>CAWAGL010000007.1:0-231772 GCA_963781515.1 uncultured Actinomycetota bacterium
AACATCCACGAGTACGAGCTCGACCAACCCGGCGGCAGCCTCATCAAGGAAGAGTTCGTCGCCCGCAAGATAGGCCACAGCGCCAACCACACGGCGTACGTCGTCCAACGCCGCCAGCCGCACCGCACAAACGGCGCCGCGGCAACCCTGCGGCACGACGCGGTGGGCATGTGATGGTCGTCGTCGGCGAGCACCCCACCGAGACTCGAGCGGCGTACGGCAGCCTGAAGGCCGTCATCGACGGTCCACCCACGGCCATCAACTGGAACATCCTGACCGCCGAGGAGGCTGAACACCGCTGGCGCGACCTCGACGCGTGGGTCAAGTGGCTCAAGGCCACCTTCGGGCTCACGCCGACGATCGTGCCGCCGTTCTGGCACCGCCACGACGAGCTCGTGTGGGAACTATCCGCGCTCCACACGCACTGGCTCGCCTGCTACCACGAGACCGCCGGGCCCTCCGATCCGATCGGGTGGCTGAGCGACTTCACCGAAGCCAAGGCCCGGCTCCGGGACTGGGTCGCGATCTGCGGCACCCGCCTCGACCGGGACCGCCCCACCCGCCAAACCACCTGGCCCGGCGAAACACCCGAGCACAGCGGTGGCGAGGTCGAGATCATCGACCGGGACAAAGACTTCGAACTGTTCGTCCTCGACGACCTACGCCACCGACGGCGGATCGAAGCCCTCGTCGCCGAGCAACTCACCGCCTGAGCCACAACGGTCACATACGCGTGCCATCCGGCTCGTCGTCCACAGGCCGCGCCGACATCCACCACCCGGACGCCGCAGCCGGGCGAGCCTCGGACCACCGCACCTCTGAAAGGAGTGGACGATGCTTCTCCCGCACGCCCGCGCCTTGTGCGATGCCCGATCCGCGCTCGCCCTGCTCGCCGACTGTGCCTCCGGCATCGAGGCGTCCTCGGCCTACGAACACGTCCTGATCACTCTGGACGCGATCCACGGCAACGACGGACCCGCCACCGACCCATACGGACTTCCCGAACACCGCGACCCCTTGCTGGCGTTTGCCATCCACGCCATCGAGGAACTCAAGACTCACGACGTTGACGAACTCCACGTCGAACTGCTCCTCGCCATGCTCGACAACGCAGCCGACAGCGACACCAGCAGCGTCTGATGTACGGCGACACCGGGACCGCGATGCGCACCCACCTGAGCGCACTCCTCGCGATACACCGCATCCAGCACCGTCTCGGCGACCGGGACTCTGCCGAGCGCCAGACACATGGAGAGGTGATCCGCCAGTATCGCCAGAGCGTACTCATCTGGTGCGGCCAGGCGATGCAGTTGGCGTCCCCGATGCTGTTCACCAACCTGCCGCCACGCACCCCCAACCCGTTCATGCCCAACGATCACAGCAGTCCAGCGATCGAACTCGCCCGCGCCCTGGCACACGCACGAACCGAGTCCACCGCCGCTCCCGCGTCGACCGAGCGGCTGACCACCGCGAGCAAGAACCCTGTGGTGGAGGGATGGCGTCAGGTCGCCCGCGCTGCCGCCCTCGCGGAGCACGACACCACGACCAACCTCGCCGACCGGCTCACCACCCAACAAGCCCAAGCCCTCGTCGGCGACGTCGCCGCGATCGCCCAAGCACTCGTGGTCCTCGACCAGCGATACAAGCACGTCCCCGGCTGGGAGCCCCTCGCCGAAAGCGCCCGGCTCGGGTGGACGGCACTGGCCGCGTCCCTCGACGTCCACCTCGGCCAACCCGACTACAGCATCGACGACCTCGGGTGGCGACCCATGACCAAGCCGATCAGGAGCGCCGGCGTGGGCCCCGGGATCCTCGGCGTGCTCCAGGCCGAACACGACCTCACCGTCCGGCTACGGGCCTTCCCCCACCTGGTGAACCTCCGCGTCATCGTGGACTCCCAACGCATCCTGTCCACCAAGCTGATGCCCCACGCCGCACGATCACAACCCGGGCTCGTCGACCCATGGCGACAACCGTGCCGACACCTACACCCAGATCCAGACTGATCTGCGCGAACTCGGCGGACTCCTCGGCACCGGCGACCCCGCCGCGTCGTACGCGGCCACGGCCATCTCCCGGCTGAACAAGCTCGCCCCCGACACCCCCGTCGAGCCCCGCGTCCTCGGCGGCTTCCAAACCCTCTTCAACCACATCGACCACCGCATCGCCGACATCGTCGAAGAAGGCCTCGCGCGGAAGGCCTTCGCCCAACGCGTCGCCCTCCCCCGCCTCGACACAGCCACCGGTCGAGCCGTCCAACCCGTACGCCAGCGCTACCGCCCCATCACCACTGGCGAGGACCTCGCCGTCCTGCGGACCGTCCGCGAGCAACTTCGCCCGACCACCGCTGCTCGGCCCAACGGACCCGGGGCTTCACGGGCCGAACTGCAGGCCGCCCTCATCCACCGCCCAGCCCCAGCCGCCGCCAACAGTGCGATGGCCCGAGCCTGTAGCCCGACAACCCTGCCTCGCATCGCACCGGCGGCGTCGGCGCACCTGACAGGTGATCACAACCCCTCAGGAGCTATCCCATGACCACCCAACGCAAGCCCCAGCGCGTCCCCCAGCAACGAGCGATGCCGGTCTACCTCACCATCGAGGAAGCCGCCGAGGTGCTGTCCATGGCGCCGCTGACCATCCGACGCCTGATCAGCAACGGCACGATCCCCGCCTACCAGGCCGGCCGACGGCTGATCCGAATCCGCCTCGAGGACCTCGAATCGGCGATGCGCCGCATCCCGTCGGTGGACCGATGAGCCGTTCGCCATAGGACACGTATAGGACACGGAGGCCAAATCAGAACCGCCTCTGAACTGCTGTTTTCGCAGGTCAGAGGCGGTTTTAGTCTCGGTGGGCGATACTGGGTTCGAACCAGTGACCTCTTCGGTGTGAACGAAGCGCGCTACCACTGCGCCAATCGCCCGAGTTGCTGCCTCCGCCGGTGAGGACGGTGCGGTCGCAGACTCTAGCCTACCGGCGCGCACCCTCCGCAGCCGGTGCCGCTCGCGTCGTACGTTCTCCCGGTGCGAGCGGCTCCGGCTGCCCTGCCCAGCTGAGGTCAGCCGTTGGGCACGACGATCGCCCGGTAGCGCCAGGTCCCGTCGGAGCTCACGACCGTGGGGCCTCCGGTGACCCGGCCGCCGGCGAACGGGGCCGAACGCAGCGACCCGTCTGCCGAGCCGTAGAGGATCCGGCCGTTCGCCAGCGTCATCCCGGCGGCGGCGGCGAAGTTGATGCCGCCGGCGTCGGCCTGGAACGTCTGGGCCCCGACCACGGCGCTCTCCGGCGTGAAGTACCGGTAGAGGAGGCCGGAGTTCCCGGCGACCGTGTAGTAGATCCGGTGGGTGTCCGGGTCGTAGAACGCACCGGACATGTTGGCGATGGCGAAGGGGATCCGCTCGCCGGTGTCCGGGTCGTCGTACAGGTTGACGGTCTGCTGCGCACCCGTCGCACCCGTGGTGGCGTTGAAGGCCCGCTTGTAGAACCCGCCGTCGGCGAGGCCGTAGTAGAGCGTGCCGTTCAGCAGGAAGCCACCGCGCACCGTCGACCAGTCCATCACCGTGTTCACCGTGGTGGGCGAGCCGGTCGGGGCGCCGTTAGCGTCGACGGCCCGTCGCTGGAGGACCCCGGCGGTCGAGGCTCCGGTCGGCGCGTCGGCGTCGAGGATCTCGATGCCGTTCACCAGCGGGTTCTCGACCACGTTGCGCAGGTCGATGTCGACGCCGTCGCCGTCGCTGGTGATCTCGAACGAGCGCATCGTGCCGGTCTTGTTGCCGGCGGCTGCCACGATGTCGAAGTTGCTGAGCTTGGTGGTGCCGTCGATCAGCACGTTGAACACTCGCTGGCCGACCTGGGCGGTGCCGTCGTACTGGTTGGCGAAGTAGAGCCGGACCGTCAGGTGCATCCCTGCCGAAACTGGGAAGTTCCAGTCCTGGCCGCCCCAGCGCTCCGAGGCGAAGATGTCGGGTGCCGTGGTGGAGGGAACCGTCGCGTCCCGGGGCACGGTGCCGCCCCAGCCCGCGGTGTTGCCGCCGCTGACGAGGCCTCCGTCGTCGGTCCAGTCGGGCCCGTTGTCGGCCGCCTCGAGCGTGCCGCCCGCGGCGTTCACCCGGTACAGGACGTTGCTGACCCCTCCGGTGGCGCGTTGCGCCACGAACAGGTCGTTGGGAAGGGTGGCCGCGGGCACGGTCGGGATCGTGGAGCCGCCGGCCAGGGGCATCAGGGCGACCCGTCCGCGCTTCTTCCCGCCGATCGAGGTCGTGTCGCTGCCGACCCAGAGGCCCTGGTTGGTCGCGAGGAGCGCCTGCGCGCCCACGCCCCTGGCGCGGCCGGGGTTCCACGACAGCGGGAGCCCGTTGACGGGGTCGAGCGCGGCGATGCCCTCGCGCGGCACGGCGCCCGGCCCGGCCTGGTCGCCCTGGTAGGGGTTGTTCTCCCAGCGCATGTGGCCGCCGACGTACACGGCGCTGCCCGTGACCGCGACGCCGTACGTCGTGTCGCCGCCGGTGTAGTCGCTCCACGACGGGTCGTTGCCGGTGCTGGCCGTGTCCCATCGGGTCACCGTGTCGCACATGGTGCCGCTCCCGGACCCGCCGGCGAACGCGCCGGTCGCCGAGACGACGAAGTAGGACCCGTCGGGCGAGAAGTCGATGTCGCGGGTGAAGGTGTCGAAGACGCCGGCGCAGCTGTTGTGCGCACGGTCGTACCGGTTGGTGGACCACGGGGCGACGGTGGTCGTGGCCCCACTCGTGTCGAGGACCGCGAGCTGGGAGCGAGCCTGGCCGCCGACGGTGGCGAAGTTGCCGATGGCCGCGAGCCGCGAGCCGTCCGCCGTCACGTCGAACCGCTTCACATTGGTGGTGCCCCCGCCGCCGTTGTTGGGGTCGTACACGCCGGTGAAGGGCACGTTCACCGATGCCAGGACGTTGCCGCTCGTCGAGTCGACGGCGGCCAGGGCGTTGCGCGTCGTGGTCACCGCCCCGGACTTGATGGACTTGAAGCTGCCACCGAGGTAGAGGCGGGACCCGCGCACCACCACCTCGTTCACGGCGCTGTTCGGGACCGAGCTGAACGACGAGACGACCGCGCCGGTCGTGGTCAGCTTGACCACCCGCTTGATGGCGGTGTTGCCGCCGACCGATCCGAAGCTTCCGCCGACGTAGATGTAGGTCCCGTCGGTGGTCAGCGAGTTGGCGGCGCCGCCCAGGTTGGGGTTGAAGCCCGGGTCGATCACGCCGCTGGTCGCGTCGAAGGCGAAGATCCGGTTGCGGGTGAGGTCGTCGGACTTGTTGGAGAACGTGTCGGCCGGGCTGACCGAGGTGAAGGTGCCCGCGGCGATGATCTTGTTGCCGATCTGGGTCAGCGCGTTCACCGACCCGTTCATCACGTGCGGCGTGAAGCTGGCCGGGCTCTCGGACACGACCGCGTTGCCGTGGTCGGCGTTGACGCCCGAGGCCGGCAGTGCGGCCAACCCTGCCAGTGCCAGGGCGGAGCCGGTCAGCGCCACCGCGGCCGGGCGCAACAGACGGACCTTCATGGGGTTCCCCCGAACTTGTTCGCGCCGCCGGGCCTTCGATAGCACGGCACACGGGCGCTTTCGACGCGCTGAAATTAGCTCTGGGATCCAGCACGGCAGTGCGCCGCTGGCGCTTTGCCCCTTTATTGATGATGGCCGTGGTTCTCACGCCTTGACGCCGACCTCGTGGTCGGTGGCGGCCGGACCGCGAAATCATCGTGAGAAGTCTTCAGGAAACCGCGTCACGGACCGATGTTGTGTGCGTCTCGACAACACCAGGGGACTTCGAACAAGGGGAACAGGCCGTGGGACATCTCTTCGAGCGACGCGCTACGGGGGCCGTCGAGCAGGACATCACGATGGAGTGCGTCGACTCGCAAGGTCGTACGCAGGCGCTCGACACCGTCTTCTCCTACGAGCAGTCCGACCCGTACGCCGTCACGATCAGGTTCCTGACCCGCGCCGGCGACCTGCCGTGGACGTTCAGCAGGGACCTGCTCCAGCGGGGGCTCACCGACCCGGCCGGCGACGGCGACGTACGCGTCTCCCCCGGCATCGCCGACGACGGCAGCGCGATCGTGTCGGTCGAGCTCAGCTCGCCCGACGGCCGCCTGGTCACCCAGGCCCGCACCCACGACGTCAACCGCTTCGTCACCCGCGCGCTCGCGCTCGTGCCGCCGGGCACCGAGAGCCGCCACCTGCGCATCGACGAAGCGATCACCAGGCTGCTGACCCGCTGAGTCGGTGGGCGTGTCTCTGGTCATGGGGTCCAGAGACACGCTCACCGCCGGCTACGGATCGATCTGCTCGCGCTCCCTGCGCTGCCACATCTTGCGTGCCTCGCGCGTGATCGGACCGGGCGACTCGAGCTCCCGGTCGTCCCACCGGTGCACGCCCTGCACGTCGCGCGTGGTCGACACGAGGAACACCTCGCTCGCCCGGGCGATCACGTCCATCGGCTCGTCGACCTCGCGGCCGCCGTACCACTCGAGCAGGAGCTTGCGCGTCACACCGGCCAGGCAACCGCTCTCGAGGGTCGGCGTGCGTAGCTCGCCGTCGACGACGTAGAAGACGTTGGTGCCGGTGCCCTCGCACAGGTTGCCGGCCAGGTTGGCGAAGATCGCCTCCGTCGCGCCCTTCTCGGCCGCGTGCGCCAGCGCGACGACGTTCTCCGCGTACGACGTGGTCTTGAGGCCCGCGAGGGCCCCCCGCTCGTTGCGCGGCCACGGCACGGTCGCGACCGCGGTCGTCACGGGCCACTCCCCCATCGCGTCGGCCACGACCACGAGCGTCGGCGGGGCGTCGCCACGGTTGCTGCCGAGGGGCGACGGTCCCCCGGTGAAGGTGATGCGGATGCGGCCCAGCGGGAGGTCCTGGCCGTCGAGGACAGCGGCGATGCCGCGGCGTACGGCGTCGAGGTCGGGCTCCGGCAACCCCAACCCGGCAGCCGACCGCTGGAGGCGCTGCAGGTGCCTTGTGACGGCGAACGCCTGCCCGTCAAGGACCTTGATCGCCTCGAACACCCCGTCCCCCACGGTGACCCCGTGATCGGTGACGGCGAGCGCCGGAGCACTCGCGTCGGCCAGCAACGCCCCGTTGACCCATGCCTTCATGCCCCCACCCTAGGGACCGACCCGGCTCCGAACACGCCTCCGCGGGGGCGATTTTGGCCGCCCGTTCCGCATCGGCTACTGTTCTGCTCGCACCAACGGCCGGGCAACCGGTCGGGAAGCGCAGGCGGACATAGCTCAGTTGGTAGAGCGCAACCTTGCCAAGGTTGAGGTCGCGAGTTCGAGTCTCGTTGTCCGCTCGGAGAGGTCTTTCCACCGGGTCCTTCCATGGAAGGATCCCGCGGTGGGTTGGCCGAGAGGCGAGGCAACGGACTGCAAATCCGTGTACACGGGTTCAAATCCCGTACCCACCTCCACACAACTCAACACCTGGGCGATTGGCGCAGCGGTAGCGCGCTTCCCTGACACGGAAGAGGTCACTGGTTCAATCCCAGTATCGCCCACCAGAAACATGCAGGTCAGAGGCCCCTTCGGGGGTCTCTTTCCGTTTCAGGGAACATACGGGGAACAAGGAACAGCCCCGTTTGGCCCGTTCTGACACGCGTCATCGCCAGTTCCCCACTGGCCGGGCGTCGATGAACCGTTCGATCGAGTCGACCTTGATCCGCAACGTCTTGCGCCCGAGCCGCACAGCTTCGATCTGGCCGTCGGCGATGTAGCGACGGACCGTCCGTGTCGAGACAGCGAGTGCGTCCGCCGCGTCGCCGATCGAGACAAGGCGGCGGGTGATGGTGGCAACCATGGTGACCTCCTGGGTTGGTGGCGCCCCCGTTGGGTGCCCTCACTCCTCAAGGCCTGTGGTCGGCGGCGAGTGGCCAAACGTGATCAGCAGCCGCCGTCTACCCCCGGTCCATAGCCGCGGATCCGTCCTACTACCCCGACGGAATTGGTGGGTTTCGAGTAGACACGGAAAAGTCTTCGCGCCACTCCGGCAGACTGTGCCAGTGCTCCTGACCGTTTCAACCACCCACAAGCCGGCGACCGACCTTGGCTTCCTCCTGCACAAACACCCCGACCGGATCCAGGAGTTCAAGCAGTCGTTCGGCACCGCAACGGTCTTCTACCCCGAGGCCACCGAGGAGCGGTGCACCGTCGCGCTGATGTTGGCCGTGGACCCAGTGAGGCTGGCGCGGTCACGGGCGAAGAATGCGCCTGACTTCAGCCTCGCCCAGTACGTCAACGACCGCTCGTACGCTGCGTCCTCACTGCTGGGCGTCGCTATGGCTGACGTCTTCAGCACCGCTCGGAGCGGCCGCTGCAACGCGAACCAGGAGCTTGCCGACTCGGCCATCCCGTTGGAGATCAAGATTCCGGTGTTGCCGTGCCGCGGAGGCGCCGCGATCGCACATCGCGTATTCGAACCGTTGGGCTGGACCGTTGAGGCCGAGCCGATCGCGCTCGATCATGCGTTTGCCGAGTGGGGCGACTCGCGCTACATCCGGCTCGGCCTGACCGGTAGCGTCCGCCTCGCTGACGCACTCAGCCAGTTGCACGTGCTCCTGCCGGTCCTGGATGAGTCAAAGCACTACTGGCAAGGTCCCGACGAGGTCGACAAACTCCTACGCTCCGGCGAGGGCTGGCTCGCAAGCCACCCAGACAAGGACCTGATCACCCGCCGCTACCTCGCTCGCACGGCCGGCCTGACTCGCGTAGCGCTCGCGCGCCTGGCCGAACTCGGAGATGAGGTCGAGACCGCGATTGAGCCGGCCGACGATGAGGAAGTCCTCCAGCCCGAGGAGAAACGGATCCCGCTCAACGCGCAACGCCACCAGGCTGTCCACGAGGTGCTGCTCGAACTCGGGGCGCGAACCGTCATCGACCTTGGGTGTGGGCCTGGTCAATTCATGGAACGCCTGATGAAGACCCTGTCCTTCACCCGCGTTGTTGGAAGCGACGTTTCCACGCGATCGCTTCAGTACGCCGCCCGGCGGTTGTATGTCGACCGGATGAGCGAGCGTCAGTCCGAGCGCGTCGAACTCTTCCAAGGGGCCCTCACCTACGAGGACGAGCGCTACGCGGGTTTTGACGCTGCGGTTCTGATGGAGGTCATCGAGCACGTCGATCCGCCGCGCTTGGAAGCGCTTGAACACGTTGTATTCGGCGCCGCGAAGCCAGGAGCTGTCATCGTGACGACCCCGAACTGTGAGTACAACGTGCTCTACGAAACCCTCGTCGGCAGGCGCCATCCCGACCACCGCTTCGAGTGGACGCGTGAGCAATTCGCGGAATGGTCCGACCGGGTGGCCCAGACACATGGCTACTCCGTTGAGCGGCGCGGGATCGGCGACCGAGACGACACCTACGGGACGCCCACCCAGATGGCGATCTTCACGAAGTCCGGAGGCAGTGATGGCTGACGCACTCGAGAAGGGACAAGTGACGGTTCCAGCAATGGGACTGATCGTCCTAGTCGGCGTCTCCGGAAGCGGCAAGTCAACCTTCGCGAGGACTCACTTCAAGCCGACAGAGGTAGTGTCCAGCGACTTTTGCCGCGGACTCGTGGCTGATGACGAGAACGACCAATCCGCCACCCCGGATGCGTTCGACGTCCTCAACTACATCGTCGGAACACGGCTGCGCCGGGGCCTGCTGACGGTCGTCGACGCCACCAACGTCCAGCAGGCCTCGAGAGCCTCTCTCATCAAACTGGCCAAGAGTCATGATGTGCTCGTCGACGCCATCGTGATCGACGTCCCGGAATCGGTGGCTGTCGAGCGCAACAGGCAGCGACCCGACCGCGACTTCGGCAGCCATGTGGTGTCTCGTCAGCACCGCGACCTGAAGCGGTCACTCAAGCGGCTGAACAAAGAAGGCTTCCGTCGGGTGCACGTCCTTCACGGGACCGAGCAGCTCGAGTCGGTCGAGATCGTCCGCGAGCGGCCGTGGAACGACCGCACCGATGTCCATGGTCCGTTCGACATCTTCGGCGACATCCACGGCTGCGCATCCGAGCTTCGTACCTTGCTCACCACACTCGGTTGGGAGATCCAGTACGACGGCGACAGCGCGGTCGGTGCCTCACACCCTGAGGGACGCCAGGCCGTTTTCGTCGGCGACCTCGTCGACCGCGGCCCGGACACACCGGGCGTGCTCCGACTGGTCATGGGCATGGTGGGAGCAGGGAATGCGCTTTGCGTCTCCGGAAACCACGAGGCGAAGCTCGTCCGCGCACTGCGGGGTTCGAAGGTGACCGTGTCGCATGGGCTGGCTGAATCTCTGGCCCAGATGGAGACGGAATCAGGCGAGTTCCGCCAGAGCGTGCTCGACTTCATGGACGGGCTGATCAGCCACTTCGTCCTGGACGACGGAAAGCTCGTCGTGGCCCACGCCGGCCTCAAGGAGTCGTACCACGGTCGATCCTCCGGTCGGGTGCGTTCTTTCGCGCTCTACGGCGACACATCCGGCGAGACCGATGAGTACGGTTTCCCGGTCCGCTACCCGTGGGCGCAGGAGTACCGAGGCCAGGCGATGGTGGTCTACGGGCACACGCCCGTACCCACGGCGGAGTGGATCAACAACACGATATGCCTCGACACCGGTGTCGTCTTCGGTGGCTCATTGACAGCCCTGCGCTACCCGGAGCGCGAGCTCGTCTCGGTCCCGGCTGAGCAGGAGTGGTACGAGCCGGTCCGACCCCTCGCCTCCTCGATAGCCGATCGTGAGCCGTCAGTGTTCAAGATCGATGACGTCGCTGGCACGCGTTGGCTGGAAACCACTCACGCCGGCAAGGTGAAGATCCCCGAGGAGAACGCTGCGGCGGCGCTTGAAGTGATGAGTCGCTTTGCGGTCGACCCGCGTTGGCTCATCTACCTGCCGCCGACGATGTCACCTGTCGCGACGTCCAAGCTCGACGGATTCCTGGAGCACCCTGAGCAGGCGTTCGACGAATACGCCGGATGGGGCGTCACTCGGGTCGTCTGCGAAGAGAAGCACATGGGCTCCCGAGCCATCGCCATCATTGCCAAGGACACCGACGCTGCTGAGCGCCGCTTCGGGGTCAGCGACGGAATGACCGGTGTCGTCTACACGCGCACAGGCCGACCCTTCTTCGCTGACACGACGGCGTTGGTCGATCAGCTTCGGGATACGGCAGCTCCGCTGTTCGAGTCCCTCGACACCGACTGGCTTGCTCTCGACTGCGAGCTGTTGCCGTGGTCGGCGAAGGCGATTGATCTCATCAAATCGCAGTACGCCTCGGTCGGTGCAGCCGCCCGTCAGGTACTTCCCGAAGCTCTGGCGGTCCTGGAGCAGGCAGCGAAGCGCGGCCTTGACGTGAGCGACCTGGCAGCGAACACGAAGGGCCGGTTGGCCAACGCTGAAGCGTTCCGTGACGCTTACGCGGCGTACGTCCGTCCAACCAACGGGCTTGAAGGGGTGACGCTGGCGCCGTTCCAGATCCTCGCGTCCGAAGGCCGCACTCTGGCGCTCAGCGAATCGCACGAGTGGCACCTTGCCGAGCTCGCCAAGCTGGAGGGCGACCTGATCACCCCCACGCGTCACCGCTTCGTCGATCTCGCGTCGCGGGAAGAGCGGGACGCGGCAACGCAGTGGTGGCTCGACATGACTGCTGGTGGCGGCGAGGGCATGGTCGTTAAGCCTGCTCACCTGACCGAGGGGCGGATTCAGCCCGGCATCAAGGTGCGTGGCCGGGAGTACCTCCGAATTATCTACGGATCCGACTACACCGACTCGCTCGACGTACTGCGCGACAGGAACTTGGGCAGGAAGCGCCAACTCGCGCAGCGAGAGCACGGGCTGGGACTCGAGGCACTCACCGCCTTCGTCGACCACGAGCCGCTGTGGAAGGTGCACCAGTCGGTGTTCGCAGTTCTTGCCTTGGAGTCGGAGCCCGTCGACCCGGGCTCTGAGGCGCGATCTGGGCGAAGACCACCCTGGAGGAAGGGGGCTCCATTTCCTCTACTTCTTCCCACGTCCTATCCCTCTCCTCGCCTTCGCCTGCCCTCCTGCCCCTTCTCTCTTCTCCCTCCTTCCCTTCTTCCTGCCTCCTGCCCTCTGCCCCCTCTCTCCCTCGCCCTTCTCCCTGCCCTCTCCTTCACCACACACCTATTTCATTGGTCCCGCCCTACGTGGCCACTCGCGCGCCGGGTCCGGCCTTGAGAGGTGTGACGATGTCGTTGCAGAAGCTGTCTGCCGGGTCGGGGTATGAGTACCTGACGCGCCAGGTCGCGGCTGCTCGACTCGACAGAGACAGGTCAGCATGCCGCTGGCCGACTACTACGCCGCGAAGGGCGAGTCGCCTGGACGCTGGGTCGGCAACGGGCTGGTCGGGATCGACGGTCTTGGAGCCCGGCGACATCGTTACATCCGAGCAGATGAAGCATCTGTTCGGCACAGGCTGCGATCCCGTCTCGGGCCGCCAGCTCGAAGACGTCGCCGCCCAGAGCCGGTCGGCATCGAGCAACGGCGACCCGCGCCAACGACTCCAGCACCGGGCCTCGGGTTGTCTGACTGTGACTGATCCGAGGGTGACCACGCCTGGTGCTTCACGTGAACGTCGGCGCCAGCCGTCTTCACCGCGCACCGCACGCACACGACTCGCCGCATGACAGTGCGTTCCGTCGGGCAGTCGGGCAGGCTGTCACTCGTGAGCGCCAAGGACATAGAGGGTTCTCTCGGCTACGCCGTTTGGAAAGACGACGGCGCAGCGGTTCGGCGACTCCTCGCAACAGGACACAACGTCGACGACGATTCTGGGGCGACGGCGATAAGACACCGTCTGATGGAGTTCGCTCGACGAGGTGGAGGCGTTCGACGACGAAGGTAGGCGTGCGGTGACCATCGACCTGTTGGCACACGGCGCGGATGTTCATCGACGTGCTGCGTCCGGTCGCACGCCGCTCCATTACGCAGCCGGGATCCGGTGCGGCGGGCGTCGAGTTGCTTCTCAGCGCAGAAGCGGATTTGAACGTCCAGTCGGACGACGGAAGCACCCGCTGCACGTCGCAGTGTCGCGCGGCTCGGCGACGGCTGTGGAGGCCCTTCGACGCGCCGGAGCAGACCCAGAACTGGTCGATGGTCAGGGCAGAACCGCGTTCGACTTGTTGCCGCAAGACCCTGGATCCGACGACATCGAGGAACTCGCGATCCGCAGCCTGTTGATGGGCGACGCGACGTAGACCCGGCGACCACTGCCATCGGCAGCTCCGGATGCTTTGCAGCGAGATCAGCCACCACCTCGAGTCCATCGCATCCTGGCCGTGCACTCACGCGGACTCGTCGAATTCACGATGGAACTCGTCGAGGTACTCCTCGATGTGATCCCACAGGTAGAGCTCGAGGAACTCGGCCATTTCGACTGGCGGCAGCTCGTGGGTCGCGACGAAAGCGGACAGGTCGTCGGCTACCTGGCGGTCGCGCGCGAACGTTCCGAGTCGCTCGAGAATCTCGCCGACGCGGCGCCGGATGCTCCGTGCCGACGTCGGCCATTGGCTGGTCACGGCGTCGATGACCGCCGGCGCCATCAGCCCGGCGCGGCCTCGGCGGGCAGGGGTGCCGAGCTCCTCGGCGGCCTGCGCAAGTGACAGCAGCAGGTTGGCATCCGACGACGTGATCGCGCCGTCGAGCACGGCGGCCTGCACCAGGAATCCCGATTCTGATGCAGCGGAGACGATCGGTTCGAGGTCGTCCCGCGGCCGAGGGTGGTCGGGGTCGTCGTAAGTTGTCGTCCGCGTCCAGACCGGGTCTGCGCGCCGGGCATGCTCGCCGATTCCAAGTCGGAAAGTACGGAATACCGCACGTCGCGCAGGATCGTTAACGCGACGCACCGAGTTGCCGGCCGGGTCCGGACGCGGATCCAGAGCGCTCCGGCCACGAGAACGTCGATTTCGGAGGACAGATCGGCCAGTCGACTGGCGAGCTTGCGCGCACCCGGCAGGAGGAGCCACGTCACGACGACGGCAGCCTCTGCATCGAGCTGCGCCATCAGGTGAAGCCGCGAGAGTAGGACGTCCTTCTCGGCGGTCTCGGCACGGCGCGTCCACTCCGGCAGATCGACCAGGTCTTCGACGACAGCGAGGTCTGGATCTTGATGGCACCAACGCTGCCATGCGGCGTCAGCGGCCAGCAGAGGCGGCCCGTTGGGGTAGTCGAGGCCGAGGCATGTTGCAACGCTCATGGGCTGCTCCTGTCGCTTTCAGATGGGCGTCTTCAATAGGTAGGTGTGCAAGGCCTGTCCAGAAATGGCCTCAACACCCCGTTTGGCTTGTCCGCCACTGTCGCGAGTCAGCGACGTTTGTGCAGGTGAGGAAGTGAAATCGAGCAATCTGACGTTAAGATCCGGTCAGATATGCTCGAAAGGTGTCCGGGTACTCCCTGCTCGCGTACGCCCGCCGAGCGGCGGGCCTCACCCAGGACGCCCTCGCGCGGCTCGCAGGTACGTCGCAGCCGACCCTCTCGGCGTACGAGCGGGGCACGAAGTCGCCCTCGCTGGCCGTTGCCGAGCGGATCATCGAAGCGGCAGGCCATCGCTTGGAAGTGGTGCCGAACCTGGAGTTCGTAGAGGTGCCCGGCCAGCACGGCCTGCATCCCTTCTGGCTCGCCAACGAACTTTGGCGGCTGGCTCCCGAACGGGCATTCAGCACAGTCGTGCTTCCCGGGCCACACGACAACTGGCCATCGCCCCGCCGCCCCTACCGCCTCCGGGAGCGCGAGGATCGGGCGCGCGCGTACGAGCTGATCCTTCGTGAGGGCAGTCCGAGCGACCTTCTCGACTACGTCGACGGTGCGCTCCTCGTCGACATCTGGACGGAACTCGACCTTCCCGGCCCCATTCGTCGCGCCTGGCTTCCGGTCATTCAAAAGACTCTGCCGACGAGCCGCCGGCGCCGAGGGTCCCGCTCAAAAAACGAAGGGCCGCCCGGGGCACTCATTCGACTGCGACCCAGTCGACGGGCTCACTATCTACGCGCAGGGCAGGACGAACCGGATGACCCCCGCACTTGAGTCCTCGCTCCGGCAGATTCAGCCAGCGACAGGTACACGAAGGCTGATCGACTCAGCCCGAGCGGTGCCGGACTCCGCGAGCACGAACTGGATCTCGACTCCCAGGGCGGCCGTGAGCTTCAGAAGCGTCTGGGTAGTCGGCGCAACCTGGCCGCGCTCGATCCGACTGATGTCGGCCTGGGTCACGCCGGAGAGTTCTGCCAGATCAGTCTGACGGAGGTTGCGAGCCTTGCGAGCGCCGTAGATCACCTGTCCGAACGCAGCGGCCTGGTCGAAGGCGTGCACGACGTCGAGTTCAGCGGCGGTCATCGTCGCCTCGCGCTCACGCGCGTACTCGGCAAAGGTCTTGGCCATCACTGCTCCTCTGGTCGGTCGAACATCAACAAGTGTATGTCGAAAACCACATATGTCTCAACCCTACTTCTTCTTGCGCTGCTGCTTGGCACGCCGCGCTTCGGCCGCCTTCCAATGCGTCAGGCGCTTGCGCGCCTCCTGGATCTCCTTGTTCTGCTGACGTGGGCTGTCGTTCCCGCCCTTGTCGTACCCATGGAGCAGGAGGATCACCTTGTTGCCGTGGAAGTGGATGAACAGCCGAAGCAAGATCTTGTGCTGGGTTGGCTGCGACGTCGACTGCTCGGCATCGACCATCGGTGCGTACAGGGCCTCGATCGTCGCGGCATCGTGCCGAATCCGGAACTCGAAGAGGCCTTCGCCGAGCGCCTTCAACCACGGAGTCGACCCCAGGTCGATGCCCTGGACCTCAAGGACCCGCACGATCGCTGCACGCAGGGCGGCAAACTGGGCGATGGTGAGTGAGTCCATCCAGAGCTCGACGGGACGACGTCCCGCGTCATCCTCGTAGAACTCCGTGGTCCACTCGCTCACGAATCCAACCTCCCAGCCGGGTCCGACACCTCGAGGAGCGCGGACAGCCGTCGAGCGATCTCCGTGTCGCGGTCGGCGGCGGCGTGCTGGTAGCGCATAGCCGCGCCAGGTGTGGAGTGGCCGAGGCGCCCCATGAGTTCGGCGAGGGTGGCGCCAGTCTGGGCGGCAAGGACGGCACCGGTGTGGCGGAGGTCGTGCCAGCGCAGGTCCTCGCGGCCAGCGGCCTTCCGAGCTGGGTAGTAGACCTTGTAGAGCGTCGAGGGCGCCATGTGGGAATTGCTGTCGGCGGCAGCCGGGAAGAGCAGGGCGTCCTTGCCTCTGCCGGTGTGGTTCTTCAGATGCGCCTTCACGACCGGCACCAGGTGCGGCGGGATCGCGACGTCGCGCACGCCCGCATCCGACTTCGGCAGGCCGACGATGAACTCGCCGCCGGCCCGCACGACACCGCGAGTGATCTTCACGCGGTTGTTGAGCAGGTCGATGTCCTTGCGTCGCAACTCGGTGAGCTCGCCGAACCGCATCGCGCACCAGGCGGCCAGCAGCGCCATCAGCTTGTAGCGGTCGGGCAGCGCCTCGACGATCGTCTCCAGCTCCTGCAGCGACGCGGGTCGGACCTTGTGAGCCCGCTTGACGTTCCCGGCGCCGCGGATGTGCGCCGGGTTGTACGGGATCAATGGCTTCGGTCGCGCCGAGGCCGCCGAGCCGAGGATGGTGCGGAGCAGGCTGTAGGCCTGCGACCGAATCGTCTCCTTGCCCGGCGCGAGGGCGTCGTACCACGCAGTGACGTCGTCGGCCGGTGATCCGGTCGAGCCGCTCGTCGCCGAAGGTCGGATAGATGTAGGTGTCGAGCACATGCGGTACTGCTGGCGGGTCGTCGGGCGGAGCTCGCGGCCGCGGGTCTTGCGGCCCTCGAGCCACTGGTCGCCGTACGCACGCATCGTCGGCACCGTCTGGCGGGAGGCTCCACGGGCAGCGGCATCCGGTGCCCAGACCTCCATCTGGATCTCGGCCCGCCGGTTCGCCAACCAGGCGACGGCGTCCTCCTTGGCGTCGAAGGTCGTGGGCGCCCGGTAGAGCCGCCCGTCGGGGCCGGTGTAGGCCGCGCGGTAGCGGCCGGACTCACGTCGCTCGATCCGCCCGAAACCGCGCCGGGCGATACCGGTTTCCCGAGCCATCTTTTGTCCCTCCAGTGTCGCCTTTCGGGGAACATACGGGGAACATAGACGTCAGAATCGTGGCCGAAGCTGTCTCGATCTGTCAGGCGTCAGAAGATCCCGAAGGTGCCCTCTGACCTGCGAGTTTACGCCAGATCCAGTGTCGCCGACGAGACCACCGACGAGTCTGGCTCTCAAAAGTTCAAACCCAGTATCGCCCACCACGTTTATGCAGGTCAGAGGCCCTCATTGGGGGCCTCTTTCCGATTTCGGGACTTCGGGAACTGAAGCAGACACCGTCGTCGGCGACAGATGACCGCAGATGTCATGCCACCGGGAAGACGGCGGCGATCCGATCACGGAGCAGTTGCACATCTTCAATGCCGCGCGCCTCAGCAAGAATCTTGCTAAGTCGCCGAGGCGACACAACTCGTACGCCGCGGGTCGAGAAGAACGACCCGATCAGCGGCCAGTCCGCGTCGACGAAGCACAGCACTCCAGACACGTCGATCGACACGTCAGCCAAGGCCGCTCGCACGTGCTCCACCTGGCCCAGCACCCCGTCGACGAGCTTCGTCTGATCCCGTCCGCCAACCATCAGCTTCTCGACGCGCCGCCGCAGAATGCCACCCTCGACGCGCAGCTCCGGACGCTTTTCCACGTAGCGCTTGGCGTCGACGACGAACACGCCGCCGGCCGTGACGACCATGTGGTCGATGTTCGCCTTGGTGCCTGGGATTCGGCGGTCGTGCAGGACGGCGATCGTCTCGGACGCCTGCTTGTCCAGACGCGCTCCCAGGGCTGCCTCTCCTTTGGCGCCGGACGACCAGGCCGTCGTGGTCTGTGGGTCGTCGGAGAGTGCCAGGATGAGGCCGCCGATCTTCGGATGCTTCGCCCGGATCCGCTGCTCCCGCTTCAGCTTGCGGCGTTCATATTCCCGTTGGGCCGAGGCACCGGCCACTCCACTTTCGACAATTGATGGCTCCGGTAGGACTGCAGGCGGGGACACCGCCTCAGCAAGCGGGCACTCCACGCAGCGGACGCTCTTGGAGGCGCGCTCATAGATGGCTTCCTCACGCTCGGACAGCTCCGCGCCACACAACCGGCACGTACCTGCGTAGCGCAGCCGCATCCGCTTGTTGGTCGTCGTCTCGGCCGGCTCCATACACCCTCCCCCATTCAGGTCGAACGACCTTAGCGACCCAAGTCGACGTGAGGAGCGGGAATCGCAAATTAGCGTAGAGACCGCGCCGAAAGACCGTCAGCACATTGAACTTTCTGCATCGAACCGACACCCGTCCTCGTGCAGCTCAGCTACTGGATCAATGCGCCGAGTTGCTGCGTGAAGCAGCAGCCCAAGCATGAGAGCTTTGGCGCGTGACGGAACAGCCGCTTGCCCTTGGGCTCCACGAGCACCTCGTGACGGCAAGATTGCAGACCGCGCTGGGCCAAGCGACGGACCTCAGGTCCGACATCGCCAAAGTCGATCCAGCCGACCAGCCACACGTGCTGGCAAGGCACGTCTACGAGCTCACCCGTCATGCGCTGGAGGATCGCACCGACCCGGATGCGCGGATCCAGCTCCTCAACAAACTCATCGACCTCCTCGAAGATCCTGGTTCGGCCGTAGTCGCCCCGACACGACAGCTGCGGCGACTCGGGACAGCGTCGGGCCCCGGCACGGCGGACATCGAATCCATCCGGCCAAAGACACCGCTCTCCGACGCAGCACTGTTGACCAACAACGCAGGCGAGCCCAACCTTGCGGCCGAACTACGCGCCGAGATCGACACCTCCGACGAAGTCGACCTGCTGTGCGCCTTCGTGAAGTGGCATGGTCTGCGACTGTTGGAAGACCAGCTTGGACGCCTGCGCCGGCGCAAGGCGCCGTTGCGGGTGATCACCACGACCTACATGGGCGCGACGGAGCGGGCCGCGCTCGACCGGCTCGTGCGCGAGCTAGGGGCCGAGGTACGCATCCAGTACGACGCCGCACGCACCCGTCTGCACGCCAAGGCATGGATGTTTCGACGCGAGACTCGCTACGACACGGCGTACGTCGGTTCTTCCAACCTCTCCCGCGCTGCTCTTCTCGACGGGGTGGAGTGGAACGTCAGACTCTCGCGCGTGGCGACGCCTTCGCTACTGGACAAGTTCCGCGCCACGTTCGACACATACTGGAACGACGCGAGCTTCGAGTTGTACGACCCAGACCGCGATCGGGACCGCTTGGATGACGCGCTCGCCGAGGCCTCAGGCCGTCGACAGCACGACCGAGTGACGATCAGCTTGTCCGGGCTGGAGGTTCGTCCGTTCACCTATCAGCAGCAGATGCTCGACGAGCTGGCCGTTGAGCGAGACGTGCATCACCGGCATCGCAACCTCGTCGTCGCCGCTACCGGGACCGGGAAGACGGTCATTGCAGCGCTGGACTATCGCCGACTGTGCGACACCCCCACCGATCGACCACGGCTGCTCTTCGTCGCGCACCGAAAGGAGATTCTCGAGCAGTCATTGCGCACCTATCGCGAGGTCCTCGCTGACCCCACGTTCGGTGAGCTGTACGTCGCGGGCGCACGTCCGGAGCGATGGGACCACGTCTTCGCCAGCGTGCAGTCCCTGCAGTCGTATGGCGTCGCGAACATCCCCGCCCGCAGCTACGACATCGTCGTCATCGACGAGTTTCACCACGCACAAGCCCCGACGTACCGCAGGTTGCTCGACCATCTGGACCCGCGTGAGCTGCTCGGCCTGACTGCCACTCCCGAGCGCGCCGATGGCATCGATGTCCGCGCTGAGTTCTTCGACGGGCGGACTGCCACCGAGCTGCGATTGTGGGACGCCCTAGGCAAGGACCTGCTCTGTCCCTTCCACTACTTCGCCGTTGCCGACGGCACCGATCTGCGCCGCATCAGCTGGAGCCGTGGCCGGTACGACGAGGGCGAGCTCTCGCACGTCTACACCGGAAACCGCGCGAGGGCCGCAGTCGTGCTCAAGCAACTGCGCGAGAAGGTCATTGACCCGGGCTCGATGCGGGCGCTCGGATTCTGCGTCAGCGTCGCCCACGCCGGCTTCATGGCGGACACGTTCAGGGCCGCCGGTATCCCCGCGCTCGCAGTCAGCGGCGACACGCCGGCGATCGACCGGCAGCGCGCACTGGAGGACCTGAAGTCGCGGCGAGTGAACGTCCTCTTTGCCGCCGACCTGTTCAACGAGGGCCTCGACCTGCCCGATGTCGACACGGTGCTATTCCTCCGCCCCACCGAGAGCGCCACGGTGTTCCTCCAGCAGCTGGGTCGCGGACTGCGCCGCACTCCGGACAAGGCGGTCCTGACCGTCCTCGACTTCGTCGGTCACCACCGTCAGGAGTTTCGCTTCGACAAGAAGCTGCGTGCGCTGACCGGAGAGACCCGGCGTGGACTCGAACGCGAGATCGAGCGTGGGTTCCCCTTCTTGCCCTCCGGCTGCCAGATCGTGATGGACCAGCAGGCGCAGTCACTGATTCTCGAGAACCTCCGCACCCAGGTCGCGAACAGCTGGAAGGCGATCACCGCAGAGCTTCGGTCCTACGGCGACCTCGACCTCAGGGCCTTCGTGCACGAGTCAGGCATCGAGCTGCCCGACATCCTGCGACGTGGCCAGAAGTCCTGGACCCAGCTCCGTCGGGACGCCGGTCTCCCAACGCCCGATGGGACACCCCGCGAGGCTGAGCTGCTCAAGCGGATTCGTGCCTTCGCCCACATCGACGACGGAGTCCGCGCGGCCGGCTACCTCAGTCTGCTGACGTCCCAGACGCCGTACGTCGACCTCACCCCGGCCGAACAGCGTCTGGCGCGGATGCTCTTCTTCTCCGTGTTCCCCCATGGCGGTGGCTTCCCGTCCTACCAGGACGGTCTGGCCGCGATCCGCATGGAGCGGGCCGCCGCCGTTGAGCTCGGCGCCGTCGTCGACCTGGTGTTTGACGAAACTCGTCATGACGCGCTCCCTCTCTCCGGATCCCTCGCCCAGGTGCCTCTCCGCGTCCACGCGGCGTACCAGCGCGAAGAGATACTTGCGGCCCTCGACTACGCGAACCTCCAGCGCAAACCGACAAGCATGATGCAGGGCGTCGCGTACTCCGAAGCGCTCAACGTCGACGCCTTCTTCGTGACCCTCAAGAAGTCCGAGGCCGACTACTCCCCCACGACCATGTACCGCGACTACCCGATCAGCCCCACCTTGTTCCACTGGGAGTCGCAGAACGCCACGTCAGTTGCTTCGCCTACGGGCCAGCGCTATCTCAGTGGCACAAGCACGGTGCTGATCTTCTGCCGGATTGAGCACAAGGGCGAGTACGACACTGCGCCGTACATTTTCCTGGGGCCGGCCTCCTACGTGAGCCACGAAGGCGAACGTCCCATCGCCATCACCTGGAAGCTCCGACACACCGTGCCGACAGAGTTCTTCGCGAACGCCACCCTGGCCAGCTCGTAGGGAGTCCGCGACTCGGGGACTTCCGCCATTGACGTCAGCGTGTGCTTCCTGTTCACAGCAGGAAACCGTCGGCGAACCGTGCCCGATCCACCCCGAACGGCAGCGGGTCGGAGGGGAACCCTGGCGCGTTCGGACCGGATGCGGCGTCAGTGACTTCGTCTCGTTGTCAGATCCCAGTGCACAACAGTGCCGGGTCGCCGATAACGGGGTAAGACCGCACGCCCGCGGCGGAGGTGTTTGCAGCCTGGATCGCGAGTCGATAGGGCAAGGAAAGGGGTACCTCGAGTGGGACGGTCATGCCTGGCGTCAAGACCGGGGACTGCCAGACCGCCGCCTCGTCGGCTAGCAGTGAGACCGTTCCGCTCGACCCATCTGCGGAGGCGTCGCCGATGCCCACAAGCCCTTTGAACGCCTTGCAGTTGCGGCCGGGGGTGAACCGGTCCTCCCATGATCGGGCGTTGGAGTACGACCACGCGCCCCACGCGTTGTAGGTCTTGCCATTGAGCGCAGCGGTGGCGAAGCCGGACTGCCCGGTCGAGTAGTAGGAGCTGAACTGGGAAAGCGGAATCCAGCGCCACACCTTCACAGTGACGGGCTTCGAGATCACCGGCTTCTTGACGCCCTTATAGCGGACGGACACCCGGTAGCGGAGAGAGTTCTCCTCGGTGGCAGTAAGCGAGAACCGCAGACGGCTCTTCGCTCGCACGGTCTTGACCCTCTCCCAGGACGGGTCCCAGAACGAAGATTCCGGTACCTCCCACCGCTCCAACACCGCGCGAGATGCTGACCGGGCCCGGGCCACCTTCGCGGTCAAGCGCAGCACATCACCCTCGACGACCTCAGCAGCCGAAGCGGACACCGTGACGCGCGGCTTGGGCAAGGCGGCGGCGGCAGGCACCTCGCTTACACCCGACATGCTGGCTGCACAGGTCACGATCCCGGTGACCCAGGTGGCCACCCGACGCTTCAGCATTGATGATCTCCCTCGTCTTGCTCCACGGCTGTGGCGCGCCCTGCACGTATCGGAGAGAACAGGGCAGACCTGAGGATTCGAGCCCCAATTGGTGGCGGTCTTACCCGGGCGTGGCTTGGTGGACCTCCAGACCTCTATCGCCGATCCACACGTCGAGTTCGACGGCGTGCGCCTACTCGTCTCAACGCCGACTGGCCTATCGACCCACTGGACGGTTGCCTACTCGTAACGGTCTGGTGCCGGCCAGGTCACCCCAGCCAGCCCAGATCGGCGCTGATCTGCCGCGCCCGCTCCATGACCACCGGCAGGAGCTCGTCGACGCGCTCGCGCGTGAGGCGCGTGCTCGGTGCGGTGAGGGACAGCACCGCCACCAGCACGCCCGACGGGCCGTGGACGGGGACCGACATGGTGCTCACCCCGGGGATCGTCTCCTCGAAGGCGCACGCGAAGCCATCGGTGCGTGCGCGCTGCACCTCCGCCAGCAGCACCTCCGGCGGGGGTGGGTTCGCCGGCACCACGTCCGCCCGCTCCTTGGCCTCGACGATGCGCCTGATCTCGGCCTCGTCGCGCGCCGCGAGGAGCACCCGCGCCGGCGCGCCGCTCCACAGCGGCAGCGGACGCCCGATGTCGAAGTGCGCGCGCAGCGGTGACTCCGACTGCACCTGGTCCACGTGCAGGAGCTGGTCTGCCAGCCCGACCGAGATGCCGACCGTCTCGTCGGTCGCATCCCGCAACGCCCGCATGTGCGGCAGGGCCACCCGGCGGACGTCGATGCGTCGCTGGTAGGCCATGCCGAGCGCCAAGGTCCGCGGGCCTAGCAGGTAGTGACGAGTGACCGGGTCCTGGGAGGCCAGGTCCACCGCCACCAGGTCGCTGAGGATTCTCTGGACGGCGCTCTTGGACAGCCCGCACTCCTCCGACATGGCCCGGACCGGCAACGGTTGGTCGGCCGCCGCGAGGGCGTCGAGCACCCGGACCGCCTTGTCCAGCATGCCGCCGCTCACCCGAACTCCGCCGCACGCAAGGCGCGCCGTACCAGCCAACTCATGCCTGCCTCATTGACTTTGTGACCGTCATCACCCAAGACTGTCAGTCTTGTCCCGATTTGCGAAGTCATGTCCCACTATGCGGGACATCCCGAGCCAACCTTGCGAGACGAAGGAGCACCCGATGCAGGGCAGTCCGAGCGACACCAAGGTGATCCGCCAGGTAGCCGGCGCGAGCCTGCTGGGCTCCATCGTGGAGTGGTACGACTTCTTCCTCTACGGGACGATGGCCGCACTGGTGTTCAACAGCCAGTTCTTCCCCACCTACGACCCGCTAGTCGGCACGATGATCGCGTTCGCCACCTTCGCGGCCGGGTTCGTCACCCGTCCCCTGGGCGGCTTCATCTTCGGCCACTTCGGCGACCGCATCGGCCGCAAGAAGATGCTCGTCATCACCATGCTGATCATGGGCGTGTCCACCTTCGCCATGGGTCTGCTGCCCAACTACGCCGCCATCGGGGTCGCCGCGCCGGTGATCCTGCTGGTCCTTCGGATGCTTCAGGGCATCGGCCTGGGCGGCGAATGGGGAGGCGCGGTGCTGCTGTGCGTCGAGCACGCGCCGGAGAAGGAGCGCGGTTGGTACTCGAGCTGGCCCCAGCTCGGGGTGCCCATCGGCCTACTGGCCTCGACCCTGGCCGTCACCGCAGTCACCTCTCTGCCCCAGGACGACTTCGAGTCGTGGGGCTGGCGGGTCCCCTTCCTGCTCAGCATCGTCCTGGTCGTGGCAGGTCTGGTCATCCGCCTCAAGATCGAGGAACCGCCCGCGTTCAAGGCGCTCGAGAAGACCGAGACCAAGGCCAAGCTGCCGCTGGTCGAGGTGTTCACCAAGCACCCCAAGGTGACCTTCCTGGCGATGGGCGCCCGCGTGAGCGAGAGCGTCACGTTCAACATCTACAACGCGTTCCTCGTCACCTACACCGTCACCGTGCTCGGACTCGACAAGTCGGTCGTGCTCGACGCGCTGCTCGTGGCCGCCGTGGTCGGCTTCTTCGTCATCCTCATCGCCGGCCGTCTCTCCGACCGGATCGGCCGACGGCCCGTCTTCGGCGCCGGCGCCGCGCTCGCGCTGGTCAGCGCGTTCCCGATCTTCTGGCTCGTCAACACCGAGGAACCCGTCCTCATCACGCTGGGCATCGTGATCGGCTGGGGAATCGCCGCCTGCACGATGTTCGGCCCGGAGGGCGCCATGTTCGCCGAGGTGTTCCCCACCCGCGTCCGCTACTCCGGGATGTCGGCCGTCTACCAGATCGGGGTCATCCCGACCGGTGCCGTCGCTCCCCTGATCGGCACCTCGCTGCTGTCGGCGTACGCCAACTCCATCTGGCCGGTGGCGATCTACGTGATGGCGATGGCCGCGATCTCGCTGGTGTCCATCTGGTTCCTGCCCGAGACGCACGAGCGCGACATCAACGACGCGCACGCCGACACCGACTCCCCGGCCACTGCCCCGGTGGCCTGACCCCGAGCCCCGCCGCCGGACCGAACGCGCGTACGTCGTGCGCCCGGACCACGCACAGATCTGAGGAACACACCGTGACCCATGACCACCCCACCACTGCGCAGCCCTCTGGCAGCCGCCGTCCCGACGTGCTGCTGGTGCTCGCCGACGACATGGGCTACTCCGACATCGCGTCGTACGGCGGCGAGATCCAGACCCCGGCCCTGGACCGTCTCGCCGAGGGTGGGGTGAAGCTGACGCAGTTCTACAACACCGCCCGCTGCTCCCCGTCGAGAGCGTCCCTCATCAGTGGACTCCACCCCCACCAGGTCGGCATCGGGATCCTCAACTTCGACGACTCCCCCGACGGCTACCCAGGCAACCTGTCGGAGGAGTGCACCACCGTCGCCGAGGTCCTCCACGACGTCGGCTACGGCACCTACCTGTCCGGCAAGTGGCACCTCGCCGTCGACATGGACAACCCCAACGACGCCTGGCCGACCCGACGCGGATTCGACCGGTTCTTCGGCACCCTCGAGGGCGCCGGCAGCTTCTACCAGCCCCGGACCCTGGTCCGCGACGAGCAGAACATCGAGCACGAGGCCACGGCGGACGGGTGGTTCTACACCGACGCCATCTCCGACAACGCCGTCGACTTCGTCCGCACCCACGACGAGACCCGCAGCGACGACCCGTTCTTCATGTTCCTCTCCTACACCGCACCGCACTGGCCGCTGCACGCCCACCCCGACGACATCGCGAAGTACGACGGCCGCTTCGACGACGGCTGGGACAAGCTCCGCGAGCAGCGGCTCGAGCGGTTGGTTGAGTCCGACATCCTCGACCCGCAGTGGAGGCTCTCCGAGCGCGACGATCGGGTCCCGGCCTGGGCCGACGTCGCGGACCCCCAATGGGAGGCCTCGCGCATGGAGGTGTACGCCGCGCAGGTCGACCGGATGGACCAGGGCATCGCCAAGGTCGTCGCCGAGCTCGAGCGCACCGGCCGCCTGGAGAACACCCTCATCATCTTCCTCTCCGACAACGGCGGCTGCGCCGAGGAGATGCCCCCCGAGTCGGTGAAGGACTTCGTCACCGCGTTCGTCCCCCTCAAGGAGATCTCCCGGGACGGCAACACCGTCGTCCCGGGCAACGTCCCCGGTCTGCGCCCCGGCCCGGAGGAGACCTACCAGTCCTACGGAAGGGCCTGGGCCAACCTGTCGAACACCCCGTTCCGCGAGTACAAACACTGGGTGCACGAAGGCGGCATCTCCACCCCGTTCATCGTGCACTGGCCCGAGGGGCTGAGAGCCGCGGCCGGAGCGATTCGCACCGAACCCAGCCAGCTCGTCGACGTGCTCCCCACCATCGTGGAGGCCGCCGGCGCCACCTACCCGACGACCCGCAAGGGCCGGCCCATCCCCGCCGCCGAGGGGCGCAGCCTCCTGCCCCACCTGCGCGGCGAGGTGGTCGGCGATCGCGACCTGTTCTGGGAGCACGAGGGCAACTGCGCGGTCCGCCGCGGCCGCTGGAAGCTGGTGAGGAAGCACGACCGGCCCTGGGAGCTCTACGACATCGATGCCGACCGCACCGAGCTGCACGACCGCGCCGCTGAGCAGCCCGAGCGTGTCGCCGAGCTCGAGGCGGCCTACCAGGGGTGGGCCGACCGGTGCGGGGTGATCCCCCGCGACCAGGTCCTGGCCCTGTACGCCGACCGGGGCCACGGGCTGCCGGAGGAGTAGGAGGGCGCCCTCCTACAGCCGGCCTCCGGTCAGCGCGAGGACCTCGCGGACCCTCTCCTTCGCTGCGTCGCAGTAGTCGGTGGCGGCCTGCTCGGCTGCTCGTCGGTCCCGGGCCTCGAACGCCTCGACGAGGCGCCGTTGCACGTCGATGAACCTCTGCGACGTCAACGGCGTGGAGCCGAAGGACCTGGTCATCACGCTCTTGATGCTGAGCCGCCCGAAGGTCGCCGTGAGCAGCGGGTTGCGGGCCAGCGACACGAGGTACTCGTGGAAGGCGTAGTTGCCGTCGAGGTAGCGGTCGAAGTCGACGAACCGGTCGCCGACCAGCAGCGCGGCCATGGCGTCGAAGCGCCGCCGGAGCTCGGCGACCTCGTCGGGCTCGACCCGGTGCATGGCCAACGAGATCACCCCGAGCTCGACGGCCAACCGGGCGTCGAAGGTCTCGTCCGAGGTGCGTACGTCGAACGCGTTGACGACGTAGCCGCGATCGGGGTCGCGACGCACCAGGCGGTCGGAGGACAGCCGGGTGAGGGCGTAGAACGCGGCCGACTCCCCGACGCCGAGCTGGTGGGCCAGCTCCTCCAGGGGCAGCGGCTGCTCGGCCGGGTAGACCCGGCTCAGCACCAGCTCCCTGGCCCGGCCGTAGACCTCGTCGTCGCGGCCGAACTCGAACCGCCCGAAGCCGCCCCGGAAGTAGGTCAGCGGCTGGCCGTCGTTGGCCGAGGCGGCCGCGACCCTGCCCAGGAAGATGGTGTGGGTGCCGCCGACCACGCGCTCGACGACCTCGCACTCGATGTGGGCGAGCGCGTCGCCGAGGAGGGGCAGGCCGAGGACGCCGGTGCGCACCAGGACGTCGCGGAACTTGTCGCTGCTGGCCGTCGCGAACTGCCGAGCCAGCTCGCCCTGCTGCTCACCGAGCACGTTGACGACGTACGTCCCCGAGTCGGAGACGGCGTCTGCCGTGGGGGCTCCGTTGTTGAGGCAGGCCAGCATCATGGGCGGCTCCATGGACAGCGAGGTCACCGAGCTCGCCGTCATCCCGTGGCGACGCCCGGCGGCCTCGGTGGTCACCACGGTGACACCGCTGGCGAGGTGGCCGACGACGTGCCGGAACCGCGCGGGGTCCACCGAGGTGGGTGTGCGGGTGGGTGCCGGCTCCATGGCGTGCCTCCGTGGACGTGGGTGCGTGAGTCCCCCAGTGAAGCGACCGGTGCGGGAGTGCGCACTGCCGCGACCCGTCACTGCGGCCCGCGAAACTCACGCCCCGGCCCAGTCCCACGACCAGCTCGCACGGATTGACTGTGGTGGTGATCAACGCTGCTGTCGTGGGCCTCGGCTGGTGGGGCCAGAAGATCGTGTCGGACCTCGCCGAGAGCGACGACGTACGCGTCGTGCTGGCGGTCGACGTGGACGCGGCCGCCCGCGACCGCGTCGCCGCGCTCGGCATCCGCACCGCCGCGACGCTCGAGGAGGCGCTGGCCGACGACGAGGTGGAGGCGGTCGTGCTGTGCACGCCGCACCGCTTCCACGCCGAGCAGATCGTCGCGGCTGCGCAGGCCGGCCGGCACGTGTTCTGCGAGAAGCCCCTCACGACCAGCGGGCAGGAGGCACGGGAGGCGATCGCGGCCGTCACCGCTGCCGGGGTGCAGCTCGGGCTGGGACACGAACGACGCTTCGAGCCGGCCGTGCAGCAGCTGCGCGCGATGTGCGCCGACGGGCGCCTCGGCACGCCGCTGGTGCTCGAGGGCAACTTCAGCCAGGACAAGTTCCTCGACCTGCCGCCCGACAACTGGCGGCTGTCGAACGAGCACGCGCCGGTGGGCCCCCTGTCCGCCACCGGCATCCACCTCGTCGACCTGGCCATCGCCCTCTTCGGCCGCCCGACCGAGGTCTGGGCCCGCCTCGGCACGCACGCGACCTCGTTCGAGAACGGCGACACCCTCACCGTCACCATGGGCTTCGAGCAGGGCCGCACCGCCCTCATCACGGCGATCCTCACCACCCCCTTCGTCGGCCGGGTGACCGTCCTGGGGTCGCAGGGGTGGGTGGAGATCCGCGACCGCCACCACCCCGAGCAGCCTCAAGGGTGGGACGTCACCACGGCGGTGCGCGGCGTCGACCCAGAGACGGCGTTCCACCCACCGCACCCGACCGTCCGCGACAACATCGAGTCGTTCGCTCGTGCCGCCCAGGGCCTGGAGACGTATCCCATCTCCCTGGCAGAGATGCAGAGCAACGTCGAGGCCTTCGAGGCCATCTCCCGGTCGGCGCGCACAGGCCTGGTCGAGCCGTCGGGTGACCCGACGCGGTCAGCCGAGGAAGTCGCCGAGGAGCCGGGCGAACTCGTCGGGGTGCTCGTACGTCGCGGCGTGGCCGCCGTCGAGCCAGGCCGACCGGGCGTCGGGGAGGTGCTCCTCGAGCCAGGTGGTCGCCGACCGGAACGGCGGGGCGTCGTCGTGCCCGCACACCACCAGCGTGGGTGCGGTCACCGACCCCACCCCGGCGGTGGCGTCGGCGACGGCGAGCGCCTCGCAGGTGCGGGCGTAGCCCTCGGGATCGGTCGCTAGTAGCAGCGCCCGCACGCTCGCGACCCGGTCGGGCGACTGCGCGCGGAAGCCCGCGGAGAACCACAGCGACTCCATCGGCTCGGCGACGTGCGCCAGCCCGTCCGCCCTGACGTCGCCGGCCCGGGCGCGCCACATCGCCCGCATCTCCTCGGGGTAGACCGCCACCGTGTCGGCCAGCACCAGCCGGTCGACGAGCTCCGGGCTGCGTGCGGCCAGCACCTGCGCGATCAGGCCGCCCAGCGAGACGCCCACGAGGTGCACCGGCCCACGAGGCGCGATCATCTCCTCGACGGCGTCGGCGTACTCCTCCACGCCGTCGCCCGGCGCGGGCAGCGAGGCGGTGCCGTGGCCCAGCAGATCGGGCGCGACCACGGGCCCGAGGCCCGCGGGCAGGGCCGCGCGGATCGGCGCCCAGAAGCGGTGGTCGACGCCGAGCGGGTGCAGCAGGACGACGGGTGTGCTCACGCCCGGTCGTCCCGCGCCGGCAGGCGGGGTGCCCCGTCGGGAGGGGGCGTTCCGGCGTTGTTCATGGTCATGGCCAAGGTGGTGTAGTAGCCCGCCGTCGCGACGGCCTCGACGACCATCACCTCCCCCAGTGCCGCCACCGCGGCGGCGTACGTCGCGTCGGAGACGTGGCGGGTGCGCTGCAGCTCGGCGATCAGGTCGTGCACGACGCCCACCTCGAGACGTCCGGCGGTGGGGCGAACGCCGCGCGAGACCGCGTCGACCACCTCGGCGGGCAGTCCGGCCGCCAGTGCCAGCGGGTGGTGGTAGCCGTACTCGAAGTCCTGGTCCCACTCCCGTGCCACGCACAGGATCACCAGCTCCAGGAGGTCGTCGTCGAGGACGCTCTCGTAGCGGAGGTACTCGCCGACCAGCTGGAGCCGCGTCATCAGCTCGGGGCTGCGCAGCAGCGGCACGAACGGCCCGACCAGGGAGCCACGGGGGCCTGAGGTGATCCGGTCGAGCGCGACGCGCTGCTCCTCGTCGAGGGCATCGTCGGCCAGGGGCGGGAGCCGGTCGGCGGTCATGCCTGCTCTCCCAGCGCCGCGTTGACGTCGGGCATGACCTTCTGCGCCATCAGCTCCATGGAGCGACGAGCCAGCGCCGGATCGACCCAGTCGAGACCGGCGTACACGAGCTCGCCGAACTCGCCGACCTCCCCGCGGAAGGCCAGCAGCTGCTCGGTGACCGACTCCGGCGTGCCGGAGATCACCAGCTTGTCGACGACGTGGTCGAGGGTGATCTCGTCGTCGGGCTGGTCGCGGTGGGTCTTGAAGAGCTCGAGCCTTCCGAGCTTGCGCATCTTCTTCAGCATCTGGGAGTAGTAGAAGCGGTAGGGGCTGTCCTCGTCGGTGCGGGCGTAGGACTCGGCGACCGCGGGGTCGTCGGCGACGAAGACGGTGCGTGCGACCCGCCAGTCGGCGGGATCGGCGACCAGGCCGGCCAGCTCCTTGCCCTGCACGTAGTTGGGCCAGTGCGTGGCGACCCACTGCGGGAGCAGGAAGTTCGCCGACAGCGGGTGGAAGTCGCGCTGGCCCATGGCGATGACGCCCTTCGAGAAGGGCGCCACCACGGTGCCGACGATCTCGGGCCGCGGCTGCTGCAGGGGCTTGGGCATGATGCCGACGCCGAAGTCGACGTCGAGGGTCGACTCGGTGGTCACCTTCCACCGGTTGTCGGGGAGATCGATGGCGTACGGCGCGTCGAGCTCCCAGATCTTCTCGATGACGTCGATCGCCTCGGCGAACATCTTGGTGCGGTCCTCGGCGAGGATGCCGAGCGCCTCGGCGTCTGAGGTGAGCGCGCCCGGGCTGATGCCGAGGATGAAGCGGCCACCGCTGAGGTGGTCGAACATCGCGGAGTTGGCGGCCACGATCGCGGGGTGCTGCTGCGAGAGGTTGGTGGTGCCGGTACCGAGCCGGATCTGCGAGGTCTGGTGCACCAGGGTGGCGAGGAACAGCAGGCTGTTGGTGATGTTCTCGTGCTGGTCGGTCAGGTGCTCGCCGATGAACGCGTCGTGGAAGCCCAGCTCGTCGGCCAGGATGACGGCGGCGCGGTCCTCCTCGAGGGTCTCGGCCCAGCCCCGGCCCAGCGGGTGCAGCGGCATGGAGAAGTAGCCCAGTCTCATGGCGTCTCTCGCTCTCTCGTCACGGTCGTGTCGGGTGGGACGGGGCAGCACCCCGACCACGTCGCAGTCTCGTCGGCCGGGGTGCCCGCGGGCAGTGGCGACGTCAGTGAATCTGGTCGGCCTCGATGACGTCACCCGTCATCAGGTCGTGGACCTGCCTGCCGAGCGCGGCGAGGTCCTCCGCGCCGTACCCCTGCTCGGAGAGCGCGGCGAGCCGGGCTTCGACCGCCGCGACGACGGGGACGTCGAGGCCGGCCGCTGCTGCCGCCGCGACGATCAGGCGGGCGTCCTTGAGCCCACCGTCGACCGCGAACGAGGGCGCCCAGTCCTGCTCGAGGATCGCGCGCCCCTTCTTCACGACGTACGGCGACTCCAGGGGGCCGCCGGCGAGGGCGTCGAGGAACGTGGCCGGGCCGGTGCCGAGCGCCGCAGCCACAGAGAGGGACTCCGCCAACGCGGCCGTCATCGTCACCACGAAGGCGTTGGTGGCGAGCTTGAGCCGTGACCCGGCGCCCGCCTCCCCCAGCCACAGGGTGCGGGAGCCGACAGCGTCGAGCACGGGCTCCAGGACCGCCCGGGTGTCATCGGGTCCGGACGCGTACACCACGAGCGTGCCCTGCTCCGCGGGCTGCCGGGTGCCCTGCACCGGCGCGTCGACGTAGCGCAGCCCGAGCTCGGCGGCGACCTCGGCCAGCCGGGCCGCGCCCTCGACGCCGACCGTGCTGGTCTGCAGGAGGACGGCACCGGACGACCAGCCGCCGGCGGCCTCGCGCAGGACCTCCTCGACGGTGGTGGCGTCCCAGAGCATCGTCACGATCACGTCGGCGTCGCGTACGGCGTCGACCAGGTCGTCGCACACCCGCACCCCCGCCTCCGCCAGCGGTCGCGCGCGGGCCGGGGTGCGGTTCCAGGCGCGCACGTCGATGCCGGCCGCGGCGATGTTGCGGGCCATGCCGGCCCCCATCGTGCCGGTGCCGAGCACGCAGGTGCGCAGGGTCGTGGTGTTGACCTCGTCCGAGGTTGTGTATACGGTCACGGCCACATGTATACCAAATGAGGAGACACCATGACTACCTCCGACATCCGTCCGTCGGTGGAGCTGCCCTCGGGGCCACTCCCCACCGGCCTCCGCGTCGGCGGCCGCGTCGTCGAGGGACACGGTCCGCGGATCGACGTGCTCAACCCCGCCACCGGTGAGGTCCTCGCCGTCACCGACAGTGCCGACGAGGCCGACCTGGAGGAGGTCCTGCGCATCGCGCAGGAGACGTTCGAGTCCGGCGTGTGGAGCCGGATGCCGATCCACGAGCGCTCCCGCATCCTGCACCGCTTCGCCGACGGCATCACCGACCGCATGAGCGACCTCTACAGGCTCGAGACCGCCAACAACGGCCGGCCGATCACCGAGACCAGGGCGCAGATCACCCGGTTGCCCGAGTGGTACCGCTACAACGCCTCGCTGCTGCTCGCCGACCGCGACGCGGTCGTGCCGATGCCGGGGCCGTACCACTCCTACACGACCCGGCTCCCGCTCGGCGTGGTCGCGATCCTGGCCTCGTTCAACCACCCCATGATGATCGCGTCGAAGTCGCTCGCGCCGGCCCTGGCCACCGGGAACTCGGTGGTGCTCAAGCCGTCGGAGCAGACCCCGCTCACCGCCATGCTGCTCGCCGACATCGCCCACGATGCGGGCCTCCCCGACGGCGTCCTCAACGTCGTCAACGGCCTCGGCCCCGTGGTGGGCGCAGCGCTCACCGAGCACCCGCTCGTCAAGAAGATCGTCTTCACCGGCGGCACCGAGCCCGGCCGCTCCATCGCCGTCGCGGCGGCGCGGCGCTTCGCCAAGACCACCCTCGAGCTCGGCGGGAAGTCGCCCGTGCTGTTCTTCGACGACACCCCGGTCGACGTCGCCGCCCGCGGTGCGGCCTTCGGCGGCTTCATCGGCGCCGGCCAGACCTGCATCGCCGGCAGCCGGCTGCTGGTCCAGCGAGGCATCCACGACGAGTTCGTCGAGGCCCTGGCGGAGGTGGCGGAGAGCATCCGCATCGGCGATCCCAGCGACGCCGACACCCAGCTCGGGCCGGTCATCTCCGCCCGCGCCCGCGACCGCATCCTCGGCCGCGTCGCCGAGGGCGTCGAGGCCGGGGCGCGGGTCGTGACGGGCGGCGGTGCCGCCACCGTGCCGGGCCTCGACGGCTTCTTCGTCCAGCCGACGGTGCTCGCCGACGTCACCAACGACATGGCCGTGGCCCGGGAGGAGATCTTCGGCCCCGTGGTCGTCGTCATCCCGTTCGACGACGAGGACGAGGCGGTCGCGATCGCCAACGACTCGCCGTACGCGCTGGGCTCGGCGATCTGGACGCGCGACGTGGCCCGGGCACACCGGGTCGCGGCCCGCCTGGAGGCAGGCATGGTGTGGGTCAACGACCACCACCGGCTCGACCCCTCGTCCCCGTGGGGCGGCCTCAAGGAGAGCGGCACCGGGCGCGAGGGCGGCTGGGAGTCGTTCCACGACTTCACCCAGGTGCGTGCCGTCACGGTGCGGACCGCAACCGACGACGTCGACTGGTACGGCGGTCGCGCGACCGGAAGGCTGAACTGATGAGCGACCTGACCATCCACCCCGTCGAGGACGGGGTCGTGCTCGTGGAGCTGGACCGCACCCCGGACAACCTGTTCAGCATCGAGCTGTGCGGCCGTCTCGCGGACCTTCTCGACAACCCGCCGGAGGGCACCCACGTGGTGCGCTTCCGGGCCGCGGGCGAGGTCTTCTGCCTCGGGCGCGACCGCGGGGGCTCGACGCCTGCCGAGGTGCGTGGCGAGGCGGAGGCGCTCGCCGGGCTGACCCGGTCCGCGCAGCGCACGCGCGTCGTGACCGTCGCCGAGGTGCAGGGCGACGCCGCCGGCTTCGGCGTCGGCCTCATCGCCGCCTTCGACGTGTCCGTGGCGGTGCGCGACGCGAGCTTCCGCTTCCCCGAGGTGGGCATCGGCCTGGCCCCGGCACTCGTCCTGGCCTGGCTGCCCCGTGTGGTGGGCCGCCGCGAGGCCTTCTGGCTGACCGCGACCGCGGAGCCCCTCAGCGCCGAGCGCGCCGCCCGGCTCGGCCTGCTCAACGAGGTCGTCGACGACCGCGAGGCGCTGGTGGCCCGCGTCGACGAGATGGTCGCCCAGCTGCGGGCCCGTAGCCCGCGCGTGCACGGCGACATCAAGGACATGCTGCGGATCTTCGGCGACTGCGGGGACGACCAGGCGCTCGACGTCAGCATCGACCGGCTCGTGGTCGGCTCGCTGCGTCGCGGCGAGGGATGAGGCGTGCCGTGACCGGCTCCCGCCACGGGTGCGGGAGACTGCACCCGTGACGGATGAGTCTGCCGCCGCGCGGGTGACGCGCGACCTGCGCGAGAGGGTGTCGAGCGGCGCCCTGGGCCCGGGTACGGCGCTCTCGCAGGCCGGGCTCGCCGAGGACTACGGCGTCAGCCGCATCCCGGTCCGCGACGCCCTGCAGGTGCTGGCCGCCGAGGGGCTGGTCGACCTGCGCGGCGCCACGGCGCTCGTCACGCCACTCACCATCGAGGACCTCCAGGAGCTCTACGAGCTGCGCGAGGCCGTGGAGCCGGTGGCGACCCGGCTCGCGGTCCCGCGCGTCGGCCGCGCGGCGATCGCCCGGATGACCCAGCTGCTCGCCGTCATGGACGACCCGGACACGGGTCCCGGCACCTGGGTGCAGACCAACGCCGCCTTCCACGCCGAGGTCTACACCCTGGCCGGCCGGCCCCGCATGATCGCGCTGGTCGAGCAGCTGCGCCGGCTGACCGACCGCTACGTCTACTTCCACCTCGACGTGGTCGGTGAGTCCGCACACCTCCAGCAGGAGCACCGGGAGATCCTCGCGGCGGTCAGGGCGCAGGACGCCGCGGGCGCGGCGGAGCTGACCCGCCTGCACCTCGCGTCGTCGCACGAGGTGGTCCTGGGCTACCTGCTGGCGCACGACGACGCGATCGCCCGCTGAGCCCTGCTCCCTCATGGGGCGTTGGGCGAGTTGTCGGAGGCGCGGCATTCCACCCCTACGTCGCGCGTGTGCAGCCGTAGTCGACGAGATATCAGCCGCTGGACACGGGAGTCCATGCGTCACAGAATGCGAGCGTCGACTCCTCGTAGTCGACGCGGTGACTTCTCGATTCGCTGACAGGGACGGGACGTGGTGCACGTGATCGGGTGTGTCAGCGTCGGCCACATGTCGGGTGGCCTCCCGGGGAGACCTGTTGCCTGTGCCGTGACCAACTCCTCGAGGCGGCCGCGGGAGATCGCCGGCTCTTGCCGCGCCGTACGAGTGTCATCGCGCGGCGTACGAGTGGCATCGCGCGGCGTACGAGTGTCATCGCTTCGGCCGCAGCGGTGGAAGGTTCGTGCGCGAGTCTCGAGGTTCGTGACGTTTGCAATGGGCACAAACCCCAGGAGTCACCGGACATCCGGTGACTCCAACGCGACCACGCTCAGCGCACCGGAGCCACGGACCTTGCCCAGCATCGATCGCGTCCAGGCGCACCCCGAGGCACCAGCCCACCGGGGAGGAAGTCGGGGGTACCCGCGATGTCGTTGAAGTCCGAGGTGGAGGAGCTCCTCGACTGGCTCGCCGAGCTGAAGGCGGCCGCCGAGGACGACGACCAGACCGTGCCGGTTGATGTCACCAAGCACGCTTGGGGCCTCCTGGCTACGAATCTCGACCGCGTGGCCGAGCTGTTCGGTAGCGCGGCGACCGTGCTCGGCAAGCTGACGTCGCCGAACGGCGTGACGATAGCGGCCGAGCTGGCGCGGAGCCTCCAGCGCGAGACAGAGGACCTGCAGCGCCGTGCCGCCACGCTGGGACGCCGCGCCGACGCGCCGCCGGCGACCGACTCGTCGGCTCGCAAAGCCTTCATCAAGAGGGAGATCCGGTCGATGGCCGACGACGACGAGAAGCGTGCCGGGCTGGAGGCCGAGCTGGAAGAGATAGTGGCGGGTGAACCGCTCGACGAGGTCCGACCTGCGGTCCCGACCCTCCAGGAGGCCGAGGACGTGCTGAGTCGCGCAGGGACGACACTGGAGACCGCGCGCAGGAAGGTCGCCGGGAAGCACGGCGACGTCGCGGCAGGCTTCCTGGACGAGCTCGAGGTCGTGATCGAGATGAATCTGAGTCTGCGGCGCCGCTGCGCCGAGCTTGGGGATCCCACATGACCGACGAGACGGCGCTGACGCCGGTGGCTGCGGCTACAGCGGCATTGGACAAGGCGGCCGACTCGCTCAGGGGCCGGGTCGACCTGTTCGGCAAGACGCTCGCCGCGTTGGCGACGCTGGGCACCGGCGCGGTCGGGCTCGCGAAGGTCTCCGACCTGGCACCCTTGAGGAGCAACGGCGATTGGGCGTTGGCAGTCCTCTCGATCCTGTTCCTCCTCCTGGCTGCTCACCAAGCCGTGTCGATCGCCATCCGCCTGATGAGCGTGGGTGACCCGGTCGTCCTCGGTCCGGAGGCCGACGTCGCAACACTCACGGCGCTCGAGCTTGCGGACGTCAACAGGGTCTTCGGCCTCTCCGCGGCCCGCTTCGGCTTCACCTCCCTGGTGGCGCTGCAGGAGCGCGAGCGTGGCCTCCGGAAGGCAGCCGCGCGCTCGGCGTCCGACGACGAGCGCGCCCGGCGTACGGCCCTGGCCGACGAGATCCGGCTCGAGGTCGACTACGCCGTCGCTCGCGCTCGCGCCACCGTGGTGCGGCGACGGTCCACCGAGGCGGTCAGCGGATCGCAGAGCCGTCTCGCGTTCTTCCTCGTGGCGGTGGGCCTGGTCGGCTTCGCACTGTTCTCCGACGTCGTGACGAGCCAGCACACTGACGCGGTGGCGACGGCCAAGGCGTGCGCCGAAGCGCGTGAGGCCGGCGCCGATGCGACGGACCTCGAGGGCACACCGTGTGGCCTGCCCGGCAAGGAGACGAGCGATGACACGACCAACCGCTCAGCCGAGGAGGTGCGGGTCGACCTGGCCTCCCAGTTGATCGCTGTGCTTGCCAGCTGTGTCGACGAGCAGGGCGACGACGGTGCCCTCGAGGAGGACGAGTGCGTCGGCGTACGTCGGGCGCTGGCCGAGTTGTTGGCCGACTGAGGACCCCGGCCAAGCCCGCTGAAGGGTGGCTCACGGTTTGCTGCTCTGCCGACGCACCACTGCACTTCGCCGCTCCTCATCCTCGCGGGGTGTTGGCTACCCGGTGACGGCGAGATAGCGGGGATCCACCGTGAAGGTGCCCAGGCCGAACGCGTCGTCCCCGTCGGTCCAGAACTCCCAGTAGCGCCTGGGGGCTCCCGGTGGGAACGGTCGCTGGGCTGGGCCCCGTCGCCGAGGACCGGGTCCTCACCCACGGCGTCTGCCCCGTGCCTGCACGGCGTTGCCGTCGACCTGCGCCGGGCCCGGACGTCGCTCGACTCCTGCACAGGCTCAACCGTGCTGATCCGACGCGTGCCCTTCCGGCTGGACGGACCACTCCGGCGGCTCGTCGGCACCGGACTCCTCGTCGCGCTCGGCGTCGGCGGCGGTCGCCTGCAACGCACCGGCAGCGTGGTGCACCGGCGCGTACACGGCGTACAGGCGGATCGGGTCGTCGCCGATGTTGGTGACGTTGTGCCAGGTGCCAGCGGGGACCATCACCGCCCAGCCGTCCTCGACCTCGCGGTCGAAGTCGAGCTGGTCCTCGGTGGGGCCCATCTGTACGCGGCCACGGCCGCCGTCGAGGCGGAGGAACTGGTCGGTCTCGGGGTGCGACTCGAGGCCGATGTCCTCACCGGGCGGGATCGACATGAGCGTCACCTGGAGGTACTTGCCCGACCAGGCGACCGCTCGATAGTTGTCGTTGTCGAGCGTTGCCTTCTCCATGTCGAAGCTCTGGGGCTCAGGTCCGATGTCCTTGATGGTCATGTTGATCTCTCCTGATCGACGACGGCGCTCTGGGGCGCCTTCCACGCTAGGGCACGGGTGACCCCAGCAGGACCATCCGGTGCGCTGTCTGCCGAGAGCAGGATCGGCATGTCGTAGCGTCGGTGCATGCCCGAGGACGGAAGCACCCTCCACGTCGTCGGGGTGTCGCTCGACTGTGCGGACCCGGCGGCCCTGGCGGCGTTCTACCTCGACCTGCTCGGCGGGGAGCTGCTCTGGCAGAACGAGGACAGCGCGGGTGTGCGGGTTCGCGGAGCCACGGTTGTGGCGCAACGCGTCACTCCCTACGTTCCACCTGTCTGGCCGGGCACGTCTGTCGTCCATCTCGATCTGTCGGCCGGCTCCGACGTCGACGGGCCCTCGGCAAGGGCGGTGAGCCTGGGAGCCGTCGAGGTCGATCCGCAACCCGACGCTCGATGGCGCGTGCTCCTGGACCCCGCTGGCCACCCGTTCTGCATCACGCCGATCTCGGCTGACTGAACGACCCAGCAGGGGCACCGCAAGCCCGTCAGCGCGCCACCATCCCGGCCGACAGGTCGATGTCGGCCGCGCACAGCCCGGGCATGTGCAGCATCGCGACCACGGCGGCCGCCACCTCGTCCTCGGTGAGCATCCGGTGCAGGGCGGCGCGGGACACGTACGCCTCCTCCGCCTCCGCGTAGGTCACTCCGGTGCGCTCGGCCTCCATCGTGAAGTTGCGCGTCATCCGCGGGCCGTCGACGGGCCCCGGCGACAGGGAGTTCACCGAGACCCCCGCCGGGCCCACCTCGTAGGCCAGCGTCGTCGTCAGCCCGATCACCGCCATCTTCGACGCGGTGTACGGCGTCCTGCGGGTGAGCGGCCTCTTGCCGCTCACCGACGCCAGGTTGATCACGTCACCGGCGCCGCGCGCCACCATGCCCGGCAGGAAGGCCCGGCACATGAGGTAGGTGCCCCGCACGTTGATCGCGAACACCTCGTCCCACTCGTCGGGTTCGACGTCGACCAGCGGTGCGACCGGGCCGGGGACCCCGGCGTTGTTGACCAGGACCTCGACCTCCTCGTCCTCCAGCTCCGCGGCGAGCGCGGCGACGCTGACCGCGTCGGCGACGTCCGCGGGGGCGACGCGCACGCTGCCCGCCAGGGCGGACGCCTCCGCCGCCACACCCTCGAGGCGGTCCCGGGCACGGCCGACGGCGACGACGCGGGCGCCCCTCGCGACGAGCGCCAGCGTGATCGCCCGACCGAGGCCGCTGCCGGCGCCGGTGACCAGCATGGTCCGGCCGGCGACGCGGTCACCGGGGAACGGCGCCTCGGTCACGACGCGTCGACCAGCGCGACGGCGCGGGTCGGCCCGCCGTGGGCGCCGATCACCTTGAGCGGGAACCCGACGAACGTGAACCGCTTGCCGATCAGCTGGTCGAGGTTGGTGAGGTTCTCGTAGTGGGTGATGTGGTGCTCGCGGCACATCATGTGGCACGGGTAGGACTTGCTGGTCGGGTTGTCCGGCGTCGGGCTGTCGACGCCGAACGTCTTCACGCCCCGGTCGGCGATCCAGTGGCTGCCGCTCTCGCCGAGCCCCGGGAACTCGCTGAGGTACTTCGGGGTGTCGGCGTAGCGACCATGGGTTCCGGTGTGGAGCAGCAGGATGTCGCCACGCTCGACCGCTACGTCGACCGCGGCCTCGGCGGCCTCCAGGTGCTCGTCGGTGATGTCCTCGCCGGCCCCCACGTGGGAGACGTCGAGGCACACCGCCGGCCCGTAGAAGAGGTCGAGGTCCATCTGGTCGATGCTCTGCGCGGACGGATCGGGGTCGAGGTGCGAGAACGAGTCGACGTGGGTCGGGCCGTTGTCGTTGATCATGAATCCCTTGGTCTGGAACGAGAAGCCGCCGACGAACCGCAGCGCCGTCTCCTCGTGGGAGGCGTGGTCGAAGACCACGGTCTTGAGGTGGCCGGGGTAGACCTGCATCCCCTGGTAGATGTCTTGTGACAGGTCGACGAGCTGCACGACGCGCTCCTTATCGTCCGTGGCCGGGCGGTCCGGCGGGATGTGGGCAATCTAGGCGCGCGACCGGCGTCACCGATGCTCTGAAGGGAGTAAGTTGCCCGTCATGGATGCACCGATCCGAGCGAGGGCGGGCGCTCCCCCGTTCGACATCGCCGACCGGGTGGCGGCGGTGGTGGGGGGCCCGGTCATCGTGGAGGACCCGTCGTTCCGCGTGCTGGGCTACTCCGCGTTCGTCGGCCCGATGGACCGCGGCCGGGCGGAGGCGATCCTCGGGCGTCGCATGCCCACCGCCTGGTTGGAGCACCTCACCGCGACCGGCAGCCTGGCGACGCTGCGCACCACCTCCGAGGTCGTCGACCTGCGGGACGGGCCGTGGGAGGCCCATCGCCGTCTCATCACCGCCTTCCGGGCCGGCTCGCGGGTGCTGGGCTTCGCCTGGGTGGCCGAGGGCGCCCAGCCGCTGCCCGACGAAGCCGCGGCGTCCCTGCGGCGTGCCGTCGACGAGGCCACGCCCGACCTGCTGCGCCACCTCGAGCAGGTCGACGCGGCCGAGGAGCACGCCGCCCGCGAGGTCGCCACGCTGCTCGACGGGCTGCCGGGCGCGCCCGCGGTGGCCGACCGGCTCGGGCTCCCCCGCCGCGGCCGGTTCGTGGTCGTCTCCGCCCCCTCCGACGAGCCCTCGGACGACGGCCGGCCCGCGCGGCTCGTCGAGCACCTGCGGCTCTGCCTCGAGTCGGTGCGTCGCCGGGCCGTGGTCACGTCGTACGCCGGAGGGTCCATCGCCGTGGTCGCGCTCACCGGCGACGACACCGACGAGGCCGCGTCCCGGATCGGGACCGAGATCGTGCGGCTGGCGGGGCGCGGGTCCCTGCACCCGTTGCGGGTCGCGGTCAGCTCGGTCGGTGTCGGGATCGACGCCGTCCCGCGCCTGCGCGACGAGGCCGTGGCAGCGGCGGCCACGGTCGATCGCGACACCGGCGGCAGCGCCTCCTACCTCGACGTGGAGGCCCGGGTGCTCGTCGCACGCGCCCTCGACGGCCTGCCGGCCGAGCTCCGGCTCACCGGCCTCGACCGGTTGCGCGCGGCCGACCGCGACTCCGGCGAGCTCGAGCGCACCCTGCGCGCCTACCTCACGGCGTGTGGGAGCGCGTCGACGGCGGCCCGGGCCCTGGACGTGCACGTGACCACCGTCCGGCACCGCCTCGACCGCGTGACCGCGGTGTCGGGCCTGCGGCTGGACGACGCGGAGGTGCGCACGGCGCTCGACCTCTTCCTGCGCAGGCCGGTCACGGACGGCACCACTCCGGCGGCACGGCACTGACGCCTCGGGACAGGGCGGCCGGTGCGGCCGCTCTCTACGGTGGCCGGATGGACCAGCCACAGCGCACGACACCGGCGACATCCGAGCCCCCGACCCCAGCGGTCGGCGTGGTCGGCCTCGGCATCATGGGCTCCGCGATGTCGGCGCACCTCGTCGACGCCGGCTTCGACGTGCTGGGCTGCGACCTGTCCGAGGCTGCGGTCGCCGCCCTCGTCGACCGGGGCGGTCGGGCGGCGCGCGACGCGGGCGAGGTGGCCGCGCACAGCGACGTCCTGGTGACGTCACTGCCCACCGCGGAGGCGGTGGTGGCGGTCTGCCACGAGCTCGCTGCCGGCGCCCGTCCGGGTCTGGTCGTCGTCGAGACCTCGACCCTGTCGCTGGCCACCAAGCGCGAGTGCCACGCGATCCTGGACGCGGCAGGCGTCACCCTCCTCGACTGCCCGATCAGCGGCACCGGCGCCCAGGCGCTGACCCGCGACCTGGTGGTCCTCGGCAGCGGAGACGAGGGTGCGTTCGCCCGGGCCCGCCCGGTGCTCGAGGGCTTCGCCCGGTCGGTGCGCCACGTCGGGCCGTTCGGCAACGGCACCACGATGAAGCTCGTCGCCAACCTGCTGGTCTCGATCCACAACGCCTCGACCGCCGAGGCCTTCGCCCTCGGCGTCGCCGCCGGGCTCGACCCCGCCGAGCTCTACGCCACCGTCCGTGAGGGCGCCGGCGGCTCGGTGATCTTCGACAAGCGCGGCCCGCTCATGGTCGAGCGGTCCTACCGCCCGGCGACCGCGCGGGTCTCGATGTTCCTCAAGGACGTCGCGCTCGTGCAGGAGCTCGCCGCCTCCGTCGGAGTCGCCACGCCGGTCCTCGACGCCACGCTGCCGCTCTACACCAAGGCGGCCGCCGCCGGCTGGGCGGACGCCGACGCCGCAGCCATCCTGGAAGTCCTCGAAGCCGAGGAGCGAGCATGAGGCTGGAGCTCGCGGAGTCCCTGGCCGACGGCACGCTGCGGCACGGCCGAGAGGTCGGTGCCGCTGCGCTCGCTGTCGTCGTGCTCGACCCGGGCGGCCACGTCGTCGTGGCGAAGCGGGAGGACGACGCCGGCATCCTGCGCGTCGAGATCGCCACCAGCAAGGCGTACGGCGCCCTGGGCATGGGGATGAGCTCGCGCGAGATCGCGCAGCGGGCCGAGCGCCAGCCCGCCTTCTTCACCTCGCTGGCCGCCGTCACCGACGGCCGCCTCGCCCCGGCTGCCGGTGGCGTGATCGTGCGCCGCGCCGACGGGACCGTCCTGGGGGCCGTCGGCGTCAGCGGAGACGTGTCCGACGTGGACGAGGCCTGCGCACTGGCCGCCATCACGGCCGCCGGCCTGCACTGACCGCGAGCCCCCGACGTACGACGAAGCCGGTGGCCCCGAGTGGACCACCGGCTCGTGCGCGTCGTGGCTCAGCGGTCGAGCTTGAGGAGCCGGGCGGCGGTGCCGCCGCGGATCGCCTCGCGCTCGTCGCCGCTGAGGGACGAGACGCCGTCGATCTGGGCCAGCGGGTCGTAGTGGCCCATGTCGAACGGGTAGTCGGTGCCCACGACCACGTGGTCGGCACCCATCTGCTGCACCAGGAACTCCAGGTGCGGGGAGTCGAAGACCAGGCAGTCGACGTACACCTGCTTGAGGTAGCTGCTCGGCGGCCGCGAGATGTGGTGACGGCCCTCCGGGCGCAGGTCGTAGGAGTGGTCCATGCGCGAGGAGTAGAACGGCAGGTAGCCGCCACCGTGCACGGCGACGAGCTTGATGTCGGGGTGGTCCTCCAGGACTCCCCCATGGATGATCCGGGTCAGCGCGACGGTGGTGTCGAGCGGGTTGCCGATCACGTTGGTGAGGTAGTACTTCCGGAAGCGCTCGCCGCCGGTGAAGCCGTTGGGGTGGAGCATCACGACGACGTCGAGCTCCTCGGCCTTGGCCCAGAACGGCCGGAAGCGCTGGTCGTCGAGGTCCATCCCGACGACGTTGGTGTTGATCTCGACACCCCGGAAGTCGTAGTCCCTCACACAGCGCTCGAGCTCCTCGACGGCCGAGCGCACGTCCTGCATCGGCACGGTCGCGAGGCCGACGAAGCGGTCGGGGTGGTCGGCGACGATCTTGGCGAGGTTGTCGTTCTGCATGCGGGCCAGCTCGCGGCCCAGCTCGGGGTCGGTCCAGTAGAAGTAGCCCGCGGGGGCCACCGAGATCGCCTGGATGTCGATGCCCATGGCGTCCATGTCGGCCAGCCGGACGTCGACGTCGGTCGCCTTCGGCATGATCTCCTTGACGTGGCCGACCTGGTAGGCGTTCGTCTCGTCGCCGCCGAAGTAGCTGAACGGCTCCATCTCGGGTGCCATCAGCCCGTCGACGAGGGGCATGCAGTCGGGCAGGATGACGTGGGCGTGGATGTCGACCGTGCGGCCGGCGTTGCTGGGCATGGGCACCTTCTCGTGTCGGGGTGTGGGGATGTCGGGTGGAGGGCTCAGCCGGGGGCCGGGACGCCGGGCGCCCACGGCAGTGCGGCGCCGGCGTACTTCGCAGCGCGTACGTCGCCCGAGCGGGCGTGCCCCTCGAACAGCTCGACCCGGGCGGCGCGACCGCACAGCTCACCGAGCCGGGCGCTCGCGGCGGTGTCGGTGACCTCCTGGAACGTGACCGTCCGGAGGTACTTGCCGACCCACAGCCCACCGGTGTAGCGGGCCGCGCCCCGGGTGGGCAGCACGTGGTTGGTGCCGATCACCTTGTCGCCGTACGACACGCAGGTGCCCTCGCCGAGGAACAGCGCGCCGTAGTGGCGCATCTGCTCCAGCGCCCTGCGCGGCTCGGCGGTGAGGATCTGGACGTGCTCGCTCGCGAAGGTGTCGGCCAGGGCGTACGCCGCGTCGAGGTCGGCCACGACGTGCACCTCACCGTGGTCGCGCCAGGCGGGTCCGGCGAGGTCGTTGGTCGGGAGTCCGGGCAGGATCTCCTCGACGTGCCGCATCGCCTCGCGGGCCACCCGCTCGGAGGTGGTGATCAGGATCGCGGGCGAGTCGGGCCCGTGCTCGGCCTGGCTCAGCAGGTCGACCGCGACCACGAACGGGTCGGCCTCGTCGTCGGCCACGACGAGGATCTCCGTGGGACCGGCGAAGAGGTCGATGCCCACCTCGCCGAAGAGCTGGCGCTTCGCCTCGGCCACGAAGGCGTTGCCGGGGCCGGCGATCAGGTCGACCCGCCCGACGGTCTCGGTGCCGATGGCCATCGCCGCGACGGCCTGCACGCCGCCCAGCAGGAAGATCTCGTCGGCTCCGGCGAGGTGCAGCGCGGCCACGGTCGCGGCCGGGATCTCGCCGCGCAGGGGCGGGGTGCAGGCGGTCACCCGCTCCACGCCGGCGACCTTGGCGGTCACGACCGTCATGTGCGCCGAGGCCGTGAGCGGGTAGCGACCGCCCGGCACGTAGGCACCGGAGGCCACGATGGGCAGGTGCCGGTGACCCAGCACGACGCCCGGCTGGGTCTCGACCTCCAGGTCCTGCATCGTGTCGCGCTGGCGTTGCGCGAAGTCGCGCACGTTCGCCTGCACCGTGCGGATGTCGTCGACCACCTGCTCGGGCAGCGACGCCACGAGCCGGTCGATGTGGTCCCGGTCGAGGAGGAACGACTCGGGCGACCACTGGTCGAACTTCTCGGAGTAGCGGCGTACGGCGTCGTCGCCGTGCGCACGCACCTGGTCGAGGACCTCGCTCACGACGTCGGAGACGTCGGTGTCGCGGGGCCCGGACCGGCCGGCGCCGGCGGCGCCCTTCAGCTGCGTGCTCATGGGGGGTCTCTCCTGGCAGGTCGAGGGTGTCGGGCGGGACGAGGGTCGGGTCAGGCCACCGGCTCGGCGGTCCGGCTCAGCTCCTTCATCTGCTCCAGCCGAGCCAGGACCTCGGCCTGGAGCGTGGCGACCACCGGGTCGCTCTGCCGGCGGGGCCGGGGCAGGTCGATGGTGATGTCCTCGTAGATCCGGCCGCCCGGCTGCAGCACGATGATCCGGTCGGACAGCTCGACCGCCTCGACGACGTCGTGGGTCACGAAGACGACGGTCTTCTTCGACTGGGCCCAGATGTCCTGCAGCTGGGCGCGCAGGCCGCGCGCGGTGATCGCGTCGAGGTGGCTGAAGGGCTCGTCCATCAGCAGCAGGTCGGGCTCGACGGCGAAGGCACGGGCGATGCCGACTCGCTGCTGCATGCCGCCCGAGAGCTGGCCGGGGTAGAAGTCGGCGTTCTTGGTCAGGCCCACCATGTCGAGGTAGCGCCGGGCCCGGGCCACGGTGGCCTCGTCGTGGTCGTCCTGGACGTACATCATGTTGCGCATCACGCTGCGCCACGGCAGCAGCCGCGGGTCCTGGAAGACGTAGCCCATGCGTGCGGGCCGGCCGTCGTCACTGGTGAGGCTGATGTCGCCCGAGGTGTGCTCCTCGACGCCGGAGATGATGTTGAGCAGCGTGCTCTTGCCGCAGCCCGACGGGCCGACGATGGACACGAAGGTCTGCCCCCGCACCTCGAAGGAGATGTCGTCGAGAACGCGGCTGGCGCGCGGGGTGCCGATGTTGAAGGTCTTGGCGAGGTTGTTGACGGTCAGGACTGCCACGGGAGCTCCCTTGGATCGGGGTGGTTCGAGGTGGACGGGACGGAGTGGGGCGGACGCCTCATGCGTCGCGCCAGCGGAAGGCGCGGCGGATCGCGCGGTCGAGCACGAACCGGTCGAGCAGCACGATGAAGCCGACGAAGAGCACCACCCAGGCGGCGAACCCGCCGTAGCGGTTGGCGTCGTACCAGAAGCGGGCGCGGTAGCCGACGCCGCCCGAGCCGCCGAACCACTCCGCGAGCAGGACGCCGTTCCAGCCGATGATCACCGCGAACCGCACGCCCGCCGCGACGTAGCCGGTCACGGCCGGCAGCACGAGGTCGCGCACCCGGCGCGACAACGGCACCTTGTACGTCGACGACATGTCGCGGAGGTCCCGGGAGACCCCCCGCACGCCCTGGGCCACGTTGATGATCACGAACGGCACCGACGTGAGGAACGTGGTGATGATCGGGCTGAGGTCGCCGAAGCCGAACCACATCACGGTCAGGAACGACCAGATGATGGCCGGGATGGAGAGGCCCACCAGCACGGGGCTCTCGAAGAACGCCCGCGACAGCTGGGAGAGCCCCATGGCCACTCCCACGATGATGCCCACGACGGTGGCCAGTCCGACGCCGACGCCGAAGCGGTAGAGCGTCGAGGCGAAGTTGCCGAACACCTCACCGCGGGCGAACTCGTCGACCAGTCGCTCGACGACCTCGACCGGGCCGGGCACCCGCCCGAACAGGGCGGACACCGCGATCCACACGACGAAGAAGGACAGCAGCGAGGTGATCCGGGCGGCGCGGTCGGAGGTGAGCCTCCGGCGCCACGTGGAGGTGCTCTCCTCGATCTCGGTGGTGGACCTGCGACGGTTGTCGGTCATGGTGCTCACAGCGCCGCGCTCCTCTCCTCGGGACGCCAGGCAAGCAGGCGGGCCTCGGCCTTGGCCAGGACCAGCCGCTCGATGACGAGCATGAATGCGATGAACAGGAACATCCAGGCCAGCACCCCGGCGATGTCGTAGAGCTGGTACTCGGTGCGGATCTGGAAGCCGACCCCGTTGCGGCCGCCGAAGACCTCGGTGAGCGCCTCGACCTTCCAGGCCACCGCGAAGCACATCCGGATCGCGGCGAACACGAACGGCACGATCGTGGGGATCAGCACCTCACGGCGGATCTGCGCCTGGGAGCGGCCGAACGCCTCACTCATCGAGATGAGCTGCTTGTCGACCCCCCGGATGCCCTCGGCGACGTTGAGGGCGACGTACGGCGCGGAGACCAGGGCGACGGCCAGGATCGGGCCGAGGTTCGAGAGCCCGAACACGATCAGCGACATCACCGCGTAGACGATGGCGGGGATCGTGCCGGCGATGGTCACCCCGTCGTGGAAGAACGCCTGCCAGTAGCGGTAGCGGCCCATCAGGTAGCCGACGGGGGCGCCGATGCCGGCGGCCACGGCGAACCCGGCGAACGTCTTGAGCACGCTGGCGGAGAAGTCGGTGACGAAGTTGCCCGACTCGATGATCTCCACGGCCTCGAGCAGCACCTCGTGCGGTCGGGGCAGCAGTCGCGACCCGAACCACCAGGAGCCGAACTCCCACGCCAGGACCATGACGACCCAGCCTGCGACGAGCACGCCCAGGCGTCGCCAGCGGCGCATCTTCGCCGTACGACGCGCCGCCCTCTCGTCCTGGTCGCGGTCACGGGCCGGCCCCGTCGCCGCGGCACCCAGCAGCTGATCGGTCATCTCGTCGTCTCCTCGCCCTGACGCTGCGTCAGGACTTCTCGATGATGGTGAAGTCGGGGGCGTCGACGTCGTCGGCGACGAACCCGGTCCGCTTCATCAGGTCGAACAGCTCGGTCTCGCTGTCCACCCACTCCTGGTCGAGGTAGGTGGTCGGCACGAACCAGTCATAGGTGTCGTTGAGCCAGTCCTGGATGAACTTCTTCTCCTGCGGGGTCTCGGCGGCGAAGTCCTCCGGGTAGGCCTCGATGATCTCGTCGCGGTGGTCGGCCCACTCCTGGACGCCGCGGTCCCAGACCTCGATCAGGAAGGCGGCCTCATCGGGGTTCTTCTCGACCCACGCCTTGCGGGCCACGAACACGTTGTTCTGGGGGTGCGTGGACTGGTCGGGGTCGGAGCTGAACTCCTCGGCGTAGATCTGGGAGACCGACTTGGAGTCGTAGAGCGGCTTGATCGCGCCGCTGGAGAGCTGCGGGATGGAGAAGTCGGGCAGCAGCAGGCCGGCGTCGGCGTCACCGCGCTCGATCAGGCCGGCGGCGTTCTGCGGGTCGGTCACGACGAGCTCGAAGTCGCCGCCTCCCGCCCGCAGGTCGAGGTCGCAGAACTCGCGGGCGTAGACGCCCCACATGATCGTGATCGACACCGCGCTGTGGGTGACGATCTTCTTGCCCTTCAGGTCGCAGATGTCCTGGGCGTCGCTGTCGGACGGGACCGCGAGGATGCTGCGGTCGGAGTTGAACTTGCCGAAGATCGTGGCCGGCTCCCCGGTCTGCTCCTCGAGCTCGGGGACCTCGTAGGACGCTGCGGAGACGACGTCGGCGTGGCCGCCGGCGTACACACCGAACTCGTCCCACGACGACGAGGTGAGCACCTGGATGCCGGCCGCCTCCTCCATCTCCTGCTTGATGCCCTGGTCCTCCATCCACTTCCAGACCGGGTCGGGGGCCATGACCATGTTGACGACGCCGCCGGCGTCCTTGGCCTCGCCCGACTCCGCGGCGCTGGGACGGCCGCCACAGCCGGAGGCGACCAGGGCGAGGACGCCCACGGTCGCGAGGAGGCGCCAACGGTTCGGACGGATGCTGGGTGCTCTGGTCATCTCGTACCTCTCAGGATCGATCGCTGGTCGTGCGGGGTGTGGAGCGGTGGGTTCGGGGTCGTGCCCGGTCGAGGTGCCGCCGACCGGTGCGGGTGGCCCGGAAGGACGGACGAAGGGGGGTGTGACCCAGGACACTGCCTGCAAGTCAATGCAACGTCAAGCATTTTTTTGAATTTGGGACGAAATGATTCGGCCGTCATCAGGCAGCGGCGCGCGCCGACGACCGCCGCCTGCGCCTGCCCCGAGCCCAGACAGACGTTGACAGCGTCGCGGACACGCCCTAGGTTCGTCGTGCATAAGTTATGCATGCACGGCCGGGCAGATCCCCGGGCCTGGCATCCCGGACACCGAGGGAGGCTGCCATGAGCAGCACCGACGAGCAGCCGAGCACCCGGTCGGTCGGTCGCGCACGCCGTGGCCCGACGAGCTCCACGGTGGCCGAGGCGGTGGGCGTCTCGCAGTCGACGGTGTCCCGTGCCCTGCACGGCGACCCGCGCGTGCGGCCCGACACCCGGAAGCTGATCGAGAGGACCGCCGCCGAGCTGGGCTACCGGCCCGCCTGGCTGGCCTCCGGGGAGCCCGAGCGGACGCGCACGATCGGGGTGGTCGTCTCCGACCTCACCAACCCGTTCTTCCCCTCCCTCGTGACACCCGTGCACGACGAGCTGCGGATCATGGGCTACCGCGTGGTCCTGTTCGCCGAGCGCACCGACATCCCCACCGGCCAGCAGGCGCTGCACAACCTCCTCGACCGCGAGATCGACGGCGTGCTGGTCACCACCGCCACGCTCGACTCGCGCCTCGCCGAGGCGATGGCCGACCGCGACCTGCCCCTGGTGCTGCTGAACAGGTACGTCGACGGCATGGACGTCGACCGGGTCGTCGCCGACAACCACCAGGGCGGCCGCGCGGCGGCCAGGCACCTCGTCGAGCTCGGGCACACGCGCATCGGCGTGATCCGCGGGCCGGCCAACACCTCGACCAGCCGAGACCGTCATGCCGGACTCCTGACCGGGCTCGAGCAGGCGGGCGTCACGCTCGACGAGCTGATGGTCCGCGAGGGCCCCTACTCCCACCAGAGCGGCTACCAGAACGCCCGGGACCTGCTGCGGGGCCCGGTGCCGCCGACCGCGCTGATCTGCGGCAACGACGTGATCGCCTTCGGTGCCATCGACGCGGCCAAGTCCCTGGGGCTGGAGGTGCCGGCCGACATCTCCGTCATCGGCTTCGACGACGTCCCGATGGCCGCGTGGGAGGTCTTCTCGCTCACCACCGTGCGCCAGCCGCTGTCCGAGATGGCCAGGGAGGCCGCCCGCATGCTCGTCGAGCGCATCGAGCACGTCGGCGACATCGGCGCCGGCCGCGAGCGGCTGTTCGCCACCAGCCTGGTGCGCCGGGCGACGACCCGACAGGTCGAGGGATAGGTCCACCGGCCCTCGAGCCGGGAGCCGGGCGCCGCGGGGGGTCGTCGTACTCGACATGGCAGCACCTCTCCGGGTCTCGGCGGGGAGGCGGGGCCGCCTCCACGCCCAGCCTCGTCGCGCCGCGCCGAGCCCCGCCATGTGTGGCCACCCATTCCTGGTGCCGCAATGTGGTGTGCGCCACATCGGCACGGGTCGATGGTGCGCGAGATCGTGGATCCATGACCTCCCTCGCGCTGTCGAACCGACCCGAAGACGGTCCCGAGCCCCACCGCATCTCCCTGGTCTCCGGTGACGCCACGGCGGCGCTGCTCCCCTCGTGGGCGCGCGAGGCCTCCGACACGGTGGACCTGGCCGCGCTGGCCTCCCGGGTGGTCGAGGCCGACCTGGCCGCGGCGTTCGACCCGCTGCGCGAGAACCACGAGTTCACCACCCGGCTGCGCGCCAGCGTCGAGGAGAACCTGCAGCACCTGCGGCAGGTCATCGGTGGACGGGTGCGCGCCGACCAGGTGGAGCTCGTCGAGCCGTTCGCGCTGGCGGGGCTGCAGGCCCGGATGCGACTCCCCCAGACGGCCCTCCAGCGCTCCTACCGGGTGGGCTTCCAGACCATGCTCGACGCGTGGACCGAGCGGCTCGTCGAGCGCGCCGAGCAGGACGACGTACGCCGAGGCGAGGCGCTGCGGGCGCTGCGCGACCTCACCGGTCTGCTGCTCGGCTACCAGCACCACGTCGCCTCCCGGGTGGCCGACAGCTTCGCCCGCGCCGACGACGCCATGAGCCGCTCGCGTGAGCACGTGCGCAACGGGCTCGTGCGTCAGCTGCTCCGGGAGGACTCGACGCCGCTGGCACCCTCGGACCTGGTGCTGCTCGACTACCCGCTGGAGGCCAGCCACGTGGCGGTGCTGCTGCCCACGATGGCCGAGGGCGCCACGCGCCAGGTCCTGTCGGCCCTGCGCACCGCCTGCCACGCCCGCGACGTCCTCGTGCACCCGGTGGACCTGGCCTCGACGGTCATCTGGCTCGCCCAGCCTGGCGCGGGGTGGCGGCCGGGCACGCTGGCCGACCTGCTCGCCTGCCTGGCCGCACTCGGGGTGGAGGCCTCGGTGAGCGGCGCGCACGCCGGCGTCGAGGGCCTTCGCCGGGGTTGGCGCCAGGCACAGGACGTGCAGCGGGTGCGCGCCGCCTGGGGCGCGGGCGCTGGTCCGAGGGTCCTGAGCCACACTGACGTCAGCCTGGAGATCCTGCTGATGACCGACCCGGCAGGTGCGGGCGCCTTCGTCGCGGCCGAGCTCGGTGGCCTCGGCGGGGACGACGACCTGTCCGCACGGCTGCGCGAGACCGTCGAGGCGTCCTACCGGTGGGGCAGCCACGTGACCACGGCAACCCATCTGCACCTGCACGAGCACACCGTGCGCAACCGGCTGCAGAAGGCGGCCGAGCTCCTCGGCCGGCCCCTGACCGAGCGCAGGACCGAGCTCCAGGTCGCGCTGCGGCTGGCTCGCCTGCTGGCGCAGGACGCCGACTGACCGGGACGTCAGCCGACACCGCTCGCGCTGACGTCGTGCGTGAGTGCGCCACTGCCCCGACGCTCCCATGGTGGGGGCCGACCCGACCTGACCCGAGGAGCGAAGAGATGGGCGACCATGCCGCGCGCGGTCACCACCGGCGGGTGCCGACCAGGGGCGTCTCCCTACCCCACGGGACGCCCGAGCGTCCCGCCCGGCCCGGTGGGCCACGACTGCTCGCCGCCTGCCTGCTCGGGGGCTCCGCGGGCTGGGCGATGACGGCGACCGGGGCGGGCGCCCGGGAGCTGGCGGCCGCCTACGGCACCGACCTGCTCTGGGTCGGGCTGCTCTCCGCCGCTCTCGCCGCGCCGTACGCCGCCCTGCAGTTCCCCGCGGGCATGCTGGTGGACCGGCTCGGCGTGCGCCGCGCGACCGGCGCCGGGCTCAGCCTGGTCATCGTGGCGCACCTGCTCGCCCTCCTCTCCCCCGTGCCGGCGCTGGCCCTGGCAGCGCGCTTCGTGTCGGGTGTCGGGTTCGCGGTGTGCTTCGTCTCCGGCGCCGAGCTCGCCCGGACCAGCGGACGAGGGGCGCGTGGGATGGGCGTCTTCGGCGGCGTCGCCCTGGCGGCCTCCGGTGCGTCGGTGCTCGGGGTGGCGCTCTCCGAGCCCGCGCTCGGCTGGCGCGCGGCCTGGGTGACATCGGCGGTGGTCAGCATGGTGGCGTTGGCCGTGGTGCTGCGGTTGCCGGGCCAGGGCCTGCGGCAGGCGCCGACGGCACCCGCCCCCGGAGCCGGCGTGCTGCGGCTGATGGGCGACGGCCAGCTGTTCCGCCTGGCCACCGTGCACGCGACGACCCTCGGGCTCGGCCTGGTGCTGAGCTCGTGGGCGACCACCCTGCTCGCCGACGTGTGGTCGTTCCCTCCGGCCGCCGCCGCCGTGGTCGGGTCCCTGGTGCTGGGGCTCTCGATCCTCAGCCGCCCGTTGGGCGGGCAGGTGACGGCGTCGTTCCCGCAGCGCGACCGGCAGCTGTGGGTGCTCGTGCTGATCGCCTGCGCGGGGGCCACGGCAGCCCTCGCCGTGCCCGGTCCGGCGGTCGTGGCGGTCCTCGCCGTCGTCGTGCTCGGCATGCTCAGCGGCCTGCCCTTCGCGGCGATCGTGCGTGCGGCGCAGGACCGCGAGCCGTTGCGTCCTGCTGCCGCCGTGGGCCTGATGAACACCTTGGCGTTCAGCCTCGTGGTGGTCGGCACGCCGGCCGTGGGCTGGGCGGTCGACCATGACCGTGCCCAGCTGGCGCTGGTGGCGGTCGCGCTGCTGTGGCTGCTCCCCCTGGTGTCGTTGCCCGCGGCCCCTCAGCGGGCGTGATCGCGCGCGGCGAGCGCGTCGGCCACCTCGTCGGCACTCAGGGCGACCTGGAGCTCTGAGAGCGGCTGCACCCGGGTGGTCGAGAACCCCAGCAGCTGCTCGGCCTTGCGGACCCGGAGACCGACGGTGTTCGGGTGCACGAAGAGGGCCTCCGCTGTGGCTGCGGTGTTGAGGTCGTGGGCGACGTACGCGCGCAGCGTCTCCTCGAGTGCCGTGCCCCGGGCGGCGTCGTGGGCCCGCACGGGAGCCAGGAGCCCGGCCGCGAACCGACGCAGCTCGGCGACGTCCTCGAGCTGGAGCAGCAGCCCGTGCACGCCGAGGTTGTCGACGCTGGCCACCGTGTCGTGCTGGCCGCGCAGCCGGGCCATCGCAACGGCGCCGCGGGCCCGGCGGTAGGCCGCCGGGTAGTCGGCCAGGGCCGTGCAGGGCGGGGACACCGCCACCGCGGTGTCCGCACCGTGGTCGAGGCGGCGGAGCTGGCGGAGCAGCTCCTCGGCCCGCTCCGGTGCCCGGTCACGGGCGGCGGTCGACCAGAGCACGACGACGTCGTCGCCGATCGAGCTGACGAGGGCACGCGGCTGGGCGGTGGCCGCCAGCGACCGGGCCACCGACAGGACCCGGGCCGGCGTCCCTGCCCGTTCGCCCTGGACGCGCACCACGATGACGGCGTGCGGCACCGCGAGGTCGTGTCCGAGCCGACCGGCCCGCTGCACGGCGGTGATCACCCCGGCCGGGTTGCCGGTCAGCAGGTCGCTGACGACCTCCCCGGACAGTCGCCACTCGACCTCCAGCGCGGTCCGCTCGCGGAGCACCTCGAGGGCACACACGGTCGCGGCGTGCTCGAGGGCGCGTACGTCGACCGCGGACAGGTCGCCGCCGGCCCGCGGCACCCAGATCCGGGCCACCGTGTCCTGCCCGAGCACCACCGCGGTCGAGAGGGCCACGTCGTCGCGCGCCGGCAGGGCGTCCTCGTCCGCGTCGCCGGGGACCCGGGCGAGCTCGGCCCCCGAAGGCTCCTCGGTCACCACCACCTGCGTGCCCAGCAGCTCTCCCAGGGCCACGGCGAGCCCGGTGACGCCGCCGCCCCGCAGGGCCACGTCGGTCAGCTGCTCGTGCACGGCCTCGCCGCGCCGCAGCAGCTCGTGCTGCTCGGCCAGGGTGGCGTTGGCCGAGACCAGGGCGGCGATGGTCGCGGCCTCGCGGTCACGCAGGCGCGCCGTCTCGATGGCGACGCCGGCCTGGTCGGCCAGGAGCTGCAACAGGTCCTGCTCGTCGCCGCCGAACTCGTGCGGCACCCGGCTGTAGCAGTTGAGGGTGCCCACCGGCACGGCGGACACCGCGACCGGGACCGAGATCATCGCCCGGTAGCCCTGCTCCCGGGCCACGCCGCCCCAGGGCAGGAAGGTGGCGTCACCGACGGTGTCCACGACCTGCACCGAGCGACCGGTCAGGAAGGCGCGGCTGGACGGCGCCTGGAGGTCGTCGTCGGGGTCGAGGACGACCGGGTGGTCGGCGTTGACCTGCTGCACGTAGCTCGCCGACAGGCCGAACGACCCGGTGATGATCAGGGAGGCGCGGCGCTCGTCGTGCAGCAGCACCGCGCAGAAGTCGTAGCCCAGGAGCCGCGTGGCCGTCTCGGCGACGAGGTCGAGCACCTCGGGCAGCGACACCGGCCGGTTGAGCGCGGTGGCGATGGTCGCGATCGCCTCCAGCCAGGGCCGCAGCTCGCCTGCATCGGTCGTCCGCATGCGAGGACTGTGCCACGGCACTGGCCCGCGGACAATCCCTGTGCCGCGACACATGTCGGCGAGCCTGCCCGGGCACCACAGTGGTCGGCATGGATCAGTCCGACGCCTCCCCCGATACTTCCCCCGATACTTTCCCCGATACTTCCCCCAACGCCTCCCCCGACGGCGCCGACGTACACATCATCCGTGCCGCCGACCTGTCCGACGACACCCCGCAGACCCCCGGGCTCCAGCGCTTCGAGGCTGTCTCGGCACGACGCCTGGGTTCGAAGGACCTGTGGATGGGGCTCTCCGTGCTGCCCCCGGGCAGCAGGACCGGAGCCCATCACCACGGCCGGTCGGAGACGGCGCTCTACATCCTCAGCGGCGTCGGCCGCTGGTGGGTGGGCGACCGCCTCGACGAGGTGCGCGAGGCCCACCCCGGCGACTTCGTCTACATCAAGCCGGACGTCGTGCACTGGGAGGAGAACGGCAGCGACACCGAGCCGGTGCGCATGATCGTGGCCCGCACCACCCAGGACGCCATCGTGGTCAACCTCGAGGACCACCCGCACGGCCCCAGCCTGCCCGAGGGCGAGGGCCGCCACCATGACTGAGGCCCGTCGGGCGATCGTCGTCGGCGGATCGTTCGCCGGCCTCACCGCCGCTCTCCTGCTGCGCGAACAGGGCTTCGACGTCGACGTGTTCGAGCGGACCCCTACCTACCTCGACGGCCGCGGCGGCGGCATCGTGCTGCAGCCCGACACGGTGCGCTGGATCGTCGAGCGACCCCACGACTTCGGGGTCGAGGACGTCAGCATCGGCTCCTCGGTGACGCGCTACCTGGGGGCCGGCAACAAGATCGTGCACGAGGAGCCGGCCGCGTGGCGCTTCAGCTCCTGGACCACGATGTACCGCGTCCTGCTCGACGACTTCGGCACCGAGCACTACCACCTCGGCGAGTACGCCGTCGGGCTCGACCAGGACGCCGACGGCGTCGACCTGAGGTTCTCCAGCGGCCGCACCGAGCGCGCCGAGCTCGTCGTCTTCGCCGACGGGATCTCCTCGGTGGGACGACGCCGCCTCCAGCCGCGCGTGCAGCCCCGCTACGCCGGCTACATAGGGTGGCGCGGCTGCGTCCCGGAGAAGTCCGTCTCCGTGGAGACGGCGGACCTCATCGACGAGGCGACGGCGTACGCGGTGACGGACTCCTCCCAGATCTGCATGTACCCGATCCCGGCGGCCGACGGCGGACTGGCCCGGGGCGACCGACAGCTCAACTACGTCTGGTACCGCAACGTCCCGGAGGGCCCGCCCCTCGACGAGATGGTCACCGACCTGCGGGGCTTCACGGCCCCGGTCTCGGTGCATCCCGGCCAGGTGCAGCAGCGCTACCTCGATCGCCTGCGGGACGAGGCGGCCGCCCTGCTCCCACCCGCCGCCGCTGAGCTGATCGACCGGACTCCCGAGCCCTACATCCAGATCGTGCTCGACATCGCCGTGCGCCGGATGGCGTTCGGTCGCGTGGCGCTCATCGGGGATGCCGCCTTCGCCGCCCGCCCCCACGCCGCAGCCGGGACCGCCAAGGCCGCGGCCGATGCCTGGGCGCTGGCCGACGCGCTGTCCGTCGAGCCCGACGTCGTCCGGGCGCTCGAGGCCTGGGAGCCGGCCAGGCTGGCGCTCGGCGACGACCTGCTTCGCCGCGTCAGCGAGATGGGCGCCCGCTCGCAGTTCACCAACTCGTGGGACCCGACCGACCCGGCCCTGCACTTCGGTCTCTACGGTCCCGACCGGTAGCGCTCGATCTAGCCCAGCACCCCGAGCAGCAACATCGTCGTGCCGAACACCAGGCCGGACGCGATGAGCGTGACCATGGTGTAGCCGAGGATGTCGCGGATCTTCAGCCCGGAGATGGCCAGCACGGGCAGCGCCCAGAAGGGCTGGATCATGTTGGTCCACTGGTCGCCGTAGGCGATGGCCATGATCGTCACCGCGGGGTCGACACCGAGCCGGCCCCCGGCGTCGAGCATCACCGGCCCCTGCACGGCGAACTGGCCGCCGCCGGACGGCACGAAGAAGTTCACCACCCCGGCCGAGAGGAAGACGAGCAGGCCGAAGGTGGACGGGCCTGCGGTGTCGACCACGAAGTCGGAGAAGACGGTGATCAGCCCCGAGGTGCTCATGATCCCCATGATCCCGGCGTACAAGGGGAACTGGAGCAGGATCTCGCCGACGTTGGAGGCGGCGTTCTTGACGAGTCCGATCAGCTCGAGCGGGCTGCGCACCAGCAGGAAGATCAGGGCCAAGAAGGTCCAGTTGACGATGTCGAGGGTCGCGGTGCCGCCGTCCTTGTAGTGGATGACGAGGTAGGCGACCAGCGCCAGGCCGACCAACGACGTGAGGACCCGGCTGGCATCCACTCGGTCGGCCGGGGTGACGACCTCCTCGTCGAGGGCGACGTCGCCGTCGAAGCGGGCGTCGGCCCGCAGCTCGACGATCGTGTCTCGGGCGCGGGGGGCGACCAGGGCGAGTCCGACGCCCACCACGATGATCGTGGCGACGATGGCGACGATGTTCCACCAGGCGAAGGTGGTCTGGCTGATCGGGATGGTCTCGCCGAGCTGCTCGGCGATGAAGGAGCCCTCCGTCGCAGCGGTCAGGGTGCCGGAGCCGGAGTAGCCCATGTGCCAGATGACGTAGCCGGAGTAGCCGGCCGCGACCAGCATCGGGAAGTGCAGGTTCAGGCCCTTCTCGCGACCCTGCTTGGCGACCTCCACGGCCAGCAGCACACCCACCACCAGGCCGAGGCCCCAGGTGATCAGCGACGCCACGGCGGCCACCACGAAGACGAAGAGGTAGCCCTGCAGCGCGGTCTTGGGGATCCCACCGAGCGATCCCAACAGCCTGCGCACCGGTCCGGTGTTGGCCAGGGTGTGGCCCAGCAGGAGGATCAGCGCCATCTGCGTCATGAACGCCAACAGCCCCGACAGGCCGTCGCCCCAGCCCCTGACGACGTCGACCGGGCCGGTGTCGGTCAGGATCAGGGCGAAGAACGCCACCAGGACGGTCAGCACGATGGCGAAGACCAGGGCACTGGGGATGAACCGCTCGACGAGCGAGTTGACCGGCCGCATCAGGGCTGAGAGCCCGGACGACCTCTGCTTCGAGCTGGGGCTGGCGCTGGGCATGGCTGGCTCTCCTCGTCCTCGGGGGAAACACATGGGGCAGCATTCGTGACGCGACCCGGAAGCGTTGCCGCGACGCTACCGCGACCGTCTCGCCTCCGTGGACCTCGACTCGCGGGACCGGCGGTCAGGCCAGGCGAAGGAACTCGAGGTGCCCTTCGTAGTGGTCGAGGCAGTCGTGGATCACCTGCGTGGCGGAGTAGCCCATGACGTCGTAGTCCTGACCACCACCGACGGTGTGCACCTCCAGGCGGGCGTACCGGTCGCGGTCGCCGATCATCCGGCCGCCGTAGGTCGGCACCGGCGACTCGTGCACCTGGACCCGGTAGACGAACCGGTCCTCGTCCTCGAGCGTGCTCAGCTCCACCCAGGCCAGGCCGCCGTCCTCGTCGTCCTCGCCGGCGCCCGCGACCTGAGCGACCCGGGTGGGCACTCCCCGGTCCTCCAGCTCGTGGGCGACCTCGGTGAGCGCGGGCCGCACCACGGAGTCGAGGTACGCCGTCGCCGCGTCGACGTCGACGAAGTTGACCGCCCGGGCGAGGCGGGCCTTCCACGAAGACTCGCCGCGTCCGTCGAGGTCGGCGTCCGGGTCGCGACCCGGCACGAACATCGACAGCGGACGGGTCACGGCCCCGGCGCGCCGCCCCTCGACGCGCAGCGCCTTGAGCAGTCCGAGCATGACCAGCACGATGACGAACGCGAACGGCAGCCCGAAGATCACCGTGGCGTACTGGAGCGCGTAGATGCCGCCCACCGCCAGCACCGCGATCGTCAGGAGGCCCGTCGCGGACGCCCACACGATGCGCAGCCACGGCGCGGCGTCGTCCTGCACCGAACGCAGCTCCGACGAGAGGTTGCCCATGACCAGGGCGCCCGAGTCGGCGGAGGTGACGTAGAAGAGGAGCCCCACGAACACCGAGACGGCGATGACGACGCTGGAGAGCGGGTAGTCCTCGAGGAGCGAGTAGAAGCCGGCCTCAGGAGAGGCCAGCGCCGCGTCGGCGAACGCCTGGTCCCCACCGCGGATCCGTTCGAGGGCGGCGTTGCCGAAGATCGAGATCCACATGACGATGTAGGTGAACGGGATGATCATCGTGCCGGCGACGAACTGCCGGATGGTCCGGCCGCGGGAGATGCGGGCCAGGAACAGTCCCACGAAAGACGCCCACGCGATCCACCAGGCCCAGAAGAACAGCGTCCACAGCGACATCCACTCGGTCGCCCCGTCGAAGGCGAAGGTCTCCATGGTCTTGCGCGGGAAGGTCTGGGCGTAGTCGCCGACGTTCATCACCACGGCGTTGAGGATGAAGCTCGTACGCCCCGTCAGCAGGACGTAGGCGGCGAGACCCAGAGCCAGGATGACGTTGAGCTGGGACAGCAGACGGATGCCCCGGTCGACACCCGTGGTGGCCGACACGGCCGCCATGACCACGGCGAGCACGACGAGGCCGATCTGGGCACCGAGCCCCACGGGCACGCCGAACAGGATGTTGAGGCCCTGGTTGAGGAACACCACCCCGATCCCCAGGCTGGTCGCGACCCCGAAGATGGTGCCGAGCACGGCCGCCGTGTCGACGACGTGGCCGAGCCCGCCGTCGACCCGGCGACCGAAGATCGGGTACAGCGCGGAGCGGACCGCGAGCGGGAGGTTCATCCGGTAGGTGAAGTAGCCCAGCGCCATCCCCATCAGGGCGTAGAGGCCCCAGCCCGAGATCCCGTAGTGGAACAGCGTCCACACCGTCGCCTCCCGCGCGGCCGCGATGGTCTCGGGGTCGCCGGTCGGCGGCACCATGTACTGGCTGACGGGCTCTGCCACCGCGTAGAACATCACGTCGGTGCCGATCCCGGCGGCGAAGAGCATCGAGGCCCACGCGAACGTCGAGAACTGCGGCTTGGAGTGGTCGGGACCGAGCTTGATGGATCCGTAGCGGGAGACCGCCAGGGAGAGGACGAAGACCAGCACGGCGGTGGTCAGCAGGATGTAGAACCACCCGAACCAGTCGACGACCCGCCCGACCGCCTCGCCGATGACCGACTCGGCCTGGTCGGGCGCGAAGATCGCCCAGGTCGCCATGACCAGGACCCCGATCACCGCCGAGTAGAAGACGGGCTTGCGGACCGGGGGGCCGTCGGTGAGGAAGCCCCACCGACCGCCCTTCGCGTCGGCGTCGACGGTCCTGGCAGTCGTCATGGCGGTCTCCTCGTCTGCCGAACGGCTCGGGCCGTGGGTGCGGGCCTACTTCACCCGGGCGAACTCGCCGGTGTCGACCCGGGAGCGGTGTGCCTTGATCTCCTTCCTGAGCACCTTGGCCAGGATGTAGAGGCCGATCACGTTGGCGATCGACATCATGAAGATCATCGCGTCGGAGAATCCGATGACCGGCCCCAGCGACAGCGAGGCGCCGATGACGGTGAAGATGCAGAAGATGACCTTGAAGACCATCTCGGCGGTGGCGCTGTCACCGAAGAGGTAGCCGGTCGCCTTCATCCCGTAGTAGGACCACGAGATCATCGTCGAGAAGGCGAACAGGACCACGGCGATGGCGAGCACGTTCGGGAACCACGGGATCACGGACTCGAAGGCCCGCGACGTCAGTCCGACCCCGCCGAGGTCCGAGGCGTCCGGGTCGTTCCACGCGCCGGTGATGACGATGGTGAGTGCCGTCATCGTGCAGATGACGATCGTGTCGATGAGGGGTTCGAGCAGGGCCACGAAACCCTCGGTGGCGGGTTCCTCGGTCTTCACCGCCGAGTGTGCGATCGACGCGGAGCCGATGCCTGCCTCGTTGGAGAACGCCGCCCGCTGGAAGCCGACGATGAGCACGCCGACGAAACCGCCGGCGATGCCCTCGGCGCTGAAGGCGCCGCTGATGATGTCGCCGAAGGCTCCCGGCACCTCCGTGACGCTGCCCAGGATGACGATCAGGCAGGCAGCGAGGTAGATCCCGGCCATCAGGGGGACGATCTTCTCGGTCACCCTGGCGATGCTCTTGATGCCGCCGATGATCACCGCACCCACGGCGACGGCGAAGATCAGGCCGACCAGCCAGTTGAGGTCGACGAAGAAGCTGTCGTCCCCGCCGGTGACGGCGACGATCTGGGCGGTGGCCTGGTTGGCCTGGAACATGTTGCCGCCACCGAGCGCCCCGCCGATGCAGCAGATCGCGAAGAACCCGGCCAGGAACTTGCCCAGCGCGGCGTTGCCGGTGACCTGGCGGACGCCGTCGCGCAGGTAGTACATCGGACCACCGGAGACCGAGCCGTCGGCGTGCGTCTGGCGGTACATCACCCCCAGCGTGCACTCGGCCATCTTGGCGGCCATGCCGAAGAAGCCGGCGACGACCATCCAGAAGGTCGCGCCCGGCCCGCCGAGCGAGATGGCGACAGCCACGCCGGCGATGTTGCCCAGCCCCACGGTGCCGGACACCGCTGTGGCCAGGGCCTGGAAGTGCGAGACCTCACCCGCATCCTCCGGCTTGGAGTAGCGACCACGCACGAGGTTGATGGAGTGCTTGAGACTGAACTGGGGAAAGCCCAGCCAGACGGAGAAGAAGATGGCGGCGATGATCAACCACAAGACGATCAGCGGCACGTCCGCACCGTTGACGTCGATGGCGTAGAACACCTTGCCGACGATCCAGTCCGAGACCGGACCGAAGTAGTCCTGGACGGTCTCGTCGATCCCCATCACGACGACCTGCGGCACGGCGCTCACGGGACCACCGTCACCGGGACGGGTGCTGCCTGCACCAGGTGGCCAGGGGTGCTGCCGAAGATGACCTGCCGTACGCGGCTGTCGCCCGTGCGACCCAGGACGATGTGGTCGCTGCGCCGATCCGCGACGAGCTTGATGATCGTGTCCACCGGGTCTCCGTGGGTCACCAGGACCTCGACGGGGACGCCGGCCTCGCGGACGATCTGGGCCAGCGGATCGATGATCTGCTCGGTCGCGGCGGCGATCTCAGCCGCCTTCTGCGTGTGCCGGTGCTCGTTCTCCGTCGGGGTGTTGAACGAGAACGGCGACCATGGGATCACATGCACGATGACCACGCCTCCGTCGCGTTCGAGGGCTCGGGCTACAGCGAACTCCACCGCCCTTCGACTGTGGTCGCTTCGGTCTACGCCTACGAGGATCTCGGCCACGGAGCACCTTCCTGAACGTCGGACCCCTGAACTCGGACCCTAGTGCTTGCGGCACGCCTTGTCACCGGGCCCGAGCGAAGGTCGATCTGACAAGAATCGCCTCAGCTCACGAAGCGCACGCTCAGGACGGGTCAGTCCTCGTCGCTCGTCGAGTCCTCGCCGTGGGTGCCCGGACGCGGCGCCCACGGCAGCTCCTTGGCCGGGCGTACGACGATCAGCCGGTCGCCGCGGGCGAGCTGGGTGACCACCGGGTCGAAGTAGCGGTAGACCTTCTCGTCGCGGGCGACGGCTATGACCTGGTCGGGCAGCTGCTGCGGTTGCTTGCCGACCTCGGAGACGAGCAGGTCGCGCTCGGCGACCTCGAGCCCCTCGCCGTACGTCAGGAGGTCCTCCATGACCGAGCCGAGCACCGGCGACATCGACGAGAGGCCGAGCAGACGACCCACGGCGTCGGAGGAGGTGATGACGGAGTTGGCACCGGACTGCCGCATCAGCGGGACGTTCTCGTGCTCGCGCACGGAGACCACGATCCAGGCATCCGGGTTGAGCTGACGGACGGTCAGGGTGGCCAGCACGTTGGAGTCGTCGCGGTCGGTGGTGATGATGATCTGGTCGGCGTCGGACACGCCGGCCTGACGGAGCACCGTGCGTCGCGTCGCGTCACCGGCGATCACCACGAGGCCGTCGGCGTGGGCATCGGCCTTGGCCTGCGCGCTCGGGTCGACGATGACGATGGAGGCCTTGTCCTGGCCGTTGTTGATCAGGGTCTCCACGGCGGAACGGCCCTTGGTGCCGTAGCCGACGACGACGACGCTCTTTCCCATGTTCTTCCTCCACCGGGCGATCCGGAACATCTCGCGGCCCTGCGAGGCGAGCACCTCGAGGGTGGTACCGATCAGCAGCACCAGGAAGCCGATGCGGAACGGGGTGATGACGAACGCGTTGATGAGCCTTGCCTGCTGCGACACCGGCGCGATGTCGCCGTACCCGGTCGTGCTCAGGGTGACGGTCGTGTAGTAGATCGAGTCGACGAAGTCGACGGCGTACCCGGTCATCGGGTCGTTGCCGTCGCGGTATCCGTCCCTGTCGAAGTAGACCAGCAGCACGGTGACGACCAGGATCGTCAGCGCCGCCAGCATCCGGCGGCCGAGCTCCCACCACGGCGAGCGCACGCGGTCGGGCAGCGCGACCATGCTGCTGCTGCTGCCGCCGCGCGACGACGACGCCTCGTGGCGCGACGGGTTGATCACGCGGTCACTCTTTCATGCCGACCGTGCGCCTCAGCCGCGCCATGAGCTCGCGTCGCGCGTTGGCCGTGCGGGTCTGCGGGAAGACCGTGTCGAAGGCTGCGTTGACCGCTGCCCCGATGAGTACGGCGATGGCGAGGATGTAGAGCCACAGCAGCACGGCGATGGGCGCGGCCAGCGGTCCGTAGATCGACTTCGACTCGGCGGCGGTGACCGTGAGGGTCCACCGCAGCAGGTAGGAGCCGAGGATCCAGACCATCAGCGAGAAGACCGCCCCGGGCAGGTTGAAGCTCCAGTTCGTCCGCACCGGCACGGACACGTGGTAGAGCGTGGCGAGGAAGCAGATGCAGACCACGATCACGGTCGGCCAGTAGAACGACATCAGGAAGTCGAAGCGCGGAGGCAGCCACGAGCTGATCAGGTCGGGCCCGGCCACCACCAGCGGGATGGTGATGCCGCCGGTGACCATCGCCATCAGGTACAGCACGAAGGACAGGGCCCGGGTCTTGACGATCCCCCGGTGCCCGCCGAGCCCGTGCATGATCGTGATGGTGTCGACGAACACGTTGAGGGCCCGGCTGCCCGACCAGAGGGCCAGCACGAAGCCCAGCGAGATGACGTCGTACCGCCCGCCGTTGAGCACCTGGTTGATCGTCGGCTCGATGATGCGGTTGACGGCGCCGTCGGTGAGGGCGCGCGACGCGAGGTCCAGCACCGCCTGGCGCACGTCGTCGACCTGGGCGTCGGTGAAGGTGTCGAAGACGAACCCCACCGCACCGGCGAGGGCGAACACCAGCGGAGGCACCGACAGCACCGCGAAGAACGCCGCCTCGGCGGCCAGCCCGGTGACGCGGTAGCGCAGGCACGAGCCGACGGTGGTGACGACCAGGCGCCAGATGGTCTCCTTGAAGCGCTCGAACGCCGACGGTGCCGTGCGAGCCACAGGATGTTGCTGGCTCGCTGACGGCATGGACCTACGGTATCCACATGGACAGCCGAAACCGGGGAGCCGATCTGCGGGCCACCAGCAACCAGGTGCCGCTGCTCGTCGGCCACGACGTCGTCACGTCGGACCGCGCGCTCACCGAGGCTGTCGAGCGGCACGCGTCGGTCGAGGTGCTCGCCGATCTGCACGCCCTGGGCGTCGAGGCGGGCAGTGCGCAGGCACGCGAGCACGGCCGGCTCGCCAACGAGTTCCACCCGACCCTCAAGCCCTACGACCGCTACGGCAACCGCGTCGACGAGGTCGAGTTCCATCCGTCGTGGCACTGGTTGCTGGAGCACGGCGTCGGTCACGGGCTGCAGGCCGCGCCGTGGGAGTCCGACTCGCCGCACGCGCACCTGCGACGCGCGGCCGGCTTCTTCGCCTGGTCGCAGACCGAGCCGGGCCACGGCTGCCCGATCTCCATGACGTACGCCGCGGTGCCGGCGCTGCGCGTCGACGATGCCCTCGCCAAGGAGTGGACACCGCTGCTGGCCTCCACCGACTACGACCCCGGTCTGCGCACGCCCTCGGAGAAGCGCGGCGCTCTCGCCGGCATGGGCATGACCGAGAAGCAGGGCGGCTCCGACGTCCGCGCCAACGTCACCGTCGCCCGGCCCACCGCGGAGGACGGGCTCTACACGCTGCACGGCCACAAGTGGTTCACCTCGGCGCCGATGAACGACGTGTTCCTCGTGCTCGCGCAGGCCGACGACGGCCTGACCTGCTTCGTGGTGCCACGGGTGCTGCCCGACGGCACGCGCAACCGGTTCGACGTCGTCCGCCTCAAGGACAAGCTCGGCAACCGCTCCAACGCGTCCGGCGAGCTGGAGCTCGACGGCACGCTGGCGCGACGGCTCGGAGACGAGGGCCGCGGCGTACGCACCATCATCGAGATGGTCGCCGCGACCCGCCTCGACTGCGTGCTCGGCTCGGCGTCGCTGATGCGCAAGGCACTCGCCGAGGCCTCCTGGCACGTCGCGCACCGCTCGGCGTTCGGCGGGCTGCTGGCCGACAAGCCGCTCATGCAGAACGTGATCGCCGATCTCGCCGTCGAGTCCGAGGCCGCCACCGCCCTGGCGATGCGCCTGGCCTCCGCCGTCGACGACCAGCACGACCCGCACGAGGCGGCCCTGCGCCGGATCGCCCTGCCGCTGGCGAAGTTCTGGGTCTGCAAGCGCACTCCCGCGATGGTGGCCGAGGCGCTCGAGTGCCTGGGCGGCAACGGCTACGTCGAGGAGTCGGGCCTGCCGCTGCTGTTCCGCGAGTCGCCGCTCAACTCCGTCTGGGAGGGCTCCGGCAACGTCAACGCCCTCGACGTCCTTCGCGCGATCACGCGCGAGCCCGAGACCCTGGCCGCGTGGATCACCGAGGTGGGGCTGGCTCGCGGTGCCGACCCGCGGCTCGACCGGGCCATCGACGACGCGCTCACCCTGCTGGGAGACGTGTCCTCGCTCGAGGCCGGCGCCCGGCGCCTCGCCGGTCAGATGGCCGCCTGCCTCCAGGGCTCGCTGCTCGTCCGCTTCGCTCCCCCGGCGATCGCCGACGCGTTCTGCGAGACCCGGCTCGGCACGTCGTACGGCGGCACGTTCGGCACGCTGTCGGGCGGCGACCTGCGCGCGATCGTGGAGCGGACGACCCCGACGCTCTGAGCCTGTGGACGGCCTCCGGCGGGCGATGCGCCCGGCCCGACCTCGTGGACGAGGACCTCGGCATCGTGCTCGAGGCTGACAGCTTCGCGTTGAGGCTGTCGCGCTCGTCAGACAGAAGCGGGCTCCAGCTCGCGCTCGGGGTGGTCGTCCACCATCGTCGCCTCGTCGAACGGCTCGTCGCCGGCGAGCACCCGGTCGAGGCGCTCGTGGTCGAGGCTGCCCGTCCAGTGACCCACCAGCAGGGTCGCCACCGAGTTGCCGGCGAAGTTGGTCAGCGCGCGCGCCTCGGACATGAAGCGGTCGATGCCGACGATCAGGCCGACGCCGTCGAGCAGCTCGGGGCGGTGCGTGCTGAGTCCGCCGGCCAGGGTGGCCATGCCCGCGCCGGTGACGCCGGCGGCACCCTTCGAGGCGATCATCATGAAGGCCAGCAGGGAGATCTGCTCGCCGATGCTCAGCGGGTCGCCCATCGCGGTGGCGATGAACAGCGAGGCCATCGTGAGGTAGATCGCGGTGCCGTCGAGGTTGAAGGAGTAGCCGGTCGGCACCACGACGCCCACGGTCGCCTGGTCGACACCGGCGTGCTCCATCTTCGCGATCAGGCGCGGCAGGGCCGACTCGGAGGACGACGTCGAGAGGATCAGCAGGAACTCGCGGGCCAGGTAGCGCAGCACCCGGAAGATGTTGATCCCGGTGGCCACCCTGAGCACCGTGCCCAGCACGACGAACACGAACAGCGCGCAGGTGATGTAGAAGCCGATCATCAGGACGGCCAGGCTCTTGAGCGCGTCGACACCGGTCTCACCGACGACAGCGGCGATCGCGCCGAATGCCCCCACGGGCGCGGCCCACATGATCATCGACAGGATCCGGAAGACGAGACGCTGCAGGTGCCCCACACCACGCAGCACCGGCTGACCCGACGCGCCCATCGCCTGGATCGCGAAGCCGACCAGCAGCGCCACGAGCAGGGTCTGCAGCACCTCACCCGACGTGAGCGACGAGAACATCGAGGTCGGGATGATCCCGAGCAGGAACTCGCTGGTCGTGGCATGCGCACCGCTGGCCTGCTCGGCGCCCGACTTGGCGACGTCGGCGGTGAGCTGGAGGCCCGACCCCGGGTGCAGGATGTTGCCGACCACCATGCCGATGCCCAGGGCGAAGGTCGACATCGTGGTGAAGTACAGCAGCGCGAGACCGCCGACCTTGCCGACGCGGGCCGCGCTGCGCACCGAGCCCACGCCGAGCACGATCGTGCAGAAGATGACCGGCTGGATGATCATCTTGATCAGGCCGACGAAGGCCTCGCCGAGAGGCTTGAACTGGACGGCCACGCTCGGCGCGGTCAGGCCGAGCAGGATGCCGAGGCCCACGGCCACGACGACGGCGATGTAGAGGTAGTGGGTGCGGTTGCTCGTTGGTGAGGGGGCGGTCGTGCTCATCGGTTCCTCCAGGCTCTGCCGGATGGGGTCCAGCGCTGACCGCCATCGTGGGCGCTCGTGTGACCCCCGTCACCGTTGTGGTCGTTGAGTTCACGCGCCCCCGGGCCACGCCGGCGTACGGCACAATGCGGGCATGCGCAGGCAGGGCACCAGGGGTGAGCCCGCCGTAGCGCGGCAGATCCTCGCGCTCCAGGTGATCGTCGTGCTCGTGCTCGTGGTCGCGTCGTTCGCCCTCGCGGCGTACGACGCCCGGCGTGACGCGCGCACCACCGCGACCGAGCGGGCGGTCGCCGTCGCCGAGTCGGTCGCCGACTCCCCCACCGTCGTCGAGGGCGTGGCGTCTCCGAGCCCCACCGACGTGCTCCAGCCGTACGCCGAGAGCGTCCGCGTCGACACCGAGGTCGACTTCGTGGTGGTGATGGCCCTCGACCGGACCCGCTACACCCACCCCGACCCGGCCCAGATCGGCCGGTCGTTCGTCGGCGACCTCGGCACCGCCCCGGAGGGCACGCCGTTCGTGCAGGAGTACCGCGGCACCCTCGGGCCGTCCGTGCGTGCGGTGGTGCCGGTCGAGCGCGACGGTGTGGTGGTGGCGCTCGTCTCGGCCGGCATCACGCTCTCGCAGATCGACCACGACCTGCGCGGCGACCTCCTGCTGATCCTGCTCGTCGCCGCCGCCGTGCTCGGCGCCGGCCTGGTCGGCACCTGGCTGGTGTCGCGGCGTCTCCGGCGCGCGACCCACGGGCTGGGAGAGCGCGAGATCACCCGGATGTTCGAGTACTACTCCGCGGTGCTCCACGCCGTGCGCGAGGGCCTGGTCCTGGTCGACGACGAGGCCCGCGTCCAGCTGGTCAACGACGAGGCCGTGCGGCTGCTGGGGCTCTCCGGCCCGGACGGCGTCGTGGGCAGGTCGCTGGACGACCTCGGTCTCCCGCCCGGCCTGGTCGCGGCCGCGCTGGGGCGCACGGTCGAGAGCGACGACATCTACGTCGCCGGCGACCGGGCGCTCGTCGTCAGCTCGGCCCCGGCGACCTGGCAGGGGCAGGCTGTCGGCGCCGTCGTGACGCTGCGCGACCACACCGAGCTGCAGGCCGTCACCGGCGAGCTCGACGTCGTACGGCGCCTGACGGAGTCGCTGCGAGCCCAGACCCACGAGTCGGCCAACCGGTTGCACACCGTGGTCTCCCTGATCGAGATGGGGCGCACCGTCGAGGCCGTCGACTTCGCCACCGAGGAGCTCCAGACCGCCCAGCTGCTGACCGACCGCGTGACCGGCGCCGTGGGCGACCCGGTGGTGGCCGCCCTGCTCCTCGGCAAGAGCGCCGAGGCCGCGGAGCGCGGCGTCGACCTGACCATCACCGGGCAGCTGCCCGATGAGCTGCCGGTCAGCGCCCGGGAGCTGGTCACGGTCGTGGGCAACCTCGTCGACAACGCCCTCGACGCGGTCGCCGGTCGCGACCTGCGCCGGGTCGAGGTCAGGTTGGCCGCCGACTCCGACGGGCTCGACGTGGTGGTCGGCGACAGCGGTCCGGGGCTCAGCGACGCCGAGGCCGCCAAGGCGCTCGAGCGCGGCTGGACGACCAAGGCGACTTCGGACGACGCGCCGGGTGGGCGGGGCGTCGGACTGGCACTCGTGCGCCAGGTGGCCCGCCGGCACGGTGGCGACGTGGCCATCAGCGTGTCGCCGCTGGGCGGTGCGGAGTTCCGCGTCCGGCTGGCCGGAGCAGCCCGATGAGTGTCCGCGTGCTCGTCGTCGAGGACGAGCAGCACGCCGCCGAGGCGCACGTCGCCTACGTCGAGCGGATCGCCGGCTTCGAGGTCGCGGGCTGCGTGCGGTCCGCCGGCGACGCCGCCCGGTTCCTCGACGCCGACCGCGACGTCGACCTGATCCTGCTCGACCTGCACCTGCCCGACGGCCACGGGCTCGGCCTCCTGCAACGACTCCGCGCCGGCGGCCACGTCTGCGACGTGATCGCGGTGACCTCGGCCCGCGACGCCGACGTCGTCCGCCACGCGGTCGCCCAGGGCGTCGTCCTCTACCTGCTGAAGCCGTTCACGTTCGCCACCTTCCGCGGCAAGCTCGAGCAGTACGCCGCCTACCGGGCCCGGCTCGCCGGCGCCGGCGAGGTCGCGCAGGACGAGGTCGACCGGCTCTTCGACAGCCTGCGGCACACCGGAGCCGACCTGCCGAAGGGCATGAGCGCGGAGACGATGGCGGCCGTCATCGCCGCGCTGCGCACGGCACCGCTCTCCGCCACGGAGGCCGCCGACGTCGTGGGTGCGTCCCGGGTGACGGCACGGCGCTACCTCGAGCACCTCGCGGACTCCGGCCGGGCCGAGCGGCACCCGAGGTACGGCGGCAGCGGCCGGCCCGAGGTGGAGTACCGCTGGCTGTGAGGCTCAGCCCTGAGCCTCGCGATATGACAGCGCCTCGCGCACCCACCACTCCAGGTCCTCGTCGGACGTGGTGCCGGAGCCGTCGACGACGAGCCAGCCCCGGCTCATCGGCTTGCCGCGCATCTCCGGCCAGCTGCACCCCGGCCTGGCCGACAGCTCGTCGACCCGGTCGGGATCCACCCTCACCATCAGCCGACCCTGCGAGTCCGCGGCGACCGCGAGCGACTCGTCGACCATGAAGCTCAGCCCGCCGAACATCCGCACCTCGCGGACGGTCCGCCCGGCCAGGGCGGTGCGGACCCGGTCGGCCAGCTGCTCGTCGTACGGCATCCTGGTCAGCTCAGCTCAGCACGAGCCCCGGGTAGAGCGGGTGCTTCTCGAGCATGTCGGCCGAGGCGTCCTTGACCTTGTCGGCGACCCCGTCGCCCAGCCGGTAGGACGCCTTGGACGGGCCGCCGGCCTTCGTCGTGCCGGCCGTGGTGTTCGACAGCACCTCGACGATCAGCTCGGCGACGTGGTCGAACTCGTCGTGCCCGAAGCCTCGCGTGGTGAGCGCGGGGGTGCCGAGGCGGATGCCCGAGGTGTACCACGCGCCGTTGGCGTCGGCCGGCACCGAGTTGCGGTTGGTCACGACGCCGGCGTCGAGCAGCGCCGACTCGGCCTGACGACCGGTGAGTCCGTAGGACGACACGTCGAGCAGCACGATGTGGTTGTCGGTGCCCCCGGTGACGAGGTTGGCGTCGCGCTTGAGGAAACCGTCGGCCAGCGACTTCGCATTGTCGGCGACGGCCTGGGCGTAGGTCTGGAACTCCGGCTGACGCGCCTCGGCGAGGGCGACGGCCTTGGCGGCCATCACGTGCGACAGCGGCCCGCCGAGCACCATCGGGCAGCCACGGTCGACGTCGGCCGCGAACTCCTCCTGTGCCAGCACCATGCCACCGCGCGGACCGCGCAGCGACTTGTGCGTGGTCGTCGTGGTGATGTGCGCGTAGGGCACCGGGTCCTCCTCGCCGGTGAACACCCTGCCCGCGACCAACCCGGCGAAGTGCGCCATGTCGACCATCAGCACCGCGCCGACCTCGTCGGCGATCTCGCGCATCTTGGCGAAGTTCACCCGGCGCGGGTAGGCGGAGTAGCCCGCGACCAGCACCAGCGGCTTGAACTCGCGGGCCTTCGCGGCCACGACGTCGTAGTCGAGGATGCCCGTCTCGGGATCGGTGCCGTACTGCTGCTGGTGGAACATCTTGCCGCTGATGTTGGGGCGGAAGCCGTGCGTGAGGTGACCGCCCGCGTCCAGGCTCATGCCGAGCAGCCGCTGGTTGCCGAACTCGTGGCGCAGCGTCTCCCAGTCGGCCTCGGTCAGCTCGTTGACGTTCTTGGCCTGCATCTTCTGCAGGTAGGGGGTCTCGACCCGGTTGGCGAGGATCGACCAGAACGCGACCAGGTTGGCGTCGATGCCGGAGTGCGGCTGCACATAGGCGTACGGCGCCCCGAACAGCTCGCGGGCGTGCTCGGCGGCCAGCGCCTCGACCGTGTCGACGTTCTGGCAGCCGGCGTAGAACCGGTGCCCGACGGTGCCCTCGGCGTACTTGTCGGAGAACCACGTGCCCATCGTCAGCAGCACGGCCGGAGAGGCGTAGTTCTCCGAGGCGATCAGCTTGAGGGAGGAGCGCTGGTCGGCGAGCTCGGCTCGGGTGGCCTCCGCGATGCGGGGCTCCACCTTGGCGATGACCTCGAGGGCCTGGCTGTACGCAGAGGAGATCAGGGCGTCCGTCATGACCCCAGCCTAGTGACGTCCTACGGCGCGCGCCGTGCGGGTCGGGCTGTGTCTCGGGTCGCACGGAGCCCGATTCTTCACGCGACGCGAGCGTCGTCGTCTCACTATGTGGCGCACCGTCTCACCACACGAGATTCCGACTTGTGGATCGGGTGTCCGCACCCTGAGACTCGCTACATGATCACCGTCCTGACGCACACGCACCTCGTGGTTCGCCGCCACGTGGACCTCATGCGTACGCGCAGCATGATCTGTTTGCCTCGCTGACCTCCGCCGCCCCTGCACACACCGCGCCCACCGACGCGCGCGGCCCTCAGCGACAGGACTCCATCGTGAGCACCCAGACATCCCAGCCCGCACCCACCGGTGCCCGCACCGCCCCGCCGCGCCCCAAGCGCGGCGAGGGGCAGTGGGCACTGGGCTACCGCGAGCCGTTGAACAAGAACGAGCAGTCGAAGAAGGACGACGACCCGCTCAACGTCCGGGCCCGCATCGAGAACGTCTACGCCCACCGCGGCTTCGACTCGATCGACCCCGCAGACCTGCGCGGCCGCTTCCGGTGGATGGGCCTCTACACCCAGCGCGCGCCCGGCTTCGACGGCGGCAAGACCGCCACGGTCGCCGAGGAGGAGCTCGACGCCCGCCACTTCATGATGCGCGTGCGCACCGACGGCCAGATCCTGGACGCCGGTGCCCTGCGCGCCCTGGGCGAGACCTCGACCGAGTACGCCCGCAACACCGCCGACATCACCGACCGCAACAACATCCAGTACCACTGGATCCGCGTCGAGGACGTGCCCGCGATCTGGGAGCGGCTGGAGGGCTCCGGCCTCACCACGGTCGAGGCGTGCGGCGACTCCCCGCGACCGTTCCTCGGCTCACCGGTCGCCGGCATCGCCAAGGACGAGATCATCGACGGCTCCTCGGCCCTGGCCGAGATCAAGCGCCGCGCCGTGGGGAACCCGGAGTTCTCGAACCTGCCGCGCAAGTTCAAGACCGCGCTGACCGGCCACCCGAGTCACGACGTGGCGCCCGAGGTCAACGACATCTCGTTCGTCGGCACGGTGCACCCGGAGCACGGCCCCGGCTTCGACCTGTGGGTCGGCGGCGGGCTGTCCACCAACCCCATGCTCGCGCAGAAGCTGGGCGTGTGGATCCCCCTCGACGAGGTGGCCGACGCCTGGGAGGGCGTGGCCGGCATCTTCCGGGACTACGGCTACCGCCGGCTCCGGTCCAAGGCGCGCCTGAAGTTCCTCGTGGCCGACTGGGGGAAGGAGAGGTTCCGCGAGATCCTCGAGACCGAGTACCTCCACCGGGCCCTGGTCGACTGCCCCTCCCCCGTCGCCCCCGAGCGCCAGGGCGACCACGTCGGCGTGCACGAGCAGAAGGACGGTCGCTTCTACGTCGGCGCCGCACCGGTCGTGGGCCGCATCGACGGCACCACGCTGACCGGCCTGGCCGACCTCGTCGAGCAGTACGGCGCCAGCGGCGCCCGCCTGACGGCGTACCAGAAGCTCGTGGTGATCGGGCTCGACGCCGACGTCGTCGAGGCCTTCACCGCCGACCTCGAGAAGGTCGGCCTCACCGCGAGGCCGTCCAACTGGCGTCGCAACACGATGGCCTGCACCGGCATCGAGTTCTGCAAGCTGGCGATCGTGGACACCAAGAACCGCGCGGCGGCGCTGGTCACCGAGCTCGAGAAGCGCTTCCCCGACCTCGACGTCCCGATCACCGTCAACGTCAACGGCTGCCCCAACGCCTGCGCCCGCACCCAGGTGGCCGACTTCGGGCTCAAGGGCCAGCTCGTGCTCGACGAGCAGGGCAACCAGGTCGAGGGCTTCCAGGTGCACCTCGGAGGCGCGCTCGGCCTCGGCTCGAGCTTCGGCCGCAAGCTGCGGGCACACAAGGTCACCAGCGTCGGTCTCGACGACTACGTCACCAACGTGGTCGACGCCTTCCTCGCTGATCGCGCCGACGACGAGAGCTTCGCGACCTGGGTGGTCCGGGCCGACGACGAGCTGTTGCGCGGCGAGAAGCAGGTCGAGCACGCATGACCACCCGCGCCGCGCCCTTCCACTGCCCCTACTGCGGCGGCGAGAACCTCTTCCCCCGTGAGGACGGCTGGGAGTGCCGTTCGTGCCTGCGTGCCTTCGCAGTGACCTACCTCGGCATGATCGAGCCGACCGTGGGTGCGCCATGACCACCGCGACCACCCAGGCGGCCCGCGAGTTCCGCGGCACCCAGACCGCGGGGCGCACGTCCGAGGAGCTGCGCGAGCTGGTGTCGCACGTCGGCGCCGAGCTCGAGCTCGCACCGGCCGCCCACATCATCGAGTGGGCCGTGGCGACGTTCGGCAAGCGCTTCTGCGTCACATCGTCGATGGGCGATGCGGTCCTCGCGCACCTCGCCTCGACGGTCGCCCCGGACATCGACGTGGTCTTCCTCGACACCGGCTACCACTTCGCCGAGACCATCGGCACCCGCGACGCCGTCGAGGCCACGCTGCCGGTCAACCTGATCACCATCACCCCGGTGCAGACGGTGGCCGAGCAGGACGCGGCGTACGGCAAGGACCTCTACAAGACCGACCCCGACACGTGCTGTGCGCTGCGCAAGGTGGCGCCGCTGGCCGAGTCGCTGAGCGGGTACGACGCGTGGGCGACCGGGCTGCGGCGCGCCGAGACCCACAACCGGGTCATCGCGCCCGTCGTCGGCTGGGACGCACGCAAGGGCAAGGTGAAGGTCTCGCCCCTGGCTCGCTGGTCGGACGAGGAGGTCGAGCAGTACGTCGCGAAGCACGGCGTGCTCGTCAACCCGCTGGTCCAAGACGGCTACCCGTCGATCGGCTGCTGGCCGTGCACGCGCCGGGTGGCGCCCGGTGAGGACGCGCGCAGCGGCCGCTGGGCCGGCACCACCAAGACCGAATGCGGGATCCACTCATGACCGTCCCGCCCACGATCCGCACCATGGCCGACAACGGCGTCGACCACCCCACCACGCACGATGGGAGGCCCCTCTGATGGCTGCTCCTGCACTGATCGCCCTGGCCCACGGAAGCCGTGACCCGCGCTCCGCCAAGACCATCACCGCACTGGTCGACGTGGTGCGGTCGATGCGCCCCGACCTGCGCATCGAGCCCGCGTTCCTCGAGCTCTGCAAGCCGTCGTTCCAGACGGTGGTCGACAGGCTCGTGCGCGCCGGCTTCGACGAGATCGTCGTCGTGCCCCTGCTGCTCACCGAGGCCTACCACGCGAAGGTCGACGTGCCGTCGGCGATCGAGCTGGCCATCGAGCGGCACCCCGGCCTGCGCGTGCGCGCGACGAACGTGCTCGGCCTGGAGCAGGCCTTCCTCGAGGTGCTCGACATCCGGATGCGCGAAGCCCTCAAGGATGCCCGCATTCGCGAGCTCGACGCGCTGGTGCTCGCGGCCGCCGGATCGTCCGACCCGCTCGCCAACCAGGCGGTCGCCCGGCTCGCTCGCGTCTGGGGCACCCGGCACAAGCTGCCCGTGACTGCGGCGTTCGCGTCGTCGGCTCCCCCGGCGACCGGCGAGGCCGTGCGGGCGTTCCGCGGCGAGGGCCGTCGCCACATCGCCGTCGCGTCGCTGTTCCTCGCGCCGGGGTTCCTGCCCGACCGCGCGGCCGAGCTGGCCACCGAGGCCGGCGCCATCGCCGTGTCGGAGCCCCTGGGCGCCCACCCGGTGCTCGCTCGCACGATCCTGGCGCGCTACGCCGTGGGCGCGGTCGAGCTCGTCCCCGTGTGAGACCTCAGCGCAGGTGCTTGAGCGCCTCGCGTCGAGACAGCCCGCTCAACCGGTCGGCGTGGGTGTCGACGAAGCCCAGCACCCACGCCGGGTCGGCGCGCGCGTAGTCGCGCAGCGCCCAGCCGACCGCCTTGCGGATGAAGAACTCCGAACCGTGCCGCGAGCCCTCCAGGTTGGCGACCAGCACGGCTGCGAGCAGCTCGTCGTCCGTGGCGCCACGGTGGCCGAGCTGGGCGAGGATGCTGGTCCGGCGGACCCACAGGTCGTCGTCGTTCGCCCAGGTCCTGACCACCGGGGTCACCTGCTCCCGGTCTGCGGCGAGCACGTCGCCCACGAGGTGGCCGGCTATCTCGTCGACGACGTCCCACCAGCGCCCGGTCCGCACGAGATGCACGTAGAGGTCCAGCAGCTCAGGGCCGTGCCAGCCGCGGTAGTGGCGGTGGCGCAGCAGCGCGAGCGCGGCGTACCACTCCTCGCGGTGGGTGGCTGCGTCCCACAGCTCGCGGGCGGTGTCCTCCCAGGTGCGCGGGTCGCCGAGCAGGTGGGCGGTCAGGATCGGTCGCAGCAGGTCCCTCAGCTCCGGCGCGGTCAGGCCACGGTGGGGCATCGCGGACCTGAGGTACGCCTGCTGCCGCACGGCTCGCTCGGCGTCCCCGGCCGCGGCGAGGGCTCCCCGGATCGCTGCGACGAGGACCGGGTCGGCGCTCATCCGACGTAGGTCGACAGCAGGTGCTCGAGCTGACGAGCGGGATCGGTGGTCAGTCCACCGTGCACCGGACCGGGCTGCACCACCGTCGACCGCGGCGCCTTCAGGAATCCGAAGCGCTGGCCCAGCGGCTTCTGGCCGGCCTCTCCGGCGCGTTCGTCGCCGGAGCACACGTGCTGGGCGAAGGCGAGCGCCGAGCAGACCTGGTCGAGGTCGAGGCGCGGGTCCAGCGAGGCGAGCCGGTCGCGGTCGACGTGCCAGGCCATGTCGAGGTAGTCGGCGGCCTGGCAGTAGACGAGCACGCCGACGTTGAGGAACTCCTCTCGGTCGGGGCGAGGCACACAGCGCAGTGCGACGTACTGGTAGGCGAGGCGGGTCGTCATGCGTCACCCTCGGGCAGCCACTGGCGGGTGCCGAGGCGAGCGGTGAGGAACGCGACGTACGCCGCACGCAGGGCGTCGGGCGTCTCGGCGCCGGGGACGGGCTCGAGCCAGCCGTCGGGCACCACGGCCAGCACCTCGGTCAGGACGGCCGGCGTGACGATGGAGCCGAGCTCCTCGTCGACACGGGGCAGGGCTGCGACATGGGCGCCGAAGACGTGGTCGCTCACGTTCCACGGCTGCCCGGCGAAGCGCTCGGGGTCGGTCACCCCGCCGGTCCAGCCGTGGTGGAAGTAGAGCGCCGCACCGTGGTCGATCACCCACAGGTCGCCGTGCCAGAGCAGCAGGTTGGGGTTGCGCCAGCTGCGGTCGACGTTGGCGCAGAGGGCGTCGAGCCACAGCACCGACGCCGCCACCGGGTGGGGCGCCGGCAGGTCCTCGTCGAACCCGAACGCACCGGGCAGGAAGTCGACGCCGAGATTCAGGCCGGGACTGGCGTTGAGCAGGTCCTGCACCTCCTCGTCGGCCTCGTAGCGGGCGATCTCGGGATCCAGGTCCAGGGCGACGAGTCGCGGGGTCAGCAGGCCGATGCGGCGGGCGAGCTCGCCGACGATCACCTCGGCCACCAGCACCCGCAGGCCCTGGCCGGCCCCCCGGAACTTGCACACGTACGTGCCGAGGTCCTCGGCCTCGACGATGCCGGGCAGGCTGCCGCCCTCACGCAGAGGCGTGACGTAGCGGGTGACGCCGACCGTCGGCAGCGTCACGGTCTCGAGGCTGGTCATCGGGTGGGATCCGACTCCGCCAGCCGGCCCTTCTCCACCTCGACGTCGAAGTCGGCGGCCGGCCACTGGAGGTCGAGCCGGCGCAGGCCCTGGAGCAGCAGGTGCCCCACGGCCAGGTTGCGGAACCACTTCTTGTCGGCCGGGATGACGTGCCAGGGGGCCACCTCGGTATGGGTGCGCTCGAGGGCGATCTCGTAGGCCTCCTGGTACGCCGACCAGTGGGCGCGCTCGTCGACGTCTCCGGGGTTGTACTTCCAGTGCTTCTCGGGGTTGTCGAGCCGCTCCTGGAGCCGGGCCTTCTGCTCGTCGACGCCGAGGTGCAGCATGCACTTGATGATCGTCGTGCCGGTGTCGGCGAGCTCGCGCTCGAACGCGTTGATCTCGTCGTACCGGCCCTCGATCTCGGCGGCGTCGGCCCACTCGTGCACCTTGACGATCAGCACGTCCTCGTAGTGCGACCGGTCGAAGACGCCGATGGTGCCCGGCGGGGGGACGGCGTTGCGGATGCGCCAGAGGAAGTCGTGCTTCTTCTCCTCGTCGGTGGGTGCCTTGAAGGACGTGATGCGCACCCCCTGGGGGTCGACGAGCCCGACCGTGTGGCGCAGCGTGCCCCCCTTGCCGGAGGTGTCCATGCCCTGGAGCACCAGCAGGATGCGGCGCTCCGAGTCGGTCGACCGCACGGCGAACAGCCGCTCCTGCAGGTCGGCCAGCTCGGTCCCGATGCGGGACAGCGCCTTGTGGCCGTCCTTCTTCTTGCCGGAGAACCCCGGCGACGTGTCGGTCCCGATGGCCGCCAGGTCGACCGGTCCGGGGGGCAGGAGGAGGGCGGTGGTGTCGAACTCGTCGCTCATGGACCCATCATGTCGGACCCGCCACGGTCGGTGCGTCAGCCCACCACTCGGGCGGCATCGAGGGTGCACCCGACGACCGTGGCCGTCGTGCCGTCGGACTGCGGCTCGTCGAACCACAGCCCGCGGGTGAAGCCCACCTTGTCGAGCAGCCGCAGCGACGCCTCGTTGCGGTGGTCGGGCGCGGCGAAGTAGTGGGCCACGTCGGGATGCCGCTGACGTGCCTTGAGCGCCCACGCCCACAGGACCCGGGTGCCGATGCCACGGCCGACCCACTCGGGCTCACCGATCGCGTAGTCCACCCCCAGCGCCGCCGGGTCGGGCGTCAGCAGTGCGAACTCCGGGTAGTCGGCGATCTTGTAGTCCTGCACGAAACCCACCGAGCGACCGTTCACCTCGGCGACCCACATCCGCGTGGGGGTCATCCCGTCGATGTCGGGACCGTACTGAGCCTCGACCCGCTCCGCGGACGGCTCGCCGTCGGAGGTCCACCACCGGTGGACGTGCTCGGCCTGGCGCCACCTCGTCACCAGCGGCAGGTCACCGCGCGACATCGCCCGGACGGCGACGACCAGGTCGTGGTCGATCACGAACCTCTTCACCTCGCCGGAGAGGTCGATCGGCACCGGCTCGCTGATCAGCGTCGCGGCGGTACGCCGCGCGGCGGCCGCCCACGACTCCCCCTCGCGGATCGTGCCGTCGAGCTCGCGCTCGCCGTGCACCACGGTGAGCCGGGAGCTCATCTGGCCAGCCAGCCGCGCTCGGCGTACAGCTCACGACCCCGCAGCGTCAGGTCGGTGAGCTCGTCGAAGAGGCCCTCGTCGACCCGGGTGAAGTTGAAGCAGCTCTTGCCCTGCCTGCGCTTGCGCAGGTCGGGGCTGACCGTCTCGCCGGACTCCGGGTCGAGGTAGACCGACATCAGGTAGTAGGAGACATAGCGCTTGCCCAGCCGGACGCCAGCGAAGGTCTGACCACCGGGGTAGGTGTCGGTGGGCGATCCGAGCAGGACGTAGGTGTCGGGCGACGGCTCGTCCACCTTGCGGCCGCCGGCCGCGTTGGCATCGGTGGGGTTGTGGCTGGCCACGAAGGCGTCCTCGTGGACCGACAGGCGCCGGCGCAGCTCGTCGTACACCGGCTGGAGATCTGGCATGCCCGCAATCTATCGAACGTCGAGACTCGCGAGCTCCTCCTTGACCACCGCATAGGCGACGCCGGGTGAGTGGCCCTTGCGGGCCAGCATGCCGACCAGCCGCCGGGTGGCCCTGTCGGGGTCGAGGCCCGCCACCGAGCCCAGCTTGCGCCGGACCAGCTCGCGCGCCAGCTCGAGCTCGTCGTCGGAGTCGACCTGGTCGAGCGCCGCGCCCGCGGTCTCGTCGTCGATGCCCTTGCTCCGCAGCTCGTGGGCCAGGGCCCGGCGCGCGAGCCCGCGCCCGGCGCTGCGCTGCTGGACCCACTCCCGGGCGAAGGCGGCGTCGTCGACCAGGCCGACCTCCTCGAACCGGTCGAGCAACCGGGTGGCCAGCTCGTCGGGCACGTTCTTCTGGGCCAGCTTCTCGGCCAGCTGGTGCCGGGTGCGCGCCCGACCGCTCAGCTGGTCGAGCAGGATCTTGCGCGCGACGGCCTCCTGGTCGGCGGGCGGGCCCTCGGCCACCGGGTCGGGCGGCACGCCGGCAGCACGGGTCCACGCGGCGACGCCGTCGGCTACGTCGCCACGCCAGGACTCAGAAGCTGTCGACACCGATCGGCTCATCGGAGAGGTCCTCGTCCGGCTTGTCGACCTGCGGGCCGACACCGAGCTTCTCGAGGATCTTCTTCTCGAGCTCGTTGGCGAGGTCGGGATTGTCCTTGAGGAAGCTGCGGGCGTTCTCCTTGCCCTGGCCGAGCTGGTCGCCCTCGTAGGTGTACCAGGCGCCGGCCTTGCGGACGAGCCCTGCCTCGACACCCACGTCGATCAGGCCACCCTCGCGGGAGATGCCCTTGCCGTACATGATGTCGAACTCCGCCTGCTTGAACGGCGGGGCCACCTTGTTCTTGACGACCTTGACGCGGGTGCGGTTGCCGACCATGTCGGTGCCGTCCTTGAGCGTCTCGATGCGGCGCACGTCGAGGCGCACCGAGGAGTAGAACTTCAGCGCTTTGCCACCGGTGGTGGTCTCGGGCGAGCCGAACATGACGCCGATCTTCTCGCGCAGCTGGTTGATGAAGATCATCGTGGTGCGGGAGTTGTTGAGGGCACCGGTCATCTTGCGCAGGGCCTGGCTCATCAGCCGGGCCTGGAGGCCGACGTGGCTGTCGCCCATCTCGCCCTCGATCTCGGCACGGGGCACGAGCGCAGCCACCGAGTCGATGACGATCAGCGACAGCGCACCGGAGCGGATCAGCATGTCGGCGATCTCGAGCGCCTGCTCACCGGAGTCGGGCTGGGAGACCAGCAGGGCGTCGGTGTCGACGCCGAGCGCCTTGGCGTAGTCGGGGTCGAGCGCGTGCTCGGCGTCGATGAAGGCGACGATGCCGCCGGCCGCCTGGGCGTTGGCCACGGCGTGCAGGGCGACCGTCGTCTTGCCGGAGGACTCCGGACCGTAGATCTCGACGACCCGGCCACGCGGCAGGCCGCCCAGGCCGAGCGCGACGTCGAGGGCGATCGACCCCGTGGGGATCACCTCGAGCGGGGCACGCGTCTCGTCGCCCAGTCGCATGACCGAGCCCTTGCCGAACTGCTTCTCGATGTTTGCGAGTGCGGCATCCAGGGCCTTGTCGCGGTCTCCACCAGCCATGAGCGTGTCCTTAGTGTCGTGTCGGGATCGGGTACGTCGACGACGCTAGAACGAGCCACCGACAGTCCCTGGTCAGGAGAGTCGAAGCCTGTGGACAACCTCGGCCGAGCGTCATACCCGTGGACCGAGGATAGCCCGAACAGGTGTTCGACCGCGACAGGTCGACCGGCGTGTCGCGCGGCCTTCAGGCGCTGACGCGCTGGGCCGTCGGGCGACCGCTCACGATGCCCGCGGCGAGCACGCCGGCGGCCAGCGTCGCGGCGAAGGCGGTGAGCGCCGGGTAGCCCCACTGCCCCACGATCACACCGGCCACGGCACCGGCCGCGGCCGCCGTGAGGCCCATCGTCATGTCGGAGGCACCCTGCACGTCGGTGCGTACGCCGAGCGGCGCGAGGTCGGCGACCAGGGTCGAGCCCGCGACCGTGGAGCACGACCAGCCCAGGCCGAGCAGGAAGAGTCCGGCGAAGATCTGCCACGACGAGCCCTCGGGCGAGCGCGCGCACAGCACCAGGGCGACGAGCAGCACCCCGGCGCCCACGAGCAGCATCGCCGGCCGGCCGATGCGGTCGGTGGCCAGGCCGACCAGCGGCGAGAACGCGAACATGCCCAGCACGTGCACCGAGATGACGAAGCCGATCACCCGCAGCTCCGCACCGCCGTGCTCCATGTGGAGGGGCGTCATGATCATCACCGCGATCATCGCCGCGTGGGCCGAGGCGATGCCGCCGATGGCGGCGCCCAGCGCCGGCTGACGGCGTACGGCCTCGACCGCGCGCCCCCAGGACGTGCCGGTGACGTCCTGCTCGACCGCCCCGGCCGCGGCCCGCGCCGTCAGCAGCGGGTCGGGGCGCAGGAAGGTGCCGATCACGGCCGCGGCGACCACCATCGCGATGCTGCCCAGCAGGAACGGGCCGGTCAGCGGCGGGATGCCCAGGGCATCGGCGAGCGCGCCGGCCGGTCCGGTGAGGTTGGGCCCGAGGACGGCACCGATCGTGGTCGCCCAGACGACCGTCGCGAGCGAGCGCGCGCGGGTGGCCTCCGGTGCGAGGTCGGTCGCTGCGTAGCGAGCACCGGCATTGGCGGCCGTGGTCGAGCCCAGCAGGGCAGCGCCGACCAGCAGCAGCACCATCGATCCGATGACCCCGGCCACCACCGCGAGCAGGGCACCGGCGGCGCCGAGGAGCAGACCGGTGACCTGCCCGAAGCGCCGGCCGCGGTGGGACATGACCCGGGCGAGGAGGTACGACGCGACGGCGGCGCCGAGCACCTGGGTGGTCTGCGCCAGCCCGGCCTGGGTGTCGGAGCCGGAGATGTCGCGCGCGAGCAGGGAGGCGGTGGCCACGCCGATGGTGATGCCGACGGCGCCGATGGCCTGGCCGACGACCAGCACGCGCACCGTGCGGCGCTGGATCGCGACCAGGTCGGTGGTGCTCACTGCTGGTTCTCGGGCAGCTCGAGCTGGCGCCAGACGGCCGCCCACACGGCCTTGGGGTCCTCGCCGGCGGCCAGCGCCTCCTCGACCGTGCGGCCGCCCAGCTCGCCGACCACGGTGAGGCTGGCCCAGGAACGGGCGTACGACGCGCCCAGGGCGCGCTCCATCCGCGACCAGAACTCGGTGTGCCTCATGTCCGGCTCGCGATGACGCTCAGCCAGGGTTCACCCGTGCGGCCCACGTCGTGCGCGAGGGTGTCGACCTGCCACCCGGCACCGGCGAGCACCGCGGTCAACGGATCCTCCCGCCAGTAGACGAAACGACGGGGTGCCCCGATGCTGCCGTGTCGCGACCACGCCTCGCCGTCCCCCTCCTTGAGGGAGACGTGCAGCAGCCCACCGACCCGGGTGACGGCGGCGAGCCGCTCCAGCACGGTGGGCAGGTCGGCCCGCTCGACGTGCAGGAGGCAGGCACTGGCCCAGACGCCGTCGTAGCTTCCGGGCGCGCCGAGGTCGTCGTGGAGCGGGTCGACGACGCTGGCCTCGTGGCCGTCACCGCGCAGCAGCTCGACGAAGCCGGGGGTGATGTCGGTGCGGCGCACGTGCAGCCCGGCGGCCTCGAGCGCGAGCGCGTCGCGGCCGCCTCCGCTGCCGATCTCGAGCACCCGGGCGTCGGCACCCAGACGTGCGGCGAAGGTCCCGATGACGGCAGCCAGCTCCGGGCCCACCACGGCGGTGCTCTCGCGGTAGGCGGCGGCGTGCTCGTCGTAGGCGCGGATCGTGGCCAGCACAGGGTCGTGGCCGACGTCGTGGAGGTGATGCAGGACGTCATGCAGGTGGTAGCGCCCCAGCGTGACGACGGTGAACCCGCTGCCGTCGCTGCGGACGCCGGTGCGGCCGGCCGTCTCGTCGGTCACGGTGGCGTAGAGGCCGGCGACCGTGCCGGCCGCCTCGATCAGCTCGACGTCGACCTCGGCCGGGTCCTGGGCCGGGTAGTCGGACTCGAGCGCCGTGGCGTCCTGGTCCCAGTTGGCGAAGGCCGGCGCCTCCTCGGTCAGCATCAGGGTGAGTCGCCGGGCGAAGATCTCGTGCACGTCGCGCACGTGGCAGGCGTACTCGAGCGGTGACCAGGTCGAGTCGTCGGGCCGTCGTCGTACGTCGGCGTCCCTGAGCACCTGCGACCACGCCGCCGTGGTGTCTCGAAGCAACCCGGGCAGGTCCTCGATCGCCAGCGTCGACGCGTCGAGACCGCAGTCGGGGCACGGACGCTCGAGCACCCAGGTCCAGTCCTTGGCGTCAGCAGTGATCGGCACCCGGCCAATTCAACCAGCGGGCTCCCGCTCGGCGGCACGCGGCCACGGCCGCTCCCCTGCCTCTCACGGTGGTCCGGGACGAGGCCGCACGACTTCGCTCTGCCGGCCCTAGGTGAGCAGGAGCTTGTCGAGGCGGCGGCGCACGACGGCAAGGCCGATCAGCCCCATCACCACGAGGTAGGCGACCGACACCGCGCTGGACCAGGTGACGGCGCCGGTGGTGAGCTCGCGGCAGAGCACGACGCCGCGGTAGAGCGGCGTGCACTCGACGACCCACTGCAACCAGCCCGGGAACGCCGTGAGCGGGAAGAAGGTGGCCGAGAAGAGGAACAGCGGCAGCTGCACCAGGGTGATCTTGTCGAAGTCCTGCCAGCTCTTCATCCAGGTCGTGAGCGCCATGCAGACCGCCGAGAACGCGAACCCGATCAGCAGCACCGCCGGCAGCGCCAGCAGCGCCCACCAGGAGCTGATCAGCCCCATCGCCAGCATCACGAGCAGGAAGGCGGCGGAGTAGGTGCCGCCGCGCAGCTGCCCCCACGCGATCTCGCCGCGCGCGATGTCGGACGTGGTCAGCGGGGTGGCGAGCATCTGGTCGTAGAGCTTCTCGTACTTGAGCTTGAAGAAGACGTTGTACGTCGAGTCGAGCAGGGCGCCGTTGAACGCGCTCGCGGCGAGCATGCCGGGCGCGACGAACTCGGCGTACGGGATGGTCTGGCCGTTGAACTGGAAGCCCGTGATGAGGGCGCCGACGCCGATGCCGATCGAGAGCAGGTAGAAGACCGGCTCGAGGAAACCGGTCAGGAAGAGCTTCCAGGCCGCTCGGTAGACGATGTAGTTTCGCTGCACGAGCAAGGAGGTCGCCTGCACCGGCGTGAGGATCGACGACATCAGCTCACCAGCCGCCTGGTCAGGCCGGTCACCGCGAAGTGGTAGCCGCCGGCGACCAGAGCCACGAGCACCGCGACGTTGACGGCCGCGAGCGACCAGTCGACGTTGTCGACGATGAACATGCGCGACAGGTTGACGCCGTGCCACAGCGGGGTGAGCCGCGCGATCCACGCGCCGAGGTCGCCCAGGTTGGCGATGGGGAAGAAAGCCCCCGAGAACAAGAACAGCGGGAACACCACGAGCCGGAAGTAGACACCGAACCCCGACTCGGTCCGCACCCGCACGGAGTAGGCGAAGGTCAGCGCGGCGAAGGCCATGCCGACCAGGACCTGCCCGGCGTAGGCCAGCACCGCACCCCACCACGTCTCGAACAGCCCGAACGGGGCCACGACCAGCATGAAGACGGCACAGGTGACGAGCAACCGGAACAGCACGAACAGCAGGTGGGCGCCCACCAGGTCGCGCACCCGCAACGGGGTGGCAAGCATGGAGTCGTAGATGCGCTGCCACTTGATCATGCCCATCACCGGGTAGGTCATCTCGCCGACCGCGGTCTGCATCGCGTGGGCGGCGACGAGACCGGGCACGATGAAGGCGAGGTAGGACGTCGCGCCCTCGAGCCGGTCGGGGTCGACGTCGACGAAGCCGCCCAGCAGCACGCCCATCGCCAGCACGTAGAAGATGGGCGAGACGAAGGAGCTGATCGCGCTGCCCTTCCAGGTGCGCTTGTAGACGGTCCACCAGTAGTCGAGCTGGCGGGTCACGCCCTCGCCGCGGCGCAGCGCCGGGGTGCTGGTCGCGAGGGCCATCAGTCGACCAGCGTCCGGCCGGTGAGGGCGAGGAAGACGTCCTCGAGGGTCGAGCGTCGCACGAGCACGGCGACCGGCTGGAGGCCGCGCTCGTGCACCTTGGCGATGACCTCCTCGCCGTCCTGGCTGTAGACCAGGACCCGGTCCGGCAGCACCTCGAGCCGGCCCAGGTCGGCGACCTTCTCGGCGTGCTGCTCGTTCTCGCCGACGGCGAAGCGCAGCTCGGCGACCTCACGCGTCGAGTGGTCGCGGATCAGGTCGAGCGGCGAGCCCTCGGCCACGATCAGGCCCTTGTCCATCACGACGAGGCGGTCGCAGAGCTGCTCGGCCTCGTCCATGTAGTGGGTGGTGAGCACGATCGTCACGCCCGACTGCTTGAGCCGGAACAGCTGGTCCCACAGCACGTGCCGGGCCTGCGGGTCGAGGCCGGTGGTGGGCTCGTCGAGCAGCAGCAGGTCGGGTGAGTTGATGAGGCTGCGGGCGATCGTGAGCCGGCGCTTCATGCCACCCGAGAGGTCCTCGACGCGGGCCTTGCGCCTCTCGGTCAGCTGCACGAACTCGAGGAGCTCCTCGGCCCGGGCCCGGACCTCGGCCTTGCCGAGCCCGAAGTAGCGACCGTAGATGTAGAGGTTGTCGAAGACGTTGAGCTCGTTGTCGAGGGTGTCCTCCTGCGGGCACACCCCGAGGCGACCGCGGATGGCCGGGCCGTCGGTGGCGGGATCCATCCCGAGGATGCGCAGCTCTCCCCCGCTGATCGGCGACACCGCGGCCACCATGCGCATCGTGCTCGACTTGCCCGCACCGTTGGGCCCGAGGAAGCCGAACGACTCACCGCGGCGCACTTCCACGTCGATGCCCCTGACGGCCTCGAAGTCGCCGAACGACTTGCGCAGCCCCCGAGCCGAGATCATTGCTTCAGTCACAAGTCGAGACCCTAGGACAACCCACCGACTTTCCCGCCGCCCATTTCCGCCGGACACGATGTGTCACGCATCCGGGCGTGACGTGGCGGACGGTGCCACGGACGGCTCAGCCGGCCAGGGGGGCCCGGCCGTGGCTCGCCGGACACCCACGCGAAGTTCGTTCTCGCAACTGCCGGGCGGCGACCTCCTGCGCACCTACCGCGACCCGGCCGAGTCGGCCGCCGGCCACGACGTGAGGCGGGTCGCCGAGCGGACCTCCGACGCCCGGGGACTTCGCGTGGTGGTCTCCGCGACCAACGGCTCTCGCTCGGCGGCAACCGGTGGGACGTCATCCGGGACACCCCGGTGCTGACGGCCGACCAGCTGGTGACCCTGGCCACCGACCGGGTTAGGCCCCGCGGCTGATCGCGAAGGCCGTGATGAACCCCAGTGTCGCGATCAGGCCGGTCCACAGCCGGGTCTCCTGGAACGCCTCGGGGATCATCGTGTCGGCGATCATGGCGAGGATCGCACCGGCGGCGACCGCGGTGATGGCAGCCACGGTGGTGTCGGGGGCTCCGTCGAGCAGGAGCACGCCGATCGCGCCGGCCACCCCGCTGACGACCGCGATGCCGCTCCAGACGCCGAACACGAACACCGGACTCCGACCGGCCCGCATCATCCCGGCGGTGCTGGACAGCCCCTCGGGCAGGTTGGAGATGAAGATCGCCGCGAGCACCGAGACACCGACGCCGTGCCCCCCGAGCAGCGAGAGACCGAGCACGACCGACTCGGGTACGCCGTCCAGCAGGGCGCCGAGCGCGATCGCGGTGCCGCTCCCCTGCTGGTCCTCCTCGCGCGGCTGCTGTCCTCCGGAGCGCTTGCGGTGCTGGGCGCCGCGACGGGCGAGGAGCACGTTGCCCGCGACGTACGCGAGAGCCCCGCCGAGGAAGCCGACCACTGTCGGGAGCACCCCGCCGACGTCCGCGGCCTCGCCGACCAGGTCGAAGGCCAGCGCCGAGACGAGCACGCCTGCGCCGAAGGCCATCACGGCGTAGGCGATGGCTGCGGGCACCCGCACCAGCCAGGCCACGAGCGCACCGAGCACGAGGGCGCCACCGGCGAGCAGGCCCCACAGGCCGGCTTCGATCCAGGTGGGCACGCGCCCACGGTAGAGCCTGGTTGTCGGTGGCGTCAGCAACAATGTCGCCGTGACCGCCCTCGATCGTTTCAGCGCCCCGACCCGAGCCTGGTTCGAGTCCGCCTTCGCGAAGCCGACGCCGGCCCAGGAGGGCGCCTGGGAGGCGATCAGCCACGGCCGGCACGCCCTCGTGGTCGCCCCGACCGGGTCGGGCAAGACGCTCAGCGCGTTCCTCTGGTCCATCGACCAGCTGCTCACCAGCGAGCGGCCCGCCGACAAGACGCGGCGCACCCGCGTCCTGTACATCTCCCCGCTGAAGGCGCTCGCCGTCGACGTCGAGCGCAACCTCCGGGCTCCCCTCACCGGCATCGGCCACGCCGCCGCTCGGCTGGGCACGACCGTGCCCGACGTGACGGTCGGCCTCCGCTCGGGCGACACGTCGGCGGCCGACCGCCGGCGCCTGGTCAGCACCCCGTCCGACATCTTGATCACCACGCCCGAGTCGCTGTTCCTGATGCTCACCAGCCAGGCCCGCGAGACGCTGCGCGGCATCGAGACCGTGGTGATCGACGAGGTGCACGCGGTCGCCGGGTCCAAGCGCGGCGCCCACCTCGCGCTGAGCCTCGAGCGACTCGACGCGTTGCTCGACAAGCCGGCCCAGCGCATCGGGCTGTCGGCCACCGTCCGTCCCCTCGAGGAGGTCGCCCGCTTCCTCGGCGGCTCCGCCCCCGTCGAGATCGTCTCGCCGCCCAGCCAGAAGACCTGGGACCTCCGCGTCGTGGTGCCCGTCGAGGACATGACTGCCCCCGGTGAGTACGACGAGGGGTCCGGCGACCCCGGCCGGGCGGCCAGCATCTGGCCGCACGTCGAGGAGCACGTCGTCGACCTGATCGAGCAGCACCGCTCGACCATCGTGTTCGCCAACAGCCGGCGGCTGGCCGAGCGGCTGACCGCCCGGCTCAACGAGATCGCGTCGGAGCGGGCCGGTGATGCGCTCGAGGCGGGCGCCGCGCCTCCAGCGGAGGTGATGGCCCAGTCGGGTCAGTCGAAGGGCGCCGAGGTCGTCCTCGCCAAGGCCCACCACGGCTCGGTCAGCAAGGAGCAGCGCGCCCTCATCGAGGACGACCTCAAGCGCGGCCGCCTGCCCGCCGTCGTCGCCACCAGCAGCCTCGAGCTCGGCATCGACATGGGTGCGGTCGACCTGGTCATCCAGATCGAGAGCCCACCGAGCGTGGCCAGCGCGCTGCAGCGCGTCGGTCGCGCCGGTCACCAGGTGGGTGAGACCAGCCGGGGGGTGCTGTTCCCCAAGCATCGCGCCGATCTCGCGCCGACCGCGGTGACGGTCGAGCGGATGCGCTCGGGTGCGATCGAGAGCCTGCGGGTGCCGACCAACCCCCTCGACGTGCTCGCCCAGCAGGTCGTGGCCATGACGGCGATGGACGCCTGGGGGGTCGACGACCTCTTCGACCTCGCCGTCCGCAGCGCGGCCTTCACCCACCTGCCGCGCTCGGCCTACGACGCCGTGCTCGACCTGCTGAGCGGGCGCTACCCGTCCGACGAGTTCGCCGAGCTGCGCCCCCGCATCGTCTGGGACCGCGTCACCGGCCAGCTCACCGGTCGCCCCGGCGCACAGCGCCTGGCCGTCACCAGCGGCGGCACCATTCCCGATCGCGGGCTCTTCGGCGTCTTCCTCGTCGGCGAGGGCGCCGGCCGCCGGGTCGGCGAGCTCGACGAGGAGATGGTCTACGAGTCCCGGGTCGGCGACATCTTCGCCCTCGGCGCGACGAGCTGGCGCATCGAGGACATCACCCACGACCGGGTGCTCGTCACCCCGGCGCCCGGCATCCCCGGCCGCCTCCCGTTCTGGACCGGCGACACCCTGGGGCGCCCGGCCGAGCTCGGTGCGGCGATCGGGGAGTTCACCCGCGAGCTGGGCGCGATGCCGCGCGCCAAGGCGGTCGCCGCGGTCCGGGCCCACGGCCTGGACGCCTACGCCGCCGACAACCTGATCGGCTACCTCGCCGAGCAGACCGAGGCCACCACCGTCCTGCCGAGCGACACCACCCTGCTCGTCGAGCGCTTCCGCGACGAGCTGGGCGACTGGCGGCTGGTGATCCACTCCCCCTACGGCACGCCGGTGCACGCGCCCTGGGCGCTGGCGATCAACGCCCGGTTGCGCGAGCGGTACGGCGTCGACGGCCAGGCGGTCGCCTCCGACGACGGCATCGTCGTGCGCATCCCGGACACCGACGCCGAGGCCCCGCCGGGCGACATCATCGTCTTCGCGCCCGACGAGATCGACGACCTGGTGACCCAGGAGGTCGGCGGCAGCGCGCTGTTCGCGAGCCGTTTCCGTGAGTGCGCCGCTCGCGCGCTGCTGCTGCCGCGTCGGGACCCGGGCCGGCGCAGCCCGCTGTGGCAGCAGCGCCAGCGCAGCGCGCAGCTGCTCGAGGTCGCCGCCCAGTACCCCTCCTTCCCGATCGTGCTCGAGGCGGTGCGCGAGTGCCTCCAGGACGTCTACGACCTGCCCAGCCTCGTCGCGCTGATGCGCCGCATCGACCAGCGCGAGGTCACGGTCACCGACGTCGCCACGACCCAGCCGTCGCCCTACGCCCGCAGCCTGCTCTTCGGCTACGTCGCCCAGTTCGTCTACGAGGGCGACTCCCCGATCGCCGAACGCCGGGCGGCCGCCCTCAGCCTCGACCAGGGCCTGCTCGCCGAGCTGCTCGGCCGGGCCGAGCTGCGCGAGCTGCTCGACCCCCAGGTGCTCGCCGACGTGGAGGCCGAGCTCCAGTGGCTGGCCGAGGGTCGGCAGGCGAAGACCGCCGAAGCGGTGACCGACCTGCTGCGCCTGCTCGGTCCGCTCACGACGGCCGAGATCACCGATCGCGCCGTGGAGGGGGCCGACGTCGACGAGTGGCTGACGTCGTTGACCACCGCCCGCCGCGTGGTCGAGATCCGGATGGCCGCCCAGCAGCGCTGGGCGATCGTCGAGGACGTCGGCCGGCTCCGCGACGCGCTCGGCGTGCCGGTGCCGGCCGGCACCCCCGATGTCTTCACCGACCCGGTCGACGATCCGGTGGGCGACCTGGTGGCCCGCTACGCGCGCACCCACGGCCCGTTCACCACCGACGAGGTCGCGACCCGGCTGGGCCTCGGCGCCGCCGTGGCCCGACACACCCTGCAACGGCTCGCCGCGCGCGGGCGAGCCCTCGAAGGAGAGTTCCGGCCGGCCGGCGCCGGCTCCGAGTGGTGCGACGCCGAGGTCCTGCGCAAGCTGCGTCGCCGTTCGCTCGCGCTGCTCCGCAAGGAGGTCGAGCCGGTCGAGCCCGACGCGCTGGGCCGCTTCCTGCCGGCCTGGCAGCACGTCAGCGGACGCGGGCTGCGCGGCGTCGACGGAGTGCTCGCCGCCATCGACCAGCTGTCCGGGGCCCCGGTGCCGGCCAGCGCGCTCGAGTCGCTGGTGCTGCCTGCGCGGGTCCGCGACTACCAGCCGGCCCACCTCGACGAGCTCACCGCGGCCGGCGAGGTCGTCTGGGCCGGTCACGGACCGCTGCCCGGCGCCGACGGCTGGATCAGCCTGCACCTGGCCGACCAGGCCGACCTCACCCTCCCCGACCCGGCGCCCTTCGCGCACGCCGAGCTGCACCAGTCGGTGCTCGACGCCCTCGCGCCCGGTGGTGCCTGGTTCTTCCGTCAGCTCGCCGACGCCGTGGGCAGCACCGACGACGCAGCCCTCAGCGGCGCGCTGTGGGACCTCGTGTGGGCCGGCCGGCTCAGCAACGACACGCTCACCCCGCTGCGAGCCCTGACCCGAGCCGGCACCACCACCCACCGGAGCCGTCGGCCTCCCCCGCGCACCGGCCGCGGCTCCCTGCCCCGTCGCACCGGGCCACCCGAGACCGCGGGGCGCTGGGCCGCGCTCCCGGATCTCGACACCGACCCGACGCGTCGGGCCCACGCCGTCGCCGAGCGACTCCTCGACCGGCACGGCGTGGTCACCCGCGGAGCGGTCGTGAGCGAGCGTCTGCCCGGCGGCTTCGCCGCGGTCTACAAGGTGCTCAGTGCCTTCGAGGACTCCGGCCGCTGTCGTCGCGGCTACTTCGTCGGCGGCCTCGGCGCGGCCCAGTTCGGCACCACCGGTGCCATCGACCGGCTCCGCACCTACTCGGAGGTCGCTGCCGACGCGTCCCCCGTCGCCGTGGCGCTCGCTGCCAGCGACCCGGCCAACCCGTTCGGCGCGGCCCTGCCGTGGCCGGCCGGCGACGCCGAGTCCGGCGGTCACCGCCCCGGTCGCAAGGCCGGTGCCCTGGTCGTGCTGGTCGACGGTCACCTCGCCCTCTACGTCGAGCGCGGCGGCCGAACCCTGCTGACCTGGGGCGACGACGACACCCGCCTCGGTCCGGCCACGCAGGCCCTCGCCGACGCCGTACGCCGCGGCGCCCTCGGCCGGCTCACCGTCGAGAAGGCCGACGGCGCCCAGCTGCTCGGGGCCGGTCAGACTCCCCTGCGCGCGGCGCTCCAGGATGCCGGCTTCGTGTCGACGCCCAAGGGGCTGCGGCTGCGTGGCTGAGACCCCCTCCCGCGGGCGTAGGGTGTGCTGATGGAGACGCGCCGTGCCCGAGGGTGACACCGTGTGGCGGGCGGCTCGCAGCCTGGACCGCGCGCTGGCGGGCCACGTCCTGACCGCCTCCGACTTCCGCGTCCCGCAGCTCGCGACCGCCGACCTGAGCGGCTCCCGGGTCGTCTGCACGCTCTCGCGCGGCAAGCACCTGCTGACCCGCCTCCAGGGCGCCGAGTCCGGCAGCGCCGACTGGACCCTGCACACCCACCTCAAGATGGAGGGGCGCTGGGAGATCTACACACCCGGCCAGCGGTGGCGACGGCCGGCCAAGGAGGCCCGAGTCGTCCTCACCACCGACGAGCGCGTGGTCGTGGGTTTCAGTCTCGGCATCGTCGAGCTCGTGCCGCGCCACGAGGAGCAGCGGGTCGTCGGCCATCTCGGTCCCGACCTGCTCGGCCCTGACTGGAACGAGGAGGAGGCGCTGCGCCGCCTGCTCCACGACCAGTCCCGGCCGCTCGGCGAGGCACTCCTCGACCAGACCAGCCTGGCCGGCATCGGCAACATGTACGCCTCCGAGCTCTGCTTCACCAGCGGCGTGCATCCGTTGACTCCGGTGGGCCAGGTCACCGACCTGACGCGCCTGGTGCGCCGGGCACGGCAGATGCTCGAGCAGAACAAGGAGCGTGCCGAGCAGACCACCACCGGTGACCTGCGGCGCGGCCGACGGATGTGGGTCTACCGACGCGACGAGCAGCCGTGCCTGCGCTGCGAGACGCCGATCAAGGTGCACATGCAGGGCGACCCGGGCAGGGAACGCGCGAAGTACTGGTGCCCGAGCTGCCAGCCCGTCCCCAGCTGACGCGAGCCGGTCAGGCGGCGCTGGCGACGACGTCGCCACGCTTGGCGCGCGCGACCTCGATGGGTGTGGCCGGCACGGTGGCCTCCTCGACGGCGACAGCACGGCTGACGTCGTGGAGCACCGACGACAACGGCACCTCGAGCGCCGAGCACAACGAGGCCAGCAGCTCGGAGGAGGCTTCCTTCTGGCCGCGCTCGATCTCGGAGATGTAACCCAGGCTCACTCGCGCCTCGGCCGAGACCTCGCGCAGCGTCATGCCTCGCGTGAGTCGGCGGTCGCGCAGGACGTCGCCGAGCACTCGACGGAAGAGCACCATGCGTCTGTCCTTCCTGACTGGGGACCGGTCTGTGTGGCCAACGCTACCCGACGGGGCTTTCTTCCCAGGTCACCTTCCCACTCCGCCCAGGAAATCGATCAGCGCACCCACGGCAGCCTGCACCGTGCCATCGGCGATGGCGAGCCGATCTCCAGTCAGGCGCAGCGCCGCCACCCGGGTCCCGCCCGGCCCGGCGAGGCCGACGAAGACGGTCCCGACCGGGTGCCCCTCCTGCGTGTCGGGCCCGGCCACTCCCGTGGTGCTCAGTGCGTACGACGCCCCGGTGAGGTCACGCACCCCGACCGCCATCGCGCGGGCGCACTCGGCCGACACCACGCCGTGCTCCGCCACGACCTGGTGCGGGACCCCCAGCACCGACGTCTTCAGCGAGGTCGCGTAGGCGACCACCCCGCCGAGGAACACCGCCGACGCGCCCGGCACCGCCGTCACCGCCGCCGCCAGCCGACCCCCCGTCAGGGATTCGGCGACCGCCAGGGTCTCCCGGCGGGTGCGCAACAGGTCGAGCACGGTCACGGCCTCCGACATGCCCGTGATCATAGGCTCGTGATTTCAGGTAGGAGCCGGTCGCTACGGTGACCACATGGCGCTGGCGATCGAGGACTATGCACTGGTCGGTGACCGCGGCACCGCTGCCCTGGTGGGGCGCGACGGCTCGGTCGACTGGCTCTGCCTGCCCCGGTTCGACTCCCCCGCCTGCTTCGCCGCCCTGCTCGGCGACGTCGACAACGGCCGGTGGCTGCTCGGCCCCGCCGACTTCGACGACGCGACCGTCACCCGCCGCTACGTCGGCGACTCCGCGCTGCTCGAGACCACCTTCACCACGCCCACGGGCACCGTCGTCCTGCTGGACGTGATGCCCACCGGCGACGGCCGCGCCGACCTGGTGCGCAAGATCACCGGCGTCGAGGGCACCGTGCGGATCCGCCACGACTGGGTGGTGCGCTACGACTACGGCCGGGTCCGCCCGTGGGTCAGCCGGCACCGGGACGGCGACGAGGAGACCATCGTCGCGGTCGCCGGTCCGGACAAGGTCATCCTCCGAGGTCCGCGACTGCCGGTGGCCGTCGACGGCCACCACTCCGACGAGTTCGACGTGCACGCCGGGGACGAGCTGGTCTTCTCGACGACCTGGACCCGGTCGTGGCGGGAGATCCCGCCCCGCATCGGGTACGACGACCGCATCGAGGCCACCCGCCTCGAGGGTGAGGCCTGGGCCGGCACGTGCCTGTCCGGGGTGCCGCACCGCGACATGGTGGTGCGCAGCCTGCTCACCCTGCGCCTGCTGACCCACGACGAGACCGGCGGCATCGTGGCCGCCCCCACGACGTCCCTGCCCGAGGGCTTCGGCGGCGAGCGCAACTGGGACTACCGCTTCTGCTGGCTGCGCGACGCGTCCCTCACGCTGGAGTCCCTGCTGGCCGCGGGCTACACCGCCGAGGCTTCCGAGTGGCGCAGGTGGCTGCTGCGCGCCATCGCCGGCGACCCCGCCGACATGCAGATCATGTACACCGTCGACGGCGGTCGTCAGCTGCCGGAGCGCGAGCTCGACCACCTCAAGGGCTACGCCGACTCACGGCCGGTGCGCATCGGCAACGGTGCTGCCTCACAGCGGCAGACCGATGTGCTGGGCGAGGTGATGATCGCCCTCCACGACGCCCGCGTCGCCGGCATCCACGAGACGCGTGACTCGTGGTCGCTCCAACGGACCCTGGTCGACGAGCTCGCCGACCACTGGGACGAGCCCGACAACGGTCTCTGGGAGATCCGTGGGCCGCTCCAGCACTTCACGCACTCACGGGTGATGGTCTGGGCGGCCTTCGACCGCGCCGTGCGCGGCATCGAGGAGTTCGGGCACGACGGCCCGCTCGAGCGCTGGAGGCAGATCCGCGACGACGTGCGTGCCGAGGTCCTGGCCAAGGGCTTCGACGCCGAGCGCAACACGTTCACGCAGCACTACGACACGACACACGTCGACGCGTCCCTGCTGAACCTGCCTCTCGTCGGCTTCCTGCCTGCCGACGACCCCCGCATCCTCGGGACCATCGCCGCGATCGAGACCGACCTGATGCGCGACGGCTTCCTGCTGCGCTACCTCACCGAGTCGGGTGTCGACGGCCTCAGCGGCGACGAGCACCCGTTCCTGGCCTGCTCGTTCTGGCTCGTGTCCGCCTACGCCGCGGCCGGGCGCCTGGACGACGCGCACACCATGATGGACCGGCTCTGCGCGCTGGCCAACGACGTCGGCCTGCTGTCGGAGGAGTACGACGTGGCGAACGACCGGATGGCCGGCAACTTCCCGCAGGCGTTCAGCCACCTCACCCTGGTGCAGGCCGCCCTGCGGCTCGCCGACGCCACGTCGCGCGGCTGACCGCGCCGTGGCGAGATGACGGGAGGGGCCCGGGAAGACCCGGACCCCTCGTGTCAGACGTTGCTGCCGATCAGCGCCGGTAGACGCGGATCTTGGTGTGCCCCTTGGCCGGCTTGTAGAGCCGGTTGCCGAGGTACTTGGCCTTGATGTTGTAGGTGCCGGGGGCGATGAAGCGCGGCAGCTTGATCTTGCCCTTGCCCTTGGTGACCCTGCCGAAGTACTTCTTGGCACCGATCTTCACCTTGAGCTTGCCGCCCACCTTGGCGCCACCGGCGTTCACGACCTTGACGACCACGCGCGGCGCACCGTGCCGCACCGTCGGGCGCTTCGGGAAGAACTTGACCTTGGTGACCTTCGGCCGGGTCTTCTTGATGTCGCGGACCAGCGTGGTCTTGCTGGGCAGCGCGACCAGCTCGACCTGCGCGGCACCCGGCACGGTGAACTTCACCTCGGCGGAGCCGTTGGTGACGGCACGCGTCTTCATGATCTTGCGCTTGCCGTTGCGCACCCGCACCACCTGCACCTGGGTGTTCTTGACCGCCCCGTTGGAGAGCATGTCGAGCTTCGACAGGTTGGTGGTGACCTTCTGGCCGGTCTTGAGCGCGTCGGGCAGGTTCTGCGCCACGACCTGCTCACGCGCGAAGTTCGGCGTGAGACCGGCGTTGTCGCGGATGTACTTGATCCACAGGTCGCGGTCGACGAGACCGGTGTCCTTGGTCTTGCCCTCGGTGAACGAGTAGAAGTTGTCGCCGCCGGTGGCCAGGAACGAGAACGTCGACACGGTGTAGGTGTCGCCCGGGGCCATCTGCTCGCCGTCGATGCGGATCGAGGTGACCCGGTGGCCGAACTTCTGCGTCGGGTCCAAGGTGACCTGGACGTTGTCGGAGACACCCATGTGCAGGAAGGGCCGCGACGCACCGGCGGGCTGCCACTGCTGCTCGAGGATCTTCTTGATCTGGGCGCCCGTCAGGTCGACGGCCGACACGTTGTTGACGAACGGCAGCACGTTGTTGGCCTCGGCGTAGGTGACCACGCCGTTGGTGTTCGCCGGGTTGCTGGTCGTGTCCCCCGCGAAGACCAGGTCGGCGCGCAGGCCACCCGGGTTGACGAAGCCGAGGTCCGGCTTGGCGATGTCGGCGGGTACGCCGTCACGCAACGCGTTGGCGACGAGATCGCCCAGGGACGACTCCGAGCCACGGTCCTCGACCGGCTTCCCGGCGGCGTCGACGCCGTCGTAGGCACGGGTGATGTCGGCGGTGACCGTGCCGATCGGCTGGTCACCGATCTCCTTGGCCTTGGCCTGGGCGGCCTTGACGATGTCGTCGACCTGCTTGACGTCGGGGTTGGTCAGGTCGGCCGTGACACCGGAGGACGCCACGTTCTTCTTGGTGTAGGACTCCACGTTGCCGGTCGCCGTGTCGACGGTGAGCTGGATCTGGCCGACGTTGGCGGCGTAGTCACCCGTCTGCAGGATCGGCCGGGTGCCGCCGCCGGGCTTGGGCGCGTCCCAGGCGTAGACCTCGTGGGTGTGCCCGTTGAAGATCGCGTCGACCGACGCGGGCAGGTTGGCCATCTTCTGGAACTCGCCGGCCTTGGCCGCCTCGGCGTCGTAGGTCGAGCCGGAGCCCTTGGCGGCGCCTGCGTGGAAGCTCGCCACGATCACCTGCGCCTCGCCGTTGGCGGCGTTGCCGTCGCTGAGCTGGTTGGCGACCCGGGTCACGGCGGCGACCGGGTCGCCGAAGTCGAGGGCGGTGATGCCGGCGGGCGAGACCAGCGAGGCGGTCTCCTCCGTCACGGCGCCCACGACGGCGACGGTCAGGCCGTCGACGGTGTAGGTGACGTACTCGGGCAGGACGGGGTTCTGGGTGCCCTTGGCGTAGACGTTCGCGCCGAGGTAGTCCCACTTGGCGTTGCGGGCGGTCGGCGTGCCGATGACGCGGTCGCGAAGGTCGGCGAAGCCCTTGTCGAACTCGTGGTTGCCCACGGCCGAGGCGTTGAGGCCGATCGTGTTCATCACGTCGATCGTGGGCTGGTCGTCCTGGACCGCCGAGGCGAACTCGGAGGCCCCGATGAGGTCTCCTGCGCCGACCACGATGGAGCTCGCGGGGCGGCTCGCCTTCGTGCCCCCGGCGAGCGCTTCGAGGTTGGTGGCCCACTTGGTGGTGTTGTTGTTGATGCGGCCGTGGAAGTCGTTGATGCCCACCAGGTTGATGACGGTCGATGGCACCGCCTGGGCGGGCCCGGCTGTGACGCCTACGACCGCGAGCGGAGCGGCCGTGAGCGCTGCGGCGGTCGCCGCTACCCCCAGTCGGCGCCGCAGCGGGCTGCGTGTGGTCCCCGTGTTCTTCGCTGACACAGTGTTTCCCTTCGCGAGGTGAATATGGTGACACCGGTCACCCTAACCCCAGGGACTAGTCACTCTGGCACCACTGGGCTATTCCCTTACCAGCGCAAATGTGCTCAGGGGCGGGTGTCACCGGTGGCCGCAGCACGCTGGCGCCAGACGCCGCGGAAGAACTCGTAGCCCGACCAGAGGGTCATCGCCACGGCGCCGGCGAGGGCCACCTGGCTGAGGTAGAACAGCGCCTCTCCGGAGCGGCCCCAGGCGTCGAAGTTGCCACCGTGGGCATCGCCGTGCGGCAACGGCCAGGCGAGCCCGCTGAGCGCGACGGCCTGCAGCGTGGTCTTGATCTTGCCGCTCTGGTTGGCCGGCAGGACGACGTGCTTGAGCAGGGAGAGGCGCAGCAGGGTCACCGACCACTCACGCACCAGCACGAGGATCGTCACCCACCACCAGATGTCTCCGACGATCGACAGCCCGATGAACGCCATGCCGGTGATCGCCTTGTCGGCGATCGGGTCGGCGATCTTGCCGAAGTCGGTGACCAGGTCGTGCTTGCGTGCCAGGTCGCCGTCGATCTTGTCGGTGATCATCGCCCCCGCGAAGATCGCGAAGGCGATCCACCGCCACATCACCGAGTCGCCACCGTCGTGCAACAGCGCCCAGGCGAACACCGGCACCAGGACGATGCGCAGCGTGGTGAGCGCGTTGGGCACGTTGTAGTTGCTGGCCTTGGCGCCGGCCCCGCTCATCGCCGTGCGCTCGCGATCAGGTCGACGCCGTCGGTGCCGACGACCTCGGCGGTGACCAGGTCCCCCACGACCACGTCGCCGGGCAGGTCGACCAGGCTCGTCGTGCCGTCGACCTCCGGACCCTGGTGGGCGGCCCGGCCGACCACCCCGTCGGAGACGTCCTCGACGAGCACGTCGACGGTCTCGCCGACGCGGTCCTCGGCGCGCTGGGAGTTGAGCTCCTCGACCAGCGCCGTCACGTGCTCGGTGCGGGCCCGCACCTCGTCGGCGTCGAGCTTGCCGTCGTAGGTCTCGGCCTCGGTGCCGTCCTCGTCCGAGTAGCCGAACACCCCGGTGACGTCCATCCGCGCCGCCTCGAGGAAGTCGCACAGCGTCTGCAGGTCGTCCTCGGTCTCGCCGGGGAAGCCGACGATCACGTTGGACCGCACGCCGGCCTCGGGGGCGAGGGTGCGGATCTGATCGAGCAGGCCGAGGAAGCTCTCCGGGTCTCCGAAGCGACGCATCCGGCGCAGCACCGTGGCGCTGGCGTGCTGGAAGGAGAGGTCGTAGTAGGCCGCGACGCCGGGCGTGGCCGCGATGGCCTCGATCAGGCCGGGCCGGGTCTCGGCCGGCTGCAGGTAGGACACCCGCACCCGGTCGACACCGTCGATGCCGGCGAGCTCGGGCAGCAGCGTCTCGAGCAGCCGCAGGTCGCCGAGGTCCTTGCCGTACGACGTGGAGTTCTCGCTGACCAGGAACAGCTCGCGCACGCCCTGGGTGGCCAGCCAGCGGCCCTCGGAGATGACGTCGCTGGGACGGCGGCTGACGAACGAGCCGCGGAAGCTCGGGATGGCGCAGAACGAGCAGCGACGGTCACACCCGCTGGCCAGCTTGAGCGGGGCCATCGGACCACCGTCGAGACGACGGCGTACGGCGCGGGGGCCGCTGTCGGGGGCCAGCCCGGCCGGCAGGTCGGGCGCGGAGTGACCCGGGACGCTGACCGTGCTGGCACTGCGCTCGGTCGGGGAGATCGGGAGCAGCCGGCGCCGGTCGGAGGGCACGTGGGCCTCGTGCTTCTCGCCGCCGACGATCGAGCGCAACCGCGCCGCGATGTCGGGGTAGTCGTCGAAGCCCAGCACGGCGTCGGCCTCGGGCAGCGACTCCGCCAGGTCCTTGCCGTAGCGCTCGGCCAGGCACCCGACGGCCACGACGGTCTTCGTCGGTCCGCCCTGACCCTTGAGGTCGGCGGCCTGCAGCAACGTGTCGACGGAGTCCTTCTTGGCCGCCTCGACGAACCCGCACGTGTTGACCACCACGGTGTCGGCGTTCTCGGGGTCGGCGACCAGCTGGAAACCGTCGGCCTCGAGGCGGCCGGCCAGCTCTTCGGAGTCGACTTCGTTGCGCGCACAGCCGAGGGTGACGACGGCGACGCTCATGGGGGGCTTGTTCGTGGTGGTGCTCATCGTGTCCGAGTATGCCGTGAGGGCGTCCACCGCACTCATTCGGCAACGCCTCAGTCGCCGGCGTAGGTGCCCTGCGCGGCCTGGCCCGGCTCGCCGATCGGGCCCCGGTCGCGGCCGGCCACCGACACGGTCACCGCTCCGTCGGAGGTCTGCACCCGCAGCGGCGGCGAGGCCTGGACGGTCTTGGTGTCGCCGATCGCCAGGTTGCCCTTGAACACCAGGTTGCCGGTGCTGTCACGCACCACGATCCGGGCACCGCCGCCGACGGTCGAGATCACCACCGCGACCGGCTCTGCGGCGGCGGCGGAGCCACCGTGCGGTCCACCGGAGCCGTTGAGGATGGGCTCGGTGCCGCGCAGCTCGATGGGTGCGTCCATCACCAGGCGGGCCACCGACCAGGCCAGCACCAGCGCCATGACCACGGCGACCAGGATCGACCAGTTGGGACCGCCACGGGTGCCGCGGATGCTGCCGTGCGAGCCCGTGGCGAGCTCGGCCTCGAAGACCCGGCGCGGGTCGATGGGGGCGTGCGCGTAGCGGTCGGCGTACGCCTCGAGCAGCGGGGCGACGTCGATGCCCAGGACCCGGCACAGGGTGCGGAGGTGTCCACGGGCGTAGAAGTCGCCCCCGCAGGGCACGAAGTCGTCGACCTCGATCGACTCGATCACGTGCGGACGGATGCGGGTGCGGTCGGCCAGCTGGTCGACGGTCAGGCCCAGACGGGTGCGGGCGGCACGGATCTCGGGCCCGACGACGGGGTCGTCGGCAGGCTCGATCTCGAGCTCGTCGATGACCAGCGGCGCGACCGCGCTGCCCCCGCGGGCGATCGGGCGCACCCGGTCGCTCCAGACCTGCTCGTCCTCGACCATCTCGACAGGGACCCGCACGCCCGGCTCGGCGAGCTCGTCGGCGCGGCGCACGTCGGAACGGGCGCCGACCACCGGCTGGCGGGTGGGCGTCGGGGTCGGCGTCGCCAGCGGCAGCTCGTAGGCGGCGTCGTCGAGCTCGTCCTCCACCGGCGCGTCGATGACGTCCTCGTCAGTGGCGTCCTCGTCCTCGAGGACCCCGCGGCGCGGCAGCAGCGCTGAGACGCGGGCGATGCCGGAGGCCAGCAGCGGTCGCGGGTCGCGGACCCGGGACGGCGCCGCCGGCTCTGGCTCTGGCTCTGTCTCGGGCGCCGGCTCCTCGTCGGCGGGCCCACCCGGCAGCCGGTCGTGCTCGGCCCCGTCAGCACGGTCAGCACGGTCGTCGATCACGACGAGCTCGGTGGTGCGCTCGGCCAGTGCAGCGAGCGCGGCCGAGAGGTCGGTGGTGCCGACGACCCTCGTCGCCAGGCCCAGCGGCAGCGCCAGCGGCGCGCCGTACAGCCAGCTCGAGAGGGCCGCCCGGCGCGAGGCGCCGGCGTCGAGCTCGTCGACGAGTCGCTCCGGGTTGTGGGGCACGACGACCAGCCGGCCGTCGCGCAGCACGCTGGTGCGCGGCGTGTGCTCGATGCGAGCCACGGCACCCCAGGGCAGGCCACGCCACGAGCGACCGAGCCGCACGCGCACACCCTGGGCGTCGGCGACCAGCAAGGGGGTGCGGGCGTCGACGAGCGTGGCCAGCCAGCCGATGCCGAGCAGCCCGATGACGGCGGCGAGCGCCCAGTCGACCGGCGAGCCGCTGATGATCGCCCGCCGCAGGTACAAGATCGCGACGGTCGAGGCGACGGCACCCACCGCGGCGGCGAGCCCCGCGTTGCGGCGCACCTCCACCGAGTCGGGGGCCATGCTCAGGCCGAGGCCCTCGTCACTGTCGCGCGAGTCCTCGATCTCGTGGACTTCGGTGGCACTCATCGGTCCCCCTCCAGCGTGGCGATCACTGCGTCGATCTCGTCGGGCTTGACGAGCACGTCGCGGGCCTTCGAGCCCTCGCTGGGCCCGACCACGCCACGACTCTCCATGATGTCCATCAGCCGGCCGGCCTTGGCGAAGCCGACCCTGAGCTTGCGTTGCAGCATCGACGTCGAGCCGAACTGCGTGGAGACGACGAGCTCGATGGCCTGCACGACCAGGTCGAGGTCGTCGCCGATGTCGTCGTCGAGGTCGCGCTTGGCCGCGGCCGGGGCGGTGACCTCGTCGATGTAGTTGGGCTCCAGCTGGGTCTTGCAGGCCTTCACGACCTGGTGCACCTCGGCCTCGGTGACCCACGAGCCCTGCACGCGGACGGGCTTGCTCGACCCCATCGGCAGGAACAGGCCGTCACCCTGGCCGACGAGCTTCTCGGCGCCGGGCTGGTCGAGGATGACGCGGCTGTCGGTGACGCTGGACGTCGCGAAGGCCAGCCGGGACGGCACGTTGGCCTTGATCAGACCGGTGACGACGTCGACCGAGGGTCGCTGCGTGGCGAGCACCAGGTGGATGCCGGCCGCCCGGGCGAGCTGGGTGATCCGGACGATGGCGTCCTCGACGTCGCGCGGCGCGACCATCATCAGGTCGGCGAGCTCGTCGACCACCACGAGGAGATACGGGTACGGCGAGAGCGTGCGCTCGCTGCCCGCGGGCACCTCGACCTTGCCGGCCCGCACCGCCTTGTTGAAGTCGTCGATGTGACGGAAACCGAAGTTGGCAAGGTCGTCGTAGCGCATGTCCATCTCGCGCACGACCCAGGCCAGCGCCTCGGCGGCCTTCTTCGGGTTGGTGATGATCGGGGTGATCAGGTGCGGGATGCCCTCGTAGGCGTTCAGCTCGACGCGCTTGGGGTCGACCAGGATCATCCGCACCTCGTCGGGCGTGGACCGCATCAGGATCGAGGTGATCATCGAGTTGATGAACGACGACTTTCCGGAGCCGGTGGCGCCGGCGACGAGCAGGTGCGGCATCTTCGCGAGGTTGGCGACGACGAAGCCGCCTTCGACGTCCTTGCCGAGTCCGGCCACCATCGGGTGGTGGTCGGCTCGCGCGATGCCCGACCGGAGCACGTCGCCGAGGCTGACGATCTCCTTGTCGGTGTTGGGGATCTCGATGCCGATCGCGGACTTGCCCGGGATCGGCGACAGGATGCGCACGTCGGCGCTGGCGACGGCGTAGGCGATGTTCTTGGAGAGGGCGGTGACCTTCTCGACCTTGACCGCCTGGCCGACCTCGACCTCGTAGCGGGTCACCGTCGGACCACGGGTGTAGCCGGTGACCTGGGCGTCGATGCCGAACTCGTCGAGCACCTGGGTGAGCCGCCCGACCACGTCGTCGCTGGCCTTGGAGCGTGCCTTGTGCACCGACCCGGGCTTGAGCACCTCGTTGGCGGGCAGCGTGTAGGTGATGTCACCGGACAGCGACAGCTGCTCCACGCGCGGCGGCAGCGGCGTGTGCGGAGGGGGCTCGACCCGGCCGGCGTCCTCGACCGCGGGCGTGACCTCGGTCGGGGCGTCGGCCAGCAGGTCGAGGCCGACGTCGGTCGCGTCGGCGCCCTTGCGGCGACGCTTCTTGACCTCGCGGTCCTCGAGCACGGGGCTGTCGTAGGCGGGGTCGCCCAGCTCGGGGTCGATGTCGTCGAGCATCCCGCGGCGGCGGGTGCGGATCGGCTGCGTCGGCTGGGTCCCCTCCGCCCCGTCGGCGTCGGCCGGGGCGTGGCCGAGCAGCCGGTCCCGGGTGGCCCTGAGCCGCTCGGGCACCTGGTAGACCGGGGTGGCCGTGATGACGAGCAGCCCGAAGACGCCGAGCAGGGCCAGCAGCGGCACGACGACGTACGCCGTCCGGAGCAGGTCGAGGAGCAGGCTGGAGACGACGAAGCCGATGGCACCGCCGGCCTGCTGGAGCGAGCTGGCGTCCCCGAGCTCGGGCTGCGGGCTGCCGTTGGCGATGTGCACGATGCCCAGCAGCCCCAGGCACAGCGCGGACCAGCCGATGACCTGACGGCCCGCGGGTCCGTTGTGCTCGGGATCGCGCACGGTGCGCCAGCCCAGGTAGGCCAGCCACAGCGGCACCAGCCAGCCGACCTTGCCGACCGAGCCGGCGACGGCGGACCGGACGAACTCCATGAAGCCACCGGGCGGCTGCCACCACACCGCGGCGGCCACCACCATGGCGAGGCCGAAGAGGAACAGGCCTACCCCGTCACGACGGTGCGCCGGGTCGAGCTCGCGCGCGCCGTGGCCGATGCTGCGAGCCACCGAGCCGACGGCGTGGGCCAGGCCGAGCCAGAGTGCTGCCACTCCCCGACCGAGGCCGGAGAGGGCGCGCGAGACCGGGCCGGGTCCGCTGCGCACTGCGCGCGGAGCCGGGCGCCGGGCCGGGCGCTTGCTGGGGGTACTCCGAGATCGCGTGCTCGGGGCCCTCGAGGTGGACTTCGAAGGACTCTTCGACGACCTGCTCTTGGACGTGCTCGAACTCCGCGAACCCGGCGGGGAAGACGTACGGGTCGCCATGCTCTGGACCCTACGGGATCAGTCACATCAGCCCCATGCATCACAGAGCGAACGGAGGCGCGTGTCGCGCGGGTCGCGCCCGTCGCCTCGCTGACCTCACGACTTTCATCGCGTAACAAGTTTTTGCCCCCCTGCCCTTTACCTGTAACGAACCTGTTCATAAGGTGACCCGCGTCACCCTGCCGCTCGGGCCGGGTCGGCACTCACTTTTTTGGAGGAAGAAATAGTGAAGTTCCTCAGGCAGGGGATCGCCCTGGCCGTCGCTGGAGCAGGCCTCGCGGTCATTCCGGCGATGCAGGTGCAGGCACAGGCGGCAGAGCCGTCCCTGGTGCAGCAGATGAAGAGCCAGGCTGACGGCGACGTCCGCTTCGACAAGAGCGCCAGCACCGGGCGCGTGAGCTTCGTGCGCACCACCGGTGACCTGATGCCCGCACGAGCCGCCGGCAACGCGGCGCAGGCCACCGCCAAGGCTGACGCCTACCTCGCCAAGTACGCCGAGTCCTTCGGCGCCCGCAGCGGTGAGATCGTCACCACCGGCACCGCCAAGAACCAGCACGGCTGGACGGTCTCCTACACCCAGCGCTACAAGGGCCTGCCGGTGCTCGGCTCCGTGCTCCGCGCGAACCTCGACGAGCAGGGTGACCTCACGTCGGTGAACGGCTTCGCGGCCCCCGACCTCTCCCTCGACACCGCCGTGGGCAAGAGCGCCTCCGCAGCCGAGTCGCGGGCCCTGGCCGAGGTCACCGCCCACCCGCCGACGAGCGAGGAAGGCGACACCGGCTCGGTCAAGGGCATCAAGGCCTCGGCCAAGAAGGTCGTCTACCGCAACGGATCGACCCGCGGCATCGACGGTGAGTCGATCGTGGCCTACGCCGTGACCGTCAGCAACGACAAGAACGTGCGCGACATGGTCGTCCTCGACGCCGTCTCGCTCAAGCCGGTCAACCGCTGGACCATGGTGACCGACGCCATGGACCGCCTTCTCGCGACCTACAACGACGACACCGACGAGGTCGACATCGTCTGGGGCGAGGGCGACGACCGCTCGGTCCTGGACGAGGACCAGAACAACCTGGTCACCTCCGCAGGCGAGTCGTGGGGCCTGTTCTACAACACCTTCGGCCGCGACTCGTTCGACGACGCCGGCAGCACGATGGTCACGCTGCACAACCGTCCGGACTCCTGCCCGAACGCCTCGTGGAACGGCGCCTACACGAGCTACTGCCCCGGCGTGTACGCCGACGACATCGTCTCGCACGAGTGGGGCCACGCCTACACCGAGTACACCTCCGGCCTGATCTACCAGTGGCAGTCCGGCGCGCTCAACGAGTCCTACTCCGACGTGTGGGGCGAGACCCTCGACCTGCTCAACGGCCGTGAGGACGAGGGCGAGGGCGACCTGGCCGCGAAGCGTCCGGTCGGGATGTGCTCGTCGCACTCCGCACCCAACCCGCTCCTCACCATCGACTCCCCCGCCACGATCGCGAAGGACTGCGTCACCGGCGGGTACATGGGTCCTGACCCGCTGCAGCCCGTCAGTGGTGAGATCGCCGTCCCCACCGACGCTGTGGAGACGGGTGGCACGGCCACCGACGGATGCTCGGCCTACAACGAGGACGTCACGGGCAAGATCGTCCTGGTCGATCGTGGCCTGTGCACCTTCGTCGCGAAGGCGGAGAACGCCAAGGCCGCAGGCGCCATCGGCGTCGTCATCGGCAACCGCGACAGCTCGCCGGCCGGCTTCACCTCCGGTGACCAGACCCTGCCCCCGACGGTGTCGGTGGGCCTCGAGGACCGTGAGCTGATCCGCTCGACCATCGCCGGCGGACAGGCCGTCCAGGTGTCGATCACCGACGCTTCGGGTGAGCGCTTCGACTCCTACCGGTGGCTCATCGGCGAGCAGTCGACCGCCTTCGGCGGCGCCATCCGCGACATGTGGAACCCGACCTGCTACGGCGACCCGGGCAAGGTGTCCGACGCCGAGTACCACTGCACCTCGGACGACAACGGCGGCGTTCACGGCAACTCCGCGGTGCCCAACCACGCCTACTCGCTGCTCGTCGACGGCGGCACGTACAACGACGTCACGACCACCGGCATCGGCATCGACAAGGCCGCGAACATCTACTTCCGCAACCAGACCAGCTACCTCACGCCGACCTCGGGCTTCGTCGAGCACGCCGAGGGTCTCGAGGCCTCGTGCAACGACCTGATCGGCGACCCGATCAACAAGGTCACCGTCGCCGAGGGCATCCAGGCGGCAGACCCGGCCGCGCCGATCACGGCCGACGACTGCGCGCAGGTCGCCAAGGTCAACGCGGCGGTCGAGTTCCGCCTCGACCCGAGTGCGGAGTGCGACTGGCAGCCGATCCTCGACCCGGACGCCCCGTCGCTCTGCGGTGCGGGCACGTCGACCCAGAAGATCTGGGGCGACGACTTCGAGGCCGGCATCGGCCAGTGGGCCACGGATGAAGAGGTCGTCTACGCCGGCGCCAACGGCTACCCGTGGGTGGCCAGCAGCTCCGCCCCCGACGGTCACACCGGTGGCGTCGCCTTCGGTGCCGACCCCGACGCCGGCGACTGCTCGGGCGGGGCCGGCGACATCTCGAGCCGCGACGGCCTCATCTCACCGGTGATCACCATGCCGGCGAGCGGGATCAAGGCGCCGAAGCTGTCGTTCGAGCACTACATGGCGAGCGAGGCCGGCTACGACGGCGGCAACGTGAAGATCGCCGTCAACGGTGGGCCCTTCACCCTGGTGCCCGCGACAGCGTTCGTCTTCAACGGCTACAACGACACCATGGAGGACGACACCACCAACACCAGCCCGCTCGCGGGTCAGGAAGGCTTCACGGGCACCAACGAAGGCGAGGCCTTCGGCTCATGGGGCCAGTCGCAGATCAACCTGGCCGCTCCCGGGCTCGACCTCGGCGCGGGCGACTCGTTCCGCATCCGGTTCGACATGGGCCGCGACGGTTGTGGCGGCAACGACGGCTGGTACGTCGACAACGTCGCGGTGACGCTCTGCAGCACGGCGTCGACCACGACGACCGCGGTGCACGTGCCCGAGCCGTCGACGTACGGCACGGCGTCCAAGGCCGACGTCACGGTCTCCAGCGCCGGTGGCACCCCGACCGGTGTGGTCGCGGTGACCACGCTGGCTGGTGCCTCGATGGGTGGCGGCACTCTGGTCGCGGGCAAGACGACCGTGGCCCTGCCGGCAGACCTGCCGGTCGGCACGCACATCCTGCGCGCGATCTACGACGGTTCCGACGCCTTCGGCCCGTCCAGCACCACCTTCACGGTCACGGTCAAGGCCGCTCCCCAGCCGGGCGCGGTGGACTCGAGGACCAAGCTGAAGATGTTCCCGAAGAAGCCCCGCTTCAAGCAGGACTTCAAGGCGGTCGCGAAGGTCAAGGCAGCCGACCGGTCCGACGTCGACGGCAAGGTGAAGTTCATCCTCGATGGTCACGCCGTCGGCAGGCGGTCGGTCGAGGACGGCCGCGCGAAGCTGCGGATCAAGAAGGACCTGAAGGTCGGCAAGCACAAGCTGGTCGCCGTCTACCTGGGTTCGGACTCGATCAACGGCAGCGACGACACGGTGAGGTTCAAGGTGAAGCGGCGCTGAGGTAGCCCGCCCACCTGCAGCAGTGATGCGGAGACCCCGTCGGACTCGTCCGACGGGGTCTCCCCCATTTCGAAGCCGAGTGAGGAGTCAGGACGCGGAGTAGAGGCGGGCCTGCCGCGGCAGCCGCAGCGCGAAGGTGCTGCCCACGCCGTACTCCGACTCGACGGTGATGTCGCCGCCGTGCATCTCGGCGATCCGCCGCGAGATGGCCAGGCCCAGACCGGTGCCCGGCAGCGAGAGCGCATCGGGGTTGCTCGAACGGTGGAAGGCCGAGAACAGGTGACCCTGGTCGACCAGGGAGATGCCGAGCCCGGTGTCGCGCACGCTGACGGTCGCGACGTCGTCCACGTAGGACGCGCCGACATCGACCTGGCCACCGCGCCGGGAGTACTTCACGGCGTTGCCGACGAGGTTGTCGACGATCCGGCCCAGCTCGTCGGGGTCGCCCGACACGAGGACCTGTCCCGCGACGGGGTTGAGCGTGATGGCGATGCCGGCCGACTCGGCCTGGAAGGCCAGCAGCTCCACGCTGTTGCGACACAGCGCGTCGAGGTCGACCGGGCGTCGCACGTGGGCGCGCTTCTCCTGGAGGCTGGAGTAGTTGAGCAGGTTGGTGATCAGCCGGTCCAGCCGCTGGGCGTTGCGCGAGATCGCCTTGACCGACGTCGCAGCGAGCTCGGACTCGTCGAGGAGCTCGACGTGTCCGATGATCGAGGTGAGCGGGGTCTTGAGCTCGTGGGAGATGGTGGCGATCAGCTCGCTCTTGTAGCGGTCGAGCTCCTGCAGCTCGGCGACGAGGCGGCTCTCGCGCTCGTAGAGGCGGGAGTTCAGCACGATCCGGCCGAGCTCGCGAGCGATGTCCCCCACGGCCGCGAGCTCGCGCTCGTTGAACTCCCCGGGCTTGGCCGTCCGGGCGATCACGACCAGTCCCAGCATCTCCTGGCCCACGCGGACGGGGGCGGCCACCACGTGGGTGACGTCGGCCGCCCGCATCTGCGCCTGGAGCTCCAGGCGGCTGAGGATGAGCACCGGGCAGTGGTCCTGGTCGACCGAGAGCTGCACCGGAGCACCGCTCGGCCACGCAGCACGCGACAGGTCCTGGTGCAGGGCGGGCACTCCGCCACCGGTCTCGTTGGGGATGGGATAGCCCGCGACGTGCTCGCGTGGCCCGTCGTTGCCCTCGGGGAAGCAGCGGATCCACGTCTGGAGGGCCGAGAAGCCCTTGGTCATCAGCTCGGCGGACTCGTGCAGGGTCGAGTCCAGCCCGACCAGGTTGGCGGCCATGGCCACGGCGTTGACGGTCTCGCCCAGGCGGACACGCTCGGCGAGGTCGTCGCGCTGGCGGGCGTTCGACAGGGCGAGGCCGGCCTGCACGACGTACAGCTCGAGCAGCTCGCGCAGGTCAACGTCGGGGATGCGTCCGTCCGGAGGCAGGTCGAAGCCCATGGTGCCGAGCAGCTCACCGGTGGCGGAGTAGAGCGGGGCGTAGAGCATGTCCTCGGGGTGCCAGTCGCGGGGGTCGTCGCTGACGGGGATGTCCGGGGTCCAGACGGTGCCCTCACGCATCCACTGCGGCACCCGGTCGTGGGCGATGTACCGCAGGATTCCCCAGTGCTCGGCGTCGTCCATCATCTTGAGCATCAGGTCGACCGGGTCGCGGTCGCCCAGGATGGTCTCCGACAGGCCGGGTGGCCCCTCGCAGTAGGTCACCACCATGTCGGGACCGTCGATGTGCGAGAGCGCCACGGCCCCGAAGCCCAGCTCGATGACGCCGTGCGCGACCTCGCCGAGCACCTCATGGGTGTCGGTGGACGAGTTGACGCGTCGCATCAGCTCGAACAGCCGCGCCACGCTCTGGTTGCGCAGCGGGTCGAAGGAGGTGTCGTCGTACATCGTCTGTGACCCGCTCAGGAGGCTGGCGCCGAGGCGCTGTCGAAGGAGTTGGTGCGCGGCAGCCGCAGCCGGAACGTGCTGCCCGCACCGAGCTCGGACTCGACACTGATGGCGCCGCCGTGGATCTCGGCGATGCGACGCGAGATCGCCAGCCCCAGACCGGTGCCCGGGATCGACAGTGCCTCCGGGTTGCTCGACCTGTGGAACGCCGAGAACAGGTGGCCCTGGTCGACCTCGGAGATGCCCAGGCCGGTGTCGGACACCGCGACCTCGGCGACGTCACCGTCACGGGTCACACGCACCTCGACCTGCCCCCCGGGCCGGGAGTACTTCACCGCGTTGCCGATGATGTTGTCGACGATGCGGCCCAGCTCGTCGGGGTCACCGGTGACCATCACCTGCTCGTCGGTCTGGTCATCGGCCTGGTCAGGGGTCTGGTCATCGGTCTGGGCGCGGACCAGCCGCACGCCGGCGGCCTCGGCCTGGAACTGGAGCAGATCGAGGCTGTTCTGGCACAGCTCGGTGAGGTCCACGACCTGTCGCACGTGCTCGCGCTTGCCCTGGACCCTGGAGTAGTTGAGCAGGTTGGCGATCAGCTGGTTGAGGCGCTGCGCGTTGCGCGCGATCGCCTGCACGGACATCGAGCTGTGCTCGCTCTCGTCCAGCAGCTCGGTGTGGCCGATGATCGACGTGAGGGGCGTCTTGAGCTCGTGGGAGATGGTCGCGATCAGCTCGCCCTTGTAGCGGTCGAGCTCCTGCAGCTCGGCGACGAGCCGGCTCTCGCGCTCGTAGAGGCGGGAGTTCAGCACGATCCGGCCGAGCTCACGGGCGATCTCGCGGACCGCCGCCAGCTCGTGCTCGTTGAGGGCCAGATCGGTGTCGCGCATGATCACGACATAGCCGAGGAGCTCGACGCCCACGCCGAGGGGCGCCGCGACGAGACTGAGCGCATCGTGCTCGCGCATCACCGCCTGGAGGGCCTCGCGGGTCTCGGGCAGGGCCCGTGACGCTTGCGCATCGACCGAGAGATGTACGGCGGCACCCTGCGGCCACGCGCTGCGCACCAGGTCGCGCCGCAGCCCGGGAAGGCCGCCGTCCGCGGGGTTGGGGGCCGGGAAGCCGGCTGCGTGCTCGGTCCGGCCGAGCTCTCCGTCCGGGAAGCAGCGGATCCAGGTCTGCACGGCGTCGAAGCCGTGGGCCAGGGCCTCGGCGGACCGCTCGAGCGTCGAGTCGAGGCCCACGAGGCTGGAGGCCATCGCGACCTCCTTGACGATCTCGCCCAGCCGCACCTGCTCGGCCAGCCGCTCGCGCTGCTGCGCGTTGGAGAGCGCCAGACCTGCCTGCACCACGAACAGCTCGAGCAGGTCGCGCAGCGGCTGGTTGGGGATCCGGTTGCCGGGTGGGAAGTCGACGGCCATGTTGCCGAGCAGCTCCCCGGTGGCGGAGTAGAGGGGCGCGTAGAGCGCATCCTCGGGGTGCCACGCCTCGGGGTCGTCATCGGGCTCGTAGTCGGGGATCCACGCATTCGTGAGGAACTCGTCGTCCACCCGCCCGTGCGGCACGTACCGAAGGATCCCCCACTTGTCGGCCTGCCGGAACTCGTCCATGATCCGCTGCTTCGGGTTGCGGCGACCGATGATCTGGGCGCGCACGTCGTCCGGGCCGGCGCAGGCCGTCATCACCAGGAAGTCACCCTCGAGCCGCGCGATCGCGGCCACCCCGAACCCCAGCACCTCCACGACGCCGCGGGCGATCTCCTCGAGCACCTCACCGGTCTCGGTCGACGAGTTCACCCGCCGCATCAGCTCGAAGAGTCGCCGAACGCTCTGGGCACGCGAAGGATCGAGATCCTGCATCGCTTCCTCCGGCAGACGGGGTGGGCTGAGATGCGAGGCCCCCAGACCACGCATCAAGCCAAGAGTAAAGACATCGGAGAGGGTCTGTGACCCCTTTGGTCAACCCGGACGGCCATAGTCGAGGCCCTAGGCCTCGATGACGACGGGGATGATCATCGGCCGGCGGCGGTGCGCCCGGCTGACCCAGCGACCCACGACGCGTCGCACGACCTGCTGGAGCTGGTGGGTGTCGCTGACGCCGGCGGCGACCGCCTGGTCGAGGGCCTCGACGATGGCCGGCTTGACGGCGTCGAAGGCCTTGTCGTCCTCGGCGAAGCCGCGGGCGTGGATCTCGGGGCCACCCGCGACCTTGCCGGTGACCGAGTCGATGACGACGATCACCGAGATGAAGCCCTCCTCGCCCAGGATCCGGCGGTCCTTGAGCGACGACTCGGTGATGTCGCCGATGCTCGTGCCGTCGACGAACACGTAGCCGCAGTCGACCTTGCCGACGACCCGGGCCACCCCGCCGACGAGGTCGACGACCACGCCGTCCTCGGCGATGACGACGTTCGCGACGCCGGTCGCCCGCGCCAGCTCGGCGTTGGCGTGCAGGTGGCGGATCTCGCCGTGCACGGGCATCACGTTGCGGGGGCGGACGATGTTGTAGCAGTAGAGGAGCTCACCGGCGCTGGCGTGGCCGGAGACGTGCACCAGGGCGTTGCCCCGGTGCACGACGTTGGCGCCCCAGCGGGCCAGACCGTTGATGACCCGGTAGACGGCGTTCTCGTTGCCGGGGATCAGCGAGCTGGCCAGGACGACCGTGTCGCCCTCCTCGATGTGCACGAAGTTGTGGTTGCGCTGCGCGATCCGGCTCAGCGCCGAGAGCGGCTCGCCCTGGGACCCCGTCGAGATCAGCACCTGGCGCTCGGGGGGCAGGTCGGCCAGGGTCTTGGCGTCGACGAGCACGCCGGCCGGCACGGTGAGGTAGCCCAACTCCTTGGCGATCTGCATGTTGCGCACCATCGACCGGCCGACGTAGGCGACCTTGCGGTCGTGCGCGACGGCAGCGTCGAGCGCCTGCTGCACGCGGTGCACGTGGCTGGCGAAGCAGGCCACGATGATGCGCCGCTCGCTCTTCTGGAACACCCGGTCCAGCACCGGGCCGATGTCCTTCTCGTGGGTGGTGAATCCGGGGACCTCGGCGTTGGTGGAGTCGGTGAGGAACAGGTCGACGCCCTCCTCCCCCAGCCGCGCGAACGCCCGCAGGTCGGTGACCCGGCCGTCGAGGGGCAGCTGGTCCATCTTGAAGTCGCCGGTGTGCAGCACGAGCCCGGCCCCGGTGCGGATCGCGACGGCCAGCGCGTCGGGGATCGAGTGGTTGACCGCGACGAACTCGAGCTCGAACGGACCGAACGACATCGTGTGGCCCGCCTCGACGGTGTGGTGCACGGTCTCCTTGAGGCGGTGCTCGCGCAGCTTGGCGCCGAGCAGGGCCAAGGTCAGCTTCGAGCCGACGAGCGGGATGTCGCCGCGCTCGCGCAGGAGGTACGGCGTGGCGCCGATGTGGTCCTCGTGGCCGTGGGTGAGCACGAGCGCCTCGACGTCGTCGAGGCGGTCACGGATGGGGTCGAAGTCGGGCAGGATCAGGTCGACGCCCGGGTGGTGGTCCTCAGGGAACAGCACCCCGCAGTCGACGACGAGCAACCGGCCGTCGTACTCGAACACGGTCATGTTGCGACCGATCTCGCCGAGGCCCCCGAGCGGGATGATCCGGAGCGCACCGGGCGAGAGGGGCTCGGGCGCGGACAGCTCGGGGTGGGGATGGGACAAGGGGAACTCCTAGATCAGGTGGGACGCGGCGAGCCCGGCACGCAGGGCGGCCACCTCGTCCTCGTCGAGGGGAACGAGCGGTCCTCGCACGTTCCGGTTGTCGAGCACGCCCAGCAGCTGCAGCGCTGCCTTGGCGGTGGTGGCTCCGTAGTTGGCGACGCCCATCACGGCGTCGATCGCGGGGAGCAGCCGCGTGAAGATCGCCAGGGCCTCAGCGTGGTCGCCGGCGTCGAAGGCCTCGACCATGGCGCGCGTCTCGTCACCCGCCGCGTGGCCGACCACCGACACGACGCCGCAGGCGCCGTGCGCCAGCCAGCCGAGGTTGGCGATGTCGTCGCCGGAGTAGAGGGCCAGGCCCAGCTCGCGCAGGCGTATGCCGCGGGCGAAGTCGCCGACGGCGTCCTTGACGGCGACGACCTGCGGCCACGTCGCCGCCTGCTCGTAGGTCTCCATCGCGATGGTGCTGCCGGTGCGACCGGGCACGTCGTAGAGCATCACGGGTGTGTCGGTGGCCTCGACCACGGTGCGGAAGTGGTGGAGCACCCCGGCGGGGCCGGGCTTGTTGTAGTACGGCGTCACGAGCAGCAGTCCGTCGGCGCCGAGCTTGGTTGCCTGGCGGGCCAGCTCGACTGAGTGGGCGGTGGCGTTGGTGCCGACGCCCGCAACGACCGTGGCGCGGTCGCCGACGGCCTCCTTGACGGCCTGGAGGATCTGGCCGTCTTCAGCCACGGAGGTGGTCGGCGACTCGCCGGTGGTGCCGCTGACGACCACGCCGTCGTGGCCGTGGTCGACGAGGTGCGTGGCGATACGGGCGGTGGCCTCGAGGTCGACCGAGCCGTCGTCGGTGAAGGCGGTCGCCATCGCGGTCAGGACGCGACCGAACGGGGCGGCAGGCAGGCTCATGCTCCTAGGCTATCGCCGTCGGGCCGCGCGGCCCGACCCGCTCCAGCCAGACCCAGTCGAGGTCGGGGCGGCTCACCCGCCGCCTCTCGTGCCACTCCCCCGCGTCGTACGCCGGGTAGTGGGCGTCGCCGTCGGGTGAGAGGTGGACCTCGGTCAGGATCTGGTGGGTCGCCAGCGGCATCGCCAGCTCGTAGATCTGGGAGCCGCCCGCGACGTACACCTCGTCGTCGCCGGTCAGCTCGAGCGCCTCGTCGAGGCCGTGCGCCACGTCGACGCCGTCGGCGCCCCACCCGCGGTCGCGGGTGATCACGATCGTGCGGCGACCGGGAAGGGCGCGGCCGATCGAGTCGAACGTCAGTCGCCCCATCACCAGGGTGTGGCCCAGCGTCTCGGCCTTGAAGTGCGCGAAGTCCTCGGGCAGGTGCCACGGGATCCGGCCGTGGTCGCCGATGACGCGGTTGTCGGCATGGGCAGCGATCAGGGTGAGGCGGCGCTCAGACGGCAATGGGGGCCTTGATGCCGGGGTGGGGGTCGTAGCCCTCGACGGCGATGTGGTCGAGCTCGAAGCCGTCGATCTCGCGGACGCGCGGATCGAGCGTCAGCGTCGGCAGCGGCCGCGGCTCGCGGGCGAGCTGGAGGCGCGCCTGCTCGACGTGGTTGGAGTAGAGGTGCGCGTCGCCCATCGTGTGCACGAAGTCGCCGACCTCGAGGCCGGTGACCTGCGCGACCATGTGCGTGAGCAGGGCGTACGACGCGATGTTGAACGGCACACCCAGGAACACGTCGGCGCTGCGCTGGTAGAGCTGGCAGCTGAGCCGTCCGTCGGCCACGTAGAACTGGAACAGCGCGTGGCAGGGTGGGAGCGCCATGTCGGGGATGTCGGCGACGTTCCAGGCGCTGACGATGTGGCGGCGACTGTCGGGGTCGGTGCGGATCTGGTCGATGACCTGGCGGATCTGGTCGACGTGCCGACCGTCGGGCGTGGGCCACGAACGCCACTGGTGGCCGTAGACCGGGCCGAGGTCACCGGCCTCGTCGGCCCACTCGTCCCAGATGCTGATGCCGCGGTCCTGGAGCCACGTGACGTTGGTGTCGCCGCGCAGGAACCAGATGAGCTCGCCGAAGACCGAGCGCGTGTGCACCTTCTTGGTCGTCACCAGCGGGAAGCCGGCGCTCAGGTCGAAGCGCATCTGGTGGCCGAAGACCGAGTGCGTGCCGGTGCCGGTGCGGTCGGTCTTCTCGACGCCCTCGTCGAGAATCCGCTGGAGGAGGTCGAGGTAAACCTGCATGCCGTCGAGACTACCGAGCGACGTGGCCGGCCGCCGTCCGGGTCGGGCGTGTCCGTCAGCGCAGCTGCAGGCCGCCCGTGCTGCCCGACACGCTCACGACGTCCTGGCACTCGAGGGGCACCAGGGTGCAGGTGCGCAGGCTGAGCGTGCCGGTCTCGGAGAGCCGACGGGTCGTCTCGGCCGAGCGCTCCTCGTACTGGTTGCTGATGACGTAGGTGACGGTGCCGTCCGGGGCGAAGACCGCGTCGAGCACGCGACGGTCGGCCCGCACCCCCGAGTCGAGCGCCTCCCCACGGGACCGGTCGTAGGCGAAGGCGCCACCGTCCGGGTAGTAGGCGGACGCACCACCCTCACCGAGGCGTACGACGTACCGCTCGTCGGGCGAGACACGGACCCCGTCGGCGGGGTCGGGCACATCCGGGGCCGGGGGCCTCGAGGCCGCCTCGACGGCACCGTCGCCGCTGACGGTGAACCAACGGCCGGCCGTGTCGCGGTAGGTGACCTCGTCGTCGCCGGTCACGACGAAGCCGTCGAGGCGCGGCAGCTCGACGCTCACGGTCCGGAGCTGGAGACGTCCCTGGGCGTACCACGGGACCGGCGCGGGGTTGGCCACCTCCACGACGTCCGGAGACGGCGTGCGCGTGGTGGCCCAGGCGACATAGCCACCCAGGACGACCGCCACGGCGGCGGCGATCGCCGCACCACGTACGACGGAGCGACGGCGTCGACGCGTCTGGTCCTCGATCAGGCCGAGCGGATCGGGGCTCACGGTGACGTCGGCCGTGCGCTCGATCAGCGCCGGGTCGGCGAGCACCGGGGCGACGGCACCGTGGTCGGGTGGCAGGCCGGCCTCTTCGCGGACCTCCGCCCAGACGCGCACGTCGGCATCCTCGTCACGTGCCAGGCGGCTCCAGCCCGGTCGTAGCCGGGCGAGCACACGGGCCACGACGGCCTCCGCGTCGGCGACCGCGAGACCCTCGACGACCAGGGACCGCACGAGGACCGGCCAGCGAGCCAGCACGTAGGAGGTGTGGTCGCTCGGTCGGTTGCCCTGCGCGGCCAATGCACTCTCCCTCGGATTCGATGCGTCAGGGGTTCGTCACCGTCGCGCCCGCGGATGGGATCCGTGACTGCTCGTTGCGCGTCAGGTGGCTGCGGCGACCACGTAGGCCGTGAACTCAGCCGTGTCGCAGCCTCGTGAGGCCACGTCGTCGGCGTACTCCTCGGGTCCACCCTCGCGGATGCGCATCGCCTCGCGCAGCACCCGGTGGAACCGCGCCGGGTAGTGGCCGAGCCCCCAGCGGCCGGCGCCCGACTTCGTGGTCATCTCGCCGGTGACCAGCAGGTGGTGGAGCCGGGCGACGCCCAGCACGCACCAGCAGCACGCCCACTCGGTCTCACCCTCGGACGGCACGGCCGCGAGCGCCTCGGCGTTGGTGCGCCAGTAGGTGTCGAGGTTGCCGCGGGTGAAGGCGACCAGCCGTTCGGCCGAGGTCCACACGCCTAGCTCACCGATCGCCGGCCCGCGCACCGTGACGCCACTGCGGGCGAGCTCGTGCCACAGCACCGGGCTGAGGTCGTAGCGCGCAGCCTCGTCGAAGTGCGCGTGCAGCACGCACGGCACGTCGGGGCACTGCTCGGGATCCGCGGCCAGGTCGGAGGCGAGCAGGTGGGCGCCGTCGAACGGCACCTCCGGGTGCTCCTCGCGTACGGCGGCGTGCGAGGCCGCGAGGACGTCGAGGTCGGCACGGCCCGGTCGTCGTGCCAGCGTGGCGACGAAGTCGACGTCGCTCTGTCCCGGCACCCACTCGCCGAACGCCAGCCCGCCCCGCAGGTACAGCCCGGTGACCAGCGCGGGCGCGGCCGCGTCGATGCGGGCCAGCCATGTCTCGCAGACGGCGCCCACCGCCGCCGGAAGGCCTCCGGTCACCCGCTCCCCCACACCATGACCCCCGACGCCGGGATGACGAGGTGCTCGCCGTCCATCAGCGGCTGTCGCAACCGGTCGAACTCCGCACGCATGCGGGCCTGCACGTCGGCCGTCTGGGCTCGCCACACCACCCCGACCCCGGCGACTCCCCCGGTGGGTGCGGCCCAGAGGTCGTCGGGCGTGACGCGCCACTCCCACGACACGGGACGGCCCTCGACGTCGCGGCACCCGGCAGCGCGGAGCAGGCCGGCGAGACCCTCCACCGACCGGTCGAAGTCCTTGTCCGTCGGCAGTGCGGGGAGCTGCGGGTCCACCGCCCCACTGGCCTCCATCACCGCCCGGAACAGCCGGCCCTGAGCGGTCGGCTGGTTGCTCCAGATGGTCGTCCGGACCGAGCCACCCGGCGCGACCACGCGCACCAGCTCGGCGGCCGACGCAGCGGGATCATCGACGTGGTTGAGCACGAAGTTGGCGACCACCACGTCGAACGAGTCGGCGGCGTGCGGCAGGACGGGCAGCCCGGCCACGTCGACCGGGACGCTCGCACCGAGCCGGTCGCGGGCCAGCGCCACCATGTCGGCGTCGATGTCGCACGCGCTCACGCGGGCGCCACGCGCCACCGCCTCCTCGGCGAGGGCGCCGGTGCCACAGCCGACATCGAGCAACAGGGCCCGCGAAGGCAGGCCGGACAGCACGGCGGGGACGGAGCCGGCGCAGAGGCCGGCGAAGCTGCGGGCATAGGCGTCGGCGACGTGCGACCAGAGCTGCTGGGCCATCGGTGGATCAGGTGTGGAGCGACATGGGGCCGTAGACGGCCCGGTCGTGCTCGTAGAGCGTGACCCCGTCGACGCCGAGCTCGGCCAGCTCGGACCAGATCTCGCCGACCCACGACTCGGCGTCGGCCTGGCTCGCGAACCGCGCCCCGGCGTACTCGTCGTCGACCTCGACGACGGCGCCCGCTGCGTCAAGCAGCGCCCAGTGCCACGGCTGCTCCTCCGGGGTGGGCTGGCGGAAGGTGGGCGGCTGGTCGGGCAACATCACGCCTCCCGGACGGACGGGTCGACGAACGGCAGCTTGGTGGACGCGAAGATCTCGCGGCGACCCCGGATGTCGACACCGAGCTCGGCCTCGGGGTGCACCACCGTCGGCACCAGCGCCATGCCGATGCCCTTCTTGAGCGTCGGGCTGAACGTGCCCGAGGTGATGTCGCACAGCGGCACGTCGGCCACCAGGGTCACCCCCATGCCCGGCCGGGGGATCCCGCGGCCGACGGCGATCAGCCCACGCAGCTTGCGCTTCGGACCGGCCTCCTTCTCGGCGACGAGTGGCTCGCGGCCCCAGAACGCGTCCTTCTTCCAACCGACCGCCCAGCCGAGCCCGGCCTGGTTGGGGGTGACGTCGAGGGTGATGTCCTGGCCGTGGAGGGGGTAGCCCATCTCGGTGCGCAGGGTGTCGCGCGAGCCGAGCCCGCAGGCCAGCATCTCGAACTCCTCGCCCGCCGCGAGCAGCCGGTCCCAGAGCTCGCCGGCGATCTCGTTGGCTGCGATCAGCTCGTAGCCCCGCTCGCCGGTGTAGCCGGTGCGACACACGACGACGGCCTGACCGCCGGGCTCCCCGAACTCGGCCTCGGCGAAGGACATGTACTCGTGCCCGACGGGCAGCCCCACGCGGGTGAGCACCTCGTCGGACCTCGGGCCCTGGACGGCGAGCACGGCGTAGTCGTCGTGGTGGTCGACGATCCGCACGCCCTCGGGCGCCTCGGCGAGCAGGCGTCGTACGACCTCGGCGGTGTTGGCGGCGTTGGGCACGAGCAGGACGTGCTCGTCGTCTTGGTAGTAGGCGATCAGGTCGTCGACGATGCCGCCGGTCTCGGCGTCGCAGCAGAGCGTGTACTGAGCCTTGCCCGGGCGGATCTTGGCCAGGTCGTTGGAGAGCGTCGCGTTGATGAACTCGGCCGCACCGGGTCCGGTCACCATCGCCTTGCCGAGGTGCGAGACGTCGAAGATGCCGACGCCGGTGCGCACCGCGGTGTGCTCCTTCACCACTCCGGAGGAGAACTCCAGGGGCATCGACCAGCCACCGAACTCGGCGAACTTCGCACCGAGAGCCACGTGGCGGTCGTGCAAGGGGGACCGCTTCAAGTCAGACGTCTGCGCCATGCGGGCGAACCTACCTCAGCGGGCTGGCTATCCTGCCGAGGTGACGACGACCTACACGCTGCGTGCAGCCAACCCCGCCAAGACCCGCGCCGACGCCCTCGTGGTCGGCGTGCGTTCCACCGACAAGGGACCCGAGCTGGCCTTGGGGGCCGAGGACGTCGCCAAGGCCTACGGCCGCCGGCTGCGTCCCCTGCTCGCCTCCCTCGGGGTCAAGGGCAAGGCCGGCGAGAGCCACAAGGTGCCCACCAACGGGGCCATCAACGCGCCCCTGCTCGTGCTGGTCGGGCTGGGCTCCGACATCGACGCCACGGCGGTACGCCGCGCGGCCGGGGTGGCCGCGCGGAGCGTCCCCAACGCCTCGTCGGTGGCGATCGCGCTGCCGGCCGACGACCCGTCCCTCGTCGCCGCGGTCACCGAGGGCCACCTGCTCGGCGGCTACACGTTCACCGCCTACAAGTCGTCGAAGTCCGACGACTCCGAGGCCGGGGACGTCGTCGTGCTCTCCCCCGTCGCCCGCAAGGCCGAGGCGGTCACCGCCTTCGAGAGGGCCCAGGTGCTCGCCGCCGCCGTCGCCACCACGCGTGACTGGGTCAACCAGCCTCCCGGCGACTTCACCCCGTCGAAGTTCGCCGATGCCGCCACGGCCGCCCACAAGGCCGCCACCAAGGGGCGCGGCGCCCCCAAGATCAAGATCGAGGTGCTCGACGAGATCCAGCTCGCCGAGCTCGGCTGCGGCGGCATCCTCGGTGTCGGCGGCGGCTCCGACGCTCCCCCGCGCCTGGTCAAGCTCACCTACGCACCCAAGGGCGCCAAGCAGCACCTCGCCCTGGTCGGCAAGGGCATCACGTTCGACTCGGGCGGCCTGACCATCAAGCCGTCCGGTGGCATGCAGACGATGAAGTGCGACATGGCCGGCGCTGCCGCCGTGCTCCAGGCCACCTTCGCGATCGCCGCGCTGGGCCTGCCGGTCAAGGTGACGACCTTCGCGCCGATGGCCGAGAACATGGTGTCGGGCTCCTCGGTGCGGCCCGGCGACGTGCTCTCGATGTACGGCGGCACCACGGTCGAGGTGCTCAACACCGATGCCGAGGGTCGGCTCGTGCTGGCCGACGCGTTGGTGATGGCGACCGAGGCCAAGCCCGACGTGGTGCTGGACGCGGCGACCCTCACCGGGCACATGGTGGTCGCGCTCGGCGAGCGCGTCGGTGCGGTCATCGGCACCGGCGACACCGTCGACGACGTGCTCGCGGCCGGCGCCCGGGCCGGCGAGGCGCTCTGGCCGATGCCGATCCCGGAGGAGATGGACGAGCGGATCCGCAGCAGCAAGGTCGCCGACCTCTCCCAGCACGACTGGGTGCGTTGGGGAGGCGGGCTGTTCGCCGGCGCCTTCCTCCGCGAGTTCACCGACGGACTGCCGTGGGCTCACCTCGACATCGCGGGACCCGCCTACCACTCGGGCGGGCCGACCGGTCACTGGACGCACGGCGGCACCGGCTTCGCGGTCACCACCCTGGTGGAGTTCGCTGCCGGGCTGGCCGAGGGCTGAGCTACAGCCCCTCGGCCTTCTTGCGCCGGTTGTAGTCGCGCATCCGCTGCGGCACGCCGACCACCGCGGCGTCGTACGACGGCACCTGGCGCTTGTTGCAGAACGCGTGCGCCCACTCGACCGACGGCACGCGGCGCCGCGTCCACTCCCCGTCGTGCGCGACCAGCAGGAGCGTCACGTCGCTGACGGCGGTGCGGGGCTCGACGAACCCCTCGACCCCCCGGCGTGCCGACACGAACTCGTCGAGGTGCCGTTGGTCGGTCCCGTCAGAGGCACGCACGGTGGTGGACCCGGTGCGCGCAGTGTCGCGGCCCGGACGGCGCATCCGCGCTCCGCGTCGAAATCGGTCGAACAAACCCATGGACACAGTGTGTCAAACGGGGTGGCACCCCGGGTGCCGCCGCCACGGAAGCAACCGGGTGTCGGTGGTCTCGCAAAGAGTGCAAAGATGGGCCGGACATCGCAAGTGCACCAACAGGAGGACCGCAGCGTGGCCGAGGCCGAATTCGACGTACTCATTCTCGGGGCCGGGTCCGGCGGCTACTCCTGCGCCCTGCGAGCAGCGCAGCTCGGCCTCTCGGTCGGGCTCGTCGAGAAGGGCAACCTGGGCGGCACCTGCCTCCACATCGGCTGCATCCCGACGAAGGCCCTGCTGCACGCGGCCGAGGTCGCCGACTCCGCCCGCGAGGCGTCGCAGTTCGGCGTGCAGGCGACGTTCGAGGGCATCGACATGCCCGGCGTCAACGCCTACAAGGACGGTGTCGTCGACCGCCTCTTCAAGGGCCTCACCGGGCTGATCAAGGGTCGCGGCATCACGGTCATCGCGGGCGAGGGCCGGCTGACCGGTCCGCGCACCGTGACCGTCGACGGCACGTCGTACTCCGGCAAGCACGTCGTGCTGGCCTCAGGCTCCTACTCCCGCTCCCTGCCCGGCCTCGAGGTCGACGGCGAGCGGGTCGTCACCTCCGAGCAGGCACTGCGCCTCGAGCGCGTGCCCGCGTCGGTCATCGTGCTCGGCGGCGGCGTGATCGGTTGCGAGTTCGCGAGCGTGTGGCGGAGCTTCGGCGCCGACGTGACGATCGTCGAGGCACTGCCGCGTCTGGTCGCCGTCGAGGACGAGGCATCGTCCAAGGCCCTCGAGCGCGCGTTCCGGAAGCGCAAGATCGCGTTCCGGACCGGCACCCCCTTCAAGAGCGTGGAGACCACCGAGACCGGCGTGGCGGTGACGGTCGAGGATGCCAAGGGTGAGGTGAGCGTCATCGAGGCCGAGCTGCTCCTCGTGGCGGTCGGTCGGGGCCCGACCACAGACGGACTGGGCTACGACGAGCAGGGCATCGCCATGGATCGCGGCTTCGTGCTCGCCGACGAGCGCTGCCGCACCAACGTCGAGGGCGTCTTCGCGGTCGGCGACATCGTGCCGGGGCTGCAGCTCGCCCACCGCGGCTTCCAGCAGGGCATCTTCGTCGCCGAGGAGATCGCCGGGCTCCAGCCGACGCCGATCGACGAGTCCGGCATCCCGCGCGTGACCTACTCCCACCCGGAGATCGCCTCGGTCGGTCTCAACGAGTCGGACGCCCGCGAGCAGTACGGCGACGAGATCACCACCGTGACCTACGACCTGGGCGGCAACGGCAAGAGCCAGATCCTCAAGACCCAGGGGTTCGTCAAGCTCGTCGCGCGCAAGGACGGTCCCGTCGTGGGCATCCACCTCGTGGGTGACCGGGTCGGGGAGCTCATCGGCGAGGCCCAGCTGATCTACAACTGGGAGGGCCACGCCGATGACGTCGCCCCCCTCGTGCACGCCCACCCGACCCAGAACGAAGCACTCGGCGAGGCGCACCTGGCCCTCGCCGGCAAGCCGCTGCACGCACACTCCTGATTGCACGACCGCCCAGCCTCCTAGACGACAGGAATCCCATGGCCTCCGAAGTCACCCTCCCCGCACTCGGCGAATCCGTCACCGAGGGCACCGTCACCCGTTGGCTCAAGCAGGTCGGCGACGCCGTCGCGGTCGACGAGCCCCTCCTGGAGGTCTCCACCGACAAGGTCGACACCGAGATCCCCTCCCCCGTGGCGGGCACCCTGCTCGAGATCAAGGCCAACGAGGACGACACCGTCGAGGTGGGCGCCGTGCTCGCCATCGTCGGCGAGGAGGGCGAGGGCGGCGGCTCGGCGTCGTCCGACGAGTCCTCCTCCGACGGGGAGGCCGCGGGCGGCGAGGACACCGAGCAGGAGGCCGCCGAGGCCGACGCCGAGGAGCGCGACTCCTCGGGTGAGGCACCCTCGGAGCAGGCCGAGCCCGAGGCACCCGCCCAGGAGGAGGCCCCCGCCGAGCAGCCCGCGGCCGAGCAGGAGACGCCGTCGGGTGACTCCGGCGGCGGCGACGGCTCGGGGACGTCGGTGACCCTGCCCGCCCTGGGCGAGTCGGTCACCGAGGGCACCGTGACGCGCTGGCTCAAGCAGGTCGGCGACGACGTCGCGGTCGACGAGCCCCTGCTGGAGGTGTCCACCGACAAGGTCGACACCGAGATCCCGTCCCCCGTCGCCGGCAAGCTCCTCGAGATCAAGGTGAGCGAGGACGAGACCGTCGAGGTCGGCGCCGAGCTCGCCGTGATCGGCTCCGGGGACGCCGCGGCCGCACCGGCAGCCAAGGACGAGGCACCCGCAGCGGAGGCCGAGCCGGAGCCCCAGAAGGAGCCCGAGCCCGAGCCCGAGCCCGAGAAGGCACCGGAGAAGGCACCCGAGCCGGAGAAGGCACCCGAGCCGGCGGCCGAGAAGCCGGCCGAGCCGGAGAAGCCCGCCGCCGCCCCCCGGGCCGCCGAGGGCTCCGGCGACCAGAGCAGCTACGTCACCCCGCTGGTGCGCAAGATGGCCACCGAGAAGGGCGTCGACCTGAGCGCCGTCACCGGCACGGGAGTCGGTGGCCGGATCCGCAAGCAGGACGTGCTCGACGCCGCCGCCGCCCAGAAGGCACCCGCAGCGGAGGCCGCACCGGAGGCCGCGCCCACTGCCGCCTCGTCGGCACCGGCAGCGGCGTCCACGGCGCCGTCGCCGCTGCGCGGCAAGACCGAGCCGCTGTCGCGCCTGCGCAAGGTGATCGCCAAGCGGATGGTCGAGTCGCTCCAGGTGAGCGCTCAGCTGACCACGGTCGTCGAGGTCGACGTGACCGCGATCGCCCGCCTGCGTGCCTCCGTCAAGGACGAGTTCGCGGCCCGCGAGGGCGTGAAGCTGTCGTTCATGCCGTTCTTCGCGAAGGCGGCGATCGACGCGCTCAAGCAGCACCCGTCCCTCAACGCGACGATCGACACCGACAAGGGTGAGGTGACCTACTTCGACCGCGAGAACCTCGCGATCGCGGTGGACACCGAGAAGGGTCTGCTGACCCCGGTCATCAAGGAGGCCGGCGACCTGTCGATCGCCGGTCTCGCCCGCAAGATCGCCGACATCGCCGAGCGCACCCGCACCAACAAGATCACCCCCGACGACCTGTCGGGCGGCACCTTCACGCTGACCAACACCGGCAGCCGCGGGGCGCTGTTCGACACGCCGATCATCAACCAGCCGCAGGTGGCCATCCTCGGCACCGGGTCGATCGTGAAGCGGCCCGTCGTGATCGACGACGCCAACCTGGGCGAGACGATCGCGGTCCGGTCGATGGTCTACCTCGCGCTGACCTACGACCACCGACTGGTCGACGGGGCCGACGCGGCCCGCTACCTCACCGAGGTCAAGCAGCGCCTCGAGGCGGGTCAGTTCGACGTCTGACCACAGGGTCGCCCAGACCTGAGTGAGCGCCGGTAGCCGATGGCTGCCGGCGCTCAGTCACTTCCTCAGGGCCTTCCAGTCGTCGAGCCCCAGCGCCGACCCGAGCGCCCGGCTGATGTGCAGGACGAACTCCCGGTTGAGGTGGAAGCTGTCGCGGTAGACCACGTGGTCGTCGATGACGGCCGGGCACAGGTCGTCGTCGCACAGCCACGGCAGAGCCGAGACGTAGGTCGCGCCGGCGTCCTCGGCGGTCGCCCTCTCCGCGGCGTTGTGCTCGTCGTACACGCCGATCTCCGGGGTGACCCCGCACTCGTCGACGGCGTCGGGGTGCTCGGCCAGGCAGGTGCCGGCGTCCTGGGTGGGGTACGGCGCCTCACCGAGCACGAACACCTCGGCATCGTCGTCGTCGAAGGACTCCAGGGCGCGGCGCAGGCCCGTCTGCCAGATCTCGTCCGCGTCGTGGTCGGGGGTCCAGGTGTTGTCGGCGTTGCCCTCGCCGAGTGGCTCGACCTTGCCGTCGTCGCTCGCTGCGAAGCCGCGCACGGCACCCGAAAGCACCACGATGCGGGGCTTGATCACGTCGTTGACGAGCTCGGTCACCCGGTCGTTGAACTGCACGCACTCGACATAGGGACGGGACTCCGCGGCCAGCCACGGCGTCGGACCGAGGAGCGGCGGGCAGCCCAGCTTGGTGACCACCGCGAGCGCGTAGCCGTTCTGCTCCGCGATCCGGGACAGCGCAGGCATCCACATCGCTGCCCGCGAGTCACCCCACAGCAGGATCGTCCGCTTGCTCTTCGGGTCACCGAAGACGCAGATCTCGTCGATGTCGGCATAGAGGTAGTCCCTGGCACAGCGCTGCTCGAGGCTGTCCAGGGAACCGGACCTGGCGACCAGCCCCGGTCCCGGCACCACGTCCTCGGGAAGCGTCGTCGTGTCGATGGCGTCGGCGACCGCGGACTCGACGGCCGCGGCGTCCGGAAGGTCGCGGATGATCTCGGCCGCGGACTCTGCGGAGTCCTGGTCCTCGTCGTCGCCCGTGCAACCTGCCAGGCCGGCCACCACGGCCGCCGCGAGGATCGCCGCGGCGGCTCGCCGTGCTCGGACCGGGAGGGAGGCAGACATGCGCTCGACCCTCTCATGCAGGTTCGGGGCGTTCCACACGGTGGGCAACCGCCCCCGTGCCATGGTTGGGTCATGCACGCGGTCATCGCCGGCTCGTCCGGGTTCCTCGGATCTCGTCTCGTCTCGGCGATGCGTCGTCACGGCCACACCGTGACCACGCTCGTGCGCCGCGAGGCTCGCGCACCGCACGAGCAGCGCTGGGACCCCTACGACGGCGCCCTGGCGGCCGGCGTGCTCACGGGTGTCGACGTCGTGGTCAACCTCGCCGGCTCCCCCACCGCCGGCAATCCGCACTCCAAGTCCTGGGCGCGAGCGCTGCGTGAGTCGCGCGTGACGACGACGCGGGTGCTGGCCGAGGCCATCGCCGCGACCGACGAGCCGCCGCGCTTCCTGGCCGGCAACGGCATCTCGATCTACGGTGACCACGGCTCCGAGCTGCTCAGCGAGAAGTCCGACTCCCGCGGAGACGCGTTGCTGACCCAGGTGACCCGCGAGTGGGAGGCGGCGACCACCGCCGCCACCGACGCCGGCGCCCGGGTGTGCGTGCTCCGCAGCGCCCCGGTGATCGACCGGCGCAACCCGCCGATGAAGCAGCTCCTGCCGCTGTTCAAGGCCGGCCTCGGCGCCCGCCTGGGGCCGGGCACCCAGTACTTCCCGCTCATCTCGCTGCGTGACTGGGTCGGGGGCGTCTGCTTCCTCGCCGAGGCGCACGACGTCGAGGGCCCCTTCAATCTCTGCTGCCCCGACACCCCCACCAACGCGGAGTTCACCCAGGCGCTGGCCGACGCGGTCGGTCGTCGGGCCCGGCTGGCCGCTCCGTCGTGGCTGCTCGGTCCGGCCGCCGGGTCGATGTCCCCCGAGCTGCTCAACTCGGTCAATGCGCGGCCCGAGGCCCTCGAGCGGGCCGGCTACGACTTCCGCGACCAGGACGTCCGCGACGTCATCGCGAGTGCGCTGGACTGAGCGGTCGCGCGTCAGTCCCTGACCTCGTCGACCAGCCACTCGCCCGCGACCAGCCGAAGAGTGACCTCACGGGTGCTGGCCCGGTCGGTCGGCAACGGGATGCGCCCGTCGTCGCCCACCGCCTCGGCGCCGCGCATCCGGTCGGTCACCGAGACCACGACCGTGTGCGCGTCGTGCCGCAGGACCTGGGCCCGGAGCACCTGCGTGCGCAGGCCGCGGACGCGCAGCCCGCGGTCGGCGTAGGCGCTCAACATGTCGGCGTCCCTGCGGCCGGTGCGTGAGCCGGCGACGTAGAGACCGCGCAACGCCTCGACGTCGCCCTCGGCCCAGGCCCGGGCACGGCGGGTGTCCCAGCCGGCCAGGGTCGCGACGGCGTCGGGGCGGACGGGACGGGTGGCCGCCGTCTCCTCGCGCGTGGTGCTCAGCCACACCACGACCATCAGCAGGACGCTGAGCACCGCCATGACGGCGCTCCCGAGGACGAGTCTGCGAGCAAGCACGTGACCACCCTGCCCCGGATCGACGGCCGCCGTCGGGCGTCATCCACAGGGTCATTTCCCAGGGGTAGGGTCGACGCCATGTCGTTCGAACTGCGTGTCGCCGGCCTCGGCGACGAGGCCGTCGCCTACCTGGCCGCGTGGGACCTCCAGCGGGCGGTGCACGCCGCCGTCGTCGCGGGAGAGTCGCCCGACACGGTGCTCGTCCTGGAGCACCCGCCGGTCTTCACCGCCGGCAAGCGCACCGACGCACACGAGCGGCCGGCCGACCCCGGAGGTGCCGATGTCATCGACGTCGACCGGGGCGGGAAGATCACCTTCCACGGCCCCGGCCAGCTCGTCGGCTACCCCATCGTCCGGCTGCCCGACCACGTCAAGGTCGTCGACTACGTGCGCCGAGTCGAGGAGGCGCTCATCCAGGCGTGCCGCGACCTCGGCGTCACCACCGCACGCATTCCCGGCCGCAGCGGCGTCTGGCTGCGCGCCGACGACCGCGGCCCGGAGCGCAAGGTCGCGGCCCTCGGCATCCGGGTCAGCCGCGGCGTCACGATGCACGGCTTCGCCATCAACTGCGACGTCGACCTCGGCTGGTACGACCGGTTCGTGCCGTGCGGCATCGCGGACGCCGGTGTCACCTCGCTGAGCGCCGAGCTGGGTCGCGACGTGACCACCGCCGAGGTGCTGCCGGTGGTCGAGCGGCACCTGCGCCGCTACCTCGACTGGTCGTCGTACGAGCCGACGCCCGACTACCCGGCGCGCCCCGAGCCGGGCCGCACACCGCGGATCCAGCTGGTCAGGCCCGGCGTCTGACGGCGAGTTGGGGCCCCTTCGGGGCCCGCGTAGAGTGACGGGCGTGACGCCAGCTGCCGCCCCAGATCCCGGAAGCCGCAAGCTCCTTCGTCTGGAGGTCCGCAATGCGGAGACCCCGATCGAACGCAAGCCCCCGTGGATCAAGACGAAGGCACGGATGGGCCCCGAGTACACCGCCCTGCAGAGCCTGGTGAAGTCCGAGGGTCTGCACACGGTGTGCCAGGAGGCCGCCTGCCCCAACATCTTCGAGTGCTGGGAGGACCGCGAGGCGACGTTCCTCATCGGCGGCGACCAGTGCACCCGACGCTGCGACTTCTGCCAGATCGACACCGGCAAGCCGCTGCCCCTCGACCGTGACGAGCCGCGCCGGGTGGCCGAGTCCGTGCAGAAGATGCAGCTGCGCTACGCCACGATCACCGGCGTCGCCCGCGACGACCTCGAGGACGGCGGTGCCTGGCTGTACGCCGAGGCCGTGCGCGCCATCCACGAGCTGAACCCCGGCACCGGCGTCGAGAACCTGATCCCCGACTTCAACGGCAAGCCCGACCTGCTGCGCGAGGTGTTCGAGTCGCGGCCCGAGGTGCTGGCCCACAACGTCGAGACCGTGCCGCGGATCTTCAAGCGGATCCGCCCGGCGTTCCGCTACGACCGGTCGCTCGACGTCATCACCCAGGCCCGCGACTTCGGGCTGGTCACCAAGTCCAACCTGATCCTCGGCATGGGCGAGACCCGCAAGGAGATCAGCCAGGCCCTGGTCGACCTGCACTCCGCCGGCTGCGAGCTGATCACGATCACCCAGTACCTCCGGCCGTCGCTGCGCCACCACCCGGTCGAGCGCTGGGTGAAGCCCGAGGAGTTCGTGGAGCTCAAGGACGAGGCCGACGAGATCGGTTTCTCCGGCGTGATGTCCGGGCCGCTGGTGCGTTCGTCGTACCGTGCCGGCCGGTTGTACCGTCAGGCCCTGGAGTCCCGAGAGGGCGCCCGCGTGTCGCTCTGAGCGCGACCGAGATCCGCAGCCGTTCGAACACGACAGAAGGCCACGCATGTCCAGCACCTCCCCGGTAGCCCCCGAGAAGCTGAGTCGGCGCAAGCAGTTCGCGCAGACCTACAAGATGGCCCACAAGACCGACCGGGCCCTGCCCTGGTGGATCCTCGGGACCTTCGTGGCCGGTGCCGCCCTCGGCTTCGTCGTCCTGTGGCTGCTGCCCGGCAGCGGGACCCTGTCGCTGGTCCTCAGCATCATCAGCGCGCTGATGGTGGGCGTGCTCGGCGCGCTCATCGTGTTCGGTCGCCGCGCCCAGCGGGCGGCGTACGCGCAGATGGACGGTCAGGCGGGCGCGGCCGCGGCCGCGCTGCAGATGCTGCGCCGCGGCTGGAAGGTCGACCCGGTCGTCGCGTTCACCAAGCAGCAGGACGTCGTGCACCGGGTCGTGGGCCCGCCGGGCATCGTGCTCGTCGGCGAGGGCAGCAGCCCCAGCCGGCTCAAGAGCCTGATGATCACCGAGCGTCGCAAGCACGAGCGGGTGGTCGCGGACGCGCCCATCCACGAGATCGTCTGCGGCAACGGCGAGGGCCAGGTGCCGCTCACCAAGCTGGTGCGGCGGGTGACCAAGCTCGGCCGCGGCGTCAAGCCGGCCGAGATGACCGACATCCTCAACCGGCTCAAGGCGCTCGACGCCAACCGCTCGAACATCCCGCTGCCGAAGGGGCCGATGCCGACCTCGATGAAGGGCATGCGCGGCAACCAGCGGGGCCGCTGAGCCTCCCTCCCCGGGAGCGGCTCAGGCGTCGGGGTCCACGGTCGGCATGCCGGGCATGGTGGTGATCTGGTCGGCGGGGGGCGCCTTGATCGAGACGTCCTTGCCCCAGTCGTCGACCTTCATCGTCAGCCGACCGGCCTCGCCGAGATCGCTGCGCATCTGGCGGAACAGCCCGTCGCCGTCCAGCCACACGTCGTAGGTCAGGTCCTTGGGCAGCGCACCGTCCGGGGCGTCGCTGGCGACCGACCCGGCCATCTTCTCGCCGTCTACGGCGAGCGTGTAGTGGCTCAGCTGGTCACCGTCGACCTCCTCGTCGCCGACGAACGTCACCGACTCGATGGCGTCCTCGAAGGTGTCGAACGCCTTGGAGGGGTCGAGCTGCTCGGTGAAGTCGCCGCCCAGCGGGTTGGTCGGGTCGTCGAGGTCGAAGCTCATGAACTTCTCTCCCCCGCCGGGCACCGACATGTAGAACGTGCCGTCGACCAGGCGCAGGTCCATGTCCTGGTCGGACATCGGGCTCTTCATCGTCATCGCCATCGACGGCGGGCTGGTCGAGTAGTCGATGTCGCCCTCCGCGGAGAGCGACATCTGGCCGTCGGTCTCCATCGTCATGTGCGCGGTGGTGCTCTCCGAGAAGGCGGCCTTGAAGTCGGCGACGAACTCGGCCGGGTCGACCTCCTCACCGGTCGCGGCGCCGCTCTCGGGGCCGCTCTCGGGGCCGCTCTCGGGGCCGGATGCGGCCGACGACGTGTCGGTGGCCGTGTCGTCGGCGGCCTTGTCGTCGGAGCCGCAGGCGACGAGTCCGACGAGGGCGATGGGGAGTGCGGCGGCCCCCAGGGCCACGCGGCGAAGGTGTGAGGTCCTCATGCCGACGAGGCTACCGGGAGCTCCCAGCGGCGGTGCGGAGCGTCACGGTGACCGTGCCGGCGGCGATGTCGTGCAGGCCGCGACCGTCGGGCCGGAACACCAGGGGCGGGATGACCAGGCAGATCAGGACACTGCGCAGCAGCGCCTGGAGGAGTCCGACCGGCCTCCCGCTGCCGTCATGCCGGACGACGCGCAGCCGGGTCAGCAGCTTGCCGAACGAGCCGCCCACCGTGGCGGTGAGCAGCGCCGACTCGATGACGTAGACCGCCATCGTGTAGAAGCCGGAGTACCGATCGTCGCTCCAGCCCGAGGTGCCGATGAGCAGCACGACGACCAGGGTCGAGGCCGACCAGTCGACCACGAGGGCGAGCATCCGGCGGGCCCACGAGGCGGTCTCGGTCACGCCCTCAGGGTAGGACGTCGTACGCCGGGGCCGGAGGCTGGGCATCTGTAACACGCGCGAAACAAACGGGATACGGTCAAGAAACTGCCCCTGCGTAGGTTCAGCGACAACCGGTGCAGCGCCGCACCCGATTCTTGAACAGACCCGCCAGAAAACGCATTCGGTCGAGGACCAGATCCCCGGCCAAGGAGGACTCACATGTTCGCAAACAGCGACGAGCTGCTGAAGTACGTCAAGGACGAAGGCGTCGAGATGGTCGACGTGCGCTTTTGTGACCTGCCCGGTGTGATGCAGCACTTCACGGTGCCCGTCTCCTCCTTCGACCAGTCGGTGTTCGACGACGGGCTGAACTTCGACGGCTCGTCCGTGCGGGGCTTCCAGGCCATCCACGAGTCCGACATGGCGCTGTTCCCCGACCCCACCACGGCCTACCTCGATCCCTTCCGTGCGGCGAAGACGCTGGTCGTCAACTTCTTCGTGCACGACCCGCTCACCGGTGAGGCCTACTCCCGCGACCCGCGCAACATCGCCAAGAAGGCGCAGGCCTACCTCGCGTCGACCGGCATCGGCGACACGGCGTACTTCGCCTCCGAGGCGGAGTTCTACGTCTTCGACTCGGTGCGCTTCGAGACCAAGGCGAACGCCGGCTTCTACCACATCGACTCCGAGGCGGGCGCCTGGAACAGCGGCTCCGAGGACAACAACCGCGGCTACAAGGTCAAGTACAAGGGCGGCTACTTCCCGGTCGCGCCGTACGACCACTTCGGCGACCTCCGCGACGAGATCGTGATCGAGATGGAGAAGACCGGGCTGCACGTCGAGCGCGCCCACCACGAGGTCGGCACCGCCGGCCAGGCCGAGATCAACTGGCGGTTCGACGAGCTGCTCAAGAGCGCCGACGACGTGATGAAGTTCAAGTACCTCGTCAAGAACGTCGCCTGGCGCAACGGCAAGACCGCGACCTTCATGCCGAAGCCGATCTTCGGCGACAACGGCTCGGGCATGCACTGCCACCAGTCGATCTGGAACGAGGGCGAGCCGCTCTTCTACGACGAGACCGGTTACGCCGGCCTCTCGGACATGGCGCGCTACTACATCGGCGGCCTGCTCAAGCACGCGCCGTCGCTGCTGGCGTTCACGAACCCGACGGTGAACTCCTACCACCGCCTGGTGCCCGGCTTCGAGGCCCCGGTCAACCTGGTCTACAGCCAGCGCAACCGCTCGGCCTGCATCCGCATCCCGATCACCGGCTCGAACCCGAAGGCCAAGCGCATCGAGTTCCGCTGTCCCGACCCGTCGGCCAACCCGTACCTCGCCTTCTCGGCGATGCTGCTGGCCGGCATCGACGGCATCAAGAACAAGATCGAGCCGCACGAGCCCGTCGACAAGGACCTCTACGAGCTCCCGCCCGACGAGCACGCCGGCATCCCGACCGTGCCCGCCACGCTCGATGCGGTGCTGAACTCGCTCGAGGCCGATCACGACTTCCTGCTCGAGGGCGACGTGTTCACCCCCGACCTGATCGCGACCTGGATCGACTTCAAGCGCACCCAGGAGATCCAGCCCGTCGCGCTGCGTCCGCACCCGCACGAGTTCGAGCTGTACTACGACCTCTGAGTTCGCGCCGAAGTACCCGCGGCCCATCCCCCGCAGCAGTGGAGGCAGCGGCCCTGATCAGGGGATGAGTGCCCTCAGGCCACTGGACTCCGGCGTCGTGCGATCGCTGTGCCCACGGCGCCGGAGGCAGGGCGAGCACGACGACCGTCCAGGACCGGGATCGCGGTGACCCGGCGAAGGCGTCGCCTGTGGCCCGAGGCGAGCCAGGACGAAGGGCACGAGGGGTGTCCAGCGATGCGAGCGGCATCGCGCCCGTCCCGCCGATGATGACGCCGACGAGGCTAGCCGGGAGGAGGCGCCAGGGCCCGGAGGAGGTGGGCGAGCATCGGCCACAGCACGGTGTTCTCCGAGTCGTGGACGATCCGTACGTTCCCGGACAGCTCGAGCATCACGTAGCCGTGCAGGGCGCTCCAGAACTGTGCGGCGACCTGGCGCGGGTCGCCGCTCAGCAGCGCCCCGGCATCCATGGCCCGCTCGATGAGGGACGCGATCTGGTCGAACGCCGCGATCGAGACCTCCGGGTCGGCTCCCCTCCCGTGGAAGCCCCCGACGCTGATGGCGCCGAACATGACTCCGAACACGTGCCTGTTCTCCAGTGCGTTGTCGCGGTACGCCGCAGCGCTTCGCCGGAGGTCATCGATCGTGTCGTCGGAGTGACCGACCGCGTCCACATGCGCCATCAGCCGACTGAACCCCTCGGTGGCGACCGCGTCGACGACGGCGCTCATGGCACCGAAGTGGGTGTAGACCGCCATCGTCGAGGTCCCGGCGCCTGCCGCGAGCCGGCGGGCCGACAGCGCAGACGGCCCCTCCTCGCCCAGGATGCGCGCCGCCTCCTCGATCAGGCGGGCGCGCACGTCGGCCCCGGCCGTTTCCATCTCTGTGCTCACCATGGACATCCTGCCATAACGGCGTTATAGTCCATCGATAACGGCGTTATCGACCGGGAGCACCATCATGACGATCACCAGCCCCAGCACCACCGCCAACCGCTACCTCCGGGACAACTTCGCACCCGTGACCCAGGAGCTGACCGCGACCGACCTGGCGGTGACCGGGGCGCTGCCCGACTTCCTCGACGGCCGCTACCTCCGCATCGGGCCCAACCCCCTGCACGACCCGGGCGAGCGCTACCACTGGTTCATGGGTGAGGGGATGGTGCACGGCGTGCGCCTGCGCGACGGGAAGGCGGAGTGGTATCGCAACCGGTGGGTCCGCTCGTCCTCCGTGGCCGAGGAGCTCGGCGAGCCGGTGCGTGGCAACCCCAGCGGGGCGGACTTCGCCGCCAACACCAACGTGCTCGAGCACGCCGGGCGAACGCTCGCCCTGGTGGAGGCCGGCTCGGCGCCGTACGAGCTGACGCACGACCTCGACACCGTCGGCCCGCACGACTTCTGCGGCACCCGCTCGCCCCTCCCCGGGAGATCGGGCTACACCGCCCACCCCCACGAGGACCCGGCGACCGGCGAGCTGCACGCGCTGTCCTACAGCTGGCTGCGCGGCAACCGGGTGGACTACTCGGTGCTCGACACCACCGGCCGGGTCCGGCGCAGCATCGAGATCCAGGTCCACGGCAGCCCGATGATGCACGACTTCGCCCTCACCGAGAAGCACGTGGTGCTCCTCGACCTCCCGGTCACCTTCGACATCGGTATGGCGACCGCCGACGTGCCGAGGTTGGCGCGACCGCTCATCCGTGGGCTCTTGGGCCGGATCATCGGGCGCAACCCGGTCCCCGAGCCGCTGATCGCCTTCGCCGCGCGCGGCGGGGACACCGGGCCGACGCTGCCCTACCGCTGGAACCCCGACTACCCCGCCCGGATCGGCATCCTGCCCCGCGACGCCGACGGCGACGCGGTCCGCTGGTTCGAGATCGACCCCTGCTACATCTTCCACACGCTCAACGCCTACGACGACGGCGACACCGTCGTGGTCGACGTGGTGAAGCACCCGAGGATGTTCGCGACCGTGCTCACCGGGCCCGACGAGGGCCCGACGACCCTGACCCGCTTCACCCTCGACATGGCGCGCGGCACCGTGAGCGAGATGGGCATCGACCAGCGCTCACAGGAGTTCCCACGGCACGACGAGCGACGGACCGGATCACGGCACCGCTACGGCTATGCCGTCGGCTTCGAGGGCGGGGTCACCGGTGACGCGGTGCTGCGCCACGACCTCGACACGGGGACGACCCAGACGCGCCGGCTCGGTGCGGGAGTGGAGGCGAGCGAGTTCTGCTTCGTGCCGCGACCGGACGGCACGACCGAGGACGACGGCGTGCTGATGGGCTATGCCTTCGACCGTGCCGAGGGTCGGTCACACCTGCGACTGCTCGATGCTGCGACCCTCGAGGACGTCGCCGCTGTGCACCTGCCGGGCCGGGTGCCCGCAGGTTTCCACGGGAACTGGGCGCCAAGCGACGGATCACTCGGCTAGGGCCCGAGCTCGTTCGCACCCCGAACCCAGCGCCGCTGTCCCCGAGGCAGTGACCTCAAGAGAAGCAGCTGGCGAGCCACCCCCGCGGGCTGACAGATGTCGCGATGGCGCCCGTCATCGGCTGATCGTGCCCGTGGACGCCTATAAACGATCAGACCCCTCCCCGTCAGCAGCTCGCCCACGGACCACACCTTTGCCGATCGGCTGTGGTCCACATCGGCCCCCAGGTCGGGAGGAAGCCTCAGACTCGGTTGAGCGACGCCACCCGGCAGGTGGTGTGACTCTCCCCTCTTTGGCCCTCATCGGTGCATGAGACCCCTCCCCGATGGGGACACTGAGCACGAGGCCGTTGATGCACCCGCGGGTGGGCCGAAATCGACCCCCTGACCGAGGAGTAGGCCTTGGCCGCCCATGCCGCAGCGGGCACCCGCGTCCGGGTGCTCTGGCCCGACCTGGCCAAGGGGTTGTGCATCCTGCTGGTGGTGCTCCACCACACGACCACCAAGCACTACGTGGAGCTGGTGCCGCCCGGCGTCGACTGGATCGCGACCGGGTGGGTGGAGGTGAACCGGTTCCTCAAGCCGATCCGGATGCCCCTCTTCTTCGTGGTCTCGGGCCTCTTCGCCTCCTCGGCCCTGCTGCGCCCGTGGCGGCAGGTCGCCCGACGGGCGCTCGCCCCTTACTACCTCTACGTCGTGTGGCTCCTCGTGCTCGGCGCGGTCTTCACCGTCGAGCGGTCCCTCCCCATGAACCGCACCCAGGACCTGGGCGAGCTCGTGACGGACCTGCTCCTCGCGTCCACCGGCCTGTGGTTCCTCTACGCGCTCGCGATCTACTTCGTGCTCGCGAAGCTCCTGCGCCCGCTGCCGGTCGCGTGGGTCCTGCTGCCGGCCGCTGCGCTCACCGCGTCGGCCTCGGTGCTGCCGTTCGACGAGACCAATCGTGTCTCGGTGCTCGTCCACTTCGGCTACTTCCTCGTCGGCAGCCGGTGCCCCGACCTGGTCTGGACGCTCGCCCGGTCGTCACGTCGTCTGCTCCTGCCGACCCTGGCGCTCGCGTACGTCGTCCTGTTCCAGCTCCTGACGAACGCCGGGGCTCCGTCGGGCGTTCGCCTGCTGGTGCTCAGCCTGGTCGGAGTTCCCATGTCGCTCCTGACCGCCGTCGCCCTGTCCCGCCGCGGCCCGGTCACCCGGTTGCTCTCCTGGCTGGGCCGCCACACGCTCCCGATCTACGTGCTGCACGTGCCGCTGCTGGCGGCGCTGCACCACGCACCGGTCGGCTTCGGCTCTGCCACCGGGCCCGCCGCGATCGCGTTGGCGCTGGTCTACCCGGTCCTGGCCACCGGAGGCATCGTCGGCGGCTGCCTGCTGGTGCACCGCGGGCTGGTCGGGGCGGGGCTGGGGGCACTCTTCGCGCTCCCGACGCTCGGCGGGCGGACCCAGCCGCAGCACGGCGAGGTGATGGCCGCGCATCCCGGCTCCCGGTCGGCGGGTCAGCCCCAGTCGACGCTGAAGTACTGGGTCTCCTGGAACTCCTGCAGCCCGGCGCGGGCCCCCTCCCGGCCCAGCCCGCTCTGCTTGAACCCGCCGAAGGGCGCGGCCGGATCGGAGACGATGCCGCGGTTGATCCCGACCATGCCGGACTCGAAGCGCTCGGCCAGGCGCAGGGCGTCCTGGAGCCGGCCGGAGTACAGGTAGGCGGCCAGTCCGTACTCGCTGTCGTTGACCTGGCGGAGCAGGTCGTCCTCGTCTGACCACACCACGATCGGCGCGACCGGTCCGAAGATCTCCTTCCGCAGGATGTCGGCCCCTGGGCGTACCCCGGTGAGCACGGTCGGCGGGAAGAAGCTGCCGTGATCGGGGATGCGGCCCTGGAAGGCGACCTCGGCGCCCTCCTGGACGGCGTCGGCCACCAGCTCGGTGAGCGTCCGGACGGCGGAGGTGCTGATCAGCGGGCCCACCTGGGAGTCCGGGTCCGAGCCCGGCCCCACGCGGAGCGCCTCGGTGGCGGCCCCGAACCGCGCCACGAACTCTGCGGCCACGTCCTCGTGGACGTAGAGGCGGTTGGCGGCGGTGCAGGCCTGCCCACCGTTGCGGAACTTCGCGATCATCGCCCCGGCGACGGCGGCGCTGACGTCGGCGTCGCCGGTCACGACGAACGGCGCGTTCCCGCCGAGCTCCATGCTCGCGTTCAGCACCCGGTCCGCGGCCTGCCGCAGCAGCGTCCGGCCGACACCCGTGGAGCCGGTGAACGAGATCTTGCGGACCCGGTCGTCGCGCAGCCACGCACCGACCACCCCCGGGGCGTCGGTGGTCGGCACCACGTTGACCACTCCGTCGGGCACTCCGGCCACGGCCAGGATCTCGGCGACGGCGAGTGCCGTGAGCGGCGTCTCAGCAGCCGGTTTGAGGACCACGGTGCACCCGGCCGCCAGGGCGGGTGCGATCTTGCGGGTCGCCATCGCCGCGGGGAAGTTCCAGGGCGTGACGAGGGCGGCCACTCCCACCGGACGGTGGGTGACCAGGGTCCTGGTGCCACCGGCCGGGGCGACGGCGTAGTCGCCGTCCGAGCGCACGGCCTCCTCGGCGAACCAGCGGAAGAACTCCGCGGCATAGGTCACCTCGGCGCGCGCGTCAGCCTGCGACTTCCCGTTCTCGGCGACGATCAGTGCGCTGAGCCGGTCGGCGTCGGCCATCATCAGCTCGCGGGCGCGGCTCAGCACCTCGGCGCGGGCCCGCGGCGGGGTGGCGGCCCAGCCGGCGAACGCCGCGGACGCGGCGGTCACCGCGGCGAGGCCCTCCTCCACCGTGCTGTCGGCCACGTCCTCGATCGGCTCGAGGGTCGCGGGGTCGAGGACGGCGAAGGTGCGGGTGGTGCTGACGGCGGCAGTGGTCACCGGGTCTCCTCGAAGATCGACTCGAGCACGTCGAGGGCCTCGGCGAGCAGCTGGTCGGGCATCGAGAGCGGCGGCAGGAAGCGCAGCACGTTGCCCCAGGTGCCGCAGGTCAGGACGATCAGTCCGCGGGCGTGGGCCGCCGCGGCCACGCGTCGGGTCAGCTCGGCGTCCGGCTCGAGGGTGCCGGGCTCGACCAGCTCCAGCGCGATCATGGCGCCCCGGCCCCGGATGTCGCCCAACCGCCGGTCGGCCGCCTGCATCGCCGTGAGCCGCTCGACCAGGGTCGCGCCGATCTGCCGGGCCCGGTCGAGGAGCCCGTCCTCCTCGATGGCGTCGAAGACCGCCAGGGCGGCGGCACAGGCGAGCGGGTTGCCGCCGTAGGTGCCGCCGAGCCCGCCCACGTGGGGAGCGTCCATGATCTCGGCGCGCCCGGTGACCGCCGCCAGCGGCAGACCGCCGGCGATCCCCTTGGCGGTGACCACCAGGTCCGGCACGACGCCCTCGTGGTCGCAGGCGAACAGGTCGCCGGTGCGCGCGAACCCGCTCTGCACCTCGTCGGCGACGAACACCACCCCCTGCTCGCGGCACCACCCGGCGAGCGCCGGCAGGAAGCCGGGGGCCGGGACGATGAAGCCGCCCTCGCCCTGGATCGGCTCGATGACCAACGCGGCCAGGTTGTCCGCGCCGACCTGCTTCTCGATCACGTCGATGGCGCGGCGGGCGGCCGCGGGGCCGTCGAGCCCGCCGTCGCGGAAGGGGTAGGACATCGGTGCGCGGTAGACCTCGGCCGCGAACGGGCCGAAGCCGTGCTTGTAGGGCATGTTCTTCGAGGTCAGCGCCATGGTGAGGTTGGTGCGACCGTGGTAGGCGTGGTCGAAGGCCACCACCGCCTGCCGACCGGTGTGCGCCCGGGCGATCTTCACAGCGTTCTCCACCGCCTCGGCACCGGAGTTGAACAGCACCGAGCGCTTCTCGTGCGTCCCCGGGGTCAACCGGTTCAGCGCCTCGGCGACCTCCACGTAGCCGTCGTACGGCGTCACCATGAAGCAGGTGTGGGTGAAGGACTCGAGCTGGGCGGCGACGGCGGCCACCACCCGGGGGTGGGCGTTGCCCACGGTCGTCACAGCGATGCCCGACCCGAGGTCGATCAGGGAGTTGTCGTCGACGTCGACGACGACTCCTCCGCCCGCGGCCCTGACGTAGACCGGCAGCACGGTGCCGACGGACCGACTGACCGCGCCCTCCTTGCGCCGCTGCAGCTCCTGGGAACGGGGGCCGGGGATCGCGGTGACCAGGCGCCGCTCCTGGGGCAGGGTCGGCGCGGCGCCGACGGGCGCGGCGTCCCAGGTTGTGGTGGTGGACGCGGTCATCAGGTGCTCCCTCGGGTGGTGGCGGTGACGATCAACCGTAGGGGCCGGACCGCTCGCGACGCCATGTCAGACTCGCACAATCTCATTGATCCAGCTGTGCGAGACTGCCATCATGGTGACGTTGTCGGAGCTGCTGGACAGGGCCGAGCTGGACCTGTCGCCCCTCCACCTCCCCTCACCCGATCGCCCGGTGCGCTGGGTGGCGACCAGTGAGCTCGCCGACCCCACCCCCTTCCTGGAGGGTGGGGAGGTGCTGCTGACCACCGGGCTGGGCACGGAGGGGGTGGAGCAGCAGTGGGACCCCTACGTCGCACGGCTGACCGGGTCGGGCGTCTGCGCCCTCGGCCTGGCCGTCGGGCTCACCCACGACGAGGCACCGGAGTCGCTCGTGTCGGCCTGCCGCCGGCACGGCCTGAACCTGTTCACCGTCCCGCGGGCGACCCGGTTCGTGGCGATCTCGCACCGGACCGCCGAGCTGCTGCAAGCCGAACGCGAGAGCACCACGTCACGCTCCTTCGACTCCCAGCAGGCGCTCACCAAGGCGGCGCTCGACACCGACGACGTCACGGCGCTCATCGTCACCCTGGCGGACCTGCTGGCCGGTGGGGCCGTCCTCGTGGACCGGGACGGCACGCCCACCCACGGACCCGTCGGTCCGTGCGCCGGCGAGCTCGACCTCCCACTGGTACGTCGACAGCTGGCGCGGATGCTTCCTCGGGGCCGGCACGCCGCGGCGAGCTCCACCGGCGTCGACTCGGTGACCGTCGTGCGGCCGCTCGGACTCCATGCCCGGCCCGAGGCCTGGCTGGCCACGCTGGTGCCGCGCCGGCTCGACGACCACGACCGGATCGCGATGAGCACCGCCGGGACCCTCCTGGGACTGGCCCTCGAACGTCGCCACGAGCAGCGCCGGACCGGCCGCCAGCTGCGGACCCGCGCCGTCGAGCTGCTCCTGGCCGACGAGCCGCGTACCGCCCGGATCGTGCTGGGCGCCGCCACCCCCGCCGGCCTGGCCCAGCCGCCGCTGCCGCGCCGACTGCGGGTCCTCCGCGCGACCGGACCCGACGACGCCCGGCAGGACGCCCTGGCGGCGCTCGAGCAGGAGGCCCTCCTCGTGGCGCTCGTCGAGGACGAGCTGGTGGTCGCAGCCGGGGCGGCTCGCGCGAGCGGGATCGCCCGGCTGGTGGCCGAGCGGGGCCTGCGGGTCGGTGTCGGGCGCAGCGTCGCGGCCGACCGCGCCTCCACCAGCCACGCCACCGCCGGGCACGCTCTCTCGACGACGACCGCGGCGGCACCGGTCCGGACCTGGGACGACCTGGCGGGGACCGGTGTCGTCGGGCTGCTGGGCCGCGACGCCGCGTCAGCGTTCGCGACCACCTTCCTCGCCCCGCTGGAGGACGACTCGACGCTGCTGGAGACGCTGACGGCGTTCCTCCGCGAGCACGGCTCCCGGGGTGAGACGGCCGCCCGACTGGGCGTGCACCGCAACACCGTGCGCAACCGGGTCGAGCAGATCGAGGCCCGGCTGCGGCGGTCCCTCGACGACCCCCAGGTGCGGGTCGACGCGTGGGTGGCGCTCCAGGTCGCCGGGCCGGCCGGGGACGACCTCAGTCCGAGACCCGGTCCACCAGCCACCGCATGAGCGCGGCGTTCTGTCGCAGCGCGTCCGCGGACACCGCCTCGGGGTGGGCACCGAACTTGGCGACCACCACCTCGGCCTGCGGGTCCACCCACAGGTACTGCCCGTGGATGCCGGCGCCGTAGACCACGCCGTGGTCGTCACCGGTCACCCACCACTGGCTGCGGTAGCTGCCGCCAGGGTGCACGGCCTGGAAGTGGCCGCCCGCTGCCGCGGCGGGGTCCCCGCCTGCCAGGATGTCCTCGACGAACGCCGCCGGCACCACCTGGTCACCGTCGACGGCCCCACGGTCGAGCATCAGGTGACCGAAGCGGGCCAGGTCGCGGGTCGTGCAGGCGAAGCCCCCGTTGGCGAAGGCGAAGCCCCCGGGGTCGACGGTGATCCCCGCGTCCTCCTGCGTCGGCAACCTGGACCAGAGCCGCTCGGAGAGCACCTCGTGGTAGCGCTGGCCGGTGACCGACTCGATGACCCAGGCCAGGACATCGGTCGTGGCCGAGCAGTACTGCAGGGCTCCCCCGTGCGCGCCCGCGGCCCGCAGCGTCGTCAGGAACTGGTAGGTGTCGGCCGGGTCGTCGGGGAGCCGCGGCCGCCAGCCGGCCACCCGGTCCTGCTGGGCTACATGCGCGGCGGGGTCGTGGTAGGTCTCGTCGTACTCGACCGAGACCCGCATGTCGAGGGCGTCACGGATCGTCGCGTCCCCGAACGCCGACATCTTCAGGCGCGGCACCAGCTCGCCGATCACCGACTCCTCGCTCAGCAGCCGCTGGTCGATGAGCTGACCGACGACCAGCGCGCACAGGCTCTTGGAAACCGACATCAACGTGTGCCGCGTCGTGGGCCCCATGCCGGGGCCGTACCACTCCCCCACGGGGCGACCACGCCGCAGCACCACGACGGACCGCGCCGCGGTCGCGTCGGTGAGCTCGAGCCAGGTCGGGTCGTCCGCGCAGTCCATCGCGATGAACGGCACCCCACCCGGGCGAGCGGACCGAGACACGACGGCCGTCGGCACGATCTCACTCGTGTGGGCCAGGCCCCATGCGTTCCAGGGCGGGTCCTGCCAGTTGCTGAGGTTGACCTCGCCGGGCGCGAACGCGCGATCGAGACCGTAGCCGGGCTTCGTGCTCACTTGTGTGCTTCCTCTCGGCTGTCCAGCGCACTGCGGAGGCTGTCGCTCTCGATGGTCGGGCAGGCCGCGACCAGGTTGCGGGTGTAGTCGTGCCGCGGGTGCGTCAGCACGTCGGCGGCCGCGCCCTCCTCGACGATGCGCCCCTCGAGCATCACGACGATGCGGTCGGACAGGTAGCGCACCACGTCGAGGGAGTGGGAGATCATCACGAAGGTCAGGTCCCGCTCGGCGCGGAGGTCGGTGAGCAGGTTGAGGATCTGCGCCTGCACCGAGACGTCGAGGGCCGAGGTGGGCTCGTCGAGGATCAGCATCTCGGGCCCCGCCGCCAGCGCTCGGGCGATCCCGACCCGTTGGCACTGCCCGCCGGAGAGCTGGTGCGGAAGCCGGGATCGGTAGGCCTGCGGCAGCGCCACCGACTCCATTGCCTCGCCGACGGCCCGGGCCAGGTCGGCACCGCGCAGGTCGGTGTGGAGGCGCAGCGGCTCGGCCACGCACTCCTCGACGCTCATCCGTGGGTTCAGCGCCATGACCGGGTTCTGGAAGACCATGCCGACGCGACGACGCATGGCGCGCAGCTGCCTCGTCGACATCCGGGTCACCTCGGCGCCGTCGAAGACCACCGACCCGCTGGTCGCCTTCAGCAGGCCGAGCATGCAGCGCACCAGCGTCGTCTTGCCCGAGCCGGACTCCCCCACGACGCCGAGCGAGGTGCCCTTGGCGACCTCCAGCGTCACGCGGTCCAACGCCGTGTGGGAGGACCGGCGGGAGGTGAACTCCTTCACCAGGTCGTTGGTCGACACCAGGACCGATCCGGCGACCGACCCGGTCGCGCCTGTCCCTTGGGCGTTCACAGCTCACCCGCCCGGTGGCAGGCGACCTCGTGGGCCGGCGAGACCGGTGCGAGCTCGGGATCGACCCGTCGGCAGATGTCGATGACCGCGGGACAGCGGTCGGCGAAGGCACAGCCCTGCAACCCCAGGAAGTTGGCGGGGACCTGGCCGGAGATCGAGCGGAGCCGCTCGCCGGTCAGGCGCGGGAGCGCACCCACGAGCCCCTGGGTGTAGGGGTGCTGAGGATCCTTGAGCACGATGTCGGTCGGGCCGGTTTCGACGACCCGCCCGGCGTACAGCACCGCCACCCGGTCGCAGGTCGCCTTGACGACCCCCAGGTCGTGGGTGATCAGCAGGACACTGAAGCCCAGCGACTGCTGGAGCCGCAGGATCAGCAGCAGGATCTGCCGCGAGACGGTGACGTCGAGGGCCGTCGTCGGCTCATCGAGGATCAGCAGCTTCGGCTCGCAGAGCAGGGCCATCGCGATCATCACCCGCTGGAGCATGCCGCCGGACAGCTCGTGCGGGTAGGCGCTCATCACCCGCTCGGTGTCAGTCAGGCCGACGTCGGTCAACCGTTGGGCGATCACCTCCGTGGCCGCATCTCCGCGCAGGTCCCGGTGCCGCTTGAGCACCATCCGCATCTGCTGGCCGAGGCGGAAGACCGGGTTGAAGGCGGTGCCGGGGTTCTGGAAGACGATGCTGATGGCGTCGCCCCGGCTGCGGGCCCGCAGCTTCTCCGGGAGCGTGAGCTGCTCGACCCCGTTGAAGTGGACCTGTCCGGTGGCTCGGGCCTGGTCGGGCAGCGTGCCGAGGATGGCGTGGGCGGTGATCGACTTGCCGCACCCCGTCTCCCCGACCACGCCGAGCACCTCGCCCTCGCCGATCTCGAGCTCGATGCCGCGCACCGGGCGGTTGCTCACCCGACCACGGTCGAGGAACTCGATGGCCAGGTCATGGACCGAGAGCAGGGCTGGACGCGTCATCGCTGCACCTTCCGAGGGTCGAGGACGTCACGCAGCGAGTCGCCCAGCAGGTTGAAGGCGAGCACGGTGACGAAGATGGCCAGGCCGGCGAAGGTCGAGATCCACCAGGCGGTGAAGATCTGGCTACGTCCTTCGGCGACCATCAGCCCCCAGTCGGGCGCCGGCGGCTGCGCGCCCAGACCGATGAACGCGAGGGAGCCGGCGGCGAGCACCACGGTGCCGATGTCGACGGTCGCCTGGACCAGGACCGGGGTCATGGAGTTGCGGATGATGTGGCGCCGCAGGATCGTGCGCGCCGGCACGCCGATCGCCTCCGCGGCGGCCACGAACGGTCGCTCCCGCAGCGACCTGGCCTCGGCTCGGACCAGCCGGGCGTACCACGGCCACCACGACACGACGAGCGCGAGCGCCGCGTTCTTCAGGTCCGGGCCGAGGAGGGCGACGACCACCATCGCCAGCAGCAGCGGGGGGAAGGACTGGAAGACCTCGGTGATCCGGGTCAGCATCTCGTCGATCCAGCCGCCACGGTAGCCGGCGATCGCGCCGAGGGGTACGCCGATCAGCGCGGCTGCGAGGACCACCGAGATGGAGATCAGCAACGCCGGCCGGGCACCCATCAGGACCCGGCTCAGCATGTCGCGCCCGAGCTGGTCGGTGCCGAACAGGTGGGTGGCGCTGGGTGCGAGGCTGGCGGACGCGACGTCGGGGGTGCCCCGTCCCTGGTCGGGGTACGGCGCCAGCCAGGGTGCCAGTGCGGCGACGACGATCAGGGCGACCACCAGCACCAGCCCCAGGAGGGCGAGCCGGTCGCCGGTCAGCTTGCGCAGCAGCGAGTGCCGGGCGAGCGGGACGGGGGGCGGGACGGGGGGCGGGACGGCGGGGGGTCCGACGAGTCCGTTGGCCATGGCGATCAGCTCCTGGTCCGGGGGTCGAGCCTGGCCTGCAGGATGTCGACCACGAGGTTGGTGATCAGGTAGCCGGCGGCGCCCAGCAGGGTGATCGCCATGATCACCGGGTAGTCGACGGCGAGCATCGCCTGCGTGGCGTACTGGCCGATCCCGGGCCAGTTGAAGACCACCTCGACGAAGAAGGTGCCGGTGAGCATGTAGGCCACCGAGAGCCCGATCACGGTCAGCGGGGCGGACAGGGCGTTCTTGAGGGTCAGGCGCCACAGGATGTTGCCGCGGCCGAGTCCGTAGGCGCGGGCGGTCAGGGTGAAGTCCTGCTGCAGCGCCTCGAGCATCGAGGCCCGGGTCATCCGGGCGATCAGCCCCAGCGGGTACGCCGCGAGGGTCACGGCGGGCAGGACGAGGTGGGCCGCGCCGTCGCGGAGGGCCACCCAGTTGCCGGTCAGCAGACTGTCCAGCATGGCGAAGTGCGTGATCGTCGCGACCGGGTCGGAGTAGGTGAGCTCGGTGCTGAACTGGCCGGTCGCCGGCAGCAGGCCGAGCTGGCCGACGAAGATGACCTGCAGCAGCAGCCCCAGCCAGAACGCCGGCATCGAGATGCCGCCGATGCTCAGCAGGCGGATGAGGCCGTCCAGCAGCCCTCCGGTCCGCCGCGAGGCGAGCACGCCGAGGGCGACGCCCACGACGGTGGCCAGCAGCATCGACACGGCGATCAGCTCGAGGGTCGCGGGGAGCCGACCGGCGAGGTCGGGCAGCACCGGCTGCTTGGAGGCCAGCGAGTCGCCGAAGTCGCCGCGGAGGACCCGGCCGACGTAGCTGACCAGCTGGACCACGATCGGGTCGTCGAGACCGAGCTCCTGCTGGATCCGGTCGAGGGTCTCCTGCGTGGCCTTGGGGCCGGCGTAGACGACGGCCGGGTTGGACGGGACGACGCGCGCCAGCACGAAGGTCACGAGGGTGATGGTCAAGATCACGGCGCTCGAGGTGAGTATCCGCTTGGCGATGAACCTTGTCATGGGCTCTTCCTGGTCGAGGCACACCGTGGTGGGCGTCGCGGGCACGAGGGCCGAGCGAGGCCCACCACGGTACGGGTCAGGCCGGCTTGAACCGCGAGAAGAAGGCGGTGAACGGGTAGTTCTCGTTGGCGTCGGGCACCTCGAGTCCCGTCGGGACCACCTGGACCGCCTGGGCGTCGTAGAGGAAGACTCCCGGCGCCTCGTCGTAGAGCAGCCCCATCGCCTCGGAGTACATCGACTGGGCTTGGCCACGGTCGGTGGCCGTGTGGGTGCCGGCCTCGTCGATCAGCTCGTCGTACTTGTCGTTCTTCCAGTAGCTCAGGTTGAAGAACGGCGCCTCCGAGGAGTGGAACAGCGAGTAGAGGTTGTCGGAACCGGCATCGCTGTACGTCGGCCAGTAGTAGAGGACGAAGATGTCCTGGGCCTTCTCCGGCTCGGCCTTGGCCTCCTCCCACTGCTGGTTGAACAGCTGCGCCTTCACCTCGACGTCGACACCGACCTGGGCGAAGGCGTCCTTGATCAGCGGGACGAACCGCTTCTCCGCGGAGTTCTCGGAGGCGTAGGTCAAGGTGAGGTCGAACCCGTCGGCGTGGCCGGCGTCGGCGAGCAGCTCGCGCGCCTTGTCGAGGTCCTGGGTGTACTGCGGGACGCCCGAGTCGAACGGGAAGATCCCGTCCGGGACCGGGCCGTGGCTCTGCGTGCCGTAGCCCTGCGCGCCCACCCCGATGATCTCGTCGTAGGGCACCGCGAAGGACAGGGCCCGGCGCACGGCCGGGTCGTCGAGCGGCGGCCGGGTGGTGTTGAACAGCGCCACGAAGTTGAACGGCGACTTGGAGACGTTCACCTCGTAGTCGGAGTCGCTCTCGAAGGAGGCGATGTTCTCCAGCGGGATCTGCGTGGAGTACTTCACCTCGCCGGCGCTGAGCATCTGCTGCGCGGTCACCGCGTCGGAGGTGATCGCCACGTCCACGGTCTCGTAGGTGGCGGCGTCGTCGGTGTTCCAGTAGTCCTCGTACTTCTTGAGGACCACCTTCTCGCCGGGCGTGTAGGACTCCAGCGTGTAGGGGCCGGTGCCCGCCTCGACGGCGGACTCGAAGTACTTCTCGTCCTTGGCTGCGGCGTCGAGCGCCGAGGGCGCCACGATCCAGGCGCCGTACGTGGAGGAGACGATCAGGTCGACCGGGGCCGCGTAGGCGAGCTTCATGACCACCTCGGTGTCCGAGGTCGCCTTGATGCTCTTGACGGGGGCCCAGATGAACGAGGCACCGCCGCGCTCCTTGGCCGCCTCGAGGCTCTTCTGCACCGCGGTCGCGTCGAGCGCCTCGCCGGTGTGGAAGGTGACCCCCTCACGGATGTCGAAGGTCCAGGTCAGGCCGTCCTCGGACGTCGTCCAGGCCGTGGCCAGGGCCGGGGTGTAGTCCTCGTCGCTGCCGGCCGGGTTCTTCCAGAGCAACGGCTCGTAGAGGTTGCCCATGTACATGGCCTCGGTCGAGAACGACGCGACCGGGTCCCAGGTCGTGACGGAGGCCGACGAGGCGACGGTGAGGACCGCGGTGCTGACCGGGTCGCCCGCCTTGTTGTCGGCCGGGCTCCCGCCCGAGCATGCGGCGAGTGAGAGCAGGCCCACGGCCGAGACGAGGGCTGTGGCGATGCGTCGATTCTTCAATGGAGACTCCTTGTGAAGGACGTGCTTGACCGCCATTCTGAGTTCTGCGTCACATACAGTCCAATACTCGAAAAGACCGTTCTGTCATGCCTGGGAGGCATCACCATGGATCTGCGGATGTTGCGATACTTCCTGGCGATCGTCGACTGCGGCTCCGTGACGGCCGCGGCCAAGATGCTGTTCGTGGCCCAGCCCTCGCTGTCGCGGCAGCTGCGACGGTTCGAGAGCAGCCTGGGGGTCCAGCTGTTCAGCCGCATGGACCGTCGTCTGGTGCTCACCACGGCCGGGCGCCAGTTCGTCCCCATCGCCCGCGACCTGCTCGCTAGAGCCGCCCAGGCCGAGACGATGGCCGCCGCGATCTCGGCCGGGACCACGCCGGATCTCGTCGTGGCGGCGCCGACCACCACGATCAACGACATCGTGGCGCCCTTCATCGCCACCGGCGGCCGGGTCTCGGTCGCCAACGTGGTCGAGACGCTGCCGGCCGACGTCTACGGGGCCGTCACCCGTGGGGATGCCGACTTCGGCCTGGGCACGTCGGTGCCGATGCGCGCACTGCACGCCGAGGTGCTCATCCGGGTCGACGTCTGGGCCCAGATCCCTGAGGACCACGTGCTCGCGTCCGTCGAGGTGGTCGACCTGGTCGACCTGGTCCGGTTCCCGCTGGTCCACCTGGACACCGGGCACGCCGTCCGTCGGGCCTTCGACGCCGCGGCGGCCGATCGCGGGCTGACCTACGACGCGATCGCCCAGACCCGCGCGCCACGGCTCGGTCAGGCCCTCGCGGCCGCCGGCCGCGGCGTCTGCGTGACCTCGGACGACCCCCGCTACGGGCTGGCCAAGGCGCGGGTCCTGGTCGACGGAGCCCCCCTGACGGTCACCTTGTACGCCGCCTGGGACCAGGAGCACTACGCCGCCGACGACATCGCGTCGACGGTCGCCGACCTGCGGGCCTTCACGGTCGCACGCTACCGCCGGGACGACGGGGAGGACCCCGCCGGCCCGGCCGGCGCGCGTCAGGACACGGTGAGTGTCGCGTCGTCGACGACGAACGAGGTCTGGAGCGAGTAGTCCTCGGCTCCGGTGAAGCGCAGCGTGATCGCCCCACCCCTGTACGCAGCCAGGTTGAAGCTGCGCAGCTGGTAGCCGGTGGCCTTGTCGAGGTTCGACCAGGTCGCCAGGGTCGTGGTGCCGGTGCCGGCAACCACCTCCAGCTTGAGCGTGTCGTAGGCGGCGGGCTGCGTCTCGGCGCTGTCGACGTGCAGGTAGAAGCCGAAGCTGGCGACGGTGCAGCCGGCCGGGATCGTCACCGTCTGGCTGAGCGTCTCCGTGTTGGCGTAGCCGAACCCGTTGAGCCACGCCTTCCACGAGCCGGTGCGGGCCGGCTGGAGCGACTGCCTGTTGTCGACGACCCCGCTGGTCGCCGTCCACGGTGTGGCCGTGCCGGTCTCGAAACCGCCGTTGCCGATCAGCTGCGTCGGGGTGCAGCCACCACTCCCTCCCCCGCCACCGGCCATCGGCGCCAGCTTGGAGGCCTCCTTGACTGCTGCGCTGTAGGCGAACTCGTTGTTGTCGCTGAAGTAGTAGTAGGTGGCGCCGTTCGGCATCATCGCCACCGTGATCCCGCCGAAGCCGGACATGAACGGGACGTAGAACGGCGTGGTGTAGCTGGGGTCGTCGGCCGAGGTGTACTGCCTGGCCCAGGCGCCGTTGTTGTACTTGAACCCGGTGCCGGTGTCGAGCCCACGATCCGAGGCGTTCTTCTGCATGCTGGCGTCCAGCACGGCGGTGGAGAGCAGCTGGCTGCCGGCCGGGGACTTCCCGCCGTCGTTGTTCAGCAGCCGGGCGACCTTCGCGATGTTGTCCTGGGTCCAGAACATCCCGTACCCGGCGAACGCCTGGCCGGTGGTGGAGTTGCCGGTGCGCAGGGATGCCCAGCTGTCCGCCGAGGTCTTGATCGGCTTGAGGACGTCGTCGCGCAACATCGTGAAGATGTCGGCCGAACCGCCCTGCTGCGTCTTGAGGTACTGGTGCTGGGCCCGGCCCAGCATGAACGTGTCGGAGCTGTGGTAGACCCACTGCGCCCCGGGCGTTGTCTTGTGCGGGAAGCCGGTCGCCGCGACGTTCATCTTGTCGGCGTAGGTCTCGGCCACGAAGAAGTCGGACATGGTGGCGCCGCCCTCGTCCACCTCGTAGCCCGACGAGGTGTAGTTGCCGGTGGCCATGTCCGCGGTGTTGTTGAAGGTCACGTTGTTCCACGCGGTCCCCGAGGCCTCGGTGACGTGGGACTTGATCAGCTGGCTCTGCACGCCGGTCCCGTAGAGCTGGGCCAGGCGGGCGGCCGCGACGGTGCCGAACATCGTCTTGGCGGTCGAGTAGGACGGGAACACCATCTGGCCGCAGAACGCGTAGGCGCCTTGACGAGTGCCGCACGTCGCGACGTAGTTCACCCCGCCGAAGTAGAACCCGTAGGAGGTCATGTCCGCGGCCGTGACCCCCGACCCGAGCTTGCTGACGTCGACACCCGAGGAGGGATAGTCCGTGGCCAGCGCCGACATCGGCTTGGTCGGGATCCGCTGCGCCACCTCGGTCGCGTAGTCACTGGCGATCGTCGCCGCATTGGCGATGGTCGTCCGGCTGTAGGTGGCCCCCACCTGACCCCACATGTCGAGCTTGAAGTACTCGCAGGTCTCCTGGGTCACCTGGTAGCGGACCTGCGAGTTCGTGGTGCCGTCGAACAGGAAGGTCATGGTGCCGTTGTGCACGCAGTTGGCGTTGCGCTCCACGAGCGCGAAGGGGAAGGCAGCGCGGGTCTTGCCTGCATCCCCGGACTCCGACCACACGCGACCGGGACTCACGATGTAGTTCCAGCTGGCGTTCCCGGTGATCTGCAGGCCCCTGTTGACCGGGATCAGATGGCTGCCGTTCTGCACGAACTGCAGCGACATGGCCGGCAGGTGCTGCACGGTCGAGGTCCCGGCGTACCCGTAGGTGTCCTTGAGCACGGAGTAGCCGCCCGAGGTGGCGAGGTTGTTGAGGGCAAGCGTCCCTTGGAACTCGTGCGCCGGCGGCGCACCGTTGGCAGGCAGCGCGAAGGCGCTGTCAGCGACCGTGCCGGTCGGCGTCGACGAGGCGAGCTGGCTCGCGGTCAGGACGGTGCGGGTCACCGAACCGGTGCCGGTCAAGGGGTCTCCGGGGACCGGGGTGCCCGTCGCAGATGCGGGCGCGGTCGACAGGACCGCCGAGACCGTGGCGGCGAGCAGCACCGCGAGCGCCACCCCTACCGTGGTTTTCAGCTGGGACATGGGCTCTCCTCGACGTGTGCTGATCCGCCTCGGTGGCGGCGACGTAGCCCACTGTCGTGGCGCACGTCCTCAGACGTCCAAGACCCGATCCGTATCACCCGTCATGCCGTGCGGACCTGAGGTGAGCTCGAGGACGTGCGATCGCCGCAACGTCACCGGATCCAGGGAAGGATGTCACCCGGCCGGACACCGAGCCTGACCGATTCGTCGTCGTCGCCGAGGGTCGCCAGCAGGGCGGAGAGTCCCTGCGCCATGCGGCGCTGGTCGACGGCCGTCATCTTGGCGACGACGTCCTCGAGGAGCTGCCGCCTGCGATCCATCAGGGAGTTGACCAGCCGCTTCCCCTCGTCGGTCATCGAGATGTGCAGCTGCCGCCGGTCCCGCTCATCGTCCGCCCGACTGACCAGGCCGGACGCAACCAGCCTGTCGCACGTCCGGCTGGCGTTCGACGGGTTCACCCCGAGCCCGTCGGCTATCGCCCCGAGGTTCAGCGGCGCGTTGTAGTAGAGCATCACCAGCACACGCAGCTGGGAGACGGTCACCGACTCGTGGACGCCGGCCAGGGTGCGCGCGAGCACGCCGGTCATCAGCCGGGAGGTCGCCATCAGCGCTTCGGTGGCCGCCAGCTGATCGGCATCGTTGCGCTGCCCCGAACTCACGTCGTCACCCTAGTCGCGGTGGGTGCCCTGCGCATCAACCCGTCGATCACCACAACTGGGGAAGATTGCTTGCGCTCAAGCAAAGGTTGCGACATCGCAGGTAGATCTCTAGTCGTCGTCGCGTCTGCCGGGCGCATCTGACCGATCCGCACCCGATGTCCGGAGTGGATCCCGACACGCTTGGGGAGATGCAGATGATGGGCTTGCAGAAGGTCGCGCGGAGGACACGGGCCACCGTGGCAGTGGGGGCGGTGGTCGCCATGACCGCCGGGTTGCTGGCGGTCCTGACCGGGCTCACAGCATCGGCCGCACACGCGGCCGACCCCATCGTCTTCCGAGCAGCGACCCAGGCCGAGGCCAACTGGTCCACGGCGCGGGTGACCGTTCCTGCGTCGGTGCGCGAGTCCGACGCCCTGCTGCTCTTCGTCACCACCAACAAGTCGTTCACACCGGTCAGCGATCCTCCCGCCGGCTGGACGATCGAGGGCACCGAGCTGTCGCGCTCGGACACGGAGACCACCCTCTACAGCAAGGTCGCCGCCGACGACGATGCCGGGGAGAACGTCACCGTCTCCTTCGCGGCGATCACCAAGTCGACCATCACGCTCCTCGCCTACGACGGCACCGCCGCCGACCCGGTCGCGGTGTTCGCGTCAGCCGCCGAGACGGTCAACCGGGCGACGCACTCCACTCCGGGAGCCACGGTCGCGACCGACGGTTCGTACGTCGTCTCCTACTGGGCGGACAAGTCCGGGAGCACTTCGACGGGTTGGACCACCCCCGATGGCCAGACCCAGCGCAGCCTCGCCCTCGGCGTCGGTCGGGGGCGCATCACCTCGATGGCCACGGATGCCGAGGCGCTCGCAGGCGCGAGCCCCGGGGTCACCGCGACGTCCGCCGTCTCGACGGCCAAGGCGACGATGTGGACCGTCGTGCTGCGCGCCGACGACTCGGCGCAGGAGCCCAATGTCGCGCCGGTAGGCGCCTTCACGGCCGACTGCGACGCGGCGACGTGCACGGTCGACGCATCCGGTTCCACCGACACCCCTCCCGGGACCGTCACGTCCTACGCCTGGACCTTCGGTGACGGCACCACGGGCACGGGTGCCTCCACCACCCACACCTACGCCACGAGCGGCTCGAAGACGATCACCCTGGTCGTCACCGACGACCAGGGCCTGACCTCCGAGCCGACGACCCGCACGGTGAACCCGACCCTGCCACCGGCCTCGTCCGACACCGTCGCCTTCCGCGCGGCTGCCCAGGCGGCCTGGAACCAGCGCACCGCCCGGGTGAGCATCCCTGACTCGGTCCGAGAGACCGACGGCCTGCTGCTCTTCGTCACCGCGAACAGGGACGTGACGGTGACGACGCCCCCTGACGGCTGGACGCTCGAGGGCACCCGGTTGGCGAACACCGACACGAGGACGTTCCTCTACAGCCGGGTCGCGGCGGCCAACGACGCCGGTCGCAACGCGGCGGTGACGTTCTCGGCGACCGCCAAGTCCGCCCTGAACCTGCTGGCCTACGACGGCACCGCGGCCGATCCCGTCGTGGCCCTCGAGTCCGCTGCGGAGACGGTCAACCGGCGGGAGCACACCACACCGGTCGCCCAGGTGGACACCGCTGGGTCCTACGTCGTCTCCTACTGGGCAGACAAGGGCAGCGGCGCTGCGACGGGCTGGAGCGTCCCCGCTGGCCAGGTGCAGAGAAGCCTCGCCCTCGGCACCGGTTCCGGCCGGATCACCGCCGTGGCATCCGACTCCGACGCCCCCGTGGGCACGGGTCCCACCGCTGCCCGCACCGCCACCAGCGCTGCCTCCTCTCGCAAGGCGACGATGTGGACGGTCGTCCTGGGGGCCGACCAGACATCGGGCCCGAACGTGGCGCCGGAGGCGTCGTTCACCGTGAGCTGCCCGCAGGCGACCTGCACGGTCAACGCGTCCGCTTCGAGCGACACCGCCCCGGGCACCATCGCGTCGTACGCCTGGGACTTCGGTGACGGCACGACCGGCACCGGCGTGTCCACGACCCACACCTACACCAGTGGCGGCGCCACGACGATCACCCTGGTGGTCACCGACGACCAGGGCCTGGAGTCCGCACCGGCGACCCGGACGGCCAACCCGACCGTGGGAGGCGGCGCCGGCTCCCAGCCCGTGCCCGGCCATGACCGTCTCGTGCCGGACCGTCCGCGGACCAACACCCCACGCATCAGCAACGGCGAGATCTGGGACATCGAGGTCGTGCCGTCGCTCAACCGGGTGTTCATCGCCGGCAGCTTCACCTCCATCGCGAACACCATCGCGCCGACGACGACGATCAACCAGGCCGGCCTGGCGTCGTACAACCTCGACACCGGGCTCATCGACACGAGCTTCCGGCCCACGTTCAACGGCGGCGTCCGGGCGGTCGAGGCGAGCCCCGATGGCACGAAGCTCTTCGTCGGCGGCTCCTTCAATGCCGTCAACGGGGTCACCAAGCAGAAGGTCGCCAGCCTCAACCTCACCACCGGCGCGCCGCTGGGCACCTTCGGCTTCACCAACAACACCAACAACCAGGTGCAGTCGCTGGCCGCCACCAACAGCACGCTCTACGTCGGCGGTCGCTTCAGCCGCATCAACGGGGTGCTTCGCACCGGCCTCGCTGCCGTCAACACCGCCTCCGGCGTCGTCGACCAGGGCTTCGACAACCAGCTCTCGGGTGGCATCGGCGTCAACGGCCAGCTCGGCGTCCCGCAGCTCAAGCTCACCCACGACGAGTCGAAGCTGCTCGTGGTGCACACCGGCCGGCAGATCGACGGCCAGGACCGGCTCGGCATGGGCATCATCGACACCCAGACCAAGGAGCTGCTGCCCTTCCGCAGCACGCTGTGGGACGAGAACCTGGCCCGCGTGGGCGGCGTCACCCGCATCTACGCCGGCGACATCGCCCCCGACGACTCCTACTTCGTGGTCGGCAGCGGCTCGGGCGGCGACCGGCCGCCGATCAGCGACACCGTGATCGCGTATCCGCTCGACAACGCCGCGCTCCAGGACTCCGACGTCCAGCCGCTGTGGATCTCCCGGCACTTCGACAGCATCTACTCGCTGGCCGTCACCGAGGTCGCCGTCTACGCCGGCGGGCACTTCGGGTTCATCGAGTCCCCGACCTCCGACGACCCGTGGCCCGGCCTCGACAACGTCGGCTACGGCACCGGCCAGGGTCTCGCCGGCTACGGCCTCGGTGACCAGGTGGTCCGCCGCGACCACATCGCCGCACTCAACCCCGTGGACGGCAAGTCGCTCGAGTGGAACCCCATCGACGGGTCCAACTCGTTCGAGGGTGACAAGGCCATGGTGGCCACTCCTCGAGGCCTGTTCATCGGCGGGGACGGCATGTTCAAGGGCGGAGTCCGCACCGGCCGGGTGGGGTTCTTCGACTTCGACAGCGTGGTCAACCCTCCGGCGCTGCCGGACACCACCATCCTCACCCCGATCGAGGGCCGGGTGGTCCAGAACAGCACCGAGTTCGAGATCACCGGCACCGCGCGGGTCGCCAGCGGCACCGTCGGCCGGGTCCAGGTGCAGGTCCAGAACCGGGGCAACAACCAGTCCCTCCAGGACGACGGCACCTCGTTCACCACGTTCGCCAACACCGCCAACACGCTCAACGCCACCCTCGATCCGGGCACGGGAACGACCCGCACCTGGCACATCACGGTGCCCGCCACCAGCATCACCACCAACCGCAACCTGCTGGTCTCTGCCCAGGCGTTCACCGCCGCCACCGGCGGCTCGGGCGACACGACCAGGGCCACCAAGCAGTTCGAGTCGTTCGGCACTCGACGACCAGACTCCGACAACCCGCATCATCGCGCCGAGGGGCACCCAGACGTCGACCACCTTCACGGTGACCGGCACCGCCAACGACGACAAGGGCGTCAACTCCCTGACGTACTGGTTCCGCGACGAGCAGGGCCGCTACCTGCAGAACGACGGCACCGTCGACGCCATCTACAACACGTTCCGGGGCACCCCGGACGTCATCGGCGCCCCCGACGCCACCTGGTCCTACGAGGTGACGCTGCCCCACGAGGGCATCTGGCGCGGCAGCGCCACGGCGGTCGACACCACCGGCCAGGCCGACCTGCGCAGCTCCACGCGGGACTGGCGGATCGACTCCACAGCCGTCACGCCGGCGGTCACCATCACCGACCCGGTGCCGATGACCCCGCCGTTCCCGGCACCGGCCGTCACGGTCGAGCCCGGCGCACCGATGACGTTCGCCGGCACCGCCTCCGACGACGAGGGCCTCAAGGACGTCGAGATCACGCTGCGCAACACCTCGACCGGCGAGAACCTCGGCTCGGACGGCACCTGGGGGGTCGGCGTCTCGGCCAGGAACTACCGGATCTCGCCGGTCAACATCACCGGGTCGACGTACGACTGGACCTACACGACGCCGTTCAACCTCTCGGCTGGCACCTACGCCTTCACCGTCCAGGCCACCGACGACGAGGACCTGTCGACCTCGCGGAGCAACCGCGGCTCACTCACCATCAATGCGGAGATCCCCGGGGACCTGCCGCCCAACGGCGCCCTCACGTTCACGGCTCCGACGGACGAGTCGCTGACGGTCGACCTGGCGGGCACCGCCACCGACGACATCGGCGTGGCGAGTGTGCGGGTCTCCCTCCAGGACCGGAACACCGGTCGTTACCTGCAGGCCGACGGCACCATGGGGGCGGCGTTGGCCTGGCGCGAAGCCACCCTGGATCCGGCTGACGCACCGTCCACGGCGTGGTCGTTGCCGACCATCACGCTGCCCAACGGAGGCAGCTGGCGGTTCACCGTGCTGGCCTTCGACACCCGCGGCCAGCAGGATCCCAGCGCGGCCACGGCGACCTATGAGGCCTACCCGAACGACGACCCGCCGTCCCTGTCGAACACGCTCGGACAGCCGCAGAGCGGAGCATCGTTCGACGAGGGCAGGATCGTCGTGACCGGACGCGCAGAGGATGCGACCAACGGTGATCCGAGCATCGCCAGGGTCGAGGTGGCGGTCGTCGACGCCCTGGGCCAGTACATGAGCTCGACGGGCACGTTCTCCAGCACCAGTCCCAGCTACCGCCCGGCGTTCCTCAACAGCCCGGGCAGCGCCGGCTCGAACTACGCCTACACGACGCCGGTCATCCCGAGCGGCACCTACAGCGTGCTCGTGCGCCCCATCGATGCCTACGGCCAGATCGGCGAGGAGCGCACGTCGACCGACGTGACCGTCACCCAACCGTCGAACAACCCCCCGGTCGCGAGCTTCACCTACACCTGCGACGAGAACGTCTGCGTCTTCGACGGGCGGAGCTCCACGGACGAGAACGCCTCGGCCCTGACCTACTCCTGGGACTTCGGCGACCAGGGGTCCGCGAGCGGCCCGCTGCCCACGAAGACCTTCACCGCCCCCGGCACCTTCCCGGTGACCCTGACGGTGCAGGACGAGTGGACGGTCACCGACACCTCGGCGGCCCAGGACGTGACGATCGTCGAGCCCCCGGGGAACAGCGCCCCGGACCCCGTGTTCGCCCACAGCTGCACGGACCTGACCTGCTCGGTGAGCAGCGCCGACAGCACAGACCCGGACGGTGACTCGATCACCTACGTGTGGAGCTGGGACGACGGGACCGCCGACACGGTGACCACCTCGACGAACATCCAGACCCACACCTACGCCGAGGCCGGCAGCTACACGATCAGGCTCACCACGACGGACGGCTGGGGCAACACAGCCTCGACCACCCGTGTGGTGAACCTGAGCGGGCCGTGAACCTGAGCGACCCGGCGAGCACGCGCGGGTGGACGGTGCCGGCCGTCCACCCGCCCGGCACTAGCGCTGGATCACCGGCAGCCGCAGCCGCTCCAGCGAGTGTCGGGCCCCTTCGGGCACCCCGGCCGACGCACGGCTGCGGGCTCCCGGCGCGAGAGCCGACCCCGGACGGCTGCCGGTGTAGAGCCACGCGTCGAAGAGGTCGTCGAGCTGCTGCCCCGACGTCCGCTCCGCCAGGGCGATGAACTCCGGGGTGGTCCCGTTGCCGTCACTGGCCGCCCAGGTGCGCAGGATCTTGAAGAAGGCGTCGTCGCCGACCGCCCTTCGCAGCGCGTGGACCGTCATGGCGCCGCGCAGGTAGACCTCCCCGTCGAAGAGGTGGTCCGGTCCTGGGTCACCGATCGTCAGCTGCCAGAACGGATCGTCCGGCGCGAGCAGGTCGTCGTAGAAGAAGCTGAAGATCTCGTCGGTCGTGTCGAACCCCTCGTGCTCGGCCCAGAGCCACTCGGCGTACGACGCGAAGCCCTCGTTCAGCCACACGTCGGCCCACCGCCCGAGGGCCACACTGTCGCCGTACCACTGGTGCGCCAGCTCGTGCACCACGACACCGTCGTTCTGCCCGTTGTCCCAGAACCCCGGCGCGTAGACCGGTCGCGTCTGGTTCTCCAGCGCGAACCCGGTGTCGTAGTCGTCGGCCACGCCCCCGGCGGCGCTGAACGGGTAGGGACCGAACTCCCCGGCCAGGAACGCGATGATCTCCGGCTGGCGGTCGAACGACGCCTGGATCCGCTCGCCGACCGCGCCCAGGAGCAGCCCGTCGGTGACCACCCAGTCGTTCTCGTTGGGTGCGCTTCCGCCGGGAGACCCGGTGACCTCCCATCCGTCCATCGGGTCGGCATCCGCCTCGAAGGAGGTGCTCCCCTCCCCCGTCGACACGTCGATGTCGTCGACGAAGACGCCAGGCTGCTGCACGACGTCGTCGCTGGCGTAGCTGATGGAGACCTCCACCTGCTTGCCGGCGTAGGGGGCGAGGTCGACCTGCCACTGCTCGTAGCCGCCCGAGACACCGGTCGCCGCCCACCAGTCTCCGGTGGTGCCCGACGGGGCGCACGTCCGGTCGCCGTTGTCGGTCTGGTAGCTCGCCAGGAAGGGGTGGAGCTCGTGCCAGAACGGGCAGCTGGACCCGGTGTCCTGGCTGGTGTGCCCGTTGACGTCGCGCAGTGTCGTCCAGTCGTCGGCGCCCACGGTATGCGCCTCGACGAACATGAAGTCCCAGGTCTCCTCGGTCGAGCGGTCGACCCAGAAGGACAGGTTCGCGCCGCCGGCCGGGACCGTCAGCTCCCGACTCAGGCGCTTGTACGACGCGCCGTCGCCGGTGCGGTCCGACCACGCGTAGCGGGAGCCGGTCCGGGGTTGCGCCGTGGTGTCCACGAACAGGTCGGGGTCGATCGCGTCCCAGTAGCGCAGTCCGTCGGCGCGGTAGGTGGCGACGTCGAACTCGCCGATCGAGACCGTTGCCAGGTAGCTCGCCATGGGCTCCCGCGACTTCCACGTCCACCGCGTGCGGTCACCCCGGCTGTGCTTCCGCGCAAGCACTCCGTTGCCGATCGCCTCGAGGCCCCGGGGCACCGTCATGCTGACGGTGTACGTCGCCTTGTCGGTGGGGTGGTCGTTGACCGGGAACCAGGTGGACGCGACGTGCGGTTCGCCCTGGATCAATGTCCCGTCGTCGGTGGGGATCACACCGACGCCACCGAACTCATCGACCGTCTCGGGCACTCCGTCGTACGAGACGACGGTGACGAAGCCGGCGCCGCGCCGGATCCCGTGGCGGGGCTTGATGACCAGCTCGCCGTCGGCGCGTGACCACCGGGCCGGCCTGCGGTCAACCCTGACCGAGCGGACCGTGAGCCCGTCGAGGTCGAGGTTGAAGCGCGAGAGGTCCTGGGTGGCCCTGGCCCGGATCCTTGCGACGCCGGCGAGCCGGTCGGTTGCCGGGTCGTAGTCGAGGTCGAGGCGGTAGTGCCTGACGTCGTACCCGCCGTTGCCGTCCTTCGGGAAGTAGGGGTCCCCAGCGCCTGCGGCCCCCGGTGCGAACCTGTCCGGCGGCTCGGCCACGGCAGCCGTGGCCGCGAGGCCCGATCCGAGCAGGAGAACTGCAGCGGCAACGACATTCGATCGACGGTTCATCTCGGCCTCCCGGCCCACGTGTCGCGGACGTGGCGGGCTCGGCTCGAGGTGACGCGGCGAGGGCGCGCACTGCATCCGCACCCACGCGGCAGGACCAGGGGTTCGACAACTCGCATCGCCTCACGCCCGTCGACGACGACGCTACTCGTGGCGCCACCGGGGCGACAAGCCCCATTGCGGGTACCCGACGCGGCGTGCCATAACCACTCATCTCCGCGGTCGGCCAGCCGATGAGCCGTGCACACCCACCGGCACCGACCAGGAGAGGAGCCCGCGACGTCGCGGGTCACCCATGAGCCTCACCGCCTCGGCCCGGTCCCGGGCCCGCACGACCATCGTGCTCGTCGCCCTGCTCACGACCGGACCCGCCTACCTCGGCCCGCCCGCCACCATCGACTCGGCCGCCGCGACGACCCCGGAGGTCCACGCCGCGGCGAGGACCGCGCCCACCGAGGTGTGGCAGGCACCGCAGCAACCGCATCCGGCCAACGCGTCGAACCCGCTCGCGAACCGCGTGTGGGGTGTCTACGAAGGGCCCCAGGACCAGGTGTGGGCCCCGTACCGGGCAGCCACCGGCACCGAGAAGGACCTGATCGGGAAGATCGCGCTCCGACCCCGCACCAAGTGGTTCGGCTCCTACCTGGCAGACAACCGGGTCATCGGCTCCGTCACCGACTACATCGCCTCCTCTCAGGACGGCGACCCGACCGCGCTGGTGCAGATGGCCGTCTTCCGGATGAAGCCGTGGGAGCACGAGGCATGCGCCCGCCCGTCCACCCCGGCCGAGAAGGCGTCGTACAGGACGTGGATCGACAACCTCGCCACCGCCATCGCCGCCACCCCCACCCTGGTCGTGATGCAGCCCGACGGGCCGTTCCTGTGGTGCGCCCCCGACAAGGGCGCCAAGGCCAGGCTGCTGACCTACGCCACCCAGATGCTCAGCGCCCTGCCGGCCACGTCGGTCTACATCGACGCCGGTGCTGCCGACTGGTGCGAGAACGGCAAGGGCGCCGACCCCGAGCGGTGCGCCGCCATCCTCAAGCGCACCGGCATCCGCTACGCCCGCGGGTTCGCGCTCGACTCCACCCACTACACCGGCCCGTCGCAGAACATCAACCACGGCACGAAGATCGTCGACATCCTCGCCCGCGACGGGTACGGCGCCAAGCACTTCATCATCGACACGGCCAAGTCCGGCCAGCCGACGAACTGGCTCGACATGATCCCCTCCAAGCGCGGCGGCCTCCACGACGACGCCCGCACGTGCAAGAGGCCCGGCATGCGACGCTGCGTCACCCTCGGCATCCCACCGACCGTCAACGTCGCCGACCCCCAGTGGGGCCTGTCCGACGCCGACCGGGCTCTCGCCGCGAAGAACGTCGACGGGTTCGTCTGGTTCGGCCGACCGTGGCTGTACCGGCAGGCCGACCCGTTCGTGAAGCAGCGGGCGCTCGACATGGGCAAGAGCACCCCGTGGCCGGGTCCCGTGCTCGGCTACTGACACCACTGCCGCACCGAGGCATCGCTGGTGAGCGGAGGCTGTTCGCGGCCGGGCCCGACGTGAGACGTCACCCGCGGCGCACGCGCCGGCCGGAGGCCCCGGGATAACGTCCTGGCCGCCGGCTCGTTGTGCCCGACACCACCACGACGTCTCGAAAGGCACCACGCATGACACTCCGCCCGGCTCGACTGGCGCTCACCCTGACCGCGAGCGTCCTGCTCGCCGGCATGCTGATCGCACCGACCGCGGGCACCGCGGGGGCGCTCCCCAGCGCCGACGACAGCATCGACATCCTGGTGCTGGGTGACTCCTACTCCGCGGGGAACGGCGCCACCGACGAGCAGGGCGCCGTGCAGGGCTACGGACCCGACGGATGCCGCCGGAGCTCGGTGAACTGGGGCGAGAAGTACGCCGCGGCCCTGCGCGCGAGCGGCCAGCCGGTGCGGCTGGTCAACCACGCCTGCAGCGGCGGCGTCACCGCAGACATCACCTCGCCGCGCGCGATGGACACCGCGAGCAGGGTCGAGCGCACTCCGGCCGGTGTGACGACCACGGCCGAGGCCGAGGCCAGCCTGAGGCAGACCGACCCCTGCAACACGCACGCGTTCCCCGACGAGGAGTTCTGGAGCTACCGCGCCACGGCCGTGAGCCCGGTGGCCGTCGCCTACGACTGCACCCGCAACCTCCGGCCGCAGGCCGACTTCGTGAGCAGCGAGGTCGACCTCGTGCTCTTCACCATGGGCGGCAACGACGCCGGCTTCAGCTCGATCGTGCAGAGCTGCTTCGTGCCCGGGACGCGTAACTCGAACGGATGCCGGGCCACGGTCGAGGAGGCCCGGTCGCTGCTGCCTCGGATCCAGGAGCGCCTGCTGGCCGACGTCGCCGCGATCCGAGCGCACGGGTTGCGCGACGACGCCAAGCTGGTGCAGCTCGGCTACCCCTGGCTCCAGGTGGACAACGGCTTCACCCTGTCCGACCCGCCCGGCTACGCCGCGGGCGACCAGGTGCGCGCCCTGGTCTCCGAGGGCAACGCCGCCATCGCGGCGAACGTCCCCGCCGCCAATGTCGGACACCCGGGACAGCTGACGTTCGTCACGGGCGTCCCGGAGAAGTTCTCAGGGCACGAGCCCGACGCGACCACGCCGCTGGGGAATCCGGACCGCTGGGTCAACCAGGTGGGCGACGGGGACGAGGTCGAGGTCTGGTACCACCCCAACCGGATGGGGCAGGCGGCGTACGCCGAGATGCTTGCGGCGCAAGGCACTCTCGGTGCACCGACGGCACCCCCGGCCGACACCGGGTCCGGCGCACGGGCGAAGCTGCAGGTCAGGCTCAACGCACACCGGGTGCACGTCGGCGACAAGGTCCGGCTCCGCGTCGCGGTCGGGCTCTCTGACGGCTCGCGGCCACGCGGCAAGGTGGTCGTGCGCGATGTGCAGGGCCACCGCAGGCTTGCGGCGACCAGGCTGCACCGGAAGGACCACGGGACGGTGCGTCTCTCGTTCCGCCTCCGCCGGGCCGGCGTCACCCGGCTTCGTGTCGTCTACCGCGACCGGGTCGCTCCGGCCGTCCGCGCGACGCGACGCGTCCACGTCGCTCCTCAGCGGGACTGAGGTCGGCCGACCGGTCGCCGGGTGGTGGGGGCAGGACGACGCTCACAGCACCCGGCTGCCGTACATCTCCCCCAACGGGTCGGCGATCAGCTCGATGCGGGCCCCGTCGGGATCCTTGAAGTACACCGACACGCCACTGTGCACCTCGTGCTCGACGTCCGCCTCAGCCAGTCGCCGCACGATGTCGTGCCACCGGGCCGGATCCATCGAGATGGCCAGGTGGTGCAGCCCGCCGAGGACCTCGGCGTAAGGCCCCACATCGAGCCCTGGGAAGTCGAAGAACGCCAGCAGGTTCTGGTTGCCGATGTCGAAGAAGAAGTGCGAGGAGCCCGGATAGTCGCGGTTCTCGATGAGCTCGGTCAGTGGAAAGCCGAGCAGGCCCTGGTAGAACCGGACGGTCGTCTCGACGTCGCTGCTGATCAGCGCCGTGTGATGCAGTCCGCGGGCCGTGGACACCGGCCGCTGCTCGAGCGGGCGCAGGTGCTCGTGGCGGATGCGTTCGCGCTCGTCCTCGATCGCCGACCGGTCGGGTCCCGGGTGTGCCGCGTGGGGTGTCATCGTTCTCCTCGGTTCGCCGGGTCGACCTGTCGTCGGGGCCACCGACGGGCAGGCCCTTCATCGAGGTCAGCATGCACCGGGCGCCTCCCCGTGACCACACCGCTGCCTGCGTCGAGCCCGTCGGGTCACCCGTTCCGGCGCCACTCGTCGGCCAGGAGCGCGTAGCCCATCCCGTCGAGCCACTCCCCCGACCGGTGGAGTGACTCGGCCACCGTGTAGAGCTCGCGTCGCAGGCCGACCCGCTCCATCAACCGCCACGAGGCGTCGTTGGCGGCGAAGCAGTTGGCCACGACCCGACGCAGGCTGAGGTCCTCGAAGCAGATCCGGACCAGCTCACGGACCGCCTCGGTGGCGTAGCCGTGCCCGCCGAGATCGGGATGGAGCACCCAGCCGAGCTCGGCCTGCACACCTCGCGCCTGCTCCTTGACCTCTGCCTGGGCCCAGGCATCCTCGATCCGGATCATCAGGTCACCGATGACCTCGCCGTCGCGCTGCACCACGAGCGTGTCGGCAAGCCTGGCGGGGCGCTCGAAGTGGGTCCGGTACTCCTCCAAGGTGGCCGGAGCGCTGGTGAGCCAGCGGCTGACGCTCTCGAGCCGACGGAACTGCCACGTCGCCTCGAGGTCGTCCGCCGACGCCGGCCGGAGGGTCAGGCGGTCCGTGCGGACCGGCCAGGTGACTGCGTCGAGTGGGCTGTCCATGCGCCCATGGTCGCAGTCCTCGGCGTGAACGGCCGCTGGGTTTCAGGCGGGCACGACCGCTGGTGCGGGCACCGGACCCATCAGGCCCTCCTTGCGCGCCACGAGCGCGGCGACCCCGATGGTGGCCAGGGCCGCGAGCAGGTTCAGCGATGTCACGGAGATGCCCTTGAGGACGATGAACGTCTCCAGTGACTGCGACTGCAGCAGCCACAGCGTCATCGTGGCCTTGGCGAGGCCGAGCACGGCCCAGAGGACGGTGAGGTGCCAGAAGAGCCGCTGGATGCGCGGCCGCACGGAGAGCTCGTGGTCCATCGGGTAGAAGTCTCCCGCGAGCCTGGCCACCATCGGCCGGGCGCTCGCGAGCGACAGCAGGAAGAGGGAGGCCACGACGCCGTCGCTGATGACCGGCTGGAGGAAGTAGAGCCAGGTGCTGTCGGCCACCAGGGCGAGCGCCGTACGACCCGTCATCAGGAGTGCACCCAGCAGCAGCAGCCCGGACGTGCGCCGTCCGGTGAGCGCCCGCCACGCGATGGCGCCGTACGACCAGCCCAGGGCGGCGAAGATCGCGGTCCAGACACCGGCGAGCAGGAAGCTGGTGTAGAAGAGCACCGCGGGGATCACGCACGCGATGAGCAGGCTCAGCGAGACGCGCTTGGCCACCGTCAGCAGGCACGGCGGAGGGAGCGTGCTCGCGCAGCTCGGAGCGAGGGTGGCTGAGGCGTCCAAGAGGGCCGGTCCTGTGCCGGCGTGCCTGCCGGGCGAGAGAGTCGTTCGCCTCGAAACGACGGCGTGTCACGTCGTCTGAGGCTTCCTCGGCTCCCCGACTGTATGCCGCCGCGGTCGGGTCTGTCCGCGGATCTTGCGACTGGCTCACGATTCGTTGACGGTGCTCCTAGCCAACCTTGCGGTACTTGCGGTGGATCGTCTGGCGGGTCACGCCCAGCAGGGTGGCGATCTCCTCCCAGGTCAGGCCGGTGTGCCGGCCCTTGCGCACCGCCACCTCCTCGCGCCGCGACAGGTCGCGCTTGGCCTCGGCCACGGCCGCGAGCTCGCCGATCACTCCCCCGTCGTCGTCCTCGGTGCCGACTGATGTCCTCATGCGTGTCAGCATATGCTGACAGATCAGGTCATGCCATCCGTCAGGTGCGTGGGGCGACCGGCCAGCAGCGTGACCGCCGCGCGGGGTGTCCCGCGCATCGCCACCGCCTGGAGGGGGTCGGCATCGAGGAGTACGACGTCACCGCGGCTTCCTACCGCCAACGTGTCCTGCCCATCGGTGCTGGACGCGAGCGCGAGCGCGGGGGTGATCGCCTCGTCCGAGTTCCACGGTTCGTCCTCGACCTGCCCCCGGTGCACCGCCGCGGCCATGGCGAGCCAGGGATCCAGCGCAGCGACGGGAGCGTCCGAGCCCAGGGCCAGGGAGATGCCGGCCTCGTGCATCGATCGGAACAGGAAGCAGCGGTCCTCGCGGTCGGCCCAGATCTGCTCGGTGAGCTCTCGGTCGTCCAGCAGGTGCGCGGGTTGGACGCTGGCCGTGACACCGAGCGCAGCCATCCGCGGCAGGTCCTCGCGGCGTACCAGCTGGGCGTGCTCGATCGTCCCCCGCGCGCCCGTCTGCTCGAACGCGTCGAGGGCGACGGATGCGGCGGCGTCACCGATCGCGTGCACGGCGACGCGCAGGCCGTGCTCGTGCGCCCGGCGGAGCAGGTGGGTGAGCTCGGCGGCGTCGTAGTTCTGCTTGCCGCGGCCGTGGTCGCCCGCGCCTGCGGCGTACGGGTCGCAGCAGTAGGCCGTGCGGGTGTTGAGCGAGCCGTCGGAGATGATCTTCAGCGGTCCCATCGTGACGAGACCGGCGTCGTCGAGCAGCCGGCCGTGGCGCAGCCCCGACTCGACGACCTCGTCGAGACGGTCGGCGTAGGCAGCGGGTCGCACTCGCAGCTGGTCGATGCCGGCCGCCGTACGCGCCGGCCAGTCGGCGAAGCCCCGGCCGAACTCCATGTCGACGATGCCGACCACGCCGATGGCAGCGGCGTCGGCGGCAGCCTCGCGGTAGGCACGATCGAGCAGGGAGGGGTCGGCGGGCAGCTCGTCGAGCCTCGCGCAGAGCTCGAACCACTCGTTCTCCTCGAGCGGTCCCTCCGCGGGCCGGGCGCCGAACGCCTCGAGCGCGCGGGAGTTGAGCCACCCGTTGTGGACGTCTCCGCTGATGAGTACGACGGGGCGGTCGGCCACCGCGAGGTCGAGCTCCTCGACGGTCGGCTGTCTGGCCCAGCCCGCGGAGCGGAAGCCGAACCCGAGCACGGCTGACGTCGAGTCCGACGGCAGCGTGCGCAGGTGCTGGAGGATCCGGGCGATGACCTCGTCGGGGCTGGTGCTGCCGGCCAGGTCGACCTGGATGCGGGTGCGCGCCCACTGCCCCATGTGCACGTGCTGGTCCCAGAGCCCGGGGATCGCCCACCGGCCTGCAGCGTCGATCATCAGCTCGTCGGAAGTCGGGCGCAGCCCGGTGCCCACCTCGGTCACGATGCCGTCGGTGATCCGGAGGTCGACGGGCTCGCCCCTGCCGGCTGCGGGCGCGCCAATCGGCACCAGGCGCGCTTGCCGGATCAGGGTGGAGGCGGGTGGGAGGTTCATCGGTGACGATCATGCCCCGCACGCAGTCGGACCTCGCGCAACGGGTCGGCACGCCTGCCAGGTGCGTCGCGAGCCTCGCTGGTCGAGGTCCGCGGGAGCGCCAGCGACGGCGCCTCGAAAAACCAAGACGGCTGGTGCCCTTGTTTCGAGGCTCGCTGCGCTCGCACCTCCACCAGCGGGAATCGACGAGAAGTTCGATTAGTTGTCCACAGTGTGGTCCCGCTCGCCTGATCCGGCCTCGAAATGTCGGTGGTCGGTGGTTGGGTTCTGGTATGGCGATCACGACCAGCGAGCTCCCCGACACCGCGTCAGCGGTGCTCGCATTCGCCCGCTCCCGCCGCCGGATCGCCGATGCTGTGGAGGCCGAGCTGCTGGTCGCCGCCTGCGACTGGGCCGACCTGCACCCCGCCGAGACGATCCACGACGCGGCGGCGTTCTGGCTCGGTGGCGGGTCCGAGCACGAGGAGCCGGTCGCCGGACCGGGTGCACCCTTGGTGGCGGAGTTCTGCATCGCCGAGTTCGGTGCCGTGCTCGGCATCTCGACAGTGTCGGCGAAGCACCTGATCGGCCAGGCCCTCGAGCTGCGGCACCGGCTCCCCAGGCTGTGGCGCCGCGTCCAGGCCGGGGACCTGCCCTCGTGGCGGGCTCGCCGGATCGCGGAGACCACCATCCACGCTGGGCTCAGTCGCGAGGCGGCGGCGTACGTCGACGTCCAGCTCGCACCGTTCGCGCACCGCACCTCCACCAGAGCGGTCGACCGGTTGGTGGCTGCCGCGGTCGTCCGGTTCGACCCCGCCCGCGCCGCCGCCGAAGCCCGGGCCGCCGCGGACGCCCGGCACGTCACGATCGACGAGGAGCAGGTCTCCTTCGCCGGCACCATGCGCGTCACCGCCGAGCTCGACCTCGCCGACGCCCTCGACCTCGCCGCCGCAGTCGCCCGGGGTGCGGAGACGTTGAAGGCACTCGGGTCCGACGAATCACTCGACGCCCGGCGTGCGGCAGCGGTGGGCGAGATGGCGAGAGCTCAGCTGTCGCTGCACCTCCCCGCGCCCGCGGGTTTTGAGACAGGCGCCAGCGCGCCTTCCTCAACCGACAAGAGTCGCCAGGTGGTCCTGCACGTCCACCTCACTGACGGCGACCCGGTCGCCCGACTGGAGCGGGGCAACCTCGCCACCCTCGACCAGATCCAGCACTGGTGCACCCAGACCCACACCCAGGTGATCGTAAAACCGGTCATCGACCTCAACGAGCCGATCACCTGCGACGGGTACCAGCCCACGGACCGGCTCCGCGAGCAGGTCGTTCTCCGCGACCGACAATGCGTGTTCCCCTGGTGCACCAGGGCAGCCCGGGCCTGCGACCTCGACCACATCGTCCCGTGGGAACAGGGCGGGGAGACGTCCACGACCAACCTCGCGGCGCTCTGCCGACGACATCACCGCCTGAAGACCCACTCGGCTTGGCGATACGAGCGCGCCGGCCCCGCGACGTACACCTGGACCAGCCCCCACGGCCACACCTTCGTCCGCGACGAACACGGCACGAAGCCAGGTTGATCGAACGAGCGGCCTGGCAAGTAGGACAGTGCCCGGTGGCTAGACGGTATGACGTGACCCGGTCGCTGTGACGGGGTTGCGGGCCGGGGCCTCACTCACACATGTTCGTGGGTTACCGAGTAGGGCTGGCCTGCTCGGCCTATCCGACAGTTGTGGGGGCCCCGGTGTTTACCGAGCGTGCGAGCGTTGGGCTCGATGTGCACGCACGATCTGTCGCGGCTGCGGCGATCGACGGCGTCACGGCGAGCTTGCCCCAGACGAAGCTGACCCTGTCACACGAACACATCAGGTCCTGGGTCCAGGCCCTGCCTGGCCCCGTGGCGGTGACTTACGAGGCCGGCCCGACCGGCTTCGATCTCTATCGGGCACTGGCCGGTGCTGGAATCCGGTGCGAGGTCGCCGCGCCGTCGAAGTTGCAGCGGCCCTCGGGGGATCGAGTGATGACCGACGCGAAGGACGCGGTCCACCTGGCCCGGCTGCTGCGGCTCGACGAGATCACCGCGGTGACGATCCCGAGCGTTGACCAAGAGGCCGCCCGCGATCTGGTGCGGGCCCGGGAGGACTGCCGCGGCGACCTGGTGCGTGCCCGGCACCGAGCTTCGAAACTGTTGCTGCGGCACGGGATCGTCTACTACGGCGGTCAGGGGTGGACCGGCAAACACGACGCGTGGCTGCGACACGAGGCCCACCCACAGCTGACCACCCGGGCGACCCGGCTGGCGTTCGACTCCGACTACGAGACCGTGCTGGCCGTCAAGGCACGCCGGGACCCATGCTGGCAGAGCTGCGAGCCGAGCTGACTCTGAGTTGTAGAACTTCTTGAAGGCCCAGCCCTCGACGAGGGTCCGGTGGAAGCGTTCGATCTTGCCGTTGGTCTGGGGCCAGTGGGCCGGGTCCGCTTCGGGGTGATGTCGAGGTCGGCGCAGGTATCGCGCCACGGAACGAGCGGTAGCAGCCGCCGTTGTCGGTCAGCACCCGCTGAATGTTCACGCCAGGCTCTGCGAACCAGGCGACCGCATTGCGCAGTACCTCGGCGGCGGTTTCCTTGGTCTCATCGTCACGGGCCTCGACGTAGGCCACGCGGGAGTTGTCGTCGATGACGGTGTGCAGCTAACAGGTCCCGATCAGGGGCTGGCCGTCCTTGCTGCGTCCCTTGCAACGGTGGCTGACCGGTTGCGGCCGCCCTGCTGACGACCCAGATAGCGCCAGCCGCCGCCGGCGGGGACCTTGCCGAGCTTCTTCACGTCCATGTGCAGCAGATCGCCTGGCCGCTCGTGCTCGTCACGGCGGATGCGGCTCACCGGTGGCACGGTCGAGGATGGCATCCCGAGCCGGTCCCCGATCTCGACCGGGCCGAGCCGCTGCTTCCAGCGCAGGTGCACGATCTTGCGGACCACCGGCGCCGGGGTGCGGTTCGGCTGATGGTGTGGAGCAGACGACCGATCGAGCATGCCGGCCGAGCCTTCAGACGCCGTGCGCCACGAGACGTCGTAGCGCTCGGCGGCCCGGGCGGGTGGCCAGCCGCGGTCAACGATCAGGCGTGCCAGCCGAAGCCGGGCACGTGGCGTCAGAGCAGCGTTGGCGTGGGTAGCGTGGGACATGAAGACCTTCTGGTTGGAGCCGGTTCTTAGACATCTCCACTCCACGTCGGGAGGTCTTCACCCAGCTACGACAACAGATCGTGTCGTCGCACGTTCTTGACCGACGTCGCTGGGCATCACAGCTAGGAGGCGGACCCCACGTTCTCCAGGACCACGGCGAGGGCCTGTCCGACTCCGATGCAGATCGCGGCAACGCCCCACCGATCGCCCGTCTCGCGGAGCCGGTGCGCGAGGGTGCCGAGGATCCGTGCGCCGGAAGCGCCGAGCGGATGGCCGATCGCGATCGCGCCGCCCTTGGCATTGACGATGTCGAGGTCCACCTTCCAGGCATCTACGCACGCCAGCGACTGCACGGCGAACGCCTCGTTGAGCTCGACCGCGGACACGTCGGCCCAGGTGATGCCCGCCCGAGACAGGGCAAGGTTGGCGGCCTCGATGGGTGCGGTCCCGAACAGCTGCGGCTCCAGGGCGGCCGCGCCCCGGCCGGCGATCCGAGCCAACGGCGACAGCCCGATGTGCTCGGAGGCCGCCTCCGATCCGATCAGCAGCGCCGAGGCGCCGTCGTTCAGCGGAGACGCGTTGCCCGGCGTGATGGTGCCGTCGGGGCGGAACGACGGCTTGAGGCCGCCGAGCTTCTCGGCGGTGCTGCCGGGCCTGATGCCCTCGTCGCGCGCCAGGTCGACACCCTCCACGGGCACCACGAGCTCGTCGTAGAAGCCGGCGCTCCATGCCGCGTCGGCGAGGTTGTGCGAACGGGCGGCGAACTCGTCCTGCCGCTCGCGCGAGATCGCGTGGCTGTCGGCGATCTGCTCGTTGCACTCACCCAGGGAGAGCGTCCACTCCTTCGGCATCCGGTCGTTGACCAACCGCCAGCCCAGCGTCGTGCTGACGGCGGTGACGTTGCCGGCCGGGAAGGCCCGCGACGGCTTCGGCAGCACCCACGGCGCGCGGGTCATCGACTCGACTCCCCCAGCCACGACGATGTCTGCGTCTCCCGTCTCGATCGACCGGGACGCCATCATCGCCGCGTCGAGGCTCGAGCCGCAGAGCCGGTTGACCGTGGTCGCGGGCACCGTGACCGGCAGGCCCGCGAGCAGCACGGCCATCCGGCCGACGTTGCGGTTGTCCTCGCCCGCGCCGTTCGCATTGCCCCACACCACCTCCCCGATCGAGGTCCGCTCGAGACCTGGCGCCTTGTCGAGCACCCCGACCAGCGCGGTCGCGGCCAGGTCGTCGGGCCGTACGTCGGCCAGGGCGCCACCGAAGCGGCCGAACGGGGTGCGCGCCGCGGCGTACACGAAGGAGCTGGTCATGAGTCGTCCTCTTCTGCCAGGACCCGCTGCGCGATCCGGAACGCCGCGTTGGCGTCGGGGACCCCGCAGTAGATCGCCGTCTGGAGCAGCAGCTCCTTGATCTCGTCGACCGTGAGGCCGTTGGTGCGCGCCGCGCGGAGGTGCAGCGCGAGCTCCTCGTGGTGGCCGCGGGCGACCAGCGCGGTGAGCGTGATGAGGGAGCGGCTGCGACGGTCGAGGCCCGGACGGGTCCAGATCGTGCCCCAGGCGTACGTCGTGATGAGCTGCTGGAACTCCGCGGTCAGGTCGGTCGTGGCCGCCGTCGAGCGGTCGACGTGGGCGTCACCGAGCACCTCGCGGCGCACCACCAGCCCCGCGTCGTGCACCTCGCGCAGGGTGCGGTCGTCGGAGTCCTGCGGGTCGAGGGGCTCTCCCAGCAGGTGGTGGCGGATCAGCCGGGCGACCAGGTCGGGCGCCTCGGCCGGCGGGAGGTGGGCGACGCCGTCGAGCTCCACCAGCCGGCCGTCCTTGACTCCCTCGGCGATCTCACGCAGCTTGGCGGCCGGCGTCGAGACGTCGTGGGAGCCGGCCACCGCGAGCACCGGGGTGGTGATCTCGTGCAGCCGGTCGCGTACGTCGAACTCAGCCAGGGCGCCACAGACCTGCACGTAGCCCTGGTCATCAGCGTCCTGCAGGGCGTGCAGCAGCGCCGACGCCCGGTCGGGCTCGCGCTCGAGGAAGCCGGGCGCGAACCACCGCTCGGCCGAACCGCTCACCATCACCGGCGTCCCCGAGACACTGACCTGGCCCATCCGACCGCTCCACGTCGCGGCGTCACCGATCTGGGCACCGGTGCACAGCAGCACCGCGCCCGACACCCGGTCGGGCGCGTCGAGGAGCAGCTGGAGGCCCACGCCACCGCCGACCGAGTCACCGGCGTAGCCGAACGGGCCACCGGCCTCGCCGCGCTCCTCGAGCACCGCGTCCACGACCCGCAGCACCCCGGTCGCCAGCTCGGCCATCGTGAACGGCTCGTCGTGCACCGTCCGGTTGTGTCCATGACCGGGCAGGTCCCAGGCGACCACGTCGAAGGCGTCGGTGAGGCCGGCGGCGCAGGCCGACCACAGCGCGTTGGCCGACGTGCCGAGGCTCGGACCCAGCACCAGCAGCGGCATCTCCGACCGGTCGCGCGCGCCGGTCAGCCGGACGGTGGTGACGGCCGGGATCATGCGTCCTCCTTCAGGGCGGAGCGGGCGCGGCCGACGACGGTGTCGACCAGGCTGCGCGCCTCACCGACGTAGCCGCCGTCGGACGGCGCGCGGCCGGCGACCTCGGCGATGCCGCGCTGCTCCGCGTGTACGTCGTCGCGCGCGGCGTCGAGGGTAGCGGCCATCTGATCGTGGTCGACGCGCAGCCCGTCGAGGAGGTCGACCAGCTGGCTGCCCGCCACCAGCGTGCGTCGCACCAGCAGTCGCAGGGTGTCCCACTCGACGTGCCAACCGCCGCTCGCGCGTTCGTCGGCCTGGTCTGCCGCCGCGAGGTGCAAGGTCGCGGCGAGCTGTGGGGCGGCGAGGCCGGCGCGACGAACCAGTGTCGAGAGCACGGGGTTGGCCTTGTGCGGCATCGTCGAGGAGCCACCGCCGACGCCCTCCGACAGCTCGCCGATCTCGGGCCGCGACAGGGTGAGCACGTCGTTGGCGATCCGCGACCAGGCGTCGGTGCAGGCCACGAGGGCGTCGGCCGCGCGGGTCACCGGACGTCGCGCCGTGTGCCAGGGCAGCGCCTCCTCGAGACCCAGGCCGGCAGCCAGCGACGCCCGGGCACTGGCGGGCTCGAGGCCCAGCTCGACCGTCGCCGCGTTGGTGCCGCCGGCACCGCCGAGCTGCACCGGGAAGGAGAGCCGGACCACGTCGTCGTACGCGTCGAGCACACCGGCCAGCCAAGCCGCCACCTTCGCGCCGAAGGTCGTGGGCACGGCGTGCTGGGTCAGCGTGCGCGCCACCATCGGGGTGTCGCGATGCGTCTCGGCGAGGTCTGCCAGCCGCGCGAGGGCACGACGCAGGTCTGCCCGCAGGTCGACCGACGCGTCGCGCAGCAGCAGCATCAGCGCTGAGTCGACTACGTCCTGGCTGGTGAGCCCGCGATGCAGCCACCGCGCCGCCTCGCCGTCGAGCTGGGACCGGAGGTGGGCGACGAGCCCGATGACGGGGTTGCCCCCGGACTCGGTGCCGTCGAGGTCGCCGGGCGAGGCCAGCACGGTGGGCAACGCCGTGGGATGCCCGAGCACCGAGAGCCAGGCTCGCTCCACCTCGACCATCGCGGCGACGAACGCGGCATCGCTGAAGTGGTCACCCGCCCGGGCGTCGCCGGGCCAGAAGAGTTCGCTCACGACGTCAGTCTCGCGGATGAGCCAGGAAGACGGTCTCGCCCTCGCCCTGGAGGCGGATGTCGAACTCGTAGCCGCCGTCGTCAGCCACCGCGAGGAGCGTGCGCCGCCGCTCGGCGTCCACCGTCCGCAGGAAAGGGTCGCCGGCCGCCGCGGGCAGGTAGGCCCGGGTGAACAACCCGTCGAGCAGGCCGCGCGCGAAGACGGCGAGGGCGAAGAACGGCGCTCCGGGCACCAGCGTCGTGAACGCGTAGCGGCCCTCGGCATCGGTGCCGCACCGACCCCAGCCGGTGAACGTCGCTCCCCCGCGGCGCAGCGACCCAGCCGCTCGCACGGGCCGGCCATCAGGGTCGGCCTGCCACAGCTCGATGAGCGCATCCGGCACCGGTTGACCCGCGCCGTCGTAGACCCGGCCGTGCAGTCGTACGGCGCCCGGGTGGTCGTCGGGCACCAGGACCGCGTCACCGTCGTACTCGAGGGCGAAGGAGAAGAAGGGGCCGACCGTCTGGCCGGGCGTCGGCTGCCGCGTCATGCGGGCTCCTCCTCGAGCGGGGTCCGGTGGCTGCCGGTGAGCACGATGTCCCACCGGTAGCCGGTGCACCACTCGTGCTCGGTGACGTCGTGGTCGTAGGCCGCGACGAGCCGGCGCTGCGCGCGCGGGTCGACGATCGACCGGTAGATCGGGTCCAGGGCGAGGAGGGGGTCTCCCGGGAAGTACATCTGGGTGACCAGGCGCTGGGTGAAGTCGGTGCCGAAGAGCGAGAAGTGGATGTGGGCCGGCCGCCAGGCGTTCCGGTGGTTGCGCCACGGGTAGGGACCGGGCTTGATGGTCGTGAACTCGTAGGTCCCGTCGCGGTCGGTGAGGCAGCGCCCCACGCCGGTGAAGTTCGGGTCGAGCGCCGCCGGGTGGTCGTCCCGCTTGTGGATGTACCGGCCGCCTGCGTTGGCCTGCCAGATCTCGACGAGCTGGTGCCGCACGGGCCGACCGTCGCCGTCGACGACCCGCCCGGTCACCTTCATCCGCTCACCCACCGGCTCGCCCCCGCGCTGGACGGTGAGATCCGCCTCGAGCGGGTCGAGGTCGTGGTCGCCGAACACCGGCGCCCACAGCTCGACACCCTCCGGGTCGGCGTGGTGGAGGTCCTTGGTGGGGTGCCGCAGGATGCTGCTGCGGTACGCCGGGAAGTCGAGGCGCGGGCGGGTCTCCCCGTCGCCGGCGGCCGCCATCGAGCCGGCGTACGCGCGGGACACCTCGTCCATCTCGGCGCTCACCTCGGCCTGGCTCCGCAGCGCCGGACCGGAGTCCGAGCCGCCGGCCGTGGACAGGTCGTGAAGGAGGTCGCTCACGGGCACGACGGTAGGTCCTGGAGCACGCGTGAGACTCTCGATTGCTTCCACCCAGCGGAATCGGGCGCTCGGCGGATCCCTGTGATCGCTGCCACGGTGGGTCGATTCCCCCACCGTCAAGGAGCGCGACGATGCCCAGCCCACTCCCCTCGACCTCGACCGCCGCCCGGACCGGCGCACCGTCCGCCCACGGCTCCTGGCCCGTGGTGCTCTGCTGGATCGCGGTCGCACTCGACGGTTTCGACCTCGTCGTGCTGGGTGCCGTCATCCCCACGCTCCTGGGCACCGGCGACCTCGGGTTCACGCCGTCGTCGGTGACCGCGGCCTCGACGATCGGCCTGGTCGGGGTCGGCGTGGGCGCGGTCGCGATCGGCCCGCTGACCGACCGGTTCGGCCGGCGCAGGAGCCTGATCTCCTGCGTGCTGGCGTTCTCGCTGTTCACCCTCGCCATCCCGTTGGCTGCCGACGTCACCCAGTTCACCGTGCTGCGCTTCCTGGCCGGGCTGGGACTGGGCGCCTGCCTGCCCACCGCGCTGGCCTACATGAGCGAGCACGCGTCGTCCGGTCGCAACGGGCGGGCCGTCACGCTGACGATGACCGGCTACCACGTCGGCGCGGTGCTCACCGCCCTGCTGGCGCTGGTGCTGATCGACTCCGCCGGCTGGCAGGCCATGTTCGTCGTCGGCGGCCTCGCCGGGCTCGCCACGGTGCCATTGCTGTGGGCCAAGCTGCCCGAGTCGGAGGCCTACCTACGAGCACGCGGTTCCGTCGACCACGCCGAGGCTGCTGTGGTGCGCAGCGCCGACGTGGTCAAGGGTCGCTACCTGCGCGTCAGCCTCGGCCTGTGGGTGGCGTCGTTCATGGGCCTGCTCCTGGTCTACGGGCTCAACACCTGGCTGCCGACGATCATGGGCGAGGCCGGCTACTCCATCAGGGCGGGCACCGGGCTGCTGCTGGCGCTCAACGTCGGCGCCGTGATCGGGCTCGTCGCGGCCGGCGCCATCAGCGACGCGCGCGGCAACAAGAGGACGGTGCTCGCCTGGTTCGGCCTCGCCGCCGTCTTCCTCGCCCTGCTGTCGATCAGGATCGAGAGCTCCCTGCTCGTGTACGTCGCGGTGCTCCTCGCGGGCATCTTCGTGTTCAGCGCACAGGTGCTGGTCTACGCGTTCGTGGGCCACCTCTACCCGCCGGACATCCGTGGCACCGCCCTGGGGATGTCCGCCGGCGTCGGCCGGATCGGGGCCATCGTCGGCCCGTCGCTGGGGGGCGCGCTGGTGACCGCCGGGATCGCCTACCCCTGGGGCTTCTACGCCTTCGCCGTGGCCGCCGTGCTGGCCGTGGCCGCGCTGTCGACCGTGCCCGCCGACATGCACCCGGTCGAGACCTGACCTCGTCGCGTCGCGTTCCGGTGAGTGGAACACTCTGCGTCATGGCCGGTCGCTCGCACTCCCCCGGCGCCACGGTGACCAGCCGGGCGCTGGCCCTGGTCGGGGCCTTCGACGAGGCCCACCGGCGGCTCACCCTCACCGAGCTCGCCGCGCGGGCCGGCCTGCCCGTGCCGACGGCGCACCGGCTGGTCGGCGAGCTGGTCGCCTGGGGAGCCCTGGCCCGCGCGGGCGACGGCCGGTACGTCATCGGGCGGCGCCTGTGGGACATCGGCCTGCTGGCCCCCCTGCAGGCCGGACTGGTGGAGCTCGCCTCGCCGTACCTCAACGACCTGTACGGCGCCACGCTGGCGACCGTGCACCTGGCTGTGCGCGACGGCTCCGAGGTGCTCTACCTCGACCGGCTCCGCGGCAGCTCCTCGGTGCCGATCGTGAGCACGGTGGGCACCCGGCTGCCGATGCACGCGACCGGGGTCGGCAAGGTGCTCCTCGCCCATGCGCCGGCCGACGTGCAACAGGCAGTGCTCGCCGACCTGCCCCGCCTGACGGCGTACACGCTGACGCAGCCCGGTCACCTGCGTCGACAGCTGGCCCAGGTCGTGCGGGTCGGCTACGCGACCACGACGGAGGAGATGAGCCTGGGTGCCTGCTCGGTCGCCGTACCCATCTGGCGCGACGGCGTCGTCGTGGCGGCGCTCGGCATCGTCGTGGCCTCGCTCAGGAACGACCGGCCCAGGCTGGTCGCCGCCCTGCAGGTCACCGCGCACGGGATCGGCCGCGCGCTCGATCGCACCCTCCAGTCGGCGGAGGCGGCGCGCGACCTAGGTGGCGAGCAGCGCGAGTGACACCAGCGCGATGGTCCAGCTGACGAAGCTGCCGACCAGGAAGTACTCGGTCACCTCGTGGATGCCGGGGCCGCGCGGCGCCTTGCCCTCTCGGGCGGCATCACGCGCCGCCTGCAGCTCGGGGAACCGGATCAGGCCCTTGGCAGCGACCACGACGCCGGCGGCGGCCACCTGACCGGCCGACCCCAGGCCGAGGATGAACATCCGCTCGAGCGGGCCGAGCAGCCGTCCGCCCTTGAGCTGGGGCACGGGCAGGTCGTGGGAGGTCCCGCCCTTGCGCGGGTTGAGCGTGTGGGTGGCGGTGAGCACCAGCCGCACGATCACGTTGCCGGTGGAGAGCTGGAGCAGGGTGAGACCGAGGAGCAGGAGCGCCCGGTCGGCAGTGAGCTCCCCGAGCAGCGGGAACGGCGAGCCGGCCAGCCAGGTCTCGAGCCAGCCGCCGGAGGCGGCCGCCTTGCCACTGGCGGCGAACGCAACGGTGACGGCGCCGCCGAAGACGGCCAGCGGCCACCAGGCCGGACCCCGGCCGAAGCCTCGTGTGACGGCCCAGCCCCAGAGCACCACCGCGCCGGCGATGACGACCAGGGCCACGACGTCGGCGACGCCGGTGAGCCCCACCGACAGCCCGAGGAGTACGACGGCGATGGCGGCCACGCCCTCGGGCGCGAACTTCTGGGGTCTGACCGAGAAGATCAGGTCGGTCAGCCCGAACCCGATGAGCAGCAGCGCCAACCAGCTCATCGGATCTCCCTCAGCTGTTCTTCCATGGCCATCACGACCCCGAGTCCATCGTTGCGCACCCGCTGCGAGACGGCCGAGGCGGAGATGCCCTCCGTGCTCGCCAGGTGCTGCTGGGTGTGCCCCGACAGCAGACCACGCAGCACCGACAAGGAGCGTTCGTCGAGCCGACCCACGAGGTGGTCGCGGGCCAGCAGGGCGGCGTTGACGGCGCCCGGCGCGGGTCCGTCCACGTCGGGTGCGAGCGCGTAGCGGGTGCGTGCCGAGCGGGTGGCGGACCGGGTCGCGTCCTCCTCCGCCGCATCGATCGCCGCCCTGGCGGACCACCAGCCCGGACCGTCCTCGATCCTCGGCGACTCGGCCAGCACGGCGACCGGCCCCCAGGCGATGCCCTGCCGCACGTCGACCTGCGGCAGCAGCGCGAGGCGCAGGTGCAAGGTGGCGGCCAGTGCCGTGCCGACATCGGCGAAGGTGCCCTGGTACTCGTCGCCCGCGGTGACCGCCAGGTCGACCACCGGCGCGAACCTCGCGTTGACCTCGGCCAGGGCGGCGACGAGCCGGTCGTGCACGCCGATGCGGTCGGCCGCCAGGCGCGAGCCGACGAGGTCACCGATCAGCACCGCTGAAGGCTGCTCCTTCATCCTGCTCATATGAAGAGGATAACTTACTTTCGAAGAAATGAACCCATTCGCTTCACAATGCGCGCGGCACGGCGCACCGGCGTGCGATCGAGGCGGGCCTTCATCCGCCGGCCACTGGCGCGGGCCTCCTGCGTCTGGGCCTGCGCGCCGGTCAGCTCGCCCAGCAGCGCGTCGAACATGGTGGGCAGCCCGGTCTCGCCGAGCAGCCGGGCCGGCAGGGCGGTCCCGCGGCGCACGATCCACACCGGCTCATGCTCCTCGACCCGCAGCCAGGCGCACATGTCGGCGCCGAGCACCTCCAGCGGCGTGACCCGCTGGAAGGTCAGGCCGGCCTCGTGCAGCCGGTCCTCGAAGTCGTCGCCGTACCACCGCACGTGGTCACGCTGCCCGAACCGCTCCTTGCGCTCCGCGGGCGTGGTGTCGGCGTCCTCGTCGGTCACGGTGCCGAGCCGGATCGGCACCTGCACCAGGGCCAGCCCCTCGGGCGTCAGCACCCGCGCGATCTCGCGCATGGCCGCACGGTCGTCGGGGATGTGCTCGAGCACGTGGTAGCAGAAGAGCAGGTCCACCGACGCGTCGCCGAGCGGCAGGTCGGTGAGGCTGGCGAGCACGTCGACACGGCGCCCGTCGAGGCCGAGGTCGAGCATGAGGTGCCGCTCCGGTCGCAGGCTCGCGAGGATCTCGGTGGTCTGCGGCGACGGCGCGACGTCGAGCAGCACGCCCACCGAGCCGATGGCCGGCTTGAGGCTGCTGACCAGCACGGACAGGAAGCGGTGCCGCTCCAGGCTCCGGCACCGGGGGCAGCTCGCGTGCGGGCGACCGTTGGGGCCGGGCCCGAAGTTGCGGAGCCACACGACGTTGCCACAGGCAGGGCAGTAGCGCTTGGGAAGGCTGTCGACGGCTGACACAGGATCACCCTACGGGCGACGCACCAGCTCTCCGAACCAGTCCGCCACCTGTGCAGGATCGTGCTGCAGGGCCTGGCCGTAGACCGAGACCTCACACACCGAGGTGCCGGGCATGTCGCCCGCGCGCCAGGGCGGGCCGACCGCCGTCGCCGTGCTCGTGACGAGGTCGAGAAGGCGCTGGTTCATCTCGTCGGCCGGGGCGTCGGCGTACACCTCGAAGATGCAGGTGTGCGGCGTCTCGGGATGGGTGCGCAGGCCCCGAGCGGGCAGCTCGGCGGCGAACGACCGTGCCCAGGCCAGCTCCTCGGCCGCGTGCGGCAGGCGATCGCGCAGCCCGACGAGGGCACTGAGCGCCGGCGCGGTGAGCCGGTGGAGGGTGCCGCCCATCCGCTTGCGCCACAGCCGGACCTCGTCGACGACATCCGCGTCGGCTGCGACGGCGGCGCCCGGCAGCCCGCCGAGGCCCTTGTAGAAGGAGACGTAGACCGAGTCGGCGAGCCCGGCCAGCTCGTCGAGCGGCACGTCGTAGCCGGCCTGGCTCTCCCAGAGCCGCGCGCCGTCGAAGTGCAGGGGTACGCCGCGCTGCAGGGCCGCAGCCGAGAGCTCCTGGAGCTCGGTCAGCGTGGGCAGCAGGCAGCCGGCGTCGCGCAGCGGCAGCTCGACCATCGCTGCGCCCAACCGGCCGGGGACCTTCGCCAGGTGCTCGGCGGTGGCCACCTCGCGCCCGGTCGTCAGGTGCTCGAACTCGAACCCGTGCAGCAGTCGCGGCCCGTCGGCCTCGTAGGTCAGCAGGTGCGACAGGTCGGGGATCGCGACCCGCCGCGACCCGCTGCGGTCGCACCAGACCCGCAGCACGGCCTGCTGGGCCATGATCCCGCTGGGCACGAAGACGGCGGCCTCCTTGCCGAGCAGCGTCGCGACCTGCTCCTCGAGCATCGCCACCGCACCCTCGTCGCCGTAGGTGTCCCACTCCGTGACGCCGAGCTCGTCGGCCGCCTCGGCCAGGGCTGCGAACACCTCGGCCGGGGTGCGGTCCGGGTGCCAGAAGACCCCTCGGTCGGCGCCGCGGAGCGCGGCGCGCACGCGGGTCGTCAGGTCGTCGGTCAAGGGTCCTCCTGTGGGTTTCGGGCAGACGTGAGGGTGCGGGCACCGGGCCGGAAGCCGATGCCCTGGTAGACGCGCCGTGGGCCCGGGTAGGCATCATCGCCCCGCGGTGGCACGAGCAGGCGGCGACGTCGACTCCCCCGTCGGACCAGATCGCCACCGCCGAGTCCGGGTCGGCGAACGTGCCCTCCCGGATCTCCACGGCTGCGAGGCTAGGCCACCGCGAAGAAGTCACCCAGCGATTTGACGCGCCGCAGCACGAGACGATCGAGCAGCAGCACCGCCAGCACCGAGATCCCGAACACCGGCAGCAGCACGCCCAGCCCGATCAGGCCGACCAGCAGCAGCGGCGAGGTGCGCAACGGCAGCCGGCCGCGTGGTGCGCCCATGGACGCCCCGCGCGGTCGGCGGCGCCACCACATCAACGGGCCGGTGACGCACATGAACAGCACACCGAGGCACATCAGCAGCGACCCCCAGAACGACGCGAGCCCCAGCGACCGGCCCTCGTGCAGGCCGATGCCCTGCGACACCACCTTGGCGAGCAACGGATAGTCGTCGAAGCCGTACGACGACACCACCTCGCCGCCGTACCGGTCGACGTGCACGGTGCGTTCGTCGGACGGCGCGTCGAAGGCGTAGCCGATCACGGAGAAGACCCCGTCGTCGTCGGCGGGCAGCGCCACGGTCATGGGGTGCCGGAGCCCCTCACCGTCGGCCACGACCAGGGCGGTGTCGACGTTGGCCACGCTGACGTCGTCCCGGGCGCCGGTGGAGCGGGGCACCGGCGACTCCCCCATCGCCCACGGCACGTCGGTCGCGTGGCTGTGCGGCAGCGACTCGTCCAGGCTCGACGTGGGATCCGAGAGCGCGCCGTGGTCGAGGCTCCACATCGATGTGTCGTTGGCGGTGGCGAGCCTCTGCGCCTGCCCACCCCACACGCCCGTCCACGGCAGGCCGGAGACGAGCAGCCCCAGCAGGCCCACGCCGACCACGGAGCCCACCAGTCCGTGCCTGCGCCGCAGCTTCCTCCCGGTGCGCCGGGCCTGTCGCCGTCGTGCCGCGCGGCCCTTGAAGAAGAGGTAGTAGCCGGTCAGTGCCATCACGATCGCCCAGCAGGCGGCCAGCTCGATGACCAGGTCGCCGATCGGGCCGCTCATCAGCTCGCCGTGCAGGCGGACGGCGTACCCCGACAGCGTGGTGTCGGGGTCGAGCGAGCCCAGCACCTCAGCGCCGTACGGGTTGACGTAGGCGTCGCGCGTGGTGCCGTCCGGCTCGGTCAGGGAGAAGACGGTGCTCCGGTTCCCCGCGGGCGGCTCGGTCATCGACACGACCGTGTCGTCGGGCCAGGCTCGTTCGACCGCGGCCTGCTGCGCGGCGTACGGCTGCCGGACCTGGCTGCTCGAGGCCGGCTGGATCTTCATCAGGTCGGCATGCAGCAGGGGTTCCAGCTGGAAGCGCAACAGGTAGACCAGCCCCGTGCCGGCCAGCACCAGCAGGATCGGGACGACCAGGAAGCTGGCGTAGAAGTGCCAGCGCCAGAACGCGCGGAACCAGCCCGGGCGCCGCCGGTCAGGTCCCTGCTCGGTGATGCGGGTGGGGGTGAGTACGTCGGTCATGCGGAGCTCTCCTCGAGGCGGCGCGCGGGCGCGCGGGTCAGCACGGGCGGTCTGCCCGTGTGGGGTGTGCCGGGCCGCCCGAAAGCTCAGGCGGCGAGGAGAGCCGGCGGTCCGCGGCGTACGACGACGCGCGCGAGGAGAGCGGGGACCTGCGGAGGCCGCGGCTCGGTGGTGATCGGGAGGACGGCGGCCGGCGGCGCCACGACGGCGCGGCCGGCAGCGAAGGCAACGGCCAGCGGGCCGAGCGCGGCACGGGAGGCAAGCGCGACCAGCGCCCACAGCGCTCGCTCGCCGGCGGCCAGCCAGAGGCCCACGAGCGCGGCCGCGGCGAGGTGCGCGGCCATCATCGGCGCGTGCGCCGAGAGGTCGGCGACCAGATCGCCGATCGGCAACGCGGGCACGACGCCGGGGGTGGCTCCGGTCGTGGCGTCGTACGCGTCCATCAGCGAGCCGACCCGGTGACCGTCGACCGAGGGCAGACCGCCGGCCGTCAGCTTCGGGGTCGGGGCGACCCGGTCGCCGACGTGGCCGGCGGTGACGGAGAAGGCGAGGTGCACGCCGGCCTGACCGAGCACCAGCAGCGCCACGATGCGGCGACGCGAGGCCGGCCGGTCGAGCAGAGCCGCGCACAGCACGAGCACGACCAGCGACAACCCGGTCAGGACGGGCAGGCCGGGCAACAGGCCGTCGGCCGAGAGGTGGCCGACGACACCGGTCAGCATCGTCACGGCCGCGAGCGCGAACGCGCGCGACCAGACGAGGACCGGATCCATGGACCCATGCTCACCCACGGCGTCGGCTCGCGTCAGTTCAGGTTGCGGAACTTCGGGATGCCTTCGCCACGGTGGATCGCCGAGACGGCGTCCTGCAGGGCGGTCAGGGCCACCCGCTGCGTCATCGGGCCGTAGGACACGCGCGCCACGCCGAGCTCCTGCAGCCTCGCGGTCGACGGCGAGCCCGGGGTGCCGATGGTCGTCAGCCTCTGCGGGCCGTACGCCTCGACGAGAGTGGCCACCATCGCCTCGTCGAGAGGGCCGGGCACGAACACGACGGGCGCGCCCGCGTCCAGGAAGGCCCTGCCGCGCTCCACCGCGTCGGCGAGCACGTCGCCCGGGTCGCGGTCACGGCCCTTGACGAACGCGTCGGTGCGGGCATTGAGCACGAAGTCGGGCACTCCCTCGGCCTCTGCGGCCTTCATGATCGCCTCGACCTGGGCCGCGGCCTCGGCGAGCGGCTTCATCTGGTCCTCGATGTTGGCGCCGACGATGCCGAGGCCGATCGCCTTGCGGACGGTCTCCGGCGCGTCGCCGTACCCACCCTCGAGGTCGGCCGAGACCGGCAGCTCGGTGGCCTTCACGATGCGGCCGCACATGTCGAGCATCTCGTCGACGGGGATGTTCTCGCCGTCCTCGTAGCCCAACATCGCGGCGATCGAGTGGCTCGCGGTGGCCAGGGCCAGCGTGCCCTCCATGCCGGCGACGGCCTTCGCGCTGATCACGTCCCAGACGTTGACGACGGTGAGCAGCTCGGGAGCCCGGTGCAGCTCGAGGAACGTGGTGGCGCGGGCAGCGGTGTCAGGATTGGTCATGGCTTTCACATTAGCGGCCGCTCCCCGCGTTGATGGTTGAGGTGCGTACGTCGCTGCTCGCTGCGCTCGCACCTCAACCAGTGGAAACAGCTGTCCACAGTGTGGTCCTGCACGCCTGATCCGGCCCCGAAATGTCGGTGGTCGGTGGTTGGGTTCTTGTATGGCGATCACGACCAGCGAGCTCCCCGACACCGCGTCCGCGGTGCTCGCGTTCGCCCGCTCCCGCCGCCGGATCGCTGATGCTGCGGAGGCCGAGCTGCTGGTCGCCGCCTGCGAGTGGGCGGACCTGCACCCCGCCGAGACGGTCGACGACGCGGCCGCGTTCCTGCTCGGTGGCGGGTCCGAGCACGAGGAGCCGGTCACCGGGCCGGGGGCACCCTTGGTGGCGGAGTTCTGCATCGCCGAGTTCGGTGCCGTGCTCGGCATCTCGACAGCGTCGGCCAAGCACCTGATCGGCCAGGCCTCGAGCTCCGACACCGGCTCCCCAGGCTGTGGCGCCGCGTCCAGGCCGGCGACCTGCCCTCGTGGCGGGCCCGGCGGATCGCGGAGACCACCATCCACGCCCGCCTCTCCCGAGAGGCGGCGGCGTACGTCGACGTCCAGCTCGCACCGTTCGCGCACCGCACCTCGGTCACCGCGGTGGACCGGTTGGTCGATGCCGCGGTCGTCCGGTTCGACGCCGCCCGCGCAGCCGCCGAAGCCCGCGCCGCCGCAGACGCCCGGCACGTCACGATCGACGAGGAGCAGGTCTCCTTCGCCGGCACCATGCGCGTCACCGCCGAGCTCGACCTCGCCGACGCCCTCGACCTCGCCGCCGCCGTCACCCACGGTGCGGAGCAGCTGAAGGTGTTGGGGTCTGACGAGCCGCTCGACGCCCGGCGTGCGGCAGCGGTCGGGGAGATGGCCCGGGCGCAGCTGTCGCTCGACCTGACTCCTGGTTTCGAGACAGGACTCCGTCCTTCCTCAACCAACGAGAGTCGCCAGGTGGTCCTGCACGTCCACCTCACCCCCGGCGACCCGGTCGCCACGCTCGAGCGGGGCAACCTCGCCACCCTCGACCAGATCCAGCACTGGTGCACCCAGACCCACACCCAAGTCACGATCAAACCGGTCATCGACCTCAACGAGCCGATCACCTGCCACGGCTACCAGCCCTCGGATCGGCTACGGGAGCAGGTCGTTCTTCGCGACCGCAACTGCGTCTTCCCGTGGTGCACCAGGGCAGCCCGGTCCTGCGACCTCGACCACATCACCCCCTGGGAGCACGGCGGCGCCACCACCACCGACAACCTCGCGGCGCTCTGCCGACGACACCACCGGCTGAAGACGCACAGCGGCTGGCGCTATGAGCGCGCCGGCCCAGCGACGTACACCTGGACCAGCCCCCACGGCCACACCTTCGTCACCGACGACAAGGGCACCGACCCCGGTTGACTCGCCGACGAGCGCGCCTGCGCCCACCCTCTGTCCGGTCCCGCGCGCCCGACTGGGCCTCTGGGGAACCACCCCAGCAGACGCACCTCGACATCCTCGTCGACGATCTCGACGATCTCGACGATGCCGAACGCCAGGTCATCGACCTCGACGGCACGCTCTTGGAAGGGTCCGACAAGCAGGCGCTCGTTGGACGGCCGAGACACCGAGCGGGCCGTGGTCGAGATGGTGCGAGTGCTCACGCCGTACGACGCTCCCGCGGAGCCCGCGGCGCTCACATGCGGCGCAGGACCGCCGTGACGATGCCGAGGATGCTGGCCCACTGTCGTCGTGGAGGGGCGCAAGCGCCCCATCCTGGTGCGCTTCGGCGACCCGGTCACGGCGCTATCCGTCCGCGACCGGCGCACCCGGTCGGTCACGGACCTTCGACGGCCGAGATCCGGTAGTCGGCCACGTCGGCGTCGAGCACGGCACCGGTGAGGCCGCGGAAGGCCAGCAGGCCTCATCGCCGTCCCAGCGTTCGCAAATGGAGATCCGCCCGGCTCGACAGCACCCGGCCTGGGAGCCGTCGCCCTGCTGAGCAGCCGACCTCGTCGATGGATGCTCGCCGAGCGTCCCTCTCAGTCCCAGAACACCCGCTCGACCACGGTATGGGCGCGGCGGGTGATGCGGAGGTAGTCGTTGACCATCCGCTCCGACTCCCCCGCCGGATAGTCGAGCACGCTCGCCACGGCCGCCTTCTCCGTCGCGTCACGGGGCAGCTGGTCGGCCGCCTTGCCGCGCACCAGGGTGACGGCGTTGCGGACCCGGCTGACGGTGCGCCAGGCGGAGGCCAGCACGGCGGCGTCGTCGGCCGCGATCAGCCCGGCGTCGGCCGCGGCGGCGAGCGCACCCAGGGTGCGCGGGGTGCGCAGCTCGGGCACCTGGCCGGCGTGCCTCATCTGGAGCAGCTGGACGGTCCACTCGACGTCGGCGAGGCCACCACGACCCAGCTTGAAGTGCGTGTGCGGATCGGCGCCGCGCGGTAGTCGTTCGATGTCGACGCGCGCCTTGATGCGGCGCACCTCGAGCACGTCGTCCTCGCTGATGCCGTGCTCGGGGAAGCGCAGCGGGTCGATCAGCGTGGTGAAGCGCTCTCGCAGGGCGAGGTCGCCGACGACCGGATCAGCGCGCAGCAGCGCCTGGAACTCCCACACCTTCGACCACTTGGCGTAGTAGGCGGCATAGGACTCGATGGTCCGCACCAGTGGACCTTGCTTGCCCTCCGGCCGCAGCCCGGCGTCGACCTCGAGGGCCGGGTCGGTGCCGGGCAGCGCGAGCAGGCGGCGTACCTCGTTCGCGACGGCCTGGGCGAACGACGCGGCCTCGGGCGCCTCGGCGCCGGCGACGGGCTCGTGCACGAACATCACGTCGGCGTCGGAGGAGTACGACAGCTCGAAGCCGCCGTAGCGACCCATCGCGACGATGGCCAGCACGGTCGGCACGGCATCGAGGGACCGTTGGATCCGCACCGACTCCGTGGCGACGCCCAGCGTCGCCTCGAGGGTGGCGTCGGTCAGTCGGGACAGCCCGGCCCCGACGGCCTCGACGTCGTTCTCGCCCAGCAGCTCCCCCACCGCGATCCGGAACAGCTCGCGGCGCCGCACCGCCCGGATCGCGCGTACGGCGTCCTCCGGGCCGGTCTGGCGGGACGCCGTCGACGCCATCTCGGTGCCCAGCGCCTCCGCGGTCAGCGGCGCCAGGTCGTCGCCCAGCATCCGCACCCCCTGCGGCTCCCGCACCAGCAGGTCGGTGGCGAAGCGCGACGTCGCCAGGATCATGGCCAGCCGCTCGGCCACCTCGCCCTCGTCACGCAGCAGCCGGAGGTACCAGTGGGTGCTGCCGAGCGTCTCGCTGAGTCGCCGGAAGCCGAACAGCCCGGCGTCCGGGTCGGGTGCGCCCGCGAACCACTCGAGCATCACCGGCAGCAGCGTGCGCTGGATCGACGCCGTGCGCGAGACGCCGCTCGTCAACGCCTCCAGGTGGCGAAGCGCGGCCTTCGGGTCGGCGTACCCCAGGGCCGCCATCCGCTGCTCGGCCGCCTCGGGCGAGAGCCGTGCCTCCTCGCCGGGGATCCGTGCGACGGCCGTCAGCAGCGGCCGGTAGAAGAGCTTCTCGTGCAGCCGCCGGACCTCGCGGCGATGGTGGGCCCACTCGTCGGTGAGCGTCGCGACCGAGTCCTTGTGCATGCCCATCGAGCGACCGAGGCGGCGCAGCGACGCTTCGTCCTCGGGCACGACGTGCGTGCGGCGCAGTGCGAAGAGCTGGATGCGGTGCTCGAGGGTGCGCAGGAAGATGTAGGCGTTGTGCAGCGCCTCACCGTCCTCGCGCCCGACGTAGCCGCCGCGCGTGAGGCAGGAGAGCGCACTCAGCGTCGTGGACGAACGCAACGTCTCGTCGCTGCGCCCGTGCACGAGCTGCAGCAGCTGCACCGCGAACTCCACATCGCGCAGCCCGCCCGGGCCGAGCTTGAGCTGGCGGCCCGCCTCGTGCGCCGGGATGTGGTCGATGACCCGACGACGCATGGCCTGTACGTCGGCCACGAAGCCGTCGCGGCCGGCGACGCTCCACACCATCGGCGCCACCATCTCGACGAACTGCCGACCCAGCTCGAGGTCCCCGGCAGCGGGCCGGGCCTTGAGCAGCGCCTGGAACTCCCACGTCTTGGCCCAGCGCTCGTAGTAGCCGCGGTGGCTCGCCAGCGTGCGGACCAGCGGACCCGACTTGCCCTCGGGCCGCAGCGCCGCGTCGACCGGCCAGATGGTGCCCTCGCCGGTGTGGTCCGAGCACACCTGCATCAGGTGGGAGGCGAGCTGGGTGGCGGCCCGCGTCGCCCTCGCCTCGTCGGCGCCGTCGACCGGCTCGAAGACGTAGACGACGTCGACGTCGGAGACGTAGTTCAGCTCGTGGCCACCGCACTTGCCCATCGCGAGCACGGCGAGCCTGGCCAGCGCGGCGTCCTCGCCGACCCGGGCGCGGGCCACGGCGAGGGCCGCGTCCAGGGTGCCGGCCGCGAGGTCGGAGAGCTCGGCAGCGGTGTCGTCGAGCCCCTGCTCGTGGGCGAGGTCGCGGGCGGCCAGCCGCACCAGCACCCGGCGGTACTCCACACGCAGGGCGTCGAGAGCCTGCGCATCCGGGAGCGTGGCCACGGGCAGGGCGGCTGCCGGGTCGGCACCGACCGCACGCAGCAGGTCCGCCCGGACGGCGTACGCCGGTGGCCGTGACGAGCCCATCGTCGGGTCGGTCAGCCCGCGCCACTGGCCGGGGTGGCGCACCAGGTGGTCGGCGAGCGCGGTGCTCGCGCCCATCACCATCAGCAGCCGCATCGCGGTGCCCTCGTCGTCGGCGAGCGCGGACAGCAGCGCGTCACCCTCCTCGGACGCCTCGACCATCCGCACCAGCCCCTGGAGCGCGAGATCGGGGTCGGCTGCCCGTCCGAGGATCGCCAGCAGCTCCTCCCCCGGAGCGCCGAGGGACGCCACGTGCACGAGGGCGCGGTCGGGCTGCTGGAACCCCAGCCGGGCCAGGCTCCCGCTCGTCGGTCGCTCGTTCCTCGCCACCGGTGCTGCCTGCCTCAGATGACCGGCAGCATGCGGTCCCGCTCGAAGGCGGAGACCTGGCCGCGGTACTCCTCCCACTCCGAGCGCTTGTTGCGCAAGAAGAAGTCGAAGACGTGCTCACCCAGGGTCTCGGCGAGCAGCTCGGACTTCTCGGCGACCCCGATCGCGTCGTACAGGCTCCTCGGCAGGGGCGCGATGCCCAGGCTGGTGCGCTCGCGCTCGGTCAGCGACCACACGTCGTCCTCGGCCTCGCGGGGCAGCTCGTAGCCCTCCTCGATGCCCTTCATGCCGGCCGCGAGGACCACCGCGAAGGCGAGGTAGGGGTTGGCCGCGGAGTCGACGGTGCGCAGCTCGATCCGCGTCGACTGGCCCTTGTTGGGCTTGTACATCGGCACCCGGATCATGGCCGAGCGGTTGTTGTGACCCCAGCAGATGTACGACGGCGCCTCACCGCCGCCGATCAGCCGCTTGTAGGAGTTCACCCACTGGTTGGTGACGCAGGTGATCTCGGCCGCGTGTCGCAGGATGCCGGCGATGAACTGGCGCCCGGTGGCCGAGAGCTGGTACTCCGCGCCGGCCTCGAAGAACGCGTTGCGGTCGCCCTCGAAGAGCGACACGTGCGTGTGCATGCCGGAGCCGGGGTGGGTGGTGAAGGGCTTGGGCATGAAGCTCGCCCAGATGTCCTGGCTCAGCGCCACCTCACGGATGACCGTGCGGAACGTCATGATGTTGTCGGCCGTGGTGAGAGCGTCGGCGTAGCGCAGGTCGATCTCCTGCTGCCCCGGCCCGCCCTCGTGGTGGCTGAACTCCACCGAGATGCCCATCGACTCGAGCATCGTGATGGCCTCGCGGCGGAAGTCGGCGCCCTTCGACTGCGCGGTGTGGTCGAAGTAGCCGCTGCGGTCGACCGGCACCGGGTCCTCGCCGGCCATCGGGGTGTCCTTGAAGAGGTAGAACTCGATCTCGGGGTGCGTGTAGAACGTGAAGCCCTTGTCGGCCGCCTTGCTCAGGGTGCGCTTCAGGACGTGCCGCGGGTCGGCGTACGACGGGCTGCCGTCGGGCATCACGATGTCGCAGAACATCCGCGCGGTGGAAGGGCCCTCACCACGCCACGGCAGGATCTGGAACGTCGCCGGGTCGGGCTTGGCCAGCATGTCGGCCTCGTAGACGCGGGCGAAGCCCTCGATCGCCGAGCCGTCGAAGCCGATGCCCTCGGTGAACGCGCCCTCCAGCTCGGCCGGTGCGACCGCCACCGACTTCAGGAACCCGAGCACGTCGGTGAACCACAACCGGACGAACCGGACGTCGCGCTCCTCGAGAGCGCGAAGGACGAAGTCTTCCTGCTTACCCATGGCGCCCACTATCGCGCATGCTCACCCCCGGGTGGGTGTCCGGCCCGCAGCGGACGGGGTCGCGGTCGAGGGAGGTCCGACCGTCTACCCGCGATCGGTCGAAGCCCGGCCGGGCACCCGCGTGGCCGGGTCGGACGGTCAGGGGGCTTCGCAGAACGTGACGTCCTGGGTGCCCATCACGCCGTGCCACACGCGTTCGGTCGGCTCGAGGTAGGGCTGGGGTGCGTGCCGCAGCGTCGCCGCCTCAGCGCCGGTGCCCGCCCAGCAGCCACTCGCGTGGCGCTTCGTACGCGCCGTCCTGAACGAGACCTTCTCGGGTGCTCTCCCACATAGGGACGGTCCGATGTCAGGGAACGTTGCTCTCGATGTCGGCGAGCCACGCGGCGGCCGAGGCGTCGGACGGCATCCGCCAGTCGCCTCGGGGGCTCATCGTGCCGCCGGCGCTCACCTTCGGACCGTTGGGCAGCGCGCTGCGCTTGAACTGGTTGGCGAAGAAGCGCGTCACGAACACCGTGAGCCAGCGCCGGATCGTGGCCAGGTCGTACGCCGGCCGGTCCTGCTCCGGGTAGCCCGGCGGCCACTCCCCGTGCGCCGCGTCCGCCCACGCGTGCATGGCGAGGAACGCGATCTTGCTGGGCCGGTAGCCGCGTCGTACGACGTGGAAGAGCGTGAAGTCCTGGAGGTTGTAGGGGCCCACGGTGTCCTGGGTGGCCTGCGGCTTGGTGCCCTCGGTGTGCGGGATCAGCTCCGGGGTGATCTCCTGCGTGAGGATCTCGCCGAGGAGCTCGTTGGTGTCGGCCTGGAACTGGCCCGACTCCGCGACCCAGCGGATGAGGTGCTGCACGAGGGTCTTGGGCACCCCGGCGTTGACCGAGTAGTGCGACATCTGGTCGCCGACGCCGTAGGTGCACCAGCCGAGGGCCAGCTCCGACAGGTCGCCGGTGCCGACGACGATGCCGCCACGCTGGTTGGCCAGCCGGAAGAGGTAGTCGTAGCGCAGGCCCGCCTGGATGTTCTCGAAGGTGACGTCGTAGACCTGTTCGCCGTCGGCGAACGGGTGTCCGATGTCGGCGAGCATCTGCCGCGCCGAGGCGGTGATGTCGAGCTCCTCGAACGTGACGCCGAGGCTCTTGGAGAGCCGGGTGGCATAGGACTTCGTCGTGTCGCCGGTCGCGAAGCCGGGCATCGTGAACGCCAGGATGTCGCTGCGGGGGCGGCCGAGGCGGTCCATGGCCTTGGCCGCGACGATCAGGGCGTGCGTCGAGTCGAGCCCCCCACTGACGCCGATCACGGCCTTGGGCGAGCCGATCGCGGCGATGCGCTGCTCCAGTCCGGAGACCTGGATGTTGTAGGCCTCGTAGCAGTCGAGCGCCAGCCGCTGCGGGTCGTCCGGCACGAACGGGAACCGGTCGACCTTGCGCCGCAGCCCGATGTCCCCGCCGGGGGCCCCGAGGGTGAACTCGACGGCCCGGAAGGTGCGATCGCCCTCGAACGTGCGCCGGTTGTCGTCGAACGTCCCCTGCCGCAGGCGGTCCTGGCGGATCCGGTCGAGGTCGATGTCGGCGGTCGTCACGAGGGCGTGCTCGGGGAACCGCTCGCCCTCGGCCACCAGGTCGCCGAGCTCGTAGATCATGGTCTGGCCGTCCCAGCTCAGGTCGGTGGTCGACTCCCCCTGGCCCGCAGCGGCATAGAGGTACGCCGCGCTGCACCTCGCGCTCGCACTGCGCACCAACAGCCGGCGGTCCTCCGCGCGGGCCACGGTGATCGGGCTGCCACTGAGGTTGGCGAGCACCGTGGCACCGGCCAGCGCGGCCTCCGCGCTCGGCGGGATCGGCACCCACATGTCCTCGCAGACCTCCACGTGCAGCCGCAACCCGCGCACGTCGGCCGCCTCGAAGATCAAGTCCGGCCCGAACGGCACGTCCTCGCCGTTGACCGTGATCGTCTCGCCGCGACGGTCGTCGCCCGGGGCGAAGTGGCGGCGCTCGTAGAACTCGCGGTAGTTCGGCAGGTACGACTTCGGCGAGACCCCCAGCACCCGACCCCGGTGGATCACCACGGCGCAGTTGAGCACCCGGGTGCCGTGCACCAGCGGCGCGCCCACGACCAGGACGGTCAGCAGCTCGGCGCTGGCCTCGACCAGGGTCGCGATCGCCTCGTGCACGCCGTCCAGCAGCGTGTCCTGCAGCAGCAGGTCGTCGATGGCGTAGCCACTCAGCCCGAGCTCCGGGAAGACCGCCACCGCCACCGCGTCGTCGTGGCACGTCCGCGCCGCCTCGAGGATCGTCGCGGCGTTGGCGGCCGGGTCGGCGATCGCGACCGGCACCGTCACCGTCGCGACGCGCGCGAAGCCATGGGCATAGGCGGAGAAGAAGTCCACGTGGCGAGTCTAGGGGCGACGCGACCGGGCAGGGCCCGGGTCCGGGACGACCCGTTTCGACCTGACCGGGCCGGATGGGTTTGAGCCGGCCCCCGGCGCGGGATAGTCACTGCATGGCCGCCCCCGATCCCGCGCGCGACGACCCCTTCTTCGCGGAGCTGCGACGCAAGCACCCCGACGTCGACATCGTGCTGCTTCCGCCGCCGGACGCCTCGCCCCCCGCCGGACCGCCCCACACGATCGGCCAGGCGAACGCCACCCAACGCCACGCCACGGCGGTGACCGCCGCGCTGTGGAGCCGAGTCGGCCGCACACCGACGGCATCGGTGGGTATGTGGTGGCAGCAGGCCAGCCCCTACCTGCACCGCTACGTCGCCAACAGCGCCGTGTCCGGGCTGGACGAGGCCGAGACCGCCCCCCTGGTCAACGAGATCGCCCGAGCCCTCCTCGACCTGGGCTGGAGCCCCGAGCCGTCCCCCGCCGACCAGCCGTCCCTGATGGCCCGGGTCGGCACGCTCGACATCAAGGTGACCGGCAACGCCACCTCGGTGTCCGTGGAGGTCGTCTCCGACGCCCTCCACCTCACCCCCGACACCCTCACCCGGCTGGCGGTGACCTCATGACGCTCCAGGTGTGGCACTACAAGCTGAGGAGCGCAGCCGCCGACTGGGAGGACCGCGGCGACGACCTCCACGGCGCGGGCAAGACGATCTCCGCTGCCGACACGACACTGCTGGGGTCGCGGGTGGCTGGGGTCGCGGAGACCTTCCTCACCCACTGGGGAGACGAGATCCAGACGTTGCGCGTCCGGGCGAACCTGCACAGCACCGACCTGACCGACACCGCGAACGAGTTCGGGACCTCCGACCAGGACACGGTGGAGGCGATGCAGCGGCTGCTGTCCTGGGAGGACCGCGACACCACTCCGGTCCAAGGGGGGCCGGGCCTGCGATGACCCAGATCAACGTGCCCGCGAAGATCGCGGAGATCCAGGAGCTCGAGGCCAAGGCGACGGCATCCACCGTCACCACGGCGCTCCGCGGGTCGGCGACGGCGGTGAGCGACGTGGCCACCTGGACCACCAGCCACGGCGCGCCGGCCGACTGGAGCGGCGACGCCGCCGAGGCCGCCGACCATGCGATGACCTCGTTCGGCAGGGCGGCCGACGCGGTCACCGCCGCTCTCGAGAAGGCGACCACCGCCTGCGACGTCTACGTCGACCAGGTCGTCCAGCTCACCGCTGACCGCGAGGGCCTGGAGTCGGACCGCATCGAGCTCAACAACGCCATCGACGCCCTGCTCGCCGAGATCGAGGGCTCGACGGAGGAGGACGTGCCGGCCCTCGAGACGAAGGCCGAGACCCTCCGCAGTCGCGCGTCCACGATGCGCAGCCGGATCACCGGCTTCTGGGAGCGGGTGACCTCGGCCGAGGATCGGTTCATCGCGGTCCTGCAGTCCGTGGACTCGTTGGCCGAGGGACAGGCCGCGGCCACCCGCGCCGGTCGGCCCGACACGGGCGCACTGGTCAACCAGCTGAAGAGCATCGGCGCCGACCCGGCAGCCGTCACTGCCTGGTGGAAGGGCCTCTCCAGCGCGGAGCGTGAAGCGCTCAAGATCAGCGATCCCGACCTCATCGGCAACGTCAACGGCATCCCGACGGGCGACCGCGACGAGGCCAACCGCACGTCGTTGCAGCGCGACCTGGACTTCCTGGCGGGCCTCGGCGACGAGGGTGAGGACCTGACCTCCGAGCAGCAGGCGACCCTGAAGAACGCCAAGGCTGCCAGCGACGCTCTCGAGATCCCTGCGTCCCTCGGCCAGGACGACGTCGATGTGAACCTCATCGTCTACCAGCCCACCGCATTCAACGGTGACGGTGCGGCCGCGGTGAGCTATGGCGACCCCGACACCGCCGACAACACGGCCGTGATCGTGCCGGGGATCATGAACGACGGGGCCAGCATCGCCGCGCAGGGCAAGGATGCCTTCACGCTCTACCAGAACGCCATCCGCAACGGTGAGTCGATGGCCAGCATCGCGTGGATGGGCTACGACTCCCCCAACTGGAACCCCGAGGGCGCGCTCGACTTCCCCGGTGACGGCCTCGACATCGGCAGCGTCATCTCGGAGAACAAGGCGATCGCCGGCGGACACGCTCTCTCCGACTTCGTCGACGGTCTACGGGCCACCGACGAGGGCGACAGGTCGCACCTCTCGGTCATCGGGCACAGCTACGGCTCGGTCACGGCGGCGCACGCGGCCGCCGGAGACGGCCTCGACGCCGACTCCCTCACCCTGATCGGCAGCCCCGGCGCCGGAGGCGACGACGTGAACGGAGTGGGCGACCTGCACATGCCCGAGGGCACGGTCTACGCCGGCGCCGCGGACAACGACTTCGTGAGCTGGCTGGGCCGCGACGGCGACCTCGGCATGGGCCAGGACCCGACGCAGGCAGACTTCGGCGCCAAGGTCTTCGGTGTCGACCCCGGTGCGGACTTCCACGCCGAGAACATCGGTCAGGGGATCGAGAACCACACGTCGTACTTCGACCCGCAGCTCAACCCGACGTCCCTGGACAACCTGACCTCCATCGCCCAGGGTGACGAGCCCGACCTGATCGGGGGACGCACGGAGGCCGCGAACGACTACGCCCTGGACTGGGCGACCGACGAGGTGGGTCATCAGGTCGACCGGGCCGTCGACGCCGTCGCCGAGGAGGTCCGCACGAGCGTCGGCGAGGTGAACGACATGTACGAGGGCGGCAAGGGGTGGGTAGGCGACCGGTGGGATGACGTCACCGGCCTGTTCTAGGCTCCCGCACATGACTCGCATGGTGCTCGGGCTCATCGCCATCCTCGTGCTGTCCTCCTGCTCGGTCGCGGACTCCGGCTCCGATGAGCCGCCCGCAGACGACGCCAAGGCGTTCAAGGCCGAGATGGACGAGTTCGCCAAGGCCCTGCTTCCCGGCCTGCAGGCCGCGCTGGGTGGTGCCGAGCTCAAGGGCATGCAGGCCACGTTCTACGAGCCGGGCGGCAACTTCGGGCAGTGGACCTACGAGGCCGGTGGCGTGTTCGTCGAGCCCCCGGGCACCGCCGAGGGCGTTCTCGACGCCGTCGAGGAGATCCTCGTGCAGCAGGGCATGAAGACGGAGCGTCCCGCGGGCAGCCAGGACATCTCCGCCACCAAGGGCAACATCGCGGTCCTGGTCCAGCGTGCCCTCGAGACCGACGTGGAGTCGGTGAGCGGCCTCAACGTCAAGATCGCCTCGATCCACCGCCTGGAGTCGCACGACGACTTCGCGGAGGACGCCGAGCCCGTGGACTACCTCGCCTACCTGGGGTGACCGGCGCCACAACATCATCGGCCCCGGTCGGGACTAGCCTGAGCACCATCCGTGGACCTCGCCAGGAGGCTGCGAGATGACGCCAGGAGAGTCGCCATGAGCGAGCAGCAGTCAGGCGAGAGCGCCGCGCCGTACGGCACCGGACCGGCTACGCCCACGAGACCCGTGAAGCGGATACGCACCCATCACCTGCGGGAGATGAAGGAGCGCGGCGAGAAGGTCACGATGCTCACCGCCTACGACATGTACACCGCCGCCACGTTCGACGAGGCCGGCGTCGAGCTGCTGCTGGTCGGCGACAGCGCCTCCAACAACGTCCTGGGCAACGAGACCTCGCTCCCGGTGACGGTCGACGAGCTCCTGCCCCTGACCCGGGCGGTGGCCCGATCGGTCAAGCGGGCCATGGTCGTCGGGGACCTGCCGTTCGGTTCCTACCAGGCCTCCCCCGAGCAGGGCTACCTCACGGCCGTGCGCTTCATGAAGGAGGCCGGGGCGCACTGCGTGAAGCTCGAGGGCGGCACCGAGATGGCGCCGGTGATCGAGAGGTGCACGCGCGGCGGGATCCCGGTGATGGCGCACATCGGATTCACACCGCAGAGCGAGCACACCCTGGGTGGCTATCGCGTGCAGGGCCGGGGTGAGCAGGCCGCCCGCATCCTGGCCGACGCCCACGCCGTGCAGGAGGCCGGCGCGTTCGCCGTCGTCATGGAGATGGTGCCCGCCGACGTGGCCGCGCGGGTGACCAAGGAGCTGGACATCTCCACCATCGGCATCGGCGCCGGGCCCGACTGCGACGGCCAGGTGCTGGTCTGGCAGGACGCGTTCGGCCTGCGCACCGGGCGGATGGCGAGCTTCGTCAAGCAGTACGCCGACGTGCACGGTGTGCTTCTCGATGCGGCCAGGGCCTATGCCGACGACGTCCGCGCCGGCACGTTCCCCGGTCCCGAGCACTCCTTCTAGGTCTTCTCACGCACTCCAGCCGAGCCAGCGCGCGCCCGCGTTGAGCACGACGAACCACACGGCCACGGCGAGGATCGGCAGCGCCATGGTCCGCTGTGGGTGCGGGGTCCACCACCTCGTGGCGAGCACGAACAGCACGCACCACAGCACCATCAGGAGCGACACGGCCCACCACGGCGCCACGAGCGCGCTCGCGGCGTACACAAAGAAGGCGGCGGCCATGCCGATCATCGCGACGAACGGCCACACCGGTGTTGCGTGCGGGTTGTGCCGCTGACGTCCGTTGGCCACGGGGTCAACCTAGCGGCGGCACGGTCTGTCCCTACCGGGGCCGTCGTGGCAGGGTGACGCCATGAGTGAGACCCCGAGCACCCCGAGCACCCCGGCCAAGAAGACCTCCGCGAAGAAGTCCGCTGCCAAGAAGGCGCCGGTCAAGAAGACGGCCGCCGCCACGAAGGCGCCCGCAAAGAAGGCTCCCGCCAAGAAGTCGGCCGCCAAGAAGGCGCCGGTCAAGAAGTCGGCCGCCAAGAAGGCGCCCGCGAAGAAGGCCACCTCCAAGAAGGCAGTTGCGGAGCAGCCCGCTCCGGCCGTCGATGCACCCCGGGCCGCCAGCGAGCCGTCCACGGCTCCCAACGGCGCTCCCGAGCCGCTGGTCTCCCCCACGGCCGCTGCCCAGCTGACCGCGGCGGTCGCCACCGCCGAGGCCACCGTGAGGATGGCGCAGGCCGCCGCCGAGAAGGTCGCCACCGACGTCGCCGCGCGGGTGGCCGCTCAGGTCAGCTCGAACGCCTTCACCAAGGAGCTCTCCAAGACCGTGCAGAAGGCGGTGCTCGTCGCGATGCAGCAGGCCCAGCAGGGCGCCGAGCTGCTGCCCAGCAAGAAGCGCAAGAAGCGCAAGAAGTAGCCCTCAGCCCTCGAGCGGCCCGTCGTTCCACTTCGGGTCGTTGTCCCACTCCTCGTTGCGTTCCTCGACCTTGTCGAGGGCACGCGACGCCTCCGCCGCGCTGGAGTAGGGCCCGAGGCGGTCGGCGTTCTTGCAGCCGTCCTCACCCTCGACGGTGTGGTGGGTGAGGCAGAACCAGTACTCCGTGTCCGAGTCGCTCATGTCGGTGAAACTACACTCGCTGGCGTGAGTGCTGTAGCCCCCGCCGTCATCTCCGCGCGCCGTCCGGTGCCCGCGCACATCCCGCGACCCGAGTACGTCGACAAGCCCGGACCGGAGCGATTCACCGGGAGCGAGGTCAAGGACGCCGAGACCATCGAGAAGATGCGCGTCGCCGGCAGGCTGGCCGCGCAGGCACGTGAGCTGGTGGGCGCCGCCATCGTCCCCGGCGTCACCACCGACGAGCTCGACCGGATCGGTCACGAGTTCCTCTGCGACCACCACGCCTACCCGTCGACCCTCGGCTACCGCGGCTTCCCGAAGTCCCTGTGCAGCAGCGTCAACGAGGTCGTCTGTCACGGCATCCCCGACGCCCGGGTCGTCGAGGACGGCGACATCGTCAACATCGACATCACTGCGTACCTCGACGGCGTCCACGGCGACACCAACGCGACGTTCCTCGCCGGCGACGTCGACGAGGAGTCCCGGCTGCTCGTCGAGCGCACGCGCGAGGCGCTCGAACGAGGCATCAAGGCGGTCAAGCCCGGCCGGCGCATCAACGTGATCGGCCGGGTCATCGAGTCCTACGCCCGCCGGTTCGGCTACGGCGTCGTACGCGACTTCACCGGTCACGGCGTCGGGACGGCCTTCCACTCAGGGCTGGTCATCCCCCACTACGACGCCGAGCAGTACGACGACATGATCGAGGTCGGGATGACCTTCACGATCGAGCCGATGCTCAACCTCGGCACGCACGAGTGGACCATGTGGGACGACGACTGGACGGTCGTCACCAAGGACCTGCGGCGCAGCGCGCAGTTCGAGCACACCCTGCTGGTGACCCCGACCGGGGCCGAGGTCCTGACGAACCCCTGACCAGGAGCCTCGATGGTTGCGGGCGGGCCGGGCCGCTAGGGTGGGCACCGCGAATGGGCTGGCCGGGCGACCGCGTTCTCCCCACGGGGAGACCGAGGAAGGTCCGGGCTCCACAGGGCAAGGTGGTGGGTAACACCCACCCGGGGCAACCCGCGGGAAAGTGCCACAGAAAACAGACCGCCGCTCCTCACGGGGAGCGGTAAGGGTGAAACGGCGGTGCAAGAGACCACCAGCGCCCCGGGCGACCGGAGCGGCTAGGCAAACCCCACCTGGAGCAAGATCAAGAAGCTTCCGCAACAACGGAAGCGCGTGTGCGTTCGAGGGCGGCCCGCCCGAGTACGCGGGTAGATCGCTGGAGGCGGCCGGCAACGGTCGTCGTAGATGGATGGTCGCCACGGCGCCTTCGGGCGTCGTACAGAACCCGGCCTACAGGCCAGCCCATTCGCCACCTGGTCCGACGTGCCGACGTCGGCCGGCTCCGGGCGGCCGGCCGCTCGCGAGCCCCGGATGCCCAGTTCTGGCGACGACAGCTCCCGCGGTTCGGAGGCATGGTCGAGGCAGCGAGTCCCCCGGGGCGGTCATCGGGCAAGATCGAGAGGGTGTGGCGTCGTGAGGTCACCACGTCGTTCCCCGGTCGCCAACTGGGGTGACAAGGTGCGTCTGGCGCGCTTCTTCGCCCGGCTCGCGATCAAGGAGCACATCGCGCCGGGACTGCCCGTGCGGCCCCTTGTCGCCGAGCTGTTCCTCACCGACAACTGCAACCTCAAGTGCGTCAGCTGTGCCTGCTGGCGCAAGGTGACGCGGGGCGAGCTGACCGGGGCCGAGTGGCGCAGCGTTATCGACCAGCTCGCCGACTACGGCCTCCTCAAGGCGAACTTCACCGGCGGCGAGCCGCTGCTGCGTAGCGACGCGCCGCAGCTGATGGCCCACGCCCACCGGCGCGGCATCCGCAACCTGCACGTCAACACCAACGCCGTGCTGCTCGATGAGCGACGGCGCGAGGCGGTGCTCGACGCGGGGGTGCGCAGCTTCAACATCTCGGTCGACGGCCCCAGCGCCGACGTCCACGAACGCGTGCGCGGCGTGCCGGGTTCGTTCGCGAAGACGGTGGGCAACCTGGAGCGCGTGCTGGAGCAGCGCGACCGTCTCAGGCTCCGGGTCCGGATGAACTTCACGGTCATGCGGTCCAACGTCGACGACCTGCCGGCGATGATGCGGCTCGCGCAGGATCTCGGGGTGCAGCTGTACCTCAACCTGGTCACCGACCGGACCTTCCTGTTCCGCGACGGCCAGGTGAGCATCGAGACCCGCGTCGACAGCGACCGCATCTCGGCGACCATGGCGCGGGTCGAGGAGCAGCTGCGCATCGACCGGCGCTTCGTGCCGCGCTACTCCGAGCTCGCCTACGTACGACGGCACTTCGAGGACCAGCTCCAGGGCGACCTTCCGTGTGCCGAGTCGCAGCTCAAGGTCATGATCCACTCGACCGGGGAGCTCGGCGGCTGCTGGGGACACGACGCGACACGCAACGTGCGGGACGCTCCGGTCGCCCAGATCCTCGAGGAGGAGGCCTATCGCGAGGAGCACGAGCGGTTCTTCCGCAAGGAGTGCGTCGGGTGTGGCAGCAACTACGCCCTGAACCTCGCCTGGCGGCCGAGGACCTACGCGGAGGACGTGCTGTGGCGGCTGGGCAGGCGCCAGCTCGCCGCCGCGGTCCCGGCATGAGGTCCAGTGCTCCTCTGTACGACCTGCTGGCGCCGGCGTACGACGAGCACTTCGCCGTCTCCCATCGCCGGGCCTACGACGACCTCGCCTGGGAGATCTGCTGCGACGCCCTGCCCGAGCCACCGGCCGTCGTTGTCGACGTCGGGTGCGGGGTGGGCCGCTGGGCCGAGCGGCTGCTGGACGCCGGCTACTCCCTGACCGGGATCGAGCCGGCGCCGGCGATGGCCGACCAGGCGGCGCACCGACTGGCTCGCAGTCCCGCGGGGCGGATGACCCTGCTCCGTAGCCGGGTCGAGGACGTCGACCTGACGCCCGGCTCGGTGGACGCGGTCCTGGCGATGGGCTCCCTGCAGTACACCCACGACCCGGTGGCGCAGATCATCCGCACGGCCCGGTGGCTACGGCCGGGCGGCGTCCTGGCCGTCCTCGTGGACAGCCTGCAGGCACTCGTGCTCGAGCTGATCGCAGCCGGGGAGCAGGATGAGGCCCTGGACCGGCTCACCTCCCGGCGCGGCGTCTGGCGCGTCGACCAGGTCGAGGCCGACCTCCACCTGCTGGACTCAGCGACCCTGCGAGACGCCTTCGCCGAGGCCGGTCTCGACGTCGTCAGCGTCTCCGGCCTGCTGGTGGGGGCCACCGCGTTCGGGCGCGCCGGGCTGCGGCACAGGCTGGAGGAGGACTTCGAAGGGGCCCTCGCCACCGAGAGGCGACTGGCCGCTCAAGCGGAGCTGGCCGACCTCGGCAAGCAGCTGCTCATCGTTGGTCGTCGCACTCCCTGAGGGCGTCGAGCACCGACCAGAACACGCGCTCGGCCTCCCCCACGCTGAGCTCGGAGGACATGGGCAGCGCCAGCGCCTCATCGTGCAGGCCATCGGTGATCGAGAGGTCCCCGGCGCGTTCGGCGAACGGGCGCCACGGCAGGCGGTGCAGTGCCGGTGAGTAGTAGGGCTTGGTGCCGATCCCCAGTGCCTCCAGCTTCTTCGCGAGCGCGTCGCGGTCGACCCCCCGGAAGCGGGCGACCCAGTGCACCCAGGCGTGCTCGTCGCCGGGCGCGGTGCGTTGCGGGACGATCCGCGGGTCCGCGTGCTCGAGCTCGGCGTAGACGCCGGCCACCGCCGTACGGCGCGCGACGAGATGGTCCAGCCGTTCGATCTGGTCCAGGGCCGCGGCCGCGTGGACCTCTCCGAGCAGCGTCGAGCGGGTCCAGTCGACCGTGGACCGCAGGCGCTCGACGGCCTCTGTCGCGATGACGACCGCGCCACCCTGTCCCGCGGCCGAGACGACCTTGGCGAAGCTCATGGAGAACGCGTGGGCGTCGGCCTGCGACCCGATCGGCCGCCCCTGTGACCGGCCGCCCAGCGACGGCGCGGAGTCCGCGACGACCGGCACGCCGTGCCGGCGACAGACCGCCATCACCGCGTCGTAGCCCGCGGGGGCCCCGAGCGCGTCGACCGCGACGACGACCCGCACGTCGCCACCGGCCAGTGCCTCCTCCAACCGGTTTGGGTCCAACGTCCAGGTATCGGGCCGGACGTCGCAGAACCGGAGCCGGTACCCGAGCATCGCGAGGTACTCGCCGGTCGCGGGGAACGTGAACGACGGCAGGACGGCCACGTCGCCGGGACGCGGTCGTCCGGCCACGGCCAGGGTCGCCAGCCGGAGCGCGGCGGTGCCCGAGGACGTGGGCAGGACCGTCAGGGTGTCCGGAAGCTCGAGGCGGGCTCGCAGCTCGTCGGTCAGTGCGCCGGTCCAGGGTCCGCCCTTGAGCGAACCGGTCCACAGGCTCTGCTGCATCCGGTCGCCCAGCAGCTCGGGCCGCTCCGGGCGGGGCGGCACGACCACCGGGATCGAGGGGCCCATCGGAGGTGCGGGATCGTCGCGGAGCCGCTGGACGAACATCCGCAGGGCGTCTCGCAGGTGCGCGGTCCCCACGCCGGTCAGGTCCTCGAAGCGCGAGGTGTCGACGACTCCCCCGGCGTCGGCGGTCGGCGGGGCGACGACCTCTACATCCACGTCGAGCCCCAGCTCCCCCAGCACGAGCTCGGCGAGATCTACGAGGCCGAGGCAACCGGACCCTGCGTTGAACACCCCGGCGGGTGGGCCGGCGGCGATGGCGTCCGCGAGGACCTCCACCGGCAGGAACGTACGACGGGTGTCGGTCACCCTCAGGGGGAGACCGGTCAGGGCCCGGCGCGCCAGCTTGGCCACGACCCGGTCCTGTCCAGGACCGAACAGGTTGGTCACCCGGAAGAGTGTGAGTCGGTCCTGCGGCACCACGTCGGCCACGAGCAGCTCCTGGGCCCGCTTGGCCATCGCATAGACCCACCGACCACTGCTCTCGACGTCGGCCAGCCGACGGCACAGCCGTTCGGTCCGCCACGGCGGACACGGCTGCGCGGCGAGGGCCAGGAGGTCGGCGTTCCAGGCCCGCAGCGCGTCGTCGTCGAGGGGCAGGTCGGGGAGCGTGCCTTCGTGCTGGGGGCCGGTGGCCGCGCCGTACACCTCGACGGACGACACCAGGGCGACGCGGCGTCCGGCGAGCAGCGGCAGGAGTCGCGCCGTCGTGACCGCGTGGTCGAGGACGAGCTGCCAGCTCCGCACGGCACGGGGATCGCTGTTGCCTGCAGCCAACACGACCGGCCCGGCAGGCAGCCCGGCCAGGACCTCGGAGAGTGGGTCGGTCAGCAGGTCCGCCCGGATGAGAGTGACACCGCGAGAAGTTGCGCACTGGTCTGCGAACCGGTCGACCGAGACGACACCGCGGCCCCGCGCCCGGCTGCGTTCGACGATCGAGGAACCGAGGAACCCCGCGCCGCCGATGACGGTGAGCGGCTCCTGACCCTTGGCATTCATGGCGCCCCCAGCAAAGACCTGCTCCGTCGCCGGCGTCACCAGTTAACCCGTCGGAGAGGGTCCTCGGGAGGATTTCGAGCCCATCCCCCAATACCGGGTAGTGGTGCTACGTTGCGCCGGTGGGCCGATATGAGCGACGGATCCTGCTCGTCTCCAGCACCGGCGGGGTGCTGCTGGACCTCCTCGCGCTCCGCCCGTGGTGGTCCCGGCATGACGCCAGCTGGGTGGCCGTGCCCGGTTCCGACACGCGCGAGGTGCTGGCCGGCGAACGCGTGACGTGGACCGAGGAGCTGACCCCACGACAGCCGCTGGCGCTGGCTCGCGCCGTGCTGGCTGCTCGGCAGCACCTCCGCAAGGACCGCATCGATCTCGTCGTGTCGGCCGGCACCGGCGTCGCCGTGCCGTACTTCCTCGCGGCCCGGTCGACCGGTGTGCCCGCCTGGTGGGTCGAGACGCTCAACGTGCTGGCCGGCGCCGGCATCGCAGCACGCGTGTGCGCGCGCGCCGGCGACCTGGTCCTGGTCCAGCACAGCGAGATGCTCGCCGACTACCCGCGCGCCCTGTTCGTGGGTGAGCTGTATTGACGCCCGACCGCACCACGGCCGGGCCGCGTCGTCTTTCTGTCTTCGTCACCGTGGGCATGGGCCCCTGGCCGTTCGACCGACTGCTGGCGGCGCTCCCCGACGTCTGCGCCGACCACGACGTCTTCGTGCAGACGGGCACCTCCACCCTCGCACCGCCGTGCCCGCACGCCGCGTTCCTGGGCTACGAGGAGACCCAGCGGCGGCTGGCTGAGGCCGACGTCGTCGTCACCCATGCCGGCAACACCGTCCGCCTCGTGCAGCGGCTGGGGAAGATCCCCGTCACGGTCGCTCGGGAGGCGGCGCGCGGGGAGATGCGCAACGACCACCAGGTCGCCTACCTGCGCAGCGAGATCGCGGCCGGCCGGGTGGTCGCCCTCGACGGGACCCTCGACGGCCTCGCCGACGCCGTGTCCCGGCACCCGGAGCAGGAACAGGCGCTGCTGGGCTCAGGGGTCTCGCTGTCACCCGTCGACGGCACGAGGGTGGCTGATCTGCTCGACGGGGTGGCGGACCAGGGCGACGCGGCGCGTCGGCGTGCGCCGGGGGCGGGTCCTTTCGAGCGCCACCCCACGGCACGGTTCGGGTGGGCGTTCGACCGGCTGCGCGGACGGACCGGACGGCACCTCGACCTGGGCATCGGGGACGCCTCCTTCGCCGGGGCGGTCCACCGGCACGGCCGGCTCGAGGTGGTCGGTGCGGACCCGCACGCCGGCTACCTCGCCGATGCGCGCAGGCGGTACGCCGACCTGCCGCTCGTACGGGTGGGGAACAGCCTGCCCTTCGCGGACGGGGTGTTCGACTCGGTGACGATGCTGGACGTCCTGGAGCACACCGCCAGCGAGCAGACCACGCTGGCCGAGGTGGCCAGGGTCCTTCGCCCCGGCGGCCTGCTCGTCCTGACCGTGCCCGCCCAGCACGTCTTCTCCTTCCTCGACCCCGACAACGCGAAGTTCCGGTTCCCCCGGGTGCACCGGGCCGTCTACTCCGCCCGGTTCGGTGCGGCGACGTACCGGACGCGGTTCCGGGACGACTCCAACGGCCTGCGTGGCGACATGGCCTGGGAACGCCAGTGGCACACCAACTACGAGACCGCCGACCTGCTGGCCCTGGTGGAGGGAGCCGCGTTCACCCCTCGGCTCAAGGACGGAGCGAATCTCTTCTGGCGGGTCTGGCAGGTCCCCACGCTGCTGGCGCCCCGCTGGGGTGGGCGGCTCTTCGACGCGCCGCTGCGTGCCGACGGCAGGTTGTTCCGGCGCGCGAACCTGTTCCTCACGGCGGTGCGCGACGAGAGCCCCCACCGGGGAGCGGCTGATGAGCGCGCCTGACTTCATCTACATCGGTCCGGACAAGGCTGGCTCGTCGTGGCTCCACGAGATCCTGGGGACGCACCCGCAGGTCTTCCTGACTCCGGCCAAGGGCCTGTACTTCTTCGACCGGCACTACGACCGCGGCCTGCAGTGGTACGTCGACCAGTTCGACGACGCGCGGCCCGAGCACCTGGTGCGTGGGGAGGTCTGCCAGGACTACCTCGCGCACCCCGATGCGGCCGAGCGGATGGCCGACTCCCTGGGCCGGGTCAAGCTGATGGTCACGTTGCGCGACCCGGCCGAGCGCGCGTTCTCCTCCTACCTGCACATGCTCCGGTCGGGCTGGCGGGCCGGCACGTTCCTCGAGGCCCTGTCGCGCTACCCGGAGCTGATCGACCACGGTCGCTACGGCTCGCAGCTGCGACGGTTCAGCAGCCGGTTCGGCCGTGACGCGCTCCACGTAGCGGTCTTCGACGACCTCAAGGCCGACCCCCAGGCCTTCCTCGACGCGGTGACGGCGTGGCTCGGCGTCCAGCCGCTGCCGCTCGACGACTCCCAGCGCGCACCGCGGCTACCGGCCGGCCGGGCGAGATCGGTGGTTGTGTCCCGTGTCGTCAGCTGGGGTGCGCGCGTGATGCGCGAACGGGACGCCGGCACGCTCGTGGGCCGGGTCAAGAGGGTCCCACTGGTCCAGCACGCCCTGTACACGCCGCTGGCCGACGCCAGACCGCGGATGACCCACCAGGAGAGGGCCACGGTCCAAGCCGCTCTGGCGGACGAGGTGCGGATGCTGGACGACGTGTACGACCTGGACCTGGCGCGCCGCTGGGGCTGGGAGGTCTGACCGCCGGGTCGCCGAGCTTCAGCCGTACTCCGGCCGGGCGCGACACCACTCGATCGTCCGCAGGAGGGCGTCCTCGATCGGGACGAGCGGGCGCCAGCCGAGCTCACGCTCGGCCAGGGCGATGTCGGGTCGGCGCACGGTCGGGTCGTCGACCGGTCGGGGGACGAAGGCGATCTCGCTCGACGACCCCACCAGCTCGCGGATCAACCCGGCGAGATCGAGCATCGAGATCTCGTGCGGGTTGCCGATGTTCATCGGCCCCGGGTGGTCGGACAGCGCGAGGCGGGCGATCCCGTCGACGAGGTCGTCCACGTAGCAGACCGATCTGGTCTGCGAGCCGTCTCCGGCGACCGTGATGGGCTCGCCACGCAGCGCCTGTCGGATGAAGGTGGGGATCGCGCGGCCGTCGTGGGCGCGCATCCGTGGGCCGAACGTGTTGAAGATGCGCACGATCGAGGTGTTGACCCCGTGCGAGGTCCGGTAGGCCGTCGTCAGCGACTCGGCGAACCGCTTCGCCTCGTCGTAGACGCCCCGCGGCCCGACCGGGTTCGTGTTGCCCCAGTAGGACTCCGGCTGCGGGTGCACCAGCGGGTCGCCGTACACCTCGGACGTCGAGGCGAGCAGGAACCGCGCGTCGTGCGCCTTGGCCAGGCCGAGTGCGTGGAGCGTGCCGATCGACCCGACCTTGAGCGTGTGGATCGGCAGCTCCAGGTAGTCCACCGGCGACGCGGGAGACGCGAAGTGGATCACCATGTCGACCGTGCCCGTCAGGTGCAGGTACTCGGTCACGTCCACCTTGATCATGTGGAAGTGCGCGTGGCCGTACAGGTGGGTCACGTTCTCCGGTCGGCCGGTGAGGAAGTTGTCGAGGCACGTCACCCGGTAGCCCATGGCCAGCAGGCGCTCGCACAGGTGCGACCCGAGGAAGCCGGCGCCACCGGTGACGACGACCGAGGGCTGCGTCACGACTCCCCCTCACCGAGCACGCCGCGACTGCTGCACGGTCGGGGGCGCAGGTCCGGTACGGCGCCACCCCGAACGGCCGGCGCGGTCATGATCGTCGCCGGACCCCACGGGGTCAAGAGCGCGACGGCGACCCGGCCCCGCACGGCGTGATCCCGACAGCCCGGATGTGACAGGCTCTCGACGGTGTCGCCTCGGCACCCTCCAGAGTCCCCACCGCTCCACCAGACCTTCCGAAAGGCAGCGTGCCGGCCATGAAGCCTCGCGTGGAAGCCCCGCCCTCCGGCCCGCCGCTGCGCCGGGAGCGCGTGATCGGTGAGGGCATCAGCTGGCTCTCGAGCTGGACGTTGCGATGGCTGATCATCGTCGTGGGAGCCGTGACGTTCGGCTGGGTGGTGCAGCAGCTGTGGAGCATCCTGCTCCCCGTCGTGCTGGCCCTGGTGCTCACCTCGATCCTGATCTCGCCGGCCCGCATGCTGGAGCAACGGTGGCGCTTCCCCGCCGCGCTGGCCGCCGCCTCGGTGATCGTCGCCGCCCTCGGCGTCGTGGTCCTGGTCATCGGCTTCCTGCTGCCCACGGTCGGGTCACAGGTCGGCGACATCGCCGACAGCGCCTCAGAGGGCCTGTCCACGATCCAGGACCAGATCGCCGGCAGCGACCTGGCGATCACCCAGGACCAGATCGACACCATCGTCACCGCCGCACAGGAGCGGCTCAGGTCGAGCTCCACCTCCATCGCCGCCGGCGTGCTCGTGGGCGTCAGCGCCATCACCGGCGCCGTCATCAACTTCATCCTGGCGCTGGTGCTCAGCTTCTTCTTCCTCAAGGACGGTCGTCGCTTCCTGCCCTGGCTGCACCGCCTCACCGGTGAGCGCGCGGGCGCCCACGTGACCGAGGTCGCCCGTCAGGCCTGGGAGGCGTTGGCGGCCTTCGTGCGCACCCAGGCACTGGTCGGCGTGATCGACGGGGTGCTCATCGGCATCGGACTGCTGATCGTCGGCGTGCCCCTTGCGCTGCCGCTGGCCGTGCTGACGTTCTTCGCTGCGTTCGCACCGATCGTGGGGGCCGTGACCGTGGGCATCCTGGCAGTGCTCGTGGCCCTGGTGTCGAACGGCTGGGTCTCCGCCCTCATCGTGGCCGGCATCGTCCTGCTCGTCCAGCAGCTCGAGGGCAACCTGCTCCTGCCGTACCTCCAGGGCAAGAGCCTCAGCCTGCATGCCGGTGTCGTGCTGCTGGCCATCGTGCTCGGCTCCACCCTCTTCGGGATCGCAGGCGCGTTCCTCGCCGTCCCCGTGGTGGCGGTACTCGCCGTGGTGCTGCGCTACGTCGACACCCAGATCACCACCCTCACCGGGCCTTCCGGGCCGTACGACGACGCAGAGCCGGCCACGGAGGACTGACCGAGCTCTGCGACCGCTGCCTCCTGACTGCGACCCACCGAACTCCTACGGGTTCGACCGCGGCCGCCGATGGGAGGTTCAGCAACCGAGAGCAGGAAAGCCGACCCATGCCCCGTCGTTCCGCCAGTTCAGCCGCGCCATGACCTGCCACCCGTGCCATCTGTCCACCCGAGCGCTCGCTGCTGCCGTGCTGGGTGTCGTCTTCGCGTTGACCATGTCCCTGCTCGGCGTGGTTCAGCAAGCTGTCGCCGAGGCCCCGGCAGCGCCCCCGAGGCTGGGCGTCTACATGGGTCCGGGGGCGAAGAACGTCACCGGGGCCGAGGCGTTCAGCGCTTGGTCGGGGTCCCGCGTCGACCGGCTGGTCGAGTTCCTGCCAGGCACCACCTGGGAGTCGATGACCTACATCGACTGGGCGCTGACGGCCTACGCGGACGCCGGGTACCAGCTCGAGCTCTCCGTCCCGATGCTCCCCTCCGAGGTGTCGGGAGTCAGCCTCGAGAAGTGCGCGGCAGGTGACTACGACAGGCACTGGGTCGCCATCGCGCGCAGGCTGCTCGCCCACGGCCTGGCCGACACCGAGATCCGGCCGGGGTGGGAGATGAACCTCGACAACTACCCGTGGTCGGCCGTCGGGAGGCCGGCCGCGTACGCCGGCTGCTTCCGCAGCCTGGTGACCGCGATGCGGTCAGTCGAAGGGCAGCGGTTCGGGTTCGTGTTCGGGCCCAACATCCACCAGCACAAGGTGGAGCCCGACCTGGCCTACCCCGGCGACGGCTACGTCGACACGGTCTCGGTCGACGTCTACGACACGTCCTGGACGTGGTACCCGCTTCCCGAGTCGGTGCGCCTCGCCACGGCCCAGGTCTCGGTCTGGAGCTACATCGTCAACGCCGAGTACGGGTTGACGTGGTGGTCGGCGTTCGCCGCAGAGCACGACAAGCAGTTCGGGCTCAGCGAGTGGGGCGTGACCTGGCGACCCGACGGCCACGGCGGGAACGACAACCCGGACTTCGTGGACCGGATGTTCACCTGGATCCTCGACCCGGCCAACGGCGTCGACTACGCCACCTACTTCAACAACAGCGCGACCATGGTGCCCAACCACGAGCTCACCCAGCCGGGCACCCGGTTCCCGTTGTCCGCGGAGCGCTACCGAGCCCGTGCCGCCGCGATGAGTCCCAGTCCCACGGCCACACCCACACCCGGTCCCACGGCCACACCCACACCCGGTCCCACGCCGACGCCGACACCGACACAGGGACCGATCTCGCAGCCGACACCGACGACCCCGCCGGCTCCCTCCGTGGTCCTGGAGCCACCACCCACCCCTCAGCCCAGCCCCCAGCCCAGTGACCAGCCCAGTGACCAGCCCAGCCAAGCAGCGAACGCGAAGTCCTTGCGCTGCCTGGTGCCGCCGAAGGTCACCGGACGGCCCGGCGTCGGGCAGCGGCTGCGTGCCACGGCCGGGAGGTGGGCTCCGACGGCCACGACGGTGCGCTACCAGTGGTTCCGCGGCAGCCGGGCGCTGCGAGGACAGCGCGCACGGACACACCAGGTCACCAGGTCCGACGCCGGGCGCAGGCTGAGGGTGCGGATCACGCTGCGCCGTCCGGGCTACCGGGCCGTCTCCTGGTCCCTGTTCGCCCGGGTGCCCCGGCCCTGAACCGGCCCTGAACCGGTACTGCGAGGCGGCTGTGACGTGGGCGCGTCACCCGCACGAGATCCCCATCGCCGACAGCGCCTTGCTGAAGGTGCCCAGGAGACCGGCGTCGGTGTCGATGCGGTAGTCACCGGTCGCGCCGGTGGTGTCCGGCGAGGTGTTGAACCAGACGAACCCCTCGATGTCGGGACGGGCCTCGAGGAACTCGGGCAGCCCATCGATCCAGCCCTGCTTGCCGGGGCCGCTGGCCCCGATCTCACTGAGGATGGCCGGACGGTCGGTGAGGCGTCGCACCTCCTCGTGCCAGGAGCCGTAGGTCTCCTCCGGGGTCGCACCGCCGCCTTCGCGGCCGTAGCCGCTGACCGCGACGTAGTCGACGTAGTCGTCGCCGGGGAAGACGTGCCTCAGCGGCAGCGGGTCGTCCCACCAGGTGGCGGCCGGAGCCCACACCCAGGAGATGTTCGGTGCGCCGCGGTCGAGGAGATCGTGGACGTGACGCCAGGCAGCGACGTACTGCTCGGGTGAGTTGCCGTTGACTCCGACGCCCCACGGGTACCAGTCGGCGTTCATCTCGTGGGCGAAGCGGACCAGGACTGGGTCGTCGTGGGTGGCGATGACCGTCGCGATCCGCCACAGCTCCTTGTCGTGCTCGCCGCGGATCAGCGACGCCAAGGAGTACTGCGGTGCGTCCACGTCACCACCGCGCATCCGGTGTGACCACGGTTCGAGGGTGAGCATGGCGGTGCGTCCCTGACCGGTCAGCGACTTCATCGTCTGGGCAGTGAAGGTGGAGTCGAGCTTGACGAACCGGCTCAGCACCGACGGGACGCAGCCGACGTCCTGCCCCAGCGCGACGGCGGCAGCCGGATCCCCCTGGGGGACCTGCACCCCGAAGAAGGGTGGCTCGCGGTCCGGACGGGTCATCAGGTACACCGCCGACGTGGTGACCACCGCGATCACGGCGACCACCACCCCGACCAGCACGAGGGCCGAGGTCCTCGCCGGCGACAGCCCGGGCCGACTGCTGGACCCGCCGCCCACACCCCGAGTCACGACTTCCGCGGCGAGGCGTGGGCGAAGAGCTGCCTGGTCATCGGGGCGAGCCACTCCGAGTAGGCCGAGCTCATGTGGCTGCCGTCGCGGTAGACCAGGATGTTGCCCACGATCGCCGGGCAGGCCTGCGTGGTGCAGAAGAGCTCCGTGGGGTCGAAGGTCGGCACGCCGGCCGCCGACAGTGCTGCGTCCATGTCCTCCGAGCGCCCGTCGTAGGGCTCGACCTCGTCGGACAGGGAGTTGCACGCCCCGACGTCGTCGAGGTGCATGGCGACGCACTCCGCGACGTTGCCCTCGGGCAGCGGCGTGTCCAGGATGTAGGTGACCGGGATGTTGGCGGCCTGCAGGTCAGCCATCGTCGTCGCGGTCGCGTCAGCCCAGGACGTGTTGCTGATCTGGGTGCCCGGCACGCTGTCGCTCTGGGAGACGATGACCATGTCGGGGTCGAGCTCCTTGACCCGGTCGACGGTGTTCTCACCCCAGTCGTCGCACTCGGTGTAGTCGCGGCCGAGTGCACTGTTGACCACGGTCACGTCCGCGATCGGGCAGGCTGCCTTCGTCCACGCGTGGACCTTCCAACCCTCGGTCCGGGCCTGGACATCGAGGGCGGGCAGCCACTGCTGCGCGTGGGAGTCGCCCAGCAGCACCACTTCGTTCTTTCCGTCCGCGTCGCCGTAGACGCACTCGCCCTGGTAGACCTGGGAGAAGCCGGCATGGCAGCCGTTGTAGGTGGATGGGGGCTGGTCCTCGGAAGCCTCGGCCAGCGCCGGCACCAGGTTGCTCGGCGCCTTGGTGGACGACAAGCCGTCCACGAGCGCGGCCTGGACCAAGGAGGCGCGGGCCGGGTCGAGCCGGACCGTCTGGGCAGCAGCACCGGTGCCGATGAACGTCGGCAACGAGGCGATCACCAGCACTGCGACAGCCGCCACCGTGCCTGACATCACCAGTCCGCCGGCCAGCCACTTGGCCGGGCGCAGGCGGCTGTGGCGGGCCGGGTTCTCCACCAGGTGATGGGTCAGCACGGCGAACCACAGCGCGAGCACCGAGATCTGCACGAGGTACATCCAGTGCAGGTTCTCACCGATCGCGAGCGGGATCAGGACGACCATCGGCCAGTGCCACAGGTACCAGCCGTACGACACGTTCCCGACGACCTGCATGGGACGCAGGGCGAGCAGCTTCTCGGCGGTCCCGGCACGCTCGCTGCACCCGGCGGCGATGACGGCCGCGGTCGCCAGCGTCGGCCACAGGGCAGCTGTGCCGGGGAAGGCGGTGCTGTCGGTGTAGACGATCGCGGAGACGACGATCGTGGCCGCACCGGCCCACGACAAGAACACGGCGGAGCCCTGCCCCATGCGGGCCAGTCGTGCGGCCGCCATCGCGACCAGGGCGCCGAGCGCGAGCTCCCAGGCCCGGGTGTGGATCCCGAAGTACGAGTACGAGGGCTGGGAGCCCGTCCACGAGACCGACATCCACAGGGACGCGGTGGCGCCGGCGACGAGGACGGCGGCGATCAGGGCGCGGCGGTGCCGACCACCCAGCCACACGCACACGGCGATCAGCAGCGGCCAGATGACGTAGAACTGCTCCTCGACCGCCAACGACCACATGTGCTGCAGCGGCGACGGCGCGGCGTCGGCCTTCTGGTAGTCCACACCCGTCGCGGCCAGCCGGTAGTTGATGGCGTACCCCAGGGTGGCCAACGCCTCGATCGAGATGTTCTTGATGTTGAAGATCGAGTCCCACATGCGAGCTGCGACCAGGGTGGCGCCGACGACGAGGACCGCAGGGGGCAGCAGGCGTCGGATGCGGCCGCTGTAGAACCTCACCAGCGAGATCCGGCCGGTCTTGTCGACCTCGCGCAGCAGCTGCCCGGTGATGAGGAACCCGGAGATGACGAAGAAGACGTCGACGCCCACGTAGCCACCGGAGATGCCGGGCACGTCCGCGTGGTAGAGGATCACCAGCAGGACCGCGATCGCCCGCAGCCCCTGGATGTCGGGGCGGAACCGGCGGGGCCCGGGTGCCGCGGCGTGCCGAGTCTCGGCGAGCCCGGCCGGCACCTGCGTCCCGCTCCGCGTCGCCTGCGCTGCTGCCAGGCTGGACCCGTTGCTCCGCTGCGCCGGGATGAGCTCCCGGACCCGGTCTCGGATCTGCCCCCGCACCACCGCGCGCCCGGCATCACGGCGCGCGGCACGCGGGACGCGCTGGCCGGCGTCCATGAACAGCAGTGGCACCTGGATGTAGGAGGCGAGGACCCCCATCGCGAGCATCGCCCAGAACTGGTCGAGTCCGTAGGTCACGACGCCCCGCACCAGGCCGGCCCAGAGGACCACCTGGGTGAGGAGCACGTAGCGCTTGACGTTGCGCGAGATCGTCACCGCCAGCGGGGTCGTCGGCCCCGAGGCTCCGGTGGCGACCCACTCGCGGGTGCGACCGGACAGGAGGTGCCCGATCGCGGTCAGGTGGGCGAACGAGTACAGGTACTGCACGCGCAGCACGTCGAAGCGCCAGCGGCCCTTCATCACCAGCGGCAGTACGACGAACCACAGCACCAGTGCGCCGACGAGCCAGATGGAGTTCATCGGCTCGACCCATTCGGGCAGCAGCCACAGCATCGCCACCGCCGGGAGCGGCGCGATGACGGCGTTGACCGCGGTCGAGATGTAGTAGAGGAACCCGGCCCAGAAGCAGAGCCGCTGGCGGGTGCTGATCTCGGCGTTCTCGTGGAAGTTCTTGTCCGCCAGCAGCGACATGGAGCCGGTGCACCAGCGGTACTGCTGGTTCAAGAACGCGGAGAAGGTGTCGGGACACAACCCCTTGGAGACCACGACCGGGACGTAGACGAGCCGTCGGCCCACCTTCATCAGCTTCACCCCGGTGTGCACGTCCTCGGAGTGGCCGATCTGGGCGAATCCCCCGGCCGCCTCGAGGGCGGCGCGGGAGTAGATGGCGCAGGTGCCGACGCAGATGGCGGCGCCGACCCGGTCGCGGGAGGGCTGGATGAACCGGTAGAACAGCTCCTGGGTCGCACCGGCGGACCGCTGCAGCCAGTGCATCCCCGGCTTGCGGGTGTCGAAGAACTGGGGGGACTGGACGATCCCCACGGTGGGATCCTCGAAGTACGGCGCCAGCTCGCTGAGCATGTCGTGACGGGGCACGAAGTCGGCGTCCAGGATGAGGATGAGGTCGCCCTCGCTCTGCTCGTAGCCGTAGCGCAGGTTGCCGGCCTTCTTCAGGTAGCCGCGGTTGGCTCGCGTCCCGTAGTGGAAGCCATGACGGCGGGCGAGGTCCTCGACCTCCGGACGCGCGGCGTCGTCGAGGACCCAGACGTCCAGTGCTCCACGCCAGGTCAGTCCGGCGACGTGCTGGTAGGTGTTGGCCAGCACCTCCAGCGGCTCACCGGCTGTGGGCAGGAACACGTCGACGCTGGGCTGGACGACCGGCCGCCAGGAGGAGACCGTCGCGCGGTGGCCCTTGAGGTTGACGCGGCGCTTGCGGGTGCCGGAGCTCAGGGAGATGACGAGGGTGATCGCGTAGAGCGTCATCGGCACCAGGAACAGCAGCAGCCGGATGTCGGCCGTGGAGAAGCGCAGGACGCTGTAGGCGATCAGGGCGAAGGAGAGTGCCTGCAAGGCCAGCAGCCAACGGTTCTGGGCGCCGAGGTAGGAGTACTTCTCCTTGTCGCTCGGCGGGCTGGGGAGATCGTTCTCGACTGCCTCGAGGGCAGGGGTGTGTACAAGGGCGGCCACGGATCAGCCCTTCCCGATAGGGGTCTGTGCGGGGCGGGCCCAACGCCGCGTCCGCATCGTTGCGGTCGACGGCTGATCGAGAGGAGCGGGGTCCGGGACATCTCTCGTGGTGGCCTGACACGATTGAACAGGCCTCTCTGCGCCAAAGTAAAGACGGCGAGGACCGGCGGGGACGCCCTGGCCGTGTCGAGAGACCGGCAGATGACATCCCCCACGACACGGATCTCAAAAGGAAGCGACGCTGGCTCGCCCTGCTCCGCTGGCGGTACCGTCAGACCGGAGACAGCGCCGTTCGGTCACCCGGCCGCGTTGTCCCGTCCGTCGAAATGGCCGCCAAGACCCCGCGGTTGACCGCTGTTGGGGGTGCACGTGGGTAGGCAGGACGAGCTTTCCGTCGTGCTCAGCGAGTTCGCGCGCACGCTCGTCACGGACTTCCCGATCCAGGGGATCCTGGACCATCTCGTGCACCGCATCGTCGACATCCTGCCCATCAGCGCGGCCGGTGTCTCGCTCATCACCCCCACCACGCACCCGCACCTCGTCGCCGGTTCCGACGAGTCAGCAGTGCGCTACGAGATGCTGCAGACCACCCTCGGCGAAGGTCCGTGCCTGGCCGCCTACGAGACCGACGGGCCCATCTCCATCCCCGACCTGGCCGAGGACGACCGGTTCCCCCGGTTCGCCAAGAGCGCCCGCGAGGAGGGTCTGGTCGCCGTGTTCACCTTTCCCCTGCGCAACGACGACCGGTGCCTCGGCGCGCTCGACCTCTACCGGACGACCGTCGGCGCCCTCGACGCAGAGGACATGGAGACGGCCCAGACCCTGGCCGACGTCGCGACGGCGTACCTGCTGAACGCCGAGGCCCGGAGGTCCAAGACCGAGTTCGTCGCCACGGTCAGCCACGAGCTGCGCACTCCCATGACGAGCATCGCCGGCTTCGTGGAGCTCCTCCAGGACGACACCCAGGGGAGCCTCAGCGCGGAGCAGCAGGAGTTCCTCGACGCCATCAGCCGCAACAGCATCCGGTTGACCGCGCTCGCCAACGACCTGTTGACCGTCTCGAGCCTGGAGTCCACGGGCGCCCGGCACCGGCACGCCACCATCAACCTGTGCGCCGTCATCGCCGCGGCGCACCACACCCTGGCACCTGCCATCGCAGCGAGTGGTCTCGAGGTCACCTTCGAGACCCCCAGCCATCCGGTGCTCGTCCGTGGTGACGTCGTGAGCCTCGAGGCGGTGGTAACGAACCTGGTCGGCAACGCGCTCAAGTTCACCACGATCGGCGGATGGGTCCACTGCACCCTGGCCGCCTTCGCCGGGACGGCGCGTATCGAGGTGGCCGACAACGGACTGGGCATTCCCAAACATGAGCAGCGCGACCTGTTCACGCGGTTCTTCCGGTCGTCCACCGCTCAGGAGCACGCCATTCAGGGCACCGGCCTCGGCCTGACCATCGTCGACTCCATCGTGCGCAACCACGGCGGCGACATCTCCGTGGTCTCCGACCACCTCGAGGGTTCGGCGTTCACCGTCAGCCTTCCCCTGTGGCAGGGGTAGGGCCGGACCCGCGTCCGGTCGGCGACGACCAGAGGGCCTGCACCTCAGTCGCGTGTGCCGACTGACGCGAGGATCTCGTCGGCGACGTCGGTCAGGCGACGACGCGACGAGCGAGCGCGGTCCCGCATGAGCAGGAACGCCTCGGTGGGAGTCGTGCCCTCCAGCTGGGCCAGCGCGCCCTTGGCCTGCTCGACGATGATGCGGCTGTTGAGCGCCCCCTGGAGCTGTTCGGTCAGCGCCTCGGCCCGGGTGACGTTGCGCTCCTGGAGGATGGCGATGGTCGCGACGTCGGCGAGCGACTGCACGACCCGCACCTCATCTGGGGCGAACTCCACCCCGGCCTGGCCGAACAGGTTCAGTGCGCCGATCACCTCGTCGCGCAACCGCATCGGGAAGGCGTGCACCGACTGGAACCCGGCGGCGATGGCGGCGGGCGCGAACTGGGGCCACCGGACGCCGGCCGAAGCAAGATCGGCGTTCACGATCGGCGCACGGCTGGTGTAGCAGTCCAGGCACGGACCCTCGTTGGCCTGCAGCTGGAAGAGCTCGAGCAGCTTCCCGCTCTCGTTCGAGGCCGCGAGGTACTGCAGCTGGCCGTGATGGTCGGCGAGCAGGAGCCCGACCGCGCCGGCACCGCTGATGTCCGCGGCATGGTCGGTGAGGTTGTGGAGGAACTCGATGACATCGAAGTTGTCGACCAGGGTGTCGGCGACGTCGACGAACACGTCCGAGAGCCGTTCGATGGAGATCATGGCTGACTGTCCTCTGTTGTGGTCGTCCGGTTTGCCGTCATGGGTCGGCCTTGTCGTCGGTCAGTCGGAGGCGGCCCTCGATGATGTCGACGGCGACGTCGAGCAGGTCCCGCCCGGACTGGAAGGCATGGGCGCGCATCCTGGCCAGCGCCTGGGCCAGCGTGATGCGCAGCGCGACCATGACCATGCCCTGGGCCTGGTAGATCTCGCCTCGCAGACCCAGGGCCTTGTCGAGATCCGGGTCGATCGCGCCGTCGCCGGTCGCGACGGAGGTGTCGAGCAACCGCTCGGTCGCGAGCTCGGACATGAGCAGGCACTTCGCCAGCTCGGGATGGTTCATCCGGACGGGCTCGTCGCCGAAGACGGCCAGGGTCCCGAAGCGTACGGCGCCCACCTGCAGCGGGAACGCGAACACCGCGCAGATGCCGGCCTCCCGTGCGACGGCGGTGTAGCCGGGCCAGGCGCCGTCCTCCGAGCCACCGAGCAGGGGCACCAGCACCGGATGACCGCGGGTCAGGGCGTCGCGCGCGGGCCCTTCCCCTACGCCGAACTCCAGCTCGGCCACCCGGCGACTGACCGGGTCGGAGGCTGCCACGACGAGCTCGGGACAGTCCTCGGAGCTGAGCGTCACCGCGACCCCGAACACGTCGAGATCGGTCGCCACCGCTCGACACAGGTCCCCGAGCCAGTCGGCGACGCCTCGCCCGGGGAGCGATCCCTGCTGCTGCTTGATCAAGCTCAACGCCCACGCTCGGTCGACGACAGAGGGCGGTTCGTGTCCATCGAGCACGATGCTGCGGGCCTCCCCTCCGGGACCAGGGCGCGGGCTGAGGCCGCCCCGCCAGCCTACGCGCATCTCCCGTGGCCGGACAGGCGTGTCCCGCGGCCCCGGGACGGTCTCAGGCCAGCTGCACGAGCAGCACGCCGTTGAGCACGATGATCATCGCCGCGACCAGGGCGCCGGCGATGGTGGTGGCGCGGCGGTTCACCAGCGAGCCCATCAGGTCGTTGCGGCGGGTGAAGTAGATCAACGGGACCAGCGCGAACGGGATGCCGAACGAGAGCACGACCTGGGAGAGCACCAGTGCGCGGGTCGGGTCGACCCCCACGCCGATGACGACCAGTGCCGGGAGCAGGGTGACCAGCCGGCGCACGGTGAGCGGGATCCGGCGCCGCAGGAAGCCCTCCATGACGATCTGGCCGGACAACGTGCCGACACTCGAGGAGGCGAAGCCCGAGGCCAGCAGGCCGAGGGCGAACAGCAGGCCGGACATCTGGCCGAGGTTGGCGTTGAGGCCGGCGTAGGCGCCCTCGATCGAGTCGATGTTCTGGCCGGAGAGTGCGGAGGCGGCGATGAGCAGGAGCGAGAGGTTCATCAGGCCGGCGATGGTCATGGCGGCCACGACGTCGATGCGCTGGCTGCGCATGACCGTACGGCGCTCGGGCTCGGTGCGCGGCCGGAACCGCTCGCTCGTCAGCGCACCGTGCAGATAGATCGCGTGCGGCATGACGGTCGCACCGAGCATGCCGGCGGCGATCAGGACGCTGTCGGAGCCGGCGAAGCGTGGCATCGAGCCGTCGAGGACGGCCATCGAGTCGACGCCACTGATCGCGAGGTCGTAGACGAAGCCCAGCAGGATGACACCGAGGAGGCCGGTGATCACGGCCTCGAAGGGTCGGTGACCACGGGACTTCAGGCCGAGCAGCGCGAAGGCCACGACCGCCGTGATGGTGCCGCCGGCCAGCAGCGGCAGGTCGAACAGCAGCTTGAGGGCCAGGGCGCCGCCGACCACCTCGGCCAGGTCGGTCGCGATGGAGACCAGCTCCGCCTGCACCCACAGCCCGCGCACCATGGGCCGCGGCAGGTTGTCGCGGCACAGGGCCGGCAGGCTCTTCCCGGTGGCCACGCCGGCCTTGGCGGAGAGGTACTGGATCAGCATCGCCATCAGGTTGCTGGCGATGATCACCCACACCAGCAGGTAGCCGTAGGTGGAGCCGGCGGTGATGTTGGTGGCGAAGTTGCCGGGATCGACGTAGGCGATGGCGGTGATGAAGGCGGGGCCGAGCATCGGCCACAGCTGCCGGGTACGGCGGGGGCCGGGACGCTCGGGGAGGTCGCTGTGGCGGCCGGTCGACGACGACGCCAGGGGCTCGGGCGCGAGGGGCACCACCGCGCCGTGCCGGCGCGGGCTCGGTGCGAAGCGGCGGGTCTCGAACATCGCGTCTCCGATGGGTTCTGCTTCAGGGGGCACCGTGCGAGGGACCGGCGTCGGCCGGTCCCCCACACGGGATGTCGCTCAGACCACGGCGATCGGGGCAGGGATCTGCTCGATCGGCATGGTCAGGACGTCACTTGCCGTTGCTGGTGTTGATCGAGCCGTTGACGCCCTTCGGGAAGAAGCCGCCCTTCTTGGTCTTCTTCGGGTTCAGGTACACGATGTTGAGGACCTGACCGGGGTTGCGGTCGTACACGATGCCGTTCTTGTCGGTCGGCACCAGGTTGGCGTACGACGTCCCGCCAATGCCCTGGTCGAGGTTCTTCTTGCCGTCCAGGCTGTCCCGGGCGTCAGAGATCGCCTCGGTCGCGGTCTGCAGACCCTTGGCGTAGCAGGCCGTGCGAACGATGCCCGCGTGGTAGGCCTCGACCGCCAGGATGCCGGCCGCCGCCCCCAGGTAGGTCTTGTTCTGGATGAGCGGGGCAGCACCCTTGTAGGCCGTGACACCGACGTCCTCGAAGATGAACGCAGCGAGAAGGAAGTTGTTCTCGTTGGCGTACGGGTCGAACGTCTGGCCGGGCTTGATCAGCCCGGCAGCGGTGGCGGCGGCGGTGAAGCTGTTCTGGATGTCGATGGCCGGACGCGCGACCCGGGCACCGCCCAGGGCCTTGCGCAGGAACCTGACGTGGTCGAGCTCGTCGTTGGCGATCTCACGGGCGTAGTTGCGGATGCCGATCGAGTCGAAGTTGACCGCACGACCACCCGTCACCCCGCCGCGCTTGCCCTTGCCGTAGGTGAGCTTGTCGTCCAGGCCCTTGCCGAACGCGGCGTACGAGTAGAACTCCGCCTCCAGGTACTCCAGGTTCAGGGCGAAGTTGAGGATCGCCCCGTCGCTGATGCCGTGAGAAGCCTCGGCCGCCGTCGTGCTCATGCCGGTGAGGGCACCCGCACCGACCACACCGAGGCCCGCGACGCCGGCCGACTTGAGGAACAGTCGACGGTCGGTCTCGTTCTCGGCACTGCGCTCGATCATGTTGCGTACAACAGTCTTTCCGAACATCGTGACTCCTTCGCGTCATACGTTGTGCACTTCCTCGGAACCCGACAGGCGATATGCGCCCACGAGCCGACGGTCCGGGGAGAAGAACCCGTCCGCCGAGTCAGATGGGCGCCGCAGGTTGCGCGGACCCCTCACCTCATCCAGCGGTGTGTCGTAGGTCATTCGGAGTCGATGTCGATCCGGATTGGTGACGACGGGAATCTTTTCTGTCACCTGGGCGGACGCCGGACGGGCGGCGTCAGGCCTGTCAGGGCAGCGTGAACCCCACCGACCGCGTCTGTACGTCGGCCCTGGCGAGGGTGACCTGCACGTCCTCCCCGAGCGGCAACCGGCCGGCGCCGTCCACGGACGCCTCGATGGCCGGGTCCTGGATCGTCACGTCGCCGCGGCTGTCGTCCTTGTCGTCGACCTCGACGACCACTGCCCGGAACGTCTGGCCGACCCGGTCGGCGAGGACGTGGGCCTCCGCCAGGTTGAGGATGGCGCCCTCGTACTGGCTGGCGCGCCGGCCGGACTCGCGCATCGAGTCGGGCAGCTCGCCCAGCTTCGCCACCACCCAGTCGGGCACCTCGTCCCCGGCACACAGCGCCAGGCAGACCTCGCCCGCGTAGCGGTCGACGAGGCGGCGCAGCGGCGCGGTGACGTGGGCGTACTCCGACGCCAGCGCTGCGTGCAGGGGCTGCTCGGGCAGCTCGCCGTCGAACCCGACGTACCCGCTCCCGCGGAGGAGCCGCGTGCACGCCACGATCATGGCGGCATGGGCGGGCGAGTTGGGGTCCAACGAGCGGATGAAGTCGGGATAGGGCTGCTCGGCAGGCCACTCGATGTGCAGCGCCCGGGCCGTGCGGTGCAGGCGCTGGATGTCGCGCGGGTCCGCCGGAGGCAGCGTGCGCAGGATCCCGACCCGTGCGTGGACCATCAGCGAAGCCGCGGCGAAGCCGGTCAGGAGCGAGATCTGGGCGTTCCAGCCCTCCACGGGCATGAGGTCGCGGAACTCGAGCCGCCACTGGTCGCCCTCGATGACGATCTCCTGCTCGGGCAGCGGCAGGGACACTCCACCGCGAGCCGCCTCACGCGCCAGTCGCAGCTCGCCGACCTCCTTGAGCAGCACGAACACCTCGTCGGCGGTGCCGTCGTCGATCTGCTTCTGCACCTCCGCGTAGTCGAGCTTGGCGCGAGACCTCACCAGGGCCCGCACGACCTCCACGCCGGTGCCCTCGCCGGTGGAGTCGACCTTGATCGTCCACAGCAGGGCGGGCCGCACCTGGTCGGGCAGCAACGACCCGGCGTCCTCGGAGATCGACCTGGGGTGCAGCGGGATCTTGGAGTCGGCGCCGTAGAGCGTCTCGCCGCGCCGGTTGGCCTCCACGTCGATGGCGTCACCGGGCGTGATGAAGGCCGCCAGGTCGGCGATCGCGTAGTGCACGACGTAACCGTCGCCGTCGCGCTCGAGGTGCAGCGCCTGGTCGAGGTCCATCGACGAGGGCGGGTCGATGGTGACGAGCTCGAGGTCGGTGCGGTCGAGCCCGGGCAACCGTGGGTCTGCGGCAGCCGCGGCAGCGGCCTCCTCGACCTCGGCCGGGAACTCTCCCGGCAGCTCCATCTCGGCCCGGATCGCGGCGATGCCCTCGCGCATCGCCTGGGCCGTGACGCCATCGTCGCCCGTCCGAACGCTCACCACACGGTTGCTCGACATGGCCAGCACCCTAACCTTGCCCGCGTGCTGATCCTGCTGCCCCCGAGTGAGGGCAAGGCCGCGCCGCGACGCGGCAAGCCACTCGACCTCTCGTCCCTGGGCTCGCCGGCCCTCACCGACACCCGCGAGCGTCTCGTCACCGCCCTCGAGCGGCTGAGCGATCGGCCCGAGGCCGCGCGGGTGCTCGGCCTCGGCGGCACCCAGTCAGAGCTCGTCGACCTCAACGCCCGGGTCCGGACCTCGCCCACGGCGCGGGCCGATGCGATCTACACCGGCGTCCTGTACGACGCCCTGGCCTTCGCCGACCTCTCCCCCGCCGCCCGTCGCCGGGCGACCGGCCGGGTGGCCGTCGTGTCCTCGCTGTTCGGGCTCGTCCGACCCGGCGACCGGATCCCGGCCTACCGGCTCTCCGGCGACGTCAGCCTGCCCGGCGTCGGCTCCGTCGCCGGGGTGTGGCGGGCCGAGCTGGGGCCGGCGATCATCGGCGCGCTCGGCGGCGGCCTGCTCGTCGACCTCCGTTCCACCTCCTACGCCGCGTTCTGGCGTCCTCCCGTCGAGCTGGCCCGTCGGACGGCCACCGTGCGGGTGCTCCACGAGAGCGAGGGCCGGCGCAGCGTCGTCAGTCACTTCAACAAGGCCACGAAGGGGCGGATCGTCCGGGCGCTGCTGGAGGACGGCCGCAACCCGGGCACCCCGGCGGCGCTGGCCAGGCTGCTCACAGACCTCGGCTGGCACGTCGAGGCGACGGCCGGGCCCACCGGCACCCGCCTCGACGTGGTCGTCAGCGACCTCTGAGGATCACAGGCCGGACTCGCCGGTGCGCACCAGGATGCGCGAGCACTCCTCGCAGCGGATGATCTCGTCGCTCGGAGCCGCCTTGATCACACCCAGCTCGGCGTTGTCGATGTTGAGCATGCAGCCGCCGCACTGGCGCGCCCTCAGCAGGGCAGCCCCCACGCCGTTCTTGCTGGCCCGCAGCCTGTCGTAGAGCGCCAGCAGGTCGGCAGGCAGGTCGGCGACCATCGGCACCCGCTCGGCCTCGATCCCGGCCAGCTCGGCGTCGATGGCGGCAGTCCGCTCATCGCGGCTGTGCACGAGGTCAGCCAGTCGCACGTCGGTGGCGGCCACCTGCGAGGTCAGGGAGTCGAGGCCGGCCTTGGCCTCCTCGAGCTTCTCCATGATCTCGATCTCGGTGTCCTCGAGCGACGCGATGCGGCGTTCGAGCGACACCAGCTCCTGCTGCATGCGGGAGAGGTCCTTGGGGTTGGTGATCAGTCCCTGGTCCATCCGGTCGCGGTCGCGGGTGCGCCGGGCCTTCACCTGCTCGACATCGGCGTCGGCCTTGGCCTGGTCGACCGACAGGTCGTCGACCAGGATCTGCGCATCCCGCTGCTGGTCGAGCAGCTCGGCACGGCTCTGGTCGAGCGCGGCGATCTCGGCCAGCTCGGGCAGCGAGGCCCGCTGGTGGCGCAGCTGCGCGGCGTGCGTGTCGAGCTCCTGCACGTCGAGAAGCTTGAGTTGGGCGATCGGATCGGCTTTCAGCGTCGGCTCCTTGTCGGCGGCGGACTGACGGGTCAGACCCGGAAGTCCCAGGGATCGGTGCACGTCGTGCTCACGATGACCTCCACCGTATCTCCCAACGACTCCGTGAGCCTCGCCCGGAGCACCGGCAGCCAGGTCCACTCGGCCGCCCAGTGGGAGATGTCGACCAGAGCCGGGCCTGCGTGCTCGCGGAACTCAGAGGCCGGATGGTGCCGCAGGTCGCTGGTGACGTAGGCGTCGACGTCGTGGAGACGCGCGTCGTCGAGGTGCTCGTCGCCGGCTCCGCCGAGTACGGCGACCCGCTCGATGCGGTCGTCCCGACCACCGGAGACCCGGACACCGTGGGCGGTACGCGGCAACGCGTGGGCCACCGTGGCGGCGAAGTCCGTGAGCGAGACCGGCTCGATCCGGCCCACCCGACCGGCTCCCGAGTCGGTGGCCGGCCCGCTGACCGTCTCCACGACGTCGTAGGCGGGGGTCTCGTAGGGGTGCGCCTCCAGCAACGCGGCCACCACGGCCTGCCGGGACGCGACCGGCAGCACCACCTCGATGCGCACCTCGTCGACGACCTCGAAGCGGCCCACCGCACCGATGGCGGGCTGCGCGCCGGCGAGCGGCCGGAAGCGACCCTCCCCGGTCGAGCTGAACGAGGCGGAGTCGTAGTCGCCGACCCGGCCGGCACCCGCGGCGGCCAGCGCCGACCGCACCGTCTCGGCGGCACCGGCCGGCACGTACGTCGTCAGCTTGACCAGCCGCTCGGTGGGATACGCGACGAGCGGCCGCAGGTCGGTCAACCCCAGCGTCAGCGCGAGCGACTCCGAGACGCCACCGGCCGGGGCATCGGCGTTGGTGTGCGCGGTCAGCAGGCCGCAACCAGCGCCGACCAGGTCGTGCACGACGCGTCCCTTGGGCGTGGACGCGGCGACGCTGGAGACCCCGCGCAGGAGCAGCGGGTGGTGGGTGATCAGCAGGTCGGCGCGCGTCTCGATCGCCTCGTCCGCGACCGCCTGCACGGGGTCGACGGCCAGCAGGATGCGGCGTACCTCGGCGACCGGGTCACCGACCGTGAGACCGACGCGGTCCCAGTCGGCCGCGATGGCGGGCGGGTACCAGCCGTGGACGAGGTCGACGACGTCTGAGAGGGCCGGCATGGCCGCAGACTAGTTGACCTGCCGGTCGCGCCCTTCCCAGTAGGGCTTGCGCAGCTTGAACTTCTGCAGCTTGCCGGTGGCGGTGCGGGCCAGCTCGTCGCGGAACTCGATCACGGTGGGCGCCTTGTAGCCCGCAGCCTTGTCCTTGCACCACGCGATCAGCTCGGCCTCGGTGACCTGCTGGCCCTCGGCCAGCACGACCAGCGCCATGATCGTCTCGCCCCACTTGTCGCTGGGCACACCGATCACGGCGACCTCGGAGACGGCCGGGTGCGAGAACAGCACGTCCTCGACCTCGATCGACGAGACGTTCTCGCCGCCGGTGATGATGACGTCCTTCTTGCGGTCGCTGATCGAGAGGTAGCCGTCGGCACCGATGACGCCGCCGTCACCCGTGTGGAACCAGCCACCGGCCAGCGCCCTCGCGCTCTCCTCGGGCTGCTCCCAGTAGCCCTCGAGGACGACGTTGGACCGGGCCAGCACCTCTCCCCCGCCCTCGCCCTCGGTGTCGGTCGCCGAGGTCGACAGGGTCACCCCGAGCGCAGGGGCTCCGGCACGGACCAGCTTCTGGGCCCGCTCCTCGGCGCTGAGACCGTCCCACTCCTCGCGGGTGCGGTTGAAGGTCAGCAGCGGCGAGGTCTCGGTGAGGCCGTAGATCTGGATGAACTCCCAACCCAGCTCCTCCTCGACACGCACGACCGTCTTCGTCGGCGGTGGCGCGCCGGCCATGATGATGCGCACCCTGCCCCGGCCGGGGATCTCGCCGTCCCAGTCCTGGGCGGCATCGAGCACCGCGGCGGCGACCGCCGGCGCGGCGCACATCACCGTCACGCCGTGCTCCTCGACCCGGCGCAGGATCTCGGCGCCGTCGATCTTGCGGATCACGACCTGCTTGACACCCAGCCCGGTCATCGCGAACGGCATCCCCCAACCGTTGGCGTGGAACATCGGCAACGTGTGGAGGTAGACGTCGCGGTCGGTCACCGCGGCGTGCATCGCGAAGGTGACGGCGTTGACCCAGATGTTGCGGTGGGTGATCTGCACGCCCTTGGGGCGGGCGGTCGTGCCGGAGGTGTAGTTGATGCACGCGGTCGCGTTCTCGTCGGCCTCCCAGGCGACCGGCTCCACACCGTCGGCCGCGTAGAGGTCGTCGTCGTCGCCCAGCACGAACCGGTGCTCCGCCTTCACCCCGGCCAGGGCCTCGTCGAGCTCGGGGTCGACGTAGAGCACCTTCGCGCCGGAGTGCTCGACGATGTAGGACACCTCGTCGGGACGGAGCCGGAAGTTCACCGGCACCAGCACCCGCCCGGAGCCGGCCACCCCGAAGAACGACGTGAGCAGGCGCGCGCTGTTGTGCGAGACCACCGCCACCCGCTCGCCGACGGCGATGCCGAGCTCGTCGAGCCTGGCCGCCTGGCGCCTGGCCAGCGCCGCGATCTCGCCGTACGTCGGCGAGCCGAGCGAAGCCGCCGGCTGGTCCGGCTCGTCGACCACGCCCACGCGGTCGCCGTACACGGTCTCGGCTCGCGCGATGAAGTCGGTGACACTGAACGGAACGAACACGGCGCCTCCTGGGGACACTGGTCGTGACCGTCGTCACTCTAGTGAGGACCGGGTTGCCTCCCGGTTGCCCCGGCCGCCGGTGAGCGGCGGGCCGGCAGGACTGGTGCGTCGGGACGGTTTCGAACCGCCGACCGCTCGGGTGTAAACCGAGTGCTCTACCGCTGAGCTACCGACGCAGGAGCGCTCACCTTACGGGAGCCGCAGACCGAGGGGTCACGTGGACCAAATGAAAAGTGTCGAGCCGCTGACGTCTCGGGTCATCAGCGGCTCGACAGGTAGAAGATTACGTCGTCGACCCAAAACTTGTCACCCAAAACCCGGAAATTGTTGAATATTTCGTCACCGCTGGCCTAGACCAGCGCCTGGAGCTGGCTCAGGTGCTCGTCGAGATCGCGGCCCTCGGGCATCGCGTTGTGCACCGCCCAGGCGAGGTTCCCGTCGAGGTCGATGATGTACGACGACCGGCGCGGGCAGCCCTTGACCTCGTCGAAGACGTCGTACGCCGACGAGACGGCGCCGTGCGGCCAGAAGTCGGAGAGCAGCGGGAAGTTGAGCCCGTCGGCGTCGGCGAAGGCGCGCAGCGAGTAGACCGGGTCGCAGGAGATGCCGAGCACCTCGGTGTCGAACGTCATGAACTGCGCGAGCCGCTGGCGGATGCCGCCCATCTCACCCGTGCAGACGCCCGAGAAGGCGTAGGGGAAGAACAAGATCGCGACCGCCTTGCGCCCGCGGAAGCTCGACAGCGTGACGTCGGCTCCGAACTGGTCGCGCAAGGTGAAGTCGGGGGCCGGGCCGCCCAGGGAGAGTCCGCTCATGATGGCTCCATCCTTCCACCCGGCCGTCTGCGGACCGGCGGTGGCTCAGGCCAGATCGCGCTTGAGGACCTTGCCGGTGGCGTTGCGGGGCAGCTCACCCATGAAGACGATCTCGCGGGGCACCTTGTAGCGCGCCAGGTTGTCCTTGACCCAGCCCTTGAGGTCGTCCTCGGAGACGGCCGCATCGTCGACGAGCACGACGAAGGCCCGCAACCGCGTGCCGTAGTCGTCGTCGGGGACACCCGTCGCGGCCACCTCCAGCACCGCGTCGTGGCGGGCCAGGCAGTCCTCGACCTCCCGGGGGAAGACGTTCTCGCCGCCGCTCACGATCATCTCGTCGTCGCGGCCCTCGACGTAGAGCCGCCCGTCGGGCCCGAAGCGACCGACGTCACCGGTCGACATCAGGCCATCGACCATGTCCTTGCGGCCGCCGCCGGTGTAGCCCTCGAAGAGCAGCGAGTTGCCCACGAAGATGCGCCCGGTCCGGCCGTCGGGCACGGGCTCGCCCTCGGCGTCGTACACCTTGACGGTCGTGCTGTACGGCGGCCGGCCGGCCGACGAGGGCGCCGCCCGGAGGTCCTCGGGTGACGCGACGCTGGCGTAGGCGACCTCGGTGGAGCCGTAGACGTTGTAGAGGTTGTCGCCGAAGCGGTCCATCCACGCCAGGGCCAGGTCACCGGGCAGCGACGAGCCCGACGCGGCGACCACCCGCAGCCGGAGGTCGTGGAGGTCGTCGAGCGTCTCGGTCGGCAGCGAGAGGATGCGCTGCAGCATCACGGGGATGACGACCAGCGACTCGCACCGCTCGTCCTGCACGACGCGCATCGCCTCCTCGGGGTCGAACCTGCGGCGCAGCACGACCGTGGAGCCGAGCAGCATCGCCAGCGCGAGGTGGGCGAACCCCCAGGTGTGGAAGAGCGGAGCAGCGATGTGGGTGCGCCAGCCGTGTCGCAACGGCAGTCGGGACAGCAGCGCGACGGCGGCGTCGATGCCGGCCTCGTTGCGCGGTGCGCCCTTGGGCGTCCCGGTGGTGCCGGAGGTCAGGATCACGATGCGCGTGTGCCGCTCGGGTGGGGTGAGCTCGGTGACGGGGTAGGTCGCGATCAGCGACTCGAGCGTCGTCTCGTCGGAGTCGGGGTCATCGCTCCAGGCGATCAGGTGGTCGGCGACGTCGGCGGCGGCCAGCAGCCCGGCGAACTCCTCGTCGTGGATCACCACGCCCGGCTTCTCCCGCTCGAGCACGTCGACCAGCTGGGGCCCCGCGAAGGCGGTGTTGAGGTACAGGATGTCCGCACCGAGCTTGGCGATCGCGACGGAGGCGTCGACGAAGCCACGGTGGTTGCGGCACATCACGGCCACCGAGTCGCCCTCCGAGACGCCGCGCTCGGAGAGCGCATGTGCCAACGCGTTGCTGCGGCGGTGGAGCTCGCCGAACGTCAGCTGCCCGAGCTCGTCGACCAGGCCGACCCGATCGGGCGACCGGGCCGCGAGGGCCGCGAAGCCACCCGCGGGGCCGGTGCCCCAGCGTCGTACGGACTGGAGGACACCGGCCAGCGCGCGCGGCGAGTAGGGCCGCACGACCCCGGACCCGGCCAGGACCTTGACGCTGACGACGGCCGTGACGGCGTGCCCGAGGAGCTTCTTCATGGTGACCTGTCGAACGGGAGTGAGCGCGGGGTCAGGCGGGATCTCTCACGCGGGCGGCTTGGGTGCCACGAGACGGGTCGCCTGCCAGTCCTTGCTGACCGGGGCGGTGGTCGTCTGGGCGAGGCCGGCGATGGGTGCTGCCTCGGCGATGTCGGCCGCCTCGACGCTGCCGGGCCGGCCCACCTTCGGGCTGAGCAGCCAGATCGCGCCGCCACCCACGAGGTCGGTCAGGGCATCCACGAGGCCGTCGACGAGATCGCCGTCGTCGTCGCGCCACCACAGGAGCACCGCGTCCACGACGTTGCCGTAGTCACCGTCGACCATGTCGGCGTCGATGGTGTCCTCGATCGACATGCGCAGCTCGTCGTCGGTGTCGTTGTCCCAGCCGAGCTCCTGGACGACCATGCCCTGCTTGAGTCCTAGTCTGGACGCCAGGGAATCGGCACCCTCTTTGTGCTGGCCACCGGTTTGATCACCGGTCTGGGCGGACTCGCCACCCATCGTCGCGCTCACCGCACGCCTCCTCAGTCTTGGTTGCTAAGCGCCCTGCCCGCGGCAGGGAGTGGGGGTAGTCCAGCGGAGTTGGGACGGGCGCGCAACCCTGCGCGCTCCAGCCGGGTGTCCGAGTACCCATGGGTAGATTTTGGATACACCACGCGCATGCAACGATGTCGAGGTGACCGATCAGTCCAGCGCACCGAGCAAGAGCATCCCAGCCCTCCCGGAAACGCCGAAGAAGGCAGTGATCCACGAGGGTCTGCCCACCCAGCTTCCGGACATCGACCCCGACGAGACCACCGAGTGGATCGACTCGTTCGACGCGATGATCGACGAGCGTGGCCGCGATCGCGCCCGCTACGTCATGCTCCGCCTGCTCGAGAGAGCACGCGAGAAGCAGGTCGGCGTGCCGGCGCTGCGCAGCACCGACTACATCAACACGATCACGCCGCAACGTGAGCCCTGGTTCCCCGGCGACGAGGAGGTGGAGCGACGCGTCCGCGCGTTCATCCGCTGGAACGCCGCGGTGATGGTGTCGAGCGCCAACCGGAAGGGTCTCGAGGTCGGCGGGCACATCGCGACCTACCAGTCGTCGGCGAGCCTCTACGAGGTCGGCTTCAACCACTTCTTCCGCGGGCACGACCACCCCGGCGGAGGCGACCAGATCTACTTCCAGGGCCACGCCTCCCCCGGCATCTACTCGCGGGCGTTCCTCGAGGGCCGGCTCAACGAGGAGCAGCTCTACCGGTTCCGCCAGGAGGTGCAGCACGGCGTGGGCAAGGGCCTGCCGTCGTACCCGCACCCGCGGCTGATGCCGGAGTTCTGGGAGTTCCCCACCGTCTCCATGGGCCTGACCGGCATCAACTCGATCTACCAGGCACGGTTCAACCGCTACCTCCACAACCGCAACATCAAGGACACCAGCCAGCAGCGCGTCTGGGCGTTCCTCGGCGACGGCGAGATGGCCGAGCCCGAGTCGCTGGGCGCCATCGGCGTCGCCGCGCGCGAGGAGCTCGACAACCTCACCTGGGTCATCAACTGCAACCTGCAGCAGCTCGACGGCCCGGTCCGCGGCAACGGCAAGATCATCCAGGAGCTGGAGTCGACGTTCCGCGGCGCCGGCTGGAACGTCATCAAGGTCGTCTGGGGTCGCGAGTGGGACGCACTGCTCGCCCGCGACGTCGACGGCGTGCTCGTCAACCAGATGAACACCACCCCCGACGGCGCGTTCCAGACCTACTCCACCGAGAACGGCGGCTACATCCGCGAGCACTTCTTCGGCGGCGACCAGCGCCTGCGCGCGATGGTCGAGCACATGTCCGACAGCCAGATCGAGCACCTGCCGCGCGGTGGCCACGACTACCGCAAGGTGTACGCCGCGTTCGACGCCGCGACCAAGCACGTCGGTCAGCCGACGGTGATCCTCGCGCACACCGTCAAGGGCTGGACCATCGACGCACTGGAGGGCAAGAACGCCACCCACCAGATGAAGAAGCTCACCCTCGACGACCTGAAGAAGTACCGCGACCGGCTCTACCTGCCGATCAGCGACCGCGACCTCGACGAGTCCTACGAGAACACCGGCGGGGCGCCGTTCTTCCACCCCG
>CAWAGL010000008.1:0-1248144 GCA_963781515.1 uncultured Actinomycetota bacterium
GGAAACTCATGGGCGACGTGGGAGACCGGGCAGTGCTGCTGGCACAGCTGCTCCCCCGATCCTTGGCCCACGACGGGGAGCTCACGGATGGTGGCGGCGTAGCCACCGGCGGTGAGCACCTGGGCCAGCGCGTGCGCGGGCGACAGGTCGGGCTGCTCGGCGAGCAGGCGCTCGCAGTCGCGCTCGATGAAGGCCACCCGGCGGCGGGCGAACTCCATCACGGCGTCGTCGCCCGCGGCCTCGGCGAGGTAGCGGAGCGCGTCGACCGCGAGGTCGTCGTACTGCTGGTCGAACTCGTCGCGTCCGCCGTCGGTCAGCGCGAACACCTTCGCCGGGCGACCACGCCCGCGGGCGCCGTAGATGCGCTGCTCGGCGGCGGTGACCGCGCCCTCTTCGACCAGGTGGTCGAGGTGACGGCGGACGGCGGCCGGGGTCAGGTCCAGCCGCTCGGCCAGGGCAGCGGCCGTGGAGGGTCCGTTGTCCAGGATCGACCGGGCCACGCGCTGGCGCGTCGGCTCGTCCTGGTGTCGTTCCACGAATTCCACAACATCAGTGTGCCGTTAATGCTTCCGGGGATTCAAGTAAGGTCACCCTCACCCGGCCGGCGCTCAGGTTGCCGTGCGTCGCTGGAAGGCGCGCAGGGCGAGCGGAGCCAGCACGGCGACGAGGCAGAAGGTCCAGATCAACGTGGACAGGACCGGGTGCTGCAGCGGCAGCGCGGCGCCGTCGGCGGCGGGACCGGAGTTGCCCCACAGCTCACGCACCGCCTGCACCAACGACGAGATGGGGTTCCACTCGGCGATCGCACGGAGCCCTCCGGGCATGTTCTCGGTGGGCGCGAACGTGTTGGCGAGGAACGTGACGGGGAAGATCGTGGCGAACATCAGCCCGTTGACCGCCTCGACCGACCGCAACGACGAGCCGACCAGGATGCCCAGCCAGATCATCGCGAAGCCCCACAGGAGCAGCAGCACGTAGCCGAGCACGGCGTCCAGGAGGCTGCCGCGGATGCGCCAGCCGATGAACAGCCCGGTCACGGACATGACCAGGATGCCGATGCTGGAGTGCAGCAGGCTGGAGATGCTCCGCCCGACCAGCACGGCGGCCGGGTTGATGGGCAGCGAGCGCATCCGGTCGACGATGCCCTTGTCGATGTCGGCGGTGAGCCCGACGGCCACGATGAACGAGGCGAAGGCGATGGTCTGGGCCATGATGCCGGCCATCAGGAACTCGCGATATCCCTGGGGCGACCCGGCCACCGCGATGGACCCGCCGAACACGAAGGCGAACAGCAGCACGAACATCACCGGCTGGATGGTGACGTCGAGCAGCATCTCGGGCATCCGCTTGATGTGGATCAGGTTGCGCCGGGTGATCGTCAGGGACTGCCGCAGCAGACCTGTGTCGCGGATCTCCGGACGCTCGATGCGGGTCGTCACGACGCGACCTCCTCGGTCTGCTCGGTGGGCTCCTCGGCCCGGTGGCCGGTGAGTCTGAGGAAGACGTCGTCGAGGCTCGGTCGCTTGAGCCCGAGGTCGTCGAGCTCGATGGCGCTGTCGTCGAAGATGCCGGCGATGCGGGTCATGTCGCGCAGACCGTCGGCCGGCGCGGTCAGCTGACGCGCACCGGCGTCGAGGTGGACCTCGTCGACGACCCGGCGCAGCAGCGCCTCGGCGCGGGGCAGGTCGGCGGCGTCGGAGACGGTCACCACGACCGCGGACTGGCCGGAGCGGTTCTTGAGCTCGAACGCGGTGCCCTGCTCGATGACCCGGCCGTGGTCGATCACCACGATCTGGTCGGCCAGCTGGTCGGCCTCCTCGAGGTACTGCGTCGTGAGCAGGAGCGTGGTGCCGTCGCGGACGAGCCCGCGCAGCACGTCCCAGAGCTCGACTCGGCTGCGGGGGTCGAGACCGGTGGTCGGCTCGTCGAGGAACAGGACCGGCGGGATCGCCACCAGGCTCACGGCCAGGTCGAGCCGGCGGCGCATGCCGCCGGAGTAGGTCTTGACGATCCGGTCGCCGGCGTCGGACAGCGAGAACCGCTCCAGCAGGTCGTCGCCGGCGCGCTTGAGGTAGCTCGAGGTGAGGCCGTAGAGGCCACCGATGAGGCGGATGTTCTCGCGCCCGGTCAGGAGCTCGTCGACGGTCGCCGCCTGCCCGGTCAGGCCCATGCTGCGGCGCACGGCGCGGGGATCCTGCAGGACGTCGTGACCGGCGACCCGGGCGGTGCCGCTGGTGGGCCTCGAGAGCGTCGTCATCATCCGCACGGTGGTCGTCTTGCCGGCGCCGTTGGGACCCAGCAGGCCGAGCACGCTGCCCTCCGGCACCGAGAAGCTGACCCCGTCGACCGCCACCATGTCGCCGAAGTGCTTGACCAGGTTGTCGGCCTCGATGGCCGGTGCGGACGTCATGGTCGCGAGCGTAGGGGCGGCCACCGACATCTCGAAACCCGATAACTACACTCGGCGCGTGCCTGACCGCCCGTCCGACCTCGCCGTCAGTGTCGACGGCCTGGTCATGCGGTACGCCGACAAGGTCGCCGTCGACGGCCTGACGATGGGTGTCGAGCGGGGCACGATCACGGCTGTCCTTGGCCCCAACGGCGCGGGCAAGACCACCACGCTGGAGACGTGCGAGGGCTACCGCACCCCGCAGCGGGGCAGCGTGACCGTGCTGGGCCTGGACCCGCGGCGCGACCGGCGTGAGCTGCTGCCGCGGCTCGGCGTGATGCTGCAGGGTGCCGGGGCCTGGTCGGGCGCCCGGGCCATGGAGATGCTGCGACACATCGCGAGCCTGCACGCGCACCCCCTCGACGTCGACGCGCTGGCCGAGCGCCTCGGGCTCGGCGACTGCGGCAGGACGCCGTACCGACGGCTCTCGGGCGGCCAGCAGCAGCGCCTCGGGCTGGCGATGGCGGTCGTCGGCCGCCCCGAGCTGGTCTTCGTCGACGAGCCCACGGCCGGGATGGACCCGCACGCCCGGCGCGCGACGTGGGAGCTGCTCACCGACCTGCGTGCCGCCGGCGCGACCGTGGTGCTGACCACGCACCTGATGGACGAGGCCGAGCGGCTGGCGGACCGCATCCACATCATCGACCACGGCCGGCTGCTCGTCTCGGGCACGCCGCTGGAGCTCACCCGCGGCGGCGGCGACGCCACCATCCGCCTGGTCGTCACCCGCCCGTTCCCCGAGGGCGCCCCCGAGTCGCTCGGCACCGCCCTCGGGCCGAGGGCCGTCGTCACCCAGCTCGACGAGTTCAGCCTCGTGGTCACCGGCCCGGCCGACTCGACCACCCTCGGCATCGTCTCGCGCTGGTGCGAGGAGCACGACGTGCTGCCCGAGTCGCTGACCCTGGGCCAGCGCAACCTCGAGGACGTCTTCGTCGAGCTCACGGGACGGGGGCTGCGCCCGTGACCCTCGACCTGACACCCGCACCGGGAGCAGCTCCCCTGCGCCAGCAGGTGCTCTCGCAGGCCCGGATGGAGGCGCGGCTGATGCTGCGCAACGGCGAGCAGCTGCTGCTGGCCGTGATCATCCCGCTGCTCGTCCTCGTGGGCGGGGTGCTGGCCATCGACCGCGTCGGCCTCGACCTCGACCACCGGCCGATCGACGTGCTCACCCCGGGCGTCCTGGCGCTCGCGGTGATGTCGACGGCGTTCACGTCGCTGGCGATCGCCACCGGCTTCGAACGCAGGTACGGCGTCATCAAGCGCCTCGGCGCCTCCCCGCTCCCCCGGCACGGCCTGCTGCTCGGCAAGATCCTCGCGCTGCTGGTCGTCGAGACGCTGCAGGTCGTCGTGATCGTGATGGCCGCCGTGGTGCTGGGCTGGCACCCGTCGTCCGCCGGCCCGGTCGCGGTCGTGCTGCCCGCGGCCCTGGCGATGCTGCTCGGCACCGCGGCCTTCGCGTCGCTCGGCCTCTTCGTCGCCGGCGTCCTCCGGGCCGAGGCCACGCTCGCGGCCGCCAACCTCGTCTACCTGCTGCTGATGGCCGGCGGTGCGGTCGTCATCCCCGCCACGTCGTACGGCGGGTTCGGCCAGGTGGCGCAGTGGCTGCCGAGCGGCGCGCTCGGCGAGGCGATGCGGGCCGCCCTGATCGACGGCGCCCTCGACGGCCGGGCACTGGTCGTGCTGCTTGCCTGGACGGCCCTCGGCACCGTCCTGACCGCCACCACGTTCTCCTGGGAGTGAGCGAGTGCCAACCCTGACCGACCGCCTCGCGAGGCCGCTGGCGCGCTTCCTGTGGCCGCTGGCCGTCGCCAACCTGGTGGTCAACATCGGCATCGTCGTCACCGGCGGGGCCGTCCGGCTGACCGGCTCCGGCCTCGGCTGCCCGACGTGGCCCCGGTGCACCGAGGGGTCCTACGTCCCGCACGGCGAGCTCGGCATCAACGGCGCCATCGAGTTCGGCAACCGGATGCTCACCTGGGTGCTGGTGGCCGTCGCGATCCTCTGCCTCCTCGCGGCGGTCGGCGCCGGCCGACGGCGGGCGGTGCGGCTCTCGACGGTCGTGGCTCTCGGCATCCCCGCGCAGGCGCTCCTCGGCGGCGTCACCGTCCTCACCGAGCTCAACCCGTGGATCGTCTCGCTGCACCTGCTGGTCTCGATGGCGATCATCGGCGTGTGCGTGGTGCTGGTCGACGCGTTGCGTGGCCCGGCCCGCGAGCCGGCAGCCTCCCGGACCGTCCGCCTGGGGTGGCTGGTCCTCGGCGCCGCGTGGGTGGTGCTCTACCTCGGCACGGTCGTGACGGGCAGCGGCCCGCACAGCGGCGACGCCGACTCGCGACGTACCGGACTCGACCCGCAGGTGATGTCGCACGTGCACGCGGTCGCGGTCTACGTCCTCGTGGCGCTCACCGTCGGGCTGCTGGCACTGGCTGCTCGCGCGCGAGAGCCACACGTCACCCGAGCGGCCGGGCTGCTGCTGGCGATCGAGCTGGCCCAGGGCCTGATCGGCTTCGTGCAGTACTTCCTCGACCTGCCCGAGGCGCTCGTCGCCCTCCACATGCTCGGTGCCGCTGTGCTCTCGGCGAGCGTGACGTGGGTCGTGCTCGCCGCGCGGCGGCGCCCCGCCACGGCCGCCGACGCACCCGCCGCGCTCAGTGAGGCCTGACGGCGTCCACCCGTCGTGACCACGCCTCGAGCGCGCCGAGGGTCGGGGTGGGCCGGAGCCTCGAGTCGAGCATCGTCCAGGCCGCGGGAGCGCCGGCGCTCGGGTGCAGCTGCCAGGACACGACGAAGACGTACGGCGTGCACGTGGCCGACTCCATGGTCTCGGTGAGCCGGCGGGCGCGCGCCGTGCCGTCCCCCGGCGGCGGCACCGTGCCGCCCAGGTCCCCGATGTAGACGTCCCTCTCACCGTCGCCGTGGTCGCGCATGAGCTCGTGCACCCGCCGGCTGCCCGCGAACGCCGGGTCGGACCCACCGAGCGCGACGCCGTCGTCACCGCCGGGCCCGCCCGACCCGCGAGTGCCGGTCCCTGGGTGCAGGCCGAGCATGTCGAACGGACGGCGCTCCCCCGACGAGTCGTCCAGCGACCGGTAGAGGCCCGACACGTAGCCGAGGTCGTCGTCGCTGATCCCGCCCGAGATCACCACGACGTCGGGGTCGATGCGCTTCACCACGGGATAGGTGGCCCGCAGCAGTGCCGAGAACGCGCGCGGGTCGGGTCCCGACGACCAGTGGCTCGCCTGGTTGGGCTCGTCCCAGACCTCCAGGTAGTCGACCCGGCCGCGCACGTGCCGCATGACGTCGGACACGAACGCCGACCAGGCGGTCACCTCCTGGTCGGTGAGCGGCGGACGCCACGTCGCATCCGACGCCGGGCCGGTGACCGCCCACCGGGGCATGCCCACCAGCTGGAGACGCACGCGCTTGCCGGCCGCACCGACGGCGTCGACGATCGCGTCGAGGGCCGTCCAGTCGTACGCCGCCGACGGGTCGGGTCGCAGCGAACGCCACGACACCTGCGTGGAGATGATCGATGCGCCGGCCCGGTCTGCGAGCCCGAGGAGGCTGCCGATCGTCGCGTCGTTGAGCGGGCCGCCGAGGTCGGTGGCGCGGACGCCGAGATCGATCAGGGGGCCCGGTGCCGACCGGGTCGGGGTGCAGGACGTCTGCGCGAGGGACGCCCGCTCGATCGGGCCGACCCGGCCGTTGACCGACGAGATGGCCACGGCGAGGGCGATCACCCCCGCAAGGAGCAGCAGCACCTGCTGGCCCGCTCGGCCCGCCCCCGTGGCCTGCACGGGTGCGGTGACCCGGGTCCGCTCGCGCGTCTCGGACATCTGAGTGGCCCCGGATCCTGGTGGGTGAACCTGACGGTTCCGACGGGCGGCGCACTCGTGTCCGCTGTCCCGGGCGATGAGGTGACGGATGTCCGCTCAACGATCAGTACCCACAGTGGCGACGCCTCAATCACGCTCCGCGCACGTGGCCGACGGCCGACCGGCCGGGCTCTGCTGGCTCAGCGCGTCAGCAGCGGATCGAGGGCGACCGCCACGAAGAGGAGCGAGAGGTAGAGGTTGGAGCTGTGGAACAGGCGCATCGGCGCGATGACCGAGAGGCTCTCCGACGTCTTCGCCCGGCCCCACATGCGGTAGGCCTCGACGATGAACGCCGCACCGAGCAGGGCCGCGGCGATCGGGTAGACCGGTCCGGTGCCGGCGACTGGCCAGAGCACCAGCGAGGTCGCGACCATCACCCAGCTGTAGATCACGATCTGCCGGCCGACCTCGCGGGCCGGGGCCACGACCGGGAGCATCGGCACGGAGACGTTGGCGTAGTCCTCGCGGTAGCGCAGCGCCAGCGCCCAGGTGTGGGGCGGGGTCCAGAAGAAGACGACGAGGAAGAGCACGACAGGGGTCCAGGCCAGCTCGCCGGTCACGGCCGTCCAGCCGATCAGGGCCGGGAAGCAGCCGGCCAGCCCACCCCAGACGATGTTCTGGGTGGTGCGGCGCTTGAGCACCATCGTGTAGACGAGCACGTAGAACGCGTTGGCCACCACCGCGAGCCCGGCCGACAGCAGGTTGACCCACAGCGCCAGGATCACCGTGCTGAGCACACCGAGGGCGAGGCCGAACACCAGGGCGGACGTCGGCGAGACGACGTGGCGCGGCAGCGCCCGTCGGCGGGTGCGCCGCATCTGCTCGTCGATGTCGCGGTCGTAGACGCAGTTGAGGGCCGAGGCCGAGCCGGCGCTCAGGGTGCCGCCGACGACCGTCGCGACCACCAGGCCGAGCGGCGGGATGCCGCGGGCGGCGAAGAACATCACCGGCACGGTGGTCAGGAGCAACAGCTCGATGACCCGCGGCTTGGTGAGGCCGACGTACGCCCCGAGGACGTCCTTGAAGGTGACCTCCTCGGGCCCGGCCGTCGTCTCCCCCGGCGTCCGGCCCTCGTCGCCCGAGGGCGAGGCCGAGGAGGCCGACTGGCCGAGGTACGTCACGGAGGTCCTCACTGACAGGGGAGAGCGATGGGCGCGGGTCGAGTCTAAACCCGACCGTGAGTAGGCTCGTCCTCGACGTGCCACCACCGCCCGCGTGAAGGGATTCCCGTGCCTCGCAACTCGTCCCAGCTGGACTGGACAGAACTCGACCAGAAGGCAGTCGACACGGTCAGGGTGCTGGCCATGGACGCCGTCCAGAAGGTCGGCAACGGCCACCCCGGCACCGCCATGAGCCTGGCGCCGGCCGCCTACCTGCTGTTCCAGAAGGTGATGCGGCACAACCCCGCCGACCCGCACTGGCCCGGCCGCGACCGGTTCGTGCTGTCGTGCGGCCACTCGTCGCTCACCCTCTACCTGCAGCTGTTCCTCGGCGGGTGGGGCCTCGAGCTCGACGACATCAAGGCGCTGCGCACGTGGGGCAGCAAGACCCCCGGGCACCCGGAGTACGGCCACACCGCCGGCGTCGAGACGACCACCGGCCCGCTCGGCCAGGGCATCGGCAACGCCGTGGGCATGGCGATGGCCGCCCGCCGCGAGCGCGGGATGCTCGACCCGAACGCCGCCGAGGGAGCCTCGCCGTTCGACCACCACGTCTACGCGCTGTGCAGCGACGGTGACATCCAGGAGGGCGTGAGCGCCGAGGCGTCCGCCCTCGCGGGAGTGCAGCGGCTGGGCAACCTCACGCTCATCTACGACGCCAACCGCATCTCCATCGAGGACGACACCGACATCGCGCTGGCCGAGGACGTCGCCCAGCGCTACGAGGCCTACGGCTGGCACGTGCAGACCGTCGACTGGACCCACGACGAGACGACCTACTCCGAGGACGTCCCCGCGCTGTACGCCGCGATCCGCGAGGCCGAGTCGGTCACCGACCGGCCGAGCTTCATCGTGCTGCGCACCATCATCGCGTGGCCGGCACCCAACCTGCAGAACACCGGCAAGAGCCACGGCTCGGCACTCGGGGACGACGAGGTGGCGGCCACCAAGCAGATCCTGGGCTTCGACCCCGACCAGACGTTCGAGGTCCCCGCGGGAGTGCTCGAGCACACCCGCGAGGCGGTGGCCCGGGGCAAGGCGGCCCAGGCCGAGTGGGACGAGGCGTTCCAGCACTGGTCCACCAAGCCGTCGGCCGACACCGAGCTCTTCGACCGGATGCAGACCCGCACCCTGCCGGACGGCTGGGCCGACGCCCTCCCGACCTTCGAGGCCGACCCGAAGGGCGTCGCGACCCGCGTCGCGTCCGGCAAGGCCATCAATGCGATCGCACCGGGCCTGCCCGAGCTGTGGGGCGGCTCGGCCGACCTGGCCGGCTCCAACAACACCACCATCGAGGGCGTCCCGTCGTTCCTGCCCAAGGACCGCTCCACCAAGATGTTCCAGGGTGACCCGTACGCCGGCCGGGTGCTCCACTTCGGCATCCGCGAGCACGCGATGGGCGCCATCATGAACGGCATCGCCGCGCACGGCGGCACCCGCGTCTTCGGCGGCACGTTCCTGACCTTCTCCGACTACATGCGGCCGTCGGTCCGGCTGGCCGCGATCATGGGCCTGCCGGTGACCTACGTGTGGACCCACGACTCCATCGGCCTGGGTGAGGACGGCCCCACGCACCAGCCGATCGAGCACCTGGCCGCGCTGCGGGCGATCCCCGGCCTCGACGTCGTCCGTCCCGGCGACGCCAACGAGACGGTGGCCGCCTGGGAGGCGATCCTCGGGCATACCGACCGGCCCGCCGGGCTGTGCCTGAGCCGGCAGAACCTCCCCGTCTACCCGCGAGACACCGACGGCTACAGCGACACCAGCAACGTGCACCGCGGCGGCTACGTGCTGCTGGACACCGACGGCATCCCCGACGTCGTGCTCATCGGCACCGGCTCGGAGCTCCAGCTCGCCGTCGAGGCGCGAGAGCTGCTGGCCGAGGACGGTGTGCAGGCCCGGGTCGTCTCGATGCCGTGCCGCGAGTGGTACGACGCCCAGGAGACGTCGTACCGCGAGACGGTCATCCCACCGCACGTGAAGGCCCGGGTGAGCGTCGAGGCCGGCATCGCCCTGGGCTGGCGCGAGGTGGTCGGCGACCACGGCCGCATCGTCTCCATCGAGCACTACGGCGCCTCGGCCGACTACCAGCGCATCTACACCGAGTTCGGCGTCACGGCCACGGCCGTCGCCAACGCCGCCCGGGACTCCATCTCGGCGGCGTCCGCATGAGCTCGGGCGCCTGATCGACAGGCCACCCGACACCCACCGTTCGTCGACACGATCCAGGAGGATTCCATGAGTGAGAAGCTGAAGGCTCTGGCAGCGGCAGGGGTGTCGATCTGGCTCGACGACCTGTCGCGTGAGCGCATCGAGACCGGCAACCTGGCCGACCTGGTCAAGGAGAAGTCGGTGGTCGGGGTGACCACCAACCCCACCATCTTCGCTGCTGCGATCGCTGACGGCGAGCGCTACGACGAGCAGGTGGGCAAGCTCGTCGCGGCCGGCGAGCCCGTCGACAAGGTCATCTTCGAGCTCACCACCGAGGACGTCCGCAACGCGTGCGACATCCTGGCCCCGGTGGCGCAGAGCACCGCGCACGACGGCCGCGTCTCGATCGAGGTCGAGCCCGACCTGGCCAACGACACCGAGGCCACCATGGGCTCGGCGAGGGCCCTGTGGGCTGCGGTCGACCGCTCCAACGTGCTGATCAAGATCCCGGCGACGCTCGAGGGCCTGCCGGCCATCACGGCAGCCACCGCCGAGGGCATCAGCGTCAACGTCACGCTGATCTTCAGCGAGCAGCGCTACCGCGAGGTCATGGACGCCTACCTGACCGGCCTGGAGCAGGCGAAGGAGGCCGGTCGCGACCTCTCCACGATCCGCTCGGTCGCCTCGTTCTTCGTCTCCCGCGTCGACAGCGAGATCGACCGCCGCCTCGACGAGATCGGCACCGACCTCGCCGCGGCGCTGAAGGGCAAGGCCGCGGTGGCCAACGCCCTGGTCGCCTACGGCGCCTTCGAGGAGGTCGTCGCGTCCGACCGCTGGCGCGTGCTCGCCGACGCCGGAGCCAACCCCCAACGGCCGCTGTGGGCGTCCACCGGGGTCAAGAACCCCGACTACGCCGACACGATGTACGTCACCGACCTGGTCGTTCCCGAGACGGTCAACACCATGCCGGAGAAGACGATGGAGGCGTTCGCCGACCACGGCGAGGTCCTGGGGGACCTGGTGACGGGCAGGGCCTCCGAGGGCCGAGCCATCCTCGACCGCCTGGGCGACGTGGGGGTCGACTTCGACGACGTGCTCCTCGTCCTCGAGACCGAGGGCGTCGACAAGTTCAAGAAGTCCTGGGTCGAGCTCGTCGAGACGGTCGAGGCGCAGATGGCGAAGGCCGGCCAGTGAGCGCCGCGAACACCGTCTCCGAGGCCGGTCTGTTCGAGCTGTTCTTCGGATTCCGCGACGAGCTGGCCTTCACCGAGACCGTGGCGGCCCTGGTCGACGACAAGTTCGCCAGCCGGCTGGCCGCCCGTGACGCCACGCTGTGGGGCGACGCGGCCGAGGCCGAGTCCGCCAAGCGGCTGGCCTGGGTCGACCTGCACTCCACGTCGCGGCCCGTGGTCGACGAGATCCACGAGCTGCGGGCCAACCTCCAGGGCCAGGGGCTGACCCGGATCGTGCTGTGCGGCATGGGTGGCTCGTCGCTGGCCCCCGAGGTCATCTGCGCAGCCGACGGGGTCGACCTCGTCGTCCTCGACTCCTCCGACCCCGACTTCGTGCGTGCGGCGCTGGAGGACCATCTCGACCGCACCGTCGTGGTGGTGTCGTCGAAGTCGGGCGGCACCGTCGAGACCGACAGCCAGCGCCGCGCGTTCGAGAAGGCGTTCACCGACGCCGGCATCGATCCCGCACAACGCATCGTCGTGGTGACCGACCCCAGCTCACCGCTGGACTCGTCGGCGACCGAGGCAGGCTACCGCGTCTTCCGCGCCGACCCCGACGTCGGCGGGCGCTACTCCGCCCTGACCGCGTTCGGCCTGGTGCCCAGCGGGCTGGCCGGCGCCGACATCTCGCGGTTGCTCGACGAGGCCGCGGCCATGTCGGCCGCGCTCTACGCCGACACGGCCGACAACCCGGGCCTGCGCCTGGGTGCGCTGCTCGGTGCCGCCAACCTCGCCGGCGTCGACAAGCTGGTGCTGGCCGACGGCGGCTCGTCGTACGCCGGGCTGGGTGACTGGGCCGAGCAGCTGGTCGCCGAGTCCACGGGCAAGGACGGCAAGGGCATCCTGCCCGTCGTCGTCGAGGGCAAGGACGCGCCCAACTTCTCCCCCAGCACCGACGACGAGGTGCTCGCCACCTACGGGCCCGACGGACCCTCGGTCGTGCCGGCCTCGGGCTGGGGCGTGACCGTCGACGCCACGCTCGGCGGGCAGCTGCTGCTCTGGGAGGTCGCGACCGCGGTCGCCGGCCGGGTCATGGGCATCAACCCGTTCGACCAGCCCGACGTCGAGAGCGCCAAGTCGGCCGCCCGCGAGATGCTCGACGGCGGTGGGGCCCAGCCGCGCCCGATGTTCGTGGACGGCACCACGACCGTCTACGCCTCGGGCGACTGGCTGCCGGAGGGCACGAGCACCGTCGCCGACGCCGTGACCGCGCTGCTCGGCCACCTCGACGACGAGCACGGCTACCTCTCGGTGCAGGCCTACCTCGACCGGCACCGCGACGCCGCCCTGGCCGAGGCGCGTCCCGCCCTCGCGCGTCGTACCGGCCGGCCGGTGACGTTCGGCTGGGGACCCCGGTTCCTGCACTCCACCGGGCAGTATCACAAGGGCGGGCCCGACACGGGTGTCTACCTGCAGGTCACCGGGCAGCCGCAGGCCGACCTCGCCGTGCCGGACCGGCCGTTCACGTTCCACGAGTTCCTCACCGCCCAGGCGGTCGGCGACGGCCAGGTGCTGGCCGACAAGGGTCGCCCGGTGCTGCGGCTCCACGTCGCCGACGCGGGCGACCTGCCCGCCCTCGCCGCTCTCCTCGGGCAGGGAGCCTGATGGACTACGTCAACCCGCTGCGCGACGTCGAGGACCGGCGACTGCCGCGCATCGCCGGCCCCTGCGGCATGGTGCTCTTCGGCGTCACCGGCGACCTGTCGCGCAAGAAGGTCATGCCGGCGATCTACGACCTCGCCAACCGCGGCCTCCTGCCGCCCGGATTCAGCCTCGTCGGCTACGCCCGGCGCGACTGGGCCGACCAGGACTTCGCCCAGATCGTGCACGACTCGGTCAAGGAGTACGCCCGCACCGAGTTCCGCGAGGAGGTCTGGAACCAGCTCGCGGAAGGACTCCGCTTCGTGCAGGGCGACTTCGACGACGACGACGCCTTCGAGACCCTGCGCCGGACGATCGAGGAGCTCGACCAGGCCCGCGGCACCGGCGGCAACTACGCGTTCTACCTCGCGATCCCACCGGGGTTCTTCGGCTCGGTCGTCGGCCAGCTCCAGGAGCACGGGCTGGCCCAGGGTCCCGAGGACGCCTGGCGCCGGGTGGTCGTCGAGAAGCCGTTCGGCCACGACCTCGAGTCGGCGCGCGCCCTGAACGACACCCTCAACGGTGTCTTCACGTCGGGCTCGGTCTTCCGGATCGACCACTACCTGGGCAAGGAGACGGTCCAGAACATCCTGGCCATGCGCTTCGCCAACAACATGTTCGAGCCGATCTGGAACGCCAACTACGTCGACCACGTGCAGATCACCATGGCCGAGGACGTCGGCATCGGCGGCCGGGCCGGCTACTACGACGGCATCGGCGCCGCGCGCGACGTCATCCAGAACCACCTGATGCAGCTGATGGCGCTGGTCGCGATGGAGGAGCCCACGTCGTTCGACGCCGAGAGCCTGCGCATCGAGAAGCAGAAGGTGCTCGCGTCGGCGACCCTGCCGCGACGGCTCGACCTCACCACCGCCCGTGGCCAGTACGTCGAGGGCTGGGCAGGCGGCGACAAGGCCCCCGGCTTCCTCGAGGAGGAGGGCATCAAGAAGTCCTCCACCACCGAGACCTTCGCGGCCATCACCGTCAACGTCGAGACGCGACGGTGGGCGGGCGTGCCGTTCTACCTGCGCACCGGCAAGCGGCTCGGCCGCCGGGTGACGGAGGTCGCGATCGTCTTCAAGCGCGCCCCGCACCTGCCGTTCACCGAGACCGCCACCGAGGAGCTGACCCAGAACGCCCTGGTCATCCGCGTGCAGCCCGACGAGGGCATGACGCTGCGCTTCGGGTCCAAGGTGCCCGGCACGGCGATGGAGATCCGCGACGTCAACATGGACTTCGCCTACGGCGGGTCGTTCACCGAGGCCAGCCCCGAGGCCTACGAGCGGCTCATCCTCGACGTGCTCCTCGGCGACCCGCCGCTGTTCCCGCGGCACGAGGAGGTCGAGCTGTCCTGGAAGATCCTCGACCCGGTGCTCGCTCACTGGGCCAAGAAGGGCAAGCCCGACACCTATGCGGCCGGCACCTGGGGCCCGCCGTCCGCCGAGGCCATGCTCGCCCGCGACGGCCGCACCTGGAGGAGACCATGACCGCCGAGCTGATCGACACCAACGCCTCCAAGATCGCCGCCGAGTTCGTGAGGTCCCGGCGTCGGGCCGGCAGCCCGGCCATGGGGATGGTGATGACGCTCATCATCGTCGCCCCCGAGGACTATGCGGAGGAGGCCATGAAGGCCGCCCGGGCGGCCTCGCAGGAGCACCCGGCCCGGGTGCTGGGCGTGATCCTGGGCGATGCCCGCGGCGCCGGGGTGATCAACGCGCAGGTCGGCATCGGCTCGGGCTGGACCGGCGAGACCGCGCTGATCCGCCTCAAGGGCGAGGTCGTCAAGCACGCCGAGTCGGTGGTGCTGCCGCTGCTCCTGCCCGACTCTCCGGTGGCCATCTGGTGGCCCACCGACGCGCCCCTCGACCCGGCCGCCGACCCGCTCGGCGCGCTGGCCAGCCGCCGGATCACCGATGCCGCCGCCGTCACCCGGGGCAAGACCGTCGCGATGCACCGCATGTGTGCGGCGTATGCCGCCGGCAACACCGACCTCGCCTGGACCCGGATCACCCCCTGGCGGGCACTGCTGGCCGCCTCGCTCGACCAGCACCCGCTCAAGGTGCAGCGCGCGTCCGTGTCGGCCGAGCGCATCTCGCCGAGCGCCGACCTGCTGGTGGCCTGGTTGAGCAGCCGGCTCAAGGTGCCGGTCGAGCGGCACGGCACCGGCGGCCCGGGCATCACCGAGGTCGTCATGGAGACCAAGGAGGGACCCATCCGGATCTGCCGCACCGACGGCCGGCTGGCCACCTTCTCCTCCCCCGGCCAGCCCGACCGGCCGGTGGCGCTCAAGCGCCGCGCGCTGCCCGAGCTGCTCGCCGAGGAGCTCCGCAGGCTCGACGAGGACGACATCTACGCCGCGACCGCGGCCCAGCTGGTGCGGCTGGAGGCCAAGGCGTGACCGCCGCCCCGGACGTGGTCGTGCACGAGGACGCCGGCACCCTCGCCGGCGACATCGCGAGCCGGCTGCTCGAGGCGCTGGAGCTGGCCCAGGCCGGCGGCGGCGTGCCCCACATCGGCCTCACCGGCGGCTCCATCGCCGATGCGGTGCACCGCGAGGTAGCCCGCCGGGCCGCTGAATCCTCGGTCGACTGGTCTCGCGTGGTCTTCTGGTGGGGCGACGAGCGCTTCGTGCCGGCCGACTCGCCGGATCGCAACGCGACCGCGGCCCGCACGGCGTTCCTCGACGCGGTCGGCGTCGACCCCGCCAACGTGCACGAGATGCCTGCGGCCGACGGTGGGCTCGGCCTGGACGCCGCCGCCGCGTCGTACGCCGAAGAGCTGCGCGAGTCCGGCGACCGCGGGCTCGACGTGCTGATGCTGGGCGTGGGCCCCGACGGCCACGTCGCGTCGCTGTTCCCCGGCCATCCCGCGCTCGACGTCGTCGACCGGCTCGCCGTCGCGGTGCGGGAGTCGCCGAAGCCGCCGCCGGACCGCATCTCCTTGACCTTCGGCGCCCTCGCCCGCAGCCGCCAGGTGTGGTTCCTGGTCAGCGGTGCCGAGAAGGCGGAGGCGGTGGCTGCCGCGCTCGCCGAGCAGGGCTCCGTGCAGGCCGTCCCGGCCCGCGGTGTACGAGGTCAGGAGGCCACGGTGTGGCTCATCGACGCCGCGGCGGCAGCGCGTCTCTGAGTCTCGGTCAGAAGATGATCTCGCCGGACTTGCGGCGAGAGCGGAGCAGCGCGACGGCCTCTTCGAGGATGTCGGCCGCCTCGGCGTCGGAGCGACGCTCCTTCACATAGGCCAGGTGCGTCTTGTAGGGCTCGATCTTGGGGGCGGGCGGCGGGTTGTCGGAGTCCCGACTGGCCGGCAGGCCGCACTTGGGGCAGTCCCATGAGTCGGGGACGGCCGCCTCGACGGCGAACGTCACCACCGAGCGGTGCTCGTGCGAGCAGAAGTAGGTGATCGCCTGCCTCGGGGCCGACTCACCGCGCTCTGCCTCGCCCATGGGACCCGCACCGACCCGGCTACCCCGGATCGCGTTTCCAGCACCAGCCACGTCAGTTCCTCTTTCTCACGAAGTCTCAGACGCCGTAGGCCAGCAGCAGGCCGAGGGCAACGATGCACGAGAACCAGATGACCCCGACCCCCACGGTGAAGCGGTCGAGATTGCGCTCGGCGACCGATGAGCCGCCCAGCGTGGAGGACACGCCACCGCCGAACATGTCAGACATTCCGCCACCGCGGCCCTTGTGGAGCAGCACCAGGAGAATGAGGATCGCGCTCGTGATCACGAGCAGGACTTCGAAGACCAGAATCACAATGAAAGCCTACGTCACGCGGTCCCGGTCACAGGACCGGCATGTCGTAGAAACGGCAAACTCCGCCGAACTCGTCGACCTGGAGGCTCGCGCCGCCCACCAGGGCGCCGTCGACGTCGGCCTTCTGCATGATGCCGGCGACATTGGCCGCCTTCACCGAGCCGCCGTACAGGATGCGGCAGCCGTCAGCCGCCGCGTCGCCGTGCACCTCTCGCAGACGCTCCCGGATGGCCGCACAGACCTCCTGTGCGTCGTCGGGCGTGGCCACCTCGCCGGTGCCGATGGCCCAGACGGGCTCGTAGGCGATGACGAGACCGGCCACCTGCTCGGCGGTGAAGCCCGCGAGCGAGCCGTCGACCTGGGCCAGCGTGTAGGACACCTGGTCGCCGGCCTGGCGGATCTCGAGACCTTCGCCGACGCACACGATGGGGGTCATGTCGGCGGCCAGCGCCTTGTGCGCCTTGGTGTTGACGACCGCGTCGGTCTCGGCATGGTGCTCACGGCGCTCGGAGTGGCCCACGACGACGTAGGAGCAGCCCAGCTTGGCCAGCATGGCCGCGGAGATCTCGCCGGTGTAGGCGCCGTTGTCGTGCATGGAGACGTCCTGCGCGGCGTACCTGATCGAGAGCCGGTCGCCGTCGACGAGCGTCTGCACGGACCGCAGGTCGGTGAACGGCGGGACCACGACGACCTCGACCTTGCCGTAGTCGTGGCGCTTGTCCGAGAGCGTCCAGGCGAGCTTCTGGACCAGCACCACCGCTTCTTGGTGGTTGAGGTTCATCTTCCAGTTGCCCGCCATCAGCGGGGTACGTGCGTTGGTGGCCATGCGGAGTCCTTCTGCTGGGAGCGCGTGCGGGTGTCAGGGGCGTTCGAGGACGGCGATGCCGGGCAGTTCCCTGCCCTCGAGGTACTCCAGGCTCGCGCCGCCACCTGTGGAGATGTGCCCGAAGGCCGCCTCGTCGAAGCCGAGCTTGCGGACGGCGGCCGCGGAGTCGCCGCCACCGACCACGGAGAGGCCGTCGATCCTGGTGAGCGCCTCGGCGACGGCGCGAGTGCCGTCGGCGAACGCGTCGACCTCGAAGACGCCCATCGGGCCGTTCCAGAAGACGGTGCGGGCATCGGCCAGTGACGTTGCGAACGCGCGGGCCGAGTCGGGGCCGATGTCGAGGCCGAGCGCGCCGGCCGGGATGGCATCGGCGGCCACGACCTGCGGCTCGGGCTCACGATCGCCGGAGGGGAACGCGGTGTCGACGACGATGTCGGTCGGCAGCACGATCTCGACGCCCTTGGCGACGGCCTGCTCGAGGTAGCTGCGGCAGACGTCGAGCTGGTCGTCCTCCAGGAGGCTCTTGCCCACCTCGTGTCCCTGGGCCTTGAGGAAGGTGAAGACCATGCCGCCGCCGATGAGCAGCTTGTCGGCCTTGTCGAGGAGGTTGTCGATGACCCCCAGCTTGTCGGAGACCTTGGATCCGCCGAGGACCACGACGTAGGGCCGCTCGGGATCGACGGTCAGCCGTCGCAGGACGTCGATCTCGGTCGCCACCAGGCCACCCATGGCGCTCGGCAGCCGCAACGCGACGTCGTACACGGAGGCCTGCTTGCGGTGCACGACGCCGAACCCGTCGGAGACGAACACGTCGCCCAGCTGGGCCAGCTGGTCGGCGAACGAGCCGCGCACGTCGTCGTCCTTGCTGGTCTCGGCGGAGTTGAAGCGGACGTTCTCGAGCACTGCCACGTCGCCGTCGGCGAGGCCGTCGACCGTCTGCTGCGCGTTCTCGCCGACCGTGTCGGTGGCGAAGGCCACCGTGCGACCCAGCACCTCGCCCAGCCGCTCCGCGACCGGGGCCAGGGAGTACGCCGGGTCGGGGGTGCCGTCGGGACGGCCGAGGTGGGCCATCACGACGACGTGCGCCCCGGCCGCCGCGAGCCGCTCGATGGTGGGAGCGCTGGCCCGGATGCGGCCGTCGTCGGTGATGGTGCCCCCCTCGAGCGGCACGTTCAGGTCGGAGCGGACCAGCACCCGCTTGCCGGCCACATCGCCCAGGGATTCGACTCCCGACGACGCCGCGTCGTGGGCGGTGCCCGACATCAGAGCGTTGCGCCCACGTGCGCGATCAGGTCGACGAGGCGGTTGGAGTAGCCCCACTCGTTGTCGTACCAGCCGACGACCTTGACCTGGTTGCCGATGACCTTGGTCAGCGGGGCGTCGAAGATGCAGGACGCCGGGTCGGTGACGATGTCGGTGGAGACGATCGGGTCGGTGGAGTAGCGCAGGAACCGGCCGTCGGCCGCCTTCTCGATGATCGCGTTGACCTCCTCGACCGTCGTCTCGCGACCGGCCTCGAAGGTCAGGTCGGTGGCCGAGCCGGTGGGCACGGGGACGCGCAGCGCGAAGCCGTCGAGCTTGCCCTTGAGCTCGGGCAGGACCAGGCCGATGGCCTTCGCGGCGCCGGTCGAGGTCGGGATGATGTTGAGCGCGGCGGCCCGGGCGCGACGCAGGTCCTTGTGGATGTTGTCCTGGAGGTTCTGGTCGGCCGTGTAGGCGTGGATCGTCGTCATCAGGCCCTTGACGATGCCGAGGTCGTCGTTGAGCGCCTTGGCCATCGGGCCGAGGCAGTTGGTGGTGCACGAGGCGTTGGAGATGACGTGGTGCGTCTCGGGGTCGTACTTCTCGTGGTTGACGCCCATCACGATCGTGATGTCCTCGTTGGAGGCGGGGGCCGAGATGATGACCTTCTTCGCGCCCGCGTCGATGTGCGCCTTCGCCTTGGTGGCGTCGGTGAAGAAGCCGGTGGACTCGACGACGACGTCGACGTCGAGCTCGCCCCACTTCAGGTTGGCGGGGTCACGCTCGGCGAAGGCGGCGATGGTCTGGTCCCCGACCTTGAGGGACGTCTCGTCGGACGACACGTCGGCGTCGAGACGACCCAGGATCGAGTCGTACTTGAGCAGGTGCGCCAGCACGGCGTTGTCGGTGAGGTCGTTGACCCCCACGATCTCGATGTCGGCATCCGAGGCGCGTACGGCGCGAAAGAAGTTGCGGCCGATGCGGCCGAAGCCGTTGATTCCCACACGAACAGTCACAAGTGTCTCCTGGCAGCGTTGGTCGATCAGGCGATCCGACCCTATCGCGCTGGTCGGACGTCGCCACGAGCCGTCCGGCGTACGTGCGGGTAACCGGGAGCGAGCGTCGCTCAGGCGTCCTCGGCGAGCATGTCGGCCGTCAGGGAGGCCTCGGTGTCGGGGATGCCGAGCTCCTCGGCGCGCTTGTCGGCCATCGCCAGCAACCGGCGGATGCGGCCGGCGATGGCGTCCTTGGTGAGCACCGGGTCGTGCAGCTGGCCGAGCTCCTCCAGCGACGCCTGCTTGTGCTCGAGGCGCAGGTGACCGGCGAGCTTGAGATGGTCGGGCACCTCCTCGGCGAGGATCTCCAGGGCCCGCTCGACGCGGGCACCGGCAGCCACCGCGGCCCGGGCCGAGCGACGCAGGTTGGCATCGTCGAAGTTGGCGAGCCGGTTGGCCGTGGCACGCACCTCGCGGCGCATCCGGCGCTCCTCCCAGGCCATCAGCGACTCGTGGGCACCGAGCCTGGTCAGCAGGGCACCGATCGCGTCACCGTCGCGGATGACGACCCGGTCGACCCCGCGCACCTCGCGCGCCTTGGCCTGGATGCCCAGCCGACGAGCGACCCCGACGAGCGCCAGCGCGGCCTCCGGGCCGGGGCAGGTGACCTCGAGCGCCGAGGAGCGCCCGGGCTCGGTGAGGGAGCCGTGGGCGAGGAAGGCGCCCCGCCAGGCGGCGACGGCGTCGCAGCCACCACCGGAGACGACGGCCGGCGGCAACCCGCGGACCGGTCGGCCGCGCTGGTCGAGGAGACCGGTCTGCCGAGCCAGCGCCTCGCCGTCCTTGACGACCCGGACGATGTAGCGGCTGCCCTTGCGGAGGCCGTTGCCCTGCACCATCACGACGTCGGACTGGTGTCCGTAGACCTCGGAGATGTCCTTGCGGAGCCGTCGCGCGGCGGCACCCGTGTCGAGCTCGGCCTCGACGACGATCCGGCCGCTGACGATGTGGAGTCCCCCGGCGAAGCGCAGCATGGAGGCGACTTCGGCCTTGCGACAACAGGTCTTCGTGATCTGGGTGTTGGCCAGTTCGGCCTTCACCGGTGCGGTCATCGCCATGCGTGCGATCCTGCCATGCGCGTCAACGACCCTCACCACTCAGGATGCCCGCCAGGGCCGTCCCGAGCCGGGCGGGGTCGTGCGCGGGAGTGCCGTCACTGCGTGCCACGTCGGCGATCACGAGCCGGCCGCCGAGGTCGAGCACGGCCTTCTCCAGGGCGTGGACGTTGGCGACGCTGCTCGCATCGGCCAGCACGGAGTGCACGGTGAGGTCGGGCGCCAGCTCGCGGAGCACGGCGAGATGGTCCTCGGGCGCGAAGCCGTGGGTCTCCCCCGCCTGCGCCTCCAGGTTGAGCACGACGACCAGTCGGGCGCCGCGGGAGACGAGCGCGTCCCGCAGCTCGGGCACCAGCAGGTGCGGGATCACCGAGGTGTACCAGGAGCCGGGCCCGAGCACGACCCAGTCGCTCGTGCGCACCGCGGCGATCGCCTCGACGCAGGCGGGCACCGGCTCGGGCTCGAGGAACACCCGCTCGATGCGTCCGTCGGTGGTGGCGATCTCGACCTGGCCGTGCACGCGGGTGTGCTCGTCGGGGGCGCCGGCGACCAGGCCGGTGACGTCGGCGGTGATGTCGACGGGGGTGGTCGACATCGGCAGCACCCGGCCCCGGGCACCGAGGAGCCGGCCGACCAGGTCGAGCGCGGCGACCGGGTCGCCGAGCTGCTCCCAGAGCCCGACGATCAGCAGGTTGCCGACCACGTGGCCGCGCATCTCACCGGCTCCGGCGAACCGGTGCTGGAGCACCTCGGCCCAGGTCTGGCCCCAGTCGTCGTCGCCGCAGAGGGCGGCCAGCGCCATCCGCAGGTCTCCGGGGGGCAGCACGTCGAACTGGCTGCGCAGCCGGCCGGAGGATCCGCCGTTGTCGGCGACGGTCACCACGGCGGTGACGTCGCGAGCCACCCGGCGCAGGGCCGACAGCGAGGCGTGGAGGCCGTGGCCGCCTCCGAGCGCGACGACCGAGCAGTCGACCGCCGGCACGTCACTCCCGCCCGAGGTCACGGTGGACGGCCCGGGTGTCGTAGCCGCGAGCGCGGAGCCGCTGCGCGATCTCCTCGGTCATGGCCACGCTGCGGTGCTTGCCGCCGGTGCAGCCGATGGCGATGGTCATGGACCGCTTGCCCTCGCCGAGGTAGCCGTTGGCGGCGATCTCGAGCACGGGCAGGTAGCCGTCGAGGAACTCCGCGGCACCCGGCTGGCTCTTCACGTAGTCGGCCACGTCGGCGTCGCGGCCGTTGTGGGCGCGCAGCTCGGGCACCCAGAAGGGGTTGGGCAGGAACCGCATGTCGCCCACGAAGTCGGCGTCGACCGGGATGCCGTACTTGAAGCCGAAGCTGATGACGGTCACCTTCAGCCGGGTCGCCTGCGCCGAGCCGAAGTGCTCCGCCACCCGCTTGGTCAGCTGGTGCACGTTGAGGTTGGTGGTGTCGATGACCAGGTCGGCGTCGCCACGGACGCTGGCCATGGCCTGGCGCTCGCGGGCGAGCCCGTCGACGAGCCGGCCACCACCCTGCAGCGGGTGCGGGCGGCGGGCCGCCTCCTGGCGGCGGACGAGGACGTCGTCGCTGGCCTCGAGGAACAGCAGGGTCGTGGGCCGCCCGGTGACCAGCTCCTGGCGGTTGGCGTGCAGGGCGTCGAAGAACGAGCCCGAGCGCACGTCGGTGACCACGGCGATCGGCTGGATCACACCTCGACTGTCGTCGACGAGGCGTACGACGTCGCGCACCAGCGCCGGCGGCAGGTTGTCGACGACGTAGAAGCCGAGGTCCTCGAGCTCCTTGGCGGCCGTGCTGCGGCCGGCGCCGGTCATCCCGGTGACGACGACCAGCTCGCCGGGCTGCGGGGTCGCACTCTCGGACATCAGTCCTCCTCGATCTCGCCCGTGGCGGTGTTGACGCGCATCGGCTGCGGCGCGGGTCCAGTCTTGCGGGTGGCGTCGGATGCGGCGAGCGCGTCCTTGATGGCCTTCGAGGTGGCCGGTCCGATGCCGGGCACGAGTGCGATCTCGTCGACCTCGGCGGACCGCAGCTTCTTGAGGGAGCCGAAGTGCTTGATCAGCGTCTTGCGGCGCACCTCACCGAGCCCCGGCACGTCGTCGAGCAGGCTCTCGACCATCGACTTGGAGCGCCGGCCGCGGTGGTGGGTGATGGCGAACCGGTGGGCCTCGTCGCGCACGCGCTGGAGGAGGTAGAGGCCCTCGCTGGTGCGGGCGAAGATGACCGGGTCGTCCTCGGCGGGCAGCCACACCTCCTCGAGCCGCTTGGCGAGGCCGCACACGGGGATGTCGTTGATGCCGAGCTCGGCCAGCGCCTGCTGGGCGGCCGCCACCTGCGGCGGGCCACCGTCGACGACCACGAGGCCGGGCGCGTAGGCGAACTTGCGCGGCCGGCCGGTCTCGGGGTCGACGAGCATGGGCCCGTTGTCGGTCGTGACCTCCGTGGACCTGGCCTGCTCGTCGAGCAGCCGCCGGAAGCGCCGGGTGATGACCTGGTGCATGTGGGCCACGTCGTTCTGGCCGTCGGCGTCCTTGATGACGAAGCGGCGGTACTCGCTCTTGCGGGCGAGTCCGTCCTCGAACACCACCATCGACGCGACGATCTCGGTGCCCTGCAGGTTGGAGACGTCGTAGCACTCGATGCGCAGCGGCACCTCGTCGAGCGACAGCGCCTGCTGGATCTCCTCGAGTGCGCGGTTGCGGGTCGTCAGGTCGCTGGCCCGCTTGGTCTTGTGGAGCATCAACGACTGCCCGGCGTTGCGGGTGACCGTCTCCTGCAGCGACTTCTTGTCTCCCCGCTGCGGCACCCGGATCGCGACCTTGCTGCCGCGAAGCTCGCTGAGCAGCTGCTCCAGCGTGGCGTGGTCGGTGGGCAGTGCCGGCACCAGCACCTCGCGCGGGATGGACTCGGTGTCGCCTCCGTAGAGCTGGAGGAGGAAGTCCTCGACCAGGGCCGCGGTGTCACCGTCGTCGGCGCGGTCGGCGACCCACCCACGTTGGCCGCGGATGCGCCCGCCGCGCACGTAGAAGATCTGCACCGCGACCTCGAGCGGGTCCTCCGAGAGCCCGATCACGTCGGCGTCGGTGCCGTCGCCGAGCACGACGGCCTGCTTCTCGAGCGCCCGGTTGAGGGCCCCGAGGTCGTCGCGGAGCCGGGCGGCCTTCTCGAAGTCGAGGGCCTCGGAGGCGGCGTACATCTCCCGCTCGACGCGCTTGACGAACGCGCTGGTGTTGCCGGCCATGAAGTCGCAGAAGTCGTCGACGATGGCTCGGTGGTCGGCAGCGCTGACGTTGCCCACGCAGGGCGCCGCGCACTTGTCGATGTAGCCCAGCAGGCAGGGCCGGCCGATCTGCGAGGAGCGCTTGAAGACGCCGTTGCTGCACGAGCGCATCGGAAAGACGCGTAGCAGCAGGTCGACCGTCTCGCGGATCGCCCACGCGTGGCCGTAGGGCCCGAAGTAGCGGGTGCCCTTGCGCTTGGCCCCCCGCCCGACCATCACCCGGGGAAACTCCTCGCCCACGGTGACGGCGAGCCACGGGTAGGACTTGTCGTCGCGGTACTTGACGTTGAAGCGGGGGTCGTACTCCTTGATCCAGCTGTACTCCAGCTGGAGCGCCTCGACCTCGGTCTTGACGACCGTCCACTCGACGCTCGCCCCGGTGGTGACCATCGACGCGGTGCGGGAGTGCAGGTTGCCGATGTCCTGGAAGTACGACGACAGCCGGGACCGCAGGTTCTTCGCCTTGCCGACGTAGATGACCCGGCCCTTGGCGTCCCGGAAGCGGTAGACGCCCGGCTGCGTCGGGATCGACCCGGGAGCAGGGCGATAGGACGCGGGTGAAGCCATGCGGCAACCCTACGGGCCACCACCGACGGGGCCGGCGGTCGGTGGATCAGGCCAGGGAGATGTCGTCGCCGTCGACGACGATCTCGACGGGGGCGAGGGCGGTCGTGGCGGGCCCGGCCTGGGGGGATCCGTCCTCGAGGGAGAACTGGCTGCCGTGGCAGCCGCACGGGATGACCCCGTCGGAGCCCGACGAGACGATGCAGCCCTGGTGGGTGCACACGGCCGTGAAGCACTTGAACTCGCCCGCACTGGGCTGGGTCACCACGACCTTCGCGTCGGGGTAGACGGCACACGCGCCGACCGCGATGTCGGAGGTCTTGGCCAGGACTCCCCCGGTGTCTCCGGTGTCTCCGGTGCCGCCGGACGACGGCGACTCCTCGGAGGTCGACGGTGCACCCGAGCTGCTCGCGGGGGTGTCGTCGGCGCCGCAGCTCGCGAGCAGCGGCACCCCGACTCCGGCAACGGCGACAGCGGAGAGCGCGCTACGGCGGTTGAGTCCTGTGCCCATGGCCTGATCCCTTCCGAGGGGTCGACGTCGAAGTGATTGAACCGACAATAGCCAGCCGGCTGGGCACTCTCCTGAGAGCAGGCTGTGATCCTGCGAGAGGGCGCTCGGCCTACTGCTTCGCCGTGGCCCTGGTGGCGGCCACCTTCTTGCTCGACGCCCTCGTGCTCGGCGGCTTCCTGGCCGCCGACTTCTTGGCGGTGGCCTTCTTGGCGGTGGACTTCTTGGCGGTGGACTTCTTGGCGACCGGCTTCTCCTCGGCGGCCTTCTTGGCCGCCCGCTTGATGCCGGCCTTGGTGGTGGGCGCGGGCGGTGGCGGCGCCTTGCGCGGCTTGCCGGGCTGGGTGGCGTGGCGACCCTCGAGCAACGGCTCCAGGAAGGTGCCGGTGTAGCTGTCGGGGTGGGCGGCGACCTCCTCGGGCGTGCCCTCGGCGACGACGTAGCCGCCGCGCGAGCCGCCCTCGGGACCCATGTCGATCAGCCAGTCGGCCGTCTTGATGACGTCGAGGTTGTGCTCGATGACCATCACGGAGTTGCCCTGGTCGACCAGCCGGCCGAGCACCAGGAGCAGCTTGCGGATGTCCTCGAAGTGCAGGCCGGTCGTGGGCTCGTCGAGCACGTAGACCGTGCGGCCGGTCGAGCGCTTCTGCAGCTCGGTGGAGAGCTTGACCCGCTGGGCCTCGCCTCCGGAGAGCGTCGTGGCGGGCTGCCCCAGCCGCACGTAGCCCAGTCCGACCTCGCCCAGGGTCTTCATGTGCCGCGCGATCGCGGGCACCGCGGCGAAGAAGTCGGCAGCCTCCTCGATCGGCATGTCGAGGACCTCGGCGATGGTCTTGCCCTTGTAGTGCACCTCGAGCGTCTCGCGGTTGTAGCGGGCACCGTGGCAGACCTCGCACGGGACGTAGACGTCGGGCAGGAAGTTCATCTCGATCTTGATCGTGCCGTCGCCCGAGCACGCCTCACAGCGGCCGCCCTTGACGTTGAACGAGAACCGACCCTGGAGGTAGCCACGCATCTTCGCCTCGGGCGTGGAGGAGAAGAGCTTGCGGATGTGGTCGAAGACGCCGGTGTAGGTCGCCGGGTTGGACCGCGGGGTCCGGCCGATCGGCGACTGGTCGACGTGGATGACCTTGTCGACGTGCTCGAGGCCGGTGATCTTCTGGTGCCGGCCGGGCACGGCCCGGGCGTTGTAGATGGTCTTGGCGAGCGAGGTGTAGAGGATGTCGTTGACGAGCGTCGACTTGCCGGAGCCCGAGACGCCGGTGACCGCCACGAACATGCCCAGCGGGAACGAGACGTCGACGTTCTGCAGGTTGTTCTCGTGGGCGCCGTGCACCCTCAGCTCGCGGCCCGCGGTGCGCGGCCGGCGGATGGCCGGCACCGGGATCTCGCGCCGGCCGGAGAGGTACTGGCCGGTCATCGAGTCGGGGTGGTCGAGCAGGCCCTGGACGGAGCCGCTGTGGACGACCTGACCGCCGTGCTCCCCGGCACCCGGACCGATGTCGACGACCCAGTCGGCGTGCCTGATGGTGTCCTCGTCGTGCTCGACCACGATCAGGGTGTTGCCGAGGTCCTTGAGCCGCACCAGGGTCTCGATGAGCCGCTGGTTGTCGCGCTGGTGGAGGCCGATCGACGGCTCGTCGAGGACGTAGAGGACGCCGACCAGGCCGGCACCGATCTGGGTGGCCAGCCGGATGCGCTGGGCCTCGCCGCCCGACAGCGAGCCTGAGGGCCGGTCGAGGGAGAGGTAGTCGAGCCCGACGTCGAGCAGGAAGTTGAGTCGCTCGAGGATCTCCTTGAGCACCCGCTCGGCGATCTGCTTCTCGCGCGGGCTCAGCTCGATGGTCCGCAGGAACTCGGCGGTCTCGTTGATCGGCAGCCGGCACACCGCGGCGATGGACTTGCCACCGAGCGTGACCGACATCGAGACCGGCTTGAGCCGGCTGCCCTCGCACGAGGGGCAGGGCACCTCGCGCATGAAGCCCTCGAACCGGTCGCGGCTGGTGTCGGTCTCGGCCTCCCGGTGCCGGCGCTCGATGTAGGACCGCACGCCCTCGAAGGCGGCGTAGTAGGCGCGCTGGCGGCCGTAGCGGTTGGTGGTGACGACGTGCACCTTGGTGGCGTGGCCGGTGAGCAGCGACTTCTGGGCGTGGGCGTCGAGCTGCTCCCACGGGGTGTTGAGGTCGAAGCCGAGCTCCTCGCCGAGGGCGTGCATCAGTCGCAGGAAGTAGTCGGCGACGTGCGCGCCGCTCCAGGGCGCGATCGCTCCCTCGCCGAGGGTCGCGGTGGGGTCAGGCACGACCAGCTCGGGGTCGACCTCCATGCGGGTGCCGAGGCCGTGGCAGGCGGGGCAGGCACCGAAGGGCGAGTTGAACGAGAACGACCTCGGCTCGAGCTCGTCGGTGTCGATCGGGTGCTCGTTGGGGCACGCCATCTTCTCCGAGAACCGCATCTCGCGGTCGGGGTCCTTGGCGGGCAGGTCGACGAAGTCGAACAGCACCAGGCCGCTGGCCAGGTTGAGCGCGGTCTCGACCGAGTCGGTGAGCCGGCGCTTGGAGGACTGCTTGACGGCCAGCCGGTCGACGACCACCTCGATGGTGTGCTTCTTCTGCTTGTCGAGCTTGGGGGTGTCGTCGAGGGCGTGGGTGTCACCGTCGATGCGGGCCCGGGAGAAGCCCTGGGCCTGGAGCTCCTTGAAGAGCTCGACGTACTCGCCCTTGCGGCCGCGGATCACCGGCGCCAGCACCTGGAAGCGCCGACCCTCCTCCAGCGCGAGCACGCGGTCGACGATCTGCTGGGGCGTCTGCCGCTCGATGGGGGCGCCGCACGTCGGGCAGTGCGGTCGGCCGGCGCGGGCGTAGAGCAGGCGGAGGTAGTCGTAGACCTCGGTGATGGTGCCGACCGTGGAGCGGGGGTTCTTGGAGGTCGACTTCTGGTCGATCGAGACCGCGGGCGAGAGGCCCTCGATGAAGTCGACGTCGGGCTTGTCCATCTGGCCCAGGAACTGGCGCGCGTAGGCCGACAGCGACTCGACGTAGCGTCGTTGGCCCTCGGCGAAGATCGTGTCGAAGGCCAGGCTCGACTTGCCGGAGCCGGAGAGACCCGTGAAGACGATGAGCGAGTCACGAGGAAGGTCGAGGGAGACGTCCTTGAGGTTGTGCTCGCGGGCGCCACGGATGATGAGCTGGTCGGCCACTGGAGTCCTACGGGTCGGCGTGTGGATGTTCGAACAGGCGTTCGTCACCCTACCGGTCGCGGCAAGCGCGCCACGCCGGCCAGAACACAATCTCACGGCCCGCCGACAGTCCCGAACCGAGCCTGGCGTGAGCCTGGTCTCGTGCGGCTCAGAGCCGGGCGACGAACCTCCGGCCGCGCAGCGCCTCCTCGACCAGGCCGACCCCGCGACGGACGGCGAGCAGCCTGGCCTCCTCGGCCTGGAACGTCATGACGGCGGCCTCGACCACCTCGAGATCGGCCACGTCGCGCAGGTCGGCGCGGCACTGGCTCAGGCCACGGCGTACGGCGGCCTGCTGGGCCTCGATGTGCAGCACCGCGAAGCGCGCCAGCACCACGATGTGGCGCCGGAGCGCGGAGTGCTGGCGGTAGTCGGGCGGGCAGATGTCGAAGAGCCAGTTGACGGCCGTGCGCTCCCAGTCGGGGGCATCCGGGGGGCGGACGGCCGGGGGCCAGCCGGGTGGTGCGACGAGGACTGCCATGGCCCCAGCCTACGCGACGTTCGAACAGGTGTTCTAGTCGAGGGGCTTGAACTCGCGGTCGAACAGCTCCTCGAGGTGGGCCAGGTCCGGGTCGCGCAGCCCGGCGGCCTCGTGCCGCCACCAGACGTCGGGGTAGACCAGCCGACCGGTCATCCAGTCTTCACGGCCTTCGAACACGACGACCTGGAAGGCCTGCTCGGGCGTGCGTCGAGACGGCGGCTCGAGGCCCTGCAGCGCGGCTCGTTCGAAGCCGCGCACACCGTAGAAGAAGGGGCTGCCCTCCAAGCACAGCATCGGCCGGCCGGTGGCGCGGGCCGCCTCGATGGCCGCCTCGACCAGAGCTGTGCCGATGCCCCGCTCCTGGCGGTCCGGCCGGGTGCTCAACGGGCTGAGCATGGCGACGTCGACCAGCTCGCGCCGGGCGTCGAGCCACGCGTGGCTGACCCCGACGTGCCCGACGACCTCGTCGCTCTGCGCATCGACGGCGACCAGCTCGGCAAGCACGTAGCCGGACTGGCGCACCTCGGTCCACAGCGAGGAGACGTCGTCGCCCTCGTCGCCGAAGGCCGCCTCGATCACCGCGCCGACGGCCTCGTGATCGCCCTCGCACACCGCCCGGAGCGGGTACGGGTCCGGTCCGGTCATCGCAGGTGTTCCTCGAGCCGCTCCACCTTGGCGGTCAGCTGGCCGGTGTCGTGGCCACGACGCAGGTCGGCCTTGAGCACGAGCCCGACGCGCGGCGAGGTCTCGGCGACCTTGAGGACGGCGTCCTTGACCACTGCCATCACCTCGTCCCACTCGCCCTCGATGTTGGTGAACATCGAGTTGGTCTCGCACGGGAGCCCGGAGTCGCGGATGACCTGCACCGCCTCGGCCACCGAGGCGGCCACTCCCCCGGTCTCGTCGGCTCCGGCAGGACTGATGCTGATGGCAACGATCATGGGACACACCCTAGGAGGGCGCCGTCCCTCCGGCCCCGCCGCGCCGCCCTCGACGGGCCGACCGACGTGAGCAACCTCGATCAAGGCGGGATCCCGGCCGACGCCTAGCGTGCCTGCATGGCCACTCTCACAGACGTGGAGCGCCTCGCGGGCGCGCTCGACGGCGTGGGCACGACCACCCGCGACGGCCTCCTCCGCTGGCAGGTGGGCGGCCGGCTGCTCGCGCGTCAGCTCGACGACGACTCCGTGGTGATCCGTACCGCGTTCGACGCCCGTGAGCGCCTCCTTGCCCAGCACCCGGCTGCGTTCGGAGTGCCACCGCGCTTCGAGAAGCACATGATGGTGGTGGTCGAGCTCCCGCACGTGACCACCGCCGTGCTCGACGAGGCGCTGCGGGCCGCCTGGTCGCTCCAGGCGCGCTGACGCTCAGAGCAGCGAGCGCGCCAGCAACGCGACCGCGGACACCGCGCACACGACGAGCACGACGCGGCGGAACGCCTCGCGCGGGATGCGGTCGCGTGCCTTCAGGCCGAGCACGAAGCTGCCGACCACGATCGGCAGGAAGCTCGCGGTCAGCCACAGCGAGGCCGCGGGCATCTGGTCGGTGGCCGCGAAGAGCGCCACCGACAGCACGGTGCCCACGAAGAAGAAGACGGACAGCGTGGCCCGGGTCTCCTGCGGCGACCGGTGGGCGAACAGGATCGCCATCGGCGGGCCCCCGATGGACGTCGCCGTGCCCGACGTACCGGCCGCGAAGCCGGCCAGGAACAGTCGCGCGGGAGTGAACCTCAGCTCGACGACCCGCACCGCCAGCACCACTGCCAGCAGCACCATCACCGCGATCGCGATGCCGATCGCCCGGTCGGAGAAGAGGGCCACCAGCCAGACGCCCAGCACCGTCCCGGGGATCCTGGCCGGCAGGGACCACTTGATGGCCCACCAGTTGACGTGCCGCCACTCGGCGACCAGCACGAACAGCGAGAGCGGCACCGCGAGCCACAGCATCAGCGTCGGGGCCAGTGCCGGCTGGAGCAGCACCACGAAGGGCGCGCCGAGAAGCCCGAGTCCGAGACCTGCCACCGACTGCACGAACGCCCCGAAGGCGATCACCACCGCCAGCACGAGGACGACGTCGAGCGGCACGCCGGCGATCTCGCTCATGGCGTCATTCATTCATGCGGGACGACCCTGAGCAGGTCTCGGGGTCGTCTCAGGCACCGCCGGGGTCGCACCCGATGTCGTGTCGGGCAGCTGGACGGAAGTCTGGGCGACATGATCCTCATCGACTCCCTGACCATGAAGTACGGCGGGTTCACCGCCCTCGACGACGTGTCGTTCGCAGCCGAGCCGGGCCGCGTCTCCGGCTTCCTGGGCCCCAACGGCGCCGGCAAGTCCACGACCATGCGCATCATGGTCGGCCTCACCAGGCCGACCACGGGCCGGGTCACCATCGCCGGCGAGAGGTACGCCGACCTCCCCAACCCCGGCCGCGAGGTCGGCGTCCTGCTCGACGCGTCGGCGCAGCACGCCGGGCGCACCGGCCGAGAGATCCTCGCCATCGCCGCCCAGACGATGGGCGTCCCGCGATCGCGGGTCGACGAGATGCTCGAGACGGTCAGCCTCACGCCCACCGAGGCCGGCCGACGGGTGCGCAACTACTCCCTCGGGATGCGCCAGCGGCTCGGCATCGCGACGGCCCTGATCGGCGACCCACAGGTGCTGATCCTCGATGAGCCGGCCAACGGACTCGACCCGGCCGGCATCCGGTGGATGCGCGACCTGCTCCGCGGGTACGCCGACGGCGGCGGCACCGTGCTGCTGAGCTCGCACCTCCTGCACGAGATCGAGGTCATCGCCGACGACCTGATCGTCATCGGCAACGGCCGGATCGTCGCCCAGGGCACCAAGGCCGAGCTGCTGGCCACCGCCGGCACGCTGGTCCGCACCTCCGACACGGCCGGCCTGGCCAGGGCCGTCACCGCGGCCGGCCTGGTCGCCCACACGTCCGGGCCCGACACGCTGCGGGTCGAGTCCGACCCCGGCGTCGTCGGCCGGATCGCCCTGGAGACCGGCATCGCGCTGGTCGAGCTGCGCGCCGCCGAAGGCGCCGGCCTCGAGGAGATGTTCCTCGAGCTCACCGCCGAGACCCAACGAGAAGGAGCAGCGGCATGACCACCACGACCCTCACCCCCGTGGCGGGGAGCGCCACCACGCGCGAGCCTCGCCCCGCGACGTACGCACGCATCCCGTTCAGCCGCATCGCCGGTGTCGAGCTGCGCAAGATGTTCGACACCCGGTCGGGCTTCTGGCTGCTGATGAGCATCGGCATCCTCGCGCTGGTCGCCAGCGGGTCGGTCGTGCTGTTCGCCTCCGACGCGGAGATCGCCTACGACAGCTTCGCCGCTGCGATCGGCATCCCGATGTCGATCCTGCTCCCGGTCATCGCGATCCTGTCCGTCACGGGCGAGTGGAGCCAACGGTCCGGGCTCACGACCTTCACCCTGGTCTCGAGCCGGGGGCGCGTGATCGGCGCCAAGGCCCTGGTCGCTGTCGCCGTGGGCGTCGTCGCCATCGCGATCGCCCTCGCGGTGGGGGCGCTCGGCAACCTCGTCGGCTCACGGCTCGCGGGCGTGCCGACCACCTGGGACCTCTCGGTCAGCAACGTCGCCTTCATCGTCCTGGCCCTGGTCCTCGGCCAGCTGATGGGCTTCATGCTCGGCGTGCTGCTGCGCAACTCCCCGGGCGCGATCGTCGGCTACTTCGTCTACTCCTTCATCGTGCCGACCCTGTCGGGCCTGCTGGCTGCGAGCCAGGAGTGGTACCGCGACATCCAGCACTGGGTGGACTTCCAGTTCAACCAGACCGGCCTCTACGACACCACCAGCCTGAGCGGCTCGGGGTGGAGCCACCTCGCGGTCACCGGCGCCGCCTGGCTGGTGCTGCCCCTGGCGGTCGGCCTGTGGCTGGTCAGCCGGTCCGAGGTCAAGTAGCCCCGGCCTGCGCCGTACGACGCGGCGCGCCGCCTCCCGACCGGTGACCGGTCAGGGGGCGGCGCGTCGTCGCGTGGGCCCGGGGGGATGCGGATTGGTCCCAAACCGCAGGTTTCCAGCCCTCCGGGATGCGGTTTCTGCCCAATCGTTGCCACCCACCGACACCGACACCGACACCGGCACCGGCACCGGCACCGGCACCGGCACTGGCCCGCCTCAGCCCGTGGCCGCGTGCCCGTCCAGGTACGCCGCGACCAGGCGGCCCAGGCTGGGCAGGTGGTAGCCGCCCTCCTGCACCACGGCGCTCGGCAGCCCGAGCGACCCGAGCACCTCCCCCGCGGACCGGTAGCCGTGCTCGGTGACCAGCAGCGGGCTCTCCGGGTCGTCGGCGGCGGCGTCCACCCCCAGCGACACCACCAGCGCCGTGCACCCCGACCCGGCCACCCACTCGGCGAGCTCCGCCACGGCGGCCACCCACGGCCCGTCGGCCGTGCCCTCGGCCAACGGCCGGTTCCGGGTGGCGCCGGCACCCCTCCCCGCCCCGGTCTCGGCGGCGTGGCCGAACAGGTGCGGGAACCAGCCCGCCGCCGGGTCGACGTGCAGCGACCCGTAGAGCACGTCCGGTCGCTCCCAGAAGATCGCCTGGGTGCCGTTGCCGTGGTGGGCGTCCACGTCGAGCACCGCGACCTGCTCGTGTCCGGCCTCGCGCAGCGCCTCGGCGGCGATCGCCGCGTTGTTCAGGTAGCAGGAGCCCCCGTAGCCGGCCCCCGTCGCGTGGTGCCCCGGCGGCCGGCAGAGCGCGTACGCCGCCCGCTCGCCGGCCGTGACCAGGTCCACCGCGGTCAGCGCGCAGTCGACCGCTGCCCGGGCGGCGGGCCAGGTGCCGGGCCCCACCAGGGTCATCGTGTCGTAGCAGTGGGTCCCGGCCTGCCCGTGCACGACCGAGGCCGGCGTCGGCGGCATCCCCTGGGTCATCGCCGGGGTCGGGAACAGGTACGGCACCACCCGGTCCTGGCCGACCAGGTCGACGTACGGTCCGGCCAGCCAGGCGTCGTACGCACCGGCCAGGAAGCCCAGCAGCCCGGCGTCGTGCACCCGGCCCAGGATCGCGTCGTCGTGTGTCGTCGCCTCGTGCACCGTCCGACCCGCGGCGAGCGCCTCGAGGATCGCGTCGACCCGCTCCGGCACCTCGGTGCCGTTCGTGCGCGCGCCCACCCAGATCTCGTGGCGGGGCTCGTGGTCGCGGGTGATCGGCGACCACACCAGCGGGATCGGGGTGAGCACGCGGCCAGCATCGCACCAGCGCCTCCGGTGCCGCAGCGCCGACTCGGGCAGGATGTGGCCATGCCGCGCGCGAGGGACCTCGGTCTCCACATCGGAGTGCTCCCCACCGGTCCGACGAACTCGGTGCTCGACGTCGCCGGTGTCGGTCTCGGTCATGCCACCGTGCACCGGGACGAGCCGCCCGCGCCGGCGGGCCGCGGGATCGCGCGGACCGGGGTCACCACGCTGCTGGTCGCCGAGGACGCCTACGAACGCCCGGTCCCGGCCGGGGGTGCGGTGCTCAACGGCGCGGGCGAGTGCACCGGCCTGCTGACCGCCGCCGAGTGGGGCAGCGCCGAGACGCCGGTCTACCTGACCTCGACCATGCAGCTCGGGCGCGTGTACGACGCCGCCTGCGAGATCGCGCTCGAGCAGCACCCCGAGGCGGCAGACGACGTGGTCATCCCCGTCGTGGGCGAGTGCGACGACTCCTGGCTCAACGACTGCCGACGGATGCAGGTCGGCGCCGACGACGTGCGGCTCGCCTGGCAGTCGGCGCTGGACAGTCGCGGCTCGACCCACCCGCCCGCCGAGGGCGCGGTCGGCGCCGGAGCCGGGATGTCCTGCTTCGACTTCAAGGGCGGTGTCGGCACCGCCTCCCGGGTGACGCCCGAGGGACACACGGTCGCGGTGCTGCTGCTCACCAACTTCGGGGTCCGGGAGCAGTGCGTGGTCGCCGGGGTGCCGGTCGGACGCCTCCTGTCGCCTCGCAGCTCCGGCCCGAAGGCTCCGGCCGGCTCCTGCCTGGGCGTGGTGGTCACCGACGCACCGGTCGACGGCGCGGCCTGCTCCCGACTGGCCCGGCGGATCGGGCTGGGCCTGGCCCGGACCGGCTCGGTGGCACACCACGGCAGTGGCGAGATCTTCCTCGGCCTCGGCACCGGCCTGCGCCTGGACCGCGCGGGTCGATCCGACGGGACGCCGCTGCTCGGCGGCCGCGCCTTGGACCCGCTCTTCGCCGCCGTCGTCGAGGCCGCCGAGGAGGCGGTGCTGAACTCGATGTTCGGCGCCGCCACGACGGTCGGTCGGGACGGGCACGTCAGCGAGTCCCTGCACTCGCCGGAGGTGCTCGCGCTGCTGGACGGCGTACGCCGGTGACCGGCACCCGGCGTGAGGTGCGGATCGCGATGGCGGACGGCGTCGAGCTGGCGGCCACCCTCTTCCTGCCCGCCGGGGAGACCGGCCCGCAGCCCTGCCTGCTCGAGGCGCTCCCCTACCGCAAGGACGACCTGACCGCGTCGTACGCCGACTCCTACGAACAGCTCCGGGACCGGCACGGGTACGCCGTGTGCCGCCTCGACGTCCGCGGCACCGGCTCGTCGGCGGGCGACGCCACCGACGAGTACCCGCCCGAGGAGCAGCGCGACCTGGTCGAGGTGATCGCCTGGCTGGCCGACCAGGAGTGGTGCGATGGCAACGTCGGCATGTTCGGCACGTCCTACTCCGGGTTCAACTCCCTCCAGCTCGCCTGCGAGGACACCCCGGCGCTCAAGGCCGTCTGCGCCATCTACGCCACCGACGACCGCTGGACCGACGACGTGCACTGGCGCGGTGGCGCGCTGCGGCTCGTGGACCTCGTCGACTACTGCCACTACATGACCGCGATGAACCTGCTGCCGCCCGTCCCGGCCGTGTGGGGCGCCGGCTGGGAGCACGAGTGGCACCGCCGGCTGGAGGTCAACGAGCCGTGGGTCCTGCGGTGGCTGAGCGAGAGCACGCACGGCGACTACTGGCGCGGCGGTTCCGTCCGGTTGGGGGCGGACGGGTCCGGCTACGACCGGATCGGCTGCCCGGTGCTGCTCGTCGCCGGGTGGGCCGACGGCTACCGCAACAACTCGTTCCGCTCCCTCGCCGCGCTGGAGCGGGCGGGGGTGCCGCACCGGCTGCTGGCCGGGCCCTGGGCGCACGCCGACCCGGCCTCGGCCATGCCCGGCCCGAGGATCGACCTCGACGTCGAGATGGTCGCCTGGTTCGACCGCTGGCTGCGGGGCCGTGGGCCGGCGCACGAGGATCGGGCCGACGTGTTCGTCCGGTCGTCGACCCGGCCCGAGCCCGACCTGGACCTGCACGCCGGCTCCTGGCTGACGTTGCCGTCGGTGCCGCCGACCGAGCCGTGCACCCTTCCTCTCGTGGGTCCGCGGTCGCTGCCGGTCGCACCCGACGTCGGCACGACCGCCTGGATCGACTGCGCCGGCCACCTGCCGTGGGGCCTCTCCGGCGACCAGCGGCTCGACGACGCCCGGTCGCTGACCTGGGACCTCACCCCACCGACGCAGCCGGTGGTCGGGCACCCCCGGGTCACGCTGCGCGTCAGCGCCGACGCCCCCGCGGCCTCGCTGTCGGTGAAGCTCTGCGACGTCTTCCCCGACGGCACCTCAGCGCTGGTGACGCGCGGCACCCTCGCCCTGGCGTTCCGCGACGGTCTCCACGGCACGCCCGCCCCGCTCGAGCCCGGCCGGGAGTACGACGTCGTGCTCGACCTGGACGCCTGCGCGTACGCCTTCGCGCCCGGCCAGCGGCTCCGGGTCAGCGTGGCCGGGTCGGACTGGCCGAACACCGTCGCTCCCCCCGCCCCGGTGACCCTCACCCTGCACGGTGGAGAGCTCGTCCTGCCGCTGCTGACCGGCGAGCACCCCGCCCCGGCGCTCACCCCGGGCGCCGAGCACGCAGCCGAGAGCCCGGACGGGGTCACCTGGGAGATCCGGGACGATGTGCTCGCGCGCACCACGACCGCCCTGACCCACACCCGGTCCGACTACCCCACGTCGTACGGCGGCCACGCCGTCGAGGACTACCGCGGCGAGGTGAGCGTGGACCGGCGCAGCTTCGCCCAGCGTGCCCACGCGGACACCCGGTTCGAGCTCACCTGGCCGGGTATCGACGTGCAGGTCCGCGCCGAGATGAGCGTGCAGGTCACCGGCGACGGGACGGCGGTCGAGATCTCGGTCCGGGCCCACCTGAACGGTGCCGAGGTCGCGCACCGGACCTGGCGTCAGCCCTCGTAGGGGACCTCGCTGCGCCACTCCGCGTCGTCCTGCTCCGCGGCCGCCCGGATGGCAGCGGCCACCCGGTCCGGCGTGAACGACCCGTCGCTGGACAGCACCCCGCGCACGGTCACCGAGACGGCCCGGATGCCGTCGGGCTGGAGGGTGGCGTCCAGGCTGCGCACCAGGTTGCGCAGACCGGCCTTCTGCACCCCGAGGGAGGACGCCCCGGCCGAGGGCTTGTCGGCCGCCATGCTGCCGGTGGCGGTCACCCGGGCACCGGACGCCATGAAGGGGCGGGCCGCCTGCACCGCGGTCAGCAGTGCCCCGACCCCGAGCGCGACGTCCTCGAGCAGCTCCGGGACGGTGAGCTGCAGCGGGTCCTTCGGCCGATAGGCGCTCGGGTTGAAGTGCAGCCGGTCGATGCGCCCGAAGCGCTCACCCATCCGCGAGACCGCGGCGGTCGTCGCCTCGACGTCGGTGACGTCCACGGTCGCCGTCTCGACCGTCGCCCCGGCCTCGCGAACGCCAGCGGCGAGCCGGGCGAGGGACTCCTCGTCACGGCCGAGCAGGGCGACGTCGTACCCGTCGCGGGCGAAGACCGTGGCCACCGACCCGCTGACCCCCGGCCCGGCGCCGACGACGAGCAGCACGGGGCGGCTCATGCCGGCACCGACCCTGAGACTGGGGTGTCGTCGATCGGGGTGTCGTCGCGGTGGCCGGTCATCGTGTTCACACCAACCAGTGTGCCGCGTCGTCGGGATCGGTGAGCGCCGGCCGGTCGAGGTGGAAGGTGGTGAGGTCCGTGGAGCTCTCCCCGGTCACGCTCCACGGCCCAGGCCTGCCGGTCGACGTACATCTCGCGCGGCAGCGCCGCCTCCAGCGGGCTCCTCACTGCGGAGGGCCCGCCCCGGCACGCCGGGCCACCAGGTGACAGGCGCTCTCGTGGCCCGTCGAGACGGGCAGCACCGGCAGGGCCGTCCCCCGGCAGAGCTCGTCGACCCCGGCAGCCGCCGCCGTCCCGTCCGCGAGGGCGGGACAGCGCGGGTGGAAGCGACAGCCGGCGGGGATCCGGGTGGGGTCGGGGATCTCGCCGACCAGCACCACCGCCTCGAGCCGCTCGACCTCGGGGACGACCGAGAGCAGCGCCTGCGTGTAGGGGTGCTGCGGCCGCGAGAGCACCTCCTCGGTCGGCCCGGCCTCCACGATCCGACCGAGGTACATCACCGCGGTCCGGTCGGCGATGTTCCAGGCGAGCCCGAGGTCGTGGGTCACGACCAGGACCCCGAGACCGAGGTCCCTGCGCAGCTGCAGCAGCAGGGCGAGGATCTCGCCGCGGATCGAGGCGTCCAGGCTCGAGACCGGCTCGTCGGCGATCAGCAGCTCGGGACGCAGTGCCAGCGCTCCCGCGATCAGCACCCGCTGGCGCTGTCCCCCCGAGAGCTCGTGGGGGTAGGCCAGGAAGAGCTGCTCCGGCGGTCGCAGGCCCGCGGCGGCCAGCGCGTCGGCGACCTGCTGCGTCTCGGTGCGGCCCTCCGGGTCCCCCGACGAGAGACCGTGCAGCCGCAGTCCCTCCGCCACCGAGTCGTAGACCGTGTGCCGCGGGTTGAGGGCGCCCGAGGGATCCTGGAGCACCATCTGGACGTTGCGCCGGAAGCTGCGCAGCGCCTTCGGCCGGTACCCCAGGGGCTCGCCGTCCAGCAGCACCTCGCCGCGGCTCGGCCGCTCGAGCCCCATCAGCACCCGGGCGAGCGTGGTCTTCCCGGAGCCGGACTCGCCCACGAGGGCGACCACCTCGCCGGAGCGCAGCACCAGGTCGGCACCGTCGAGTGCCGTCGCCACGGCGCCGCCGCCGACCGGGTACTCCACCGCCACCCCGCACGCCTCGAGCGTGCGCCGGCCCTCCTGCTGGTCGGCGCTCACGGCTGGCCCACCCGGATGCAGGCGGCCTCGCGGCGAGGCCGCTGCTCGACCAGCGGCGGCTCGGCGGCCAGGCACGGCGCGATCACGTGTGCGCAGCGTGGGGCGAACGAGCAGCCGGGCGGCCGGTCGCGTGGGTCGGGCGGGTCGCCGGGCAGCCCGGAGGGCGCGTACCGGGCGGCCGCGTCGCCGACCCGGGGGAAGGCTGCGGAGAGGGCAGCGGCGTAGGGGTGGAGCGGGTCGGCGAAGAGCTGGTCGGCCGGTCCCTGCTCGACGACGCGTCCGCCGTACATGACCGCGATCCGGTCGCTGACGTCGGCGAGCACCGACAGGTCGTGGCTGATCAGCAGCATGCCGACGCCGAGCCGGTGCACCAGGTCGCTGAGCACGGCGAGGACCTGTGCCTGCACCATCACGTCGAGCGCGGTGGTGGGTTCGTCGGCCACCACCAGCGAGGGACGACAGGCCAGGGCCATGGCGATCATCACGCGCTGCTTCTGGCCGCCCGAGAGCTGGTGCGGGTAGGAGAGCGCGCGGGACGGCGCCAGGCCGACCTGCTCGAGCAGTTCGGCGACCCGCTTCTCGATCTCGTGGTCCGCGACGTCGGGCTCGTGGATGCGGATCGGCTCCGCGATCTGGCGCCCGACCCGGTGCACGGCGTTCAACGAGTGCAGCGCACCCTGGAACACGATGGAGGCGCCCGCCCAGCGCACTGCCCGGACGTCGCCCCAGCGCATCTGGAGCACGTCGTCGCCTTCGAAGAGCACCTTGCCGGTGACGACCGCGTTGGGCGGCTGGAGCCGGAGGATCGTGCTGGCCAGGGTGGACTTCCCGCACCCGGACTCCCCGGCGACGCCCACGATCTCGCCGTGGTCGACGACCAGGTCCACACCGCGCACGGCGGGCAGGTCCCCGCTCTCGGTCCGGTAGGTCACCGAGAGGTCCTCGAGACGCAGCAGCTCGGTCATCAACGCTCCCGCAGACGTGGGTTCAGGACCTCTTCGAGGGCCTGGCCGATCAGGGTGAAGCTCAGCACCACGACGATCACGCACAGACCCGGCGGCACGAAGAACCACCAGGATCCCGTGGTGATCGCACCGACGCTGTACGCGTCGTCGAGCATGCTGCCCCACGACACGCGGGTCGGGTCGCCCAGCCCGAGGAAGCTCAAGGTGGTCTCGGAGAGGATCGCCACAGCAACGGTGAGCGTGGTGTTGGCGAACACCATCGGCATCACGTTCGGCAGCACGTGGCGGGTGATCTGGTGCCGGTGGCCGGCGCCGAGGACCCGGGCCCGCTCGAGGTACGGGCGCTCCTTGACCGACAGGGTCTGACTGCGGATCAGCATCGCCGTGCCGGGCCAGGAGGTCACCCCGATCACGATGGCGATGTTCCACAGCGATCGCCCCATCACGCTGGCCAGCACGATCGCGAGCGGCAGGAACGGGATCACCAGGAACCACTCGGTCAGCCGGAACAGAATCGCCCCGGTCCAGCCGGAGAAGTACCCCGAGGTCAGCCCGACCACCGTGCCGATCAGCATCGAGATCAGGCTGGCCAGCAGCCCGACGAAGAGCGAGATCCGCGATCCCCAGATCAGCAGCGTCAGCACGGACCGGCCGTTGTCGTCGGTGCCCAGCCAGTAGTCGGCGTTCGGCGGCTCCAGCACCCCGCCGGTCGACTTGGTCACCTCCAGCCCCTGGGCGTCGGCGAGCCAGGGAGCCGCGACCGCGATGAGGACGACGACGCCGAGGACCACGAGCCCGGCCATGCCGGATCGGTTGCGCCGGAACCGTCCCCAGTCCCGCTTCCAGCTGGCCCGGCGCCGGCGACGCGCGAGCTGACGTGCCGTGAGCTCGGCGGGAAGCTCCACGGTGCTCACGTGCGCACCCGTGGGTCGAGCAGGCCGTAGACCAGGTTGGCGATCAGGTTGGCGACGATCACGGCCGCGGAGGCCACCAAGAAGGTTCCCTGCAGGACCCAGTAGTCAGGCACGGAGAGGGCCTCGGTGGCCAGCAGCCCCAGACCCGGGATCGAGAAGACCGTCTCGATGGTGATCGCACCCGCCACGACGAAGCCGAAGTTGAGCGCCACGACCGTGGTGGTGGGCAGCAGGGCGTTGCGGACCGCGTGCCGGTCGCGCACCTGGGCGTCACGCAGCCCCTTGGCCCGGGCCGTCGTGAGGTAGTCCTCCCCGAGCTCGTCGATCAGCGAGCTGCGCATGATGAGGGCGTAGTCGGCCAGGTAGGCGAGGGTGAGCGTGAGCACCGGGAGGGTCAGGTGCCAGGCCGTGTCCAGGACACCGGCCCAGGTCCCCGGGTCGGCGTCGATCGAGTGCAGGCCACCGGTCGGGAAGAGGCCCGGCAACGGCCCCATCCCGACCGACAGCACGGCGATCAGGATCAGCCCGAGCCACCACTCCGGCATCGAGTAGAGCGTCAACGAGGAGCTGGTGGAGAGCCGGTCGAAGCGGCCACCTCGCGCCCAGGCGCCGCGGATGCCGAGGTGGACCCCGATCAGGGCCGCGAACAGGGTCGCGGTGCCGACGAGCAGCAGGGTGGGCCAGATCCGGTCGGCGATGAGGTCGGCCACGGGCACCCGGTAGCGCAGCGAGATGCCGAGGTCCCCGGTCAGCGTGTTGCGCAGGAACGTCCAGAACTGCTGGAGCAGGGGTTGGTCGAGCCCGTAGGTCTTGTTGAACGCCGCCATCTGCTCCGGTGTGGTGAACCTGCCCCGGCCCAGGGTGCGAGCCGGGTCACCGGGCAGCACCCGGAACAGGAAGAAGTTCACGACGAGCATGAAGCCCAGGCTCGCCACCGCCCCGCCGGCCTTGCCCGCGGCGTACCGGCCGAAGCCCGCGCGCCGGGGACGACGCGCGGGTGAGCCGACCGAGAGCTCGGCCGCCGCCAGGGTCATTCGCGGTCTGCCACGGTCGCCCGGCGGCGGGCGATGACGATGACCCCGGCGGCCAGTGCGGCCACCGCGACGCCCCCGGCCCCGATGACGAACCCGGTGCCGACGCCGCCGTCGGACCCGGACCCGCTGGCCCCCTTGGTGGCGCTCGTCACGCCCTCGCAGTCACCGGCATCGGAGGTCGGGCGCATGTGCAGGTAGTTGTGCACGCCGTACTGGAACAGCCAGATGCCGCCGGGGTCCGGCTGCGGCTGCAGGCAGGACCAGCGGTCGCTGCGCACCGCCTCGCCGATCGTGTTGTACGCAGTCACGAGGTACGGCGCCTCGTTGAAGAGGATCTCCTGCATCTGCCGGACCTGGTCCTGACGGGTCGCGTCGTCGAGCTCCGAGTGCTGCGCCGCGTAGAGCTCGTCGTACGCCTCGTCGCAGAACCACGAGTCGGACCAGTTGCCGCGCTGGCCGCAGGTCATGTAGCTGAGCATCGAGTCCGGATCCGGCTCGACGTACCAACCCCACTGGAAGGCGTCGAAGGTGCCCTCGAGGATCACGTCGGTCAGCTTGCTTGAGTCGACCGTGGTCACCTCCGACCTGATGTCGAGGTCGGCGAGCCACTCCTTGAAGAACGTCATGGTGTCGGTGGACGTCGGCGAGCCGGAGCGCGCGTAGAGCCGGAGTGTCCCGATCGGCTTGCCGTCGGGTCGGGTGCGGAACCCGTCGCCGCCGACCGGGTAGCCGGCCTCGTCGAGCAGCTGGGCGGCCTTCTCCGGGTCGTAGGCAAACGCGTCATCGGCCGGCGGCGTCCAGTGGTAGTCGGCGTACGCCGGGGGGATGATCGTCGACCCGGAGATCCCGGCCCCCTGGTAGACCTTCGAGATCAGCTGGTCCAGGTCCAGGGCGTAGCCGAGCGCGTGCCGGAACGCCGGGTCCAGGACGGCCGGGTTCGGGTCGCCCAGCGGCTTGCCGGTGTCCAGGTCGACCGATCCGGCGTTGAAGGAGATCTCGTCGAAGCCCGGGGAGTCCCCGTTGTGCGCGGTGATGCCGGGTTGGTCCTCCAGGGCGCGCACCTGTAGCGCGGAGATCCCCTCGACGAAGTCGACCTCACCCTTGATCAGGGCCTGGACGGCCGGGTCCTCGCTCTTGAAGACCCGGAAGTCGACGCGGTCGATGTGGGGTGCTCCCTGCCAGTAGTCGGGGTTCGCCTCGAAGCGGTAGGTCGACCCACCGGCCGTCCCCTGGACCAGCCGGAACGGGCCGGACCCGACCACGGGCTGGCCGTCCTCCGGCTCGGCGCTGTAGCTCTTCACGGCCTTGGCGCCGACGTCCTGCCAGATGTGCTCGGGCACGATCGGGATCGGCAGCAGCGGCAGCACGCTGTTGGGCTTCTTGAGGGTGAGCACGACGGTGGTGTCGTCCGGGGCCGTCACGTCGGTGACCCCCACCAGGTAGGAGCCCCACGTCGCGGACTCGGTGTTGCCCTCGAGGATCCGGTTGTAGGTGTAGGCGATGTCCGCCGCCGTCAGCGGCTCCCCGTCGGACCAGGTCACGCCCTCGCGGATGTCGAAGGTCCAGGTGAGCCCGTCGTCGGAGGTCTTCCAGTCGGTCGCCAGACCTGGCTGCGGAGACATGTCCTCCATCGAGTACGAGATCATGTAGTCGTAGGTCAGGGCCCACATCTCGAACGACTCGGCCTCGATGCCGAGGAACGGGTTGAAGGAGTCCACCTCGTTGAGGAGGGCCACGGTGAAGGTCGTGTCGTCCTCGGCAGCGACGGCCGGGGCCGCCAGGCCGGGGAGCAGGAAGACGCCGACCAGAAGCAGCGACGCCAGCACCCCGCCGGCGCTACGTTGTCGCCCGTGACCCCGGAGCCGCCGACCGCCGCCAGCCAACCGTTCGAGCACACCGAGCACGGCGTGTCCCGCCCGGACCCCTACCGGTGGATGCACGAGAGCTCCTCGGAGGGGCTGCTCACCCACCTGGTGCGCGAACGGGCCTTCTACGAACACTCGATCACGCATCTGAGCTCCCTCATCGTGGCGCTTCGTGAAGAGATGGTGTTGCGACTCCCGGCGACCGATCGCTCAGCGGCGTGGAACCGAGCACGCTTTTCTTACCGCACTCAGCACCTCACCGATAGTGACTACGCCCAGTTGATCAGGGAAAATCGCGGTTTCGACACCGTTTCGCAACCGAAATTCGTTGCTGGCGACGACAATGACCACGAAAACCGCAGTGGCGTCGACGTGGTGCTGGACTTCGCGAGCCTCGCCGACGACAGCGGTTACCTCGATCTGGGCCTCACCCTGGTCAGCCCGGACGAGGACCTGCTGGCCTACTCCTCCGACACCACCGGCGACGAGGTCTTCACGCTGCGGTTCCGGGACCTGCGCACCGGTCTCGACCTCGACGACGTCATCGAGCGCAGCTACTACGGCGGGGCCTGGAGCGCCGACTCGCGCACGTTCTTCTACACCGTCCACGATGCCGCCTACCGCCCCTACCAGGTCTGGCGGCACCGGGTCGGCACGGCGTCGACCGACGACGCCCTCGTGCTCAGCGAGCCGGACGAGCGGTTCGCGGTGAACCTGCGCGCCAGTCGCAGCCATGAGCAGGTCCTGATCTGGAGCGAGAGCCGGGACACCGGGGAGAGCTGGGTCGTCGACGCCCGCCATCCGGACTCGCCGCCCCGTTCGGTCGGTGGTCGACGTCCCGGCATCCTCTACCGCGCCGAGCACGTGGCGGCGCCCGACGGGCCGGGCCGGCTGTTGCTGGTCACCAACGACGACGCCGTGGAGTTCCGGCTGATGTCGGCCCCGGTGCCCGCCGCGGAGGACCAGGCCAGTGACGCCTGGCAGGAGGTGCGCGGCGAGGACCCCGGTGAGCGGCTGGAGCGGGTCGACGCGTTCGCCGGCCTCGTCGTCCTCAGCCTCTGCTCGGGCGGCGAGCACCGATTGCGGCTGCTCCCCCACGACGCGCTCGGCGGCGAGGGGACCGTGGTCAGCAGCCGGCACCCCGGAGGCGAGGTCCGGCTCGCACGCAACACGTCGTACGACGCCGCCACGGTGTGCGTGGTCGACCAGGCCCTGGTGCAGCCACCGGTCTGGAGCGACGTGGCCCTCGACGGGTCGTCGACCGACCGGCCGGGCCCGGCCACGCCGCACCACGACCCCGAGCACTACGTCACGGAGCGCAGGTCCTTCCCGGCGCCGGACGGGACGGCGGTGCCGGCCACGATCATCCGGCACCGCGACACCCCGCTGGACGGCACCGCACCGGCCCTGCTCTACGGGTACGGCGCCTACGAGGCGCCGTTCGAGCCCGAGTGGGACCCGGCCCTGCCGAGCCTGCTCGACCGGGGTGTGGTCTACGTGCACACCCACGTCCGCGGCGGTGGCGAGGGCGGGCGGCGGTGGTGGCTGGACGGCCGGCTCGAGCACAAGCAGAACACCTTCAGCGACCACGTCGCCGTGGCCGACGGCCTCGACGGGCTCGTGGACGGAGGTCGGCTCGCCACCCGCGGACTCAGCGCCGGGGGCCTGCTGCAGGGTGCCGTGTTCAGCCAGCGCCCCGACCGCTGGCGGGCCGTGATCGCCGAGGTGCCGTTCGTCGACGTGGTGACCACGATGTTCGACGCCGAGACGCCGTTGACCATCAACGAGTGGGACGAGTGGGGGGACCCCCGTCGCAGGGCCGACTTCGACTGGATGCTCGCCTACTCGCCGTACGAGAACCTGCCGCCGGCCGGGACCCGTCCCGACCTGCTGGTGACCGGCGCACTGCACGACCCGCGGGTCATGGTGCGCGAGCCGGCCAAGTGGGTCGCGGCGCTGCGGGCCTCGGACCCGGACTGGTCCCCGCGGTGCCTCTTCCGCTGTGAGGTGGGCGCCGGAGCCCACGTCGGGCCGTCCGGCCGGTTCGGCCATCTGGAGTACGAGGCCGAGATCTACTCGTGGGTGCTCGACCGGCTCGGCCTGGCCGACTCCCCCGGCGCTGCTCGATGAGCGGCCTCGGCGACGAGGTCGTCCAGCTGACCCGGGCGCTGATCCGGCTGGACACCAGCAACGCTCCGGGCTTCGCGCCCGGCAACGAGACGCTGGCCGCCCGCCATCTCCATGACTACCTGACCGACGCCGGCGTCGACTGCACCCTGGTGGCGCGCGAGCCGGACCGCGCCAATCTCGTGGCCCGGATACCCGGCACCGGCGACGCACCGTCGCTCGCCTTCGTGGGTCACCTGGACGTCGTGCCTGCGGACCCCCGCGACTGGACCCATCCCCCGTTCGCTGCCGTGATCGACGACGCCGGCTTCCTGCACGGGCGCGGCGCGGTCGACATGAAGAACGAGGTGGCCGCCCGCGCGGTGGCGATCGCCGAGCTGTCCAGGACGGGGTTCCGGCCGCGCGGCGACCTGTGGTTCATCGCGGTCGCCGACGAGGAGGACGGCACCGCCGACGTGGGCATGCGCTGGCTGCTCGAGTCCCGGCCGGACATCCGGCCCGACCTCGCCGTCAACGAGGGCGGCGGCGAGCGGCTCCCGCTGACCGACGGGCGCACCCTGATGGGGGTCGGCGTGGGCGAGAAGGGCACGTTCCCCGCCCGGGTGACCGCGTTGGGCCAGGCCGGTCACGCGTCGACCCCGAGCGTCGGCGACAACGCCGTGCCGCTGCTCGGCGAGCTGTTGCGACGGGTGGGCCGAGGCATGCCGGTCGGTGCCGCGTCGACGTACGCCGACCAGACGCTGGCCGTCCTGCTCGGCGCCGTGCCCGAACCGCACGACCTCGAGGCTGCCCTGGCCCGGGCGGCGCTGCTGCACCCGACGCTCGAGCACCTGCTGCCCGCGCTGGTCGGCACCACGATGGCGCCGACCATGCTGACGGGATCCACCAAGCGCAACGTGATGCCGGCCCGGGCGTCGATGGAGCTCGACTGCCGGATCCTGCCGGGCACCACGGAGGCCGAGGTCGAGGCGGCCGTGCGCGGCCGGCTCGGCGACGACCTGCACTACGACCTCGACTGGCCCGAGTCCCTGGTCGCCGGCAGCGCGTCGCCGGCCGAGGGGGTGCTGATGGCCGCGGTCGCCGCCTTCTGGGTCGAGCAGGGTGAGGACGTCGGACTGCTGCCCATGCTGTGCACGGGGTTCACCGACTCGGTCTACCTGCGCCAGGTCGGGACCACGGCGTACGGCTACAGCCCGTTCCGGAGCACCACCGCCGAGGTGATCGCGGCGGGCTACCACAACGCCGATGAGCGGGTGCACATCGACGACCTGGCGCTGTCGGTGGACTTCCACCTGGGGTTGGCCAGACGACTGCTCGGCTGACCCTGGTGCGGGCCCGAGCCTTCGGCGTACGCGACGCCCCTTCGCGTCGGCCCGGGGGATCCGGATTGGTCCCAAACCGCAGGTTTCCAGCCCCCCGGGATGCGGTTCCTGCCCAATCGTGCCCACCTCGTCGGCCACCTGTAACCAGGGTCGTGGTCGGCCGCGGGTCACAGGGGGCCGAAGCTGTACACCCCGTCGCTGCCCTGGGCGAAGATGCGCGCGGTGCCGATCGCGGGAGCGGTGCTCGCATAGCTGTTGCCGATCGAACCCTCCCAGACCTTCTCCCCTGTGACCCGGTCCAGCCCGATCAGCTGGCCGTAGGGGGTCTGCGCCAGGACCAGGTCACGCGAGACGGCCAGGCCGGACATCGAGGTCACGTCGCTGGTGCGCCACAACAGATCACCGGACGTGGCGTCCACGGCGACCAGGCGCTCGTCCCTCAGGAAGATCCAGGCACCGCCGACGACGGCGTGCGCTCCCTGCGCGCCGCCCGACATCCGGAGGATGGGCGTCCCGGTCACCGCATCGACGGAGAGCATTCCCCACGGCGTGCTGGCGTAGACGACCCCGTCGACGACCGCGGGTGCCGGCGCCAGCCCCAGGTAGTAGTCGCACGGCGTTGCGGGGTCACCGGGCACCCGGGTCCGCCAGGCGACGGTGCCGTCCGAGACCCTGATCGCGAAGAGCTCGCAGCCCGTCAGCGCGTAGGCAAGCGTGCCGTTGCTGCTCAGCGAGGTCATCCAGAAGTCGGTGTCCGCCGCCGTCTCGGCGCCGCCCCACAGCGGGGCGCCCGTGGTGGCGGAGAACGCCTTCACCCCGCCGGTCGACGTCAGGACCAGGACGGTGGTGCCGACCACGGTGATGCGTGACGAGCCGCCCGCGGGCACCGGGTCGGCGGTGCGCCACCCGGTGACGCCGTCGGAGGTGCGGACACTGCTCAGGTGGCCCTGCTGGTCGAGCACCAGCAAGCGGGTGCCGTCGACGACCGGGGAGGACGTGAACGCGTTGAGCGATCCGCCCGCGCCGGCCGGGGTGGCGCTCCACAGCGCCGCCCGGTTGGTGGCACCTCCGGTGGTGTCCCAGGCATGCAGCGCGCCGTCGACCCCGACGACGTAGAGACGGTCGCCCACCGTGACGGGGTCGTTGTAGGAGTAGTTCGCCGGGGCGGGTGCGGATGTCTTCCAGCGGAAGCCCAGGGTCGGGGCCGTGTCGACGTCCAGCGACGGGACCGCCGTCTCGAACGGGTTGCCGGTGGCGTCGCGCCCGACGGTCCCCCAGCCGGGCGTGCTGGCCTGCACCGCCTGCAGGGTCAGCTGACGGCGCGAGGTGCGACCGTTCGCGCTCGTCACCTGGACCTGGAACCTGTTCGTCGACGCTGACGCGGGTGTGCCGCTGAGCCTTCCACCGGCGGAGAACGAGACGCCCGCCGGCAACGTCCCGGAGACGAGGCTCCAGCTGAACGGAGCCGGCCCCCGGGCCGTGAGCTGGCGCGAGTAGGCCGTGCCCACGTAGGAGAGGGGCACGAGCCGCTCGTTGATGATGGGCACCGCACCGCCGAGGCCGAACACCCGGAGCTGGCGCGGCGGCCCGCCGAAGCTGCCACCCTGGTCGATGACTACCTTGCCCGCTCCGAAGGCGACGTCGGTCCAGTCGTAGGTGTTGTCGTCGAAGCTCAGGTGGGCGACCTCGGTGCCGTCCGACCGCCGGACCCCGATCAGGGCGCTCGCGTGCTCCTGGGAGTAGATGCCGGTCGAGGTGAGCCAGACCAGGTTGCCGGCCACGGCCACCGATCCGAGCCGCGACGGGACGTCGTACTGCCAGCGCTCGGACCCGTCGGCAACCCTCAGCGCGTGCAGCCTCGAGGGGTACGGCGAGGCGAAGTCGAAGACCGCCTCCCACACGTAGACGGAGTCGCCGTCGGCGGCCACCACGCGGTAGATCGACGGCACGGCCGCGGTCCACCCGTCGAGGCCCGTCGCCAGGGCGACCTGTCGGGCGGCGCCGTGGTCGTCGACGTACACCCAGCTGCCCGCGATGACCACCGACGAGCCCGCCACGCCGGCGCGGCTCCACTGCTGGACGCCGGTGGTCAGGCTGAGCGCTCGGAGCCGGTCGTCGTAGGCGACCACCACCGAGCCCGCCGCCGCGGCGACGTCGTAGATCGAGCCGGACCCGCTGGGCAGGAGCTGCTGCCACAGGCGCTGGCCGTCGGAGAGCCGGTACGCCGCGACCTTCGTGTTGGTCCACGCCACGAGGGTGTTGCCGAGGACGAGGTGTCGCTGGACCTGCTGACCCGGGTCGGTCGTGGCCACGTCCCAGGCGACCGCGTGCGACCCACCCCGGTCGTAGGCGCGCGGCGCTCCGGCGCAGTTGACGATGACGAGTGCGGCGGTGACCGCGACCGGCCCGGTGCACGCGCCACTCGTGGTGATCTGCCAGGACGGGGCAGCCGTGGTCAGGTCGTAGGCGCCCAGCGTGGTGGGCCCGAGGTCGCTGGTGCCGGTCGTGTAGAGCAGACCGCCGGCGACCGCGGGAGACCCGTCGCCCGGGATCGTGAACTCCTCGGCGACCGAGCCGGCGTTGGCGGGGGTGAGCACCACCTCGTCCGGCGCCCACCCTGTGTGTCCGGCATCCCGGCCGGTCTGGGCCCAGTCCGACAGCGACGCCGCCTCGGTCGTGACCGTGATCGTGGCCGCGGCGGCGTGGTTGGGCACGGCGTCGTGGGCGAAGAGCGCGTAGGAGTACTGCGTGGACGGTGACAGCCCGGTGTCGGTGTGACCGGCGCCCGGTGCCGCGACCTCCGCGACCGCCGTACCGCTCGTGGGCGTCGCGGGGGCGGTCGCGCCGAGGGCCCGCCGGATCGTGACGGCGACGAGGTCGGCCGTGCTCGGGTTGCTCCAGCCCAGGGTGACGGTCGTCGCCGAGGGGGCGGCGACGACGTTGGTCACCGGGCCCGGCGGCGTCGAGTCAGGAGGGTCGGTGGTGACCGTGACGGTGGCGCCGCTCGCGTAGTTGGGCATCGCGTCGTGGGCGAAGACCGCGTAGGAGTACTGCGTGTTCGGGGCCAGACCGGTGTCGGTGTGGGTGGTCCCGGCCTTGTCGGCGACCAACGTGCCGGACGTCGGAGAGGTGGGTGCCGTGCCTCCCGCGGCTCGCCGGATCATCACCCCGGTCAGGTCGCTGTCGCTGGGATTGGCCCACGAGAGGGAGACCGTCACGGATGTCTTCGCCGTGACCGAGAGACCCGTCACCGGACCCGGCGGGGTCGGGTCGGTGCTCGTGGTGGTGACGGAGATGGTCGCCGCGGCCGAGTAGTTGAGCACCTCGTCGTAGGCGAAGGCGGCATAGGAGTACTGCGTCGCCGACTCCAGACCGGTGTCGGTGAGGCTCGACCCGAGGGTGTCCTCCACGAAGGTGCCCGCGGTGGGCGAGGACGGCGGTGCGGCGCCGATCGCGCGACGGATGACGACTCCGTCGAGGTCGGTGTCTGCCGGGTTGGTCCACGTCAGCGACACCGACGAGGTCGTCGTCCCCGTCACCCGCAGGTCGGTGACCGGGGCCGGCGGTGTGGTGTCGACCGCAGGCGGCGGCGGTGGCGGCAGCGTGGGCTCGGCGGTGACGGTGAGTGTCCGGGCCGGGGACGTCGCCGCCGCCGCACCGTCGGCCGCGAGCGTGACGACGCGGTACGTCCGGGCTCCGGCCGCCGAGGTGTCGACCCACAGCTCCGCCGTACCGTCGCCCGCCTGGGTGCTGGTGTCCTCGACCACCCAGGAGGAGCCGGACTGCCGTTGGAGCTGGACCGCACGGCCCGTGCGGGCTGGCGTGAAGGTCGCGGCGGCTGTCACGACGTCGTACGCGGCGGCCACCGACGGCAGGACCAGCGATGCGCCCTGTGACTGCGCCGTCACCGTGCGCACGGGCGTCCTGGCCGCCTTCGACCGGCGGGCCGCGGGCGCCTTGGCCCGGTAGGAGGTCGTGGTGGCAGCCGCGCTGACGGTGAACGAGAACTTCTTCCTCGTGCTGGTGCGACCGGCGGCCGCCTTGACCCAGGTCGAGCCCTGCTTGCGTTGGAGGACGACCTTGCGCCGTGCCGGCTTCGGCAGCGCGCCCTTGAGCACCACCTTCTCCCCGGTGATGGCGCTCGCCCGCGAGGCGGTCAAGGTGCCGGACGGCCGGATCGCCGGGGCCGGTGTCGCGGTCTGCCGGCTCGCGTGCGGCAGGGACGCGGCTGCGCTCGCCGATGGCACGAGGGTGCCGGTCAGCAGCACCGCCAGGACGGTGAGCATGCCCGTCAGGCGCCTTACGACGGATGACACCTTCATGGAGGTCCCCCGGTCACTCGCGCCCGTGGGTCCACCTGCGTGTCCCACCGGTGGGCGGGACCGGGTCGCGGACGTGGAGACTCCTGGTCCGAGACTGCTTCGAAGCAATCGCAGTCTAGGCAGACCACGAGACCGACCAGTACCCCACATTTGGCGAGGTCTGTGCACCGGGATCGACGCCGTGAGGGCGCGCGGACAAAGGCGAACGCGCCACCCGAGACCGGCTCGGGTGGCGCGTCAGCGGTGTCCGACGAGGGTCAGGCCCTGCGCAGGTTGCGCAGGACGTACTGCATGATCCCGCCGTTGCGGTAGTAGTTGGCCTCGCCGGGGGTGTCGATGCGGACCACGGCGTCGAACGACACGTCGCCGGCCGTGACCTTGACGGTCTTCGGCGTCCGGCCCTCGTTGAGCTCGGTGACGCCGCTGACCGCGAACGTCTCCTCGCCCGTGAGGCCGAGCGACGCTGCGGTCTGGCCCTCGGGGTACTGCAGCGGGAGCACGCCCATGCCGATCAGGTTGGACCGGTGGATGCGCTCGTAGGACTCGGCGATGACGGCCTTCACACCCAGCAGCGCGGTGCCCTTGGCCGCCCAGTCACGCGACGAGCCGGAGCCGTACTCCTTGCCGGCGAGTACGACGAGCGGCGTGCCGGCAGCCAGGTAGTGCTCGGAGGCCTCGAACACCGAGGTCACCTCGCCGCCGGCGGTGAAGTCGCGCGTCACGCCACCCTCCGTGCCCTCGGCGAGCTGGTTGCGCAGCCGGATGTTGGCGAAGGTGCCGCGGATCATCACCTCGTGGTTGCCGCGCCGCGAGCCGTAGGAGTTGAAGTCACGCTGCTCGACGTTGCGCTCGGCGAGGTAGCGGCCGGCCGGCGAGTCCTTCTTGATCGCACCGGCCGGACTGATGTGGTCGGTGGTCACGGAGTCGCCGAGCTTGAGGAGGACGCGAGCGCCCTCGATGTCGGTGACCGGGGTCGGCTCGTCGGGCATCCCGTCGAAGTAGGGGGGCTTCCGCACGTAGGTGGAGTCCTCGTCCCACGCGAACGTCTTGCCCTCCGGGGTCGACAGCGACTGCCACGCGGCGTCGCCGGCGAAGACGTCGGCATAGCTCTCGTCGAACATCTCGGAGGTGATCGCGCTGGCGATGACCGTCTCGATCTCGGTCGGCGTCGGCCAGATGTCCCTGAGGAACACGTCGTTGCCCTCGGCGTCCTGGCCGAGCGGGTCGCCGAACAGGTCGACGTTCATCGTGCCGGCCAGGGCGTAGGCGACGACCAGCGGCGGCGAGGCGAGGTAGTTCATCTTGATGTCGGGGTTGATCCGGCCCTCGAAGTTGCGGTTGCCGGACAGCACGCTGGTCACGGCCAGGTCGGCCTCGTTCACCGCGGCCGAGACCTCGGGGATGAGGGGGCCGGAGTTGCCGATGCAGGTGGTGCAGCCGTAGCCGACCAGGTTGAACCCGAGCTTGTCGAGGTACGGCGTGAGGCCGGACTTCTCGTAGTAGTCGCTGACCACCTTGGACCCCGGCGCCAGGGTCGTCTTGACCCAGGGCTTGCGGGTCAGGCCCTTCTCGACCGCCTTCTTGGCGAGCAGCCCCGCGCCGATCATCACCGACGGGTTCGACGTGTTGGTGCACGAGGTGATCGCGGCGATGGTCACGGCCCCGTGACCGAGGGTGACCTGCTGGCCGTCGATCTCGAAGTCGATCGTGCGGTCGGGCTCCTCGGTGTAGTCCTTGAGCGCCTCGACGAACCCCTCGGCGGCCTTGCTGACCTCGACGCGGTCCTGCGGGCGCTTCGGCCCGGCCAGGCTCGGCACCACGGTGGAGACGTCCAGCTCGAGCTTCTCGGAGTAGCGCGGCTCGGCGTCCGGGTCGTGCCAGAGACCCTGCTCCTTGGCGTAGGCCTCCACGAGGGCGAGCTGCTCGGGCGTGCGGCCGGTGAGGGTGAGGTAGTCGATGGTCTGCTGGTCGATCGGGAAGACCGCGATGGTCGATCCGAACTCCGGGCTCATGTTGCCGATCGTGGCGCGGTTGGCCAGCGGCAGGGCGGAGACGCCGGGGCCGTAGAACTCCACGAACTTGCCGACGACGCCGTGCTTGCGCAGCATCTCGGTGATGGTCAGCACCAGGTCGGTGGCGGTGGCCCCCTCGGGCAGGTCGCCGTTGAGCTTGAAGCCGACCACGCGCGGGATCAGCATGGAGACGGGCTGGCCGAGCATGGCCGCCTCGGCCTCGATGCCGCCGACGCCCCACCCGACCACGCCGATGCCGTTGACCATGGTGGTGTGGGAGTCGGTGCCGACGCAGGTGTCGGGGTAGGCCTGCAGCACGCCGTCGACCTCACGGGTGAAGACGGTGCGGGCCAGGTGCTCGATGTTGACCTGGTGGACGATGCCGGTGCCCGGCGGGACGACCTTGAAGTCGTCGAACGCGCCCTGGCCCCACCGCAGGAACTGGTAGCGCTCGCGGTTGCGCTCGTACTCGATCTCGACGTTGCGCTCGAAGGCCTGGGGGGTGCCGAACACGTCGGCGATGACGGAGTGGTCGATGACCATCTCGGCCGGGGCCAGCGGGTTGATCCTGGTCGGGTCGCCGCCGAGGTCGGCCATCGCCTCGCGCATGGTGGCCAGGTCGACCACGCACGGCACTCCGGTGAAGTCCTGCATGATCACGCGGGCCGGGGTGAACTGGATCTCCTTGCTGGGGTCCGCGTCCGCGTCCCAGCCCGCGATCGCGCGGATGTCGTCGGCGGTGATGTCGGCGCCGTCCTCGGTCCGCAGCAGGTTCTCGAGGAGCACCTTGAGGCTGAACGGAAGGCTGGCGACGTCGATGCCGTCGCCCGCGACCGCATCGAGCCGGAAGATCTCGTAGGACGTGCCGTCCACGTCCAGGGTGCCCTTGGCACCGAAGCTGTCCTGACTGGCCATCAGTCGTCTCCTCGTCGAGTTGCTCGGTTGTCGCGCGGGACCCATCTTGCCGTCGGCAGCCGACGCTGCGGAAGTAAGGCGTGCCTCAGTCTCGGCGCGGTGATGTGTCTTGATATCAAGATACATGACGGCGAGGTTCCCGGCCAGTCCATCCGGCTTCGCGAGTGTCGGCGCCGGCGGCCACGACCGACCGCGGTCTCCTCAGGTCTCACCCCTGGCGCGGGCCCCGAGGTACTGGTCCATCACCGCCGCCGGGATCCGGCCGCGGTCGGAGACGACGATGTCGTGCGTCGTCGCCCACCGACGTACGGCGGCGGGGCTTGGTGGCGCGGGCGCGAGCGGCGGCGCCGCTTCGAGGCCGCGTACGGCGAGATCGCCGACCAGCTCCTCGGAGAAGGCGACCCGAGCAGCGGCGAGGAACCGGTAGGTCCACTCCTGGGCGAGCTTGCGGGTGTCGCAGAAGACGATCGGCACGGTCGGGAACCGGATCTGGCATTCGGCGATCGCGTCCGCCACCACGCCGGTCCGGACGTGGTCGAGCTTGAAGACCTGCGAGTAGCGCTCCTCGACGACCACCGCGGCCCGCGGGATCGCGGACAGCTCGGTGAGCTGGAACCTCAGCCTGCCCGCGGTCAGCGAGGAGGCGAGGTCGGCCAGGGACTTGCGCTCCACCGACGCCAGCAACAGCCCGTCGACGACGAGTCCGTAGTCGCCGGCACTGAGCGGCGCACGTCGGGTCGTCGTCTGCCGGTCGGCGAAGGTGAACGGATAGCGCTCGCGGATGTCGACCACGATCTCCAGGTCGGCGACTCCGCTGGCGCGGGCTCCGGGGAGGGTCACCGCCGGGCGCGCCTGCTTGGAGGTGCGGGCTGTCTGCCAGAAGATCATCTGCCGGCCGCGGGCGTTGGTGACGACGATCTGGGAGCGGTTCTCCCGCCCGCGGTCGAGCACGAGGTCGATGGCGGCGCCCCGCCTCACACAGGAGCGCACCGGCACCCGCTCGACGATCTCGGCGTCGGCCGGCCACTCCTCGACACGGTGGCAGTAGACCTTGCCGGTGCGCGGCCAGGTGTCCTTCGCCTTGAGGATGATCCCGTCCCCGAGCGGGATCCGGAGGAGGTACGGCAGCGTCGACCCGGGGTCGGCGTTGCGGGCGATGACGAAGTCCTCCGGCACGCCGTCACGATAGCGAGGCAGGGCCGGCGCTCCCCCATCCATCACCGCCCGCCGTTGCTCATCATGCGTCCGCCCGGGGGATCGTGAGAGCGAACCGCGCCCCGACCTCGCTGTCGACGAGCTCCAGCGTGCCCCCGAGGGAGCGGGCGATCTCGCGGGCGATGGGGAGCCCGAGGCCGGTGCCTCCCTGGGATCGCGCGCGGCTCTGGTCCAATCGGACGAAGCGGTCGAAGATGCGGTCCCGGTCGTCTAGCGGGATGCCGGGGCCGTCGTCGGCGATCTCGATCGTGGCGAGCTGACCGGCCGCGCTGAGCCGGAGCTCGACCCGAGAGCCGCTGTGGCGTGCGGCGTTGTCGGTGAGGTTGCGCAGGGCGCGGGCCAGTTGGTGGCGGTCGGCACGGGCCCGCACCGGGGGTGCGTGGACGGTGATGCCCAAGGTGGTCAGGCGTCGTAGGCGGTCGGCCTCCTGGTGGAGCAGGTCGTCGAGGTCGACCTCCTCGAGCGTGAGTGGGATGCCACGCTCGTCGGCGCGGGCAAGCAGCAGCATGTCGGCCACGAGCCTGTCGACGCGGTCCAGCTCGCTCAGCACCTCGCTGCCTGCCTGGTCCCACTCCTGGACGTCTGGGTGCAGCGCCGCGATCTCGTGGACGGCCCTGATCGTGGCGAGCGGGCTGCGCAGCTCGTGGGAGGCGTCGGCGATGAACTGCCGTTGGCTCTGGCTGGCGACGTGCAGGCGGTCGAGCATGGCGTTCATGGTCTCGGCGAGCCGGCTGATCTCGTCGTGCGTGTCGGGCACGGGGATGCGTTCGCTGGCCTTCGAGGTGCCGTGAATGCTGGCCACGCGGCCGCGGATCTGCTCGACGGGAGCCAGTGCCCGCCCGACCAACCAGTAGGACGTGCCCCCCACTGCAGCCAGGACCAGCGGGTAGCCCACCACCAACAGTCCGACCACGATGGCGGTCGACTCGCTGACGAGCTCCATGCTCTCGGCGACCAGGACGGTGACGGGGCCGTCGGGGGTCTGGGCCCCCTGTGCCACCACGACGAAGTTGCCCCCTTCGCCGATCGGCAGCGCGTCGGTGACCAGCGTCTGCGTCGTCCCGACGTCGGGCCGGGCCGACACGATGGGCCGCTCGCCGTCCACGGACGGGCTGGACGCGATCACCCTCCCCTGCGCGTCCACGATCTGGACCAGGGACTGGTCACCCTCACCGGTGCTCAGGGCACCGGATGGTGTTGAGGTGGCCACCTGCCCTGCGAGGTCCTGGGCCTGTTGTCGCGCGGCGTCGGCGACGGCGTTCTCCAGCTGGTGGCGCTGGAGCAGCGCGAACCCGATCGCGCCCAACCCCAGGAAGATCGCCACGACCAGGGTGGCGGCGGCCGTAGCACGGACACGGACGCTGCGAGTCCGACTCGCCAGTGCTCTCACGAGCTGCCACCGACGAGCCGGTATCCCGCACCGCGCATGGTCTGGATCGTGTGGGTGCTGAACGGCTGGTCGATCTTGCGGCGCAGATAGCCGACGTAGACCTCGACGACGTTCTCGTCGCCGTCGTAGTTCATGTCCCACACGCTCTGGACGATCACGGCCTTGGAGAGCACATCCCCCGGGTGCCGCATCAGGAAGTGCAGCAGACCGAACTCCCGGGGCGTCAGGGCGATCTCGGTGCCGGCCCGCCGCACCGCCCGGGTCGACGGATCCAGGGTCAGGTCTCCCACGGTCAGGACCGAGGGACGCTCCGGCGCGCCCCGGCGGACGAGTGCCCGCAGCCGGGCAACCAGGACCACGAACGAGAACGGTTTGGTGAGATAGTCGTCGGCTCCGAGGTCGAAGGCGTCGGCCTCGTCGTACTCCCCGTCCTTGGCGGTCAGCATCAGGACCGGCACCCACACCTCCGCCTTGCGCAAGGCGCGGCACACGTCGTAGCCGTTCATCGAGGGCAGCATGATGTCCAGGACGATCACGTCGTAGTCACGCAGCTGGGCCTCGGCCAATCCCTCGGCCCCGTCATAGACTGTGTCGACGACGAACCCTTCGGCCCGCAGACCACGGCTCACCGTCTCGGCGAGCCGAACCTCGTCCTCCACCATCAACACCCGCACGGGCACCTCCTCGATCGAGGACCTCAGTCTGCGTGATCTCGGATGTGAGGACGCTGAGGACGGCTCTCAGCCAGTCTCAGCGTCGTCACAGCACCCCTCACGCACTCTGGATCCATCGAGGTCGCAACCATGCGACCCGGACACCAGGAGGCACATCATGAAGACCACCAACCCGTTCCGGCGCAACGCCGCCATCATCGCGGCCGCCGCGGTCGTGGGTGGCCTCGGGATCGGCGGACTGGCCGCGGCGAACGCCACATCCGGCGACACCGGTCCGGGGCCGAGCCAGGTGCAGCCGGCCGACCAGTCCGACGGCGACGGCGAGGCCAACGACGCCACCGAGGTCGAGGGCGCCGAGGAGGCCAACGACGGACCCGACCAGGGCCCCGACGCCAACCCCAACGAGCCCGGCCACCAGGACGCCGACGAGACCGGCGAGGCCGAAGGCCCGGAGGGCGCCGCGGAGGCCAACGACGGACCCGACCAGGGCCCCGACGCCAACCCCAACGAGCCCGGCCACCAGGACGCCGACGAGTCCGGCGAGACCAACTGAGCGATCGATCCCCCGTAGGTCGCCATGGTCGAGCCACGTCGGCAACACGAGGGGACCCGCCGCGAGAAGCGGCGGGTCCCCTCCCCGCCGCGCCGTCGACGCTCGCTTCCAGCCCTCGCGCTCACGCTTGTGCTGCTCGGGGCGGCGGGCGCATGCACGTCGTCGAGCGAACCCACCACCGCTCACACTGCGGGACCGGGCACAAGTCTCACGCAGGCAGCGACGACGAGGCTGGCCGTGGCCGGCGACACTGGCACCGGTGCGGGCAGCGCCATCGAACAGACGGTTCGGGAGATGCTCGCCCAGGACGACGAACACGGGTACGACGGCCTGCTGTTGCTCGGGGACTTGATCTATCCCGAGGGCGACGCCGCTCAGGCGCCCTCGAGGATCAGCGGCGTGTTCGAGCCCCTGACCCGTCGGGGGGCCCAGCTCCTTCCGGTGCTGGGCAACCACGACTACATGAGCGACGAGCAGGCGCAGATCCTGCGGGTCCTGGGGCGCTCGACGTCCTGGTACGTCGAGACCGTGGGGATCGTCAGGGTGATCGTGCTCGACAGTGAGCAGGTCGACAACACCGATCAACGCGCTTGGCTGGAGAAGACCCTCGCGACGCCCAGCGCCGCCGAATGGACAGTCGTCGCGATGCACAAGCCCGCCTACTCGGCCGGCTGGCACGGGTCCGACAAGTCGATCCAGGAGGCCTGGGTGCCGCTCTTCGAGCAGTACGACGTGCCCCTGGTCCTCGCCGGCCACGACCACGACTACCAACGATCCAAGTTGATCAACGGCGTCACCTACGTCGTCTCCGGTGGCGCCGCCACGTTGCGGCCCACGGGCAGCCGGGACTTCACCGCCGTCAGCGAGTCGGTCCGCCACTTCCTCGACCTCGGTGCCTCCCCCACCACCCTCACCGGCCGCGCGATCGACCAGCACGGCGACCTGCTGGACTCCTTCGAACTGCGCCGGTGATCGGAGGAGACCTCCAGCGTCTTCGACCCGCCACCCGCAGCCCTTGCGGTGCCGTGGGGTCATCTCGACGATCGCGGTCGCAGCCTCGCGGCGATCGCGACAGCCAGCGCGGTCGCCGCACGGCTCAGCACCCGAGCCACCGTCGTGCGCCCCGCGGCCCCGCGAAGAGCAACAGGCGATGAGGGGTGCGACGGATGCGGTCGTGGCACGGTCACACCTGCTACCGGGTCAGGCTCCGAGGGTTGCTGCGCCCAAAGTGCGCCCTGAGCCGGTTCTCTCGAGTCAGTGACTTGAACGCTTTCCGCTTCGCTGCAGGTCAGAACCGGCTCTTACGAACAACCCGACGCACTCGATGGTGCGTCATCGGGAACAAGCGCACGGCACTGAACGAGGTCTCAGAAGCCCAACAGCTTGCCGAGCGCTGAGAAGATGGCGTCGAACGTCCTCGCGATCGGGTTGCTCGGCCCGTCAGCGCTGGACTTCTGCCAGAAGAGCGGGTCGTGGCCGGTGAACTCGTCGTCGACGAGTGGGGTCCTACCCCACAGGTAGGGCCAGAACACCTCGGTCCGATTGACGCCCACACTCAGGCGAGAGTCGAAGCCCATCACCAGGCTCTGCTCCATCCGCGTGGACCCACCCCTGGGATCCGTCGCCACGACATCGCCGCTGCCCTGGACGATCAGGCTGCCGGTGCCGGCGAACAAGATGTAGCGCACCTGCCACGTCGCGAACGACTGGACTCCCCACCGCCAGCGCGTCTCCAGCTCCGGCGTCCCGATGACGCCCACGACATGCTTCGGATGCATGACCACGCCCGGGTGGTCCGTGAAGTCGATGCGCATCAGGTAGGAGTCGGGGTCATCGGGCGTGGACAGCACCGCCGACGTGACGTGCTCGTCGCCGGTGATTCGACTCAGGCCGTAGAGCCCGGCTGCGAAGCTGATGAACGGCGACGACCAGTCGTAGAGGAGTCGGCTGCCGATCTTCCCCTGCACCGGACGTACGTGCTCCGACCGCGCGGACAACACCTCACCGGCCACGAGGTCGATCGTCAAGGTGCGCTGGGCAGCGGTGGTGCGAAGATCGGCAGTCGCACGCTCAGATCCGGCCGCCAGGTGGATCCGCTTGTGCATCCGACTCACTACGGGCATCAGCAGGAAGTAGCTGACGACGCGCACGACCCCCGGTAGGACGAGTGCAACCAGCGCGATGGCAGCCAGCCACTTCCACGACTGGGCCCACTGGTTGACCACCCAGCCCGCCCCGGACGCCTGGGATTCCTCCAGGCTCCGCTCCTCGGCCTCCTTCTGGACCAGCTCCGACTCCTTGTTGTCGATCTCTCTCTCGAGGGACTCATCACCTCCTTCACCCAGGCGGTCGAGCTTCTGCTGAGCGGTCAGGGCGGGGTCCCCGATGACAGCGGCTGCGTCCTGAGCCTGACCGAGGCTTCCCTCAAGGGTGTCCAGCGACTCGTCCGCCTTCGCGACCGCCAGCTCGGCGGCTTTGCACGCGTCGCCGGGTGTCACCAGATCGATCAGATCTTGAACGAAGTCGCAGATGTCTTCCTGGCGGTCACGCAGTCGCTCGATCTCCGCCCTCTTCTCGATGACGTTGCGGCGGCCCTCCTCGATCTCAGAGTCGATCCTGACCTGCAGCGACGCGATCGCGTCGTACTGCTGTTGCACGGCCGTGCTTCGCAGCTGCTCGAGGTCCTCCTCGAGGGCTGCTCGCTCCTCAGTCAGCTGCTGAAGTCGATCCCGGTCGGTGACCGCTTCTCGGAGAGCGGGGACCAGGGCTTGGATGAGCAGGTAGCCGAGGAACAAGGACAGCATCAGCGCCGAGAGTGCACCCGCCTTGCGCAACACGAAGCCGAGGACGGCCGAGACCAGACGCATTCGGGCGATCCTAGGCGCCCGTGGCGCAGCATTGCCTCGCCTGTGTCACGCCGCGCCGGATCACCACCGGCCAGGTCAGGGCCTCGTCAAGAGTGCGACGCACTCGACGTGGTGCGTCATCGGGAACAGGTCGAAGGCACGCAGCGCCGTCAGCCGGTAGCCACACTCCGCGAACGTCGCGACGTCGCGGGCCAGGGCTGCCGGGTCGCAGGCGACGTACGACACCGCGCGCGGCGCGCGGTCGGCGATCTGACGGACCACGGCTGCCCGGGCTCCCTCGCGGGGCGGGTCGAGCACCACCAGGTCGAAGGGCTCGTCGTACGACGTGGCGAGCACCTTGTCGACCGAGCCGACCGCGGCCTTGGCCCGGTCGAAGCCGCCGAGGTTGAGCTGGGCGTGCCGGGTGGCCTCGTGGTCGCCCTCGACGGCGACGATGCGGGCCCCCTCCCCCACCCGGTCGGCGAGGAACCGGGCGAAGAGCCCGACGCCGGCGTAGAGGTCGAGCACGGACTCACCGGGCTGCGGGTCGAGCTGGTCGAGGATCGTCTCGACCAGCACCGTGGGCGCCCCGGGGTGCACCTGCCAGAAGCCGTCCTCGGCGAGGCTGAAGTCGTGGGTCTGCCCGGCCGCCTCGACGGTGCGGGTGGTCGGGACGGGCGCGTCCTCGATGGTGATCAGGCAGTCGTCGACCGGCACCACGTCGTGCGAGCGGTGCTTGCGCAGGCCGCGTCGGCCGTCGCGGGTCGTGACGAACTGGGTGCGGGTGCGCCAGCGCAACCCGTGCACGTCACCGGGCACCGGCTCCACCACGAGCCCGGAGACCAGGGGGTCGGCGGGATCGAGGCGGGCCAGCCGGACCAGCTGCTCGCGCACCACGGCGGCCTTCAGGTCGCGCTGGGCGGGCAGGGCGACGTGCTGGAAGTCGCAACCTCCGCAGAGTCCCGGTCCGGCGACCGGGCAGGGCGCGGCGACCCGGTCAGCCGACGCCTCGAGCACCTCGACGGCGTCACCACGCCAGAACCGGTCACCGTCGGTGCCCTCGGTGATCTCGACGACCACCCGCTCCCCCGGGATCGCGTGCCGGGTGAAGACCACACGGGACTCGGGCTCGGGCAGCCGGACGATGCAGTGGCCGCCGTGGGCCACCGGACCGACCTCGGCGTCGAAGCGCTGGCCGACGCGCGACTCGCCCTTCGGCTGCGGGCGGCGGGGGCGGCGTTGCTGTCCGCGACTCATCTTTGGATCTGTCCCTTCGACGACGATGAACGTGTCACCCGGCCGCGACGCAGGTCGCCGGCCTTGACCCGTTGGTCCCCGCGCAGCCCACGCTCGCGGGCGATCTGCGACGACCGCAGCTGGTAGGGCACCGAGATGACCATGACACCGGGGGCGAACAGCAGCCGGCCCTTGAGGCGCAGGGCGGTCTGGTTGTGCAGGAGCTGCTCCCACCAGCGTCCCACGACGTACTCCGGGATGTAGACCGCCACGACACCACGCGGGTTGGCGCGCCGGATCTCCATCGCGTACTCCACGATCGGCCGGACGACCTCGCGGTACGGCGAGTGCAGCACCTTGAGCGGGACGTCGAGGCGACGCTCGTCCCACTCGTCGAGGAGCCGGTTGGTCGCGACAGCGTCGATGTCGACGTACACCGCCTCCAGGACGTTGGGGCGGGTGGCCTTCGCGAAGGCCAGCGCCCGCAACGTGGGCTTGTGGAGCTTGGAGGTCAGCACGATCGCGTGGACGCGGGTCGGCATCACCTTGTCCTGCTCGTCGGCGGCCAGCTCGAGGGCGACCAGGTCGTAGTGCGAGTGGATGCCCTTCATGATCACGAAGAAGATGATCATCGCCAGGATCGTGATCCAGGCGCCGTGGGTGAACTTCGTGATGAGCACGATCACGAGCACGACGCTGGTGAACGACAGACCGATCGCGTTGATCGCCCTCGACCGGAGCATCCGGCGCCGGTCGGCCGGGTCGGTCGTGGACTTCAGGTGCCGGGTCCAGTGCCGGATCATCCCCAGCTGACTGAGGTTGAACGACACGAACACGCCGACGATGTAGAGCTGGATCAAGCGTGTCGTCTCGGCGTTGAACACCACGATCAGCGCGATCGCCATGACCGCCAGGAACACGATGCCGTTGCTGTAGGCGAGCCGGTCGCCGCGGGAGGCGAGCGAGCGCGGCGCGTAGCCGTCCTCGGCCAGGATCGAGCCGAGCACCGGGAAGCCGTTGAACGCCGTGTTGGCCGCCAGCACCAAGATGATGCCGGTCACCGTGACGACGAGGTAGAAGCCCGGCGGGAAGTTGTCGAAGACGGCGCGCGCGATCTGCGCGATGACCGTGTGCTGGTCGTAGCCCTCCGGCAACGGGCTGCCGTCGGCGTTCGTCAGCCGGTCGATCTCGAGCGGGTCGACGTACTTGAGGCCCATCTGCTTGGCCAGCACGATCACGCTCATCATCATCGAGATGGCGATCAGGCCGAGCAGGAACAGCGTCGTCGCGGCGTTCTTGCTCTTGGGCTTGCGGAACGCGGGCACGCCGTTGCTGATGGCCTCGACGCCGGTGAGCGCCGCACAGCCCGACGAGAACGCCCGGGCCAGCAGGAACAGCAGCGCGAAGGTCGTGAGCGGTCCCTCGAAGCCCGGCGCCGGATCCAGACGCAGGGAGGCACTCTCGACGTCCGGCAGCGACCCGTTGATCAGCCGCAGCAGCCCGTAGCCGCACATGCCGAGGATCGCGACCATGAACAGATACGTGGGTACGGCGAAGAACGTGCCCGACTCCCGGATGCCGCGCAGGTTCACGGCGGCGAGGATCAGCACCATGATGGCGGCGAACGTCGCCTCATGGCCGGACAGGAACGGCACCGCCGACGCGGCGTACTGGGAGCCCGAGGAGATCGACACGGCGACCGTGAGCACGTAGTCGACCAGCAGCGCGCTGCCGACCGTGACGCCGGCGTTGACACCGAGGTTCTTGGTCGCGACCTCGTAGTCACCGCCACCGCTGGGGTAGGCGTGCACGGTCTGGCGGTACGACGCCACGACCGCGAGCATCACGAGGGCGACGGCGATGCCGATCTTCCACGAGAAGACGTACGCCGACGCGCCGGCGATCGACAGCATGATGAAGATCTCGTCCGGCGCGTACGCCACGGACGACAAGGCGTCGCTGGCGAAGACAGGCAGCGCGATCCGCTTGGGCAGCAGCGTCTCTCCCAGTTGGGAGCTCCGCAGCTTGCGACCCAGCAGGATCCGCTTGGAAACGTCGCCGACACTCACGATCGTGAAGGCTAGACCCATTCAGACCTCGCGACCGCAACCACGCGTCTCGACTGGGATACGTTTGCCTCGTGCATGTCGTGATCATGGGCTGCGGCCGGGTCGGTTCGACCCTCGCCCGCTCCCTCGAGGACCGGAACCACACCGTTTCCATCATCGACGGCGACCCCGACGCCTTCCGGCGGCTCGGGCCGTCGTTCAACGGCGACAAGATCACGGGCTACGGCTTCGACCAGGCCGTCTTGGAGAAGGCCGGCATCCGTCGGGCCGACGCCTTCGCGGCTGTCTCGAGCGGTGACAACTCCAACATCATCGCGGCCCGCGTGGCCCGCGAGACGTTCGGCATCCAGCAGGTCGTGGCCCGCATCTACGACCCGGGCCGGGCCGAGGTCTACCAGCGCCTGGGCATCACCACGGTCGCCACGGTCAAGTGGACCGCCGACCAGGTGCTGCGCAGGATCCTGCCGGCGGGTGCCGAGCCCGACTTCCGCGACCCCTCGGGCACGATCCGCGTCGACCAGGTGCCGGTGCCCGAGGTGTGGATCGGGCAGCGCACGATCCACTTCCAGGAGCAGACCCGCTGCCGCATCGCCTGGATCGACCGGCTCGGCGAGGGCATGCTGCCGACCCGTGAGTCGGTCATCCAGGAGGGCGACCTCCTGCACCTCGTCATGCGCGAGGAGCACGCCGCCCGTGCCTATTCCGTGTTCGAGTCCGGCCCCGAGGAGAACTGATGCGCGTCGCCATCGCCGGAGCGGGTGCCGTCGGACGTTCGATCGCCCGCGAGCTCATCGACAACGGGCACGACGTGCTCCTGATCGACAAGAACCCCGACGCGCTCAAGCCCGAGCGGGTCGCCAACGCCGAGTGGCTGCTGGCCGACTCGTGCGAGCTGTCGTCCCTCGAGGAGGCGCGACTCGACCGGTGCGACGTCGTCATCGCCGCCACCGGTGACGACAAGGCGAACCTGGTCACCTCGCTGCTGGCGAAGACGGAGTTCGGCGTGCCACGCACGGTCGGCCGGGTCAACCACCCCAACAACGAGTGGCTCTTCACCGAGGCCTGGGGCGTCGACGTCAACGTGTCGACGCCGCGCATCATGTCGGCGCTGGTCGAGGAGGCCGTCACGGTCGGCGACCTGGTCCGGCTGTTCACCTTCCGTCGGGGCAACGCCAACCTGGTCGAGATGACCCTGCCCGACAACTCGCCGTACGTCGGCAAGCCCGCCGGCCTCATCCCGTTCCCCGAGAACTGCTCGCTGGTCACCATCCTGCGCGACGGTCAGGTCTACACCCCCGAGGCCGAGCAACCCGTCGAGGCCGGAGACGAGCTGCTGTTCGTCGTCTCCGCCGAGGTCGAGCAGGAGCTCGAGAGCCTGCTGGCGCCCGTCCAGCACTGACGTCAGGCCGGGGTGGCCGGGCCGATCGGGCCGGCGTCCTCGAGCGGCGTGTGGTTGCGCGCCAGCAGCCAGACCATGCCGGCGAGCGTCGCGAGCTGGAGCGGCCAGCCGAGCGCGACCTTCAGCACCCCGAGCAGCGCGACGGCCGTGTCGGCGTCGAGGGATCCCGACTTCGCGGACAGCCAGAGCGGAGCCTGCACGGCGACGCGCAGCAGGCACGGGAGTGCGAGCATCCACGTCAGCGCGGTGCACAGGCGCACCACCTGGCGGTTGCGGTGCCAGGCCGTGGGGTCGCCGGTGACCGAGCCGACCATGAAGCCCACGACGGGCCAGCCGATCAGGCAGGTGAACGCCAGCACCACGGAGTAGCCGGCGTTGTAGATGATGCCGGGCAGGAAGTAGGCCAGCGCCTGGTCGTCGGCACTGCCGCCCGCAGCCGCGGACCGGTGCACGAAGAACCAGCCGATGCCGATGCCGAGCAGCGCGTTGACGCAGAACTGCACGGTCGACCGCTGCACCAGGCGCACCAGCAGCAGCGCCGCGGCGGCCGCGATGCTCACGTAGAGCGCGACGTACAGCTCCTTGGTGGTCAGCCAGAGCACCGTGAAGAGGATCGTGGGCACGGCTGCCTCGACCATGCCGCGCCGGCCGCCGAGGGCCTGCGAGAGCTGACGGCGTACGACGGCCTCGACGGTGTCGACCGACGGCGCGGCCTGCGGCTGCGGGTGATCGGTCACGGCAGCAGCTCGTAGCGCGGGTTGTAGATCATCCGCTTGCCGTCGTGGGCGCCGATGCGACCCTCCACCCGCAGCGAGCGGCCGGCCTCGATGCCGGCGATCCGGCGCCGGCCGAGCCAGACGATCGTGATGGTGCCGGAGCCGTCGTCGAGGTCGGCCTCCAGCGCGGGCACCCCTCCGCGGGGGCGCAGCGTGACGGTGCGCAACGTGCCGCGCAGCGCGACGCGCTCACGGTCGGGCGCATCCGCGATCGAGAGGTCCCCGTCGTGGACGTGCGTCTCACGCAGGTGCCGCAGCTCCTGGTCGGAGCTGTTGGCCCATCGGCTGATGGTCTTGCGCAGCCGGTTCTTCTCCGTCACGTCACTGCACCTTGCGGGCGTTCTCGGGCAGCGTCACGGGGAGCGGCTGGCCGACCGGCATGGCCTGCGCACCGCGTCGTACGGCGACCAGGGCGAGGGCGTCCTCCCACTCCGCGGCCATCTCGGGCTCGACCGCCGGGCGGCCCAGCAGCGAGGCGCGGAGCATCCAGCGGGAGCCGTTGACGCCGATGATGCGCGAGGGCTGCACGGCGTCGCTGCCGTCGGCGCGCTTGACCGGCATCTGGCACAGGAGCTCGGTGCCGAAACGGCCCTCGCGCTCACTCACCTGGCCACCGCGCTGGGTGATGTCGGCGGCGATCTGGGGGCGCACCTCGGTCCAGAGGTCTCCACCGCGCGGGGCGGAGAACGCCTGCAGCTCCATGGCGCCCTCGTCGGAGGCCAGCATGACCGCTGCGACCTTGCCGGTGTCGTCGTCGACCTGGAGCCGCAGCTCACGCCCCTCGGTGGGTGCGATGAGCAGGGAGCCGAGGTCGACCCGTTCGATGGCGTCCGCGACGGCGTCGGCGTCGTACGGGCCGGACTCCACCGCAGCGGTGGGGTCGACCGACCCGTCGGCCACCTCGGGCGTGGTGTCATCGGCTGCGGCCTTGCGACGGAACTTCACTGTCGGACTCCTGCTTCTGCGTCTGTGCGGGGCGGTCAGGACGGACCGAATCCCCCCGTAGAACCGTAGCCCCCCTCGCCACGCACCGACGCGGGGAGGGCGTCGACCTCCACGAAGCGCGCCCGCTCGTATCTCTGGACCACCAGCTGGGCGATCCGGTCGCCCCGGGTGAGCTCGACCGGGTCGTGGCGGTCGTGGTTGATCAGCAGCACCTTGATCTCGCCACGGTAGCCCGCATCCACGGTGCCCGGGGCGTTGACGATCGAGAGGCCGTGCCGCGCGGCGAGTCCGGACCTGGGGTGCACGAGTGCGACGTACCCCTCGGGCAGCGCGATGGAGACGCCGGTGGGCACCAGGGCGCGCTCGCCCGGACCCAGCGTCAGGTCGACGGTGGTCCGGAGGTCGGCGCCGGCGTCGCCGGGATGGACGTACGACGGCAGGGGCAGGCCGGGGTCCAGCCGCAGCAGGGCCACGTCGAGTTCGGTCACGGACCCAGCCTAGGCTGGGCGGCGTGGACTACGCCGAACGCCTGCACGTCCCCCTGCGCTGGTGGGTGCAGGGCACGATGCTGGTCGCGAGCCTGTGGCTCGCGGTCGTCGTGGCTCTCCCCGCGGCCGTCGCGTGGGCCGTCACCGCCGTGGCGATGCTGCTGCTCACCTGGGCCTTCCTCGCGTACGGCGCGGCGCGGGTCTCGGTCACCGGCGGCGAGCTCCGGGCGGGCCGGGCGCACATCGGGACCCGCCACCTCGGCGAGGTCACCGTGCTCGATGCCGACCAGGCCCGCCGGCTGGCCGGTGCCGAGGCCGACGCCCGCGCCTACCTGCTGCTCCGGCCGTACCTCAAGCGTGCTGTCCGGGTCGAGATCACCGACCCGGCCGACCGGACGCCGTACTGGCTCGTGCACACCCGTCACCCCGACCGGCTGGCCGCGGCACTGGCCACCACCCCTGTCGGCGAAGCGACACCCGACCGGTCTCAGTAGGCTGGCCGCTCAACGTCTTGGAGGACACATGGCATCCGGTGGTTCGAAGTTCTGGTCGGTCTTCTCGCTGGCCGCGGCGCTCGGCGCCGCAGCGGTGGCGAAGAAGACGCTCAACACGTCGTGGCGCGCCGCCACAGGGAAGAATCCGCCCGCCAACCCGGCCGACCCTGACGTCGACCTCTGGGAGGCCGTGGCCTGGGCCACGGTCAGCGGTACGGCGATCGCGATCGCCCGGATGCTGGCCACCCGCAAGGCGGCCAACTACTTCGCCAAGTCGACCGGCCACCTGCCGCCGGACCTGCAGAAGGACAACCAGAACGCCGACGCCGCCGACGCTCCCACGAGCTGACCCGCGCATCCGCACACGAGGGCCACGACCCGGTGGGTCGTGGCCCTCGTCGCGTTCGCTGGCCGGGCCTGGTCAGGCGCAGTCGCGGCAGATCATCTTCTTCTCGTCCGCAAGCTGCGAACGGTGGTGCACGAGGAAGCAGCTCATGCAGGTGAACTCGTCCTCCTGCTTGGGCTTGACCTCGACGGCCAGCTCCTCGTGCGACAGGTCTGCGCCGGGCAGCTCGAAGGACTCGGCCGCTTCGGCCTCGTCCTCGTCGACCTTGCCCGAGTTCTTGTCGTGTCGACGAGCCTTCAGCTCCTCGATGCTCTCTTCACTCTGGTCTTCTTCGTTCTTGCGTGGTGCGTCGTAGTCAGTTGCCATGTCCCTCGTCCCACTCCCCGACCACCGCTCAAGCGGTCGTCGTCCCATCAGTCCGCCGCGCGGCAGATTGTGCACCATCAACGCTGGTGATGCACCACTGGCGTTCGTCGTGGCACGAGAACACCAGGTGGGGGGACCCTATTCCCCCGGATCAACACCTGCCTGTGTGAGGTAACCCGTCTCACCCAGGGCCTTGACGAACTCGTCCCAGCCGTCGGCGGGGGCGGCGGTGACGAGGGTCATCTCCGGCCACCCGGGGATGACGTTGCCCAGGGCACCCGGCAGCACCGCGAAGCGTCCGCCGGCCTCGGTGAGCACCAGGCTCGCCGCCGCCCAGTCCCACGGCTGCGCGCCCTCCTCGACGTAGCCGTCGGCGCTGCCCTCCGCCACATGGCAGATGTCGAGCGCGGAGGAGCCGATCCGGCGGATGTCGCGGATCTCGGGGAGCAGCCGGGCCAGGCACGCCGCCTGGTGGACCCGCACCTCGCGCAGGTAGCCGAAGCCCGTCAGGATCAGGCGCTCGCGCATCGGCGGCGCCGTACGCACCCTCAGGGGGACGCCGTCCCGGGTCGACCCGTGGCCGCGGGCCGCGGCGTACTCGACACCGGAGGGCACGTTGATGACGGCCCCGGCCACGATCTCGCCCTGCCACTCGGCGGCGATCGAGACGGCGTACTGGGGCAGGTCGTAGAGGAAGTTGACGGTGCCGTCGATGGGGTCGACGATCCAGCGCACCCCGCTCGTGCCGGCGTGGTCGTCACCCTCCTCACCGAGAATCGCGTCGTCGGGGCGGGCCGCGAGCAGGAGCCTGCGGATCAGCTCCTCGCTCGCGCGGTCGGCCTCGGTGACGACGTCGGTGGTCGACGACTTGGTGTCGGCCACGGCGACCCCGGCGGCCCGGCGGGCCGCGACGAGGAACGCCGCCTGACGCGCGACCTCCAGGGCGAGCTGCCGGAGCTCGGTGGGCTCGGGGGCGGCCATCAGTCGGACCCGCACAGGGCCGGGCGGGGGCCACGGGCGTTGGGACAGCAGCCCGGTGCGCAGACCTCGCGCCAGGGTCCCATCGACCCGACGGACTGCCGGGAGACGTCCTCCCCGCGCTCGACCGCGGCCCGCTCGACCAGCAGGTCGCGCACCATCGCGGCGAACCGCGGGTCGATGCCGGGCGTCGCGGCCCGCGCGGCCGGCAGCCCGAGCCGCTTCGCGGTCGCGAGCGCCTCGGTGTCGAGGTCGTAGATGACCTCCATGTGGTCCGAGACGAAACCGACCGGGATCAGCACCACCGACGGCACCCCGTGCCCGGCCAGCGCCTCGAGGTGGTCGTTGACGTCGGGCTCCAGCCACGGCACCTGCGGCGGGCCCGATCGCGAGCAGTAGACGAGATCGTGCGGGTGCCGGCGGCCGGTCTCCTGCCGCATCCTCTCGACCACCTCGGCCGCCACGCTGCGGTGCTGGACGACGTACGCGTCGCCGTCGGGGCCGCTGGCCTCGGCCATCGTGACCGGGATCGAGTGGGTCACGAAGACCAGGCGGGCCTGCTCACGCACCGCGTCGGGCAGCTCGGCCAGCGCAGCCAGGGTGGCGTCGACGACCGGTTCGACGAACCCGGGGTGGTTGAAGTACTGGCGCAGCCGGTCGAGCCGCGGCGCTCCCGGCACCTCGCTCACGGCGTCGGCGAGGTTCTCGCGGTACTGCCGGCACGACGAGTACGACGAGTACGCCGACGTCGTCAGCACCGCCGCCCGGCGTACTCCGTCGGCGGTCATCTGGCGCAGCGTGTCGGCGAGGTACGGCGACCAGTTGCGGTTGCCCCAGTAGACCGGCAGGTCGATCCCGGCACCGGCCAGGTCCTCGCCGATCGCGGCCAGGAAGGCCCGGTTCTGGTCGTTGATCGGAGAGCGGCCCCCGAACAGGAAGTAGTGCTCACCCACCTCCTCGAGCCGCTCGCGCGGGATGCCGCGACCCCGGGTGACGTTCTCCAGGAACGGCACGACGTCCTCGGGCTTCTCGGGTCCCCCGAAGGACAGCAGCAGGAGCGCGTCGTAGGGCGTGACGTCCACAGGCATGCCCACATCGTAGGGAGCAGTCCACACCGCTGGTCGAGGAGGTTGCCCGGGCGCCAGGCCGGCCGGCGCTGGCCGTAGCGTTCGCGGTGATGTTCGATTCGTACGGCCGGCTGCTGCAGGTGCCCGGCGCCCTCCGCTTCTCCTCCGCCGCGCTACTGGGTCGCCTGCAGATCTCGATGGTCGGCCTGGGCATCGTGCTGCTCGTCTCGGCGCGCACCGGCTCCTACGGCCTCGCCGGGGTGCTGGCGGCGACCTACGTCCTCGCCGACGCCGCGCTGGCGATCGTGAAGGGGTCGCTGGTCGACCGGCTCGGGCAGGGCCGGGTGCTCGCGGCCGGCATCTCGGTCTGGGCCGTCGCCCTGACCGCGCTGATGCTGGCCGTGGAGCTGGGGTGGCCGGCCTGGTCGCCGTACGTCGCCGCGGTCGTCGCCGGAGCCTTCGTGCCGCAGGTCGGCTCGTCGGTCCGGGCCCGCTGGTCGCACGTGCTGACCGACCGCGGCCAGGTCGGCACGGCGTACGCCCTGGAGGCGGTGCTCGACGAGGTGGTCTTCGTCGTCGGCCCGATCGTCGTCACTCTCCTGGCGACCCTGTGGCACCCGCTGGCGGGGCTGCTGGTGGCGCTGACGACGGGCCTGGTCGGGACCCTCGCCTACGCGGCGCAGACCGGTACGCAGCCGCCGGCCCAGACCCGGCACGCCGACAGCGGTCCCAGGCCGAGGATGCCGTGGCGTGCGGTGGTGCCGGTGGCGGTCGTCTGCCTGGCGCTCGGCGCCCTGTTCGGCGCGGCCGAGGTGACGACGGTGGCGTTCTCCGAGGAGGAGGGCGCCAAGGGGCTCGCCGGGGTGCTGCTCGCCGTGTGGAGCTTCGGCAGCCTGCTCGCCGGACTGGTCACCGGCGTCGTGCGCTGGGAGTCGAGCCTGGAGACCCGGCTGCGGATCGGCACGATGGCGATGCTCGCCGCCATGCTGCCGCTGGCGTTCGTGGAGCACGTCGCGCTGATGGCGCCGGTGCTGCTGGTCGGCGGCCTCTCGATCGCGCCCACGCTGATCGCGACGATGATGCTCACCGAGCAGGTGGTGCCGAGCGCCCGGCTCACCGAGGGCATGGGCATCATGCACACCGCGCTGGTGGCCGGCGTCGCGCCCGGGGCCACCCTCGCCGGGCTCGTCGTCGACGCCCGCGGCGCGTCCTGGGCGTACGCCGTGCCGGTGGCGGCCGGCCTGGTCGCCGTACTCGCTGCGCAGGCGACCCGCGGCGCCGACTACGACAGCCGGTAGTCCGGTGCAGATCGGTCGGGAATCCGCCCGGAATCAGCAAATCTGCACCGGACTACCCCGCCGATCGGGTCAGACGCTGGCCGGGCCTGCAGGCAGCGGCGCCTGCCAGTCGCGCCACATCGCCAGCAGCCGCCAGACCAGGCAGGTGCCCGCGGCGAGGGGCACGACGACGTACGTCGGCTGGTCGTAGCGGTCTCCCAGCACCGCGAGGAAGGCGCCGGCCAGGGCGGGGGTCGCGTAGAGCTCGCCGCGGAAGACCACCGGCATCCGGCCGGCGAGGACGTCGCGGGCCATGCCGCCGCCGATGGCGGTGACCATGCCCATCAGGGCTGCCGGCACCGGCCCCAGGCCGTACGCCGTCGCCTTGAGCGCCCCGGTCACGCAGAAGAGTGCGAGGCCGAACGCGTCGAAGACGTTGATGACCCGCTCCACGCGTCCCAGCACGGGATGGAAGAAGAACGTGACGACTCCGGCCGCGATCGGGACCATCAGGTAGCGCCAGTCGGCGAGCGCCGCCGGCGGTGTCGCGCCGATGAGCACGTCGCGCAGGAAGCCGCCTCCGAGGCCCGTGGTGCCGGCCAGGACGAGCACCCCGAAGACGTCGAGATCCTTGCGGACCGCCACCAGGGCGCCGGAGATCGCGAAGACGAAGATGCCCACGAGGTCGAGCACGACCAGGGTCACCGACGGCTCGGGCGGCGCGACGGCCATCGCGATCACGGTCGGCAGCACAGCCGGAGGGTATCGCCCCGGGTCACGTACACATTCGGCGTGGGCGCGCCGCCCGCCGTACGTCGGAGCGAGGCGTGCGCTGGCGTAGGCTCGGCAACCAACCGGATCACGGCACGACGACGCAGGAGCAGACAGGCGATGGTGCACCTCACGCTCGCAGGACTGAGCGATGACCGCACTCGTCTGCTGCTGCTCGACGATGCCGGCGGCGAGTACACACTCACCGTCGACGCCTCACTCCGGGCCGCCCTGCGCGGCGAGCACGCCCGCCTCGGCCAGTTGGAGATTCAGATGGACAGCGCTATTCGCCCGCGAGACATCCAGGCCCGCATCCGTGCCGGCGAGTCGGCCGAGTCGGTGGCCCAGGCCGCGCAGACGACCGTCGAGAAGATCATGACGTTCGCCGGGCCGGTGCTCGACGAGCGTGCCCACGTCGCGCAGCGCGCCCAGAAGTCGTCGGTACGCCGTCGCAGCGGCGAGGGCTCGCTGGGTGGCGGGCGCACCCTGGGGGACGCTGTCGCCGAGCACCTGCGCGGCCTCAACGTCGACCCGCGCGCGGTCCAGTGGGACGCCTTCCGTCGCGAGGACGGTCGCTGGACCCTCACCGCACACTTCGCGGCCGGCTCGCGCAAGGGTCCGGCCGAGTTCTCCTTCGACATGCCGGGCAACTACGTCACCGTCGAGAACGACGACGCCCGATGGTTGGTCGGGGAGGGCTCGTCCGCCAAGCCGGCTGCGCCCGCCGGGCCGGCCGCCGAGGACGACCCGCCGGCCCCGCGCAAGCGTCGGCTGGCCGCCGTGCCCGCCGAGGAGCTGCCGCTCGGAGACGACGCGATCGAGATGGTCTCCGGTGACGAGCCGTCGTTCGCCGCCGACGAGACGATCGACCTGACCGAGGCTTTGCGTGAGGCCGAGCTCGAGAGCGCCGACGAGCCGGCCGAGGAGCCCGCTGACGAACCTGCTGACGAACCCGCTCCCGAATCCGCTGGCGAGCCCGCCGGCGAGCCCGCTGCCGCCGAGGAGCCGGAGGCCGGCACCGACGACGGGGCGGACGAGCCGGCGAGACGGCCGGTCAAGAAGACCCGGGGCCGGGCCTCCGTCCCGAGCTGGGACGAGATCATGTTCGGGGGCTCGAGCGACGACGGCCGAGCCTAGCGAGCCCGGCGACCGGCCGGCAGCCGCAGTAGCATCCGCCCATGTCGTACTTCGTCACCGGGGCGACCGGCTTCATCGGCCGGCATCTGGTCCAGCAGCTCATCGACCACCGCGAGGGCGACATCCACGTCCTGGTCCGCAAGGGCTCACTGCCACGCATGCGCGCGCTCATCGAGCGCTGGAACGCCCAGGGGGGCTCGGGCCGGGTGGTGCCGGTCACCGGAGACCTGACCAAGCCCGGGCTGGGCGTGACGAAGTCGTGGGTCGGCAGGCACGCCGGCCGGGTCGACCACTTCTTCCACCTGGCCGCCGTCTACGACCTCACGGCCGACGACGCCACCAACGAGACGATGAACGTCGGCGGCACGCGGGAGGCTCTCGCCCTGGCGGCCTCGCTGAGGACCGGCTGCTTCCACCAGGTGTCGTCGGTGGCCGCCGCAGGTGACTTCCGGGACCGGTTCGACGAGACGATGTTCGCGGAGGGTCAGCACCTGCCGTCGGCGTACCACCGCACGAAGTACGAGTCCGAGCGCATCGTGCGTGACGAGGCGACCGTGCCGTGGCGGGTCTACCGCCCGGCGATCGTGGTCGGCCACAGCGAGACGGGCGAGATGGACAAGGTCGACGGTCCCTACTACTTCTTCCCGCTGCTCAAGGCGCTGCGCGACGTGCTGCCCGCGTGGCTGCCGCTGATGGGCGTCGACCTGGGCGACACCAACGTCGTGCCGGTCGACTACGTCGCGGCCGCCATGGACCATCTCGCGCACCTGCCGGACCGAGACGGGGAGGCGTTCCACCTGGTCAACCCCGAGCCGCAGCCGGTGGTCGAGACCGTCAACCTGTTCTGCGCAGCGGCCGGGGCGCCGCAGTTCGCGACGCCGATCGACCGGCGGGTGACCGCCAGCGGCCCGCTCAGCCTCGTCCCGCGGGTGCTGCGACCGTCGACCATCGTCGCGGCGATCGTGAGGTCGAGCGCCGGGCAGCTCGTGCTCGACCAGACCCTCGGCCGCCTCGGCCTGCCCGCCGAGGTGCTGGCGCACTCCAGCTTCGCGCCCGTCTTCGACTCGCGGGCGACCGAGAGGGCACTCGCAGGCTCCGGCATCGCCGTACCCGATCTGGAGTCGTATGCCCGCACCCTGTGGGGCTACTGGGAGGAGCACCTCGACGAGTCAACCGGCAAGGACGCCTCGATCCGGGCCGCCCTGCAGGGCAAGTACGTCGTCATCACGGGCGCCTCGTCGGGCATCGGCCAGGTCACCGCGCTCAAGGTCGCGCAGGCCGGCGGCATCCCGGTGCTGGTCGCCCGCGGCAAGGACAAGCTCGAGGACACCCGGGCCACGATCGAGAGGCACGGCGGGCAGGCGCACGTCTTCCCCTGCGACCTCTCCGACCTCGACGCGATCGACGCACTGTGCGAGCAGATGATGGTCCAGCTGCCCACCGTCGACTTCGTGGTCAACAACGCCGGCCGCTCGATCCGCCGTTCGCTGAAGCTCTCGACCGACCGGTTCCACGACTTCGAGCGCACCATGCAGCTCAACTACTTCGGCGCGATCCGCCTGGTCATGGGCCTGATGCCCGTGATGCGCCAGCAGCGGGCCGGCCATGTCGTCAACATCAGCTCGATCGGGGTGCAGACCAACCCGCCGCGGTTCTCGGCGTACGTCGCGTCCAAGTCCGCGCTCGACTCGTGGAGCAACGTCGTGGCCTCCGAGGTGGTGGGCGACGGCATCACCTTCACCAGCATCCACATGCCGCTGGTGCGGACGCCGATGATCGCGCCGACCAAGATCTACGACAAGTTCCCCACCATCTCCCCCGCGCAGGCCGCCGACCTGGTGATCAGGGCGCTGGTCGAGAAGCCGCACGAGATCAACACCGCCCTCGGCAACGCCGGCGCGATCGCCCACACGATGGCGCCCAAGGCGACGTTCCGGCTGCTCAACATGGCCTACCACGTGTTCCCCGACTCGGCGGCGGCCAAGGGACAGGCGCCCGAGTCGGGCACCCGCGAGTCGGAGCAGATCATGCTGGCCAGGATGTTCAAGGGAGTCCACTGGTGACGTTGAGGCTCACCGGCCTCAACGTCCACCCCGTCAAGAGCACCGCGATCCGCGCGGTCGGGTCGGCCGAGGTGCTGCGCCGCGGCCTGACCGACGACCGCTCGTGGATCGTCGTCGACCCCGACGGGCAGATGGTCTCGGCTCGACAGGTGCACGACCTGTTCACGATCGTCGCCGACACCCCGGCGACCGATCCGTCGGTGACCGGCGCCCTGAGGCTGACCGCACCGGGCCTGCCGACCCTGACGCTCGATGTGCCCACCGGACCGCTCGTCCCGGTGCGGCTGTTCAGCCAGGACCTGTTGGGCGTCGCCGCAGACGCGGCCGCCGGCGAGTGGCTGGGCGAGGCCCTGGGCCGCCCCGACCTGCGCCTGCTGTGGTGTGACGCACCGGCCCGCCGCAGCCTGGACCCGAGGTACTCCTCCCCCGGCGACCACACCGCGTACGCCGACGGCTACCCGGTCACCCTGGCGTCGGAGGCGTCGCTGCGTCAGCTCAACGACTGGATCGTTGCTGGAGCTCTCGAGCGCGGCGAGGAGCCGCCGGCACCTCTTCCCGTCCAACGGTTCCGGCCGAGCCTGGTGATCGACGGCGACGAGCCGTTCGTCGAGGACACCTGGTCCTGGGTCGAGATCGCCGGCGTGCGGTTCCGGATGGCGACGCCCACCGGGCGGTGCGTCGTGACGACCGTCGACATCGCCTCGCTGCGCACCGGCAAGGAGCCGATCCGCACCCTGGCCCGGCACCGACGGCCCGTCAGCGACACCCTGTTCGCGATCAACCTGATCCCCGAGGGCACCGGCACGATCCGCGTCGGCGACGAGGTCTCAGTCGGCTGACCGCTCGACCGGGCGCCCCGGGTCGGTGATCCAACCGCTCCAGCTGCCCGGGTAGAGGCGTGCCTCGATGCCCGCGACCTCCATGGCGAGCAGGTCGTGGGCGGCGGTGACGCCCGAGCCGCAGTACGCCGCCACGTCCGCGCCCGGCACCGCACCCGCCTCCGCGTAGATCGCCCTCAGCTCGTCGGGGCCGAGGAAGCAGCCGTCGTCGGTCAGGTTGCGCGCGGTCGGCACGTTGACCGCCCCCGGGATGTGGCCCGCCACGGGGTCGATCGGCTCGGTCTCCCCGCGATAGCGCTCGGCTGCCCGGGCATCGATCAGGACATCGACGTCGAGCACGTGGGTCGCGTCGATCAGGCGGGCCCCGGGCTCCCCCGGAGCGAAGTCGCCCGGCTCGACCGCCGGCGCGCCGGTCTCGACCTCTCCCCCGGCCCGCAGCCAGGCCGGCCAGGCGCCGTCGAGGACCCGCACGTCCGGGTGCCCGTGGTGGCGCAGCAGCCACCACGCGCGGCCGGCCGCGTGCGCCGACCAGTCGTCGTACACGACGACGGGGCGGCGGTTGGAGACGCCGGCCCGGCGCATCGCGGTGACGAAGTCGGCGGTCCCGGGCAGCGGATGCCGGCCGCCCTCACCGGGCGGCGCGGCCAGGTCGCTGTCCAGGTCGACGTAGGCCGCGCCCGGCACGTGGCCCTCGGCGTACGCGACGGGGCCGCCGGGGCCGCCCATCCGGTAGCGCACGTCGAGCACCGTGACATCGGCGAGGACCGCGCGGAGCTCGTCGGCGGAGATGAGGGGTGAGGTCATGCGACGCATCCTGCCGGACCACCAGGTCGTCCGCCTGAGGGTGGCGTATCGCACACCCTCAGGCGGACGACCCGAGTGCTTGGCGGTGTGGAAGGATCACGCCTCGTGGCTGAACTGCATTTCTTCACCGGCACGATGGACTCCGGCAAGTCGACCCTCGCCCTGCAGACGAACCACAACCACGCCGCCCGCGGCCGGGTCGGCCGCATCTTCACCACCCACGACCGGGCCGGCGAGGCGAGGGTCTCCAGCCGACTGGGCCTGACGCACCAGGCGCTCGAGGTCGAGCCGGAGTTCGACTTCTGGGCCTACGTCGTCACGACGCTTACCCAGGGCGGGCGGATCGACTACCTGGTCTGCGACGAGGCCCAGTTCTACTCCGTCCAGCAGATCGACCAGCTTGCCAAGGTCGTCGACGAGCTGCAGATCGACGTGTTCGCGTTCGGCATCCTCACCGACTTCCGCACCCAGCTGTTCCCGGGCTCGGGGCGACTCATCGAGCTCGCCGACCGGATGAACGTGCTCCAGGTCGAGGCGCTGTGCTGGTGCGGCAAGCGGGCCACCCACAACGCCCGCACCGAGAACGGCGTGATGGTGGTCGAGGGCGAGGTCGTCGTCGTCGGCGACGTCGACCAGGCCGACGAGCCGCACGCCGACGTGGCCTACGAGGTGCTCTGCCGCCAGCACCACCGGCGCCGGCTGACCGCCGCCCGAGCCAAGGCCGTCAGCCTGGCTCCGGAGCCGCTGCCGTTCGGCTGACCACGCTCCGGCGCCACCGGGGTCGGCCGGGGGCCGTCAGCTGACGAGGATCGGGATCAGCATCTCCGCCGGCGTGAGCGAGCCGTGCAGCCCGACGAGGGTGTTCTCGTAGGCGAGGTCCACCGTCGACACGACCGCCGCGTCGCCCCGGCAGGCGACCAACACATCACCGATTCGCGGGAGTACGGCGGGGCTCGCGGCGCCGAACCAGCCGCGGCGTACTGCGTCCTCCCGGGTGAGTACGTCGGCCCGGTCGCCCAGCACCTCGCGCCAGGTCGCCACGACGTCGTCGACGGCGCCACGGTCGCAGTAGAGGTGGCGGAAGCGCGCCTCGCCGCCCAGCAGCCAGACGCCGTCGCGCAGCTCGACCCGGTCGTCCACGTCGACCCGCGACCCGGGCGGGCTGTCGACCATGCCATGGTCCGCGACGACGAGCAGCCGCGTGTGCGCCGGCAGCGCCTCACGCAGCTGCTCGGCCTCCGCGTCGACCATCGAGAGCTGCTGCAGCCACGGCGTGGAGGCGACGCCGAAGCGGTGGCCGGTCCAGTCGAGGTCGCTGTCGTAGACGTAGGTCAGCGACGGGCTGGTCGCCGACGCCTCGAGCACGGCGGCGATCCGCTCGCCGACGCGGTCCGCGCCGACGTAGTCGGCGCCACGATGTGCGGCGACGGTGAGCCCGCTGGCCCGGAAGTCACGCTTGTTGACCACCGTGGTGGTCACCCCGCTCGCCACCAGGCGGGAGAACGCGGTGGGGTGCGGCTGCCACTCGACCGGGTCGACGTCCTTGGCCCAGAAGAGCGCGTTCAGCAGCCGGTCGGTGCCCGGGATGCGGGAGGTGAACCCGACCATGCCGTGCGCACCCGGGGTCAGTCCGGTGCCCAGCGAGGTCAGGCTGGTCGCGGTGGTCGACGGCACACCGGCGGTGCCGGGCGTCTGCTCCTCCAACAGCTCGGAGAGGAAGGGCGCCATGTAGCCGTAGCGCCGCAGCTGCTCGGCGCCGAGCCCGTCGACCAGGAACAACACGTACGACGGCGCGTCGGGCAGCGTCAGCCGCGACGGCTGCACCCCGAGCGGGTGTCCGAGCGCGGCCGCGATGGCCGGCACTACATCGCCGAGCGAACGCTCGCCGTAGGCGGGCTCGACGAATGCGGTCATGCTCCGCGCGTGCGGGCGGACAGGGCCTCGGCGAAGCCCAACAGCCCGGCAACGGCCTCGCCGCCGTCGGCGGCGGCCGAGACACGGAGCGAGAAGTCGTCGCCGGAGAGCACGCCGGTGTAGCCGTGGTCGGCGTCGCAGTCGGGGTCGGCGCAGTCGGCGGGCTCGAGGTCGATGCGGCCGACCCCGCCCCAGCCGATGGTGAGCACGGCCTCGGCGGCGGGTGCCGGCCCGCTGGTGGGGTTGGCCACCATCCGGGTCACCACCACCGAGCGCACCGACGACAGCGCGATCGCCTCGGTGGAGGTCGACGTGTAGGGCTCGGGCAGGAGGTCGTCGCCGGGGTGCTCGTCGGTGTGGGCCAGCACCAGGCGCGTCGCGGTGAGCACGACGACGGTCAGGTGGCGGCGCACCTCGTCGCGCTCGAACGTCGGCTCGTGGTGGACGTAGAAGGACGAGACGTCCTCGCCCGCGACCGCCGAGAAGACCCCGTCGGCCACGACCTCGGGGTAGTAGCCGGTGCGGTCGATCGCGCGGCGCAGCTCACGGGCGCGGTCCTTCTCGGCAGGAGTGTGGTCGGCCGTCTTGCTGCGCATGTGGAGCAGTCTGCCACGGGGCACGGACGGCGGCCCCACCCAGCGCACAGGGCCGAGGAGGGCCGAGGTCTCAGAACGTGTAGCCGAACGCGTCGATGTCGTCGGCGAAGACCTCGGCGACGCGCTCACGCATCTGCGGGGTGAACGCGTCGCGGTGGTCGCGGGGTGCCGAGGCGTTGTCGCGCGGGACCTGCGCGACGGGTGGCAGCCCGAGCCGGGCGACCATGGTGGCCACATCGGCGTCGAAGGACTCCTGGCGGCCGATGAAGTCGGCCCGCCTTCCCGGCGTCGACAGGTAGGCGAGCTGAGGGGTACCGAGCCGCGGCCGCTCGACGGTGCCGCGCAGCACGAACGCCTCGAAGTCGGCGTACTCACGGGCCACGACGGCGAGGAAGCCCTTGCCGGTCAGGAAGCCCTGCGCCTTGGGTGCCCCCCGCTCGGCGAGCTCGCGGAACCGCTCGACCATGCTCCACCACGACAGCAGCCGGGCCCACGGGTTGCGGACGATGCCGGCGACCCAGTAGTCCCCCAGGCCGGGCTCGGCCTCGAGGATCTGGTCGAGCCGCGCGTGCCGGGTCAGGCCGTCGAGCGAGCGGGCATCGGGCAGCTGCGGCCGCAGCAGCCCGTCGACGGTGACCCCGCCGGTCTTCTGCACGTGCACGAACAGGAAGCGGTGAGCGTCGGAGACCAGCACGCGGGCGAGCCTAGGGCCCTCAGTCGGGCAGCGTGTCGCCCGGCATCGTGCTCAGCCGGCGCACGAACCAGTCGGACCGCGGGTCGAGCACCGGCTCGATGCGGATGGACGCGCCGAGCACCGTGGCACCGCCGGCCCCGGCCAGGATCAGCGGCAGGTCGAGGGCGCGGATCTGCGGCAGGTCGTGCTGCAGCTGGGCCACCCGGCAGACGATGCGCTCGATCTCGCCGACGTCGACGATCTCGCTGCCGCGATAGCCGAAGAGCAGGGGCGACGCCTTGATCTCGCGCACCATGTCCTGGGCGTCGTGCTCGGCCAGCGGCGGGATGCGGAACGCACGGTCGCCCAGCAGCTCGGTGAGCGGGCCACCGATGCCGAAGGAGACCACGGGCCCGAACAACGGGTCCTCCATGCTGGCCAGGCTGACCGGCACACCGGGAGGAGCGTTGCGCTGCACCACGAACCCGGCTTTCGTGGGCTCGGTGATCACCTTGTTGAGGGTCGCCCAGGCACCGCGCATGTCGTCGGCGTCGTCGATGTTGCGGCGTACGTGGGCCAGGTCAGGCCGGTGCCGCAGGTGGTCGGCGGTCGCCTTGAGCACGACGTCGTAGCCGAGCTTCACGGCCGCCGCCTGCGCCTCCTCCAGCGTCGAGACCGCGATGGTCTCGGAGAGGTTGACGTCATAGGCCCCCAGCAGCGCCTGGGCCTCGTCGTGCGTGAGGTCGTGCCCCTCCCGGTGGTGCATGAGCAGCTCGTTGACCTGGCGCTTCGCGCCGATCCGGTCGATCAGGGCCGCGTCGGCCGAATGGGTGTCGGCGGTGCGCAACCAGACGGCGTACGTCACGACGCGCGCGAGCGCGCGCACGGCCGCCTCGACGGCGGGGTACGACGGCACCGAGCCGCGCCCGGCGGTCATGCCTGCGACGTCGGGCACCCGCAGCAGCTCGGGCACGCCCTCGGCGCCGAGGAAGGTCGAGACGAGCGGCTTGTCGGACTGCTCGCCCACGGCGGCGAGCACGTTGGCGACGTCCTCGCCGGAGACGTCGAGGGGCGGGATGTAGATCGCCACGACGGCGTCGACCTCCGGGTCGTCGATGGCCGCGTCGAGCGCGTCCTCGAAGTCCTCGGCGTTGGCGTCGGCACCGAGCGGGACCTGCTTGTTGACGACCAGGCCGACCGCGGCGGCAGCGTCCGTCGCGAGCAGGCCGAGGGCGTCGGAGTTGCCGACGATCGCCACCCGCCGCCCGCGCGGGAGCGGCTGGTGGGCGAGCAGCTGGGCGACGTCGAACATCTCGTCGAGCGTGTCGACCTGGATGACGCCTGCCTGCTTGAACATCGCGTCGACCGCCTGCTGGGGCGCGGCGATCTTGCGGACGGCGTGGCCCATCGGCACGCCCTGGCTGTTGCGACCCGACCGGACCGCGATCACCGGCTTGCGGCGCGAGACCCTGCGGGCGATGCGGGAGAACTTGCGCGGGTTGCCGATCGACTCCAGGTAGAGCAGCACGACCTCGGTGGAGTCGTCCTTCTCCCAGTACTGCAGGAGGTCGTTGCCCGAGACGTCGGCCCGGTTGCCGGCGCTGACGAACGTCGAGAGGCCCAGGCCGCGGTTGTTGACCTTCTCCAGGATCGCGGAGCCGAGGGCTCCCGACTGGCAGAAGAAGCCGGCGCGGCCGCGCGGGGGCATCACCGACGACAGCGAGGCGTTGAGGGACACGTCGGGGTCGGTGTTGATGACACCGAGGGCGTTGGGGCCGATCAGCCGCAGGCCGTAGGAGCGCGAGAGCCCGACCAGCCGACGCTGCCGGGTGCGGCCCTCCTCGCCGGTCTCGGCGAAGCCCGACGAGATCACGACCAGGCCGTGGACGCCCTTGGCCGCGCAGTCGAGCACCACGTCGTGCACGGCCTCGGCGGGCACCGCCACGATGGCCACGTCCACCTCACCGGGGATCTCCGAGACCGTGGGGTACGTCGGCAGGCCGGACACCGCGTCGGCGCTCGGGTGGACGGCGTACACGCGCCCGGTGAAGTCACCGGTCACCAGGTTGCGCACCAGGGCCCGGCCGATGGTGTCCTGCCGGCGGCTGGCGCCGATGACGGCGACGGACCGGGGGTTGAAGAACCGCTCGATCGACGCCGACTCGGCCCGGTGCTCGCGCTGCTCCATGACACCGATGGCCGTGTCGGTGGGGTCGATGTCGAAGACCAGCGCCATCACGCCGTCGTCGTAGTCGCTGGCGATCTTGTAGCCGGCGTCGCGGAAGGTGCGGATCATCGCGTGGTTGTCGGGCAGGATGTCGGCCACGAACCGGTCCACGCCGCGCTCCCGCCCCGCCTGCGCGAGGTGCTCGAGCAGGAGCTGGCCGATGCCCCGGCCCTGGTGCTGGTCCTCGACGAGGAAGGCCACCTCCGCCTGCCCCGGCTCGACCACGTCGTAGCGACCGACCGCGATCATCTTGGCGCCGACGGTCAGGATGAAGGCCACCCGGTCGGTGTAGTCGACCTGCGTGAACCGCGCGATGTCCTTCTCGGACAGCTTGGGCATGGGCGTGAAGAAGCGGTAGTACTTCGACTCCGGCGACACGCGCGAGTAGAACTCCACGAGGAGCTCCGCGTCCGAGGGCCTGATCGGCCGGATGTGAGCGACGCGACCGTCGCGCAGCAGCACATCGGCCTCCCAGTGGCGCGGGGCGGAGGTCTGGGTGGGCACGGGGACGAATCTATCGGGTCGGCCTCAGGTCAACGAGCGGGACCGAGACGGCGAGCCCCCCACCGAAGCGTCGGCGACACCGTGAAGAATGCGACCCATGGCGCGTCGTACGACCAAACAACCCCTGCCCGACGACTTCGAGGAGCACATCCTCGACATCGACGTCGGCGACGAGATGCGCGCGTCCTTTTTGGAGTACGCCTACTCCGTCATCTACTCCCGGGCCCTGCCCGACGCTCGCGACGGCCTCAAGCCGGTGCAGCGCCGCATCCTCTACACGATGAACGACATGGGCCTGCGGCCCGACCGCGGGCACGTCAAGAGCGCTCGCGTGGTCGGCGAGGTCATGGGTCGGCTCCACCCGCACGGCGACGGCGCGATCTACGACGCGCTGGTCCGGATGGCGCAGCCCTGGTCGATGCGGCTGCCGATGATCGACGGGCACGGCAACTTCGGCGCGCCCGACGACGTGCCCGCCGCCATGCGCTACACCGAGTGCCGGATGGCCCCCGCGGCCGTCGCGATGACCGCAGGCATCGACGAGGACACCGTCGACTTCAAGCCCAACTACGACAGCCGTGAGACCGAGCCGTCGGTGCTGCCGGCGGCGATCCCCAACCTCGTCGTCAACGGCACCACCGGCATCGCGGTCGGCATGGCCACCAACATGGCGCCGCACAACCTGGTCGAGGTGGTGCAGGCGCTGCGCCACCTGATCACGCACCCCGGGGCCGGCACCGACGACCTGATGCGCTTCATCCCCGGACCCGACCTGCCCACCGGCGGCAAGATCGTCGGCCTCGAGGGCGTCCGCGACGCCTACGAGACGGGTCGTGGGTCGTTCCGCATGCGGGCCACGGCTCGCATCGAGACGATCGGCCGCCGCAAGGCGATCGTCGTCACCGAGCTGCCCTACGGCGTCGGCCCCGAGCGCATCAAGGCCCGCGTCAAGGATCTCGTGCAGGCCAAGAAGATCCAGGGCATCGCCGACCTCAAGGAGCTCACCGACCGCCACCACGGCCTCCGGCTGGTGATCGAGGTCAAGAACGGCTTCGTGCCCGAGGCGCTGCTCGAGCAGCTCTACCGGCACACCCCGATGGAGGAGTCGTTCGGCATCAACGCCGTCGCCCTCGTCGACGGCCAGCCCCGCACCCTGGGCCTCAAGGAGATGCTCGAGGTCTTCCTGGGTCACCGTTTCGAGGTCGTCCGACGTCGCACGGTGTTCCGCCGGGCCAAGGCCGCCGACCGGCTCCACCTCGTGGCCGGCCTGCTCATCGCGATCCTCGACATCGACGAGGTCATCGCGGTGATCCGGAGCAGCGACAACTCCGCCGCCGCGAAGGAGCGGCTGATCTCCATCTTCGAGCTCAGCGAGATCCAGGCGGAGCACATCCTCGACATGGCCCTGCGCCGGCTGACGAGGTTCTCCAAGATCGAGCTCGACAAGCAGCGCGAGGAGCTCGAGCGCGAGATCGAGCTGCTCGACGCGATCCTCGCCGACGACGCCCTCCTCCGGAAGGTGGTGTCCGACGAGCTGGCCGAGATCGCCAAGACGTTCGGCACGCCGCGCCGTACCGTCCTGCTCGCCTCGGCCGGCACCACCGTCACGGCGGCGACGTCCGCCGCGCTCGAGGTCGCCGACGACCCGTGCTTCGCGTTCCTCTCGTCCAGCGGCCTGATGGCCCGCTCGTCGAGCGCCGAGACGCCGGGAGAGGGCGGTGGCCGCGCCAACCACGACGTGATCGTGTCAGCGGTGCGCACCACGGCGCGCGGCGAGATCGGCGTGATCACCTCCCGCGGGCGGGTGCTCAAGCTGGGCGTGCTGGACATGCCTGAGCTGCCCGCCTCGGCCAACGACCCCAACCTCCAGGGCGGGCTGCCGCTCACCGAGGTGCTCTCGCTCGACGTCGGCGAGCGCGCCCTGGCGCTGACGGCGCTGCCGGCCGACGGGCCCGGCCTCGCGCTCGGCACCCGCGACGGCATCATCAAGCGGGTCAACCCCGAGGTGCTCGCCAAGGACGACTGGGACCTCATCTCCCTCAAGGACGACGACGAGGTCGTGGGCGCGGTCGAGCTCGTCACCGGCGACGAGAGCCTGTGCTTCATCACCAGCGACGCCCAGCTCCTCCACTTCGGCGCCGACGGCGTGCGCCCGCAGGGCCGGTCGGGCGGCGGCATCGCCGGCGTCCGGCTGACCGCCGGCGAGCGGGTCGCGTGGTTCGGCGCGGTCGACCCGACGCGCTCGGTCGTCGTCACCTCCTCCGGCTCCTCCACCGCGCTCCCGGGCACCGAGCCGGGTGCGGTCAAGGTGGCGCCGTTCAGCGAGTACCCGCCCAAGGGCCGGGCCACCGGCGGGGTGCGCTGCCATCGGTTCCTCAAGGGCGAGGACACCCTGGTGTTCGCGTGGGCCGGCACCGAGCCGGCTCGCGCCGCCGCCTCCAGCGGTGCGCCGATCGAGCTGCCCGAGGCCACCGGCCGACGCGACGGCTCCGGCACTCCGGCAGCCCAGCCCATCGCAGCCTGTGCAGGGTCGGTCGCGACGCAGCTGGGGATGACCGCGCGTGTGGAAGGCTCTGCCCCATGAGGCATCCCCTGCGCCGCTCCCTGGCCGTCCTGCTCGCGGTGCTGGTGGCCCTCGTGCTCGTCTCGTGCGGTGGCGACGACAAGAAGGCGGCCGCCGACGACCAGACTCCTGAAGAGGTCCTCGCGCTCGCCAAGACCGCCCTCGACGACACCTCCGGTGTGCGTCTGAGCCTCACCACCGACGACCTGCCCGAGGGCATCACCGGCATCACCAGCGCGGTCGGCACCGCGACCAGCGGGCCGGCCTTCGACGGCGCCATCAAGGTGGTGCTGTCGGGCACCGAGTTCGAGGTGCCGGTCATCGCCGTCGACGGCGTGGTCTACGCCCAGATCCCGCTCACGCCCGGCTACTCCGACGTCGACCCGTCCGACTACGGCGCACCCGACCCGGCTGCCCTGATCACTCCCGACCGCGGCTTCTCCTCCCTGCTCCCGGTCACGACCGGCGTCGAGAAGGGCGAGAGCGTCCGTGGCGGCGACAACAACAGCGAGGTCCTGACCAGCTACACCGGCACGATCCCCGGTGCCGCCATGAAGAAGGTCATCCCCAGCTCCTCGGGTGACTCCTTCGACGCGTCGTACCTCGTCTCGGAGGCCGGCGAGCTCCGCGAGGCCACCCTGACGGGCGTCTTCTACCCCGACTCCGACGAGATGACCTACACCGTCACCTTCGACGACTACGGCACCGAGAAGGCGATCACGGCGCCGTGACGGCTGCGGCGAGCCCACCGGTGAGCCGGGGCTCCAGACTGCTCCTCGGGCTGGCTGCGGTGGCGGTCGCCTTCGCCGCAGCCGACACCTACGTCGTGGTGCTCGCGCTGCCCGACATGATGACGTCGGCCGGCGTCCCGGTCGAGCAGCTCCAGCGGGCCGCCCCCGTCATCTCCGGCTTCCTCCTCGGCTACGTCGCGATGCTGCCGCTCATCGGCCGCATCGCCGACCTGCGCGGGCGACTGCCGGTGCTGATCATGGCGCTGGTCGTCTTCGCGTTCGGGTCGCTGGTCACCGCCCTGGCCTACGACATGCCGAGCATGGTCTCCGGCCGCTTCCTGCAGGGCGTCGGCGGAGGCGGCCTGGTGCCGGCCACGCTGGCGCTGGTCGCCGACATCTATCCCGCCGACCGGCGCAGCGTGCCGCTCGGCATCGTGTCGGCCGTCCAGGAGATCGGCTCGGTGCTCGGCCCCCTGTTCGGTGCGCTGGTGCTCTCCGTCGCCGACTGGCGGGCGATCTTCCTGATCAACCTGGCGGTCGGGCTGATGCTGGCCGCAGCGCTGCGCACCGTGCGGTTTGGGACCAATCCGCAGGGAACCGGGCCGCAGACACGCGGTACTCGACCAATCGAGGGGGTCCCCGACATCATCGGCGGCCTCCTCCTCCTGGTCACCCTGGTCACCGGATCGCTGGTGTTCGTCCGGCCGGCCGCGGTGATGCGCGACATCACGTGGGGCGAGATGTTCGTGCCCCTCACCGGCGACGGACGCTGGCTGACCCCGGTCGGCGTGGTCGCGATGGCCGCGGCCCTGCTCTTCGTGGTCCGCTGCGTCACGGCTCGGCGCCCCCTGATCGACGTACGCGGCTGGATCGGCTCGATGCGCGAGGCGGACCTCACCGGGTCACTGCTCCTGGCCGCCGCGTTGAGCGGCGTGATCCTCGCGTTCGCCACGGCCGACCCGAAGGTGCAGGTCTTCGCCGACAACGGCTGGTGGTACCTCCTCGGCGCACTGGTCGCCTCGCTGCTGCTGGTCTGGCACCTGCGGCGCGACGACGCCCCGCTCATCCCGCACGGCGCGCTGCGCCAGACTCCTGCCTGGGGTGCGCTGCTCGTCAGCTTCTTCGTGGGTGCAGCCCTGATCGCCGCGCTCATCGACATCCCGCTGTTCGCGCGTACGACGATCTACGCCGACTCGCAGCTGATGGCCGCCCTCGTGCTGGTGCGGTTCCTGATCGCGCTGCCCGTCGGCGCCGTCATCGGCGGCTACCTCTCCCGCAGGGTCGGTGCCGGCCCGACCACCGCGATCGGGATGGGCTTCGCCGCCACCGGCTTCGTGCTGATGAGCCGGTGGGACCTCACCACCCTCGAGCACTGGCACGCCAACCTCGGCCTCGTGATCGGCGGCCTGGGCTTCGGCCTGGCCCTGGCACCCGTCAACGCCGCGGTGCTCGCCTACACCGATGACGACGTGCACGGCCTCGCCAGCGCGCTCGTCGTCGTCTCGCGCATGGTCGGCATGCTCGTGGGCATCTCGGCGTTGACGGTGATCGGACTGCGCCGCTACTACTCCGAGCAGGGCGACTTCCCCTCGGTGCGCGACGTCTGCGACGGGAAGAGCCGGTGCACGGACTTCACGCTCCTGCTCAAGCAGGCCGGCATCGCCCAGGAGCACACGGTCTTCCTCGGTGCCGCGGTCTGCGCGGTCGTCGCCGGCGTGCTCGCGCTCGTGCTCTTCCGCCGGGCCCGCACCGACAGCGTGAGTGCCCGCGAGGCGCTGTCGGCCCACTGAGCCCCGTCCAGCGCACCCATCCCGAGAGCACACCGGGTCCGGACTCCGCTAGCCTTCCGGATCGTGGGTGACTTCGACGACCTGATCTCCGCCAACTCCGAGTTCGCGGCCGACTTCGACCTCGGTGGCTTCGACGGCGTCGCGCATGCCGGCGTCGCGATCGTGACCTGCATGGACAGCCGGATCGATCCGCTGCGCATGCTCGGCCTGGCGCACGGTGACGCCAAGATCTTCCGCAACCCGGGTGGCCGGGTCACCACCGCCGCGCTGGAGGCGCTGGTGCTCGGCGTGCACCTGCTCGGCGTCCAGCGCATCCTCGTCATCCCGCACACCAGCTGCGCGATGGCCACGCACACCGAGGCCGAGCTGCGGCTCAAGGTGGGGCAGTCGGCCGGCGTCGACGCGAGCTGGCAGCAGTTTCACGTGATCTCCGACCAGGTCGCCGCCCTGCAGGAGGACGTCCAGACCGTCCGCTCGCACCCGCTCATCCCCGGGTCGGTCAAGGTCGGCGGCTTCCTCTACCACGTGGACACCGGGCTCATCGACCAGAAGTTCTGACGCCTCTCCCCCGGGTGTCCCCGGGTGTCCCCGGGTGGCACTGCCTCAGGCGTCGAGGGTCTCCACATCGACCTCGTAGGCACCCTGGACGATGAACTCCTTGCGCGGAGCCACGTCGGAGCCCATCAGCAGCTCGAACACGTCGGCCGCGACCAGGGCGTCGTCCACGGTCAGGCGCCGCAGGGTGCGGTGGCGGGGCTCCATGGTGGTCTCGGCCAGCTGGTCGGCGTCCATCTCACCGAGGCCCTTGTAGCGCTGCACGGGGTCCTTCCAGCGGATGTTCTTCTTCTTCAGCTCCGCAAGCCGGCGCTGCAGCTCGTCGTCGGAGTAGGTGTAGACGTACTTGTCCATCCCCTTCTTGGGGTTCGACAGCTCGATCCGGTGCAGCGGCGGCACGGCGGTGAAGACCCGGCCGGAGGTGATCAGGTCGGGCATGTACTTGAAGAACAGCGTCGCGAGCAGGCACCGGATGTGAGCACCGTCGGAGTCGGCGTCGGCCATGAAGATGATCCGGCCGTAGCGCGCGGAGTCGAGGTCGAAGGTGCGCCCCGACCCGGCACCGACGACCTGGATGATCGAGGCACATTCGGTGTTCTTGAGCATGTCGCCCACCGAGGCCTTCTGGACGTTGAGGATCTTGCCGCGGATCGGCAGCAGCGCCTGGAACTCCGAGTCACGCGCCAGCTTGGCGGTGCCGAGCGCGGAGTCGCCCTCGACGATGAACAGCTCGGTGCGCTCGGTGTCGTTGGATCGGCAGTCGGCGAGCTTCGTCGGCAGCGCCGAGGTCTCCAGCGCGTTCTTGCGGCGCTGCGTCTCCTTGTGCTGGCGCGCGGCGATCCGGGTCTTGGAGGCCCCGACGACCTTCTCCATCACCAGCCTGGCCTGCGCCTTCTCCACCCGCTTGGTGGAGGTGAGGAACTTCCTCAGCTCCGCGGCCACCACCTTGCGCACGACGCCACGTGCGGCCGGGGTCCCGAGGATCTCCTTGGTCTGGCCCTCGAACTGCGGCTCCGCGAGACGCACCGTGACGACGGCGGTCATGCCCTCCATGACGTCGTCCTTGATCACGTCGGCGTCGCCCACCTTGAGTGCCTTCGCCGAGCGCATGACCTCGTTGAACGTCTTGGTGACCGCGCCCTCGAAGCCGCTGACGTGGGTGCCGCCCTTGGGGGTGGCGATGACGTTGACGTAGGAGCGCAGCTCGGTGTCGTAGCCCGTGCCCCAGCGCAGGGCGACGTCGACCTGGAGGTCGCGCTCGACCTCCTGCGGCGTCATGTGGCCCTTGGCGTCCAGCAGCGGCACGGTCTCGGTGAAGGTGTCGGAGCCCTGCAGCCGCAGCACCTCGGTGACCGGCTCGTCGTGCGCGAGGTACTCGGCGAACTCCGCGATGCCGCCGTCGTGGCGGAACTTCTCCTCCACCGGCTGGTCGCCACGGAGGTCGCGGATGACCAGCTCGAGGCCCGGCACGATGAACGACGTCTGCCGGGCCCGGCCGAGCAGCCCCTCGAACTCGAACGTCGCGTCCTTGGTGAAGACCTGGCGGTCCGGCCAGAAGCGGATGCGGGTGCCGGACCGGCCCTTGGCGACCCGCTTGCCCTTGCGGGAGAGCCCGGATCTCGCCGTGAACGACGCCAGCGGGCCATCCCCGTCGAAGACTCCGGGCACCCCGCGGTGGAAGCTCAGCCCCTGCTCGGCCGGCGTGCGCTCGACGTCGATGTCCATCCGGATGGACAACGCGTTGACCACCGAGAGCCCGACCCCGTGGAGGCCGCCCGTGGCGACGTACGAGCCGCCACCGAACTTGCCGCCGGCGTGCAGCTTGGTGGCCACGACCTCGACGCCCGGCAGCCCGGTCTTGGGCTCCTTGTCGGTCGGGATGCCGCGGCCGTCGTCGTGCACCTCGACCGAGTCGTCGGGGTGCAGGGTGACCTCGACCCGGTGCGCCGCACCGGCCAGCGCCTCGTCGACGCCGTTGTCGATGATCTCCCACAGGCAGTGCATCAGGCCGCGGGTGTCGGTGGAGCCGATGTACATGCCCGGCCGCTTGCGCACCGCCTCGAGGCCCTCGAGGACGAGGAGGTGGGCTGCGTTGTACGAGTTGTCGGTCGGTGCTGCCACGAACGTCCTGTCCCATCGTGATGCGGTCTCGGCCCGGGCGGCTGGCTCGTGGCCCGGACAGGTGTCCAAACCTACCTGCGGGGGCGGACGGCGGGAGGCAGGCCGTCCCGACACGCCGTACGACGACGCGGCGGATCCGGCGGCGCGGCCTACGGTGAGGGAGTGCGCACCCAATCCGCATCACGATGTAGAAACGAAGTACACCCATATCCGCTGTTCTGCGGTGTGGATGCGGTCTCTCGGGGTACAACTCAGTGTGATGAGATGAACCACATTCGGACCAGATCGACCCGGGGAATGATTTGCGCCCTTGGCTACGTTGAAGAGGTACCGATGAAAACGAACGAGACGATCCAGATGACACGCTCACCACTCAATGGGAAGAGGCCGATGTGACTACTGCCGTTGCCCCCAGTGCCGCCGCGCTCTCCGCGGCAGACCGCTGTGACCGCTGCGGAGCTCAGGCCTACCTCCGGGTGGAGCTCCAGAGCGGTGGCGAGCTGCTCTTCTGCGCTCACCACGCCCGCGAGCACGCCGATGCGCTCCGCGAGGTTGCCGTGACCGTGGTGGACGAGACCCACAAGCTCTCCAACTCGTCCACCCCCGCCCCCGAGGGTGAGCGCTGACCGCCACGCCCCCTGACCTACGAGACGGCCCCCGACCTCACGGTCCGGGGCCGTCTGGCATGTCCGGGCCGTGTGGGACGCTGACCCGGTGACGCTCACCACCGTGGCCGTGGCCATCGCCATCGCGGTCGGCCTGGCCGGCATCATCGTGCCGGTCCTGCCGGGCTCCGTGCTCGTCCTGGGCGCGATCCTCGTCTGGGCGCTCCAGGTCGGCACCGGCGCCGCCTGGGTGGTCTTCGGCATCGCCACGACGTTCCTGGTCGTCGGCACCATCGTGAAGTACGCCGTCCCCGGGCGTCGTCTCAAGGCCTCCGGCGTCCCCAGCACCACGCTGCTGATGGGCGCGGCGGTCGGCGTCGTGGGCTTCTTCGTGATCCCGGTGATCGGCCTGTTCGTCGGTTTCGTGGCCGGCGTCTACGCAGCCGAGCGTGGCCGTGTCGGCGCCGCCGAGGCATGGCCGTCCACCAAGCATGCGCTGAAGGCGGTCGGACTGAGCATCCTGATCGAGCTGGTCGCCGGGATGCTCGCCGCCGCGACGTGGGTCGTCGGCGCGATCGTCACCTGACCCGGTCCGATGGCTGTCCTGCTGGCGCTCGCCGCTGCCGTCGCGTACGGCGTCTCCGACTTCGTCGCCGGCCTCGCCGCACGTCGTACCTCGGGCTGGCCGGTGGCCGTCACCGCCGCCGTCGGCGCCCTCCTCGGCGCCGTCGTGCTGGCCCTGGCCCTCCCCGGCGAGCCGGCAGGCAGCGACCTGGCCTGGGGGGCAGCCGCAGGGATCGGCAGCGGCATGGGGTCGGCATTCCTCTACCGCGGACTCGCGCTCGGGAGGATGGGCGTCGTGGCACCGATCTCCGCCGTGTTCGCGGCGCTGCTGCCCGTGGTCGTCGGCGTCGCCACCGGTGAGCGCCCGGCTGCCCTGGTCTGGCTCGGCATCGCCGCCGCGGTGCCGGCCATCTGGCTGGTCTCCCGCGAGCCGGGTGCCTCGACGGCACCTGCTGCCGGCGTGCTCGACGGTGTGCTCGCCGGGATCGGCTTCGGCCTCCTGCTCGCCGCCACCGGTCAGGTGGACGACGCTGCCGGCTACTGGCCGCTGGCGGTGATCCAGCTGGTCTCGATGGCCTTCGTCGTGACGCTCTCGGCTGCGCTGCGTCAGTCCTGGGTGCCGCGCGCGGCCAGTGACTGGTGGGGCGCGGTGGCCGGGCTGCTGGCCACCCTGGCCGTGCTCGCCTTCCTGCTCGCCACCCAGCGGGGCCTGCTCGCCGTGTCCGCGGTGCTCACCTCGCTCTACCCGGCCGCCACGGTGCTCTTGGCGGTCGTCGTGCTCCGGGAGCACGTGCACCGCGCGCAGGCCCTCGGCCTGCTGCTGTGCGGGGTCGCGGTCGTGCTGGTGGCGGTGGGCTAGCCGGCAGCCAGCCAGTCGGTGAAGGATCGGCGGTCGGGCACCCAGTCGGTGACGACGTGCGAGCCGTCGTAGGCGTCCTTCACCTTGATGCCGACCCGCACCTCGGCGACGTTGCCCAGGCACTTCCGCGCGACCCAGTACGTCGCCTTCTCCTTGCGGTAGTCGAGCTTGAGGTTGCTCGCGCACGCAAGGATCTCCTTGTTGTCGCGCCAGCCCGTCATCGTGCCGAGGTTGTAGTCGGTGCCCTCGAAGAGCCCCGCTCCGGCACGGAACTCGGGCCCCCGCAAGGAGGGATCGGTGTCGAAGTAGATCGACATGCCTGAGTTGCCCTGCCGCGTCAGGTCGGCGAACTTCACCTTCACGAAGACCCGCTTGGCCCCGTGGCGGACGACGACCCTGGAGATGTCGTAGTTCGAGGCCGAGGCGTCGGCGGGGTCGGCCAGGCGCACCCCTTCGGCCGAGGCGGGCCCGGCCAGGAGCGCGAGGGCTGCGGTCAGTGACGTGGCGGCGAGCGCGGCGGTGACGATCCGGACGGTGTGCATGGTGGCCTCCCGGTCCAGGGTGCGGTCGGGTGCGGTCGGGGTGCCCCACCCGGCCGTCAAGGCTACTGCGCCGGCAGCCTGCCTGTCCTGTGTCGCCGCGGCCCAGATGCGGACGGACGACCCGGGCGGCCCCGGATCGGTGCCGCTCCGGTCCGCTCGCGGGACCGCTCGACCTCGGCGTCGCAGGTGTCGCGTCCCCCACGGCCGTCGGCGACGTCGCGGCCGGGGCCGCCGACGAGCACGTCCCTGCTGCTCGTTGCGATGAGCCGGTCGTCCCCAGATCCATCCGACAGTCGTCCGGGACGGTTGCGCTCGCACGCGGCGAAGACCCCGCCGCGCTGGGGAGAGAGAGCCGGTCGCCGCCACGACCACCCTCGAATCCGTACGTCACACCTCGTTCTCGGAGAGCGTCTCGCCGTCCCCGGAGCACGTCGCCGCCTCGCCCTCTCCCGAGGGTGGCTGCGGTGCTGTCGGACGCGATCACGGTCAGCCGGTCGCGCCCGGCCCCGAGGTCGACCCGATCGGAGTTCGGGACTCCGGAGACCCCCCGCCTCCACGCGGGGCCGGTACCGAGTCCCGCCTGCCGGTGGGCGACGCACGCCGGCACACGAAGGTCGTGCTCCGCCCGACAGCTTCAGGAGCGCCCACACGCAGGACCGCGCCCGACCCCAACGAATCGGGGCGGGCGCGGCCTGTGCGTGCGAGGCCTCAGTCGAGGTAGTCGCGCAGGACCTGCGAACGGCTCGGGTGGCGCAGCTTGGACATCGTCTTCGACTCGATCTGACGGATGCGCTCGCGCGTCACGCCGTAGACCTTGCCGATCTCGTCGAGCGTCTTGGGCTGGCCGTCGGTGAGGCCGAACCGCATGCTCACCACGCCGGCCTCGCGCTCGGAGAGCGTGTCGAGCACGGCGTGCAGCTGCTCCTGGAGGAGCGTGAACGACACCGCGTCGGCCGGCACGATCGCCTCGGAGTCCTCGATGAGGTCACCGAACTCCGAGTCACCGTCCTCACCCAGCGGGGTGTGCAGCGAGATGGGCTCGCGGCCGTACTTCTGGACCTCGATGACCTTCTCGGGGGTCATGTCGAGCTCCTTGGCGAGCTCCTCCGGGGTGGGCTCGCGGCCCAGGTCCTGGAGCATCTGGCGCTGCACGCGGGCCAGCTTGTTGATGACCTCCACCATGTGCACCGGGATGCGGATGGTCCGGGCTTGGTCGGCCATGGCGCGGGTGATGGCCTGACGGATCCACCACGTGGCGTACGTCGAGAACTTGTAGCCCTTGGTGTAGTCGAACTTCTCGACCGCGCGGATCAGGCCGAGGTTGCCCTCCTGGATCAGGTCGAGGAAGAGCATGCCGCGACCGGTGTAGCGCTTGGCGAGCGAGACCACGAGGCGCAGGTTGGCCTCGAGCAGGTGGTTCTTGGCCCGCCGGCCGTCCTCGGCGATCCACTCGAGCTCTTCGTGCACCTTGGGGGTGACCTTGTTGCCCTTGGCCAGCTTCTCGTCGGAGAAGAGGCCGGCCTCGATGCGCTTGGCGAGCTCGACCTCCATCTCCGCGTTGAGGAGGGGCACCTTGCCGATCTGCTTGAGGTAGTCCTTGACCGGATCGGCCGTCGCGCCGGCCACCATGACCTGCTGCTCCGGCTCGTCGGTCTCGTCGGCTGCCGAGACGACGAACGAGGCGGACTTCTCGTCCTGCTTGATCGTCGGATCGGTCGCGACGTCCTTCTCGAACTGGTCGTCGGGGATGTCGGGCAGCAGCTTCTTGCCGTCCGGGCCGACCGCGGCGGGATCCACCGCGGCAGCAGCCTTCTTGGCGGCAGCCGTCTTCGCGGCGGACGCCTTCTTCGCGGGCGCCTTCCTCGCGGGTGGCACCTCCGGGGCCGCGGGCTCGGGCTCCGTGGCGGCCGTCTTGGCCGCTGCCTTCTTGGCGGCGGGCGCGGCCTTCTTGGCCGGCGCCTTGGCGGTCGTCGTCTTGCGTGCCGTCGCGGCGGCGGCGGCACGGGTGCCGACCGCCGAGACGTCGACGGTGATGCCCAGGCCGCTGAGATGGGTCAGCAGTGCCTTCAGGTGACGAGGCTCGACCGCAGCGTCATCGCTGGCGGCGCGTACCTCGTCAGGGGATACCTGGCCCGAGGCTGCGCCGCGTGCGACCAGGCTGGTCACGGCAGGGTGGGAAAGGACTTCGGCGGGGAGCAACTTGCGTGCGTTCGAAGACACGAACACCTCTCGTGAACGACATGGGGGCGCGGCGAGGCCCGGTAAAGTCAAGAGCCGCGTTGTCATTCTGCCACGCCCTCCCAGGACTTCCACCATGCCCCCGCTCACCCACCGTCGTGGAGCCGTCAGGTGACCTTCGCCTCGGCCTTCTTGGCCTTCTTGAAGTCCCGGACCTTCTGGAGTGAGGCGCCGTCGACCACGTCCGCGACCGAGCGGTAGCCCGGCTCGGCGTACGCACCGACGACGTCCTCCCAGCCCTCGGGCCGGACCCCGACCTGCTTGGCCAGCAGCGCCACGAAGATCTGCGCCTTCTGCTTGCCGAAGCCCGGCAGCGCCATCATCCGCTTGAGGAGGTCCCTGCCGTCCGCCGCCTCGGTCCAGATGCGCGACGCGTCGCCGTCGTAGTCATCGGTGACGATCCGCGCGAGCTCCTGGAGCCGCGCGGCCATCGAGCCCGGGAACCGGTGGATCGCCGGCGTCACCGCCGCCAGAGCCGCGAACTCCTCCGGGTCGGCTGCAGCGATCGCGGCGGGGTCGAACGTGCCGAGCCGGTCGAGCACCTTGGCCGGTCCCCTGAACGCGTGCTCCATCGGATACTGCTGGTCGAGCATCATCGCTGCGAGGAGCGCGAACGGTGACTCGTCGAGTACGGCGTCCGCCTGCGGGTCGCCGGTGATGTGGAAGCTCATGCGCCCATCCTGCCGCTGTCGGTCACCGGGGTCGAGCGCGCGGCCGCGGGGCCGGTCGCCGGACCGGCCGGCGCGGCCGCGTCGCCTCGTCGGAGTGTGGAGCGCGGTGCGGCCACCACGTCCACGCCTGGGATCAGCCGGCCTTGACCGCCAGGACCGGACAGGGGGCGTCGAGCAGGATCCGCTGCGCGTTGCTGCCCAGGATCAGCTTGCCGACCGGCGACCGGCGACGCAGGCCGATGACGATCAGCTCGGCGGCATTGGCCTCGGCGATGCTGATGAGGTCCTCGGCCGGCTCGAAGCCCCGCACCATCTGACGCAGGTCGTAGGTCACCCCCGACTCGTCGAGCCGGGCACGGACGCTGTCCATCTCCGACTCGGCCTGGCGGGCTGCGGGGCCGTCGAAGTCGGCGCCTCCCCGGTGTGAGTTGACCACGACCAGCTTGGCGTCGCGGAGCTTCGCCTCGTCGATCGCGGTGCTGAGCGCCGCATCTCCCTCGGGCTTCGGCACATAGCCCACCACGACAGTCCCCATTGACGGCCTCCTCGCGTACTTGCGGCGGTGCGTCGACCGCACCGCTCCGTGGGCACCGTATCGAATCCGACCGACCAGCGGGAGCCTGTGGACGCGCGCACGGGCACGGGTCGCACTCGGGCAGAGTGGAAACCATGACCAGCACCGACGGCTTCTCCCCCGTCGAACGACGCGGCCTGCGGTCCGCGGTGCTCGAGCTGAAGGCCCGCCACCCGCGCGGCAGGTTCGCCATCCGCGTCGGCGCCGGACTGCCCGGTGGGCCGGTGCGATGGTTCGAGATCGGAGCCGACGACCGGCTCGACCACGCGCTGCGCACCGAGGTCGCCGCAGCCCTCCTGCTCCGGGTCCGACCCCGTACGGCGGCTCCGTGGCTCTGGATCACCCGGCCGGGGCCGTGGTCGGTGGTCGACGCCGACCTGGCCTGGGCGTCCGCGAGCCGCGCGGCGCTGGCCGAGGCCGGGCTGTCGACCCGCTTCGTCGTCATCACCCGGCACGGCTGGCGCGAGCCCATCGGCGGCGCCGGCCGCGTGTGGGACCGGTTGCGGCCCCGCTCCTGAGCCGGGCTCAGTCCCAGGTGTGCACCGGCTCGTTGGTGTGCATGCGCTCGGTGTACTCGAGGAGCGTCGCCCTCAGCGCGTCGTAGCGGTCCTCCTTCGCGCGGTCCTTCATCCGACCCACGAACCACTCCGACCCGTTCATGCCGGTCAGGCAGCGCTGCTCGATGATGCCGAGCAGGCGGTCGCGGTCGGCGGCGGGCACGCCCCAGGAGTCGAGGCCCTCGTGGGCCATCGGCAGCAGCCGGCGCAGCACGAGCTCGGTGGCACTGACCGCGCCGCCGATGCCGGGCCAGTAGATCTTGGCGTGGATGCCCTGCTGGGCGGCGACGTGGAAGTTCTCCTCGGCCGCACTGAACGACATCTGCGACCACAGCGGGCGCTCACTCTCGGCCAGCGCCCGCACCATCCCGTAGTAGAACGCGGCGTTGGCGATGGTGTCGGCGACCGTCGGGCCGGCGGCGAGCAGGCGGTTCTCGACACGCAGGTGAGGTGTGCCGTCGGCGATGTCGTAGATCGGCCGGTTCCATCGGTAGACCGTGCCGTTGTGCAGGCGCAGCTCGTGCAGCTTGGGCGTGCCCCCCGCCTCGAGCACCTCGAGCGGGTCCTCCTCCTCGGTGATGGGCAGGAGCGCCGGGAAGTAGCGGACGTTCTCCTCGAACAGGTCGAAGACCGAGGTGATCCAGCGCTCGCCGAACCACACCCGAGGGCGGACGCCCTGGGCCTTCAGCTCCTCGCTGCGGGTGTCGGTGGCCTGCTCGAACAGCGGGATCCGGGTCTCGCGCCACAGCTGCTTGCCCAGGAGGTACGGCGAGTTGGCACCGACCGCGAGCTGCACACCCGCGATGGCCTGGGAGGCGTTCCAGTAGTCACCGAAGTCGTCGGGCGAGGTCTGCACATGGAACTGCGTGCTCGTGCACGCTGCCTCCGGCACGATCGAGTCGGCGGTGGTCACGAGCCGCTCGGCACCGGAGATGGAGATCGAGATGTCCTCGCCGCGGGCGGCCAGGATCTGCTCGCTGAGCAACCGGTAGCGCGGGTTGGCGCTCAACGCCCCCATGCCCATGTGGCCCTCGGCCAGGGTCGGCAGGATGCCGATCATCACCATGTGCGCGCCGACCTGCGCCGACTTGGACTCGGCGTCGTTGAGGCTGCGCCGGAGGTTGTCCTCGAACTGGGCGAGACCGCCGTCGCGCAAGGTCGACGGGGGCACGTTGATCTCGATGTTGAACTGGCCGAGCTCGGTCTGGAAGTCGGGGTCGGCGATGGCCTCGAGAGCCTCGGCGTTCTTCAACGCGGGGTCGCCCGCCTCGTCGACGAGGTTGAACTCCACCTCGAGCCCCGTCATCGGGTCGTCGGTGTCGAACCTCGCCTCGCGCAGCATCCGCGCGAACACGTCGAGACAGCGACGCACCTTCTCGCGGTGCCGCGTGCGGTCGGCGCGTGAGAACTCCTGTGCCTCAACCTCTTCTCCCATGCAGGCACGATAGGCCACCTGCACCCGCAGGAGCAGCGCTCAGGCAGCGCCTCCCGAAACGTGGGCGCCGTCGCACTCCGCGGGTGGCCAGCCGGGTGGCTGCCACTGCTGCGGGGACACGGCCGCGACGAGCAGGTCGGAGACCGTCCCGGCCAGGCTGCAGCCCGGCTCTGCGGCGAGCGCCCGGTCGACCGCGCACCAGGCCAGGGCACCGTTGCCGGCCAACCAGGCGGCGAAGGCCAGCACCGCCGCCGGGCCGACGTCGAGCCCCGGTGGCGCAGCGCGCAGCACCGCGGTCCACAGCACGACGTGGGCGCGTGAGTCGGCTCGGGTGATCGCGCACCACGCCGCTTCGCGGACCACCGGGTCGGTGACCGAGAGGAGCAGCCGGGCCAGGTCGACGGACTCGGGCACCGTGCCGTCACGCGCGTGTCGCCGGGTCAGCCCGCGCACCCAGCTGCCCTGCGCCGGCGTGGTGCCGGGAAGCGCGGCACGCACGACGGCGACCGCGGCGGGATCGGGAGCCAGCGTCGCCGCGAGGTCGTCGCGCGAGGCGTGCGTCACCAGCCCGGCGACCACCGCCTCAGCGGCGAAGGGGTGGCAGGAGACGTCGTAGGGCACGCCGTCGTAGAGCTCGGGCGGCCGACCGGGCTGCATGGGGAACCAGCGCCGGCCGTCGGCACACAGCATCTCGAACACGGAGATGCCCTCCTGGGCGAACCCGGACTCGAGCCGGTCGGCGGTCTCGCGCACCGCCGCCGGGCCGTCGGCGTAGAGCACGAGCACCACCCGGTCGACGTCGTGGCGCAGGCACGGCTCGACCAGTGCCTCGACGACGAGGTCGGTGTCGGCAGGGTCGGTGGGCAGGTCGACGCGCGCGTGGAAGCCGGGGTCGGGCCCGAACGTCAGCAACGCGATCGACTGCTCGGGCACGAAGCCGAGTGCGACCGGCACGAAGGCCAGCAGGTCCTCGGGGCACCGTGCGGTCAGCGTGGCCATGCGTGGTGGATGGACTGGGCGGGGTCGGTGGTCTCTGGTCATGTGCCCACGCTTCCCGCGACCGCCGACGAGCGGGCCGTTCGCGCGGGGCGACTGTGAGTAACCCGCCTCTGGGGTGGGCCTGTGGACGACTTCCGGCCCGGATCACTGAGAATCGACGGGTGCGCGCCCATGCTTCGGTCCTCCACCTGGACCTCGACGCGTTCTTCGCATCGGTCGAGCAGCGTGACAAGCCGTCGCTGCGGGGCCGGCCGGTCGTGGTCGGCGGCGTCGGCGGTCGCGGCGTGGTCGCCACCGCGTCGTACGAGGCGAGGGCGTACGGCGTGCACTCGGCGATGTCGACGCGCGAGGCCCGCTCCCGCTGCCCGCACGCCGCCTTCCTGACGGGTCGCTTCCACGCCTATCGCGAGACCAGCGAGCAGGTGATGGCGCTGCTGCGTGCCACCTCACCCCTCGTGGAGCCGCTGTCGCTCGACGAGGCGTTCGTCGACCTGCTCGCCGCCGACCTCCCCGACCACGAGGTCGGCACCGTGACCGCCTGCGCCGAGCGGCTGCGCGCAGCGGTCAGGGAGGCCACCGGGGGCGTCACGGCGTCGGTGGGCGTCGGGTCGTCGAAGTTCATCGCCAAGATCGCCAGCGAGATCGACAAGCCCGACGGCCTGACCGTGGTGCTCCCCGGCACCGAGCGCGACCTGCTGCGGCCGATGAGCGCCACCGTGATCCCGGGCGTCGGCCCGGCCACGGCCGAGCGCCTCCGCCGGGCCGGCATCACCACCGTGGCCGACCTCGAGCGGGTCAGTGAGGACGAGCTCGTGCGGTTGCTGGGGAACGCGCACGGCCACGGCCTCTACCGGTTGGCGCGAGCGGACGACGACCGGCCGGTGGTGGCGGAGCGGGAGACCAAGTCGGTGAGCGTCGAGGGCACCTACGACACAGACCTGATGGATCGCAAGCTGATGGAGGGACTGCTGACCCGGCAGGCCTCGCAGGTCGCCGAGCGGCTGCGCAAGAACGGCCTCTCGGGTCGCACCGTGAGCATCAAGGTCCGGCTGCACGACTTCACGACCCTGAGCCGTTCGTCGACCCTGGCCGCGCCCACCGACAGCGCCTCGACGGTCGGTCGGCTGGCCCGCAGCCTGCTCACCGGCCTCGACACGTCCGGCGGCGTGCGCCTCCTGGGCGTCGGCGTCTCGGGGCTGGCCGACTGGATCCAGGAGGACCTGTTCGGCGAGACGGAGGAGCCCGACGAGGAGCACGCCGACGTGCCGCGCCTCATCGACGCGCGCCGGGCGACCTGGGCGCCGGGCATGGACGTCACGCACCAGGAGCACGGCCAGGGCTGGGTGTGGGGCTCGGGACGCGGTGTCGTGACCGTGCGCTTCGAGACCCGCGACACCCCACCGGGCCCGGTGAGGTCGTTCTCGACCGACGACCCGCTCCTCGCCGCCCTGGCCCGACCGATCGAGGAGTGAGCGCCACCCCTCGCCACGCCCGGGAACCAGGTCACTGGAGAAGCCACGGGAAATAGGTGAAGGGCTCTCGATGGTATGAGCATCAAGAGCCCTTCGGTGTGACCGGCTGGGTGACATCCGATCGACCGGTCAGGCGTCCCGGTCCCGCCTCCCCCGTCACCGGGGCGGCGCAGCGGGCGAACCCGCCGTATGGACCATCTCTCCTGTCCGATCCCCAACTCCGCGAACGGACTTGGTAGGAGAGTTCTATGTCGCGGAACCCCTACCGCACAAGGGGTTTCGCCGACTTTTCGTGAACTTCTGCCCGGCTCGGCGTGTCCTCCACAGGTCGTCCACAGAAGGAGGCGACTACTCCACAGATCGAGACGGATCCTCCACAGATCGCGGGATCCCCTGTGGATGGCGATCCGGCGCGGCGCTACTGCGAGAAGGCCGCGTCGAAGGAGGCTGTTGGGGGCGGGTAGCTGAACCGGCGCAGGAACTCCAGCGCCTCGGGAGCCCCGTGGAGGCGGTCCATCCCGGCGTCCTCCCACTCCACGGAGATGGGGCCGTCGTAGCCGATCGCCGAGAGCGCGCGGAAGCAGTCCTCCCACGGCACGTCGCCCCGGCCGACGGAGACGAAGTCCCAGCCCCGGCGGGGGTCGCCCCACGGCAGGTGCGAGGAGAGCACCCCGTTGCGGCCACCGCCCAGTCGCATCCGGGTGTCCTTGCAGTCGACGTGGTAGATCCGGTCGGCGAAGTCGGTGATGAAGGCGACCGGGTCGAGGGCCTGCCACATCATGTGGCTGGGGTCCCAGTTCAGGCCGAACGCCGGCCGGTGACCGACCGCGTCCAGCGCCAGCTTCGTCGACCAGTAGTCGTAGGCGATCTCGGACGGGTGCACCTCGTGCGCGAACCGCACACCGCACTCGTCGAAGACGTCGAGGATCGGGTTCCAGCGATCGGCGAAGTCCTGGTAGCCGGCATCGATCGTGGCCGCGGGCACCGGCGGGAACATCGCGACGTACTGCCAGATCGACGAGCCCGTGAAGCCCACCACGGTCTGGACGCCGAGCTTCTGGGCGAGCCGGGCGGTCAGCTTCATCTCCTCGGCCGCGCGCTGCCGCACGCCCTCGGGATCACCGTCGCCCCACACCTTCTCGCGCACGATCGCGCGGTGCCGGTCGTCGATCGGGGCGTCGCAGACCGCCTGCCCGGTCAGGTGGTTGGAGATCGCCCACACCTGGAGCCCGTGCCGCTCGAGCAGCGCGAGCCGCTCCTCGACGTAGCCGTCCTCGTCGACACGCCAGGCGTCGAGGTGCTCGCCGGAGACGGCGATCTCGAGGCCGTCGTAGCCCCAGCCGGCCGCCCGGCCGGCCACCTCCTCGAGGGTCAGGTCGGCCCACTGGCCGGTGAACAGGGTGTGGGGACGAGTCATGGGGCGGCTCCGATGTCGCTGTCGAGCTGGATGCGTCGTGAGGAGCCTCGCGCACTCTCCTCGATCGCCGCCAGGGTGCGCTGCACGGCCAGCCCGTCGGCGAACGACGGGCGTACGTCGTCGCCCGTCTCGACGGCGCACAGGAACTCCGCGGCCTGGTGGGTGAAGGTGTGGTCCCAGCCGAGGGTGTGCCCCGGCGGCCACCACGCGTCGACGTACGGGTGGGTCGGCTCGGTCACGAGGATCCGCTCGAACCCGCCCTCGCGTCCGGTGACGCGCAGCTCGTTGAGACGTTCGAGGTCGAAGGTCACGGCGCCCTCGGTGCCGTAGATCTCGAGGCTGAGGCCGTTCTTGCGGCCGGTCGCGATCCGGCTCACCTCCACGCTGGCCCGCGCGCCCGACGCCATTGCGAGCCAGGCCCACGCGGCGTCGTCGACGGTCACCTGCTCGACGCCGTCGGGACCGCCGCGCTCCTGGGTGAACGTGTGCAGGTCACCGGTCACGCTCGCGACCTCGTCGTCGAGCAGGAACCGCAGCAGGTCGACGACGTGCGAGGCGAGATCGCCGAGGGCACCGGACCCTGCGGTGTCCTGCCGCAGCCGCCACGTCATGGGCGCAGCGGCGTCGGCCAGCCAGTCCTGGAGGTAGGCCGCGCGCACCTCGCGCACCTCGCCGAGTCGTCCGTCGGCGATCATCCGCCGGGCCAGCGCGATCGCAGGCACCCGTCGGTAGTTGAAGCCGACCATGGAGACGATGCCGCGACGCCGGGCCGCCGCCGCGGCCGTGGCCAGCGTCTCGGCCTCGCCCACGGTGTTGGCGAGCGGCTTCTCGACCAGCACGTGCTTGCCGGCGGCCAGCGCGGCGAGGGCGATGTCGGCGTGCAGGTGTCCGGGCACGCAGATGTCGATGATGTCGACGTCGTCGTTGTGCAGCACGGAGGCCCAGTCGGTCGCGGACTCGGCCCAGCCGTAGTCACGGGCCGCGCCCTTGACCCGCCCGGGGTCGCGGCCGACCAGCACCTGCTGACGGATCCGGGGCGCGTCCGGGAAGAACGCCCCCACGTTGCGCCAGGCATGGGAGTGGGCCTTGCCCATGAACGCATAGCCGATCACGGCCACACCGAGGGTGTCGGTCATGAGACGTCCTTCCGCGCGACCGCCGGAGCGGTCGTCAGTGAGCGCAGGAACGCGAGTCCGTCGCGGGCCAGGTCGTCCTGGGTGACGGCCAGTGGCCGCCAGATGGACGCGGCCGTCGCGATGGATGCGTTCTCCGCGGTGAAGCTCTCGATGTTCAACGGCCCGTCGTAGCCGACCTCGTCGAGGGCGGTCATCAGGGCGGGCCAGTCGGTCTGGTCGCCACCGGGGGCGCCTCGGTCGCTGCCGCAGACCTGCAGGTGCGCGAGGTGGCGGCCGGCGTGGCGTACGGCGCCGGCGGTGGACCGCTCCTCGATGTTGAGGTGATAGGTGTCGAGGGCGAGCCCGAGGGAGTCCCCCAGCATGCCGTCGTACGCCTCGAGGGCCTGGTCGACGGTATTGACCAGGGACGTCTCGTAGCGGTTGAGCGGCTCGATGCCGATGGTGACTCCTCGTTCGCCGGCGTAGTCGACGACCGGGGCGATGCCCTCGCGCATCTCCGAGTACGCCGCGGTCCGCTGCGCGGCGTCCATCCGCCAGACCCGGCCGGTGGCCGCGTAGAACGGCCCGCACACCGTGCCGGCGCCCACGGCTGCCGCCAGGTCGACGCACGCCCGCAGGTAGTCGCGGGTGCGGGCCACCGATGCGGGATCGGTTGAGACCAGATCCCGCCCCGGGGCCATCGCACCCACGACGTACGGCGTCAGGCCGGTGTCCGCGAGAGCGGCGCACACCTTCTCGGCGCTGAGGTCACCGACGTTCTCCAGTGGGATCTCCACCGCGTCGAAGCCCAGGTCCGCAACCGTGCGCAGCAGGGTGGCCACGTTGTCGTCGGTGAGGGGCGAGACCCACACCCACGTGTTCACTCCCACGGCTCTCATGGGTCGCCTTTCGCTTGGTACCGCTCGAACGAGGTCGGGTCAGGGGATCTGCCGCTCCTGCCACACCTCCGGGTAGCCCGGCAGGTCCTCGCCACCGAACTTGGCGTAGTGGCCGTCGGGCATGCCGTCGTTATCGTCGATGTAGGTGTCCCGCTCGTCCTCGGCGATCGGCGTCTGCGGCAGCACCCACTCGGCGGGCACCTCCTCACCCTTGAAGATCTTCTCCAGGGCCAGCAGCGGGGTGCGCCACTGGAAGTTGGAGTAGACGGGGGCCAGGCCGGTCAGCCCGGTCTCCTGCCACTTGCGCAGGAAGCTCATCTCGTCCTCACCGGTCATGACCGGGTAGTCCTTGCCGGCGTCCTCGAACGCCTCGATGGCCGCGACGGCACCGTCGCCGGCGTCCATCCAGATGCCCTGGACGTCGCCCTGGGCGAGCTCGTCGGAGATGATCTTCTTGATCTCGGTCGGGTCGGCACCGGTGAAGTAGTCGGTGGCCTCGATGCCGTTCTCCTTGAAGATCTTCTCGGCGGCGGCCCACCTGGTCTCCAGCACGTCGACGCCCGGCAGGATGCGTAGGGCGACGACCTTGTCGCCCTCCTCGAGGTTGTCGACGAGGAACTCCGCGGTGTCGATGCCCCAGCCGTAGCCACCGATCGGGTGGATGAAGGTCGTCGCGCAGTCGGTCTGCACGCCGCGGTCGAACACCACGACCGGCTTGCCGGTCTTGCAGGCGCGCTCGACGGCGGGCGTCATCGCGGCCGTGGAGTTGGGAGAGATGATGAACGCGTCGCAGTTGCCCTCCTTGATCAGGTAGTCGATGTCGGCGATCTGGGTGTCGTCGTTGTCACCGGCGTCGCGGGTCTCCATCTCGGAGATGACACCGGAGTCCTGGAGCTCCTTGAGCTGCTGGTTCATGGTGATCCAGCCGGTCTGGCGCCACGGGTTGCTGATCGAGGCGTTGGCGAAGCAGGCCTTCTTGGCGCCGTTCGACTTGAACTCGGAGGTGTCGGTCATGTCGCCGTCGATGTACTGCAGGTACGGCGCTGCCTCGTCCCCCTCGAACGTGGCGCTGCGCTGGGAGTCCTGGGTGTCGTAGTCGGCCTGGACGAACCACTCGGCTGAGTCGGTGTCGGCCTCCTCGACCGCGCCGTCTCCGCTCGACTCGGCTGCCGGGTCGCTGCCGCTCTCGGGTTCGTCGGTGGTGGTGCTGCAGGCCGAAAGGGCCAGGGCAAGGACTGCCCCCGCTGCCAGCGGCGCCCATCGTTGGGGGATGCGCATCGGCTTCTACTCCTGTGTTCGGTGCCCGGAGGCAGGGTGGGTTGGTGCGTTCGACTCGTGTGCTCGGGAAGGCTTCGCCGGCGTCCTGCTGGGCCGGCGGCCCCTGCGCCAGGCCCGGGACGCCAGGGCGACGGCGAGGATGATGATCAGGCCCTGCACGGTGTCGCGCCACGTGGACTCGATGCTCATGAAGTTGAGGAGCGTGAAGAGCAGCTCCAGGGCGAAGGCACCGGCTGCGGCCGAGAGCACCCAGCCGCGGCCGCCGCCGAGCACGACGCCGCCGAGCACCACCGCGGTGATCGCGGTGAACTCGTAGCCCTTGCCGACCGACGGGTGCACCCCGGCGTAGCCGACCAGGATGATGCCGGCGATCGTGGCTGCCATCGACGACAGCACGAACGCACGGACCTTGACCCACCAGACCGGGGAGCCGGCGAGCTCGGCGGCGTCGGGGTTGTCGCCGACGGCCATCAGGGTCCGACCGAACGGGCGCCGCATCAGGATCGTCGCGGCCACCGCGAGCACGGCCAAGATGATGGCCGGGTAGGGGATGACTCCGACGACGGGGACGTTCTCGATGCCGCCGCGGCCGATCTGGCGGTAGGAGTCGACGGGGTTGCCGCTGGCGGCGCCGCCGGTGAGGTAGAAGACGAGTCCGCTCAGCGCCAGCATCATGCCGAGGGTGACGATGAAGCTCGGCACCTTGAGCAGCGTCGTGCCGAGCCCGTTGAGCACGCCCACCAGGACGCCCACGACCAGCATCAGCACCGTGACGGGCAGGATCCGGCCCTCGTCCTGGCCGATCAGGTTGCCGGCCATCACGACCTGGGTGGTGACCAGGGCACCCATCGACAGGTCGAACTCGCCGGAGACGATCACGAAGTACTGGCCCATCGCGGCGATGGCGATCGGCGCGGTGCGACCGATGAAGCGGATCAGCGACTCGGGCTCGCCGAACGACGGATTCTGCACGATGATCGCGCCGAGCAGCAGCGCCACCAGCACGAAGACCCCGCCGCCGGGCGTCGCCGCGCCGCGCAGGATGCGACGGCCGGTGCCGGCCTCGTGCGCGGGGATCTCGCTGCGGTGGGGGGCCGTGGCGACCCCGGGGATGACGGTGCTCACGCGGCCTCCTTCAAGACGGCCTTGACGCCGGTCGGCCGATCGAAGCGAGCCGGCCTTCGAGCCATGCTGCGACGGGCGTAGACGGCGACGGACAGCACGATGACCAGGCCGCGGATGACATCCTTGAGGAACGCGTTGACCGACATCACGCCCATGATGTTGTCGAGGACGGCGAAGATCGCGACGCCCCCGAGGGTGCCGAGGATCGTGCCCTTGCCGCCGGCCAGCAGGCTGCCGCCCAGCACCACGGCCGCGATCGAGAGCAGGTCGTAGCGGCCCTGGCTGCCGATCGTCGGGCTGCCGACGCTGAGGCGGGAGAGCAGCAGGAGCCCGGCCATGCCGGCCAGCGTCGAGCACAGCACGTGGGCGGTGATGACCGGCAGGGCCGTGCGGATGCCGGACATCCGGGCGACCTCGCGGTTGCCGCCGACGGCGTACAGGTGGTGGCCCAGGCGGGTGCGTCGCAGCAGCGCGATCACCAGCCCGGCCACGACCAGCATGATCATGGTGGAGTAGGGCAGCAGGCCGATCCGGGTGATGCCGATCAGCTGGAAGTCACGGGGCGCCGAGCCGCTGCTGCCCTGGTAGTTGACCGCCAGGTAGCCGCTGATGACCAGGCCCATGCCCAGCGTGGCGACGAAGCCGTGCACGTCGAGCATCGTGACCAGCAGCCCGATCACGAGGCCAATGGCGGCGGACACCAGGAGTGCCATGAGCACGCCCTGGACGATGTTCTCCGAGCGGCCGGCCATCACTCCCCCGCCGACCAGGCTGGCGAGGCTGACGACGTACGGCACGGAGAGGTCGAGACTGCCGGAGAGGATGACCAGCGTCTGACCGATGGCGATGAAGCCGAGCACGCTGGTGGCGGTCAGGATGGCCGCGACGTTGTCGGGGCTGAAGAAGTTGCGGCCCTGGGTCGCGGTCAGCACTGCGCCGACCACCACCACGAGGGCCAACACGACGTAGATGATGCCGGTCGTGGTGACCGGGGCGCGACGGCTCGGCATCATGCTCATGCGACCTCGTCCCTGAGGTCGGCGCCCGTCGCAAGACCGAGCACCTGCTCCTCGGTCGAGCCGGGCGGCAGCTCCCCGGCCAGCCGTCCGTCGCGCATGACCAGGATGCGGTCGGACATGCCGATCACCTCGGGCAGCTCGCTGGACACCATCAAGATGGCGACCCCATCGGCGACCAGCCGGCGCATCAGCTCGTAGACCGCGTGCTTGGCACCGACGTCGATGCCGCGCGTGGGCTCGTCCATCAGGACGACCCTGGGGCCGATCGAGAGCCAACGGGTCAGCACGACCTTCTGCTGGTTGCCGCCCGAGAGGTACTGCACCTCCTGGTCCAGCCCGCGGGCCGAGACCTCCAGCGACGACAGCACCCCGGGCACCGCCTTGCGGGAGCGGTCGGTCGCGCCCGGGAACACCGCGCGTACGACGCCCAGGGCGTTGTCGAGGATCGACTGGTTGAGGGCGAGCCCCTTCGCCTTCCGGTCCTCGGTGATCAGCGCGAGCCGCTGGCGGACCGCGGAGCGTGCGGACCTCACGTGGGTCTCGCGGCCGTCGAGCTCCATCCGTCCCCGGTTGAACGGCTGCACGCCGAAGACGCCCTCGAGCAGCTCGGTGCGGCCCGAGCCCTGGAGGCCGGCCAGGCCGACGATCTCACCGGCGCGCAACGTCAGGCTCACGTCGTCGACGTACCCGTTGCCGACGGCGTCGAGCAGCAGGCGCGGCTCGCCGAGCTCGGTGCCGGGCGCTGGGCCGGGGAAGAACGACTCGATCGAGCGACCGACCATCGCGCGCACCAGCGCGCCCTCGTCGAGGTCGGCGGCGGGCTGGTGGGTGACCAGCCGGCCGTCCTTGAGCACGGTGATCTCGTCGCAGAGCTCGAAGATCTCCTTGAGCCGGTGGGAGACGTAGAGGATCGCGACGCCGCGGCCGGTGAGCCGCTCGATGATGGAGTAGAGGAGCTCGACCTCGTGGTCGGCCAGCGCTGCGGTCGGCTCGTCCATCGAGATGATCCGCGCCTCGTGGCTGACGGCCTTGGCGATCTCGACGACCTGCTGCTCGGCGACCGTGAGGCTGCGCACCAGGGTCGCCGGGTCGAGCCCGGTGACGCCGAGCCCGTGGAGCAGCTCGGCGGTGTCGCGTCGCATCCGGCCGGTGTCGACCAGCCCGAGGCGGCGCGGCTCCCGGCCGATCCAGATGTTCTCGGCGACGGTGCGCTCCCCCAGCAGGTTGAACTCCTGGAAGACGGTGGAGACACCGGCGTTCTGGGCCTGGACGGGGTGGCTGAAGTGCCGCTCCTCGCCGTCGATGACCAGAGTGCCGGAGTCGGGCTGGTGGACGCCCGCGAGGAGCTTCATGAGCGTCGACTTGCCGGCCCCGTTCTCACCGACCAGGCCGTGCACGCGCCCGGGGACCATCTCGATCGAGACGTCCTCGAGCACCGTGTGGCCTAGGAAGCTCTTGGTCATGCCGCGAGCGACGAGCACCGGCGGGCCGGGGGTCCGGGCTGCGCTGTCCGTGGAGGTCACGGAGGAACTGTGGCACGGCTCACACACTTTTGTCGAGAGGCGCGCAAAAGCTGCGTACTAGACGTGGAAAGCCCATTCTGCTTCACTTCGCGTGTGCGAACCAGCGACGTCTTCGAGCTCCTCCGCGACGGAAAGCCCTGGACGCGCGCCCAGCTGGCCGAGGCCACCGGGCTGGCCCGGTCGACCGTGGCCGCCCGGGTCGACACGCTGATGCGGCTGGGCCTGGTCGCGCCGTACGGCGGCGGGACGTCGACCGGGGGCCGACCTCCCTCCCTGTTCGCCCTCAACCCGGCCGCTCGCGTGGTCGTGGGGGTCGACGTCGGGGCCAGCCACGTGCGCGCCGTGCTGGCCGACCTGTCGGGCGAGATCCTCGGCGAGGTCGCCGTCCAGCTGAGCGTCGACGAGGGACCCGAGGTGGTCCTCGGCTGGGTCGTCGAGGCGGTCAGGAAACTGTTGCGCGCCGCTCACCGCAGGACCAGCGAGCTGTCCGCGATCGGCGTCGGCCTGCCCGGCCCCGTGGAGCACTCGACCGGTCGGCCGATCAGCCCCCCGATCATGCCCGGCTGGGACCGGTTCGACGTGCCCGGTCACCTGCAGCGCCACTACGCCGTGCCGGTGCTGATCGACAACGACGTCAACATCATGGCGTTGGGTGAGCGCCGCGCCCACCTCCCCGACGTCGACGACATCGTGCTGATCAAGGTCGCCACCGGCATCGGCGCCGGCATCGTGTCCGGCGGACGCCTCCAGCGAGGCGCCCAGGGCACCGCCGGCGACCTCGGCCACATCCGCGTGCCCCGGGCCGACGGCACCCCGTGCCGTTGCGGCAACGACGGCTGCCTCGAGGCCGTGGCCGCCGGACCCGCCCTGGCTGCCGCCCTGTGCGCCCAGGGCGTGCCCGCCGACACCGGCCAGGACGTCGTCGACCTCGTGCGTCTCGGTGACCCCGTCGCGCTCCAGGTGGTGCGCCAGGCCGGCCGCGACCTCGGCGACGTCGTCGCCACCATGGTCAACCTCGTCAACCCCTCGGTAGTGGTCATCGGGGGACAGCTCGCCCTCGCCGGCGAGCACCTGCTGGCCGGCATCCGCGAGGTCGTCTACACCCGCTCCCTGCCGCTGGCCACCGAGCACCTGCGCATCATCCCCTCCCGGGCCGGGACCGAGGCCGGCGTGCTCGGCGCAGTCGCCATGGCCGTCGAGCACACCCTCTCCCCGGAGTCCATCGAGGCGGCGTCGGTGACCCTCGCAGCGTCGGGCTAACGTTCCGGGCATGCAGCCCCCGCTCTCTCCCCCTGTCGCCGAACGCCGCCCGGTCACGTCGCACTTCCACGGTCGCGAGCGCACCGACGACTACGACTGGCTGCGGGCCAAGGAGGACCCCGACGTGACGGCGTACCTCGAGGCCGAGAACGCCTACACGACCGAGCGGACCGCGCACCTGGCCGAGCTGCGCCAGTCGATCTTCGACGAGATCAAGGCCCGCACGCGCGAGACCGACCTGTCGGTGCCCAGCCGCAACCGCGGCTGGTGGATCTACTCCCGGTCGTTCGAGGGCAAGGAGTACGGCGCGAGCTGTCGCGTCCCCGTGCTCGACGAGAGCGACTGGACTCCCCCGCAGCCCGCGCAGGACGCCTCGCCCGACGAGCCGGCACTGCCCGGCGAGGAGGTGCTGCTCAACCTCAACGAGCTCGCCGAGGGCCACGACTTCTTCTCGCTCGGCGGCTCCTCGCTGAGCCTCGACGGCACGTTGCTGGCCTGGTCGACCGACACCACCGGCGACGAGCGCTACACCGTGCGCTTCAAGGTGATCGCGAGCGGCGAGCTGCTCGACGACGAGATCACCGGGGTGCTCGGCGGCGTCACCTGGTCGCCCGACAACCGCAGCGTCTACTACTCCACCGTCGACGACTCCTGGCGGTCCGACAAGGTCTGGAGGCACCGTCTGGGCACCCCGCAGGCCGACGACGAGATCGTCTTCCACGAGGCCGACGCCCGGTTCTCGGTCGGGATCGGCCGCACCCGCAACGACCGCTTCATGATGCTGGCCAGCGGCTCCAAGACCACCGCCGAGTGGCACGTCCTCGACCTGGCTGACCCGGAGGGCGGGTTCCGCCTGTTCGCGGGTCGCCGCGACGGGCTGGAGTACGGCCTCGAGGCGGCGGTCATCGGCGGCCAGGACAGGTTCCTCGTGCTCCACAACGGCGCCGGACCCGACTTCGAGCTGGCCATCACACCGGCCGAGCCGACCGCGGTCGACGACTGGGTGCCGCTGATCGAGCACGACCCGAGCGTGCGCCTCGAGGACGTCGACGCCTTCGCCACCCACCTGGTCGTGCACCAGCGCAGCGACGGACTGACCCAGCTGCGCATCCTCCCGCTCGACGCCGATGGCGTGGCCGACGACTACCTCGTCGAGTTCGACGACGAGGTCTACACGATCGGCTCCGGCGGCAACCCGTCGTTCGAGCAGCCGACCGTGCGCCTGGGCTACACCACGATGGCCACGCCTGCGTCGATCCACGACTACGACGTCCGCACCCGCGAGCTCACGCTGCTGCGTCGTACTCCCGTGCTCGGTGGCTACGACGTCGCCGACTACGAGGAGCACCGGCTCTGGGCCACCGCCGACGACGGTGAGCGGGTGCCGATCTCGCTGGTCTGCCGACGCGACGCCCGGGCCGCGGGCGGGCCGGTGCCGCTCCTGCTCTACGGCTACGGCGCCTACGAGGCGTCGGTCGACCCCTACTTCTCCATCGCCCGGCTCTCCATGCTCGACCGTGGTGCGGCGTTCGCGATCGCGCACGTGCGGGGCGGCGGCGAGCTCGGCCGCAGGTGGTACGACGACGGCAAGATGCTGCACAAGCGCAACACGTTCTCCGACTTCATCGCGTGCGCGCACCACCTCGTCGACGCCGGCTGGACCACGCCCGAGCGGCTGGTCGCCGAGGGTGGCAGCGCGGGCGGGCTGCTGATGGGTGCCGTCGTCAACCAAGCGCCCGAGATGTTCGGCGGCATCCTCACCCAGGTGCCGTTCGTCGATGCGCTGACCAGCATGCTCGACTCCACCCTGCCGCTGACCGTCCCCGAGTACGACGAGTGGGGCAACCCCGAGGGGGACGCCGAGGTCTACGACTACCTGGCCGGCTACTCGCCGTACGACAACGTGGCGGCGCTCGACTACCCGCCGATCCTGGCCGAGACCTCGCTGCACGACACCCGGGTGCTCTACGTCGAGCCGGCCAAGTGGGTCGCCCGGCTGCGCGCGACCGCCACCGGACGCCGCGACTTCCTGCTCAAGACCGAGATGAGCGCCGGCCACGGCGGCGTCTCCGGCCGCTACAAGTCGTGGCACGACCGGGCCTTCTCGCTCGCGTGGGTGCTCGACCGGATGGGCCTGGCCGGCCGCTGACGTCAGTCCGGCTCGAAGCCCGGCTCACCTCGTCGCACCGGTTCCTGAGGGTAGCCCGCCACCCCTGAGAAGTCCCTGAGAGTTCAGCGGCTTGGCAACTCTCGCGCCCCCTCGAGCGTCATTGGAAGAGAAGGCACGCGAATCCCCGTCGCAGCGATGATCGGGAATCTGACGGGGTACCGGGCCGTTGAGACAGGTGTGGGCAGTTGCAGTCGGACGCTCACCGGGATGAGGAGGCGACACCATGGCCGTGGCCACAGCAAAGAAGTTCGTACGTGAGATCGAGGGACGCGACAGCGTCGGCCTCTACCTCGACGAGATCGCCCGCACCCCCCTGCTCGACGCCGAGACGGAGGTCGAGCTCTCCAAGACCATCGAGGCCGGTCTGCTGGCCGAGAAGCTCCTCGAGCAGGGTCGTGTCGGTCGCCGCAAGGGCGGCGCTCCGATGACGGCCACCCAGGAGGAGCTCGAGTGGCTGGCCGAGGAGGGCCGCAAGGCCGTCGACACCTTCATCAGCGCCAACCTGCGCCTGGTCGTGTCGATCGCCCGCAAGTACGGTCGGGCCCAGATGCCGATGCTCGACCTGATCCAGGAGGGCAACACCGGCCTGATCCGGGCGGTCGAGAAGTTCGACTACACCAAGGGCTACAAGTTCTCCACCTACGCCACCTGGTGGGTGCGTCAGGCCATCACCCGGGGCATCGCGCAGCAGGCCCGCGTCGTGCGGCTGCCGGTGCATGTCGTCGAGGAGCTCAACCAGGTCGGCGGCGCGCGCCGTACCCTCGAGCGCCAGCTGGGCCGGGACCCCGACCCGACCGAGATCGCGGCAGAGCTCGACATGGAGGTCGACCGCGTGCTGGACCTGATGGCCTGGGGCCGCGAGCACGTCTCGCTCGACACCCCTCTCGACGAGGACGGCGACACGTCGCTGGGCGACCTGATGGCCCAGGAGACCTCCCCGGGGCCCGACCTCACGGTCCTCGACGTCGAGGCGCGCGAGCGGCTCAACTCGCTGGTCGGACAGCTCGACGAGCGTGCCGCCGACATCATCCGGGCCCGCTACGGCCTGGTCGACGGTCGTCAGCACAAGCTGGCCGACATCGGCGCCCAGCACGGCATCTCCGCCGAGCGGGTGCGCCAGCTCGAGCGGGAGGCGCTGCAGAAGCTGCGGCGCCTGGGCGACCCCGACCTCGCCGCCTGACCCCTTTCCGGCCGCCTGACCCCCTTCAGGATCGGCCCCCAGGATCGGTCAGGATCGGCCCCCCAGGATCGGCAGGGACCCGCACCGGGTCCCTGCCGATCCGTGTCTCGGCCCAGCGACCCGCACCGGCTCTGACCCGGTCGAGCTGCGGACGGGGCGCCCCCCACCCCCCGAGGCGGCGCCCTGCCACACCTACAGCCCGACCCGGCATCAGCCGGTCAGCGCCGCGGCTTCGTCGCTGTTGTCGTCGCTCCTGGCGCCGATCTTGATCTTGCGCGGCTTCGCCCGCTCCGCGACCGGGACCACCAGGCGCAGCACCCCTGCCTCGTAGCCGGCCTCGATGCGCTGGAGGTCGAGGTTGTCGCCGAGGACGAGCTGGCGGCTGAAGGCACCGCGGGGACGCTCGGAGGCGAGCATCTCCCAGTCGCCGTTGCGCCCGGGTCGTTCAGCCCGGATCGTCAGGACGTTGCGCTCGATGTCGAGGTCGATCGAGTCCTTCGCGATGCCGGGCAGGTCGAACTCGATGACGAACCGCTCGCCCTCACGCCAGGCGTCCATGGGCATCACCGCCGGTCGGTTGGTGGTGCCCATCGTCTGCTGGGTCAGGCGCTCGATGTCGCGGAACGGGTCGGTGTTGCGGAGCAGCATGGGTATCTCCTTTCGATCGGATTCGATCTATAGTGACCGATGCAGGTTTTATAGCACTGCTGTTCTACCCGTTCAACCCCGCAGGAGGAACGCGATGCACGAGAGTCATACCGGGGTGTACGCCATCTCCGTGGCCGCGTCGATGGTGTCGATGGAGATCCAGAACCTGCGCGTCTACGAGCGCAAGGGACTGGTCGCGCCCAACCGGACGTCAGGCGGCACGCGCCTCTACAGCCCCGCCGACATCGAGATCCTCAACCGCATCCGCGACCTGCTCGCCGAGGGGCTGAACCTGGCCGGGATCGCTCGCGTGCTCACCCTCGAGGAGGAGGTACGCCGACTCCGACGGCGCCTCTCGGACCGCCCCGCCGGCACCTAGCGGGCACCGGCGCGATCCTCGGGTCGCGTAGCCGTCCGGTGCCGGCGTCAGTACGCCGCGTCGCTGAGCGCCGCCGAGGCCTGCTGGGCCACCGACACCACGTCGTCGGGCACCGGCTCCTCGGCGGCCCGGCGCTGCTGCCAGAGCTGGACCGCGACCACGGTGGCCGCGGCATCCTCGATGCGCTCGCGGGTGATGGCGCCGCTCTTGATCGCCCGGGTGACCGTGGCATGCGTGCCGGCCGTGTCCGAGGGCATCAGCAGGAGGTCGGCACCGGCCTGGAGCGCGGTCACCCCGGGCAGGTGTCGGGTCGCGACGGCGCCCATGCCCATCGAGTCGGTGACGGCGACCCCGTCGAAGCCCATGTCGTCGCGCAGGAAGTCGTACACCTCGGGCGCCATGCTGGCCGGCACGCCCGGCGCGAGCGCCTCGACGTCGAGGTGGCTGAGCATGATCGACGGGGCGCCGGCCCGGATCGCCGTCCTGAAGGGCAGCAGGTCGTGGGCGCGCAGCTCGTCGAGGGACTTGGTGAGCCGGGGCATCACCAGGTGGCTGTCGGCGGTGGCCGAGCCGTGGCCGGGGAAGTGCTTGGCGGTCGAGACGATGCCGGCAGCGTCGTACCCACGCACGGCGGCGGCTGTCGCGGTCGCGGCGGTACGAGGGTCGATGCCGGCCGACCTCGTGCCGATGGTGGGGTCCGCCGCGCCGACGGTGACGTCGGCGACCGGGGCGAACACCCAGGTGAAGCCGAGCTGCCGCAGCTCGAGACCGGACCCGCGGGCGGCGGCCAGCACGGCCTTGCGACCCGCACGACCACCGTCGTCGCGGTCCCGCTCGACGGCGGCGCCTGCCACCTGGAAGGCCGGGAACGTCGTGGCGATCCCGCGCAGGTGGGCCACCGACCCACCCTCCTCGTCGACCCCGACCACCGCCGGGAAGTCGCGTCCGTCGGCGGCGACCGCGTCGCTGATGGCCTGCGTGGTCTCGAGCACCTGTGCCTCGTCGGTGACGTTCGCCGACGTGACGGAGATGCCGGCCAGGTGCAGGTCGGCCACCAGCGACGCGGCCTCCTGCGGGTCGGTGCTGAGGTAGCGCCCGACGATCACCTGCCCGGCCAGCTGCTCCGGGGACCAGTCGGCCACCAGCTCCTCCGCCTGGGCGATCTCGGCCTCGGTCGGCCCCCACAGTGTGGGTTCGTCGGCTGCCGGCTCGTCGGCTGTCGGCTCGTCGGGGACCGGCTCCAGGGAGCCCTGCGAGGCCGACGGCGCGTCCCCGCGGGGCGTGGACGAGTCGTCGGGTGACGACATGGAGCACGCGGCGAGCGCCGCCGACGCGGCCAGACCGCAGGCGGTCAGGCGGAGTCGTCGGGCTTCGAGTCGCACGCCGGGACGCTACCTCGCAGGTCCTCGAAGACCTCAATCACGCGGCCCCTCAGCTGCTCGAGGGACCCGCTGTTGTCCACGACGTGGGTCGCGACGGCGAGACGCTCCTCGCGGCCGGCCTGCGCCGCCATGCGCGCGCGGGCGTCGGACTCGGACATCCCCCGGAGGCGCACCATCCGGTCGACCTGCACCTCGGTCGGCACGTCGACCACGATCACGGAGTCGAACGAACCCGCCTGCCCGGTCTCGACCAGCAGCGGGATGTCGTGCACCACGATGGCGTCGGGCCCGGCCGCCTTCTCCAGCTCGGCGCCTCGTGCGCGCACCCGTGGGTGGACGATCGCCTCGAGCGTGCGTCGCTTCTGCTCGTCGGCGAACACCAGCGCACCCAGGCTGGGCCGGTCGAGAGCCCCGTCGCGCCCGAGCACCCCCGGCCCGAAGGCCTCCACGATCTCGGCCAGCCCGTCGGTGCCCGGCTCCACGACCTCGCGAGCCAGCACGTCGGCGTCGACCACGACGGCCCCGAGGCCTGCCAGCAGCGCAGACACGGTGCTCTTGCCCGATGCCACGCCACCGGTGAGCCCGACCCGCTTGCCCATCCAGCACTTCCTTCACGACGAGGGTGTTCGAGATCCGGTCGAGACAGTACGCCGGTCGCCTCCGCCCTCGGCATCGCGCCGCTCCTGCCTCAGCGCTGCGTGAGGCCGGCCCGGTCGGCGTACTTCCGCGCCTGCTCATCCGCGTCGAGGGTCCCGGCGAGAAGGCGCGTCGTCGTCCAGTGGCCGACCTCGAGCCCGGAGAGCCGCGCGTACTCCTGCACCTCCCCCTGCAACGCCGACGCCAGCACCATCAGGTCGTCACCCGTGGGTGCCGTGCCGGTCACCGCCTCGGTGCCGGCCATCAGGTGCTTGAGCGGCGGGTGCTCGCTGAAGCGTCGTACGCCGAGGTGGTCGGTCGCCGCGTCGAGGTGCCGCTCGTGATCGGCCAGGAACGACGCGAAGTCCATCAGCAGCCACTGCTCGCGGTCGAAGATGCCGAACCCGCGTCGCAGCTGGCTCCCGTAGTAGCCGCGGACCACGCCGTTGGCCAGCCGGAACCGCCGACGGGCCTCCGGTCCCCCGAGCTCGTCGGGGATCTCGGTCGGGAGCTCCGCGGGCCGCCAGGCCATGAACTCCGGCCAGTCCGGGCCCGCCGCACCCTCCCGGGAGCGCGTCATCACCCAGTGCGAGAAGGCCCGGTCGATCGGGTCGCGGAACAGCGCGATCAGCCGCATCCTCGGGCTGTAGGCGTGCATGCGCTCCAGCGCGTGCGGCCACACCAGGTAGCGCGGACTGGCGTCCCCCATGTGGTGGTGCGCCCTGCGCCGACGAGCCACGGCGTACGACGCGTGGTCGGTGTGGTCCCAGTCGACGGCGTCGTCGTCGAAGTAGCGCAGCTCCTTGCGAGGTGCCCGCGCGATGTTGACGTGTGCGTCGAGGAGCGACGACAGCGTGGACGTGCCGGCCTTCTGCACCCCGACGATGGAGAAGGTGTAGGGCTGCCAGCCCAGCGGCGGCTCGGTCTCGGCGGGCATGCGCCGGGACGCTAGCACGCGGTCCGCATGGCAGGATCCCGGTTGTGAGTGAGCACATCGACCTCCGCCCCGGGGACCGGGTGCTGTTGCTGCAACCCGGCTCCACCGCCTACGTGGAGCTGGTGATCAGCCTGCTCGCTGCCGGCATCTTCCCGGTACCGCTCGACCCCCGCCTGACCGAGCGCGAGCTGGCCGTGATCGTCGAGGACGTCGCCCCACGCCTGGTCGTCGACTCGCCCGACCTGCTCGCCTCGATGGTCGAGCACACGCCGCCCCGCTTCCGGCTCGGACTTCCCCTGGGCCGGCCGATGCACGTCACCAGCGGCACCACCGGGCGCCCCAAGCCCGTCGACTCGGGCACGCTCGACGTCGCCGGGGCCGAGGCGCTGCTGGCCGAGGAACGCGCGCTCTGGGGGTTCACCGCCAGCGACGTCAACCTCGTGGTCAGCCCGCTCCACCACTCCGCGCCGTTGAGGTTCGCGATGGGCACCCTGCTGGCCGGCGGCCGGCTCGTCGTACCCGGCGCCTTCGACGCCGCACGCCTGACGGACTCGATCGTGACCGAGCGACCGACCACGATGTTCTGCGTGCCCGCGCACCTGCAGCGGCTCTTCAGCCACTGGGACGACGTCGGCGTGCCCGACCTCTCGTCCTTCCGGCTGGTCGCGCATGCCGGCGCACCCTGCCCGCCGTCGATCAAGAGGCGGCTCATCGAGCTGTTCCCCGACGGCAGCACGTGGGAGTTCTACGGCTCCACCGAGGGCCAGTTCACCGCCTGCCGGTCCGAGGAGTGGCTCGCGCGTCCCGGCACCGTCGGCCGCGCCCGTCCCGGCCGCCGCCTGCTCCTCGACGACGACGGCCACATCTGGTGCGTCGTGCCCGAGCACGCGCGCTTCACCTACCGAAGCGCAGCCGACAAGACGGCTGCGGCCTGGCGCGAGACTCCCGACGGGCCGGCGTTCACCGTGGGCGACCTCGGGTGGCTCGACGACGACGGCTACCTGTGGCTCGACGGTCGCCGCGAGGACCTGATCATCACCGGTGGGGTGAACGTCTACCCGGTCGAGGTCGAGAACGCGCTGCGCGAGCATCCCGGCGTCGACGATGTCGCCGTGTACGGCGTCTCCGACGACAGGTGGGGACAGCGGGTCTGCGCCGCCGTGGTCGGCACCGCCTCCGCCGAGGAGCTCGACACGTTCGCACGCGCCCGCCTCACGCCGCCGAAGCGGCCCAAGGACTACGCCTTCCTCGGCGACCTCCCGCGTACGGCGACCGGCAAGGTGCGGCGTACCGAGCTCGGCGCTAGCGGATCGTCCTGAGCGGCCCTTCGTCCGCCGTCGGCGGCTCGAAGTGGTCGAAGTACTGCGCAGCGAGCTCGTCGGGCAGCACGTAGTCGTCGCGATGACTGCCCCGCCTGGTCCTGAGGCGGTCCAGCACCGTCTCACGGTCGGTCGCGAGATAGATCGTCTCCGGCACCACCCCGGTGGGCTCGAGCAGCCGCCGGTAGTCCTCACGCATCCGACGCGACCAGAACGAGAAGTCGAGGACGACATCACGACCTGCGGCAACGAGCTCCAGCAACCGTGCGCGCAGCTCCGCCTCGATCTCGCTGCGCAGCTCCGACGAGAGCGGGACGCTCGAGATCCCGCGATGCCACATCTCCGCGTCGAACGACAGCCGGACCATGCCTTCGCTCTCCAGCCCCCGGGCGTGCGTCGACTTCCCCGACCCGGAGGGGCCGCACATGAAGATCACTCGGCTCACGGGCGGACCCTACGCCGACCGGGTGCCTCACTCGCGCCGGTGGAAGGTGATCTTGCCGGCGGGGGTGTGGGTGGTGGTGTAGCGCTGGTCGTGGGCGAGACGGTGGTGTCGGTGGCAGAGGAGTCGTCCGTTGTCGAGGCTGGTGGGTCCGCCGTGTGACCACGCGATGTCGTGGTGGGCGTGGCACAGGCCTGGTGGCATGTCGCAGCCCTCGGCGGTGCAGCCACCGTCGCGCAGCGCCATCGCGAGGCGTTGGGGTTTGTCGTGGAGCCGTCGGGTCCGGCCGAGGTCGAGGACCCGGGACTCCCCGCCCAGCACGGCCGGCACGAGGCCGGCCTCGCACGCCAGCCGCCGGGCCTGGCCGGCGCTGAGCCGGGCACCGGTGTCGAGGGTCGCGGCGCCCAGGGCGCCGTGCAGGGTCTCGAGGGTCATCGTGACGACCACGGTGGCCGAGACACCGCCGCTGGTGGGCAGGTGCTGGGCGGGGTAGGTCTCGACCCATTCCGCGAACGCATGGCCCAGCCGCAACCCCGTCGGCACCGGCTCGGCCGGGGCCGGCTGGGCCTGGTCGGGTGCGGTGGGGTGGCCGGTGGGGTGGGTGGCGGACCGGTGGCGGGGTGCGGCCAGTGCGAGGAGCTGCTTGCGGAGCATCTGCCCCACCACCGTGGGCACGGTGAACCGGCCGTGGCAGCGGCCGTGGCCGTCGTCGGCCATCGTGAACCGGGTGGTCGCCTCGGCGTGGGCCTCCTCGGCGGCGAGCTGGCGGGCCTCCTCGGCCTCGGCGACCTCGGGGGCGACCACGTCGAGGATCCGCCGGCCCAGGACCCGCAACGCCCCCGCGTCGTGATCGGCCGCCAGGCCCAGCAACCGAAATTGTGCCCGGTCGACCACCGCCACCTCCACGGTGCGGGGCAGGGCCTCGATGGCCTCGACCAGCACCTGGGCCTGGTCGGTCAGCACCTCGCCGCGGGCAAGGGCCGCCCGGACCGGGGCATGCCGATCTGAGTCCAACGCCCGGGCCATGGTCATCGCGCGTCGGGCGCCGGCCCGGGTCTGCCCGGTGGACACCGCCCACCACACCGCGGTCGACGCGGCACCCGTCACCTCCCCCAACCGGCGCCGGTCGGCCTCGGCCGCGACCCTCAGCTCGAGCTCGCGGACCCGCGCCCCCAACCGGCCCAGCTCGACCAGCGCGGTGGCGACCTCACCATCGGCCAACGCCACCAACGACACCCCCGCCACCTGGTCCACACCCGCATGCACGCCGGCGAGCCCGGACACCAACGGCCGCGTCGGGGTCTGCCACAACGTCATCGAGAGCCACCTCCAGCACGGGTCGGAGCACGTGACCGGCTACAGCAGCCGGCATCCCACGGTCTCGACACAGCACGCCTGTGAGAGGCGAACCACCCACCCGGGGTGGTCCGGGCCGAGCCCATCAGCGTCGACATGTTGACTCGAACTTGTGTTCGATTGTAGTCCGTCAGTCGATGACCGTCAACGGTTCGTCAACAGGTCATAGTGTTCTTGCATGAGTCCTTCCGTCCAGCGTCCGGCTGGACCGACGGGGCCCTCGTGGACGACGTACCGGCAGTCCATCGGGGACAGGTCTGGGCTGTTCGCAGCCGTCGCGATGCAGTGGCGACCGCGGCGAGCCCTGTATCCGGGCAGCTATCTCGACCTCTCCCCCTCGACGGCGATCGCGTCGGTCACCTACGTCGACACCGACCGCCGCGCCGCGCGATTCTTCGCCGAACGAGAACAGGTGGCAGCCGAGCTCCACGGCAGGACCCACTCCGGCGCCGGCGCCGAGGTGACCTTCCTTCCTGTCGACTACACCACCGCACTGCCGCTCCCCGACGCCGGCTTCGACCTGCTCATCTCGCTGTACGCCGGACCGGTCTGGGACCGCTGCCGCCATCATCTGAGCCCGCACGGCCTGCTTCTGGCCAACACCAGCCATGGCGACGCGAGCCTGGCCGCGCTCGACCCGCGGCTCAAGCTGGTGGCCGCCGTGCTCCATCGCGGCGACGACTACCGACTGGACCGGGAGGCTCTTGACACCTACCTCGTGCCGAAGAAGCCGGCCGCCGCCGACCCCGACCTCATCCGCCGCACGGGCCGAGGGATCGCCTACACCCGGAGCGCCTTCGCCTATGTCTTCCAGCTGACCTGACCGAGATGGTCCGGGCCGCTCCGGATGTACCACTCGGTCGCGAGCAGCTCCTGCCGGGTGTGCGGCGGCAGGCTCGCGACGAGCCCCGGTAGGGCTCCCCGCTCCACCTCGGTGCGATGAGCCAGTACGGCGGCGACCTTCCTGTCCAGCCAGGGGGTGACGTCGATGCTGGTGGTGACGTGCTCGTCCGGAACGGCGTGCACGGCCTTGCGCGACCCGATGATGCCTCGGATCCTCGGCACGGCCGAGCGCGGGTGCGTGGCCAGGTACAGCGCACGCGTCTGCCACGGTAGGCCGGCGTCCGGGTAGAGCTGGTCGAGCCCGGCTGCCTGGGCGGCAAGCACGCTCACGCGGTGGGTGTGCACATGGTCCGGATGGCCGGTCAGTCCGCCGTACCCGTCGTGGGTGACCATGATCTCCGGGCGGAACTCGCGGATGTGCGTGACCAACCGCCGCACGGCCTCGTCCAGCGGCGCGTCCAGGAGACGCGGCCGGCCGGGAGCCGACTCGGGCGCGCGCGCGTCGGCGTAGCCGAGCATCCTGGGCGCCCCGGCCCCAAGGATCCCCAGGGCGTCGGCCAGCTCTCCTGCGCGAGCGGTGTCCTCGGCCCAGGTGGCCGTGACCACGGCGGTCCGCCCGCCCGCTGCCGCGTGCCGGGCGAGCAGGCCGCCGGCCGACAACGACTCGTCATCGGGATGAGCGAACACCGCGAGCAGGCTCGGCACGGACAACACTGGCCACCTTCGGTCGGGAGGTCGAGCGGGCCGGCAAGGGGCGGTACGGCGCTGGCCGGCGTCACCTCGGAATGGCGAACGGCCCACCAGCAGGGCTGGTGGGCCGTTCAGCTGCTTTCAGCGGGTCAGCTGGCCCCGCCGGTGAGCTTCTCGCGAAGAGCCTGGAGCGCCTCGTCGGAGGCCAGCGAACCGCTGGTCTCGATGGTGGTGCCGCCGTCCTCGTCGGAGGTGGTCTCGTCGCCACCGGAGCTGTAGGACGTCGCCTCGCTGGCCTCGACCGCGGCCACCTTGGCCTCGGCCTGCTGCTTGACGTGCGCCTCCCAGCGGGTGTGCGCCTTGGCGTACTGCTCTTCCCAGACCCCACGCTGGTCGTCGAAGCCCTCGAGCCATTCACCGGTCTCGGGGTCGAAGCCCTCGGGGTAGATGTAGTTGCCCTGGTCGTCGTACGTCGCCGCCATGCCGTAGAGCGTGGGGTCGAACTCCTCGACCTCGGTCGCGGCAGCGGTCTCGTTGGCCTGCTTCAGCGACAGCGAGATGCGGCGACGCTCGAGGTCGATGTCGATGATCTTGACCATGACGTCGTCGTTGACCTGGACGACCTGCTCCGGGATCTCGACGTGACGCTCGGCGAGCTCGGAGATGTGCACCAGGCCCTCGATGCCCTCCTCGACGCGGACGAACGAACCGAAGGGCACCAGCTTGGTGACCTTGCCCGGCACGATCTGGCCGATCTGGTGGGTCCGGGCGAAGTGCTGCCACGGGTCTTCCTGGGTCGCCTTGAGCGACAGGGACACACGCTCGCGATCCATGTCGACGTCGAGGACCTCGACGGTGACCTCGTCACCGACGGTGACGACCTCGGACGGGTGGTCGATGTGCTTCCAGGACAGCTCGGAGACGTGCACCAGGCCGTCGACGCCACCGAGGTCCACGAAGGCACCGAAGTTGACGATCGAGGAGACGACACCCTTGCGGATCTGGCCCTTCTGGAGCTGGGTCAAGAAGCCGTGGCGAACCTCGGACTGGGTCTGCTCGAGCCAGGCACGGCGGGAGAGGACCACGTTGTTGCGGTTCTTGTCGAGCTCGATGATCTTCGCCTCGAGGACCTGGCCGACGTACGGCTGCAGGTCGCGGACGCGACGCATCTCGACCAGCGAGGCGGGCAGGAAGCCGCGCAGGCCGATGTCGAGGATGAGGCCGCCCTTGACGACCTCGATGACGGTGCCCTCGACGACGCCGTCCTCCTCCTTGACCTGCTCGATGGTGCCCCAGGCGCGCTCGTACTGGGCGCGCTTCTTGGACAGGATCAGCCGGCCTTCCTTGTCCTCCTTCTGGAGAACGAGGGCCTCGACCTTGTCGCCCACGGAAACGACCTCTGAGGGGTCGACGTCGTGCTTGATCGAGAGCTCACGGGAGGGGATGACACCTTCGGTCTTGTAACCGATGTCGAGGAGGACCTCGTCACGGTCGACCTTGACGATGGTGCCCTCGACGATGTCGCCGTCGTTGAAGTACTTGATGGTCGCGTCAATTGCCGCGAGGAAGTCCTCTTCGGAACCGATGTCGTTGATCGCGATCTGAGGCGCGTCGTAATCGGGAAGAATCGAGATGGTGCTCGTCATAAGGGAAGTGATTCCTTGGGTGGTCAGAAAGTCGTCCGGGCACGCAGGAAGCCCCGTTTCACTACCGTGGAGTTGAGATAGCGAGCGAGCGTCCACTCCTGTGGGACCCAGGCGGACTTCAAGCGCCTTGTGAGTCTACGCGTGGGCGCGCTGGTGAGTCCAACCGAGGCCCCGCGCTCAGGGCAGCGCCCAACGGATCGCCCCGGTCGACACGGTGCCGAGCGCCCGGGAGACCAGGTGGTCGGCGACGGGCACGGCCGGAGGCAGGCCCAGCGGGCGCCGTGACCACCTCGGCAGGAGGCCGACGGCAGCGGCGGCCAGAGCGGCGTACGGGGCTCGCGCGACGAAGGGCAGCGGCGGCTTCCAGAGCACGTGGCCGACCGCCTCGCGGGCGGCCGGTGTCGCCTTCAGCTCGGGCCGGAAGGACCGCATCACCTCGGCCAGCTCGGCCTCGGTACGCGGCGGCTGCGGCACTCCGAGCCTCCGGGCGACCTCGCCCTGCTGGGCGACGTACTCGTCGCGCCCGGCCTGGTCGAGCGGCGAGCGGCCGTACGTCGAGTGCGCGAGCAGGAAGCTCTCGACCTCAGCCACGTGCACCCACATCAAGAGGTGCGGGTCGGCCGCGGTGTACGACGACCCGTCCGGCATCTCACCCGTCACCCGCCTGTGGATGGCCGACACGATGTCGACGGCGCGCTGGGCGTCGTCGGCGGTGCCGAACGTGGTGGTCGCGAGGAACGTGCTGGTGCGGGCGAGCCGGCCCCACATGTCACCTCGGTAGCCCGAGTGGTCGGCCACCGCCTGCATGGCCGCGGGGTGCAGGGTCTGGAGCAGTACGGCGCGCAGGCCGCCGACGAACATCGACGCGTCGGCGTGGACCTGGGTGATCGGGCTGCCGGTCTCGAACCAGCGCGGGCCGGGCGTCTCGTGGATCCGCTCGCGGTGCTTGGGCCCGTCGGGGCCGGCCACCCGGAGGAAGAGTGCATGTCCCATCCGACCGCGGAGGTCGTCGACGTAGCTCATGGGAGACATCGTGCCCGTCAGGTGGTGACGTGGACGTTCCTCGCGACGGCGATGGCTCGCAGCAGGTCGTGTGCGCGGTCGGCCACCGGGTTGGCGCCGCGTCGGGCAGCGAGGCCGACCAGCGCCCAGAGGTCGGCGGAGCGCGCCAGCTCGACGGTCTGGGCCGGATCGCCGCCCAGGCGGTCGACGTACGCCGTGACGACCGCCTCGACCCAGGCCGGCTGGCGCTCGAAGCGCAGCACGTTGCCGAGGTCGGTATGGGGGTGACCGCTGTGCGCGAACTCCCAGTCGAGGAGCGCCGAGACGCTCAAGGTCTCCGGGTCGACGAGGAGGTTCTTGGGGTTGAGGTCGCTGTGCACCAGACAGGTGCGGCCGACGGTGTCGAGGAGGTCCTGGGCGGTGTCGGCGACCTCCGCCAGCCCGGCCCGCTCGGACTCGCTCCAGTGCGCGAAGGCCGCGGCGTGCCGGTCGACCCACTCGGACAGGTCGAGGGTGAAGGGCGTGACGGCCAGCGTGCCGTCGCGGAACGTGCCAGCCTCGAGCGTCGGCATCCCCGCCAGCGTCGCCACCAGCCGGCCCACGTCGCGGCCGAGCTTGGTCAGGCCGGCCCGGTCAAGGGTCGGCAGCAGCACGTCGCCGCGCTCGCCCTCGACGAAGGCCGTCACCAGCATCGCCGGCACGTCGGCGTCAGGGACCGCGCGCCGCACCTCGAGGACGTCGGCCACCGGCACCAGCCCGCGCACCAGCCGCATCAGGGCCGCGTCGATCTCGGCGGCGTGCTCACCTCGGTCGCCCGGGCGGGCGTAGATGCGCACGACCGAGCGCTCGCCCGCTGCTTCGGCCAGGAACGTCTCGCCCGACCAGCCTCCGGCCAGCGGGGTCAGCTCCGGCGGGTCCTCGTCCACCCGGGTGATGCTGCCACGGTCCGCCGACACCGAGACGGGGGCTAGCCTCGACTCGTGCAGGACCATCTCCCCCAGTCCGTGCGCGTGGAACGCCGCTCCGTCACCGAGGCGGAGTCGCGCCGCGCCAACGGGCCCGACTGGGACCGCTACGCCGACGAGTACCAGGCAACCCACGGCGGCTTCCTCGGTGACGTCGGGTTCGTGTGGGGGCCCGAGGGCCTCACCGAGTCCGAGGCGGGGGCCCTGGGTGACATCCGCGGCCGCGACGTGCTCGAGGTGGGCAGCGGGGCCGGCCAGTGCTCACGCTGGGTGCGCAGCCAGGGCGGCCGGGCCGTCGGCCTCGACCTCTCGCACCGGCAGCTCCAGCACAGCCTGCGACTCGACGAGGAGACCGGCATCGCGGTGCCCTCCGTGCTCGGCACCGCCACCGCGCTGCCCTTCGTCGACGACGCCTTCGACGTGGTGTTCTGCTCGTTCGGTGCGCTGCAGTTCGTCAGCGAGATCGGGGTCGCCCTCGACGAGACGGCCCGCGTGCTCCGACCCGGCGGCCGCTACGCCTTCTCGGTCACGCATCCGACGCGCTGGATGTTCCCCGACGACCCCGGCCAGCCGGGACTCACAGCGAGCCAGTCCTACTGGGACCGGACGCCGTACGTCGAGGTCGACGACACCTCCGGCGTCGTGTCGTACGTCGAGCACCACCGCACGCTGGGCGACTGGGTCGCCCTCCTCGCCGAGCGCGGCTTCGCCCTGCAGCGCCTGCTCGAGCCCGAGTGGCCCGTCGAGCACGACCGGGTCTGGGGCGGCTGGTCCCGGCTGCGTGGCCTGCTCACCCCCGGCACGGCGATCTTCGTGGCCGACCTGCGCTGAGCCGCCCGGACGCCGCCCGGAGCACAGCACGGCCCCGACCGTCCGGAGACGATCGGGGCCGGCGTGGTGCCTGCTGGGTCGGTCAGGCCCTGGCGGCGTTCTCCTCGCGACCGCGCAGCGTCAGGAACACGCCGGCGAGCAGGGCCAGCAGCCCGACGATGCCGCCGACCCACGGGAACCAGGTGCGAGCCGCCTTGAGCAGCACGGCCTTGGCCCGGTAGTCCTCGACGTTGGCCTTGATCTGGCTCTCGGGGAACTCGCTGAGTGCCTGGGTCAGGGTCGCGACCCGATCCCCCTCATAGATCGCGTAGGTGTCGACGTCCTCACGGCTCTTCATGATCACGCCCGTCTCCGGCTCGATCCACAGGGTGCGCGTGTTGGAGTAGACGCGAGTGAGGTCGACGTCGCCCTCCTCGTCGATGCCGAAGAAGCTGGCCGGGGCCGTCAACGTGGCGTACTCGGTGGGCGGGATGACCGCCTCGTACTTGTAGGTGTTGAGCCCCTCGAGCGTCTCCGAGGCCTTGTAGTCCATCGCGATGGACTTGTTCAGGGTGCTGTCGAAGTAGTCGTACGCCTTCTTCTGCGCGTTGAACGGGAACTTGACCAGCTGGCCCTCGAAGCTGACGTCGTAGTCGCGGTTCTCCTCGCCGGACTCCAGGTCGGAGCTGTTGGCCGCGTAGGTCTCGCAGCAGTCCACGGCCGCACCGGTGTTGGCATCGAAGGCGATCCGCACGTGGCTGCCCGACAGCGGCGGCTCACCGGAGTTGATGTCGAAGGTGGGCTCGTCGGTGTAGGTGACCTTCTCCCACACGTCGATCTGCTTGCCGGCCTCGTCGCTGGCCTTCTTGCTCGCCTCGACGTCACCCACGACGTTGACCGTGGTCAGCAGGTCCTTGGTGACCTCCTGCTGCTCGGCGATCGAGAAGATGGTGGCGCCCTTGGCCTCGGAGTACGACACGGACTTCTGGTTCATCGGAGCCACGGCCAGTCGGTCATAGGCATAGAACTTCATCAGCAGCGCTGACACGAGCACCAGTGCTCCAAGGCCGATGAGAACCGCGCCCAGTTTTTTGCCCACGTGATATTCCTCCCAGAAGTTACGTCGGCGCGGAGCGTAGCAGCGTTGCTACTGACGGGTCACCTAACAGGCGGAACCGGTCTACCCGGGCTCCGTGTATGGGATAGTCCAGCCCGTGTACGACGCGCCTGCGACCTCGCCCGACCAGAGGAGGCCCCTGGCCGATCCGGTGGTTGCGGCGGGGCTGGTGATGGTGCTCGCTGCCGTCGCGTTCCGCGCCTGGGCGCTGTACCCGAGCTGGTTCTACCTCGACGACTACAACCTGTTGCTCACGGCGAAGGACACCGCCGTGCCGTCCCTGTCCTACCTCGTCGAGCCCTACAACTCGCACCTGATGCCCGGTGGCCGCCTGCTGGCCTGGGTCGTGGCGAGCAGCGGCCAGCTCTCGTGGGGCGTGGCGGCGACGATCCTGCTGGGGCTCCAGACCCTCGCCGGTGCGGCCGGCCTGTGGATGCTCACGGTGCTCTTCGGGCGCCGCTGGGCGATCCTCGCGCCGCTGGCGCTCTACCTCGCCAGTGCGATGACCCTGCCCGCCATGATGTGGTGGACGGCCGGGCTGAACCAGGTGCCGCTGCAGGTCGCGTTCTTCTTGGCGGTCGGCGCCTGGGTGCAGTACCTGCGCAGCCGTCGCCACGCCTGGCTGGCCGGCACGATGCTCGCGCTGGTCATCGGCCTGTGCTTCTACGTCAAGACGCTGCTCGTCTTCCCGGTGCTGGCCTACCTGGCGGTCGCCTACTTCACGTCCGGATCCGTGCGGCAGCGGGTGCGCACCCTCTTCCACGACTACTGGCCGGCGCTGGTCTCAGCCACCGTCCTGGCTGTGGCCTACCTCGGCTACTACACGACCCACACCAGCGAGCCGTTCACCGGCACGAGCGCCGGCCTGGTCGGTCGGATCGCCGACTCCATGCTGGGTACGGCCTTCGCCACGGCCCTGGTGGGCGGTCCCTGGGACTGGAAGGTGACCGCTCCCCCGAACGCCTTCGCCGACCCGCCCGGCTGGACCGTCCACCTGGCGTGGATCGTCGTCGCGGTGACCGTGCTCGTGGCCGCGCTCACCCGCCGCGGCACCCTGCGCGCATGGGTGCTTCTCGCGATCCACCTCGCCGGCCTGCTGGCCCTGCTCGTCACCAGCCGAGCGCCCGTCTACGGCAGGATCATCGGGCTCGAGTACCGCTACCTCACCGATGCCGCGTGCGCGGTGGCGCTGTGCCTGGGGCTGGCGTTCCTGACCCTGCGCGGTGCGCCCGGTTCGAGCAGGCGCCGCGAGCAACCCCTGCTGGTGATCGCCTGGCCCCAGTGGCTGGTGCCCGCCACGGTCTGTCTGGTCGTGGCGTCCAGCATCTTCAGCTCCGTGCGCTACGTGCACCACTGGCACGACGAGAACGCCAGCGACGCCTACCTGCACACGCTCGCGCGTTCCCTGAAGGACCAGGGAGCTGTCGACCTGGTGGACCAGGCACTCCCCGACGACGTCATCCCGGCCATCTTCGCCCCCGCCAACTCGGTGCGCCGCCTGCTCCCGCTCGTCGAGAACGGCGCGCGCTTCCCACTCACCAGCCCGCGACTGGCCGTCGTCGGGCCGTCCGGCCTCCTGCACCGCGCGCTGGTCGAGCCCGGCGTCGTCTCCGAGGACGGACCGCGCCGGCGCTGCGGCTGGCCGGTCCGGAGCGCCGGACGCGACGTGCCGCTCACCGGCCGGGCGTTCCCGTGGCAGTGGTGGCTGCAGATCGGCTACCTGTCCTCGGCCGACTCCCCTGTGACGGTCAGCGCCGGCGGCAGCCGCATCGACACCGAGGTGCAGTCCGGGCTGAACACGTTGTACGTCATGCTGGACGCGACCTTCGACGAGGTGCGGATCGACGGGCTCGACGAGGGCGTGACGCTCTGCGTCGACAGCATCATCGTCGGTCAGCCGGTGCCGGGAGAGGTGTTGGAGTGACCGAGAGTGGCAACGCCCGCGTGCAGCTGGCTCCGGAGTTCCCGGTGCTCGACACCCTGCGGGCGATCGGCGCCCTGGCCGTCCTCACGACCCACACCGCCTTCCAGGCCGGTGACTACCTGCGCTTCGGGGTCCTCGGGTCCCTGCTCTCGCGGCTCGACATCGGCGTCGCCCTGTTCTTCGTGCTGTCCGGCTTCCTCCTCGCCCGCCCCTGGCTGGCCCGTGCCGCCACCGGCCGCCCGCACCCCGGCGTGGGCCGCTACTACGTCAAGCGACTGCTGCGCATCTACCCGGTGTACGTCGTCACGGTCGTCGTCGCGTTCACCCTGATCAAGGTCAACCAGGGGCGCTCGCTCGGCGAGTGGGTCACCACGCTCCTGCTCGGAGACTCCTACGTCGCGAGCCGCCTCAACCAGGGCCTCACCCAGATGTGGAGCCTGTCGGTCGAGGTGGCGTTCTACCTCGTGCTGCCGCTCGTCATGTGGCTCGCGACCGGGACCGGTCGCGGGCTTCGCACGGCCCGGATCCTCGCCGTGATCGGCGGTCTGTCGGCCATCACCGTCTGGTGGCACCTCAGCCTTGCCGACGTGATCACGCCGCACACCTCGGGCAACCCGATGATGTGGCTGCCGGCCTTCCTGGTGTGGTTCGCGGTAGGCATCGGCTTCGCCTGGGCACACGTGCTGGGGCAGGCCTCGCCCGAGCCAGCGCGCCTCGTGCGCGCCCTGTGGTCGATGGGCGCGATGCCGGGCGTCTGCTGGGTCCTGGCGGGCGGGCTGATGCTGGTCGCCGCGAGCCCGATCGCCGGCCCGACCCTGCTCTTCGTGGCCACGCCGGGGCAGTCGTTGACCAAGCACCTGCTCTACGCGGCGATCGCTGCGCTGGTCGTGCTGCCGGGCATCTTCGGACCGGCCGGGTCGTCGTACGCCCGGGCGTTCTCGTGGCCACCGCTGCGCCACGTCGGGCACATCTCCTACAGCGTCTTCTGCATCCACCTGCCGATCCTGTACGGCGTCATGTCGGTCACCGACTACCCGTTGTTCGGGGGCAACGGCCTGCAGATCTGGGCCCTGACCCTGGCCTCGTCCCTGGTGGTGGCCGAAGTGCTCTACCGCCTCGTGGAGATGCCCTTCATGCGTCTCAAGGACCTCGGCAGGAGGCGACCGCCCGCGGCGCCGCCGAGCAGGAAGCCGCACACCAGCACCACGAGGTAGTGCGGCCAGTCCAGGTAGCCCGCCCACGACTGCGCGCCTCCCCACGGCCTGACGGCGTACGCCCCGGCGGCCGGCAGGACGAGCACCGCCAGCAGCCACGGCGCCGACTCCGGCGCTCGGCGAGCCAGCAGCCAGGCGAGCACCGCGCCGCCGAGGGCGAGCACGAGACCCCACCAGCCCGCGAGGACTCCCCCGCCCACTGCAGCGACTGCCACGACCACCACGACCGGTGCCCGTGCCGCACCGAGCGCCGGCCGTTGGTCGCCTCGCCACCTCCGGTCGGGCAGGAGTACGACGACCGCGAGGGCGAGCAGGGCGAGCAACCCGCCCAGCAGCCCGAGCCGATAGCCCCCGTCCGGCACGAACGCGGCGCTGACCTCGTCGCCGCTGGTCGCCCGCCAGCCCTGCTGCCAGCCGTCGACGACCACGCGCTCGAGCACCTCGCCGTCCTGCTCGGCCTGCCAGCCACGGTTGGCGTTCTGGCGCAGCACGACCACGTCACCGGCCTCCGCGTCGACGTCGACGCGGGCGCGTCCGGGATCGGGCCTGACCAGCGTGGCCGCCGTCGGCGAACCGAGGGTCAGGGGCGGCCCCGACGACAGGACCACGGCATCGGGCACGAATGCGGCCGACGCCGTGAAGTCGACCGCGTTGGGCCCGGCGACGAGCGCGACGTCCGAGGCTTCGCAGACGGTCACTGGCACCCGGGCGCCGGCGTAGAGCTGCAGGGAGCTGGCGGTGACCGAGGTGTCGTACGACCTGCCGTTGACGGTGAGCGTGGGGCCGGACCCGCACGGCAGCCGTCGCGGCTGCGAGCTGAGCGACGCCGGCGCGAAGGGCATGCCCTGGATGCGCAGCTCGGAGATACCGATGGGCAGGTCGCTGCCGAAGGAGGAGAAGTCCAGGCTGGTGGCGGGCTCGGCCGCCTCGACCCGCAGCCGCAGGGTGTCGGTGCGGATCGGCGGGAAGCTCACCTCACCGTCTTGGTCGAGTCGCACCCGACGGGTGCCCCCCGGCCACGAGAGCCTGAGCTGCTCGGGCGCACGTGCGGCGGTGTCCGCGGCGACCGACACGTCGAGTCCGGTGATGGTGCGCTTGCCGAGCCAGCTCAGCCGCAGCTCGGGCCGCAGGCTGTTGGCCGCGGCGGTCCACGTCGTGCCCGTGCGGCCGTCGATCGCGGCGAACGCCCGGGCTCGCGAGTCCGGCACCCCCGTCGACGAGGCGGAGGCACCGATGGCCAGCCCCTCGCTGATCTCGATGTCCAGCGCGTCCGAGGGTCGTGGCCGCGCCCACAGCTCGGGCGCCCATCGACCCGCCGAGGCCAGGGTGAAGGCCCGGCGCATGTCGAGCGGCTCCTCGCCCTGGACGTCGCGGCCGATGACACAGCGCACGGCACCGTCGAGGTCGACGCAGCCGGTGCGGTCGTCGTCGAGCGCTCGCAGTGCGATCAGGTCGGGATCCCCCCACTCCACGGGCAGCGACGGCAGTTTGAGAGCACGCGACACCGACACACCGGGGACCTCGACCTCGGCCAGCTCGAGCTGGTTGCCAGGGCGACCGGACGCATCCTCGACGCGCAGCCACGAGGTCTCGGCGCCCAGCGGGATCGTGCGGGTCGCGTCCTCCCCGAACCTGATCGGCGCACTGACTCCCTGGTCGGTGCGCACCCGCACCACCTGGCGGTCGGGGCCGACGGTGACCCGGATGGAGTCGACCCGGGTCACCTCGTCGAGGTCCAGCTGCCACCAGGCGTCCTCGCCGGGCACGAAGTTGGCCCGCCAGGAGGTCTCCGCGTGGCTGTCGGACGCGGCGTAGGGCAGCTGGCCCGGCTGGAGGTTGCCGAAGGCGTTGGCGTCGGCCATCGACGACGACGCCGTCACCGAGGCGGCTCCCGACGTGGTGGCCCGCGTCAGCCAGCGGGCGGCACCGCTCGGGAGGTAGTCGCGGGTGGGGTTGCCCATGTGGGTGGCGTCGTCGGCGGTCAGTGTCGCCGAGGTGCCGTCGTGCACGCGTCCGAAGTGCCTCTCCACCGATCGCAGGCCGTCGGTGAGCACCACGGGAGTCTCGGACCCGGGCGGCGCGTCCACATCGGTCGCCAGCCGGGTGGGCTGGTCACCGAGCAGGCCGAGGTCCTGCAGGTCGTAGAGGTCCTCGGCCCCACCGACGACCACGGGCAGATCAGCGGCGGAGTACGCCGCTGCGCCGCTCGAGGAGGTCGGGCGGACGGCGTACACCTCGATGGCGGGGTACTCGTTCTGCCAGCCGCCGTTGATCACGATCTTGGTGCCGCGGCGTTCCAGGTGGGCCTCGCCGCCCACGGTGGGGCCGAACTCGGCGACCCGGTCGAGACCGGTCGAGCCGTCGATCGCCTGGTGCACGAGCACCGGGTCGGGCTGACCGGTGCGACCCAGGTCGTTGCGCAGCACCAGGTGGGTGACGCCGGCACGGGCGAGGTAGCCGGTGAGTGCGGCCGAGCCGCGGCCCTGGTCGAGCTGGTGCGAGATGGCGTCGAGCATCCGGATGTTCTGCGGCGGAGCCAGGGGTACGGCGTTGCGCACCGCCCACGGGGACCCGGCGAGCGACTGCATCGGCTCGTCGCGCGGCTGGCCCCAGACGTAGGTGCCGAAGGCCGAGCCCGGCACGAGCAGCGCGGTGCCGGACTCACCGCTGTCCTCCAGCCAGGCGGCGGTCTCGTGCCAGTAGTCGGGGACGTCCTGGAAGCCCGTCGACGGCGTGATCCGGCCGAGCACTCCGGGCACCGCCGCGCCGACCACCGCCAGCACGGCGGTGCCGACGATCACCGTGGCCATGAGGCGGCTCGCCCAGGCATCGAGATCACGCGGACCCCCCGGCACCACGGCCCGACGCTGCTCGATGACGTGGTCCACGAGGAAGGCGATGCCGAGCACCAGCGGCAACCGCAGGATCGGATCGAACTTGTGGACGTTGCGCAGCGGCGCGAGCGGGCCGTCGAGCAGCCGGAACAGGTCGTCGGCGAACCAGCCCTGCACTCCTGACGCGTGCCCCATCGTCACCATGGCGAGCCCCACGAGCACGCCCAGGCCGAGGAAGAGGCGGTGCCTGTTGCCACGCAGCAGGATCCCGGCGCAGCCGAGGAACAGCACGACACCGCTGTCGATCGGCAGGTAGAAGTCGCGCAGCAGGTCGTTGCCGGCCCGGTTGCTCGGGTCGATGTAGGGCACCCAGTTGGACGTGCCGCGGAGGGCGTCGAAGAGCGTCGTCGGGAACGTCGTGTTGGCGGCCGACTCGATGTAGTCGAGGAACGGCGGGCTGTAGGCGCCCATCACGAACAGCGGGATCAGCCACCACAGCGTCCCGAGCACCGTGAACACCGGCCACCAGAGCATGAGCGAGCGACGCCGGGGCCCGGGGCTGCGGGTGAGGATCCACAGCACACCCAGCGGGAGCACCGCGAACGTCGCCGCTGCGTTGACGCCGCCCACCATCGCGACGGCGAGGGCCGCGAGTGCGGCCGCGCGTCGCGGCGACCCTCGCTCGGAGCCGCGCACGAGGGCGAGCAGCACCCACGGTGCGAGGGCGCTGGGCCAGGCCTCGATGGAGATCTGCCCCATCGTGGTGAGCATCCGGGGTGAGAGCGCGAAGGCGAAGCCCGCCACGATGGCGGCGACCTCGGAGCGGACGCCGAGTGCACGCGAGAGCCTGGCCGTGCCGAGGAAGGCCGTCCCCATCACGAGCGCCAGCCACAGCCGCTGCACGATCCATCCCGGCACGTCGACCAGCCAGCCGGCCAGGAAGAACGGACCCATCGGCCACAGGTAGCCGTAGGCCTGGTTCTGCAGCTGCCCGAACGCACCCTGGGCATCCCACAGGTGGGTGGCCCTACCGAGGAACTCGGCCGGTGAGAGGACCAGGTCCATCTTGGTGTCGGGCACGAGGAGCCCGGGCGACTGCACGAACGCGAGCCCGGTGAGGAGCACCACGCAGGCGAGCAGCCGCAACCGCCAGCGAGCGTTGTCGGAGGGAGGCGCGGACAGGGTCGTGGCGCTCATCGCTTCCGGAGCACGATGATGAGATTCCACGTCACCACCTCCCGCACGACCGGCACGAACATCAAGAAGCGGCTCCAGCGCGGGTTGTAGCGCGGTGCGAGGTCGACCACCTCGGCACCCTGCTGGCGGCCGGCCCAGGCCAGCCCGGCGGCGACGGTCACCGGGAACAGCGACTCGCCGTACCTGTTCTTCGGCTCCCTGCCGTGCACGCGGACATAGCGTCGGCGCGCCCGTGCCCCGCCGAGGTAGTGCCAGGGCGCCGTCTCGTGCCCGCCCCAGGGGCCGAACCACACGGTGTAGCTGATGAAGGTCACGCCGCCGGGCCGGGTCACGCGCACCATCTCGTCGGCCATCAGCCACGGGTCACGCACGTGCTCGAGCACGTTGGACGAGTAGCAGACATCGACCGCGTCGTCGCGGAACGGCAGCGCCATCCCGCTGCCGATCACGGTCCCCGGCACGATCTCGCCCAGCCCGGACAGCTCCCCGACGTCGGCATCGAGCGAGAAGTACGTCGCACCGGCGGCGCCGAACGCGTCGCGGAAGTAGCCCGGGCCGCCGCCGACGTCGAGCAGCGTGGCGCCCTCGAGGTCGGCGTACTGGCCCACGTGGGCAGCCGAGTCGGTCGCCAGCGCGGTGTAGAAGCGGGCCGGGTCGTCCTGCTCGTGACGGAAGTCGCGGAAGAGCCGCACCGAGCGCCGCAACGACGCCCGCCAGGGTCGACTGGCGGGACTGGTGGGGCGCGGCACGCGGCGACCCTACCGGAGAGCGAGGTTTGTTACTGAAGAGTTGGGTAGGGCACGCCTGCCCCCGCTAGCGTTGGTCGAGTGCCCGACCAGACGACCCCTCCCGTGCTCGGGACCGACGCCGTCACCGGGCGTCACGTGGTGTTCTTCAGCTGGCGCGACACGACCAACCCCGAGGGTGGCGGCGCGGAGCGCTACCTCGAGAAGATGGCCGAGGGCCTGGTCGCGCGGGGTGTGCGCGTCACCATCTTCTGTGCCCAGCACGCCGAGGCGCCGGCCGACGAGGTGCGCGACGGCATCCGCTTCGTGCGCGCCGGCTCGAAGATGGGCGTCTACGCCCACGGGCTGGCCGCCCTGGCCCGCCGACGCTTCGGTGCCTACGACGCCATCGTCGACGTGCAGAACGGCCTCCCGTTCTTCACGCGACTGGCCAGCCGCCGCCCCGTCGTCGTGCTCGTGCACCACGTGCACCGGGAGCAGTGGCCGGTCGTCTACCCCGGGCCGACCGGCCGGGTGGGCTGGTGGATCGAGAGCCGGCTGGCGCCGCGGCTCTATCGCGCCTGCCAGTACATCGCCGTCTCGCAGGCGACCCGCACCGAGCTGGCGACCCTCGGGGTCGACCCGGAGCGCATCTCGGTCGTGCACAACGGCACCGACCCGGCCATCCCCCTGTCCGACGTCAAGACGTCCTACCCCTCGATCTGCGTCGTGGGACGCCTGGTGCCGCACAAGCAGGTCGAGCATGCGATCGACGCGGTCGCGGCCCTGCGACCGGTGCATCCCGACCTCCGGCTGACGGTGGTCGGCTCGGGCTGGTGGAGCGAGAGGCTGCTCGAGCACGCGCAGGCCTCGGGGGTCGCCGACGCCATCGTGTTCGAGGGCCACGTCAGCGAGGAACGCAAGCAGCAGATCTACGCCGAGTCGTGGCTGATGGCACTGCCGTCGCTCAAGGAGGGTTGGGGCCTGGTCATCGGTGAGGCCGGCATGCACGGCACGCCCACCGTCGCCTACCGCTCAGCCGGCGGCACCCAGGAGTCGATCGAGGCCGACGTGTCCGGCGTGCTGGTCGACGACCAGGCCGAGCTCGTCGCGACGATCGGTCACCTGCTCGACGCCACGAACGAGAGGGACCGGCTGGGCGAGGGGGCTCGCGAGATGAGCCACCGCTTCACCTGGGGTCACGCACAGGGATCGTTCGCGACCGTGCTCGGGGACGCCGTCGGCGGGGTCATCGAGGCCGTGACCGACCCCGACGAGGAGACGGTGGGCTAGACACAACAACGACCCAGACCGAAGGGTCTGGGTCGGCGCGCGCGAACGGATCGCTGAGCTACTGCTGGGCGTTGGTGCCGTAGTCCAGAACGGACTGCTCGACCTGCTTGTTCGGCTTCTCGCCAGCCGACTGCTGCGACTGGACGATGCCGACGACGGTCGAACCGGCCACACCGACGCCTACAACGAGAGCCGCAATGGCTCCAATGAAAGATCCCACGTGAGTTCCTCCCTCTCCGGCGGCGAGACTAACAGCCGGGCTCGCGGTTCAGGGCATTGCGACGCGCTTTGTTACTGACGGGTCTCCAACCGGTGACGACCGACCGGTGGTCGCGCGACCAGTCGCGCGAGCAGCGCCAGCGCAGGCCAGAGCAGCCAGCCCGCCCAGGCCAGGGCCAGGAGCGCCACGGTCGCCCGTGAGGGCCGGTCCGGCTGGGGGTCGGCCAGCTCGACCACGGTCAGGTCGCCGGTCTGGACCACCGACGCGCCCGCCACCTCGGGGGCCAGCCTGGCCAGGTCGCTGTCGGAGAGCCGGACGCTGTCGTCGTGCACCACGAAGCGCACCCCCACGGCGGCCAGGGCGTCGGCTCGTGCCACCGGCGACGACTCCGCCAGGGCGGCGAGGACGGCCGGCCCGCGCGGGTCCTCCCCCGTCACCTCCGTGCCGCCGACGAGGAGGGTGTCGCTGACCAGGTAGTCCGGCGTCAGGTAGCGGCCCAGCGGGTCGAGGACGCTGCGCTCGTCGTTCCACTCCGGGGCCCGGTAGGAGGTGAAGGGCAGCACGAGCAGGTCACCGTCCGGGCCGCTCCCGGCCCGCGCGGCCACGGCGTCGTGCGCCACGGCGTACGCCGCGGGGTACGTCGCCGGTCGCAGCGCGCCGAACGCGCCCCAGGCCAGATCCGGCAGCAGCAGCGACGGCAACAGCACCAGGGCGGGCGCCACCACCCACTCCGCATCCCGGCTACGGGCGACGAGGTGGGCTGCCCCGGCGGCGAGCAGGGCAGCCTCCACCGGCACGAGCAGGCCCAGCATCCGGGTGCCGTCTCGCAGCAGGCCCAGGCCCGGCACCTGCTGCCCCAGCCACCCGACGGCCTCCGGCGACGCCCAGCTCAGCACCGCCACGCCCCACCCGACGGCGCCGACCGCCAACCAGCGGCGGGCATCGGGCGTCACGGCCAGGAAGGACCGTCTGCCGATCAGGGCCAGCACCAGGAGCAACGACAAGCCGGCCCAGGCGAGCAGTGGCGAGCGGGACCCGGGCACGACCTCCGCGTTCCAGATGCCGCCGAGGGTCATCGCCGCCAACGGGGCCGGCAGGCCGCCCTCGGGTTGCGTGCCGAAGAGGCGCGCACCGTCGGCATCGGCCACGGCGGACGAGGCATGGGCCAGGCCGGCCACCAGCCACGGCAGGTTGGCGGCGACGGCGGTGACGCCGAGCCAGAGGTTGGTGCGGCCACCTCCGCGGCGCCAGCCGAAGACCAGCACCACGAGGGCCGAGCCGAGCCCGGCCGACGCGCTGAGCGAGCCGATCACCATGACCAGCGGCAGGGCGGCAGGCAACGAGCCGGTACGGCGGGCGCGGCCGGCGGCCAGCGCCAGCCAGGGCAGTGCGGCGTAGCCGACCAGGAGCGGCCAGTGCCCGATGACCAGCCGCTCCGCGACGAACGGGTTCCAGATGGCCACCGTCATCGCCAGCCACTGAGCGGGCCGGGACGGCCCGACCAGGCGCCGACAACCCAGCGCGGCGGCGACCAGGGCGGCGTACAGGACGAGCTTCTGGAGCAGCATGCCCGGCAGCAGCTCATCGAGCACGGCGACCACGGCGTCGGACGGCACCGCCCGCGGCAGGCCCGTGCCGGTGCCGAGGAAGTCCGGCCGCAGGGCCAGGTCCGGCACCCACACCATGTCGTAGGTGAGCAGGTAGCCGCGCTCGAACAGCGCTGGTCCGAGAACCACGGCGGCCAGCACCCAGGGCCAGACCGATGTCGCTACGCGGGCACCACGATTCACGCCGACTTCCTGTCGCCCGTAGGGTCTACAGCGGTCACGGTATCCGAACAACGTGGCCGTCACAGGCCCGGAAACACAGGAGTGACGAGATGGCGCGACAAACCGACGGCCGCTCGTCGCGCCTCGCCGACAACGCAAGCCTGATCGCCGTCGCGATGGCGGTCATGAACATCGCGACCTACCTCTACACCTACATCGCCGCCCGGCTCATGGGCACCCAGGTGTACGGCGCGTTCGCGGCGCTGATGAACGTCCTGCTGGTGGTCAGCGTGCTCTCGCTCGCCCTGCAGGCCACCGCCGCCCGCCGGATCTCGGCCGACCCGGGGCACGTCGCGCAGATCGAGCGCGAGATCCTCCGCGTCTCCTGGCGCTCGGCCCTGGTCCTCGGCGCCGCCCTCGTCGCGCTGAGCCCCGTCATCAAGGTCGCGCTCCGGCTCGACAGCGTCGGCACCGCCGCGCTCATCGGCGTGATCGCCGTCCCGCTGACGCTGATGGGCGGCCAGGCAGGCATCCTCCAGGGCGAGCGCCGCTGGACCGCGCTCGGCCTCCTGTACATGGCGGCGGGGGTGCCGAGGCTGCTCCTCGGCACCGCCCTGATCGTCTGGCGGCCGACCGAGTTCTGGGCTCTGCTCGGCGTGTTCCTGGGTGCGATCATGCCCGTCGTCGTCGGCTGGCTCGCGCTGCGCGGCCACCGGGACCAGTCCAGTGACTCCGACACCCACGCCGGCGGTCCGGTCCTGCGTGAGGCGCTCGGACACTCCCAGACCCTCTTCGCGTTCTTCGCGCTCTCCAACGTCGACATCATCTTGGCCCGCAACGTGCTCGACGGGCACGAGGCCGGCCTCTACGCCGGCGGGCTGATCTTGACCAAGGCGGTGCTGTTCCTGCCGCAGTTCGTCGTGGTGGTCGCCTTCCCGGCGATGTCGACGACGCACGAGCGTCGCCGCGCCCTGACCCTCAGCCTGGCGCTGGTCACCGCCCTCGGGGTCTGCGTGACGCTGGGTGCGTGGCTGCTCTCGTCGCTGGCCCTGGTCTTCGCCGGAGGCTCGAAGTTCGCCGACATCGAGGAGCGGCTCTGGCTGTTCGCGATCCTCGGGACCCTGCTGTCGTTGCTGCAGCTGGTCGTCTACTCGGTGATCGCCCGCCAGGGGCAGCGCTCGATCTACATCGTCTGGGCCGCACTCATCACGCTGATCGGCGGCGGCCTGCTGATGCACTCCCTGATCAGCCTGCTGCTGTGGGTCATGCTCGTCGACGTCAGCCTGCTCGTCGTGCTCACCGGCATCAGCTACTACTTCGTGCGCGACGCCGAACCGGCGCCGGCGGAGGCCACGACCACCTGACCCCGCTCAGGTGTCAGTGCGCGGCCTCGTGCCAGCTGTGGCCGGTGCCGACGGACACGTCGAGGGGTACGGCGAGGGTGGCGGCGCTGCCCATCTGCTCGCGCACCAACGCCTCGAGCGCCTCCCGCTCCCCCGTGGCGACCTCGAAGACCAGCTCGTCGTGCACCTGGAGCAGCATGCGCGACGCCATGCCCTGCTCACCGATCGCCCGCTCGACGTTCAGCATGGCCACCTTGATCAGGTCGGCGGCCGAGCCCTGGATCGGCGCGTTGAGAGCCATCCGCTCGGCCATCTCGCGACGCTGGCGGTTGTCGCTGGTGAGGTCGGGCAGGTAGCGGCGCCGACCCCAGATGGTCTCGGTGAAGCCCGACCTGCGGGCCTCGTCGACGATGCCGCCGAGATAGTCGCGGATGCCGCCGAACGTCTCGAAGTAGTCGTCCATGAGCAGCCTGGCCTCGGCCGGCTCGATGCGCAGCTGCTGCGAGAGCCCGTAGGCGGACAGCCCATAGGCCAGGCCGTAGTTCATCGCCTTGATCTTGGCGCGCATCTCGATGGTGACGGCGTCGGGCGCTACCCCGAAGACCTTGGCCGCGGTGATCGAGTGGAAGTCCTTGGCGGAGCGGAACGCCTCGATGAGCTGGGCGTCCTCGGAGAGGTGCGCCATGATCCGCATCTCGATCTGGCTGTAGTCGGCCGTCAGCAGGCAGTCGAAGCCCCGGCCGACGATGAAGCCCTCACGGATGCGCCGGCCCTCCTCGGTGCGGACCGGGATGTTCTGCAGGTTGGGGTCGGTGCTCGAGAGCCGGCCGGTGGCGGCGATCAGCTGGTTGAACGTCGTGTGGATGCGGCCGTCGGACGCGACCGTCTTGAGCAGTCCCTCGACGGTCTGGCGCAGCCGGATCACGTCACGGTGGCGCAACAGGTGCAGGAGGAACGGGTGCTCGGTCTTCTCGAAGAGACCCTGCAGCGCGTCGGCGTCGGTGGTGTAGCCGGTCTTGGTGCGCTTGGTCTTGGGCATCGCCAGCTCGTCGAACAGCACCACCTGGAGCTGCTTGGGCGAGCCGAGGTTGATCTCCTTGCCGATCACCGAGTAGGCGTCGGCGGCGGCCTTCTTGACCTCGACGCCGAACTCGGCCTCCAGGGTCTCGAGGTGCTCGAGGTCGACCGCGATGCCGACCTGCTCCATGCGTGCCAGCGTGTCGACCAGCGGCAGCTCGACGTCGGCCAGCAGGCCGGTGCCGCCGTGCTCCTCGACCGCGACGTCGAGCGCCTCGGCCAGGTCGAGCACGGCCCGGGCGTGCAGCATCGCGGTGTCGCTCGCCGCGGAGTCGCCCATCGTGTCGCCCAGCGCGTCGAAGCTGAGCTGGTCGGTGTCACCGGCCTCCTGCTTGAGCTCGCGCTTGAGGTAGCGCAGCGTCAGGTCGGCCAGGTCGTAGGAACGCTGGTCGGGACGCACGAGGTACGCCGCGAGCGCGGTGTCGACGACCACGCCGGTGACGTGCCAGCCGCGCGCGGCGAGGGCCAGCATCGGGCCCTTTGCGTCATGCATGACCTTGGACCGGGCGGGGTCGCCGAGCCAGGAGACCAGGGCCGCGTCGTCGTCGGGGGTGACCTCGGCCGCGTCGAACCAGGCGGCGGTGCCGTCGCCCGCGGCCAGCGCCACCGAGAACACCTCACCGGTGCCGGACCGCCAGGTGCCCTGCACGGCCAGGCCGACGCGCTCGGCGCCCGAGGCGTGCTCGGACAGCCACGCCCCCAGGACGCCCGGCTCGAGCCGCTCGGCGGCCAGGTCGAAGCCCGAGTCGTCGATGACCTCCTCGGACTCCAGCGTCTCGAACAGCCGGTCGCGCAGCACCCGGAACTCCAGGCCGTCGAAGAGCGTGTGCACCTCCTGCCGGTCCCACGGCTGACGGGCGAGGTCGGCCGGCCCGTAGGGCAGCGGCAGGTCGCAGACCAGCGCGTTGAGCTTGCGGTTGCGCATCACGTCGGCCAGGTGCTCGCGCAGGCTCTCGCCCGCCTTGCCCTTGATCTTGTCGGCGTGCGTGATGACGCCCTCGAGGCCGTCGTACTCGTTGATCCACTTGGCCGCGGTCTTGGGCCCCACCCCCGGCACGCCGGGCAGGTTGTCGGAGTCCTCGCCGACGAGCGCGGCGATCTCGGGGTAGCGGTGCGGCGGGACGCCGTACTTGGCCTCGATGGCGTCGGGGGTCATCCGGGCCATCTCGCTGACCCCGCGCATCGGGTAGAGCACGGTGGAGTCGGTGCCGACGAGCTGGAGCGCGTCGCGGTCGCCGGTGAGGATCAGCACCTCCTGGCCCTGCGCGACGGCCTGGGTGGTGAGGGTGGCGATGATGTCGTCGGCCTCGAAGCCGTCGAGCTCGATGTGGGTGATGTGGAGGGCGTCGAGCACCTCCTGGATCAGCGGCAGCTGGCTCTTGAACTCGTCGGGGGTCTTGTTGCGCTTGGCCTTGTACTCGGGGTACTCGTCGAGCCGGAACGTCTGCCGTGACTTGTCGAACGCCACGGCGATGTGGGTCGGCACCTCGTCGCGCATGACGTTGATGAGCATCGAGGTGAAGCCGTAGACCGCGTTGGTGTGCTGGCCCGTGGTCGTGGAGAAGTTCTCCACCGGCAGCGCGAAGAACGCGCGATAGGCCAGCGAGTGGCCGTCGAGCAGGAGCAGGCGCGGGCGGATCTCGGGGCTGGGCTCGACGTCGGACACGCGCCGAGCCTATCGAGGGCCGCCGACGGTCCGGACGGCCACCACGGGCTCAGCCGGCGGTAGCCCTCTCGCGACGACGGCCGCGCCGTGCCGCGAGCACCCGGTCGATGTGCCGGACCCCGCCCTTGGTGTGACCGAGAGCGGCGAACGGCGACTGGCTCAGCGCCGAGCGCTGCGCCGTGAGCTTGAGGCGTACGGCATGGGTGGTGGCGACGCGGAGCACCGCCTGCGGCCCCATCGAGAGGCGTGCGAAGAACCGGTTGGAGTCGCGCGAGGCCGACGTGGCCGCCGCACCGATGTGGCCGATGCCGCGATCGTCAGCGAAGCTCACGGCCTCCTCCATCAACGCCGAGCCGATGCCGTGGCGCCGGAACTCGGGGAGCACGTGCGGGGACACCGCCTGGACGAGGCGCTCGAGGTTGATCGGGCTGACCGTCGTGGCCCGCAGGTAGACCGCTCCTGCCTGCTGGCCGTCGTACTCGGCGACGACGAGGCGCTCGTCGTCGGTGAGGCCGGCGGCGCCGATGACGGTGTGGAGGTCCTGGTCCTGGTCGGCTGCGTCGGCGCGGCGTACGACGTCGCTCCAGAGCTCGCGCAGGAACGCGACGTCGTCGGGAACGGCGTCGCGCAGAGTCACTCGGGCATGTGCCGCGTGCCGACTCATGACCACCTCCAGATCACAGACGAGATGATGCCTTCCACCCCCGTGAGCACCGTTGGCTGAGACTACGCTCTGTTCCTCCACCTCGCCTAGGAGACCTGTGATCATCGGAATCGGCACCCTCACCAACGTGGCGACCGTGCTGCTCGGAGCCGGTCTCGGCGTGCTCCTGGGACACCGGCTGCCCGAGCGCACCCGTGACGTCGTGACCGACTCACTGGGCCTGGTGACCCTGCTGATCGCCGGCACCTCGGCCTGGGCGGTGCTCGACCCCGTGCTCGCCGGCGCCGTCGGCTCCAGTGCGCCGATGCTGATCGTGCTGGGCTCCCTGCTCATCGGGGGCATCGCCGGTTCCGTGATGCGACTGGAGTCCCGGGTCGAGTCGCTCGGCGGCTGGTTGCAGCGCCGACTGTCCGGTGGGGCGGGCACAGCCGAACGGCACCGCTTCGTCGAGGGGTTCGTGGTGTCGTCGCTCCTCTTCTGCACGGGTCCGCTGACGATCCTCGGGTCGCTCAGCGACGGGCTCGGCAATGGTGCAGACCAGTTGTTCCTCAAGGCCACGCTCGACGGCTTCGCGGCCATCGCCTTCGCGGCGTCGTTCGGCTGGGGCGTGGCCGCCAGCGCGCTGACGGTGCTGGTGGTGCAGGGCGGGCTGACGATCGTCGGGGTCGTGCTGGGCGACGTCCTCTCCGGTGCGCAGCTCGCTGCCCTCACCGCCACCGGCGGCCTGTTGCTGGTGGGCGTCGCGCTGCGGCTGCTGCGCATCCGGGAGATCCCGGTGGCCGACCTGCTGCCGGCGCTCGTCGTGGCGCCGTTGCTCGTGACGCTGGTGGCGTCCTTCGGATGATCGAGCTCCGAGAGGCCTCCCCCGACGACCTCCCCGCCATCGTTGCCCTGCTCGCCGACGACGAGCTCGGACGCGAGCGTGACGACGCCGCCGACCTGCAGGTCTACCAGCGGGCGTACGACGCCATCGCGGCCGACCCCGCACACCTGCTCCTGGTCGCCGTCGACGGCGACCGGGTCGTGGGCACGCTGCAGCTCTCCTTCATCCCCGGGCTCGCCCGGAGGGGCGCCCTGCGCGCGCAGATCGAGGCGGTCCGGGTGCACCGGGACCACCGCGGCCACGGCCTCGGCGCCGCCATGATCGAGTGGTCGATCGCGCAGGCGCGCCGGCGCGAGTGCGCGCTCGTGCAGCTGACCACCGACACGTCGCGCGCCGACGCCCACCGCTTCTACGAGCGGCTGGGCTTCGTCGCCTCGCACGAGGGTCTCAAGCTGCAGCTGTGAGGAGCTACAGGCGCCGCTGCAGCCCTGCGATGAGGCTCTCGCGGAGCGCGGGCTCGTCGAGGCCGCCGACCAGGAGGCTGGCGAGCACCTGCAGTCGTCGCAGATCGCGACACTCCTCCAGCCGGACCCGGTCGATGAGACCCGGGTAGGCCTCGACCGCCTCCTCGCTCACCGTCAGGGAGGCCAGGTCCCACTCGACCGGCCCGGCGCAGACGTCCTCGAAGTCGGTCCACCGGGGGCCGGTGGGCGTCATCAGGACGTTGCCCGTGTGGGCGTCCCCATGGATGGGGCGGCGCGGCCAGCTCAGGGCCAACGGCAGGAGCTGCTCCGCCGCAGCGTGCAGGACGCGGTCGTCGGAGCGCGTCAGGGCCGTGGCGATGTCGGTGAGGGGGCCGACAAGAGGAGGGAGATCGGCGTCGTAGGAGTCGAGGGTGGCGTGCAGCTCCCCGAGCATCGCGCCGAACCGTGCCTGGGGCACCGTGCCGGACTCGTGGTCGACCCAGCACCACAAGGACAGGTCGATCCCGTCGACGACGTACGGCCCGGGGTCGCCCCACGGCGGCACGACATCCAGCCGGGATTGCGCCAGGAACTGCCCGACGGCCACCTCACGCGCCAACCAGGGACGCGGATGGCCACGCAGCTCTCGCCCGAGGGTGACGACCCGACTCACCACCGGCGTCGGGTGCAGGTGCACGCGGACGCTGTAGCCCTCGGCGATGACCTCGGCGTGCTCGACGGCCAGGCCGGCGGCACGGGCCCAGGAGACGGAGGCGGCCACGGCATCGGCCGTGGTCGGTGTCAGGGATCCGTCAGCCATCGAGGACTAGACGTCACCGCCGAGATAGGCGGCCTTGACCGACTCGTCACCGGCCAGCTCGGCGCCGGTGCCGGAGCGAACGATCTCGCCCGTCTCGAGGACGTGGGCGGTGTCGGCCCGCTTGAGGGCCTGCGCGGCGTTCTGCTCCACGAGCAGCACGGTGGTGCCCTGCTCGTTGATCTCCCCGATGATGGTGAAGATCTGTTGGATCAGCTTGGGCGCGAGCCCCATCGACGGCTCGTCGAGCAGCACCAGCCGCGGTCGGGCCATCAGCGCGCGGCCGATGGCCAGCATCTGCTGCTCGCCGCCGGACATCGTGCCGGCGTGCTGGCCGATCCGCTCCTGCAGACGCGGGAAGAGGTGCATCACCCTCTCGAGGTCGGCGGCGAGACCGGCCTTGTCGCGACGTACGAACCCGCCCATGTCGAGGTTCTCCCGCACCGTCATGCCGGGGAAGATGCCGCGGCCCTCGGGCGACTGGCTCAGACCGAGCTTGACCCGCTCGTAGGAAGGCAGGTGGGTGATGTCCTTGCCGTCGAAGGTCACCTTCCCGGCTCGCACCTTGCGCAGGCCGGAGAGCGTCTTCAGCGTGGTCGTCTTGCCGGCACCGTTGGCCCCGATCAGCGTGGCGATCGTGCCTTCCTCGACGCCGAAGCTGATGTTGCGGATCGCCTCGATGTGGCCGTAGTTGACGAACAGGCCCTCTACCTCAAGAAGCATCTTCTTCATCCACTCCCAGGTAGGCCGCGATCACAGCGGGGTTGTCGCGGATCTCGGAGGGGAGACCCTCGGCGATCTTGCGACCGAACTCGAGCACCACGATCCGATCGGTGACACCCATGACCAGGCGCATGTCGTGCTCGATCAGCAACACGGTGTAGCCCTCGTCCCGGACCCGCCGGATCAGCTCCATCAGCCGGAGCTTCTCGGCCGGGTTGAAGCCGGCGGCAGGCTCGTCGAGGCACAGCAGCTTGGGCCCGGTGGCCATCGCCCGCGCGATCTCGAGGCGGCGTTGGTCGCCGTAGGACAGGTTGGACGCCAGCTCGTCGTGCCGAGCCTTGATCCCGACGATCTCGAGGATCTCCTTGGCGCGCTTGAGCGACGCGCCCTCGGTACGCCGGTGCCGCGGCGTACGCAGCAGGGCGTCCCAGAAGCCCACCTTGCTGTGCACGTCGGTGCCGACCATCACGTTCTCGAGCACCGTCATCGACTTGAACAGCCGGATGTTCTGGAACGTGCGGGCGATGCCGAGCTTGGTGATCTGGTGGCGCTTCTGGTCGCCGAGGACGTGGCCGTCGAAGCGGACCTTGCCCGAGGTCGCCTTGTAGACGCCCGTCATCACGTTGAAGCAGGTGGTCTTGCCCGCCCCGTTGGGCCCGATCAACCCGAGGATCTCACCCTCGCGGATCTCGAAGCTGACGCCGTCGAGAGCCGTGAGGCCACCGAACCTGATGGTGACGTCGTCGTAGACCAGGAGCGCCTTCGACGGGGTGTCGGTGGATTCGTCAGCCATGGGGGGTCTCCTCGAGGTCGCCCTCTTCGAGGGCCTCGATCTCGTCCTCGGCCTGCTTGGCCCGTCGTGCCCGTCGTGGTGGGATCAGCCCCTGGGGCCGGTTGATCGCGAGCACCATCAGCGCGAGACCGAAGAGCAGCAGCCGGTAGTCGTTGACCGCCCGGAACCGCTCGGGCAGGTAGGCCACCAGCACTCCACCGAAGACCGCACCCCACCGGTTGCCCGAGCCTCCGACGATCACGGCCGCGACGAAGAGCATCGACAACAGCAGCGGGAAGCTCTGCGGGTTGATGTAGCCGCCCTGACCACTGGCGAACAGCGAGCCGGAGAGCCCGCCGATCGCCGCGCCGAGGGCGAACGCCATCAGCTTGTACTTGAAGGTGTGCACGCCCATCAGCTCGGCGGCGTCCTCGTCCTCGCGGGTGGCCTCCCAGGCCCGCCCGACGCGACTGGCCTTGACGAGCCGGTCACCGATCAGCACCAGGATCAGTGCCGTGACGATCAGCCAGTAGTAGGGGATCGCGTCGGTGGCCCCGAAGATCAGGAAGCTCGTCGAGCGGTTCGAGTCGATCAGCGGCACGATGCCGTCCCACGCGAGGTGCGGGATCTGGAACAGGCCCTTGTCGGCGAAGGGGCCGTCGGGGCTGGGGCCGATGTTGGTCGGGTGCGGGATGTCCTTGATGCCCGCTGCCGCGCCCACCCACTCGAGGTTGGTCACGGCCAGCCGGATGATCTCGCCGAACCCGAGGGTGACGATGGCGAGGTAGTCGCCACGCACGCGCAGGGTCGGTGCGCCGAGGATCACGCCGAACACCATCGTCACGGCGATCGCCACCGGCAGGACCAGGAAGAACGGCCAGCTCCCGTGGAGGGAGGTCAGCACCGCGGTCGTGTAGGCGCCGACGGCGTAGAAGCCGACGTAGCCCAGGTCGAGCAGGCCGGCATAGCCGATCACGATGTTGAGCCCGACCGCGACCAGCGCGAACGCCGCGGAGGAGAACAGCACCCCGCCGAAGTCGATCTGGTTGGTGGTGATGATGGGCGGCCTCAGCAACGGCAGGGCGTAGATGAAGAGCGCGAACACGACCACCAGCGCCAGCTTGGCCGGCTTGGACAGCGCGTCGTAGCGGTCGACCACGCCGTCCCACAGGCCGGAGAGACGCTTGAGGGGCTTGATGCGGGCGGTGGCGTTCATGCGCGGGCCTTTCCGAGGGCCTCGCCGAGCAGCCCCGAGGGGCGGACCAGGAGGATCAGAACGAGCAGGACGAACGCTACGACGTCCTTCCACTGACTGCCGAAGATGGCCGAGCCGTAGTTCTCGGCTACCCCGAGGATCAGGCCGCCGATCAGCGCGCCACGCAGGTTGCCGATGCCGCCGAGGACGGCGGCGGTGAAGGCCTTCACCCCGAGGATGAAGCCGGCGTTCTGTCGCGTCGAGCCGATGCGCATCATGTAGAGCGTGGCGGCCACACCGGCCATCAGGCCACCGATCAGGAAGGTCACCTGGACCACCCGCGTCGAGTTCACGCCCATCAGGGCTGCCGACTCGGGATCTTGGGACACCGCCCGGATGCCGCGGCCGTAACGGGTCCGGCGGACGAACGCGTCCAGGGCGACCATCATGGCGAGCGCGGACCCGATGACGACCAGGTCGATGTCGGTCAGCGTGTAGTTGCCGATGTCGAACAGCCCGTTGGGTTGGATGGTCACGGGGTTGGAGTAGACGTCGCGTGCCTTGGAGACGTAGTTGGTGAGGTTGTCGTCGAGCCCCACCCATCCGGTGATCCGGTCACGGAGGCCCATGATCTCGGCCAGGCTGAACGAGGCCCCGATGGCCGAGATCAGCGCGATCAGCTTCGGCGCGCCCTTCTTGATCAGCGGGCGGTAGGCCACGCGTTCCAGCAGCAGCGCGATGCCCGCCGAGACCGCCATGGCAGCCACGAGCGACACCAGGAGCAACGGCATCGCCTCTCCCAGGCTCTGCGTGCTCGACACGGTGCCGTGCAGGAACACGAAGACCCAGGCCACCGCGAACGTCCCGAACATGAAGACTTCGGAGTGCGCGAAGTTGATGAGCTGGAGCACGCCGTAGACCATCGTGTAGCCGAGCGCCACCAGGGCATAGATCGCACCGAGGGCCAGACCCGTGATGGTCAGCTCGATGATGTTGTTGAACAAGAACGCGAAGTCCACGCGGGTCCTCTCCAGAGGGCGGATCGGCTGCGGCCGAGGTTTGACACCCCGGCCGCAGCCGTCCATTTCGACTCAGATCAATCTGCGTGAACTCACTCGATGGGGGTGGGGTTCTCCAGGTCGAGCGCCCCACCGGTGACCAGGTAGGCGTAGATCGTCGTGGCGGTGACGTCACCCTTGTCGTCGAACGAGATCGGGCCACTGGCACCCTCGCCGGAGTAGCTGCCGATGAACTCGTTCAGCTTCTCCGGGTCGGCACCGGCTTCGTCGAGGCCGGCCAGGAAGATGTTCGCGCAGTCGTAGGCCTGGGTCGAGTAGAGACCCGCGTCGGCACCGTTGACCTCGTTGTACTTTCCGTTGAAGTCCGCGGGAGCCGGGGCTGCCGGTGCGGACAGGATGGATCCCTCGGCAGCGTCGCCGCCGGCGGCCTTGACGAAGGCCGGGTCCTGCGAGCCGTCACCGGACATGAACGTGCCCTTGAAGCCACCCTGGCGCAGCTGCTTGACGAGCAGGCCGGCCTCGGCGTAGTAGCCGCCGTAGAAGATGGCGTCCGCACCGGAGCTCTTGACCTTGGTCACGACGGCCGACATGTCGGTCTGTCCGACCTGGATCTGGTCGGAGCCGGCCAGCGCGTCGCCGAGGCCGTCCTTGACCACGTCGGCGAGGCCCTTGCTGTAGTCCTGTGCGTCGTCGACGACGTAGACCTTCTTGGCGCCCGCGGTCTCGGTGAGGTACTTCGCGTCGGCAGCGCCCTGTGCGGCGTCGTTGCCGATCACGCGGTGCCAGGTGGTCCAGCCCTGGTCGGTGATCGTGACGTTGGTCGCCGAGGGGGAGATCGACGGGAGGCCAGCCTCGAAGAAGGTCTTGCCGGTCGCCAGCGACTCACCCGAGAAGCCGGGACCGACGAGGCCGATGATCGAGTCGTCGCCGATGATCTGGGTGGCGAGAGCAGGCGCCTTGTCGGGGCTGCCCTGCGAGTCGAACTCCTTCAGACCGATGGTGCAGTCGGCGTGGTCCTTGTTGTACTCGTCGAGCGCGAGCTTGATGCCGCCGACCATGTTGAGGCCGAGTGCGCCGGCGTCGCCGGTCTCCGCGCCGAGGAAGGCGAGGTTGTAGTTGCCGCAGTCGTTGCCGTCGCCGCCGCCGGCGTTGTTGCTGCTGTCGTCGGTGGAGCCACAGGCGCTCAGCGTGAGCCCAGCCGTGGCGATCAGAGCAGCGAGTGCAGGCACACGCTTGTTGGAACGGGTCATTAGTCCTCCGCGATCACTGGGCCGCAGGCGTGAGCCACGCCACACGGTCGATGGTGGACCGAAACCTAGCACCCAGAAACCGGTCTGGGATGACTCGACTGAGGGGTATTTCGGGTCGTTGCAGATTCGTGACGTACGGCGTAACGCGGACGTCACGGACGCGGGACGCCGTGCTCCACCACACCGTCGGCCACCTGGCGCATCGAGAGCCTCAGATCCATGGCGGTGCGCTGGATCCAGCGGAAGGCGTCGGGCTCGCTCAGGCCGAGCTCGGCCTGCAGCATGCCCTTGGCGCGATCCATGGCCTTGCGGGTGTCCAGGCGCTCGGCCAGGTCGGCCACCTCGGCCTCGAGCGACTGCACCTCCGCGAACCGGCTGACCGCCATCTCGATGGCCGGCACCAGGTCCTGCTTGGAGAACGGCTTGACGAGGTAGGCCATGGCGCCGGCGTCGCGCGCCCGCTCGACCAGCTCCCGCTGGGAGAACGCGGTCAGGATGACGACGGGTGCGATCCGGTCGCCCGCGATGCGCTCAGCGGCGGCGATGCCGTCGAGCACCGGCATCCTCACGTCCAAGATCACCAGGTCGGGACGCAGCTCCTGCGCCAGCTCGATCGCCTTCGCTCCGTCACCGGCCTGGCCGACGACGTCGTACCCCTCCTCCTCGAGCATCTCCGCGAGGTCCATGCGGATCAGGGCCTCGTCCTCGGCGATGACGACGCGGGGACGGGGGGATGGGGTCTCCGATGGCGATGGGCACACGGCCGCAGGCTATCGTGAGCGCGCTCAGGCCCCGGTAGTCCAACGGCAGAGACAATGGTCTCAAACACCATCCAGTGTGGGTTCGAATCCCACCCGGGGCACCCCTGGAATGTCGGTGGCTCCGGTCAGCATGATCTTCATGTATCCGCCAGCCGTACGCACCCGAGGACTCGAGCTCCTCGGTGAGGGGTGGACCCTGTCGGCCGTCAGCCGAGAGCTGGGCGTCCAGCGCTCGACGATCCGGGCCTGGCGCGACCAGCCCCTGCGGGCGAGGTTGGGTGACTGCCCTCGGTGCGACGGCGCCCACCTGGACCGGGCCGCCTACGCAGCATTGCTCGGCTTCTACCTGGGTGATGGCTGTGTGGCCCAGCAACGACGCTGCTACTCGTTCCGGGTTTCCTGCGATGCTCGGCTTCCCGACATCGTCGAGGATGTGAGCCGGCTCGTGACGGTCATGCGGCCGCACAGTCGGGCGTTCCGCGTGCAGGCGCCGGGCGCCGTCATCGTGCACGCCAACTGGAAGCACTGGCCGTGTCTCTTCCCCCAGCACGGCCCGGGACGCAAGCACGAGCGCGCGATCGCGCTCGAGCCCTGGCAGGCCGAGATCGTCGAGGCGCACCCGTGGGAGTTCCTGCGTGGGCTGTTCCACTCGGACGGCTCGCGCACCGCCAACTGGGCGACGCGCGTGGTGGCCGGCCGGCGCAAGCGCTACGACTACCCACGCTGGGAGTTCGTGAACACGTCCACCGACATCCTCGGGCTCTGCGCCTGGGCGCTCGACCTGGTCGAGGTCGCGCACCGCCGTCCGCGCGCCACGGCGATCGCGGTTTCCCGGCGAGACGACGTACGACGCCTCGACCGGCACATCGGCGCGAAGAGCTGATCTCGGCGGGCCCGTCCGGCGCACCCCATGTGCTCCGGGTGGACTCGCACCGGATCAGTCGCGCGCGGGCTCCTCACGCACGTAGGTGAAGCCCGAGACCAGCACCTGCATCTGCTGAGCCATCCGGGAGAGCTCCTCGGCCGCCGACCGGGTGCTGCCGGCCGCGGCCTGCGTGTCGGCCGCGGTCCGGGCGACGCCCGTGATGTTGTCCGCGATGTCGGAGGACCCCTCGGCCGCGTCGGAGACCGAGCGGGTCATCTCGTGCGTGGTGGCTGTCTGCTCCTCCACCGCCGAGGCGATGGCGTTCTGGGTGTCGTTGATCTGCGCGATGATCGAGGCGATCTCGGAGATCGCGGCGACCGCCTCCTGGGTGTCGGCCTGGATCGCCTTGATGCGCCGGTCGATGTCGCCGGTGGCCTGCCTGGTCTCCTGCGCGAGCTCCTTCACCTCGTTGGCCACGACGGCGAAGCCCTTGCCGGACTCCCCCGCCCGGGCCGCCTCGATGGTGGCGTTGAGGGCCAGCAGGTTTGTCTGCTCGGAGATCGAGTTGATGACCTTGACGACCTTGCCGACCTCGGTCGACGAGTCCCCCAGCTTGGCGACGGTCCGCGTGGTCGACTCCGCGGCGATGACGGCCCGGGCAGCGACACCGGCCGCGCTGGTGGCGTTGACGGCGATCTCGCGGATCGACGCGCTCATCTCCTCGGTCGCGGCGGCCACGGTCTGGACGTTCAGCGACACCTGCCCGGCCGCCGACGAGACGACACCGGCCTGCGCCGAGGACTGCGCGGCCGAGTTGGTCATCTGGCCCGACACGGCCGACAGCTCCTCGGAGGCCGCGGCCAGCTCGACCGCCGTACCCGCGATCTCCGCCATGGCGCTGCCCAGCGTGCCCACCGCGCTGTTGAGCGCGACTGCCAGCTGCCCGATCTCGTCCCGGTAGTCGTCGTCCAGCCGGGCGTCGAGGTGGCCCTCGGCAACCGACTGCAGCACCGCGACGGTGCGACGCAGGGGGCGCGTGATCGAGCGGGTGACCACCCAGAGGACGATCGTGCCGGCGAGCACGGCCAGGGCCAGTCCCACGTAGACCATGATCCGCCCGTTGACCCGGAGCGCGGCGAGGTCGTCCAGCAGGACCTTCTCGCGGGCGTCGAGGGATGCCCGGAAGGCCGTCATGTCAGCCGCCACGGCGTCGAAGGCCTGGCCGGCCTCGCCGCCGTTGACGCTCTGCATGATCTCGGGCATCGCGTCGAGACCATCGGCCTTCAGCCTGCTGATCACCCAGTTGTCCGCGAAGAACAGCTGCCGGAAGTTGTTCTCGGTGCTGCGCAGGATGGTGATCTCGTCCTTGGTCAGCCCGGTCTTGTCGACGTCACGGAACATCTTCTCGATCTCGGCGCGGTTCGCCAGGTAGCCCGCACGGTTGTAGTCGTCGTCGGCGATCGCGTCCTTCACCCCGAACGCCGCCACGTCGGCGAGGTAGAGCCCCTGCCAGCCGGTGATCTGGTTGATGTTGATCAGCATCGTGGCGGCCAGGGTCTTCTGGGCGACGATCTCGTCGATCTCGACCTGGAGCCCCTCCCCCTCGGACTGCGCGGAGAGCCCGAGATAGGCGGCGGAGCCGACGAAGACGCCGCACAGCGCGAAGGCGGCGGCCAGCCGCAGTCCGATGCGCAGGTCGCGCAGTCTCAGGCGTTGCTTCATCAGCCGTCTCCCCGACGTGGCGGCGCCACGCGACGTCAGTGTCGTCAGGTCACCGGGGGACTCATCGACCGGGACGGGCCGGACTTGAGAGGTTCCTAGCGGCGGCGATAGGCCGGCGTGACCTCGTTGATGGCGTCACCCATCGTGTGGATGCGCAGCGCGTTGGTCGAGCCGGGGATCCCGGGCGGGCTGCCGGCGATGATGACGACCCGCTCACCCTCCTTGACGCGACCGATCTGCAGCAGCGCCTCGTCGACCTGCCGCACCATCTCGTCGGTGTGCTCCACGGTCTGGGTCAGGAACGTCTCGACACCCCAGGTGAGCGAGAGCTGGGAGCGCACCACTGCCTCCGGGGAGAAGGCCAGCACCGGGATCGATCCGCGGTAGCGGGCCAGCCGGCGTGCGGAGTCGCCGCTCTGGGTGAACGCGACGAGGTAGGACGCGCCGATGCGCTCGGCCACCTCTGCGGCAGCCTTGGCGATGACGCCACCGGCGGTGCGCGGCTGCCAGTCGATGGCCGCCATGCTCTTGAGGGCATGGTCCTCGGTGGAGCTGATGATGCGGGCCATGGTGCTCACGGCCTCGAACGGGTAGGCACCGACGCTCGTCTCACCCGAGAGCATCACTGCGTCGGCCCCGTCGAGCACCGCGTTGGCCACGTCGCTGGCCTCCGCGCGCGTCGGCGCCGGGTTGACGATCATCGACTCCAGCATCTGGGTCGCGACGATCACCGGCTTGGCGTTGCGCCGGGCCTTGTCGACCACCCGCTTCTGGAGGAACGGCACGTCCTCGAGCGGGCACTCGACGCCCAGGTCACCGCGGGCGACCATGAACCCGTCGAACGCCTTGACGATCTCGTCGAGGTTGTCGATGGCCTGCGGCTTCTCGATCTTGGCGATGAGCGGGACGAGCACGCCCTCCTCGCGCATGATCCGGCGTACGTCGTCGGCGTCGGCCGCGGACCTCACGAACGACAACGCCACGAAGTCGACCGCCAGGCGCAGCGCGAAGCGCAGGTCATCGATGTCCTTCTCCGACAGGGCGGGCACGGAGACGGCGACGCCGGGGAGATTGATGCCCTTGTTGTTGCTGACCGGACCGCCGACGACGACCTCGGTCGTGACGTCGGTCTCGCTGACGTCGGTCACGCGCAGGCGGATCTTGCCGTCGTCGATGAGGATCGGGTCGCCCGGGGCGACGTCACCGGGCAGGCCCTTGTAGGTCGTACCGCAGATGACCGCGTCGCCCGGCACGTCGCGGACCGTGATGGTCCAGGTCTGCCCGACCTCGAGGACCGCCTTGCCCTCCGCGAACGTCTCGAGCCGGATCTTGGGGCCCTGCAGGTCGGCGAAGATGCCGACCCCGTGACCGGTCGCGTCACTCGCCTCGCGCACCAGCCGGTAGCTACGGGCATGGTCCTCGTGGGAGCCGTGGCTCATGTTCAGCCGGGCGACGTCCATGCCGGCATCGACGAGCGTCCGGATCTGCTCGGCGGACGAGGTCGCGGGGCCCAGGGTGCAGACGATCTTTGCTCTACGCACGACGACGACCCTACTACTTGAACGATCCAATTGGATGAGCCGGTCAGCCCGTCGGGCCTCAGACCGTGAGCGGACGCTCCGTCGGGAGGATCGGCGACGGCAGGGTCGTCGAACCCGTCAGGAACGTGTCGACCGCGGCAGCCGCGGCCCGACCCTCGGCGATCGCCCAGACGATCAGCGACTGGCCGCGACCGGCGTCCCCGGCCACGAACACCCCCGGCAGCGACGCGGCGTAGGACGCGTCACGGGCGACGTTGCCCCGCGGGTCGAGCTCGACCCCGAGCTGCTCGACCAGGCCGGGCCGCTCCGGACCCGTGAAGCCCATGGCGAACAGCACCAGCTCGGCCGGGATCTCCCGGTCGGAGCCGGGCACCGGCTGGAACGACTCGTCGACGTCGACCACGCGCAACGCGCGCACCCGGCCGTCGGCGTCACCGACGAACTCGGTCGTCGAGGTGGCGTAGACGCGGTCGCCGCCCTCCTCGTGGGCCGAGGAGACCCGGAACGTCATCGGGTACGACGGCCATGGCTGGCCCGCCGGCCGCTGCTCGGGCGGCTGGGCCATGATCTCCAGCTGGGTGATGGACGCGGCGCCCTGGCGGATCGACGTGCCCAGGCAGTCGGCGCCGGTGTCGCCACCACCGATGATGACCACGTTGCGGCCGTGGGCGGTGATCTGGTCCTCGACCTCCTCGCCGAGCGACACGCGGTTGGACTGCGGCAGGAACTCCATCGCCTGGTGGATGCCGTCGAGCTCGCGGCCGGGCACGTCGAGGTCACGCCCGACGGTCGAGCCCATCGCCAGCACCACGGCGTCGTAGCGCTCACGGAGCCGCGAACCGGTGAGGTCGCCACTGCCGACGCTGACGCCGGCGCGGAAGACGGTGCCCTCGCGACGCATCTGGTCGATGCGGCGGTCGAGGTGCTTCTTCTCCATCTTGAACTCGGGGATGCCGTAGCGCAGCAGGCCGCCGATCTTGTCCGCGCGCTCGTAGACCGCGACCGTGTGACCGGCGCGGGTGAGCTGCTGGGCGGCGGCCAGGCCGGCAGGCCCCGAGCCGACCACGGCCACCGTCTTGCCCGACAGCCACTCGGGCGGCTGGGGCCGGACGCTGCCGGACTCCCAGGCCCGGTCGATGATCGCGACCTCCACGTTCTTGATCGTGACGGGGTCCTGGTTGATGCCGAGCACGCAGGCGGTCTCGCACGGCGCCGGGCACAGCCGCCCGGTGAACTCCGGGAAGTTGTTGGTGGCGTGCAGCCGCTCGATGGCGCCGTCCCAGTCGTCGCGCCAGACCAGGTCGTTCCACTCGGGGATGATGTTGCCCAGCGGGCAACCCTGGTGGCAGAACGGGATGCCGCAGTCCATGCAGCGCCCGGCCTGGGTGCTGATGATCGGCAGCAGCGCGCGGCCGATGCCGTCCGGATACACCTCGTTCCAGTCGTGCACGCGCTCGGCGACCTCGCGGCGGGTGGCGACCTCGCGGCCGTTCTTCAGAAAACCCTTGGGATCAGCCATGAAGAACCTCCATGATCCGGTTGGCGGCCTCGTCCTCGGTGAGGCCCTCGGCAAGGGCCTCCTCCCGAGCGTCGAGCACTCGTTTGAAGTCGCGCGGCATGACCAGGTGGAAGCGCCCTCGCGCGTGCGTCCAGTCGGCGAGGAGCGCCTCGGCCACGGTCGAGCCGGTCTCGTCGCGATGAAGCTCGACCAGCTCTCGAACCTCGTCGGCACGCTCGTCGTCGAGCGCGGTCAGCTCGACGAGCTCGCCGTTGACGCGGTTCACGTCGAGGTCGAGCACGAACGCGTAGCCACCGGACATGCCGGCCGCGAAGTTGCGCCCCGTGGGCCCGAGCACGACGACCCGGCCGCCGGTCATGTACTCGCAGCCATGGTCGCCGACGCCCTCGACGACGGCCGTGGCTCCGGAGTTGCGCACGCAGAACCGCTCCCCCACCCCGCCGCGCAGGAGGATCTCGCCCGACGTGGCGCCGTAGCCGATGGTGTTGCCCGCGATGATCTGCTCGTGGGCCTCGAACGTCGCGGTGGCGTGCGGGCGCACGACCAGGCGACCGCCCGACAGGCCCTTGCCGACGTAGTCGTTGGCGTCGCCGACGAGCCGCATCGTGATGCCGCGCGGCAGGAACGCGCCGAACGACTGACCGGCCGAGCCCGTGAGGGTGAGGTCGATGGTGCCGTCGGGCAGGCCCTCACCGCGGTAGCGCTTGGTCACCTCGTGACCGAGCATCGTGCCGACGGTGCGGTTGACGTTGCGGATGGTGACCTCGGCGCGCACCTGCTCGCCCCGCTCGAGCGCGGGCTCGGCCAGCTCGATCAGCCGGTTGTCGAGCGCCCTCTCGAGGCCGTGGTCCTGACCCTTGGTGTTGTACAGGTCCTGGTCGGCGAACTGGCCGCCGAACTCCTCGTGCAGGTCGACCTGGTGCAGGATCGGGGTCAGGTCGAGCCCGGTCGCCTTCCAGTGGTCGACGGCCTGGACGACGTCGAGGGCGCCGACCTGGCCGATGGCCTCCTCGAGGGTGCGGAAGCCGAGCTCGGCCAGGATCTCGCGCACCTCCTCGGCGACGTACTCGAAGAACGTCACGACGAACTCCGGCTTGCCGGTGAACCGCTCCCGCAGCACGGGGTTCTGGGTTGCGACACCGACGGGGCAGGTGTCGAGGTGGCAGACCCGCATCATGATGCAGCCCGAGACGACGAGCGGAGCGGACGCGAAGCCGAACTCCTCCGCGCCCAGCAGGGCCGCGACGACGACGTCGCGACCGGTCTTGAGCTGGCCGTCGGTCTGCACGACGATCCGGTCGCGCAGGCCGTTGAGCAGCAGGGTCTGCTGGGTCTCGGCCAGGCCGAGCTCCCACGGGCCGCCCGCGTGCTTGAGCGACGTGAGTGGTGCCGCACCGGTGCCGCCGTCGTGGCCGGAGATGAGGACGACGTCCGCATGGGCCTTGGACACGCCGGCCGCCACCGTGCCGACGCCCACCTCGGAGACGAGCTTCACGTGCACGCGCGCCGACGGGTTGGCGTTCTTGAGGTCGTGGATCAGCTGGGCGAGGTCCTCGATCGAGTAGATGTCGTGGTGCGGCGGCGGGCTGATCAGGCCCACGCCGGGCGTCGAGTGCCGGGTCTTGGCCACCCACGGGTAGACCTTGTTGCCGGGCAGCTGGCCGCCCTCACCGGGCTTCGCGCCCTGGGCCATCTTGATCTGGATGTCGTCGGCGTTGGTGAGGTACTCGCTGGTGACGCCGAACCGGCCCGAGGCCACCTGCTTGATGGCGGAGCGGCGCTCGGGGTCGTGGAGGCGGTCGGCGTCCTCGCCGCCCTCACCGGTGTTGGACTTGCCGCCCAGCCGGTTCATGGCGATCGCGAGGGTCTCGTGCGCCTCCTTGCTGATCGAGCCGTACGACATCGCGCCGGTGGAGAAGCGCTTGACGATCGCTGAGACCGGCTCGACCTGGTCGATGTCGATCGGCTCCCGCTCGCCCTCCTTGAACTTGAAGAGGCCGCGCAGCGTCATCAGCCGGGCCGACTGCTCGTCGACGGCGGAGGTGTACTGCTTGAAGATGTCGTAGCGCCCGGTGCGGGTGGCGTGCTGGAGCCGGAAGACGGTCTCGGGGTCGAACAGGTGCGGCTCGCCCTCGCGGCGCCACTGGTACTCGCCGCCGATCGCCAGCTCGCGGTGCGCGGGTGCGATGCCGCCACGCGGGTACGCCGTGGCGTGCCGCCGCGCGACCTCCTCGGCGATGGTGTCGAGCTCGATGCCGCCGAGCTTCGAGCTGGTCCCGGTGAAGTACCTGTCGACCACGCTCTGGGACAGCCCGACGGCCTCGAAGATCTGGGCGCCGGTGTAGGACGCGATCGTGGAGACGCCCATCTTCGACATCACCTTGAGGACGCCCTTGCCGAGGCCCTTGACGAGGTTCTTGACCGCGACCTCGGGCTCGGCCTTGACGTAGTAGCCCTCACGGGCGAGGTCCTCGACCGACTCCATGGCGAGGTAGGCGTTGACGGCGGCCGCGCCGTACCCGATGAGAAGCGCGACGTGGTGGACCTCGCGCACGTCACCGGCCTCGACGATCAGGCCGACCTGGGTCCGGGTCTTCTCGCGGACCAGGTGGTGGTGCACGGCACCGGTCAGCAGCAGCGACGGGATCGGCGCGAGCTCCGCGGTGCAGTGCCGGTCGGAGAGGACGATGATGCGCGCTCCCCCGGCGATCGCCTCGGAGACCTCGGCGCAGATCTCGTCGAGTCGTGCGGCCATCGCGGTGCCGCCCCCCTCGACCTCGTAGAGGCCGCGGGACACGTGGGTGATGAAGCCGGGCATGTCGCCGTCGCGGTTGACGTGGCGGATCTTGGCCAGGTCGTCGTTGGAGATCACCGGGAACGGCAGCACGACCTGGCGGCACGACGCGGGCGTCGGGTCCAGCAGATTGGCCTCGGGGCCGATCGTGCCGGAGAGCGAGGTGACGAGCTCCTCGCGGATGGCGTCGAGCGGCGGGTTGGTGACCTGGGCGAAGAGCTGTGCGAAGTAGTCGAAGAGCAGTCGCGGCTTCTGCGACAGGGCTGCGATCGGGGTGTCGGTGCCCATCGAGCCGAGCGGCTCGGCGCCGTTGTTGGCCATCGGGGTGAGGAGCACGCGCAACTCCTCCTCGGTGTAGCCGAAGACCTGCTGGCGGCGGGTGACCGACGCGTGGGTGTGCACGATGTGCTCGCGCTCGGGGATGTCGTCGAGGTGGATCTGGCCGGCGTGCAGCCACTCGTCGTACGGGTTCTCCGCGGCGAGCTCGGCCTTGACCTCTTCGTCCTCGATGATGCGGTGCTCGTCGGTGTCGACGAGGAACATCCGGCCCGGCTGGAGCCGACCCTTGCGGACGATGGTGGCCGGGTCGAGGTCGAGGACGCCGACCTCGGAGGCCAGCACGACCAGGCCGTCGTCGGTCACCCAGTAGCGGGAGGGGCGCAGGCCGTTGCGGTCGAGCACGGCGCCGATCTGCGAGCCGTCGGTGAACACCACGCACGCCGGGCCGTCCCACGGCTCCATCAGCGCGGAGTGGAACTCGTAGAACGCCCTGCGGGCGGCGTCCATCTCGGTGTGGTTCTCCCACGCCTCGGGGATCATCATCAGCACCGAGTGCGGCAGCGACCGGCCGCCCATGTGCAGCACCTCGAGCACCTCGTCGAACGACGCGGAGTCGGAGTGGCCCGGGGTGCAGATCGGGTAGAGCCGTTCGAGGTCTCCCGGGATCAGGTCGGAGTGGAGCAGCGCCTCGCGGGCGCGCATCCAGTTGCGGTTGCCCATGACGGTGTTGATCTCGCCGTTGTGCGCGATGAACCGGAACGGGTGGGCCAGCGGCCAGCTCGGGAACGTGTTGGTCGAGAAGCGCGAGTGCACGACCGCCAGCGCCGAGGCCATCCGCTCGTCGACCAGGTCGGGGAAGAAGTTGTCGAGCTGGTCGGTGGTGAGCATGCCCTTGTAGGCCAGGGTGCGCGACGACAGCGACGGGAAGTAGACGTCGGTCTCGTGCTCCGCGCGCTTGCGCAGGCAGAACGCCAGCCGCTCCAGGGCCATGCCGGAGACGCGCTTGCCCGCGCCGGACACGAACAGCTGCACGAACGCCGGCATCACGCCGCGCGCGGTGGCGCCGAGGATGCTCGGCTCGACGGGCACCTCCCGCCAGCCGAGGACGCGGAGGCCCTCCTCGCCGGCGATCTCCTCGATGCGCTGCCGGGTCTTGGCGACCGATTCGGCGTCGCCGGGGATGAACGCGGTGCCCACGGCGTAGGAGTGGTGGGGCGGGAGCTCGAAGTCGACCACGGCCCGCAGGAACGCGTCGGGCACCTGCATGAGGATGCCCGCGCCGTCACCGGAGTTGACCTCGGCGCCGGCGGCGCCGCGGTGGTCGAGGTTGCGGAGCGCGGTGAGCGCCTTCGCAACGATGTCGTGGTCGGCCACACCGGTCAGGGTCGCGACGAAGGCCACGCCACAGGCGTCGTGCTCGTGGCGGCCGTCGTAGAGCCCTTGTGGCGCCGGGAACGCGTGCATGTGCATTCTCCCGTCGTCGTCTGCGCCCACCATGGTGGGCGAACTGGCTGCGCCTCTCAACGGGGCCCGTGGAGGGGTGCAGGTCTGGCGATGGTGCTGCGCGGGACGACGTTGGCCCAAGCGGTTCCGGAAGGCTATCACTGGAGATCCACCGGATGAGATGGCCGTTTCAGGCCTTGGAACGAGGGTTCAGGCGGGCGACTCGGGCTCCGGCTCGGCGTCGGCCTCGGAGTGGCTCTCGGCGCCGGCGTCGAGGGTGTCGACGCCGTCGTCGGTCACCTGGCGGCCGCCGGTGTAGACGACCTCCTCGCGACCAGGGCGGGCCCGCGACGACCAGACGAAGTAGGCCAGCGCCAGCACGAACAGCACGATCGAGGTCCAGACGTTGAGCCGCAGCCCGAACACGTCGTTCATCTGCACGGAGTCGATGCGGAGGTACTCGATCCAGCCGCGGCCCGCGGTGTAGGCCATGACGTAGAGCGCCACCACCCGGCCGTGGCCGAGCCTGAACCTCCGGTCCGCCCAGATCACGACCGCGAAGGCTGCCAGGTTCCACAGGAACTCGTAGAGGAAGGTGGGGTGGAACGTGGCGAACTGCAGGTAGCCGTCGGGGCGGTGCACCTGGTCGATCTTCAACGCCCACGGCAGGTCGGTCGGGCGGCCGAAGAGCTCCTGGTTGAACCAGTTGCCCCAGCGGCCCAGTGCCTGGCCGACGAGCACGGCGGGGGCGAGGGCGTCGAGCATCGGCAGCAGCCGGATGTGGTTGCGCCGGGCGCCGATCGCCGCACCCACCGCACCGAGCGCGACCGCGCCCCAGATGCCGAGGCCGCCACGCCAGACGTAGAGGGCCGTGACCGGGTTGCGGTCCTCGCCGAAGTAGAGCTGGTAGTCGGTGAGCACGTGGTAGAGCCGGCCGCCGACGAGCCCGAACGGGACCATCCAGATGGCGAGGTCCTGCACCTCGCCGAGGGTGCCGCCGCGGGCGACCCAGCGGCGCTCGCCGATCCAGATGGCCAAGATGATGCCGACGATGATGCTCAGCGCGTAGCCGCGCAGCGGGACGGGACCGAGGTTCCAGACGCCGTCGGCGGGGCTGGGGATGAACGCGGCGTACAGACCGAGGGTCACGGTCAGGCTCCTTCGTCGAGCAGGGTGGCGATGTCGTCGGCGAATTCGGCGGCCGAGGTCTCCTCGTTCCAGACCACGTGGGCGCGGTCGTCGGCGGAGATCGCGATCACCGACGTGCCGTGGGCGACGGCGAAGCCGCCGGACGGCAGCTTCTCACCCGTCTCGACCGCGACGGCGAGCGAGCCCGCGTTGGCGACGATCGTGTCGAGGTCCCCGGTCAGTCCGATGAAGTCGGGGTCGAAGCGGCCGACGTAGCGGCGCACCTTCTCCGCGTCGTCGACGGCGGGGTCGGTGGTCACGAAGACCACGTCGACCTGCTCACGCTGCGCGTCGTCGAGGCGGTTGACCGCGGCAGCCAGCGAGCTCATCACGACGGTGCAGATGTCGGGGCAGCTGGTGTAGCCGAAGAAGACCAGCGTCAGCGGCTTGTCGGTGCTGTCGGCCAGCGAGTACGACGACCCGTCCGTCGCCGTGAGGGGCGCGGTGGGGGCGGTGTAGGGCTGGTCGAGCCGGGCGCCGTGCAGGCCGTCGTCGTCGGTCGGCATGACGACCTGGCCCGGGCTGCCGCACCCGCCGAGGAGCAGGGCGGCGGCCAGCAGCGCGAGGACCGACCTACCCACGGCGTACGCCGTCGGCGAGGTCGGCGGTGAGCTCGGCCAGCGCCTTCATGCCGGCGGGGCGGTCGTCGGCGTGGTCGAGCAGGGTGCGGACGAACGCCGACCCGACGATCACGCCGTCGGCGTACGACGCGACCTCGGCGGCCTGGTCGCCGTGGGAGACGCCGAGCCCGACGCACACCGGCAGGTCGGTCGCCGCGCGGGTGCGCGCCACGAGGGGACCGGCGAGGTCGCTCGAGCTGGCGCGGGCCCCGGTGACGCCCATCACCGCGGTGGCGTAGACGAAGCCCCGGCAGGCGGCCGTGGTCATCGCAATGCGCGCGTCGGTCGACGAGGGCGCGACCAGGAAGATCTTGTCGAGGTCGTGCGCGTCGGCTGCGGCGATCCAGCCGGCGGCGCTGTCGGGGGTGAGGTCGGGCGTGATCAGGCCCGCTCCACCGGCGGCAGCGAGGTCGGCGGCGAAGCGCTCCACGCCGTAGCGCTCCACGGGGTTCCAGTAGGTCATCACGACGGTGGGCACACCGGTCGCCGCGACGGCCTCGACCGTGCGCAGCACGTCGGTGGTGCGGATGCCGCCGTCGAGCGCCTGCTGGGCGGCAGCCTGGATGGTCGGGCCGTCCATCACCGGGTCGCTGTAGGGAAGGCCGACCTCGATCACGTCGCAGCCGGCGTCGACCATGGCGCGCATCGCCTCGATCGAGCCCTCGATGTCGGGGAAGCCTGCGGGCAGGTAGCCGACCAGGGCAGCGCGCCCCTCGGCACGCGCCGCCGCGAAGGCTCGGGCGACGCTCACTTCGGGTCCTCCTCGGGCTCACCGAGGCGGAAGTGCTCGATGGCGGTGCCCATGTCCTTGTCACCGCGACCGGAGAGGTTGACCAGGATCGTCCGGCCCGGCATCTGGTCGGCCAGCCTGAGCGCCCCGGCGAGCGCGTGCGCGCTCTCGATCGCCGGGATGATGCCCTCGGTGCGGCTCAGCAGGGCCATCGCGTCCATCGCCTCGTTGTCGGTGACCGGTGTGTACGTCGCCCGGCCGATGGCCGCCAGGTGGGCGTGCTGCGGCCCCACCCCGGGGTAGTCGAGGCCGGCCGAGATCGAGTGCGACTCGACGGTCTGGCCGTCGTCGTCCTGCAGGACGTAGGTGCGAGCGCCGTGCAGCACGCCGCTGGCGCCGACATGGATGGTCGCGGCGTGCCTACCGGTCTCGACGCCGTCGCCCCCCGGCTCGAACCCGTGGATGGCGACGTCGTCGTCGAGGAACGCGGTGAACAGGCCGATGGCGTTGGAGCCGCCGCCGACGCAGGCGGCGATGGCGTCCGGCAGCACGCCGTACTGCTCGAGGCACTGGGCGCGGGCCTCGTCACCGATGCCGCGGCAGAAGTCGCGGACCATGCTCGGGAAGGGGTGCGGTCCGGCGGCGGTGCCGAAGAGGTAGGCCGTGTGGTCCACCGAGGCGACCCAGTCGCGCAGCGCCTCGTTGATGGCGTCCTTCAGCGTCGCACTGCCCGAGTCGACCGGGATCACCTTGGCGCCGAGCAGCTGCATGCGGGCGACGTTGAGCGCCTGGCGGCGCGTGTCGACCGAGCCCATGTAGACGGTGCAGTCCATGCCGAAGTACGCCGCGGCGGTGGCGCTGGCGACGCCGTGCTGGCCGGCCCCGGTCTCGGCGATCACCCGGGTCTTGCCCATCCGCCGTGTCAGCAGCGCCTGGCCGAGCACGTTGCGGATCTTGTGCGCGCCGGTGTGGTTGAGGTCCTCGCGCTTGAGCAGGATGCGGGCGCCGACCTGCCGGCTGAGCCGCTCGGCGTGGTAGAGCCGGCTCGGCACCCCCGCGTAGTCGGCCAGGATCGCCTCGAACTCCGCCACGAACTCCGGGTCGGCCATCGCGTCGCGCCAGGCGACGGTCAGCTCGTCGAGGGCGGCCACCAGGGCCTCGGGCATGAAGCGCCCGCCCCACTGCTGGCCTCCGGGCTCGCCGAAGTAGCCGAGCGCGTCGGCGTCGTAGGTGTGGGTCGTCATGCCTGCACTCCTGTCATCTCACGCACGGCCCGCTCGGGGTTGCCGTCACGGACCAACGTCTCTCCGACGAGGACGACGCGGGCGCCCTCGCCGACATAGCGGTGCACGTCGTCGCGGCCACCGATGCCCGACTCGGCCACCAGCACCCGGTCGCCGGGGACCAACGGGGCCAGCCGGCCGAACGTGTCGTCGTCGACGGCCAGCGTCTTGAGGTTGCGGGCGTTGATGCCGATCAGCTCGGCGCCGAGTGCGACCGCCCGCTCGGTCTCGGCCTCGTCGTGCACCTCGACGAGCACGGTCAGGCCGAGCTCCCGGGCCTCGTCGTGGAGCCGGCGCAGGTCGTCGTCACCGAGCGCCGCCACGATGAGCAGCGCCAGGTCGGCACCCGCCGCACGGGCCTCGACGAGCTGGTAGCTCTCGACCATGAAGTCCTTGCGGAGCAGCGGGGTGTCGACGGCGGCGCGCACGGCACGCAGGTCGTCGAGGCTGCCGCCGAAGCGGCGCTGCTCGGTCAGCACGCTGATGGCAGCCGCACCGCCGCGGGTGTAGGCCCGCGCGAGGTCGGCCGGGTCGGCGATGTCGCTCAGCGCGCCCTTGCTCGGGCTCCTGCGCTTGACCTCGGCGATCACGCTGGAGCCGGCGGCGCGGAAGGCCGGCATCGGGTCGCGGGGCGGTGGGACGTCGGCCAGCGCGGCCCGCAGATCGGCCACCGGCACGCTCGAGCGACGCTGCTCGAGGTCGTCGCGGACGCCGGCGACGATGTCGTCGAGCACGGACACAACTGCCTCCAGGACGCGTGGTTCGGGTAGGGGTCCAGCCTCTCACCCCAGCGGTCACCGCCGGGTGCGGGGCTCAGCTGGCAAGCCAGCTGCCGGGCAGGTTGCGCACCAGTGTGAAGGCACCCGACAACGCTGCGAGGGTCCACCACATCCACACCGGCGGCACGATCGGCGCCATCGCAGCTCCCCCGCGCCAGCACGCGGCGATCCGGCGTACCCACAGGGCGACGATGATCGGCAGCGCGACCACGAGCAGCAGGTTGCTGGACGCCGCGGCACCGAGCTGGAGGTGCGTCAGGTCGTTGACGCCCCGTAGACCGCCGCACAACGGGCAGTCGAAGCCCAGCAGAGCGGTCGGGCACACCCCCCACGAGCCGCCGACGTGCGGGTCGCGGACGTGCAGCGCGGCCGTCGCGATCGCCACCAGGGCCGCGGTGCCGAGGGGTGCGGCCAGCCGCCGGGCCCGGGAGGGCTCGACGTCGCGACGACCCGCGAGATCAGCGGGTGGCGTCGTGTACGTGGCCACGGTGGTGCTCGGACGCATGGTGGTGGAGGCCCATCTTGGCCATCACGAGGAACACCGGCAGCGCGATCGCACCGAGCGCGAGGCCGATCCAGAACAGGGTCATGCTGACGGGGCTGAGCATGAGCGCGATGCCGCCGACCAGGAAGCCGAGCATGGCCACACCGACCGCCGTCCATGCCGCGGGGGTGTTGCCGTGGTTGTCAGCCATGAGGTGCTCCTGTGCAGTGCCGGGGGGCGGGGGTGCTGTTGGACGAGTCTAGGAGATGGATCAGGCGGTGGGGTCGCGCCCCTCGTCGATGGCCTTCCACAGGTCCTGGCTCTCGTCGGTCTCGGCGTCGGAGCGGCGACTGGGCCGGTCGCTGGGCTGATCGGTCGGCGCGTCGTACTTGGTGCCCATCTCGGGCCAGGTGCCCACGAGGCGCGCCGCCGAGGCCGCGGCGACCAGTGAGAGCACCGCCCCGACGCAGGCGACCCAGAACCAGGCCGACCACGTGACGTCGATGTCGCCCGCGGTGAACCCGGCCAGCGCGGTGCGGAACTGGTCGGGCAACGCGAACCAGCCGTCGACCAGGCTCGCCACCAGACCGAGAGCAGCGAGCAGGGCCAGCCAGGTCACCCCGCGTCGGACGCGCCCGCGGGTCACGAGCAGGACGCCCCAGCAGGCCAGCAGGACCAGGGAGAGGGCGCTCACCAGAGGGAGCTGACCGGCCCCGACCGCCAGGGTCGACGCCGTGGCAGCGTTGGGCTGGGCAGCAGCGAGGTCCGCGCCGACCAGCGCCTTGCTGCCCGCCACGGCGCTGAGCCCGGCCGCAGCCAGCCCCAGCAGGACGACGGGCCCGAACGTGCGCCGCGCATCAGCCATCGGCGGGCCGCTCCTCGAGCAGCACGTCGGCGTCGAAGCAGGTGTGGTCACCGGTGTGGCAGGCCGCACCGACCTGGTCGACGCTGACGAGCAGGGTGTCGCCGTCGCAGTCGAGACGGACGCCGCGCACGTGCTGGACGTGGCCGGAGGTGTCGCCCTTGACCCAGTACTCCCCGCGGCTGCGGCTCCAGTACGTCGCCCGGCCGGTGGTCAGGGTCCGCCCCAGCGCCTCGTCGTCCATCCAGCCCAGCATCAGGACCTCGCCGGTGTCGTGCTGCTGGACGACCGCGGGCACGAGTCCGTCGGGGGTGCGCTTGAGCCGCGCGGCGATGTCGGGGTCGAGTTCGGTCACGCGTCCAGTATCCCGGCCGCCGGCAACATCGCCTGCAGCCCGGTCGGGTAGAGCGGGATGCCGGCATGCGGGTCGCCGGGCCCCACGTCGATCGCCCGCCACTCGACCCGGAGCCGCTCGTCGCCGTCGGTGAACCACCGACCCTCGGGCGGCACGTTGGCGGGGTCGGCGAGGTCGCCGGCGTACACGAAGACGATCTCGTGGCCGGGCCGGCCCTCGTGGACGAAGACCTCCTCGAGCACGCCGAGCAGGCGCGGGCCCAGCAGGGTGGTGCCGAGCTCCTCCTCGATCTCGCGCACCACGCAGTCGATCGTGGCCTCGCCGAGCTCGAGGTGTCCGCCGAGGAGCCGGTGGAACGGCTCCGAGAACTCGTGGCCGCGCCACACCAGGTGGTGCGTGCCCGCCTCGTTGCGGATCACGGCGAACGCCTTGACCTTGATGCGGGCGTTGCCGGCACGGTGCTCGGGGACCTGCTCTGTCACCACGGCAGTCAACCACCCACGGCGCAGGGAGGTTGCCCGACCGCCAGGAGTCAGTGCGACTGCTGGGCCATCCAGGACGCGTGCAGCCCGGAGTAGACGCCGTCGACCCCGACCAGCGCGGCGTGCGGGCCGCGCTGGACGATGCGTCCGCGGTCGACCACGACGACCTCGTCGGCGGCCTCGGCAGTCGACAGCCGGTGCGCGATGGTGACGCTGGTCCGACCGCTCATCAGTCGCTCGAGCGCCCGGCCGATGCGCATCTCGAGGGCGGGGTCGACCGACGACGTCGCCTCGTCGAGGACGAGCAGGTCGGGGTCGGCGAGGTGGGCTCGCAGCAGCGCGACGAGCTGGCGCTCCCCGGCCGACAACGACTCACCGCGCTGGCCGACCTTCGTCGCCAGGCCCCGCGGCAGCCCGGCGATCCAGTCGGACAGGCCGAGCTCCTCGGCGCTGGCCAGGATCTCCGCCTCCGTGGCACCGAGCCGGCCGTAGCGCACGTTGGCGGTGATGGTGTCGTCGAACAGGAAGCCCTCCTGCGGCACGAGCACCACGCTCGCGCGCAGGTTCGCCTGGCGGACCTCGCGCACGTCGATGCCGTCGAGCAGGACCGACCCCTCGGTCGGGTCCATCAGCCGGGTGAGCAGCTTGGCGAAGGTCGACTTGCCGGAACCGGTCTCGCCGACGATGGCGATCCGGCTGCCCGCGGCGATGTCCATCGTGACGTCGCGCAGCACCGGCGGTCCGCCGGGGTAGGAGAACGTCACGTCCTGGAACGACACGTCGATCGGGCCGCGCGGCAGGTCGTGGCCCTCCTCCCCCGGGTCGACGAGGTCGGCAGGTGTCTCGAGGATGCCGATGACGCGGCGCCAGGAGGCGATGGCGTTCTGCGCGTCGGTGAGGATCTGGGTGCCCATCTGCACCGGCCCGACGAACAGCGTCACGAGGAACGCGAAGGCCAGGATCGTGCCGGGCGTCATGTCGGTCGTGAAGCCGAGGAGCACACCCACGACCAGCACACCGGCGTTGGCGAGGCCGGCGGAGATGCCGCCCAGGGAGAAGGACACGACGGTGAATCTCTGGGCCCGCGTGCTGGCGTCCTTGAACTCGTCGATCGCCTCGTCGATGCGCTGCTGGGTGCGGCCCTCGACGGCGTACGACCGGACGACCGCGGCACCGACGACCGGCTCTGAGATCGCCGACAGCAGCACGCCGACCTGGCGGCGTACGACGCTGTAGGCGGCCGACAGCTTGCGCTGGAAGTAGCGGATCGAGGCGAACAGCGGGGCGAAGGCCAGCCACACCACCAGCGCGAGCTGCCAGCTGTAGATCACCATGATCACGGTCGCCACCAGCATCTGGCCGACGCTCACGACGAAGATCAGGCCGCCGAACACCAGGAACTGGCTGACCTGGTCGACGTCGGTGGTGACCCGTGAGACCAGGGCGCCACGGCGCTCGGTGTTCTGGGTGAGCAGGGGCAGGTCGTGGACGTGGCGGAACGCCTTGATGCGCAGCGTCGCCAGGCCGCGCTCGGAGGTGGTGAACAGCCGACTCGTCATGAAGTACGACGCCGTGCTGGTCACCGCGATGGCGACCGCGCAGATCACGCCCATCCACACGACGAACGACACGTCGGGGCCACCGGCCCCGGCGAGCCCGCGGTCCAGGGTCTGCTGGACCGCGACCGGCACGATGATCTGACCGAGCGAGGCGACCACCGCCAGGAGCAGGGTCACGCCGACGCCCTCTCGCAGCTCGGGCGAGAAGTGCACGCCGCGGCGGATGGTCTCCATGGCGCCGATGTCCTCGCCGGAGTCGACTCCGGCGCCGGCGGCCCGGCGCTCGGTGGTCACGGCGCTCATCAGCTCTCCTCGGCGGGGACGTGTTCGTAGGCGTTGACGAGGTGGGCGTAGCCGGGGCTCCGGCTCAGCAGCTCGGCATGGGTGCCGCGGTCGAGGATGCGGCCGTCCTCGAGGTGGACCACCTCGTCGGCCAGCGCGATCGTGGCCTTGCGGTAGGCCACCACGACCAACGACGTGTCACCCGAGCCCTGGCGCAGGCTGGCCAGGATGCGTGCCTCGACCTCCGGGTCGACCGCCGACGTGGCGTCGTCGAGGATCAGCAGGCGCGGTCGGCGGACGAGCGCACGGGCGAGCGAGATGCGCTGGCGCTGGCCACCCGAGAGCGACGTGCCGCGCTCACCGAGGGTGGTGTCGAGGCCGTGCTCGAGGGCGGCGACGAACCCGTCGGCCTGCGCGTCGCGCAGAGCCGCCCAGACGTCTGCGTCGGAGAGGTCGGCGCCGAGCGTGACGTTGCCGCGCACGGTGTCGTCGAAGAGGAAGGCGGTCTGCGACACGGTGGCGACCGCCTCGGCGAGTGCGCCGGGACGCAGGTCGCGCAGGTCGGTGCCGTCGACGGTGATCGCGCCGGCGTCGGGGTCGACGAGTCGGGCCATCAGGTTGGTGAGGGTGCTCTTGCCGGACGCCGTCGCGCCGACGATGGCGACCGTGCGGCCGGGCTCGACGGAGAACGAGAGATCCCGCAGGAGGGGCACCGAGGCGTCGTAGGAGTAGGCGAGGTGGTCGACCTCGAGGCGGGCACCGCTCGCGACCGCAGGCAGGGTGGCCGCGCCGTACTCCATGGAACCGGTCGCGTCGATCACGGCCTTGGCCCGGCGGTAGCCCACGACGCTGCGCGGGAACTCGCCGAGCAGCCAGCCGATCGCCCGGATCGGGAACGAGACGATGGTGAGGAGGTAGGCGATGGTGACCACGTCACCGGCATCGGTCGCGCCGCTCATCACGCGCTCCACGCCGACCGCGAGCACGACCAGGACCCCGAGGTTGGGCAGCGAGGCGAGCGTCGGGTCGAACGCGGCGCGGATGCGCCCGGCCCGGATGTTGACGTCGCGCAGCTCATGGGCCCGGGCGGTGAAGCGGTCCGTCTCCTGGGTCTCGCGGCCCAGCGTCTTGACCACCATCGCGCCGTCGAACGACTCGTGGGCGATCTCGCTTACCTCGGCGCGGAGGCCCTGCGCGCGGGTCATCAGCGGCGACGCCAGCCGCTGGTAGGCCAGGTTGGCGACGACGACGGCCGGGAAGACGAGCAGCCCCACCACGGCCATCACGACGTCGGCGACGAGCATCTGCCCGATCGCGATGATCATCATCACCAGCGTGCCGAGCGCCATCGGCAGCGGCGCGATCGGGCCCCAGGCCGCCTCGACGTCGGAGTAGGCGTTGGAGAGCAGCTGGCCGGTCGGGTGGCGCTGGTGCCACTCCATGGGGAGGGAGAGGTACTGCCGGGTGACGGCGCGGCGGGTGTGCGCCTGCATGCGGTACTGCATGATGCCGGCGCCGAGGCGGCGCGCGACGATGCCGACGGCCCGCAGGATGGCCACGCCCACGAAGAGGCCGACGACCGCCCAGAGCAGGCCGGCGCCGATCTCGCCGTCGCGGAAGGCCGGGATCACGACGTGGTCGGTGGCCCAGCCGAGCACCCAGGCGTCGGCGACGGTGAGCACCGCGAAGAGCACGCTGCCGAGGGTGGAGAGGATGAAGATGCCCGGCTCGCGCCGGATGCCGACGGCCAGGACCCGGAACCCCGCACCGGTCGTGCCCCGTCGGCCGCTCCTGCCTGCCGACCGATCCATCTGGTCACTCACCCGCGCGTCCGCCTCCCCGTCATCACCTGTCCCCCAACCACCGGGCCCGGTCAGGCTATTCCCCACCACCGGCACTCACCCAATCGTTTGCCTTGCCCCGACGCAGCCACGCCCTAGGGTGGCGAGCGTGTCCAAGACGTTTGCCCGGCAGGAGCGCGCGGCGCTGTGCGACCTCGCTCTCGAGGTCGGCCCGGACGCACCCACCCGGTGCGGTGAGTGGAACGCCAAGGAGCTGGTGATCCACCTGCTGGTGCGCGAGCGCAGCCCGTCGGGTGCTCCCGGCGTGCTCGTCCCAGCGCTCTCCGGGCTCACCGACCGGGCGATGGCCGGGCTGGCGCACCAGCCGTTCAAGAGGCTGGTCGACCGCCTACGGAGGCCAGCGCCGCTGCTGTGGCTTCCCGGAGCCGACGGCCTCGTCAACTCCGTCGAGTTCTTCGTGCACCACGAGGACCTGCGCCGGGCCCGACCCGACTGGACCCCCCGCGAGCTCGGGGCCGGCCCGTCCGGTCTGCTCTGGCAGGCGACGCGCGTCCTCGGACCCGGGCTCGTCCGGCCGGCGGGTGTGCCCGTCCGGCTGGTGCGTGCCGGCACCGGAGCCACGGCGACCCTGCGCCGCGGCGACGACCCCGTCGTGGTCACCGGGGTGCCCGCAGAGCTGGTGCTGATGCTCTACAACCGGCCGACCGAGGGTCTGGCGTACGCCGGTCCGCCGGACCGCGTGCGCGCGCTGCGTGCCACCGACCTGGGCATCTGAGGCCACCCGCACCGGACCCGGGTCGTCAGGTCCGCAGCCGGGACAGGAACGTTCGGGTGCGCTGCTCGCGCGGGTCCCCGAGCACCTGTTCGGGGGTGCCCGCCTCGTGGATCACTCCGTCGTGCAGGAAGCAGACGGTGTCTGCGACATCGCGCGCGAACCCCATCTCGTGGGTGTTGAGCAGCATCGTCACCCCGTCGTCCCGCAGCCCGGTGAGCAGGTCGAGCACCTCCCCCACGAGCTCCGGGTCGAGTGCCGAGGTGACCTCGTCGAGCAGCATGAGCCCGGGGTTCGCCACCAGCGCCCGGGCGATCGCCACGCGCTGCTGCTGCCCGCCGGAGAGGTCGTCGGGTCGCGCGGCGGCCTTCTCGGCCAGCCCCACGCGCTCGAGCATCGTCGTCCCCCGCTCGTCGGCCTCGTCCTTCGCCACCCCGTGCACCTTGCGCAGCGCGAGCGTGACGTTGCCGAGCACGCTGAGGTGGGGGAAGAGGTTGTAGGACTGGAAGACCAGACCCATCCGCGCCCGCACCGCGTCGGCGTCGACGCGCGGGTCGGAGACGTCCTCGCCCTCGAAGGTGATCACCCCGTCGTCGATCGTCTCGAGCAGGTTGGCGCAGCGCAGCAACGTCGACTTGCCCGACCCCGACGCGCCGATCAGCACGACGCACTGCCCGGGCTCGACGGCCAGGTCGATGTCACGCAGGACCACGTGCGAGCCGAACGTCTTGCGGACCCCCCGCATCTCCAGCAGGGCGGTCCCCACACCGGGCAGTGAGCTCGCTCGCTCGCTCGTTCCTCGCTCGACTCCGTCGCTCCGCCTGCCCACTCGTGAGCTCGGTCGCTCGCTCGTTCCTCGCTCGACTCCGTCGCTCACATCATCCCCCCGGCCCCGTGGAACCCCTGCTTGCGCGCGTACCAGTCGGTCGCCCGCGCCATCGGGATGGTGAGGCAGATGAACAGCGCCCCCGCCACCACGTAGGGCGTGTAGTTGAAGTCGACGGCCGTCTCGATCTGCGCCGCCCTGATCGCATCGATGACGCCGAGCACCGCGATCAGCCCGGAGTCCTTCTGCAGCGACACGAGGTCGTTCATCAACGGTGGCAGCACCCGCCGCCAGGCCTGCGGAAGTACGACGTGGCGCAGGGTCTGCGAGGTGCTGAGGCCGAGCGACCGGCCGGCCAGCCGCTGCGACGGGTGCACCGACTCGATGCCGGCCCGGAAGACCTCGGCGACGTAGGCCGAGTACGACAGCACCAGCGCCGTGCAGCCCCAGAAGAGTGCGGACCGGGGCAGCCCCGACAGGTTCAGCGCCGGGCCCCCGAAGCCGAGCAGGAACAGCACGAGCAGCAGGGGCAGGCCGCGGAACACGTCGACGTAGACCGTGCCGATCAGCCGCAGCGGGAACGCGACCGGTCCGCGGATCGTGCGCATCACCGCGATCGTCAGGCTCAGCGCCACGATCACCACCGCGCAGACCGCCATCACCCGGATGTTGAGCCACAGCCCGTCGAGCACCGCCGGGAACGACTCGACCGCCTTGTCCCAGCTGAAGTAGGTCTCCCGCACCCGCTCCCACCCGGGCGAGGTGACCACCAGGACGGCCGCGCCACCGAGCAGGACGGTCGTGCTCGCGGCCGCCACCAGCGCACTGCGGACCGTGCGGCGCCGACGGAAGTCGTCGCGCGCGACCTGCACCGCCGAGGGCTGCCAGCCGTCGGTCGTCGCCGTGCCCATCAGGACAGCTCGGGAGCGCCCTGCTGGGCCAGCCACTCCTCGGCGAGCTGGTCGAGCGTGCCGTCCTCGCGCAACGCGTCGACCGCCTGGGTCACGCACTGGGTCAGCGGGCTGCCCTTGTCGAGCACGGCCCCGAACTGCTCCACGTCACCCGAGGCGGCCGGCAGCTGACCGACGATCACGCCGGCGTCGAGCTGGGCCGCGGTCATGTAGTACGCCGTCGGCAGGTCGACGACGATGCCGTCGATCTGGCCGTTCTCGAGGGCCTGCACGGCCTGGTCGTTGGTGTCGTAGGGAGCCGCCTGCTCGCTCGTCTGGATCTGGTCGGTGATCGCGACGTAGCTCGTCGTGCCCACCTGGGCGCCGAGCTTGGCGTCCTTGAGGTCGGCCAGCGAGGTCGCCCCGTCGATGGGGCTGCCCTCGGTGGTGATCACGGTCTGCCGGACGTCGTAGTAGCCGGAGGAGAAGTCGACGGCGTTCTTGCGCTTCTCGGTGATCGACACCTGGTTGAGGTCGAAGTCGAACTTCTTCTCACCCGGGCTCACCACCGCGTTGAACGGCGCCGTCACCCACTCGACCTGGTCGCCGGTGAAGCCGAGCTGCTCCGCGATCGCGAACCCGACTGCCGACTCGTAGCCCTGGCCGTTGGCCGGGTCGTTGTCGACGAACCACGGGCCGTAGGCCGGGTCGTCGGTGGCGAGGGTCAGCACGCCGTCGGCGTAGGTCTCGAGCTGGTCGGGGGCACAGTCGGACGCAGCCGGCTCCGACGACGAGGCGCCGGTCGCGGCGGGCTCCTCGTCGACCGGCGCACCGCACGCGGTGAGCAGGACGATCGAGGCGGCAAGACCGGCGAGGCCGGCAGTGAGGGTCTTGGTCGAGGACATGGCGAGATCCTAGATCCGCCGGGATCGCTGAGCGCGGCCCGACCGCCAGTCGGCCGGCCGGTGGGCACCGGCCGGACTCAGCGGACCGGGTGCCCCGCTGCTGCCAGTGCGTCCTTGACCTCACCGACACGCAGGGTGCCGAAGTGGAACACGGTCGCGGCGAGCACGGCGTCCGCACCGGCCTCCACCGCCGGGGCGAAGTGCTCGGCCCGCCCGGCGCCGCCCGACGCGATCACCGGGATGCTGACCTCGCGGCGCACGGCGCGGATCAGGTCGAGGTCGAAGCCGTCCTGGGTGCCGTCGGCGTCCATGGCGTTGAGCAGGATCTCCCCGGCGCCGAGCCCAGCGGCGCGGGCCGCCCACTCGATCGCGTCGAGCCCGGCCGACTTGCGGCCGCCGTGCGTGGTGACCTCGAAGCCGGAGTCGGTGCCGGCGCGCCGGGCGTCGACCGAGAGCACCAGCACCTGGTTGCCGAAGCGGTCGGCCACCTCGCTGATCAGCTCGGGCCGGTGGATGGCCGCCGTGTTCATGGCGACCTTGTCGGCGCCGGCCCGCAGCAGCCGGTCGACATCGTCGACCGAGGAGACTCCCCCGCCGACGGTCAGCGGGATGAAGACCTCCTCGGCCGTGCGCGACACGATCTCCATCGTGGTCGCCCGGCCCTCGTGCGAGGCCGAGATGTCGAGGAAGGTGAGCTCGTCGGCGCCCTCGGCGTCGTAGGCCCGGGCCAGCTCGACCGGGTCGCCGGCGTCGCGGAGGTCGACGAAGTTGATCCCCTTCACCACCCGGCCGCCGTCGACGTCCAGGCACGGGATGACCCGCACGGCCAGGCTCATGTCGCCCGCCCGGGCAGGGTCAGGGCGAGCGCGTCCTCGAGGGTGAACCGGCCCTCGTAGAGGGCCGTCCCGACGATCGCGCCCTCGACACCGTCGGCGACGAGGCCTTGCAGGGCCTCGAGGTCGGCCAGCTCGGTGATGCCGCCCGACGCGACGACCGGGCGGTCGGTGGCCGCGCAGACGTCGCGCAGCAGCTGGAGGTTGGGGCCCTGGAGCATGCCGTCCTTGTTGACGTCGGTGACGACGTAGCGCGCGCACCCCTCGGAGTCGAGCCGGGTCAGCACGTCGTACAGGTCACCGCCCTCGCGGGTCCAGCCACGGGCGGCCAGGGTGCGGCCACGCACGTCGAGGCCGACAGCGACCCGGTCGCCGTACGCCGCGATGGCGGACGCGCACCACTCCGGCGACTCGAGCGCGGCCGTACCGATGTTGACGCGGCGGCAGCCGGTGGCCATCGCTGCCTCGAGCGACTCGTCGTCGCGGATCCCACCGCTCATCTCGACGTCGATGTCGAGCGCGCCGACGATCCTGGCCTGCAGCTCCCGGTTGTGGCCGCGACCGAAGGCCGCGTCGAGGTCGACGAGGTGGATCCACTCGGCCCCGGCGGCCTGCCAGCGCAGCGCCGCCTCGACGGGGTCGCCGAAGCGCTTCTCCGAGCCCGCGACACCCTGCACGAGCTGGACGGCCTGGCCGCCGGCGATGTCGACGGCGGGCAGGAGTTCGAGGTGGTCGGTCATGTCTTCGTCCTTGCGTGTCAGTGTTTGCGGGGGAACATCAGCGTGTGGAAGACCGGCGCGCCGAGGATCGTCACCATGGCTGCGAGCACCTGTAGGCGCAGGTCCGACCAGACGAACCAGATCATCAGGTTCAGCACCACCAGCCCGGTCACGAACATCGTCAGCTGCTGGCGACGCCGGCGGGCCAGGACGCCCGTCTGCCGGCTGTGGCCGCGGTCGGGCGCCCAGCCGGTCAACCGCTGCTTGCGGGCGGCACTGCGGGCCCGGCGCTCCTCCTCGGCGGCGCGGGCGGCCGCCCTGATGGCCGACTCCCGCTCCCGGGTCTCACGACGGCGCGCGCGTTCCTTGCTCATCGGGGGCTCATCGGGGGCTCATCGGAGAGGCTCATCGGAGGCTCAGCACCCAGTTGCGAAGCAACGCGGCGCCCGCGTCACCCGACTTCTCGGGGTGGAACTGGGTGGCGGTGAGCGGGCCGTTCTCGACCGCGGCGACGAACCGGTCGCCGCCGTGCTCGGCCCAGGTGACCAGGGGCGCGCGGGTGCGGTCGTTGGTCACGAGCGTCCAGTCGCGCACGCCGTAGGAGTGCACGAAGTAGAACCGCTCCCCCTCGACGCCGGCGAAGACGGACGTGCCGTCCGGGACCTCGACGGTGTTCCAGCCCATGTGGGGTACGACGGGCGCCCGGAGCCGCTCGACGGTGCCCGGCCACTCGCCGCAGCCCGCACTGGTCACCCCGTGCTCGACCCCGGTCTCGAAGAGCACCTGCATGCCCACGCAGATGCCCAGGACCGGGCGTCCGCCGGCCAGCCGGCGGCCGATCACCTCGTGCCCGCGCACCGCGCGCAGACCGTCCATGCAGGCAGCGAAGGCGCCGACGCCGGGTACGACGAGGCCGTCCGCGTCCTGGGCGGCCGCCCGGTCGGCGGTCAGGGTGACGTCGGCTCCTGCGCGCTCGAGGGCGCGCACGACGGAACGCACGTTGCCCGACCCGTAGTCCAGGACGACCACGCCGGGCTTCTTGTCGGCCACGGTCAGAGCGTGCCCTTGGTCGACGGCACGCCGCTCTCGCGCGGGTCGAGCGCGATCGCGTCGCGCAGCGCGCGGGCCACGGCCTTGAACTGGGCCTCCACCACGTGGTGGGGGTCGCGGCCGCCCAGCACCCGCACGTGCAGGGCGAGGTGGGCGTGGAACGCCAGCGTCTCGAAGACGTGCCGGGTCAACGAGCCCTGGTAGGCGGCGCCGCCCGGCTGGCCGCCACCACCGATGGCGACGTACTCCTGGCCCTCGGGCTCGCCGCTGTGCACGCAGTAGGGCCGGCCGGACACGTCGACCACGGCCTGCACGAGCGCCTCGTCGAGCGGCACGGTGGCGTCGCCGAAGCGGCGGATGCCCTGCTTGTCGCCGAGCGCCTCGCGCAGCGCCTGGCCCAGCACGATCGCGGTGTCCTCGACGGTGTGGTGGGCGTCGATGTGGGTGTCGCCGTCGCTGTGGACCTCGAGGTCGATCAGCGAGTGCCGCGCGAACGCGGTGAGCATGTGGTCGTAGAACCCGACGCCGGTCGTGATGTCACTGCGCCCGGTGCCGTCGAGGTCGACGGAGACGCGGACCTTCGACTCCTTGGTCGCCCGGTCCAGCCTGGCGGTGCGGCTCATGCCTGCTCCTTCATCACGTCGACCAGTGCGTCCTTGAATGCTGTCATCTCCACCGCGGTGCCCACCGAGACCCGCAGCCACCCGTCGGGCCCGGTCTCGCGGATCAGCACGCCCCGGTCGACCAGACCCTGCCAGATCGCATGCCGATCGGCGAAGGTGCCGAAGAGGACGAAGTTGGCGTCGGACTCGGCCACCTGCAGGTCCTGGGCGCGCAGCCACGTCACGGTCTCGTCGCGCTCGGCGCGCAGGTCGGCGACCCGAGCCAGCAGGGCGGGGGCATGCGCCAGGGCGGCGAGCGCGGTCGCCTGGGTGACGGCCGAGAGGTGGTAGGGCAGCCGCACCACCCGGATCGCGTCACAGATCGCCGGGTCCGCGGCCAGGTAGCCCAGCCGGGCCCCGGCGAGCGCGAACGCCTTGCTCATGGTGCGTGAGACCACCAGGTTGCGGTGCTCGGGCAGCAGGTCGAGCGCGCTCGGCACACCGGGGCGCCGGAACTCGCCGTACGCCTCGTCGACCACGACGATGCCCTCACCCGCGGCCTCGCAGAGCTCCGACACCGACGCCGGCGGCAGCGCGGTGCCGGTGGGGTTGTTGGGCGACGGCAGGAGCACGACGGCGGGCCGGCGCTCCGAGATCAGGTGGCGGGCCGCCGCGATGTCCAGCGAGAAGTCGCTCTCGCGGTGGCCGACCACCCACTCGGTCACGGCGTCCCGGGCGTACTCCGGATACATCGAGTACGTCGGCGCGAAGCTCAGCGCGCACCGGCCAGGTCCGCCGAAGGCCTGCAGCAGCTGCAGCATGACCTCGTTGGACCCGTTGGCCGCCCACACCTGCTCGGGGGTCACCGGCGAGGTGGTGTCGCTCGACAGGTACGCCGCCAGCGCGGCCCGCAGCTCACCGAACTCGCGGTCCGGATAGCGGTTCAGGCCCGTCGCGGCGTCCGCCACGGCGTCGGCGATGTCGGCCACGCACTCGGCAGACGGCGGGTAGGGGTTCTCGTTGACGTTCAGCTGCACGGGCACGTCGAGCTGGGGCGCGCCGTACGGCTCGATGCCGCGCAGCTCGTCGCGCAGCGGAGGGAACGTCATCGTGACGGCTCCGCGAACCGGACCGCCACCGCGGCACCGTGACCGGGCAGGTCCTCGGCCTCGGCCAGGGTGACGACGTGGTCGGCCACCTCGGCCAGCGCGGCGCGTGAGTAGTCGACGACGTGCACGGCCTTCAGGAACGAGCGCACCGAGAGCCCGCTCGAGTGGCACGCGCAGCCGGCCGTCGGCAGCACGTGGTTGGACCCCGCGCAGTAGTCACCGAGCGAGACGGGCGTGAACGCGCCCACGAAGATCGCGCCGGCGTTGCGCACCCGCGCAGCGAGGGCAGAGGCGTCGGCGGTGTGGATCTCGAGGTGCTCGGCGGCGTAGGCGTTGACGACGTCGAGGCCCTGCTCCATGTCGTCGACGAGCACGATGCCCGACTGCTGACCGCCGATCGCGATCTGGATGCGCGCGGTGTGCCGGGTCGCGAAGACCTGCTTGTCGAGCTCGGCCTCGACCTCGTCGGCCAGCCGCTCGGAGTCGGTGACGAGCACGGCTGCGGCCAGCGGGTCGTGCTCGGCCTGGCTGACCAGGTCGGCGGCGACGTACGACGCCTCGGCGGTGTCGTCGGCCAGGATCGCGATCTCCGTGGGACCGGCCTCGGAGTCGATGCCGACCACGCCCTTGAGCAGCCGCTTGGCGGCCACCACGTGGATGCTGCCGGGACCGGTGACCAGGTCGACGCGGCGGCAGTCGCCCGCGCCGTAGGCGAACATCGCGATCGCCTGGGCGCCGCCCACGGCGTAGACCTCGTCGACGCCGAGCAGCGCGCACGCCGCCAGGATCGTCGGCTCGGGGAGGCCACCGTTGTGCTTCTGCGGCGGGCTCGACAGGGCGAGCGAGCCCACGCCCGCGACCTGCGCGGGGACGACGTTCATCAGCACGCTGGACACCAGCGGCGCCAGGCCGCCGGGCACGTAGAGGCCGACCCGGTCGACCGGCACCAGGCGGTGGGTGACGGTGGCGCCGTCAGCCACCCGGGTGACGACGTCACGCTCGAGCTCGGCCTCGCACGTCAGCCGGAGCCGGCGGATCGACTCGTCGAGCGCAGCCCGGACGGCCGGGTCGAGCTCCGCCAGCGCATCGGTGAGCGCCGCCTTCGGGACCCTGATGTCGTGCTGCGCGATGCCGTCGAAGCGCTCGGTGAACTCCACGATCGCGTCGACCCCACGGGCCCGCACGGCGTCGCACACCGGCTGCACCAGATGGGTCGCGGCCTCCACGTCGAAGTCGGCCCGCGGCACGGCGGAGCGGTAGTCGACAGGGTCGCGCCGGCTGGCGGCTCCCCGGAGGTCGATGCGGCGGATCATGAGACCGATTCTAGGCGGGTACGACGCACCGGCCGGCGTCGCGGTCCGCCGGTCGGGCGAGGCGGCCGGCGAGGCACCCGGTGCGGGGCTAGTGTCGTGACGTGAGCGACCCGCAGCCCACCCTGCCGATGTTCCCCCTGAGCACCGTGATCTTCCCGGGTGTGCAGGTGCCCCTGCACGTCTTCGAGGACCGCTACCGGGCCCTGGTCCACCACCTGCTCCGTGAACCCGAGCCGGAGCGGCGGGTCTTCGGGTCGGTCGCCATCCGCGAGGGCTACGAGGTCGGCGATCACGGCGCCCAGTCGCTCTACCGGGTCGGCTGCCGGCTCCAGCTCGGCGAGGTCGAGGCGCGTCCCGACGGCAGCTTCGACATCGTCGCCATCGGGCGCGACCGGATCCGCCTCGACGAGCTCGAGACCAGCGGTGAGTTCCCCGCCGGCCACGTGAGCGAGCTGCCCGAGCCCGACGCACCCGTCGACAGCGAGATCATCGACCGGGCGCGCGCCGTCTTCACGGCCTACCGGGCCAGGGTGAGCGAGTTCCGGGGCGACCCGTTTGCGGGTCGGCTCCCCCGCGACCCGCTCTACCTCTCGTGGACCCTCGCCGCGCTCGCGCCGCTGCCGATGGCGGAGCGACAGAGCCTGCTCGAGGCGGAGGACCCCGCCGAGCGGCTGGTCCTGGTCACCGACCTGCTGCGCGCCGAGCTGCGGGCGATGAACGCGATCCCGTCGCTGCCCGCGACAGAGGTGGCCCGCAACCGCTGGTCCCCCAACTGATGGCTCGCGCCTGATGGCCCGCAAGCCGGCTGCGGGCACGCCGGCCACGGTGGCGCTCGCGCGGGCCGGCATCGCGTTCACGGTGCACTCCTACCTGCACGACCCCCGCGCCGAGAGCTTCGGCCTCGAGGCGGCCACCGCCCTCGGGATCGACCCGGCGCGGGTGTTCAAGACCCTGCTGGTCTCGGCCGACGGCTTCCTGGCCGTCGGCATCGTGCCGGTCTCGGGGATGCTCGACCTGAAGGCCGTCGCCCGCTCGCTGGGGGTGGGCCGGGCGACCATGGCCGAGGTCGCCTCCGCCGAGCGAGCGACCGGGTACGTCGCGGGCGGCATCTCACCGGTCGGCCAGAGGAGGAGCCACCGCACGGTCGTGGACACCTCGGCACTCGACCACGACACCGTCCTCGTGTCGGGCGGCCGGCGGGGGCTCGACGTCGAGCTGGCTCCGTCCGACCTGGTCGCGATCACGTCGGCGATCGTCGCCCCGATCGGCCGGCCGTAGCCGACCGACCGGGGCGCCCTGTGCGTCTGCGCTCAGTCGGTCGTGAGCTTCAGCACGCCGTGCGAGACGCCGTCCTCGACCCAGCCGGAGATGCCGAAGGCCGACAGCGGCTCCACGTTCTCGGCGATGCTCGGGTCGTCGCCGGAGAGCGACTTCAACCAGTCGCCGTTCGCGTCGAAGTTGAGGAAGAGCAGCGCCCCGGCCTTGTCGGACTCCTCGACGACCCGCTGGTAGGCCTCGACGTCGCCGAGGCCGCCGTCCTCGGCCAGCAGGGCGCGGTAGTCGGGGTTGGCGGCGAGCGCGACGTGGTCGCCCTTCGTCTCGCTCTCCAGCATGGCCGCCTGATCGCCCAGCTGGGGCGCGATCTTGGCGAGTACCTTCTCGATCTCGTCGGCGTCGCCCTTGATCTTGACGCCCACCGGGATGTCGGCGGGGCCGCCGCCGTTGAAGATCGCCTCGGGGTCGATGTCGCTGCCCACAGCCAGGGCCAGTGACTCACCGGTCAGCGTCTCGACGTCCTCGGGGAAGGCCAGACCGGTCTGCGCCTCGAGGTCGGCGAGCATCGTGTCGACGTCGACATCCTCGCCGGACATGGCTGAGAACTGGTCCATCGCCGTGGCGAACCAGCCGTCGGCGAAGCCGACACCCACCGCCAGGAGGGTGTCCTCGGGCAGCGTCTCGACGACGTCGGCGCCGCGGTCGCTGCCGGCGAGGGTGTCGGTCTGCTTGCCGGCACCGGCGGCGAACTCGACCTCGAGAGCGCCGTCGTCGAAGCGGATGGTGGCCGCAGCGCCCTCGAAGTCCTTGAGCGCCTCGGTGACCTCGGGCGGGATCGAGGGCGTGCCGGTCGGGCTCTCGGGAGCCGTCTCGGGAGCCGTCGGGTCGAGCAGGCCGAGGTCGTCGATCTCCTGGTCGCTGAAACCCATCTCCGTGAGCTGCTCGCGGGTGACGCCCTGGTCGGAGCCGCCCCCCGTCGCGAGGTCCGGCGTCGCTCCGGTCAGCGGGGCGAGCTGGTCCTCGAACATGCCCATCTGCGAGCCGAGGTACCCGCCGGCCGCCGGAGCGGCGTACATGCTCACGATGCCGGAGTCCCCGGCCTCGTCCATCCACCGGTTGTAGGTGTCGTCGTCGGTCAGCGGCTTGTCCGCGGCCGCCTTGACGACCGTGTCGGCGATGTCCTCGGTCTCGGCGATGATCACCCAGTCGCCGCTGACGACGAAGCCGCCGAGGCTCTCGCCCTCGCCACTGGCTGCCTCGCCTGCGCAGTCCTGCAGCTTGGTCAGCGCGTCCTCCGCCTTCGAGCCGTCGGTGACCTCGAGGACCCCGACGCCCGACGGCTGCTCCGCGCCGGTGTCGACGGCGGCCACGGCCATCCGGTCACCCAGCCACGGCTTGATGTCGGAGTCGTAGTCGACCGACTCGCAGGCGCCCGACTTCTGGATCTCCTCGAAGAGCCGCTTGCGCAGGTCGTCGTCGGTGTCGAGGTCGACCGCGTCCCGGAACGCCGGGAACTTGCGCAGCGTCTTGATGGCCTCGATCTTCTGGCCACCGCTCGGGTCCAGGTTGACCGAGACGAAGCCGACGGTGGAGGCGGGCAGCGCCTCGGCGGCCTCCGCGCCGGAGCTCATGAACGACGTCAGCCCGTAGGCCGCACCACCGACGATCGCCAGGCCGCCGAGCACGGCGCCCGCGATGATGGCCTTCTTCTTGCCGCCGCCGGCAGTGGCCACGGGAGCGTGGCCGACGGGGTCACCGCTGCCGCTGGACAGGTACTCGGGCTGGCCCTGCGACGGCTGACCCTGGGCCGGCTGACCCTGCGGGTCCTGCGGCGGGAACTGATCTGACATGGTGACTCCCCCAGACGATGGGACGGCGAGTGCCGTCCCGACGCGAACACGAATGCTGCGGATCCTACCCGCGGGCGGCCGTCCTCAATCGTCGGTGCGTCGACGTGGTGTCAGCGCCAGCAGCACGGCGGAGAACGCCAGCAGCGCCCCTGCGGGGAAGGCGACGAACGCCGCGGAGTCGAACGCGTAGACGTGTGGATGCAGGCCGGCTCCACCGACGCGCAGGTCACCCTTGATGGCGGTGAGGTCGTCGGCCGAGGCGGCGAGCACGGCCGGGTCGGGTGGGCCCAGGGCGTGACCGACGTGGAACATCAGCCAGCCGGCCAGCACGGCGCCCACGGCCACCGCGACCAGGGTCGCGACCTCGCCGTCCCTGCTCATCAGGGCCGCGCCGGCCCCGAGCAGGACCCCGGCTGCGGCTGCGACGACGACGTACCAGCCGGTGCCGGCGAACTCGCCCGGCAGGCCGTTCTCGTCGAGCACGAACCTGCCCTGGAAGGCCACGCCGCTCGGTGGGGTCCAGACCCACTCCCACACCACGCCCGCCAGCGCGCCGAGCACTGCTGCGGCGACGAGCACCAGGAGGGCCTGCAGCATCCACCGGGAGACCCGCGCGCGGCGCCGGGTCAGCTCGCCAGACATCCAGGTCCGAGGAGCTGCTTGAGGTCGGCGAACAGCGCCGGCGACGCGGTGACGCGGAGCCGGTCGTCGAGGCGCATGACGGTCGTCGAGGTGCGGGCCATCAGGCGCAGCTGCACCTCGGTCATCCCGGGGTGGGTGGCGAGCACCTCGCGGAGCTGGTCGACGGTCGCGGCGGTGCAGCGGGTGGCCGGCAACGAGATGACCACCGGACCGGACGGCCCGTCGGAGAGGTCGGGCTTGGTGACCTCCTGGCCGCGCAGCTCGGGCTGGTCCTTGTCGCGGGAGAGCTGACCCTTGACGCGGATGATGGCGTCCTCGACGAGGAACGGCGAGGCCAGCTGGTAGGAGCTCGGGAAGAGCAGCACCTCGATGGCGCCGTCGAGGTCCTCGAGGGTGACGGTGGCCCAGGCGTCGCCGCGCTTGGTGATCTTGCGCTGCACCGAGGTGATCAGGCCGCTCACGGTCAGCGTGCTGCCGTGGGCGCGCTCCTCGTCGAGCATGAGCTGACCGATGGTGCAGTCGGTGCCGCTGGACAGCACGTGCTCGAGGCCGAGGAGCGGGTGGTCGGAGACGTAGAGGCCGAGCATCTCGCGCTCATGGCCCAGGAGGGTCATCTTGTCCCACTCCTCGATGTCGGGCACCGGCACCGAGACGCCGAAGCCCAGGGAGTCGGCGCCGTCGGCGCTGGCCATCTCGGCGAAGAGCGAGTCCTGGCCGATGGCCTCGTTCTTCTTGATGTCGATGTACTGGTCGACGGCCGTCTCGTGGACGGTCACCAGCGCCCGGCGCTTGTGCTTCATGTCGTCGAAGGCGCCGGCCTTGACCAGCGACTCGATGACCCGCTTGTTGCAGACCAGGGCGGGGACCTTCTCCATGAAGTCGTTGAAGTCGGTGTAGCGACCCTTCTCCTGACGGGCGCCCACGATGCCTTCGACCACGTTGTGGCCGACGTTGCGGATCGCGGTGAGGCCGAAGCGGATGTCGTTGCCGACCGGGGTGAAGTTGGACGCCGACTCGTTGACGTCGGGCGGGAGCACCTGGATCTTCATCCGCCGGCACTCGTTGAGGTAGATCGCCGACTTGTCCTTGTCGTCCTTGGTCGACGTGAGGAGGGCGGCCATGTATTCAGCCGGGTAGTTGGCCTTGAGGTAGGCCGTCCAGTAGGACACCAGGCCGTACGCCGCTGAGTGCGCCTTGTTGAAGGCGTAGTCGGAGAACGGCAGCAGGATCTCCCACAGCTTGCTGATCGCGCCCTTGCTGTAGCCGCGCTCGATCATGCCGGCCGAGAAGCCCTCGAACTGCTTGTCGAGCTCTGCCTTCTTCTTCTTGCCCATCGCGCGCCGCAGGATGTCGGCCTGGCCCAGCGTGTAGCCCGCGAGCTTCTGCGCGATGGCCATCACCTGCTCCTGGTAGACGATCAGGCCGTAGGTCTCGCCCAGCACGTCCTGGAGCGGCTCGGCCAGCTCCGGATGGATGGCCTCGACGGGCTCTCGCCCGGTCTTGCGGCGGGCGTACTTGTTGTGGGAGTCGGCACCCATCGGGCCGGGTCGGTAGAGCGCTCCCACCGCGGAGATGTCCTCGAAGGTGTCAGGCTTCATCGAGCGCAGCAACGACCGCATCGGGCCACCGTCGAGCTGGAAGACGCCGAGCGTGTCGCCGCGCTGGAGCAGCTTGTAGGTCGCGTCGTCGGTGAGCTCGAGCTCCTCGATGACGACGGTCTCGCCACGGTTGGCCTCGATGTTCTTGATCGCGTCGTCGAGGACCGTGAGGTTGCGCAGCCCCAGGAAGTCCATCTTGATCAACCCGAGCGACTCACAGGTCGGGTAGTCGAACTGGGTGATCATGGCGCCGTCGGCGGGGCGCTTGAGCATCGGGATGATGTCGAGCAGCGGCTCGCTGGACATGATCACGCCGGCCGCGTGCACGCCCCACTGGCGCTTGAGGCCCTCGATGCCGATGGCGGTGTCGACCACGCGCTTGACGTCGTTGTCGCCGTCGTAGAGGGCGCGGAACTCGCCGCCCTCGCCGTAGCGCTTGTGGGCGGGGTCGAAGATGTCCTTGAGCGGGACGTCCTTGCCCATCACCGAGGCCGGCATCGCCTTGGTGACACGGTCGCCCATCGAGAACGGGTAGGCCAGGATCCGCGAGGAGTCCTTGACCGCCTGCTTGGCCTTGATCGTGCCGTAGGTGACGATCATCGACACCCGGTCGTCGCCGTACTTGTCGGAGACGTAGCGGATGACCTCACCGCGCCGACGCTCGTCGAAGTCGATGTCGAAGTCGGGCATCGAGACCCGGTCGGGGTTGAGGAAGCGCTCGAAGAGCAGGCCGTGCACGAGCGGGTCGAGGTCGGTGATGCGCAGCGCGTAGGCCACGATCGAGCCCGCGCCGGAGCCGCGGCCCGGGCCGACCCGGATGCCCTGCTCCTTGGCCCAGTTGATGAAGTCGGAGACGACCAGGAAGTAGCCCGGGAAGCCCATCGCGGTGATGACGCCGACCTCGAAGTCGGCGCGCTTGCGGGCCTCGTCGGAGATGCCGCCCGGGTAGCGGAACCGCAGGCCCTTCTCGACCTCCTTGACCAGCCAGGAGTCCTCGTTCTCGCCCTCCGGGCACGGGAAGCGCGGCATGAACGTGCCGTTGCCCTCGGTGAAGGAGACGTCGCAGCGCTCGGCGATGAGCAGGGTGTTGTCGCAGGCCTCGCGCAGGTCGTACTTGTCGACCCACAGGGAGCGCATCTCCTCGGGGCTCTTGATGTAGTAGCCGTTGCCGCTGAACGCGAAGCGCTGGCCGGGGCCGTCACCGGCCGGGATGTCCATGGTCGAGCCGGAGTTGATGCACAGCAGGTGCTCCTGGCTCTTCGCGTCCTCCTGCATGACGTAGTGGGAGTCGTTGGTCGCCAGCAGCGGGATCTGGAGGTCCTTCGCCAGCCGCAGCAGCCCGTCCCGCACCCGGCTCTCGATGGACAGGCCGTGGTCCATCAGCTCGAGGAAGTAGTTCTCGCGGCCGAGGATGTCCTGGAACTCACCGGCGACCTTGCGTGCCTCGTCGTACTTGCCGTAGCGCAGGTGCACCTGCACCTCGCCCGACGGGCAGCCGGTCGTGCCGATGATGCCCTTGCCGTGCTTGGCGAGCAGCTCGCGGTCCATCCGGGGCTGCTTGAAGAAGCCGTCGCGCCAGGCGCTCGTGGTGAGCCGGAACAGGTTGTGCATGCCCTCGGTCGACTCGGAGAGCAACGTCATGTGGGTGTAGGCGCCGCGAGCCGAGACGTCGTCGGGACCGCCGTCGTAGAAGTTGACGCCCTTGCGCTCGAAGCGGGAGATGTTGGGGGTGAAGTAGGCCTCGATGCCGATGATCGGCTTGACCCCCGCCGCCTTGCAGAGCTTGTAGAACTCGTAGGCCCCGAACACGTTGCCGTGGTCGGTCATAGCGATCGCGGGCATGCCCAGCTCGGCGGTGCGCTGAGCCAGTTGCTGCAGGCGGGCAGCGCCGTCGAGCATGGAGTACTCGGTGTGCACGTGGAGGTGCACGAAGGAGTCGCGAGAACCTTCAGCCATGGGCGGGGTACTGCTCCCAACACGGGTCGAGACGGACAGGAACCAGGCAGCCCGGCAGGTGCAGCCGGACGTCTGTCTCGGGGAAGGACGTCAGACTACGGGACCGCACGCGACCACCATCGCAGGGCACACCGACATCTCACCCCGGGCCGGCACCGGCGGCGTCATCCGGGGCGGCTTCCCGGTGGTCAAGACTTCGCCGTTTGGTCCCAAACCGCAGGAAACCGGCCGCTGGGGTTGCGGTTGTCGACCAATCGTGGGGTGTGGTCGCGGGCCGGGCGCCGGCGCCGGGCCGGACCTCCGCCGGGGTGACGCGGCGCCGGGTCACCCGAGCAGGCGCGTCAGGGCGGCGTACGTCGCGTCGACCTCGCCCTCCGGAGCCGTCAGCACCGACGCCTCGGGGCGCAGACGGGCCAGCTCGCGGAGCTGCCCGGCATACCGCTCGACGGCGTCGTCGCCCCCGTGCGCCTCGACCACCGTCATCGACGCGGCGGTCCAGGCGTCCCGTCCGGCCCGCCGGCGCCAGCGGTCGCGCAGCGAGGCGTCCGGGGCGTCGACGAGGACCAGGACCACCCGCGCGCCGAGGCCCAGCGCGACCTGATCGAAGCGCTCCTGCTCCTGGGCCCGGACGATGAGCTGGGGCAGCACGACGTCGTGACCGCCGGCCAGGTGTGCGGACATCATCGCCAGGGCCACCGGACGGATCAGCTCACCGGTCCCGGAGAAGTCCTCCCGCCAGCCCCCGACCATCGTGCGCAGCACGTCGATGTCGCAGTTCAGGGTGCCCGGGTGGCCGGCCGCCCAACGGGCCGCGAGCGTCGACTTCCCCACGCCCGGCGGGCCGTTGAGGTGGATGAGACGGGCGGTCACCGGTCGGTGGCGTCGAGCGACTCGGTGATGACGACGTCCATGATCCGGGCGATCCGCTCGGCGCCCAGCTCGGGCGCGTTGCCGGCCATCCGCTCGGCGATCTCACGCTCCCGGACGGCGTCACGTCCCTCGCGGGTCTTGTGCGGTTGCACGACGCGGGTCAGCGCGACCCGCCGGGAGAGCAGGTCGGCGATCTGGTCGTCCACCTCGTCGATCATCCAGCGGTAGAACCCGACCGCGTCGGTGCCCGGCCAGGCCATCTTGATGTCGGGCGAGCGTTCCTCGTTGCCCCAGCCGTCGGTGCGCTCGAGCTCGACGAGCCCGTGTCGCCGGTAGAAGTCACGCGCGGGGGTGTTGGACTCGAACACCCACAGCGCGAAGCCGTCGTCGAGCCGGGCCTTGACCAGGTCGAGCAGAGCGGTGCCGACACCACCGCGCTGCGCCGACGGGTCGACGTACAGGGAGTTCAGCCAGTGCGGGGTGAGGTTGACGAAGCCGACGAGCCGGTCACCGGCGAAGGCCAGCCAGACCTCGCGCAGGTGCAGGCTCCAGTCGCCCACCCAGCCGCGCACGTCGTCGTCGTCGTGCGCCAGCGGCGGCATCAGCGGCTCGGCGGCCTTGCGCACGAGCAGGTAGAGCTCGGCGACGGCCGGCAGGTCGTCGCGCGTGGCGCGCCGGATCGTCAGGTCGGGATCAGCCATGCACGTCCTCCGGTGGCCTCAGTCGGAGTTCCGGATGACCTCGAGCGCATGCGCCAGGTCATCGGGATGCGACGACTCGTACTCGACGTACTCCCCGGAGTCGGGGTGCTCGAAGCCGAGCTTCACCGCGTGCAGCCACTGGCGCTCCAGCCCCACCCGAGCGGCGAGCGTCGGGTCGGCGCCGTAGGTGATGTCACCCACGCACGGGTGCTTGAGCGCCGCCATGTGCACCCGGATCTGGTGGGTGCGGCCGGTCTCCAGATGCACCTCGAGCAGGCTGGCGTACCGATGCGCCTCCAGCGTCGAGTAGTGGGTGACGCTGTTGCGGCCGTCGGCCATGACCGCGAACTTGTAGTCGTGGCGCGGGTGCCGCCCGATGGGGGCGTCGACGGTGCCCTCGTGCGGGTCGGGGTGACCCTGCACGAGCGCGTGGTAGGTCTTGTCGACGGTGCGGTGGCGGAAGGCGTTCTTGAGCACCGAGTAGGCGCGCTCGGACTTGGTGATCACCATGACCCCCGACGTGCCCACATCGAGGCGCTGCACGATGCCCTGGCGCTCGGAGGCGCCGCTGGTGGCGATCCGGAAGCCCGCCCCGGCGAGGTGCCCGACGACCGTCGGACCGGACCAACCCGGCGAAGGGTGTACGGCGACCCCGACGGGCTTGTCGATCACCACGATCGAGTCGTCGTCGTGGATGATCTTGATGCCCTCCACGATCTCGGCCCTGATCTCGAGCGGGTCGACCTCGACCGGGATGGCGACGTCGAGCACCGAGCCGGTGTGCACCCGGTCGCTCTTGCCCACGGGCCCGCCGTCGAGCTGGACGTGGCCCTGGCTGATCAGGTCGGCCGCACGGGTGCGCGAGAACCCGAACATCCTGGCCATCGCGGCGTCGACGCGCTCGCCGGCCAGGCCCTCGGGCACGAGCACGGTGCGGTGGTCGGCGAAGGTGCTCACGAGGTGGCCCCACCGGGCTGGTCAGCGGGGTCTGCGGGCTCGTTGCGCTCACGCGAACCGTTGAGCGCGATGCCCCGGAACGTCTGCAGGATGATCAGCACGGCCGCGACGTTGATGCAGACGTCGGCGACGTTGAAGACCGGCCAGTTGGGCAGCTGCAGGAAGTCGACGACGTAGCCGCGCATCGGTCCCGGCTCCCGGAAGAGCCGGTCGGTGAGGTTGCCGCCGACACCGGCGAGCAGCAGTCCGAAGGCCACCGCCCACAGGCCGTCGCGCACCCGGAGGCTGAACCCCAGCACGAGGAAGACCGCGACGATGGCGAGGCACGAGAGCAGCACGGTGTACTCGGTGCCGGTCGAGAAGGCCGCACCCGGGTTGAACGTGAGGTGCAGCGTGAGCACGTCACCGACGAGCGCACGGTCGCGGCCACCGTCGAGCGCGCCGACGGCCCAGGTCTTGGTGCCGAGGTCGACCGCGTAGCCGATCAGCGCGGTGACGGGGAAGAGCCACCACAGGCTGCGCCCCGGTGACGTGGACGCCGCCGGAGCTGACTCGGCGTGGTCGCTGGTGTTCAGCGACGCTCCTCCCGTTGCTTGCATGGCAGGCACAGTGTGGCACGGGGGAACGCCATGACCCGCATCTTGCCGATGGGCTCCCCGCAGGCCTCGCAGACGCCGTAGGTGCCGTCGTCGATGCGCCCAAGGGCCCGGTCGATCTGCGCCAGCATCTCCCGCTCGTTGTTGACGACGGTGAGCTCGTGGTCGCGTTCGAAGCTGGTCGCGCCCATGTCGGCCTGGTCGTGCCCGGCGCCGTCGCCGGCGTCCCGCATGAGACCTTCGAGCTCGCGCTCCTGCTCCTCCAGGAGGGTGACCAGGCGGTCGCGGTGCTCGTGCAGATCGACGAGGACCTCCTTGAGCTCGGCCTTCGACCAGGCGCTCTCGCCCTCCTTGACCGCCAGCGAGCCGGCCGATGCCTTGCGCGGCGCGGCCTTCTTGACCGGCGCCTTCGTGGCGGACGTCTTGCGAGCGGCCGCGTCGCGCTTGGGCACGACGACCTTGGCAGGTGCGGCCGCCTTCTTGGCAGCCGTCTTGGCCGGCGCGGGCTTCTTCACGGGGACAACCTTCTTTGCGGGCGCGGCCTTCTTGGCCGGCGCAGCCTTCTTGGTGGGGGCGTGCTTCTTGACCGGTGCGGCCTTCTTGGCCGGTGCGGCCTTCTTGGCCGGTGCGGCCTTCTTGGCCGGTGCGGCCTTCTTGACCGGTGCGGCCTTCTTGGCGGGTGCGGCCTTCTTGGCGGCGGGGGTGGCAGCCGGCTTCAGGCCGACGATCTTCCTGGCCGCGGCGGCCGCCGTACCCGTCAACGACTTGCGCGTACTGCGAGCCACGAGAGCCCCCTCATGAGGAAAAGAAAAAGATGCGGCCGCTGCCACATGCTGGCAGGGAGGATAGCCCTTCCCCCAAGCGCTGCCCAGCAGCCTCGCCGTACGACGACGGCCGGCCCCGAAGGGACCGGCCGTCGTCGAACGGGTGATGCGGGTGCTCAGGCCTCGTCGTCGCCGAGGATCGAGCGGAGCCGCTTGGGCGCGGACACCTCTCCCCCGGGGCCCGCGGGGCCGCCGACACCCGTGGCGGGCGCGTCGCTCTCGGTGTTGCCGTCGAGAGCGGCGAGCTGCTGGGTGAAGTAGCTCTTGAGGCGGGAGCGGTACTCGCGCTCGAACGAGCGGAGGTTCTCGACCTCGACGTTGAGCTTGTCGCGCTCCTTCTCGAGGTCACCGAACATCTGCTGGCGACGCTCAGCGGTCTCCGAGTCGAGCATCTGCGAACGCTGGCGGGCGTCGGCCTCGAGGCGGTCGGACTTGCCCTTCGACTCCGACTCCAGGCGCTCGGCCTTGGTGCGGGCGGAGCCGACGATCTTGTCGGCCTCCTCCTTGGCCTCGTCGATCAGCTCGTCGGCGTTGCGGGTCGCGATCTCGAGCAGGCGCGCGGCGGCGTTCGACGCCTGCGGCATCGTCTGCACCCGCACGGTCTCGACCGCAGCAGGTGCGGCGGCCGCGGCCGCGACGGGCGCAGCGGCCTCCTTCACCGGCTCCGGCTCCTTGGCGGGCTCGGGCGCCTTCTCCTCCGCGCGCGCAGCAGCGGGCGTCGGGGAGCCGGAGACCTGGGCCGAGGAGAGCTTGTCCCGCAGGTCGCTGTTCTCCTTGGTGAGGCGAGCCAGCTCGGCCTCCACCTCGTCGAGGAACTGGTCGACCTCCCCCATGTCGTACCCCTCGCGGAGCCGGACGGGAGTAAAGCGCTTCAGGCTCACGTCCTCAGGCGTCAGCGGCATGACCTCACCCATTCGTCTAGTCGGCAGTTCGTCTGTCGTGGGAACAATAGCGCCACCCGTGCGCAGGTGGTTAGTGACCCATGGGGCTGCTGGGTCAACCGAAGAACACCATGACCACGACCTGCAGCAGCAGCCAGGCCACGATCATGACGACCAGGAAGCTGAGGTCGAGCGCGATGGAGCCGATCCGGAGCGTGGGCAGCCACCGGCGGACCAGCTTGATCGGCGGATCCGTCAGTGAGTAGACGACCTCGAGGATGACCAGCAGCGGCCCGCCGGGGCGCCAGTTGCGCGCGAAGACCTGCACCCAGTCGATGATGAAGCGCACCCACAGCAGGGCGATGAAGAACCAGAGGATCCCGTAGAGGATCTGACCGACGAGCAGCACCGCGATCAGCTCTGGTTGAAGAAGCCGCCCTCAGCGATGCGCTCCTTGTCCTCGGCGGCCACCGTGACGTTGGGAGGCGAGAGCAGGAACACCTTGTTGGTGACGCGCTCGATGCTTCCACGGGTGGCGAACACCAGACCGGCAGCGAAGTCGACCAGACGCTTGGCGTCGGAGTCGTCCATCTCGGAGAGGTTCATGATCACTGGCGTGCCGTCGCGGAAGTTCTCGCCGACGGTGCGGGCTTCGTTGTAGGTGCTGGGATGCAAGGTCGTGATGCGGCTCAACTCGGCTACCACTCCAGCGGTCGGGACCGAGGCCGGACGACGGCGCTCGGACAGGTCGGAAACAGGGGCGGGACGACGGTCGACCTGCTCGTGTGACGAGGTCACGTCATCGTTGGCCTCGCCGGTGTACTCGTCGTACCGACCGGTGTCCTCGAGCAGGCCGAGGTACTCGCCGATCCTGCGCATCGCGCCGCTCATGACAGTTTCCTCCGGTACGTCGTGGCGCCCGCTGCGGGCACCGTCGTCTGATTGCGACACTACAAGACGGTGGGCCTCGGACCGAGCACCGCCGAGCCGACACGCACGTGTGTCGCGCCGTGTCTGATGGCCGCCTCGAGGTCGCCGCTCATGCCTGCCGAGAGCTGGGTCGCGTCGGGGTGCTGGGCGAGCAGCTCGGCCCGGACGCCGGCCAGCCGCGCGAACGCGGTGTCGGGGTCCTCGCCGAGTGGCGCGACCGCCATGATCCCCCTCAGCCGCAGGGCCCCGCACTCCCCCACCCGCGCCGCCAACGGAGCCAGCTGCGCCGGGTCGGCGCCGGCGCGCCCGGCGCTGCCGGGCGGGTCGAGGCTCACCTGGAGGAGTACGTCGACGCGACCGCCCCGATCGTGCGCGCCGCGTTGCAGACCGGTCACCAGCTTGGCCCGGTCGACCGACTCGACCACGTCGGCGTAGCCGGCCACGGCCGCGGCCTTGTTGCTCTGCAGCCCACCGATGAAGTGCCAGCGCAGACCGAGGTCGGCACAGTCGTGCGCCTTCTGCTGGGCCTCCTGGTGGCGGTTCTCGCCGACGTCGGTCACGCCGAGGTCGGCCAGGATGCGCACGTCGCCGGGCGGGAAGTACTTGGTCACCACGACCAGCCCGGCCGGCTCGTCGGCCCCGGCCGCCTCGCTGGCGGTCTCGATGCGACGGCGTACGGCGGCGAGGCCGGCGGCGATCTCGTCTGCGCGGCTCACGACATCCACACCAGTCCGGCCAGCCGGCCGGAGGCGGCGCCGTCGCGACGGTAGGAGTGCAGCCCGGCATCCTCGCGGGTGCAGCCGCCGACCTCGACGACCTCGACACCGGCGCGGTCGAGCTGGGCACGCACCCCGGCCCCGATGTCGACCGACGGCGTGCCCCAGGTGGTGGTGGCGTGGGACTCCGGGACGACCGCCGTCACCTCGTCGCGCAGCTGCTCGGGCACCTCGTAGCAGCCGCCGCAGACGTGTGGTCCGAGCCAGCCCACGATGGTGCGTGCGCCGTGCTCGCGCATCACCTCGACGGTGCGGGTGACGATGTCGAGGACCATCCCGGGCCGGCCCGCGTGCACCACCGCGATGACCCCGGCGTCGGGGTCGGCGAGCACGACGGGCACGCAGTCTGCGACCCGGATCATCAGGCCCAGCCGCGGCGTCGTGGTCACCAGGGCGTCACCGGTGGGCACCGCGTCGAGGGGCATCGGCTCGTCGACGACGACGACGGTGTCCCCGTGCACCTGGTCGAGCCGGGCGAACCGCCCGCCCGTCTGGGCCTCCAGCCGCTCCAGGAGCTCGGGGAACCCCGGCCGGAGGCCCTGCAGGTCGACGGAGGAATCGGTGAAGGCGACGTCCACGTGGACGTCGCCTTCCCGGGTGTCGCGGAACCAGAACACGTGCCTACTTCAGGAAGTCGGGGATGTCGAGGTCGTCGTCGTCGAACTGCACCGGCCGGGCCTGGCGGACCGGCGCGGCCGGCGTGACGGGTGCGGCCGGCTCGGAGGATCGAGCGGGCGCCTGGGACTGGGTCGCACCGACCGACGCGGGCTGGCGGACCTCGGGACGCTGGGTCGCGGCTGCCTGGACGGCGGCTCGGGTCTCGGCCTGGGTCTGGGTCTGCTGGGTGGGGCGACGCAGCCCCGACTCACCCTCGCGGCGCTTGGGCATGCCGCCGTCGAAGCCGGCCGCGATGACGGTCACCCGGACCTCGTCGCCGAGGGCGTCGTCGATGGTGGCACCGAAGATGATGTTGGCCTCGGGGTGTGCCGAGTCGGACACCAGGGCGGCCGCCTCGTTGATCTCGAAGAGGCCCAGGTCGGAGCCGCCGGCGATCGAGAGCAGCACGCCGTGCGCACCGTCGATGCTCGCCTCGAGCAGCGGGCTCGAGACGGCCTGCTCGGCGGCCATCACCGAGCGGTCCTCGCCCCGGGCCGAGCCGATGCCCATCAGGGCGGAGCCGGCGTTGGCCATGACCGACTTCACGTCGGCGAAGTCGAGGTTGATCAGGCCGGGGGTCGTGATCAGGTCGGTGATGCCCGAGACACCCTGGAGCAGCACCTGGTCGGCCTGCTTGAAGGCGTCGAGCACCGAGACGCTGCGGTCGCTGATGGAGAGCAGCCGGTCGTTGGGGATCACGATGAGGGTGTCGACCTCCTCGCGGAGCTGGGAGATGCCCTCCTCGGCGGAGTTGGCGCGGCGGCGTCCCTCGAAGGCGAACGGGCGGGTCACGACGCCGATGGTCAGGGCGCCCAGCGAGCGGGCGATGCGGGCCACGATCGGCGCGCCGCCGGTGCCGGTGCCGCCGCCCTCGCCTGCGGTCACGAAGACCATGTCGGCGCCCTTCATGACCTCCTCGATCTCGTCGGCGTGGTCCTCGGCGGCCTGGGCACCCACGTCGGGGTTGGCGCCGGCACCGAGTCCGCGGGTGAGCTCTCGGCCGATGTCGAGCTTGACGTCGGCGTCGCTCATGAGAAGGGCTTGGGCGTCGGTGTTGATGGCGATGAACTCCACGCCCTTGAGACCGACCTCGATCATCCGGTTGACGGCGTTGACTCCACCACCACCGATGCCCACGACCTTGATGATGGCCAGGTAGTTCTGCGCTGCTGCCACGGTTGGTGCGCCTCTTTCCGTGTTTCGGGTCCGGTGCGTCACCGGACGTGGGGGTGGTTTCGCTTGGTGGGGAAGCGGTGTGCGTCGTCGTGCTGGTGCGGGGCCGGAACTCTAACCGTGAACCTGAGGGTTATAGTTATGTCAACCTCGCGTTGGTCATGACAGTAGGGACGGCGCCACCCTGAGCTCGTCAGACACGCCGGGAGCGTCGCGACTTTGCGGGTTTATCTCGCGGTGTCGCTCGTGACGGGCTGGCCCGGGACGCTCACGTCGTAGACCTTGGCCTCCCGTGCCTGGAGGAGCGCCGCGAGCACGCTGGCCTTCTCGTCGGACTCCTCGGCGCTCCCCCATTCGACCCGGCGCTCGTCTCGGAGCACCAGCGCGATCTTGTCGACCGTCTCGACCTCGACGTGGTCGACCCGGTCGGCCAGGTCGGGCGGCAGGGAGGAGATGACGCGCGCCGCCTCGCGCAGCGCGTCACGGTTGGCGGTGGGGAGCACCTGCACCCGGGGCAGGCCCTCGGGAGGGCGCTGGTAGTCGCGGAAGACGACACCGTCGCCGTCCATGCCCCGCCACCGGCCACCCAGGTCGGCGACCGCGACGACCTGGCGCTCGACGACGCGGACCTCGACGCCGTCGGGCCAGTGCCGCGTCACGTCGGCGGACTTCACCGCGGCCAGCGCCTCGACCCGCGTCCGCGCGGCGGTGAGGTCGAGCACGGCCAGCTGCTCGCCCTCGGGCACGGCGGCGGCACGCCTGACCTCGCGCTCGCTGAGGATGTCGGCTCCTGTCACCGAGACCGACTTGACCGCGAGCACGGAGGAGAAGAACACCAGCCAGACGGCGGACCCGGCGACCGCGAGCAGCACCACGACGGCCAGCACGTAGCGCCACGTCAGCCACCGGCGCGCCCACTGGCGTCGCGCGAACCGCCGGCGGGTGCGCTCGCGGCCCTTGTCGCGCGGCGGGGCGGCTCCCCCACGGGCGCTCATCGGTCTGCCAGCAGCTCGAGCACGCGGGGGCCGATCGAGGTGACCGTGCCGGCACCCAGGGTGATCACCAGGTCGCCGTCGGCGGCGCGGCGTACGAGCTCGGCCGGCACGTCGTCGAAGTCGGGGACGAACCGCACGCGGCCCGCGGGCAGCGGCACCGCGTCGGCCACCAGCGCGCCGGTGACCTCCGGGTCGGCCTCGTCGCGCGCGAGGTAGACATCGAGCACCACGACCTCGTCGGCCGCACCGAGGGCCCCGCCCATCGCGGCGCCGAAGATCCGGGTGCGCGAGACGAGGTGCGGCTGGAAGGCGGCGATGACCCGTCCCGAGCCGACCACCGACCTGGCCGCCTGCAGGTCGCCGGCGATCTCGGTCGGGTGGTGGGCGTAGCTGTCGTAGACGCGGACCCCGCCGGCCGTGCCCTTGAGCTCCATCCGGCGCGCCGTCCCGGTGTACGACGCGAGGCCGGCGCGCAGGTCAGCCCCGTCGAACCCCAGGGCAGTGCCGAGGGCGAGGGCCCCGAGGGCGTTCATGACGTTGTGCTCGCCGGGCACCAGGAGCTCGACCCCGAGGTCGGCGGGCCCGAGGTCGGCGTCGTCGGCGTGGCCGTAGGTGAGCACCCGGCGACCCGCGGCACGGGCGGCAGCGGCGAGGTCGCGGGTGGCCTCGGAGTCGGCCCAGGTCACGAGCAGGCCGTCGGTGTCGATGCGGCCGACGAACTCGGTGAAGGCCGCACGGTAGGCCTCCTCGGTGCCCCACTGGTCGAGATGGTCGGCCTCGATGTTGGTGACGATCGCGGCGTGGGGCGAGTAGACGAGGAAGGCGCCGTCGCTCTCGTCGGCCTCGGCGACGAAGAGCTCGTCGGTGCCGGCGTCGGCGTTCAGGCCGGTCGAGGACAGCACCCCGCCGATGGCGTAGGCGGGGTCGGCCCCGGCACGCAGGAGCGCGGCGGTGAGCAGGCTGGAGGCCGAGGTCTTGCCGTGCGTGCCGGCGACGGCGAGCACGCGCTGGCCGGCCATCACGGCCGCCAGGCCGGCGGACCGGGGCAGCACCCGCAGCCCGCGCCGTTGCGCCTCGAGCACCTCGGGGTTGTCGTCGCGGGCGGCGGTGGTGACCACCACGGTGTCGGCGTCGCCGAGGTGCTCGGCCGCGTAGCCGAGATGCACCGTCACGCCCAGCTCACGCAGCGACGGCAGGAACGGGGTGTCCTGGTTGTCGCTGCCGGTGACCGGCAGCCCGCGCCTGGCCATGATGCGCGCGATGGCCGAGAGCCCGGCGCCACCGATGCCGATGAAGTGGATGCGGCCCAGCTGGTCGGCCGGCAGCAGCTCGTCGGGCACGGGCACCCTCATCGGGCGCCCGCCTCGAGGATGATCCGCGCCAGCAGCTCGTCGGCGTCGAGCGGGATGACGTGCGCCGCGGCAGCACCCATGGCGTCCAGACGGGCGCGGTCGGCGAGCAGCCCCGGCAGGGTCGACTCGACCCACTCGGGGGTGAGTGCGCCGTCGGAGACCAGCAGTCCGCCGCCCGCGTCGACCACGGGCCGGGCGTTGAGCGCCTGCTCGCCGTTGCCGATGGGCAGCGGCACGTAGACCGCGGGCAGTCCGACGCCCGACACCTCGGTGACGGTGTTGCTGCCGGCCCGGCACAGCACGACGTCGGCTGCTGCGTAGGCGAGGTCCATCCGGTCGACGTACTGCTCGATGACGTAGGTGCCGGCGCCCGCGGGCGGGTCGATCGAGTGCTTGGGACCCACGACGTGCAGCACCTGGATGCCGGCGGCGACGAGCGCCGCCGCGGCCTGCGAGACGGCGCCGTTGATGCGCGCCGCACCCTGCGACCCGCCCGTGACGAGCAGCGTGGGCAGGTCCGCGGACAGGCCGAAGTGGGCGAGCGCCTCGTCGCGCAGCGCCGCGCGGTCGAGGGTCGAGATCATCCGGCGGATCGGCAGCCCGATGTAGGTCGCGTGCGGCAGCGCGGTGTCGGGGAAGCTGGTCGCGACGTGCGGGGTGAGGCGAGCGCCGAGCTTGTTGGCGATGCCTGCGATCGCGTTGCCCTCGTGCACGACGAGCGGCAGGCCGCGCGATCGGGCGGCCAGGTAGGCCGGCACCGAGACGTAGCCACCGAAGCCGACGACCACGTCGGGACGCACCCGGTCGACGACCTCGACGGCAGCCCGTCGGGCCGCACGGAGCCGCCCCGGCACCCGGAGCAGGTCGGCCCCCGGTCGACGGGGCAGCGGCACCCGTGGGACGAACTCGAGCGGCAGCCCGGCCTCCGGGACCAGCCGGGCCTCGAGGCCCTCGCGGGTGCCCAGGCAGGTGATCACGGTCTCGGGGGCCAGCCGGCGCAGGGCGTCTGCGGTGGCGAGCAGGGGTGAGGTGTGTCCGGCGGAGCCACCGCCGGCGAGGAGGACGTGCATCGCGCTCAGCCTAGGCGACGGCCACCGGCAGCGAGCCCGGCGGACCGGTTGCGCTTGCGGGCTGCCAGTGCCGCTGCGGCCTCGGGCTCACGACGGGCGAACCCCACGAGCAGGCCGAGCGCCACCAGCGACGGCAGCAGCGCGGACCCGCCGTACGACACGAGCGGCAACGGGATGCCGATGACGGGCAGCAGGGCGAGCACCATGCCGACGTTGATGATCATCTGGCCGAGCAGCCACACGATGATGCCGAAGCTCATGTAGCGGGTGAACGGGTCGGTGGTGTGCAGGGCGACCCGCAGCGCGGCATAGGCGATGGTGAGGAAGAGGCCGACCACGAGCAGGGTCCCGACCAGGCCGAGCTCCTCGCCGAGCACCGCGAAGATGAAGTCGGTGTGGGCCTCGGGCAGGTCGCCCCACTTCTGGGTGCTGGCGCCGATGCCCTGGCCGAACCAGCCGCCCGTCGACAGCGCGTAGAGGCCGTGGGCGGGCTGCCAGCCGGTGCCGTGGAAGTCGGTGAACGGGTCGACGAACGAGGTCAGCCGCTCGCGGCGCTCGGTGTTGGTGGTCGCCAGGAACAGCGCGACGACGCCGATGATCGACGTCGCGAACACGAAGAGCCGCGCGGGTGCGCCGACCACCCACAGCATGGCGAGCAGGATCGCGAACAGGACGAGCGCGGTGCCGAGGTCGTGACCGGCGACGACGAGACCGGTCGCCAGCATCATGCCGGGGACCACCGGGATCATGATCTCGTGCACGCGCTCGAGGCGGCGCTCCTTGCGGGCGTAGATGTTGGCCGCCCAGAGCACCAGGCCGAGCTTGGCGATCTCGGAGGGCTGGATGGCGAGCGGGCCGACGGCGAGCCAGTTCTGGTTGCCGTTGCGCTCCTCGCCCAGGAACGTGGTGAGGAGCAGCAGGGTGAGCGAGACGAGGTAGCCGGGCCAGGCCAGCCGACGGATCCACTGGTGGGGCAGCCGCGACGCGACCCAGGCGGCCGGCAGCCCGAGGAGCACCCACACGAGCTGGCGCTTGACCACGGTGTAGGAGTCGCCGGTGCCGCGGTAGGACGACACGCTCGACGCGCTCAGCACCATGATCAGGCCGATGGTCAGCAGCAGCGCCGACGCGCCGAGCAGCAGGTAGTAGGAGGTGAGCGGCCGGTCGAGGGCGTGCCGCATCGTGGCGAGCCACGACGAGACCGACCGCCGACCCTGCCAGGAGCCGGGGGTGACCTTGACCCGGTGGGGGCTCGTGGTGGCCATCGGTCCCCTCCTCGTGTCTTGCGGTCGTCAGTCGCCCTGGGCTGCGGCTCGCGCGCGCACCGCTGCGGCGAAGGCGTCGCCGCGTGCGCCGTAGCTCGCGAACATGTCCATCGATGCGCATCCCGGCGCCAGCAGCACGGTGTCGCCCGGTCGGGCCAGGCCGGCTGCAGCCCCCACGACGCGCTCCATGGGGTCACCAGTGTCCCCGTCGGCGATCACGACGACCGGCACATCGGGCGCGTGTCGCGAAAGCGCGTCCGCGATGACGTGGCGGTCCCGACCGAGGAGCACGACGCCGCGCAACCGCTCGCGCACGGTCTGCACCAGGTCGTCGAAGCGCGCGCCCTTGGCCAGCCCACCCGCGACCCACACCACGTGGTCGTAGGCCTGCAGCGACGACTGCGCGGCGGCCGGGTTGGTGGCCTTGGAGTCGTCGACCCAGTCGACCTCGTCGAGGGTGGTCACGTGCGCGATGCGGTGACCGTCGGGCCGGAAGGCCCGCAGCCCGTCGCGGACCGCGACCTGCGAGACGCCGTGCGCCCGGGCCAGGGCGGCCGCGGCCAGCGCATTGGCGACCAGGTGCGGGGGCGGTGACGCTCCCCCGTTCAGGTCGGCGATGGTGCACAGCTCGGCCGCACTGGTCTCGCGCTGCTCGATGAACGCCCGGTCGACGAGGATGTCCTCGACGATCCCGACCATGCCGACGCTCGGCATGCCCAAGGTGAACCCGATGGCGCGGGCGCCCTCGACGACCTCGGCCTCCTCGACCAGCCGCCGGGTCTCGGGGTCGGCGACGTTGTAGACGGCCGCCCGCTGCACCTGGTCGTAGATGCGGCCCTTGTCGGCGGCGTACTGCTCCATGCCGTGGGGGCCGGAGTACCAGTCCAGGTGGTCCTCGGCGATGTTGAGCACCGCGGCCGACTCGGCGCTCATGGAGTCGGCGTAGTGCAGCTGGAAGCTGGAGAGCTCGACGGCGAGCACGTCGTAGGGCTCGGGGTCCATGACCGCCTCGACGATCGGCAGGCCGACGTTGCCGACCGCGATCGAGCGGAGTCCCGCGGCACGCAGGATCGAGTCGAGCATCTGCACGGTGGTGGTCTTGCCGTTGGTGCCGGTGACGGCGAGCCACGGGGTCGCGTGGTGGGGGTCGCGCAGCCGCCAGGCGAGCTCGACCTCGCCCCAGATCGGGATGCCGCGGGCCCGGGCCTGCGCGAGGAGCGGCGCGTCCGGTCGCCAGCCCGGCGAGGTGACGACCAGGTCGACGTCGTCGGGCAGGGTCGCCGTGGCACCCTCCCCGAGGCGGATGGTCGCACCGAGCACCTCGAGCAGCTCGGCCTTCTCGGCCATCGTGTCGCTGGTCTGCTCGTCGAGGGCGACGACGCCGGCACCGAGGTGGTTGAGGTTGTCGGCGGCAGCGAAGCCGGACACACCGAAGCCCGCGACGACGGCTCGCACGCCTTGCCAGGAGTCGTGGCGGCCTCGGTCCAACGGGGAGCTCATCCGGTGCCGGCCACCCATTCGGCGTAGAAGATCCCCAGGCCGACGGCGACGCAGAGACCGGTGATGATCCAGAACCGGATCACGATCGTGATCTCGGCCCAGCCGAGCATCTCGAAGTGGTGCTGCAACGGGGCGATCCGGAAGATCCGCTTCCCGGTCCCCGTGATGCGCCTGGTGGCCTTGAACCAGCTCACCTGCAGCATCACCGACAACGTGATCGCCACGAACAGGCCGCCCAGGATGATCAGCAGCAGCTCGGTGCGGGTGAGGATCGCGAGCCCGGCGAGCGCACCGCCCAGGGAGAGCGACCCGGTGTCGCCCATGAAGATCTGTGCGGGCGAGGCGTTCCACCACAAGAAGCCGAAGCAGGCGCCCATGATCGACGCGGAGACCACCGCGAGATCGAGGGGATCTCGCACCTCGTAGCAGGACGGGCCCTGGCTCACGGCGCACGACTGGTTGTTCTGCCAGATGTTCACCAGCATGTAGGCGCCGAAGACCATCACGCAGGCGCCGGTGGCGAGGCCGTCGAGGCCGTCGGTGAGGTTCACCGCGTTGCTGGTGCCGGTGACGATCACCCAGATCAGCAGCACGACCAGGATCGTCGGCAGCTTCCAGGCCTCGAAGTCACGGATCCAGCTGATGTGGAGAGCGGCCGGGGTCTTGCCGCGCTCGTCGGCGAGGGCCGGGGAGAGGGCCAGGATGCCGAACGCGACGGCGATGACGGTCTGGCCGATCATCTTGGCCTTGCTCCGCAGGCCCAGGCTGCGCTGCTTGACGATCTTGATGAAGTCGTCGAGGAAGCCGACCAGGCCGAGGCCGACGAAGAGGAACAGGAGCAGGATCGCCGAGACCGAGGGCGTCGACCCGGTGATCAGCTTGGCCAGGAAGTAGGCCAGCACCGACGACAAGATGATGACGATGCCACCCATCGTGGGCGTGCCGCGCTTGGTGTGGTGGCTGGTCGGGCCGTCGTCGCGGATCTCCTGGCCGTAGCCGTGGTTGGACAGCACCGTGATCGCGAAGCGGGTGCCGAGCAGTGAGAAGACGAGGGCGAGCCCACCGCCGAACAGGATGGCTCTCATCGGCTGTCCCCTTCGGTTCGGTGGGCGATCAGTGCATCGGCGACGTGCTCGAGGGCTGCGCCTCGCGACGCCTTGACGAGTACGACGTCAGGGGCCGACACATTCTGCATCACCCAGAGCAGTGCCTCGTCCCGGCTCGCCGTGACGATCGCCTCACCGGTCCACCCGGTCACGTCGCGCGCGCCTGCGGCGATCGCCTCGGCCTCGGTGCCCACCGTGACCACGACGTCGATCCCGGCGCGGGCAGCGACCCTGCCGATGTCGGTGTGCGCCCCGGCCGACTCCCGGCCCAGCTCGAGCATCGCGCCGAGCACGGCGACGCTCCGACCGTCACGGGCGGCGCCGATGCGCGCGACCGTGTGGATCGCGGCGGTCATCGACGCCGGGTTGGCGTTGTAGGCGTCGTTGACGACGACCAGGCCGTCGGGGCGCTCATGGAGCTCCATCCGCCAGCGGCTCGCCGGCACGCTCCCGGTCAGGGCGTGCGCGATCACGTCGACGCCGACCCCCACAGCGAGCGCCATCGCCGCGGCGGCGGCCGCGTTGGCGACCTGGTGCCGGCCGGCCTGGCCCAGGCGCACCGGTCGCCACCGGTCGGCGTACCCGATCTCGAAGGTGGGTCGCTCGAGTTCGTCGAGGGCCAGGCCGCGCCACGAGACGTCGCCGTCGGAGCCGAACGTGAGGAGGCGCGCGGAGGTGCGCTCCCCCATCACCGCGGTCAGGGCGTCGTCGGCGTTGACCACGGCGGTGCCCTCGGGCCGCAACGCCTCGACGATCTCGCCCTTCGCCTGGGCGATGGCGGCCTGGCTGCCGAACTCGCCGACATGGGCGGTGCCGACGTTGATGACGGCGGCCACGTCCGGCGGCGCGATCTCGCACAGGTAGGCGATGTGCCCGATGCCGCGGGCGCCCATCTCCACCACGAGGTACGACGTCTCCGTCGTGGCCCGCAGGACCGTGAGCGGCACGCCGATCTCGTTGTTGAAGTTGCCGGCCGTGGCCACGGTCGGGCCCACGGCGGTGAGCACCTGGGCGAGGTAGTCCTTGGTGCCGGTCTTGCCCTGCGACCCGGTCAGCGCCAGCACCGTCAGGTCGGGCAGCGCGCCGAGGACGTGCCTGGCGAGGAGGCCGAGCGCGGCGACGGGGTCGGCCACGATCACCGCCGGCACCCCGGTGTCGCGGCTGCCGAGCACCGCGGCGGCGCCGTCGTCGACGGCCCCCTCGGCATACGCGTGACCGTCGGCGTGCTCCCCCGCGATCGCCACGAAGAGCCCGCCCTGGACCACCTCGCGGCTGTCGACGAAGGCCGCTCCGGTGACCATGACGCCGTCGTCGCGCACGGCCCGCCCCCGCACGACCGCGGCGACCTCGGCGAGGCTCATCGCGATCACCGGCGCACCTCACGGATGGCCGCGGCCGCCACCTCGCGGTCGTCGAACGGCTGGACCACGCCGTCGATCTCCTGGCCGGCCTCGTGTCCCTTGCCCGCCACGAGCACGATGTCACCGGGTCGCGCCCGTCGGACGGCCTCGTTGATCGCCGCGCGCCGGTCGCCGATCTCGACCACCTCGCCCGGGCCCGCGGCTCCGGCGACCATCGCGGCCCGGATCGCTGCGGGGTCCTCGGTGCGGGGGTTGTCGTCGGTGACGATGACGACGTCGGCCAGGCGGGCCGCGATCTCGGCCATGATCGGCCGCTTGCCCGGGTCGCGGTCGCCGCCGGCACCGAGCACCACGATCACCTGCCCGTCGGTCAGCGGGCGCAGCGTGTCGATGGCGGCCGCGACGGCGTCGGGCTTGTGGGCGTAGTCGACGAACACCACGAAGTCCTGGCCGGCGTCGACGCGCTCGAGCCGGCCGGGCACCCCGCCCCCGGCGGAGATGCCGGCAGCGACGCGAGCCGGCTCGAAGCCGAGCTCGGCACACGACGCGACGGCGGCAAGCGCGTTGGAGACGTTGAAGAGGCCGGGCAGGCCGACCCCCGCGTCGACGACGAGGCCGCCGGGGCCGAGGACGGTGAACGTCGAGCCGGTCGCCGTGGACGTGACGTCGACGGCCCGCCAGTCGGCGTCGGCGCCGGTGACCGAGAAGGTGCGCATCGGGATCGTCGCCTCCGCCAGGAGCCGTCGCCCGTAGGCGTCGTCGACGTTGGTGAGCCCCAGCCGCGCCCGCTGCGGGGTGAACAGCGACGCCTTGGCCGCGAAGTAGTCGTCGACGTCGGCGTGGAAGTCGAGGTGGTCGCGACCCAGGTTGAGGAACGTCGCCACGTCGAACACGACCCCGTCGACCCGGCCCATCACCAGCGCATGGCTCGAGACCTCCATCGCACAGGCGGTCACGCCTCGCTCACGCATCAGCGCGAAGAGACCGTGGAGGTCGGGCGCCTCGGGGGTGGTGAGGGTGGTCTTGACGTCGGCGCCGAGGATGCGGGTGCCGACCGTGCCGATGACCGAGGCCGCGACACCGGCCAGCTGGAGGCCGTTCTCCGCGAGCCGGGTGGTCGTGGTCTTGCCCTGGGTGCCGGTGACCGCCAGCATCCGCAGCCCGGTCGCCGGATCGCCGTACACACGCGCGGCGAGCGGGCCGAGCACCTCCCGCGGCGTGGGTACGACGACCGCCGGGGTGCCCGCGGGGAGCCGGCCGACGCCGGTGGGATCGGTCAGGACGGCCACCGCGCCGGCAGCCAGGGCCGCCCCGGTGAAGTCGGCGCCGTGCGCCCGGGCGCCCGGCAGGGCGGCGTACAGGTCGCCGGGCACGATGCGCTGCGAGCTGAGGGTGACCCCGGTGATCTCGACGGACACGTCGCCCAGGACGTCGACGGGCGTGCGCGCGCCCAGCCAGGTCGCCAGGTCGGCGAGCACGTGCGGGGTCGGGCGATGTGGTCGGGTCTGCCCTGCTGCCACCGGGATCGGCTCGTCGCTCACCACGCCCGGAGACTATCGCCGGGGTCGTGGCTCACCACTCGACGGGCAGCCGCGACGGCCGGGTGCCGGTGGGCGGGACCTGGTAGCGGCCCAGGGCGTAGCCCATGATCCGGGAGAACGCCGGGCCGCCGATCGAGCCGCCGCCGCCGTCGACCGTCGGGCCGTGCACGACGACGTAGATCGTGAAGCGCGGGTCGTCGGCGGGGGCGAACCCCGCGAAGGACACGGAGTTGGAGCCGTCGTAGCAGCCGCACTCGTCGCTGACGCGCTGAGCGGTGCCGGTCTTGCCGGCGACGCGGTAGCCCGCGACCTGGGCCCGGGGGGCGACGCCGACCTCGTCGTCGACCACCCGCTCCATCATCAGCATCGTCTGGTGGGCGGCCTTCTGGCTGACCACACGGGTCTCGGTGGCGGTGTCGGTGCCGACGTCGATGCCGTCGTCGGTGACCGCGTGGCCCCGGATCAGACTCGGCTCGACGCGCACGCCGCCGTTGGCGATGGTGTTGATGGCCGACGTCATCTGCACGGCGTTGACCGACAACGACTGGCCGAACGCGACCCGGTCCTTGGTCTGCGAGGTCATCGCGTCACCCGGGGTCAGGATGCCGCGGGTCTCACCGCGCACGCCGAGGTCGGTCTTGGCGCCCAGCCCGAACTTCCTCAGGTAGGCAGTCAGCTCGGGCGGCGTGAACTTGTCGGCGGCGAGCACGGTGCCGATGTTGGACGACTTGGCGATCACACCGGCGAGCGTCAGGCGGATGTCACCGTGGTCGAACCAGTCACCGATCGAGCGGTCCTGCCGGTCGAGCGACGGCGGCACCTTGATCTTGGTGCGCGGCGTCACCTTGCCGGCGTCGATCAACGAGGCCATGGTGAGCACCTTCTCGACCGAGCCGGGCTCGTAGGGCTCGCTCAGTGCGCGGGAGCCGAGGTCGGCCTCGGGAGAGTCGAGCGGGTGGTTCGGGTCGTACGTCGGCCCGTCGGCCAGCGCGAGGATCTCGCTGGTGCGGGAGTCCATGACCACCGCGGCGCCCGACTCGGCGCCGTACTTGTCGAGCGTCTCGTTCAGGACGGTCTGGGTGAAGTAGTTGAGGTCGCGGTCGATCGTGGTGCGCAGTGGGGCGCCGTCGACGGGCTTGATGGTGGAGTTCTCGCCGAGCGGCACGCGGTAGCCACGGCCCTCGGTGTAGATCGCCTGGCCGTCGGTCCCGCGCAGCTGCTTGTCGAAGGTCCGCTCGAACCCACCCAGCGGCTCGTCGGTGCCCATGAAGCCGAGCACGTTGGCGGCCACCTCGCCGGCCGGGTAGTCGCGGACCGGGTCCTCGAGGGTGGTGATCCCTCGGAAGCCGAGACTGTCGATCTGGTCCACGACGTCGGAGGCCTGGGTGGACGGGACCCGGCGAGCGATGTACTGGAACCTGCCGCCGACGGCGCCCTCACCGCCCTGGTAGCGCAGCTTCTCCAAGGTCTCGAAGTAGTCGACCCCCAGCTCGGTCGAGAGGATCCTGGCCAGCTCGTTGGCGTCGTCCCGGGTCATCTGCGGGTCCGCGATGACCATCTTGCCGGCCACCGAGTCGGCGAGCGGCACGTCGTTGCGGTCGAGGATCTCGCCCCGCTCGGCCGGCAGGACGATGTCGACCACGCCCTCCTCGGCGGCCATGGCGGCATACGCGTTCGGGTCGATGCCCTGCAGCTGGACCAGTCGCACGCCGAACACCGAGAGCACCATCGCGATGACCACGAAGCCCACGCGCAGCCGGACCTTGGGCGCCCCCCGACCGACCGGCCGGCCGGCGAGGCGGCCGCGGGTCTGCCGGGTGCTGCTGGGCCTGGGGCGGTTCGACGGCAAGGCGTGCTCCGGGTGATCTCGGGAACGGCGTTCGGGACGGGCGGGCGAGCTCCTCCATGTCTACCGGTCGAAGCGGGTCGACCGGCCGAGGCTGGGCTCGTCGGAGAACGTGTCGCGTCAGCGGTTGGGCTTGTTCTTCCGGCTCTGCGCGCGGTCGGCCTTCTTGGCTGCCTTCCGCTGGGCCTTGGCCTCGGCCCGGGCGCTGGGCTGCGCCATCACCTCCACCGTGTTCACCGGCGCGACCAGCGACGCGGGCTTGGGGGCCGGACGACGTGTCAGCTGGAGTGCGTCCTCGGGGGTCGCGGGTGTCGGCGTGCCTGTGACCGTGCCGTCGAGGGACAAGAAGGCCGGCACGGCCGGGACCACCATGCCCATCCTCTGGGCCTCGGTGGCGATCCGCTGCGGACTGCGCAGCTCGTCGAGCTCGCGACGCAGGGTCTGCTGGCGCGCGGCCATGACCGACGCCCTCTCCTCGAGGCTGCTCGCCGCGAACGACGCCTGCTGCATGGACGTGTTGAACATCAGCAGGCCGATCACGCCGCCGAGCAGCATCAGGCTGACCAGGGTCACGAACGGGATGCGTGGCGCACGCACCCGAGCGCGGGGTACGACGCTGAGGCGGGCGCGCTCGACGGCGGCCTCGCCGATGTGGGCGACGCGGGAGCGGAGCTGGACGGCCGGGCTGCTCATGTCAGGCGACTCCTCGTGACGGCTTCTTGCTGGGTGAGATGCGGGGGCGGGTGCGTTCGACCGCGCGCAGCCGGACCGAGGCGGCACGCGGGTTCTGCTCGATCTCGTGCTCGTTGGCGACCTCGGCGCCCCGGGTGACCAGGCGCAGCGACGGCTCGGACCCCTCGGGGACGAACGGCAGGTCCTCGGGCACGTCGAGACGGGTGGCCTCGGTGAAGGCCCGCTTGACCAGCCGGTCCTCGAGCGAGTGGTAGGACTCCACGACGACGCGACCACCGACCCCGATCGCGTCGATCGCGGCGGGGATGGCCCGCCGGAGCCCGGTCAGCTCGTCGTTGACCTCCATGCGCAGGGCCTGGAAGGTGCGCTTGGCCGGGTGACCGCCGGTGCGGCGTGCCGGCGCCGGGATCTCGTCGTACAGGAGCTCGACGAGGCGGGCCGACCTGGTGAACGGCTCCCGCTCCCGCTCACGCACGACGGCCCGGGCGATCTTGCGGGCGAAGCGCTCCTCGCCGTACTCGCGGAGGATCCTGACGAGCTCGGCGGCCGGGTAGGTGTTGAGCACCTCTGCGGCGGTCTGGCCGGTCGAGTCGTCCATGCGCATGTCGAGCGGGGCGTCCTCGGCGTAGGCGAAGCCGCGCTCACGGACGTCGAGCTGCATCGAGGAGACACCGAGGTCGAAGAGCACGCCGTCGACCGATGACAGACCGAGGTCCGCGAGCACGTCGGGGATCTCGTCGTAGACCGCGTGGACGCCGGTGAAGCGGTCGCCGTACGGCGCGAGGCGCTCGCCGGCCATCACCAGGGCGTGCTGGTCGCGGTCGATGCCGATGACCCGCGCCAGGCTGCAGCGCTCGAGCACCGCCTCGCTGTGGCCGCCGAGGCCGAGGGTGCAGTCGACCAGCACGCTGTCGGCGTGGTCGAGGGCGGGGGCCAGGAGTGCGACCACCCGGTCCAGCAGCACCGGGACGTGTGAGGGCCGGCTGCGAGGCCCTGGCCCGTCCTGCGACATCGACGACTACCGGCCCAGCGTGGTGAGCAGGAGCAGTCCGACGGCGAGGCCCCCGGATGCGAGTGCGGAGAAGGCCATCAGCGCGATCACGGCCCGGGCCTGGTCGCGGACGCGCGGTGGACGCCGGTCCGTCGTACCCGCCCCTGCAACGTGAAGTGCGTTGCTCATGATCTCGACCCCAACTGTTTCGGTGCTGCTGACTTCCTGCCGTGGTGCATGTGACGCCGCTTGGCCAGGTCCCTGCCCGCTCCCTCGATGGGAAGTGCCGTCTGGTGCCGGGGAAGTGACCCCAGATGGCTCGGGAGAACGGGCACGAGACCTCGCCCTGCGGTGTCTGTTCTGTTGTCGTGTCTGTTGTCGTGCTGACCCCTAGATGCCGGGGAAGACCTCGTCGGACAGGTCCGAGAACTTCTGCTCCTGCTCCTCGGAGTACGCCGTCCAGGCCGTCGGGTCCCAGATCTCGATGCGGTTCATCGAGCCGATGACCACCACGTCCTTGCGGAGCGAGGCGTACTCCCGCAGGACCGACGGGATGGAGATCCGGCCCTGCTTGTCCGGCACCTCGTTGGAGGCGGCGGCGAACAACATGCGCGAGTAGTCACGAGCGCCCTTGACGGTGAGCGGCGCCGCGGCCAGGCGTTCGTAGAGCTTCTGGAAGTCGTCCATGGACCAGACCGTCAAGCAGCGTTCCTGCCCTCTGGTCACCACGAGTCCCTCCGCCAGTTGCTCCCTGAACTTCGCCGGGAGGAACAGCCGACCCTTCTCGTCGAGCTTCGGGGTGTAGGTGCCGAAGAACATCCGGACCCTCCCCGCTGCCGACGGGAGAAATCGACCTTTCCTCCACTTCGCACCACTCTACTCCACATCACTCCACCGTCAACCATCTTTCGGGTGTTTTGCCCCCGGATCCGGGCGCGTTCCCACGTCGACCGGGGCCGACCGCCTCCGCCCCGGTCCGGGCGCCCGGACGCTCGCTGAGCGTGGATTCGGCGCTCCCGCCGCCCGTCGTACCGTCCGGGTGGAGCGCTGGTGGAGGAGATCCCCCGCCGGTGGAGGAAAGTGGTGGAGATGCCGGGGTAGTCCAGTCGCAACGTGTCGGGGCCGGGGCACCGGGGCGACAGGTTGCGACTGGACTATCCGAACGGGGCGAACGGGGCGAGCGGGTATCTTGCCCGCACGCCCTAGGGTGTTTGTGAAGCAGATCTCATCGTGTGCAGGGAAGGGTTTCGCGTGACTGAGGCGACTGGCCGGCCGGCTGGAGACGGGGCCGATCTCGACACCTTGAGCCGGGTCACCGGCCGGGTGCGGCACAACATCGAGAAGGTCATCGAGGGCAAGCCCGACGTGGTGACGGCTGCGCTGGTGGTGATGCTCGCCGAAGGGCACCTCCTGATCGAGGACGTGCCCGGGGTCGGCAAGACCATGCTGAGCAAGGCGCTGGCGCGCAGCATCGACTGCACCGTGCGCCGCATCCAGTTCACTCCCGACCTGCTGCCCTCCGACGTCACCGGGGTCTCGGTGTTCAACCAGGACACCCGGGAGTTCGAGTTCCGCCCGGGCGGCGTGTTCGCCAACATCGTGGTCGGCGACGAGATCAACCGGGCCTCCCCCAAGACCCAGTCGGCGCTCCTCGAGTGCATGGAGGAACGCCAGGTCACCGTCGACAACGCGACCTACTACCTCGAGGCGCCGTTCATGGTGATCGCGACCCAGAACCCCATCGAGATGGAGGGCACCTATGCCCTCCCCGAGGCCCAGCGCGACCGCTTCATGGCCCGGGTGTCGGTCGGCTACCCGGTCGAGGCCGCCGAGATAGCGATGCTGAACTCCCACACGCGGAGCAACCCGCTCGACGACCTCGAGCCGGTCACCGACGCCAGCGAGATCCGCAAGCTGGTCCAGATCGTCGGCCAGGTGCACGTCTCCGAGGCGGTCCAGCGGTACGCCGTCAACCTCACCACCGCCACCCGGCACAGCACCGAGCTGATGCTGGGCGCCTCCCCGCGCGCGACCCTGCACCTGGTGCGGGCGTCGAAGGCCGCGGCCGCGATGGCAGGTCGTGACTACGTGCTGCCCGACGACCTGCATGCCCTGGCCGGGCCGGTGCTGGCCCACCGGCTGCTGCCCAACGTCGAGGCGGCCATGAGCGGTCGCAGCAGCACCACGATCCTCGACGGCATCGTCGACAGCGTTCCGGTCCCCACCGGCACCCCGGTCTCCGCGGCCGGTCGTGCGTGAGGCGCTCGCAGGCCTGACCGTCCGCGGGCGGGCGTTCCTCGCCGCCGGCGTCACGGCCATCGTCTGCGCCCTGGTGCTCGACCAGCCGACGCTGGCCCGGGTCGGCGTCCTGGCCGCAGCACTGCCGCTGGTGACGGCGTCCTTCATCGCCCGCTCGCGCTACCGCCTGGCACTGGTCCGCACCGTGACGCCGCAGCTGGTCGCCGCCGGACAGCCGGCACGGGTGCAGCTCACCCTGACCAACGAGGGCCGCACGCCGACCGGGGTGCTGCTCCTCGAGGACCAGGTGCCCTACGTGCTCGGCACCCGGCCGCGGTTCGTGCTCGAGGGCATCGGGCACGGCTGGCGGCGGCACGTGACCTACCAGATCCGCTCCGACACACGCGGCCACTTCGACATCGGCCCGATGACGGTGCGGGTCAGCGACCCGTTCGGCCTCGTCGAGCTCGGGCGCTCCTTCCACAGCAGCGCGCCGCTCACCGTCACCCCCCGCACCGTGCCGCTCCCCCAGATCCCCGTGGGCGGCGCCTGGACCGGGTCCGGTGACAACCGGCCGCGCGCGTTCGCCATCGGCAGCGCGGAGGACGTCACGGTGCGCGAGTACCGCCGCGGTGACGACCTCCGTCGCGTGCACTGGCGCAGCTCGGCGCGTGTGGGTGAGCTGATGGTGCGTCGCGAGGAGCAGCCCTGGCAGTCGCGGGCGACGCTCTTCCTCGACAACCGGCTCATCTCCCACCGCGGGCAGGGCATCGCCTCGTCGCTCGAGACCGCCGTCTCGGCCGCTGCCTCGATCGCCGTGCACCTGACGCACCGCGGCTTCAGCGTCCGGCTCGTGACCGCGCAGGGCGAGGACCGCAGCACGGCGTGGCACTTCCGCGACGCCGACGTCAACACCGCTCCGCTGCTCGAGGCCCTCGCCGTCGTGCAGCACGAGCACCAGCCCAGGCTCGACACCGGCTGGTTGACCGAGTCGGGACGTGGGGGCCTCGTCGTCGCCGTGCTCGGTGCCGTGTCGCCGACCGACCAGCCCTTCCTCTCCCGCCTGCTGCACCACAGCAACGCCTCCATGGCGCTCGCCCTGGATGTGGACGCGTGGGCCCCGCACCTCTCGCGCAGCACCACCGGCAGCACCACCGGCAGCGCCGCGCCTGCGCTGGTGGCGCAGGGCTGGCGCGCGGTGTCGCTCGGCCCGCGCGAACGGCTCGATGCGGCCTGGCAGGAGCTGGGCCGCTCCGGACGACGCGGCCGCACCGCGGGCTCGACGACACCCGAGGCGGCGATCCGATGACACGCTCCCGCAGCGGGCTCGCCCGGGGCGCCGCCCTGTCGACTGCCTGCGCGCTGACCGTCCTGGTCACCGTGGTGTCGTGGCGCGGCCTGACCGAGGACGCCGCCCGGTTCCTCGTGCCCCTGTTCTTCATCGGCCTGGTCAACGCCGGCGTCGGCACCGTCACCCGCTGGCTGCGCTGGCCGGTGCTCGCGGTGTTCACCGTGCAGGCCGTGGTGGCCGCGCTCCTCGTGCTCGAGGTCGTCGCGGGGTCGCTGCTGCCCGGGCCGGACACCCTCGCCGCGTTCGGTGCCGCCGTACGCGACGCGATGGACTCCTCGACGCGCTACGCCGCCCCGGTGCCGGCCAGGGTCGCGCCGGTGACGCCGCTGCTGCTCATGGGCGGGGTCGCCGGCATGCTGCTCGTCGACCTGGTGGCGGTGTCCTGGCAGCGCGTCGCACTGGCGGGGCTGCCGCTGCTGGCGCTCTACAGCCTGCCGGCCAGCCTGCCTGTGGGCGGCGTCTCGTGGTGGCTCTTCGCGCTGATGGCGGGTGGCTTCCTGCTGATGTTGTTCCTGCAGCACGACGAGCACCTCTCCCGCTGGGGACGCGGGCTCAACCAGCGCGAGGAGGATGCCGACCCGACCGCGTTCGGGGTGCGCACCGGTGCCGTCCGCGGCACCGCGTTCGCCATGGGTGGCATCGCGACCGCCCTCGCGCTCGTCGTACCCATGGCGCTCCCGTCGGTGGGCCTCGACCTCTTCGACGGACCGGGCATCGGCTCGGGCGGCGACGTCACCATCACGAGCCCGATGGTCGACCTCCGGCGGGACCTCGTACGCGACCAGGACGTGCCGCTCATGCAGGTGAGCACGTCGGGGCCGCGACCCGACTACGTCCGCATCTCCGTGCTGACCAAGTTCAACGGGAACCAGTGGACCCCCGGCAACCGCGACATCCCGCCGACCCAGGTGGCGCGGGGCACGATGCCGCCTCTGCAGGGCGTCTCGGATCTCGTCCGCCGCAAGGAGTGGCCGTACTCGTTCGTCGCGACCGACAACTTCGCCTCGACCTGGCTGCCGACGGTCTCCTCGGTCACCTCGATCGACACCCCGGGTGACTGGCGCTTCGACCGCAAGACGATGGACTTCATCGCGAGCAGCGAGGACCTCAGCACCGCGGGCCAGCGGTGGCAGATGACCGGCGTCGACCTGACCTACGACGAGACCCGGCTCGATGACGCACCGCCCGGCAACACCGGGGTCTCGCTGGAGTTCCTGGAGATCCCGAGCAACCTTCCGCCGATCGTGCGCGACCTCGCCGCGCAGGTGACCGCCAACGAGCCCACCGAGTTCCGCAAGGCGCGGGCCCTGCAGAACTGGTTCCGCTCGGAGTTCACCTACAGCCTCGACAACGTCGACGCCGTCGACAACAGGGGTCTCGAGGTCTTCCTCAGCGAGGGCGGTCGAGTGGGCTACTGCGAGCAGTTCGCCGCGTCGATGGCGCTGATGGCGAGATCGTTGGGCATCCCGGCCCGGGTCGCGGTCGGCTTCCTGCAGCCGGCCTCCGTGGGTGCCGACCGCTGGCAGTTCTCCTCGCACGACCTGCACGCCTGGCCGGAGCTGTACTTCGCCGGGTCCGGCTGGGTGCGCTTCGAACCGACGCCGGCCGACCGGGCCCCCAACGCCCCCGGCTACACCGAGGGCAACCTGCCCGCGGCCCAGCCGACCGTGGCCCCCAGCAGCGGCGCCACCAACGACGAGGCGGTGCCCGACCGCACCACCGAGGACCCCAGCGCCGTGACCGGCGACGAGTCGGGCGGCGCCGGCGGGGTCATCCCGTGGCGGCTCGTCGTCGGGATCCTGGCCGGGCTGGCCCTGGTGGTCGGGCTCCTGCTCGTGCCGCGACTGGTACGCCGGCGCCGAGGTCGGGCGCGCTGGCACGCCGGCGACATCGAGTCGGCCTGGCAGGAGCTGCGCGACAGCGTGGTCGACCTGGGTCATTCCTGGCCGGCCGGCCGATCACCTCGTGCGGCCGGGTTGGCCGTCGCCGCCCTCTTCGGTGCAGCGGACGGCGCCGACCAGCAGCGCCCTGCGCGGGGGCCGGAGCTGGCGCCCGACGCCCTCGCGGCGCTCGACCGCCTCGTCGTACGCATCGAGCGCTCGCGCTATGCCCGTCCGGGCTCCACGCCCTCCCACGACCCGGCCGAGGTGCGCGCCGATGTCGAGGAGTGCGTCGCTGCCCTCGCCCTGGGGGTCGCGCCGAGGGCCCGGCAGCGGGCCCGGTGGTGGCCGACGTCGGTGCTGAGTCGGGACCGGGTGGTCGCCGTCGAGGTGGCCGAGGCGCAGGTCGCCACCGTTGGAGGAACGCCCGACCACGTGGGGTGAGTGGCTCCGGGGCCGGTCGACGCAGGTGGTCTCAGAAGCCGGTTTCGCGCCGGCGTCGCCAGCGCTCCTCGATCCGCTCCATGAAGGAGCCGCCGGACGACGCGGCCCGGGTCTTGTGCCGGCGGCCGCCGTCGACCACTCCGAAGCCGCCGTGCGAGGTCTCGCGCGGCGCGGCCTGCTCGTTGCCGCGGCCCTGCCACGAGGTCAGTGCGACGGCTGCGGCTGCCAACATGACCAGGAAGCCGATGATGCCGACCCAGGCCCGCTCGGTGATGGCACCGGTCATCAGGACGGCGACGCCGACCAGGAACACGCCAGCGGCGAGGACGGCACGACGGCGGGAGCGACGGGCGAAGGCGGTGCCGCGCAGGGTGTGCGCGAACTTGGGGTCCTCCTCGACAAGGGCACGTTCCATCTGCTCCAGAAGACGCAGTTCCTCTTCGGAGAGCGGCACGGTTCCTCCTGACCCAGGTCGATGCGCGGCGGCCCGCGTTGCAGCAAGTCTAGGCAGGGCCTCCCCAAGACGGTAGGCGGCTCGGGAAATTCGCTGTCGAATCTTGGCCACCGGTCGTCTGGGCGGGTCAGCCGAGCAGGCTCGCCGGGCGTACGGCGGCGGATCCGAACCGTCGGGTGGCCCGGTCGACCGCCCGGTCGGCGTCGGCCCAACCGTGCTCGTTCTCGCCGAGGACGAGCTGGCGGTGCACCTGCTCGCGCGGCATCAGCCCCTCGACCCGCACCCCCACCAGCCGCAGCCGGGCACGCTGCAACCCCAAGGCGTCGTACAGCCGGGTCGCGGTGCGGTAGATCTCCTGGGTCACGTCGGTGGCCTCGGGCAGGGTGCGCGAGCGGGTGATGGTGGTGAAGTCGGCGAACCTGATCTTGATCGTGACGGTGCGGCCGGCCACGCCGGCCACCCGCATGCGGTGGGCGACCCGGGCCGAGAGCCGCAGCAGCTCGCGACCGATCACCTCGCGGTCGTCGGTGTCTCGGGAGAAGGTCTCGTCGGCGCCCATCGACCGGTCGGGCTCGCCCGGACCCCGTCGTGGCGTGATCACCCGCTGGTCGACACCCCAGGCGAGGTCGTGCAGGTGGCTGCCCAGGTGGTCGCCGACCGCGCGGCGCAGCGTGCGGACCGGGGTGTGGGCGACGTCGCCGACGGTGCGCAGGCCGAGACGGTGCAACATGGCCTGGGTCTTCTCCCCCACGCCCCACAGCTCACCCACGTCGAGGGGATGCAGGAACGACGTCACGGCGTGCGGCGCGACCACGACCACCCCGTCGGGCTTGGCCCGACGGCTGGCCAGCTTGGCCACCGACACCGATGCGGCCACCCCCACCGAGCAGGTGATGGCCTGCTCGTCGTAGATGGTCGCGCGCAGCCGCTCGGCGATCTCGAGCGGCGAGCCCAGCCGCCGGGTCGCACCGGAGACGTCGAGGAACGCCTCGTCGAGCGAGAGCACCTCGACCAGGGGGGTGATCCGCCGGAAGTTCTCCATGATCGCCGCCGAGACCTGCCCGAAGGTCTCGAAGTCGGGCGCGATCACCACCGCCTGCGGGCAGAGCCGGCGGGCCCGCGTCATCGGCAGCGCCGAGCGGACGGCGTACTGGCGGGCGAGGTAATTGGCCGAGAGCACCACGCCCCGGCTGCCGCCGCCGACGATGACCGGCACGTCCTGCAGGTCGGGGCGGTCGCGGGTGGCGACCGACGCATAGAACGCGTCCATGTCGACGTGCAGGATCGGCGTCCCGGTCATGGCCGCCGCCCGGGGGCGGGGCGGGCGTCAGCGGTGGGACAGCAGGTGGAGCTGGGTCGCGAGGGGGAGGTACTCGGGGCGGGTGGAGGTGGCCCGCTCGAGCTCGACCAGCGCCGCAGTGGCACCGGGCTCGAGGTCGAGCAGGGAGCCGGGGACGAGATCGGCGAAGATGCGCACGCCGTGCACCGAGTCGACCGCGAAGCCCGCACCGGCCAGCAGGTCGGCGGCCTCGTCGTGGGTGAAGCGGCTGCCCGACCGGCCGCCAGCGACCGGGGTCGAGCCGTCGAGCAGGGCGAGGGCCTGCTGGAAGTGACCGGCCATCGCCCGGGCCAGCACGGCTGCGTGCCGCTGGGCGACCAGCAGGCTGAGCACCCCGCCGGGCCGGAGCACCTCGTGGATCGTGGCCAGGGCTGCTGCCGGGTCGTCGACGACCTCGAGCAGGCCGTGACAGAGCACCACGTCGGCCTCCTCCACCACGTCGAGGAGTCCGTCGACGTCGCCCTGGAGACCGGTGACCCGGTCGAGGACGTCGCTCTCGGCGGCGCGACGCGCCAGCGCGGCCAGCGCGTCGGGGCTCGGGTCGACCACGGTGACGGTGTGGCCGAGCTGGGCGAGCCGGACCGCGAACCCGCCGGTGCCGCCACCGATGTCGACGATGCGCGCGCTCTCGTCGAGTGCAGCTTGGAGGGCATCCCACACGACAGCAGTGCGGGCGGTGCCTCGGCGGGCGCTTTCGGACATGGCGGAAACACTAGTGGCTCCATCACCCCGGGCTCCCCGGTGACCGGTGCCACAGCTTGCGGGCGACGTCGCGGGGGTTGTCGCCCGCGGGCATGATGTCGGAGTACGGCGACATCTGGAAGCCGCTGGAGTGGACCAGCACCCGCCGCTGCTCGGGGGCCGCCGGATCGCCGAAGCCGACCGGCACGGTGCGCATCGCCTCCCGGACCTCGGCCAGCCCGTCTGCCGAGGTCGGTGCCTGCTGCCAGCGGGCCATCAGGTCCGGCAGCGACCACGCGCCGGTGGCCCGCAGCGAGACCCCTCGTCGTCCGGTACGGCGCAGCTCGCCGCGGACCAGGAGCAGCCACGACCCGAACACGGTGGCGGCGTACGGACCCTGTGCGTCCTCGAAGAACGTCGCGTCGACCGGCCCCGTGGCGTCGTCGAGGGTCAGGAAGACGACGCGTCGGCCGGTGCGGATCGGCGGGGTCTGGGTGGCCACCTTCACCCCGGCGACCAGCAGCTCGGCCCTGCTGCGGCGCGCGAGCAGGTCGCGGCTGCGGGTCACCCCGAGGGCGTCGAGGAAGTCGGCGTAGCCGTCGATGACGTGCCTGCTGACGTCGAGCCCGAGGATCTCCAACTCGGCCTTCATGCGCTCCTCGCCGGTCAGCTCGGGCAGCCCGGTGACCTCGCCCTCGGCGGGCTCGTCGCCCAGGGCGAGGGTGAGCTGCACCGAGTCGACGGCACGCGGGGCGGCGGTGGCGCGGGACTGGGCCGCGGCCTGTCCCCACACGCCCTCCCGGGGTGCTGCGTCGGTGGTGCCGGCGCTGCGGGTGACCGGGTCGCTGCTGTTGCGGGCCGCGGCGTCGGTGGCCCGCTTGGTGGCCGGCAGCGGACGGCGTCCGGCGGCGAGCCCGCGACCACGACCGGCCCGGGCCGCCCGGTCGAGGGCTCGGGCATGACGGTCGAGCTCAGCCACCTGGAGGAGCAGGTCGCGGCGGGTCAGCCGGCCCCGGCGTCGTACGTCGGACTCCCCCGCGGCACCGATGCGGTAGATCGAGTCGAAGCCGCCGGTCAGCACCAGCCGCTCCACGACCGGCCGGGACACGGCCGCCCGGTGCCAGAAGTCGGTGAGCGAGTGGTAGGGCCGGCCCGCGACGATCCGGGCGACCTCGCCCGCATTGATGCCCTTCACCTCGGCGAGGGCGAGGCGGATGCCGTACGGCGCTCGCTCGGCCTCGCCCTCGGAGGCCAGCCGCTCGACGGCGTACTCCTTGGCGCTGGCGTTGACGTCGAGGGGCAGCACCTCGATGCCGAAGTGGCGAGCGTCGTCGAGGATGAGGCGCTTGGGGTACATGCCCGGGTCGTGGGTGAGCACCCCGGAGAGGAAGTGCGCGGGCCAGTGCGCCTTGAGCCAGGCGGACTGGTAGGTCGGGAGGGCGAACGCCGCCGCGTGGGCCTTGCAGAAGCCGAACGACGCGAAGGCCTCGAGCACCTTCCAGATCTGCTCGGTGACCGCCGCGGAGTAGCCCCGGCCCAGGGACCGCGGCATGAACCAGGCCCGCGTCTGCGCCATCCCCTCGACGTCGCCCAGGGCCCGGCGCTTCTCGTCGGCCTCGGCATAGCCGACCCCGGCGAACTGGGCGATCATCTCGATGACCTGCTCATGGAAGACGACCACCCCGTGGGTGGGCGCCAGGATCGGGATCAGGTCGTCGTGCAGGTAGGAGGAGGCCCGCCAACCCTGCTTGACCTCCAGGTAGGGAGTGATCATGTCGCTCTTGACCGGCCCCGGCCGGAACAGCGAGATGTCGGTGATGATGTCGTCGAAGGAGCCGATGCCGGACTTGCCGACCAGCTCGCGCTGGCCGGGAGACTCGATCTGGAAGACGCCCAGGGTCTTGGCGGCGCTGATCATGTCGAAGGTCGTGCTGTCGTCGAACGGCACCTGCGCCTCGTCGTCGAGGTCGACGTCGACACCATCGACCCGAGCGATCTCGGCCACCGCGTGCGCCATCGCCGACTGCATGCGGATGCCGAGCACGTCGAGCTTGAGCAGGCCGAGGTCCTCGACGTCGTCCTTGTCGAACTGGCTCATCGGGAAGCCCGCATAGCTCGCCTCGACCGGCGTGCGGTCGAGCAGGGTCGCGTCGGAGAGCAGCACGCCGCAGGGGTGCACGGCGATGTGGCGCGGCAGCCCGTCGAGCCGCTCCACCAGCCGGAACATCAGGTCGAGCCGCTCCTCCCCGAGACCGCTGGCCCGCAGCTCGGGCAGCTCGCGCAGCGCCACCCGGGCGTCACGGGCCCGGATGTGCGGGAACGCCTTGGCGATCGCGTCGATCTCGCCCGGCGGCATGCCCAGCGCGGCACCGACGTCGCGGACGGCGTGCCGGACACGGTAGGTGTCCATCATCGAGACGCACACGCACCGCTCGCCGCCGTAGCGGTCGAGGATCGCCTCGTAGACCTCCAGCCGGCGGGCCGACTCGACGTCGACGTCGATGTCGGGCAACGACTGGCGCAGCGGCGAGAGGAACCGCTCCATCAGCAGGTTGTGGCGGATCGGGTCGACACCGGAGACACCGAGCAGGTAGTTGACCAGGCTGCCCGCGCCCGACCCCCGGGCCGCGCTGCGCACCCCCATCTGCTTGATCAGGTCGGTGACGTCGCCGACGGTGAGGAAGTACGACGCGTAGCCGAGCTCGCGGATGATCTCGAGCTCGTCGTCGAGCCGCTTCCAGATGCGCTGGCGGGGCGCGGATCCGTAGCGCCAGCCGATGCCGCCCTCGCAGCGGGCGCGCAGCAGCGCGTCGGCCTCGGAGACACCGGGGGTGGAGACGACCAGGCGGTCGGTGGCCTGCGAGACGCCCCCTTCTGATGCGACGGCTGATGGGACGGCTGACTTCGACAGCTCGAGCTCCGGGAAGTGCACCTCACCGATGCCCAGGTCGCCGCGCGGGTCCAGCGCGCAGCGGTCGCCGATCGTGCGGGTGGCGGCCAGCAGCGACCGGGCGTCGCGCGGGCCGAGGCCGGCGAGCCGGCAGATCTCGTCGGCCACCTCGTGCATCTGCTTGCCGGACTTGAGGAAGCCCTCGGCATTGCCCCGGAAGTCAGCAGGGCCGAGGTGACGGAACTGGCCGGAGCCCAACGGGACCAGCCGCCGGGCCGCGTCGAGGACGTCGATGGTCGGGGCGTCGAGCCGGTCGGCGTAGCGCACCGCGTTGGTCAGCACGGCACTCACCCCGGCGGCGCGGGCCAGGCCGGCCATCCGGGCGGCGTGCGGAGTGGTGCCGGGACCCCAGGTCGCCCGACTGCCGGCGGCCAGCCGGTGGGAGACCAGCTCGACCACGAGATTCTCCGGGGGCAGCACGCCGCGCCACACGTCGAGGATCGCCCGGGCCTCGTCGTCGCGGTGCCGGGTCACCGCAGCCCCCAGCTCGGAGGCCGGCCCGAGCAAGACGAGCACGCCACCCCCCACCAGGTGCGGCGCCAGCAGGTCGAGGTCGGCCACCGGTCGCCCCCGCTCACCGGTGAGGTGGGCGGCCGAGACCAGCCGGCAGATCGCCGCCCAGCCGGCCCGACCCTGGGCCAGCAGGGTGACCCGGGGCAGGGACTCCTCGTCGCGGAACGCTCCGCCGCGCGCGGGAGTGCGGCGCGACGACTGCACCCGGCCATCGTGGGCCCCACCATCGTGGACCCGGCCCGAGGTCGGCAGCACCGCGAGGTCGACCCCCAGGACCGGGCGGATGCCTGCCCGGCTGCACGCCTTGGCGAACTTCACCGCGCCGTAGGTGCCGTCGCGGTCGGTCAGCGCCAGGGTGTCCATCTCCTGCTCGGCGGCCCGCTCGACCAGCGTGTGCGGGTGCGAGGCGCCGTACTGCAGGGAGTAGCCGGAGGCCACGTGGAGATGGACGAACGGGTCGGACATGAGCCTGCCTTCGCGGACCGTGTCGACCCCAGCACCGTGATGGAGTGATCGAACAGGTGTTCGATCACGCCATCACTCTAACCCCCACGACGGGGAGGTCGTCAAGCCGGTCATCCCCAGATCGCGGCCGCCCACTCGGGGTGGTCGACGAACGGGTTCCGGTTGTGCTGGTAGGTGTCGAAGATGACGTCGTTGCGACGCATCTCGAAGCCGCTCGGCGGATCCTGCTGGCTCCACCGGAGCAGCACCGAGAGCCGGCCGATGTGCGGCGCGGACCCGTTGCCGGTCAGGTCGTTGACCTCGAGGTCGGCGAACCCGTCACCACCCTCGTAGCGCACCGACATGTAGAAGATCATCCGGGCGACGTCGCCCTTGACCGCGTCGCGCGGCTCCCAGGAGTCGCCGTCGGCGTAGTTGCCGGGCGCCTCGGCGTTCTCGGTGCCGCCCTCGTCGAAGTCGAGGTTGCCCCGGGCGGAGTTGACGGTGACGTCGGTGGGACGCAGGTGGTGGATGTCGGTGCCCGGGCCGGTCGCCGTGCCGAAGTCGCCGTGCGACTTGGCCCAGACGTGCTCGCGGTTCCACTGGTCGGGGCCGCCGCCGTTGTTCGACTTCGGCACGCTGTCACCGGTGTAGAGCTCGATGACGTTGCCGGGGTCGGCGGGGTCCTGGTCGGTGTCCTTCAGTGCGTTCCAGACGCCGTCGTAGGACAGCCGGGTCACGCCGGCGGAGATGATCGAGTGGAGTGCGGACTCCAGCTGGGGACCGGACTTGCCGAGGGCCGCGGCGTAGTAGTCGTCGTGCTCGCCGGGGTCGCCCGGGTCGGCGCCCGAGGCGAAGGCGAAGGCGCTGGCACCGGTCAGGCCCGGCCGGGAGAAGTACGCCGAGAGGGCGCCGGTGACGTCGACCTGACGGCCCAGCAGGGCGGGGTTGGACCTCAGCCCCCAGGCGGACCGGAAGGCGCTGGGGATCTGCACGTAGAGCATCTGCGCGGGGTCGGTGACCCCGGCGCTGTCGGCCAGCGCCAGCGCGTAGTCGTTGGGGAACCCGCTGCGGACCACGGTGGTCGAGGCGGTCGGCTGACCCACGACGTAGCCGCGGACCGTCGCGACCGAGCCGTCCTGGGTGGCCCGCGCCTGGGCGACGCTCAGCGGCGTCGCTGCCGTGACCGCCGTGGCCGCTGGGGCCGACTGCGACGCCGGCACGGCCTGCGCCGACTGCGTCAGGGGTACGACGGCCGCGAGGGCCGCGAGCATCGTGATGAGAAGGGTGGCGATCGCAGGCGCGGTGCGCGCGCGGTGCGTCCCGAGAGGTTGGTGCACGGAGGACTCCGTCCGGGTGTGGCCGGGGCTCCCCGATGAAGCCCCTGACCGGCCCGTCGAGACTAGCGCCCGGTCAGGCGACCCCGGCACGTCCGCCGGTGACGACCAGCCGCTTCTCGAGCGGCGCGTGCGGCACCAGCCCGAGCGCCGACTCGATGATGCCGAGGAACCGGTCGGCGTCACGGACCAGGTCGTCGGCCTCGCGCTCGGTGACCGCGCGGGTCGAGCCGGCCTCGGCCGCCGCACGCTTGCTGGCGCCGGCGGCGAAGAACGTCGCCCACTCGGCCAGCTCGGGGGCCACGTCGGCCAGCAGCACCCAGGCGTTCTTCTGCCGGCGTCGGCCGGGCGACGGATGGGCGCGGGCCGCCAGCAGCGCAGCGGTGGCCCGCAGGGCGGCCACGTGGGCGCAGGCATAGCGAGACGGCACGTCGGCCGCGGTGATCGCCTCCTGCAGCGACTCGGCGGCGCGGGCGAGGTAGGAGTGGGTGGTGGCGGGGAGCAGGTAGGGGTTCACGTCGTGCACCGGCATCAGTCGACACAGCCGACGAGGGACCAGCGGCCGTCGGACCAGTCGAAGGAGAGGTCGAAGACGCCGCCGCCGTCGGCGCAGGCCCCGCCCCGGCCGGCATGCACGCGCCACAGCTCGCGCTCGACGAGCAGGTCGTGGGCGCCCCGGTCGACGACCGTGCCCCCGGCCTCGGCCCCGGGCTCGTCGTCGGTGCCGACCACGGCTCGCACCCCGGCCGACTGCCACCAGGGCGCGGTCTCCACCCAGTGCGCCACCACGGAGCGGACCTTCCACAGCCGGCCGCGCCACAAGAACTGCTCGGGGCCCTCCTCGTCGGTGTCGGGCTCTCCACCGATGCGTCCCCTGCGGACCTCAACGGGGTCGTCGTACCGCCTCATCTGGCTCTCCTGTCAGCGTGGTCGACCCCGGCCAACCTCGGTGACGATGGGGGTCGAGGTCACCGCCACCGAGGTTGCATCGAACAGTTGTTCGAACAACGCCAAAGGTACACCGGCCCACCGACAGTGCGTCAATGGTCTGGCGGCGAGCGCTTCAGAACGAGCGGAAGTACCGGTTGGTGTCCTTGTGCCAGAGCAGGAGGACCAGCACCAGGCACAGCGCGATCGCGGCGTAGGAGAGCACCGCGAACAACACCGGCAGACCCAGTCGCACGACCACGGTCGCGGCGAGGATGCCGAACACCGCGGTGGCCGCCAGCGACAGCCGGGCCCACTCGTGACCCTCGACGAAGAAGGCGGTGAGCACCAGCACCAGCAGCGCGAAGACGGCGAAGAAGACGACGGCGAGGGGCACGAACGACGGTGCGATGGGACTGTCCTTGACCGCCTGCACCCCGCCCTCGGCGAGCAGCTTGCGGGCGGCGACGTTGCCCTCGGCCCAGGTGGCGATGACCTCGTCCTGGCGCACCCAGACCATCAGGGCGGCGAGCCCGGTGACGACGACCAGCGCGAACAGCACCCGGACGGCGTTGATCACCGACTTCGGCCGCGCGGACGCAGTCGCGCCGGTCGGCTGGTTGGGCACGGTGGTCATGCATTCCCCCGAATGATCGACATGGTGGAGCAGGCAGCGGTGCCCGGCAGCTCGGCGGGACCAGTGACTAGGGTCGCACCATGGCAAGTGAACACCCCTCCATCACCTCTTTCCGGGCCGAGCACGCACGTCGCGGCGGAGCCGGCGACGTGGTCATTCTCCCTGACAGCGTCCACACCGCCGCACTCGCGGCCCAGGCACTCGGCTGCGAGGTCGGCGCCATCGCCAACAGCCTGCTCTTCGACGCGGGCGGCGCCCCGGTCCTGATCCTCACCTCCGGGGCCCACCGCGTCGACACCCACAAGGTCGCGCAGATCATCGGCACCCCTCCGCTCAAGCGCGCGAGCCCCGACTTCGTGCGCACCCACACCGGTCAGGTCATCGGCGGGGTCTCCCCCATCGCCCACCCCACGGCGGTGCCGACCTGGATCGACTCCTGGCTGCGCCGGTACGACGTCGTCTGGGCCGCCGCCGGCCATCCGGCCGCGGTCTTCTCGACCACGTTCACCGAGCTCGTCTCGATGACCGGCGCCACCGAGATCGACGTCGAGTGAGGGACCGGCCCGTGGAGATCTGGCTGAACCCCGCATGCGGCAAGTGCCGCACCGCCGTGGCCGCGCTCGACGAGGCCGGGGTCGCGCACACCGTGCGGCGCTACCTCGACGACGTACCCACCGTCGACGAGCTCGCCTCGGTCGTGGCCCGCCTGGGCGTCGAGCCCTGGCACATCGCCCGCGACAAGGAGGCTCGCGAGGCCGGCATCGACCTGCCGCGCGAGCCGGACCACCGGGACGCCTGGTTGGCGGCGCTGGTCGCGCACCCCCGCGCCATCCAGCGGCCGATCGTCACGGCCGCCGACGGCACGACGGTGGTCGCCCGCGACGCCGAGACGCTCACCCGGGTCATTTCTCACGCGCAGGGGCAACCCGGGGACCCGGCCACGGCGTAGGTGGGGTGACACCCACCGGTCGACAAGGAGCACATCCTCGATGCGTCGAGAGCAACGCGAAGCGGACTTCACCGAGTTCTACCTCGCCCGTCGCACGACCCTGCGCCGGACGGCGTACCTCATCGTGCGCGACTGGCACACCGCCGAGGACCTCGTCCAGCAGGCGATGGTCAAGGTGTACGCCGCCTGGCCGCGGGTGCGAAGGCACTCGGCCGAGGCGTTCGCGCGCAAGGTCGTCGTCAACGAGTGCCTCAGCCAGCTCCGCCGACGGCGCGACGTGCCCGTCGAGCACCTGCCCGACCGAGCCGTCACGAGCGACGACGCGTCGCCCCTCGATGTCGGTGCCGCGCTCGACCTGCTCGCGCCACGGCAGCGGGCGATCATCGCGCTGAGGTTCGTCGACGACCTCTCGGTGGCCGACGTCGCCCAGGCCCTGGCCATCACCGAGGGCACCGTCAAGAGCCAGACCGCCAAGGCGCTGGCCACCCTGCGTACCCACCTGCCCTCACTCGTCCTGATCGAGGAGTCCCGATGACCGAGCACGACCTCACCACCCTCGTCCGCGACCACGTGGCGTCCGACGAGCCGCCCTTCCGCCACACCGACGCCGACGTCCTCACCCACGGACGCCGCGTCGTCCGTCGCCGCCGCGGACTGGCCGGCCTGGCCGGTCTGGCCGCACTGACGCTGGCCGCGGTCGCGCTCCCCACGCCGGGGTCCGACGCGCCCGACCACGAGCGCGTCGTGGACCCGGCGATCAGCCGGTCCCTCGACGCCTACGACGCGGCGCAGATGCCACACATCATCGACGCACACGCCCGGACGATCCTCAGCACGTCGGTGCCCGATCTCGGGCCGGCCAGGTTCGTGGCGTCCGACGCGCAGGGGCAGAAGCTGCCCGCGCGCTTCTGGAGCCGGGCCAGCGCCCTCTTCACCGGCTACGGCACCGACTCCGAGCACCGGATCTCGATCGACCTCAGCCACTCCCGCAGCGCGGCCGAGGGCGACCCCGAGACCTACTGCGGCGACGGCCTCGCAGCCGGCGACTACTTCGAGTGCACGGTCGACCGCACCGTCGACGGCGACGTCGTCGTCACCACCTTGGCTGCGATGCGGCCGATGGGCGGCGCCCCCGGGCGGCAGGCCTGGCTCGACGACTTCCAGGCCGTGACCGCCGACGAGATCTCCGGGACCGACCCCGACCGCCTGTGGTTCTCGCACACCGTCAAGGTCATCAAGTCCGAGACGTTCGTGACCTACACCAGCGAGGTCGTCCGGGCGCCCGACCTCACGACGGCTCGCGAGCGACTCGTCGTACCCGCAGGCGACCTCGCCCGTGTCGGCCTCGACCCGGCACTCGTCATGCCCGTGCCACCACGCGGCGACAACGGCTGCCCGACGTGGACGATGCCGACCGCGGAGATGGGCGAGATCAGCTGCACCGACGATGAGGGTGAGTGACTCGTCGACCGATGCGGTCCACCTAGTCTTCGCCCATGCGCATCGTGGTGATCGGCGGCGGCTTCGGCGGACTGGCGTCGGCGGCCCGGCTGGCCAAGATCGGCCACCAGGTCACCCTGGTCGAGCAGGCACCCACGCTCGGTGGTGCGTTGGGCACCCGCACGCAGGACGGCTTCTCCTGGGACGCCGGACCCACCACGACGCTGCTGCCCGCCGTGGTCCGCGACCTGTTCCGCAAGACCGGCCGCCCGCTGGAGCGTGAGCTCGAGCTGGAGCCGGTCGACCCGGTCCGCGAGCACCGCTTCGCCGACGGCACCACGCTGGCGCTGCCGGGTGGCTCCCGGGCCGCCCAGACCGCGGCGTTCGACGGTCTCGGGGCCGGCCTCGGCAAGGAGTGGACGGCGTACGTCGACCGGCTCGGCGACGACTGGGAGGTGCTGCGGCGGGACTACCTCGAACGTCCTTGGGACCCCGCCATGGCCCCGAAGGAGCTCGGGGTGCTGCTGTCCAGCCGCGACGTGCTGCACAAGCGACTCCGGCGGTCGTTCACCGACGAGCGGCTGCGCCTGGTGGCCGGACACCCGCTGCTCACCGACGGTCACGACCTGCGCAACGTGCCGGCCTGGGCCGGCGTCGTCACCTACCTCGAGCAGCGGTTCGGCGCCTGGCGGGTGCCGGGCGGGATGGCGGCGCTGGGCGTCGCCCTGGGTGGCCGCCTCCGGACCCGCGGGGTGGAGGTCCTGGTCTCGACCCGGGCCCTGGACCTCGTGCTTCGCGAGGGCCGGTGCGTCGCGGTGAGCACGACCGCCGGCCCGCTCGACGCCGACGCAGTGGTCTGCGCGATCGACCCGCGGCGGCTGCCCGCGCTGGCGCCGTACGTGCGAGCCACGATGCCCGCCATCCCGCCGGTCATCGCGCACGTCGGCCTCGACGACCAGGCGCCCGACCTGCCGGGCGAGGTGGTGCTGCACGGCAACGACCCGGTCAAGGAGCCGGTGCTGGTGGTGCGACCCGGCGGCACCGCTCCGGACGGCAGGCAGGCCTGGACCGTGCTCGGGCGGGGCCGCCTGGCGGAGGACGTGCTGGTCGCGCTCGCCCGCCGCGGTCTCGACGTCCGCCAGCGTCTGGTCACGCGCCTGGACCTGAGCCCGCGTGACCTCGTCGACGACTGGGGCGGCTCGCCGCTGGGCGTCCTGTGGCAGGGCAGGTCGACGGTCACCAGACGGCTGGGCCCGGCCACGCCGATCGCGGGCGTGTACGCCGCAGGGGCCCATGCCACTCCGGGCTCGGGGCTGCCGTACGTCGGACTCTCGGCTGCGCTGGTCGCGCAGGCGGTCGGCCCCGCACGCTGAGCAACGCCTGGCCACGCCGGGCCACGCCGGGCTCAGAGCAGCTCGAACGTCACCGTGACTCCGGCGCCGATCCGGGTCTCGCCCGGCTCGATCCTCGCCGTCTCCATGGCGGCGGCCCGACCGGGTTCGGTCGGCCGCCCTACCCCGCCCTCCACCACGTGCTGGACGGCGCCCAGCGTGACGTCGCTGAGGGCCGCGAGGTGCTCGGCGCGCTCCCGGGCGTCGGCGTACGCCGCCTCGCGCGCCTGGCCCTGGGCCGCCACCGGGTCGGACACCTCGAGCGAGACGCCGTCGAGCTGGAGGGCGTCACCGACCTGCTCGGCGAGCTCGGTCAGCATCGCCCCGGCGGCGACGAGGTCGGGGCAGCCGATCGCGAGCCCGTGCCGGGCCTCGAAGCCCCGCGCCTCGCCCTGGTCGTCGTGCCAGGTCCAGACGTTGATGCCCTGCGAGGCGATGTGCCGCGCCTCGGTGTGCGTCCGGGCGACCTCGCCGATCCGAGCCACCGAGGCGGTCACGGCGGCGAAGGCCTCGGCGACGCCGGCAGCTCGCTGGACGGCCGCTACCCGGACCACCGCGGAGTCGGGGACGACCCGGGCCGAGCCCTGGCCGGTGACGGTGACGGTGCGCATGGTGCCGACGTTAGCGCGGCGTACGACCGGGTAGTCCAGTCGGAACTTGTCGTCCGGGGTGCCCGAGACCGACAAGAGGCGACTGGACTATCGGGGCGGGCGGCGGGGCGCGTCAGACGGGGAGGCGGAGGGCGGCGAAGATCTCGCGCGTGGCCTTCGACCGGTTGAGCGTGTAGAAGTGCAGGCCGGGGGCGCCGGCCTCGAGGAGTGCGTCGCAGAGCTCGGTGGCGATGGCGATGCCCTCGGTGCGCAGCGCGGCGGGGTCGTCGGCGAGCGGCATGATGCGCGCGAGGGTCTCGGCGGGCATCTCGCGACCGGACATGTGCACCATGCGCTTCATGGAGGCGAGGTTCAAGATCGGCATCACGCCGGGGATGATCGGGAAGTCCACGCCCAGCGCCTCGGCCCGCTCGACCAGGCCCACGTAGTCGCTGGCCCGCAGCACCATCTCCGTCACCGCGAACTCCGCGCCGGCGTCGTACTTCGCTTTCAGCGCCAACGCATCGGCGTCGAGGCTCTCGGCGTCGCGGTGGCCCTCCGGGAAGGCGGCGACGCCGACCGACAGGTCGGCGGTCTCCTTGATGAACGCGACCAGGTCGGAGGCGTAGGTGAGGCCGCCCTCGGTCGGCGCCCACGGGGTGCCCGGCCCCTCGGGCGGGTCGCCGCGCAGCGCCAGCACGTTGCGTACGCCGGCCCGCTCGAGCTCGGCGAGGATCCCGGCGATCTCGCCGGTGGTGTGGCCGACGCAGGTCAGGTGGGCCATGGGGAGCATCGAGGTCTCGCGGGCGATGCGCCCGGTGATGGCCACGGTGCGCTCGCGGGTGCCTCCGCCGGCGCCGTACGTCACGGAGACGAAGGTCGGGCCGAGCGGCTCCAGCTCACTGATCGAGCGCCACAGCACCTGCTCGCCGTCGTCGTCCTTGGGCGGGAAGAACTCGAACGAGAAGGACCGCCCGCCCTCACGGACGAGGTCGCCGATGCTGCGGGACCGGTTGTTGCTCATGACGCAATCCTAGGCAGGGGGCGGCCCCCGACCGCGCATCGTCCACTGGCTAGTCTCAGCCGGGTGAGTGCCCCGCCCCCCGCTTCCGGCTGGGACGCCGACGGCTTCCGATCCGCTGTGCAGGCGGCCCTGGACGCGTTCCTCGATGACCAGACCGAGCGGCTGGCGCCCCTCGGAGCCGACGCCGCACGCCTCCTGGCCGAGGCCCGTGCGAGCGTGAGCGGCGGCAAGAGGTTCCGGGCTGCGTTCTGCTACTGGGGCTACCGCGCCGTGCGCGAGCCGGTCGACGAGGCGGCACTCGTCCGCGCCTGCGGAGCCCTCGAGCTGCTGCACGCGAGCGCGCTCGTGCACGACGACTACATGGACGCGAGCGACACCCGGCGGGGACGACCGGCCACGCACCGCACCTTCGAGACCGAACACCGCGCGGCAGGGTGGCGTGGCAACCCCGAGCAGTACGGCGCCTCGGCGGCGATCCTGCTCGGCGACCTCCTCCTCGCCTGGTCCGACGAGATGCTGCGTCGCTGCGGGCTCCCCGGTGACGACGTGACGCGCGCACTGCACCTGTTCGACCTGTGCCGCACCGAGGTGATCGCCGGCCAGTTCCTCGACGTGTCGGTGCAGGCACGCGGGCGGGCCGACGTGGACACGGCGATGACGGTGCTGCGGTTCAAGTCGGCGAAGTACTCCATCCAGCGGCCGCTGCACATCGGTGCCGCGCTGGCCGGGGCGGACGCCACGACGATGGACGTGCTGGGCGGGTTCGGGCTGCCGCTCGGGGAGGCCTTCCAGCTGCGCGACGACCTGCTCGGGGTCTTCGGCGACCCGGAGGTCACCGGCAAGCCCGCCGGGGACGACCTGGTCGAGGGCAAGCGCACCGTGCTCGTCGCGCTGGCTCTCGACGCAGCGGATCGCGACGACGCCGCGCTGCTCGACGCGTCGCTCGGCACCGCCCTCTCCACCAGCGACGTCGACACGCTGCGCGGGGTGATCGACGCGTCGGGGGCGCACGCCCAGGTGGAGGAGGTCATCGGGGCGCTCGCCGACCGGGCCCTGACCACGCTCGACGGTGCCCGGATCGACGAGGCGGCCCGCGGTGTGCTCCGGCAGCTGGCCGCGGCCGCCACCCAGCGCGTCGTCTGAGCCGACCAGAGCTCGGACGGGGCTCGGACGGGACTCGATGCTCCGGCGCGTCCAGCAGGTCCTAGTCGAGGCTGGTGACGCCCGGCAGCTCGGGGCCCTCGCCACGCAGCAGCACCGAGAACGGTCCGCCCCGCTCGGCGTTGACCCGGGTGCCGAGCACGCTCAGCGCGACGCTGAAGGCCCGCTCGTCGGCGCGGGCGAAGGGGCCCCAGCCCTCCCAGAGGACCACGACGCCCTCCGCCTCGCCACCGTCCACGTCGGAGAGCAGGTCGGCGAGGGCGTCGAAGTTCTGCCCGTAGTAGTCGGGGAACCCGAGCGCCGTCCCGATGCCCGCGAGGAACTCCTGCTTCGACTCGGTGCCGACGCCGTCGAGGTGGACGAACCGCCAGCCCGCGTGCTCGACGCTGTGCCGCACGTCGGCGGCGGGGAAGGCGCCGTGCCAGGTGTAGATGCCGGCGGGCGCGTGCCCGGCCAGCAGCGCCGCCAGTCCACTCATCGGACGATCCTCTCGAAGCTGCTGTAGTGGTCCTCGGTCCAGTAGAGCTCGGCCTGCTCCCCCGCCACGATGCGCCGGGCGCCGCGGTCCTCGGAGCCGGGCGTGGGCACGGTGTACTCCCGGTAGTAGCCGTCGGTCCGGTCGGGCAGCAGGCCCTCGAAGTTGCCGAACGTGGAGCCGTCCCTGCCCGGGTACGGGAACGGCCCGCCCGCGTCGATCAGCTCGACGGTGGTCGCCGCCTCGGGCGGCAGCGCCGAGAGCTCGACGAACGGCAACCTGCTCGTGAAGTCGTTGCCGGAGCTCGTCGGCTCGGGGTCGGTGTCACCGCGGGCCCACCAGATCAGCCCGAGCACCAGGACCGCGATCACGAGTCCGAGCAGCGCCCGCTTCTTGCTCATGCCCAGCGACCCTAGCGGTGCCGGGAGCGGCCAGCCGGTCAGAACGCCATCGACTGGGCCCGGCGCTTGACCTCGGAGCCGCGGTTCTCACGCAGCGCGTCGATCGGCCGGCCGGGCAGCTCGAGGTCGGTGAACAGCCAGGCGATGCTCTCGCGGTCGTCGTACCCGCCGTCGTGCAGCACCGTGAGCAGACCGGGCAGGCCCTTGACGACCAGGCCGTCCTGCACGAAGTCGGCGGGCACCTGCTGGCCGGCGCCCGCGGAGGGTACGGCGGCAGCGAGCTCGTGGTCGCGGATCATCGTGCGGACCCGGCTGACCGAGACGCCCAGGCGGCGGCCGGTCTCGGCCCAGTCGATCCACTCGGGCACCAGCACGGACAGGTCGGGCTCGTCACTCATGGGGACAACTGTGCCACTGCCGGGCGCGTCATCAGACATCCGAGACCTTCACGCCGGCGTGAGCCTGGTAACGGCGGTTGATGCTGATCAGGTTGGCGGTCAGCGCCTCGACCTGGTGGGCGTTGCGCAACCGGCCGGCGAAGACCCCCCGGATGCCCGGGATCGCGTCGGCCAGGGCCTGCACCAGGTCGGTCGCCCCACGGTCGTCACCGAGCACCAGCACGTCGGTGTCGACGCTGGTCACCTCGGGGTCGTCCAGCAGCGCCGCGCTGACGTGGTGGAACGCCGCCACGACGGTCGCACCCGGCAGCACCCCCTGGGCCTGCTGCGCCGCCGAGCCCTCCTCGACGGGAAGCGCGAAGGCGCCCTGCTTGTCGAAGCCGAGCGGGTTGACGCAGTCGACGACCACCTTGCCGGCCAGCAGCGGCGCGAGCTCGTCCAGCAGGTCGCGGTGCCCGTCCCACGGCACGGCCACGACGACGACGTCACCCTGCTCGGCGGCCGTCGCGTTGTCGGCGCCACGCACCGTGCCCCCGGTCGCGGCAGCGAGCTCGGCGGCCGTCTCGGCTGCCCGCTCGGCGCTCCGGCTGCCGATCACGACCGGGATGCCGGCGGCGGCCCAGCGGCGCGCGAGGCCTCGCCCTTGGGGTCCGGTCCCACCGAGCACGGCGACGGTGCGACCGCTGAGGTCCACGGGCGTTGAGGTCATGCCACCAGCGTGGCAGTACGCCGGTGGGCGGGGTCCGCCGACCCGCCGAACCCCGGCAAACGCCGCAGCGTCCGGCGAGGCGTGGGTAGCGTCGAGTGCTTTCCGGACGACGAGGAGACGCATGCCCTCCCGCACGCTCATCACCCTGGCCCTCTCGCTCGGCCTGGCCGCCGGGCTCGGCCTCACCTCGCCCGCCCCGGCGCTGGCCGACCACACCGTCCTGCCGCCGGGCCGCGACGTACGCACCTACACGGTCAGGTCCGGCGACACCGCCACCGGTCTGGCCACCCGCTTCCACGCCTGGACCGCCGAGCTGATCGAGCTCAACCACCTCGGCCGCGACGCCCGGCTCCGGGTCGGGCAGCAGATCGCGATCCCGGTGGTGCGCAGCGCGACCGGCAGGACGTCGGACCGCACGAAGGACAGACGGCGCGCCCGCGCGAACCCGTCGAGGGCCAAGGTGCGCTCGGTGATCGTGCGCATCTCACGCCGGAACGGTGTCGACCCGCAGCTGAGCCTGGCCGTCTCCTGGCAGGAGGCGGGCTGGCAGATGGACCGTACGTCGAGTGCCGGCGCGATCGGCGCGATGCAGGTGCTGCGGGGCACCGCCGCCTGGATGGAGATGTACGCCGACCGGCCGTTGCGTCCGCGCCGGCTGCGCGACAACGTGGAGGCCGGGGTGCTGCTGCTCAAGGTGCTCCGGCGGCTCACCGACACCCGGCGACACCAGGTCGCGGCGTACTACCAGGGCCTCGGGGCGGTCCGCCGGCACGGCCTGTACGACGACACCAGGGCCTACGTCGCCAACGTGCTGGCCATCAAGCGCCGCCTCGAGCGCGGCCAACCGCCGGCCTGAGCGGCGATGAACGCCACGCCGCAGGCAGACGCGTCGGACCATGAGCGGCCCGGATCCGTACGATTGAGCTCCCGGATCCTTCCCCATCCGGCAGACGGAGGTCCAGCCGTGGAGCCAGACGAGCGCGCGCGCAGCGTCCGCGCCTCATCAGGCGACCCCTTGGTGGGTCGTCTGCTGGACCGCCGGTATCGCATCGGGCCGCGCATCGCCCGCGGCGGCATGGCCAGTGTCTACGAGGCCACCGACATCCGGCTCGAGCGGGTCGTGGCCGTCAAGGTCATGCACCCCGGGCTGGGTGACGACGAGGAGTTCGCCGCCCGCTTCGTGCGTGAGGCGCGCGCGGCCGCCAAGCTCTCGCACCCGAACGTCGTCGGCGTCTTCGACCAGGGCGAGGAGGACGGCGTCGTCTTCCTGGCGATGGAGCTCGTCCCCGGTCACACCCTGCGCGACGTGATCCGCAAGGAGTCGCCGATGTCGCCGTCGCGGGCGCTCGCGCTGATGGAGCCCGTCCTCTCGGCCCTCGCAGCCGCCCACCGGGCCGGGCTCATCCACCGCGACATCAAGCCCGAGAACGTGCTCATCGCCGACGACGGGCGGGTCAAGGTGGCCGACTTCGGGCTGGCCAAGGCGGTCAGCACCGACACCCAGCACACCGCCACCGGCGGCGTGCTCATCGGCACCGTGTCCTACCTCGCGCCCGAGCTGGTCGTCGACGGCCGCTCCGACGCCCGCGCCGACGTCTACGCCGCCGGTGTGGTCATGTACGAGCTGCTCACCGGCCACAAGCCGCACGAGGGCGAGTCGCCGATCCAGGTGGCCTACAAGCACGTGCACGAGGACGTCCCGCCGCCGTCGGCGCTGGTCCCCGGCCTCCCGGCGTACGTCGATGCGCTGGTCGCGCGGGCCACGGCCCGTGATCGCGGCCAGCGGCCCGCCGACGCCGCCGTGCTCCTGCACCAGCTGCACCGGGTCAGCCAGGCGCTCGGCGCCGGCGTGCCCGAGGACCCCGAGCTGGTCGTCGACCTGATGCCGGTGCGCACCGAGCCGGTCGACCTGCCCGACCTCGACGACGGGCCCCACTGGCTCGACACCAGCGACCTCGCGGAGGTGCGCCACGAGCCCGTCGAGCACCGCACCACGGCCGTCCCGGTGCTGCCGGCGGCGATGGTGCCCGCTCCGCGCCGTGGCATCGACCGGCTGCCCGTGCCGCACGCCGACTCCCGGCCGCCGACCGGGCCGCCCCGGCGCTCGCGGCGCGGCCCGGCCACGGTCGTCCTGGCCGTGCTGCTGGTCGCCGCCCTGGCCGGCGGTGCCTGGTGGTTCGGGTCGGCCCGCTACACCACCACCCCCGGCGTGCTCGGTGTCGAGCAGGCGGCCGCCGAGGCCGAGCTGGGCAAGGCCGGCCTCGAGCCGGCACTCGGCGACCCGGCGTACTCCGAGAGCGTCGCGGCCGGTCTCGTGCTCGCCACCGATCCCGAGCCCGGTGACCGCGTGCTCGACGGTGGCACCGTCACGCTGGTGCTGTCGGCCGGACCCGAGCGCTACGAGGTCCCGGAGGTGACGGGCCAGACCCTCGACCAGGCGCAGGATGCGCTGCTCGGGACCAACCTGGCCTTCGGCAAGGCGATCGAGAAGTTCAGCGAGACCGTGCCCGAGGGTGTCGTGATCGTCAGCGACCCGGTCGCGGGCACCTCGCTCAAGCCCGACGCGGCGGTCAACCTCGTCGTCAGCCGGGGCCGCAAGCCGCTGAACATCAAGGACTTCACCGGCAAGAGCGCCGACCGCGCCGAGCAGGTGATGGAGAAGCGCGGCCTGGTCGTCGACCGCGACCGGGAGGAGTACAGCGACACCGTGCCCGCCGGGCTCGTCGTCAGCCAGAGCCCCACGAGCGGCACGCTCTTCCGGGGCGAGACCGTCACCGTCGTCGTGTCGAAGGGGCCGGAGCTGGTCGAGGTCCCGCGGGTGGTGGCGATGGGCGTCGAGGCGGCCACCGACCGGCTCGAGGCGCTCGGCTTCGAGGTCGACGTCGAGAACTCCGACAACTACATCGGCATCGGCTTCGTCTTCAGCTCCGACCCCGACGCCGGCGAGCGGGTGCCCAAGGGCTCCACGATCACCCTGTACCTCATCTGAGGACGCGGTCCAGCGTTTCGTCGGGACGCGTCCCCGTACGTAGGGTTCCCGGCATGAGCAGCACGCCCGCCGGGCACGACGGGTCACGCCGGACGACGGTGCTGGCGATGCTGGCGCTCCTGGCGACCACCGCCTGCTGGGGCTCGACGTTCTTCTTGATCAAGGACCTGCTCGACCGGGTGCCGACGCTCGACTTCCTGGCCGTCCGGTTCGCGATCGCCTCGGTGGTGCTGCTGGTCATCTTCCCGAAGGCGCTGGGCCGGTTGTCCGCGGAGTCGCGGAGGCACGCGCTGGTGCTCGGCGGGTTGTACGGCGTCGCCCAGATCCTCCAGACCGCCGGGCTCGCGCACACCGCCGCCAGTGTCAGCGGCTTCATCACCGGCATGTACGTCGTGTTCACACCCCTGCTGGCCGCCGTACTGCTGCGCAGCAGGATCACCCCGATGACCTGGTTGGCCGTGGCGCTGGCCACCGCAGGTCTCGGGGTGCTGACGCTGCAGGGCTTCTCGGTGGGGTACGGCGAGGCGATCACGCTGCTGGCCGCCCTGCTGTACGCGCTGCACATCGTGGGTCTGGGGGCGTGGTCGCGGCCGGGCGAGGCGGTCGGCATGTCGATCGTGCAGATCATGGTGATCACGGTGGTCTGCTTCATCGCCACCGTCCCCGACGGCATCGTCCTGCCCAGCACCGGCCGCGACTGGCTGTCGGTGATCTACATGGCGGTGTTCGCCGGCGCGCTGGCCCTGGTGGCCCAGACGTGGGCGCAGGCGCACCTGCCGCCGACCAGGACCGCCATCATCATGAGCATGGAGCCGGTCTTCGCCGCGTTCTTCGCTGTGCTCCTCGGCAGCGAGTCGCTCACCGGACGGCTGCTGATCGGCGGGATGATGGTGTTCGGCGCGATGCTGGTCATCGAGCTCGTGCCGAGGCGCAGGATCGAGGGCGAGGTCGCCCACATCGCGGTGTGAACGCCATCGAGCCGTCGGACGGGTTGGGCAAACGCGGCGCCGCCTGCCTAGTGTGTCGAGCGTCCTGAACGCCTGGAGGAACTGCCGATGACGACCTGCGCCACCTGTGGCAGCGAGCTGGGTGTCGGCCGCTTCTGCGCGAACTGCGGAGCGGCGGTGCCCGACAACTCCGCCGAGACGACCGCGCACGACTGGCGTGCCGACACGATGGTGAGCCCCAGCCAGGCCGGCTCGGCGTCCTGGCCGCCGCCGGCCCCGGCCCCGGGTCCTGGGCCCGGCCCGGGTCGGACGCCTCGCGAGGTCCCGCGCTGGCTGCCGTGGCTGCTCGGCTGGCTGTTGCTCGCCGTCATCGCGGCGATGATCGGCTGGACCTACGGCAGCCACGGACCCACGGACGGACCCACCGACGGCCCGAACGACAGGGCAGCCGGCTCGACCGGCAGCACCGGTGCCGGATCACCGGAGTCACCCGCGCCCGCCGAGCTCCCCGCCGACGCCGCCGACATCACCGCGGCGGCCACCGCCACCGCCCCGGACACGGCACCGCCCAACCAGGACATCAACGGCAACGCGGTGAGCTACGTGGCTGCACACATGCTCGACGGCGACCCGGCCACCGCGTGGCGGATGTCGGGCGACGGCACCGGCGTCGTACTCACGTTCACCCTGCCCGAGGCGACCCGGCTGGTGTCGGTGGGCCTGATCAACGGCTACGCCAAGATCGACGGCCCGGTGAACTGGTACCCCCGCAACCGCCGCATCGACTCGGTCACCTGGGGATTCGACGACGGCAGCACGCTGCGCCAGGACCTCCTCGACAACCCGGCCATGCAGACGATCGGCCTCGAGGGCGTGGTCACGTCGTCGGTGACGCTCACCCTGACCGCCGTCTCCGCGCCCGGGAGCGACCAGGGGCGCGACTTCACCCCGGTCAGCGACGTCCGACTCATCGGCTCGGCTGCCTGATCCCCCGTCGAGTCGCGCCCGTGTCCCCGTCGAGTCGCGCCCGTGTCCCCGTCGAGTCGCGCCCGTGTCCAGTACGCGGGAGCGCCAGGCGCAACTCGCCGAGGACGGAGGCGCAACTCGCCGAGGACGGAGGCGCGACTCGCCGGGACGGAGGCGCGACTCAACGAGGGGTGAGGCGGGCCAGGATCGCGGCGGCACGTTCGGCATCGGCCCGGGTGACATCGAGGTGCGTCACGATGCGTACGGCGCGCGGTCCGACCGCGGAGACCCGGACTCCCTCGTCGGCGGCAGCGGCCACGAAGGCCGCCGCGTCGTCGCGGGCGACCACCACGATGTTGGTGTCGACCCCGTTCGGGTCCACGCCACAGGCCTCGGCCAGCAGCCGGGCGTGCTCGTGGTCGTCGGCCAGCCGGTCGATGTGGTGGTCGAGGGCGTACAGCCCGGCGGCGGCGAGGATGCCGGTCTGCCGCATGCCACCGCCCATCCGCTTGCGCCAGATGCGTGACTCGGCGATCGCCTCGCGACTCCCGACCACCAGCGAGCCCACGGGAGCCCCGAGTCCCTTCGACAGGCAGACGGTCAGCACCTTGGCGCACGCGCCGTACTCCTGGAACGGGGTGCCCGTGGCGACGTGGGCGTTCCAGATCCGGGCGCCGTCGATGTGCAGCCAGGCGTCGTGCCGGTCGACGAGCCGGACGAGCGGCGCGATGTCGGCGGGTCGCAGCACCGTGCCGCCGGCGAAGTTGTGGGTGTTCTCGATCGAGACCATCTTGGTCTGCACGAAGAAGGGCCCCATGTCGGGAGCCCACATCGCCTCGATGGCGTCCACGTCGATGCCGCCGCGAGGATGGGTCCAGGTGCGCATCGTGACGCCGCTGTAGGCGCCGTGCGCGCCCAGCTCGGCGCGGGCGATGTGCGCCGACGACTCGCACAGCACCTCGGTGCCCGGGCCCACGCCCAGCCGCACCGCGAGCACGTTGGCCATCGACCCGGTGGGCGTGAACAGGGCGGCCTCGTGGCCGAACATGCCCGCCACGCGCTCCTCGAGCTCGCGCGCGGTGGGGTCCTCGCCGTACACGTCGTCCCCGACCGGTGCAGCCGCCATCGCGGCGCGCATCGCATCGGTGGGTCGGGTGAGCGTGTCGGAGCGGAGGTCGATCACGCAGCGAAACCTACCTCCGCGGCCGCGGCCCCACCCACGCAGCCCGCTCGCAGGCTCGCGGTCAGCTGGCCTCAGGCCTCAGGCCTCAGGCCTCAGGCCTTCCGCAGCATCTCGGCCACGAGGAACGAGAGCTCGAGCGACTGGACCCGGTTGAGCCGCGGGTCGCACGCCGACTCGTACCGATCGGACAGGCCCGCCTCGTCCAGCTCCTCGCCACCGCCGACGCACTCGGTGACGTCGTCACCGGTGAGCTCGACGTGCACGCCGCCGGGCCAGGTGCCGACCGCGCGGTGCACGTCGAAGAAGCCCTGCACCTCTTCGATGACGTCGTCGAAGCGGCGGGTCTTGTAGCCCGACGAAGCCTCGAACGTGTTGCCGTGCATCGGGTCGCAGACCCACGCGACGTTGAGCCCGGCCGCGCTGACCTTCTCGACAAGTGTCGGCAGCCCGTCGCGGATCCGGCCGGCCCCGAAGCGGGTGATGAACGTCAGCCGGCCGGCCTCGTTGTCGGGGTTGAGCTTGCCGGCGAGCGCGATGGCGTCGTCGGGCGACGTGGTGGGGCCGAGCTTCACGCCGATCGGGTTCTTGATGTGGCTCAGCAGCTCGACGTGCGCTCCGTCGAGCTGGCGGGTGCGCTCGCCGATCCAGAGGAAGTGCGCGGAGACGTCGTACGGCGTCTGGGTGCGGCTGTCGATGCGGGTCATGGAGTGCTCGTACTCCAGCACCAGCGCCTCGTGGCTGGAGTGGAAGTCGACCCGGTGGAACTCGTCGGGGTCGGCCCCGATGGCCTGCATGAACGTCAGGGCCCGGTCGATCTCGGCGGCGACCCTCTCGTAGCGCTGACCAGCCATCGAGTCCCGGACGAAGTCGGTGTTCCAGGTGTGCACCTGGCGCAGGTCGGCGTAGCCGCCGGTGACGAACGCGCGCACCAGGTTGAGGGTGGCGGCCGAGGAGTTGTAGACGTCGACGAGCCGCTGCGGGTCGGGGATGCGCGACTCGGGGGTGAAGTCGAAGCCGTTGACGGCGTCGCCACGGTAGGCCGGCAGGGTGAGGCCGTCGCGGGTCTCGTCGTTGGACGAGCGCGGCTTGGCGTACTGACCCGCGAGCCGGCCCAGCTTGACCACCGGCACGGACGCGGCGTACGTCAGCACGACCGCCATCTGCAGCAGCACCCGCAGCTTGTTGCGCACGTTGTCGGCGGTGACACCGTCGAACGTCTCGGCGCAGTCGCCGCCCTGGAGCAGGAACGACTCGCCCCGCGACACCGCCGCGATCTTCGCCTTCAGCTCGTCACACTCACCGGCGAACACCAGTGGCGGCACCCTGCGCAGGCGGGCGACGGCCGCGTCGACGGCGTCGCGATCGGGGTAGGACGGCTGCTGCTTCGCGCCCATGGCGTGCAGGTGCTCGAGGGAGGGGACGGTGCTCACGACATCCAGCGTACGGCGACCGGCCGGGGCCGACCGATTCGTGGCCACTGGGCGAGCGGGCGAGCCGACTGCTCAGCGGTCGTCGGCGTCCTCCAGGTGCTCGATGTCGCGGAAGCCGGTCTTCTTGGCCCGGATGCCGCGGTTGGTGAGCCAGGTGAGCGCCCAGAGCACGATGCCGACCGCCAGCAGTCCACCGGCGATCTCGTACTGCTGCTGCTGGTCGTCACTGCGTGCCCACGGCCCGGCCAGGAAGGCGCAGGCGACGGCCCCGACGTAGGGCAGCCACGTCGGCGCCGTGAAGTGGTCGTGGTCGACGGGCTCCTTGCGCAGGATCAGCACCGCGACGTTCACGATCGTGAAGACGCACAGGAGCAGCAGCGCGGTCGTGCCGCCGAGGAGGGCCACGGAGTTGGCGCCGTCGGTCGACGCCGTGGCACGGACGACGTAGATGATCAGGCCGAAGGAGATCGCGGTCGTGAAGATGATCGAGACCCACGGAGTACGGCGCTGGGGGTGCACCTTGCCGAAGACGCGGGGCAGGACGTCCTGGTTGGCCATGCCGTAGAGCAGGCGGCTGGCCATCAGCATGTTGATCAGCGCGGAGTTGGCCACCGCGAACATGCCGATGAACGGGAAGATCGTGTCGAAGGGCAGGTTGGGTGCGCCGGCAGCGACGACCTGGGTCAGCGCCTGGCCCTTCTCCGGGTCGATCAGGTCGCCCACGGGGACCAGCGCGACGGCGGTGATCGACACCAGCACGTAGATGGTGCCGGTGAGGCCGAGGCCGGTGAGCATCATCCTCGGGAAGTCGCGGACGGGGTCCTGGCACTCCTCGGCCATGTTGACGGAGTCCTCGAAGCCGACCATCGCGAAGAAGGCCAGCGACGTCGCCGCCGTGACCGCGAAGAACGTGCTCTTGTCGCTCGGACTGTCGAAGACGACCACCCGCGAGAAGTCTGCGTTGCCCTGGGTGACGGCCCACAGGCCGATGAAGATGATCAGCAGCAGGCCGGAGAGCTCGACGAGGGTGAGCACGACGTTGGCCTTGACGCTCTCGCCGACGCCACGGAAGTTGACCGCTGCGACCAGCAGCATGAACGCCAGGGCGATCAGCAGGATGCCGGTCCCACCGACCTCGAAGCCGAGGCTGAAGCCGTCGTTGAGGAAGCCGGCGAAGGCGTTGGATGCTGTGGAGGCCGAGGTGATGCCCGAGCACATCACGGTGAACGCGACGAGGAACGTCACGAAGTGCAGGCCGAACGCCTTGTGCGTGTAGAGCGCCGCTCCGGCCGCCTGGGGGTACTTGGTGACCAGCTCCAGGTAGGAGAACGCGGTGACCGTCGCGACCGCGAAGGCGACCAGGAACGGCGCCCACGCCGCCCCGCCGACCTCGCCGGCCACCTGGCCGGTGAGCGCGTAGACGCCCGTGCCGAGGATGTCCCCGACGATGAACAGCAGGAGCAGCCGAGGGCCCATCACCCGGACGAGATCGGGCTCCGGGCCGTTGACGTCGGCGGTGTGCGTGTCCTTGGCACTCATGGCGCTCCCTCCGGGACCGGGCCCCTGACCCGGAATCGAGCCCATGGTGGCCCAGATCACATCGAAGTGCCAGCACCCTCGCCGTCGACGTTCTCGCGTCGCCGGCACCCGCACCGCGACGCGTGGATCAGCGCACCTCGCAGTCCACCGGGCTGTCGCAGGGCTTGACCTCGTGCCGCTCGAGCACGTCTCCGTCGGCGTCGCGGGTCACCGCGATCGCCAGCTCACCGGGGACCGTGCCCCAGAACATGGTCTCCCCGGGCACCAGCGTGCCCGCGGCCACCGTGGCCTGGATGCGCGTGCCGTCGACATCCACCAGCTCGACCGACGCGACGTCGGTGCCGTCGGTGCCACCGATCCACACGGTCCGCGCCGTTCCGTCGGTGTAGGTCTCGTCGGAGAACAGCTCGAGCGGCTGGCCCGACTGGAGGAAGTCGTCGGTGCCCATCCCCCACTCGTAGGTCCGCGCGTCGCCGCTCGTGCCGAGCATGGCGGGGTTGCAGGCGTCACCGAGCTCGTCCGCGTTGCCCCAGTCCGGCAGCGGCTGCACGCAGGCCAGGTCGAGGGGCCCAGCGTCGACGATGATGCCCATCTCGGTGGACCCGACCGGGTAGCCCTCCTCCTCGCTGCCGAGCTCGGTCTTCTCGATCCTCTCGACGCCATCGAAGAGCCACGCGGGGAACTGGCCACGCTCGAACGACGTCACGCCGGTGTAGCGCCGCATGCCCACGTCGACGGGTCCGGCCGCGATGTGGTCGGCGGGCACGACCTGGCTCGGGTACATCGACATGGCCGCGGGCGTGGGGATGAGCACCTGCCACGCGGACACCTGCACGGCGCCGGGCACCTTGGCCAGCGCCCGCTGGGCCAGCGGGGACAGCTCCGTGGGGGTGCTCGAGGGCTGCGTCGCGAACCGCGGCTCCTCGGCGCCCCGCTCGTGGCCGCCGGTGACCGCCGTCAGCACCAGGGCGAGAACGGCCACCGCGGCGACGGCGCCGCCGCCGGCGACGAGCCCGCGGACGCGCCGCCGGCGGGTGCCGAGCGCGCGGACGGTGGCGAGGTCCACTCCCCCGGCGCCGGGGGCGTCGTGGCCGCGAAGGTCGTTCTCGAGCTGGTCGATCGTGCGCTGGTCCATGGGTGGCCCCTCCGTCAGGAAAGCGGGTGCGAGTGCTGCAGGTCGTCGACAGACACCCGGAGCTTTCCGAGCGCGCGGGCCAGGGTGCTCTTCACGGTGCCGCGGGCGATGCCGAGCTCGTCGGCCACCTGTGCCTCGCTGAGGTCGAAGTAGTGCCGCAGCACCACGACCCGCCGCTCCCGCTCGGTCAGATCCTTGAGCAGGCGGACGATCTGGTCCCGGTCGTCGCTGTTGCCGTGCGGTCGGTGCCGGTCCGGCAGCACCGCGATCGGCCCGTCGCCGACCTCGGTGATCCGCCGACGGCGGATCCGGTCGATGTTGAGGTTGACCAGGGTCCGGCGGGCATAGGCGAGCGCGTCGGCACGTCGTACCCGGCGCCAGCTGGCATAGGTGCGCGCCAGCGCGGTCTGGGCCAGATCCTCGGCGAGGTGGTGGTCACCGGTGAGGAGGTACGCCGAGCGTCGCAGCCGCGGCCAGGCCGCCACCGCGAACTCGTCGAAGCCCGTGTCGGTGCTGTTCCCCATCTCGCCCCCGAACGTGAGTGTGTCTGTCACTCTCCCTTACGCACGCGGGAGCACGGGGGTTCTGTCGCAGCGACGACTTTCTCAGCCGAAGAAGACCTGCGCCTCGGCGTACTCCTTGTCGCTGACGAGCTTGAGCTCGCCGGTGCCCTCGATGAGCGGCAGCCGCACGATGTCGGTGCCGCGCAGCGCCATCATGGTGCCGAACTCGCCGTCGGCGACCGCGTCAGCCGCCTGGAGCCCGAAGCGGGTCGCCAGCCACCGGTCGAAAGCGGTGGGGGTGCCACCACGCTGGATGTGCCCGAGTACGACGGCGCGCGCCTCCTTGCCGGTGCGGTGCTCGATCTCGCTGGCCAGCCGGTCGCCGATGCCGCCGAGCCGGACGTGGCCGAAGGCGTCCTTCTCCCCGGACACGAGGGTCATGTCGCCGCCGTCACGCGGGACCGCACCCTCGGAGACCACGACGATCGGGGCGTACTGGCTCTTGAACCGCGTCTCGACGTGCGCGCAGACCTCGTCGATGTCGAACGGCTGCTCGGGGATGAGCACCATGCTGGCACCGCCGGCCAGCCCGGCGTGCAGGGCGATCCAGCCGGCGTGCCGGCCCATCACCTCGACGACCAGCACCCGGTGGTGCGACTCGGCGGTGGTGTGCAGCCGGTCGATGGCCTCGGTCGCGATGTTGACCGCGGTGTCGAACCCGAACGTGAAGTCGGTGCCGGACAGGTCGTTGTCGATCGTCTTCGGCACGCCGACGACCTTGACGCCGAGATCGGCGAGCTTGGTGGCCACGCCGAGCGTGTCCTCGCCGCCGATGGCGACGAGCGCTTCGACGCCGTCCCTCTCGAGGTTGGCCTTGATGCGCTCCACCCCGTTGTCGAGCTTGAACGGGTTGGTGCGCGACGAGCCGAGGATCGTGCCACCGCGCGGCAGGATGCCGCGGCACTGCTCGATGCCCAGCGGCATCGTCAGACCCTCGAGCGGGCCCTTCCACCCCTCGCGGTATCCCACGAAGTCGAAGCCGTGCGCATGCACGCCCTTGCGCACGACAGCGCGGATGACGGCGTTCAGGCCGGGACAGTCCCCGCCTCCGGTGAGCACTCCGACACGCATGAGACCTCCGCTGATCAGGGGACTTGGATCGTTCACAACCTCAGCGAGCGTAGCGACCCGGAGGTGCCCTTGGCGAGGGCCACCCTCGCCCGGCGAGCACCCCGTCGCGCGTCAGGCGGTGACCGGCTCCGCCGCGTTGGTGACCTCGGCTGCCGCGGCCGGCATCACCGAAGCCAACCGGCCGACCACGAACATCATCGCCACGGCCAGCCCCACCATCACCACCCACAGCGGCTCGGGTCCGCGCTCGAGCAGCCAGGCGAACAGCACCGGCGCGATGGTGCCGCTGAGGTTCCACGCGAGCTGGATCAGCGACAGGTAGCGCCCGCGCAGGTGCTCGGGCGACGCCTCGGCCGACAGCGCGGCGAGCACCGGGCCGCCGGAGAGCTCGGCGAACGTGTAGACGATGCCGCCGACCACGACCAGCCCCGTCGCCACGGAGGGAGCCAGCCAGCCGCACGCCAGGAACACCGCGAACGACGACACGAAAACGACCTGCGTCAGCAGCAGCACGCGGTAGCGGGCGTGCCCTGTCATGGCATTGACCACCAGCCCCTGGCCGAGGCCGACCATGACGCAGTTGACGGTGAAGACGACGCCCATGATCCAGCCCGGCAGCTCGAGCACGGTCACCACGTAGACCGGCAACGCGAAGTTCAAGATCATCATCGGCATCGAGTAGCCCACCTGGGCGACGACGAGGAGGCGGTACGGGCGGTCGGCCAGGACGGTGCGCCACGAGCCCGGCAGCGACTGCTGACCGCCGCGCACGGTGGCGGGCACCGCCAGCAGCAGCCAGAACGCGACGGCGTACGTCGCGGCGTTGGCGGCGACCACGACCTGGAACGCCAGGTCGGAGCCGATGGCCAGTGCCACGCCGGACGCCACGCCACCGAACGCGAAGCCGACGTTGCGCAGCGCACCCAGGAAGCCGAACCAGCGCTCACGCTCCCCCGGCCGCGAGATGGCGGCGACGATGTTGCCGTAGGAGCCCCAGAAGGCGGTCCGTCCGACGGTGACCACGATCGTCCAGAGGAGGACGGCCGCGAACGAGTCGGTCACCAGGTAGGCCACGAACCCGGCAGCCTGCAAGGCGTTGCCGGCCAGCAGGACCTGCTTGGCGCCGAAGCGGTCGACCAGCGCGCCCAGGACCGGGCCCGCAGGCAGCGACACCGCCGAGGCGATCGAGATGGCGGCGCCCACCTGCAGCAGGGTCAACGGGGTGACGGTGAGGAAGTAGAGCATCGTGAGCGGCATGAAGACGCCGCTGCCCAGCGCGTCGACGGCGATGGCCGTCACGAAGCGCCGGTGGGGGCCGATGGGAGGGAAGCCGAGGCGGGAGAGCACGGACTGATCCTCCCTGTTCAAGCACGCTTCAGGTCAAGCGGGTTTCGGTCCTGTGCGGCTAGCGTGGCGCCATGACGTTCTCGATCGTGGCCAGGTCCGAAGACGGCGAGTCCTGGGGCGTCGCCGTCGCCTCGAAGTTCCTCGCTGTCGGCTCCGCGGTGCCGGCCGCCGTCGCCGGGGTGGGTGCGATCGCCACCCAGGCGTCCGCCAACGTCGCCTACAAGGGTCTCGCGCTCGCGCATCTCGATGAGGGCGCGACCGCCGGGGTCGCCCTGCAGCGCCTGCTCGAGGAGGACGCCGGGCGCGACCACCGCCAGGTCGGCATCGTCGACGCCGAGGGCAACGCCGTGTCGCACACCGGGCCGGCCTGCTACGACTGGGCTGGGGGCGTCACGGGCGACGGGTTCGCGATCCAGGGCAACATCCTCACCGGCCCCGAGGTGGTCGCCGAGATGCGGGCCGCCTGGGAGGGCTCGGCCGGTGAGCCCCTGGAGCGCCGGCTGCTGGCCTCGATGCGGGCCGGCGACCGGGCCGGCGGCGACCGCAGGGGTCGCCAGTCGGCCGCGTTGCTCGTCGTACGCGACGAGGCGGGGTACGACGGCCTCGACGACATCGCGGTGGACCTGCGTGTCGACGACCACCCCGAGCCGCTCACCGAGCTGGCCCGGCTCCTCGACCTCAACGACCTCTACCTCACCGCGTCCACCGATGACGAGAAGGTCGAGGTCGACCCGGCACTGGCCGAGGAGATCGCCGGCCTCGTCAACGCGGCAGGGCATCCCGACCTCGCCGCGTGGACGGGATCGGAGAACTACGAGATGCGGGTCGCCGCCGACGGGACCTGGATCGACCAGCGGGTGCTGGCGATCCTGCGGGACCAGTGATCAGGCGGTCGGCTTGATCGCCAGCACGTTGAACTCGTTGTAGGTGAAGGCCTTGCCGGCCAGCCGGGGCAACGGGAAGCTGCGCCACGGCTGCGGCTCGAGCCCCAGCGACCTGGACAGGTCCTCCAGGTCCTCCCCGGTGGTCCAGCGGACATGGGTGGGGTCGGAGGCGTAGCCGCGCTCCTGCGGGCAGATGAACAGCACCTTGCCGCCCGGTCGCAGGTAGGGGAGGTAGGAGCGCATCATGGCCTCACCCTCGTCGGGCGGCATGTGCTCGATCACGTGCGCGACCAGGAACCCGTCGAACGACTCCTCGACGCGGAGCTCCGACTCCGCCCACTCCGCGGTGGTGACAGCCACGAAGCCACGCTGCCTGGCGATGTCGACGGAGACCGGGTTGTGGTCGATGCCCACCGACCCGGCGGACAGTGATCCCAGGTTGCGACCGATGCCGCAACCGATGTCGAGCGTGTGACCCAGCTCCTGGCGACGAAGGTTCCACCGGTACGGCGCCTGGACGTTCAGCACCTGCTTCCAGCGGGCGCCTTCCTTGCCCTGCAGGCGGCGGGCATAGTCCTCACCTCGGGTGTCGCGCATGCTCGGACCCTAGCCCAGCGTCCACCCCGATCGTTCGACCAGGTTGGCCGGCGTTCAGCCGATCTGACGGAGTCTCGGACACGAGCGTCCTCGTCAGCGACGCCGAGATCTCCGGTGTGACCGGCGTGGTCGTCATCCGCGAAGGCATGATCGCCGCGGCGCCCGCCCGGCGACCATTTCAGCGGTGAGCCAGGGTCGGTCGGCGCCCATCAGGGCGACCACACCTCACCGCTGTCACGCGCGCCGGCCCGCCGACCCGGACCGGCGGTGAGCCAGGGTCGGTTGGTGCCCATCAGAGCGACCACACCTCACCGCTATCACGCGCGCCGGCCCGCCACCCGGCCCAGCGGTGAGCCAGGGTCGGTCCACACGCCCCAGACCGACCACACCTCACCGCTGCCACCCGCGCCCGCCCGCCACCCGGCCCAGCGGTGAGCCACGGTCGCTTTGAGGGGCGCGGACCGACCACACCTCACCGCTGCCACGCGCGCCCGCCCGCCGACCCGGACCAGCGGTGAGCCGGGGTCGGTCCACACCCTCCGGACCGACCACCCCTCACCGCTATCACGCGCGCCCGCCCGCCAACCCGGCCCAGCGGTGAGCCGGGGTCGGTCCGCACCCTCCAGACCGACCACACCTCACCGCTGCCACTCACGCCGGCCACGACCGCCGACCCGGCCCAACGCCCAACGCCCCACGCCCAACGCCCAACGCCAGCCCAGACCAGCGGCAAGCAACGCCGCGACTACCCGAGCTTCGCCACGATCGCGGCGGCGGCCTCCCGGTCGCGGATCGAGGTGGCGAGCGTCTCCTCGGCCTCGGCACGCACGTCCTCGGCGTCCGAGAGCTCGTCGTCGATCTCCTCGGCGGCCGTCTCGAGCTCGGCGATCCTGCGGCGCAGCTCGTCGATCTCGGCCTGCACCTGCATGCTGCGGGCCTCGAGCTGGCCGACCTCGGCGGCGGCCGCGTCGTACGCCTCCTGGGTCTGCGTCACCTCGGCCTCGGCGACGTCGAGCTTCTCCTGGGCGGCCCTGCGCCTCTTCTGGTCAGCCTCCGGGTCGGGTACGACGCGCAGCTCGGGCCGCGACACCGGCTGCTCCTCGGCCTCCCGGACCGACGCGGTGAAGCCCAGCGCCTCGGGTGCGGCGACCGACCCGGCGACGTCGACGGCGTCCACCCCGGTCGCGGCGAGCGACGCGGTGAGCAGGCCGCTGCGGACGGCCGCCGCCGCACCCTCGTCGAGCATGGCCGCCGTCAGCGTGGCCTCCACCTGGTCGGCAACGGAGTCGCTCAACCGCTGGCCCTCATCAGCCGCGCAGGCACGGGCCCGGCCGGTCACGGCCGCGGTCAGCTGTCTGCGCTGCCGGGTCAGGGCACGCAGCTCGTCGCCGTCGAGGTTGGCCTGCGCCTCGCGCAGGGCCTCGCCGACGGCGATGACCTGCTCGACCTGGGCGGTCTCCCGGCGGACGAACAGGTTCACGGCCCAGGCCGCGACCGACGGCCGCTTGAGCGCCTTGACCCGCGCCGAGAGGGCCTTGTCGGTCGCCTTCAGCTCCTTCACACGGGTGTCCCGCGCCGCCGTGAAGTCGGCCACGGCCAGCGCGTAGAGCTCGTCGGCGATGGCCAGCAGCGGGTCGGTGGACACGCGGCGAGCATAGGCTGAGGGCATGTCGACGGCCGCGCAGCGCCCCCAGGTGACGGCCGGTGGCGGGCCCGGCGTCCCGAGCAGCATCAGGCGGTACGACGAGGCGGTGCGCCGGTTCGGCGCCCTCGCCGCGCCGTACTTCGACGGCATGTGGGTCGGCGACCCGCTGGCCGACGCGTTCGTGGCCGACTTCGCCACGTTGGGCCACGGCCGCGGCATGCGGATGCTGCGGCAGGCCTGCCGCCAGGGAGTCGATGCCGTGGCCGATGCCCCCGACTCGCTGCGCGCGCTCTTCGCCGAGCTCGACGCCGTGCCCGCATGGGTCGACTTCGACACCATCAACGCGGGCGGCCGCCACCTCGGGCGCTACACCCGGCAGACCGGCATCGTGCTCGGCGCCGCATCGCTGCTGAGCGGCTATGCCAACTCCGCGGCGTCGCGGCCCCTGCAGCTCACCGGCCGGTACGTCGAGAGCGCCGGTGCCCGCACCATCGAGGTGGGCTCGTGGCTGGTCGAGGTGCTGGCCGAGGACGGCCTGCGCCGCCACTCCCCCGGCTTCGAGCTCACCGTGCGGGTCCGGGTCATCCACGCGCTGGTGCGCCGGTCCCTGTCCGGCTCCGACGAGTGGGACGCCGCTGCCTGGGGCGTGCCCATCTGCCAGTCCTACCTCGGCTACACGCTTGTCGAGTTCTGCCTGATCCCGCTGCGCGGCATGCGCGCCGTCGGCGCACCGCTCCTGCCCCACGAGGCGGACGCCTACTACGCCCGGTGGCGCTACGTCGGCCACCTGCTCGGCATCTCGGCGGAGCTGCTGCCGGTCGACGAGGCCGACCAGGAGGCGCTCGAGGCGATCTACCTGCTCACCCGGCCGGTGGTCGACGACTTCTGCCGCGACCTCGTGGCGTCGATCAACGCCGAGTTCCTCGTGCCCGAGATCGAGGAGCTCCTGCCCCACGCCCTGCACCGTGCCGCCCCGCCGATCGTGCACGCCCTCGAACGGATCTTCCTCGGCGACGAGATCGCCGACGAGCTGGCCGTGCCCGACACCCGCGTCAAGCACCTCGTCCGGGTCGTCGGCCCGGTCCTGGGGCTGGTCAACGCCGGCCTCGACCGGTTGCGGTGGACCCTGCCGTTGCGCACGGCGCTCGGCAAGCGCTACCGCGTCAAGCAGGACGCCCGGCTGCGCTCGCGCTACGGCGTGCAGCACGACCTCGTCGACGCCTCGCCCGTGGGCGGTCGCCCGCATCCCGCGCGCGCGGCGGTGTAGTCACCCGCGCAGCACGTACTCCATCTCCTCCGGATGCGGCGGGAACTCCGCCTCGCCGCGCACACCCGTGGGCACCCAGCCGAGGTGGTCGTAGAGACCTCGCGCCCGGTGGTTCTCGACCAGGCACTTCAGGTACGGCGTCTCGCCACCGTCGTGGATGGCCCTCACCGCTCTCTCGACCCCGGCCCGGGCCAGCCCCGAGCCCCAGTGATCGGGATGGACGCCGAGATGCCGAAGGGTGCGCGCGTCCCACGCCGCGAAGGCGATGACACCGGCGTCACCGTCGACGAGCTCGACCGTGACGCCCGGGTCGTCGAGGATCAGCGTCCAGCGCGCCAGCACGTCCGCGTCGGGATAGGGGTAGGTCTCCGGCGGGAACACGTGGTGGAGGGCGATCAGGCTGGCGGCCCGCTCAGCCATCATCAGCGCCCCGGCATCGTCGGCACCGGCGCGGCGCCATACCGACCTCACGGCCGGCCCGCCGCGTCCCACGCCACGTGGCTCTGCCACGAGGAGTCCCACAGCGCACGCAGCCGTTCGTCGGAGACGTCGGCGAGACCGAGCCCGAGCGAGACGAGCGCGCTGCGCCAGTCGTCGTACGTCGTGAGGTCACGCGTCGTCACTCCCGTCAGGTCCAACCGGGTGTGCACGCACGCACGCAGGGTCTCGACGGCCCCGGCAGCGCGCCGCTGCACGACCAGGATCCTCGCGAAGGCCCCGTCGGGCGGCGTCGACAGCTCGGTGTGCGCCCGGGCGACATCCATCGGCAGCGACCGCGCCTCCATGCCGTCGAACGTGCCGCGCGGGTCGTTGCGGAACGACCAGCCCTCCTCGTCGAGCTCGGTGATCTCGAGGTCCAGCAGCCCGTCACCGACGAAGCCCGCCACGAGGGGCGCCGGGTCCACGAAGCCCTCGCCCAGCCCGACGTCCGGCCACCATCGACCGCCGGGGTTGGACTCGGTGGGCAGCCCGGAGACCACGAGCACCAGGTGGTTGAGGTCGACGCGGTCGCGCTGCTCGGCGCGGGTCCAGACGTGCCCGTGCTGCCGGTCGACCTTGAAGCCGAGGTGATCCAGCCCGGCTGCAAGCACGCCGTTCTGGTGGAAGCAGTAGCCCGACCGCCCGGCCTCGACGACCTGGCGCAGGCAGCTCTCCTCGTCGACCGGTCGTGGCGAGCCCAGCATGGTGTCGAGGTTGTTGTAGGGCAGCAGCTCGAGGTGCGCCCGGTGGAGCGCAGTCATCGTGGCTAGCGTCGGCGGCGCGTCCGTGAGCCCGAGTCGGGCGACGTAGGCCGCGGCGAGCTCACTCGTCATCGCCGTCCAGGCCCTGCTCGATCGCATATCTGGTCAGCTCGACACGATTGTGCATCTGGAGCTTGCGGAGGGTGTTCTGCACGTGGTTCTGCACGGTGCGGTGCGAGATCACGAGCCGGTCGGCGATCTGCTTGTACGACATCCCCTTCGCCACCATCTTGAGCACCTCGGTCTCGCGCTCGGTCAGCTCCGGGGTGTTGGGGTCCGGCTGCGCCGGCCCGGACATCCTGCGGAACTCCCCCAGCACCAGACCGGCGAGCCCCGGCGTGAACACGGTGTCGCCGGCGGCGACCCGGCGTACGGCGGAGATCAGCTCCTCGCGCGACGCCGACTTCACGAGGTAGCCCGTGGCACCGGCCTTCACGGCCTCCAGCACGTCGGCCTGCTCACCGGATGCCGAGAGGATCAGCACGCGCGCCGACGGGTCGCGCTCGAGCACCGCACGCGTCACCTCGACACCGTTGGGCTCGGGGATCTGGAGGTCGAGCACGACCACGTGCGGGCGCGCTGCCGGGAAGCGAGCCACGGCCTCCTTGCCGGTGGCCGCCACCCCGACGACCTCGAAGCCCGCGACCTCGAGGTCACGCTCGACCGCGTCGCGCCACATCGGGTGGTCGTCGACCACCATCACCCTGATCGCCTCGTTCGCTGCCCCGTCGGTCACGGTGACCAACCTAGTGCGAGTAGCGGCCGCGGCGATGGATGAGTGGCTCGTGGTCGTCGCCGACGACCAGGCCGTCGATCTGCGCGGTGACCTCGACCGACCACCCGACCTCCCTGGTGTCACGGACGGCGACCTCGGCCCACGTGGTCACGTCGGCGAGACGGGGGCCGGCGTCGGTCTGCACCCACTCGGCCTGCGCGAAGACCCCGCCCGGTGCGGGCATCTGGCCGGCGAACTGCTCGGCGAGGTCGCGGTGCTGCCAGGCCAGCAGCTGGACGACGCACCGGGTGTCGTCGCCGTCGACCAGCCGCACGGCCAGGTCGGAGTCCGGGTCGAGCAACCCGATGACGAGTGGCCGCTCGCTCGGTGCGACCAGCAGCGAGGAGACGGTGAGGCCGACCCGCTCGGCGCCGGAGCCGGCGGTCCACAGCGACACCTGACCGCCCAGCCGGCCGCGCAGCCGCCTGGCCTGGTCGGGGTCCGGGTCGAGGAACGGGTGCTCACTGTGGATCGTCACGTCGGCCCTCCCGGTCTCGGGACGGCCAGCTCCCACTCGGTCCCCCACGGGCCGGTCGACAGCTCGGCGGTGCCGTCGAGGTCCGCGAGCCGGCCGCGGATCGAGGCCACCACACCCAGTCGGCCCTCGGTCTCGGCGATGGCCAACCGGTCGGCCGCGATGCCCGGGCCCTCGTCACGGACCGAGACGACCACCCGGTCGTCGGCGGCGTCGAGCATCACCCAGGCGGGTGCGTCCGGCCCGACGTGCACGGTCACGTTGTCCAGGCAGGCCCGCGTCGCGGCGACCACCTCGGAGACGACGTACGCCGGAAGTGGCACGGCCGTGCCGGGGGTCACCACGGTGATGCGTGGTCCGCCGAGCGCTTCGAGCGCCACGGCCAGGTCGGTGGATGCCGACTCGCTGACCAGGGTGTCCTGCTGCCTGATCAGGGAGCGGAGCGACGACTCCTGCTCGCCCGCGAGTCGGCCGAGGTCGGCGAACTCGCCCCCCAGCTCGGTGCCCCGGCGCTGCACGAGGGCCAGCACCTGCAGCACCCCGTCGTGTACGGCGCGGGCGAGCCGGGCCCGCTCGCCTGCGGAGGCCGCAGCCCGCTGGGCGCGGTCGCGCTCGGCCGCCATCTCCTGCAGCGACTGGCACATGTAGCCGACGATCGGGCCGCCGATCATCAGCAGGAACGTGTTGCCGTAGGTGGCCTGGCTCACCTCTGACCGGATCATCAGGTCGATGACGGACAGCGCGGTGCCGGCGACCAGCCCGCCCTGCCACCGCCAGTGCACCGCCCAGGCGAGCAGCACGCCCATGACCCAGAAGCCGGGCACCGTCGCCCGGAAGTCGTCGCCCTTGAGCCACGGGGTCGCGAGCAGGGCGCCGATGGCCACCGCGAGGTCGACGAGCAGGAGCGGCGGTGTGCGGCGCGCGGAGGAGGAGTAGGCCCAGAGAGCGAAGCCCGTCCACAGCACCAGGAGGACCACGAGCACGGCGGAGGCCGCCGGTCGGTCGAAGTTGTCGCGACGCCACCAGGTCAGGGCGATGAGGTTGAGGGTGACGATGACGCGCAGCACCGCGAGGGCGGCGTACAGGCGATCCTCGACGGCGACCGCTGCGGCGGACGACCACCGCGAAGCCCGGTCCTCGGTCATGCCGGTCAGGACGCCTTCTTCCCCTCGGCAGCGACCTCGCGCTCGGCCCGCTTGGCCTCGTCGTCGCGCTTCTTCGAGAGGTCCTTGGCGACGCTGGCGTACATGTCGACGTACTCCTGGCCCGACAGGCGCATCACCTCGTACATGATCTCGTCGGTGATCGACCGCAGGATGTAGCGGTCGTTCTCCATCCCCTCGTAGCGCGAGAAGTCGAGCGGCTTGCCGAAGCGCACGATCGGCCGCGTGAACGAGCCGAACTTCTTGCCGGGCGGGGCGACCACGTCGGTGCCGACGACCGCGACGGGGATGACCGGCGCACCGGTCTCGAGCGCCAGCCGGGCGACGCCGGTCTTGCCGCGGTAGAGCTTGCCGTCGTGCGAGCGGGTGCCCTCGGGGTAGATGCCGAAGAGGTCGCCCCTGGCGAGGATGTCCTTGGCCGACTTCAGGGCGCCCTCGGCCGCCGAGGCACCGCCGCGGTCGATCGGCACCTGGCCGGCGCCGGAGAAGAACTTCTTCTGGAACCAGCCCTTCACCCCGGGCGTCGTGAAGTATTCCGCCTTGGCCACGAAGGTGACCCGGCGCGACAGCGTCAGCGGCATGAACAGCCAGTCGGCGTACGACAGGTGGTTGCTCGCGAGGATGGCCGGGCCCTCGTCGGGCACGTGGTCGACCCCGGACGCCTGAGGTCGGAAGATGAGTCGCAGGACGGGCCCGAGGGCGATCCACTTCAGGAACCAATACAGCACGAATCGGACTCTAGCCCGTTCCGCCGGTCGGTGGCGCTCGGTGAGCGCGTCGTCTCTGGCACGATGCGGCCATGTCATCCGTGCTGCCCACCGCCGCCCCGTTCTCGGCCACCGCGCGTCCCGAGCTGACCGGTGGCCGTTCCGTCGGTGTGCTCCTCAGTCACGGCTTCACCGGCTCCCCGGCCTCGATGCGACCGTGGGGCGAGTCGCTGGCCGAGCGCGGGTACGCCGTCGAGGTGCCGCGGCTGCCCGGCCACGGCACCACGTGGCAGGACCTCAACGCGACCACCTGGGCCGACTGGTACGCCGAGGTGTCGCGGTCGTTCGAGCACCTCGCCGCCGACAACGACTCGGTCGTGGTCGGCGGGCTGTCGATGGGCGGCGGACTCGCCCTGCGCCTGGCCGCCGACCAGCCCGACCGGATCGCGGGGCTGGTGCTGGTCAACGCCGCCCTGGCCACGATGCGCAAGGACGTGCTGGCCCTGCCGGCGCTCAAGTGGCTCGTACCGTCGTTCCCCGGCATCGCCAACGACATCAAGCTGCCCGGCGCACAGGAGTACGGCTACACCAAGACCCCCCTCAAGGCCGCCCACTCGATGATGCAGAACTGGAAGCCGCTGCGCGCCGACCTGGCCAGGGTCACCGCGCCCATCCTGTTCTTCAAGTCCACCGAGGACCACGTCGTCGACACGCTCTCGATGGACCTGATCCGCAAGGGTGTCTCGTCGACCGACGTCACCGTGCGCCACCTCGAGAACAGCTACCACGTTGCCACCCTCGACAACGACGCCGACGCGATCTTCTCCGAGTCGGCGGACTTCATCGCCACGGTGACCACCGCCCCCGCCGGTTGAGGTGCGAGCGCCAGCGAGCCTCGAGACCAGGGGCACCAACCGTCTTGTTTCGAGGCTTCGTCACTAGCGCTCCTCGCTACCTCGACCAGCGACGTGCCTCGGGCAGGGTCCGGTCACCGGCAGGCGATCTGTCCCAGCCTCGCGAGTCCCTCCCGGTCGCCGGGTCCCCAGCCCAGCTGCCGGCCGTCGGTGGTGGGCGCCATCAGCTCCCCCGGGTCGTCCACGTGGTCCAGCCCGACGACATGTCCGAACTCGTGGTCGACGACCGCCTGGTCGACAGCGATCTGCAGGCCGCCCCCGCCGTACGTCCCGAAGGCGTCCTGGTCCAGGACGATCCGGCCGCCGACGAACTCGCGACGACCTGAGGGTCGCTGGACCACCGAGCTCCCGCCGACCCCGGCGACCTGCCCTTCGAGCACCGGGAAGTCCTCCGCGGTCGCCCACATCACGAGCACGGTCGCCTGCGACCGGTCCACCTGCTCGACGTCGCGGTTGTCGGTCTCACCGGCGTAGACGATCTCCAGTCCGGTGGCCGAGCCGACGTGGTCGATGGACCGGGCCACCAGCGACTTCCAGTTCGACGGCGCGCCGTCGGTGTTGACCTCGACCCTGATCTCGGTGCACGGGTCGTAGCCGACCGGGTCGCGGCCGCCGCGCTGCGTGGCGATGAACGCGTAGCTCCCGTCGCCGGGCGAGGGGCCGAGGACGCCGAGCCGGGACAGTCCGGTGGCCACCCCGCCGCGGATCTGGCCGGCCGTGCTGCCCGGGTGGACCGCGATGACGACACCCAGCAGCGCCACGGTGAGGACGACCACCCAGAGGTTGCGCAGCCCGTGACGCCTGCGTGGCACCTCGCGCGGCCCCGTCGTACCCGGGAGCGCTCCCAGCCCGAACCTGCGGTCGAGCTCGTCCAGCTCACGCATCCGGCGCTCGAGGTCGCGGGCGTTGCGTCGCCGCTGGCCCTTGTCGTCACCGAACACGAACCCATGCTCTCCGATGGGTCCAATCTCGTCGGGGCACGGCTCCGACGCACGGGCGTCTACGCTCTGGGGGTGACCAGCAAGGACGAGCCCGGGCGCGAGCGTGACCTCGACCGCGCCTGGCAGGACATCGTCGAGCACTACGGCGAGCGTGCCGAGGTGGAGCAGGCGAGCCCGCCGCCTGCCGCTCCCGAGCCGGATCCGGTGGCCAGCACCCCACCGGTGCACGAGCAGTACGACGACCAGGAGCGCTTCGTCCCCCCTCCGCCGCCCCCGCTGCCACGGCCGGAGCCCCGTCGCCAGGCGGCCTGGATCGGGCTGTTCGCCTCGCCGCTGATCCTGCTCGTCTTCACCGTGCTGGGCTGGCGCATGCCGCTGCTGATGTCCTACGCCCTGGTGCTGGCCTTCCTGGGCGGCTTCGGCTACCTCGTGGTGATGATGCCGCGCGGTCCGCGCGACCCCGGCGACGACGGTGCCCGCATCTGAGTGACCCGCGGTCCGCGGCTAGGGTGACGCCGTGAGTGTGAGCGAGAGCGTCGAAGTCACCGGCCACCTGATGGACAGCGGCATCTTGTCGCGCATCCTCGACGACATCCGGGAGTACGACGGCGACTACGCCATCGACCGGTTCGACGTGGGCCACGAGGCCAAGGACACCTCGCGAGCGACCATCACCGTCACCGCCGAGGACGACGAGTCGTTGCAGCGGCTGTTGATGCGGCTCCAGACCCGCGGCGTCAACCAGGTCGACCCGGGCGAGGCGGCCGTGGTCGAGGCCGACCGCGACGGCGTCTTTCCCGACGGCTTCTACTCGACCACCAACCTCGAGACCAAGATCCGACTCGACGGCCGCTGGTTCGACGTCGAGAACCCCGAGATGGACTGCGGCCTGATCGTCGAGCCCCGCGAGGGCGGCAACCGCATCTACACGCTGCCGATGTCCGACGTCCGCACCGGCATGCTCGTCGTCTGTGGTGCCTCCGGCATCAAGGTCACCGTCCCCGTGGTCGACAAGAGCCAGGAGTCGTTCGGCTTCATGGAGTCCGACGTGTCGTCGGAGAAGCCGCAGGCGGTCCTCGTGCGCCAGGTCGCCGAGGGCATGCGGGCGGCCAAGGCCGCGGGCAAGAAGGTGCTGTGGGTCGGCGGCCCCGGCGTCGTCCACACCGGCGCAGCCCCGGCCATGGTCTCGATGGTCGACGCGGGCTTCGTCGACATCCTCTTCGCCGGCAACGCGCTGGCCACCCACGACATCGAGTCCAGCCTCTACGGCACCTCGCTGGGCGTCGACCTGGCCCAGGGGCGCGGCGTGGAGCACGGCCACGAGCACCACATCCGCGCGCTCAACACGATCCGCAAGCAGGGGTCGATCCACGCGGCCGTCGAGAGTGGGATCCTCACCGGCGGCATCATGCACGCGATGGTCAAGCACGAGAAGAAGTTCGTGCTCGTCGGGTCGGTGCGCGACGACGGCCCGTTGCCCGACGTCTACACCGACGTGATCGAGGGCCAGCGCGCGATGCGCGCCGAGATCACGGACGTCGGCTTCTGCCTGATGGTGGCGACGATGCTGCACTCGGTCGCCACCGGCAACATCCTGCCGGCGTCGATCCCGCTGGTCTGCGTCGACATCAACCCCGCGACCGTCACCAAGCTCGCCGACCGCGGCTCCTCGCAGGCCCGCGGCATCGTCACCGACGTCGGCCTGTTCCTCGAGCAGCTCGCGCTCGAGCTGGTGCCGGACTACCGCCGCAGCTGACTCGACCGCACCAGCGCGGCCGCGCCGACCAGGCCGGCCTGCGGGCCGAGCTGCGCCCCCAGCAGCGGGGGTACGACGCGGTGCCGGGCACCCACCAGTGAGCGCGCCAACGCCACCCGTGCCGGGTCGAGCAGCCGGTCCCCGGCCGCGGAGACGCCGCCCCCGATGACGACGCACCCGGGGTCGAAGGCCGCCACGAGGTTGGCCACGCCCACGCCCAGCCAGTCGCCGACCGACGCGAAGGCCGCACGCGCCAACAGGTCGCCCGCCTCGGCCGCCGCGGTCACCATCGGACCCGTCAACCGCTCGGGGTGCCCCTCGCACGACTCCTCGAGCATCGTCGGCTCGTGGCCGATGCGCTCACGGGCGTAGCGCACCAGCGCGTTGCCCGAGGAGTACTGCTCCCAGCAGCCGCGCAGGCCGCACTCGCAGGCGTGCCCGTCGGGCACGACCTGCATATGACCGAACTCCCCGGCCATCCCGTTGGCCCCGCGCACCACGTGACCGTCGAGGATGAGGCCGCCGCCGATGCCGGTGCCCATGGTCACCACCAGCGCCGAGCCGGCGCCTCGGGCGGCGCCGTACTCCCACTCGGCGATCGCCGCGCAGTTGGCGTCGTTGTCGAGGGCGACCGGCACCTGCCAGCGCTCGGCGAGCCGGGCCCGGACGGGTTCGTCCTGCCACGGCAGGTGCGGTGCGAACATCACCCGCTCCCCCGTCGCCTCCACGAACCCGGCCGCAGCGAGGCCCACCCCGGCGATCCGCGACTCCCCCGCGACCGCCCTCACGGCATCGGTCAGGGCGTCCTCGATGAGCGCGACGTCGACCCGGCGACCCGGCGTCGCGGCGCGGGCGGTGCGCAGCACCCTGCCCTCAGCGGAGACGACTCCGGCCAGGACCTTGGTGCCGCCGACATCGACGCCGATCCAGACCGGCTCCGACGAGTCAGTCACGGGCACGGGCGAGGTCGGCGGCACCGATCAGGCCCGCGGTGTTGCCCAGCGTGGCCGCTCGGATCTCGAGCGCCGGGTGGTGGCCGCGGCCCGGCAGCGACGACTCGAACGCCGCCCTGATCGGGTCGAGCAGCAGGTCGCCGGCGCCGCTCACGCCGCCCCCGATCACCGCGACGGCGGGGTCGAGCACGGCCGCCAGCGAGGCGATGCCCTCGCCCAGCCAGCGCCCCAGGTCGGCCAGCTGCTCGATCGCGAACCGGTCACCGTCAGCGGCGGCCTCCGAGATCAGTGGGCCGTCGATGTCCTCGACCCGGCCGCCGGCACGGTCGAGCAGCGACCTGGCGAGCAGCGAGCCGGCCTCGACGGCTGCCCGGGTCTCGCGCACCAGCGCGGTGCCACTGCCGTAGACCTCGAAGCAGCCGCGGTTGCCGCAGCCGCACAGGTGGCCGCCCGGCACCAGCCGCAGGTGGCCGATCTCGGCGGCCACCCCGAAGGCGCCACGGTGCAGTCGACCGTCGAGCACGATGCCGCCGCCGATGCCGGTGCCGACGGTGACGAGCAGCAGGTCGTCGACGTCCTCGCCGGCGCCGTACCGGAACTCGCCCCATGCCGCGGCGTTGGCGTCGTTCTCGATCACGAAGGGCAGGTCCACCCGCTTCTCGAGCACGTCGCGCAGGTCGACGTCGCGCCAGGCGATGTTGGGGGCGAACAGCACGGTCGAACGGTCGCGGTCGACGTACCCTGCGGCACCGACCCCCACCGCGACGATCTCGTGGCGCGACCGCAGCTCACCGACGAGACCGACGATGGCATCCTCCATGCCCTCGACGTCGGTCGCCGGGGACTCCACCCGGAGCTTCTCGACCACCTTGCCGGACTCGTCGACCACGCCTCCGGCGATCTTGGTGCCGCCCACGTCGATCCCGCAGGACAGGCTCACGCGTCGTCATCCCAGTCGTCACCGTCGAGGTCGATGTGCTCGACGTCGCGGGTGCGTCCGTTCTCCGGTGCGGCGGTCGCGAGCACCCCGGCGACCGCGTGCATGAGCGACGTGGCCGCCGACGCCAGGTGGGTGCGCACCTCGGGGTTCAGCGACCGCACGGCGTGCACGGTGCGGCAGACGGGGCACCACGCGCACTCGGCGGCGCCGGTCGCCACGTGGGCGTCGACGTCGCGCAGCGCGTCGGTCGCGCGGGAGGCCAGGTCACCGACGTGCGGGGCCAGGTCGCCGTGGTCGCGCGCCCAGCCCGACAGGGCGCCCATCAGCTTCGCGGCCTCCTCGGCGAGGCTGCCCACAGCGGGCTCCCCGCCGTCGCCCGAGTGGGTCCCTGACTGGGTCACGACGTCCTGTCCTCCATCCGCACCTGCAGCTCACCGTCCTGGACACGCGCCCCGGCGACCCGGTAGCGGGTGAGGCCGGCAGGCAGCGTGAGGAGACGACGATACGACCCCACGGTCACGACGAGCTCGTCGCCGTTCCTCGCGAGATCCACGTCGGCGCTCGTCGTGCCCGGCAGCCGCAGGGAGAGTACGGCGCCCCGCGAGGTGCGCACCACCGTGAACGGTCCGTCCTGGGCGGGCGCGGCGAGGGGGTCGGCGCCGCCGTACACGTCCCGCGCGAGCTCGATCAGGGCGTCGACGCCGATCGGCTCGGCCGAGCGGTAGACCGAGCGCCACAACGGCAGCCCCGGGAACGACGCAGCGGCCTCGTCGAGCACGGCGTCCTGGGCGGTGACCCAGCCGGTGCGCCAGGCATCGCCGGCATCGTGGGGGAAGATCCGGTTGGCCACCACCCCGTCGACGCGGTAGCCGAACAGCGACAGGGTCGTGTAGGACCGCCGTGCCTCGGCCAGCACGACGCTCTCCGGCGTCATCACCAGCCGGACGCTCGCCCCCGGCCCGGACAGCAGCGCCCGCACCTCCTCCAGCTCGCCGTGCAGCCGCTCCACCGCGTCGAAGACGGTGTCCTCGGGCATCGGCACCCCGGCCGCCTTCGAGAGCACCGGCCGCAGGGCCTTGACCACGCGACGCTCGACGGGCAGCACCCGCTGCATGTACCACCCGAGTGCCTCGGGCAGGGCGAGCAGCCGCAGGGTCTCGGCCGTCGGCGCGCAGTCGACGATGATGACGTCCCACAGGCCGGCGATCGCGTGCAGGCGCAGCTCGAGCAGGGCGAGCACCTCTTCGGCGCCGGGGATGACCGTCAGCTCCGCAGCCGCCACCGGGTCGACGCCGGCGACGTCGAGCACCCGCAGCAGGTAGTGCTGGATGTCGCCCCAGCTCTGCTCGAACCTCAGCTGCGCGTCTACCTGCTGGGCGTACAGCCACTCGGTGATCCGCGTCGGCTCAGCACCGATCGGGGTCGCGAAGGCGTCGGCGAGCGAGTGTGCGGCGTCGGTCGAGAGCACGAGGGTGCGGTGGCCCTCGCCGGCGACGAGGGCGGCCGTGCCGGCGGCCACGGTCGACTTGCCGACGCCGCCCTTGCCGGTGAAGAGCAGGATGCGCAACGTCAGAGCGACTCGACGCGCTTCTTGAGCCCCTTGAGCGCGGTGTCGATCAGGATCTTCTCGCCCTTGCGCTTGAGCATGCCGATCAGGGGGATCGAGACGTCGAGCGCCAGCCGGTAGGTCACCTCGGTCGAGCCGCTGCCGAGGTCGCGGAGCACGTAGGCGCCGTCGAGCGCCTTGAGCATCTTGCCCTCGACGAGGGTCCAGGTGACCTGCTGGTCGCCCGACCAGTCGTAGCGCAGCGTGTACTCGTCCTTGATCGGCGAGACGTCGAGCGAGAAGAAGACCTCGTCGGCCCGACCACCGGCACCCTCGCGCACGACGTCAGCGGTCTTCACACCCTTGGCCCACTCGGGGTAGGACGGGAAGTCGGCGATGACCGCCATCACGTCACCGGGTGCGGCGTCGATGACGATCGAGGAGGTGGTCTGTTCGGCCATCTAGGCCCCTGAGGGTGCGAGTCGGTACGGCGACCGACGGGTGGGCTGGGATCTGCGACCCTACCGGACCGCGGACCTCCCGAGCGGCCAGGAGCCCGCCCCCGTGGGCGGTCCGCGCGACCCGGCGGTAGCGTGCGCTTGTTCCCCAGTCACACTCGCAGGAGGCCCCGTGCGTGAGTTCTCCACGCCCCTGAACGTCGAGATCCCGGCCACCGGGAACCTCACCGACGACGTCGTCACCAACGCCCGCGAGGCCGCGGACGCGGTCGTGTTCAGCCGCGCGACGGGTGTGGGGTGGCAAGACGTCACCGCCGCGGAGTTCCTGGCGGAGGTGCGGTCGGTCGCGAAGGGCCTGATGGCGGCCGGCATCGAGGTCGGCGACCGGGTCGCGCTGGTCTCCAAGACCCGCTACGAGTGGACGCTGTTCGACTACGCGATCTGGTTCGCCGGTGCGGTCACCGTGCCGATCTACGAGACCTCGTCGGCCGAGCAGGTCCGCCACATCCTGCGCGACTCCGGGGCCCGCGCCGTCGTCGCCGAGACGACCGAGCATGTCGCCCGGATCGCCGAGGTGCGCTCCGACCTCGACGAGCTGCACCACGTCTGGTCGATCACCGACAACGCCGTCGGAGTGCTGACCCGCCTGGCCGAGGACATCTCCGACGACGAGCTGGAGGCGCGGCGCACCACCGCGACCCCGCTCGACCTGGCCACCCTCATCTACACCTCGGGCACCACCGGTCTGCCCAAGGGCTGCATGCTCACGCACGGCAACTTCATGTTCGAGCTCGGTGTGGCCGTCGACGAGCTGGACAAGCTCTTCGTCGAGGGCTCGTCCACCCTGCTCTTCCTGCCGCTCGCGCATGTCTTCGCCCGCATCATCCAGGTCGGCTGCGTCAAGGCCCGGGTCAAGATGGGGCACAGCGCCGACATCAAGAACCTGCTCGCCGACCTCCAGGTGTTCCAGCCCACGTTCATCCTCGCGGTGCCGCGCGTCTTCGAGAAGGTCTTCAACACCGCCTCCCAGCGGGCCACGGCCGACGGTAAGGGCGCGATCTTCAACCGCGCCGCCGACACCGCCATCGCCTACAGCCGCGGCCTGGACGGTTCGACCCGGCGCGGGGCGGCCAAGGGTCGCCCGAGCGTCGCCGTGCGCGCCCGGCACGCGGTCTTCAAGCGCCTCGTCTACGGCAAGCTGCTCGCCGCCCTCGGCGGCAGGTGCGAGTACGCCGTCTCCGGCGGCGCCCCGCTCGGTGACCGCCTCGGCCACTTCTACCGCGGCATCGGGCTGACGATCCTCGAGGGCTACGGCCTGACCGAGACCACCGCGGCCATCACCGCCAACCTGCCCGACGCGCAGAAGGTCGGCACGGTCGGTCGCCCGCTGCCGGGCACCGCCGTGCGGGTGGCCGACGACGGTGAGCTGCTCTTCCGTGGCGGCCAGGTGTTCTCCGGCTACTGGCACAACGAGGAGGGCACCGCCGAGGTCCTCGAGCGCGACGGCTGGCTCCACACCGGCGACGTCGGCGAGGTCGACGACGAGGGCTTCGTCAAGATCACCGGGCGCAAGAAGGAGATCCTGGTGACTGCCGGAGGCAAGAACGTCGCCCCGGCCGTCCTCGAGGACCGGCTCCGGGCCCATGCCCTGGTCGACCAGTGCATCGTCGTCGGCGACGGGCAGCCGTTCATCGCTGCCCTGGTCACGATCGACGAGGAGTCGTTCCCCGCCTGGGCCGGCCAGCACGGCAAGAGCGGCAGCGTCGACAGCATGGTCGAGGACCCCGATCTGCTGGCCGCGATCCAGGATGCCGTCGACGACGCCAACAAGGCGGTGTCCAAGGCCGAGTCGATCCGCAGGTTCACGATCCTGCCGGTCACGTGGACCGAAGAGGGCGGTCAGCTCACCCCCAGCCTCAAGCTCAAGCGCAACGTCGTGCTGCGCGAGTTCCGCGACGACGTCGAGGCTCTTTACCTTCCTTGAGCAAAACCACTACACGCACCCTCACGGGCCATTAGCGTTTGTCGCGCACCGGTCCTCGGCTGAGCAACGGCTCTCGTTGACGGGTGCACCAACCCGGATGAATCGCGGGGACGGAACCCGTCCCTGAGTGAGAGGCCAGCCCCGATGGACCGTCGCAAGCTCATGCTCTTCGCAGCCACGATCGTGGCTGCCCTCGGCACCGTGCTCGTCTTCTTGTACGTCCAGGGCGCCGACAGCCGTGCCGTCGCCAAGTTCGAGAACGTCGAGGTGCTCCGCGCCGTCGCGATCATCGAGCCGGGCGAGACGATCGACGCCGCCGCTGCCGGAGGCAAGCTGCAGCTCGAACCCGTCCCCCAGACCCTGGCCATGGCCAACGTCGTCTCCAACATCGACGACCTGGTCGGCGCAGCCGCCAACACCCGCATCTACCCGGGCGAGCAGATCGTCACCGACAAGTTCGGCGAGACCGGCGACGCATCGGTCCTGCCTATCCCCGACGGCAAGCTGGCGATCTCGGTGCAGCTGACCGACACCTCCCGGGTCGCCGGCTTCATCAAGGCCGGCTCGCGGGTGGCCATCTTCCTCAGCGGCTCGACCCCCGCCGGCAGCACGTTCACCCGGCTCCTGCTCCCCGATGCCACGGTGATCGCGGTCGGCTCCACGACTCCCGCGGCCACCGAGGAGGAGGCGGCCCTCGCCGAGGCACTGCCCTCGACCCTCCTCACGCTCGCACTCGACCAGGATCAGGCCGAGCGCATCATGTTCGCCACGACCAACGGCGAGCTGTCCTTCGCCCTGCGCAACTCCGAGAGCACCGTCAAGCTGGGCTCCGGCGTCACGTCCGACAACCTCTTCGAGTGAGCTGACAATGCCCGTCGTCGTCGATCCCGACCAGGCCAAGGTGGCCGAGCTGCTCAAGGCTCTGCCTCACGGCAGCCACGCCATGGACACACTGTCGCGTCTCCACGCGTGGCTCGACCAGCGCGCCGAGGAGTACGCCGTCGTCCTGGGGCCCCACGTGCCCCTCGACGAGGCGCTCACCCTCGCCGACCAGCTGCGAGTCCAGCGGCCCACGATCTACGTGGTCCTCGTCCGCGAGGTCGTCGACACCGAGGTGCTCACCCGGGCCATGCACTCGGGCATCCGTGAGGTCGTCGCCGACAGCGACATCGCCGCCATCGGCACCGCCCTCGACCGCGCGCAGGAGGTGTCGGTCGCCCTGCGTGGCAATGCGCCGGCGACCCAGCTCGGCAAGGTGCTGACCGTCTTCTCCCCCAAGGGTGGTGTCGGCAAGACCACGATGTCGGTCAACCTGGCCCTCGCCCTGGCCTCCGTGCCCGGTCGCTCGGTGTGCCTGGTCGACATGGACCTGGCCTTCGGCGACGTCGCGATCACCCTCCAGCTCTTCCCGACGCACTCGATCGAGCACCTGATCGGCAGCGAGGACTCCCTCGACTACAGCCTCGTGGAGAGTGTGCTGACCGCCCATGACTCCGGACTGATGGTGCTCGCGGCCCCCAACCTGCCCGACGCACGTGACCGGGTGACGGGCGCGCTGGTCACCCGCGTGATCAAGACGCTGCAGGAGCACTTCGACTACATCGTGGTCGACAGTGCGCCGACGTTCGACGAGCAGACCCTGACCGCTCTCGACGGCACCGACGAGTGCGTCATCGTCGCGACGCTCGACGTACCGACCCTGAAGAACGTCCGCGTGGCGCTCGACACGCTCGACATGCTCAGCATCGCGCTCGATCACCGGCACCTGCTCCTCAACCGGGCCGACGACCAGGTCGGGCTCGGCGCCGACAAGGTCGAGTCGATCCTCGGCATGGCCGTCGCCGCTCGGCTGGCGACCTCGATCGACATCGCCGCAGCCACCAACGCCGGTCAGCCGATCGTCATGTCCTCCCCCGACCACGACTCCTCGAAGGTCGTCCGGGCTCTCGCAACGCGCTTGACGGGCGAGGTGCTCGGCGTCGACGACAGCGCGCCGACCGGCGCGACCCGTCGCTTCCGGAAGAGAAGGTGACCAGATGAGCGGTCTCGCCGATCGGCTCGCGCAGGCTCGTCGCCGCCAGGACGACGACCCGACGGCCGAGCCCTACCAGCCCTCCGACGACGAGCTCGACGAGCTCGTCATCGGGGCACCTCTCACCACGACGGTGACGGCATCCGTCCCGCCGCCGGCCCCGTCGATCACCCTGACCGGCAAGCGCCGCGCGGCGTCGGGGGACGACGTGTCGGTCCGTCGAGGTCTTCCGGCGCAGGTCGACCGGCTCGAGGACATCAAGGCCATCGTGCACACCGAGCTGCTGCGTCAGCTCGGTCCCACCCTCTACGCGTCGAACCTCGACCAGAACGAGCTCGACGAGAAGGTCCGCGGCGCGCTCCAGGAGGTCCTCTCCTCCCAGGAGAAGCCGCTCAGTGCCGTCGACCGCACCCGTGTCACGCAGGAGATCAGCGACGACATCCTCGGCTACGGGCCGATCGAGCCGTTCCTGCGTGACCCCGAGGTCTCCGAGGTCATGGTCAACGGCCCCGACAACATCTGGCTGGAGCGCTCCGGCCGCCTCGTGCCGGCCGATGCCAACTTCACCGACGAGGCGCACCTGCGCCGCACGATCGACAAGATCGTGTCGCGCATCGGACGACGCGTGGACGAGTCGAGTCCCATGGTGGACGCCCGCCTGCCCGACGGCAGCCGTGTCAACGCCGTCATCCCGCCGCTGTCGATCGACGGCTCGGCGCTCACCATCCGCAAGTTCGCCGCCGACCCGCTGACCGTGCACGACCTGATCCGCTTCGGCTCCCTGAGCGACCGGACCGCCGCCTTCCTCGACGCGTGCGTGCGCGGCCGGTTGAACATCATCGTCTCGGGCAGCACCGGCGCCGGCAAGACCACGACGCTCAACGTCTTGTCGTCGTTCATCCCCGACGACGAGCGGATCGTCACCATCGAGGACGCAGCCGAGCTCCAGCTCCGGCAGGAGCACGTCGTCCGACTCGAGTCGCGCCCCTCCAACATCGAGGGCAAGGGCGAGGTCTCCATCCGCGACCTGGTCAAGAACAGCCTCCGGATGCGACCGGACCGGATCATCGTCGGTGAGGTCCGTGACTCCTCGGCGCTCGACATGCTCCAGGCGATGAACACCGGTCACGACGGCTCCATCTGCACCCTGCACAGCAACGGACCCCGCGACACCCTGGCTCGCCTCGAGACGATGGTGCTGATGGCGGGCATGGACCTGCCCGTGCGCGCGATCCGGGAGCAGGTGGCCTCGGCCGTCGACCTGATCGTGCACCAGACCCGCTTCAAGGACGGCACCCGCCGCATCACGCACCTCACCGAGGTCGAGCGCATGGAGGGTGACGTCATCACGCTCCAGGACGTCTTCGCCTTCGACCACTCCGCGGGCTTCACCGCCGACGGCACCGCCCTCGGCCGGCTCCGGGCCACCGGGCTCCGCCCGAAGTTCCTGGACAAGATGCAGTACTCCAACGTCACGGTCGACCCGATGCTCTTCGCGATGGACGGCAAGTGATGGCACGGACGTCCGGTGCGGTGGCGCTCCTGCTGGCCGCCCTCGTCACCCTGGGCGTCGCCCCGAGCGCCTCCGCCGCCGACGAGACGTCGATCGCCCACGTCGAGCACGACGACGGCATGATCAGCCTGCTGGTCAACGTGCCGCCCGACTCCGAGGTGGACCTGACCTCGACGAGACTGACGATCGGCGGCGAGGTCACGGTCCCGGGCGCCAAGCTCGCGTCCGGCACGACCTCCGTACGCCGCACCTCCGTGCTGGCCATCGACACCAGCAACTCCATGCGTGGCGCACGCTTCGCCGCCGCCAAGGCAGCCGCGACGGTCTACCTCGACACCCTCCCGGCCGACGTCTACGTCGGCATCGTGACCTTCGACAGCGCGGTGGCCACGCCCCTGCAGCCCACGCTCGACCGCGAGGCTGCACGAGGCATCATCGACGGCCTCGCCCTGCGTCGCAGGACCAGCCTCTACGACGGCGTCCTGGCCGGCGTGACCATGGCCGGCACCGACGGCCAGCGCACCCTGCTGGTCCTCTCCGACGGAGCCGACACGACCAAGACCGCCATCGCCGACGTCGAGTCCGCTCTCGCGCAGGCCGACGTGCTCACCGACGTGGTGTCGCTCGAGCAGACCGGCGGCTCCGTCGACGCCCTCACCCGGCTCGCCTCGGCCGGCGGCGGTCGCGTCATCAGCGCCAACTCCTCGGCCCTGGCCGAGACGTTCTCCGCCGAGGCCGACGTGCTGGCCCGCCAGGTGCTCGTGACCGCGCCGGTGCCCGACGCCGTCACCACCACCGACGCCACCATCTCGCTCACCCTCGCGGCCGGCGCCACGACGCTGAGCGCAGAGATCTACGCCCCCGTGCGCGACCGCGCCGTGAAGCCACCTCCCCCGGCGCCCAAGCTCGCCAGCCGGGCCTCCCGCATCCAGATCCCGCTCTGGGCGGTCTACACCGGTGTCGGTCTCCTCAGCGTCGGCGTGCTCGGCTTCGTCTTCTTGATGGTCCTCTCCTCGCCACGCCGTCCGCAGCTGACCGCGGCCGAGCGTGTCGTGCAGTACGCCGCCTCCGGTGGCCGGGGCCCGATGCCGACCGAGGAGAAGCAGGCCGACCAGACGCTGGCCCAGGCCAAGGACGCCGCGGCCGGCATGTTGCGCCGCAACAAGAGCCTGGAGCAGCGCATCGCGCGCAGGCTCGACGCCGCCGGCAGCGGGTTCCTGCCTGCGGAGTGGTTCCTGGTGCACGTCGGCATCGTGGTCGCCGCCGGGCTGCTCGGCCTGCTCCTCGGCCACGGCAACCTCATCCTCGGCATCATCTTCGTCCTGCTCGGTGTGTTCCTGCCGTGGCTGTGGCTGGGCTTCTTGAAGAAGCGCCGCTTCAAGGCGTTCAACGCCGCGCTGCCCGACACGCTCCAGCTCATCTCCGGATCCCTGGCCGCCGGCCTCTCGCTGGCCCAGTCGATCGACACCATCGTGCGTGAGGGCGGCGAGCCGGTGGCCACGGAGTTCCGTCGCGTGCTCATCGAGAGCAGGCTCGGCGTCACCATCGACGATGCGCTCGAAGGGGTCGCGGACCGGTTCGAGTCCAAGGACTTCTCCTGGGTGGTGATGGCCATCCGCATCCAGCGCCAGGTCGGCGGCAACCTCGCCGAGCTCCTGAACACGGTCGCCGGCACGATCCGCGAGCGCGAGTACCTCCGTCGGCAGGTCCTCAGCCTGTCCGCCGAGGGCCGGCTGTCGGCCTGGGTGCTCGGGCTCCTCCCGCCACTGTTCATGCTCTACCTCTGGGCCACGCAGCCCGACTACTTCGGTGTGATGTTCACCGACCCGCGCGGCTGGATCATGCTGACCGGTGCGGCCCTGTCGCTCGGCCTGGGCGCCTTCTGGATGAGCAAGCTCGTGAAGGTCGAGGTGTGACATGACGTTGTTGCTGATCATGGGCGCGTTCCTCATCGTCCTCTCGCTCTTCCTGCTGTCTCTCGCGACCACGGGTGAGACTCACCACCAGCCCGGCGTCGAGCGAGCCATCGCCGCCCTCCACTCCATGGGCAGCGGGGCACCGAAGGAGCTGACCGGCGAGCTCGAGAAGCCGTTCTCCGAGCGCGTCATGGCCCCGCTCCAGGCCCGCGCCCTCGGCCTCGGCCGACGGCTCACCGGTGCCGACTCCGCCGAGCGCATCACCCACAAGCTCGACCTGGCCGGCAGCCCGGCAGGCTGGAGCGTCGACCGGGTCGTGTCGCTCAAGGTCATCGGCGCCATCGTCGGGGTGATCGGATTCGGGGTCATCACCTTCGTCCTCGGCCTCTCGATGGGGCCGCGGATCGGCGTCACCCTCCTCGGCCTGGTGGTCGGCTACTACGCCGCCGACCTGTATCTCTACCAACGCTCCTACGACCGTCAGAACCAGATCTCCAAGGACCTCGCCGACGCGATCGACCTGATGACCATCAGCGTCGAGTCGGGCCTGGCCTTCGACGCCGCCGTCCAGCAGGTCGCTCACAACACCGAGGGCCCGCTGGCCGAGGAGCTCTCCCGGGTGCTGCGGGAGATGCAGATCGGCTCGTCGCGCGCCGATGCCATGCGGGCCATGGCCGAGCGCTCCAACCTGCTCCAGCTGCGCAGCTTCATCAGCGCCCTCGTCCAGGCAGACGCCTTCGGCATCCCGATCGCGCAGGTGCTGCGCGTACAGTCATCCGAGATGCGCGTCAAACGACGCCAGCGCGCCGAGGAGAAGGCTCAACAAGTGCCGGTGAAGATGACGATCCCACTGATCTTCTGCATCCTGCCCTGCCTCTTCATCGCCGTTCTCGGCCCTGCCGCCATCAACATCATGGAGAGTTTCGGCTGATGGTGTGGGCCGCGCGGCCACACTCCGGGCTGGTCGACGGGGCGCGAGCGTTCGTCCTGCTCGCCCTCGGCGCTCCCGTGCTGTGGGCCCGCGAGATCTACGGTGTCCTCGGACTGCTGGCCCTCGTGGTTGTCTGGCTGGCCGTGTCGCTGGCCGTGCGCACCCGGATCCCACTGGCCCTGATCTGCCTGGCCGAGGCGCTCGTCGTCGGGCTCGTCTGCGGCATCGCCTTCGCGCAGGCGCCGGCGCTGCTCGCTGCCCTCGCGGTGCCGCCCTTCGCCCACGGGCTGTGGCGCGGCTCCCGAGGGGTCGCGGCGTCCCTCTCCGCCGAGGCGATCGGCCTCGTCGTCGTCATCGGCATGGGCCAGGCGGCACCCACGGCCGACCAGATGGCGGACGTCTTCACCTGGCTGGTCACCGGGTTCGGCCTCGGCCTGGTCGCCAGCTTCCTGGGCTCGCTGACCGACGACGAACCGGACGGCTCCGCGCCGTACCGCGAGGCCAGGCTGCTCATCCGCGAGCTGCTCGACCTCTCCGGCCGGCTCAGCGGCGGACTCGACCCCACGAGCATGGCCGGATCGATCCTCGAGGAGGTCGGTTCGGAGCTGCCGGTCCAGCGCGCGGTGCTCTACGTCTGCCGCGATGACGCCCTCATCGCCCTCGCCAGCCATTCCTCGCTCGAGGAGCCCGAGGCCTCCACCACCGACGAGCTCGCGGAGGCCGCCTGGTCCGAGGACATCGTCCAGGTGGTCGGCCACGACTTCGCGTTCCCGCTCACGACGTCCGGGGTGACGATCGCCGTGGTGAGCGGGCGGCTCGCCGCCGGGCTGGACCCCGAGCTGCTCGGCCTGACCAAGCAGCTGCGCGCCCTCGCGGCCGACCTCGAGCCGATCGCGCTGCGCCTCGACACCGCACAGCTGTTCGCCGAGTTCCGCGACTCCGCAACCTCCGACGAGCGACGCAGGCTCGCCCGGGAGATGCACGACGGCGTCGCCCAGGACATCGCGTCCATGGGCTACATCGTCGACGCCCTGATCAGCGCTGCCCCCACGCCGGAGCACGAGGCCGCGCTCCACCAGCTGCGGTCGATGATCACCTCGGTGGTCGGGGAGGTCCGTCACTCGGTGATGACGCTGCGCACCCAGGCCGGGTCGAGCGAGAGCCTCGGGGCCGCGATCGCGGCGCTGGCGCGCCACCTGAGCGACGTGAGCGGCATGCCGATCTCCGTGACCGCCGACGAACGGACCAGCCGCCTGCGCCACGAGGTGGAGGCTGAGCTGCTGCGCATCGCCCAGGAGGCGATGAACAATGCCGTGAAGCACTCCAGGGCTACCCTGATCAACGTGCACTGCCGGGTCCACGCTCCGTCCGCCGAGATCGTCGTCACCGACGACGGCCGCGGCCTCCAGCCCGGGCGGCGCGACTCGCACGGCCTGTCGATCATGCGCGAGCGCGCCGCCCTCATCGGCGGCGTGCTCGAGGTGGGGCCGGCCGAGGGCGGTGGCACGCGAGTCTCCGTGCGTGTGGGAGATTCGGTACGACTGAACGCCGACGACACTCCCTCACCCAAGGATCGCATCGACGCATGAGCGCCTCCCCCGAAGCCGGCCCGACCACCGTCCTGCTCGTGGACGACCATGAGCTGATCCGGCACGGCCTCGCCACCGCCTTCTCGCTCGATCCCTCCATGCGCATCGTCGGCCAGGCCGGCACCGTCGCGCAGGCCCTGGCCGGGTGGCAGGAGCACCGGCCGGCGGTGGTGGTCACCGACCTGCAGCTGCCCGACGGCACCGGCCTCGACGTGGTCCGCGCCGTACGCCGCGAGTCGTCCGATGTCGGCCTGGTCGTGCTGACCATGCACTCGGGAGACGAGCAGATCTTCGCTGCGATGGAGGCCGGCGCCTCGGCGTTCGTCGGCAAGGACGCGCCCTCCACCGAGGTGGTGAAGGCCGCCAAGCACGCGGCGGTGTCGCCTCGCACCTTTCTGTGCGCCGGGCTCTCGTCGGCGATGATCCGCCGCACCACGGGTGAGTCGACCCGGCTCTCCGACCGCGAGCACGAGGTGCTGCTGCTGCTCGCCGACGGCCTCGGTGCCGGCCAGATCGCCGGGCAGCTCTACATGAGCGAGTCCACGGCCAAGTCCCACATCGCCCGCATCTACCAGAAGCTCGGCGCCACGAACCGCGCCCAGGCCCTGGTCACCGCGATGCGGAGCGGGCTGCTGTCCAGCATCTCGCCGAACGACCGCTAGCCACCCGCGCGGGCCATGGCCCGGGTAGTCCTTTCGGGCTACCAATCCTCGACTGATGTGTGGACCGCACCGACTCCCCGAAGAGGCCACGATTGCTTCATCGGGCCAGGCGAGTGCCTCCGGTCCCAGCATCCACATCGGAAGGACTCACCATGATCCAGTACATGACCATTCTCCTCCAGGGCCACAAGGCGAAGATGGACGAGCGCGGCGCCTCCGCCGTCGAGTACGGCCTGCTCATCGCCGGCATCGCGGCCATCATCGTCGTCGCCGTGATGGCTCTCGGCCCCGTCGTCAAGAGCGCCTTCACCGGCACCTGCAACTCCATCAAGGGCGGCAACTCGACGATGTCGGGCACCTGCAAGTGATGTAGTCCCCCGGGACACCTCCAGGCACCTCCGGACACCTCTGGACGCCTGGCCCTCGAATGGCCGCGAGCTCTGCTCGCGGCCATTCGTCGTCTCCCCCGGGGACCGTCAGTCGCCGGACAGCCGGCGGGCGATCGCGATCCGCGTCAGCACGCCGGGGTGCGACCCGAACCACCACTGCGACCACGCGGGCGGCGTCGGGTCGGCGACCGACCGCAGCGCCAGCTGCCGCTGCAGCTCCACGAACGGCGTCGGCTCCTTCGTCACCCGCAGCGCGTCGACGTCCGCCCGGGTCTCGACCTGCCGGCTGATCACGTTCTGCACCGGCGCTGTCAGCAGCGTCCCGAACGCCATCAGCGCCAGCACCAGCGGCACCACCGCGACGTCGGCCATCGCACCGCTGCTGTTCCCCGACCGACGCCGCGGCCAGCCGACGACCAGGCCCAGCACACCGACGCCCGTCACCGCACCGGCCGCACCCAGCATCGTGCCGACGACCACGTCACGGTGACGGGCGTGGGCCAGCTCGTGGGCCACGACCGACAGCGCCTCGTCGCGCGGCAGGGCGTCGACCAGGTTGTCGTAGAGGACGACCCGCCGGGTCGAGCCGAAGCCGCTGACGTAGGCGTTGAGCGTCGTCGTACGACGCGACGCGTCGGCGACCAGCACGTCGTCGATCGGGACGCCCTCCTCGTCGGCGAGCTCGAAGACGCCGCTGCGCAGCTCGCCGTCGGGCAGCGAGGTGAACGAGTTGAACAGCGGCTCGACGAGCAACGGGTAGACGAACGAGCCGAGCACGACCAGGCTCGCCATCAGGACCGCGGCGATCACCGGCCAGGCCCGTCGCCACCGCCGGGCCAGGCCGATCAGGACCACCAGCGCGATGCCGGCCACCGCGATGTCGACGCCCTCGCCCTTCAGCACGTCGAGCGCGTAGCCGGCCCAGGACTGGCGCGTCAGGTCGTAGTCCCGCTGCAGCCGCCGCAGCATGACGGCGAAGGGCAGCGTGATCAGCCGGCCGGCCAGGTCGCAGGCGGCGACACCGAGCACGACCCTGATCCACCACGGTCCGGGCAGCCGCTCCATCAGGCTCCGGCCGAGGCGGGTGAAGCCCAGCGCCGCGGCCACGCCCAGCGCCAGGACCAGCGAGCCCCAGCTCCAGACGCGGGCCCATCGGGAGAAGTCCTCGGCCCGCGCGAGCTGGGCGGTCGTGAACACCGACGCCGGGTCGACCGGGGTCACGGGCCCACCGGGCACGGGCTGCCACGGCACGACGAGGGCGGCCAGCGCGACGAAGACGAGGCCACCCACGGCGGTCACCCACCACGCGATGCGACGATCTCCCGGCGTGGCGGTGTCGGTCACGAGGCCAAGTCTTGCAGGCGCTCCCGCCACAGCCGGACCAGCCGCTGCTGGCTGATGCCGGCCCCGCGCAACGCATCCTCAGCGGGCGTGCCCGCACCGGCGGACCGGTAGACCTTCTCGAGACCGTCCTGCCCGATCTGCTCGGCGAGCACGAGGCACGCGAGCCAGGCCGACTCGTAGACCGCCTCGAGCCCCTCGGCCGACGGATCGAACTCCTCGGCGCCGGGCAGGCGGTCGGGCGGCCCGTCCCGTCGTACCTGGCTGGTGATCCGGGCCGCCGTCACGGAGAGCGGCAGGCGGACCGTGCGCAGGGCCACGTAGTCGGCGAACCCCTCCAGCAGCCACAGGGGCATCGGGCTCAGCGCGGCGTCGGTGGCGACGTGCACGACCTCGTGGGTCATCACGATCTGCGCGCCCTGGCTGCGCAGCCGGCCCGAGACGTCGGGGTTGACGAACACGTGCACGGGCGCCTGCTCGTCCTGGGACCCGTCCACCGTGGTCGTCACCGCGGCGACGGCGTCGTAGGCTCCCGGAGCCGAGCCCAGGGCTGCGTCGAGTGCGGCCGCGGACGCCGGCACCTCCACGACGACCGACGGCTGCCACGCGGGCAGCACGGCGCGCACCGTGGGGTACGCGGCGCGCAACCGGTCGGCGTACGTGCGGGCGACGCGGCGCGACCCGGCCGCCAGGACCAGCACACCCGTGCCGCGTACGACGTGCACGCGCTGGCCGAGCCACACCGGCGAGCGGCGGCTGCCGGTCACGCCGCCGAAGGAGGAGATGCCCACGGCGTCGGCCACCGGCGCGAACCCGACCACCACCTCGGTGGCCGCCGGGGCGTCGTCGAACCCGTCGAACCTCCAGGTGAGCGCGACCGCCGCCTGCCACGAGCCGTCGGCCGCCACGGCGCCGACCTCGTCGACGTAGCGCATCGAGAAGTCCTCGACGTGCAGGTCCCGGCTGTTGGCCACCACGTCGGCCAGCAGCGTGCGCGACACCTCGTCGGGGGCCAGCGCCTCGAGGGCGGAGCCGTCACCGGACTCCACGGCATGCTCGAGCGCGTGCAGGGCCGACGCCGCCAGCGCGGGCCGGGCACCCGACCGCTCCCCCGGCGATCCTCCCGGCACGACGAGGTAGGTGTCGTCGCGGAGCACCACGACGCCGACCCCGAGCAGGACGACCACCACGACCAACGAAAGACCGGCCACCCACCAACGTGGGCGACCGGTCCTCGAGGTCATCTGGGTGGCTCCATCAGCCGGGGCGGACCGCTCCGACGTAGGGCATGGAGTAGAGGCCGGCGACAGCCACGCCCGTGCCCGGGTTGGCGGCGTGCGCGATCAGGCCGTTGCCGATGTAGATGCCGACGTGGCTGATCGGGCTGTAGTAGAAGACCAGGTCTCCGGGCTGGAGGTCGCTCGCGGCGATGCGCTGGCCGGAGGCGTACTGGGCGCCGGACGAGTGCGGGAGACCCACGCCTCCCTGGCCCCAGGCCATCATCGTCAGTCCGGAGCAGTCGAAGGCGCTCGGGCCGGCGGCGCCGTAGACGTAGGAGTCGCCGACCTGGGCCATGGCGTAGCCGACGGCTGCCGCTGCCCGACCGGAGGCGGGTACGTCGGAGGGCATGCGGGTCGCGCTGCCACCGCGGGACTGGGCGAGCAGCCGGGTGCGCTCGTCGTCCTTCAGCTTCGACAGCAGGGACTTGGCCTCGGCGAGCTTGGCGTCGACCTGCTTCTGCTCGTCGGCGAGCTGCGCGGTGACGTCGGCGATCTCCGACGCGCGCTCGGCCGTCGCCTCGTGGCGCAGGTCGAGGGCGTCGAGCTCGGTGGAGTAGGAGGAGAACAGGTCGGACTGGAGGTCGTTGAAGGCCGACATCGTCGAGAGCTGGCCCAGGAACGCGCCGGGGTCCTCGGAGACGACGACCTGTCCGACCGTGGAGATGCCCTCGCCCTGGTACTGGCGCAGGACCGACTCGCGGACCTGGTCGCGCACCACGTCGAGGCGGGCGTCCTGACGACGCTCGTCGGACTCGAGCGTGCCGAGGTCCTGGGTCAGGTCGTCGAGCTGGAGCTGGGCGTCGTGGTGACGCTCCTGAGCCTGCTCGGCCTGGTGGTAGAGGCGGTCGACGCGCGCTTGCACGTCCTTGATCTCGGGCTCGGCCTGCGCCGGAGTGACGGCGACGAAGCCGGTGAGGGCGATCGCAGTCAGGCCGATGAGGGCAGTGCTGAGTCGCAGCCGGTCGTGGATCACGAGCGGGCGGTCTCCCTTGCATGTCGTACGCCTACCGGGTGAGCTGACGGATTCGGGCACGACATGCCCTACACCGTCTCCTCGGCCGCACATGTGCGGCCGCCTTGACGGCGATTCACCCCAGAGGGAATGGTTCCCCGGCTCCGGGTCACGGTTGCCCATGACCCAAGACTCGGCGCGGCCCCCGCACGGATCCTGATGATCCGCTGCCACGGGAGCCAGAACGTCCGAGACTAACGGCGTGGGCGTGGCTGAGCCAAACCTTCAGCCGGATGTCGCGCCATGTTTCGCGTCTCATCATGAGATCCGAGTCACACCCGTCGCATCCGCCTCATGCGGACTCCACCTCCGGACCCGCGACCGGCCGGACCAGCCGCAGCGGCGGCACCAGCCCGCTCGCGGCCAGGACGTCGAGCGCGGCCCGCTCGTCGTCGTCGAAGGTCAGCTCGGGGGGCGGGCCCAGGAGCACCGTGACCACGCAGTCGTGGCAGGCCAGCCCCCGCACCAGGCAGGTGTCGCAGTCGATCCGTGTCGTCATGCATCGGACTGAAACAGCAGGCACCGACATTTGGCCCGGCCAGGAGTCCCTGGGCGTGTCGTGCCGGTCGTGTGCCGCGGCCTCACGGTGTCAGGAGGGACACCAGGCTGGCGGCGGAGACCACCCGGGCGCCGTCGCCGGCCACGTCGGCCCCGAGCGCCCGGTCGCTCGTCACGACGACGAGCGGACGCCCCGACGGCTCGGCCGCGACCAGGTCGCGGATCACGTCGTCGGCGATGACGCCGACGGGACTGAACAGCACCTTGACCCCGCGCGGGGTGGCGACCACCGGCCGCGTGGTGGAGCCGGCGGCGTCGAAGACCACCGTCGTCTCGGCGCCGGTGCGGGCCACCACCGGGGCGAGCCCGCCGATCAGCCGCACCCGCTGCGCCTCCAGCGAGGAGCGCTCCCAGGCCGTCTTGCTGACGTTGTAGCCGTCGACGATCAACCTGGCCCGCGGCAAGGAGAGCAGCTGCTCCAGCAGCGCCGGCCCCTCGGGTGGACCCGGTCGTGCGGCCACCGGCGCCCCGGCCGCCTCGATGTCGGCCTCCAGCCGGTCGCCGGGCGCACCGTCCACCGGGGGCAGCGCCAGCTCGCGGCGCAACCCGTTGGCCGCGTCGAGCACCGTGTCGAGGAGGAGTCGGGCACGCAGGGTCTCGTCGTCGCGCTGGGCGCGGGCCTCCCGGCGGTCGGTCCGCGCTGCGGCGAGGAGCTCGTCGACCTGGGCCCGCAACCGCCGCACCTCCGTCTCCGCGCGCGCGGAGACCTCGTCGGCGGCGGTCCCGGCCGCGGCCGCCGCCTCGAGCGCCTCGTCGAGCGCGGCCCGGGTGTCGCGTTGCGCAGCCCGGGTGTCACCGAGCTTGCGGCGCAGCGTCATGTTCTCCGTGCGCAGGTCGTCGAGGCGCTGCCGGTGGGCCGCCTTGGCCGCACGCGCCTGCGCCTCGAGAGCGTCGACGCGCCGGGCCAGGCGCTCGGTCTCGGCGGCGCCGGCGTCGGTCGGCGAGGAGGGGGCCAGTCTGCGGACCGCGTCGTCGTAGGCCGCCTGCCAGCCGTCGGGTCGGGTCAGCCACGCCCAGGCAGCGGAGGCTGCCGCGTCGTCGTACGACGGTGCCGCACCGGCCGCGACCTGCACACCGACCGCTGACCGGAAGTCGTGGTCGGCCAGCGCCGCGGCGATGGCCGCGCCACCCAGCCGCGCGCGCCGCTGTGGCGCGAACAGCACCACCCGGCGCAGTGGAGCGGGGACGTCGCCCACCGCGGGCAACGCATCGGACGCCAACGCCAGCACCCGCAGCCGGACGGCGTCGGACAGGTCCGCCAGCGACGGCGTGGTCGTGTCGGGCTCGACGCTCATGGAGTCGTCACGAGGCACTCACCCCGCCCTAGCGCTGACCGGCCGCCGGACCGTCGACGGACGGGTCGCCCGCGAGCGCCGCCGCGTTGCGGTCGACGAGCTCGATGGCGTCGGCGCGGCCGCACCAGCGGCAGGTCACCGACTCCAGCGCCTCGTCGTTGACCTGCTCCTCCTCGACGACGTGGTCGCCGGCCAGGTCGAAGTGCCAGAACTCGGTGGTCCGGCGACTGCGGCTGACGTCGAAGCGGGTCAGGTTGCCGCAGCCCGCGCAGCGCCAGCGCTGCGACGCGTCGGGGAGGGCGGTGGCCATGAGGGGTCTCCTGTCGAGCGGTGCGAACCGGCGGTACGGCGATCGCGGTCAGCGTAGTCCGCGAGCCGCACCGGCTTTGTCGGTGCCCACGTCTAGCGTCGCCGACATGAGCAGTGCCGTTCAGGGTGCGGCCTCCCGGTGGGAGGCGCAACGCAGTTTCGACGAGCTGGGCCGGCCCCTGCGCGACATCACGTTCACCGTCGTCGACCTCGAGACGACGGGGGGCTCTGCTTCGGGTGGCTCGATGATCACCGAGATCGGCGCCGTCAAGGTGCGCTCGGGCGAGGTCCTCGGCGAGTTCCAGACCCTGGTCAACCCCCGCGCGCAGATCCCTCCGTTCATCGCCGTCCTGACCGGCATCTCCAACGCCATGGTCAGCGACGCGCCGCCGATCGAGTCCGCGCTGCCGGCGTTCCTCGAGTTCGCGGCCGGCACGGTGCTGGTGGCCCACAACGCACCGTTCGACGTCGGCTTCCTCCAGCACTTCAACCGCGAGCAGGGCCGGGCCTGGCCGCGGTTCGAGGTGCTCGACACCGCCAAGCTGGCCCGCCGCGTCATCACCCGCGACGACGCGCCCAACTGCAAGCTCTCCTCGCTGGCCCGGGTCTTCAACTCCACGACCACCCCCAACCACCGCGCTCTCTCCGACGCCCGCGCCACCGTCGACGTCCTGCACGGGCTGATGGAGCGGCTGGGCGGGCTGGGCGTGCACACGCTCGAGGAGCTCCAGACCTTCAGCTCCCGGGTCAGCGCAGGTCAGCGCAAGAAGCGCCATCTCGCCGAGTCGCTGCCGCACTCCCCCGGCGTCTACCTCTTCAAGGACGAGCGGTCCCGCGTCCTCTACATCGGCACCTCCCGTGACCTGCGCACCCGCGTGCGCACCTACTTCACGGCCTCCGAGACCCGCTCGCGGATGGGCGAGATGGTCAACCTCGCCGCCACCGTCACCGGCATCGAGTGCGCCACCCCGCTCGAGGCGGAGGTGCGTGAGCTGCGGCTGATCGCCGAGCACAAGCCGCGCTACAACCGCCGCTCCCGGTTCCCCGAGAAGGTGCACTTCGTCAAGCTCACCTGCGAGGCGTGGCCGCGGCTCTCACTGGTGCGTCGCGTGCTCGACGACGACGCCGACTACCTCGGCCCCTTCTCCTCCCGCAAGACCGCAGAGAAGTGCCTGGCCGCGCTGCACGACACGTTCGCGGTGCGCCAGTGCTCCGACAAGCTGCCACACACCCCGACCCCCGCCACCCGGTCGGCCTGCGTGCTGGCCGAGATGGGTCGTTGCCTGTCACCGTGCGACGGCAGTGTCGACGCATCGACCTACGCGGCCCTGGTGGGGCAGCTGCGCGACACCCTGTTGCGACGTCCCGACGAGGTGGTCGACGCCATCAACCAGCGGATGACCTCGCTCGCCGAGCTCGAGCGCTTCGAGGAGGCAGGCGTCCACCGCGACCGGCTGTCGTCGTTCGTGCGTGCCGCTGCCCGCACCCAGCGCCTCTCGGCCCTCACCCGGTGTCCCGAGGTGGTCGCCGGGCGCCGGGAGGCCGACGGCCGGTGGGCCGTCCACGTGGTCCGGCACGGCCGGCTGGCCGCCGCCGGGGTCATCCCGTCCGGCGCCGACGCCCTGCAGTACGTCGCCGAGCTGCGCGCGAGCGCCGAGTCGGTGCGCAACGCGCCCGGCCCCGTGCCCGCGGCCACCGCAGAGGAGACCGAGAAGGTGCTGCGCTGGCTCGAGGCGCCCGGCATCCGCCTCATCGACGTCGAGGGCGACTGGGTGTGCCCGGTGGGGGGCGCCACGCGCCACCTGCCGCTGTACGACGCGGCCAACCAGGCCCGGCTCTCGTTGGTGCCGTTCGACGAGCAGCGCCTGCCGAGCCCGGTGCACCGCCCGGCCCGCTAGCGTGTCCCCATGATCACCGCCATCGTCTTCGTGAAGGCCGACGTCGCGCGCATCCCCGACGTGGCCGAGGCCATCGCCGCCCTCGACGGCGTCAGCGAGGTCTACTCCGTCACCGGGCAGATCGACCTGATCGCACTCGTGCGGGTCACCAACCACGACGACGTCGCCGCCGTGGTGGCCGACAAGCTCAACAAGGTCGACGGGGTCACCGCCACCGAGACCCACATCGCGTTCCGGGCCTACTCCCGCCACGACCTCGAGTCGGCCTTCTCGCTGGGGCTCGACTGACGCAGGTCGGCTCGCATGACCCGTTGTGACTAGCCCGGCCGACGGTCGGCCATTTCCCCTCGCTTGCCTCCCGGCGCGGCCTTTACCTTCCCTACGCTGCTGCGGACGGGTGGAGGTCACCATGGGGATCCGGGACGCGTGGACGGTGCTGTCCGCGTACGCCGAGGGCGGCGCGCTGTCCGGCGCCACCGACCTCGACCTCGCGACCGACAGGGCGCGTGCCCGGTCGTGATCATCGCGGTCCTCCTCGCGCTCGGCGTCTGCACGGTCGGCATCGCCGTCCTGCGCACGTCGCCCCCGGCCCCCTCGCGGGCGCTCCTCCGCACCTGGGCGACCGCCTTCGTCGGCCTGCTGCTCCTCCAGGCCGTCTGGATCCTCGTCGTCCCGCCCTTCCAGGGCGTCGACGAGCACGACCACGTCTTCAAGGCCGCGGCCGTCGCGCGCGGCGACTGGAGCGGGACCCACGAGCCGGTGGAGCTCGGTCGGGGCGAGCTACTGGCAGTCCCGGCGGACCTGGCGCTCGCCGCCCGCCCGGCGTGCGAGGCGCTCTCCTACACCCGCCGAGACGATTGCACCCCGACCGCGGAGCTGGCCGACGGGCGGGTGCTCATCGGCAGCTCTGCCGCGCGCTACCAGCCGGTCTTCTACGCGGTCATCGGCACCGCGGCGCGGCCGTTCGACGGGATCGCCGCGGGCACGGCGATGCGGGTCGCGACCGCCGTCTGGTGCGCCGGCCTCATCGCGCTGGCCATCGCTCTCGTGCGTCGGACGGCGAGGACCTCCTGGCCCTCGGCGGCGATCGTCGCCGCCTGCACGCCCACGATGCTCTACTCGACCAGCATCGCCGCCCCCAACGGCCTCGAGATGGCGGCGGGCCTGCTGCTGTGGTGCGCGCTCCTCTTCGGCACGACCGAGGGCACACCCGCGCCCCGATGGGTGGTGGGGCTCGGCACGTTGGCCGCCGTCCACGTCGCGCTCCTGCGCTCCCTGGGCCCCCTGTGGCTGCTGCTGATCGTGGGCACCGCGGCGGTGGCAGTGGGGGTCCCGGCCTTCGTCCGGGCGGCCCGGAGCCCGGGATTGCGGCTACCGGTCCTCTCGGTCGGTGCGGCGATGACGGCCTCGGCCTTCTGGAGCCTCACCTCCGGCACCAACAGCCCCACCGCCGAGCCGGGTCCCGACTCCCCCGGCAGCCCCTGGCCCGACATGTTGAGCAACTGGCTGGTCTGGCTCTTCCAACAGATCGCCGCCGTGCCCAGCCGCACCAACGCCGCGCCCGTCTACGTCTACGCGACCGCGCTCGTCATCTGGGCCGTGCTCCTGGTGCTGGCCCTGCGGGCGGCTCCGTGGCGTGGGCGTCTGGCGATCCTCGGCATCTTCGCCGTCGCCACCGCGTTGTCGCTGGCCATCACCGTGTACTCCTACGCGCGTCTCGGCTACGCATGGCAGGGCCGCTACGCCTGGCCCTACGTCGTCGGGTGGCTGGTGCTCTCCGGCTGGGTCCTGGACCGGTCGCCCGACCGACCCCGGGGCTCCCGACCCTTCACGATCTGCGCCGGCACGGGTGCCGTCGTCTTCGTCGCCGCCATCGGGCTGGACGTCCTGGACAAGCTCGCGGCCCACAGCCCGTACGCCGGCCACGGGTGGGCCGCCCCGCACCCGATCCTGGTGTGCGCGCTCGCCGCGGCCGGGGTCGCCCTGCTCCTCGACTCCCTGCTCCGTCGTCCCGTCGCCCCTCCCCGTACCGAATCGCCTGTTTGCCTGCGGACGGTCGCGGGTGCGTCCTAGCCTCAATCGTCGCAGCCTGCGCTGAACGGAGACCCACACCCATGCACCACCTCACCCTGTCCACCCACCGCCCGCGCGCCGCGCGTCGTGGGGGCGCCTTCGCCTTCCTCGTCGTCGCGATCGTGGCCGGCCTCCTCTCGGTCGTCGCCCCCGCGACGGCGAGCGTGGCGGCCCCGACCGGCCTGACGACCAGCAACGACGTCGTGCCGGTGTTCCAGTGGGACCGGGTGCCGGGAGCGGCCGGCTACACCGTGCAGGTGTCCTCCAGCTCGTCGTTCTCCAGCAGCGTCGTGGGGCCCGAGCCGACGACCAACAACCGCTGGACGCCGATGCGCCTGCTCCCGTCCGGCGTCCTGTACTGGCGAGTCCAGGCCGTCGACCCCGCCGGGGCCACCGGGCCCTGGACCTCGAAGGAGGTGGTCATCGGAGCCACCACCGCGCCGACACCCGTCTCGCCCGTCGGTGGCGTGGGCGTGCTGCCGCCCACCGACCCCCCGGTGCTCACCTGGACCGTGGTGCCGGGCGCCACCGGGTACGAGGTCGAGCTGGATCCGGACGGCGACTGGATCGGCTCCGAGATCCAGGTCACCCGCACCAACTCCCTCGTGTGGCCGGACCCTCAGGAGGTGGGCGACTACTTCTGGCGGGTGCGGGCGCAGTTCGACAACAACATCGTCACCGCCTTCTCGAGTCGAGCCGTCTACCAGGTCGAGCCGCTGCCCGACGTCAGGGCCGCCTCCTGCCCCGCCGGTCTCGCGTGCGCGCCCAACACCTCCGGTGTCGCGCACCCCGAGCCCACGGTCGAGGACGTCGTCCTCGACTGGGACCCGGTCCTCGGCGCCCTCCGCTACGAGCTGCGCGTCGGCCTCGACCGCGACTTCAACAACATCGTGGACACCCCCATCGTCTCGGGCACGCGCTTCTCCCCGCCGACGACCTACGCCAACAACGGCTTCTTCTGGCAGGTGCGCGCGATCAACGCCGCGGGCAAGGCCACCGAGTGGCCGCAGCAGGTCAACACGTTCTCCCGACGCTGGCTGCAGAAGCCGACCCTGCTGCACCCCTCCGGGACGGTGGGCGACGACTTCTACTACCAGTGGTCCCCGGTGCAGCACGCCAGCCAGTACGAGCTCCAGGTCGGTCACGACCCCAACTTCACCCCGAACTCCTATGCCATCTGCAGCACCGACCAGACGACGTTCGTCGCCGGCGACAGCTCGGGCGACTGCATGCCCACCCAGGGCTCGACGTACTACTGGCGGGTGGTCGCCATCGACAACCCGTCCGGCGTGCGCAGCCTCTACTCGAGCGTCGGCCAGTTCGTCTACGACTCCGGCCGCGTCACCCTCACGTCGCCGGCCAGCAACGCGACCGTGTCCATCCCCACTCTCCAGTGGAGCGCCACTCCCGACACGCAGGTCTACGAGGTGGAGATCCGGAACAACGCCGGCCTGGTCGTCGCCAGCGAGACCACCTCGGCGTTGTCCTGGACCCCGAACGTCAAGCTCGACCCCGGCGCCTACCGGTGGACCGTCCAGTCACAGAAGAGCGACGGCGGACTCTCTCCGCGAGTCCTGACCGGACGGGCCTTCACCCTGGTCGACCCGACGTACACCGACTCGAGCCTGCAGACGCTCACGGGAAATGCGGAGCCGGCCAGCTTCCGGTTCCCGGTGCTCTCCTGGAGCGGGCACCCCGCGGCGAGCTACTACCGCCTGAGGATGTCGGCGACGCCGCCGTACGTCCTTCCTGACTCCGCGTCGCCCGCACTCGGTGCCCGCCTCGAGTACCCCGCCGTGACCGACTGGGGCACCCGCTTCCTGCAGGCAGGCACCTACCAGTGGTGGGTCGAGGCCTACGACGAGAACGATGTCAGGCTCCGGACCGGAGCGACCAACTCGCTCACGATCAAGGACGTGGCGGCGGCGACCAACCGCGGCATCGCCCTGGACGGCCTGGCGCTCGACGCCGGGACCCGCTGCACCGTCTCCTTCTCCGCGAGCAATCCGGGCAGCACCTGCGAGAACGTGCCCGCCACGCCCGTCCTCGACTGGGACCCGGTCCCCTCCGCGGGCGGCTACGAGGTGCTTCTCGCCGAGGACCCCGACCTCACCACGCTGGTGCAGGTCGACACGACCCAGAACTCGCGCTGGAACCCCCGCCAGGCGATCGCGGACAACGAGTCGCGACCGGCCTACTACTGGTACGTCAGGCCCTGCAAGTCGATCGCGCCGCTCGTGGGCTGCACCAAGGACCCCCGCTCCGTCGAGGACGTGGCCACCAATGCGTTCCGGAAGCTCTCGCCCAAGGTGGAGCTGACGAGCCCGGCCGCGGACGCGTCGTTCGCCAACGAGGTCAGCTTCTCCTGGCGCGACTACCGCAGCACCAACACCGACGCGCCGCTCTACGCGGGCGGCACCCGGCCGTCCCACCAGAGCGGGCAGAAGTACCGCATCCAGGTGTCGACGACCGCGACGTTCGGCAACATCATCGACGCGCGGGAGGTGGACCAGACCACGTACACCTCTCCCGACACCTATCCCGAGGGCGACCTGTGGTGGCGCGTCCAGGCCATCGACGGCAGCGGCAACAATCTCGCGTGGTCGCAGACCCGACGGCTCAAGAAGGCCACGCCGGTCGCCAACCTCGACCCGGCACCCAACCTGACGGCGACCGAGCGGGCATCCGGCTTCGATGTCACGACCCCGAGCTGGAACCAGCACCTGACCTCCGGCGGGAAGCCCTTCACGTGGACCGCGGCGCCGTTCGACGGCATGTGGAACATCGAGGTCTACCGCAACGACGACACCACGCTGTCCAGCAGCAACCTGGTCCTCAGCCTGAGCACCCGGCAGGCGGCGTTCACGTGGAGCGAGTTCCTGCCCCCCGCGAACGAGCCCTACCGGTGGCGGATCCGGCGCACGGACGTCAACGGCCAGGATGCCCAGTGGTCCGACTTCGGCCGGTTCTTCGTCGACGGGGTCACCCAGCAGCTGGTGGCGCCCTCGGCTGGCGGCGTGGAGTCCCCCAACGGACCGCTCTTCCGCTGGACCCCGGTGCCACAGGCAGCCTCGTACCGGGTCGAGGTGAACGGCGTCGGCAACCCGACGGCCATCGACATCCAGACCGCTGCCAGCACCTGGGCGACGACCGCCAACCTCGACACCGGCGCCTACCAGTGGCGAGTCACGCCGCGCGACGCGAACGTCCAGGCGCTCGGCACGAGCGCGTGGCGTGCCTTCTCGGTCGACGCCGCCCTGCGCGCCACCGTGCCGGCACAGATCCAGGCGCCCAACGGCACCGGTGTCGGCAACACCCTCACGAGCAGCCCACCCGTGTGGAGCCAGGACGACGTGGCCATGGAGTACCAGTGGCTGCGGGACGGCAGCGACATCTCCGGCGCCGGCTCACGCACCTACCTGGTCACCGCGGACGACTACGCGCACCAGCTCACCCTGCTCGTGCGGGGCACCAAGCCCGGCTACGCCACGGCGGAGTCGACCAGCAACGCCCTCACCGGGTCGGCGGGTGGCGCCATCGTCGCCACGTCGGCCCCGGTCCTCAAGGGCACGGGCAAGGTCGGCGAGACCCTCTCCGTGCTCCCCGGCACCTGGTCCGAGACGGCGCCGGCCTACTCCTACCAGTGGCTGCGCAACGGTGTCGTGATCCCGGACGTGACGGCTGAGAGCTACCAGCTCGTCGCCGCGGACGCCGCGACCGTCATCTCGGTGCGCGTCTTCGCCGACCAGGAGGGGCTCACACGCGGCAACGCGGTGACCAACTCACTGGTGGTCGGGAAGCTCGCCTCCAGCACCTCTGTGTCGCTGTCGGCCCGGAAGGTCAAGCCGAAGAAGAAGGTCAAGATCACCGTCGCGGTGGAGGTGGCCGACGTGACGCGCCCGGTCGGCACGGTCAAGTTCTACGACGGCTCCAAGCTCATGACGACCGTGAGCCTCACGGCGGCCAGGGCCGGCCACCTCACGCTGACCTGGAAGAAGTTCAAGAAGGGCAAGCACAAGGTCAAGGCCGTCTACTCCGGTGGACCGACCACGAACGGCTCGACGTCCAAGCTCGTGAAGCTGGTCGTCAAGCGTTGATCGGCTAGCCTCCGCCGGTGACCTGGCTCGAAGACATCTGGCTCGACATCCTCGGCTGGGGCGGTAGTGCACTCCTGGTGTACTCCCTGCTCCAGTCGAGGGTGCTCCGCTTCCGCGTGCTCAACCTGGCGGCCTGCGTGCTGCTCGTCTTCTTCAACGCCGTCCTGGCGGTGTGGCCGATGGTCGGCATGAACATCGTGCTGGCGGCGATCAACGTGTGGTTCATCGTGCGGCTGCTGCGCGACCGGCACGACGAGGCCGCGTTCGAGGTGCTGCAGGTGCGCCCCGACGACGAGTACCTCCGTCACGTGCTGCGCATCCGCGGGACCGACATCGTGACCTTCCAGCCCGACTTCGCCTGGGACGTCGACGCTGCCGGCCTGCTCGCCTACCTCGTGCAGCGCGGCGACGAGACCGTCGGCGTCGTGCTCCTGCACGCCGACGGCGACACCGCCCGGGTGCTGCTCGACTACGTCACGCCGCGCTACCGCGACTTCTCCCCCGGCGAGTTCGTCTGGCGCAAGAGCGGCCTGCTCACCGGCCTCGGCATCCGCCGGGTCGTGACGCCGCCGCGCATGGTGGGCGCCTACTACGACAGGCTCGGGTTCCGCCGCGAGGGCGAGTCGTTCGTGCTCGACCTGCCGTCAGCGGCCTGACGCAGCGACCCAGCGCTCGAGCGTCGCCGCCGCCGCACCGGAGTCGACCGACTCGGTCGCCCGGTCGAGACCGCGCTGCAGCTGCTCGCCGACCGACCCGCTCTCGGCCGCGTGCACGGCCAGCGCCGCTGCCGCGTTGAGGAGCACGGCGTCGCGCACGGCTCCGGTCTCGCCGGCGACCAGGCGTCGGACGACCTCCGCGTTGTGGACCGCGTCGCCGCCGCGCAGCGACTCGACCGGGTTGCGGGCGATGCCGTGGTCTGCGGGGTCGATCACCGAACGGGTGACCGCGCCGTCGCGCACCGCCCACACCGTCGACGTCGTCGAGACGGTGAGCTCGTCGAGCCCGTCGTCGCCGCGGAAGACCCAGGCGTCGACGCCGCGGCGGGCGAACACCTCGGCCATGATCGGCGCCATCCGGGAGTCGGCGCAGCCGATGGCCTGTGCGGCCGGCCGCACCGGGTTGGAGAGCGGGCCGAGGAAGTTGAAGGTCGTGCCGATGCCGAGCTCGCGCCGCGGCGCGGCGGCGTGACGCATCGCCGGGTGGAACGCGGCCGCGAAGCAGAACGTGATGCCCGCCTCCTCGGCCACCTCCGCGACCCGCGAGACGGGCAGGTCCAGGCGGATGCCGAGGGCCTCGAGCACGTCGGCGGACCCGGACGTCGACGACGCGGAGCGGGAGCCGTGCTTGACGACGCGGGCACCCGAGCCGGCCGCGACGATGGCCGCCATCGTGGAGATGTTGACCGACATCGAGCGGTCCATGCCGGTGCCGACGACGTCGAGCAGCCGCCCGGGCACCGAGATCGGGTTGCCCGCCGCGAGCATGGCGTCGGAGAGCCCGATGACCTCGTCGACGGTCTCACCCTTGGCGCGCAGGGCCACGGCGAAGCCGGCGATCTGTGCGGGCGTGGCCGAGCCCGCCAGGATCTGCCCCATCGCCCAGGCGGTCTGCCCGGAGGTCAGGTCGTGGCCCGCGACGAGGCCGGAGAGCACGTCGGCCCAGGTGGTCGTCATGGTCGGCTCAGGCGGTCGCCGGCACCCGCGACTTGAGCAGCGAGATGACCGCCTCAGCCAGCGCCACCGGGTCGATCGGGTGAGAGACGGCGGCCTCGGCGCGCGACCACGTCGCGAGCCAGGCGTCCTGCGGGCGCCCGGTCAGCACGAGCACGGGCGGGCACCGGAAGATCTCGTCCTTGAGCTGCTTGGCGATGCCCATGCCGCCGGCCGGGACGGCCTCGCCGTCGAGGATGGCCAGTGCGATGCCCCCGGCGTCCATGTTCTGGATGACGACCGGCTCGGTCGCGACCTCGACGTACTCCAGCTCCGGCAGGTCGGGGTGCGGACGGCGACCCAGCGCGAGGATGACCTGCTGGCGGGTGTCGATGTCGTCGGAGTAGACCAGCACCCTCAGCGGTGCGGTCGGGGCGGCGGCGGTGTCGGTCACGGCGCCTAGGCTACCGGTTGGGCTACCGGTCCGCGGCCCGGGCGGCCTCGGCGGCCGCGCGCGCCTCGAGCAGGTCGAGCCGGCGGTCCTCACGCCTGCCCTCGGCCATCGACGAGCGCACCCACTGGACGAACAGCACCCCGAAGAAGATCAGGCCGATCAGGTCGCCCGTGGCCCACAGGATGCCGCCGGCCCGGTGCTGGTCGACCATGGCGTCGGGCAACCAGGCGCCCATCGGCCCCTCCCGCAGGGCGAGGTACCACTCGCCGGAGATCAGCGTCGACTGCCCCATGATCGTCACGCCCAGGAACGCGTGGAACGGCAGCGTCATCATCACGAGCAGCAGCCGGAACGGCCAGTTCACCCGCCCCGGCACGGGGTCCAGGCCCACGAGCGGCCAGAAGAACAGCGACCCGACCAGCACCAGGTGCACGTGCATGGCCTCGTGGACGAATGCCGAGCGCAGGCTCGCGTCGTACCACGGGGAGAAGTACAGGGCCCACGGCGAGACGACGTACAGCGCGAACGCGAGCGGGGCGAAGGACAGCACCTTGGCGAACCGGGAGTGCAGGGCGACCAGCAGCCAGCGCCGAGGTCGCGCCGGCAACGTACGCAGGGCCAGGGTCACCGGGGCGCCCAGGGCCAAGAACAGCGGCACGACCATCGACAGGATCATGTGCTGGACCATGTGCGCCGAGAGCAGCGTCGTGTCGTAGCGCGCCAGACCGGAGGCCGTGGCGAACAGGAACGCGCCCATCCCGGCGCCGACGAACGCCACCGTGCGCGCGACCGGCCAGCGGTCCCCACGGCGGCGCATCACGTGTACGCCGACCAGGTAGAGCCCCGCGACCCACACCGTGATGACGAACGGAACGGGGTCCATCCCCCAGTCGGTGAACACCCGTCCGAGCGTCAGCTCCGGGAGGTCTGGCTGGGTCGTCGGCACACTGTGAACAATATGACTGCGAAACGAGAGGGGGCCACGGTGGTCTCCGAGACGTCTACAGACATAATGATCCCGTGGCCACCGCGACGACGATTCCGGCATCCCGACTGCACGGGCACCACGACCGACCCAGCATGGTCAGCGTGGGCACGATCATCTGGCTCTCCAGCGAGCTGATGTTCTTCGCTGCCCTGTTCGCGTCGTACTTCACGATCCGGGCCGTGAGCCCCGATCTGTGGGCCCAGGAGACCGAGAAGCTCAACGTCCCGTTCTCCTCGGTCAACACCGTGATCCTGGTGCTCTCGTCGCTGACCTGCCAGCTGGGCGTGTTCGCCGCCGAGCGTGGCCAGGTCGGCCGCAAGGGCTCGATCCTCAAGGTCGGCGGCTGGGGCCTGCGCGAGTGGTTCGTCCTCACCTACATCATGGGAGCGGTCTTCGTCGGCGGCCAGGCGCTCGAGTACACCGAGCTGATCCACGAGGGCGTGACGATCCCCGACTCCGCCTACGGCACGATGTTCTACCTCACCACCGGCTTCCACGGCCTGCACGTCACCGGCGGACTGGTCGCGTTCCTGTTCGTCATCGGCCGCACCTATCTGGCTCGCAAGTTCACCCACGAGCAAGCCGTCAGCGCCATCGTCGTGTCCTACTACTGGCACTTCGTCGACGTCGTGTGGATCGGCCTGTTCGCCACGATCTACCTCATCCAGTAAGTGCCCGGATCCGGATCTGACAAGGACTTGATGTGCGTCTCCTGAACCGAACCGCAGGCCGTCTCTCCCGGCACCGCCGGGGCCCCCTTGCCGGTGTCGTGCTCCTGCTCCTCGGGCTCATGCTCACCGGGGGCCTCTACACCGCCTTCTCCCCCGCCCAGGCCCAGGAGCAGGAGAGCGACGCCGCGCTCGCCGCCCAGGGCCGTGAGCTGTTCCTCGTGGGCTGCTCCTTCTGCCACGGCCAGAACGGCGAGGGCATCTCCACCGTCCGCGACGGGCAGCAGATCGGTCCGTCGTTGGTCGGCGTGGGCGCTGCGGCGGTCGACTTCCAGGTCGGCACCGGCCGGATGCCGATGGCCCAGCCGGGCGCCCAGGTGCCGCGCAAGAAGGTCGTCTACTCCGACGAGGAGGTCAACGCCCTCGCGGCGTACGTCGCGTCCCTGGCCCCCGGCCCGGCGATCCCCACGTCCGGCGACTACAGCATCGACGGCCTCACCGACGAGGAGCGCCAGGCGGCCATCGTCCGCGGCGGCCAGATCTTCCTCACCAACTGCACGGCCTGCCATAACTTCAACGGCGCCGGCGGCGCCATGCCGCGCGGCGGCTACGCCCCGACCCTGCACGGCGTCGAGCCGCGCTACATCTACGAGGCGCTGCTGACCGGGCCCCAGAACATGCCGACCTTCAGCAACGGCAACCTCTCGCCCGAGGAGAAGCGCGACGTGATCGCCTACCTCGGCAGCATCGAGGAGACCCCCGAGTACGGCGGGTTCAGCCTCGGTGGCCTCGGTCCCGTCTCGGAGGGCGTGTTCGCCTGGCTCTTCGGCATCGGCGGCCTCGTCGGCTTCGCCGTCTGGATCGCGGCGCACACCACGCGTAGCACCAAGGAGAAGGTGGAAGCATGAGCGACAAGCACGAATCCGTGCCTGCAGTCGGCTCACACGACAGTGCAGTGCCCGCCACCAGCCAGGAGCCCATCGCCGACCCCGGTCTGCCCGCACACACCTGGCGTCCGACCGACGTCGACGAGCGGGCCGACAAGCGGGCCGAGCGCCAGATCGCCGGCCTGTTCTTCCTCTCGATGGTCTGTGCGGTGCTGTTCGTCGTCGCCTACGTCACCCTCGACATCGGTGACAGCGTCGACACGTTCGGTGGCCTGGGTGCCTCCACCCTCGCCCTCGGGCTCACGCTCGGCGGCGCCCTGCTGCTGATCGGCATCGGCATCATCCAGTGGGCCCGCAAGCTGATGGGTGACCACGAGATCATCGAGATGCGCCACTCCGCCGGCTCCTCCGACGAGGATCGCGCGACCACGCTCGAGGCACTCGACCTCGGCGTCCAGGAGTCCGGCATCGGCCGGCGCCCCCTGGTGCGCAACTCGCTGCTGGGTGCTGTCGGCCTGCTCGGCCTGCCGGCTGTCGTCCTCCTGCGCGACCTGGGTCCGCTGCCGGGCAACAAGCTCGCCCAGACCATCTGGGAGCCGGGCATGCGCCTGGTCCGCGACGTCGTGGGCACCCCCATCAGGGCCTCGGAGATCGAGGTCGGCGACCTCATCAACGCCGCGCCGGAGGCGTTGTTCCCCACCGAGGAGAACGGCTACCCCGAGATCGAGGGCGTCGAGCTGCAGGTCGAGAAGGCCAAGGGCGCGATCATCATCGTGCGGATGGAGCCCGACGACATCGTGCCCGGCCGGGGCCGCGACAACTGGTCGATCGACGGGATCATCTGCTACTCCAAGATCTGCACCCACGTGGGCTGCCCGATCTCCCTGTACGAGCGCACGACGCACCACGTCCTGTGCCCGTGCCACCAATCCACCTTCGACCTCGCCGACTCGGCGCGGGTCATCTTCGGCCCTGCCGCCCGCCCCCTCCCGCAGCTGCCCCTGGCTGTCGACGACGAGGGGTATCTTGTGGCACAGAGCGGCTTCGACGAGCCCGTCGGGGCCAGTTACTGGGAGCGTGAGAGGCAATGAGCGTCGACACCACCAAGGTGGCCACGACCAACGCCGGCAAGCCCGCGACGCCCAAGAGCGGCGGCCGGGCCGGCAGCATCGCGACCTGGGCCGACGAGCGCCTGGGCCTGGCCACCCTTGCCAAGAAGAACCTGCGCAAGGTCTTCCCCGACCACTGGTCGTTCATGCTCGGCGAGATCGCGCTGTGGAGCTTCGTCGTCCTGCTGCTGACCGGCGTGTTCCTGACGCTGTGGTTCAACCCGAGCATGGGCGAGGTCCAGTACAACGGCTCCTACGACCAGCTCCGCGGCATCCACATGTCCGAGGCGATGTCCTCCACCCTCGACATCTCCTTCGACGTCCGCGGCGGCCTGCTGATGCGCCAGATGCACCACTGGGCGGCCATGCTCTTCGTGGCGTCGATGATGGTGCACCTGCTGCGCGTGGCCTTCACCGGCGCCTTCCGCAAGCCGCGCGAGCTCAACTGGGTGATCGGCTGCCTGCTGCTCCTCCTCGGCACGCTCGAGGGCTTCACCGGCTACTCGCTGCCCGACGACCTGCTCTCCGGCACCGGCGTCCGTGCGGCGGACGGCTTCCTCAAGGCCACCCCGGTCGTGGGCAGCTACATGTCGTTCTTCCTCTTCGGTGGCGAGTTCCCGGGTGACGCGATCATCCCGCGCCTGTTCACCATCCACGTCCTGCTGATCCCGGGCATCCTGCTGGCCCTGATCGCCGCGCACATGCTGCTGCTCGTCTACCACAAGCACACGCAGTGGCCCGGGCCAGGACGCACCGAGAAGAACGTCGTCGGGTTCCCGATGCTCCCGGTCTACGCCGCCAAGGCGGGCGGGTTCTTCTTCATCGTCTTCGGCATGGTCGCGGTCATGGGCGCGATGCTCACGATCAACCCCGTGTGGAAGTTCGGCCCCTACGACCCGACCAAGGTCACGGCCGGATCCCAACCCGACTGGTACATGGGCTGGCCCGACGGGCTGCTGCGGATCATGCCGGGCTGGGAGTCGGTGATCTTCGGCTTCACCATCTCGTGGAACGTCATGATCCCGATCCTGATCCTCCCCCCGTTGATGCTCACGATCCTGATCGTGCTGCCGTTCGTCGAGGCGTGGATCACCGGTGACAAGCGCGAGCACCACCTGCTCCAGCGCCCGCGCAACGCACCGACCCGCACGGCGGTCATGGTGTCGCTGATGACCTTCTACGGCCTCGCCTGGGCCGCGGGCGGCAACGACATCATCGCCATCAAGCTCCACCTGAGCATCAACCAGATCACCTACTTCATGCGTGCGGCGATCTTCATCGGCCCGTTGATCGCCTTCATGATCACGCGTCGGTGGTGCATCTCGCTCCAGCGTCACGACAACGACACGCTGCTCCACGGCTACGAGTCCGGCATCATCATGCGGTCGCCCGACGGTGGCTACTCCGAGCGGCACCTGCCGATCAGCGAGGAGCGTGCCTACACGCTCACCGCCCGGGAGCGCGACGAGATCTACGAGCTCGAGTCCGACGTCGACGCCAACGGCGTGGCCGCACCCGGCACGCGCGCCAGCGCCGTACGCGCCAAGCTCTCGAAGGCGATGTACGCCGACAACGTGCAGAAGCCGACGGCCGAGGAGCTCGAGGCGGCACACCACCACGCCGACCACGAGCACCAGCTCCAGGCCGGCCTCGACCACGCGGCCGACGGTCACCAGTTCGACGGCCACCACGGCGTCGACGGCGAGGAGCTCCGCTCGCACTGAGCGGCACCACACCACAGCAGTCCCAGATCAGGGCCCGGACCAGCGATGGCCGGGCCCTGACCTGTCGAGGAGGATCCGATGAGCCCGGTCAGCTTCGGCCTCGACACCTTCGGCGACGTCACCGTCGACCAGCGTGGCGACCGCCTCTCCCACGCGCAGGTGCTGCGCCACACCGTCGACCAGGCCGTGCTGGCCGACTCGGTGGGCGTCGACGCGTTCGGTGTCGGCGAGCACCACCGCGACGACTACGCCGTCTCCGCGCCCGAGATCGTGCTGGCCGCCGCGGCGTCGCGCACCGAGCGGATCCTGCTCGGCACGGCCGTCACGGTGCTCTCCTCCGACGACCCGGTGCGGGTCTTCGAGAAGTTCGCCACCCTCGACGCGGTGTCGTCCGGCCGGGCCGAGATCACGCTGGGTCGCGGCTCGTTCACCGAGTCGTTCCCGCTGTTCGGCTTCGACCTGGCCGACTACGAGGTCCTCTTCGAGGAGAAGCTGGACCTGTTCCACGCCCTCCTGGGCGAGGCCCCCGTCTCGTGGTCGGGTCGCACGCGGGCACCGCTGGTCGCCGCCGACGTCTACCCGAAGACCGAGTCCGGCCGGCTCCGGACCTGGATCGGGGTGGGCGGCTCACCGGAGTCGGTGGTGCGTGCTGCCAGGTACGGCATGTCGATGATGCTGGCCATCATCGGTGGCGAGCCCGCCCGCTTCGCGCCGTACGCCGATCTCTACCGGAGGGCACGCACCGAGCTCGGTGGGGAGGCGCTGCCGATCGGCGTGCACTCCCCCGGCTTCGTGGCCGACACCGACGCCGAGGCGCGCGAGCAGCTGTTCCCGCACTTCAAGGTCAACCGCGACCGCATCGGCCGCGAGCGCGGCTGGCCGCCGGCCACCCGAGAGAGCTTCGAGGCCGAGGCCGACCACGGGGCGCTGTTCGTCGGCGCGCCCGAGACGGTCGCTGCCAAGATCGCCGACACCGTGCGCACCCTGGGTCTCTCCCGCTTCGACCTGAAGTACAGCCACGGCCCGCTCCCCCACGAGCAGCTGATGCACGCCATCGAGCTGTACGGCGGCGAGGTCGTCCCCCGGGTCCGCGCACTGCTGGCCGACTGACCCCTCCTCCGCATCGGCCGGAGCCGAGCGCGAGGGGCTCAGGAGAGAGCCGAGCCGGACTTCCACTCGGGGAACGACGCGTTCCAGTCGCCGTAGCCGTTGGTGAGCGTCATCGGGCGGTCGGTGCCGACGTACTCGACCACGTCACCGCGCTTGGACCTGTCGTAGAGCCACTTCGCATCGGTGGTGCTCATGCCGGTGCAACCGTGACTGACGTTGGACTGGCCCTGCGAGCCCACCGACCACGGCGCGGCGTGCAGGAACTCACCGGAGTAGGTCAACCGCATGGCGTACTCCACGTCGTCGAGGTCGTAGCCCTCGGCGCTGTCGTTGGCGATGCCGATCGTCTCCGAGTTCATCCGGCGGCTGCGGAACTTCTCCATGATCACCTTCACGCCGGAACGGGTCGTGAAGCCCGCCTTGCCGGTGGTGATCGGCGTGGTCTTGGTCAGCGCGCCGTTGACGAAGGTCTGCATCTGGTGCGTCTGGGCGTTGACCTTGCTGACCACCGCGTCGCCGATGCGGAAGCCGACCTCGCGGCTCTCCTGACCGTAGACGCCGCCGCCTGCCGGCACGCTGTTGACGTCGACATCGACGGTGACGTCGGTGCCGGCCTGCCAGTAGGTGCGGGGGCGCCAGTGCACCTCGTTGTCGCTCATCCAGTGCCAGGCACCGGGCTGGGCCGGGGTGCTCGTGACCGACATGTGCTTCTCGAAGGTCGCCTTGTCGGTCACCGGGACGTCGAAGGTCACCACGACCGGCATGCCGACGCCGACCGTCTCGCCCTGCAGGGGCGCGACCGAGGGGTAGGTCTGCTGATCGAGGGTCAGCACCTCGGTGGCTGCCGTGGCACGCACCTTCTGGGTGGAGCCGTCGCTGCGCTCAGCCACGCCCGACGCGGTGTAGGTGGTGCCGGGCTCGAGGCGGTCGGTGGCGGTCCAGGACCGGCCGTCGGCGCCGACCTTGCCGGCGAGCGGCCCGTCGGGCGAGGAGACCTCGAGCCTGCGCAGGGTGCCCCGCTCGGCGGTGAAGACGAGGTCCTGGCCGATCGGCGCGTCGGTCTTGGTGGCGGCGGCGAGCTTCACCTTCGGCACGACCGGAGTCGGGGACGACGACGCGGACGACGCGTCGTCGGGCGCGCTGCCCGTCAACGTGTCGGCCGCGTCGCAGGCGCCCAGGCCCGTCGCGGTGGCGAGTGCGAGCACTGCCACCACGAGACGGCGGCGGCGTGAGACGTGTGCGGACATGCGTGTGGTTCCCCCCAGAAAGGCGATCATGGATCGTCTCCAGAGTAACCCGGCACCCCACGATCCTCAGGATCCGCGGCGCCCGGCGGCGTGCGACGTACGGCTCAGTGAGCGTGCTCGCCGCGGTAGTACTCGAAGATCCACCCGCTCAGCGCGACGGCGCCCAGGGTGAAGCCGATGATGACCAGCCACCACGCGCTCATGGCCGTGCCGAACACGATCGTGCCGAGCGTCAGCGCACACCACAGCGGCCACCAGGAGTACGGCGGGAAGAAGCCCAGCTCGCCGGCACCGTCGGAGACCTCGGCGTCCTTGCGGTCCTCGGGACGGGGCTCCATCTTCGCGGCGTGGAAGCCGAGGTAGAGCGAGACCATCAGGGCCAGCAGGGTCGTCATCGTGAGTGCCGACGTGCCGGTCCAGTCGCCGGTGATCACCCAGTAGGAGGGGCTGACCAGCACGAAGAAGGCGGTCGTGATGGCGAAGATCCAGGCTTCGACCTTCATCAGGCGCGCCCCTTCCCGGTGTCGGTGTCGGTGTCGCCGTCGATGCGGTCCTCGAGCATCTCCCGGCGGCCGTCGACGTCGGGCGCGTCGGCCGGGCGGCCATCACGCTCGGCGTCGTTGTGCTCCAGCTCCAGGATCGCCACCTCGGGGTGGTGCAGGTCGAAGGCCGGCGACTCGGAGCGGATCCGCGGCAGCGTCACGAAGTTGTGGCGCGGCGGCGGGCTGGACGTGGCCCACTCGAGCGAGCGGCCCCAGCCCCAGGGGTCGTCGGTCTCGACCAGCGGCGAGTTGCGCGACTGGTAGACGTTGTAGAGGAACGGCAACGTCGAGGCACCCAGCAGGAAGGCACCGATCGTGGAGACCTGGTTGAGCGTGGTGAAGCCGTCGGCGGGCAGGTAGTCGGCGATGCGTCGGGGCATGCCCTCGACACCGAGCCAGTGCTGCACGAGGAACGTGGTGTGGAAGCCGACGAACAGCAGCCAGAAGTGCACCTTGCCCAGCCGCTCGTCGAGCATCCGCCCGGTCATCTTCGGCCACCAGAAGTAGAAGCCCGCGAACATCGCGAACACCACCGTGCCGAACACGACGTAGTGGAAGTGCGCGACCACGAAGTAGGAGTCGGAGACGTGGAAGTCGAGCGGCGGGCTGGCCAGGATGACGCCGGTCAGGCCACCGAACAAGAAGGTCGTCAGGAAGCCGATCGACCACAGCATGGGGGTGTCGAAGGACAGAGATCCCCCCCACATCGTGCCGATCCAGTTGAAGAACTTCACTCCGGTGGGCACCGCGATGAGGAACGTCATGCCGGAGAAGAACGGCAGGTCGACCGCACCGGTGACGAACATGTGGTGGGCCCACACGGCCACGGAGAGGATCGCGATGCCGAGGGTCGCGCCGACCAGGCCGACGTAGCCGAAGATCGGCTTGCGGCTGAAGACCGGCAGGATCTCCGAGACGATGCCGAAGAACGGCAGCGCGATGATGTAGACCTCCGGGTGCCCGAAGAACCAGAACAGGTGCTGCCACAGGATCGGGCCGCCGTGGGCGGTGTCGAACACATGGGCACCGAACAGCCGGTCGGCCTCGAGCGAGAGCAGCGCACCGGCGAGGATCGGGAACGCGATCAGCACGAGCAGGCTGGTGACCAGCGTGTTCCACACGAAGATCGGCATCCGGAACATGGTCATGCCGGGCGCGCGCATGCAGATGATCGTGGTGATGAAGTTGACCGCTCCGAGGATGGTGCCGAGGCCGGCCATCCACAGGCCCATGATCCACAGGTCACCCCCGACGCCGGGTGAGTGCACGGCGTCGGAGAGCGGGGTGTAGGCGAACCAGCCGAAGCTCGCCGCGCCCGTGGGGGTGAGGAAGCCGGAGCCGGCGATCACCCCGCCGATGAGGAACAGCCAGTAGCTGAACATGTTGAGCCGCGGGAACGCCACGTCGGGCGCACCGATCTGCAGCGGCATGATCACGTTGCCGAAGCCGAAGAACAGCGGCGTCGCGAACAGCAGCAGCATGATCGTGCCGTGCATGGTGAAGAGCTGGTTGTAGAGCTCGTCGTTGACGACCTGCTGGCCGGGGAAGGCCAGCTCGGAGCGGATCAGCATCGCCATCACGCCGCCGATGAGGAACCACGCGAACGACGTGCCGAGGTAGAGCTTGCCGATCAGCTTGTGGTCGGTGGTGGTGAGCAGGCGAACCACCTGCTGGCCGAGCGGCTTGCGGGCGGGGGCACCAGTGCCCACGCGGGCGTCCGTGGTGGTCACTCGCTGCCTCCTTCTGCGTCGTCGAGGCCAGCCTGGGTGCGCGCGTCGGCGCCACCGAGCAGCGGCTGGTCAGCGATGGATCCCTTGTCGGCCAGGCCGTCCAGATAGCTGGCGTAGTCAGCCTGGCTGACCACCTTGACGTCGAAGAGCATCTTGGAGTGATAGGTGCCGCAGAGCTCGTAGCACCTGCCCTGGTAGTCGCCGATCTTGTTGGGCGTCACCTGGAACCGGTTGATGCGACCGGGGATGACGTCCATCTTGAACAGGAAGGCGTCGACACCGAAGTCGTGGTTGACGTCGGGAGACTGCAGGTTGAACTGCACGGTCTCGTCGACGGGCAGCACCAGCGTCGGGATGTAGCTGGCGGTGCCGGCGGTGTAGGGCGTGCGACCGTCCGGGCCCTGATCGGTGTAGTTGAACGTCCAGGACCACTTCTGGCCCACGACGTCGACGGTGACGTCGGGGTCGGGGTCGAGCTCGACCAGCTTGTTCTGGACGTCGACGGTCCAGTAGAAGAACACGACGACCATCATGATGGGCGCGATCGTGTAGAAGATCTCGAGCGGCAGGTTGTAGCGCGTCTGGACCGGGACCTCGTCGGCATGACGTCGACGGAACCGCCACACGGTGTAGAAGATCAGCCCCCAGACGATGACGCCCGTGGCCATCGCGGCCACCCACGCCCACTGCCAGAGCTCCAGCGTGTAGGGCGCCTGCTCGGTCGCCGGGTCGGGCATCGCCAGGTTGACCCACTGGTCACGGTCGAACGCGTCGCCGCAACTGGTGAGGGTCATCAGGGCGAGTCCGAGCACTGTCGCAGTCGCGGCCCGCTTACGGGCCGTTCCTGCACGCTGCGGGAGTTGCAGACCCACGAACGAGCCTCTCTCTCGGTCCAACACGTATGACCTGAAGACTATCCGAATCGGCACCGCTGATGGCGGGCGGGTGGCCCGGTAGGTTCGGCGTGTGACCTTTCCCGCCCGGGACGCGAACTCCCCCACCGCGGGACCGGCGTACGCCGACCTCGATGCCGCCTCCTCGGAGCCCCTGCACCCGGCCGCCCGCGAGGTGCTCATGTCGGCGATCGACCAGGGGTACGCCGATCCCCGTCGCCTCCACCACGGCGCCCGGACGGCCCGGCTGCTCCTCGACAACGCTCGCGAGGTCGTCGCCTCGAGCCTCGGCGTACGCACGGGCGAGGTGACGTTCACGTCCAGCGGCACCGACGCCGTGCATCGTGGGCTGCTGGGCCTGATGCGCGGTCGCGAACGAGCGGGCCGCACCCTCGTGCACTCGGCCGTCGAGCACTCGGCGGTCCTGCACGCGGCTCGCTGGGCGCAGGCGCCCACGCGCGCTGTGCCCGTGACGACGCGCGGGCTGGTCACCCCGGAGGCCGTGCTGGAGACCCTGGCCGCCGACGACGGGCCGGTCGGCGTGCTCGCCGTGCAGCACGCAAACCACGAGGTGGGCACCGTGCAGCCGGTGGCCGAGATCGCCGCAGCCACCGACATCGCGATGTTCGTCGACGCGTGCGCCTCGGCGGGTCGGCTGCCGCTGCCCGAGGGCTGGGACGTGGCTGCCGCGTCCGCGCACAAGTGGGGCGGGCCGGCCGGTGTCGGCGTGCTGCTGGTGCGCACCGGTGCACGCTGGCGCAACGCCTTCCCCGCCGACGACCGCGTCGACGAGCGCAGCAGCGGCCACGAGAACGTGCCGGCCGCACTGGCCGCCGCTGCCGCGCTCCAGGCGGTGGCCGCCGAGAGCAGTGAGCGCGGCGCCCGCGAGTTCGCGATGGTCGAACGCATCCGGCACGCCGTCGCGCGACTTCCCGACGTGGAGGTGGTCGGCGACCCGGTCCTGCGGCTCCCCCACCTCGTCACGTTCTCGTGCCTGTACGTCGACGGCGAGGCGCTGGTGCACGAGCTCGACCGCCGCGGTTTCGGGGTCGCCAGCGGGTCGGCGTGCACCGCCTCGACGCTGGAGCCCTCGCACGTCCTCGCGGCGATGGGCGTGCTCACCCACGGCAACGTCCGGTTGGCGGTGGGGCGCACCACCACCGAGGCCGACGTGACGGCGTTCCTGGCGGCCCTGCCCGAGGTCGTCGTCGAGCTGCGCGCGCGGGTGGGCCTGTGACCCCCGATGTCGAGCTCGACTGTCGCGGCCTGCTGTGCCCGATGCCGGTCATCGAGCTGGCGAGGCACATCGCCGACGTGGCGGTCGGCGAGGTCATCGCCGTCGTGACCCGCGACCCGGCGGCGCGCATCGACGTGCCGGCGTGGTGCCGCATGCGCGACCAGGAGTTCGTCGGCGAGGACGCCGCCGCCGACGGCGAGCCGAGGTACGCGGTGCGGCGAAGCGCCTAGGCGTGGATGGTCTTGAGGTGCGGCTCGAAGTCGGCCGCGACCTTCTCGCCGTACGTGTCGGTGCAGCGCTTGAGCAGGTCAGCGCGGGACAGGACGTACTCCTGCGTGCCGACCTGCTCGACCACGTAGACCGCGAGCAGGCAGCCGAGCTGCGCGGCGCGCTCGTGGTCGAGTCCCCAGGCGAGGGCGGCGAGGAAGCCGGCGCGGAAGGCGTCTCCGACGCCGGTCGGCTCGACCTTCTTGATCTCGGGCACGGCGCGCACGCTGATCGACTCCCGGCCGCGGGCGTCGATGCGCACCCCCTCGGGGCCGAGCGTGACGACCCAGGTGCCGACCCGGTCGAGCACCTCGTCGGCGCTCCAGCCGGTCTTCTGCGTGATCAGCGAGGCCTCGTACTCGTTGGAGAACAAGATGTCGGCGCCTTCGATCAGCTGCCGGATCAGGGCGCCGTCACCGAACGCGAGCTGCTGCGAGGGGTCGGCCACGAAGCGGTAGCCACGCTCGCGGCACTCGTCGGTGTGGCGAAGCATGCCGTCGGGGTCGTCGGGGCCGATGAGCACGAAGTCGCTCGGCCCGACACGATCGATGATCGGCTTGAGCTCCATCTGGCGGGACTCGCTCATCGCGCCGGGGTAGAACGATGCGATCTGTGCCATCGACTGGTCGTTGGTGCACACGAAGCGGGCGGTGTGCTTGGTCTCGGAGACGTGCACGGAGTCGCAGTCGACGTTGTGCCGCTCGAGCCAGGCGCGGTACTCGGCGAAGTCCTCGCCGACGGCGCCGACGAGCACCGGCTTGAGGCCCAGGTTGCCGAGACCGAAGCAGATGTTGGCGGCGCAGCCGCCGCGGCGTACCTCGAGATCGTCGACGAGGAAGGAGACCGACAGCTTGTCCAGCTGGTCGACGACCAGCGAGTCGGAGAACTTGCCCGCGAAGGACATCAGGTGGTCGGTGGCGATGGATCCCGCGATGAGCAACGACATGTGCCGAGACCCTACCGGCGCCGGCTGCTAGGAGTACCAATCGGTAACGCCTAACGTCGGGGACATGACGACCCCCAACCCCCGCGCCCCGCGCGCGTACGACGAGCTGTCGACGCCGGCCCAGATGCGCGCCGACGCCCGGGTGGCCGTCGCCAACCTCCGCCTGGAGCGAGCCGCCCGGGCCGCCACCCGGCAGCCGCCGAGCCTGCGCTTCGAGGACTACCCGCGCGACGTCGCCAAGCGCGAGATCTCGGTCAGCGAGGCCGCAGCCCGCCTCGCCAACGCCCTGCACCTGCACCTGGACTGATCGAGACCCGGTGAGGTGAAAGCGGCCTCAACCGAGGCGATTGCGGCCGCGGTGCGGCCGCGGTGCAGCCGCGGCACCGCCGCGCACCACACGAAAGCCCCCGACCATCAGGTCGGGGGCCTTCTCGTGAGGCTGCTTGTCGACTTACCGGGTCTCGACACGCGCCTCGCGACTTCGCAAGCTCAGTCGCGGCGCTCGCTCGACCACCGTCATCGAGTCCGCTGGCGCGTCCTCGATCAGTCGCGGCGCTCGCTCGACCACCATCATCGCGTCCGCTGGCGCGTCCGCGATCAGTGGAACGAGTCGCCGCAGGCGCACGAGCCGCCGGCGTTGGGGTTGTCGATGGTGAAGCCCTGCTTCTCGATGGTGTCGACGAAGTCGATCATCGCGCCGTTCAGGTAGGGGGTGCTCATCCGGTCGACGACCACGGACACGCCGTCGAAGTCGGTGACGACGTCACCGTCGAGGGTGCGCTCGTCGAAGAAGAGCTGGTAGCGCAGGCCGGAGCAGCCACCGGGCTGCACCGAGATGCGCAGAGCGAGGTCGTCACGACCCTCCTGCGCGAGAAGGCTCTGGACCTTGTCTGCGGCCACCGGGCTCAGGTTGATCTGGTCGGTGCGACGCTCTTCGGTGGTCTCGAGCTGCTCGGTCATGTGATCTCCCTGGGTGGTCTGAGGGTGGTGCGGTGCTACTGGTCCCAATGGTCGCACATGCGGGGTTATTCCCCGACTCGACCGGACTACGCGGGCGGACGGGGCGACCAGGTGCGCGCCACCCGCTCGGCCAGCTCGGCGAGCGCACCGTGCGGGTCGGCGAACGAGCGCTCCTCACCCACCAGGTCGACCATGCCGTAGGCCGACTCCACGCCCAGCACCCGCATCTCGCGGGAGCCGACCGAGACCTGCCCGGCGAGCACGATGCACGGACGGAGCGCCGCGCCGGCGACCTCGGCGACGCCGTACGGCACCTTGCCGGAGCCGCTGGAGAAGTCGAACGCCCCCTCGCCGGTGATCACCAGGTCGGCGGTGCGGGCCCGCGCGGCCAGCCCGACCCGTTCGACGACCATGGCGATGCCGGGCTCCCGGGTGGCCCCGAGCAGCAGCAGCGCGAAGCCGAGCCCACCGGCTGCGCCGGCGCCCTTGTCGAGCGCCGTACGACGGTCGGTCGCGGCCGCCCACTCCTCCAGCACGCCGTCGACCGCGGGGAGCCGCTCGTCGGAGAGGCCCTTCTGCGGTCCGTAGACCTTGGCCGCGCCGAACAGGCCGGTGAGCGGGTTGTCGACGTCGCTCGCCACCACGAGGGTCAGGCCCTCGACCGCCGCGCGGGCGGGGCCGAGGTCGACCTCCGAGACTCCCTTCAGGCCGGCGCAGCCCCCGTCGAGAGGCCGGTCGGCGGTCGCGCCGAGGGCGGCCAGCAGGCCGGCGCCGCCGTCGGTGGTGCCCGAGCCGCCCAGCCCGACCACGATCGTGGTCGCCCCGGCGTCACGCGCGGCCAGGAGCAGCTCGCCCACGCCGTACGTCGACGCCCCCTCGGGGTCGCCCGCCGCCAAGGTGTGGTGGAGGCCGCAGGCCTGGGCACTCTCGACGTACGCCGTGCCGTCGACGACGAGCAGGGTCGCGGGCACGGAGTCGGCGTAGGGCCCGCGGACCGTCACCGCGGCGAGCTCTCCGCCCAGCGACGTGTGCAGGACGTCGACGAAGCCGGGCCCGCCGTCGGACATCGGCGCGAGGTCGAGCTCGTCGCCGGGCGAGCGCCGTGCCCACCCTGCCGCGATCGCAGTGGCGGCTTCGCGCGCGGTCAGCGTGCCGGCGAACTTGTCGGGGGCGATCAGCACTCGCATCCGCCCATCCTCCCTGACGATTCAGGTGCGCCCGCCCACCACCCCGCCTAGGCTGGCCCCACGATGACGCACCCGTCGATGAGCAAGCCCTCCATCAAGGCCGACGTCCCCTCGGACGTGATGATCCGGCCGATGAGGGCGGTCGACGTGCCGGTCGCCGAGCGGCTCTCGGCGGAGGCGTTCCTCGCCGTCGACCTCGCGAACCCGCGGCCCGACACCGGCCCTCCGGAGCTGCGCTCCGACTCGCGCGCCGAGCTGTGGGTGACCCGCACGCTGCGGTTCCTCGAGACCGACTCGGCCGGGTGCTGGGTGGCCGAGAGGAAGGGCGAGATGCTCGGCTTCGCGACGTCGTTCCGCCGGGACACCACGTGGTTCCTGGCGACGTACGCCGTCAGGACCGACCTGCAGGGGCAGGGCCTCGGCAAGGCGATCCTGGCGACTGCCCTCGACCACAGCCGCGGCTCGCTGCGCGGCATGCTCAGCGCGTCCGACGACCCGCGTGCCTTCCGCCGCTACCGGCTCGCCGGCTTCGACCTGCACCCGCAGATGTACCTGTCGGGTGAGGTCGACCGGCACATGCTGCCCGCGATCGAGCGGGTCCGCGACGCGACCACGAGTGACATCGCGACGATGAACTCCGTCGACCGCGCGACCCGCGGTGCCGCGCACGGGTCGGACCACGAGTACCTCCTGGCGACCTGCCGGGCGATCATCGTCGACCACCGGATGGGCGAGGGCTACGCCTACTTCGACGACCGCGGCCTCGCCCTGCTGGCCGCGACGACACGGGGCACGGCCACCGACCTGCTCTGGACGGCGCTCGCGGAGACCGACGGCGAGACCTCGGTCCACCACGTCACCGCGGCCAACCAGTGGGCCATCGACGTCGGCATGAGGGCGGGCCTGTCGCTGCGCACCCGGGGCTTCCTCGGGGTGCGCGGCATGAAGCCGCCCGCGCCGTACATCCACCACGGCTCGCTGCTCTAGCCGCAGCGCGCCCCGCCCGACGGCTCAGTCGCGGTGGGACTTGCCGGGCAGGTCGAGCATCCGCTGGAGGGCGACCTTGGCGTCGACCTCGGTCCGGGGGTCGACCTCGATGACGTTCACGACGTTGCCGGCGACGAGCGACTCCAGCGCCCACACCAGGTGCGGCAGGTCGATGCGGTTCATCGTCGAGCAGTAGCAGACGTTGCGGTCGAGGAAGACGATGTTCTTGTCGGGGTGAGCGTCGGCCAGCCGCTTGACCAGGTTGAGCTCGGTGCCGATCGCCCAGGTGGTGCCCGGCTCCGCCGACTCGATGGTCTTGATGATGAACTCGGTCGACCCGACCAGGTCGGCCTTGAGCACGACCTCGTGGGTGCACTCGGGGTGCACGAGGATGTTGATGCCCGGGTGCTTGACCCGCAGCTGGTCGACGACGTCGGGCGAGAAGCGGCCGTGCACCGAGCAGTGGCCCTTCCAGAGGATGATCTTCGCCGCGCGCAGCTGGTCGGGGGTGAGCCCGCCCGAGGGCTGCTGGGGGTCCCACACGACGCAGTCCTCCAGGGCGATGCCCAGCTTGAGGACGGCCGTGTTGCGGCCGAGGTGCTGGTCGGGGAAGAACAGCACCTTCGCACCGCCCTCGACGCCGGGCAGCTGGTCGAAGGCCCACTCCAGGGCGACGTCGGCGTTGGACGACGTGCAGACGACACCGCCGTTGCGGCCGCAGAACGCCTTGATGTCGGCTGACGAGTTCATGTAGGTGACGGGCACGACGCTGCCCTGCACGCCGGCATCGGCGAGCGCGTCCCAGGCGTCCTCGACCTGGCCGAGCCGGGCCATGTCGGCCATCGAGCAGCCGGCGGCGAGGTCGGGCAGCACGACCTTCTGCTCCGGCCCGGTGAGGATGTCGGCCGACTCGGCCATGAAGTGCACGCCGCAGAACACGATGAACTCGGCGTCGGGCCGGTCTGCCGCGTCGCGCGCGAGCTTGAAGGAGTCACCCGTGACGTCGGCGAACTCGATGACCTCGTCGCGCTGGTAGTGGTGCCCGAGGACGAAGACCCGCTCCCCCAGCGTCGCCTTGGCCGCGTGCGCCCGTGCGACCAGGTCGGGATCGGACGCCGCCGGCAGGTCACCGGGGCACTCGACACCCCGCTCGGCGGAGAGGTCGCGGCCGCGGCCCAGGGGAAGCAGCGGGAGGTCGACGGTGGTCATGGCCCAATCCTAGGCGGAGGGCATCCGACCGCCTGCTCGCCCGGCAGGTCATCCGCATCGTGGAGGCGGGGCCACGGCCCAGCCGGTGTCAGGGACGCGGCAGGGCGTAGTGCACGGTGGTTCCGCCGCCGGGCGTCTCGTCGATCCAGATCCGGCCCCGGTGCGCCTTGACGATGCGGCGCGCGGTCGTGAGGCCGAGGCCGGTGCCGGGCACGGACTTGTCGAGGCGGGCCAGTGGCTCGAAGACGCGGGCGCGCTCGGAGTCGACCACGCCGACGCCGGAGTCGGCGACCGAGATGGTCCAGGCCGCGGGATCCTCGCTGGCGGACACGACGACACGCAGGGGGCGTTCGGCATCGACGAACTTCACGGCGTTGTCGAGCAGGTTGGCCATCACCACCTGGAGCTGGTCGGGGTCGGCGACGACGGTCGGCAGGGCGCCGACCTCGATGGCCGACCGGTCGACCGACTCCGGGAGGCCGCCGAGGGCGACGTCGACCAGGTGCGCGACCGACACGTCGCGCTTCTCGGGCGTGCTGCCCTGACGTGCGAAGGACAGCAGGTCGTCGATCATGTCCTTCATCCGCTGTGCGCCGCGCTCTGCACGCGCGACCATCGAGAGCAGCAAGGTGTCACCGGGGTCGATGTTGTCCTGGGCGATCTCGAGCGACATCGCGACGGCGGCGAGCGGGTTCTTCAGGTCGTGGCTGACGGTGCCGGCGAAGTCGGCCAGCCCGTCCTGGGCGACGGCCAGTGCCTCCGTCGCCTCGAAGAGCCGGCGCGAGGCCAGCTCGAGCTCGAAGACACCGACCACCCGATCGGCCAGGAGCTCCAGGTCGGCGGCCTGCCGGTCGACCTCGTGCGGTCGCTCGTCGAACACGCTCAGCACGCCGAACCGAACGCCGTCGGGCGTGGTGAGGGGATGGCCGGCGGTGAAGCGGATGGCAGCACGCTCGCCGTTGACGAAGACACTCTTCGCGTAGCGCGGGTCGGCGCCTGCGTCGGGGATCAGGAAGGCGCCCTCGTCCAGCAGGGACGACGTCAGCACGGCGTCGGCCGCGGCCTCCTGCTCCTCGTCGAGCCCGAACGACGCGACGCCGTACGGCCCGGCGTCGCTGAGCACGGTGACGGCCGCCATGGGCACACCGCAGATCCGTGCGGCCAGTTCGGCGAGCGCGTTCAGCTCAGCTCGCTTGGGCTGGTGGAGGAGGTGATACTCCTCCACGGCAGCACTGCGTGGTTGACCCTCGTTCACAAACCCGGAGCATCCCACACGGCCAGCCACCTTTGCATGTCCTTCTCAAAAGGCAGCTCCGCCTGGAGGTGGTCACGCACGGTGATCTCGAGCAGGTTGTCGCGCCGCCGCTCCCCCGCCGGCAGCCCGGGAACGGGTGCGAAGGCGTAGAAGGTGCCCTGCTTGTAGAGGTACACCAGCCCGAACGTGCGACCCGCGGCGTCGCGGAACGGCACCAACGTGCAGAGCAGGCCGCCACCGAACCCCTGTGCCTCGACGGTGGAGTTGACGGCGTGCAGGTCGGTGCACAGACCGGCCAGGTCGTCGTCCGCGCCCGTGACCTCGAGCCAGGTGAAGCCGAAGGAGTCGGTGGTGGTCGTCACCGTGGGCGCCTCGGAGTCGGCGTCGATGAGGGCGACCACCTCGGCCTGCGCCTGGGCGAACGCCGCTCCCGTGGCCGCGCGGTAGCACACGGCGCCGCTGCCTGCGGGCATGAAGCCGGCAGCGGTCTGCAGCGTGATGGCCGCGCTCGGGATGAGGAACAGCGAGTCGAGGTTGGGTCCCTTGACCCGGTGCCGGCCGGTCATGGCGTCCCACAGGCGCACGGATCAGCCCGTCGTGCGGCCGAGCTCGGCCTCGATCTTGGCGAGCTGCTCGAGGCGCTGCTCGAGCGACGGATGGGTGGACGTGATCGCCTTCCAGCTGACGCCGCTGATCGCGGGGGCGATGAAGAACGCGTTCATGGCGGCGCTCGAGCGCAGGTCCTTCTGCGGGATGGTGGAGATCTCGCCGGTGATCTTCTGCAACGCCGTGGCCAGCGCCGAGGGCTTCATGGTGAGGTACGCCGCGGACCTGTCGGCGCACAGCTCGCGGTAGCGCGAGAGCATCCGCATCAGCACGAAGCTCACGGCGTACACGATCAGGCTGACGACCAGCGCGATGACGAAGGCCGGGGCTCCGCTGCTGTTGTTGTTGCCGCGGCGGGCCACGCCGAAGCCACCGAACTGGGCACCCCGGGTGAGCATGCCGGCGACGATGCCGGCCGAGGACGCCACCGTCATGACGAGCACGTCGCGGTGGGCGACGTGCGAGAGCTCATGGGCGAGCACGGCCTCCAGCTCCTCGGCGTTGAGCTTGCCGAGGATGCCGGTGGTGACGCAGACGACGGCACGCTGGGGTGAGCGACCGGTGGCGAAGGCGTTGGGCAGGTCCAGGTCGGCCACGCCCACGCGGGGCTTGGGCATGTCGGCGAGCGCGCAGAGACGGTCGATCACGGCGTGCAGCTCGGGCGCCTCCTCGGGGCTCACCTCACGGGCCCGCATCGCCCGCATGGCGACCTTGTCGGAGCTCCACCACTGGTAGAACGCCACGCCGAGGCCGGCGAGCCCGATGAAGAGGGCGATGCTCGAGAACTGGTACATCAGGACCACCACGAGCCCGACGAACAGCGCGCCGAGCAGGAACATCACCGCCGTCATGCGGAAGGTGAGCCCGGCGTCCTTGATGAAACGGGTCTTGGCCATCTCAGCCGGGGATCAGTCCGTCGTCGGAGAGCAGCTGACGGACCTCGTCGATGGTGGCGTCGGACGGCGGCAGGATCAGGTCCGACTCGTCGAGGCTGTCGGCGTCGTGCGGCGCACCGGCGGTGCGTACGCCGTCGAGCAGGTCCGCCAGAGCCGTGCGGAACGACTCCTCGTCACCGGCCTCCACGGCCGCCTCGACAGCCGAGTCGAGCGTGTTGAGGCTCTGGAGGGCGTCGTCCGACACGTCGAACTGTCCCTCGCCGAGGATCCGGACGATCATGCCGGTCCCCCCTCGCTGATCTCGCGCTCCGCCTGCTTCTCGTCGTCCTTGAGGATGTCGCCGTCGCCTGCCTCGATGGCCTGCGGCGCGGCCTTCGACTTCAGCCTGGCCAGCTCGGACTCGACGTCGCTCTGGGAGCTCATCGACTCGAGCTCGCGGGCGATGTCGTCGCCGGAGTTGGCCTGGGAGGCGTCGTCGAGGGCGCCGGACGCGATCAGCTCGTCGATGGCGCCCGCGCGCGCCTGCATCATCGCGGTCTTGTCCTCGGCCCGCTGGATGGCCATCCCGACATCGCCCATCTCCTCGCCGATGCCCGACATCGCCTCGCCGATCCGGGTCTGCGCCTCCGCGGCCGTGTAGGTCGCCTTGATGGTCTCCTTGCGGGTGCGGAACGACTCGACCTTGGCCTGCAGGCGCTGCTGCGCGAGGGTCAGCTTCTCCTCCTCGCCCTGGAGCTGGGCGTGCTGGGCCTTGAGGTCGTTGATCTGGTTGGTCAGCCCGGACTTGCGGGTCAGGGCCTCGCGGGCGAGGTCCTCGCGCTCCATCCCGATGGCCTTCTCGGCCTGCCCGGAGAGCTTCGCGCTCTGCGCCTCGAGCTGGTTGACCTGGAGCTCCACACGCTTGCGGCTGGTCGCGACGTCGGCAACGCCACGGCGTACCTTCGACAGCAGGTCGAGCTGGCGCTGGTAGCTGTAGTCGAGCGTCTCGCGGGGATCCTCCGCACGGTCGAGGGCCTTGTTGGCCTTCGAGCGGAAGATCAGGCTGATGCGTTGCATGAGGCTCATGAGGTGGTGACCCTCCTGGTTCGTGGTGCCGTCCATCGGCTGGGCCGGTCACTCCTTGGTCGTGTTCTCACCCTAGGACCAAACGCAAGCGGGAGGTAGCGGGGTCGACCGGTAGGCTGACGGGGCCGATTCGACTCCGGTCGACCAACTCGTTCGTACCCACCGTGAGGCCTGCGTTGTTCCGTCGCTCCAAGCCCGATGCCGCCCCCGTCGTCAGCACCTCTCCGGCCGATGCCGCGAGGCGCGGCGCGAAGGGTCGCCCCACCCCCAGCCGCAAGGAGGCCGAGGCCGCCGCGCGGGCGCGGGCCAAGACGCCACGCACCCGCAAGGAGATGGCCGCCGCCCAGCGCGCCAACCGGTCGGAGTCGAGCCAGAAGATGCGGGCGGCGATGAAGTCGGGCGACGAGCGCTACCTGCCCGTCCGGGACAAGGGCCCCGAGCGCCGGTTCATCCGCGACTTCATCGACACCCGGTTCTCGATCGTCGAGCTGCTCATCCCGATGATGCTGCTGACCCTGGTCCTGGGCTACTCCGGCAGCCTCTACCTCGCGAGCATCGGCAACGTCATCCTGCTCGGCTCCCTGCTGCTGGTCGTCATCGACGTGGTGTTCCTGCGCATGCGCCTGCGCCGTGAGCTCACCACCCGCTTCCCCGACGCCCCGTTGAAGGGCACCACCTACTACGCCGTGATGCGGGCCCTGCAGATGAAGTTCATGCGCCTGCCCAAGGCCCAGGTCAAGATCGGCCAGAAGCTGCCCGAGCACTACCGCTGAACATGACCTCAGACATGGCGGGCGGCCTGCTCGCCGGGGTGGCTGCGGCCGTCCTCTTCGGGCTCGCTGCCGTCGCCCAGGCCCACGCCGTACGACGCGACCCGAGCAACGCCCAGGGCCTGGCCGGCTTCGTGGTCTGGGCGGCGCGCAACCCGTGGATGCTGGCGGTGGTCGCGGCGTACCTCGTGGGCTTCGCGCTGCACGCCGTGGCCATCTGGCTGCTTCCGCTCTACCTGGCGCAGGCCAGCATCGCGCTCTCGCTGCCCGTGACGGCGCTCGCGTCCGCCCGGCTCTCCGAGCTGCTGTCCGGGCGGGGCTGGCTCGGTGTCGCCGCGGTGACCGCGGGCCTGGTGCTGCTGGCGGTCGGCGCCGGGCCGGCCGGCGACACCGTGACCGGCACGACCTACGCCGCGGGGCTGGTGGCCGCCCTGGCCCTGCTGCTCGTGGTCGGCCTGGTGGCCCGCAGGGCGGGCGCCCTCACGCTCGGCTGGCTGGCCGGCGTCGGCTACGCGGGGTCCGCCCTGGCCGTGCGCGGTGTCGACGTGCCCCTCTCGCCCGCGATCGTGGCTGCGGCCGTCACCGTGCCGGCGTACGGCGTGCTCGCGTTCTGGCTCTACTCGCTCGCGCTCGACCGGTCGCTCGTCTCGACCGCCAGCGCCCCGATGATCACCGCGCAGACGTTCGTCCCGGCGCTCGCCGGGCTGGCCTGGCTCGGGGACGGCGTGCGCGACGGGTGGGGTGCGGCCATCGCGGTGGGCCTGGTGCTCGCCACGATCGGCAGCCTGCTGCTCACGCGCGCTCAGGCGTCGTAGTCGAGCACGACCCGCTCGGAGGTGGGGTGCGACTGGCAGGTCAGGACGTAGCCACGGTCGAGCTCCTCGGGCTCCAGCGCGTAGTTGACGTCCATGGCCACGCTGCCCTCGACGACCTTGGCGCGGCAGGTGCCGCAGACACCGCCCTTGCACGCGAACGGCACGTCGTTGCGCACCGACGTGGCCGCCTCGAGCACGCTCGGACCGTCGGGGCGCAGCGACAGGTCGGTGGCCCGGCCGTCGAGCCGGATGGTCACCCTGGCCGCACCGTCGTCGGTGCCGCTGAGCTCGGTGACCGCGGCTCGCGGAGGGGCGGCGTCGGCGTGGAAGAGCTCGGTGTGGACGCGGGTGACGCCGACGTCGCCCAGCACCGTGCGCAGCTCCTCGACCATCGGCTGCGGCCCGCAGACGAACCAGTCGTCCACGTCGGCCACCGGCACGAACGCGTCGAGGATCCTGCGCAGGCGGGCGCCGTCGAGGCGGCCCGACAACAGCTCGGCGTCGGTCTCCTCGCGGCTGAAGACGTGGAGGATCTGGAGGCGCGTCGGGTCGGAGTCCTTGAGGTCGGCCACCTCGTCGAGGAACATCACCGAGCGGGCCGTGCGGTTGGCGTAGATCAGGGTCACGAACGAGTCGGGCTCGCCCTCGAGGAGCGCGGCCACGATCGACAGCATCGGCGTGATGCCCGAGCCGGCCGCGATGGCGACGTACCGCTTCGAGGCAGCAGGGTCGGGGGTGACGGTGAAGCGGCCGGCGGGCGTCATCACGTCGAGCTGGTCGCCGGGCCTCAGGCCGCCGACCACGCCGTCGCTGAAGACACCGCCCGGCAGCCGCTTGACCCCGATGCGGAGCAGGCCCGAGGTGGGCGACGTGCAGATGGAGAAGCTGCGGCGGACGTCGTCGTCGCCGCGGATCGTCAGGTGCTGGCCGGCGCTGAAGACGTAGTCGTCGCGCAGGTCGTCGGGGACGTCGAAGGTGATCGCGACGGAGTCGTCGGTGAGCGGCTCGACGCTGCGCACCGCGAGCGGGTGGAAGATCGCGTGGTGGCGCGACGGGGTGGTCGTCATCAGATGGCCTTGAAGTGGTCGAAGGGCTCGCGGCAGGCGTTGCAGATCCACAGCGACTTGCACGCGGTGGACCCGAAGCGGCTGGACTCGCGGGTGTCGGGCGACCCGCACTGCGGGCAGCGCACCGACAGGGTCAGGGCGGTGACCCCGGCCGTGCCGCCGTCGGCGCGCGGACCGGGAGGAGCGACGCCGTACGCCTCGAGCTTGGCGCGACCCTCGTCGGTCATCCAGTCGGTGGTCCAGGCCGGCGCGAGCACGAACTCGACCTCGACCTGGCGGTAGCCGGCGTCGCTCAGCTGCTCGACGAGGTCCTGCCGGATCGCCTCCATGGCCGGGCAGCCGGAGTAGGTCGGCGTGATCTGCACGTGCACGCGGCCCATGTCGTCCTCGGTGACGTCACGCAGGATGCCGAGGTCCTCGATGGTCACGACGGGGATCTCGGGGTCGGGCACGGCGGCCGCCACGGCCCAGGCTCGTGCCGGAGCGGTGCCCGGATCGCGCCCGGCGGCGATCACCACGACGCCCCTGGGTGTGAGCGGGTCAGGTGCTGCATCTCGGCCAGCAGGAAGCCCATCTGCTCGGTGTGCCGGCCGAAGCGCCCGCCACCGAGCGCGGGGCGGACGTCGGGTGTCGTCAGCGTCGCCTCGTCGACGAGGGCACCGATCGTGGAGAGCACGCCGTCGCGCAGGGTCGCCGGGTCGACGGCGACACCTGCGTCGATGAGGGCCGGATCGATGAAGGTGCCGTCGAAGAGCTCCTCGAGGAACGGCCACTCGGCGTCGAGCGCCGCCTGCATCCGGGCATGCGACTCGTCGGTGCCGTCGCCGAGGCGCACGACCCAGCGACCGGCGTGGTCGAGGTGGTAGGACACCTCCTTGACGGCCTTCGCCGACACCGCAGCCAGCGTGGCGTCGGCGCTGCCGCACAACGCGGCGTACAGGTGGGACTGCCAGGCGGCGACCATGAGCAGCCGGGCCATCGCGACGCCGAAGTCGGTCTGCGAGCGCTCGACGAGCCACACGTTGCGGAAGGCGCGCTCGTCGCGGAAGTAGGCGAGGTCGTCCTCGGAGCGACCGGCCCCTTCGACCGCACCGGCGTGGGCCAGCAGCGACCGGGCCTGGCCGAGCTGGTCGAGCCCGATGTTGGCCAGCGCGAGGTCCTCCTCGAGCTGCGGGGCACGGCTGATCCACCAGCCGAGTCGCTGGGCGTTGACCAGGGCGTCGTCGGCGAGCGCGACGACGTAGCCGAAGTGCGCCTGCGTCGTGCCGTCTCCCGTGGAGGCGCTCACAGGTGCTCCACGCCCTCGGGGACGTCGTAGAAGGTCGGGTGCCGGTAGACCTTGTCGGCCGCGGGGTCGAAGAACGAGTCGCGCTCGTCGGGGCTGGACGCGGAGATCTCCGCCGCGGGCACGACCCACACCGAGACGCCTTCCTGGCGGCGGGTGTAGACGTCGCGGGCGTTGCGCAGGGCCATCTCGGCATCGGGTGCGTGCAGCGAGCCCACGTGGACGTGCGAGACGCCGCGACGGGCCCGCACGAAGATCTCCCAGAGGGGCCAGTCGCTCATGCGACGGCCACCTGGCGGGCAGCCTGCTTGGCGGCGTACGCCGAGGCGGCCTCGCGCGCCCAGGCGCCGTCCTCGTGGGCGCCTGCGCGGTGGGCCATCCGCTGCTTGTTGCACGGGCCGTTGCCCTTGATGACCTCGAACAGCTCGGTGAAGTCGATCGGCGAGAAGTCGTAGTGGCCGGTCTCCTCGTTCCAGGCGATGGCCTCGTCGGGAAGGGACAGCCCCAGGGCCTCGGCCTGCGGCACCGTCATGTCGACGAAGCGCTGGCGGAGGTCGTCGTTGGAGAACCTCTTGATGCCCCAGGCCATCGACTGCGCCGAGTTGGGCGAGTCGTCGTCGGGCGGGCCGAACATCATCAGGCTCGGCAGCCAGTAGCGGTCGACGGCGTCCTGGGCCATCGCCCGCTGCGCCTCGGTGCCGTGGGAGAGCGTGTGGAGGATCTCGAAGCCCTGCCGCTGGTGGAACGACTCCTCCTTGCAGACCCGCACCATGGCGCGCGCGTAGGGGCCGTAGGAGCAGCGGCACAGCGGCACCTGGTTGACGATCGCCGCGCCGTCGACGAGCCAGCCGATGGCGCCCATGTCGGCCCACGAGAGCGTCGGGTAGTTGAAGATCGAGGAGTACTTCTGCCGGCCGTCGTGCAGCTGGTCCAGCAGGTCGGCGCGGTCGACCCCCAGGGTCTCGGCCGCGGCGTACAGGTAGAGGCCGTGTCCCGCCTCGTCCTGCACCTTGGCCATCAGGATCGCCTTGCGGCGCAGGCTCGGCGCGCGGCTGATCCAGTTGCCCTCGGGCTGCATGCCGATGATCTCGGAGTGCGCGTGCTGGGCGATCTGGCGGATCAGCGTCTTGCGGTAGGCCTCCGGCATGGCGTCGCGCGGTTCGACGCGGCCCTCGGTGGCGAGGAGCTCGTCGAAGCCCTCAGGAGCATCTGTCGCAGCCACCCGGCCCGAGTCATCGGAAGGGGTGCCGAAGTCATTTCCATACACACCCCGACGGTACCAGTTTGTGACAGAGATGCGTAGTTCTGACGCGCTTCTGTAATGTCACACCGAGCAGGGCAGGATGGCCGTCATGACTACTCCCGGTCCCGACGTATCCGTGCGCGTCGCCTGGGCCGACGACGCGGCCGCGATCGCCGCCGTCCAGCTGCGGGCGTGGCCCGAGATGTACGCCGGCCTCGTGCCGGCCGAGGCGATGCCCACCGACATCGAGCCGCTGGCGGCCGCCTGGCGCGCCGCGCTGGCCAAGCCGGCCGATGCCCGCAACCGGGTGCTCGTCGCGCTGGAGCGCAACCGGGTGCTGGGCTACGTGCTGACCTCGCCCGCGAGCGACCCCGACTGCAACCCCATCTCCGACGGCGAGCTGTCGGAGATCACCGTCGAGCCCGCCGAGCGCGGCAAGGGCCACGGCTCGCGGTTGCTGCAGGCAGCCGTCGACACCCTGGTCGCCGACCGGTTCACCCGGGCCACGTCGTGGGTCGTGGCCAGCGATGACGCCGTGCGCTCGTTCCTCACCGACGCCGGCTGGGCCCCCGACACCGCGCACCGCGAGCTCGACCTCGACGGCACCGGCACCACGACCGTCAAGCAGGTGCGCCTGCACACCGCCCTCTCTTGATTTTCTCGGGCGATCAGCGACCATGGATGGCATGGCCGGACCTCTGCCCAGGCTCTACCGCATCGTCGTCGTCGTCGCCCTGCTGCTGATCTGTGCCGCGTTCGGCGCCTGGCTGGGCGCCAGCCCCTCACTCCCGTTCCTCATCGGCACCGGCATGCTCGGCGGTGCCCTCGTGGGCGTCGTCGCGGCGTACGCACTGCTCCACCAGCCGCACCGCTGAGACGGGCGCCGAGCCGCCGCCGGCACGCTGTTAGCGTCCGGGTGGTGCCCGCTGAGCCCGCCTCCCTCTCCCCCACGACGCGGCGCGGGATCGTGCGCGACTCGGTCGCAGTGGGCCTCGCCACCGGTGCGTACGGCATCTCGTTCGGTGCCGTGTCGGTGGCATCGGGACTGAGCGTCCTGCAGACCTGCGCCCTGTCCCTGCTGATGTTCACCGGGGCCTCGCAGTTCGCCCTCGTCGGCGTGGTCGCGGCCGGCGGCGCCCCGCTGTCCGGCGCCCTGACCGCGCTGCTCCTCGGCACCCGCAACACCCTGTACGGGCTCCGGCTGGCGCCGCTCCTGCAGTTCCACGGCGTCCGGCGCATCGCGGCGGCGCACGTGCTGATCGACGAGTCGACGGCCATGTCGGTGAGCCGCGACTCCACGCCCGCCGCACGTCTGGGCTTCGTCGCGACCGGTGTGGCGGTGCTCGTGCTGTGGAACCTCTCGACCCTGGCCGGCGCCCTCGCCGGCAACGAGCTGGGCGATCCGCGGCGCTACGGCCTGGACGCCGCCGTCGGCGGCGCGTTCATCGCGCTGCTGTGGCCCCGGCTCTCCGACCCGCGCAACCGGGTGGTCGGCGTGCTCGCCGTCGCAGTGGCACTCGGCCTGGTGCCGTTCACGGCCGCCGGGGTGCCCGTGCTCGCCGCCGGTGGCGTCGCCCTGCTCGCCGGGGTGCTCGCCGGCCGAGGGACAGCCCGGGGTGCGACCTGATGTGGACCGCCGTACTGCTGGCCGGCCTGGGCTGCTACCTGCTGAAGCTCGCGGGACTCTCGGTGCCCCACCAGGTGCTGGAGCGGCCGGTCGTCGCGCACATCGCCGACGCGATGCCCGTGGCCCTGCTCTCGGCGCTGGTGGGTGTGCAGGTGTTCGCCCACGGCGCCGGCCTGGTGCTCGACGCCCGCGCAGCCGGGCTCGCCTTCGCCGTCGTCGCGCTGCTGTGCCGCGCGCCGTTCCTGGTGGTGGTCTTCGGGTCGGCGCTGACCGCCGCGCTGCTCCGGATCGCCACGGGCTGACCTCTCACGAGAGCGTCGCCGCCAGCTCGTCCGCCGCCGAGCGGAGCACCGGCACGGCCTCGGCCAGCAGCTCGTCGGTCATCCGCGGCGCCGGGCCCGAGACAGAGAGAGCCATCTGCAGGGTGGCTCCGGGCACGCGCACCGCCACGCAGCGCACGCCGACCTCCTGCTCGCCCTCGTCGAGGGCGTAGCCGCGCTCGCGGACCTCGACGAGCTGGTCGAGGAACTGGTCGGCGCTGGTCAGCGTGTGCGAGGTGTGCCGGGGCAGGCCGGTGCGGCCGAGCAGGGCCCGGACGTCGTCGTCCGAGGACACGGACAGCAGCGCCTTGCCGACCGCGGTGCAGTGCGGGTGCACCCGGCGCCCGACCTCGGTGAACATCCGCATCGAGTGCCGGCCCGGCACCTGGGCCACGTAGGCCACCCGGTCGCCGTCGAGCATGGCCAGGTTGGCGGTCTCGCCGAGGGCGTCGACGACCCGGCCCAGCACCCGTTCCGCGCCAGCACCGACCATCGAGTTGGCCGAGGCGCCCAGGGGCACGAGCCGGAACCCGAGGGCGTACCTGCGGTCGGGGGTCTGCCGCATGTAGCCACGGTCGACCAGCGTGGCCAGCAGCCGGTGGGCCGTCGGGAGGGGCACGGCGGCCACGGCGGCGATCTCGCCGATCGTCAGCGTGCCGCCCCGGGCGGCCACGACCTCGAGCAGGTCGAGCGCTCGGTGCACCGACTGCACCCCACCAGTGGTGCGCTGCTCGGCCTCGTGCGGCTCCGGCATCGGGCTCCCTGACTTCTCAGCACGGCCCGGTGGCGGTTGACACCGGGGCGCAATGTTCCATAGTTTCCATTATTGACTACCGATGTTTCCACAATGCGGAAACTTGGGCAAGGATCCTCCAGCAAGGGAGTGGCATGGACAAGCGGGTACAGGTCGGCGGACTCAGCGTCGCGGAGAGCCTCCACCGGTTCGTGGAGCAGGAGGCCCTGCCCGGCTCGGGCATCGATCCGCAGGCGTTCTGGGACGGCGCCGCGGCGATCGTGCGCGACCTGGCCCCGCGCAACCGCGAGCTCCTGGCTCGTCGGGAGGAGCTCCAGGCCCGCATCGACGACTGGCACCGGGAGCACCCCGGCACCCCCGAGGCCGAGCCGTACGCCGCGTTCCTGCGCGAGATCGGCTACCTGGTCGACGAGCCGGCCGACGTGGCCGTGACCACCTCCGACGTCGACGACGAGGTGGCCTCCATCGCCGGCCCGCAGCTGGTGGTCCCGCTGCTCAACGCCCGCTTCGCGACCAATGCCGTCAATGCCCGGTGGGGGTCGCTGTACGACGCCCTCTACGGCACCGATGTCATCTCCCGGGAGGGTGACCTCGCCCCCGGCGACGGCTACAACAAGGCTCGCGGCGACGAGGTCATCGCCCGTGGCCGGGCCTTCCTCGACGAGCACTTCCCGCTGGCGTCCGGGTCGCACGCCGACGCCGCGTCGTACGCCGTGGACGACGACGGGCTCGCCGTCACCGTCAAGGACGACGTCGTGCGGTTGGCCGACCCCGCGCAGCTGGTCGGCTACCGCGGCAGCGCGGCGACGCCCGAGGCCGTGCTGCTGGTGCACCACCACCTGCACGTCGAGATCCAGGTCGACCACGACGACGCGATCGGCTCCACCGACGCGGCCGGCGTCAAGGACCTCCTGCTGGAGGCGGCCGTCTCCACGATCATGGACCTCGAGGACTCCGTCGCCGCCGTCGACGCCGACGACAAGGTGCTCGGCTACCGCAACTGGCTGCGCCTCAACGACGGCACCCTCGCCGAGGAGGTGACCAAGGGCGGGAAGACCTTCACCCGGTCGATGAACCCCGACCGGACCTACGCCACCACCTCCGGCACCGACGTCACGCTGCGCGGCCGCTCGCTGCTCTTCATCCGCCAGGTCGGTCACCTGATGACCACCGACGCGGTCCTCGACGAGGACGGCCACGAGGTGCCCGAGGGCATCCTCGACGCGATCATGACGGCGCTCGGCAGCCTCAAGGACGTCCGCGGGCAGTCGCAGCTGGCCAACTCGCGGACCGGCTCGATGTACGTCGTGAAGCCCAAGATGCACGGCCCCGACGAGGTGGCCTTCGCCGTCGAGCTCTTCGGCCGCGTCGAGGAGCTGCTCGGCCTGCCGCGCCTGACCATCAAGGTCGGCATCATGGACGAGGAGCGGCGCACGTCGGTGAACCTCAAGGCCTGCATCAACGAGGCGCGCGAGCGGGTCGCGTTCATCAACACCGGCTTCCTCGACCGCACCGGCGACGAGATCCACACCTCCATGCAGGCGGGTCCGGTCGTGCGCAAGAACGACATGAAGGGCGAGACCTGGATCAAGGCCTACGAGGACCTCAACGTCGACATCGGTCTCGAGTGCGGCCTGCTCGGCCGGGCGCAGATCGGCAAGGGCATGTGGGCCGCCCCCGACAGCCTGGCGGACATGTACGAGACGAAGATCGGGCACCCGAGGGCCGGCGCCAGCTGTGCCTGGGTGCCCTCCCCCACGGCCGCCACGGTGCACGCGCTGCACTACCACCAGGTCGACGTGCACGCTCGCCAGGAGGAGCTCGCGAAGGGCGGCCGACGCACCGATCGCGAGCAGCTGCTGCGGGTGCCGCTCGGCGACCCCGGGTCGTGGTCGCCCGACGACCGGCAGGCCGAGATCGACAACAACCTGCAGAGCCTGCTCGGGTACGTCGTCCGCTGGGTCGACGCGGGTATCGGCTGCTCCAAGGTGCCCGACATCACCGGGGAGGCCCTGATGGAGGACCGCGCCACCTGCCGGATCTCCGCCCAGCACGTCGGCAACTGGCTGCACCACGGGGTCGTCACCGAGGCCCAGGTCGACGAGACGCTGCGCCGGATGGCGGCTGTCGTCGACGAGCAGAACGCCGGGGACGCGTCGTACACGCCGATGGCGCCGGACTTCGACGGCGACGCCTTCGCGGCGGCCCGCGCCCTGGTCCTCGAGGGGCTCGAGCAGCCCAGCGGCTACACCGAGCCGATCCTGCACAGCCGTCGTGCCCACAAGAAGTCGACCGAGAGGACCACCCCGTGACGTCGCTGGACCTGGAGACCGCCCGCACGATCATCGCCGGAGCCCGCGCCCACGCGACCTCGGCCGGGTTCAAGCCGCTGACCGTGGTCGTCCTCGACGCCGGGGGCCACGTGGTGGCCGTCGAGCGGGAGGACGGCTCGTCGATGAAGCGCTTCGAGATCGGCTTCGGCAAGGCCCACGGCGCCCTGTCGCTCGGCATGGGCTCGCGCTCGCTCATGGGCCGCGCCGAGCAGCAGCCCTACTTCATCGCCGCGGTCACCGCAGCCGTGGGCGGCGCGCTCATCCCGGTGCCGGGCGGGGTGCTGGTCCGCGACGCGGGCGGCGACCTGGTCGGCGCGGTGGGCATCACCGGCGACACCTCCGACAACGACGAGGCCGCCGCGGTCGCGGGCATCGAGAGCGCCGGCCTCACCGCCCAGACCGACTGAGGCGTGCGGGCGATGACGAGCGACAGCAGCGCGGGCATCTCCGCAGTGACGGACCTGGCACGGCGGCTGCTGCCCGAGGCCGGCGTGATCACCGATCGCGCGCGGCTGCGCACCTACGAGTGCGACGGCCTGGCGCACTACCGGGTGACCCCGGCGCTGGTGGTCATCCCCGAGGACGCCGCACAGCTGGCCGGCCTGGTGAGGGCCTGTGCCGAGCACGCGGTGCCGTTCGTCGCCCGGGGCTCCGGCACCGGCCTGTCCGGCGGAGCCCTGCCGCACGCGGAGGGGATCCTGATCGTGACCTCGCGCCTGCGCACCATCCGTGAGATCCGCCGCGACGACCAGCGGGCCGTGGTCGAGCCCGGGGTGATCAACCTCGACGTCACCCGGGCCGCCACCCCGCACGGCTACTACTACGCGCCGGACCCGTCGAGCCAGCAGATCTGCTCGATCGGCGGCAACGTCGCGGAGAACTCCGGCGGCGCCCACTGCCTCAAGTACGGCTTCACCACCAACCACGTGACCGGGGCCGACTTCGTCACCCCCGACGGCGACACCGTGACCCTGGGCGGCGCGGCACCCGACTCCCCCGGCTACGACCTGCTCGGCGCCGTGGTCGGGTCCGAGGGCACGCTCGGCATCGTCACCTCGGCCACGGTCCGGCTGGTCCGCCTGCCCGAGGAGGTGCGCACGATCCTGGTCGGGTTCGAGACCACCGACCAGGCGGGCGCGGCCACCTCGGCGATCATCTCCGCAGGCATCGTGCCCGCGGCCATCGAGATGATGGACGCCCTGGCCATCGAGGCCGCCGAGGCCGCGGTGCACTGCAACTACCCCGACGGCGCCGGTGCGGTCCTCGTGATCGAGCTCGACGGCGCGGCCGTCGAGGTCGAGCAGGAGTACGCCGAGGTCGAGCGGCTCTGCAACGACAACGGCGCCTTCGAGCAGCGGCTGGCCACCGACCCGGCGGAGCGGCAGCTGATCTGGAAGGGCCGCAAGTCGGCGTTCGCCGCGGTCGGGCGCATCAGCCCCGACTACATCGTCCAGGACGGGGTCATCCCGCGCACCGCGTTGCCGCAGGTGCTCAGGGCGATCGCAGACCTGTCGGCGTCCTCGGGCGTGCGGGTGGCCAACGTGTTCCACGCCGGTGACGGCAACCTGCACCCGCTGGTGCTCTTCGACGACGAGGTCGAGGGTGCCGGCGACGCGGCCGAGACGGTCAGCGGCGCGATCCTCGACCTCTGCATCCAGCACGGGGGGTCCATCACCGGCGAGCACGGCGTCGGCATGGACAAGGCCAAGTACATGCCGCGGATGTACACCGACGAGGACCTCGACACCATGCAGCTGGTGCGGTGCGCGTTCGACCCGCAGAACATCTCCAACCCCGGGAAGATCTTCCCCACACCGCGTCTCTGCGGGGAGGTGCCCGGACGACACAAGGGCGCCCATCCCCTGCAGGAGGCCGGCGCCGCGGAGGTCTTCTGATGACGGCCGCGACGATCGAGGCAGCAGCCCGGCAGGCGGTCGAGTCCGCCTGCGCGCAGGTGGGTGAGCCGGAGGAGACCGACACGGTCGACGGCGTACTCCCCGGGTTGGTGGCCAGACCTGCCGACACCGAGCAGGTGTCCGACGTCATGAAGGCGTGCGCGGCCCATGGCCTCACGGTCGTCCCCCGCGGTCGAGGCACCAAGCTCTCGTGGGGACGCGCTCCCACCAGCGCCGACGTGCTGCTCGACCTCAGCGCGCTCGACCGGGTCCTCGACCACGCCGCGGGCGACCTGATCGTCGCGGCCCAGGCCGGCGCCCGGCTGTCGGAGGTGCAGCAGGTGGTCGGCGGGGCCGGTCAGCGACTCGCACTCGACGAGACCGTCCCGGGCTCCACGATCGGGGGCGTCCTCGCCGCCAACACGAGCGGCCCCCGGCGCACCGCGGCCGGCACGGCCCGCGACCTGCTCATCGGCATCACCATGGTCCGTGCCGACGGGGTGGTCGCGAAGGCCGGTGGACGCGTGGTCAAGAACGTCGCCGGCTACGACATCGGCAAGCTGCTCGTCGGCTCGGGCGGGACCCTCGCCGTGATCACCGACGCGACCTTCCGGCTCCATCCCCTGCCCGCCGCCCACCGCTGGGTCGACGTGCCGGTGGCCGACCCGGCTGCGGCGCTGGCCGTGGCGCAGGCTGCCGTGCACTCACAGGTCGTCCCGACGGCCGTCGAGGTCGGCTGGCAGGATGGCTCCGGGTCGCTGAGCGTGCTCCTCGAGGGCCGCCTCGACGGCGTGGCCGGCCGGGTCGAGTCGCTGCGCTCGCAGCTGGGTGCCGAGGCGACCGAGTCGCAGGACGCGCCGGCCGGCGGGGCGACGTACCCCTGGGACGTGGCGGCCACCGGCGACCGCCGCAGCACGGCACTGAAGCTGACGTTCGTGCTCTCGGGTCTGGCCGACGTGCTCGCCGCGGCCACCGACGCCGGGGTGACGCTGCGCGGCTCGGCCGGCTCGGGGGTCGTCTACGCCGCGCTCGGGCCGGACACCGCGATCGACGACGTGCGCACCGCTCTTGCCCGGCTCCGCAGGGCCTGCACCGACCACGGCGGCACGGCCGTCGTCATCGACGCACCGGCCGCGGTGAAGGCGGCGGTCGACGTGTGGGGGCCGGTCCCGGCGCTCGACCTGATGCGCCGGGTCAAGGACCAGTTCGACCCTGATCACCGGCTGTCGCCGGGACGCTTCGTGGGAGGCATCTGATGAGCACGACCGAGCACGACACCGACGGCACGCTCGGCGAGATGGGTGGGGTCGTCGACCCCGTCGACTGGGGCACCCCGGTGCCCGGAGGCGCCTTCGACGACCACAACCCGCCGGACGCCGCCCTCATCGGCGACTGCGTGCACTGCGGCTTCTGCCTGCCGACCTGTCCGACGTACGTGCTGTGGGGTGAGGAGATGGACTCCCCGCGCGGCCGGATCTACCTGATGAAGGAGGGCCTCGAGGGTGAGCCGATGACCGACTCCATGGTGGGCCACTTCGACGCCTGCCTGGGCTGCATGGCGTGCGTGACTGCCTGCCCGTCGGGCGTGCAGTACGACACCCTCATCGAGCAGACCCGGGCCCAGGTCGAGCGCAACCACGACCGGTCGCCCCAGGACCGGGCCCTGCGCGGCCTGATCTTCTCGTTGTTCCCGCACCCCAAGCGCCTCAGGCTGCTGCGCGGACCCCTGCGGGCGTTGCAGGCCACCGGCCTCGACCAGGCGTTGCGCCGCACCGGGCTGCTCGACCGGTTCGCACCCCACCTGGCAGCCATGGAGAGCCTGGCACCGCGCCTCGGTCGGCCCGAGCCACTGCCTGCCTACATCCACGCCACCGGTCCGCGCAGGATGGTCGTCGGCCTGCTCACCGGCTGCGTGCAGGGCGCGTTCTTCCCGGGGGTCAACTCCGCCACCGCGCGGGTGCTGCGCGCCGAGGGCTGCGACGTCGTCGTACCCGCGTCGCAGGGCTGCTGCGGCGCACTGTCGGTGCACAACGGCCGCGAGGAGGAGGCCCAGAGGTTCGCCCGCGCACTCGTCGACTCCTTCGAGGCCAGCGGGGTCGAGCGCATCGTGGTCAACGCCGCCGGGTGCGGCTCCTCGATGAAGGAGTACGCCGCGCTGCTGGCCGAGGACCCGGCGTACGCCGGGCGCGCGAAGGAGTTCGCCGAGAAGGTCCGCGACATCTCCGAGATCCTCGACGAGCTCGGCCCGGTGGCGCCGCGCCACCCGCTGGAGATGACCATCGCCTACCACGACGCCTGCCACCTCGCGCACGCCCAGGGCGTGCGTGCGCAACCACGGCGGCTGCTCGAGGCCATCCCCGGCCTGGAGCTGAAGGAGATCGCCGAGGCCGAGCTGTGCTGCGGCTCCGCCGGCATCTACAACATCACCCACCCCGAGCCCGCCCGCGAGCTCGGGGACCGCAAGGCACGCAACATCGTCGCCACCGGGGCCCAGGTGCTGGTCACCGCCAATCCCGGCTGCCTGATGCAGGTCAGCTCCGCGATCCAGCGTCACGCCGAGTCCCAAGGGAGCCACCCGATGGGGATGGCGCACACGATCGAGGTGCTCGACGCCTCGATCCAGGGCGCCCCCGCCAGCACGTTCACCACCGCCTAGTCCCAACCCTCCAACTCTCGGGAGAAGTCATGTTCCAGCAGAGCCTCTCACCGGTCGGCGACTCGCTGGCCCTGTCCGCCCTGTGCGCCGCCGTCCCCCTGGTGACGCTCTTCGTGCTCCTCGGAGGTCTGCGCCTCAGGGCGTGGGTGGCGGGCCTGATCTCGCTCGGGGTGGCCCTCACGGTCGCGATCGCGCTGTTCGAGATGCCCGTCGGCCAGGCCCTGCTCGCCGGCACCGAGGGTGCGGCCTTCGGCTTCTTCCCGATCCTGTGGATCGTGATCAACGCGATCTGGGTCTACAACCTCACCGTCACGTCCGGGCACTTCGACGTGCTGCGGCGCTCCTTCGAGAAGGTCAGTCCCGACCAGCGGATCCAGGCGGTGATCATCGCGTTCTGCTTCGGTGCCCTGCTCGAGGCCCTGGCCGGGTTCGGCACGCCGGTCGCGATCACGGTCGTGATGTTGATGGCCCTGGGCTTCCGCCCGATCAAGGCGGCCGCCGTCGCCCTGATCGCCAACACCGCACCCGTCGCGTTCGGCGCGCTCGCCACCCCGATCGTCACCCTGGCCACCGTGTCCTCCGGCGCCAGCGACGACCCGCGCCTCAACCTCGAGACCCTCGGTGGCATGGTCGGCCGCCAGACGCCCATCTTGGCGGTCATCGTCCCGCTGATCCTGGTCTTCGTCGTCGACGGCCGGCGCGGTGTGCGCCAGACGTGGCTGCCCGCCCTCGTGTGTGGCGCCGCGTTCGGCCTGGCCCAGTTCGTCGCCGCCAACTACATCTCCGTGCCGCTGGCCGACATCGTGGCCGCCCTCGTGGCTGCTGCCTCCGTCGTCGCCCTGCTGCGTGTGTGGACCCCGTCCGACGTGCTGACCGCCGACCAGGCGGCGGCCGAGGAGGAGGCGCTCGAGCGTTCCGGTGTCAGCCGGTCGGCCCGTCGCCAGCCCGACGGTGTCTCGACCTCCGTCACCTCGTCGACCGGCCGCGCCGTCGGAGCCGGGCAGTCGCCCGGCGAGGCACCGGTCTCCGACAGTGGGTCCGAGGTGGCCAAGGCCTATGCGCCGTACGGCGTCATCATCGCGATCTTCTCCATCGTCAACATCCCCGCGATCAAGGAGTTCCTGGCCGAGAAGCCCTTCACGTTCACCTTCGACTGGCCGGGGCTCAAGGTGCTCAACCCCGGCGGTGACGCGGTGGCCACGACGATCTTCGCGTTCAACTGGATCCCCGCAGCCGGCACGCTGATGATCCTCGCGGGCATCATCACGATGATGATCCTCAAGGTCTCCCCTGCTGAGGCGCTCCGCACCTACGCCCGCACGTACGTCGAGCTGAGGTCCGCGATCATCACCGTGATGGCGGTGCTCGCGCTGGCCTACGTGATGAACCTGTCCGGGCAGACCGGATCGCTCGGCGCCTGGCTCGCCGGCACGGGTGCCGCCTTCGCGATCCTCTCGCCGATCCTGGGCTGGCTGGGTGTCGCGGTGACCGGCTCGGACACCTCGGCCAACGCGCTCTTCGGTGCCCTGCAGGTGCAGACCGCCGCGCAGGCGGGTCTGGACCCGGTGCTGATGGCCGCGGCCAACAGCTCGGGTGGCGTGCTCGGCAAGATGGTCAGCCCGCAGAACCTCGCCATCGCGGCGGCCGCCGTGGGCATGGCCGGCCGGGAGGGCGACATCTTCCGCAAGGTCATCGGCTGGAGCCTCGGCCTGCTGCTGCTGATGTGCATCCTGGTCGCCCTCCAGTCCACCGCGGTGCTCAGCTGGATGGTGCCCTGACCGGGAGCTGACAGGGCCCCACCACTCATCGAGTGGTGGGGCCCTTTCGGTCGGTGGTGGAGGGTCAGCCGACGCTGACGGCGCTCCAGGCCGCCGCGACCGCGGCGTACTGCGCGCTGCCCGCGCCGTACAGGTCACGAGCGGCGTTCAAGGTGGCCGTGCGGGCTCCCGCGTAGTTGGTGCTGGAGGTCATGTACACGGTGAGCGCGCGGTACCAGATCGCGCTTGCGGCGGTGCGGCCGATGCCCGCGACGGTCGAGCCGTTGCAGGTGGTGGAGCTGTGCGCGACGCCGCCGATGGTCTTGGCGCCCGAGCCCTCGGCCAGCAGGTAGAAGAAGTGGTTGCCGATGCCCGACGAGTAGTGCACGTCGGCGCTGCCCGCCGTGGGGGTGTAGCAGTTGAACGACGACCCGTCGGACGACGGGTTGTCCATCCGGCGGAAGCCGAGGTGCTTCTTCAGGTCGAACTCCTCGCCGATCAGGTAGTCACCGGGGTCGTTGGCGTTGTTGGCGTAGAACTCCACCATCGTGCCGAAGATGTCGGAGGTGGCCTCGTTGAGGCCGCCGGACTCACCGCTGTAGGTGAGGCCTGCGGTGTTCTCGGTGACGCCGTGCGACATCTCGTGGCCGGCCACGTCGAGAGAGACGAGCGGGCCGTAGTTGACCCCGTCACCGTCGCCGTAGGTCATCTTCGTGCCGTCCCAGAAGGCGTTCACGTAGTTCTTGCCGTAGTGGGTGCGGTTGAAGGAGCCGCGGCCGTCACCGAAGATGCCGTTGCGGCCGTAGGTCGACTTGTAGAAGTCCCATGTCATGTTGGTGCCGTACTGCGCGTCGACGCCGGCCGACTCTCGGCTGCTCGTGCTGCCGTTGCCGAACGACGTGTCGGGCGAGGAGTAGGTGGTGCCCGCCTTGCAGCCCGATCCGAAGATCTGGCACACCATCGAGTCGGTCGCGTTGTTGAGGTCGGTCGTGTAGGTACCGCCGCGGGAGGCGTCCTTGAGCTGGTAGGTCGAGCCGCTCTGCGTCAGGTTGAGCGGCACCGTGCCGCTGTAGAGGGACTGGCCGGTGCCGTCGACGTTCACGATCTGCTGGTCGGCCCGGATGACCGTGCCGGTGCGGGCGTCGACGTACGTCGCCAACCGGCTCGGGGTGCCGTCGTCCTGCGTGCCGCCGGTGACGACCTCCCACGCGAGGCGCGGGGTGGCGCCGGTCGCGTCGACGACCAGCTCGGCCTGCTGCGCCTTGCTGTCACCTGAGATCCCGCGGTTGACGGCGCTCGGCGTGGTCGCCCGCGCGACCGCGGCGGCGGCGGTGAGGGCTGCCTTCGTCGGCAGCGCGAGGGACGTCTCGAGGGTCTGGCTGACGCCCTCGAGCCGATCGGCCGGGCCCTGGTGGACGACGAGGTCGCCGCCCAGCACGCGCAGGCCGTGGTAGGTGCGGTCCATCCGCACGTGGGTGGTGCCGTCGGCGTCGGTGAGGGTGCCTCGGACGACGAACTGCTGGCCGTCGGCGGCGCGCGCGACACCCGGGTGGGCGGCCAGCGCCGCGAGCGCGTCGGCTCCCGGACCGGCCGCCGTGGCGGCGCCGGCTGGGCTGCCGAGAGAGGTGGCGCCGGCGGCGCTGAGGGCCAGGGCGGCGAGGGTGGCAAGACCTGCGGTCTTTCGCATGAGCAGAGAACCTTCCGATCGGGGACTGCGTGTGCAGCCATGTTCCGTCGGTTCAACGACCAAGTGGGCCGGGAGTGACCTGCAGGTTCGCGCAACGCGACAACCTGCACTAGTCAGAGGTCCAGGAAGTGCTCCAGGCCGACCGTCAGGCCGGGGCGCGACCCGACCCCGCGGAGTCCGGCGAGGACGCCCGGCGTGAACGAGGCCCGGTCGAGGGAGTCGTGGCGGATCGTCAGCGTCTCCCCCAGCCCGCCCAGGATGACCTCCTGGTGGGCGACCAGGCCGCGGACGCGCAGACCGTGGACGCGGACCCCCTCGACGTCGGCCCCGCGGGCGCCGTCGAGCGCCGTGGAGGTGGCATCGGGCATCGGTGGGCTGCCGGCCTCCCTGCGGGCGGCGGCGATGAGCTCCGCCGTACGCCGCGCGGTGCCGGACGGCGCATCGGCCTTGTCCGGGTGGTGCAGCTCGACGACCTCGACGGACTCGAAGAACGGTGCCGCTGTCGCTGCGAAGCGCATCATCAAGATGGCGCCGATCGAGAAGTTGGGTGCGATGAGCACCCCGACCGACGGCGCCTCGGCCAGCCAGCCGCGCAGCGTGTCGAGGCGTGCGTCGTCGAACCCGGTGGTGCCGACGACGGCGTGGATGCCGTGCTCGATGCAGAACCGGAGGTTGTCCATCACCACGTCGGGGTGGGTGAAGTCGACCACTGCCTCGGCTCCTGCCGACGTCAGGGAGTCGAGGGGGTCGTCAGCGTCGACGCTCGCCACGAGGTCGGTCCCGGGGGCCGCCTCGATCGCTCGACAGACCTCGGAACCCACCTTGCCCAGGGCGCCCAGGACCCCGACCTTGATCGTCTCGCTCACGGGGACAACCTAGCCTCCGGGCCGTCCTCCCCGGCGCGCACGGCAGGGAGCCCAGACCCATGTCCGACGGTCGGACGCCGTTCGTGGCAGGCTGGGGTCATGGCTCTGCAGACGATTCCGCCCCGGATCAAGTGGGCAGTGGACGTGACCGACGTCCAGCCCGGTGACCAGGTGCTCGAGATCGGGTGCGGAGCGGGCGCCGCGGCCGAGCTCATCTGCTCGCGGCTCGACACCGGCAAGCTGTTCGCGATCGACCGCTCGGAGTCCGGGGTCGACCGCACCAAGCGCCGCAACGCCAAGTACGTCGACGCCGGCCGGCTCGTCGTACGCCAGATCGACCTGGCCACCCTGCGGGTGCCCGTCAAGCGGCTCAACAAGGTCTTCGCCTTCAACGTCAACCTCTTCTGGGTGCGCGCCTGCGACGACGAGGTGGCCCTGCTCCACGAGCGCGTGGTGCCCGGCGGCGCGGTGTACCTCTTCTACGAGGCCGCCCGACCCGAGCTGGTGCCGCGCATCGTCGAGAAGGCGTCCGCAGCCCTGGCGAAGGCCGGCTTCCGGATCTCGATCGTCGAGCAGAAGGCCCCGCCGGTCATCGGCATCGTCGGGCGTCGCTGACGCTCAGGCCGGGTGGTCGTCGCGCATCGCCTCGATCTCCACGTCGCCCTCGATGAGGGCGATCGCGACGGCGACGAGCGACCGGCGAGTGCGCCGGCTGTAGCCGCGGATCAGCGCGAACGCCTCCTCGATGCCGAGGTGGGCGCGCTCGGCGAGCACGCCCTTCGCCTGCTCGATCAGGATCCTGCCGTTGAGCGCTGTCTGCAGCTGCTCGGAGACGATCTCCTGCTGCCGGACCAGTCGCTCCTGGAGCAGTCCGATCGTGGCCACGTCGGCCAGCGCCTGTCCCAGGGCCACATCGGCGGCGCTGAGCCTGGTCTCGCTCGAGCAGAAGAGGCTCAGCGCACCGATGACCTGGTCCCGCAGCCGCATCGGGATCGCATGGACCGACCGGAACCCGGCCTCGCGCGTCAGCCAGGTGAAGGTCGGCCACCGTTCGCCGACCTCGGCGAGGTCGAGGTTGACCAGTGGCTGACCGGACCGGACGCACTCCAGGCACGGCCCCTCGGCGGTCTGGACCTGGAACAGCTCCAGCATCTTGGCTGCGTGGCTCGTGGAGGCCACGATCTGGAGCTCGTCGCGCTGGTCGACCAGGATCAATCCCGCATCGTCCGCGTTGAGCAACCCGACTGCCCGCTCGGTGAGCAGGTGCAGGAAGTCCAGCGCGTCGAAGTCGGCCACGAGCGTGTCCGCCAGCTCGACGAAGGTCGCCGTCAGGAGTTGCTCTCGGCTCATCGCACGGTCTCCGTTCCGGCCCGGTCGAGGCTGGGTTCCGGGCATCTAGACATCGTCGTCCCTCCTGAGGTCGAACCGCAGCCGTCGGTGCACCACGTCGAGTGCGACGGCCAGGATCGAGCGGTCGATCGCGAAGGCGTGGGCGCGCATCAGCAGCAGCGCCTCCCCCAGCCCGACGGCCGCCTGCACCGAGATCATCCCGGTGGCCTGGTGCACCTCTGCGCGGTTCCCGACAGCCTCGGCCAGGTGCGGGTGCAGGCCGCCCGGCTTCATCTGCGCCTGCAGGTGCAGGAGCAGGAGCGTGGCCGCGTCGGCGTACATCAGCGCGTCCCGAAGCTCCCGGGAGTCGAGATTGCCAGAGGTGTCGCGGTAGAGGTCGAGCACGCCCACCCTGATGCCGCCGACCTGGAGCGGGAACGCGAAGATGGCGGCCACCCCTGCCTCGAGCACGGCAGGCCCGAAGACCGGCCACCGTGAGGCGGCCGTCTGCTGCAGGTGGGGCTGGAGCACCGGCCGGCCGCCGGCCGAGGAGTCGATGCACGGCCCCTCCCCCAGCGTGAACTGCAGGTCCTCCATCCTGCGAGCCGTGCCGTCGGTCGCGCCGACCACGCCCTGGTGGCCGACCTCCGTCATCAGGGCCATGCCGGCGCCGGTGATGTCGAGATGATCGGCGCAGTCGGCGCACAGCAGCTCGGGCAGCGGCGTCGCGCCCCGGTCGCCGTCGATGATCGAGGAGAGGATCCCGGTGACCGTCACCATCTGGCTCGGCGCCGACGAGTCGACCGCCGGGAGGAGAGCGGCCTGAGCACCCGGGTCGACTTCCTCGCGACCTCCATCGGCTCGCCAACCTTCGCTCAGTGAGATGGCGAGCAGCGGCCGTGGCCGCGAGGATCGCAATCCCGGTTCGGTGCAGTGCAGATGCTGCGTTCCACCGCAATACCGGGGTCCGGGGCTTGCTTGCCCGGCACACTACTCCCCCGATCGGCTCGTGGGGAGTAGTGCGCGTGCAGACCCGGTCAGGGGCCGACGACGGCCAGGATCTCCGGCTGGGTGAAGAGCTCGGCCGCGAGGTCGCGCACCTCGGCGAGGGTGACGCCCTCGATGCGGGCGAGGACCTCGTCGAGCGTCAGCAGCTCGTCGTGGATCAGCTCGGCCTTGCCGAGTCGAGACATGCGTGACCCGGAGTCCTCGAGGCCCAGCACGAGGCCGCCTCGCAGCTGGCCCTGGCCACGTTCGAGCTCCTGCGCGGTGATGCCCTCGGCCGCGACCTTGGCCAGCTCGTCGCGCACCACGGCCAGCACGTCGTCGACCTTGCCGGGCAGGCAGCCGACCGAGACGCCCACGACTCCGGCGTCCGCATGGTGGCTGGCGAACGAGTAGATCGAGTAGGCCAGCCCGCGCTGCTCCCGGACCTCCTGGAACAGCCGTGACGAGGTGCCGCCACCCAGCGCCGTGTTGAGGATGCCGAGGGCGAAGCGCCGGTCGTCGCGACGCGTCAGGCCGCCGACCCCGAGCACGAGGTTGACCTGCTCGAAGGGCTTGGTCGTGGAGGCGGTGCCCGGATGGACCCGACGGGCGCGGACCCCGCGGCGCGGGGCCACCGGTGTCTCGACGCGGTCGAGGAACCCCTGTCGGGAGAAGGCCTTGCGGACCTGCCGGACCACGTTGCCGTGGTCGAGGCTGCCGGCCACTGCGACCACCATGTTGGCCGGCCGGTAGTGCTTGCGGTGGAAGCGCGCGATCTGGTCGCGGCTCAGGCCGGCGATCGACTCCTCGCTCCCGGCGATCGGACGACCGAGGGGCGAGTCACCCCAGGCCTGCTGCGCGAAGAGGTTGTGCACCACGTCGTCGGGGTCGTCGTCGTGCATGGCGATCTCGTCGAGGATCACCTCGCGCTCCGCGTCGACGTCCTCGGTGCTGAGCAGCGAGTTGGTGATCATGTCGCCGAGCACGTCGACCGCCAGCGGCAGGTCGTCGTCGAGCACCCTGGCGTGGTAGCAGGTGTACTCCTTGGCGGTGAAGGCGTTGAACTCACCACCCACCTCGTCGAGGGCCACCGAGATGTCCAGCGCGGTGCGCTCGCGGGTGCCCTTGAACAGCAGGTGCTCGAGGAAGTGCGAAGCGCCGTGCAGCGCCGGCGTCTCGTCGCGCGATCCCACGCCGACCCAGACGCCGATGCTCGCGGAGCGCACTCCGGCCATGTGCTCGGTGATGACCCGCAGGCCGCCGGGCAGCAGCGTACGCCGCACGCGCGAGGTCACCTGGCCGTCGCCGCCCTTCACCGTCTGGAGGGTGCGGGTGGAGCCGACCGGCTGCGAAACGGCCGACCGGCCAGCAGAAACCTGCTGGCCGGTCGTACCGCTGTTGGAACGAGTGGTCACTCGGAGTCGGTCGACTCGACGGACTCGTCGTCGCCCGCGGCGTCGGACGAGGACTCGTCCACCACCGGGATCAGCGACAGCTTGCCGCGGTCGTCGATCTCGCCGATCTCGACCTGGATCTTCTGACCCACCGAGACGACGTCCTCGACGTTGTCGACCCGCTTGCCGCCGGCCAGGCCACGCAGCTTGCTGATGTGCAGCAGGCCGTCCTTGCCGGGCATGAGCGAGACGAACGCACCGAAGTTGGTCGTCTTGACGACGGTGCCGAGGTAGCGCTCGCCGACCTCGGGCATCGTCGGGTTGGCGATCGCGTTGACCATCGCACGGGCGGCCTCGGCCGCCTCGCCGTTGGTCGCACCGATGTAGACCGTGCCGTCGTCCTCGATGGACAGCGACGCGCCCGTGTCGTCCTGGATCTGGTTGATGACCTTGCCCTTGGGCCCGATCACCTCACCGATCTTGTCGACGGGCACGCGCACGCTGATGATGCGCGGCGCGTGGACCGACATCTCCTCGGGGGCGTCGATGGCCTCGTTCATGACCTCGAGGATCGCGAGGCGGGCGTCCTTGGCCTGGTTGAGCGCCGCGGCGAGCACCTCCGCCGGGATGCCGTCGAGCTTCGTGTCGAGCTGGAGGGCCGTGACGAAGTCCTTGGTGCCGGCGACCTTGAAGTCCATGTCGCCGAACGCGTCCTCGGCCCCGAGGATGTCGGTGAGCGCGACGTACTCGGTCTTGCCGTCGATCTCGGCCGAGATGAGGCCCATCGCGATGCCGGCGACAGCAGCCTTCAGCGGCACGCCCGCCTGCAGCAGCGACATCGACGAGGCGCAGACCGAGCCCATCGAGGTGGAGCCGTTGGAGCTCATGGCCTCGGAGAGCTGACGGATCGCGTAGGGGAACGTCTCGCGGTTCGGGAGCACCGGCAGCAGCGCGCGGCGAGCCAACGCACCGTGCCCGACCTCGCGACGCTTGGGCGAGCCGACGCGGCCGGTCTCACCGGTGGAGAACGGCGGGAAGACGTACTTGTGCATGTAGCGACGCGACTTCTCCGGGGAGAGGGTGTCGAGCTTCTGCTCCAGCGTGAGCATGTTCAGCGTGGTGACACCCAGGATCTGGGTCTCGCCGCGCTCGAACAGCGCCGAGCCGTGCACGCGCGGGATCAGGCCGACCTCGGCGTGCAGCGGACGGATGTCGGCCGGGCCGCGGCCGTCGATGCGGACCTTGTCGCGCAGCACGCGCTCGCGGACGAGCGACTTGTTGAGCGAGCGGAACGCCGCGCCGATCTCCTTCTCGCGACCCTCGAACTTGGCAGCGAGGGAGTCGAGCAGCCCGGCCTTGATCTCGTCGAGCCGGTCCTCGCGCTCAGCCTTGCCGGAGATGGTCATGGCCTCGGCGGTGGGCGCCTTCACGGCGGACTCGACGGCGGCGAAGACGTCGTCCTCGAACTCGAGGAAGACCGGGAAGTCCTGGACCGGCTTGGCCGCCACGTTGGCGAGCTCCTGCTGGGCCTCGCACAGCTGCTTGATGAACGGCTTGGCCGCGTCGAGCCCCTGCGCGACGACAGACTCGGTCGGCGCCTGGGCGCCGCTCTCGACCTTGTCGAAGGTCGTCTCGGTGGCCTCGGCCTCGACCATCATGATGGCGACGTCACCGGTGTCGGTGACGCGACCCGCGACGACCATGTCGAACACGGCGTCCTCGAGCTGCGAGTGCGACGGGAAGGCGACCCACTGGCCCTCGATGAGCGCGACGCGGACGCCACCGACCGGACCGGAGAACGGCAGGCCGGAGAGCTGGGTGGAGAGCGACGCGGCGTTGATCGCCAGCACGTCGTAGGGCTGGTCGGGGTCGAGCGCCAGCACGGTGATGACGACCTGGACCTCGTTGCGCAGGCCCTTCTTGAACGTCGGGCGCAGCGGGCGGTCGATCAGGCGGCAGGTGAGGATGGCGTCCTCGCCGGGACGACCCTCGGACCGGAAGAACGAGCCGGGGATCTGGCCCACGGCGTACATCCGCTCCTCGACGTCGATCGTCAGGGGGAAGAAGTCGAAGTGGTCCTTGGGCTGCTTGCCGGCCGTGGTGGCCGAGAGCAGCATGGTCTCGTCATCGAGGTAGGCGGTCACCGATCCGGCGGCCTGGCGGGCGAGGAGGCCCGTCTCGAACTTGACGGTGCGGGTGCCGTACTTGCCGTTGTCGAGCACGGTCTCTACAGCAGAAACTTCTGGTTCCACGAAGGTGGTCCCTTTCTTGTACGCGGAGCGACCACGCGCGTGACCTGCGGCAGCTGGTGTCAGCTGGAATGTGCCGGTCTTCGATCGAGGCCCGCAGGGCGGTTTCGTCCTGAGGGCCACTACCGAGGACCGGGCGGCGTTGGCGGGTCGCTCCTGGAGTGGTGAGTGTTCAGTTGTCGCAGTCGACCCTACTGGTCGGCTGCGGGTGACTCGGTGGTGATGCAGCAGGAGCGGCCACCCCCGATGGGGCGACCGCTCCGGATGTCATCGACGCAGGCCGAGCTTCTCGACGATCGAGCGGTAGCGCTCGATCTCGGTCTTCTGCAGGTAGTTGAGCAGACGACGACGCTGGCCCACGAGGAGCAGCAGACCACGACGGCTGTGGTGGTCGTGCTTGTGCGTCTTGAGGTGCTCGGTGAGGTGGCTGATGCGGTGGCTCAGCAGAGCGACCTGCACCTCGGGCGAACCGGTGTCGCCCTCGGTCGTGGCGTGCTCGGCGATGATCTTCTTCTTGGTCTCCGCGTCGGTACCGATCGACATGGGGGTTCCTTCCGGTCTCGTTGCGCGGCGCACCGGACCTGACTGGTCCGAGCACTGGGATCCGCGGCCGTCATGACGGCATGTCGCCTCCCGACGAGCGGGCTGGGCAACCGGAAAAGACTAGCAGCGGGCCGACGGGGCGGCCCAATCGTGACGACACCCCGCCGGCCGGGCCGACGGGGTGTGTCACGCGCGGTGGATCAGACAGCAGGCGGCGGGTCGTTGACGTCGCTCTGACGCTGCTGCACGGTCTGCGAGCCGTCGGAGTGCGTGGTCGTGGCGACCGTGCTCGACCGGCGTCGTGAGTTGGTCTGCAGCGCGATGATCGCGATGACCATGACGCCCGCCGCGGCGAGGATCCACCCGACCATGCGGAGGTCGACCGCCTCGATCGCGTCCTGGACGGCGAAGACCAGGATCAGGCCGACAGCAAGCAGGAAGACACCTAGTCCGTAACCCATGGGGTTCTCCAGTTCATCGGGGATGGTGCGGAGAGGGTAAGCCGGGTCGCACCGCAAAACCATCAGCGACCCGGCTTCTTTGCCGGGGACTTCTCGGCCCCTGACTTGTTGGCTTCCGGCTTCTCGGCCTGCGACTTCTCGTCAGGAGCGCCCTGGGCCGTCCTGTCGCCGTACGCCGCGTCCGGGATGGTCACGGCCGGCACCTGGTCGAACGGCGGACGCAGGAAGGCGGGCGGGGTGTCGGAGGTCCACGGCGACGGCATCCGGTCGCAGCAGTGCTCGCCGTCGTCGTAGGGCGCCTCGGGCATCGGGAACGAGTTCCACACCTCGCCGTTGACGTTCGACCACGGGTAGGCCCAGTTCTGGAAGTCGCCGCCCTGGACGTACTGGCCGACCTTGAGGGGTGCGCCGTTCTGGTCGAAGAGCTGGACCCCGACCAGCGGCTGGCCGTCGGCGTCGTACGGGTAGACGTTGCTGACCTCGACGCCGTCATGGGCGAGGCCCTCCCCTTCACCCCCGACCGGGTAGGAGGCCTGACCGACCGTCTCCCAGCTCACGCCCGTCGGCAGCTTGCCGAAGACCGCGGGGGTGAGGGCGAGGGCGAGGAGGTTGAGACCGAGCAGCACCACCCGAGGGAGGACGCCGTGCGCCCCGGCAGGCCAGAGCCGGCCGCGGCCCATCTGCACGCTCAGCACGGTGGCCACGACCAGGAGGGGGATCTCGAAGCCGCTGAGCGTCGGCATGAGAGCCATGGTCCAGCCGTTGCCGCTGACGAGGTCGATGGCCTGCACCGCGACGTAGGCACGCAGCACCCACCACACCGGCCTCAGCGAGACGACGAGCTCCCACGGCGCACCGGGCAGCCCGGTGACCGCCCGGTCCCACCGATCGTGCGCCACGTCGAGCCAGCCGGCGACGGTCTCGCCCACAGGTCGCCTCCCGCGGAGCTTGCCGGTCACCGGGTCGAGGCCGGCGGCGCTGCGCAGCTCCCGGGCGTAGGCGACCGGGTCTCCCAGCGCCTCGACCCCGCGCTCCTCGACCAGGTCGGCGAGGTCGGCCTCGAGCCCCCCGGCCAGCTCGTCGCGCTCGTCGGCGGTGAGGTCGGCCAGCCGGGCCCGGACCGCCTCGGCGAACCGGGCTACCGCTTGGGCGACGTCCGGTGCGATGGATGCGGCGTTCATGCGGGAACTCCTTGCAGGATGCTGGACACGGTGGCCGAGAAGTGGACCCAGTCGTCGGTCTGGCTCTTCAGCTGGGAGCGACCGGTGGGTGTGATGCCGTAGTACTTGCGGTGGGGACCCTCGTCGGACGGGACGACGTAGGACGTGAGGGCGCCGGCGGCGTAGAGCCGGCGCAGCGTGCCGTAGACCGAGGCGTCGCCCACGTCGTCGAGCCCGCCGGCGCGCAGGCGGCGTACGACGTCGTAGCCGTAGCCGTCCTCTGCGTCGACGACCGCGAGCACCGCGAGGTCGAGCACCCCCTTGAGGAGCTGGGTGGTATCCATGCAGCGCACACTACTGCGCGAACCGCAATAGTGCGCGGTGCGCCACCCTTGCCGCGTGTCGGGCCGTGCGACGATCGGCGCATGGTCGAGAAGCGCATCGGGGTCTGCAACCTCTGCGAGGCCATCTGCGGCCTCGAGCTCACCGTCGACGACGGGGTGGTGACCTCGGTCCGGGGCCACGACGCAGACCCGCTGTCGCGGGGGCACATCTGCCCCAAGGGCGTGGCCATCGCCGACGTCTACACCGATCCCGACCGGCTGCGACGTCCGGTGAAACGAGTCGGCGACGCGTGGGTGGAGGTGGGCTGGGACGAGGCTTTCGACCTGGTCGCCGACAACCTGGCGCGCGTCATCGGCGAGCACGGCCCCGACTCCCTCGGGTTCTACCTGGGCAACCCCACCGTGCACAGCCTCGGCTCGATGACGCACGGCACCGCCATGGTCAAGGCGCTGCGGTCGCGCAACACGTTCAGCGCCACGTCGGTCGACCAGCTGCCCCACCAGCTGCTGGCACACCTCATGTTCGGCCACCAGCTGCTGCTGCCTGTCCCCGACATCGACCGCACCTCCTACTTCCTGGTCTTCGGCGCCAACCCGATGGCCTCCAACGGTTCACTGATGACGGCGCCCGACTTCCCCAACCGGCTGCGCGACCTCAAGCGGCGCGGCGGGCGGATGGTCGTGTTCGACCCGCGTCGCACGGAGACGGCGAAGGTCGCCTCCGCGCACCACTTCGTCCGGCCCGGGACCGACGCCTGGGTGCTGCTGGCGATGCTCAACGTGCTGTTCGCCGACGGCCTCGCCACTCCCCCGCCGTACGCCGACGGGCTGGGCGCCGTCGAGGACGCCCTGGGCGACTTCACGCCCGAGCGGGCGGCCGCGATGAGTGGGGTGCCGGCCGACGAGATCATCAGCGTGGCCCGCGAGTTCGCTGCCGCCGAGAGTGCCGTGGCCTACGGCCGGGTCGGCGTGTCCACCCATGAGTTCGGCTCGGTCTGCCAGTGGGCGGTCAACCTGCTCAACATCGTGACCGGCAACGTCGACCGGGTCGGCGGAGCGATGTTCACGTCGCCGGCCATCGATGCCGTCGGCACCGGGCTGATCGGCCGGGGCCACCACGGCAAGTGGCACTCCCGGGTCCGCGGCCTGCCCGAGACCGCCGGCGAGCTCCCGGTGGCGGCGCTGCGCGAGGAGATCGAGACCGCGGGTCCGGGCCAGATCCGGGCAATGCTGACGCTCTCGGGAAACCCGGTGCTGTCGACGCCCGACGGCGTCCGCCTGGACGAGGCGCTCGAGTCGCTCGACTTCATGGCGGCCGTCGACATCTACGTCAACGAGACCACCCGGCATGCCGACGTCATCCTGCCACCGACCACGGCCCTCGAGCGCGATCACTACGACCTGATCTTCTCGACCTTCGCGGTGCGCAACACCGCACGCTTCACGCCCGCTGTGTTCGCGAAGGACCCCGACGCCCGCCACGACTGGCAGATCTACCGCGAGATCGCGCTGCGTACTCTCAAGCGGCTGCCGACCAGGTTGTCGCTACGCGACCGGGCCATCCTGTTCGCCCGGATGAGCACCAGCCCCACCCGGCTGGTCGCACTGCTGCTGCGGCGCGGCCGGACCGGCGTCACGCTGAGGAGGCTGCTGGACCGCCCCGGGGGCATCGACCTCGGTCCGCTGCGTCCGGGACTGCTGCCCGACCGACTCCAGACCCGGGACAACCGTCTCGACCTGGCCCCCCGGCTGGTGCTCGACGACCTCGCCCGCCTGACCGCAGCGCCCGCGCCGCCTCCCGACGAGCTGCTGCTCATCGGGAGGCGACACCAGCGCGACAACAACTCGTGGATGCACAACTCCGACCGGCTCGTGCGGGGCCGGGGCCGTCACCAGCTGATGATGCACCCCGACGACCTCGCGTCCCGGTCGCTGCTGGACGGAGCGACGGTCGCCGTCGCGTCCCGCGTGGGCACCGTCGAGGTCGAGGTGGTGGCGACCGACGACATGATGCCGGGGGTGGTGAGCCTCCCCCACGGCTACGGTCACCGGCGGGGCGGTGCGGCGACGCGCATGCGGCGAGCGGCCGACGTGCCCGGCGTGTCGATCAACGACCTCACCGACCCCGAACGCCTGGACGTGTCCGGCAACGCCGCACTCAGCGGCGTACCGGTCACGGTCCAGGCGTGCTGAGGACGTCGGGTCAGGCGCGGACCCCGTCGAGGATGCCGCGCACCTCCTCGGTCGACGTGGCCGCGCGGAGCCGCTCGACCTGCTCGGCGTCGACGAAGACCGTCGCCAGCTTCGACAGCAGCGCGAGGTGGTCCTTGCCGGCACCGGCGATGCCGACGACGAACTCGGCCGGCTTGCCGTTCCAGTCGATCCCGGCGGGGTAGCGCACGAACGAGATCGCCGTACGCCGGATGTCGCCCTTGGCCTCGTTGGTGCCGTGAGGGATGGCGAGCAGGTTGCCCATGTGGGTCGACACCGACTGCTCCCGCTCGTGCATCGCCTCGACGTACGACGGCGCGACAGCACCGGACGCGACGAGCAGCTGGCCTGCCTCGGTGATGGCCTCGTCCCGGGTCGTGGCGGTGCCGGCGAGCACGATCGACTCGTCGGCGAGCACGCTGCCGTCACCGGCGAGCTCGTCGTCGGCGGCAGCTGCATGTGCCCCGGGCGCGGGCTCGTCCCCGTTGGCCTGGCGCACCAGCTCGACGATCTCGTCGTAGCGCGGACTGGCCATGAAGTTGTCGACGGACACGTGCACGGCCGAGCCGGTGCGCTGCCGGGCGCGGTCGGTGAGGTCCTGGTGGGTGACCACCACGTCATAGGTGTCCTCGAGGCTCGAGATCGCCTTGTTGACGACGGTGACCTCGCTGTGGCCGGCTGCGTGGATCTTCTTGCGGAGCACCGAGGCGCCCATGGCGGAGGACCCCATGCCCGCGTCGCAGGCGAAGACGATCTCCCTGATGGGCTGGCCGGAGGCCGCGGCCCCGGAGCCGAGCAGCGAGGACACCGAGGACTTCTTGCCCTTCAACGCCTCCATGTCCGCCGTGGCAGCTCCCAGGTCTCCGTCCTCGGACCTGTCGGTCTTGAGCAGCAACGAGGCGACCGCGAAGCTCACCGCAGCGGATGCGACCACCGCCAGGGTGACCCCGAAGTAGCTGTCGCTGGCCGTCTGGGCGTAGACCGCGAAGATCGATCCGGGGGCAGCCGGCGCGCGCAGGCCAACGTCGAAGAGCACGTTGATGAAGACGCCGGTCATGCCGCCCGCGACCACGGCGAGGATCAGCCTGGGCTTCATCAGCACGTACGGGAAGTAGATCTCGTGGATGCCGCCGAAGAAGTGGATGATCGCGGCCCCGGGAGCCGAGGCACGAGCGATCCCCTTGCCGAAGGCCATGTAGGCCAGCAGGATGCCGAGACCAGGGCCGGGGTTGGCCTCGAGCAGGAAGAGGACCGACTTGCCCTTGTCCGCCACCTCGGCGATGCCGAGTGGCGTGAGGACGCCGTGGTTGATGGCGTTGTTGAGGAAGAAGACCTTCGCCGGCTCGATGAGGATGGACGTCAGCGGCAGGAGGTTGTTGGAGACCAGAGAGTCCACCGCGCTGCCGAGCCAGTCGATGACCTGACGCAGCACCGGACCGAGCAGGAACATGCTTCCGATCGTCATGACCGCGCCGGTGATGCCGGCCGAGAAGTTGTTGACCAACATCTCGAAGCCGGGCTTGATCTTGCCGTCCCACAGACCGTCGAGGCGCTTCATCACGTACGCCGACAGCGGACCCATGATCATGGCGCCCAGGAACATCGGGGAGCCGCCCTGGTCCCCCACGAAGATCGGGTCACTGGTGGCCAGGATGACGCCCATGACGCCCATGGCCCCCACGACGCCACCGCGGACGTCGTAGACCATCTTTCCGCCGGTGTAGGCAATGAGGATGGGCAGCAGGTAGGTGATCGTCGGGCCGACCACCGTGGAGATCTTCTCGTTCGGCGTCCAGCCGACGGGGATGAAAAAGGCGGTGATCAGGCCCCAGGCGATGATGGCACCGATGTTCGGCATGATCATGTTGGACAGGAACGTGCCGAACTTCTGCACGTGGACGCGCACTCCCGCGCGGGGTGCGCCGGTGGTTGTGGACATGTGTCTCCTTCGACCGCGATCGAGATGCTCCAGTGACCTCCGTCACAGGGGCCAATCGAGAATTAAACCGCACAATCGGGCACATTGCCAAGTAGTCGGGCACGATTCATGCCCACATCATGTGGATATTTCTGTGGTTTCCTGCCTGCGTGAGGGTCGGAACGGGCCACGACACAAGAAGCGGGCGGGGGTTCGGCGAACGTCGTACGGGCCCGGCGCAGGGCGGCCGGGGAGCCCGAAACAGGTCTCAGGCCGGCTGCCCAGCACCTCGCACCAGCGGCGATCAGCGGTAGAGTCGTTGCCCAGGTCAGGGGAGATCGGCCTCGGCAGACCAGCCTCCGACCAGCGGCCTCGGTGCATGTCCCTGGGGCCCTAGGCGCCTACACACGGAGGAACCATGACATCGGAGTACGACCGGTACCGCGCGGCCGATCTCGACTTGCCGGAGGGAAGCTGGGCCTGGAACATCTACGGCGCGGGCGAAGAGAACATGGGCAAGGATGATCAACCCGAGCTGCTGCCCATCCCCGAACCCGATGCCGATCAGATGCTGGTCCGCATCGACAGTGTGGGGCTCTGCTTCTCCGACGTGAAGATCCTCCGCGCGGGCGGCAGCCACCCGAAGCTCTACAACCGCGATCTGTCCAAGGAGCCCACCCGACTGGGGCACGAGGTCAGCCTCACGGTCATCGACGTCGGAGAGAACCTCAAGGACCGCTACCACGCCGGCCAGCGGCTGGCCGTGCAGCCCGACATCTATCAGGACGGCAAGAGCACGGCGTACGGCTACACCATCCCCGGCGGCCTGATCCAGTACCACCTGATGGGCTCGGAGATGCTCGACACCGACGATGGTGCCTGCCTGCTGCCCGTCCCTGACACGATGGGGTACGCCGAGGCCTCCACGCTGGAGCCTTGGGGTTGCGTGATGGCGGCCTACACCCAACGTCGCCGCCTGGAACCCAAGCCCGGCGGGGTCATGTGGATCACCGGCCGGCCCGAGGATGAGCGCGAGTACCTCTTCTCCTCCGGTCTGGACGCCCCGGCCACCATCGTGATGACCGACGTGCCCGCCTCGGTGGAGACGCTCGTGGGGCAGACCTCGGCCAAGAAGATCGTGCGCAACGGCGTCGGCACCGACGACTATCAGGCTCTGGTGGACGAGCTGACCGACGGCGCCGGCTTCGACGACATCGTCATGCTCGATCCCCGTTCCGCGGCGACGGTGGGTGCCGTGGCCAAGCACATTGCCCGGCGGGGCACCCTCAACCTGGTGGGCACGACCGCCCTGGACGGCTTGGTGGACACCGACGTCGGCCGCCTGCACTACGACTACACCGCCTACCTCGGCGGCCAGGGACCAGATATCGCCGCGTCGTACGGCGAGGCGCGCAACCGCTGCGATCTGCGGTCGCGGGGCACCACCGTCTTCGTGGGCGCCGGCGGCCCCATGGGATTGATGCATGTCCAGAGGGCCATTCAACAGCCCGACGGCCCCAGCAAGATCGTTGCCACGGAAGTGAGCGACGAGCGCCTGAAGAGCCTCGAGGATCGTCTGGCCCACCTCGCGGAGAGCAACGACTGCGAGCTGGTCACCTTCAACTCCCAGACCGCGGACCAGTCCCTTCACGACTTCGTCATGGGGATCACCGACGGCCAGGGAGCCGACGACGTGGTGGTCAGTGTCCCCATCTCCGCTGTGATGGCCGAGGCCGACACACTGATGAATCCCGACGGCATGCTGGTCTTCTTCGCCGGTGTTCCCAACGGCACCATGGCGCCGTTGAACCTGAGCGCGGTCTACCTGAACAATGCGCAGTACACCGGGACGTCAGGATTGACCATCCACGATCAGCAGCAGGTGGTGGACCTCGCCAACCAGGGTGATCTCTCTCCGGGATCCATCGTGGGCGCCGTCGGCGGCATGCGGGCGGCCAAGGACGGCCTCCAGGCCCTGGTCGACGGCAGCTACTCCGGGAAGGTCCTGATCTTCCCCCAGATCCACGACCTCCCCCTGATGGGGCTCGATGAGCTGAAGGAGAACCTGCCGGACGTCGCCGAGAAGCTGGCACCGGGCGACACGTGGAACGACGAGGCGGAAAAGGCGCTCTTCGACAGCCAGCTGAGCCGATAGCGGCGCTTCACGTCACGGAGGGATACGCGGCCGAAGGGCCACGAACGGCGAAGCACCCAGGTCACCGTCGAGCCGTGACGAGTCGAGCGGTGAGTGAGGGTCGGTCCCGAGTCTCCAGACCGACCGCAGCTCACCGCTGCCGACGCGAGCGGTGATGGAGCGGTGAGTGAGGGTCGGTTTGGGTCAGCCAGACCGACCCCAGCTCACCGCTGACACCGCGAGCGGCCGCGAGCGGTGAGTAAAAGTCGGTTTGGGTCAGCCAGACCGACCCCAGGTCACCGCTGACACCGCTGACACCGCTGCCGCCGCGAGCGGTGAGTGAGGGTCGGTCCCCGACCTCCAGACCGACCCCAGCTCACCGCTGCCGACGCGAGCGGCGAGGGAGCGGTGAGTGAGGGTCGGTTCCCCACCTCCAGACCGACCCCAGCTCACCGCTGACGCCGCGAGCGACGCCCGCCAACCTCACCCCGCCAGCAGGTCCCGCACCAGGACGCGCGCAGCCATCGGGTCGCTGGCTGCCAGGGCGATCTCGGCGGCGGCCTCGCAGGTGTCCATGGAGACGGCGGAGATCTGGGCGCCCACCGGGCGTACGGCGCGCGCGGCCATCGACAGCGACGTCACGCCCATGCCGATCAGCGCCACCGCCAGCAGCGGGTCGGCGGCCGCCTCGCCGCACACGCCGACCGGCTTGCCGGCCTGCTTGCCGGCCTCGGCGGTGATGGCGATGAGCTGGAGCACGGCGGGCTGCCAGGGGTCGGTCAGGTGGGCCAGGTCGGTGGCCATCCGGTCGGCGGCCATCGTGTACTGGGTGAGGTCGTTGGTGCCGATCGAGAGGAAGTCGACCACCTCGAGCATCCGGTGGGCCAGCAGCGCGGCGCTCGGGATCTCGACCATCACGCCGGGCTTGAGGCCGCGGGCGCGAACCTTGTCGGCGAAGTCGGACGCCTCGGCCACGGTGGCCACCATCGGCGCCATCACCCAGGTCTCGGTGCCGGTGCGCTCCGCGGCGATCTTGATGCCGTCGAGCTGGCGGTCCATCAGGCCGGGGTTGTCGAACGACAGCCGCAGCCCGCGCACGCCGAGTGCGGGGTTCTCCTCGCCGTCGTGGGTCGCGAACGCGATCGGCTTGTCGGAGCCGGCGTCGAGGGTGCGTACGACGACCACACGTCCGTCGTCGTACGGCGAGAGCACGTCGGCGTAGATGTCGGCCTGCTCATCGGCGTCGGGCTCCTCCTTGCGGTTGAGGAAGCAGAGCTCGGTGCGGAACAGCCCGACGCCCTGGACCGGCTCGGTGCCGGCCTGGGCCGCGCTCGGGCCGTCGGCGACGTTGGCGAGCAGCTTGACCGGCGTGCCGTCCAGGGTCACTGCCGGGCCGGTCCAGGCGGCCAGTGCGGCACGCGCCTGGCGGCTCTCCTCGACCCGGCCGGCGGCCTCGTCGGGGTCGGCGCCCAGCTCGATCTCACCGGTCTCGCCGTCGACGACGAGGAAGGTGCCGGCCACCAGGTCGGCAGCGCCCGAGACTCCCACCACGCAAGGGATGCCGAGCTGCCGGGCGATGATCGCGGTGTGGCTGGTGGCGCCGCCGCGCTCGGTCACGAGGGCGACGACCAGGTCCGGGTCCAGGCCGGCGGTGTCGGAGGGCGCGAGGTCCTCGGCCACGAGCACCGAGGGCTCGGACGGCTCGGGCACGCCGGGCGCCGGCTCGCCGACGATGTCGGCGACCAGGCGGCGTTCGATGTCACGCAGGTCGGTGACCCGCTCGGCCATCAGCCCGCCCATCGTGGTGAAGACCCCGACGAACTTCTCGATGGCCGCCTCCACGGAGGCCACGAGGTCGGTGCCACCGGCGATGCCCTTGCGCACTGCGGTGCGCAGGCCCTTGTCGCGGGCCAGGCCGGCGCTCGCCGCCAGCACCTCGGCCGCGGCGCCGGTGGCTCGCTCCGCCTTGCGGGTGAAGTCGTCGGCGACGCGGCCGGCGGCGACGTCGTACGCCGCCAGGGCCGCGTCGTCGTCGACGAAGTCGCCAGCACCGAAGCGGGCGATGGCCTCGGGCGAGATCTCGCCGCGCACGAGGAGGGCGGGGCCGGCCGCGACGCCGGGGACGACGGGCGTGCCTCGCAGGACGGAGTCGGTTGCACTACTCGGGGAGACGATCATGGGACTACCGTATTCCACCCGATGCTTGACAATCAACACATTCGGCGATAAAACAACATATACACAGATTCCGACGGGAAGGCATCGCCGCGTGTACGCCGAAGAGCGACAGCAATCCATCGCCCAGCTGGTCAGCCAGCAGGGTCGTCTGTCCGTGGCCCAGCTCGCCGACAAGTTCGGGGTGACCACGGAGACCGTCCGCCGCGACCTCTCCACCCTCGACCGCATCGGGCTGGTCCGCCGGGTCCATGGCGGCGCGGTGCCCATGAGCGCGGTCACCGCGATCGAGTCAGGCATCGGCGAGCGCGACCTGGCCAACACCTCCGCGAAGGACGCCATCGCGGCCGCCGCCGTGGCGCTGCTGCCGCCACCGGGGTCGATCGTGATCATCGACGCCGGTACGACGACGGCCCGACTCGTGGCCGTGCTCCCCCGTGACCACCGGCTGACCGTCGTGACGCACGCGGTCAGCATCGCCGCCCGTCTGGCCGGGCTGCCGCACATCGAACTCTACGTGCTGCCGGGACGGGTGCGCCGCACCACGCACGCGGCGGTCGGGGCCGACACCGTCGCCGCGCTGGCCGACCTCCGCGTCGACGTCGCCTACCTCGCCACGAACGGCATCAGCGACCACGGGCTGACCACCCCCGACCGAGACGAGGCCGCGACCAAGCGCGCCATCGTGGCCGCTGCCCGGCGCACCATCGTGATCACCGACTCGAGCAAGATCGGCATCGAGGCTCCGCTGCGGTTCGCGGGGCTGAGCGACGTCGACACCCTCGTCACCGACACGGGCATATCGACGGCCGACCGCACGCGCATCGAGCGGGCCGGAGTCGAGGTGGTGGTCGCATGATCCTCACTCTCACACCCAACCCCAGCATCGACCGCACCATCGTCCTGGCCGGCGAGCTCGCCCGCGGCCAGGTGCAGCGCGTCGTGTCGGTCACCGCGCAGGGCGGCGGCAAGGGAGTCAACATCTCGCGAGCCTCCGTGGCCGCAGGCATCCCGACCGTGGCCGTGCTTCCCGCCGAGCACGACGACGCGTTCGTCATCGAGCTGCTCACCGCCGGCATCGACTGCAAGCCGGTCGTGCCCGCGGGCGAGGTGCGCATCAACGTGACCATCACCGAGCCCGACGGCACCACGACCAAGCTCAACTCCCCCGGCGCCACCGTCGACAGCCACCACCTCGACGCGATGGCGTCCACCGTGCTGGCCCGCGCCGTCTCCAGCGACTGGACCGTGTTGGCCGGCTCGCTCGCGGACGGCACCCCCGACGAGTTCTACGCCGACCTCGTGCGCCGCCTCCACGACTCCCCCGGCAAGGTCGCCGTCGACACGAGCGAGCGACCCCTCGCCGCCCTCGTCGCCGCACTGCCCGGATCGGCGCCCGACCTGATGAAGCCCAACGGCGAGGAGCTCGCGTCGTTCACGGGCGGGGACGCCCATGCCCTCGAGTCCGACCCGGCCGCCACCGCTGCCGCCGCGCTCACCCTGGTGGACCGCGGGGTCGGCGCGGTGCTGGCGACGCTCGGCGCCGGTGGCGCCGTGCTGGTCACCGCCGAGGGCGCCTGGCACGCGACTCCTCCGCCCACCACGGTCGTCAGCACCGTCGGCGCGGGCGACTCCAGCCTCTTCGGCTACATCCTCGGTGACATCCGCGGACTCACGCCGCCCGACCGACTCGCTCTCGCAGTCGCCTACGGCAGCGCAGCCGCCGGACTGCCCGGCACCACGATCCCCGGACCGGACGATGTCCGACCCGACCTTGTCGTCGTACGCCCGCTCGACCTCATCCAAGGAAAGTGACATGACAGAACTGATCACGACGGACCTGGTCCGGCTCGATGCCGACCTGGGCGCCGAGAAGCTCGCCACCATCCGTGGCCTGGCCGCGGTCATCGCCGGGGCCGGCCGGGCCGACGACGTCGACGAGATCGTCAAGGACGCCCTGGCCCGGGAGGACACGTCGGCCACCGGTCTGCCGGGCGGCATCGCGATCCCGCACTGCCGCACCACCGGCGTCAGCGAGCCCACGCTGGCGTTCGCGCGGCTCTCCCCGCCGGTCGACTTCGGCGCCAAGGACGGCCCGGCCGACCTCGCGTTCCTGATCACCGCACCCGCCGGCGGCGACCAGACCCACCTCCAGCTGCTCACCAAGCTGGCTCGGGCCCTGGTCAAGCCGGCGTTCACCGACTCGCTGCGTGCTGCGGAGACGCCGGAGGAGGTCGTCGACCTCATCTCTGCGGTGGTCGGTACGCCGGCGCCGGCGCGCGTCGGCCACCCCCGCGCCCGCCGCCGCTGCCGCGGCCGCGCCGACCACCTCGACCGAGAAGCACAGCCTGGTCGCGGTGACCGCCTGCCCCACCGGCATCGCCCACACCTACATGGCCGCCGAGGCGCTCGAAGCGGCCGCGGACCGGGCCGGTGTGGCGCTCCAGGTCGAGACGCAGGGCTCGGCCGGCTCCACGCCTCTCGACCCGCAGGTCATCGCAGCCGCCTCGGCCGTGATCTTCGCCGTCGACGTCGGTGTCCGCGACCGGGGCCGCTTCGGCGGCAAGCCGATGGTGTCCTCCGGCGTGAAGCGGCCCATCGACGACGCCGACGCGATGATCGCCGAGGCCCTGCGCTACGCCGACGACCCGAACGCCCCGCGCGTCGAGGGCTCTGCCCAGGCCGGCGAAGGAGCGGCCGGCTCGGCGTCGTTCGGCGCCACGGTGCGCCGGGTGCTGATGACCGGCGTCTCGTACATGATCCCGTTCGTCGCCGCGGGTGGTCTGCTCATCGCCCTCGCCTTCCTGCTGGGCGGCTACGAGATCGCACTCACCACCGAGGACGGCGCGGGGGTCGCCGGCCAGGTCGTGGCCGACTCGACGCTGCTCAACCTGCCCGACACCGCGAGCTTCGACCTGGCCGGTGACGCGGTGCTCCCGCACGGTGCGCTGCTGACCTACCTCGGGGCTCTGCTGCTCACCCTCGGCAGCGCGGCGTTCGGGTTCCTGGTGCCGGCCCTGGCGGGCTACATCGCCTACGCCATCGCCGACCGTCCGGGCATCGCGCCGGGCTTCGTCATGGGCGCGATCGCGGGCACCCTGAACACCGGCTTCCTCGGCGGCATCGCCGGCGGCGTGCTCGCCGGCCTGGTCGCCCACTGGATCGCCAGCTGGAAGGTCCCGACCTGGGCGCGAGGCCTGATGCCGGTGCTGGTCATCCCGCTGCTGACCACGCTCGTCGTGGGCTTCGTGATGGTGGTCCTGCTCGGCAGGCCGCTGGGCAGCCTCACCGAGGGGCTCAGCGACGGGCTCAACAGCATGGCCGACGACCCGGGCCTGGCCATCCTGCTCGGCGCCATCCTCGGCCTGATGATGGCCTTCGACATGGGCGGCCCGCTCAACAAGACGGCCTACGCCTTCGCCACGGCCGGCCTCGGTGCGGCTGCGACCGCGACCAACGCCCCCGAGCTCAAGATCATGGCGTCCGTGATGCTTGCCGGCATGGTGCCGCCGATCGCGCTGGCCCTGGCCACCGTGGTGCGGCCCGGCCTGTTCAGCATCCCCGAGCGCGAGAACGGCAAGGCCGGCTGGGCGTTGGGGGCGTCGTTCATCACCGAGGGCGCCATTCCGTTCGCGGCCGCCGACCCGCTCCGGGTGATCCCGTCGATCATGCTCGGCAGCGCGGTGACCGGTGCGCTGTCGCAGGCGTTCGACGTCTCCCTCCGAGCACCGCACGGCGGCATCTTCGTGCTCTTCGCGGTCGACGGGGTGCTCGGCTTCCTGATCGCGCTCGTGGTCGGGGTGCTCGTGGCGTGCGCCTCGGTGATCTTCCTCAAGTCGCTGAACAAGAACGCCAGCACCGACCTCGTCACCGTCTGACCAGACCCCACCGCACCACCACACAAGGAGATCCCATGCCCAGCAAGACCGTTGTCGTCGGCTCCGCCGTCGGACTCCACGCCCGCCCCGCCGCGATCATCGCGGAGGCGGCCGGCGAGCTCGACTCCGACGTCTTCCTCGCCGTGTCCGGCGAGGAGCCAGTCGACGCCAGCTCGTCCCTGATGATCATGACGCTGGGCGCCGGCAACGGCGACTCCGTCGAGGTCTCGGGCGACGACCAGGCAGCGGTCGACGCGATCGCCGCCCTGGTCGAGCAGGACCTCGACGCCTGAGCAGACCAGACACCGACGTGCCGCCGGGCCGCAACGGGTGACGCGGGCTCAGACGCCCAGGATCTCGCGGGCCCGGCGTACGTCGTCGTGCATGGTCTCGACGAGGGCAGCGACGCCCTCGAACCTCACCATGCCGCGCAGCCGCTCCACGAACGCGACGTCCACCTCGACGCCGTAGAGCTCGAGGTCGTCGCGGTCGAGGACGTAGGACTCGACGCGGCGGGCGCGCTCTCCGTCGAAGGTCGGGTTGGTGCCGACCGAGATCGCCGCCGGGAAGCGCTCCCCGGTGTCGCGGCGGGTGAGCCAGCCGGCGTAGACCCCGTCGACGGGGGCGGCCTCACCCGTCGACGTGGGCACGTTGGCGGTCGGGAAGCCCATCTCGCGGCCGCGCTTGTCGCCCTCGACCACGACGCCGCGCACGGTGTACGGCCTACCCAGCGCCTCTGCGGCGCCGGCCACGTCGCCCGAGGCGAGACAGGTGCGCACGTAGGTCGACGACCACACCTGCGGTCCTCCGTCGAGCTCGACCCCCACCGCGTCGAAGCCGCGCTCGGCGCCCGCCTCCCGGAGTGCGGCCACGTCGCCGGAGGCACGCACCCCGAACCGGAAGTTGGCGCCGACGACGACGGCACGGACGCGCAGCGCCCGCACCAGGACCCGCTCGATGAACTCTCCCGGCGACCACGCCGCCATGTCGCGGTCGAAGGGCAGCACGAGCACCCCGTCGACCCCGGCCTGCGACAGCAGGTCCACCCGCATCGCGATGCTGGTGAGCTGCTGGGGCGCGTGCTCCGGGCGCAGCACCGACATCGGGTGCGGGTCGAACATCACCGCCACCAGGGGCAGGCCGAGCTCGTCGGCCCGTGCGCGCGCCCGGTCGACGACGACGCGGTGCCCCCGGTGCAGACCGTCGAAGTTGCCGATGACGACGGTCGTGGCGCCGAGGTCGGCAGGGACCTCGTCGAGGGATCGCCACACAGGAAGCCGTTGACTCACGGCGGGCAGCCTACAAGGCAGGTGGGACCGGCTCGCGGTCAGACGACCTTGCCGCGCTGCACGAAGTAGGTGCACGTCGTCGCGGCTGCGGGCACGTCGGCACCGACCTCGAAGTCGGCGCTGCCGCCGCCCTCGACATCCTGGACGACGGTGACGCCGCGAGCGAGCACCTCGGACTGGTCGTTGGTCCACGAGACAGTGATCGCGTAGTCGTAGGGCTTCCCGGTCGGGTTGGTGACGGTGCCGGTGACCTCCTGCTGACCGGCATCGCTGGAGCAGTCCGCGAACTCGACGTCGTCGAGCGCGGCCTTGGCCTTGCGCACGGCCGGCATCTCGGGCAGGTCTGCCAGCGGGAGCCCGTCCGGATCGGCGACGTCCGACGCGGACGGGGAGGACGCGGCGTCGGCGTTCGCGCCGCCACCCGCCTCATCCCCGCTGCACCCGGACAGGAGCAGGACGGGCATCACGAGCGCGGCGACCGACAGGGTCCGGACGGGAGACAACCAGGCAGACATCAACGGCCTTCCTCTTCGATGCTCCTCCCGACACGACGGCCCCGGAGGAGATTGCGCCACCAGCATGACCACCCGCTGGGCACCCGGACCGACGGCACGCCGTCGGCGATCAGCCGGTGAAGACCGCGACGGCTCGAGACCGGTCCCCGTCCGGCTCGTAGAGCGCCAGGAACTGGCCCTCCGGCGCGAAGACCGCGCTCAGTGCGGGGACGGTCCGGTCGAGCCGGCGCCCGACGCGTACGTCGGCGGCCTCCTCGGCGTCGAGCACGACACACGGGAAGGTCGCCCGCGCGGCGTCCTCGAGCGAGACGACCGCGAAGGACTCTGCGAGCTCCTCGAGCGTGTGCGCGACCGAGAGACCGAAGCCGCCGACGGCACTGCGTCGCAGCGCAGTCAGGTGACCTCCGACCGCGAGCCGCTCGCCCAGGTCACGGGCGATGGCGCGGATGTAGGTGCCGCTGCTGCAACGGACCGAGACCGTCACGTCGGTGCACGGCTCGCCGGGCACGGCGAGGACCTCGTGCACGACCAGCTCATGGATCGTGACCGGCCGGGCGGGCAGCTCGACGTCCTCGCCGTCACGCACCCGCTGGTAGGCACGCTTGCCGTCGACCTTGATCGCCGACACCGCGCTCGGCCGCTGCTCGATGTCGCCGACGAAGTCCGCGAGCACGGCGCGGACCCGTGCCTCGTCGACCGTGCCCGCCGGCGTCCTCGCCAGAGCCTCGCCCTCGGCGTCGTCGGTCGTGGTGGTGATCCCGAGACGGATCGTCGCGTCGTAGGCCTTCTCGGTCAGCATCAGGTGACCGAGCAGCCGGGTGGCCCGGCCGACACCGAGCACCAGCACCCCGGTGGCCATCGGGTCGAGTGTGCCGGCGTGGCCGACCTTGCGGGTGCCGGCCAGGCGTCGTACCCGGGCGACCACGTCGTGCGAGGTCAGCCCGCCGGGCTTGTCGACGACGACGAGCCCGTGCGGACTACTCACTCGTCCCGAGGAGCCGACTCGTCCTCGTCATCGTCCTCGCCCTCCACAGCGTCCTCGACCGCCTCGGCCTCGAGGTCGCGCGGCTTCTTGTACGGGTCGGTCTCCCCGGAGTACGACGCCTTCTCGCGCTGGGCGGCGACCATCGCGTCGGAGGCCCGGGCCGCCGCGAGGATGTCGTCGAGGTGCCTGGCGCTCGCCGGCAGCGCGTCGGGGATGAACTCCAGGGTCGGCGCGTGCCGGATGCCGAGCTGCTTGGCGACCTCGGAGCGGATCAGTCCCTTGGCGGACTCCAGCGCGGCGGCGCTCTCCTCGCGCGACGAGTCCTCACCCAGGACGGTGTAGAAGATGCTCGCCTGCTGGGAGTCGCCGGTGACGCGGACGTCGGTGATCGTCACGAACCCCAGGCGCGGGTCCTTGATGCGTCGCTCGAGCATCTCCGCCACGATCACCTGGATCCGGTCGGCGATCTTGCGAACACGGGGGCTGGCCATGATGGACCTCCTGCTGATGAGCGGGTGCTCCTGCCCCCCGGGCGGGGCCGGCAGGGGCCGAGCGTACGTGGTTGGGATCGGCCCCTCGTCGCGAGGAACGAGCGACGAGGGGCGGTAGTGGGCAAGGCGCCTGCCGGCCCCGGTCGGGCGCCCGTGGGCACCCGACCGGCGGCAACAGAGCTATGCCCGCGGGATCTCGCGCATCTCGAACGACTCCACGAAGTCGCCGATCTTGATGTCCTGGAAGTTCTTCAGGACCAGACCACACTCGAAGCCCTCGCGGACCTCCGACGCGTCGTCCTTCTCGCGGCGCAGCGACGAGAGGTCGAGGTTGTCGGCCACGACCGCCCCGTCGCGCAGGACCCGCACCTTGGCGTTGCGGCGGATGACACCCGTGGTGACCATGCAGCCCGCGATGTTGCCGGACTTGGACGAGCGGAAGATCTCGCGGATCTCCGCCTGCCCCAGGCTCGACTCCTCGAACTCGGGCTTGAGCATGCCCTTGAGCGCGGCCTCGATCTCCTCGATCGCCTGGTAGATGACCGAGTAGTAGCGGATCTCGACACCTTCCTTGTCAGCCATCTGGCCCGCCTTGCCCTGGGGCCTGACGTTGAAGCCGATGATGATGGCGTCGGAGGCGGCGGCGAGGTCGACGTTGGTCTCGGTGATCGCACCGACACCTCGGTCGATGACCCGGAGGCTGACCTCCTCGCCGACGTCGATCTGGGCCAGCGAGTCCTCGAGGGCCTCGACCGAACCGGACACGTCGCCCTTGAGGATGAGGTTGAGCTCCTGGCTCTCGCCCTTCTCCATGGAGGCCATGAAGTCCTCGAGGGTGCGACGCACGCGGCGCTTGGCCTGCATGGCCGCACGCTCGCGGGCCTCACGCTTCTCGGCGATCTGGCGAGCCATCCGGTCGTCGTCGACCACGATGAACGTCTGGCCGGCACCCGGGACCGCGGTGAGGCCCAGCACCATCGCCGGGCGCGACGGGTCGGCCTCGGTGATGTTGTCGCCGTGCTCGTCGAGCATGGCGCGCACCCGGCCGTAGCCGGCACCGGCGACGATCGAGTCGCCCACGCGCAGGGTGCCGCGCTGGACGAGCACCGTGGCGACCGGACCGCGACCGCGGTCCAGGTGTCCTTCGATGACCAGACCCTGGGCGTCCTGGTCGGGGTTGGCCCGCAGGTCGAGCGACGCGTCGGCGGTCAGTACGACGGCCTCGAGCAGCTTGTCGAGGTTGAGCCCGGCCTTGGCCGAGACGTCGACGAACATCGCGTCGCCGCCGTACTCCTCGGGGATCAGGCCGTACTCGGTCAGCTGACCGCGCACCTTGGTCGGGTCGGAGTCTTCCTTGTCGATCTTGTTGACCGCCACCACGATCGGCACACCGGCCGCCTTGGCGTGGTTCAACGCCTCGACGGTCTGCGGCATCACGCCGTCGTCGGCCGCCACCACGAGGATCGCGATGTCGGTCGCCTGCGCACCACGCGCACGCATGGCGGTGAACGCCTCGTGACCGGGGGTGTCGATGAAGGTGATGCGGCGTTCGGTGCCGTCGACCTCGGTGCGGACCTGGTAGGCACCGATGTGCTGGGTGATGCCGCCGGCCTCCTTGTCGACCACGTTGGCGTCACGCAGCGCGTCGAGGAGCTTGGTCTTTCCGTGGTCGACGTGACCCATGACGGTGACGACCGGGGGCCTGATGGCCAGGTCGCCCTCCTCGCCCTCGTCGGTGCCGAAGTCGATGTCGAACGACTCGAGCAGCTCGCGGTCCTCGTCCTCCGGGGAGACGACCTCGACGACGTAGTTGAGCTCCTCGCCGAGCAGCTCGAACGTCTCGTCGTTGACCGACTCGGTCGCGGTCACCATCTCGCCCAGGCTGAACAGCATCTGGACCAGGGCGGCCGCGTCGACGCCGATCTTGTCGGCGAAGTCGGTCAGCGAGGAGCCGCGGGCCAGCTTGATGGTCTCGCCGTCGCCCTTGCGGACGCGCACGCCACCGATCGTCGGGGCCTGCATGGCCTCGAACTCCTGACGGCGGGCGCGCTTGGACTTGCGTCCTCGACGCGACGGGCCGCCGGGGCGACCGAAGGCACCCTGGGTCTGGCCACGCTGGCCGGGACGACCGCCGCCGGGACGACCGCCACCGCTGGGACCGAAGCCGCCGGGACGGCCGGGAGCACCACCGGGGGCGCCGCCGGGGCCACCGCGACCGGGAGCACCACCGGGGCCACCGCGACCGGGAGCACCGCCGGGGCCACCGCGACCGGGAGCACCGCCGGGACCGCCGCGACCGGCAGGCGCACGGCCGCCGGGGCCGCCACCGAAGGCGGCCGGGGACTTGGGCATCATCGCCGGGTTGGGGCGGGGCATGCCCGGGCGGGCCGGGGCGCCACCCTCACGCTGCGCCGGCGGGCGCGGCGGACGCTGGTCGTCGCCGGCTGCCGGAGCGACGGGCGGGGCCGCCGGACGGCGACCCATGCCCTGGCTGGGCGCGAACGGGTTGTTGCCCGGGCGCGGGGTGCCACCGGGCTTTCCGACCGGACGCGGGGCCGGCGACTTCGGCGAGTCCTCACCGGTGCCGTCGGTGCCTTCGGCGCTCTCGCTCGCGGGGGTCTCCGCTGCGGGGGCCTCCGCGGCCTGGGCGGCCGGGGCCTCCGGGGCCGGCTCGACGACCGGCGCCGCCTTCGGGCCGGGCTTCGGACCGGGCCGCGGCGCGGACGGTGCGGCGCTCGGGGTCTCGGCGGCCGGGGCGGGGGTCGCGTCGGCAGCCTCGGCAGGGGCCTGGACCGCGGACTCGGCCACGGGGGTGGGCTCGTCGGCCTTCTTGGCCGGTGCCTTGCGGGCCGCCGGCTTGGCGGGCTCCTCGACGGGGGCGGAGGGGGCCGAGGCCGCAGAGGCCTTCAGCTCGTCGCCGTACTGCTTCTTGAAACGCATCTCGACGGGAGGCTCGACCGTCGACGATGCCGACTTGACGAACTCCCCCATCTCCTTGAGCTTCTCGAGAACGAACTTGCTCTCGACGTTGAACTCCTTGGCGAGTTCGTGGACTCGGGTCTTGGCCACGTTAGAACGCTGCTCCTTCTGGTCCGAGCCCCAGAAGGAGGGGTGAATTCGGACCGCTTAGTTGTGGTGCTGGCTCATCGGAAATGACTCATCGAGTGCTCATGAGCTGCCTGCTCCAGTTTCTGGTCGGTCGATCACGGTGGGTGGTGAGGTGAGGTGGTCCCTCACCGGTGTGGTGGCCAGCCCCTCTCGCGCCCTGAGGGCCCGGGAGAACGCTCGCCGTCGCACCGCGAGTTCGAAGCACTCGGTCGTGGGGTGCAGGTGCGCTCCGCGACCGGGTGCGGTGGCGGCCGGATCGGGTACGGCGGCCGGCTGACCGACCGTGTCCGTGCCGATGACGATGCGCACCAACTCGCTCTTGATGGCCCGCTCCCGACATCCGATGCACATGCGCACAGGGATGTTGAGGGTGCCGACCACTACAACAACCCTACCGGGTCGTCCCGTCAACGACGAACCGGCCGAGTCGGTCACTCCGGATCGGGCGCCTCGTCGCTGCGGATGTCGATGCGCCAGCCGGTGAGGCGGGCGGCCAGGCGGGCGTTCTGGCCCTCCTTGCCGATGGCCAGCGAGAGCTGGAAGTCGGGTACGACGACGCGCGCGGACCGCGCGGCGAGGTCGACGATCTCGACCTTCGTCACCCGGGCCGGGGACAGCGCGTGCGACACCATCTCGGCCGGGTCCTCGGACCAGTCGACGATGTCGATCTTCTCGCCGTGCAGCTCGGCCATCACGTTGCGCACCCGCTGGCCCATGGGCCCGATGCACGCGCCCTTCGCGTTGACGCCCTGGGCGGTGGTGTGCACCGCGATCTTGGTGCGGTGGCCGGCCTCTCGGGCGATCGCGTGGATCTCCACGGTGCCGTCGGCGATCTCGGGCACCTCGAGGGCGAACAGCTTCTTCACGAGGTTGGGGTGGGTGCGCGACAAGGTGATCTGCGGGCCGCGCATGCCCTTGCGCACCGACACGACGATGCACTTGATGCGGGTGCCGTGGTCGTAGTTCTCACCGGGCACCCGCTCGCCGAGGGGCAGCAGCGCCTCGAGCTTGCCGAGGTCGACCATCACGTCGTCGGGGTTGCGGCCCTGCTGGATGATGCCCGAGATGATGTCGCCCTCCTTGCCGGAGAACTCACCGAACCTGATGTCGTCCTCGGCGTCGCGCAGCCGCTGCAGCATGATCTGCTTCGCGGTCGTCGCGGCGATCCGGCCGAAGCCGTCGGGGGTGTCCTCGAACTCCGGACCCCGGACCCCGTCCTCGCCGGTCTCCCTGGCCAGCACGCTGACGTGCCCGTTCTTGCGGTCGAGCACGACCCTCGCCTGCTCCTGTGCTCCGGGCGTCTTGTGGTAGGCCGTGAGCAGGGCCTGCTCGATCGCCTCGACGAGGACGTCGAAGGAGATCTCCTTCTCGCGTTCGAGCATCCGCAGGATGCTCAGGTCGATGTCCATCAGGCGTCGTCCTCTTCAGATGTCTCTTCGGCTTCGGGCTTGCTTCGCTTGCGGTTGAACTCGATCTGCACCAGGGCCTTGACGACGTCGGCGTAGGCGAGCTCGCGCTCGGCACCCTCGACGTCGAGCGTGGCCGCGGTGTCGGTGCTGGTCAGGATGCGGCCGGTGAGCTCGCCGCCCTCGACGAGGGTGACCTTGACCAGCCGGTCGGTGTTGCGCCGCCAGTGGCGCGGCAGGGTCAACGGTCGGTCGACACCGCGCGAGGTGACCTCGAGCGTGTAGGGCAGCTCGCCCATCACGTCGGACTCGTCGAGCACCCGCGACACCTCGCGCGTGGCGTCGGCGACGTCGTCGAGGGTGACCCCACCGTCCTGGTCGACGGCCACGCGCAGCATGCGGCGCTTGCCGGCGACGGACAGGTCGACGGCCTCGACATCGAGGCCGATGGCAGCGATGGGGTCGCGGAGCTCTGCTTCGATGCGATCACGGACGAGGTCCTGTCGCGCCTTGGCCGGGCTGGGCGTCTGAGCGCCTGACCTGTCGCCAGAGCTGTCGATCGAGCTCATGGTTTCGACCTCCTGTGCTGTTGTGTCCGTCCACGATAGCGGCAGTCCCCGGGCCGCCCGACGCCGGAGATAGGGTCGGCCGCGTGTTCCGTGCCGTACCCCACACCCACCTCTCGCTGACGCGGCGCGCGCTTGCCGTCACGGTCTCCGGATCGGCCCTCGCACTCGCCGCCTGCGACCTCGACCCGCGGTCCAGCGACCCGGAGCGCGACGGTGGCCAGGCACCGACCGACCCCGACCTGACCGCCCTGGCGCACGCGGTCAGGACCACCAAGGAGGTGGCAGCGCTCGTCGCAGCCACGACGACCGCGCACCCCGACCTCGCGCCCCGGCTCACGGGGCTCGTCGACCTCCACACCGCACACCAGGCAGCCCTCGCGGGCGCGGCGGCAGAGCTGCCCCGGCCCACTGTGACCCCGACTCCCCCGGCGATCGCACCCGATCGTCCGGAGGCCCTCGCCGCCGTGCGTCGGGCCGAGACCGGGCTGGCCACGCAGCTGGCAGGCCGGGCGCAGCGCGCCGAGAGCGGCACGTTCGCCAGGCTGCTGGCCGTCATGTCCGCCGCGGTACAGCAGGAGCTGACGACACTCGACCAGGGACCGGCCGCCTGATGACCCTCGTCGACAGCCTCCAGACGACGCTCGCAGCCGAGCACGCGGCGGTCTACCTGTACGGCGTCCTGGGCGCGCAGACCTCCCAGTCCGCCGAGCGCGCGCTGTACGACGCTCTCGTCGACGGCTACCGACGTCACCGCAGCCACCGCGACCTGCTGACCGGCTACGTCGTCGAGGCGGGCGCCGTGCCCGTCGCAGCCGCTGCGGCGTACGAGCTGCCCGGCCCGCTGGCCGACGCCGACCAGGTACGCCGCAGCGCGCTCGGCGTCGAGGAGTCCTGTGCGGCGGCGTACTCCTCGCTCGTCGCCAACTCCGTGCGCTCCCACCGTCGCTGGGCGATCACCGCGCTCACCGACGCAGCGGTGCGGCAGCTCTCGTTCGGCGGCACGCCGCAGCACTTCCCCGGCGCCCCCGACCTGGCCCCCACGCCGAGCTGACCCGCCCGAGGAGCTCGGACGGGTCGGTCGGTGGTGCCCGGTCAGGTGTGTCTGGTCAGCCGCGGTAGGCGGTGAACATCGACGACATCCGTGAGCTCTGCCCGCCGGTGAACTCGGTGTAGCAGGTGTCGTAGCTGTAGTCCATGTAGTTGTGGATCGGGTCCAGGCCGGGCAGCGAGCAGGAGTCACGGCCGGCCGGGCAGCCGCTCGACGCGCTCCCCTGGGCCGGGGTGTCGCTCACCTGGTCGTTGGTGGTCGTGCAGCCGCCCTGGAACGTGTGGTAGAGCCCGAACCAGTGGCCGGCCTCGTGCGTGGCGGTCTCGCCGTAGTTGAAGTTGGTGGCCGAGCCGCCGGGGAGCGAGGTGTACTGCACCCGGATGCCGTCGATGGACGGGTTGCTGGCGTAGTCCCACGGGAACGTCGCGATCCCGAGGTAGCCGAAGTCGACCAGCCAGATGTTCAGCGCGTTCGCGCCGCCCTTGCGCGTCTGCGAGCGGTAGCTGGTCGACTGGCGGTCCTTGTGCCACTGGTCGTTGTTGAAGCGGTCCGTGCCGGCCAGGGTGAACGTGAAGCCGGTGTTGGCCGCGGTCGACGACTCCTGACCGGCGAACGTCTTGTTGAGCACCGCGATCTGCTGGGCGATCTGGGAGTCGGTCACGTCGCCGGCGCCGGTCTTGCTGCGCATCACGTGGACGTAGACCGGGACGGAGCCGCCGAACTGGGCAGGCGCCACGGTCGCCCTGCCCGTCTTGTCGCGCAGGATGCGAGCCGCCTGCGCCTCGATCGACCTCTGCTCGGTGGCGGAGACGTCGCGGTGGTCGCTGCCGTACCCTCCGCGGGCCGAGGCCCCGACGTCGGTCTGGCAGACGACGTCCTTCGTCGCGAGGACCCGGGCCGAGGCGCTCTCGGTCATCCCTCCGAGGGCCAGCGTGCCGGCCAGCGCGACGCTGATGGCAGCGAGCCGGCTCAGGGTGCGGAACGTGGGTGTGGTCACGAAGCTGTCCTCTCGTTCGAACGGGGGCAGAGGGGCGAGTCAGCAACGGTCCGCGTGCTCAGCCTTCTGGGACAGTCCCGAGATCTGCCCCAGAGTTGGCGAGCACGCGGACCGTTTCGGGCTGGTCAGCGTCACCCCGGTGAGCGAAGTGTCCTACTCACATGCGAAATCATGCAGTAAGGCGTGGAGAAGGGCGAGCCTTTCGTTCTGCACATGTTCGCAGTGCGCAAACCTGCAGAAAGTCGAGCCTGAGAAAGGCTCAGGCCCAGCGCTCCACGATGCCCGTGATGTCGGCCAGGCGGTGGGCGACCGCATCGGGCTCGCCCTCGGTGTGGCCGACCTGGCTGGCCGGGATGACGCTGTGCGGGATGTGGATCGTGCGCATCCCGGCGTTCGCCGCTCCGTGGATGTCGTCGAACAGCCGGTCGCCGACGTAGACGCACCGGGCCGGGTCACTCGCGCCGACGGCGCCGATCGCGGTCCGGAAGGCTCGCTCGTCGGGCTTGGTCCAGGCGATCTCGCTGGTGTAGACGTCCCCGTCGATGAGGTCGAGGACACCGTCGCGCTCGAAGAAGCCGCGGTGCCAGGCACGGGGCCAGATCGTGTTGGAGAGGACGCCGACCGCGATGCCACGCCGGCGCAGCCACTGCCACAGCGGGCCGACGGCCGGGTCGGTCGTGGTGTGCGGCTCCCAGAAGTCGAAGTAGCCGCTCAGCAGCCCGGGGTCGTGAGCCAGCCCCGCCTCGTCGAAGAGGTCGGCGATCGTCGAGCTGACCTGGTGGTCGCGGCTGCGGCCCCAGATGACGTCACCTGCCCGGTGCAGGAGCCCGGCCCGGTCGAGCCGGGCGGGCTCGTCGAGCGGCGCACCGTCGACGACGGGCACGGCCTGGGCGAGCGCCAGCGACTCGGCATGGAAGTCGATGTCGTGCCACTGGGTGAGGGTGCCGCCCCAGTCGAAGATGACGGCGTCGATGGCGCTCACCGCCCGGCTACCTCAGCCCCGCACCGACTCGACCAGGCGGGCTGCCGCGTCACCGACGGCGACCTCGGTCCGGTCGCCCGTGCGACGGTCCTTGATGTCGACGGTGCCGTCGGCGAGGCCGCGGCCCACGGTGACGATCGTCGGCACGCCGATGAGCTCGGCGTCCTTGAACTTCACCCCGGGCGACACCTTGCCGGCACGGTCGTCGTAGATCACGTCGATGCCGTGGGCGGAGAGCTCGTCGGCCAGCCGGGCCGCAGCCTCGAAGATGGCCGGGTCCTTGCCGGCCGCGACGATGTGCACGTCCGCCGGCGCGATCTCGCGCGGCCAGACCAGGCCGAGCTCGTCGTTGTTGCCCTCCGCGATGGCGGCCACCGCACGGGTGACGCCGATGCCGTAGGAGCCCATGGTGACGGTGACGAGCTTGCCGTTCTCGTCCAGCACCCGGAGGTCGAGAGCCTCCGCGAACCAGCGGCCGAGCTGGAAGATGTGACCCATCTCGATTCCTCGCGCGGACTCGAGGGTGCCGTCCTCGCAGTTCGGGCAGGCGTCGCCGTCACGCACGTCGGCGGCCTCGATGGTGCCGTCGGGCGTGAAGTCCCGACCGGCCACGACGTCGAGTGCGTGCTGACCGGAGACGTTTGCGCCGGTGACCCAGCGAGTGCCCTCGACGACCCGGGGGTCGACGAGGTAGCGGATGCCGGAGGCCGACTTCTCGCCGAGGGCGTCGGGGCCGATGTAGCCCTTGACCAGGGCCTCGTGCCTGCGGAGCTCGGTCTCGTCCATGGGCTCGACCTCGATCGGCTCCAGCTGGCCCTCGAGCCGCTTCTGGTCGACGTCGCGGTCACCGGGCAGGCCGATGGCCAGCGGCTCGCGGGAGCCGTCGGGGTGCTTGAGCACCAGCAGCACGTTCTTGAGGGTGTCGCCGGCTGCCCAGGGGCGGTCGTCGCGCGGGTACTTCTCGTTCAGGAGCGCGACCAGCGTGTCGATCGTGGGGGTGTCCGGTGTCTGCTCGGCGTGCGCGGCCGGGGCGTCGTCGTACGCCACGGGGGCGGGCGCGCGGACCGTGACGGCCTCGACGTTGGCGGCGTAGTCGCAGTGCGTGCAGCGGACGTAGGTGTCCTCGCCGACCTCGGCCTTGGCGAGGAACTCCTCGGACTTCGAGCCGCCCATCGCGCCGCTGGTGGCCTTGACGATGACGTAGTCGAAGCCGAGCCGGTCGAAGGTCTTGACGTACGCCGCGCGGTGGGCGGCGTACGAGCGGTCGAGGCCCTCGTCGGAGGTGTCGAAGGAGTAGGAGTCCTTCATGATGAACTCGCGGCCGCGGAGGACGCCGGCGCGGGGACGCGCCTCGTCGCGGTACTTCGTCTGGATCTGGTAGAGCCAGACCGGCAGGTCCTTGTAGGAGGAGTACATGTCCTTCACCGCGAGGGTGAACATCTCCTCGTGCGTGGGGCCGAGCAGGTAGTCGCCGCCCTTGCGGTCCTGGAGGCGGAAGATGCCGTTGCCGTACGTCGTCCAGCGGTTGCTGGCCTCGTAGGGCTCCCGTGGCAGCAGCGCCGGGAACGACAGCTCCTGGGCGCCGATCGCGTTCATCTCCTCGCGGATGATCGCCTCGACGTTGCGCAGCACCCGCAGGCCCAGCGGCAACCAGGTGTAGAGACCCGGCGCGACGCGGCGGATGTAGCCCGCGCGGACCAGCAGCCGGTGGCTCGGGACCTCCGCGTCGTTGGGGTCGTCGCGGAGGGTGCGCACGAACAGCTGGGACATCCGGAGGATCATGGGCTGAGGGTACGGCGGCACGTGCGGCCGCCGCGAACCAGTTGGCAACCAAAGGCTCGCCCGTCGCGTCATAACAGTGACACGCGACCACCACAGGGAGACCCATCACCATGCGCACCACGCTCAGCACCCTCGCCATCACCGTCGCCGGTGCACTCATCGCGGCACCGGCGCTCGCCACCGTGCCCACCACCGTGCCCACCACCGACCTCGACCCCGCCACCTTGGCGCGCGGCGCCGACGTCGCGATCCCCTACGTCGACGGCACGACGTTCGTCGACGGTGACCGCCGGGTGCCGCTGGGTGGGAAGTACGCGTGGCTGCTGGGCGCCTCGGGCGACGGCCACCTGGTGGCCGTCAACGCCGGCAACACCAAGATCCGCCGCATCGACGCGGCCGGGACGGCGTCCACGCTGATCAGGACCCCGAACGCGGCGTCGGTCCACCTGTCGAGGAACGGGCGCAAGATCGTGGTCACGGGAGTCACCGGCGGCAAGGCACAGCCGCGGACGGTCTACTCCGCCACCACCGGCCAGCGGCTTCAGCGGCGCACCTTCGCCCACTACCCCACCACCTTGGGCATGAAGGGCTCGAAGGTGCTGTTCTCGACCTCGGAGCGCGGCACCTTCTCGTGGAACACCCGGACCGACAGGGTCAAGAAGGTGACGCGGCGCTTCGCGTCGTACGCAGGTGTCCACAACAACCTGCTGGCGAGCTACACGGCCGACCCCTACGAGGGCGGCTGCACGGTGCTGAGCACGATCAGCAGGCCGGGCAGGACCATCTGGCGGTCGTGCAAGGAGCGTGTCGAGAGCGTCTCGCCGGACGGCCGGCTCATCGCCACCGTCGACCTCCTCAGCGACGGGGTCGGCCCGCGCGAGGTCACCGTGCGGACCGTGTCCGGCACGAGGCTGGCCCACTACCGGACCAGCCAGTGGTTCGGGGCGATCACGTGGGAGGACGACGACACGATCCTGCTCGACGTCAACGCGAAGGTCGAGGCGGCCATCGTCCGGTGCGACCTCACGGAGTGCGAGAACGCGACCGACCCGGAGCCCACGCCCGACCTGTGAGGAGCGGTCAGCCCCGGGCGGCCCGAAGCGCCGTCCGGATCATCGGGATCTGCATCGGGAGCCGGGCCAGGGCACCCACCTTCAGGGCGGTGCTGCTGGACCTCTGCACATCGAGGGCCATCTTGATGTTGGCCGGGTAGACCGCGAGCAGCAGCCCGGCGCTGGCCCAGCCCGCGATCCTGCGACTGCGCGGGTGCAGCAGCCCGGCCGCGCACAGCAGCTCGAGGACACCGCTGACGTGGACGACCGCGCGCTTGGCCGGGATCGCGTCGGGCACGATCGGCTCGTAGACCTCGGGCCGCACCAGGTGGACGATCCCGGAGACGACGAAGAGTCCCGACAGGGCGACGAGGTCCTTCGACAGGGGTGCGGTCATGCGCGCCAACCTAGCCCGGTGCCGGTCAGAACATGATGGTCGAGAACGTGGTCGACTCCCGGAAGCCCACCCGTTCGTACGCAGCCCGCGCCGGGGCGTTCCACTCGTTGACGTAGAGGGAGACCGCGGGCGCGATGTCGCGACGCACGGCGGCGACGACGGCCGCCATCCCGGCGGTGGCCAGCCCCTGGCCGCGACACTCGGGCGGCACGAACACTCCCTGCACCTGCGCGGCGTACGGCGAGACGCACGCGACCTCGGCCTTGAAGAGCACCCGGCCGTCGTCGTCGAAGCGGGCGAACGACCAGCCGCGCGCGATCAGCTGGAGGATCCGGGCGCGGTAGTACTCGCCGCCGCCGCCGGCCTCCGGGGAGACGCCGACCTCCTCGGTGTACATCGCCACGCAGGCGGGGTAGAGCTGCCCGAGGTCGTCGCGCGTGGTGGGCCGGACCAGCGGGTCGGGCTCGACGAGCGGGTGGTCGGACAGCACCAGGTGGGGCTGGCGCCAGCGACACTCGCGCGGCGGCCCCCACTCGCCCGCCAGCACGTTCCACATCACGTCGACGGACTCCGAGGGCCCCACGATGGTCGACGAGGTGCGCCCCCTGGCCACCGCCTTCTCGGCGAAGGCCTGAGCCGAGACGGGGTCGCACTGCACCGGCACCATGTTGGCCGCGACGTGGCAGGCGCCGGTCAGCTCGCCGTCGTCGAAGTAGCCCCACATCTCCCCGCCGAGCCAGCGCGGGTCGAGGTTGGTCGTGCGGGCCCGGTAGTCGGCGAAGACGTTGACGACCGCGTCGCGCGCGGCGAGCGCGGAGAACGAGGCGAGGTCCGCGGCGCCGAGCACGCGGACTCCCCGACGGGTCGTGAGCACGGCGCGAGCCTACGCGGAACCCGTGCGTGCGTGTCCGGGGTCGGTGCCGGTGCTCACTGGCAGCGTGATGCCGTGACCCTCACGACATGGGTGCCAGCCGCAGGGCGCCGACGGATCTCGTGCGGTCACGATCGCCACCGACGGGTCGCGACGGTGTCGTCCACCGTCTCCTTGGTGGTGGTCAGACCGAGGGCGCGGCGGACGATCTGGCTCCGCATGGTGTACCAGTCGGCGGCCTCCATGGCCGCCGCCCGGCCCTCCGGGACGCGATAGCCGGCGGTGCGGATCGCCACCGTCTCGGCGGCCCGGCGATGGATCGCCCAGGTCTCGCCGGGCCGGCCCGGACGACTGGGCCGCCAGGCGAAGCGGACCTTGCCCCGGGCCCGTTCGATCGTGACGCAGTGCCCGGCGAAACGCTTTCGGCAGGGGCTCCTCATCCAGCCGGGCGGGCGCGGGACCGCCAGCACGTCGTAGGTCCCGGTGTGGCCCCACCCCTTCTTGAGGGTCAGCCGGGCACCGAGCGCGCCGGGGCCGAAACGGCGCTTGAGCGGCGAGCCATGCATGGACGTGAAGTCACCGTAGCCACCACGCGACAACAGGTACGCCGCAGCGAGCCCCCGGTCGCTGGACGGCACGATCGTCAGGGCCAGCGGGTCCGGCTCGCCGCCCAGCCAGTCCGGCAGCGCGGCCCCGAGGTCGACGACCGCCCGGGTCGTCAGCAGCCGCAGGCGCGGGTCCTGGACGACGCCGGTGATCATGCCGACCGGGAACTGCAGCCGCATCTCACGCGGGTCCCCGGTGATGACGTCGCCCGAGGTGAGGACGACGACCTGCTCGTCGTCGTGCCGGTGGACGACGTAGACGACGCCGGGGTCCTCCTCGGGCACCTCGGGCTGCCAGACGAGCGTCGTGGTCGTGCCTGCGGGCGATGCCAGCGCGACACAGTGGTGGCCCTTCGGGCAGGCCGAATCGTGGCGCGGTCCGATGCTCACCGTGACCAGGTCGCCGTCGTACTCGCCGTCGCCGTGGTAGCGGAGGTCGGCGCCGAGCAGGCCGTCGGGATGGCGCTGGCGGGTGTACATCGCCGACCGGCTGGTGGTGTCGGTGGGCAGGTGCTCGAGTGCGACGGCCGCAATGGCGCGCTGGGTGATCGGCGCCGGCTCCTCGCCTGCCGCGTCGGACGCCGACGAGGCGGTGACCGGCGTCAGCAGGGCGAGCAGGACGGCAGCCGTGGAGAGTCCCGGGATCCTCTTCATGCCCCGCGACGCTACCTCCCTGGGATCAGGAGACGGAGACGTCCGCGGCGGCGCCCTCGACGGCCTCCATGCCCTCGGCGATGCGCAGCGCCTCCTCGATCAGCGTCTCGACGATCTGCGACTCGGGCACGGTCTTGATCACCTCGCCCTTGACGAAGATCTGGCCCTTGCCGTTGCCCGAGGCGACACCGAGGTCGGCCTCGCGGGCCTCGCCCGGGCCGTTGACGACGCAGCCCATGACCGCCACCCGCAACGGCACCTCGAGGCCCTCGAGCCCGGCGGTGACCTGCTCCGCGAGCGTGTAGACGTCGACCTGCGCGCGGCCGCACGACGGGCACGAGACGATCTCGAGCTTGCGCTCACGCAGGTTCAGCGACTGGAGGATCTGGAGACCGACCTTGACCTCCTCGACCGGGGGCGCCGACAGCGAGACCCGGATCGTGTCGCCGATGCCCTGGCTCAGCAGCGCACCGAACGCGGTGGCCGACTTGATGGTGCCCTGGAACGCCGGCCCCGCCTCGGTGACGCCGAGGTGCAGCGGCCAGTCGCCGGCCTCGGCGAGCAGCTCGTAGGCGCGCACCATCACGACCGGGTCGTTGTGCTTGACCGAGATCTTGAAGTCGTGGAAGCCGTGCTCCTCGAAGAGCCCGGCCTCCCAGACCGCGCTCTCGACGAGCGCCTCGGGCGTCGCCTTGCCGTACTTGTCCATGATCCGCTTGTCGAGCGACCCGGCGTTGACGCCGATGCGGATCGAGGTGCCGCGGTCCTTGGCGGCCGCGGCGATCTCCTTGATCTGGTCGTCGAACTTGCGGATGTTGCCGGGATTGACGCGGACGGCGGCGCACCCGGCGTCGATGGCCGCGAAGACGTACTTCGGCTGGAAGTGGATGTCGGCGATCACGGGGATCTGCGAGTGCTGGGCGATCTCGGCCAGGGCATCGGCGTCGTCCTGGCTGGGGCAGGCCACCCGGACGATGTCGCAGCCCGACGCGGTGAGCTCGGCGATCTGCTGGAGCGTCGTGTTGACGTCGCTGGTGAGCGTCGTGGTCATCGACTGCACCGAGATCTGGTGGTCGCTGCCGACGCCGACCTTGCCGACCTGGATCTGGCGGGTGGGGCGGCGCGGGGCGAGGACCGGCGGCGGCATGGGGGGCATGCCCAGACCGATGGGTGCGCCAACGGAAGTCATGACGCCAGTCTAGGGACGCACGGTTGCGGACTCACTCCGGGATGTGGAGCGGCACCACGAGGTCGCCGACGATCAGGACCACGCCCATGACCAGCAGGCTCAGGCCGACGACATAGGCGATCGGCAGCAGCCGGGCCACGTCGACGTAGCCCGGGTCGGGGCGGCCCCTGACCCTCGCCCAGCCGCGGCGCAGGGCCTCCCACAGGGCGCCGGAGATGTGGCCACCGTCGAGGGGCAGCAGCGGCACGAAGTTGAACATGCCGATGAAGAAGTTGAAGCCGGCGATCAGCATGAGCAGGAAGACGGCCTTCTCCTTCACCGGGAACGTCTCGTGGGAGACCGTCTCGCCCGCGAAGCGGCCGCCGCCGACGATGGAGACGGGGCTGTCGATCGCCCGTTCCTGCAGGCCCACGATGGCCCGGCCGACGCCCCAGACCTTCTGCGGCAGGTGGGCCAGCGCCTTCCCGGTCTCGACGGTCATGTCGCCCATCTGGCCCAGGGTGTAGCCCACCCCGCCGGTCGTCCGCTCGACCGTGGGCGTGACGCCGAGGAAGCCGACCTGCTCCAGCTGGGGGTCCTCGGGCGAGGTGGGCCGCGTGGCCACGGTGGTGTTGGTGTCGAGGGTCATCTCGGTGCCGTCGCGCAGGATCGTGATGGTGGCGGCACCGGCGTCGTTCTCGCGGATGAGCGAGGAGAGCTGGCTCCAGCTCGACACGGCCTCCCCGTTGAATGCCAGGAACTCGTCGCCCACCTGCAGCCCGGCCAGCACGGCCGGCGTCGGCGGGTCGGCCTCGGTGCACGCGCGCGCGTCCTCCGCCGCAGGCACCACGCACGCGGCGACGTCGGCGACCGTCAGGCTCACCTCGGGGTCGCTGGGGTTGCCGTAGGTCGCGAAGACCGGCGCGAAGATCAAGAACGCGATGGCGATGTTGACGGTCGGGCCGGCCGCCATGACGATCACCTTCTGCCACCACTTGAGGCGGTAGAACAGGCGGGGCTCGTCCTCGGGGCCGATGGTCTCCCACTCGGCCGCTCGGGCGTCGGAGATGAGCTGGGTGAACATCCCGGTGTTGGACTTGCGGACCTTCACGACGCGGTTGCCGTCGGTGTCGACCTCCACCGACTCGGCCAGCTCGGCGGCGCCCGGCGGGAGCATGCCGACGATCTTCACGTAGCCGCCGAGCGGGATCGCCTTGACGCCGTACTCGGTCTCACCGACCTGCTTGCTCCACACCGTGGGGCCGAAGCCGATGAAGTACTGGGTGACCTTGCCACCGAACTTCTTCGCGGGGATCAGGTGACCCAGCTCGTGCAGGCCGATCGACACCAGGATCGACACCACGAAGGTGAGGACGCCGAGTGTGTAGAAGAGGGCGGTCATGGAGTGCGGGTCCCCTGGGCTGGGCTGATGAGACGGGTGGCCTCGTCGCGCGCCCAGGCGTCAGCGGCGAGGACGTCGTCCACGGTGAGTTGTTGCTCAGAGGGTACGTCGTGCGCGGTGACCACGGAGGCGACTGTGTCGATGATGTCGACGAATCTCAGCCGCCCGGTCCGGAACGCCTCGACGCACACCTCGTTGGCCGCGTTGTAGACGGCCGGCGCCGTGGATCCGCGCTCCCCGGCCGCCCGGGCGAGCCCGACCGCCGGGAACGCCTCGTCGTCGAGGGGCAGGAACTCCCAGGTCTGGGGGCTCGCCCAGTCCACCGGCGGGGCGGCGTCGGGCAGCCGGTCGGGCCAGCCGAGCCCGAGCGCGATCGGGATGAGCATGGTCGGCGGGCTCGCCTGCGCGAGCGTCGAGCCGTCTACGAACTCCACCATCGAGTGCACGACGCTCGTCGGGTGCACCACCACCTCGATGCGGTCGAAGGGGATGCCGAAGAGCAGGTGCGCCTCGATCACCTCGAGCCCCTTGTTGACCAGGGTGGCGGAGTTGATGGTGATGACGGGGCCCATGTCCCACGTCGGGTGGGCCAGCGCCTCGTCGACGCTCACGCCGGCCAGCTGGTCCCGGGTGCGCCCGCGGAACGGTCCGCCCGAGGCGGTGAGCACGAGTCGGCGTACCTCCTGGGCGGTGCCGCCGCGCAGGCACTGCGCCAGCGCGGAGTGCTCGGAGTCGACGGGGACGATCTGACCGGGCGCGGCACGGTCGAGCACGAGCCGCCCGCCCATGATCAGCGACTCCTTGTTGGCCAGGGCCAAGGTGTTGCCGGCGTCGAGCGCCGCGAGGGTCGGGCGCAGGCCGACGGCGCCGGTGATGCCGTTGAGCACGACGTCGCACTCGGCCGCCGCCAGCTCGGTGGACGCCGCCTCGCCCAGGCCGTGGGCGGCCGGCGCGAACTCGGCGACCTGGGCCTCGAAGAGGTCGGGTTGCGAGCCGCCGGCCGTGAGCCCGACCACCCGGAACCTGTCGGGGTGGGCGCGCACCAGCTCGAGGGCCTGGGTCCCGATGGATCCGGTCGATCCGAGGATCACGACGTCACGTCTCTGCACGCCACCCATCCTTCCAGCCCGAGGTCGTTGACCTGCAGGTCCCTGTGTGGTCGGCTGCAGTTCTCGGGACGAGATTCCGCCTCGCCCCCGCCGTGCGCGCGGGGCCGGAGGCTGACCCGCGACATCTGGACACGACTCAATCCCGACGAGAGGTTCCCCAGCACATGAGAACGACACGTATCCCGGCGGTGCTGGCCGCGGCCGCCACCGTGCTGGCGCTGGCTGCCTGCGCGCCGCCCGAGGACAACAGCAACGACACCACGACCGAGTCCGGCACCCCGGCCAAGGAGGCGACCTCGGCGGCCGACTTCGGCGACCTGGACGGCCTGGTCAAGGCAGCCCAGGACGAGGGCGAGCTCAACGTCATCGCGCTGCCGCCCGACTGGGCCAACTACGAGGAGATCATCAACACCTTCTCCGACAAGTACGACATCAAGGTCAACTCCGACCAGCCGACGGCTGCGAGCCAGGAGGAGATCACCGCCGCCAACGACCTCAAGGGCACCAGCCGCGCGCCCGACGTCTTCGACCTGGGCCAGTCGGTGGCGCTCGCCAACACAGACATGTACGCGCCGTACAAGGTCGAGACCTTCGACGACATCCCGGCCGACTTCAAGGACCCGGACGGCGCCTGGGTCAACGACTACGGCGGCTACATGTCGATCGGCTACGACTCGGCCAAGGTGCCCGAGGTGACCTCGCTCGACGACCTGCTGGGCCCGGAGTTCAAGGGCAAGGTCGCCCTCAACGGCAACCCGACCGAGGCCGGCGCAGCGTTCAGCGGCGTGATGATGGCATCGATCGCCAACGGCGGCTCCGCCGACGACATCGCGCCGGGCGTCGACTTCTTCCGGGACCTCAAGAAGGCCGGCAACTTCATCCCGGTCGACCCCGACTCGGCGACCATCGAGTCCGGTCAGACGCCCGTCGTCATCGACTGGGACTACCTCGGTGCGGCTGCTGCCGCCAACGTCGACACCTGGAAGACGGTCGTGCCCGAAGGGGCTGTCGTGGCCGGCTACTACTACCAGGCCATCAACGCCGACGCTCCGCACCCGGCGGCCGCCCGGTTGTGGCAGGAGTTCCTCTACAGCGATGAGGGCCAGAACCTCTGGCTCAAGGGTGGCGCTCGCCCGGTCCGCGGCGACGCCATGGCTGAGGCCGGCACGATCGACGCCGACCTGTGGGGCGCGCTGCCCGAGGTCGACGGCACGGCCGTGATCCCGAGCAACGAGCAGACCGAGAAGGCCGGCTCCTACCTCGCCGACAACTGGTCGAAGGTCATCAGCTGACCGTGAGCGTCTCCGACCTCGCGACACCGGCACCGGTGGCGGGCACTCCGCCCGCCACCGGTGCCGGTCGTCGGACCCCCCTCGGCTCCTACCTGGCGCTGCTTCCCTTCTTCGGCTTCCTGCTCGTGTTCCTGATCGTGCCCACGGTCACGGTCGTCGTGGGCGCCTTCCGGGGGAAGGACGGCGGCTTCACGCTCGGCAACGTGCGCGCGCTGACGTCGGACGCCGCCCTCAACGCCCTGTGGAAGAGCGTTCTGCTCGCGGGCAGCACCGCGGTCATCGGCGCCGTCCTGGGCGCCCTGCTCGCCTACCTCATCTTGTCGATGGGGCCGGGCAGCCTCCTGCGGAGGGCCACGCTCTCGGTGTGCGGCGTGCTCGCGCAGTTCGGCGGCGTGACACTGGCGTTCGCGTTCATCTCGCTGCTGGCCGTGAACGGCGTCCTGACCCAGGCGCTGGACTCCTGGATCGGCCTGGACATCTACGGCTCCGGATGGCTGTTCGGGCTCAACGGTCTGATCGTCGTCTACATCTACTTCCAGATCCCGTTGATGGTCATCGTGTTCACGCCCGCCCTCGAAGGGCTCCGCCCGCAGTGGCGGGAGGCGGCGGTCAACCTCGGCGCGACCTCCGGCCAGTACTGGCGGCAGGTCGGCTTCCCGCTGCTCGCGCCGGCGTTCCTGGGCTCGATGCTGCTGCTGTTCGCGAACGCGTTCGCCGCCTACGCCACCTCGGCGGTGCTGGTCAGCCAGGGCAACCCGATCACGCCGCTGTTCATCCGGTCGGCGCTGACCAGCGAGATCCTGCTGGGCCAGGCCAACCTCGGCTTCGCGCTGGCGCTGCAGATGATCATCGTCGTGGCGATCGTGATGGGCCTCTACGCGGTGCTGCTCCGTCGTACGGCGCGGTGGATGCAGTGATGACGCAGTCGAGCGGCTTCCGCATCTTCCGCGCGGTCATGCTCACGGTCTTCGCCGTCTACTTCCTGCTGCCCCTGCTCTCGATGCTCGACTTCAGCACCCGTGGTCGCAACGACGCGGGCCGCGACCTGGAGGCCTGGCGGCTGCTGGTCCAGAACGAGAACCTGCGCGAGGCGATCATCGCGTCCCTGCTGCTGGCGCTGTTCACCGTGGTGCTGATGATCGTGCTCCTCGTGCCCACGATGATCTGGGTGCGGCTGAAGGTGCCGGGCATGTCGCGGGTCGTCGAGTTCCTGTGCCTGCTCCCGCTGACGATCCCGGCGCTGGTGATCGTGGTCGGGATCGCGGACGTCTACGCCTGGGTGACCTACTTCTTCGGCGACTCGCCCCTCACCTTGACCTTCGCGTACGCCGTGCTGGTACTGCCCTACGCCTACCGCTCCATCGACTCGGCCCTGGCAGCCATCGACGTCAACACGCTCTCGGAGGCCGCCCGGTCACTGGGCGCGGGCTGGCTCACCGTGATCACCCGGATCGTCCTGCCCAACATCGTGACCGGCGTGCTCAGCGCCGCGTTCATCTCGGTGGCGCTGGTGCTCGGAGAGTTCACCTTCGCCTCGCTGCTCCACTTCGACACGATGCCGGTCGCCCTGACCGCCATCTCCAAGTCCGATGCCAGGGCCGCCGTAGCCGGCGCACTGGCGTCGATCATCGTCGTCTCGATCCTGCTGCTGGGACTCTCGTTCCTCAGCCGGAACAAGGTGCCGGCCACCGGAGGCCAGAAGTCATGACGACCGCTCCCACCACCGACCGCGGCCTGGCCGTCGAGCTCACCGACCTGACCCGGGTCTACGGCTCGGTGAGCGCCCTGGCCGGGCTGACCCTCCACCTCAAGCCCGGTGAGCTGGTCGCCCTGCTCGGCCCGTCGGGCTGTGGCAAGACCACCGCGCTGCGGATCCTGGCCGGCCTGGACCGCCCGACGTCAGGCACCGTCGAGGTCGGGGGCAAGGACATCACCGCCGTGCCCGCCAACAAGCGCGACATGGGGATGGTCTTCCAGGCCTACAGCCTGTTCCCGCACATGACCGTGCGCGAGAACGTGGCGTTCGGCCTCAAGCTGCGCGGCAGCTCCTCGTCGGTGCGCAAGGGCCGAGCCGACGACATGCTGGAGCTGGTCGGGCTCGGCATCCACGCCGACCGCTACGCCCACCAGCTCTCGGGTGGCCAGCAACAGCGCGTCGCGCTGGCTCGCGCCCTCGCGATCGAGCCGTCCGTGCTGCTGCTCGACGAGCCGTTGTCAGCGCTCGACGCCAAGGTGCGCGCCCAGCTGCGCGACGAGATCCGCCGGGTGCAGCTCGAGGTCGGCACCACCACCCTGTTCGTCACCCACGACCAGGAGGAGGCACTGGCCGTGGCCGACCGGGTCGGCGTGATGAATGCCGGCCGGCTCGACCAGATCGACGCGCCCGCCGAGCTCTACGCGCATCCGACAACCCGCTTCGTGGCCGAGTTCGTGGGCCTGAACAACCTGCTGGCGGCCGAGGTCGACGCAGGCACCGCCCACGTCCTGGGCGTGACCGTGCCCGCGATCGACGGCTCGGTCACCTCCGGCAGCGGCCAGGCGATGGTGCGCCCGGAGGCGATCACCGTCGGCAGCGAGGGCGCCGACAACGCGACCGTCGTCTCGGTGGGCTTCCTCGGACCGATCTCGCGGGTCTACGCCGACATCGACGACGGCCAGCACGTGATGGCGCAGATCGCCAGCTCGCTGGCGATCACGCTCTCGCCCGGCGACCGGGTCCGGGTGGGGATCGAGGCCGTCCCCCTGCTCGTGGTCGACGCCTGACTGGGTGTGTCCCGATTGCGCGGATCGTGACCGTAGGCACCGTGCGGGGCATGCCGTACCCAAGTAGTCTGACCGATGAGCAGTGGGACCTGCTTGAGCCTGTCTTCAACGCGCCGGGCAAGCGCGGCCGCAGGCACGCCGCTGACCTGCGGAGCGTCGTGGACGCGATGCTGTACATCGCCCGGACCGGTTGTCAGTGGCGCTACCTCCCGGAGTCGTTCGGGCCGTGGACGCGGGTCTGGTCGCAGTTCCGTCGTTGGTCGCGCAACGGCACGTGGGCGCAGGCGTTGACGGTGTTGCACGTGGTCGCGCGCCGACAGGACGGAAGGGCGGAGGAGACGCCCTCGATGGTCGTCATCGACACCCACCTCGCACGCGGAGCCTCGAACGGCGGGTTCACCTTCCACGACCGAGGTGGGCCCTACGGTCGCACCAAGGGCGCCAAGCGTGTCGTGGCCGTCGACGTCACCGGCCTTCCGGTGGCTGCCGTGGTCGTGCCCGCTTCCACCCACGAGAACCGGGCGAGCGGCCTGATGTTGCAGCACCTGACCCAGCAAGGCGTGACCGACCGGCTCGAGCTCGTCTTGGTGGACCGCGGGGTCACCGCGGCCGCCGCGCGGGACCTCGGCCGAGAGCACGGCCTGGAGGTCCGTCGGGTCGGGTGGGACGACAAGCAGCCGGTCTTCCGCCCCATCCGGCACGCCTGGCGCGTCGAGGTCGCTCACGGCCGCCTCGGACGCTCCCGCCGGTTGGCGAAGTCGTTTCGAGAACACGACCACGTCGGCAATGGGCTGGTTGCAGGTCGCCTGCATCGCCACGACGTTGCGCCACCTTTCCCGGGAGCGAGCACGCCGGCTCCCAGTTGACCTCGCGGCATGAGCGTGCGATTTCGGCTGAGCCGACGTTTGCCGGGCCGAGTTGGGGAGGGTTGGCTGTGTCCATGACCTCTGAGGACCGTCCCCATGCGTGCGGAATGTTGGATGTCGGCGACGGCAACGAGCTCTACTGGGAGGAGTGGGGTGCGCCGACGGGTGTGCCCGCTGTCTACCTGCACGGCGGACCCGGCGGTGGGCTGAGCAGCAGTCGCTACCGCGAGAGGTTCGATCTCGAACGGATGCGGGTGGTCGGGTTGGAGCAGCGCGGGTGCGGTCGCTCCACTCCTCATGTCTCGGATCCAGGGGTGTCATTGGCGACGCAGACGACTGCGCATCTGATCCGAGACGTGGAATGTCTCAGGGAGCATCTGGGCGTCGAGTCGTGGGTCGTCAACGGCGTCTCGTGGGGTTCGACCCTGGCCCTGGCCTACGCCCAGGCGCACCCCGACAGGGTGCGGGGCCTTGTCCTGTTCGCGGTCACGACCACCAGCCGACGCGAGGTCGACTGGATCACCGAGGGCGTGGGCACGGTGTTTCCGGAGGCATGGGACCGCTTCGCCCGTCATGCCGAGGACGCGGGCATTGGATACCGGCGCGGGCAGGGGCGGCTGGTCGAGGCGTACGCCCAACTCATGGAAGCAGCCGACCCCGCCGTGCGGGAGGCCGCGTCGCAGGAGTGGGCACTGTGGGAGGACACCCACGTCTCTATCGGCGCCGGGGGCTTCCGGCGCGACCCACGCTGGCAGGACGAACGTTTCCGCCACGCCTTCCTCAGGCTCACCGCTCACTACTGGTCGCACGACGGCTTCTGCGAACCACCCATCCTCGAGCAGACGAGTCGGCTGGCAGACGTCCCAGGTGTCCTGATCCACGGTCGCAAGGACATCTCATCGCCACTGCAGACAGCATGGGAGCTCCACCGCCGCTGGCCGGACTCCGATCTCGTCGTCGACGAGGGCGACGGCCACGGAGGTCCCTCGATGGTGCAGCACTGGCGGCACAGCAACGACCGGTTCGCGGCCTCCGTGACGACCTCCTGACGGGATCTACCACCGGCACGCCCTGTGCGCCACCCAGCCCGGTCGACGCAGATCTCGCACAGCGGCTGCTCGTTCTTGACCTCAGGATCGGCGTCTGGAGTCGCCAATAGGGACACACCCAGTAAGAGCCCGGAACGACCCCGTCAGCCGCTCGTGAGGATGACGAGCTGCTGGGTCGCGCGCGTCATCGCGACGTACGTGTCGACCGCGCCCTCGATGCCGGTGCCGAACGACTCCGGGTCGACCAGGACGACCAGGTCGAACTCGAGGCCCTTGCACAGCTCGGGCGTCAGGGACCGGACCCGCGAGGTCGCCTCGAACCAGGGGGCGCCGATGACGCAGGCGATCCCGTCGGTGTGCTCGGCGAGCCAGGCGTCGAGGATCGGGGCCAGGTCGGCGACGGATCCGTGGACGACGGGTCGGTCGTTGTCACGGATGGAGGTGGGCACGTTGGCGTCCGGGAGGACGGCCCTGATGACCGGCTCCGCCTCGGCCATCACCTCGGCAGGCGTGCGGTAGTTGATGCTGAGCGTGGCCAGCTCGATCCGGTCGAGCCCGATGCGCCGGAGCCGTTCGTGCCAGGTCTCGGTGAACCCGTGCCTGGCCTGGGCCCGGTCGCCCACGATGGTGAAGCTCCGCGACGGGCAGCGGAGCAGCAGCATCTGCCACTCGGCGTCGGTCAGCTCCTGGGCCTCGTCGACCACGACGTGCGCGAACGGGCCGGCGAGCAGGTCCGGGTCGGCTCCGGGGAGGGCGCCTTCGTCGACCAGGGCGTCGCGGATGCCCTGCTGGCGCAGCTGGGCCATCATGCCGTCCTCGTCGTCGAGCTGGAGGAGGTCGTCGACGACGCTGTCCATCCGCGCCCGCTCCGCGGCGACGGCCGCGTCGTGACGACGCCTGCGCCGTGACTGCTCCGGGTCGCCGAGCCGTTGGCGGGCCGCGTCGAGGAGCGGCAGGTCGGCGAGCGTCCAGGCCCGGGCATCCGACCGGAGCAGCGCCCCGACCTCGTCGGGCGCGAGCCACGGGGCGCAGTGGCGCAGGTAGGCCGGCACCTCCCACAGGTCGCCGACCAGGTCGGTCGGCTCGAGCAGCGGCCAGGCCGCGGTGAAGGTCTCGACCAGATCCGCGCTCTGGGCGAGGGACCGGCGCAGCAGGTCCTCGGGCACGTCGTCGTCGGTGTCGTGCTTGTCCACCAGGATCGTGAGCAGCTCGTCCCAGACCTCGTCGCGGGCCTCGTTGTGCGGAGTGCCGGGTGCGGGTGCGGCGAAGGCCTCGGCCCACTCGTCGGCGCTGAGCCAGATGTCGGACCAGGCGGTCTCGACCTCCATCCCCTCGGTGGGCGGCTCCTCGTAGATCCTGACGGCCGCCTCGATCGCCCGCACCATGTCCGCCGACGACTTCAGCCGGGCGACCTCCGGGTCGACCTCGGCCGTCGCCGCCGCACCCTCGGGCACCAGGTCGCGCACCGTGCAGGTCTGCACGCCCTCCTCGCCGAGGCTCGGGAGCACGTCGGCGACGTAGGCCAGGTACGGCTGGTGCGGGCCGACGAAGAGGACGCCACCGCGGCGATGCCCCAGGCGCGGGTCGGAGTAGAGCAGGTACGCCGTGCGGTGCAGGGCGACGACCGTCTTGCCCGTGCCCGGGCCGCCGTCGACGACCAGGGCCCCGCGGCTCCCCGCCCGGATGATCGCGTCCTGGTCCGCCGCGATGGTGCTGAGGACGTCCCGCATCCGGGGCGACCGGCTGCTGCCCAGGCTGGCGATGAACGCGGACTGGTCGTCCAGCGCCGGGTACGTGTCGAACCCGACCGTCCGGTCGGGGGCGAACACCTCGTCCCAGTAGTCGCTGACGCGGCCGCGGGTCCAGCGATACCGGCGGCGGCTCGTCAGCCCCATCGGGTTGCCGTGGGTCGCTCCGAAGAACGGCTCGGCCGCCGGGGAGCGCCAGTCGATGAGCAGCCGGCGGCCGGTGCTGTCGGTCAGGCCGAGCCGCCCGACGTACACGGGGCTGGGGTCACCCGCGCCCACGATGCGACCCAGGCACAGGTCGAGGCCGAAGCGGCGCAGTCCGCGCAGCCTGGCCGTCAGCCGGTGGATCTCGATGTCGCGGTCCATCGCCTCCTGACCGACGCCGACAGGCGCCCGCCGCTCGGCATCGAGGCGGTCGGACAGGTCGGCGATCGACTGCTCGACGCTCTCGGCGATGGCCGCGAAGTGCCGCTCGTCGTCGGCGATCAGCGCCGGGTCCGCCTTGGGGGCGAGCCGGCCCGGGAGGTCGAACGCGCTGGTGGTCAATGGGCTCACGGGTGGCTCCCCCACGTCGTCGGCTGTGGCTCCGGCCGCCGATTCTGCGCCACCACCAGGGTCTTGCGGCAAGCCCCCCGGTGGCGTATACGTTGAAACTGGAGGGGCCGGCAGCTCACCCGAGCCGGATGGTTTCCCCGGCGATGAGCGGGCCGAACACGTCGTCGCCGACCTCCCCGGCCGCCACGGCCGTCAGGTGCTCGGCCAGCGCCACGGCGCGGCCACCGACCACGCGGAGCGGGGTGCTCGCGGGGACGTCGGCGCAGCCGGCCGGGTTGGCGCGACCGGCGGTCATCGCGGTCGCCCACGACAGCTCGCCCGTGGCGTCGGCGGTGATGAGCGGGACGTCCCCGGCCGGGCCGTCCGGGAGGGTGCCGAGCACCCGCATCGCCGGTGTCGGCGGCTCGGAGTCGTGCACCACGGCGCCCACCCGTGCGCATGCCAGCGTCGCGATGACGGCGTACTCGGGCGGCAGGTCGCCGAGCACCACGTCGGCCCCGATGCCCAGGTCGAACGCCGTCAGCACACCGGCGAAGGCACCGACCTCGGTCAGCAGCCGGGCATAGGAGTAGTCACGATCACCGGCGAGCGCGATCTCGTCGGCCGCCCCCCGCACCACATGTCGGTCGAGCGCGTTGTAGCAGGCGTTGAGGGTCTGCCCGGCCCGGAACCAGTCGATGCTGACCTGCGTCATGCAGACAGCTCCTGCTGGCCCCACGGGGCGCCGTACTCGGTGAGCAGGTCGAGGAACGGCACGGCGTCGAACGCCTCCGGGCCGAGCACGCCGGCGCCCGACCACACACCGCGGGCCAGCAGCTCCAGCGCCACGACCGGGTTGACCGCGGTCTGCCAGACGACGCACTGGTGGCCGTACTCCGACATCGACCACTCGTTGTCGACGACGTGGTAGAGGTACGTCGACCGGGGCGCGCCGTCCTTGCCCGTGCCCGTGACCCACAGGCCCGCGCAGGTCTTCCCCTTCATCCGGGGCCCGAGCTCGGCCGGGTTGGGCAGGCACGCGGCCACGACGTCACGCGGCGACACCTCGACGCCCCCGACCCGCACCTTCTCGGTGGAGTCGAGGCCCAGCTTGTGCAGGGTCTTGAGCACGCCGATGAACTCGTCGCCGAGGCCGTACTTGAAGGTGGCTCGCCTCGCCTCCACCCAGCGCGGCATCAGCAGCACCTCCTCGTGCTCGACGTTGACGCACTCGACCGGGCCGATGCCCTCGGGGAAGTCGAAGACCTCCGGCTCGCTGAACGGCGCGGTGGTGAACCAGCCGCGGTCCTTCTCCCACACGACCGGCGGGTTGAGGCACTCCTCGATGGTGGTCCAGATGGAGAAGGACGGAGCGAAGTCGTGGCCCTCGACGGTCAGGTTGGCGCCGTCGCGCACGCCGAGCTCGTCGATCTCGCCGAAGAGGTGGTCGGCCGCGTAGCGCGCGAACACGTCGGAGAGGCCGGGCTCGACACCGATGCCGCACAGCGCCAGGCGGCCCGCCGACTCCCACTCCCCCGCCACCGCGAACTGCTCGTCGCCGAGCTTCACGCCGGTCTGCTCGTACGGCGCGTCCGGGTGTGGCCGCGAGAGAGACATGGCCATGTCGAGGTAGTCGGCGCCGGCGGCGTACGCGCCCTCGAAGATCGGCATCACGAACCGCGGGTCGACGGCGTTCATCACGTGGGTGATCGAGTGCTCGCGGCACAGCGCCTCGACCGACGACGCCGACGACGCGTCGACCTCGGCGGCGGAGAAGCGCTCGTCGACCGCGGCCGCCCGCTCGGCGCTGGCGAGGACGTGGTCGGCGATCACGATCGCCTCGAAGAAGTCACGCCGGGCCGCGATGGCGGCGAACGCACCGCCCACACCACCCGCGCCGACGAGCAGCACGCGCATGGGCTCACTCATTCGTCGGCCTGGCCGATGTAGCTCATGACGTGCTTGATGCGCGTGTAGTCCTCGAGGCTGTACATCGACAGGTCCTTGCCGTAGCCGGAGTGCTTGAACCCGCCGTGGGGCATCTCGGAGATGAACGGGATGTGGGTGTTGATCCAGACCACGCCGAAGTCGAGCTTGCGCGACATCCGCATGGCCCGGCCGTGGTCCTTGGTCCACACCGAGGACGACAGCCCGTACTTCACGCCGTTGGCCCAGCGCAGCGCCTCGGCCTCGTCGGTGAACTGCTGCACCGTGATGACCGGGCCGAAGATCTCGTCCTGGATCTGCTCGTCGTCCTGGCGCAGCCCCGACACGACGGTGGGCTCGTAGAAGTAGCCCGACTCTCCCTGCCTGCGACCGCCGGTCTCGAGGTTGGCGTGGTCGGGGAGCCGGTCGACCATGCCGCTCACCCGAGCCAGCTGGTCGGCGTTGTTGAGGGCGCCGTACAGCACGTCCTCGTCGTCGGGCATGCCCGTCCTGATGGCCCTGGCCGCCTCGGTGACCGCGGCCACGAAGTCGGCGTGGATGCCCGGCCCGGCCAGGACCCGGGTCGCGGCCGTGCAGTCCTGGCCGGCGTTGAAGTAGCCCGCCTCGGCGATGGCGGCTGCCGCGGCCTCGACGTCGGCGTCGTCGAACACGATCACCGGCGCCTTGCCGCCCAGCTCGAGGTGCACCCGCTTCACGTCGGCCGCCGCGGACCCGGCCACCTGCATGCCGGCGCGGACCGAGCCGGTGATCGAGACCATCTGCGGGGTGGGGTGCTCGACGAGCGCACGGCCGGTGTCGCGGTCACCGCACACCACGTTGAGCACACCGGGCGGGAGGAACTCCTGGCACAGCTCGGCCAGCAGCGTCGAGCTTGCCGGGGTCGTGTCGCTCGGCTTCAGTACGACGGTGTTGCCGGCCGCCAACGCGGGCGCGATCTTCCAGATCATCATCATCAGCGGGTAGTTCCACGGCGTCACCTGGCCGACGACGCCGATCGGCTCGCGGCGTACGAACGAGGTGTGGTCGGCGAGGTACTCACCGGCCGACTTGCCCTCCAGCACCCGCGCCGCACCGGCGAAGAAGCGGAAGTGGTCGGAGCTCGGTGGCAGCTCTTCGCTGGCGGTCAGCCCGAGGGGCTTCCCGGTGTCGCGCGACTCGACGCGGACGATCTCGTCGGCCCGCTCGTCGATGGCGTCGGCGATCCGGAGGAGCGCCCGGGAGCGCTCCTGGGGGGTGCTGCTCCCCCAGCCCTCGAACGCGGCGTCGGCCGCGGCGTAGGCGCGGTCGAGGTCGGCGGCCCGCGACATGGGGGCCTGCGCGTAGACCTCACCCGTGCTGGGGTCGACCACGTCGTAGGTCTGGCCGGATGCGGCGTCCACGAGCTCGCCGCCGATGACGTTCTTGAAGGACTCTGATGACATGGGCCGACCCTAACCACTCAACCCACGGATTCGATAGGTCCTGACGACGAATCTCGACGGATTCCGTTGTCCGGCTCAGCCGTGCACCTTCACGCCGTCCACCCACGTCGAGACCACCCTGGTCGCGCCGATCTCGTCGACCGGCCCGGCGAACGGGTCGCGATCGAGCACCACCAGGTCGGCCACCGCGCCGGGTCGGACGACGCCGGCGTCGTCGCGGTGGTTGATCCACGCGCTCCCCGACGTGTAGGCCGCGAACGCGGTCTGCAGGTCGATCGCCTGCTCGGGCAGGAACGGGTCGTTGCCCGCCGGTCCACCCATGTCGTAGGCGGTGCGGTTGACCGCCGTGTGCAGGCCGAGCAGCGGGTCGGGCGAGCTCACCGGCCAGTCGCTGCCGGCGACCAGCCGGGCGCCGGCGCGCCGCAGGTCACCGAAGGGGTACTGCAGGGCGCCGCGCTCCTTGCCGATGAACGGCAGGGTCAGCTCGGTCATGTCCAGCTCCCGGCAGGCCCACAGCGCCTGCACGTTGGCGGCGATGCCGAGCTCGGCGAACCTGGCGATGTCGTCGGGATGCACGAGCTGGAGGTGCGCCATGTGGTGGCGCAGGTCGGCACGCCGCGCCGGTCCGGCGAGTCCGCCGAACGCGTCGAGCGTCTCGCGGACGGCTCGGTCGCCGATGGCGTGGACATGGATCTGGAAGCCGTCCTGGTCGAGCGCCGCCACCGCCCTGGTCAACGCGGCCGCGTCGACGAAGGAGTGTCCGCGGTTCGCGGTCGGGTGGCCGCATGCGTCGAGGTACGGCTCCAGCATCGCTGCCGTGCCGTTCTCGGCGGCGCCGTCCTGCATGATCTTCACGCTCGTGGCCCGGAACCGGCCGTGCGTCAGCTCCTCGCGACGCCGACACAGCTCGGCCAGCTGCTCGGTGCCGCGCGTGCGCTCCCACCACAGCGCGCCGACGACGTACGCCGTGAGGTCGCCGCGTCGTGCGGCCCGCCAGTAGACCGGGCCGGGGTCGTCCATGCCGGCGTACGCACCGATGATGGGGTCCTGCCAGCCGGTGACACCGAGCGAGTGCAGGAATCGCTGGCCCTCGACGAGAGCCGAGTCGTACTCCTTGTCATGGGTGCGCGGCAGCCGCTCGGTGACCAGCCGCATCGCGCCCTCGTGCAGGGTGCCGGTCGGCTCACCCGCTGCGTCCCGCTCGATGCGGCCGTCGGGCGGGTCGGGCGTGTGCCGGTCGATGCGGGCTCGGCGCAGTGCCGCGGTGTTGACCCAAGCACCGTGGTGGTCGCGGTTGGGCAGGAACGCCGGGCGCCCCGCGATCACCGTGTCGAGCTCGCCAGCCGTGGGGGTGCCGCCGGGGAAGGCGGCCATCGACCAGCCACCGCCCAGGATCCACGGCTTGTCCGGGTGCGCGTCGACGTACGCGCCGATCGTGCGGAGGTAGGCCCCCCGGTCCTCGCCGAGCTCCGAGAGGTTGCAGCGGACCCGCTCCAGGCCGCCCTGGACGGCGTGCACGTGGGCGTCGACGAAGCCGGGGGCCAGCATCCCTCCGGCCAGGTCGACGACCTCACCCCTGTGGGGCAGGTCGGGACCGACCGCGACGATCCGCCCACCGTCGACCGCGACGTCCGCCCGACCGATGCAGCGATGTCCGTCAAACACGGTTCCATTGCGGAAGACGACGGTCATATCAGCAATTCCGCACGGATTCCGTGCTTCTTTGCGCAAGTTGGCCACGGATTCGCTTGCATCGGTGGATGCGGAACCCCAAGATGGTCGCCATGGACACAACGTACGACCATTTGCAGCAGGCAGCCAAGGACCACCTGTGGATGCACTTCACCCGGCACTCGACCTACGACCACGCCGAGGTGCCGGTCATCGTGCGCGGTGAGGGTGCCTACATCTGGGACAGCCACGGCAAGCGCTACCTCGACGCGCTCGCGGGACTCTTCGTCTCCCAGCTCGGCCACGGCCGCGAGGACCTGGCCGACGCGGCCGCGGCCCAGGCCCGCGAGCTGGCGTTCATGCCGCTGTGGTCCTACGCGCACCCCAAGGCGATCGAGCTGGCCCAGCGGGTCGCGGGCTACGCGCCCGGAGACCTCAACCGGGTGTTCTTCACCAGTGGTGGCGGCGAGGCCGTCGAGTCGGCGTGGAAGCTGGCCAAGAACTACTTCAAGCTCACCGGCAAGCCGATGAAGCACAAGGTCATCAGCCGCGCCATCGCCTACCACGGCACCACCGCGGGCGCCCTGTCGATCACCGGGCTGCCGGGTCTCAAGCAGCAGTTCGAGCCACTCGTGCCCTCGACGTTCCGGGTGCCCAACACCAACTTCTACCGGGCGCCCGAGCGCACCGACGACCTCGAGGCGTTCGGCCTGTGGGCGGCTGACCAGATCGCCGTCGCGATCGAGAACGAGGGCCCCGAGACCGTGGCCGCGGTCTTCCTCGAGCCGGTACAGAACGCCGGCGGCTGCTTCCCGCCGCCGCCCGGCTACTTCCAGCGGGTCCGCGAGATCTGCGACCAGTACGACGTCCTGCTGGTCTCCGACGAGGTCATCTGCGCCTTCGGACGGCTGGGCCACATGTTCGGCGCCGACCGCTACGGCTACCAGCCCGACATCATCACCTGCGCCAAGGGCATCACCTCCGGCTACGCGCCCCTCGGCGCGATGATCGCCACCGACCGGCTGATGGCGCCGTTCCTCGAGGGCACCAACTCCTTCGCCCACGGCTACACGTTCGGCGGGCACCCGGTCTCGGCCGCGGTCGCGATGGCCAACCTCGACGCGTTCGAGAATGAGGGCATCCTCGAGCACGTCCGCGACAACGAGGGCGCCTTCCGGACGACCCTCGAGCGGCTGCTCGACCTGCCCATCGTCGGCGACGTACGCGGCGACGGGTTCTTCTACGGCATCGAGCTGGTCAAGGACAAGGAGACCAAGCAGAGCTTCAACGACGCCGAGTCCGAGAAGCTGCTGCGGGGCTACCTGTCCAAGGCGCTCTACGACGAGGGCCTCTACTGCCGCGCCGATGACCGGGGCGACCCGGTCATCCAGCTGTCCCCGCCCCTCATCTGCACCCAGGAGCACTTCGACGAGATCGAGCAGATCCTCCGGGTGGTGCTCGACAAGGCCTGGTCGATGCTCTGACCCGTCCCCCGCCCGTTGAGTCGCGCCCCCGTACCCGTTGAGTCGCGCCTCCGTACTGGTTGAGTTGCGTCCTCGTCCTGGTTGACATGCGCCTGCGTCCTGGGCGACGTACCGGGGCGCAACTCATCGAGTACGCCGGCGCGACTCAACGAGTACGCCGGCGCGACTCGACGAGTACGACGGCGCGACTCAACGAGTACGACGGCGCGACTCGACGGGGGGTCAGAAGTCGAAGCCGAGACCCAGCCGGTCCAGGGTCCTCAGCCACAGGTTCTGACGGCCACCGTTGTGGTCGGCCCGCGCCATCGACCAGCGGGTGGCCTGGATCCCGGCGTACCGCACCGGCTCGGGCGGGAAGGGCAGCGGCTTCTCGCGCACCATCCTCAGCTCCGTGCGCTCCGTCGCCTCTCCGGCCAGCAGGTCGAGCATCACGTCGGCGCCGAACCTGGTCGCCGCCACTCCCAGGCCGGTGTAGCCGAGCGCATAGGCCACCCGGCCCGAGTACGCCGTCCCGAAGAAGGCCGAGAACCGCGTGCACGTGTCGATCACCCCGCCCCAACGGTGGGTGAAGCGCAGCCCCTCCAGCTGCGGGAACGTCTCGAAGAAGTGCCGGGCGAGCAGCGGGTGGGTCGTCGCGGACTGCTCGAGCGACCGGGCGATCCTCGACCCGAAGTGGTAGCCCGCGTCGTACCCGCCCCACAGGATGCGGTTGTCCCGGGTCAGCCGGGAGTAGTGGAAGAGGTTGGCTGCGTCGCCGACCCCCTCCCGACCCGCCCAGCCGATCGACGCCAGCTGTGCGTCGGACAGCGGCTCGGTCATCAGCACGTGGTCGTAGACCGGCACGGTCATCAGCCGCAGCCGCCGCAGCAGCGGCCGGAACGCGTTGGTCGCGAGCGCGACCTGCCGCGCCCGCACCGAGCCCCGGGCGGTGCGGACCACGACCGACGATGCCTCGGGGTCGACCGAGAGGACGGGCGAGTGCTCGTGGATCACCACACCCAGGTCGAGGCAGGCCCGGCGCAGCCCCCAGGCCAGGTGGGCCGGCTCGACGAGCGCGGTGCCATGGCGGTCGAGCAGCCCGCCGAGGTACGTCGGGGAGTCGACGAGGGCGCGTGCCTGACCGGCATCGAGCAGCTGCACGTCGTGCCCGGCCGTGGTCATCTCCTCTGCCAGCTCGGCCAGGTCCGCGACCTCGTGGGGTGACCGCGCGACCGTCAGCTCGCCGGTCTCCTCCCAGTGGCAGTCGATGTCGTACCGACCGACCGTCTCGCCGATGGCGGCCAGGTTGGCGGCGCCCAACCGGTCGAGCGCGGCCGCCTCGTCGGGCCACCGGTCGCGCCCGTTGCCGAAGCCGTGGGTCAGGCTGGCGTCGGCGAATCCGCCGTTGCGGCCGCTCGCCTCGTGCCCGCAACGACCGGCCTCGAGCACCACCACCGAGCGTCCCGGCTCGCGTTCGAGGGCGAGCAGCGCAGTCCAGAGGCCTGAGTAGCCACCCCCGACCACCACCAGGTCGGCCTCCGCGTCGGTGCGCAGCGGAGCCAGGCTCGGCGGGCTCGACGGGTCGTCCAGCCAGTAGACGGCGGGCCGTGCTCCGGCCAGCGCCTGGTCGGGGGTCACGTCGCCGCAGCCCTCCGCTGGCGTCGGTTGCGCGCCTCTGCCGCGAGCACGATCGCGATGGAGATCACGAACATGACGGTGCCGATGACGTTGACCTGCATCGGCACCCCCCGTTGTGCCACACCCCAGACGTACATGGGGAAGGTCGTCGTCGTGCCGGCGTTGAGGTTGGTGATGATGAAGTCGTCGAACGACAGCGAGAAGCTCAGCAGGGCGGCGCCGAGGATGCCGGGGAAGACGAGGGGGAAGGTCACCCGCCAGAAGGTCTGCGCGGGGGTCGCGTAGAGGTCCTGGGCCGCCTGTTCGAGGTTGTCGTCCATGCCGGCGAGGCGGGCCCTCACGGTGACCACCACGAACGACAGGCAGAACATGATGTGCGCGATCAGGATCGTCCAGAAGCCCAGCTGACCGGCGAACCCGGCGGAGACGAAGAGGGCAAGCAGCGAGGAGCCCATCACGATCTCGGGAGCCGCCATCGGCAAGAAGATCAGCACGTTGATCGCCGACCTCCCGGCGAAGCGGTGCCGCACCAGGGCGAACGCGGCCAGGGTGCCGAGCACGGTTGCCGCCACCGTGGCGAGCAGGCCGATCTCGACACTGCGTACGACGGCGTCGCACATCGACTGGTCGGTGCAGGGGTTGAGCCAGTTGTCGAGCGTGAAGCCGTCGAAGGAGTAGACGTTGCGGCTGCGGGGAGCGTTGAAGCTCATCAGCACGACGATGAAGATCGGCACGAACGTGTAGACGAGCACGAGGATGCCGAGCACCATCACCAGGTTGCGTCGGAGCCAGGTCACAGTGCTCTCCCGTTCGTCAGCAGTGCGCGAGTGACGTCGCGGGTCGTTCTCGCTTCGGTCACAAGAGCTCCTCGGTCCCGGCGCGGCGCACGTAGAACAGCACCATCACCACGATCAGCGCCATCAGGATCACCGAGAGTGCGGCAGCGGCTGGATAGTCGTTCGCGTCGGTGAAGAGGCTCTGGATGATGCCGCCGATCATCCGCTCGTTGGGGCTGCCGAGGAGCTCGGCGTTGATGTAGTCGCCGACCGCGGGGATGAACGTCAGCAGGGTGCCCGACACGACCCCCGGCAGCGACAACGGCCAGGTCACCTTGAAGAACCCCACGATGGGGTGGGCGTAGAGGTCGCTGGACGCCTCGATCAGCCGGTGGTCGATCTTGTCGAGGCTGGCGAACAACGGCAGCACCATGAAGGGCAGGAAGTTGTAGGTGAGCCCGGCGACGACTGCCACCGGAGTGGCGAGCAACCGGCCGTCCGCACCGAGGATCTGCAGCGCCTGCAGGGTGTTCACGACGAACCCGTCGTCGGCCAGGATCAGCTTCCACGACAGCGTGCGCACCAGGAAGCTCGTGAAGAACGGCGCGATCACCAGCACCAGCATCAGGTTCTTCCAGCGACCCGCCTTGAACGCGATGGCATAGGCCAGCACGTAGCCCAGCACGAGGCAGAACGCCGTCGCGGCAGCGCCGTACAGGAGGGAACGCAGCAGCGGACGCCAGTAGTCGCGGACGGCGTCGACGTAGTTGGCGACGTGGTAGGTCATCTCGTAGCCGCGGAAGTCGGAGCCGGCGGGGTGGTAGAGGCTGGTCGCGATCAGCGAGTAGAACGGCACCACGAAGAACAGCAGCAGCCAGAGCATCCCGGGCAGCAGCAGGAAGTAGCCGATCCTGCTGCGCCTCACAAGGAGTCCACCCGTTGCGCACCGGCCGAGGCGTCCTGCGCATGGTCGAGGAGGAAGGCGTACTCGGGCCGCCAGGACAGCTCGACCTGCTCGCCGGTGCGGAAGAGGCGGTGCCGGCCGGTGTTCTGGGCGAACACCGTCAGCTCCTGGCCCCACGGCATCCGCACGAGGTACGACGTGCTGACACCGAAGAAGCTGACGTCGGTGACCACGCCGCCCGGGATCGTGTTGCCGGGGGCGTCGAGCACCTCGCCGGGAGCGCCCACGAGCACCTTCTCTGGCCGGATGCCGATCCACCCCTGCTTGCCCTCGGCGTGGGACCGGTCCGCCGGGACCGACACGGGGATGCCGTGCATGTCGACCGAGACGACGTCGGCCGATCGCGAGGTCACCGTGCCCTCGATCAGGTTGGACTGCCCGAGGAAGTTGGCGACGAACGTGCTCTGCGGGTTCTCGTAGAGCTCTGAGGGGGCGCCCAGCTGCTCGATCTCGCCGGCGTTCATCACGGCGACCGTGTCGGCCATCGTCATGGCCTCCTCCTGGTCGTGGGTGACATGGATGAACGTCAGCCCGACCTCGGTCTGGATGCGCTTGATCTCGATCTGCATCGAGCGGCGGAGCTTGAGGTCCAGGGCGCCGAGCGGCTCGTCGAGCAGCAGCACCTCGGGCTCGTTGATCAGCGCACGGGCCAGCGCCACCCGCTGCTGCTGCCCGCCGGACAGCTGGGCGGGCTTCTTGTCGCGTTGCGTGGTGAGCTCGACCAGCTCGAGCATCTCCTCGACCTTCGTCCGCACCTCGCGCACCTTGCGGCGACGCAGGCCGAAGGCGACGTTCTCGAAGATCGTCAGGTGCGGGAAGAGCGCGTAGTTCTGGAACACCGTGTTGACCGGCCGCTGGTGCGCACGTCGGTGCGTGATGTCCTGGCCGGCGAGCGTGATGCTGCCGGAGGTGGGCGCCTCCAGCCCGGCGACCATCCGCAGCGTCGTCGTCTTGCCGCACCCCGAGGGCCCGAGCAGTGCGAAGAACGAGCCGCGCGGCACGTCGAGATCGAGGGCGTTCACGGCCGTGAACGAGGCGAACGACTTGGTCAGCGCGCTCAGCCGCAACCCGTCGTACGCCGCGGGATCCGCGGCTCCCCCAGCCCTGCTGCCCCTCTGCTCAGCCACCGATGACATCGGACCAGTCCCTCTCGTAGGCGATCGTCTGCCGGTCGTCGAGCGGCATGAAGTCGAACGTGTCGGCGAGGACCTCGTCGTCGGGGAAGATCAACGCGTTGTCGACCAGGCTGGGGTCGATCTTCTCCATGGCCTCGCGGGCGCCCTTGACGGGACAGATGTAGTTGACCCAGGCCGCGAGCCTCGCCGCGACCTCCGGGTCGTAGTAGTAGTTGATCCAGGCCTCGGCGTTGGCCTGGTGGCTCGCCCGGTTGGGGATGATCATGTTGTCGCTCCACAGCGACAACCCCTCCTCGGGTACGACGAACTTGATGTCGGGGTTGTCGAACTGGAGCTGGATGATGTCGCCCGACCAGGCCTCGCACGCCAAGATGTTGCCGGCCGCGAGATCCTGGGTGTAGTCGTTGCCGGTGAAGGCCCGCACCTGTCCGTCGGCCACGACCTTGCGGAGCGCCTCGATCGCCTTCTCCCACTGCCCCTGGGTGAACTCCTGGGGACGCGCGCCCACCAGGCGCAGCATGAAGCCCATCGTGTCGCGCATCTCCGACAGCAGGGTGATCCGCCCCTTGAGCTCCGGCTTGGTGAGCAGCTCCTGGAAGGTCTTGACCTCGCCCGTCTTGGCGGCGTTGTAGGCGATGCCCGTGAGGCCGGTCTGCCACGGCGCGTGGTAGCTCAGGTCGGGGTCCCACTGGAGGTCGCGGAGCGGGTCGATGAGGTTGGCGTGCAGGTTGGGCACGTTGGCCTTCTCGAACGGCTGCATCCAGCCCAGGCCGATCATCCGCGCGGCCATCCAGTCGGTCAGCATCACCAGGTCGCGGTCGATCGGCTCGCACGAGCCCAGCTGGTTGCGCACCTTGGCGTAGAACTCGGCGTTGTCGTTGACGTCGTCGGTGTAGTCGACGGTGATGCCGGTCTCCCGCTGGAACCTCTGGAACGTCGAGGTGGCCTTGCGCTTGGGGTCGATGTAGCCCGGCCAGTTGGAGATCACGAGCTGCTTCTGGGAGGCCGACAGGTCGGCCGACATGCAGGTGGCGGGGTCCTGCTGCGCGCCGGGCACCTCGAAGAACGGCAGCTTGAGCGCTGCGACGCTCGCCCCGGTGAACGCCAGCGTGCCCGCGCCGCGCAGCAGCGTGCGGCGACTCAGTCCAGCTCTCGTGGAGGCCATGCAACCATCCTTCGTCGTACTGCGAGTTGCGGGGATCGTGTCACGCGCCGACCCGTCTCACAAGGGATCCGGTTGAGCAACGTGCCGCAGACAACGAAATCTGTGGTCTTGGCGGAGGTTTCGGTGTGGTTCACTCGTCTTGTACGTTGCTTTCATGAATGTGGCGTCTCGACCCGGCGGACCGCTCGACGACGTCTCCAAGGCGATCATCGAACAGCTGCAGCAGGACGGACGACGCTCTTACGCCGCCATCGGCAAGGCCGTCGGGCTCTCGGAGGCGGCCGTGCGCCAACGGGTGCAGCGGCTCACCGACACCGGCGTCATGCAGGTCGTCGCGGTGACCGATCCCCTGGAGCTGGGCTTCGCACGTCAGGCCATGATCGGGATCCGGATCCGGGGTCCGCTGGAGGGGGTGGCCGACATCATCGCCGGCTTCGACGAGGTCGACTACGTCGTCATCACCGCCGGCACCTTCGACCTGCTGGTCGAGGCCGTGTGCGAGAGCGACGAGCACCTGCTCGAGCTGGTCTCCACCAAGATCCGCACCATCGACGGGGTCGAGGGCACCGAGACCTTCATGTACCTCAAGCTGAAGAAGCAGACCTACTCGTGGGGCGTCCGCTGAGCCGGGCCACCCCGCAGGGCACCGGACCGCTCACAGCCCGTTGGCGGCCGTCCTCGCGGGCTTGACGGTGTCGCGCAGCCAGGCCTGGAAGAACGACGTCAGGTCCTGACCGCTGACCTGCGCGGCCAGCGCCTCGAACTGCACCGAGCTGCCGTTGCCCCCGGAGCGGGTCGAGAGCCAGGTGCGCAGGAGCGTCCAGAACGCCTCTTCGCCGATCCGGTTGCGCAGCGCCTGCAGCGCCATCGACCCCCGGTAGTAGACGGCATTGGCGAAGACGTGGTCCTTGCCCGGATCGGCGACCGGGGTCCTCCACAGCCCGTCGCCGGCGCCGACGCTGTCGTACTCGCGCTGGAGCCAGGCCGCGCCCGTCACGCCACCGTGCGTCTCGCGGTACCGCACCTCCATGAAGCTGGCGGCCCCCTCGTTGAGCCAGATGTCGCGCCACTGGGCGATCGCGACGTCGTCGCCGAACCACTGGTGCGCGAGCTCGTGCACCAGCAACCCGGTGGCGTTGCCCGTGAGTGCCGGGTAGGTCGGCCGGGTCTGGTTCTCGAGCGCGAAGCCGGGGTTGAGCGAGGTGACCAGGCCACCGGTGACCGAGAACGGGTAGGCACCCAGGTCGGACTCCAGCCACTTCACGATCCTCGGGGTGTGGCGCAGCTGGCGCATCGAGGACTTGAGGGTACGGCGCGGCAGCGCCTCCGATGCGGCCACCAGCCAGGGACGGCCCTGGTGGGTGCCCTGGTCGATCTTGAAGTCACCAGCGGCGAAGAACGCCAGGTAGGTGGCCATCGGCTCGTCGGCGCGCCAGTGCCACGTGGTGGTCGTGGCGCCCGCCCTCTTGCCCACGAGCCGTCCGTTGGCGATCACCTCGCGACCCTTCGGCACGGTGATCTTGATGTCCATCAGCGCCTTGTCGCCCGGGTGGTCGTTGGAGGGGAACCACCACGGCGCCATGTGCGGCTCGTTCATCGCGACGACCTCGCGCCCGTTGGCCAGCCAGTTGCCCTCCCCCTCGTAGCGGTGCCTGGCAGGGCGGCCGGCGTACTCCACGACGACCCTGGCGGTGGCACCGTCGGCGATCGGGGTGGCCGGGGTGATCCGCAGCTCGTGACCGGTCGGCCTGCTGTGGCCGGCCTTCACGCCGTCGACGGTCACCTTGTCCACACCCAGCAGGAAGTCGAGGTTGAACGACGAGAGGTCCTGGGTCGCCCGCAGCGAGATGACCGTCGTCCCGCGGAGCCTCTTCGAGTCGAACTCGTAGCGGTCGTGCACGGCGTAGCTCTGGACGTCGATGCCGCCGTTGCCGTCAGCCGGGAAGTAGGGGTCACCGACGCCGCTCGCGCCGGCCACGGGCGCACGCTCGGGAACGACGGCGACACCGACACCGGCACCCCACCGAGGAAGCCGGCGACGAGGACGACGGCGAGCGGGCCGATGACACGGCGCAGCGTGGAGGTCTCGATCACCGGGAGAACCTACCGCGTGATCCGGCCCGGTGCATCGGTGATCCTGCCACCCATCAGCAGCGCCCGGGCGATCACCCGACGTGCCGGCCCGGACACCCTCTCCCAGGCCGCGTAATTGCGTTGCAGCGCCCGGGCCGCGACCCCATGATGGACGCAGCAGGGCGCAGCCGCGTGCCCGTCGAGCGAGAGGAGCAAGTCATGTCGACCACGGTTCCTGGCCTGTCCGCAGCCCACCTCCTCTCGACCTCACGGAGCACACCCGGCAATGACACACACCCCGTACGACCCGGCCTTCGAGCCGGCTGACGAGCTGGACCCCGGCTTCGTCTTCGACTTCACCGCCTACGACGACCTCGACGAGTCGACCCAGCGCTGGTCGACCTGGCTGAGCGTCGAGCCGCTCAGTCGCGGCCCCGAGCCGCGTCCCGACTGGCTGGTGACCTCGCAGGGCGCCGTCGACACCGATCTCGGGATCCTCAAGACCGGCAAGGAGGCCGACGTCTTCCTGCTCGAGCGCGCCGACCCGCTCGAACCCGAGGCCGGCGTGATCATGGCGGCCAAGCGCTACCGCGACACCGACCACCGCACCTTCCACCGGGCCGCGACGTACACGGAGGGGCGCTCGATGAAGCGCTCGCGAGACGTGCGCGCCCTCAAGCGCAAGTCGACCTTCGGGCGCCAGGTCGCGTCCGGCGAGTGGGCGATCTCCGAGTGGAGCGCACTCAACCGGCTCTGGCAGCTCGGCGTCGCGGTGCCCTACCCGGTGCAGATCGACGGCACGGAGATCCTGATGGAGTGGATCACCCACGACGGCGAGACCGCGCCCCGGCTCGCCCAGACCCGGCCGGCGCCGGACGCGCTGTCGTCGCTCTTCGAGCAGCTGCGTGAGGCCCTCGCGACGATGGTGCAGGCCGGCATCGTGCACGGCGACCTGTCGCCGTACAACACACTCGTGGCCGGCGACCGGCTCGTCATCATCGACCTGCCCCAGATCGTCGACCTCGTCGGCAACCCGCAGGGCCTGGACTTCCTGATGCGCGACTGCACCAACATGTGCCACTGGTTCCGGGCGCGCGGCCTGGCCGTCGACGACCAGGAGCTGTTCGCCGACCTGATGGCGCACGCGTTCTGAACGGGGCCGATCGGCTAGCGTCACGCGGGTGAGGCACAGCCGGGGACGTGTGATCGACGTCGACACCACCGACGAGCTCGTCCGACGCGTGGCCGCCGGCAACACCTCCCTCTCGGGTTGGCGGCTGCGCGGGCTCGACCTCACCGCGCACTCCGCCACCCTCGCGTCCTGTCGCACCGGCGGCGCGCTGTTCCTCGGCTGCCGGTTCGCCGGAGGCGACGAGGCGCAGGTGATCGGCGAGGGCGCCCTGGTCTTCCCGGACCTGCCCGACTCCCCCGTCGACGACTACCGCTCCGCGCTGTACACCGCGCGCGAGCTGTACGGCGCCGGGTCCTACCGCGAGTCGCTCGACGGGCGGACGTTCGCCTGGTCGAAGCGTCACCAGTCCCGCGACTCCGCGCTCGCCAAGGCGCTGCACGACCATGCCATCGACGGCGCCCTCGCCGCCTGGGTGACCGGCCGTGACGTCGTCGGCGTCATGGGCGGGCACGCCCTCGAGCGCGGCTCCGGCGGGTACGCCGACGCAGCACGCCTCGGTCACCTGCTGGGCGCCGCCCACACGGTGGCCACCGGCGGCGGCCCCGGGGCGATGGAGGCGGCGAACCTGGGCGCGCGCCTGGCCACCGGCCCGCCGTCCGCGGTCGAGGACGCGCTGGCCGGCCTGGCCGTCGTACCAACGTTCCGGCCGTCGATCGACGCCTGGGCCGCCGCAGCGTTCGAGGTGGTCGAGGCGCATCCCGGGGCGACCCCGACCCTCGGCGTGCCCACCTGGCACTACGGCCACGAGCCGCCCAACGTGTTCGCGACCGCGATAGCCAAGTACTTCGGCAACGCCACCCGCGAGGCCGTGCTGCTGCAGGTCTGCAACCGCGGCATCGTCTTCCTCCCCGGGGCCGGCGGCACGGTGCAGGAGATCTTCCAGGACGCCTGCGAGAACTACTACGCCGACGACTCGTCGGTCGCGCCGATGGTGCTGGTCGGGCGCGACTACTGGACCCGGGCGCTCCCGGCCTGGCCGCTCCTGCAGGCCCTGGCCCGGGGCCGGACCATGGAGCCGCACGTGCACCTCGTCGACACGGTCGACCAGGCGGCGTCGCTGTTCACGACCCCCTGACGTCTGGTCGCGCGCCCACCACGCGCGGTCGCGGTCGGGACGTCGACGTCACTCAGCTGCGGCGAGCTGCCCGCAGGCCCCGTCGATCTCACGGCCGCGCGTGTCGCGCACCGTGGTCGAGATGCCCTTGGCCTCGAGGCGGCGGACGAACTCACGCTCGTCCTTGGGGTCGCTGGCGGTCCACTTGGAGCCGGGCGTGGGATTGAGCGGGATCAGGTTGACGTGCACCCAGCCCCAGTCGCCGTAGGAGTTGAGGACGTCGCCGAGCAGGTCGGCGCGGTGGGCCTGGTCGTTGATGCCGCGCATCATGGCGTACTCGATCGAGACCCGCCGCTTGGTCTTCTCGGCGTAGTGCCAGGCCGCCTCGACGGTCTCGGCCACCGAGTAGCGGGTGTTGATCGGCACGAGCTCGTTGCGCAGCTCGTCGTCGGGGGCGTGCAGGCTCAGCGCCAGGGTGACCGGGATGCCCTCGTCGGTCAGCTGGTTGATGCGCGGCACCAGGCCGACGGTCGACACGGTGATGCCGCGCGCGCTCATGCCGAGCCCCGCGGGACTGGGGTCGACGAGGCGGCGTACGGCGCCGATCACGGCCTTGTAGTTGGCGAGCGGCTCCCCCATGCCCATGAAGACCACGTTGGAGACACGACCCGGCCCGCCCGGGACCTCGCCGCGGGCCATCGAACGGGCGCCGGCGACCACCTGCTCGACGATCTCGGCGGTCGACATGTTGCGCTGGAGGCCGCCCTGGCCCGTGGCGCAGAACGGGCAGGCCATGCCACAGCCGGCCTGGCTGGAGACGCAGACGGTGGCACGGTCGGGGTAGCGCATCAGCACCGACTCGACCAACGCTCCGTCGAAGAGCTTCCACAACGTCTTGCGGGTGGTGCCCTTGTCGGCCTCGAGCGTGCGCAGCGGCGTCATCAGCGTCGGCAGGAGGGTCGAGACCAGCTCCTCGCGCTGGGCGGCCGGCAGGTCGGTCATCTGCGCGGGGTCGTCGACCAGTCGCGAGAAGTAGTGGGTCGAGAGCTGCTTGGCGCGGAAGCCGGGCAGCCCGGCCTCGATCAGCAGCTCCTTGCGGCCCGCCTCGTCGAGGTCGGCGAGGTGCCGTGGCGGCTTCTTGCGACCGCGCGGCTCATCGAAGACGAGGGGCAGGGTGATGGGAGTGTCAGACATAACCGGCCGATCATCCCACCGAATCGCGGCGGAGCCGAGTCGTGGCCACCTCAGGCAGCGGGGTCAGGCAGGGTCAGGCGGGGTCAGGCGTCGTAACGGACCATGAAGTAGAGCACCAGCGACGTGACCCCGAGCACCACCAGCGCGGTGAGCAGCATGCCGATGACCATGAAGATGGCGAAGCGCCGGGTCTTCCGCTTGGCGAGGAGCGCGATCGGCACCACGAGGGCGAAGGCGACCAGCGGGAACAGCTTCTCGGCCGTCTCGAACGGGAACATCAGGCGCAGGATGCCCGCGAACGCACCGGGGACGGCGGTGATGAAGACCATGCCCGAGAAGAAGCCCGCCAACGCCGCGAACGTCGGGTGGCTGTGGTGCCACCAGTCGAGGTGCGGCTTCCGGCCGCCGTCGGCCTCGACGTCGGGGTCGGGGGTGCGGGCCGACTGCTCGGTGGTCATGACCGAACTCTAGGTCCGGAAGGGGCCCTCGAGGCGAATCAGGTCCGGCATGGCGAGGGCTCGCCACGCCTCGAGGTCCGGCTCCGCGCCCATGAGGTCGGCGACGAGCACGGTCCACGCGGTGCCGTGCCCGACCAGCACCACGTCGTCGTCGCCCAGCGTGGCCAGGACCGGCCGCACGGCTGCGACGACCCGGCGCCGGCAGCCGGCCAGCGGCTCCCATCCGTCGTACGCCGCGAGGTCGGGCTCGGCGAAGGCCCTGCGCACCGTGTCGTCGAAGTCCGGGATCCAGTCGGTGGACTCGCGCCGGTGCTCGGCCAGGTCGTCGATCACCCCCACCTCCGCGTCGGTCAGCAGGGCCGCCGTACCGATCGCCTTGGGCTCGGGCGAGCTGAACCACGCGGCTCGCGCCGGCAGCCGGCCGGACTCGCGCAGCGCCCAGATGTCGTCGTACCCCTGGGGGTCGAGATCCCAGCTGTGCGCCGGCACCGAGGTGTCGACCAGCGGCCGGCCGTGCCGGACGAGGTACAGCGCCACGGCCTCAGGCCTGGAAGACGAGGTAGTGCAGCAGCAGCCAGATCGGCGCGGCGGTGGCCAGCAGGGAGTCGAGACGGTCCATCAGGCCACCGTGGCCGGGGATGACCTGGCTCATGTCCTTGATGCCGAGGTCGCGCTTCATCACCGACTCGCACAGGTCGCCGAGAGTGGCCATCACGACGGCGATCAGGCCGAGCGCGACACCGACCCACCAGTGACCGTCGAGCAGGTAGACCACGAGCGCGACCCCGCCGGCCACCGTGAAGACCAGCGAACCGGCGAACCCCTCCCACGACTTCTTCGGCGAGATGACCGGGGCCATCGGGTGCCGACCGAAGAGGACGCCGGCGACGTAGCCGCCGATGTCGGAGGCGATGGTGACCAGGATGAACACCATGATGGCCTTGACGCCCTCGTCGAAGCGGTCGAAGCCGGTGGCCCCGCCCTCAGCCAGCAGCAACGCCACGAAGGAGCCGAGGAACGGCACGTAGACGAGTGTGAAGACCGACGCGGTCGCGGTCTGGACGTAGCCGTCGATCCCCCGTCGCAACAGCCAGAGCATGACGACCAGCGCGGTCACGGCGGTGGCGGTGACCAGCGCGGGCGCGCCCCAGAAGTAGGCCACCACGACCATGACGACGCCGCCGACCATCAGCGGCTGCTCGGGCAGGTCGATGTCCTTGGCGAGCAGTCCCTGCCGCAGCTCCCAGATGGCCACGACCACGGCGGCCGCCACGATCAGCATGAACGCGGTCTTCCACACGGCGAGCGACGCCGCGATGGCGGTGAGCAGGACGACGGCGGACGCCACCGCGGCCGGCAGGTTGCGGCCGGCGCGGCCGTGGTCCTTGGCCGGGGATGCGGCCGGCGAGCCGGCGGGCGGGGGCGTCTCAGTCATGGCGGCTCGTCGAGGTCAGACCTCGAGCAGCTCGGCTTCCTTGTTCTTGAGCATGTCGTCGATCTGGTCGGTGTAGGTCTTCGTGAACCCGTCGAGACGCTTCTCTGCGCCCGTGACGTCGTCCTTGCCGACCTCGCCGTCCTTCTCGAGCTTCTCCAGGGCCTGCTTGGCGTTGCGGCGCACGTTGCGCACCGAGACGCGGCCGTCCTCGGCCTTGCCCTTGGCGACCTTGATGTAGTCCTTGCGACGGTCCTCGGTCAGCTCGGGGAACGCGCACCGGAGCACCTTGCCGTCGTTGGCCGGGTTGACGCCGAGATCGGAGTCGCGGATCGCGCGCTCGATGCTGCCCATCGCGCCCACGTCGTACGGCGCGATGAGGATGACCCGGGCGTCCTGCGAGGTGAACGACGCGAGCTGCTGGAGCGGCGTCGGCGAGCCGTAGTAGTCGACGACGATCTTGCTGAACATGCTCGGCTGCGCGCGCCCGGCACGGATCGCTGAGAAGTCCTCACGGGTCGACTCGACCGACTTCTTCATCTTGTCCTCGGCGTCCTTGAGGATCTCGTTGATCACAGAGTGCTCCTGAGGTGGGTTCGGGTGTGATGGTCGTACGGCGACCGGCCGGTCGAGCGTAGTCGAGGACGCTCAGGCTCCGGTGCTGACGAGCGTGCCAATCTTCTCACCCTGCACGATGCGCAGGATCGCGCCCTCGTCGTCGGCGCCGAAGACGATCAGCGGCATGTCGTTCTCCATGCAGAGCGCGAACGCGGTGGCGTCGGCGATCTTGATGCCCTGCTGGAGGGCCTCCTGGAAGGTGAGGGTGTCGTACTTGGTGGCGGTGGGATCCACCTTCGGATCAGCGCTGTAGACGCCGTCCACGCCCTGCTTGGCCATCAGCACCACCTCGCAGCGGGTCTCGAGCGCCCGCTGGGCGGCGACCGTGTCGGTGGAGAAGAACGGCATGCCGGCGCCGGCGCCGAAGATGACGACCCGACCCTTGTCGAGGTGGCGCATCGCGCGCCGCGGGATGTAGGGCTCCGCGACCTGGCCCATCGCGATCGCGGTCTGCACCCGCGTCTCGATGCCTTCCTTCTCGAGGAAGTCCTGGAGGGCCAGGCAGTTCATGACGGTGCCGAGCATGCCCATGTAGTCGGCGCGGGAGCGGTCCATGCCGCGCTGCTGCATCTCGGCGCCGCGGAAGAAGTTGCCGCCACCGACGACGATGGCCACGCCCACGCCGGAGCGGACCACGGCCGCGATCTCCTTGGCGACCTTGGAGACGACGTCGGGGTCGACGCCGACGCTGCCGCCACCGAACACCTCACCGGAGAGCTTGAGCAGGACACGGTGGTAGGCGGTCACGAGATTCCCTTCACGAAGCCGAAAGTGTGGAGACATGCGAGGAGGCCGGCACGATGATCCATGTCTGAGTCATCGAACCGGCCTCCTCGTCGTACGTCGTGGGAACCCTAGCGGGGTCAGGCACCGACCTCGAAGCGGGCGAACCGCGTGATGGTGGTGCCGGCCTCGTCGAGGACGGTCTTGACGGACTTCTTGTTCTCGGTGACCGAGGGCTGCTCCAGCAGGACGACGTCCTTGAAGAAGCCGTTGAGGCGACCCTCGGTGATCTTGGCGATCGCCTGCTCGGGCTTGCCCTCCTCGCGAGAGGTGGCCTCGGCGATCTCGCGCTCCTTGGCGACGACGTCGGCCGGGACCTCGTCACGCGTGAGGTACTGCGGGCGCATCGCGGCGACCTGCATGGCGGCGGCGCGGGCTGCGTCGGCGTCACCGGCGTACTCCACGAGCACGCCCACGGCGGGCGGCAGGTCGGCGGCACGCTTGTGCATGTAGGCCACGGCCGAGCCGTCGAAGTGGACGTACTGGCCGAGCTCGATCTTCTCGCCGATCGAGATCGCGAGGCCGTCGACGATCTCGCCGACGGTCTGCCCGTCGAGGGAGACGACCTTGAGCGCCTCGACGTCGGCCGGCTTGGCCTCGGACGCGGCGTCGGCGATCCTCTGGGCGACGGCGATGAAGTCGTCACCCTTGGCCACGAAGTCGGTCTCGCACTTGAGCTCGACGAGCACGCCGGCGGAGTGGGCGACCAGTCCGGCGGAGGCCTCGCGCTCGGCACCGCGCTTGGCAGCCTTGGCGGCGCCCTTGACACGGAGCAGCTCGACGGCCTTGTCGAAGTCGCCCTCGGCCTCGTCGAGCGCCTTCTTGCAGTCCATCATGCCGGCGCCGGTGAACTCGCGGAGCTTCTTGACATCGGCGGCTGAGAAGTTAGCCATGTTCCTTCTTCCTCAGTTGAGTGGGTGAGAACGGGACGGACGCGGTGGTCAGTCCTTCTTCTCTGCGTTGACGAAGCCGGCCTTCTCGGCGGCCTCGACGCTGCGGAACCAGACCTCGGCGTTGGTGCGGTCGTACCAGGGGCTCGTCGACGCGTGGAACTTCATCGAGTCGGCGTTGCCCTTGATGTCGAAGCCCTCGGGAGCCGAGCCGTCCTCGAGCGCGGCGGCCGAGTCGGGGCCGTGCGGGCCCTCGGTCGCGGCGGGCACGTCGGCGAGCGGCGTGGCCTCCGCGGCCGGCTCCTCGGCGGCAGGCGCCTCGGCGGCAGCGGCCTCGGTGGCAGGCGCCTCGGTGGCCTTCTCGGCGGCGGCGTCGGCGGCGGGAGCCTCGGCGGCGGCGCCGGTGCTCTCGGCGGCAGCGGTGTCGGTGGCGACGTCGCCACCGGTGGCGGCAACGGCGGCCTTGTCGGCGTCACCGGCGAGCAGCTCGCGCTCCCACTCGGCCAACGGCTCCTCGGCGGTCGTGGCGGCGTCGCCGGACTTGGCACCGGAGCGGGCGATGAGGCCCTCGGCGACGGCGTCGGCGACCACGCGGGTCAGCAGGCCGACCGCGCGGATGGCGTCGTCGTTGCCCGGGATCGGGAAGTCGACGAGGTCGGGGTCGCAGTTGGAGTCGAGGATGCCGATGATCGGGATGCGCAGCTTGCGGGCCTCCTCGACGGCGAGGTGCTCCTTGTTGGTGTCGACGATCCAGACGGCCGACGGGGTGCGGGTCATGTCGCGGATGCCGCCCAGGGTCTTGTCGAGCTTGTCGCGCTCGCGCTTCATCTGGAGCAGTTCCTTCTTCGTGCGACCCGAGCCGGCGACGTTGTCGAAGTCGACCTCGTCGAGCTCCTTGAGGCGGTTGATCCGCTGGTGCACGGTCTGGAAGTTGGTGAGCATGCCGCCGAGCCAGCGCTGGTTGACGTAGGGCATCCCGACGCGCGTCGCCTGCTCGGCGATCGCTTCCTGGGCCTGCTTCTTCGTGCCGACGAACATCACGACGCCGCCCTTGGCGACGGTCTCCTTGACGAAGGCGTAGCTGCGGTCGATGTAGGCCAGCGACTGCTGCAGGTCGATGATGTAGATGCCGTTGCGCTCGGTCATGATGAAGCGCTTCATCTTCGGGTTCCAGCGACGGGTCTGGTGACCGAAGTGGACGCCGCTCTCGAGCAGCTGGCGCATGGTGACGACTGCCATGTGTGTCTCCTGTGTGATGCGGCCACGCCTGCCCAGTGCTGGTCATGACTGACCAGTGCCCGACCTTGAACCAGGCCGGACGGGCGGCGTACCGCTGTGTGGTTTTCAGTTCGAATGTCACCGACGGGTGCCGGTGACCCTGACGCTCACGCGCGACCCGACCCATTCCTCCGACAAGCTCACGGAAGAATGGGACTGAGGATCGGCGCCCACGGGTGGCCGGAGCCCAGGAAAGCAGCTCCGTCGCGGTCTGCGAGCGTGCGAAGTCAGCCCCGGAGGGCTGCTGGGTGAATATTAGGCCACCGCGGGCGGGTGGACCAATCGGCACCGGCAGGCCGCAACCCGTCCACAGCCCGGACGTCTCCGGGGTTCCCCACAGGCTCCACGAGACGCCCGGCGCCCGCTGCCCGAGAACGACAGGGTCGCCCCATGTTCCCTCGTGCGCTCACCGTCGTCCTGATCCTGCACCTGCTCGCGGCAGCAGCGCCGGCACGGGCCGCGGCCGAGCCCGTTCCCTCGGTCGGCTCGGTCGGCTCGGCAGCCGATCCCGTGGGCGTCTGGCCGTTGCAGCCGGAGCCGGACGTCGTCTCCGGCTTCGACCCGCCCGACGATCCGTGGGGGGCCGGCCACCGTGGCGTCGACCTGGCCGGGCAGCCGGGTCAGCCGGTGCGTGCTGCGATGGCGGGCCGGGTCAGCTTCGCCGGCCAGCTCGCCGGCAGAGGGGTCGTGGTCGTCGACCACGGTGACACGCGCACGACCTACGAGCCGGTCGTGGCGACGGCACACGTCGGCGACCACGTCACGGCCGGCGGGATGATCGGCCGGCTCTCGGTGCCCTTCTCGCACTGCTTCCCGTCCGCCTGCCTGCACTGGGGCTGGCTGCGTGGCGACATCTATCTCGACCCTCTCGAGCTGGTCGCCAGCATCGGGCCGGTCCGCCTTCTCCCCCTCTGGCGCGACCGCCCGGTGCCGCCACCACCCGCAGCGGCCCCACCCCCGCTGGGCTGGTGGCGTCCGGTGTACACCCCGTGATGACCGGGCGCCCTCCCCAGGGCGCCGGTCACCGCAGGCCTCACTGAGGCTTGCCGACCGTCGGCCCGAACGAGGGCGACGCTCCCTTGAGGTTGCTCACGGTGGCGGTGCCTCCCGGCTGCATGGCCCACGTGCCCCCGAAGTAGGCGAAGCCGGCAGCCGGGGTGAAGGCGTACATCCAGGCACCGGTGGGAGTTGCCGTGTTGGCCGCGAACGCGAGATTGGTCAGGTTCCTCGTCGCGCCCACGTTGGCGGCCTGCGACTCGAAGACACACAGGTGCCCCGGATCGGCGCTCGGCGTCGCGGCCGAACCCGAGCATCCTGCCGGCACCGGATCCCCGAACAGGATGTAGTGCGCGGTGGGCGCAGCACTGAGCGTCACACCGAAGGAGAGGTCACCGAAGACGACCCCACCGGCCCCCGCCGTGGGTGCCCCGACGAGGTAGGTGCCGCGGTAGATCTTCTGCTTCGGCTGGTACTTCGCGTCCGTCTCCGCCTTGGAGTAGTACTTGATGTCCGAGTCGGTCTTCGAGTAGTACTTCGTGTCCGAGTCGGCCTTGGAGTAGTACTTCGCGTCCGACTCCGGCTTGGTGTAGCCGTCGTACCTGCCGGCGTACCTCGAGTCGGCCTTGGCCTTGGTCCAGTAGCGCTTGTCCGCCTTCTTCTGCAGCTTCTTCTTCCAGACCTTGCTCCAGTTCTGCTTCGCGACGGACTGAGCCTCCCTGGTCAGGCTGGCCCCGGCAGGCGTGACTGTGGCGAGGCCGGCGAGCACGATCGCCAGGCAGGCGATCACTCCCAGCGCCGCACGTGATGGTGAGTACTTCATCGGATCTCCCCTTGCTCCCGGCGGTCGGACGACCGCCCCACCGGAGTCTTCGCCGGTGAGCCTCGAAGCACATCGGTGAAACCGCCTAGCGGGTCCGTGGAACGAGTCCCTCGGGCGCTGGCGGACAGCCGTTGCTGCACCCGCAGGTGCGCTCGGACGACGGTTGCCGCCCCAGACGTCCGCACCGGGAGGCCTCTCTCGGGCCGCGGCGGGGGTCACATCAGCAAGACCACCTAGCAGCGGCTGCTGCTGCTCAGGCTCGAGGATGCGCCTGGCGGTACGCCGAGCGCAGCCGGTCGGTGGTGACGTGCGTGTAGAGCTGGGTGGTGGCCAGCGAGGCATGCCCCAGCAGCTCCTGCACCGAGCGGAGGTCCGCTCCGCCCTCGAGCAGGTGGGTGGCCGCCGTGTGCCGCAGCCCGTGCGGGCCGATGTCCGGGGCGCCGGGCACCTCGGCGATGCGCCGGTGCACGAGCTCGCGGACCACCCGCTGGTCGATCCGCCGGCCCCGTGAGCCCAGGAAGAGCGCGGGCCCGGCTCCCTCGACCAGCACCTGCGGCCGTCCGATGCGCAGCCAGCGGTCGAGCGCTGCCGCCGCAGGCTGGCCGTACGGCACGGTCCGCTCCTTGCGGCCCTTGCCGAACACCCGGGCGACCCGACGCTCGTGGTCGAGGTCGTCCACGTCGAGCGCCACCAGCTCGCCCACCCGGATGCCGGTGGCGTACAACATCTCGAGCATCGCCACGTCCCGGATCCCGATCGGGCTGCCGTCGTCGGCGAGCCCTGCCGCCGTCTCGATCAGGTCCTGCGCCTCATCGGCGCGCAGCACGGGCGGCAACGACGTGGGCTTCTTCGGCGAGGCGAGGGAGGCGCCCGCGTCGGCCGGCGCCCGGCCGGTGCGGGCGAGCCAGGCGGTGAAGACCCGGGCGGCTGTCGCCCGGCGGGCGATGCTGCTGCGGGCACTGCCCATCGTGTGCTGCTTGGCCAGCCAGCTGCGCAGGCTGCGGAGGTCGAGGGTCGCGACGTCGCTGTGGCCCAGGCGGTGGGCGTGGTCGAGCAGCCCACACACGTCGCCGACGTAGGCGCGGACCGTGTGCGGAGCCAGGTCGCGCTCGGAGACCAGGTGACGCTCGTACTCCCCCAGGAGGCGTGCGAAGCCCTCGGGCAGCAGGTCCGCACGGTCCGCGACGTCGGTCATCCTCCGAGTCTAGGAAGGCGAGGTCGCCCGGTCCGTCAGGCGCGCGTCCAGTTGTACGGCGTCGTGGTGGTCACCTTGACCAGCCCGCTGCGCTCGAGGATCGGCCGGGACATGTCGGTGCAGTCGCTGTGGAGGTAGACAGCGGAGAGCCGCATCGCCGACCTCGCCCGTGCGGCCACCAGGGCACGGTAGATGCCCTGGCCACGCCATGGCGGCAGGGTGGCGCCGCCCCACAGGCCGCCGAACTGGGTGCCACGGACGATGTCGAGACGTCCGGCACACACGACCGAGCCGTCCTCGGTCTCGGCCAGCCACAGCTCGTGCAGCTCGGGCTCCTCGGTGAGTCGCCGCACCATCGCCGAGGGATCGGCCACGGCGTCCCTGCCGAACACTGCCGACTGCATCCGCGAGGCTGCCGTCGCGTCGGCATCCAGGTCGGCACCGTCGTCGCCCGCGCGCCGCAGGGTCACGCCGGCCGGCAGGCTGATGGGCACATCGAGGAGCTCGGCGGCGCCGATCATCACCGTCTCGGTCGGGTCGGGGACCAGCCCGTGGGCGAGCAGCCGTGCAGGCAGGTCCGGTGGAGCGTCGTGCCCGCGGGTCTTCCACTCGAAGGAACCGACCTCGGTCTCGTCACGGAACCAGGCGACGGTGTCCGCGATCAGGGCGTCGAGGGTCGCGCCCTCGGCTCCCTGGAGATCGCGGTAGGTGACGAAGCCACCCCACTCGGTGACGGCACGCACGAGGGGGCCGTGCCGGTGCCACTCACGTGCGGACGAGACCTCGGCCTCCTGCCGGAGCTGGGCGTCGTAGGCAGCGAGCAGGTCGGCAGCGGTCGCAGTCACGTCCGGAGGCTAGCGCCGGCGGGTCACGTGACGCCATCGAGATCCGCCCCGGGAACGGACCCGGCCAGGCCGTCGCGACCGGTGGGATCGCACAGCCGCCAGCCGCCCGCCTCGAGCTCCACCAGGCGGCGGTCGGAGAGACGACCGAGGATGCCGCGCACCTCGATCAGACCGATGCCGGCGGTGCGGGCGACCGACTCGGCAGAGGCTGGTGAGCGGGCCGGCACGGCGTCGATCACCTGGCGTTGGCGAGCGGTGAGCAGGTCGCGGGGCCGGGCCGGCTGGCGGGGCTCGGCGCGGAGGTCCTGACCGGCCCGGCCCACCAGCTCGAGGACGTCATCGCCACAGGTGACCAGGCCCGCCGCGCCGGAGCGGACGAGCTGGTGGACCCCTTCGGACTGGGCGCTCGTGACCGGGCCGGGCACCCCCATCAGCACGCGGTGCAGGCGCGCGCTCCAGTTGGCGGTGTTGAGCGCACCGCTGCGGATGGCTGCCTCGACGATGACGGTGCCGCTGCCCAGGGCGGCGATGAGCCGGTTGCGCGCCAGGAAGCGGATGCGGGTCGGCGAGCAGCCCGGGGGTGACTCGGACACGACGGCTCCGACGGTGGCGATGTGGTCGATCAGCGCACGGTGCGCCTCGGGGTAGGCCCGGTCGGCGCCGCAGGCGAGCACCGCCACGGTGGTGCCGCCGACGGCGAGCGCGCCGCGATGGGCAGCCTGGTCGATCCCGAAGGCGGCCCCGGACACGACCGCTGCACCGGCGCGGGCGACCGTGGCGGCGATCTCGTCGGCGACCCGCAGCCCGTAGCTGGTCGACGACCGGGAGCCGACGACGGCCACTCCCCGGTCGATGGTCGAGAGGTCGAGCGGACCGCGGACCCACAGCCCGATCGGGGGGCCGCTGCGCTCGTGGAGCGACCCGGCGGCTGCGAGGTCGTCGAGACGCCGTGGCCACTCGGCATCACCCGGGATGACGAAGCGGATGCCCTGCTGCTCGGCCCGACGCAGGTCGCGCTCGGGATCGACCTGGGAGAGCCGGCCGGCAACGTCGGTGAGCATGCCGTGCGGGTTGCGTTCGGCGCACAGCGCGTCGTAGAGCTGCACCGCGCCCAGCTCGGCGGCCAGCCCCGCCAGGCGTGCCTCCCCCGGCTCGCCCAACCGGGCCAATGCCACGCGCGCGAGTCGCTCGTCCGTCGACGGCGCCGTGGCGTTCATCCGGCTCGCCCCAGCGACGCGATCTCGAGCGGCTCGCCGGTGCGCAGGTGGAGCGCCGCCATGACCTCCTCGAGACCGGGGTGCTCGAGGCCACGCAGGTCGGACACCGTGAGGGCGAGCCGGTGGACCCGGACCGCTCCCCGGCGGGTCAGCCTGCCGGCGTAGAGCTCCTTGTCGAGCCGGCTGCGCACACCGGGCTCGAGCGGCCACTCGGACTCGAGCAGGTGGCCGGGGACCTGGCTGTTCAGCCGGAACCCGCGGCCGGCGTAGCGGGCGGCCTGCCGCTCCCGGGCCACCGCCACCCGCCGGAGGATCTGGTCGGATCGCTCGCGCACCGCGAACGGGTCGCTGCCGGCGTGGCGCGGCTCCGGCTCCACGTGCCTCAAGATGTCGATGCGGTCGGCGATCGGGCCGGTGAGCTTGTGGCGGTAGGCGCGACGCACGGGGTCGAAGCAGGTGCACCTGTTGGTCGTGGCCGACGGCGAGTAGTCGCCGCACGGACAGGGGTTCGCAGCGAGCACCACCATGCCCCGGGCGGGGAAGGTCGCCAGCTCCTCACCTCGGGCGATGGTCACCTGACCGCCCTCGAGCGGCTCGCGCAGCGCCTCGACCACGTCGGTGCGGAACAGCGGGAACTCGTCGAGGAACAGCACGCCGCAGTGGGCCCGGCTGACCGCTCCCGGCCGCACGCGGCCGGTGCCGCCTCCGAGGAGGCTGGCCTTGCTCGCGTCGTGGTGGGGCGCGAAGTAGGGCGGCCGGCGTATGAGGTCGTCGCCGGGCTCGAGGGCCCCGGCCAGGGAGTGGATGGCGGTCAGCTCGAGCGCCTCCTCGGCAGTCAGGTCGGGCAGCACCGACGGGATCCGCTCGGCGAGCGTGGTCTTGCCGGCGCCCTTGGGGCCGGAGAGCAGCAGGTGGTGCCCGCCGGCGGCGGCGACCTCGACGGCGTACTTGGCCTCCGCCATGCCTTCCAGATCGGCCATGTCGACCTGGCTGCGCTGGTGCTGGCCGCGCCACGACAGGAGCCGGGCGCCGGACATGGGGGCGACCGGTGGCGCCTCGGGGACGTCGTCTCCGTTGAGCACGCTGATGACCTGGGCGAGCGAGCGCACCCCGAACACCTCCATGCCCGGCACCAGCGCGGCCTCGCGCACCTGCGGCTCCGGGACGAAGACCCGCCCCACGTCGCGCTGCGCGGCAGCCATCACCATCGGCAGCACCCCCGGCACCGAGCGCAACCCGCCCGAGAGCGTCAGCTCACCGATGAAGACCGTCGCCGACAGGGCTGAGACCGGGACGAGCCCGTCGGCGGCCTTGATCGCGACGGCCATGGCGAGGTCGAAGTGCGTGCCGCTCTTCGGCAGGTCGGCCGGCGCCAGCAGGACCGTGACGCGGCGGGTGGCGGGCCAGGCCAGCATGGAGTTGGCGATGGCCATCCGGACCCGGTCGCGCGCCTCGTTGAGCGTCGCGTCGGGACGCCCGACGACGGTCATGCCGACGACGCCCTGGGAGACGTCGGCCTGGACCTCGATCAGGTGCCCCACCGAGCCCTGCAGGCTGACGGTGTGGGTGGTGGCGAAGGGCATCAGCCGACCCCCGGCACGTGCTCGACGACCGACGCCCCGCGCGGGGGTCTCAGCACGGCGACGAGGTCGACCCGGATGTCTTGCGGCGACACGGCCTGGTCGCGCACCCACTGCTCGGCGGCCCGGCGCAGCCGGGCGACCTTGGCGGCGTCGATGGCCTCGTGCGGCGTGCCGCACCCGAGGGTGGTGCGCGTCTTGACCTCGCAGGCGACCAGGACGTCACCGTCACGCAGCAGCAGGTCGATCTCGCCGTCCCGGCAGCGCCAGTTGCGGTCGAGGAGCACCATGCCGCGCTCGACGAGGTGACGGGCGGCGAGGGTCTCGCCGTAGGCGCCGAGGGAGCCGTTGTGGGTCGGGGGCGCGGTGCGATGGGTGTCGGTGTGGCTGCGAGTCATGGGGTGACCTCCTGCACCGCAGCCTCGTGGTTCTCACCGACGACGACGGGACAGCGCAGCGCCCCCTGTGCATGAGGTCGATCTCGGCCGTCCTGTGGACGGCTTGCGGCCTATTCGACGAGGCGGATCGGGTCGCCGACGATCGCGGCGTCCCACGTGGTCACGTCGTGGACCGAGGTGCCGGGCGGGAAGCGGACCGTCACCTGGTACCAGCAGCCCCCGAAGTTGCTGTCGTCGCAGGTGTAGGTGGCCGGGATGGGGATGACCATCTTCTGCAGCTGGCCGTTGTTGGTCGCGCTGGAGATCGGCGCCGTGCAGTCGACAGGGCCGAGGTTGATCTCCGTGGGTCCCGCCGCGCCGCCCACGGAGCGGCAGCCGCCCGGGAAGGACGTGCCACTGGTGAACGGCGAGCCGGTGGTCGCCGACCTCGCGTCCCCGGGCAGGACCGCGCTGACCGATCCTGTGGAGCCCGCGTCGCCCACGTCGAAGAAGCTGAACTCGATGAACTGGCCGGCCGCACCGGGCAGCACCCGGATGAGGTTGAACGTGCTGGCTGCGCCTGCGGCGTTGGCGAAGATCGGCATCCTCTGGAAGGCCGCGACCGACACCGACGTCTCCAGGCCCGCAGCGGTGCGGGCGCGGATGGCGTACGAGTTGGAGCCCTTGCCGGAGCTGGTGTTGCCGGTCACCGCGGTGGCGGTGCTGTTGCCCGTCCGGATGATCGAGGGGTTGCCGTTCGAGTTGGGCAGGCTGCCGCCGGCAGGGGCCACGTTCGTGCGCACCTGCAGGTAGTAGTCGCCCGTCCTCGTCGGCGTGAAGGTGCACAGCGACGACCAGGTGTGGAACAGCTGGGCGAGCTGCTGGTCGTACTGGCTCTCCGTGCTCTTCAGGTCCTTGTACTTGGGGGCCTTCGTCACGCCGGTGTACTGCCGCGTGCAGCCCGTGATCGGCGCGCCCTGGATCGGGTCCTGGGTGTCGGTCTGCTCGCGCACCACGAAGGTCGTGGTCATCTGGGAGTCCGAGCCGCCATCGGGGTTGCTGTCGCCCGGGCAGTAGGTCGATCCGGTCGGCGAGACGGGCTGGACGGCCGAGGTGCCCTTGCCGTAGCGCTGCTTGCCGTCGGTGGTGACGAACGGGTTCATGTCGTCGTCGAGCGACCCCTCGTTGGGGAGGCCGTCGCAGAACTGGCCGGTCTCGACGTACGCCGGGTCGTAGAGCTGGAGGTCGATGGGGTGGTTGACCGCCGGGGCCGCCACCTTGATCAGGTAGAAGTAGCCGGTCTCGTTGTACTCGGTGTTGAGGCCGCTGGTGCACCCGTGGTTGGAGTTGGCGCACGTCTTGGTCTGGTACCTGTCGCCCTGGGTCTTCTTGGTCTCGGGGCCCTCGATCGTCGACCACATCTGCGGGTTCGACGAGCAGTTGGGGAACGGGGTGCTGCCCCGCGCACTCCCCACGGGCGTTGCCGACGTGCCGGTGCCGGAGGTCGGTTCGTTGCCGAAGGTGTTGCACGGGCTCCCCATGGGCTGGGGCCCCCGGAAGTCGGCCATCGCGGTCTGGACGATGAGGGCGGTCGAGACGCCGATCGATGCGCCGAACACGTTGGGGATCCGGCTCTGGATGGTCACCCTCAGCTGGCTCTCCAGGGTGCCCTTGGTGACCGAGACGGTCACGTCGGGGCTGGCGTCGTTGAAGCCGTTGCGGGCGGCGACCGCCTTGGCCCGGGCGATGGCACTCGGAAGGTCATGGGGCAGGTAGGGCACTCCCGCGAGCGCGGCCGCGTCGGCAGCCTTCTGGACGCGTTGGATCTCGACGTACCAACGCCCCGTGTCGACGGCTATCGCCGCGAACCCCATGAAGACGCCGGTGGCGAGCATCGCGGCCACGATCGTGGCCGCGAAGCCGCGCTCGTTGCGGCGACGGCGCCTGATGGCGGCCTCGAGGCGCGCGTTCACGGGTGGAAGCCTGGGCGGCACGTGGCGGCAGGCAGCGGCTCGAACTCCAGTACGGTGCGGTCGCTCAGGGGGATGGACGCACCGAACATCCCGGTCACCATGGGGTGGTTGGCCTGGAGGTACACGCCGACCCGTTCGAGCGGCATCAGGGCGGTGCCCGGGAAGCAGGCACTGATCGACGTCGACGCCCACGCCCCGCCGGCGTACCTGAACTCGTTGAGGTCGTCCCGCCAGGTGAAGCGCACACAGGCCGGCACTCCTGCGCAGGTGCTGGGCATCGTGGTGTTGCCGTCGACGCCGGGGTAACCCTGCACGTTGGCCCGGTAGATCAAGATGAACTCGATGTTGTCCTCGGGCATCGCCGAGCCGGCCCGCTGGATGGCGTTCGCCGCCATCTGGGCCAGGGCCGGGGTCGACGCGGGCGTGCACGGCGGGTCGAGCGGTCCGCCCCCGCAGACGCCGGGGCCTCCCCCTGCCGCGGTGGAGGCGATGCGCACACCGACCCTGGTGTCCGAGGCCACGACGGCGTAGTCCCGCATCGCCAGCGACATCTCGATGATGCCGATGATCAACAGGACCAGGAGCGGGGTCACCAGAGCGGCCTCGACGGCCACGGCGCCCCGCTCGCTTCGACGTCGCCGCAGGAAGAACACGGGCCAAGACTGTCGCCCGGCCGTCACCCGTGCAGGACGATCCGCGAAACGCCACCCGTTCGGTGCCGGCCAGTAGTCCGAAGTGACTACTCGACGTCTGGCCCGGTCAGGGCAGCGGCTGCTCGATGTCCTGCTGGCTGAGCTCCTCGACGTTGACGTCCTTGAAGGTCAGCACCTTCACGTTCTTGGCGAAGCGCGCCGGGCGGTACATGTCCCAGACCCACGCGTCGCTCATCGACACCTCGAAGAAGACGTCACCGTTCTCGGTGCGCGCCTTCACGTCGACCTGGTTGCACAGGTAGAAGCGGCGGTCGGTCTCGACGACGTACTTGAAGATCGACACGACGTCGCGGTACTCGCGGTAGAGGGTGAGCTCCATCTCGGTCTCGTACTTCTCGAGATCCTCGGCGCTCATGGTGTCTCCTCCTGATCGTGGTCGTGCCCATTCTGCACCGGGAGGGGCGGCTCCAGACCGGCGGCACGACGTACATTGACGAACCGCATGCGATGCACCGGCGACGGGCCGTGCGAGGTGAGCAGCTCCGCGTGCTCGTCGGTGATGTAACCCTTGTGCGTCTTGAAGTCGTACGCCGGCCAGGCGCGGTCTAGATCGCACATGATGCGGTCGCGGGTGACCTTCGCCAGCACCGAGGCGGCGGAGATGCACGCGGCCACCCGGTCCCCCTTCCACATGGCCAGCCCCGGCACGTCGAAGCCGTCGACGGGGAAGCCGTCGGTCAGCACGTAGGCCGGTCGGACGTCGAGCAGCGCGACGGCCCGGCGCAGCGCCTCGACGTTGGCGACGTGCATGCCGAGCCGGTCGCACTCCTCGCTCTCGATGACGACCACGGACCAGGCGGTGGCGCGTCGCAGGATCTGGAGGTAGGCACGCTCGCGAGCCTTCTCGGTGAGCAGCTTCGAGTCGGCCAGCCCGGGCACGATGCCGGCCCTGCCCGCGGGCAGGATGCACGCCCCGGCGACGAGGGGCCCGGCACAGGCTCCGCGGCCGGCCTCGTCGACGCCCGCGATCGGCTCGATGCCGGCGCGCCGCAGCGCGCGCTCGTAGCCGTAGAGCCCTGCGTCGCGTCGTACGGTCGCGCCCCGGGGAAGGTCACTCACGGCGCACGCCTCAGGGTCGGTCGGCGACGTCCGCGAAGGTCGCCGGCCGCTTGACCCAGCGGAAGTGGTCGCGCGGCCACAGCAGCACGAACACCTTGCCGACGACCAGGTCGGCGGGCACGAACTCCTCGCCCGGCACGCAGTCGGTCTCGCTGGGAGGGCACATGTGCTCGGAGGAGTCGGCCGAGTGTCCGCGGTTGTCGCCCATCACGAAGATGCGGCCCTTCGGGATCGGGCCGGCCTTCCAGTCGGCCCCGCACTGGGTGACCATCGGCCCGTCGCACGCCTGGCCGTCCTGCTGGATGAAGTCCTTCTCCTTCAGGGGCACACCGTTGACCAGGATGCGGCCCTGGTCGTCGCAGCACTTGATGACGTCGCCCTCGACGCCGATGACGCGCTTCACGAGGTGTCCGCCGCTGGGGTAGAGCCCGATGCGGGACATCACCTTGGTCATCGTGCTGGTCGGACCGGCGGCGTCCGCCGGGCCCAGCCAGCCGCCGGGGTCCTTGAACACGACGACGTCTCCCCGCTCGGGGCCGTTGCCGCCCCAGTAGGAGACCTTCTGGACGAGGATCCGGTCGTTGCGCACGAGCCCGGGCTCCATCGACTCCGACGGGATGTAGAAGGCCTGGACGAACAGCGCCTTGATCAGCACGGCCAGGATCAGCGCCACCGCCAGCAGCACGATGGTCTCGCCCCACAGCGGAAGCTGCTTGCGGCGGCGCTCGGACGGCTTGCGCTGGGCAGCAGAAGACCGCGAGCCCTCCTCGCCATCAGGGATGGAGGAGGGCTCGCGGTCGTCGGAGGTCACGAAGGGAGAGTAGCCAGTGAGTGGTCGGGGACCGGACTCAGGCCTCGCGCCGCTCCTTGATCTTGGCGGCCTTGCCGCGCAGGTTGCGCAAGTAGTAGAGCTTGGCGCGGCGGACGTCTCCGCGGCTGACGATCTCGATGGACTCGAAGATCGGGGAGTTCAACGGGAAGGTGCGCTCGACGCCGACGCCGAAGGAGACCTTCCGGACGGTGAAGGTGCGGCCGATGCCCGAACCCTGGATCTTGAGCACGACGCCCTGGAAGACCTGCACACGGGAGCGGGTGCCCTCGGTGACCTTCACGTGGACCTTGATGGTGTCGCCGGCGCGGAACGCCGGGACGTCCTCGCGCTTGATCGCGTTGCCGAGCTCGGCAATGACGTTGGTCATGATGCTCCTGACGACTCGCCACAGGTCAGCCGCGGTTCTTGGAAGTGTCGATGCGATGGTCCGCGACGTGCGTGGCCGGCGGCGAGGACTCCCCCTGTGGCAGGAGCCCGACGCGACCCTCCGGGTGTGGTCTTCGGAGCAGTCTTCGGCCGACGTGGACCGAGGAGCAAGTCTGCCAGAGGCGCCGGCGTACGACGAATCAGCGTCTCAGCAGTCAACGCCTGCGGGTCATGACGACGGCGCCGGGCGGTCCCTCGCCGCGCACCCGGTAGCCGGCCCGCTTGTACATCTTGATGTTGTCGGTGCTGGACGCGCCCGTGAACAGCGAGTACGACGACACGCCGGGCGGGGCCGCGGCCTCGATCTGGGCCAGCATGAACCGGCCGAGGCCCTGGCCCTGGAGGTCGGGGGCCACCATCAGCCGGCCGACGTCCCAGGTCTCGCCGTCGGCTCGACCACGCGCAGCGGCCACCAGCCGGCCGCCGCGTCGCAGCACCAGCCAGGTCCACTCCCCCAGCGACCGGCGTACGTCGTCGAGGTCCTCGTGCAGCGCGGGGATGCGGACGCCGGGGTTGGCGTGCATCTCCTGCACCCAGCAGCACATCTGGAGCACGAACAGCTCACCGGCGTCGGCAGGCGTGGCGTGGCGCAGGTCGCCGCCACCGGGCACCGCGCTCAGCGGCAGGAGGTCGGGGCGACGCTGCGCCGTACGACGCAGCGCCTCGTCGTGCCGCCAGCGCTCGATGGCGGCGTGGTTGCCCCCCATCAGCACCTCGGGCACGTCGCGGCCGCGCCAGGAGGACGGCTTGGTGAAGACGGGGTACTCCAGCAGTCCTCCCTCGTGCGACTCCTCGGCCAGCGACTCGGGGTTGCCCATGAAGCCGGGCACCAGCCTCACCACCGCCTCGGTGATCGCCAGCGCGGCGACCTCGCCACCGTTGAGGACGTAGTCGCCGATCGAGATCTCACGCACCTCGCCCAGCGTCGCCGCGTGGTCGACGACCCGCTGGTCGATGCCCTCGTAGCGACCGCAGGCGAACACCAGGTGCTCGCGGGTGGCCAGCTCACGCGCGAGCTCCTGCGTGAAGGGCTCGCCGCTGGGGGTGGTGAAGATGATGGTGGGGCTGCCGGAGGCCACCTCGTCGAGCGCCTCGCCCCACGGCTCGGGCTTCATCACCATGCCCGCGCCGCCGCCGTACGGCGTGTCGTCGACGGTGCGGTGCCGGTCGTGGGCCCAGTCCCGCAGATCGTGCACGGCGATGTCGAGCAGGCCCTTGTCGCGGGCCTTGCCGGCCAGGCTGAGCTCGAGTGGGGCCAGGTAGGAGGGGAAGATCGAGACGATGTCGATGCGCATCAGTCGGTCGTCTTGCCCGCGTCGCCCACTTCGCCCGTGTCGTCGGGGAACGGCGTCACCAGGCCCGGCCGGTCGGCCACCACGATCCGCCCGGCCGCGATGTCGACCTCGGGCACGAGCGCGGACACGAACGGCACCAGGGTGTCGCGACCGTCGGGCGTGCGGATGGTCAGCAGGTCCTGGGCGGCACCGTGCGCGACCGCCGTCAGGGTGCCGAGCTCGGTGCCCTGCTCGTCGTAGGCCGCCAGCCCGATCAGCTGGTGGTCGTAGTACTCGTCGGGGTCCTCGGGCGTCGCGTCGGCGGGCAGGTCTGCGTGCAGCACGATGCCGCGCGCGGCCTCGGCCCCGTCGCGACCGTCGAGCTCGTCGAAGCTGACCAGGAGCACGCTCTGGTGCCACCGGGAGCTGGTGACGGTGAGGCTCCGCAGCGGTGACGCGGAGCCCGCCGGCGGCTGCGCCCTGAGCACCGTGCCGGGCGCGAAGCGACGGTCGGGCTCGTCGGTGCGTACGTCGACGGTCACCTCCCCGCGGAGGCCGTGCGGCTTGCCGATGCGGCCGACGACGACCTCGATGCTGTCCACGGGGTCAGGGTAGGGGGCGGCGGGGAGTCCCCGGATATCCGGGGACTCCTGGGGTTCGTGACCAACGCAATCGTCACGAACCCCAGGACTCGCCCACGAACCCCTGGGCACCGTGACCGGAACGCACGAACGGGCGCCACCCCCGAGGGGATGGCGCCCGTTGCGATGGGTCGTTCAGCGGCGGTCGACGTCGACGAAGTCGATGCGCGCGCCACCACGGCCCGCGAGGGCCGAGATGACGGTGCGGAACGCGGTGGCCGTGCGGCCGTTGCGTCCGATGACCTTGCCGAGGTCGTCGGGGTGGACCCGGACCTCGAGGATCGAGCCGCGCTTGAGCTGCTTGTCGCGCACGGTCACGTCGTCAGGGTTGTCGACGACACCGCGGACGAGGTGCTCGAGTGCATCGGCGAGCACGGCGCTCAGGCCTCGCTCTTGCCGGCGTCGTCGGCGGTGACGGTCTCGGCAGCCTCGGCCTCGGCGGCGGCGCCCTCAGGCGTCTCCGACGCGGGCACCTCGGCCGGAGTCTCCTCGGCCTTGGGCTCGTCGACCTTGGTCTCCTCCGGGGCGACGGCGGGCTTCTCGTCGACCTTGGCCTCGGACTTGGCGTCCTCGGTCTTGGCGTCCTCGGTCTTGGCGTCGTCAGCCTTGGCCTCGGTCTTCTTGGCGGCCTTCTTGGTCGTCGCGCCGCTCTTGGGCTCGTTCGCGACGTCCTTGAGTGCCTCGTTGAAGATCTCGAGCTTGTCGCGCTTCGGCTCCTTGACCTTCAGCGTGCCCTCGGTGCCCGGAAGGCCCTTGAACGTCTGCCAGTCACCGGTGATCTTGAGGATCTTCGCAACGGCCTCGGACGGCTGCGCGCCCACGCCGAGCCAGTACTGCGCCCGCTCGGAGGTCACGTCGATGTAGGACGGCTCCTCCTTGGGGTGGTACTTGCCGATCTCCTCGATGACGCGACCGTCGCGCTTCTTGCGCGAGTCGACGACGACGATGCGGTACTGCGGGACCCGGATCTTGCCCAGGCGCTTCAAACGGATCTTGACGGCCACGTCTGTGGTGTCTCCTCGGAAGTTGTGTGGTGGTGAGGCACCGTCCACCAGGTGGGGACCGGGTCAGGCGCCTGCGATGGGCCCGGCGACGTCCGGATGAGAGGGTCCGGTCGTGCAGGGCACAGCGGCTGATTCTGCCAGATGCCTGCCGGTCACTCCGAATCGAGCCCGATCGACCGTCGTACGGCGGCCACGCCGGACACCTCCAGGGGGTGCTCGCCCCGCACGAGGTCGTCGGGCGAGAGCACCAGGCCCTGGTTGACCGCCAGCTCTCCGGGGCGTCTCGCGAGGCGTCGTACGCCGTTGAGCCGGTAGCCGACCTTCCGACTCACCGCGAGCGACGCGGGGTTGTCGCTGAACGCACCCGACGTGATCTCGGTGAAGCCGAGATGGTCGAAGCAGAGCGCGCAGATCACCTGGCGCATCACGGTGCCGATGCCCTTGCCCTGGTGCGCCTGACCGAGCCACGATCCGGTCTCGCCGCTGCGGGTGACGAGGAAGTCACGCGTGCTGACCCCCTGTACGCCGACCAGCCGGCCCTCGAACCAGACACCGAGGTTGAGCTCCCATGATGTCGGGCTCCACTCGGCGCGCGACCGCCAGTGGTACTGCACGAACGGCAGCCCCAGCTGGTCGGCCGGCACGTCGGTCCACGGGAAGAAGAACGGCATCCGATCGGGCTCGTGGATCCCTGCGGCAGCCAGCTCGGCCAACGTCACGAGGTCGTCGTCACCGATCCCGCGGAGCTCCACGGGTCCGGCGGCGGCTCGCAGGCCGAGGGGCGGGAACAGGTCGCTGATCGAGGTCATGGCCACATCCAACCCGGTCGTTGCGAAGCAGGTCCACGGGTTTCCCGCGCGAGGCAGGGGCGAGGATCGCGCCGGCCGGGGCGCAGCCCGGCACCCACCGCCGGTTGATCAGTCGAGGAACAGGCAGAGCGGGTGACCGGACGGGTCGAGCACGACGCGCAGGTCCTCGCGCGGCTGGTACGGCGCCACTCGGCCGCCCGCCGCGACCGCGACCGCCAGCGCGGCCTCGAGGTCGTCGACGAGCACGTCGAGGTGGATCATCTTCTGCTGCTGACCGGGCTCCTCGGGCCAGGCCGGTGCGGCGTACGCGGGCTCGGCCTGGAAGGAGAGCCCCACTCCCCCGGCGGGGTTGCGCATCAGCACCCAGTCGGGCTCGGTGAAGGTCGGCTCCCATCCGAGCAGCGCGCCGTAGAACGCGGCCATCGCGTGCGCGTCGGAGCAGTCGAGACAGACCGTGCGCAGCGCGATGCCCCGGGAGGTCACGCCACGACCCGCCCTCGGAGCACGACGCGGCTCGGCGTGTGCAGCACCGCCAGGTCCACCAGCGGATCGGTCGGGTAGACCACGAAGTCGGCCGGCGCCCCCTCCGTGAGACCGGCGGGCCGGCCCAGCCATGCGCGGGCCCGCCACGACGCAGCGCCGAGGGCGTACTCCGCGGACATGCCCAGCCGGGCCATCGCGACGACCTCCCCGGCGATGTTGCCGTGCGCGGTCACTCCACCGCCGTCGGAACCGGCGTACAGCGGCACACCGGCCTCGTGGGCGGCCATGATCGTGTCGCGCTGCCGGGCGTGCAGGTCGGTCATGTGGCCGGCGTAGGCCGGGAACTTCTCGCGACCGGCGTCGGCGTACTGCGGGAACTTGTCGATCTGCATCACCGTCGGCACCAGCGCGACACCGCGCGCGGCCATGGTCTCCACGAGATCGGTCGACAGGCCGGTGCCGTGCTCGATGCAGTCGATGCCGGCATCGATCAGGCCGGGCAGCACACCCTCGCCGAAGCAGTGGGCGGTGACCTTCGCGCCCAACGCGTGAGCGGTCTGGATCGCGGCGGTGAACGCATCGGCCGGGAAGCTCGGCTCGAGGTCGCCGGTGTCGCGGCTGATCCAGTCGCCGACGAGCTTGACCCAGCCGTCGCCGCGCCTGGCCTCCTGCTCGACGTACGCCGTCAGCTCCTCGGGCTCGACCTCGTGCGCGTAGTTGCGGATGTAGCGGCGGGTCCGCGCGATGTGCCGCCCGCACCTGATCAACCGCGGCAGGTCGTCGCGCTCGTGGATCCACGAGGTGTCCTGGGCTGAGCCGCAGTCGCGGATCAGCAGCGCGCCGGCGTCACGATCGGCGATCGCCTGGGCCTCGGCCTCGTCGGCGTCCGCGCCACCGTCGTCGTTGAGCCCGATGTGGCAGTGCGCGTCGACGAGCCCGGGGACGATCCAGCCGTCCCCGGCCGACTCCGCCCCCGCCTGGGGCTCGTAGGTGACGTGCCCGTCGACGACGTACAGGTCGCGGGCCTCACCGTCGGGCAGCACCGGCCCCGAGAACTTCAAGACAGCCATGCCGTGGAACGTTACCGCGCGGCGCCGCTTCGACGACCGAGGTACCGAAGGTCGGGGATGCGCTCTCGTCAGGGGTCCGAGGACTCTGGAACTCCCAGTAGCCCATCAGGGGGTCCCCGTGACACCACCACTTCCCGGGCGCCGGTCGGCGCTCGTCCTCGCCACCTCGCTCACCGTCCTGTCCACCTCGCTCCTGACCGCGCCGCCCTCGTTGGCCGGCGGGTCGCACGGCCACGGCGGGTCCAGCGGTCCGCCCTGGACCGTCGTGGCCAGCGGCCTCGACAACCCACGCCAGCTCACGGTCGAGCGGGGCGACGGCCACCACCACGGCCGGCGCCACGGCCACCACCACGGCCACCGGGCCACGCTCTACGTCGCCGAGGCCGGTCGGGGCGGCACCGGCACCTGCCTGCCCGGCGCGGAGGGCGGTGAGGTCTGCTTCGGTCCCTCCGGTGCCGTGACCCGCGTCGACCACACCGGGCAGAGCCGGGTGGTGACCGGGCTCCCGTCGCTCGCCGCAGCCGACGGGTCGCGGGCCATCGGCCCGGCCGACGTGGCCGTGCGCGGCTCCTGGTACGCCGTGACCGTCGGTCTGGGCGACGACCCGGCCGTCCGGTCCACGATCGCCGGCGGAGAGCTGCTCGGCACGCTGCTGGCAGGGCGGTTCGGCGGCGGTCAGGACACGCTCGCCGACCTGGCCGCGTCCGAGGCCACCCACGACCCGGACGGCGCCGGGCCCGACAGCAACCCGACCGGGATGACCGCGACACGACGCGGCTTCGTGCTGACCGACTCGGGCGCCAACGCCCTCCAGCGGGTCAACTGGCGCGGCGACGTCACGACCGTCGCGACCTTCCCGGAGCGCATGGTGCCGGCGCCGCCGTTCCTGCCGCCCGGCGACATCCCGATGCAGAGCGTGCCCACCTCGGTCGTCCGCGGCCCGGACGGCGCGTGGTACGTCAGCGAGCTGACCGGCTTCCCGTTCCCCGCCGCCGGCGCCCGCGTCTACCGGGTGGTGCCAGGCATGCCCGCGACGGTCTACGCCTCGGGCCTGACCAACGTCACCGACCTCGCCTGGAAGGGCGGCCGGCTCTACGCGGTGCAGCTGGCCGGCGACGGCGGGCTCCTCGCCGCCGGAACCCCGCCGATGGGGTCGCTGGAGCGGATCAACCAGGACGGCACCCACACGACCGTCGCCGGCGACCTGCCCGCGCCGTACGGCGTGGCGATCGACCACGGCAGCGCCTACGTGACGACGTGCAGCGTGTGCGCCGGAGGCGGCGGGGTGGTGCGCATCCCGCTCCGGTGAGGAGGGGCGCGGTGGCGTCAGCCGAGCTGGCCCAGGAGCCACGACGGGCTCATCGCCATCGCGCCCAGCCCCTGCACCCTGGACTGGAGGAAACGGTCGGCGGTCACGACGGTGACCTGCTGACCGGTCTCCCGCGCGGCGGCGGTGACGCGCTCGATCTCACTGTCGCCGTCGCGGGGAGCGTGCGCGACGCGCACGTGCCCGTCGCGACCGGCCCTCACCCCGCCCTTGGCAGCGCCCTCGAGCACCAGCACGATCTGGTCGTGCGGCAGGTCGGCCACCAGGAGCTGCTCGTGCAGGCGACGTGCGGCACCGCCGCGGTCCTTCCACCAGCCATCGGGACGTGACCCGATGACGTTGGCGCCGTCGACCACCAGGACGCTCACTTCAAGAACTTGGAGAAGTCCTTGGGCAGGTTGAGGGCAGCCGCGGCCTGCTCGTAGTCGACGCCGGCCTCATCGGGGTTGCCGAACGGATTGGCAGCGGCCGCGGCCGGCTTCTCGGAGGCGGCCTTGGCCGCCTGGGCAGCCTTGGCCGGGTTGCCGGAGACCCGGCGCCCCTTCGCGGGCTTCGGCTTGCCCTTCTGCCGCTTGCCGGCGCCGCCACCGAGGCCGGGCATACCGGGCATGCCTGGCATCCCGGGCATCCCGCCACCGCGCGCCATCTGCTGCATCATCTTCCGGGCCTCGAAGAACCGGGTGACCATCTGGTTGATGTCGGAGACCTGGACGCCCGAACCCTTGGCGATGCGGGCGCGACGTGAGCCGTCGATCATCTTCGGGTTGTCCCGCTCGGCGGGGGTCATCGACAAGATCATCGCCTGGATGCGGTCGATCTCGCGCTCGTCGAAGTTCTCGAGCTGCTCGCGGAACTGCCCCATGCCCGGCAGCATCCCCATGATCTTCGACATGGACCCGAGCTTGCGCATCTGCTGCATCTGGGCCAGGAAGTCGTCCAGGGTGAAGTCTCCGCCGCCGAGCAGCTTCTCGGCCGCCTTGGACGACTCCTCCTGGTCGAAGGTCTTCTCGGCCTGCTCGATCAGGGTGAGCATGTCGCCCATGTCGAGGATCCGCGAGGCCATCCGGTCGGGATGGAAGAGGTCGAAGTCGGTCATCTTCTCGCCGGCGGAGGCGAACATGACCGGCTTGCCGGTGATGGACGCGATCGACAGGGCGGCACCACCCCGGGCGTCACCGTCGAGCTTGGTGAGCACCACGCCGTCGTACCCGACGCCCTGGAGGAAGGCCAGCGCCGTGTTGACGGCGTCCTGGCCGATCATCGCGTCGACGACGAAGAGGACCTCGTCGGGGTTGACCGCGTCGCGGATGTCGGAGGCCTGCTGCATCAGCTCGGCGTCGACGCCGAGGCGGCCCGCGGTGTCGACGATCACGACGTCGTGCAGCTTGCGGGCGGCCTCCTCGAGCGAGGCCTTGGCCACGGCGACCGGGTCGCCGACGCCGTTGCCGGCCTCGGGTGCGAACACCGGCACCCCGACGCGCTCGCCGTTGACCTGGAGCTGCTGGACGGCGTTGGGACGCTGGAGGTCGGCCGCGACGAGCATCGGCGTCTTGCCCTGCTCCTTGAGCCACAGGGCGAGCTTGGCCGCGAGCGTCGTCTTGCCGGCGCCCTGGAGCCCGGCGAGCAGGATGACGGTGGGGCCGGTCTTGGCGTAGCGCAGCCGTCGCGTCTCGCCGCCGAGGATGGAGACGAGCTCGTCGTTGACGATCTTGATGATCTGCTGGCCGGGGTTGAGGGCGCCGCTGACCTCTTCGCCGCGGGCCCGTTCCTTGACGGCACCCACGAACTCCTTGACCACGGGCAGCGCCACGTCGGCCTCGAGGAGCGCGATCCTGATCTCGCGCGCGGTGGCGTCGATGTCGGCCTCGGAGAGGCGTCCCTTGCCGCGCAGGTTCTTGAAGGTGTCGGCAAGCCGGTCGGAGAGAGTGGCGAACAACGAAGATCCCTAGCTGGTCGAACGGCCTGACGGCCCGGCTGATGAGGCTCCAGCCTAACCGGCGCGGTCAGCCGGGCGTGAGCGCGGCGCGTACGGCGTGCGCGGCCGCCGCCGCCCGGTGGTCGGCCAGCGGCCCCGCGCTCTGCTCCTGCACGTAGAACACGTCGACCGCCTGCGGGCCCACCGTGTCGACGTGCGCCGAGGCCACGGTGACACCGAGCTCGGCCAGCGCGGCGCACACGAGGTGGAGCACGCCCTGCCGGTCGGCGGCCCGCACCTCCAGCACGGTCGAGCGCGCCGACGCGTCCGAGCGTACGGCGACCGTCGGGGCGAGGGCCGTGCCGTCCGGGGCGGACCCGGCCGGACGCAGCCGCTCCCCCGGGTCGATGCGTCCCGACACGATCGAGTCGAAGCGCTGGCGCAGCACCGCCGGGTCGATGGCGGTGTCGGTGACGTCCCACTCGGAGACCGCGACGTCGCCCTGGGTCCACGCCCGCGCACCCCGCACCGAGGTGCGCTGGAGGGCCAGCATGGCCGCCACATCGGCCAGCAGGCCGACCCGGTCGGGGGCGATCACGCGGACCCGCACGCCGTCGTCGGACTCGAGCACCTGGATCGACGTCGCGCCGCGGCGTACGTCGTCGGACACGTCCACCGGGTCTCGCGCCGTGCCCGTGGGCGCCTGCCCCGACTCGAGCGTGCGTACGACGTGGGCGGCCAGCGTGGTCACCAGACCGGAGCGCCACGACGACCAGGCCTTGGCCGACGCGGCGCGGGAGTCGGCCTCGGTGAGGGCGAGCAGCAGCGCCACGGCCTCCGGGGTGGTGACGCGGGCGGTGATCTGCGCGATGGTCGCCGGGTCGTCCGGGTCACGGGTCGTGGCGACGCTGGAGAGCAGCAGGTGCCACCGTACGAGCGTGCCGATGAGGTCGACGGCGTCGGCGTCGAAGCCCATCCGCGCGGCCACCGCTCGGGCGATCGGCTCACCGGCCACGCTGTGCTCGGTCAGCTCGCCCTTGCCGATGTCGTGCAGCAGCGCGGCCACCACCAGCACGTCGGGCCGCGAGACCGTGCGGATCAGCGCCGACGCCTCGATGCACGTCTCGACCACGTGCCGGTCGACGGTGAACCGGTGGATCGCCGAGGCGTGCGGCAGCAACCGGATGCGCTGCCACTCGGGCAGCACCCGGTCGACGGCCCCGGTCTCCTCCAGGGTCTCCCACACGCCGAGGAGGCCGCGGCCGGCGGCCAGCAGGCGCACGAGCAGGTCCCGGGCCTCGGCCGACCACGGCTCGGGCACCGGCGGCGACTCGCGCACGAGCCGCGACGCGGTGGCCGGCGACAGGGCGAGGTCCCGCTCGGCCGCCTCGGCCGCGGCCCGCAGCAGCAGCAACGGGTCGTCGGCCGGCGCCACCCGGCCGTCCAGCACGACCTCACCGGAGGATCTGGCGAGGCCCCTGGCCACCGGCTGGAGCTCGGGGCGGCGAGTGCCGGTCACCGAGACGGGCCGGGCGAGCACGCCGTCGATGCGTCGCCAGGTGAGCCGGTGGATGTGCGCGATCCGGCGACCGGTCTCGCGCAGGGCGACCTGCGCGGCGGCGGCGTCCTCGACCCCGATCCGCTCGGCCAGCTCGCCCCACATCTCCGGCCCCACGCGGTCGGTGGGCCGGCCGGAGATCTCGTGCACGTGGTCTCGCAGGTCGAGCATCTCCTGGCGGGCACGCTCGAGCGCGACGTGCGGCACGTCGACGAGCCAGGTGGCCACCAGCGCCCGGAGCACGGTGGCGTCGCGCAGTCCGCCGGCGGCCTCCTTGATGTCGGGGACCGACTCGTGGGCCACCTCCCCGACCAGTGCGTGGCGCTGGCGGACGATCCTGTGCAGCTCCGGCAGCCGGGACCGGGCGTCGCGCCGCCACGCGGCGAGCATCGTCGTACGCAGTCGCATGGTCAGGCCGGGGTCGCCGGCCAGGTGCCGCGCGTCCAGCAGCCCGGTCGCGACCTTCACGTCACCCGCCGCCGCCTCGAGCATCTGCTGCTCGGTGCGCACGGCGTGGTCGAGCCGGACCCCGGCGTCCCAGAGCGGGTACCACACCTCCGCCGCCCCACCGCCCGGGTCGACGTCGGCGGCGTGCACGAGCACCACGTCGAGGTCGGAGTACGGCGCCAGCTCGCCGCGGCCGTAGCCGCCCACCGCCACCAGGGCGGCCCCGACCTCGGGCAGCCCCGCCCGGTCGTAGGCGGCCAGGCACAGCGCGTCGGCGTCGTCCGCTCGCCGGGCGCGATCCGAGGCGGTCATCTCAGCTGGCTCCTCTGGGCGTGGCGCGGTTCATGTAACGCTCCGTTACTCGCTCCTCACCCCCCGAATACGGGGTGGGAAGAGGTCATAACGGAGCGTTACATGGGTGGGTGGCCGGCCTAGATGGCAGCTTGGTCGGTGTCGCCGGTGCGCACCCGCACCACCGTCTCGACCGGGCTCACCCACACCTTGCCGTCACCGATCCGCCCGGTCTGGGCCGTCTTGACGATGATGCCGAGGATGTCCTCGGCGTCGGCGTCGTCGGCCACGATCTCGATGCGGATCTTCGGCACCAGCGCGATGTCGTACTCCGCGCCGCGGTAGACCTCGGTGTGACCCTTCTGGCGGCCGTAGCCGCTGACCTCCGAGACGGTCATGCCGGTGACGCCGAAGGTCTCGAGCGCCTCGCGGACGTCCTCCCACTTGTGCGGCTTGATGACCGCGGTGATCAGCTTCATGCGTTGGCACCTTCCTTGTTCGCGTGCTTGGCGGGAGCGGCCCCCGTGGACGCGGCCAGGTGGCCCGACCCGAGCCCGAGGCTGCCGCCGCCGCTGCTGGTGAAGTCGTAGCCGGACTCGGCGTGCTCGGCTCCGTCGATGCCCTCGACCTCGAGCTCCTCGTCGAGGCGGAAGCCGATGGTCTTGGAGATCACGGTGCCGATGACCATCGTCAGGACGAACGAGAACGTGAGTACGGCGAGCGCACCGACCACCTGGCGCCAGAGCTGGTCCACCCCGCCACCGTAGAACAGGCCGTCGACCGCTGCCGGCGCGTTGGCCGTGGCGAGGAAGCCGATGCCGATGGTGCCCCACAGTCCACCCACGAGGTGCACGCCCACGACGTCGAGCGAGTCGTCGTACCCGAAGCGGTACTTGAGCCCGACCGCGAGCGCACACAGGACACCGGCGACGACGCCGAGCACGAGCGCACCCATCGGGTTGACCGAGGAGGCCGCAGGAGTGATCGCGACCAGGCCGGCCACGATGCCCGACGCGGCACCGAGCGACGTCGGCTTGCCGTCGCGGATCTGCTCCACGATCAGCCAGCCGATCACGGCGGCTGCGGTCGCGGCCAGGGTGTTGACCCAGGCCACCGCGGCGAAGACGTTGGCGCCCAGCGCGGAGCCGGCGTTGAAGCCGAACCAGCCGAACCACAGCAGGCCGGCGCCGATCATGACCAGCGGCAGGTTGTGCGGCCGCATGGCCTCCTTGCCGAAGCCCTTGCGCTTGCCGAGCACCAGCGCCAGGGCGAGGCCGGCGGCGCCGGCGTTGATGTGCACCGCCGTACCGCCGGCGAAGTCGATGACCGCCAGCTTGTTGGCGATCCAGCCGCCCGCGAAGTCGACGCCGGTGACGCCGTCGAACGCGAACACCCAGTGCGCGACCGGGAAGTAGACGATCGTCGCCCACACGGCGGAGAAGACCAGCCACGGCACGAACCGGGCCCGGTCGGCGATCGCACCGGAGATCAGCGCGACCGTGATGATCGCGAAGACGGCCTGGAACCCGACGAACGCCAGGCTCGGGACGGTGAAGACCAGGGCGTCGGGGTTCATCAGGCCCGCGAGGCCGAAGAAGTCGCCCGGGTTGCCGACCAGGCCGGCACCGACGTCGTCACCGAAGGCCATCGAGTAGCCGTACAGGACCCAGAGCACCGTCACGACGGCGAGCGCCGAGAAGCTCATCATCATCATGTTCAGGACGCTCTTGGAGCGGACCATGCCGCCGTAGAAAAGTGCCAGGCCGGGAGTCATCAGCAGCACGAGGGCCGCCGACGTGAGCACCCATGCGGTATCGCCAGTATCCATGTGTCTCAACCTCGTGATCGTTCGCACGGAGGGGACGGAGCCGGCGGCGACGACACTGTCGCGGGCCGGTTGCGTCCCAGTGGCAGAAACTCTGCGGGCCGTTGGTTTCAAGGTACGGCGCTCCGTGTTGCGGGCAGGCAACGAGTGGGCCGCCGATGTTTCCGCCAGGTGAACAAACCGGCCCGGCTCCCTGCCCGCGCGCCATGTAACGCGGAGTCAGGACACCTGGGACCCCCGCACACCGGGCGCCCAGTCGCGGTAACTCCGCGTTACATGGCGGGGAGGCTGCGGAAGGTCACGGCCGCGACCGGGCCGGGCACCGTCGACTCCCCCGAGGCGGCATTGAACTAGGGTGCGTTGGTGGAACGAGCAGCCGAAGGAGCCCCCGCACGATGAGGATCATCGGCACCTTGATGGTGCGTGACGAGGTCGACATCGTCGCCGCGATGGTCGAGCACCACCTCGCCCAGGGCATCGACAAGCTCGTCGTCACCGACAACAACAGCCTCGACGGCACCACCGAGGTGCTCGAGTCGTACGCCGAGACCGGGCTGATCGAGCTCTTCCACGACCTGGAGCACCGCAAGCAGCAGCGCGACGTCGTCACCAAGATGGCCCGTCGCGCCCGCACGGAGCACCGGGCCGACTGGGTGCTCAACCTCGACGCCGACGAGTTCCTCATCCCGGTCGACAAGGGGCTGACCGTGCGGCAGGCGCTGGAGGGCACCCCGCTGCACCTCAACGCCTTCACCGTGCCGGTCTTCAACCTGATCGGGCCCGCCGGCTGGTCCGGCAGCGGCATCCAGCGGCTCGTATGGCGTGACCTCCGCACCGACGCCGCCCTCCGTGCCATCGGCATCCACGCCCAGCCGACGCCCAACGCGATCCACCGCGGCGAGTGCGACATCGTCATCCAGCAGGGCAACCACGTCACCTCGATGCCGAGCAACGGCCAGCCGCCGCCGGAGTTCGCGATGGAGGTGCTGCACCTGCCGTGGCGCTCCTGGACCCAGTTCGAGCGCAAGGTCGTCAACGCCGGCCGGGGCTACGAGGCCTCGCCCGACCTGAAGCCGAGCCCCAACCACCACGGCATGGCCGACTACCGCCGCTACAAGGAGGGCACGCTCGAGCAGTCCTACATCGCGCGCAGCCCGCTGCCCGACGACATCCGCGTCGGCGAGGCCAGTGGCTGGTACGTCCGCGACCCGTGGCTGCACGCACACATGGAGCAGCTGCAGAAGGTCGCCCTGCGGCCGGAGCTGCTCCGCGCCGTGCTCGACACCGAGCACCTCTCCGACCCGCCGGCCGACCTCGGCGACACCCCGCTGCGCCGCCACCTCGAGCGCGAGCGCCGGGCACGGATCGTCGACGCCGACAGCGCGTCGGCCTGACCGGGGCCCGAGGCGTCAGAGGTCGAAGCCGCGTTCGCGCCGCGCCTCGAGTGCGATCTCGATGAGTCGCTGCGCGCGAGCGCGGAACGAGTGCTCGCGGTGGATCAGGGCGGCGACCTCGCGGCGCTCGGTGTCACTGCCGAAGATCTCGTCGAGGTCGGGGGTGGAGCTCATGGTGACCAGGTCGGCCGACGAGTGCATGACCTGCACCGACCGGCCGAACCTCGAGCCGAGCCCCACGACGTCGTCGGTGATGACGCGGGCTCCGCTCGCCGCCGCGTCGAAGAGCCGGTTCGACAAGAACCCCTCGAGGCGCATGTCCTCCCAGTGGTCGTTGAGGACGACTCCGGCGGAGCGGTAGGCCGCACCGAGCCGGGCGTTGGGCAGGTAGGCGTCCTTGACGACCCGGCCGGTCACGAACTGGCGCCACTGGCTGCCGTAGATCGAGATCGGCAGGCCGACCTCCACCGCCGCCTTCACGATCGGCCGGAACTCCTTGCGGGACCCGCCGACGAACAGCACCGGGTGCCCGGTGTCGGGCACGGCCAGGTCGGGGTGGAAGAGCGTGTGGTCGGTGGCCTGCAGCATCGGCTCGACCCGGATGCCCCAGTCGCGCGAGCGTCGCGTCGCCCACGCCTCGCTCGCGGCCAGCAGCCGGTCGTAGGTCGACGCCTCGGCGGTCGACAGCATCTCCGGGTGCGAGATGACCCAGCCGATCGTGACGTGCTCGTACGACGGCCGGTAGGGCGCGAGACCGCGCAGCACCAGCGACACGTCGTCGAACCGGCCGGTGTAGCGCTCGTGCTCGGGCCGGTGGTCGATGACGACCTCCTGGCCCGCCCCGCGCAGCGCGCTCGCCATCGCCCGGGCGAAGTGCGTGTCACCCCAGCGCTCGGCGTCGGGACCGAAGGGCGCCGGGTTCTTGATCGCCCAGCGCAGCCGCGGCGGCGACTCGTCGACGCGCAGCCAGGTGTCCCGGATGAGCACCGGCTCGGGCACACCGAGCCGTCGCTGGTTGCGGTGCCGGAACGACACCGCGTGGTCGACGACGCGGAATCCGCGGGTCGCCCACAGGGCGGCGTCGTCGCGCGGCGCGCGATCACCCCAGCGCTGGAGGTAGAGCTCGCGGTTGGTGTCGAAGGCGTCGTACCGTCCGGGCGTCTGCGACTCGTGGTGGGTCACCCGGGACTCCGGGAGGACGACGAAGCGCCCGGGCCGCAGCGCCCTGAGCCGCAGGCACAGGTCGACGTCCTCCATGCCGTTGCGGAAGACGGGGTCGAAGCCGAGCAACGCGACGACGTCGGCCCGGCGCATCGCGAGCGCGGCACCGGTCAGCGCGGAGAAGGAGAGCTCCTCGATGCCGGTGGCGTCCTCGATCGGGAAGCCCTGGAGGAACGCGTGCGGCACGCCGCCCGTGGTCGGGAACGCGATGCCGGCCGACTGGATCACGCCGGTCGGGTAGAGCAGCAGCGACTGCGCGCCCAGCACCTCGGGGTCGGCCAGCCCCGCGGCCAACGGCTCGAGCCAGCCCCGGTCGACGGTGGTGTCGTTGTTGAGGAACACCACGTGCTCGCCGCGGGCGTGCGGCAGGGCGAGGTTGTTGCCCAGCGCGAACCCGTGGTTGACGGCGTTGTGGATCACCCGCACCCGGTCGAAGCGCCAGGCCAGGGAGTCCAGGATGACCGAGGTCTCGGCGTCGCACCCGTTGTCGACGACCAGGCACTCGACCTCGACCTCCCCGGCGTCGGCGGCGCTCATGACGCTCTCGACGGCCTCGACGGTCATCGACCAGTCGGCGTAGGTCGGGATGATCACCGACACCAGGCCCGGGGTCGTCTCGGTGTCGGCGAGGGAGTCCCAGTCGACCAGCGAGCGGTTGAGCACGACGTCGGCCCAGGACGTGACGACCGACTGGTCGAACGCCGGCCGGTCGCCGGCCTGCCGGTGCCGCGCCTCCAGCAGCCAGGCCTGGTGCCGGGTCACACCGAGCGCCGGGATGGCACGGACTCCGCTGACCCGGGCGATGCGCGCGACCAGGTCGAAGGCCCAGGCCCCCGGCAGGGTCTCGTCGAAGCCGCCGAGCTCCAGCACGGAGGCCCGGTCGACGACCAGCCGGGCCAGGTCGACGGTGCTGCGGTCCCTGACCTGGTCGCGGGGCAGGCCGTTGCCGACCAGGCTCGACGACCCGTCCCGGCGTACGCGACGCATGACGTCGGCGACGGCGAGCTCGCGCTCGCCCTGCGCGACGGCCAGGGCCAGGTGGAGACGGTCCTTCTCCCAAGCGTCGCCGGCAGTCAGGAACGCCAGCCAGACCCCGGGTGCGGCCGAGACCGCCCGGTTGAGGTCGACCGGACCCTGACCGGTGGCCGGCACGATCTCCCACGAGCCGGCGGGCAGCTCACTGGCGAGCAGGGCCGCGAGGTCGGGCTGGGCGGCGTCATCGAGCACGAGCGCGTGCCACGACGTGAACCGCTGGCCGCGCAGGCTGCGCAGCGACGTCGCGAGATGGCCCGGGTGGGTGCCGGGCGTGACGACCACCGACACCAGCGCCCGGTCGCCGCCGGTCGCGATGTCGACGTCGTCGTACGCCGCGAGCGCGGCGGCGCCCCGGCGTAGCTCGGCCCTCGACACGGCGGCGCGCACGATGCCGGCGCGGCGCAGGTCCCACTCGGCGCGACGGGCCGTGAGCCAGTCGAGCAGGCTCGGTGTGAACTCGCCCTCGTGACCGACCAGCCAGTGGTTGGCGGGGATGCCGGCGGCTGCCCCGACCTCCTGGTAGTGGCCGATCGGGCCGTGCGGATGGGTGGCTGCGCCGGGGTTGCGACGCCGGTAGCGACGGGTGTCGAACAAGGGGTGCGTGGGGGTGCGGAACGCCTTGCGCCGCAGGTAGACCAGGAAGACGTCGCGCTGGCCGAGGTCGGGGCGATAGTTCTTGGCGAAGAACTCGCGGTCGAAGAGCGGGTGCGGCGACGGGCGCTTGCCGACAGGGGTCCGGAGGTAGTGGCGGATCAGCTCGCGGCGGGTGCCCTCGACCCCGGCCTGGCGGGCGTAGTAGACCTCGTCGAACAGGGGCGTCTCCAGCAGCCGCGAGCCGTCGGGTCCGAGCCGGTCCGGCGAGTCCGTGACGGTCTGCCGGCCGTCGAGGACCCGGCCGACCGCACGCCGCAGGCGCGCGATGCTGGGGTTGTCAGGACCCTGGTCCACGTGCCCTGCCTTCCCGTCGGTCGCGCGTCGTCCGGTCCGCTCAGCCAAGCAGTGCGTCGACGAACGCGCCGGAGTCGAAGGGGGCCAGGTCGTCCGGCCCCTCCCCGAGGCCGACGAGCTTGACGGGCACGCCGAGCTCACGCTGGACCGCGACGACGATACCGCCCTTGGCCGACCCGTCGAGCTTGGTCAGCACGATGCCGGTGACGTCGACGACCTCCGAGAAGACGCGGGCCTGGATCATGCCGTTCTGCCCGGTCGTCGCGTCGAGCACGAGCAGCACCTCGGTGACGGGTGCCTGCTTCTCGATGACCCGCTTGACCTTGCCGAGCTCGTCCATCAGGCCGGCCTTGTTCTGGAGGCGCCCCGCGGTGTCGACGATCACGGTGTCGACCCCGCGGTCGACGCCCTGCTTCACGGCCTCGAAGGCGACGCTGGCGGGGTCGGTGCCCTCCGGTCCGCGGACCACCTCGACGCCGACCCGCTCGCCCCAGGTCGCCAGCTGCTCGACCGCGGCGGCGCGGAAGGTGTCGGCCGCGCCGAGGATGGCGGTGCGGTCCTCGGCCACCAGGATCCGGGCGAGCTTGCCGACGGTCGTCGTCTTGCCGGCGCCGTTGACGCCGACGACGAGCACGACTCCGGGCCGGCCGTCGTCGCCGGTGACCTTGAGGCGACGGTCCATGCCGGGGTCGACGAGCGCCAGCAGCTCCTCACGCAGTACGGCGCGGGCGTCGGGCGCGCTGCCGCCCTCGACCCGCAGCCGGGTGCGCAGCCGCTCGACCAGCTGCTGGGTCGGGGCCACGCCGATGTCGGCGGTGAGCAGGGTGTCCTCGATGGACTCCCAGGTGTCCTCGTCGAGCCTGTCGCTGGTCAGCAGTGCGAGCAGGCCGCGGCCGAGGGTGCCCTGCGAGCGCGAGAGCCGCTCGCGCAGCCGCACCAGCCGCGACGCAGTGCCCTCCGGCTTCTCGAGGGCGGGCGCGGGTTCGTCGACCGGCGCGGGCGCCTCGACGGGCGTCTCGACGTCGGCCTCCGTGGGAGGCGGCGCGACGACCTCCGTGCCGGCCGGGGGCGGCGCCGTCCGGCGGCCCCGCCCGGAGGTCAGCAGGCCGACGACGGTCAGCAGTCCGACGACCGCGATGCCGATGATCAAGAACAGCCAGTCACCCATGTGGCAATCCAATCAGACGCGGCCCGCCGACCGTTCAGTCGCGCCCCCGTCACCGTTCAGTCGCGCCCCTGTCACCGTCGAGTGGCGCCACCGTCACGCTGGACGTGCGGCCGACCGGGCGCGGCGTCCGTCGTCAGACGTGGAAGCGGTCGTGGTGCTGGTCGGCGTCGAGGGTGGGAAGCCTGTCGACGCCCTTCTTCATGGCGTCGCCGAGCCAGGGAGCGCCGGGGATGTCCTCGCCACGGTGCGGGAAGGCCACGTAGGCGACCACGGCGGCGGAGAGCCCGAGCACGAGGAGCATGACGAGGATGGTGGCGGTCACGGTCGATCACTCCCGAGCGGTCGGCGGCTGCGTTCGCTCCACAGTGGCACATGCGGGCCCCGGGACGACCATCCCCGGCGCCTCCCGGAGTGTGACTTCGAGCGCGTCAGGGGCGCAGCAGGGGCAGTACGGCGGCCCGGATCGAGTCAGGCAGCGCGATGACCGGCCGCTGCCCCTCGGGGTGCTCGTTGTCGACGTACACGTGCACGAAGCGGCCCTCCGCCGCCGCCTCGTCGCTCGATCCCTGGAAGAGGCCGATGCGGTAGATCACCGACGACGTGCCGACCTTGTCGACGACCAGGCCGGTCTCGATCGGCTCGGGGAAGCCGAGCTCGCGGAAGTAGCGGCACGACGTCTCGGCGACCACGCCGATCTCGCGCAGCAGCCGGACGTTGGTGCCAGTGGCCTCGAAGAGGTGCGCGTTGACGGCCGTGTCGAACAGCTCGTAGTAGGTGGCGTTGTTGAGGTGGCCGTACGCGTCGTCGTCGCGCCAGCGGGTGGTGACGGTGCGCCAGGCGACGTAGTCGGCCCGGGTGGGACGCGGCTGCGCCATCAGGCGCTCTCGGCGTCGCGGAGCCGCTGGCTGATGACGGCCGAGATGCCGTCGCCGCGCATGGTGACGCCGTACAGCGCGTCGCCGACCTCCATCGTGCGCTTCTGGTGCGTGATGACGATCAGCTGCGAGCTCTCGCGCAGCTCCTCGTAGATCTCCAGCAGCCTGCCGAGGTTGGTGTCGTCGAGCGCCGCCTCGACCTCGTCGAGGATGTAGAACGGCGACGGGCGAGCCTTGAACAGCGCGACGAGGAAGGCCACGGCGACCAGCGACCGCTCGCCGCCCGAGAGCAGCGAGAGCCGCTTGACCTTCTTGCCGGCCGGCCGGGCCTCGACCTCGATGCCGGTGTTGAGCATGTCGTCGGGCTCGGTGAGCACGAGCCTGCCCTCGCCGCCGGGGAAGAGCCGCGCGAACGTCGAGTCGAAGGCGCGCTCGACGTCGGCGTACGCCTCGGCGAAGACCTGCTCGACCCGGTTGTCGACCTCGCGCACGATGTCGAGGAGGTCCTTGCGGGTCTGCTTGAGATCCTCGAGCTGCTCGGTGAGGAACTTGTGCCGCTCCTCCATCGCGGAGAACTCCTCCAGCGCCAGCGGGTTGACCCGGCCCAGCATGCTCAGCGCGCGCTCCGCCGCGCGGAGCCGCTTCTGCTGCTCCTCACGCACGTACGGCGCCGGCTCGGGCGCCTGGTCGCCCTCGGCGACCTCGCCGGTGAACGGCACGAGGGTCTCGGGACCGTAGTCGGTGACCAGGCCCTCGGGATCCAGCCCGAGCTCCTCGAGCGCCCGCTCCTCGAGCTGCTCGATGCGCATCTTCTGCTGGGTGCGTGCCATCTCGTCGCGGTGGACCGAGTTGACCAGCTCGTCGTGCTCGCGGCCCAGGTCGCGCAAGGTCGCGCGGACCGTGAGCAGCTCCTGCTCGCGGCCGTAGCGGGCCCGCTCGATGTCGCCACGCGCCTCGGCGGCGAGCGCGATCGAGTGCTCCAGCTTGCCGAGCACGACGGCCACGGCGGCGCCCACGGACTCCGCGGCGCGACCCTCGCGGAGGATCCGCTCGCGCCGTTCGCGGGCCTTGGCGCGGGACTCCCGCTCCGAGCGTGCGGAGCGCACCAGGGCGTCCGCGCGACCGTGCAGGGCCCGGGCGCGCTCCTCGGCGGTGCGCAGCCCGAGACGGGCGTCCATCTCACCCTGCCGGGCACCCCGGGCGGCCTCGACCAGCCGCTCGCGGTCGGCGACGTCGGGCTCCTCGTCGGTGGCGTCCTCGGCGGCTGCGAGCCGGCGCTCGAGCTCGGCCAGACCGGCCAGGTCCTTCTCGCGGGCCTCCTGGGCGGTCGCGATCGCCCGCTCGAGGCGTTCGGCCTCTCCGCGGGCCGACCTGGCCAACGACCCGTACTGACCGAGCTCCTCGGCCACCGCGGCCAGCGTCGCGTCGGACTCGTGCAGCTTGGCCAGCGCGTCGTCGGTGCGCTTGAGCGCCTCGAGCCGCTCGGACTCGAGGCGCGAGATGTCGAAGCCGAGCCGCTCGGCCGACGCCGTGGCCTCGACCAGCTGCTCGGACGCCTCGTCGAGGGCGGCCTGGATCTCGATCAGGCTGGGCTGGCTCGACGAGCCCCCCGAGGCGAAGTGGGCCCCGATCAGGTCGCCCTCACGGGTGACCGCGGTGACGTCGGGCAGGTCGGCCACCAGCGCGCGGGCCGCATCGAGGTCGTCGACCACGGCGACCTTGAACAGCAGCCGGGCCAGCGCTCCGTCGAGGCTCGTCGGGCCCTCGATCACGTCCACGGCGTACGTCGCGGCGCCGGGCAGCTCCGGCCAGGACCGCTCGCCCGCCGGCGGGCCACCGAGCAGCATCCCGGCCCGGCCGAGGTCGTCGCCCTTCAGGTGGCCGATGGCCGCGACGGCGGCGTCGGGACCGGTGAACGCGACGGCGTCGGCCGCGGATCCGAGGGCACCCGCGACGGCAGCCTCGTAGCCCGAGCGCACCGACAGCAGCGCCGCGACCGAGCCCATCAGCCCGGACACCGAGTCGGAGGCCGCGAGCAGGGCGCCGGCGCCGTCCTTGCGGTTGAGGCCGAGCTCGAGGGCGTCCTTGCGGGCCATCAGCCCGGTGCGGGACCGGTCTGCCTGGGCCGCCTCGTCGCGAGCCTTGGCGAGTCGTTCGTCGATGTCGTCGAGCGCGGACACCGCGCCCTCGTGCTCGGCGTCGAGACCCTCCTCGCCGGCGTCGAGGCCGGCCACCTTGGTCTCGAGCGCGGTGAAGTCGCGCTGCGCACGCTCGGCCCGGGCGAGCGCCTCCTCGCGGGCCGCGCCGAGGCGACCGAGCTCGTCGTCGGCGCCTGCTGCCCGGGACTTGATGGCGTTGACCTGGCCGTGCAGCCGGGCCAGGCCCTCGCGGCGGTCGGCGGCGGCGCGCTGCAGGCCGGCGATGCGCCGGTCCTCCTCAGCGGCGGCGTCCTCGGCCGTGCGGCGGGCGGCGACCGCGTGCTCGAGGGCGGTCCGCAGCGACTCGACCTCGGCGCCGATCTGCTGCTCCTGGTCTCGCACCCGGGCGGCCTCGGCCTCCAGGTGCTCGGGGTCACGGCCACCCTGGTCGAGCTCGTCCTCGCTGGTGCCGGCGGCGTTGCGCACCCGCTCGGCGGCCAGCGACTGGGTGCCGCGCAGCCGCTCCTTGAGCCCCGACAGCGCGAACCAGGTCTCCTGGGCCTGCGCCAGCGCGGGCAGGTCCTCGCGCAGCGCCGCCTCCAGCCGGGTCTCGGACTCCCGCGCCTTCGCCACGCCGGCCTCGACCAGCTCGCGCCGTTCGAGCAGGATCGACTCGTCGGCGAGCTCCTGGTGCAGCGCGTTGCGGGCGGTGACGAGGTCGTCGGCGACGAGCCTGGCCCGCGCGTCGCGCACGTCGGCCTGTACGGCGACGGCCCGGCGGGCCACCTCCGCCTGCCGGCCGAGCGGCTTGAGCTGGCGGCGGATCTCGGAGAGCAGGTCGGTCAGCCGGGTGAGGTTGCCCTCGGTGGAGTCGAGCTTGCGGAGCGCCTTCTCCTTGCGCTTGCGGTGCTTGAGGACCCCGGCCGCCTCCTCGATGAAGCCGCGACGGTCCTCGGGGGTGGCGTGCAGGATCTGGTCGAGCTGACCCTGGCCGACGATCACGTGCATCTCGCGACCGATGCCGGAGTCGGAGAGCAGCTCCTGCACGTCGAGGAGCCGGCAGGTCTGGGAGTTGATGGCGTACTCGGAGCCGCCGTTGCGGAACATCGTCCGGCTGATCGTCACCTCGGCGTACTCGATCGGCAGCGCGCCGTCGGAGTTGTCGATCGTCAGCATCACCTCGGCGCGGCCCAGAGGCGGGCGGCCGGAGGTGCCGGCGAAGATGACGTCCTCCATCTTGCCGCCACGCAGCGACTTGGCCCCCTGCTCACCCATCACCCAGGCGAGCGCGTCGACCACGTTGGACTTGCCGGAGCCGTTGGGCCCGACGATGCACGTGATGCCGGGCTCGAGCTGGAGCGTCGTCGATGAGGCGAAGGACTTGAACCCCTTGAGGGTCAGGCTCTTCAGGTACACGCGTAGCTCCTCCGGGGGCACGGCTCGTCCACTGGACGCGGCAGTCTCTCAGACGCCGACGGTGGGGTTGCTCAGCGCGGCTCAGCCTACTCAACGGCGACACGCTCGCGCGCACCTTCCGCGGCGGGTCCCCCCGGAGCCGCCGGTACTCTCTGCGCCATGTCCGACGACAGCGACCTGCCCGACAACCAGCCGCAGAACTTCCAGATCAACGTGCCCGACGACCAGGTCGGCGGGGTGTGGGCCAACTTCGCGTCGGTGTCGCACAGTCCCTACGAGTTCACCATCGACTTCGCGCGGATGGACTACGCCCACCAGCGCGAGGACGGCAGCCACCAGGGCCAGGTCGTGGCGCGCGTCAACCTGTCGCCGCTGATGGTGACCCAGCTGCTCGAGGCGCTCGAGTCCAACTGGCAGGGGTACGCCGCCCGCTCCATGCCCCCCGAGATGCAGTGACCGGGGAGGACGAGGCCCGCCGTGCCCGGTTCGCCGAGTTCTTCGACTTCCGCACCGGCCACGGCCTGGAGATCGGGCCGCTGGCCAAGCCGATCGCCGTCCGCCCCGACGCCGACGTCAGCTACGTCGACATCACCGACCGCGACGAGCTGGTCGAGCACTACCGTGACGACCCCGGCGTCGACACCGATCGCATCCCCGACCTCGACTTCTGGCTGACCCGCCCCGATGGCATCGTCACCATCGACGAGGCGTGCGCGGGCGGAGCGCCGTTCGACTGGGTCGTGGCCAGCCACGTCGTCGAGCACATCCCCGACGTCATCGGCTGGTTGCAGCAGATCGCGGCCGTCACCGCCGACGGGGGCACGCTCGTGCTCGCGGTCCCCGATCGGCGCTACTGCTTCGACGTGCACCGCCCGCCGACGACCGTCGGCCAGGCCCTCGAGGCGCACGAACGGGGCGACCGCCGGCCACAGACGCGAGCGGTCTTCGACTACTTCCACCAGGTCGTCTCCATCACCCCGGCCGACGCCTGGGCTGCCCGCATCCCGGGCCCCGAGGCCCGCATCCACTCCCTCGAGGCAGCCGTCGACTTCACCCGCCGCGCCCGGGAGGGCGAGTACGTCGACAGCCACGTGTGGCTGTTCACGCCCGCCGAGTTCGTGGCGTTCGTGGACGACCTCGGTCGGCTCGGGCTCGTCGACCTCGCCGTCGAACGGGTCGTCCCCACCCGACGCAACGAGCTGGAGTTCTACGCACTGCTGACCCGTCTCCCCCGCGACACCGACACCGTGTCGACCACCGCCCAGCGCCGACGGCTGCACGAGTCGGCGGTCGTCTCGCTGGCGGACGAGGAGCAGCCTGCGGGGCCGCAGCGCGACCTGGATCGTGCCCTCGCCCGCATCACCCGCCTCGAACGCCGGCTCGCGCGGGCCACCCGCCAGCGCGACCGGGCGCGGCGGCGCGTCCGTCAGCTCACCGGCTCGACCCGGTGGCGTGCCGGTGGCCTCGTCACCGCGGCGTACGTCCGCGACCGGTTGCGCCGCAGGTCGTCACGCGGCTGAGACGACCTCGTCGGCGTGCGCGATGTGGCTGATCTGGCGCCACACCAGCGCCAGCGTCAGTCCGGAGCCCACGAACGCGAACCAGAACGGCCCGGTCAGTCCCCAGACGTCGGCGATCACGCCGCCCAGCGCCGCACCCACGACCATGCCGGCCATCACGCACATCAGGTAGACCGATCCCACCCGGCCCTGGAGCTCCGTGGGCACGGCGCGTTGCCGGACCGCGTTGGAGAGCGTCCCCCACACGAAGGCATAGGTGCCGAAGACGAACATCGTCACGTAGGCCTGGAGCGGGGTCGTCGAGAGCGCCAGCGAGAGGTGGGTGACGACCTCCAGCAGCAGGCATCCGCGCATCAGCACCGCCAGCGACACCCGGCGCTCCAGCCAGCCGTAGGTCGCGGTCCCCACGAAGCCTCCGGCGGCCGCGGCGGTGCTCAGCAGCCCGAAGCCGAGCTCACCCATCTGCAGCCGGTCCAGGGACCACAGCACCAGCACCGACCACGCGGCGGCCCAGGTGACGTTGAAGGTCACGATGACCAGCGCGAGGGTGCGCATGGGACGGTTCGAGAGCAGCCAGCGCACTCCGTCGACGATGTCGCGGCGGACGTGCGTCTCCCCCACGTCGCGCACCGCGCCCGGTCGCGTGGAGATCCGGGACACCAGCACGACCGCGGCGGCGGCACAGACGACCTGCACCAGGAACGGCAGGACCATGCCGGCGGCGAAGAGGAAGGCGCCGATCGGCGGGCCCACGAGCTGGTTGGCGGTCAGGAAGCCGGCCTGCAGACGCACGTTCGCGATGCCCAGGTCGGCCTTGTCGACCAGCATCGGGGTGAGGGTGCTGCTCGTGGTGTCGGCGAAGACCTCCGCCGTGCCGTGCGCGAACACCGCCACCAGCACGAACGTGATGTTGACCGCGCCCGTGGAGATCACCACGCACAGGCCCACCAGCAGTACGGCGCGCAGGGAGTCGGCCACGATGACGACCCGGCGCCGGTCGAGCCGGTCGGCCAGCGCGCCGGCGTACAGACCGAACAGCAGCCAGGGCAACCGCTGGAGCAGCACGGCGGCCGCCACGAGCATGGGCGAGCGCGTCTGCGACGCGACCAGCAGCGGGGCGGCCGCCAGGGCGATGCCGTCACCGATGTTGGAGACCCATGAGCTCGCCACCAACCACCGGAAGCTGACGCCCAGCCGACTGGGGAGAAGGACCTCGAGGATGCGGCTCACAAATCGCGGACCCTACCGGGCAGCGGGATCGGCTGCACGCGGCTCCCCCGGCGGTCGCGGCGCGCGCCCGACGGCGCACGGCACGATGGCCCGCGGCTGACCCGAGGTCACTCGGGTGCCCGTCGACCACCGGGTCGGCGGGGCCTCGTGCTTCTCGGACGGGTCAGGCGTGCAGCATGCGCTCGAGCGCGTCACTCTCGCGCTCGAGGATGTCTGCCGCCTGGGCGGCGGTCAGCCGGTCGTTCTCCTTCTGCAGGCGTACGACGAGAGCCTCGAGCTCCGTGACGCGGCGGCGCAGGTGGTGGTTCTGGGCGGAGAGACGAGCGGTGGACCGCGGGTCGCTGTTCAGGTGACCGATCAGCGCCTTGGCCATGGGCGAACCTTTCAAGGGGCGGTGGACGGCCCGTGGTGGGCCATCTTCAAGAGTCCCACCGTGCCCCTGACGGGTCAATCCCCACGGGGAGCGGCCGTCGTACGGCGTCTGCGCGGGACCGGCTGGCACACCGGGCAGAAGTACGACGACCGGTTCATGAAGGCGATCCGGCGGATCGGGGCGCCGCACCGCTCGCACGCCTCGCCCTCGCGACCGTAGGCGTGCAGCGACCGGTCGAAGTAGCCCGACTCCCCGTTCACGTTGACGTAGAGGGCGTCGAAGGACGTGCCGCCCGCCTCGAGCGCGGCCGCCATCACCGCCCGGGCGTGGCCGAGGACCTCCTTCACCTGGGCCCGGGTCAGCCGGTCGCCCGGCCGGTCGCCGTGCACGCCGGCACGCCACAGGGCCTCGTCGGCATAGATGTTGCCGACCCCGGAGATCAGCGTCTGGTCGAGCAGCTGGCGCTTGATGCCCGACGTCCTGCGCCGCGCCCTGGCGACGAACGCGTCGTCGTCGAACTCCGGGTCGAGCGGGTCGCGGGCGATGTGCGCGATCTCGGTCGGCAGGCCGGCGCCGCCGGTGGAGACCAGGAGCCCGCCGAACATCCGCTGGTCGACGAACCGGAGCTCGCGGTCGGCGGCGTCGAGGGCGAGACGGACCCGGAGGTGCCTCTCGTCGGCCTGGCCCACCGGCTGCACGAGCATCTGGCCGCTCATGCCGAGGTGGCCCAGCAGGGCGTCGCCGTTGTCGAGGGCGAGCCAGAAGTACTTGCCACGACGCCTGGCCGCCTCGACACGGTGACCGGTCAGCGCGGCGGCGAAGCCGTCGGCGCCCCGCGGGTCGCGGCGTACGGGCCGGGGGTGCAGGACGTCGACGTGCGTGATCGTCGTGCCGACAACGTGGCGCTCGAGGCCGGCCCGGACGACCTCGACCTCGGGCAGCTCGGGCACGGGTCAGTGCGAGGAGGGGGCTGGGGCGGTCACGGCGTCCTGGATCGCGACGTACGCCGTCTCGGCAGCGGCCTGCTCGGCTTCCTTCTTGGACCGGCCCTCACCGTGGCCGTAGAGCTCCTGGCCGACCCTGACCTGCGCGGTGAACGTCTTCATGTGGTCGGGGCCGGCGTCCTCGATGACGTACTCGGGCACGCCCAGGCCACGTTCGGCGGAGAGCTCCTGCAGGGAGGTCTTCCAGTCGAGACCGGCGCCCATCGCGGCAGCCGCGACCATGAGCGGGTCGAAGAGCAGGTGCACGACGGGACCCGAGGCCTCGAACCCGCCGGAGAGGTGGATCGCGCCGATGACCGCCTCGACGGTGTCGGACAGGATCGAGGCCTTGTCGCGACCACCCGTCGACTCCTCGCCGCGGCCGAGCTTGATGTGCTGGCCCAGCTCGAGGTCACGGGCCACACCGGCCAGGGCCCGGGCGTTGACGACGGCGGCCCGCAGCTTCGCCAGCCGCCCCTCGGAGAGGTCGGGGTGGGTCGTGTAGAGCGCCTCGGTGACGATCACCCCGAGCACCGAGTCGCCCAGGAACTCGAGCCGCTCGTTGGTCGGCAGCCCGCCGTTCTCGTAGGCGTAGGAACGGTGCGTCAGGGCGCGGTCCAGCAGCTCGGCGTCCAGCGTGGGATCACCGAGCGCGGCGCGCAGAACCGCGGTGCTCAGCTCGTCGACCGGTTCAGAGGACCTGGCGACGGTCGGCGCGAGCGCCGTACTGACCACACGAGCCGCACGCGCGGTGCGGCAGGTGCTTGGCACCGCAGGCGGGGTTCGCGCAGGTCACGAGGGAGGGCGCGACGGCCTTCCACGCCGACCGACGGTGGCGCGTGTTGCTCCGCGACATCTTCCGCTTCGGGACAGCCACTGTTTTCTCCTCATACGGGCCGGAATGCTCCGGCCATCGTTTTCGTCTGGCCTGGTTCGGCCGGTCAGTCCTGGTGGTGATCCGGCTGGAGGGCTTGCAGCCCCACCCAGCGTGGATCGATCGCTGCCTCGTGGCTGTGGTCGGGATCATCGGCGAGCCGCGCACCACATTCGATGCACAGACCCGGGCAGTCGTCCCGGCACAACGGCTGGAACGGCAGTGCAAGCACCACCGCATCCCGCAGCAACGGCTCGAGGTCGAGCAGGTCGTCCTCGAGCTTTCTGGTCTCGTCGTCGAGGTCCTCGTCCGAGGCGTCGTGCCGGATGTCGTCGTAGACGTACAGCTCCTGGAGATCGGCGACGATGTCCTCGTCGATGGGCTCCAGGCACCGCACGCATTCGCCGACGAGTGCGGCTTGCGCCGTACCCGTGACCAACACGCCCTCCATGACCGCCTCGAGGCGCAGGTCGAGTTCGACCGGCGATCCCTCGGCGACACGGAGCACTTCGATGCCGAGTTCTGGCGGAGCCGGAACGGTGACGACCACCTGACGCTGGGACCCCGGGCGGCGACCGAGCTCGCGTGTATCGAGCACGAGCGGCGCTCTCGGGTCCAGGCTGTTCAAAAGGTCAACTCCAGTCCGGCACGACAGAACCTACGAATCGTAACGGTCCGCGGTCAGCGTGAGCAAAACGGACCGTCCCTGCCGCAGTCCGAGGTGCGGGCCTCACTCGTCGCGCTGCTCCCGCGCGCGCTCGGCGAGCCGCTCGGTCAGCCGCGTGTGCACGAAGGCCGGGACGAGCCCGGCCACGTCGCCGCCGAAGGCCGCGACCTCCTTGACCAGCGACGACGCCAGGAAGGAGTACTCCGGGCTGGTCGGCACGAACACCGTCTCGATCGGCGCCAGGCTGGAGTTCATCTGGGCCATCTGGAGCTCGTAGTCGAAGTCGCTGACCGCGCGCAGACCCTTCACGATCGCCACGATCTCGTGCTCCTGGCAGAAGTCGGTCAGCAGCCCGCCGAAGCTGTCGACGCGCACGTTGGGCAGCTCGCGGCAGGCCGTGGTCAGCATCTCGATGCGCTCGTCGGCGCTGAAGAGACGGTTCTTGGAGGCGTTGATGCCGACGGCGACGACGACCTCGTCGAACAGCGAGGCCGCGCGCTCGACGATGTCGAGGTGACCGTTGGTGACCGGGTCGAAGGAACCGGGACACACGACGCGTCGCAGGCGGGCGGGCACGGCTACTCCTCGGGGTTGGGGGCGGCGCGACCGTACCAAAGCATCGTCTCGCCGTACTTCTTCTCCCGCTCCCCCACCAGACCCTCGGGCCAGGTGATCGGCTCGCTCCGCGAGGATCGCTCGACCACCACCATCGCCCCGGGCACCAGCCACTGGCGGTCGACCATCGCGGCGAGGTCCGCGTCGACCCGCCGGGTCTCGAGGGGGTAGGGCGGGTCGAGGAAGGCGACGTCGTACGGCGCGGTGGGCACCTTGGCGAGTGCGGTCGTCACCGACGACGTGAGCACCTCGGCGCGCGCGAAGTCGAGCTGGCGGGCGTTGTCGGAGATCAGCGCGGCGGTGCGACGGTCCTGCTCGACGAGCGTGACGACTCCCGCTCCCCGCGACCACGCCTCGAGTCCGACGGCCCCCGATCCGGCGTAGAGGTCGAGGAAGCGCAGCCCCGACAGGGAGCCGCACCACGACTCGATGGCCGAGAACAGGGCCTCACGCACCCGGTCGCTCGTCGGCCTCGTGGCCACTCCCTTGGGCGTGTGCAGCCGTCGTCCGCCGGCGGCGCCCCCGATGATCCGCGTCATGCCGCTATGACTTCTCCATGAAGTCAGACTTGCCTGTCTGCTCCATCTCGTCCACCGCGCGGGCCAGGCCGGGTGCGTGGGCGAGCTCGGGACTCTCCGCCAGCAGCTCCTCGGCTGCCTCCTTGGCCCGGACGATCGTCTTCTCGTCGCGGAGCACTCGCAGGCTCACCAGGCTCGACCGGAAGCCACTCTGGTTGCGGCCCAGCACGTCACCCTCACGGCGCTGCTCGAGGTCGACGCGGCTGAGCTCGAAGCCGTCGGTCGTCGCCGCGACGGCGTCGAGCCGCACCCGCGCGTCGGTCTCGGCGTCGGCCCGGGTGACCAGGAGGCACAGGCCGGGATGCCCGCCCCGGCCGACGCGGCCGCGCAGCTGGTGGAGCTGCGAGACACCGAAGCGGTCGGCGTCCATGAGCACCATGGCCGTGGCGTTGGCGACGTCGACGCCGACCTCGATCACGGTGGTGGAGACGAGCACGTCGATGTCGCCGGACGCGAAGGCCCGCATCACGGCGTCCTTCTCGTCGGGAGGCAGCCGGCCGTGCAGCATCTGCACCCGCAGCCCGGTGAGCGGACCGGTGGACAGCTCCTCGACGAGGTCGGTCACGGCCGCGAGCGCCTGGCGTGGCGCGACGGGGGCGCCGTCGCCGTCCAGGTCGAGCTGGTCGGTCTCGCCCTGCTCGGGCTCGTCGCCGCTGATGCGGGGGCAGACGACGTAGGCCTGGTGACCCTTGCCGACCTCCTCACGGACCCGGCTCCACACCCGGTCGATCCAGTGCGGCTGGTCGGCGAGCGGCACGACGTTGGTCTGGATCGGGGCGCGGCCGGCGGGCAGCTCGGTGAGCACGGAGGTCTCGAGGTCACCGAACACGGTCATCGCCACCGTGCGCGGGATGGGGGTGGCGGTCATGACCAGCACGTGCGGCGGGGTGCCGGCCTTGTCGGTCAGGGCGGCGCGCTGCTCGACGCCGAAGCGGTGCTGCTCGTCGACCACCACCAGGCCGAGGTCGGCGAAGGCGACGCGCTCCTCGAGCAGCGCGTGGGTGCCCAGGGCGATGCCGGCCTCGCCGCTGGCCATCGCGAGCATCGCCTCCTGGCGCTGGGCCTTGGTCATCGACCCGGTGAGCAGGGCCACCCGGGTGGCCTCCGGCGCTCCGCCGAGCATGCCGCCGGCGGCGAGCTCGCCCAGCAGGGCGGTGATGCTGCGGTGGTGCTGCTGGGCGAGGACCTCGGTAGGAGCCAGCAGCACGGCCTGGCCCCCGGAGTCGACGACCCGCAGCATCGCCCTCAACGCGACGAGGGTCTTGCCGGAGCCGACCTCGCCCTGCAGGAGCCGGTTCATCGGGTGGCTCGCGGCCAGCTCGCTCTCGAGCAGCCCGCCGATCTCGCGCTGGCCCCCGGTGAGGGTGAACGGGAGCCGGGCGTCGAAGGCCGCCAGCAGACCGCCGCCGCCGGCACGCGACTGGGCTCCCAGCGCGCGCTGCGCGGCGCGACGGCGGGCCATCACCAGCTGGAGGACGAGCGCCTCCTCGAAGCGGAACCGCTTCTGCGCAGCACCCAGCTGGCCGTAGTCGTCGGGGGCGTGGACCCATCGGAGCGCCGCCATCACGTCGAGCACGCCGTAGCGCTCACGCAGCGTCGGCGGGAAGGCGTCGGGCACGTCGGTGACCAGGTCGAGGGCGAACTGCACCGCCTTCTGGACGTCCCACGAGTAGACGCCCGCCGTCACCGGGTAGATCGGCAGCAGTCCCTTGAGGCTGGCCGCCAAGCCGTGGTCGGACCCGTCCTGCTCGTCGTCGGCGTCCGCCTCGGGGGCACCGAACATCACCGAGTGGGGCGAGGCGAGCTGCCAGGAGCCGGCGAAGCGCTGGGCCTTGCCGGTGAACATCCCCCGGTTGCCCGTGGCCATCCGGCGCTGCTCGGTCTCGGCCTGGCCCTTCCAGGGCAGGAAGAACGACAAGGTGAACGACGGCCCGTTGGTCTCGACACGCACCTCGACCCGGAAGCTCAGCTTGCTGGTGCGCCGGTTCATGAACGACTTCACCTCGCTGTGGGTGACCCGCCCGACGACGCTGAGCAGGTCTCCCTCCCGCGGCTCGGACACCTCGGAGAGCTCGGTGGTCTTGACGTAGCGACGCGGAAGGTGCCAGATCAGGTCACCGACGGTGTCGAGGCCGAGGCCCTTCTGGATCGCGTCTCGCTTCTTGGTCGAGCGGCCGAAGACGCTCGCGATCGGCGAGTCGGGGGTGATGGCGACCACGGCGGCCTACTCGACCGAGACCAGGAGCGGGTAGCGGGCCTGACCTCCGTCGTAGACGACCACGTCCATGTGCGGATGGGTCGACTCCACGAACGCGGCACAGCGGCGGCCGAGGTCGGCCGCCCCGTCGTCGCTGCCGGAGACGATCGTGACGAGCTCGCCGCCACCGCCGAGCAGCAGCTCGAGGACGCCCGTCGCGACGGCGTACACGTCATCGCCGACGGCCGCGAAGTCGCCGGCGACGACCCCGAGCACGTCGCCCGGCTCGCACGGCCCGGCCATCGTCATGGCCCGGCGGACGGCGACGGTGACGGCGCCGTGGCGGGTGTGCCGGGCGGTGGCGGTCATCTCGAGGACGTCGGCGTCGATGCTGCGACCGGGCTCGTGCACGGCGGCCGCAGCCAGGCCCTGCACCTGCGCCTGGGTGGGGATCACCACGACCTTGACCTCGCCGGACTCCTCGGCGGTGCGGGCGGCTATCTCGGCGACCCGCACGGAGTCGGCGTCGTTGGGCAGCACGACGACCTCGGCGGCGCCGCACGACACGATCGCCTCGAGCAGCTGGCCGGACGACGGCCGCTCCCCCGGCCCGCCCGCGACGACGACCGCACCGGCCTCCTCGAACAGCCGCGCCAGCCCGGGCCCGGCAGCGACCGCGACGATGCGACGGCCGGCACGGGCCGCTGCGCGCCGAGTCGAACCGCTCTGGTCGACGAAGTGGGTCACGCGCACGCGATGCGGCCGGCCGGCGTCGATGCCCGCCTCGATCGCGGCGCCGACGTCGTCGACATGGACGTGGACGTTCCACAGCCCTTCGCCGCCGACCACGACCAGGCTGTCGCCGAGCGGCGCGAGCGCGGCCTTGAGCGCGGGGATCGCAGCGGCCGGGGCATCGAGCAGGAACATCACCTCGTACGACGGCCCGTCGGGCCTGAGCTCGTCGGCTGCGACCGGAGCGGGGATGCGGGGCACCCCGCGTCGCACGGGGGGCGGGCGCCGACCGGTCAGCACGGTCTCGGCGGCGTCGAGCACGACGCTGACACCACGCCCCCCGGCGTCGACGACGCCGGCGTCGGCGAGCACCTGGAGCTGGTCGGGGGTGCGGGCCAGCGCCTCGCGGGCGGCGGCCGCGGCCACCGAGAACACGTCACGCGCGCGGGCACCGGGCTCGGCGGCCCTGGCCAGCGCTGCGTCGCTGGCCGCCCGGGCCACCGTCAGCATGGTGCCCTCGACGGGCGTGCCGACCGCGGCATAGCTCGCGTCGGTGGCGAGCCGCATGGCATCGGCGACCACCAGGGCGTTGCGCTCGTCGGGCCCGGCGCCGGCCAGTCGCGAGACGATGCCACCCAGCAGCTGCGACAAGATCACCCCGGAGTTGCCGCGGGCACCCAGCAGGGCGCCCCGCGAGAACGCCGCGAGCGCCGTACGGAAGTCGGCGCCGTCGTCGACCGCCGCACAGATCGCGTCACGCGCGGCGGAGACGGTGAGGAACATGTTGGTGCCGGTGTCACCGTCCGGGACGGGATAGACGTTGAGCGCGTCGATCTCCTCGCGGGCCTCGGCCAGCGCGTCGGTGGCGACGTCGACGAAGCGCAGCACCGTCTCGATCGAGATGCCGTGGGGCACGGATTCCATCGGCCCCCCTCCTGTCGGTCCCGCCGTGGTCGAGTGCCACAGGCTAGTGCCCGGCGCGGACAGCGCGCGAAGGGCTCAGGGCAAAGCGAAGGACCCCACGAGCAGCTGCTCGTGGGGCCCGTCGGATGAGCGTGAGGTCAGCGGGAGACCTTGCCGGCCTTGAGGCAGCCGGTGCACACGTTGAGGCGCTTGGGAGTGCCGTTCACCGTGGCGCGCACGCGCTGGATGTTGGGGTTGAAGCGACGCTTCGTAATCTTGCGCGACCACGGGCGGTTGTTGCCGAAGCCGGGCTTCTTGGCGCAGATGTCACAGACGGCAGCCACCGGGTACTCCTGAGGTTCGTTGATTTACTACGTCAGAGGGCTCGCCCCGGCCGAGAGGGCCGGCGAGCAACCGAGCCAGAGTATCTGACAGCCACGCGATCGATGAAATCGAACGGGTCAGCGCTCAGAAGTGCACCCAGCCGGTGGGCCCATCGTAGGCGGCGCCGTCGACGGTCACCCCCTCGCCCTCGCAGACCGCGCCCACGACCAGCCAGCCGTCGGGCACCTGGTCGGCCGGGAACGTGGCCAGCAGCGCGTGGTCGTCACCGCCGCCGAGGATGAACGTGATCGGGTCGGCGCCGAGCGCCGAGCCGACCGCGTGCAGCGGCTCGGGGATCTCGAACGACGCCCGGGTGATGTCGATGGCCACCCCCGACTCCTCGGCGATGTGCCCGGCGTCGGCCAGCAGGCCGTCGGAGACGTCGATCATCGCGCTCGCTCCCGCGTCGGCGGCCACGGCGCCCGCGTCGTACGGCGGCTCGGGCCGGCGGTAGGCCTCGACCAGCACTCGCGGCGAGCGGAAGCCACGCCCCAGCACGGCGAGGCCCGCGGCAGCCCAGCCCTGGCGACCGAACAGTGCGACGACCTCGCCGGGCTGGGCGCCGTTGCGGAGCACCGGGCTCTGCGTGCACGCGCCCATCACGGTCACGGCGATGACGACCTGGTCGGCACGGGTGACGTCGCCGCCCACGACACTGGCGCCGACCAGCGCGCACTCGTCGGCGAAGCCCCGGGCGAAGTCGAGGGCCCACTGCACCGGCAGGTCCGCGGGGGCGGCGAGGCCGATGGTGAGCGAGTGGGCGCGACCGCCCATGGCGTTGACGTCGGAGAGGTTCTGCGCGGCGGCCCGGTGACCGACGTCCTCGGCGCCGGCCCAGTCGCGGCGGAAGTGCCGCCCCTCGACCATCAGGTCGGTGGACACCAGGACGTGGCCGTTGCGGATGCGCAGCACGGCGGCGTCGTCGCCCGGCCCGACGAGCACGTGGTCACCCTGGGCGAAGAGCCCGGTGAGCGCACCGATCAGCCCGAACTCGCCCGCGTCGGCCAGGGTCGCGTCGGGTGGGAACGGGGACTGCGGGGGCGGTGTGGCGGACATGTCCTCATCCCACCAGATGCCCGGCGAGGGCCGCGGCAGCGGTGCGGCGCGGGACGGCTATCGGCCGGTCGCGGCAGCACGGTAGGTTGACCGACGACAGTTGCACTACGAGACCGAGGAGTCCTGATGGTCGTCCAGGCCTACATCCTGATCCAGACCGACGTCGGCAAGGCCGCCGAGGTAGCTACAGCCATCTCCCAGGTCAAGGGAGTCACGCTCGCCGAGGACGTCACCGGGCCCTACGACGTCATCGTCCGAGCCGAGGCGCGCAACGTCGACGAGCTCGGCAAGCTCGTGGTGTCCAAGGTCCAGAACCTTGACGGGATCACCCGCACCCTGACCTGCCCGGTCGTGCACATCTGACGACCGCATGACAGTGCCAGCGTTCGCACGACGCCCCGGATCGATTCGGTTCCGGGGCGTCGTCGTCTGCGCAGCCCTCTCCCCCGTGCTCGTGACCGTGCTCGCCGGGTGCTCCCCCGACGAGGTCACCATCGAGTCCCGCGACGTGTCGGCGGCCGATACCGAGGCCTGCCGCGAGCTCCTCGACGACCTGCCCGACACGCTCGCCGGTGAGCAGCGCCGCCCGGTCGACCCCGACGATTCCCTCGGCGCGGCCTGGGGCGACCCGGCGCTCGTCCTCGAGTGCGGCACCTCGATGCCTGACTCCTTCGACGACTTCTCCCAGTGCTCGCTGAACGACGACGTGCAGTGGTTCATCCCCGACGAGGGCCTCAAGGACCCCACCGCCGACATCACCATCTGGTCGCTGGGCTACGAGCCGGTGATCTCGTTGCTCGTGCCGGCGCCGTACCGGCCGCAGGCGGACGCCGTGATGGGCGACCTGCGTACGGCGATCAACGCCGACCTGGACCTCGTGCACCCCTGCGTCTGAGCGGCCCCCGGGCGATAGTCCGGTGCAAATTTGCGCTCAACACGGCGGATCGGGACAGATCCGCACCGGACTACCCCGCAAGTAGGTGTGGGCAGCGGGTCAGCGCAGGCCGGTGCCGCGCTGCAGGGCCAGCCGGAGCAGTCGGTCCACCAGGGCCGGGTAGTCGAGCCCCGACTCGGCCCACATCCGCGGGAACATCGACGTCGGCGTGAAGCCCGGCATCGTGTTGAGCTCGTTGACGACCAGCGAGTGGTCGGGCATCACGAAGAAGTCGACCCGGGCCAGGCCCTCGCCCGACACCGCCTCGAACGCGCGGACCGCCAGCAGCCGCATCCGCTCCTCGACCTCGGGCGGAAGATCCGCGGGCACGTCGAGCCGGGTGTGCTCCTCGGGCAGGTACTTCGCGGCGAAGTCGTAGAACTCGTGGTCGCCGCCGATGCGGATCTCGGCGGGCCGGCTCGTGTCGACGCCGCCGTCGAGTGCCTCGAGTACGCCGCACTCGACCTCGCGCGCACCCAGGGCCGCGACCTCGACGAGCACCTTGGGGTCGTGGCGGAACGCCTCCTCGAGTGCCGCGTCGACCTCGCCGCCGTCGTGGACCTTGCTGATGCCGATGCTCGACCCGCCGCGTGCAGGCTTGGCGAACACCGGGTAGCCCAGCCCTCCGATCCGCTCGCGGCAGCCGGCCGCGTCGGCCAGCCACTCGCGCTCGGTCACGATGACACCGGGCATCACCGGGAGCCCGGCAGCCTCGAGGATCACCTTCATGTAGGCCTTGTCCATGCTCACCGCGGACGCCAGCACCCCGGCTCCGACGTAGCGCACGCCGGCCATCTCGAACATGCCCTGGATCGTGCCGTCCTCACCCCACGGCCCGTGCAGCACGGGGAAGACGACGTCGACCTCACCGAGCGTGCGCGGCGGCGACGACGGCTCGCTCACGACGATGTCGGTGCGACCCTCCTCGCGCAGCAGCGTCAGGCCGGCGAGCTCACCGTCGACCTGGGGCAACGCGTCGGCCGACGTCAGCTGCAGGCGAGACGTGTCCGAGGACTCGAGCACCCACCGCCCGTCAGGTGCGATGCCGACGGGCACGACGTCGTACGCGTCGCGGTCGATGGCGTCCATGACGCTCCCGGCGGTGACGCAGGAGATGGCATGTTCCGACGATCGGCCGCCGAACACGACGGCGACACGGGGCTTGCGGCTGGGCTCAGTCATCGCCGACCAACCTAGCGGCCTACCGTGTCCCCCATGCCCGCCGACTCACCGCTCAAGCCCAGCACCGTCGCCGTCACCGCCGGCCGCCCCGCGCACGAGCCGGACGCCCCCCTGAACGTGCCCATCACGATGGCGTCGACGTACGTCGCGGGGGGCGATGTCGAGTACGGCCGCTACGGCAACCCGACCTGGACCGCGTTGGAGGACGTGCTCGGCGAGCTCGAGGGCGGCCGCTGCCTGACCTTCGCCTCCGGCCTCGCCGCCGTCGCCACCGTGCTCGATCTCGTCGGCACCGGCGCCAAGGTGGTCGCGCCGCGGCACGCCTACAACGGCACCGTCATGCAGCTCGCCGACCTGGAGTCGCGTGGCCGGCTGAAGGTCGAGCTCGTCGACATCACCGACACCGACGCGGTGGTGCGCGCCTGCGACGACGCAGCGCTGGTGTGGCTCGAGTCGCCCACCAACCCGGCGCTCGAGATCGCCGACATCGCGACGATCACCCTGGCCGCGCACGAGGCCGGCGCCTACGTCGTCGTCGACAACACGTTCGCCACTCCCCTGCTGCAGACCCCGCTCGCCGACGGGGTCGACGTGGTGGTGCACTCGGCGACGAAGTACCTCGCCGGGCACAGCGACGTCCTGATGGGCGCCGTGATGACGCGCGACGACGAGCTGTACGCCGTCCTGAAGGGCCGTCGCGACCTGGTCGGGGCGATCCCCGGCGCGTTCGAGGCGTGGCTGACGCTGCGCGGCGTACGGACCCTGCACCTGCGGGTCGAGCGGGCCCAGGAGAACGCCCGCGAGCTCGTCCGGCGGCTCGAGGAGCACCCGGCGGTCGGCGAGGTCCGCTACCCGGGCTTCGGCGGCATCGTCGCGATCGTGCTCGCGCAGGGCGCGATGGCCGCCGACCTGCTCACCCACAAGACAAAGCTGTGGGTGCACGCCACGTCGCTCGGCGGGGTCGAGTCCACGTTCGAGCGACGCCGGAGGTGGAAGACCGAGGCCACCTCGATCCCCGACGCCCTGGTGCGGATGTCGGTCGGCATCGAGGACGTCGACGACCTGTGGGACGACCTCGTGCGGGCGCTCGACACGCTGGCCTGAGCCGCGGCGCGACGTCGGGCCTCACCGGGTCTCGACACGCTGGGGCTGGGGCCCTGGACCCCTCACCGGGTCTCGACGCGCTCGTGCGACCTCGTTCCTCGGTCGCGTCGCTTGCTCGACCTGGCTGCGCCCACGCGCCGTGCTCGTTCCTCGCACGACGCTGCGCAGCTCATCAGTCCGTCTCAGCCTTGGTGTCCCGTGCGACGAAGCTCTCCATCATCTCCGGCGCGGTCAGCAGCCCGGCGATGACGTCGTCGACGTGCTCGGCGATGGGCGCGTCGATGCCGGTGCGGGCGGCGAGGGCTCGCAGCGACGAGCACGACTTCGCACCCTCGGCGACCTGCCGCGTCGAGCCGTAGATCTCCTGGGCGGTCATCCCCTGGCCGAGCTTCACGCCGAAGGTGCGGTTGCGGGAGAGCGGTGACGAGCAGGTGGCGACGAGGTCGCCGAGACCCGCGAGTCCCATCAGGGTCAACGGGTTGGCGTTCAGCGCAGAGGCCAGGCGAGCGGTCTCGGCCAGTCCGCGGGTGATGACCGACGCGGTGGTGTTGTCGCCGAACCCCAGGCCGACGGCCATGCCGACGGCCAGCCCGACGACGTTCTTGTAGGCACCGCCCAGCTCGCAGCCGAGCACGTCGACCGAGGTGTAGGGCCGGAACGCTGCCGAGTGGCACAGGCCTTGCAGCTGGCGGGCGACCTCCGCGTCCTCGCACGCCACGACAGACGCGGCAGGCTCGCGGCGGGCGATCTCCTTCGACAGGTTGGGGCCGCTGACCACGGCGATGCGACCGGGCCCGGCGCCGGTCTCCTCGGCGATCACCTCACTCATCCGGTCGAGGGTGCCCAGCTCCACACCCTTCATCAACGACACGATCGGCGCGTTCGACGGCAGGGCCGGCGCCCACTCCTTGAGGTTGGCGCGGAAGGTCTGCGACGGCACGACCATGAAGACCGCCTCGGCCCCGGCCGCGGCCTCCTCGTGGTCGTGCGTGGCGCGGATCGACGGCGGCAGCTCGATGCCGGGCAGGTAGTCGGCGTTCTGGTGCGTCGCGTTGATGGTCTCGCAGACCTCCTCGCGACGTCCCCACAACGTCACCTCGTTGCCGGCGTCCGCCAGGACCATCGAGAAGGCCGTACCCCACGACCCTGCACCGAACACGGCCACCTTCGTCATCGTTGGTCCCTCCGACGTACTCGCTTGTTGGGGTTGCCGATCGCGGTCACGCCGGCGGCACGGGGATCGAAGCGCACGGCCGGCGCCTTCCCTCCACGCAGATCCTCGACGATGCCGACGATCGCCGCCATGATCCGGTCGGTCGCCGCCTGCACCACGGCCGGCGTCGCCTCGACCGCGCGCAGGTCGTCGAGCGGCACCGGATCGCCGGCCCTCATGGTGATGTGCTTGCGGGGGAAGAGGTGCGGCTTCTTCGTGTACGGCGGCAGCAGGAGATGGGCACCCCACTGGCCGACCGGGATCACCGGCACCCCGGTGGCCAGCGCCAGCCGCGCCGCACCGGACTTGCCGCGCATCGGCCAGAGGTCCGGGTCACGGGTGAGCGTGCCCTCGGGATAGACGACGACGCACTCGCCCGCCTCGAGCGCGGCCACGCCGGCGTCGTAGGCACCCGCCGCGCCCGCCGTCAGCCGTTCGACGGGGATCTGGCCGGCCGACGTCAGGAAGGCGCCGAGGTAGCGGTTGCGGAACAGGCCGGACTTGGCCAGGTAGCGCGGCAACCGGCCGTGGTCGTAGACGAAGTGCGCGGACAGCAGCGGGTCGGTGTGCGAGATGTGGTTGAGCACCACGATGCAGCCGCCGGTCGCCGGGATCTTCTCGCCGTCGATCCAGGTGCGGGACGTGGCGGCGAGCAACGTCGGCTTGAGGATCGAGGCGCCGACCGTGTAGGCCCAACCGCGCTTCTTCTCCAGCTTGCGTACCCGCACCGACGACCTCGTTCTGTTGGGTGTTGTCTGAGTCAGAGCAGGCTACTCGCTCGTACGCCGCGGCAACTGGCAAGATCGTGGCGATGTCTCAATCCCCGCGCTTCGTCGTCCTCGTGCCGGTCAAGACCCTGGCCCTGGCGAAGTCACGGCTGTCGGGCCTGCCCGACGAACGGCGCCGGGACCTGGCGGCGGCGTTCGCGCAGGACACCATCGCCGCGGTCCTCGACACCCCGGCCGTCGACCGGGTCCTGGTGCTGACCGACGACTTCCGCTTCGCGGACAAGCTGGCCCTGGCCGGCTGCACCGTGATCCCCGACGGCGCCGGGGACGACCTGAACTCCGCCCTCGTGCAGGCCGCAGCAGAAGCCCGGCGTCGGTGGCCCGAGCTGCGTCCGGTCGCGCTGACCGCCGACCTGCCGACGCTCACGTCCAACGACCTGTCCGGCGCGCTCGCCGGCGTGCCCGACGGGCCGGCGTACGTCGCGGACCACGTCGGGTCCGGCACCACCCTCTACACCGCGTCGTACGACGAGTTCGCGCCGTCGTTCGGCAGCGACTCCGCCGAGGAGCACGCCCTGTCGGGCGCGAAGGCCATCGAGGGCGACCTGCCCTCGCTGCGCCTCGACGTCGACGACGTGGGCGACCTCGGTCGGGCCCTGGTGCTCGGCGTCGGCACCTTCACCGCCGCGGTCACGGGCCGCACGTGACCACTCCCGAAATGGTCTGACCCCGCCCGGTCGGACCGGGCGGGGTCAGCGCTTCGATGCCGCGGAGGTCAGGCCTTCTTGGCGGCCTTCTTCGCAGGCGCCTTCTTGGCCGGCGCCTTCTTCGCAGCCGGCGCCTTCTTGGCAGCCGGCGCCTTCTTGGCCGGAGTGGCCTTCTTCGCTGTGACCGTCTTCTTGGCGGGTGCCGACTTCGTGGCGCTCGCCTTCTTGGCCGGGGCAGCCTTCTTCGCGGCCGGCGCCTTCTTGGCCGGAGCGGCCTTCTTGGCGGCCGGCGCCTTCTTCGCCGGGGCCGCCTTGGTGGCGGTCGCCTTCTTGGCCGGAGCAGCCTTCGTGGTCGCCTTCTTGGCGGCCGCGCCAGCGGTGGCGGCAGCCTTCTTGGCCGGAGCAGCAGCCTTGGCCGGTGCGGCCAGGGTGAGCTTCGGCAGCTTCTTGGCACCCGAGACGACGTTCTTCAGGTCCTGACCGGCCTTGAACGCCGGGACGGCGGTCTTCTTGGACTTCATCCGCTCGCCGGTCTGTGGGTTGCGGACCCAACGCGCCGCACGGACGCGCTTCTCGAATGAGCCGAAGCCGGTGATGGCGACCTTCTCGCCCTTCGCGACCTCGCGAGTGACGGTGTCCAGGACCGACTCGAGCGCATGGGCCGCGGCCTTGCGGTTCCCCTCGTAGCGCGCTGCAAGCGCGTCGATGAGCTGTGACTTGTTCACTAGCTTCCCTTCCAATGAACTATGCGGCCGGGCTGGTGCCCGACGCCTGCAGTGCACGCTAGGTAGTCGTGGCCCCTGTCACAATCACCGGGGCCACTTTTTGCAAGGTTTTTTCGGCGCTTCGATGTGGCCGATCCCGCTCAACGGGTGGCTTTCGGCCCTCACGGCAACCCGCGAAATGCCGAAAACCCTTGCCCAGCAAGGGTTTTCGACATTTTCAAGGAGAGGGCAGCGGTCAGAGTGTCGCCGGCTTCCAGCTCGGCCGCTTTGTCTCGTACGACGCGATGTCGGCGTCGTGCCCGAGGGTGATGCCGATGTCGTCGAGACCCTCGAGCAGCCGCCAACGTGTGTAGTCGTCGATGTCGAAGGAGTCCTCGATGGCATCGGGACCCTCACCGGCGCGCACCGTGCGGGCCTCCAGGTCGACACTGACGGTGGTGCCGGGCCGGTCCTCGAGGAGGTCCCAGAGCCGCTGCACCACCTTGTCGTCGACCTGCGCGGCGAGCAGACCGGACTTGCCCGAGTTGCCACGGAAGATGTCGCCGAAGCGCGGTGAGATGACCACCCGGAAGCCGTAGTTCTGCAACGCCCACACGGCGTGCTCCCGCGACGAGCCGGTGCCGAAGTCGGGGCCGGCGACGAGCACCGAGCCCGCGGCGTACTCCGGGCGGTTGAGCACGAACGACTCGTCGTTGCGCCACGCTGCGAAGAGCCCGTCCTCGAAGCCGTCGCGCGTGACGCGCTTGAGGTAGACGGCCGGGATGATCTGGTCGGTGTCGACGTTGGTGCGACGCAGGGGCACCCCGACGCCGGTGTGCTGGGAGAACGCTTCCATGTCAGGCCTCCTGGGAGATCGGGACGAGGTCGGCAGGTGACGACAGCGTGCCGCGGACCGCGGTGGCCGCGGCCACCGGCACCGAGACCAGGTGGGTGCGACCACCCTTGCCCTGGCGTCCCTCGAAGTTGCGGTTGGACGTCGACGCGCTGCGTTCCTGCGGCGCGAGCTGGTCGGGGTTCATGCCCAGGCACATCGAGCACCCCGCGCCCCGCCACTCGGCGCCGGCGTCGAGGAAGATGCGGTCGAGACCCTCGGCCTCGGCCTGCAGGCGCACCCGCACGGACCCGGGCACGACGAGCAGCCGCGTGCCGTCCGCGACCGCGCGGCCGTGCAGGATCTCGGCTGCGAGTCGCAGGTCCTCGATGCGGCCGTTGGTGCACGAGCCCACGAACACCGTGTCGACGCGCACCTCGCGCATCGGGGTGCCGGCCGCGAGGCCCATGTACTCGAGCGCCTTCTGCGTGGCGATCTTCGCGTCGGGCTCGTCGAAGTCTTCGGGACCGGGCACCGAGCCGCCGAGGGGCACCCCCTGACCCGGGTTGGTCCCCCACGTCACGAACGGCGTCATCGTCGAGGCGTCGAGCACGATCTCCTCGTCGTACGTCGCGTCGTCATCGGTGACCAGCGTCTTCCAGTGCGCCACAGCGGCGTCCCAGTCGGCGCCCTTCGGCGCCTCGGGGCGACCCTCGAGATAGTCGTACGTCGTCTGGTCGGGCGCGATGAGCCCGGCCTTGGCACCCCACTCGATCGACATGTTGCAGACCGTCATCCGGCCCTCCATCGACAGCTCCTCGATGGCCGGGCCGCGGTACTCCACGATGTAGCCCTGGCCGCCGCCGGTGCCGGTGTGCGCGATCAGGGTGAGCACCATGTCCTTGGCGGTGACGCCGGCGGGGAGGCTGCCGTTGACCGTCACGGCCATCGTCTTCGGCCGGGCCTGGCTCAGCGTCTGGGTGGCGAGGACGTGCTCGACCTCCGAGGTGCCGATGCCGAACGCGATCGCGCCGAACGCGCCGTGGGTGCTGGTGTGGCTGTCGCCGCACACGATGGTCATGCCCGGCTGGGTGAGGCCCAGCTGCGGGCCGATGATGTGCACGATGCCCTGCTCGATGTCACCGAGCTGGTGCAGTCGCACCCCGAAGTCGGCGGCGTTCTTGCGCAGGGTGTCGACCTGGGTCTTGCTCACCGGGTCGGCGATCGGCTTGTCCCAGTCGACGGTCGGGACGTTGTGGTCCTCGGTGGCCAAGGTGAGGTCCGGCCGCCGGACGGTGCGGCCCGCGAGCCGCAGCCCGTCGAACGCCTGAGGACTGGTCACCTCGTGGATGAGGTGGAGGTCGATGTAGAGAAGGTCGGGCTCCCCGTCGGCATGGCGGACCACATGCTCGTCCCACACCTTCTCGGCCAGGGTCTTGCCCATCGCGTTCTCCTCACTTCTCGGGTAGGTCACACACGCTACCCCTTGCATCCCATGTTGTGAGACGGCAGTATTGCCATATGGACACAACTTCCGGAGTCGGCGTGCTCGACAAGGCCGCCCTCGTGCTCGCCGCGCTCGAGGCCGGTCCTGCGACCCTCGCCGGCCTCGTCGCCGGCACCGGCCTGGCCCGGCCGACCGCCCACCGTCTCGCCGTCGCCCTCGAGCACCACCGGCTCGTCGCGCGCGACATGCAGGGCCGCTTCGTCCTCGGCCCCCGCCTCGGCGAGCTCTCCGCTGCCGCCGGGGAGGACCGCCTGCTGGCCGCCGCCGGCCCGGTGCTCGCGCGGCTGCGCGACATCACCGGCGAGTCCGCCCAGCTGTGGCGGCGCCAGGGGGAGCACCGCGTCTGCGTCGCCGCCGCAGAGCGACCGTCCGGTCTCCGCGACACGATCCCCGTCGGCTCGCAGCTGACGATGCGGGCCGGCTCCGCCGCCCAGGTGCTGCTGGCCTGGGAGGATCCCGAGCGCATGCACCGCGGCCTGCAGAACGCCGCCTTCTCCGCGACCGCCCTGTCCGGCATCCGCCGTCGCGGCTGGGCGCAGAGTGTCGGCGAGCGCGAGCAGGGCGTCGCGTCCGTGTCTGCTCCGGTCCGCTCGCCCGGCGGCAAGATCATCGCCGCGGTGTCGGTGTCCGGTCCGCTCGAGCGCCTCTCCCGCCAGCCCGGCCGCATGCACGCGCCCGCCGTGCTCGCTGCCGCCGAACGGCTCTCCGAGTCACTGCGTCGCGCCGCCGCCGACTAGCGTGCCCGGGTCACGGTGATCGTCGAGTTCGTGCAGCCGCCAGCCACCGACGACAGCGCCGTCCGCTCCGCGCTGTCGACGCTCAGCCGCCAGCGCAGCTTCACCGCGACCCACTCACGCAGGTAGCGGCACCGGTCGTAGGTCGGCATCCACTCGCTCGGGTCCTGGTCGCCCTTGGAGCGGTTGACCCCTGCCGTGACCCCCACGAGCGAGCGGCTGTCGCCCAGGTCGTTGGCGTAGGCCTCACGCTCACCCGCGGTCCAGCTGCGCGACCCGGAGTCCCAGGACTCGGCGAGCGGCACCATGTGGTCGATGTCGAGCGCTCCGGCATCGGTGTGCGAGACCCGGTCGTAGTAGGAGAACCACCGGCCGCCCGACAGCGAGCAGCCGCTGCCCACGGTGACCGGGTCGTCGGCCTCCGAGATCAGCACCTCGGCGCGGGTGTCGCAACCGTCGCCGTCAGCGTCCACCCAGTGCCGGAAGGCGTCACGCGAGTAGCCGGTGCGGACCTCGGCCTGCGTGGGCAGGTCGGAGATCGCCTGGGTCAGCGGAGCCGAGTAGCCCTCCGCGAAGGCCGCCGCCGGTAGCGCCACCACCCCCGCGCCGGCACCGATCGAGCACAGCAGGGCAAGCAGGACACGTCGAACCATGAGCACTCCCGAGATGAGGACGTCTGGTGGGTGCCTGCACCATGCGCCTTCCCGCGTACGACGGGCAAGGACCCGCGGGGTACGGCACGATGGTGCCGACATGGACACCATCGTGAAGATCATCATCCGCGCCGCCGTGCTCGGTGCCGCACTCCTCCTCTACACCTGGCTCGTGGTGGGCCACACGAGCGTCGGCGACGATGCCCTCGGCGCCGGGCTCCTCGCCTTCCTCCTGCTCGTCGGGACAGCACTCGTCTGGGGCCTGGTCGACGGCCGGGCGCTCCGCCTCGGACGCGCCGCCCTGGTGTGGGCGGCCGTCTCAGCACTGCTGGCCATCGGCTGGACGGCCGTCGGCGCCCTCGCCGGCGACACCGACCCGGCGTTCGTGCCGTTCGTGTTCCTGCTCGTCCTCGTACCGGCCGGGCTCGGCGCCGCGTCCGGTCACCTGCTCCGGTCCAGGGTCGCCACCGCCGGGTGACCCCGCGAGATCGGTAGTCCTGCGGATGCCCGGGGGCCGGCACCGGCGACAGACTTCGGTCCACGCCACCGCACCAGGAGAACGACGATGCAGACCACCCTCAGTCGCAGCGCCTACGCCGACCAGCTCGAGGCCGAGCTGCGCGCGGCCGGCTGCTGCGACGCGGCCGACCAGTGCGACCACTGCCGGGCGACGACCGACGAGATCCGCGCCGCGCGCCGGGATGCGATCGTCCACTCGCTCACGCTCGTCAGGCCGCGCCGCCACGCTCGGTGAGGCTCCTGGCGTCCGTCGTCGGGGTGCGGGCAGGCGGCCACCGCTGACCGAGGGGGTTGCCGTGCCCGGGGCCTGACCCTAGTGTCGAAGATCCGAGCCAGGTGAGAGGACGACGCCGATGAGCGTGCGCGACGACAGCTCCGCCGGTTCCGGGCCTCCCGAGACCGGGGCAAGGAGACCTCTGCTCTCCTCGGTCGCACCGGGGGTGTTCTGGCCGGCGCTGTCCATCATCACCGTCGCCGTGGCGCTGGCGGTGATCTTCCCCGACGGCACCGGCGAGGTGCTCGGCAAGGTGCAGACCGGGATCGTCGACAAGTTCGGCTGGTACTACGTCCTGGTCGTGGCGGGCTTCGTGGCCTTCTCGCTGTGGATGGGCTTCAGCCGGTTCGGCGACATCACGTTGGGCCAGGACGACGAGGACCCCGAGTTCAGCCTGATGGCCTGGTTCTCCATGCTCTTCGCGGCAGGGATGGGCATCGGCCTGGTGTTCTGGGGCGCCGCCGAGCCGCTGACGTTCTTCACCAGCCCCAAGCCGGGGGTCTCGGGCTCCGACGCCGACCTGGCCTCTGCTGCGATGTCCCAGGTGTTCCTGCACTGGGGGTTCCACGCCTGGGCGATCTACGTCGTGGTGGGGCTGGCCCTGGCCTACTCGATCCACCGCAAGGGCCGCCCGGTGTCGATCCGTTGGGCCCTGGAGCCCCTGCTGGGCGAGGACCGGGTGCGCGGCCGCCTCGGCGACGCCATCGACGTCGCGGCCATCGTCGGCACCGTCGCCGGCGTCGCGACCTCCCTCGGCCTGGGCGTCCAGCAGGTCTCCGCCGGCCTGGTCCACCTCGGCGTCTTCGACGAGCCGAGCGACCTCCTGCTGGTGGGCCTGATCATCGTGATCACGCTCTTCGCGATCACCTCGGTCGTCAGCGGGGTCGGACGAGGCATCAAGTGGCTCTCCAACGCCAACCTGGTGATGGCCGGGATCTTCCTCGTCGCCGTGCTGGTGCTGGGCGAGACGTTCTTCATCCTGCGTGAGTTCGTGCAGAACCTGGGCGGCTACTTCTCCAACGTGCTGCGGCTCAGCTTCGACACGAGTGCCTTCTCCGGCAACGACGGCCAGGTGTGGCAGAGCTCGTGGACGACGTTCTACTGGGGCTGGTGGATCTCCTGGGCGCCCTTCGTGGGCGTGTTCATCGCCAGGATCTCTCGCGGCCGCACCGTGCGGGAGTTCGTGGCCGGCGTGCTGCTCGTGCCCACCCTGGTCACCTTCCTGTGGTTCTCGGTGCTCGGTGGTGCGGCCATCTTCCAGCAGATGACCACGGGCGACCTGCTGGAGAGCGATGGCAGCCTCATCAGCCAGAACGTGCTCTTCGACCTCCTCCAGGGGCTCCCTGGCGGCGCGGTCCTCTCCGTCGGCGCGATCATCCTCGTCACCATCTTCTTCGTCACCTCCTCCGACTCGGGCTCCCTGGTCGTCGACATGCTGGCGTCGGGCGGCAACCCGGACCCGCCGACCTGGAGCCGGGTGCTGTGGGCCTCGATGGAAGGCGTCGTCGCCATCGCGCTGCTGCTCGCCGGCGGACTCGCCGCCCTGCAGACCGGGGCGATCATCACGGCCCTGCCGTTCAGCGTGGTGATGATCGGCATGTGCGTGGCGACCTACCGCGCCCTCAAGGACGAGCACCGGGTGCTCCTGCGCGCCCAGAACCGGCAACGGCAGCAACAGCTGCTGAGCGAGCTGCACGGCGAGGTGACCGACGACCTGAAGGGCAACTTCGACCAGCACTTCGAGGCGCCGGTCACCCGGGTCGTCGAACGGGTCATGGGCCGTCGCGCCAAGAAGGACCGCGGCTCCTGAGCCGACGACGCCCGGGCGCTGCGGCCGGGGAGACGACGCCGGCCGTCGGTGCCGCGAGCCTGCTCGCGGCACCGACGCGGGAGCCGGGTCCTCAGCTGCTGGACAGCACGTGGCCGATGGCGATCACGCCGAGCGGGTCGTACCTCCGGATCGCCCGGCGCAGTCTCTCGGTCGTCGGCTCGTCGTACGCGTCTGGATAGTCCTGCGGCGCGAACGTGAAGTTCGGCATCCGGTGACCACCGGTCCACGGTGCGAGGGCCGCGAGGACGGCCGCCGAGTGGTCCTCGAGTCCCGGGGTGCCGGCGATGCCGACGGCGAGCAGCGCGTACGCCGTGTCGCGCCCGCTGAAGGCGCTCTCGTGCTCCCCTTCGCGAGCGATGGCACCACCCATCTGGCGCACCTCCACGATCACCTGGGGCGAGTCCGCGCCCGGTCCGGTCAGGTCCAGGAGCGAGTCGACCGCCTCCATGGGGAAGTCGGCCAGCACCGCCGCCGCCTCGTAGGCAGGGACCGGGTCCAGCGGGTCGGTGTGCACCGAGTCGATCGCGGTGTACGGCTTGAGCGCCACGTCGTCGAGGATCACCGGTGCCGCCTCGCGGATCTCTGCGAACCTGCGCTCCCCCTCGCCGGCGTCCCCGGTCCAGACGTAGCGCACCGACAGGGTGAGTCGGCCGGCGAGCGCCGGCGGCACGTCGGGCAGGGGCGGCATCTGGAAGAGCGCGATCGAGGTGGTGGCGAGCTCGGGGAGCTGCTCGGACCAGTGCAGCCACCGTTCGATGACCGTGGCCGCGTCCTCGCCGTCGAACCACACCGAGCCGCCGTAGAACGTCGGCTGGTGCACCAGGTCGAACTCGATCGCCGTGACGATGCCGAGCATCCCCTTGCCGCCGCGCAGGCCGAAGAAGAGGTCGGGGTGCTCGGTCGGGGTGACGCGTCGCAGCTCCCCGTCGCCGGTGACGACCTCGATGGCGCGCACCCGATCGATGGCGAGACCGTAGGTCCGGGCCATCGGACCGAGCCCGCCGCCGGTGGTGTAGCCGACGATGCCGACGTCGGTGATCGAGCCGGACAGGGGTGCCAGGCCGTACGGCGCCGCGTCCTCCACGACGCGCAGCCACTTCACACCGGCTCCGACGCGCGCCCATCCCTCGGCGTGCACGACGCACTCGTCGAGGTCCTTGGTGCTGACGAGCAGCTCACCGACGAGGTCGGCGATGGCGCCGTGGCCGGTGGCCTGCGGGGTGACGCGGATGCCCGTGCGGCCCGCGAAGCGGACGGCCTCGACGACGTCCTGCGCGTCCCGGGCTGCCAGAACGGCAGCGGGACGCACCGCGATCGCGAGGTTCCAGGGCGAGACGAGGGCGTCGTACGCCTCGTCGCCGGGGACGGCGACGGTGCCGGTCGTGCGGGCGTCCAGCTCAGTGAACGTCGCGGTGGACGAGCGCTGGTCGGTGCGGGTGTCGACGATGGTCATGTTTTCCTCCGGGTCGTGGTGTCGATGACCACCACGGTGGGCCCGGCCCCTTGCGGGGGAGTTGCCGATGACTTGAGCTGCGGCTCAACCAGGTGGATCAGGACTCGCCGGCCGCGCGATAGGGCGGGACGAAGAGCGCGTGCGGGTCGACGGCCGCCCGCACGTCCGCCAGCCGCTGCCAGGAGGCGACCGGCCAGGCCCGTCGCTCGTCGACCTCGCCGTCCTCCATCAGGAGGTACGTCGACCCGGTCGCCCACGGGTGCAGCGCACCCAGCACCCGGTGTGCGTCCTCGCGCACGGCCGCCCAACCGGCGCCGGTGTCGACGCCCACACCGAGGACGAGGAAGGAGCCGTCCATGCGGTCCAGCGCGCCTCCTCGGGGAGCCGGTCGCGCCAGCGCTCCCCCGAGCTGGCGCAGCTCGACGAACAGCAGCTCCGATCCCGAGTCGGGCCCGGCCGCGTCGACCAGCGCATCGACCGCACTCTCGGGCAGACCGTCGACCAGGACGCTGCTGGCGTAGACCGCGGTGGGAGCCTCGGGGTCCAGGTGCAGTCGCGCGACCGATGCGGCGGGGACATGGTCGAAGGTGTCGATCTCCGGGCCCAGCGCGCGCAGCGGCGCGAGGGCTGCCTCGGCCGCAGTCGGCTCTCCGAGGGCGACCGCGTCGACCACCACCAGACGCCGCCCGCGGAAGTCGACCGGCAGCCACGGCGCGTCGGGCACCTGGAACAGCCGGGCGATGCTCGTGACGCTCTCGGGCGCGCCGGGGGCCCACTCCCCCCACGCGCGCAGCACGCGGTGCGCGTGGCTCCAGTCCCAGGCGAGCACCCCGGCGTACACCTGCGGCACGGGGAGCAGGTCGAACTCGAGGGTCGTCACGACGCCGAAGCCGCCCCCGCCGCCGCGCGCCGCCCAGAGCAGGTGGCTGTCCTGGCCCTCCGTCGCACGCACGAACGTGCCGTCGGCGAGGACCAGCTCCACCGCGGTGATGGCGCTGCACTGCAGGCCGCTGTGCCGGGCGTACCAGCTCAGCCCGCCGCCGATCGAGGAGCCGACCACACCGACGCTCGGGCTGGAGGTGTGCAGGGCTGCCAGGTCCCACCGGCCCGCCCGGTCCGCGACATCCCCCCACCGGACGCCGGCGCCGACCCGGGCCGTGCGTCGCTCCGAGTCGATCTGCAGCTCGGTCATGGCCGAGGTCCGGAGGAGGACGGCGTCCTCGAGCCGGCCGGCGAGGGGTGGCGCACCGTGGCCGGTGCCCTGCGGGGCGACCCTGAGGCCGACCGATGCGGCAGCCCGGACCACGTCGGCCACCTCCGACGGGAACGCCGGATAGGCCACGGCCGCGGGGCGGGCGTCGACCTGCAGGTTCCACGGCCACCTGACCTCGTCGAAGGCAGGATCGCCCGGGAGGTGCACTGCCCCGCCGCACAGCCCCCGCAGGACTTCGGCCCCCGAGGCAGCGGCGGGAGCGAGCTCAGGAACCATGACGATCCTCCCGTCCGATGGGCCACAGCGTGCCGTCCTCGACTTGAGGAGCACTTGAGCCCGGCGACGGCGCGAGCTCCCCCAAGGACTCGATGACGGTGCGCACCGTCCCCGGCGTCAGGAAGAGCCGCTGGGCCACCTCGTTGACGCCCAGCCCGGTGGCCACGAGGTCCCTGACCCTCCGCTGCCGGCTGGTCAGCCCCACCGGAGCGGTCCCGACATCGGTCGGCGCCTGGTCGCGCTCGGCGAGTGCCGTGACCGCCTCCCGGGCGACGGCCGTCGCACCGCAGGCACGTGCGAGGCCGAGCGCCGATCCGAGCAAGGACACGGCCTCGCCGTCCGCGACGGCCCGCGACCGCCCGAGGGAGAGCTGGGCGCGAGCTGCCTCCAGCGCGGACGGGGTCCCGGAGAGCGCCTCGACCGCCTCGCGGAGGTCCGCCGTCCCGGTCGCGCCGCGCAGCTCGCCGCGCAGTCGCAGGCTCGGGGCCAACGACGAGGCCGCCCCCCACCGCCGCAGCAGGGCGATCTCCTCGTCCAGGAGGGCGAGGGCCTCGTCGGCGAGGCCCAGCGCCCAGAGCGCCCGCGCCCTCAGCCCGCGCCACGGCGCCCAGGCGGGGTTGGTGACCTGGGGACAGCCGGTGGGGTCGGTCAGCACGTCGAGCGCGTCCGCGCATCGCCCCTGCTCGATGAGCAGCCTCGCCGCGCCCTCGCGCAGCAGCCGACCGCCTTCACCGACCCACGGCAACGCCCGGGCGGACTCGAGGGTCGCGGTCGCCTCGACGAGGTCGCCGCGGTCCAGCAGCACCCCCAACGTGAACGCCGCGGCGTACGTCGCGCTGACATCGGACATGCCCCACATGCGTTGCTGCTCGGTCGCGTCGGCGAGGGACGCCAGGGCGTCCTCGAGCTGGCCGTGGCGCCAGTGGGCGAACCCGTGCCACAGGCTCACGGACAGCGCGGCGAACAGCCCACCGGTCGCGCGGGCCCGCGCCAGGGCGCGGTCCCAGAAGTCGCCGAGATCCTCGTCGGCGAGCAGCAGCACGTTGGCGGCGACGATCCAGAGCAGTCCGTTGTCGACGGCCATCAGCCGGTCACGGTCGAGCGCGAAGTGCGACAGCTCGACCGCTCGACCTCGGTCCGTGCCGTCACGAAGGTGCTCGTAGGCGAGTACGGCCGCCAGCATCCGGGCGCCGTCTCCGTCGCCCTGGATCTGCGGGACGGGACCCGAGCGGTAGCCCCCTTCCGGGAGGCCGTGCATGAAGCCGGTGATGCGCTGCAGGGCGACCAGCCCCTGCCGCTCGTCGTCGAGCGCCGCAGGTGTGGCCGCAGCGGCCCGGGCAGCGAAGTGCGTGGCCACCCCCGGCGGTGAGACGAAGACATGGATGCGCGCGACGGCCAGGCCCACCCGGGCGCGCTCCCGGTCGTCGTCGAGGAGCGCGTAGGCCTCGGACAGGCGTGCGGCTCCGGCGGGGCCGTCGACAAGGGTCTCGACCTGGCCGAGCTCGACCAGGAGGTCGGCCCGATCCTCTCCCGCCACCGGCTCCTCCAGCGCCCGCCGGAGCAGGAGGGTCGCCGCATCGGACGCGCCGCGCGCCAACGCGGTCCGGGCCGCGGCGCGGAGCGCGGCGACCGTGGCTGCACTCCCGCGGCGGGGAGACCGCAGGAGGTGTGCCGCGACGTGCTCGGGCGAGGCGCCCTGCTGCCGCAGGATGACGGCAGCCCGCTCGTGGTGCAGCGCACGCTCGGCCGCGGGCAGGTCGTCGTACACCGCCTCGCGGATGAGTGGGTGGACGAAGGCCGGATGGTGGTCCGCGGTCAGGATCTCGCTACGGCCCAGCGTGTCCAGCGCTGCGGCGACCTGCTCCTCGGGCAGCCGGGCCAGCGCCGCGACGGTGGGCAGCCCGGCGGCCTCGCCCAGCACGGCGACCGCGCGCGCCGCGGCCGTGACGGCGCTGGGCATCCGCCGCAGCCGCAGCGTCACCAGCCCCGAGACGGCCCGGGACCCCACCGCTCGCACGGTGTCGACGTGCGACACGTCGGGCGGGACCGACTCGTCCTCCAACGCACGCAGCAGCTGCCGGAGCAGCAGCGGATTGCCCGAGGTCATCCGGTGGCACGCGCCGACGAACGACTCCGCGCTGTCGCCGAGCCGTTCACGCACCAGCCTCCCCGCCGCGTCGGCCGACAGCGGAGCCGGCCGGAGCACGGTGACCGCGGGGTCGAGGGCGATCTCGGCGAGCAGCGCGTCGTCCGGCTGCTGCTCACCGGTCCGCCGGGCGAGGACCAGGAGGACGGGCAGCCCCTCGAGCCGCCTGACCAGATAGGCGAGGTAGCGCAGCGAGGCGCTGTCGGCCCACTGGACGTCGTCGACACAGATGAGCAGCGGTCCCTCCGAGGCCAGGTTGACGGTCACCCAGTAGAGGCCGTGCAGGACCGTGAAGCTGCCGTGCGGCACCGGCGCCGCGTCGGCGGTCTCCTCGAAGACCGGTGCCGCCCCTGCGGCGGCCCCGGTGAGCAGCTCCGTGTCGCGACCGACCGCACGGAGGCAGGGCTCGAACAGCTGGCGTACCGCCCCGAAGCCGAAGGACTGCTCCATCTGGCTGGCTCGCGCCGACAGCACGCGCACCCCGCCGTCGGTGGCCAGGCGGGTCGCCTCGGCGAGCAGTCGCGACTTGCCGATCCCCGGAGGTCCCTCGACCAGCACGCAGCCCGAGGACCCGGCGACGACGTCGGCCAACGCCCGCCGGAGCGCGTCCGTCTCGCGCGCCCTGTCGACGAGGTCTGCCGGGGCCGGCTCCCGATCGGCTCGCGCGAACGCCGGGACCCCGGCCACGCGAGCGGGAGGCGCGTCCAGCGACGGCGACTGCGCGAGCACCTCGGCCTCCAGCGAGCGCAGGGCGGGGCCGGGGTCGACCCCCAGCTCCTCCGCGAGCGTCGTACGGGCCCGGCGCAGGGCGGACAGCGCGTCCGCCTGGCGCTGGGAGCGGTAGAGGGCGAGCACCAGCAGCCGCCAGCGCTCCTCCCGCATCGGGTCGTCGGCGACGAGAGCCTCGAGCTCACCCACGAGCAGGGCTGCGTCGCCGAGCACCAGCCGCGCCGCCAGCAGGCGCTCGCGAGCCACGGCCCGCAGCTCGGTCAGGCGCACGGTCTCTGCCTGCACCCACGGCTCGCCGGCGTACTCGACGTACGGCGGACCCCGCCACAGTCGCAACGCCTGGTCGAGCGCCTGGGCGGCCTCCGCGGGCGGCAGGCCCGCCGCGTCGTCCACGGCTCGCTCGAGGCACCACGCGTCGACGGCCTCGGGTCCCAACCGCAGGACGTAGCCGGCTGCGGTGCTCGCGATCACGCCGTCACGCCGGCGCGCCTCCGCCTCCGGCTGGAGCCGGCGGCGCAGGTGGCTCACGTAGGCCTGGAGCGCCCCCATGGTGTTGGCCGGCGCGACATCGCCCCACACGCAGTCGGCGAGGCGATCCGCGGGAAGGACCTGGCCGCGCATCACCACCAGGGCCGCGAGCACGGCGCGCTGCCGGCGCCCGCCGAGGTCGACGACCACCCCGTCGCGAGTCGCCGTCATCTCGCCGAGCACACGCAGGCGCAGCCTCGTGTCCCCGCCCACCTCGCTCCTCCAGTGGATCCCTGCGTCGAGGATACCGGCGAATCGCCGGACCGGCGATGGCCCGGCACACCCGTTCCGGCGGCGGCATCCGCATCCCGGCGTCCAGCGAGACGACCGCTCAAGTTGCTCTCAAGAGCCCGTCAAGGTGCCTGCGGGAGCGTCGCAGCAACACCCGCACCCCAGCCGAGGAGATCACCATGCACACGTTCACCAGGACCGGCCTTCTGGTCGGAGGCGCGCTGCTGGCCGCCGCGACGGCGTCTCCGGCCCAGGCCGGACCCTGCACCGTGCTCGACCTGCGCGGCGACGACCTCGGGTCGTTCACCGTCGACGAGGCAGGGACCGCCCGCCTGGCCGGGCGGGTGACCGGCGCACCCTTCGACGGCGCCTACACAGCCACCCTGTCCGCCCTGGACGGCACCCTGCCGGCGCCCGGTGCCTGCGAGCCCGCCACCGCCACCGTGCAGGTCACCGCCCCTCGGCGCCGCTTCCTGCAGCTGGCCGCGACCGGCGAGGTCTGCGGCACCTGGCCGGACGCGACGTACGTCGTGACGCACAGCTTCGTGGGCCGCTACGAGGTGACCCGCAGCTCGGTCCGGCGCGTCCGCGGCACCGACGGCTGGATCTCGCTGATCCTCGCCACCGAGGGTCGGGCCAACCTCGAGGCCATCGACACCTGATCGGCACCCCTGCCGGCGGCTAGAACAAGGCCTCCTGCTCGAGGGACAGCAGCGTCTGCTTGCGCTCCAGCCCGCCGGCGTACCCGGTGAGGGTGCCGTTGGCACCGATGATCCGGTGGCACGGGATGACGATCGGGATCGGGTTGCGGCCGTTGGCCAGCCCCACCGCCCGGGAGGCGGCGTTGGTCATGCCCAGGCGCTGGGCGACCTGGCCGTACGACGCGGTCTCGCCGAACCCCACGCCGAGCAGCACATCCCACACCCGCCTCTGGAAGACCGTGCCCGCGGGCGCGAGCGGCAGGTCGAACTCCTTGAGGTCGCGGTCGAAGTACGCCGCCAGCTGACGCGCCGCATCGGCCAGCACGGGGTGCTGGTCGTCGCGGGCACCGAGCGGGCGACCGACGCCAGGACCGAACGGCGTGAACTCGATCGCGGTGATCGAGCCACCGTTCTCGACGATGCGCAGCTCACCGATGGGTGAGTCGATGACGGTCCACATCTGGGTCCTCCTCTGGTTCGGGGGCAGCCAGTGACTGCCACAGGTGCATCTGGGCGTAGGAGCGCCACGGGCGCCAGGTCTCGGCGAGGGCGGCCGCGCCGCGCGGGTCGCGGCCCAGGCCGGTGAGGGCGTCGCGGATGCCGATGTCGGTCGGCAGGAACACGTCGGGGTGACCGAGGGCGCGCAGCGCGATGTAGTCGGCTGTCCACGGCCCGATGCCGGGCAGGGCGACCAGCTGGGCACGCACGTGATCCCGATCGGCGCCACGGTCGAGGGCGATCGTCTCGTCGGCCAGCGCCCCGCACAGTGCGACGAGCGCACGACCGCGGGCGCGAGGCATCGGCAGGTCCTCGGGGTCGAGGCCGGCCAGGGTGGCCACGTCGGGGAAGTGATGGGTGAGGTGCCCGTCGGGCGCGATCCTCGCGCCGTACTGCTGGGTGAGCCTGGCCGCGACGGTGCGGGCCCCGGCCACACTCACCTGCTGCCCGAGCACCGCGCGCACCGCGAGCTCGTGACCGTCGACGTGGCCGGGCACCCGCAGCCCGGGCATCGTGCGCACCAGGGGCCCGAGCAGCCGGTCGCCGGCGAACGCGTCGGCGACCGCCACCGGGTCGCAGTCGGCATCGACCAGGCGACGAACACGCTCGACGGCGGCGCCGGTGTCACGCAGGTCCTCGAGGGTGAACGTCGCGGGCACGAACGCCGTCCCGTCGCCCGTCAGGTCGTCCAGCTCGAGGCGGACCGTGCCGACCCCGTGCGGGAGCCGCAGCACGCGCGAGTACGACGCGGCGTCGGCGGCCTCGACGCCCGGCACCGCGCGGGTGGCGAGGAAGGCGAGGAGCGCGCGGCCGGCGAACGGCGTACGCACGGCCAGCCGCATCTCGACGGTGCCGTGGGTCGACCGGGTGTGGCCGCGCCGGCCACGCAGGTCGGTGGGGCTGGCGGCATACACCGCGCGGATCGTCTCGTTGAACTGCCGGATGCTCGAGAACCCGGCCGCGAACGCGACGTCGGCGTACGGCATGGCCGTCGTCTCGATGAGGATGCGCGCGGTCTGGGCGCGACGGGCGCGGGCCAGGGCGAGCGGTCCGGCGCCGAGCTCCTGGGTGAGGAGCCGGGTGAGATGGCGCGGGGTGTAGCCCAGGCGCCTCGCCAGTCCGTCGACCCCGCCCCGGTCGACCACACCGTCGGCGATCAGCCTCATGGCGCGACCGGCGACGTCGGCGGCGACGTCCCAGTCGGGGCTGCCCGGGGTGGCGTCGGGGATGCAGCGCTTGCAGGCGCGGTAGCCGGCAGCCTGTGCGGACGCCGCGGTCGGGTGGAACGAGACGTTCGCGTAGCCGGGCGTGCGCGCCGGGCACGACGGCCGGCAGTAGATGCCGGTGGTCCGCACAGCGGTGTAGAACACGCCGTCGAATCGCCGGTCGCGGCTCTTCACGGCCCGGTAGCAGGACTCCTCGTCCATCCGCACAGGGTGTGGGGCGGCTGTGTTCATGTCTTCATCCTGCCGCCAGTCTGACATCACTTCTGGCGGAAATCGGACACTGCTGGAAACTCATCCAATCCGATTCGACTGCCACAGCGAATCACCTCATGTCAAGGGGAAAACCCCCAGCACTCGAAAGTAACCTGAAGGAAGTCCCCATGCGCTCCAAGATCTCCCCCACCAAGCGCGGCCTCGCCGCCTTCGCGACCGTCGCCCTGCTCGCCGTCCCGCTCGCCGCCTGCGGCACCGATGACAACGCCAGCGCCGCGAGCGGCAGCGACAAGACGTCCTCCTCGGCACCGAAGCCGGTCGCCGCGATCGACGCCCTGAGCGGCAAGGACACCGCCATCGCCCTGGACAAGGGCTTCACCGACGCACTGGCCTCCCTCAAGCTGACCCCCGGCGTGGAGGGCACCGCCAAGCTCGTCGACGGCTCGCTCGTCTTCCCGATCACCGGCGGCAACGTCACCGTCTTCAAGCCGGGCACCGTGTCGCCGTACGTCATCGGCCAGGTCCAGCACGAGGGCTCGGGCCTCTCGCTGACCGCCGGCGACACCAAGGTCGAGCTGACCAACCTCAACGTCGACCCGGGCGTGTCCCGCGTGTACGGCGACGTGAGCGTCAACGGCAAGGTCGCGGTCACCAACGCGTACCTCTTCCAGCTCGACGGTCGCACCCTCGAGCCCCTCGCCACCGAGGGCAGCACCGCCATCCTCGAGGGCACGAAGGTGATGATCTCCGACGACGCCGCCGGCCTCCTGAACGACACCTTCAAGACCGACGCCGTCAAGGGCGGCCTGCTCGTGGGCATCGCCAAGATCACCGTCAACACCAAGTAGTCCCCGCGACTGCGGTGTGGTGGGTCCGCGAGAGCGCCCACCACACTGTGGACACGACGAAGGCCCGGTCTGGTGACCGGGCCTTCGTGCTTTCCAAGCCCCCTCGGGCCGGGAGCGCCACGGCCCGGCCGCGTCGGGGCCGCGCGCACCAGCCGCCGCCCTTACCCTGACCCCCATGATCGAGTGCGACATCGTCCGGCTCTCCCCCGACGACTGGGCCGCCTTCCGCGACATCCGGCTGCGGGCGCTGGCGGAGGCACCGGGGGCCTTCGGCTCCCGCTTCGACGACTGGGTGGATGCCCCCGAGGACACGTGGCGCAGCCGGCTCGAGAACGTCGAGCTGAACCTCGTCGCGCGCTACGACGGCGATGCCGTGGGCATGGCCAGCGGGGTGCTCCACGGCGACGACGCCCAGCTGATCTCGATGTGGGTCGCGCCCTCGGCGCGCGGCACCGGGACCGCCCGGGCGCTCATCGAGGAGGTGGTCGGCTGGGCTCGTGGCCTGGGCCGGACGACGTACCTCATGGTGCGCAGTGACAACCCGCGTGCCATCACGGCGTACGAGCGAGCCGGCTTCGTGGATCTCGGCGTCCCGGACGACCACGACGGACCGCCCGAGAACCGCATGAGGCACGGCGGTGGTGTGGGATGACGAAAGGCCCGGTCTGGTGACCGGGCCTTCGTGGTGCGTACCCCCGACCGGATTCGAACCGGCGCTACCGCCTTGAGAGGGCGGCGTGCTAGGCCGCTACACAACGGGGGCTAGCTTGCTGCAAGCAGCGGACGAGACTCTAGCGATGGCTTGAGTTTCGCACCAAATCCCGCCGGTGAGGGCGGGACTCTCGCTGGGATACAAGGACTCGAACCTTGACTAACTGGACCAGAACCAGTCGTGCTGCCAATTACACCATATCCCAATGGAGGGCCTGTTCTGAGCGTGAATCGTGCTTGCTCAGGGGCCCTCCGGACGCAGGGGTGAACGATACACGCGGCCCCCGGAGGCCTCCAAAACGCCCCCCTCCGTGGTGTGGCGCAGCCCCATCCGACGGGCCACGGCGAGCGCCAGCGCGAGGTAGACGAGCGACTGGGTGAGCGTGCCCGGCAGGCTCCACCAGCTGCCGCCGGTGGCGTTGAGGGCACTGCCCATGTCGCTGAACGCGAGCGCCAGGCTGAACGCCACGAAGTTGTTCAGGACGTGCATGGCGATGGCCGCCTCGAGGCCTCCAGTGACGATGACGAGGACGCCGGCGACCAGACCGAACGCGAACCGGTCGACGAAGACCGGCAGGCTCTGGCCGAGGCCGTGCGCCAGGCCGAACAGGAGGGCCGGCGCGACGACGGCGAGCACCCGGGACCCACCGAGGCCGCCGAAGGCCTGGGTGAGGTAGCCACGGAACGCGTACTCCTCCCCTGCCGCCTGCAGCGGCGTCAGCAGCAGCACGACGAGCAGGAAGTCGCGCGTCGTCGACGTGAAGTCGTTGACGGTGCCGGCCTCGGTGACGCCCTCCTGGGGCAGCACGGCCGTCACGAGCAGCCTCGTCATCAGCGCCAGCAGCGCAAGACCCAGGCAGACGAGGAAGAACCGCCAGCGGATGCGCGGCAGCACCGACGACAGCCACCGCGGCTTGAGCCCGTGCAGGACCCGGCTGAGGAACCAGGCGACCGGGATGGCGGAGGCCAGCACGACGTTGAGGAACGCCAGCGACATCGGCGTCGGGTTCTCGGTGTCGCGCAGCCCCTCCAGCGAGGACACCACGGGCTCGCCCGTCACGGCGTACCAGAGCGCGAAGATCGCCTGCCAGACGAGCGGCGCGAGCACGAACATCCCGACGAGCATCAGCAACGATGCCCAGCAGTGGGCGCCACGCACCGGTCCGGCCGGCACGGTGCAGCTCGTGGTACTCCAGTGGCTCCCCTGCGTAGCTCATCGGGCGTTCACTCAGGACAGGGCGTCGCTGAGCCGCGCGATCGAGCGGTCGCGACCGAGCAGCTCCATCGACTCGAACAGCGGCGGCGACACCTTGCTGCCGGTGATGGCGATGCGCACCGGACCGAACGCGTGCCGCGGCTTGAGGCCACGCTCCTCGATCAGTGTGGTGCGCAGCGCCTCCTCGATGGCGGCGGTGCCCCACTGCGGCAGCGCGGCGAGCGCGTCGTACGACGCCTGCACCACCTCTCGACCGGCCTCGTCGATCTCGTCGGTGCGCGTGAAGGATGCCTCGTCCACGAAGAGGAACCCCAGCATGTCGACGGTCTCGGTGAGCTTGTTGATGCGCTCCCCCACCAGCGGCATGGCCAGCTCGAGCAGCTGCGCATCGGCGTCGGACACCGGGTCCGAGACCACTCCAGCCTGCTTGAGGAACGGCAGCGACCGGTGGGTGATGTCCTCGATCGAGAGCATCCGCATGTGGGAGGCGTTGATCGCGTCGGCCTTCTTGATGTCGAAGCGGGCCGGGTTGGGGTTGACGTCCTTGATGTCGAACGCCGCCACCATCTCGTCGAGCGTGAACACGTCGCGGTCGGCGGCGATCGACCAGCCGAGGAGCGCCAGGTAGTTGAGCAGGCCCTCGGGCAGGAAGCCCTGCTCGCGGTAGAGCGCCATGTGGGCCTGCGGGTCGCGCTTGGAGAGCTTCTTGTTGCCCTCGCCCATGACGTAGGGCAGGTGGGCGAACTCGGGGGTGAACTTCGCGATGCCGAGCGAGGTCAGGGCGTCGTACAGCGCGATCTGGCGAGGGGTGCTGGACAGGAGGTCCTCCCCGCGCAGCACATGGGTGATCTCCATCAGGGCGTCGTCGACCGGGTTGACCAGCGTGTAGAGCGGGTCGCCGTTGGCGCGGCTCAGCGCGAAGTCGGGGACGAACTCGGTCTCGAAGGTGATGTCCCCGCGGACCAGGTCGGTCCACGTGATGGAGCCGTCAGGCATCCGGAACCTGACCACCGGCTCGCGGCCCTCGGCCTCGAACGCGGAGCGCTGCTCGTCGCTCAGCTCGCGACAGAACCCGTCGTACCCGTGGACCTTCGACCCGCTGGCCTTGCGGCGCGCCTCGACCTCCTCGTTGCGGCAGAAGCAGTCGTAGGTGAACGACGACTCGCTCAGGCGGGCCAGGACATCGGTGTAGATCTCGCTCCGCTCCGACTGGCGATAGGGCCCGAAGTCGCCGCCCTTGAGCGGCCCCTCGTCCCAGTCGAGGCCGAGCCACTGCATCAGGTCGAGCAGCGAGTCGTAGGACTCCTGGGTGTTGCGCTCCTTGTCGGTGTCCTCGATGCGGAAGACGAAGGTGCCACCGTGGCGGCGCGCGAAGGCCCAGTTGTAGAGGGCCGTGCGGGCCAGCCCGACGTGCGGGCTGCCGGTCGGCGAGGGCGCCATGCGGACGCGGACGGGACGGGTCATCGGGCTGCCACCTTGTTCGTGAGGGTGCCGATGCCGGCGATCGAGATCTCGACCTCGTCACCGACCAGCATGGGCCCGACACCCTCGGGGGTGCCGGTGAGGATCACGTCGCCGGGCAGCAACGTCATGACGCTGGAGACGTAGGCGACCAGCGTGGGGATGTCGAAGATCAGGTCCTTGGTGGACCCGTCCTGCTTGAGGTCGCCGTTGAGGTGGGTCTGCACGCTCACGCCGTCGGAAAACACCTGCGGGTCGATGTCGGTCTCGATCCACGGGCCCAGCGGGCAGAACGAGTCGAAGCCCTTGGCCCGGGTGAACTGCACGTCGGACCTCTGGAGATCGCGCGCGGTGACGTCGTTGGCGATGGTGTAGCCGTGGATGACGTCGGTGGCCTGCTCGGGAGGCACGTCGCGGCAGATGCGGCCGATGACGACCGCGAGCTCGCCCTCGAAGTGCAGGTCCTTGGTCTGCGGCGGGTAGAAGATCGGGTCGCCGGGCCCGATCACCGAGGTGTTGGGCTTGAGGAACATCATCGGCTCGGTCGGGAGCTCGTGGCCCAGCTCGGCCGCGTGGGCGGCGTAGTTGCGGCCGATGCCGACCACCTTGCTGCGCGGCAGCACCGGCGCCAGCAGCCGCACGTCGGCCAGCTTGTGCTCCTGCTGGAGCAGCTTGACCCCGACGTAGAGCGGGTCGCCGGCGAGCGCCACGATCATGGAGTCGTCGGCGGGCTGGCCGTAGTCGTCGACGTCTCCCGTCACGACTCCGTAGGTGGGCTCTTCTCCTGTGGTGAATCGGGCGATGCGCACGCAGGCGAGCCTATCCGGCGGCCACCGCCCGCAGCGCGGAGAGGCTGCGCTGCACGTCGGCCTCACCGGTGGACCAGTTGCTCACCGACACCCTGAGCACCGCACGGTCGTGCCACCGGGACCCGGTCATCCACGCGGTTCCGTCGTCGAGCATGCCCTGTACGACGGCGCGTGTGCGCTCGTCGTCACCGAACGTCGCGCACACCTGGGTGAACACGACGTCGTTGAGCACCTCGGCGCCGTCGATCGCGCCGATCCCCCGCGCCATCGCCGCCGCATGGGTGCACAACCGATCCACCAGCTCGGCGACGCCTTCGCGACCCAGCGCCCGCAGCACCGCCCAGACCGGGAGGGCGCGGCCACGACGGCTGAGCTCCGGCACCTTGTCGAACGGCTCGCCCGCCTCGTCGAGGATCAGGTAGTCACCGTGCATCCCCATCGCGGCTCGCAGCGCACTGCGGTCCCTGACGATCGCGAGGCCGCAGTCGTAGGGCACGTTGAGCGTCTTGTGGGCGTCGGTCGCCCAGGAGTCGGCCATCTCGTAGCCGGCCACGAGATGCCGTCGGGCCGGCGACGCCGCCGCGAAGAGGCCGAAGGCCCCGTCCACATGGACCCAGGCGCCGTGCTCGTGCGCGAGCGCGATCGCCTCCGCGAACGGGTCGAAGGCTCCGGAGTGCACGTTGCCGGCCTGGAGCACGACGATCGTCGGGCGCCGCTCGCCCGTCTCCAGCGCCACGCGGAGCGCGTCACTGTCCAACCGTCCCTCGGCGTCGGCGGCGACCGCCTCGGGGCTGCCGAGGCCCAGGTAGCGCAGGGCCAGGTCCACGGTGTCGTGGCGCTCGGCGCCCACGAGCACCCGCACCCCGGGTGAGCCGACGAGCCCGTCGGCGGCCACGTCCCAGCCGGCGCGACGCAGCACCTCGTCGCGACCGGCCGCCAACCCGGTGAAGTTGGCCATCGTGCCGCCGGTGACGAAGCCCACCGCGCTTCCGGTCGGCAGTCCCAGCAGGTCGACCAGCCACGACTCGGTGACGTCCTCGACGGCACTGTGCGCTGGCGTCACGAGTCGGAGCCCGGAGTTCTGGTCCCATGCGCTGGTGAGCCAGTCGGCCGCGAGCGCGGCAGGATGGGTGCCGCCGATCACGAACCCGAAGAAGCGTCCCGACGGCATGGCGGTGAGTCCCGGCTCGCACGCGCTCGCCAGGAGGTCGACCACGTCGACGGGGTCCTCGCCGCCCTCAGGCAACGTCGTACCCAGCCGCTCCATCACGTCCGCGATCGACGCCGTCGCCGGCACCGCGCGGTCGTCGAGCGAGCCGAGCCAGGCGAGGGCATGGGTGTGGGCCCGCTCGAGGGCCGCCTCGTGACCGTCCATGCCTGAGTGTGGCGGAATCGGACGAGCCCGACAATCGAGCTAGTCCGCCGACGAGCGTTGGTCGGCCGCACCGGACGCGACCCTGTATCACCGAGGCAGCGGTGCGGTGGGCCGGTCGCCCCCGAGAGCGGTGAGCTGGGGTCGGTTGCCCGGCAGGAAAGCGACCCTCAGTCACCGCTGCAGCGGGTCGGTGGGATGGCCGCCCCCGACAGCGGTGAGCTGGGGTCGGTTGCCCGGCAAGAAAGCGACCCTCAGTCACCGCTGCAGCGGGTCGGTGGGTTGGCCGCCCCCGACAGCGGTGAGCTGGGGTCGGTTGCCCGGCAGGAAAGCGACCCTCAGTCACCGCTGCAGCGGGTCGGTGGGTTGGCCGCCCCCGAGCGGTGAGCTGGGGTCGCTCACCCGGCAGGAAAGCGACCCTCGGTCACCGCTGCAGCGGGTCGGTGGGTTGGCCGCCCCCGACAGCGGTGAGCTGGGGTCGGTTGCCCGGCAAGAAAGCGACCCTCAGTCACCGCTGCAGCGGGTCGGCGGGTCGGCGGGGCGGCCGCCCCCGAGGACCGTGAGCTGGGCTCGGTGCTCGTAGGCTCCGACGCGTGGAACCCGTGCTGTTGGCCGAGACGACGTGGCGGGCGCGCGCAGAGGCGCACGCGGCCCGCGTCGACGCCTTCGTCGCCCCGCACCTGGCCCGTCGGGGCTCGGCGGTCAAGCACCCCGTGCACGACTTCCTGTTCACCTACTACTCGCAGCGGCCGGCGCAGCTGCGGCGCTGGCACCCCGGCTTCGGATTCGCGCTCGAGGGTGGAGCGGAGTACGCCGGGTTGAAGGGCTACCTCGAGACGCCCCACGCGGTGAGTGTCGAGCACGTCGCGGCGCAGCGCCCGCTCCTCGAGTCGCTGCACGCCCTGCTGAGCGCGACGGCCGGCCGGCCGGCCAACTTCGGCTGCTTCGGGCTGCACGAGTGGGCGATGGTCTACCGGCTCGAGGAGGACGAGACCCGGCACGCCGACTGGCCGCTGCGGCTGGGCCCGGCAGGCACCGACGCCGTGGTGGAGTCGCACCGCATCGGCTGCTCGCACTTCGACGCCTACCGCTTCTTCACTCCCCCGGCGCGGTCGCTGAACGTGCTGTCCCCCGGCCGCGACGACCGGGCGGCGTACGAGCAACCGGCCTGCCTGCACGGCAACATGGACCTCTACAAGCACGCCTTCCGGCTCACCCCGATGGTCGCCAGCGACCTCGTCGCCGACTGCTTCGAGCTGGCCCGCGACATCCGCGAGCTCGACATGCGGGCCGCGCCGTACGACCTGGCCGACCTCGGCTTCGAGCCGGTCCGCATCGAGACGCCCGAGGGCAAGCAGGAGTACGCCGCCGCGCAGCGCGGCTTCGCCGAGCGGGCGGCTCCGCTGCGTGACCGGCTGATCGATGAGTGCGGCCGGCTGCTCGCGATCTAGGGTGATCGCATGATGCGCGTGCTGGGGCTGGTCGTGGCGATGCTGCTCTCGGCTGCCCCGGCGGTGGCCGACGACGACCCGCGGTGGGTGTTCTACTCGCGCGACCAGGCGGCGTACACCTCTCCCTGGTACGACGGCGCGCACCGCACCATGATCGGCTACGGCTGCACCCGCGCGCCCTACTACTCCGCCGACAGCAGGTGTCGTGGCGGGCGCGGCTTCCACCACGGCATCGACGTCGCGATGCCGTGCGGGACGCCGATCAGGGCGGGTCGCTTCGGACGGGTGGTCAGCAGCGCGGCCTACGGACCGGCGTACGGCCAGAGCCCGCTCGTGATCCGCAACCGGCGACTCGGCGTCGACATCCTGATCGCGCACGCGCGCACGGTGTACGTCGGCGTGGGCGACCGCGTCAGGCGCGGTGCGACCCTGGCGCTCGCGTCGGACTCTGCGGCACCCGACGGGTGCCACCTGCACTTCGAGGTCCGCTCGGTCGGCGGAGGGCTCGCCGACGCCCGGAGACCGGTCGCGCTGCTGGCCCGGGAGCCGGCATGACCTCCCCCTTGAGCGCGGAGGACCAGCGCATCGTCGCCCACTTCATCGGCGACGACGGCCGCCTGCACACGATCCCGTCGAAGCGGTCGAAGCTGCTGGTCGTGCTCGACCACATCGCCCAGCAGTTCGAGCCGGGGCAGACCTATGCGGAGGTCGAGGTCAACGAGATCCTGCGGCGCTTCCATCCCGACTTCGCCGCGCTGCGCCGCTACCTCGTGGAGGCGCTGTTCCTCGAGCGCGAGGACGGCGTCTACTGGCGCATCGGCGGCACGGTCGATGTCTGAAGCGCGCCCGCCGGCTCGAGAGGGCGAGTCGTTCATCGACGAGGACTGGTACGGCGACGACCTGGGCGCCGCCCGGTTCGTCGACTGCACCTTCTCCGACGTCGACTTCTCCGAGACGACGACGTCGGGCGCGACCTTCGAGAGCTGCACCTTCCACGGGGGGCGGTTCAACGCGTCGACGCACGTGGCCTCGGCGTTCGTGGCGTGCGACTTCCGGCGCACCAACTTCTTCGACGCGGTGTTCGACGGCTGCAAGCTCGTCGGCTCGGTGTTCGCCGACTGCACCCTGCGGCCGATGCGGGTCAGCGGTGGGCGGTGGTCGAGCGTCACGATGCGGGGCGCCAACCTCAGCGGCCTCGACCTGACGGACGTCGACCTCGGTGAGGCCGACCTGTCGCTGGCGAACCTGACCGGCACCGTGCTGGCCGGGGCCAACCTGGCCGGCGTGGTCATGCGGGAGACCAACCTGACGCGCACCGACCTGCGCGGCGCCTCGCTGGACCGGGTCGACCTGACCGCCGCGGTGCTCAAGGACACCAGGCTCGACCTGGCTGGCGGCGTACTGCTCGCGGAGCTGTCGGGAGCCCTGGTCGATGTCGCTCGCTGAGCGGGCCTCCCGACTCAGCGGATCAGGCGTCCCGGCTCGACGATGTGGGTCCGCAGCCCGTCGAGGATGAGACCGAGGCCGAGCTCGAAGTCCCCGGAGTCCCGCGGCCGGCGGTCGATCGCGCCGGCACTGTTGGCCTGGAGCGCGGTCTGCTCGTCGTGGGCGTGACCGAAGACGTAGTGCAGGAGCGTGCGGGTGGCGACCGTCGCGAGGTCGTCTGCCAGCCCGGTCCCGAGCAGGATCTCGTCGAGCTCCTCGGCGGGGCCGGCGGCGCCGAGTCCGAACGCGTGCACGGTGGCGACGACGTCGGCGCCGTCGCGGTAGGCGAGCATCGCGTCGCGCAGCTCGTCGCAGACCTCGACGACGAGGCCGTCCCACTCGGTGGCGCACCGGGTACGGCGGCCCCGGGCCAGGATCTCGTCGGCGACGGCGGCCAGCAGGGTCTGCTTGTTGGCGACGTGGTGGTAGAGCGCACTCGGCGCGACGCCCAGGTCGCCGGCCAGCCGGCGCATGGAGAGGTCGGCCAGGCCGTACCGGTCGAGCACGTCGAGTGCACGCTCGACGACGTCGCTGCGGTGGTAGCGCATGTCACCCCCTGATTGACGTTCGGGTCGCCCCGACCCTAACCTGAACACTGTTCACCTGACCACTGTTCAGGTCGACCCCACGCGCCGAGTCGAGAGCTGGCCCCATGAGCACCAGAACGTCCCGTTCGACCGCCACCGACGTGGCCCTGATCGCGGGCTTCGCCGCGCTCATCGCGGTCTGCGCGATCCTGCCGTCCCTGAACATCGGCACCGCGGTGCCGATCACCCTGCAGACGTTCGCCGTGCTGCTCAGCGGCGCCGTGCTCGGCATGCGACGGGGCTTCCTGGCCGTGCTGCTCTACATCGTCGTCGGCGCTGCCGGCCTGCCCGTCTTCTCCGGGGGCGCCTCCGGGTTCGGCGTGCTGAACGGCCCGTCGGTCGGCTACCTGGTCGGGTTCCCGCTCGCCGCGGCGCTCTGCGGGTTCATCGTCGAGCGGCTGCCGCGCCGGACCATCCAGACCAGCGTGCCCGTGATCTTCCTGGCCGGCTTCGTGAGCAGCGCGCTGTTCATCCACACCCTCGGCATGGCCGGGCTGGCCTGGAAGATCCCCACCGACCTGGCAGGCGCCTTCGACATCGACAGGTTCTTCTGGCCCGGCGACATCCTCAAGAACATCGCCATGGCCCTCGTCGCGACGGCCGTGCACCGCGCCTTCCCCGATCTCCTCGACCGGCGTGCCCCGGTCCCGGCCGGCCGCGAGGAGACCATCACCACGTGAGCCGGATCGAGCTGCGCCAGGTCACGGTCCGGGTCCCGACCGCCGACGGCGAGAACGAGATCCTGCACGAGACCACGCTGACCCTGACCGAGCCGCGGATCGCACTCATCGGTGCGAACGGCTCCGGCAAGTCGACGCTCGCCCGGCTGCTCAACGGCCTGGTCGAGCCCAGCTCCGGGACGGTGCTCGTGGACGGGCTCGACGTCGTCCGGGACGGCGCGGCAGTCCGCCGGCGGGTGGGGTTCGTGTTCACGGACCCCGCTGCCCAGCTGGTGATGCCCACGGCGGTGGAGGACGTCGCGCTGTCGCTGCGCCGTACGCACAAGGACAAGTCGGTACGACGGGCCGCGGCGCTGGCCCTGCTCGAGCTGCACGGTCTCGGCGAGCTGGCCGATCGCAGCGTGCACACGCTCTCGGGTGGGCAACGCCAGCTGCTGGCGCTGGCCGGGGTGCTGGCCACCGATCCCGACGTGCTCGTCGCCGACGAGCCCACCACCCTGCTCGACCTCCGCAACACTCGGATGATCGGCGACCTGCTGTGCGCGCTCCCCCAGCAGCTCGTGCTGGTCACGCACGACCTCGACCTCGCGCTGCGGTGCGAGCGCGGCATCGTCGTCGACGATGCGGCGGTCGTGTACGACGGCCCCGCGGCCGACGCCGTCGCGCGCTACCGGGCCATCGTGTGAGCGCGTCGCTGCTGGGGCTGTACCGGCCGGGCACCACCGCACTCCATCGGCTGCCGGCCGGCGCCAAGCTGCTCGGCATGATGGCGGTCGCCGTCGTGGTGGTCGTGGTGCGGGGTCCGGTGAGCGCGGGCGCGTTCTTCGCCGGGGCGCTCGTGCTGGCGGCCTGGTCCGGGATGGGCATCGCGCTGACGCTGCGCTCCCTGCGCGCCCTCCTGCTCGTCGCCGCCGGGCTGGCGGTCTACCTCACCTGGCAGCAGACGTGGCAGCGCGCGGTCGAGTCGGTGCTGGACCTGCTGGCGCTGGTGCTGGTCGCGACCGTGCTGACGGTGACGACGCCGATCGACGAGATGCTCGACACGATCACCCGGGCGCTCGGCCCGCTGCGGCGATTCGGCGTGGACCCCGAGATGGTCGCGCTGGCGTTCTCGCTGATGATGCGCGCCCTGCCGACGACGATCGAGATCGCCGACGAGACGCGGGACGCCGCGATGGCGCGCGGGCTCCAGCGCGACCCGCGCGCCCGGCTGACCCCCCTGGTGATCCGGGTCGTGGCGCACGCCCGCTCGACCGGTGAGGCGCTGCATGCGCGGGGCGTGACCGACTGATTCCCCCTGGTTCGTGGGGTTTGTTGGTTGGTGGGGTTGGCGGGTAGTCCGGTGCAGATTTGCTCTCCCCCGGCCGGATGACGACGAATCCGCACCGGACTACCCCGACGATGCGGCCTTGGCGGGTAGTCCGGTGCAGATTTGCTCTCCTCGGGCCGGATGACGACGAATCCGCACCGGACTACCCCGACGACACGGCCTTGGCGGGTAGTCCGGTGCAGATTTGCTCTCCCCCGGCCGGCTGACGACGAATCCGCACCGGACTACCCCGACGACAAGGGTGAGTTGAGGAACCAGCGGTGGCCGAAGGGATCGCGGAAGACGGCCACGCGTCCCGCCGGGGGTGAGTCCTCCGGGCCACGGTCGAGGGTCACCCCCGCGGCGACCACGCGCTCGCACAGCGCGTCCACGTCGGCGACCGCGAGGTGCAGTGTGACGGCCGCCCCGCGCGCCGGGTCGGGTCCGGCCACGCCTGCCGCGTCGAACTCGTCCGCCATCATCCAGCGCGCGCCGTCGACGGCCAGCTCCACGTGCCCGACCCGTCCATCCGGCATGACGATGGGCTCCCGGACGACCTCGGCGCCCAGCACCTCGACGTACCAGGCGATGGCGCGGTCGGCTCCGGCAACACAGAGGTACGGCGTCAGCTCGGTCATGCCCACCACCTCACCACACCGGCGGCTTGCGGTGAACCCACGGCGCAGCCTCCTCGATCCGGGCGGAGACCGCCAGCAACAGCTCCTCCTCGGCCGGACGCGCCGCCAGCATCACGCCGACCGGCAGGTCGTCGGCGGTCCAGTGCAGGGGCAGCGAGATGGCCGGCATGCCGGTGACGTTCCAGGCCGACGTCCAGGGAGTGAAGGCCTTCTGCGCCTCGAAGTCCGCCTCCGGGTCAGCGTCGTTGCGCAGCGCGCCGACCGGCAGGGCCGGACCGGCCAGGGTCGGCGTCAGCACCAGGTCGTACGGCGCCAACGCGGTCAGCGCACCCGCCGCCAGCCGGCGCATCTCGCCGATGGCCAGGCCGAACTCCGGGCCCGTGACCGCGCGGCCCCGCGCACTGAGCCAGCGGGTCAGCGGCCGGAGCTCGCCCTCGCGGCCGGGCGGCGCGGCGGACAGCGCGGTGAGCACCGCCCAGCAGATCTCGAAGACCGGCACCGCCTCGCGGGGCAGCGGCACGGGCACGTCCTCGACCTCGTGGCCCATCGACTCGAGCAGCCGGGAGGCGTCCTCCCAGGCCTGCACGCACTCGGGGTCGACCGGAGTGTCGGCGATCACTGGTGAAATGAACCGAGCGATCCGGAGACGTCCCGGGTCCTTGTCGCAGGCGGCCAGGAACGACCCTGAAGGAGGTGGTGCCCAGGACGGGTCACCCACACCACGACCGGCGAGCACGTCGAGGAAGGCAGCGGCGTCACGGACCGTGCGCGCGAGCGGTCCGGCGGTCGCGAGCCCGACCGGGTCGCCATACATGGGGGCGCCGGAGATGCGTCCGCGGCTCGGCTTGAGCCCGACGATCCCGCAGCACGAGGCGGGGATGCGGATCGAGCCACCACCGTCGGAGCCCTGCGCCACCGGCACCAGGCCTGCAGCCACGGCCGCGGCAGCGCCGCCCGAGGAGCCTCCCGCCATCCGGGTCGTGTCCCAGGGCGTGACTGCGGGCGGGGCGACGTCGGGCTCGGTGTAGCAGGGCGAGCCGAACTCAGGGGTGTTGGTCTTGCCCAGGCTGACCAGGCCTGCGGCCTCGATCGCGAGCGTCACCGCGTCCGAGACCTCGGGCACGAAGTCGGCGTACGCGGCCGAGCCGAAGGTCGTGCGCACCCCCGCGGTGAGGTTGAGGTCCTTGATCGCGGTCGGCACGCCGTGCAGCGGCGAGGCATCGCCGGGATGCGACCCTGCCGTCAGCGACCGGGCCCGAGCCAGGGCGAGCTCGGGGGTGCGGGTGATGAACGCTCCGACGCGGTCGGCGCGGGCCAGGTGGTGCTCGGCCAGCTCGAGGGGCGACACCTCGCCACGGCGTACGGCGGCGCCCTGCTCGAGCGCGCTCAGGTCATGGAGTTCGGCCACGACCCGACGCTAGCCGGTCGCGCGTGGGGTCAGGCCGCGATGGGCTCGGCGACCAGGGCAGTGAGCGCCCCGAGGAGATCGGCGACGACCTGCTCGTCGGCGAGGATGTCGCCCGTCATGGCCGGCTGAGAGAGGACGATGTCCTCGCGCACCGCAGCACCGGCGATGCCGGCGGAGCGGCGGGCGTCGTCGTGCGACCACTTGCCGCCGTACGGCGTGGGGGTGGCGCCGACCGCCGCGAACGGCTTGCCGGTGATGGCGCCGGCACCGTAGGGCCGCGAGAGCCAGTCGATGGCGTTGTTGAGCACGGCGGGCATGGTGCCGTTGTACTCCGGAGTGATGGCCAGCACGCGGTCGGCGCCGGCGACGAGGTCGCGGAGCGACTGCGCGGCGACGGGCACGGTCTCCCCGTCGAGCTCCTCGTTGTAGAACGGGATCTCGCCCAGGCCGGCGAAGATCTCGACGGTGACGCCGGCGGGCGCCTGGGCGCGCAGGGTGTCGGCGATGCGGCGGTTCAGCGAGTCGGCGCGGAGGCTACCGACGAGGACTGCGACGCGGATGTCTGACACGGTGTTCTCCTGAGTGCTCGCGATGGTCATGCCGGGTCAAACGGACCGCGGTCCGCTTCTATTCCCGCCCAGCGCGTCCCGCCCTAGGCTGACGCCCATGCCGATCCACCTGCAGCTGGCCGACGAGCCCGCCCCGGAGCGGGCCGACGCCGCCCGCAACCGGGAGGCGCTGCTCGCTGCCGCGCAGCGGCTGGTCGACGCGTGCGGTGTCGAGCACGTCACCATGGATGCGGTGGCCATCGAGGCAGGGGTCGGCAAGGGCACCGTCTTCCGGCGGTTCGACAGCCGCGAGGGCCTGATGGCCGCCCTGCTCAACCGCTCCGAGACCGCCTGGCAGTCCGCGGTGCTCTCCGGACCGCCGCCCCTGGGGCCGGGCGCGCCCCCGATGGAACGGCTGCTGGCGTTCGGCCACTCCCGCCTCGAGCTCAACCTCACCCACGCCCACCTGATCCGGGCCGCCGGCGGTGCTGGCTCGCGGGCGTACGCCGCGGTGTCGTTCGCCGCGATGCACGTGCGCCACCTTCTCGACCAGCTGGGAGTGAGCGGTGACATCGCGATGCTCGCCACGGCCCTGATCGCGCCGCTCGAGGCAACCATCCTGACGCAGCAGACGGAGATCGAGCACGTCTCGCTCGAGCGGATCCAGGCCGGCTGGGACGACCTCGCACGCCGCGTGGTCGGCCACTCCTGAGAGCCGTCAGCCTCCGGCGTCCTGCCGCCGCAGCCCGAAGGTCAGCCCGTCGACCAGCGCGCCCCACGACGCCTCGATGACGTTGTGACCGACGCCGACGGTGACCCAGGTCGACCCTCCGTCGGACGTCTCGATGAGCACCCGGGTGATCGCGTCGGTGCCGTGTCCCTGGTCGAGGATGCGCACCTTGTAGTCGATCAGCTCGAACTTCGCGACGCCGGGGAACGCCTGCCCGATGGCCTCGCGCAGTGCGGCGTCGAGCGCGTTGACCGGGCCGTTGCCCTCGCCCGTGACGACGTAGCGCACGCCCGCGGCCTTCAGCTTGACCGTGGCCTCCGAGACCGCCTCGTCGCCGGGCCGGGTCTCGGTGATCACCCGCCACGACTCGACGTCGAAGTACGACGGCCGGGCGCCCTCGACCTCCTCGACGAGCAGCAGCTCGAACGACGCGTCGGCGGCCTCGAACGTGAAGCCCCGCTGCTCGAGCTGCTTGACGCGGTCGGTCACGCGCTGCACCAGCTCGCGGTCGCCGGACAGGTCGAAGCCCAGCTCCCTGCCCTTGAGCTCGATCGACGCCCGGCCGGCCATGTCGGAGACCAGCAGCCTCATGTCGTTGCCGACACCCACCGGGTCCATGTGCTGGTAGAGGTTCGGGTCGATCTTGATGGCGCTCGCGTGCAGCCCTGCCTTGTGCGTGAACGCCGAGGTGCCGACGTACGGCTGGCGCGAGGCCGGCGGGAAGTTCGTGACCTCCGCGACGGCGTGCGCGATGCGCGTGGCGTCCCGCAGGAGCCCGTCGGGCAGGACCCGCCGGTCGAGCTTGAGCTCGAGGTTGGCCACGACGCTGACGAGGTCGGCGTTGCCGGTGCGCTCGCCGTATCCGTTGATGGTGCCCTGCACGTGCGTGGCGCCGGCGTCCACGGCGGCGAGGGTGTTGGCGACCGCGCAGCCGGTGTCGTTGTGGCAGTGGATGCCGACCCGCACGCCGGTGGTCTCGATGACGTCGTGCACGACGCCGCCGACCCAGCCCGGCAGCATGCCGCCGTTGGTGTCGCACAGCGCGATGACCTCGGCACCTGCGTCGTACGCCGTCCGCAGCACCTCGAGAGCGTAGTCACGGTTGTCGCGGTAGCCGTCGAAGAAGTGCTCGGCGTCGAGGAACACCGTCTGCCCCTCCGCACGCAGGTGGGTGACGGTGTCGCGCACCATTGCGAGGTTCTCCTCCAGCGTGGTGCGGAGCGCGAGCTCGACGTGCCGGTCGTGCGACTTCGCCACCAGCGTGACGACGCTCGCGCCGCTGTCGCGCAGCGCGGCGATGCCCGGGTCGTCAGCTGCCTTCACCCCCGCGCGGCGGGTGGCACCGAACGCGGCGAGTCGGGCGTGTCCGAGGTCGAGCTCCGTGCGCGCGCGCCGGAAGAACTCGGTGTCCTTGGGGTTCGCGCCCGGCCAGCCGCCCTCGATGTAGCCGACCCCCAGCCCGTCGAGGTGCCGCGCGATCGCGAGCTTGTCCGCCACGGAGAGGTTCAGTCCCTCCTGCTGGGCGCCGTCGCGCAGCGTCGTGTCGTAGACGTGGAAGTCACCTTGGAGGTCCATGGTCGTTCTCTCGTGTCCGGCGGATGTTGCCTGGCAAACAAAAAACCTCCCGTGGGGACGAGAGGTCGGCGCGGCGGGAGGTCCCGTCGCGCTAGCGAATGATGATGCTCGTGGTGCAGGGGCGGTGCATGACGTCCATGTTGCCACGGACCGGGTCGATGCCGGTTGAGGTCTCGTGATCCGGTCGCTCTCACTCGACCGACGAGGCGAAGGTCGGTGGTCGATACGCTCGCTGGCGCTCGCTACTCGACCAACGAGACGAAGGTCGGTGGTCGAGTGCCTCGCGAGGAACGAGCGAGGTGTATCGAGACCCGGTCTCGATACGCTCGCTGGCGCTCGCTACTCGACCAACGACGTGAACGAAGGTCGGTGAGGGTCGAGTGCCTCGCGAGGAACGAGCGAGGTGTATCGAGACCCGGTCTCGATACGCTCGCTGGCGCTCGCTACTCGACCAACGAACAACCGGGCGGGTCTCGATACGCTCGCTGGCGCTCGCTACTCGACCAACGAACCACCGGGCAGGTCTCGATACGCTCGCTGGCGCTCGCTACTCGACCAACGAGACGAACCGCCACCCGACCGGCGAGGGTCAGCGCAGGAACGAGAACGGCGCGTCGGACGCCGGCGCCCAGGAGATGCCCTGGCCGGTCGACAGCGACGCGAGCCCGGCAGCGACGGCGAGCACGACAGCCGTCACGACGAGCCAGTTGAGCGGCTGCGCCGCCACCGGGTGTACGACGCGGCGCAGGGGCCGACGGACGCGTGAGCCACCGGGGCCGAACCACAACCCGCCCGTGAACGCGGCACCGCACAGCCCGAGGGCGAGCTCGGGGCCGGTGGCGGCGGCGAAGCACAGCAGGCCGATCGCGGCGGCGATGCCCGCGGCCCACAGCGAGAGCAGGAGCGTGCCGGGGAGGCCGGCCAGCACGTGCCAGGGGGTGGCCAGCACGGTCTGCGGACCGTCGTACCACTTCGCGCCGCGGGTCCGGCGCCGGTCCCCGGCCGCCGAGGCCGACATCGACCCACTGCGCAGCAGCCAGGTGAGGAGGAGGAGCCCGGTCACGGAGAGGTACGGCGCGAACGCCACGGCACCGCCGCCGACGGCGACCAGGGACAGGAGGGTCACGAGGCGGCGCAGCCGTTCGGCGACCGGCGGCCGTCCCTGCACCGGCACCGCGCCGTCCGCGAGCCACGCGCCCTCTCGCTCCCTGGGCAGGACCGAGGTGGGGCCCGGGCGGGGAGGGCCCATGGACGGCATCGGCGGCTCGTGCGCGGTCAGGTCGTCCGCCCGGGCGGACGCCGCGACGGCCAGCGGCAGGGTGAAGAGGTCGGCCTCAGGCTGCCGGAGCGGCTCGCGGACCACGTGGGCGTCCGGGTCCTCGAACCACGACACCAGCGCGGGAAGCGTCGGGCGACGGCTCGGGTCGGGGTCGAGCGCGGCGACGAGCACGTCCCGCAGCGGGTCGTCGAGCTCGGCCAGGTGGTGCTCGCCGCGACGGACCCGATCCATGATCGCCATCGCGGGTCCCCGACCGAACGGCGCGCGGCCGAGCGCGGCGAACCCCACGGTGGCTGCCCACGAGTGCACGTCGGACGCGACGGTGGCGTCATCGCCGTACAGGATCTCCGGCGCGAGGTAGCCCGGCGTGCCGAGCAACCAGCCGGTGTGCGTGATCCTCGGGTCGTCCGCGACGCGGGCCAGCCCGAAGTCGATCAGGATCGGCGTGCGGCCCTCCATCAACACGTTGGAGGGCTTGATGTCGCGGTGCAGTACGCCGACCGAGTGGACCGCTGTGAGCGCCTCCGCCAGGCAGCGACCCAGCCAGGCGAGGTCTTGCCCGCGGATCGGCCCGTTCTCCTGGATCTCGTCGTGCAGCGACAGGCCGGGCACGTAACGGGTCGCGACGTAGGGGACGTCGCCCCAGGGGTCTGCGTCGACGATCTCGGCGACCCGCCTGCTCCTGATGCGCGAGAGCGACCCGACCTCGCGAGCCAGTCGGGCGCGGGACTCGTCGTCGCCGATGATGTGCGGCCGCAGCACCTTGAGCGCCACTCGATCACCACCGGGTCGCTGGGCGAGATGGACGACTCCCATGCCGCCCTCGCCCAGGCGCGTCAGGAGCGCGTAGCCGCCGACGGTCAGGCCGGGCGGTGGCGTCTGTGGACGCGGGGAGGTCGTCACGGGCCGAGATTACCTGCGCAGACGTCGATGTGCCCGTCTCCGGGACGCCATGTCGTGACCGGGAGGTACGGCGTACGTGCGCTCAGACCACGCGGTGCATCCAGCCGAAGGTGTCCTCGGCGCGACCGAACTGCACGTCGACGAGGTTCTGCCGGATCTGCATGGTGATGTCGGTCGACGCCGGGGCCGGGACGTCTCCCTCGGCGGACCGGAGGGTGCCCACCGGGGTCACGACTGCTGCGGTGCCGCAGGCGAAGATCTCGGTGATGGCGCCGCTCGTCACGCCTTCGCGCCACTCGTCGATGGAGAACTTCCGCTCCTCGACCTGGTGGCCGAGCTTGCCCGCCAGCTCGATGATCGAGGCCCGGGTGATGCCCTCGAGGATGGTGCCGGTCGCGGGCGTGACGATGCGGCCGTCGGCGAAGACGAAGTACATGTTCATGCCGCCGAGCTCCTCGACGTACTTGCCCTCCTGCCCGTCGAGGAACACGACCTGGTCGCACCCGTGCTGGGTCGCCTCCTGCTGGGCGACGAGCGAGCTGGCGTAGTTGCCGCCGGTCTTGGCGGCACCCATGCCGCCCCGACCGGCGCGGGTGTAGTCGTGGGTCAGCCACAGCGACACCGGCTTGACCCCGCCCTTGAAGTAGGCGCCGGCGGGTGAGGCGATCACCATGAACGTGACGTGCTGGGCGGGCCGGACGCCGAGGAAGACCTCGGAGGCGAACATGAACGGCCGCAGGTAGAGGCTCTTCTCCCCTCCGCTCTCGGGCACCCAGCGCTCGTCGACCTGGACGAGCGCGTCGACGGCCTGGACGAAGTCGTCGACCGGCAGCACCGGGAAGGCCAGCCGGGCACTGGACCTGGTCATCCGCCTGGCGTTCTCCTCCGGCCGGAACGTCCACACCGAGTCGTCGGCATGGCGATAGGCCTTCATGCCCTCGAAGGTCTCCTGCGCGTAGTGCAGCACCGCCGTCGCGGGGTCGAGCGAGAGCGGCCCGTACGGCGTCACCCGGGCCGCGTGCCAGCCGTCGTCGGGAGTCCACTCCACGGTGAGCATGTGGTCGGTGAAGTACTGCCCGAACCCGGGATTGGCGAGGATCTCGGCAAGCCGGGAGTCGTCGACCGGCGACGTCGTGAGGGTCGTGCTGATGTCCATGGCGACACGGTATCCAACCGCTTGCGGTGATGCCCGGCAGGTGGGCGTCGGATTGGCCGAACCCGCTCGTGAGTGATAGCAAAGGGGCCAACTCGGGAGGAACGGCATGAACGGTTTGACGAAGATGTCGACCACGTCGGACAACGCGGTCCTGCAGGCAGAGGTGGAGCGACTGCGGCGCGAGAACGCCGAGCTCCAGTCGCGTCTCCCGCACGGTGACCGGCAGGCGGCACTGCTGATGTCCCAGGCCCAGGAGGTCGCCGACAGCCTCATCGAGGAGTCGGTGCACCGGGTCGAGCGGATGATCAGGGCGGCCCGGGCGACACCGCCGTACGCGGGCATCGCCGAGATCCTGCAGCTCAGCAAGCAGGCGCACGAGCAGCTCTCGAGCGCCACGGCCACGCTGGCCCGGCTGATCGACCAGATCGAGCAGCCGATCAGCTACCGGGAGCCGGCGCCGGATCCGCTGACCGACCGGGTGCCGAGCGCGCGGTTCCGCACCGCGCACTGACGCGGCCACCACCGGGCCTGCCTACTTCGGCGAGGGAGGCGTCAGCCGGCGGTCAACCGAGGCGGGCCACGACCGCGTCACCGACGGCGCTCGTCGGCCGGGTCTCACCCGGCGCCCGGGCAGCGAGGTCGGCGACCACGGCCGCCTCGACCGCGGCCGCGGCGTCGGCGTGCGCGAGATGCTCGAGCAGCAGCGCCACGGAGAGGATCGCCGCGGTGGGGTCGGCCTTCTGCTGACCGGCGATATCGGGGGCCGACCCGTGCACCGGCTCGAACATCGACGGCGCCGTGCGGTCGGGGTTGATGTTGCCCGACGCGGCCAGGCCGATGCCACCGGTGATGGCGGCCGCGAGGTCGGTGATGATGTCGCCAAAGAGGTTGTCGGTCACGATCACGTCGAAGCGGGCGGGGTCGGTGGTCATGAAGATCATCGCCGCGTCGACGTGCATGTAGTCGACGGTGACCTCCGGGAAGTCGCGGGCGACCTTCTGGGTCAGCCGCCACCACAGGGCGCCGGCGTGCACGAGCACATTGGTCTTGTGGACCATCGTGAGCTGTCGGCGCGGGCGGCGGGTCGCGCGGGCGAACGCGTCTCGGAGCACCCGCTCCACGCCGTACGCCGTGTTGACGCTGACCTCCGTGGCGACCTCGGCGGGCGTGCCGACGCGCAGGGCGCCGCCGTTGCCCGTGTAGGGGCCCTCCGTGCCCTCGCGGACCACCACGAAGTCGACGTCGCCCGGCGCGGCCAGGGGCGAGGCGGCACCCGGGAAGATCCGGCTGGGACGCAGGTTGACGTAGTGGTCGAGCTCGAAGCGCAGCCGCAGCAGCAGCCCGCGCTCGAGCAGGCCGGGTGGGAGGTTCGGGTCGTTCGGCCTTCCGCCCACCGCACCGAGCAGGATGGCGTCGTGCTCGCGGATCTCGCTGAGCACGGCGTCGGGCAGGACCTCACCGGTGGCGAGGTAGTGCTCAGCGCCCAGGTCGTAGCGGGTGGCCTCGACCTTGACGGGTGCGACCGCCTCCAACACCTTGAGGGCCTCGGCGGTGACCTCTGGCCCGATGCCATCGCCGGCGATGACGGCGAGTCGGATGCTGGTTGCGGCGTTCTGCGAAGGGCTCATGGAGGGCGAGGCTAGTTGTCGTCGGGCGCCTGGCCACCGTTGTCTCGCAGATCAAGAGAGGCCTGGACGGCGCGGGCGGCGGCTTCGGCGCTGTACGGGTTCTCGGGGCTGTGGCTGGCGGGTCCCCACTCGGGGTACATGTCATACATGGCGGTTCCTCGGTATTCGCGTGGCGGGAGTCTGGCTGGATCTCCGGGGCCGCACGCCGAACACACCGCGGCGAGTGGGCCCCGGTGGACAGTTCAGATCTGTCAGGCCTCGCCGCGGCAGCCGATGAGTACGAACACGCTCCGCATAGTGAGGGCAACGGTACGCCGAACTCGCGGTGTCGCGCTCGATCAATCCACAACCGACCACATGTCGAGACACTCGGTCCAGGATGAGAGACTCCCAGCATGAGCGCTCCCCCGGACCTGCCCGACATCGTCGCCCGTGCGTTCGACGTCTGCCGGAAGGCGGGCTACGTGGCGTTCTGCCGCAACGAGACCGGCCGCCTGCTGGCCACCCTGGCCGCGACCCGGGGCGGCACCATGGCGGAGTTCGGCACCGGCTGCGGGGTCGGCACCGCCTGGCTCCGGTCGGGGGTGCGCACCGACGTACGCATCGTGACCGCGGAGCTGAACCCCAAGCTGGCGACCGCCGCGGCTGAGATCTTCGAGGACGACCCGTCGGTCGACGTGCTCGCCGCCGACTGGTCGACGCTGACCGACCGCGGTCCCTTCTCGCTGCTGTTCCTCGACTCCGGGGAGCCCGACAGCGTCCGGGTCGACGCGGTCGCCGACCTCGTGGAGCCGGGCGGGCTCGTCGTGCTCGACGACTTCACGCCGTGCGAGGTCTGGCCGCCGATCCATCGCGGCCGGGTCGACACCCTGCGCGAGGAGTGGCTGACCGATGAGCGCTTCACCGCCGTCGAGGTGATGATCGCCTCCGACGCCTCGGCGGTCATCGCCACCCGGCGCTGACCCTCGGTGGTCGAGTCGCGAGCGGTCTCGATACACCCGCTCGTTCCTCGCGGGCACTCGACCACCGAACTACGCCTCGGTGGTCGAGCAGCGAGCAGTAGCGGCTTTGTTCGTTGGTCGAGTAGCGAGCGTCAGCGAGCGTATCGAGACCCCGCTGACGGTCTCGATACACCCGCTCGTTCCTCGCGGGCACTCGACCACCGAACTACGCCTCGTTGGTCGAGTAGCGAGCGCCAGCGGCTTTGTTCGTTGGTCGAGTAGCGAGCGCCAGCGAGCGTATCGAGACCTCGCCGTCGGTCTCGATACACCCGCTCGTTCCGCGCGGGCACTCGACCACCGACCTTCGTTCCTCGCGGGCACTCGACCACCGATCCGCTTCCTCGCGGGCACTCGACCACCGAACTTCGCCTCGGCGGTCGAGGAGCAAGACCTAGCTGGCGATCGGCCGGTCGACCTCCGGGTCGAGCACCGGCTGCGGTGCTCCGATGTCGACGGTGCACCACGGCAGCATCGTGTGCACCAGCGGACCGATGGCCAGCGCGTAGACCACCGTGCCCAGGCCGACGGCGCCGCCGAGCAGCCAGCCGACCGCGAGGACGATCACCTCGAGCGAGGTGCGGACCAGCCGGACGGAGAGCCCGGTCCGTCGCACCAGCCCGGTCATCAGACCGTCCCGGGGCCCGGGGCCGAGCTGGGAGCCGATGTAGAGCGCGCCGGCCAGCCCGTTCAGCACGACGCCGCTGAGCAGCATCCCCAACCGCAGGCCGAACGCGTCGGGCGGCGTGATGATGGCGAGTGAGATGTCGGAGACGACACCGATCACGATGGCGTTGGCGACCGTGCCGAGGCCGGGCATCTGCCGCAGCGGGATCCAGAGCAGCAGCACCCCGAAGCCGACGACGATCACGATCGTGCCGAAGCTCAGGCCGGTCTGCGCGGCCAGGCCGGCGTGCAGCACGTCCCACGGGTCGAGGCCGAGCGTGGCCTCGATCATCATCCCCATCGAGAACCCGTAGAGGACCAGTCCGAGCATCAGCTGCCCGAGGCGACGAGGAAGCCGCGGCGCGCGGAGCTGCTCGAGGGGGGTCAGGTGGGCCAGCGGCGTACGAGTCACGTACACATCGTGACTCGGATTGGCCTTGGAATGAATAGCCAATCGTGGAAGAGTGGCCTGCATGGTTGCCTCGATCAGCCCTCAACGCGTTGCCACTCTCGTCGGCGACTTCGACCGCTCCCCCGCCTACGCCGGTCTGGCCGAGTCGCTGCGCCTGCTCATCGGCGACGGTCGGATCGCGCTCGGCACCCAGCTGCCCAGCGAGCGCGAGCTGACCGCCACCCTGTCGGTCTCCCGCACCACCGTGACCCGGGCGTACGCCGCGCTGCGCGAGATCGGGTACGCCGAGGCGCGGGTCGGCGCCGGCACGTTCACCCGCGTCCCGAGCGGTCGCACCCGGGCCCTCGACCGAGCCCTGCTCCCCCGCCCCGGTGACGCCGACGCGATCGACCTCAGCTGCGCCGCCACGGCGGCTCCGGCGGGCGTGGGCGCGGCCTACGCCGATGCGGCGGCCGAGCTGCCGGCGTACCTCTCGGGACCGGGCTACTTCGTGGCCGGCGTGCCGGAGCTCCAGCAGGCCATCGCCGCGACGTACGACGAACGCGGGCTGCCGACCGACCCCGACCAGATCCTGGTGACCCCCGGCGCGCTGTCGGCCGCGTCGATCGTCGCGCAGGCGTTCACCGGGCCCGGCGACCGCGCTCTCGTGGAGTCGCCGTGCTACCCCAACGCGGTCGCCGCGATCCGGCACAGCGGAGCACGCATCGTGCCCTCGCCCGTCGACCCCGACGGCTGGGATCTCGACGCGACCCGGGCGGTCCTGCGTCAGACGGCGCCGAGGCTCGCCTACCTGATCCCCGACTTCCAGAACCCGACCGGACACCTGATGACCGACGATCAGCGGGCCACGCTGGCGCACCACCTGGCCGGCACCCGCACCATCGCGGTCGTCGACGAGGCCCACCAGGCGCTCGCGCTCGAAGAGCAGGAGATGCCCCTGCCGTTCGCCCACCACTCGCCGGGCGCGATCACCATCGGCAGCTCCAGCAAGACCTTCTGGGGCGGTCTACGGCTCGGTTGGCTCAGGGCACCGCACGAGCACGTCGAGCGGCTGATCAACGCCCGGCTGGGTCTCGACCTGGGATCCCCGGTGCTCGAGCAGCTGGTGCTGAGCCGGCTGCTGGCCGATCGCGCCACCATCGTCTCGGCGCACCGGGCCCAGCTGCGCAGCCAGCGCGATGCCCTGGTCGGGGCGATCCGACGCGAGCTGCCGTCGTGGGCGTTCCACGTGCCCGCCGGCGGACTGGCACTGTGGTGTCAGCTGCCCCGGGCCGTCGGCACCGATCTCGCCGTCGAGGCCGAGCGGCACGGGGTGATCGTGGCTCCGGGTCCGGTGTTCGCGGCCGAAGGCGGCCTCGACCGGTTCGTCCGGATCCCGTGGACGCGTCCCGTCGACGAGCTCGAGGAGGCCGCTCGGCGGCTGGGCGTCGCCTGGGACATCGTCGTCTCGGACGCCGGCAGCCAGCCGGGCTCGCGCCGCGGCCGGGTGCTGGTGGCGTGAACGGTCCTGCGACCGACCCGCTGGATCAGGACAGGTTGACCGCGCGCACCGACGTGGCGTCGATGGCGCCCTGGATGTCGGCCAGGGTCTCGGCGGAGATGGCCGAGTCGACCGACAGCGCCACCAGCGCGGAGCCGCCCTTGGCGTCCCTGGCGACCTGCATCCCGGCGATGTTGACGCCGGCGTCGCCGAGGATGCCGCCCACGGTGCCGACCATGCCCGGGCGGTCCTCGTAGCTGAAGAACGCCAGGTGGTCGGTCGGCTCGAGGTCCACGTCGAAGCCGTTGACCTCGACGATCCGCTCGCGCTGCCCGAGTCCGATCAGCGTGCCGCTGACCGAGATCTGCGAACCGTCCGCCAGGGTGCCGCGGATGGTGATCAGGTTGCGGTGGTCGGGGCTCTCGGCGTCGGTGACCAGCCGGACCTCCGTGCCCCGCTCGGCGGCGAGCAGCGGGGCGTTGACGTAGGACACCTGGTCCTCGACGACGTCGGCGAAGACGCCCTTGAGGGCGGCGAGCTCGAGCACCTTGACGTCGTACTCGGTGATCTCGCCGCGGACCTCGACGTCGATCTGCTGGGCGACCTCTCCGGCCAGCGCCGAGAACACGCGCCCGAGCTTCTCGGTCAGCGGGATGCCGGGGCGGACGTCCTCGGCGATGACCCCACCCTGCACGTTGACCGCGTCGGGCACGAGCTCGCCGGACAGCGCGAGCACGACGGAGCGGGCAACGGCGATGCCGGCCTTCTCCTGCGCCTCGTCGGTCGACGCACCGAGGTGCGGCGTGGCGACGACGTTCTCGAGCTCGAAGAGCGGGCTGTCGGTGCAGGGCTCCTTGGCGAAGACGTCGAGACCGGCGGCGGCGATGCGACCCGTCTTGAGTGCGTCGTACAGCGCGGCCTCGTCGACGATGCCACCGCGGGCGGCGTTGACGAGCACCAGCTGCGGCTTGGCCCGGGCGAGCTCGTCGGCGCCGATGAGCCCGATGGTCTCGGGGGTCTTGGGCAGGTGGACGCTCATGAAGTCGGCCTCGGCGAGCAACGTGTCGAGGTCGACGAGCCGGACGCCCATCTGGGCGGCGCGACCGGCCTGCACGTAGGGGTCGTAGGCGATGACCTTCATGCCGAAGGCGCTGAGCCGCTGCGCGACGAGGACGCCGATGCGGCCCAGGCCCACGATGCCGACGGTCTTCTCGTAGAGCTCGATGCCGGTGTAGCGCGACCGCTTCCACTCGCCGTTCTTGAGGGCGGCGTGCGCGGGACTCACGTGGCGTGCGGCAGCCAGCATCAGCGCCACGGCCAGCTCGGCGGCCGAGACGATGTTGGAGGTCGGCGCGTTGACGACCATCACGCCGGCCTGGGTGGCGGCCTTCACGTCGACGTTGTCGAGGCCGACGCCCGCACGGGCGACGACCTTGAGGCGTGGCGCGGCCGCGAGCGCCTCTGCGTCGACCTTGGTGGCGGAGCGCACCAGGATCGCGTCGGCGTCGACGATCGCGGACAGCAGCGCTGACCGGTCGGCGCCGTCACAGCTGCGGATCTCGAAGTCGGGGCCGAGCGCGTCCACGGTGGCGGGGCTGAGCTCTTCGGCGATGAGTACGACGGGCTTGCCAAGGTTGTGAGCAGTCACAGCGGTCCTCAAGACAGATCGTGGAACGTGGTCGAGGTGCACGACGCTGTGCGTTGCCAGCGTACCCCGCGTCGTGACCCCGGCCCGATCCGGTCTCAGGTCGGGTCTCCGGCTCAGTTCGGCCTGTCGTCGAGCCCGGCTGCGTGCTTGGCCGACTCGCTCATACCGGTGTAGGCAACGCTCGCCAGGCTCGGGAAGTGACCGGCGCCGGCAGCCGTGCCGTCCTTGATGGCCTTCTGGATCGAGTCGAAGTCGTAGTCGCTGCTGTTCACCGGCAGCGAGTCCCACTTGTCGGCGATCGTCTTGATCTTCGACCCGGCGGTGCCGAGGGCGCCGAAGATGTCGTCGAGCACCTTGCCGAGCTTGCCCATCGAGGTGATGAGGTTCTTGAGGAAGGTGCCGATCTTCGCGGTCCACTCCGCGACCTTGGCGCCGATCTCACCGATCGCCTTGGGCGCGAGCACCAGGCTCAGCAGCTGGGCGAGCTTCGAGAGCCCGTAGCCCACCAGCTGGGAGAGGCCGTCCCGCACGAGGGCACGCACCCCGGCCACGAGGGCACCGGCCACCTCGACACCGGAGGCCACCCCGGTGACCATCGCGCCGAAGCTGTCGATGATCTCCGAGAGGACCTTCGCCGACAGCCGGTAGGCGTCGATGGCCACGCCGTCCCACTGGTTGGCGGCGGTCACCGCAGCCGTCAGGAACTCGTCGGCCACGTCGTGGAGCCGCTGCGACACGTTGTGCCACGTGGAGGCCATGGCGTGGATGGCGTCGGGATTGCCGGCGAGCTCGTCGAGCCACTCAGGGAAGGGGCTGAGGTGCTCGAGCAGCCACCCCACCCCTGCGGAGAGCAGGGCACCGGCCGGGTCGGCGATGGCGCCCAGGGTCTCGAGGCTCCCGGCGACGCCGTTGAGCCCGCCCTCCACCCAGTCGCCGCGCCCCAGCGCGTCGGCCATGCCGGCGAACGACTCGACCGGGCCCATGGCGGTGTACCACTCGGTGGAGCTGACCTCCGCGACCACCAGTCCGCTGTCACCCATGTCAGACCCCGTTCCGGAAGACGTTCATGAACTCGTTGACGGCCTCGTCGACCTCGTCGAACACGGTGGCCAGCGCGCGCACGGTGTTGGCGGTGCCGGAGATCCCGGTCACGGCGATCTGCGAGTTGACCACTCCGGCGGACTGCACGGGCACGAGCGCGGCGCCGATGAAGGAGCAGATGACCCCGAACGCCTCGCCGTTGAGCAGGGTGGCGGTGCCGGCCTCGACACCCTCCTTGCCGGAGGCGGCGATCGTGTCCAGCTTGTCGGCGTGGCCGCGCATGGCCTCGGTGACGACGTCGATGCTCATCGCAGGACCCCCGATCCGCCGTCGTTCGTGTCGTCCTCGTCGCCGCCGCCGAAGATCCCGGTGTAGCGGTCCGCGAACTCGCGGGTCGTGTCGGAGTCGGCACCGAAGTGGCGTGCGGTGACCTCGACGGCCTGGACGCTCAAGCTGCGCTGGGCGGCAGCGTTGGCCTGCATGAGGGAGGTGCGGATGGCCTCGCCACCGGCACCGGCCAGCGAGGGGCCGACGTACAGGTCGACCAGCGCCCCGGTCGAGGTGAGGGTGATCTCGGCCTGCCCGTCCTCGGACTGGCCCGTCACGCGCAGGGTCTCCATCTCGGCCGCCATGGACTGCGCCTGGACGGCACGCTCCTGCGCCTGGAGCATCAGCTGGTCGATGTGGGCGTGGGCCTGTTCTTCGCTCGAGATCATGTCTGCTTCCTGTTCGTGGGTGGCGGCATCTTCCTACCCGATGCAGGTGGCCGGAAACCCCGATTGTCGTACGGTGTGCCGCGAAGATCTTCGATCACCACGACATGACGGAGGACGCACGTGCCCGACCAGGTGCTCACCACCCCCACGGGCTGGAGGATCGCGTTCACGGTGGCGGCCCTCTTCTTCGGTGCGGGGCTGGCGGTGAACGTGAAGGGGATGCTGGGCGGCGACTACGCGTGGTCGACGACCCAGAAGATCGCCATCCCGATCCTCGTCCTGGCCGTCCTCGGCACCCTCACCGGCGCCCTGGCGGCCTGGACCACCAGGGTCTGGTACGACGCCGGGCGCAACGAGATCCACCAGGTCGTGCTGTTCTCCGACGTGACGCGCAGCCTCGCGGAGCCGACCACGGTCGTGTTCTCCTACCGGGCCCCGGCCCCCGGCTCCACCGTCACCGGCACCTGGACCGCCACCGTGCGGCAACCTGGCGAGGCCGACCTCAAGATCGCGACCCCGTTCGTGGGCGACATCTCCGACGTCGCCCGGTTGTTGCAGCCGGCCCTGGCGGCCAATCCCGCCCTGCCTGCGGACGACCTCACCCGTACGTCGATCGAGGCCCCCGAGAGCATCAGCGCTCCCCGCGGGCTGTGACCCGGCCCGGCCTCAGGCCTCCTGGCGCGCGACGGTCGCGCGCCGCGCGACGTAGGTCACGACGAAGCCGATGAGCAGCGCGAAGAGCACACCGAGGTTGGCGAACGCCCACTCGCCGTCCTTGCCGCCGAAGCCGAGCCCGAGCAGGTAGCCCTGCCAGTTGTTCCACGACGCGTCGTCGGCGAACGCGTTGACGACCAGCCCCCACCCGACGAACGACGCCACCACGAGGGTGCCGATCGAGACCCAGTCGAACGCGCCGTACCGGCCGTGGGGGTCGAAGAGGTCGGCGTCGTCGTAGTCGCGCCTGCGCAGGGCGATGTCGGCGATCATCACCCCGGCCCACGCCGCCAGCGGCACACCGAGGGTGATCAGGAAGCTCTGGAAGGGGTTGATGAAGTTGTCGGCGAAGAAGACGACGTAGATGGTGCCGATCGTCAGGAGTACGCCGTCGACGAAGGCCGCCTGAGGACGGGCCAGCCGGACGCCGAGGGAGAGGAGGGTGAGCCCCGAGGAGTAGATGCCGAGCACCGCGCCGCTGACCAGGGCCAGGATCGCCGCGAGCAGGAACGGCACGAGGAACCAGGTGGGCAGCAGGGTGGCGAGGGTGCCGATCGGGTCGGCGGCCACGCCGTCGAGGATCTCCGGCGACGAGCCGGCCAGCGCGAGCCCGAAGACCACCAGGATGGTCGGCGCCAGCGCGCCGCCGAAGGTGTTCCACCCGACGATGGCCCGGTTGGACGCCGCCCGCGACTGGTAGCGCGACCAGTCGGCCGCGATGTTGATCCAGCCCAGCCCGAAGCCGGTCATCACCATCACCAGTGCGCCGATCACCGCCTGGTTGGAGCCCGACGGGATCGCCTGCACGGCCGACCAGTCGATGTCGTCGACGGTGAGCACCATGTAGGTCACCGAGACGATCCCGGTGATCCAGGTCAGCCACGACTGCATCCGCATGATGACGTGGTAGCCGGCGACGCTGGCGCTGACGATCAGGGCCGCCACGACTGCCGCGGCGACGACCTTGGTGCCGGTGCCGCCGCCCCAGCCGAGGCGGTCGAAGATCGTGGAGGTGGCGAGCACCGCGAGGATCGCCAGGAACGTCTCCCAGCCGATCGAGACCAGCCACGAGATGACGCCGGGGACCTTCTGGCCGGTGACCCCGAACGCGGCCCGGCTGAGGACCATCGTCGGCGCGGACCCGCGCTTGCCCGCGATCGCGATGATCCCGCACAGGCCGAACGACACCACGACGCCGACGACCGTGACCAGCACGCCCTGCCAGAACGAGATGCCGAAGTAGAGGATGAACGCCGCATAGCTGAGCCCGAAGACGCTGACGTTGGCCGCGAACCACGGCCAGAACAGGTCCACGGGTCGCGCGGTGCGGTCGGCCTCGTCGATGATCTCGATCCCGGTCGTCTCGACTCCGAGTCGGCGGGTCTCGTCCAGCGTGTGGTCGCTCATGACCTCATCGTCGCGCACTCCGACCAGCCGGGGTAGTTCAGTCGCAACGTGTCGCCGGGCCGGCCGTCGTACGACGGAAGCCGACTTGACTATCCCCGTCGATGCCACACCTGTGGCTAGGGTCGAGCCATGGCTGACCACGAGTGGGACTTCACCGGGCTCAAGGCCCTGTTCATCAACACGACGCTCAAGCGCTCCCCCGAGGTGTCGCACACCCAGGGGCTCGTCGACGTCAGCGCGGCGATCATGGAGAAGCACGGCGTGAGCGTCGACCAGTTCCGCGCGATCGACCACGACATCGCCACCGGCGTCTATCCGGACATGACCGAGCACGGGTGGGCGAGCGACGAGTGGCCGCAGCTGTGGCCCCGCGTCGAGGCGGCCGACATCCTGGTCCTGGCCGGCCCGATCTGGCTGGGCGACAACTCCAGCATCACCAAGCAGGTCATCGAGCGGCTCTACGCCCACTCCGGCGAGACCAATCCGCAGGGGCAGTACGCGTTCTACGGCCGGGTCGGTGGCGCGCTGATCACCGGCAACGAGGACGGCGTCAAGCACTGCACGTCGAACATTCTCTACAGCCTCCAGCACATCGGCTACACGATCCCGCCGCAGGCCGACGCCGGCTGGATCGGCGAGGTCGGTCCGGGTCCGTCCTACCTCGACGAGGGCTCCGGCGGGCCGGAGAACGACTTCACCAACCGCAACACCACGTTCATGACGTGGAACCTCATGCACTTCGCCAAGATGCTGCAGGGTGCCGGCGGCGTCCCGGCGCACGGCAACCAGCGCAGCGCGTGGGAGGACGGTGAGAGGTTCGACTTCGAGCAGCCGAACCCGGAGTACCGCTGAGGTTCAGGCGAACAGCGACTGGCCGACGTACTCCCCCGGGCCGGCACCGGGGGGTACGGCGTAGATCGCCGACGACGTGAACTTGAGGTACTCCATCAGCGCGTCCTGACGCGACATCGCCAGCTGCATGGGGATGAACTGGGTGCGCGGGTCGCGTACGTAGGCGATGAAGAAGAGCCCGGCGTCCAAGCCGCCCAGCGCGTCGCTGCCGTCGACGAAGTTGTAGCCGCGGCGCAGCATCCGCGCACCGTTGTTGGCGTCGGGGTGCACGATCCGCACGTGCGCGTCGGTCGGGATGATCGGCTGGTCGTTGCTGCCGCCCATCTCGAAGTCGGGCTCGGTGAGCTCCGTCCCGCCCGACAGCGGCGCGCCCGCGCCCTTGGTGCGGCCGACGAACATCTCCTGGTCGCCGAGCGACTGGCGGTCCCAGGTCTCGATGCGCATGTTGATGCGCCGCGCCACGAGGTAGGAGCCGCCGGCGAGCCAGGCCTGGTCGTCGGCGCCGTCGACCCACACGTGCTCGTCGAGGGCGACGGCCTCCTCGGCCTTGACGTTGGCGGTGCCGTCCTTGAAGCCGAAGAGGTTGCGCGGCGTCGACTGCGACGTCGAGGTCGTCGACGTACGTCCGAAGCCGAGCTGCGACCACCGCACGCTCACGGTGCCGAAGCCGATGCGCGCCAGGTTGCGGATCGCGTGCACGGCGACCTGGGGGTCGTCGGCGCACGCCTGGATGCAGAGGGCGCCGCCCGATCGTCCCTCGTCGATCACGTCGGCCGGGAAGTGCGGGAGATCCTCCAGCGCGTCGGGACGGCGGTCGGCGAGCCCGAAGCGGTCCTTGCCGTCGGCGTCGAGGAAGAGTGCCGGACCGAAGCCGAACGTGATCGTCAGACCGCTCGCCGGCAGGTCGATAGCCTCGCCGGTGTCGTCGGGCGGCAGGTTGGTCGCGCCCTCGACCGGGCCGATCTCACCGGCCGGCTCACCACGCGTCATCCGCTCCGCTGCGGCGGTCCAGGCCTGCAGGAGCCGCACCAGGTCGTCACGGTCTGCCGTGGCGAGCACGTCGAACGCAGCGAAGTGCAGCCGGTCCTGGGCCGGGGTGGTGATGCCCGACTGGTGATCGCCGCGGAACGCGTACGACGGCGGGCGGGAGGTCGCTCCGGCCGGATCGCCGTCGGTCAGCCGGCCGGCCGCGAAGGCTCCGGCGCCGGCCACGATGCCTGCTGCGGCGACGCCGCCGCCGAGGAGTCGGCGCCGGGACACGGGGTGGGCTGTGGGCTCGGTCATGACGGGTGCCCGATCAGGCCAGCACGGCGGCGGTCAGCCGCGAGAGCGGCTCGGACAGCGCGTTGACCGCGTCGGACAGGGCCTTGATCTCGGCCTGCTCGAGGTCGTCGTACAGCGTGAAGCCGGCACCGACCCGCTGGGCGTCGAGCAGCACCTGCAGCTCGTCGAAGCGGGTCCGCAGCGTCTCGGCGAGCTCGGGGTCCTTCTGCTCCAGGATCGGCTCGACGCCCTCGAAGCCCACCCGGGCGCCGTCGATGTTGGCCTGGAAGTCGTACAGGTCGGTACGTGACCAGTACTCCTCCTCACCCGTCACCTTGCCGCTCGCCACCTCTTCGAGCAGCCCTCGCGAGCCGTTGGCGATCTCGTCGATCGTGTAGGTGAGGTCCGCGATGCGGGCGTGCAGCGTCTCGGTGTTGGCGAGCAGGTCGTCCGCGTACGTCGCGCGCTGCCGGGGCGAGAGCGCCTGGTAGTCCTCGGCGCGCGCGGGCCAGAGGTCCTTCTCGATGAGGTGCCAGCCGCTCCACTTCTCACCCGGCGCCAGGTCGGCCTCGCGCGCGTCCATCTTGGGGTCGAGGTCGCCGAACGACTCGGCGACGGTCTCGATGCGCTCCCAGTGGGTGCGGGCGTCGGCGTACAGCGTGCGGGCGGCCCGGTCCGCACCCGACTTGTAGAGGTCGACGAACTCGCCGGTCTTCACGAGCAGCTGCGCGGACTGGTCCTCGACGTACGCCGCGTAGTTGTCCTGTGCCTGGTCGATGAGCTCCTGGTCGTCGGCGGTGACCTCGACGGCGCTGTCGGACTCGGTGACGACGAAGTCGGCGCGGATGCCCTCGCCCTTCATGCCGGGCTTGCAGGCAGTGATGTAGCTGCCGGCGGGCAGCTGCGTGGTGAGCGGCTTGGTGCTCTGCGGCCCGACGTTCTCGACCTCGGCCACGATCTGCAGGCCGTCCTCGGCGAGCAGGTAGAACTCGGTGACGTTGGTGCCGGAGTTGGCGACGTTGAAGGTGAGCGTGCCCGCGGGCGCCTCGGTGTCGGACAGGCCGCACGCGTCGTCCGACGACTCCACCGTCACCGTGCGCGGGTCGGCGACGTCGCCGGACCCGCCGGACTGCTTGGTGCTCTCGGTGCCGCAGGCGGCCAGGACCGGGAGGGCGACGAACAGGGTCGCGACGAGGATGCGCTTCACGGGTGTCCTTCGGGGTGGGTCGGGTCAGGAGGAGACGGGCTGGGGGGCAGGCGCCGGCACGGCAGAGCGGCGACGGATCACCCACAGGAACAGGGCCATCACGGGTACGACGTACAGCACCCACGTGAGCCCTTCCAGCACGCTCGGCGACGGCGTGAAGTTGAAGAGCCCGGCCAGCAGCGAGCCGTACCAGGAGCTGGCGCTGAGGTACTCCGAGATGTCGAAGAGCGTGCGGCCCGCCCCGGGCAGGACGCCGGCCTCCTGCAGGTCCTTCACGCCGTACGACAGCACGCCGGCGGCGACCACGATCAGCACGGCGCCGGTCCAGGTGAAGAAGCGGGTGAGGTTGATCGTGAGGGCGCCGCGGTAGATGAACCACCCCAGCACCATGGCGACGAGGATCCCGAGGACCGCCGCGACCAGGGGGCCGGAGTTGGTCTCGAAGCCGTCGGGCATGTCCCGACCCGTGGCGTTGCGGGTGTTGGTCCACAAGATGCCGGCGGTCTCCATGCCCTCGCGGCCGACCGCGAGGAAGGCGATGACGACCAGCGAGAGCGGGCTGTCGGCGGCGGCGTCGATGCGGCCGCGCAGGGTGCGCGCGATGCCCTTGGCGGCCCGCGCCATCCAGAACACCATCCACGTCACGAAGGCGGCGGCGAGCAGCGACATCGTGCCGCCCAGGATCTCCTGGGAGCGGAAGTCGAGCTGGCGGGACTGGAAGCCCAGGTAGAGCGTGAAGCCCACGCTGAGGGCCACCGCGGCAGCGACGCCGAGCCAGATCCACCTCAGCAGGTGACGCCGGTCGGACTTGACGAGATAGGCGACCAGGATGCTGATGACCAGCGATGCCTCGAGGCCCTCACGCAGGCCGATCAGGAAGTTCGCGAACACGCTTCGGATGGTACAACCCGTTGCTTAGGTTTGCCTAACCTATCTTGGTCGACCGGGTGCTCGTGGTGGCGTCAGATGGCGCAGCCGTCCGGCCCGCAGGCCTCGGCGTCCCCGCCGGCGAGCACGCTGAGCTGCGGGTGTCCGGCGGTCCAGGCCCGCTCGAGGGCCTGGCCGAACACCTCCGCCGGCTGGGCGCCGGAGACGGCGAACTTCTGGTCGATGACGAAGAACGGCACGCCGGTCGCGCCGTACGCCGCCGCTTGGCGGATGTCTGCCTCGACCTCGTCGGCGTGCTCGTCACCGGCCAGCACCGCGGCCACGAGCCCGGCCTCGAGCCCGACCGACGTGGCGATCTCGGTGAGGACCTCGTGGTCGGCGACGTTGCGGGCGTCGATGAAGTAGGCCTGCAGCAGCGCCTCCTTGAGGGCGCCGCGCTGCTTCCCCGCTGCATGCAGCAACCGGTGGGCGTCCATCGTCCCGACGCGCTGGGCCTGGCCCAGGCGGAAGAGCAGACCCTCCTCGGCGGCCACGGCCTCGACCCGGTCGACCATCTGCTGGCCGGCGGTCGGGCCGCCGCCGTACTTGCTGCCGAGGTGCTCGGCGACCGTCTCGACGGCAGTCGTCGGCGCGGCCGGGTCGAGCTGGAAGGAGCGCCAGACCAGCTCGACGTCCTCGCGGTGCTCGAAGCCGGCCAGCGCCGTCTCGAGCCGTCGCTTGCCGATGTAGCACCAGGGGCAGACGACGTCGGACCAGATCTCGATGAGCATGATCGGCCCAACGCCGTCGCCGCCTGTTTGCTTCCCGCCGCTCAGCGGGCCGACGAGCCCTCGACGTAGTCGGAGTCGTGGCTCTTGACCCAGGCCATCAGCTTGCGGAGCTCGCGACCGGTCTGCTCGATCGGGTGCTGCTCGCCCTGCTCGCGGAACTTGGTGAACTCCGGAGACCCGTTGTCCATGTCGGTGATGAACCGCTCGGCGAACTTGCCGTTCTTGATGTCCTCGAGGACGGCGACCATGTTCGCCTTGACGTCGGGGGTGATGACCCGCGGGCCGGAGACGTAGTCGCCGAACTCGGCGGTGTCGGAGACCGACCAGCGCTGCTTGGCGATGCCGCCCTCGTACATCAGGTCGACGATGAGCTTGAGCTCGTGCAGGCACTCGAAGTAGGCGACCTCGGGCTGGTAGCCCGCCTCGGTCAGGACCTCGAAGCCGTACTGCACCAGCTGGCTGGCGCCACCGCAGAGCACGGCCTGCTCACCGAACAGGTCGGTCTCGGTCTCCTCGGTGAACGTCGTCCTGATGCCGCCGGCACGCAGGCCACCGATGCCCTTGGCGTAGGACAGCGCGAGGTCCCAGGCCTTGCCGGAGGCGTCCGCCTCGACGGCCACGAGGACGGGCACGCCGCGGCCGTCGACGTACTCGCGACGGACGAGGTGGCCGGGGCCCTTGGGGGCGACCATGAAGACGTCGACGCCCTCGGGCGGGGTGATGTAGCCGAAGCGGATGTTGAAGCCGTGGCCGAAGACCAGGGTGTCGCCCGCGGCGAGGTGTGGCTCGATCTCCTCGGAGTACAGCCTGCGCTGGTGCTGGTCGGGCGCGAGGATCACGACGACGTCCGCCTCCTCGACCGCCTCGGCCGGCGTCATGACACGCAGGCCCTCGGCCTCGGCCTTGGCGCGGCTCTTGGAACCGGGCTGCAGTCCGACGCGGACGTCGACGCCCGAGTCGCGCAGGGACAGGGCGTGGGCGTGCCCCTGGCTGCCGTAGCCGATCACGGCCACGTTCTTGCCCTGGATCAGGGACAGGTCGGCGTCGTCGTCGTAGAACATCTCAGCCACGGTGCGGCTCTCCTTGTGTTTGGGTGTTTTGGCGGAACGTTTGTGGGCGAGTCTTGGGGTTAGTGGGCATTGCGTTGGTCACTAACCCCCGGAGTCACCGGATATCCGGTGACTCCGAAGGGTCACCCAGCCCGCGCCGGGGCTACCGGCACGGGTCGGACGGTGCGTTCGGTGATGGAGCGGCCGCCACGGCCGATCGCGACCATGCCGGACTGCACGAGCTCGCGGATGCCGAAGGGCTGGAGTACGGCGAGGCACGACGCCAGCTTGTCGCTGTTGCCCGTGACCTCGATGGTCACGGCGTCGAGGGTGACGTCGACCACCTTGGCCTCGAACAGCTGGACGGCGTCGAGGACCTGGCCACGGGTGTCGGCGTTGGCCCTCACCTTCACCAGCAGCAGCTCGCGGTTGACCGACGTCGTGCCGTCGAGCTCGACGATCTTGATGACCTCGATCAGCTTGTTGAGCTGCTTGGTCACCTGCTCGAGCGGTGAGTCGTCCACCGCGACGACGATGGTCATGCGCGAGACCTCGGGATCCTCGGTCGGACCGACCGCGAGGCTGTCGATGTTGTAGCCGCGGCGGCTGAAGAGCCCCGCGATGCGGGCCAGCACGCCGGGCTTGTTCTCCACCAGGACGGAGAGGGTGTGCTTGGTCATCGGCGCTCCTCGTTGACTCGCAGGTCGGGCGCCGAGTGACGGCGGCTCGTCGGCTCACGGTCGTAGGACTCGCTCACAGCGCGTCCTCCTCGAACTCGGGCGCGAGGCCACGCGCGTAGAGGATCGCGTCGTTGCTGGTGCCGGCGGCCACCATCGGCCACACCATCGCGTCGCGGTGGACCCGGAAGTCGACCACGACGGGCTGGTCGTCGATCGCCATCGCCTTCTCGATCGTCGCGTCGACGTCGTCGGGGTTGTCGCACGCCAGGCCCACGCAGCCGTAGGCGTCGGCCAGCTTGACGAAGTCGGGGATCCTCTTGGAGTGCAGGTCGGTGTTGCTGTAGCGCTCGTTGTAGAAGAGCGTCTGCCACTGCCGCACCATGCCGAGCGACTCGTTGTTGATGATCGCCACCTTGATCGGGATGCCCTCGATGGCGCAGGTGGCGAGCTCCTGGTTGGTCATCTGGAAGCAGCCGTCGCCGTCGATCGACCACACCGTGGCGTCGGGGCGGCCGACCTTGGCGCCCATCGCGGCCGGCACCGAGAAGCCCATCGTGCCCAGGCCGCCGGAGTTGATCCAGGTGCGGGGGTTCTCGTAGCCGACGAAGTGCGCCGCCCACATCTGGTGCTGGCCGACTCCCGAGCAGTAGATCGCCTCCGGACCGGCGATCGCGCCGAGCCGCTCGATGACGTACTGCGGGGAGAGGCTGCCGTCGTCGGGCGCGTCGTACCCGAGCGGGTAGGTCTTCTTGATGCCGGCGACGAAGTCGACCCACTGCTCGTAGTCGCCGGTGTTGCCGGCCTCGACCTCGGCACGCAGTGCGACGACCAGGTCGGCGATGACCTCGCGGCAGTCGCCCACGATCGGCACGTCCGCGTGCCGGTTCTTGCCGATCTCGGCCGGGTCGATGTCGGCGTGGATGACCTTCGCCAGGGGTGCGAACGAGTCCAGGTTGCCGGTGACACGATCGTCGAAGCGTGCTCCCAGGCTGATGATCAGGTCGCTGCGCTGGAGCCCGGCCACCGCGGCGACGGTGCCGTGCATGCCGGGCATGCCGAGGTGCTGGGGGTGGCTGTCGGGGAAGGCGCCGCGCGCCATCAGCGTGGTGACCACGGGGATCCCGGTCAGCTCGGCCAGCTCACGCAGCTCACGGGAGGCGGCCGCGCGGATGACGCCGCCGCCCACGTAGAGCACGGGACGCTGCGACTCGAGGATGAGCCGGGTCGCCTCGCGGATCTGCTTGCTGTGCGGGCGGGTCACCGGACGGTAGCCCGGCAGCGACAGCTCGGTCGGCCACGTGAACGTCGTCATCGCCTGCAGCGCCGACTTCGCGACATCAACCAGCACCGGGCCGGGGCGGCCGGTCGAGGCGATGTGGAAGGCCTCGGCGACGGTGCGCGGGATGTCGGCCGGGTCCGTGACCAGGAAGTTGTGCTTGGTGATCGGCATGGTGATGCCGCGGATGTCGGCCTCCTGGAAGGCGTCGGTGCCGATGAAGTTGGCGCCCACCTGACCGGTGATGGCCACCAGCGGCACGGAGTCCATGTGGGCGTCGGCCAGCGGCGTGACGAGATTGGTCGCGCCGGGACCCGACGTGGCCATGCAGACACCTACCCGACCGGTTGCCACGGCGTACCCCTGGGCGGCGTGACCCGCACCCTGCTCGTGACGCACCAGGATGTGCCGGATCTGGGTCGAGTCCATCAACGGGTCGTACGCCGGCAGGATCGCTCCGCCGGGGATGCCGAAGATCGTCTCGGTGCCCGCGTGCTCCAGCGATCGGATCAGGCTCTGTGCGCCGGTGAGCTGCTCACCGGTCGCGCCCTGGTCACTCATCTGAATGTTCCTCATCGTCGTTGCTCGGCCAACAAAAAACCCCTCGGCCCGGCGGGCGGCGAGGGGTGACGCGTGTGCAGCGAGGCCATCTCGATGGCTGGGCCTCAGCTCACGCGTCGCGTGCGTACAAGAATCTCAGTGCGCATGCGCTTACGGTGCTCGTCGTCGCGTCGCGGCGTCAACCCAGTGTGCCACGCGTCCCATATGTTGGAACGCGCGTCCCAGCATGTGTCACCGCATTGTCAGCCCCGGCCCGCCGACGTGCACACGCACACCTTGTTGCCCTCCGGATCGGCGAGGACGACGAACGCCGGCGCCTCGTCGTCGCTGACCAGCGTGCCGCCGGCCGCCAGTGCGGCGTCGATGCGCGCCTGGGCCACCTCCGGCGGCACCCGGACGTCGTAGTGGAAGCGCTGCCGACCCTCCTCCGAGCCGGACCGCTGGAACCACAGCGTGTCCATGTCGCCCTCGGGATCACGGACGTCGTCACCCTCGTCGGCACCGGGCACGCCGAGGACGGCGAGCCAGAACGGTCGCACCGCCGCGGGATCGGGGGTGTCGAGCGCGACCTCGACCTGGGACAGCGCAGCCGGGTCGGCCCGGACTCCCGCCTCGCGGGCCAGCTCGCTGATCCGGCGCGCCATCGTGACGTCGCGGTCGGTGACCGCCCCGACGTCATGGCTGAAGAGGCGGACGTTGAGGTGCGGGTAGCGCAGGTCGAGGTCGGGGTGGTGGTTCAGCTCCTCGGCCACCTCGCCGATCCGGTTGACCAGGGCCAGCCCGGTCGCGAAGTCGCCGGTGCGGAACCGGGTCTGCAGCGGCCCCATCAGCTTGCGCCAGTCGTCGAGGCCGGCGTCGAGGATCTGCTGGTAGCTGAGCTTGTCGGTCATGGCAGCACTTCCTGTCCGATGGGGCCGGGGTTGTAGGCGATCTCCCAACGAAAGCCGTCGGGATCGGCGAAGTAGCCGGAGTAGCCGCCCCACTCACGCTCCGCGGCGGCCTGGACCGGGTCGGCACCGGCCACGCGGGCCGACTCCAGGACCCGGTCGACGCCGTCGGTGGTCGCACAGTTGTGGGACAGCGTGATCGGCGCGACGCCACCGCTGTGGTTGATCGGCTTGCCGACCTCGGCCTCGAAGGCCGTCTTGTCCCACAGCGACAGCACGACCTTGTCGGCCACCTTGAACATCAGCACCTCGCCGGCGACGTCGAGCTCGGACTCCCAACCGAGGCCGTCGACGTAGAACTTGCGGGACGCCGCGAGGTCGCCCACTGCGAGGGTGATGAAGCTGACACGTTGGTCCATGTCCCTCACCCTGCCACGGCCCGCCGACAGCCGCCATGAGCCGACGACGCGGACCGCGGTGCCAGACTTCTGCCATGTCCCTCGGCAACGCGGTCCGTGCCGCCACCGGCGGAGTCCCCCGTCTGTACGCCGCGGCGCGAGGCAGCGGGGCCAGCCGCCGCGACGCCGTCGGCATGGTGGCCGTCTCGGCGGCCGCGCTCGTCATCGCGGCTCGGCGACACCCGGGAGCCTGGCGTCAGCAGAACGCCGTACGCCACTTCGCCTGGCAGGCGCTGCTGGCCGCGCGCTACGGCCTCGACGCGGCGAGTGCTCTGGCCCAGGCCCAGGAGCAGCGCTCGACCGACGCCGCCGACTCGGCGGTCGACCGCGCCAACAACACCGCCGGCCAGCAGTACGCCGCGGCGCACTCCGCCGAGCTGAGGAGCGGGGGCACCTGGGCGACCCTGACCAGGCTCGCCGAGGCGGCCGAGGCGGAGTGGGCCGCCGGCCGGCTCAGCGGCCGGCGTCCCCCCGACGCGTGAGGTCGGACAACGCGAGTCGCTGGCGACCGTCGTCGTCGAAGTTCGCGTCGTCGAGCCAGGCGTCGTACGCCGCGCTGATCGCCGGCCACTCGTCGTCGGTGATGGAGAACCAGTCGGTGTCGCGGTTGCGGCCCTTGTAGACCAGCGCGTTGCGGAACCGTCCCTCCCACACGAAGCCGAGGCGCAGCGCGGCCCGGCGCGAGGGCCCGTTGAGGCTGTCGCACTTCCACTCGTAGCGGCGGTAGCCGAGGTCGTCGAAGACGTGCCGAGCCAACAGCACCATCGACTCGGTGGCCGCGCGGGTCCGCTGGAGGGGGGCGCCCAGGATGATCCGGCCGATCTCGACCGAGCCGTTGTCGGCGTCGATGCGCATCAGGGAGGCCATGCCCGCCGGTCCGGCGTCGGTGTGGATCGTGAAGGTGACCGAGCCGGGCGCGGCGTCGAGATGGTCGATCCGCTCCCCCAGCTCGGCGGCCGAGGCGGGCGGCTCCTCGCCGAGGTAGGTCCACAGCGCGGCGTCACCGGGCCCGCACAGGGCGTCGTACAGGCCGTCGCGGTGGGCCCGTGACACCGGCTCGACGCGCACGTGGCTGCCGGCCAGGGTCACCGGCGTCGGCGGTTGCCGGGGTGTCCAGTCGACCCGGGCGCCGATCTGCTGGCCGTGCGCATTGCTCCTGCTCACTCGAGCTCTTGGGTGATCTCGCGCGTGGTGCCCGCCACGGTGACGTGGGCGAGGGCGCCGTTGACGAGCGGGAGGTACGGCGGCACGTGGCCGCACTCGACGTCGAAGACGATCGGCAGGTCGAGCATGCCGAGGGCGTCGACGACCGCGTCGCGCTGGCTGAACTCCCCCGACGCCGGGGCACTCGTGCGACCGATCAGGATCGCGTCGGCGTCGTCGAACCAGCCCGCGAGCCGCAGGCCGTGCAGGTTGCGGCAGATCTCCAGGGCCGGGTCGTCGGACGCCTCGAGGTAGACGATCAGGCCCTCGTCGGCGTGCTCGCGGCCGAACTTCGCGACATCGCCGTACGGCGTGCCCGCGAGGTTGCTGATCGTCTCGATGCAGCCGCCGATCAGCCGGCCGGTGACGTCGAGCCCGCCTCCGCCGTGCACCTCCCAGGTGCCCTGCTCGTCGAGGTGGTAGACGTCGTCGGTGGGGTCGCTCTCCCAGTCGCCGTAGCCGCTGCGGCCGAAGACACCGGTGGCACGCTGGGTGACGGGTGCGGTGGCGGCCGCGAGGTCGGTCCAGTGCACGAGGCCCTCGGTCGCGGCGTACGGCGTGTCCATCAGGTTGGTGCCGTGCATCGTGGCCCAGCCCAGCCGCAGGGTCAGCGGCAGCATCCAGGTGGAGGTGTCGGAGAAGCCCAGCACCCACGTGGGCTCGAGGTGCTGGAGGGCGTCGTACTCGATCCGGTCGACGAGGTCGATCGCCGTCTCCCCACCCCACGGCGGCACGATCGCCTTGATCGTGTGGTCGAGGAGCATCCGGTTGAGCTCGGCCGCACGCTGCTCGACCGGGGCGCTGACGTGGCTCGGCTGGCCCATGCACTCGCCCACCTCGACCTCGTAGCCACGCTCCCGCAGCCAGCCGACGGCGTGGTCGAGACGCGGCTTCAGGGCATCGGGCACCCCGCTGGAGGGGCTCGTGACGCCGATACGGTCGCCGGGACGCAGGGGTGGCGGGAAGCGGATCATGGCGTCATCCTCGCACCGACGCCGAGCCGGCTCACCCGCCTGCAGGGCCGCTGCGCGACAGCAGCGCGCGCACCTGGGCCAGGCCCTCGTGCACCTCGTCGAACGACGTCGAGAGCGGTGACAGACCGATCCGCATGCCGTCCGGCTCGCGGTAGTCGGGGATGACGTCGAGCCTCCAGAGGGTGTCGACGACCTCGCGCGAGCGCGGGTGCCCGAGCGTCACGTGGCCGCCACGCTGGGCGCCGTCCCGGGGCGACAGTACGGTCACCCCCAGCGGCGCGAGCCAGGCGTCGGACAGCTCGAGCGCGTACGACGTCAGGGCAAGCGACTTGGCCCGGACCGCGTCGATGCCGGTCTCCTCGATCAGGTCGAGCATGTCCTGCATGGCCAGCATCCCGACGATGGCGGGCGTGCCGGACAGGAAGCGGCGGATGCCGTCGGCCGGCTCGTAGCGAGGACCCATGGCGAACACGTCGCGAGCGCCCATCCAGCCCTGGACGGGCTGGGTCAGCTCACCCTGCAGCCGCGCGGCGACGTAGCCGAACGCGGGCGCACCCGGGCCACCGTTGAGGTACTTGTAGGTGCAGCCCACGGCGAGGTCGGCGCCCCAGCCGTCGAGGTCGACGGGCACGGACCCGGCCGAGTGGCACAGGTCCCACAGCACGAGCGCGCCGGCGTCGTGGGCGATCCGGGTGAGCGCAGGGCCGTCGGCGAGGAAGGCGGACTTGTAGGCGACGTGGCACAGCACCACCAGCGCGGTGGCCTCGCCGACCGCGGCCGACAGGAGCTCGGGGGTGACGCCGCCACTCGGGTCGGGCTCGATCCAGCGCAGGGTGAGACCGCGTTCGGCGGCGATGCCCTCGGCGAGGTAGCGGTCGGTGGGGAAGTTGTCGGTGTCGATGACGATCTCGGTGCGCGCCGGGTCGGTGCCCTGCTGGTGGTCGACGGCGGCACGCATCAGCTTGTAGAGCCACACCGTCGTCGAGTCGCCGATGGCGGTCTGCCCCGCGGCGGCGCCCAGGAGCAGGCTGCCCAGCCGGTCGCCGAGCGAGGTGGGCAGGTCCAGCCACTGCTCGTCCCAGCCGCGGATCAGCCGGCCGCCCCAGTCGTCGGTGACGAACCGGCTCAGCCGCTTGGCGGTGACGGCCAGCGGCCGACCCAGCGAGTTGCCGTCGAAGTAGACGATCGGGCTGCCGGCGCCGACGAAGCGGGCGCGGTGGCTCGCGAGCTGGTCGGCGGCGTCCAGATCGGCGGGGTCGGCGGGGTCGGCGAGAGGCTCCGGAGCCTGGTCCGAGGTGGTCACCGCGTGCTCGCGAAGGACACGCCGGGCCTGGTCTGCGGGACGGTCGTGAGGCGACCGATCATGTGGGACGGGGTCTGATGCACTTCGAACACCTTCTCGGGCTGTCGTTGCTCTGGGTCAGGGTGTCGAGCCAGCCCGTGATCTGGTTGGCCGCACCGTGGTCGGTGCCACGAACACCAGCGGCGCCTGTCTCGGCCGCGGAGCCTCAGCCGCAGACGGCTCCGTGTGCCGCACTCTGGACGACCTTGGCGTACTTGCCGAGCACCCCGCGGGTGTACTTCGGCGGGTTGGGCTCCCACCCGGCCCTCCGCTCCTCGATGTCGTCGATCCGTACGTCGAGGGTGCGGCCTGCCACGTCGAGCGTGATCTGGTCGCCGTCGCGCACGAACGCGATCGGGCCGCCGTCGACGGCCTCCGGTGCGATATGACCCACGCAGAGGCCGGTGGTGCCCCCGGAGAAGCGTCCGTCGGTGATGAGCAGGACGTCCTTGCCGAGGCCGGCGCCCTTGATGGCGCCGGTGATGGCCAGCATCTCGCGCATGCCGGGGCCACCCTTGGGCCCCTCGTAGCGGATCACCACGGCGTCACCGGCGAGGATCCTGCCCTCGGTCAGGGCGTCGAGGGCGGCCCGTTCTCCGTCGAAGACGCGGGCCGTGCCGGTGAACGTCGACTCGTCGAACCCGGCGCTCTTGACCACTGCGCCGTCGGGGGCGAGCGTGCCCTTGAGGATGGTGAGACCACCGGTCTTGTGGATCGGGCGGTCGAGCGATCGGATCACGTCGCCGTCGAGATCGGGCGGCGCGATGTCGGCGAGGTTCTCGGCCAGCGTCCTGCCCGTCACGGTCAGGCAGTCACCGTGCATCAGGCCCGCGTCGAGCAGCGCCTTCATCACGACCGGGATGCCGCCGACCTTGTCGACGTCGTTCATGACGTACCTGCCGAAGGGCTTGAGGTCGCCGAGGTGCGGGACCCGGTCGCCGATGCGGTTGAAGTCGTCGAGCGTGAGGTCGACCTCGGCCTCGCGGGCGATGGCCAGCAGGTGCAGCACGGCGTTGGTGGAGCCGCCGAGCGCCATCACCACGGTGATGGCGTTCTCGAACGCCTCCTTGGTCAGGATCTGGCGGGCCGTGATGCCGCGACGGAGCATCTCGACGACCGCCTCGCCCGACCGGTGCGCGAACCCGTCCCGGCGCCGGTCGACGGCCGGCGGGGCGGCGGAGCCCGGCAGGCTCAGGCCGAGGGCCTCGCCGACGGCGGCCATCGTGTTGGCGGTGTACATGCCCCCGCAGGCCCCCTCACCGGGACAGATCGCCCTCTCGATGCGGTCGACCTCGTCGCGGGTGATCCTGCCCGCGAGGCAGGCCCCGACTGCCTCGAAGGCGTCGATGATCGTGACGTCCTGCCCGTCGACCTGACCGGGCATGATCGAGCCGGCGTAGAGGAAGACGCTCGCGAGGTCGAGGCGAGCGGCGGCCATCATCATGCCGGGCAGCGACTTGTCGCAGCCGGCCAGCAGCACCGAGCCGTCGAGGCGCTCGGCCATCATCACCGTCTCGACCGAGTCGGCGATGACCTCGCGGGACACCAGCGAGAAGTGCATGCCCTCGTGGCCCATCGAGATGCCGTCGGAGACCGAGATGGTGCCGAACTCGAGCGGGTAGCCGCCGGCCGCGTGCACCCCGTTCTTCACGGCCTTCGCGAGCCGGTCGAGCGAGAGGTTGCAGGGGGTGATCTCGTTCCAGCTCGACGCCACCCCGATCTGCGGCTTGACCCAGTCGTCGTCACCCATGCCCACGGCGCGCAGCATCCCGCGCGCGGCCGTCGCCTCGAGGCCGTCGGTGACGTCGCGCGAACGGGGCTTGATGTCGGGAGCGTTCGTCATGGCACGAGGCTATCCGTCCCGCGTGCCGACACCGTCGCCGTCTCGCCGGTCCGGCCCTCAGGGGATCGCGATGTCCTCGTCCTGCCAGGCCGGCGCCAGGCCGAGGACGGGGTCACCCCAGCGTCGTACGAGGGCCCGGTGCAGTGCCCGTGCGTACGACGTCAGCTCGGGCGCAGCGGGCAGCTGACCCGCCAGCCAGAGCCGGTGCAGCACCTTCGGGCGGGTGCTCGGCGCGTCCTCGTCGCCACCTTGGTGCGTGTCCTCGTCGAGCGCCGACGCGATCTGCCAGGAGGCGGTCATCAGGCACCAGCCCACCGTCGCCACGTCGAGGTCGTGCAGGAAGTCGTCGGTGGCGACGTACGGGATGCGGGGCGCCAGGCGCTGCCGGTAGCGCGCCACCCCCCTCGCCGCGACGGCGTCCGGCAACCGCCAGGCGCACCAGCAGGTCGGCCAGGGCACACGCAGGTAGGCGACGTCCCAGGCGACGTGCCGGATCTCGGCGAACTCGAAGTCGTAGAGCACCGCCCGGTCGCCCACGAGCGCGTTGTTGTCGGGACAGCAGTCGGCAGAGGTCAGGACCACCTCGTTGCGACGGAACCGGGCGGGCAGGGCGAGCAGCTCGTCGGCGAACCCCGCGGGCACCGGCAGGTCGATGGCGGCTGCGAGCTCGGCGTACCTGCCCACGGACCACTCGAGCGCACCGGGCACCCCGTGGGTCGCCCGGTCCGGCGCCATCGACGCAAGGTGCCGGGCAAAGCTGTCGAGCACCCTCTCGTCCGTGGCCGCATGCAGGTCGGCGATGGCGTCGGTCCAGGCGTCGACGGCCCGGTCGGCGACGCCGGGGTCACGACCGAGCACGGCATCGGCCACGGTCGGGTGCTCGCCGAGGTCGCGCACCACCACCAGCGGCGGGTCGGCCGAGCCCCCCACCAGCTCGGAGACCACGTCCAGGCCGTCGAGCGCACGCAGTGCCGCGGTCTCCCGCGCCCAGGTGTCGCCCTCGTCGGTGAGGTAGCCCTTCACGACGTACGACGCGTGGCCGGCACGCACGCGCAGCACCCGGCTGCGGTCGCCGTGCCGGATCTCGCTGACGTCGTCGAATGCCTCGAGGCCGAGCGCAGCCGCCGCGGCGTCGACCAGCGGGTCGCTCACGCCTCGGCGGCGGCCTTGAGACGGGCCAGCCCCTTCTCGAAGTCCCTGCCGATCATCTTGTCGAAGTACAGCTTGCCCATCAGCGACATCACCGGGTTGCGCCGGCCGGTCATGGTCCAGGTGACGTCGGTGCCCGATCCGGTGGCTGCCAGGTCGAACGACGTCACGTTGGTGGCCTTGAAGGGTTTGCGGAACTCCAGGTCGATGACCACCCGGGTCGGTGTCGACTCGGTGATCTCCATCGTCCCCTCGCCCGCCTTGGAGTTGCCCTGCCAGTGGTAGTGCGAGCCCACCCCCGTCGCCGGGCCGGTGTAGGTGCGCTTCAGGTCCGGGTCGAGACCCTCCCACGGCGACCACTCCGGCCACCGGCGGAAGTCGTCCACGAGTCCGTGCACCCGCTCCGGGGAGGCGGCGACGGTCGTGGACCTGCTCATGCTGAAGGCGCTCATGGACCGATCCTCTCAGTCGAGGGCGACGGCACGCACCACCATCACGTCGGGCAGGTCGGCGTTGATCTGCTGCCACGAGCCGCCTTCGTCGGCCGAGGCCCAGACGCCCCCGTTGCGGCCACCGAAGTAGACCCCGACCTGCTCGTGGTCGTCGACACACATGGCGTCGCGCATCACCGCTGCGTAGTAGTTGTCGGGCAGTGCGCCCTCGCCGAGCGGCTGCCAGGACGATCCGGCATCGGAGGTGCGGTAGACCCGCGCCCGGCCGTCGACCGGCCAGCGGGCGCCGGCGTCTGCGATCGGGAAGGAGAACGCCGTGTCGGGCTGGTGCGGGTGCGCGACCATGGCGAAGCCGAACTCGGCGGGCAGCCCGGGCGCGATGTCGTCCCACGAGTCGCCACCGTTGTCGGAGTGGTAGACGCCGCCGTGGTTCTGGAGGAAGAGCCTGTCGGGGTTCGCCGAGTCGCGGGCCACCTTGTGCACGCACTGGCCGAACTCGGGGAAGCTGCGGTCGCCGGGCATGAACTCGGCCTTGACGCCCTTGTTCGCCGGCTCCCAGGTCTCGCCGCCGTCACCGGTGCGGTAGACGCCGCCCGTCGAGATGGCCGCGAGCACGGAGAGGCTGTCGGTCGGGTGCGGCAGGATCGTGTGGAAGGCCTGCCCGCCGAACCCCTCGTTCCACTCCTTGCGGTGCGGGTGGTCCCAGAGGCCGCGGACCAGGTCGAAGTGCTCGCCACCGTCGACCGACTTGAAGATCGCGCCGGGCTCGGTGCCGGCCCACACGACGCCGTCCTCGACGCCGGGCACCAGCTGCCAGACACGAGCGACGGTGGCGCCGGAGTCGTCGGGGAACCGGATCGCGCCGTTGGGGGTCTCGTCCCACGTCTCACCGAGGTCGTCGGAGCGCCAGACCTGTGGTCCGAGCCAGCTCGACGACGCCCCGGCCAGCAGCCGCGGCCGGTCGCCGCGTCGGTCGACCATGACGGAGTAGACCTCCTCCATCGGGAAGTGCGGCCCCGTCCACGACCAGTCCTGCCTGGCCTCGTCGGACCTGCCGATCCAGAGTCCCTTGCGTGTGCCCACCATCAACATCGTCGCGCTCATCAGTCCCTCTCCAGACGCCTGATCGACCCCTCTATTCCTAAAAGGAACAGTAGTCTGACTGGGTGCCACGTCAAGACCTTCCGATCACCTCCTACGCCCTGCTGGGACTCCTGACGTTCGGCGACGAGCTGACCGGCTACGAGCTCAAGCAGCGCGCCGACATGACGCTGCGCTTCTACTGGGTCTCCCCCGCGATGAGCCAGGTCTACAGCGAGCTGACCAGGCTGGCCGAGGCCGGCCTGGTGCGCAGGAAGGGCGACGGACGGGGTACGACGTACCGCATCACCGCTCGCGGGCGGCGCGACCTGGCGGCCTGGATGCGCGAGACCCCGGCGGGCTTCCAGGTGCTCAAGCACCCGGTCGCGCTGCGGCTGCTGCTGGGACACATGGTCGACACGGAGGACACCGTCGCCATGCTCCGATCACACCTCACCGCGCTCGACGAGGAGCTGACCGCGCTGCGGGCGGTGCGCGAGTCGTTGCGCGGGCGCGACGATGATGGGGAGGTGTTCCGTCATCCCGCACTCGTCGCCGACTGGGGACTGGACTATCTCGACGCCGAGCGCGAGATCGTCGCCCGCCTCGTGAAGCGCGTCGAGGCCGGCGAGTGAGCAGGGCGATCTGGCTCGTCGTCGTCGGCATCGTCTCGGTCCAGCTGGGAGCGGCGTTCGCCAAGGACCTGTTCGGCACGATCTCACCGACGGCGCTGGTGTGGCTGCGCCTCGCGACCAGTGCGGTCGTCCTGGTGGCCATCGCGCGACCCCGGCTGCGTGGGCGCACCTCCCACGACTGGCAGGTCGTGGTGGGGTTCGCGCTGGCGCTGGGACTGATGAACTTCGCGATCTACCAGTCGTTCGCACGCATCCCGCTGGGCATCGCGGTCACCCTGGAGTTCATCGGGCCCCTGACGCTCGCGGTGGCCGGATCGCGTCGCGCGCGCGACCTCGCCTGGGTCGGCCTGGCCGGTCTCGGCGTGCTGCTCCTGGGTGTCGAACGCGCCGACCTCGACGTCGTCGGCGTGCTCTTCGCGCTGCTCGCGGGCGCCGCGTGGGCGGCGTACATCCTGCTCAGCGCGAGCACCGGCAGCCGGTGGCCGGGGCTCGACGGGCTGGCCGTGGCATCGGTGATCGCCACGGTGGTGCTGATGCCGATGGCCGTCGTCGCCGGGGGTACGACGCTGCTCGAGCCGCGCGTGCTGCTGATCGGTGCGGCCATCGGGGTGCTGAGCTCGGTCATCCCCTACAGCTGCGAGATGGTCGCCCTGCGCACCCTGCGGCCGTCTGTCTTCGGGATCCTGATGAGCCTCGAGCCGGCTGCTGCCGCACTGGCCGCGGTGGCCGTGCTCCAGGAGCTGCTGTCGGTGTGGCAGGTGCTCGCGATCATCTGCGTCGTGGCCGCGAGCATCGGCGCGACGCGGACCGCGGGACCCGTGCACAGCGAGCCGGCCCCCGACTGAGATCCCCGTCGAGTCGCGCCGTCGTACTCGTTGATTCGCGCCGTCGTACCCGTTGAGTCGCGCCGTCGTACCCGTTGAGTCGCGCCGTCGTACCCGTTGAGTCGCGCCGCTGTCCCGCCATCGGTGCGGCAGGCGCAACTCAAGGGTGCGGCAGGCGCGACTCGACGGGGACGCAGGCGCGACTCGATGGGGACGGAGGCGCGACTCGATGGGGACGGAGGCGCGACTCGACGACTCGCGACCCTCGGGCACAATCGGGGCCATGTCTGCTCCTGGCCGGTTCCCGCGGCATGGCCAGCACCGGCGCGGCGCCATGCTCCTCGCCGGTCTCGTGGGTATGACGCTGCTGGCGTCGTCCTGCTCCGGCGAGCCCAACGCGGGTGCGCCCACCGTCACCGCGAGCCCGGACACCTCGCAGGAGCCGTCCACGCCGACCCCCACGACCTCGACCGCCCCGTCCACGGGCCCGCCGGAGGTGACCGGCACCATCGCCGAGGGCCTGGCGGTGCCCTGGGGGATCGCGTTCCTGCCCGACGGCACGGCGCTCGTGACCGAGCGCGACTCACAACGCGTGCTGCTCGTGCCCGGCGACGGCACCGTCGAGGAGGTCGGCACCATCGACTCCGCGGCCCCCGAGGGCGAGGGCGGCCTGCTGGGTGTGGCGATCTCCCCCGACTTCGCGACCGACCAGAGCGTCTTCTTCTACCTCACCGCCGCCGACGACAACCGCATCGTGCGCGCGACGTACGACGGCACCTCACTGGCCGACGTCGAGCCGATCCTCACGGGCATCCCGAAGGGGTTCATCCACGACGGCGGTCGGCTGGCGTTCGGTCCCGACGGCTACCTCTACGCGTCGACCGGCGAGACCGGCGACAGCGATCTCGCCCAGGACCGTGACTCGCTGGGCGGCAAGATCCTGCGGCTCACCCCCGACGGGGACCCCGCGCCGGGCAACCCGGGCGGCTCGGCGATCTGGAGCCTGGGACACCGCAACGTGCAGGGGCTGGCCTTCGACGACGGTGACCGGCTGTGGGCCAGCGAGTTCGGCGCCTCCACGTGGGACGAGCTCAACCTGATCGAGCAGGACGCCAACTACGGCTGGCCGGAGGTCGAGGGTCGGGCCGGCAGCGGTGGCACCGGCTTCGTCGACCCGCAGGTGGTGTGGCGCACCAGCGAGGCATCACCGTCGGGCCTGGCCTGGCTCGACGGCTCGCTGTGGCTCGGGGCCCTGCGTGGTGCCCGGCTGTGGAAGGTGCCCGTCGAGGGCGAGCGGGCAGGAACGCCTCGCGACTTCTTCGTCGGCGACTACGGCCGGTTGCGCACCGTGGTCGCTGCCCCGGACGGGACGTTGTGGGTGACCACGTCCAACCGGGACGGCCGGGGCAGTCCTGCTGCCGAGGACGACCGGATCCTGCAGGTCACGCCGTAGCGGTCAGCGCCGCTCGACGACCACCCGCCGCGAGGCCCGTCGCAACGTCGCGAGGATGGCCGGGCCCAGCACGACCAGCATCAGGGACGTGGTGATCGCGCGGCCGGTGTCCCAGCTGCCCGTGGACGTCAGCAGCGTGTAGACGCCGAAGCGCTCGAGGTTCTCCATGAGCGGCGCCCCGGCCACGAACGACAGCCCGCCCTCGTGCCCGGGCACCACGATGCCGAGGGTGAAGGGCCAGCTCGAGAGGTTCATCAGCAGGCCGAACGCGTACGCCGACACCACGCCGTACGCCACCAGGACGGCGATCTCCGCGCGACCTGTGAAGCGCCGCGGCAGGAACCCGGCGCCCATCCCGATCCAGGCCGACACGAGCATCTGGAACGGCAGCCACGGGCCGACACCGGCAGTCATCAGGGCGCTCGCGAACAGCGACGTGCAGCCGAGGACGAAGCCGAAGCCCGGCCCGAACACCCGCCCCGCGAGGATCAGCAGGAAGAACACCAGCTCGATGCCGGCCGTGCCCGCGCCGAGCCCGCGCAGGATCGCGTTGACGGCGCTCAGCACGCCGAGGATCGCCAGCACGCGTGCGTCCATGCCGCCCTCGGAGAACTCCGCGAGCACCACCACGATCACCAGCGGGAGCAACGCCAAGAAGATGAAGGGCGGGTCGACGCGCGCACTGGCGGGCACCCGCACCAGCAGCGGCCACGCCAGCATCATCAACCCGGCGACAGAGGCGACGCAGAGTACGACGACCGACCGGGCCCGCAACGGCACGGCCCGGACCGCGGCGAGCGACTCAGGCATCGCCCACCTCCAGGGCCCGGGCGACCTCGTCGACGCGAAGCCACGGCGCGCCGAGGATCTTGGTGACCTGCGGGGCGAAGGCCGGCGACTGGGCCAGGACGGTGCGCGCCGGACCGGCCGAGACGATCTCGCCGGAGGCCATCACGATCACCTCGTCGGCGACCCGGGCGGCGAACTCGACGTCATGGGTGGAGACCAGCACGGCATGGGCTGCGTCGGCGAGGTCGCGCAGGATCTCGGCCAGCGTCTCCTTCGCCGGGTAGTCGAGACCACGGGTCGGCTCGTCGAGCAGCAGCACCCGCGGCCTGGCGGTGAGCACGATCGCCAGCACCAGCGCCAGCCGCTGCCCCTCGGAGAGGTCGCGGGGGTGCGCGGCACGGTCGATGCCGGGCACCAGTCGGTCGAGCAGGTCGCTGCACGTGCCCGCCGCGGCGCCGGTGTCGGCTGCGGCGCACTCCTCACGCACCGACTCGAGGTAGAGCAGGTCGGCAGCGGTCTGCGGCACCAGGCCGACCCCGGCCCGGCGGGCGACGGCGTCGAGCTTCGCCGGGTCCTGCCCGCCGGCGTCGACGCTCCCGCCGCTGCGCTGCCCGGAGCCCTGCAGCGCCCACAGCAGCGACGACTTGCCGGCACCGTTGCGCCCCATCAGCGCGGTGACGCCACCGGCGTGCAGGTCGAGGTCGACGCCCGCGACGGCGCGCGTGCGGCCGTGGGTGACGCTCACCCCCCGGGCGGTCAGCAGCACGTCACTGCTCACGCTGCCGTCGTACGGCGTCGCTCCAGCGAGCCGGGAGGTGAGCGGGGCGGCCCGTCGGCGGGCATCACGCACGCTGAGCGGGAGGGGGTCCCAGCCGGCGAGCCGACCGAGCTCGACGATCGGCGGCGCCACCGGTGAGGAGGCCAGCACCCTGGCCGGCTCGTCGACGACCAACCGGCCGTCGCCGGTGAGCAGCGCCATCCGGTCGGCGAACGGCACCACCCGCTCGAGGCGGTGCTCGGCGAGCAGCACGGTGAGCCCGAGGTCGTGCACGAGCCGGGTGAGCGTGGCCAGCACCTCCTCGGCCGCGGTCGGGTCGAGGGCGGACGTCGGCTCGTCCAGCACCAGCAGTCGAGGGTGCGTGGTCAGCACCGCACCGATCGCCACCCGTTGCTGCTGGCCGCCCGACAGGGTGCGCAGGTCGCGCTCGCGCAGATCGGCCAGGCCCAGCAGGTCGAGCGTCTCCTCGACACGACGCCGCATCGTGTCGCCGGGCAGGCCGAGCTGCTCCATGCCGTAGGCGAGCTCCTCCTCGACCGTGTCGGTGACGAAGCCGGCCAGCGGGTCCTGCCCGGCGAAGCCGATGACGTGGGCGCGTTCGCGGGGCGGCTGGTGCAGGATGCTCTCGCCGTCGAGGACCACGTCGCCGGTCAGCCTGCCTCCGCTGAACCGCGGCACCAGGCCGGTGAGCACCCCGAGCAGCGTGGACTTGCCGATGCCGGTGCGGCCGGAGACGAGCACCAGCTCGCCGGACTCGAGCGTCAGGTCGACGTGGTCGAGCACCGCCGACGACTCGCCGTCGGCGGTGTAGGAGAAGACGATGTCGCGCAGCTCGATCATCCGACCACCCGTGGCGGTGGGGCGAGCACGGCGGCCAGGGCGCCCACCAGGATGCCGACCAGGGCGAGCACGCTGACGACGGGCCAGTCGACGACGCCCGGGTGGGCGACCAGTGGCTGCTCCCGGGCCAGCGACCACCCGGCGTACCCGGTCAGGAGGCCGGTGACGGCGACGAGCACCTCCGGCACCAGCCACCGGTCCGGCCGGTAGCGGCTGCGCTCGACGCGCCGGCCCGCCGACGCGAGGCCGGCGACGGCGGCCGCCGCTCCCCCGGCGAGCATCGGCACCGCCAGTGCTCGCGGGGCGGTGCGGTCGAGGACGGCGTAGACGCCGACGCAGATGCCGCACAGCCCGACGAGCAGGAGTGCGCCGGTGGTCCACCGCTGGCGCCGGGAGAGTCCGGGAGCGCGGCCGTAGCCACGCAGGTCCATGCCGGCGGCCAGGGTCAGGGACCGCTCGAGGGCGTCCTCGAGCACGGGCACCAGGAAGCGCCGCAGTCGCCCGACCCGGCCGGTGGCGCCGCCGCGCAGCGCCTGCGCCGCGCGGACCCGGCGGGCGCTGTCGGCCAGCTGCGGGAAGATCGTCACCGCCACGACCAGCGACGTGCCGATCTCGTAGAGCGCCGGCGGCACCGACTTGAGCAGCCGCTTGGGGTTGGCCAGCGCGTTGGCCGCGCCGACGCACACGACGATGGCCGCCAGGCGGAGCCCGTCGTACAGGCCGGCCAGCAGCCCCTCGCTGGTCAGCGGCCCGAGCAGCCGCACGCCGCTCACCCAGTCGGGCATCGGGACCGCGGGCAGGTCGAGCAGCACGTGGCCGCCCTCGACGCCACCGAAGACGATCCTGAAGAGCACCCGGATCACCACGATCGCGAGACCGAGCCACAGGTACAGGCGGAAGGACCGTGACCACGGGTGGTCGCCGCGCCGCAGGGCCACGACCAGCGCGGCCACCGCCACGAGCAGCAGCAGGATCAGCGGGTTGGTGGTGAACGACGCAGCAGCGGCCAGCCCGATCGCCCACAGCCACCACGCCATCGGGTGCAGGTCACGGGCGAGCCGGGGGCTCACGGGCTGCTCATCTGGGCGACCCGCGTCGTCGTACGACGATCGCGGCGCCGCCGCCGGCCAGCAGCGCGGCCAGCACGGCCAGCACCAGCCAGGGCGGCACGGCGGAGGCCGCGGGAGAGTCTGTGTCGGTGCGTGCCGACGCCGGCGAGGGCGACTCGTCGGCCGAGGGCGCCGCCGACGACGGGACCGGCGACGTCGGGGCGACCGACGCGGACGGCTTCTGGGTCTTCGGCTTCTCCGGCTTCGCCGTCGCGGGCGCCGACGACGGGGTGACCGACGGCGTGGGTGTGGGCGCCACCGAGGGCACGGGGGCCGGGGTGGGCGGTGGCTGCTTCGTCGGCGCCGGCTGCGTGGTCGGTGTCGGCTGCTTCGTCGGTGTCGGCTGCTTGGTCGGCTGGGGCGACGGCCGCACACTCGGCGGCACGCCCGGGACCCGGCGGTCGGCGGAGGACTGCCACGCGAGGCCGACGTAGCCACCGGCAGGGACCCTCAGCCCGCCGGCGGCGATGCTGGAGTAGACCCACTCGCCCTTCTTGCCGTCCGACCAGAACACGCCCCAGTAGGCATCGTCGGGAGGGGTGTTGACGCACGGGTCGTCGACGGGCACGTCGTCGATCCGGCAGATGAAGCCCGGGAACCGCTGCACGTAGCTCAGCGAGTGACCCACGGCGCCCAGCACGGCCGCGGCGTTCCTGCTCGCTCCGCCGGCATCGCACGCCGTGCGTACGCCGCCGCCGAGCGCGCCGAAGTCGACCACGACGCTGACCCCGGACGACGTCGCGCAGGTGGCCGCGCTCGCGGGAGGTGCGGCGCTGACGCCCGTCGCCGCGGCCAGGATGACCGCGGCGACGAGGCGTGCAGACAGGTGACGCGTCACGTGTGTCAGTTGCGGACGGCGACGAACGTCTTGGCGACGGAGTCGGCCGTCTTGGCCTTCACCTTGCGCTTGTGGTTGCCGGTGGGCATCGACAGCTTGGCCGCGACCTTGCCACCGCTCGCCTTGCCGACGATCCGCTTGAAGTCACCCTTGACCGAGACGCAGGCGCGCTCGCCGCCGGAGAGGCCGAACGTCTTGAAGCGCACCTTCGTGCCGGCCCCGGCCCGCGCGGCGTTGCCCCTGACCGACAGCTTGTCGGTCGACGCGGGGGCCCACTGGAGCACCGGCAGGGCCTGGGCGGTCGCCCGGAGCCACTGGTCGGTGGTCTCGTCGGTGATGCCGGCCGTGCGGGCCGCCTTCACCGCCGAGTTGTCGTAGGCGATGGCGCCGAGGCTCTTCGACAGCGCACTGCGGCAGCGGCTCTTGTCGATCGGCTGGCGCTTGCGCACCCAGACGGCCGCGCTGGCAGCCGCGTCCTTGTTGTTCAGCGAGCCCAGGGCCCAGCCGGCCAGGCCGGTGCTGTTGGTGTTGGCCTTGCCGGTGGCGCCGACCGTGCCGAAGGCTCCGCTGCCAGCCTGCTGCGCGGCCAGCCAGGTGCCGGCCCTGTCCAGCGCCGCCTTGACCTCGGGCGAGTTGTCACCCGACGCGGCCAGGTTGACGACCGTCAGCGAGGTGGCGTCGAGGTCGGCGGCGCTGTCGGCGGCCCCGTCGACGCAGCCCTGCGCGCCGGTCAGGCTCTTGTTGAAGTTCAGCCGGAACCAGCCACCGGCGCACTGCTGCGCGAGGAGGAACCTCACGGCGTCGGTCGCCCGGGCCGACTTGGCCTGGGTGAGCGCCCGGGCCGCGAACGACTGACCCACGACGTTGGCGAAGTCACCGTAGGTGGACTTGTCGGAGATGCGACCGGTGACGGGTGCGTCGGTGGCGACCCGGCCCTCGAGGCGGGTGATCAGGTTGACCCCGCCGTACGACGTCGGGTTGCCGCCGGCGACCCGGGCCAGGGTGGCGGCCTTGGCGGTCGCGCCGGCGTAGGTGCTGTCGGGGTCACCGGCGCCGCCGGAGATGTAGGACTCGATCTTCGAGGAGACGGCACCACTGATCGTGCGCACCGCCGACTCGTTGCCGGTCTCGTCCAGGCCCAGCGCGACGTCGATGCTCAGCCCGTAGTCGGGACCGTACGCGCCGACGGCGAGACCGTCCTTGAGCTGGCCCTTGATCCAGGTGGACGCCAGCGTCGCGGCCGAGCCGTCCAGCTTCCCCGCGGCTCCTGCCGAGGGGGCGGCCTGGGCGGGGGTGCCCGCCAGGGTGGTGCAGGTGAGGGCTGCCGACGCCACGAGGGCTCCGGCGATGCGCAGGGTGCGCGCCATGATGTTCCTTCCCGCTGCTCGCGGGCAGCCCCGCAGAGACACGGGGCGAACCCGCCGTTTTCCACGACAGCGATGTTCGGGACGCTCACGCGGGTGGTCCGGCTCACCAGGACCAGTCAGTTGACGGCCGGTCCAGGCCTACGGTTGCGGGTCAGCGCCGGAATCGGACCGGCTTCCCCTCGCGAGCGAATGTTTGAGGTTGTCTGGCGGCACCCTACCTGTCGTCCGCCCTGTTCCGGGTGCCTGCCCGGTCCGTGGCGGACGACGAGGACCTCAGGTCAGCTTCTCGAGGATCAGCTCGCGCACCCGGCCGGCGTCGGCCTGGCCCCGCATCTCCTTCATCACCGCACCGATGAGCGCTCCGGCGGCGGCCACCTTGCCGTCGCGGATCTTCTCGGCGACGTCGGGGTTGGCAGCGATGGCGGTGTCGACGGCCGTGCCGAGGGCCCCGTCGTCGGAGACGATGGCCAGCCCGCGGGCGGCCACGATCTCCTCGGGCGTGCCCTCGCCGGCGTACAGGCCCTCGAAGACCTGCCGCGCCAGCTTGTCGTTGATGGAGCCTGCGTCGACGAGCTTCTGCACGCCGGCCACGTCGGTCGGCGAGACTCCGAGGTCGGCCAGGTCCACACCGGTGTCGTTGGCCCGCCGGGCCAGCTCGGAGAGCCACCACTTGCGGGCCGTCTGCGGGCTGGCGCCGGCGGCGATGGTCTCCTCGACGAGGAGGAGCGCCCCCGCCCCGACGGTGTCCCTCATCTCGAGGTCGGAGAAGCCCCAGTCGGACTGGAGCCTGGCGCGCCTGTCCTGCGGCGGCTCGGGCAGCTCGGAGCGCAGCTGCTCGACCCACTCGCGGCTCGGCGCGACCGGCACCAGGTCGGGCTCGGGGAAGTAGCGGTAGTCCTCGGCGTCGGACTTCTCGCGACCGCTGGTGGTGACGCCGGTGTCCTCGTGCCAGTGCCGGGTCTCCTGGAGGATCGACCCTCCTCCGTCGAGGATCGCGGCGTGCCGCTGCATCTCGTAGCGCACCGCGCGCTCGACGCTGCGCAGCGAGTTGACGTTCTTGGTCTCGGTGCGGGTGCCGAGCGAACCGGTGCCCACAGGGGCCAGCGACAGGTTCACGTCGGCGCGGATCGAGCCCTGGTCCATCCTGGCGTCGGACACACCGAGCGCCACGATCAGGTCGCGCAGCTGCGAGACGTACGCGCGAGCCACGGCCGGCGCCTTCTCGCGCGCCCCCATGATCGGCTTGGTGACGATCTCGATGAGCGGGATGCCGGCGCGGTTGTAGTCGACCAGCGAGTAGTCGGCCCCGTGGATGCGGCCGGTGGCGCCACCGACGTGCAGCGACTTGCCGGTGTCCTCCTCCATGTGGGCGCGCTCGATCTCGATGCGGTAGGTCTGCCCGTCGACGTCGACCTCGGTGAAGCCCTCGAACGCGATCGGCTCGTCGTACTGCGAGGTCTGGAAGTTCTTCGGCATGTCCGGGTAGAAGTAGTTCTTCCGCGCGAAGCGGCACCACTCGGCGATCTCGCAGTTGAGCGCGAGACCGATGCGCATCGCCGACTCGACGGCCACCCGGTTGACCACCGGCATCGCGCCGGGCAGTCCCAGGCAGGTCGGGCAGGTCTGGGTGTTGGGCTCGGCGCCGAACTCGGTCGGGCAGCCGCAGAACATCTTGGAGCTGGTGTTGAGCTCGACGTGCACCTCGAGCCCCATGGCGGGGTCGAACCTCTCGAGCGACTCCTCGAACGACAGCAGTGCGTCACTCATCGGGACGCTCCTTCCAGGACTGGAGCCTTGTCGAGCAGGGGACCGCCCCACTGCCTCTCGAGCAGTGCCTCGACCGCGGCGCCGACCCGGTAGACCCGGTCGTCGGCGAGCGCCGGCGCCAGGATCTGCAGGCCCGACGGCAGGTCGTCCTCGGTGGCGAGTCCGTTGGGCACCGAGATGCCCGGCACGCCGGAGAGGTTGGCGGGGATCGTGGCGAGGTCGTTGAGGTACATCGCGAGCGGGTCGTCGAGCTTCTCCCCCAGCTTGAACGCCGTGGTCGGCGCCGTGGGCGAGATGAGCACGTCGGCCTTCTCGAACGCGGCGTCGAAGTCGCGCGAGATGAGGGTGCGCACCTTCTGGGCCTGGCCGTAGTAGGCGTCGTAGTAGCCGCTCGACAGGGCGTAGGTGCCCAGGATGATCCGGCGCTTCACCTCGTCACCGAAGCCGGCGTCGCGGCTGGCCCGCATGACCTCCTCGGCCGACGGCGAGCCGTTGCCCTCGGGCAGCACGCGCAGGCCGTAGCGCATCGCGTCGAACTTCGCGAGGTTGCTCGACGCCTCCGCCGGCAGGATCAGGTAGTACGCCGCGAGTGCGTGCACGAAGTGCGGGCACGACACCTCCACGACCTCGGCACCGGCCGCGACCATCACGTCGACGGACTCCTGGAACCGCGCCAGCACGCCGTCCTGGTAGCCCTCGCCGCCGAGCTCCTTCACCACACCGATGCGGACGCCGGTGAGGTCGCCGGTGGCGCCCCGGCGGGCAGCCTCGACGAACGACGGCATCGGCCGGTCGATGCTGGTGGAGTCGAGCGGGTCGTGGCCGCCGATGATCTCGTGGAGCAGCGCGGCGTCCATGACCGTGCGGGTCACCGGGCCAGCCTGGTCGAGGGAGTTGGCGAGCGCGACGAGGCCGTAGCGCGAGACGCCCCCGTAGGTCGGCTTCACGCCGACGGTGCCGGTCACGGCGCCGGGCTGGCGGATCGAGCCGCCGGTGTCGGTGCCGATGGCCAGGGGCGCCTCGAAGGCGGCCACGGCGGCGGCGGAGCCACCGCCCGATCCGCCGGGGATGCGGTCGAGGTCCCACGGGTTGTGCGTGGCGCCGTACGCCGAGTGCTCGGTGGACGAGCCCATCGCGAACTCGTCCATGTTGGTCTTGCCGAGGATCGGCAGGCCGGCCGCCCGCAGCCGGGCGACCACGGTCGCGTCGTACGGCGGGATCCAGCCCTCGAGCATCTTGGAGCCGCACGTCGTGGGCAGCCCGCGGGTGGCCATCACGTCCTTGACGGCGATCGGCACGCCGTCGAGCGTGCTGGCGGCCCGACCGGCCGCGCGGCGCTCGTCGGAGGCTGCGGCCTGGGCAAGCGCACCGTCGCGGTCGACGTGCAGGAACGCGTGTACGGCGCCGTCGACCGCGTCGATGCGGTCGAGGTGGGCCTCGGTCAATTGCACGGAGGTCACCCGTCCGTCGCCGAGGGCCTCGGCCATCTGGGCGGCGGTGCCGCGGGTCCCGGTCATCAGGCTTCCTCGTCCAGGATGCGCGGCACGCTGAAGCGCTGCTGCTCGGAGGCCGGTGCACCGGAGAGGGCCTCTTCGGCGCTCAGGCCGGGGGTCACCACGTCGTCGCGGAACACGTTGGTCAGGGGCAGTGCGTGCGAGGTCGGCGGCACGTCGACACTGGCCACCTCGTTGATGGCGGCGACGGACTCGAGGATCACCGACAGCTGCGGGGCGAGGTGGTCGAGCTCGGCGTCGGACAGGTCGATCCGGGCCAGGTTCGCGAGGTGCGCGACCTCGTCCCGGGTGATCGTCACTGGTGTCTCAGGCATGCGCTCGATCCTATGACCCGGCAGCATGAGAGCGTGAAACGCATGTCCTCGCTGTTCCGGCCCCTGGCCCTCGCCGGCACCCTGGCAGTGCTCGGCGCCGTCGGGGTGGCCGCTCCGGTGTCGATGAACGTGCCGGACCTGCCCGATGTGCCGCTCCTGACGCAGGAGTACGTCGCGCTGGGCGACAGCTACACCGCCGCCCCGCTCGTGCCGAAGATGTCCATGGCCGGCGGCTGCCTGCGCTCGGAGAGCAACTACCCCTCGCTCGTCGCGGCCGCCATGCCCGGCCTCGATCTGGTCGACCAGAGCTGCAGCGGGGCGGACACCAGCCACCTCCTCGCGCCCCAGACCATCGGGGACTCCGACGTCCCGGCCCAGCTCGACGCCGTCGATGCCGACACCGACGTGGTGACCCTCGGCATCGGCGGCAACGACTTCGACCTCTTCGGCAACCTGATGGGCTACTGCACCGCCCTGCGGGACCAGGACCCCGAGGGCAGCCCGTGCCGCGACACCGCGCAGCAGCCGGACGTGGGCGATGTCTACCTCGACGCGCTCCCCAAGATCCGCACCCACCTGGTGCGTGCCGTGCGCGAGATCCGCCGCCGTGCCCCCGACGCCCTCGTCCTCGTGGTCGGCTACCCGCAGATCGTGCCGGATGACGGAGGCTGCGCCGCCCTTCCGTTCGCCGCCGGCGACGTGGACTACGCGCGGATGGTCAACCGGCGGCTGGTCACCACGGTCGAGGCCGCCGCCGAGCGTGCGGACGCGCCGTACGTCGATGTCTGGAAGGCCACCGCCGGCCACGACATCTGTGCCGACGACCCGTGGATCAACGGCGCCGAGACCGTCTTCGAGAAGGCACTCGCCTACCACCCTCTCGCGGCTGAGCAGGCGGTCGTTGCGGAGCTCGTGCTCGCGGAGCTGGGCGACTCCCGTTCGTGATGGGCGTTTCCCCCGTCGACGGCCCCACGCCGGCTGCCCTGTTCGCGAGAGTGGTGCCATGACTCAGGATCCGGTTGTCGATCTTCAACGAGGTCGCTGACACCTACGACGAGATCATCCCCTTCTTCTCGTCGTTCGCGGCTGCGTTCGACCAGCAAATCCCCTGGCCCGACCCGCCGGGAACGATGCTCGACCTGGGTTGCGGTCGGGGAGCCATGACAGCCCGAGGCCTCGATCACGGCTGCCGTGTCGTTGCCGTGGATGCCGCCCCTCGGATGGTGGAGCTGCTACAGCGCGATCACCCGAGCGTCGAAGCCCACGTCGCATCAGCCGATGCCCTGCAGCTGCCCGACGAATCCATGGACCTCGTGGTGGCCAGCTTCATGATCCACATCGTGCCGAGACCAGAGCAGACGCTGGACGAGGCACTGCGCGTACTCAAACCTGGTGGGCGCGTCGTCCTCACCGTGCCTGGGCGAGCTGATGGCACTCCCGATCCTTGGAATGACGAGGTCAACGACCTGGTCAAGTCGTACCGCAGGTACCAGCCCGACGGCGACGGGAGACACGGCAACGACGCAGACGAGCAGGAACTGCTGAGGAGCCGACGAGTTCAGGACCTCACCAGCGAGTCCGTGGGCATCGCTCTACAGGTGCCGGACGGCGACACCTACTGGCGATGGATGACGAGTCACGGGGCTGGCACCTTCGCCAAGCGCCTGGCCGACGACAAGCGCCAACAGCTGTACCAAGAAATTTGCGGCCTCATCGCCGACAGGGGTGGCTGGACGGTGCGGCGGTCCGCTGCCATCTGGCAGGGCACGAAGGCGTAGACCCAGCACGCCCCCGCCTCCCGTCCACCCAGGACGGGCGGCCTGAAAGAAGCTCGATTAGTTGTCCACAGTGTGGTCCCGCACGCCTGATCCGGCCCCGAAATGTCGGCGGTCGGTGGTTGGGTTCTTGTATGGCGATCACGACCAGCGAGCTCCCCGACACCGCATCCGCGGTGCTCGCGGTTGCGCGCTCGTCCCGGGTCGCTGCTGATCGTGAAGAAGCGAACCTGCTGGTCGCCGCCTGTGACTGGGCGGACCTGCACCCCGCCGAGACGGTCGACGACGCGGCGGCGTTCCTGCTCGGCGGCGGGTCCGAGCACGAGGAGCCGGTCGCCGGGCCGGGGGCACCGCTGGTGGCGGAGTTCTGCATCGCCGAGTTCGGTGCCGTGCTCGGCATCTCGACAGTCTCGGCGAAGCACCTGATCGGCCAGGCCCTCGAGCTGCGACACCGGCTCCCCAGGCTCTGGCGCCGCGTCCAGGCCGGCGACCTGCCCTCGTGGCGGGCCCGGCGGATCGCGGAGACCACCATCCACGCCGGCCTGTCCCGAGAGGCCGCGGCGTACGTCGACGACCACCTCGCACCGTTCGCGCACCGCACCTCCACCAGAGCGGTCGACCGGTTGGTCGATGCCGCGGTCGCCCGGTTCGACCCCGCCCGCGCCGCCGCCGAAGCCCGGGCCGCCGCGGACGCCCGACACGTCACGATCGAGGAGGAGCAGGTCTCCTTCGCCGGCACCATGCGCGTCACCGCCGAGCTCGACCTCGCCGACGCCCTCGACCTCGCCGCCGCCGTCACCCACGGTGCCGAGACGCTGAAAGCCCTCGGGTCCGACGAGCCCTTGGACGCCCGGCGGGCTGCCGCGGTCGGGGAGATGGCCAGGGCCCAGCTGTCGTTGCCGCTGGTCGAGGAAGGCGCGCAGCGCCTGTCTCGAAACCAAGGCTCAGTCAGCCGGCAGGTGGTCCTGCACGTCCACCTCACCGAGGGCGACCCGGTCGCCCGGCTGGAGCGGGGCAACCTCGCCACCCTCGACCAGGTCCGCCACTGGTGCACCCAGACCCACACCCAAGTCACCATCAAACCGGTCATCGACCTCAACGAGCCGATCACCTGCCCCGGGTACCAACCCTCGGATCGGCTCCGCGAGCAGATCGTTCTCCGCGACCGCAATGCGTGTTCCCTTGGTGCACCCGACCAGCCCGGTCCTGCGACCTCGACCACATCGTCCCCTGGGAACAGGGCGGCGCCACCACCACCGACAACCTCGCCGCGCTCTGCCGACGACACCACCGCCTCAAGACCCACTCGGCTGGCGATACCAGCGCACCGGCCCCGCGACCTACACCTGGACCAGCCCCCACGGCCACCGGTTCATCACCGACCCCACCGGCACCGAACCGGGTTGACCACCCCGCCCCGACACCCCGCCGACGGCGGGGCTCGAGGCGTGCCTTGCCTCCCCGCCCGCCAGAGGCATGGGCCTGCCATCGGGACCAGGAGTGGCCCAACCCGGGCTTGTCAGGTCACGCCGACGGGTTCGCCGCCTACTGGGTCAACCCCTGTCGACCGAGGTGCGTTCAGACGTGCGCCGCAGCGCCTCACAGCCCCGACGGACCGTGCTCCAGCAGCACCTTGAAGCCGGCCTCGTCGAGGACGGGCACCCCGAGCTGCTCGGCCTTCTCGGCCTTGGACCCGGCGTTCTCGCCGACGACGACGTAGTCGGTCTTCTTCGACACCGAGCCCGAGGCCTTGCCGCCGTGGCTGATGATCGCCTCCTTCACCGAGTCCCGGGTGAAGTCCTGGAGCGAACCGGTGGCCACGATCGTCAGGCCCTCGAGGGTCCGCGTCACCGACTCGTCGCGCTCGTCGGCCATCGTGACGCCGGCTGCCCGCCACTTCTCGACGATGGCGCGGTGCCAGTCGGACTGCTCGCCGTCGAACCACTCTCGCACGGCCGAGGCGATGGTCGGTCCGACTCCCTCGGCGTCGGCGAGCTCCTGCTCGGAGGCGTCGACCACGGCCTGCATCGTGCCGAAGCGGGCCGCGAGCGCTCGCGCAGCCGTCGGGCCGACGTGCCGGATCGAGAGGGCCACGACCACCCGCCACAGCGGGACGGTCTTGGCCTGGTCGAGGTTGGCGAGCAACCGCTCCCCGTTGGCGGAGAGGACGCGGTCGCCCGGCTCGGTCTTCTTCGCAGCCCGGGTGAACAGCTCGGTGGTCAGCAGCTTGTCGGCGGTCAGGTCGAAGATGTCGCCCTCGTCGGTCATCACCCCTGCGGTGAGCAGGGCGTGCGCCGCCTCGGACCCGAGGCCCTCGATGTCGAAGGCCCCCCGGCCGGCGACGTGGAACACCCGATCGAGGAGCTGGGCCGGACACTTGCGGTGGTTGGGGCAGCGGAGGTCCTTGTCACCCTCCTTCTGCTGCACCAGCGGGGTCCGGCACGACGGGCACTTCGTCGGCATCCGCCACGGCTTCAACCCCTTCGGTCGCAGGCCGAGCACCGGCCCGACGATCTCGGGGATCACGTCACCCGCCTTGCGGAGCACGACCGTGTCGCCGGGCCGCACGTCCTTGCGCTTCACCTCGTGGGCGTTGTGGAGGGTGGCGCGCTCGACGGTCGAGCCTGCCACCTTGGTCGGCTCCATCACCCCGAACGGCGTCACCCGACCGGTGCGGCCGGTGTTGACCTCGATCGAGATGAGGCGCGTGTTGACCTCCTCGGGCGGGTACTTGAAGGCGATCGCCCACCGCGGCGCCCGACTCGTCGAGCCGAGCTGGCGCTGCAACGACACCTGGTCGACCTTGACGACGACCCCGTCGATCTCGTAGCCGACGATGGTGTGCCGGTTGTCGCCGGCGTTCTCGATGAACCTCTCGACGTCGGCGAGGGTCGGCACCACCCGGACCTGGTCGGAGATCGGCAGCCCCCAGCTGCGGAGCGCGTCGTACGCCGTCGACTGCGAGGTGGGCTCGAAGCCCTCACGGGCGCCGATGCCGTGGCAGACCATGCCGAGATCACGGGTGGCGGTGACCTTCGGGTTCTTCTGGCGCAGGGAGCCGGCGGCTGCGTTGCGGGGGTTGGCGAACAGCGGCTTGCCGGCGTCGGCCATGGACGCGTTGAGCCGCTCGAACGCCGCGCTCGGCAAGAACACCTCGCCGCGCACCTCGACCAGCGCGGGCACCGGGAACTCCTCCGACCCGGTGAGTCGGTGCGGGACCGACGCGATGGTCTTGACGTTGGGCGTGACGTCCTCGCCGGTGCGGCCGTCTCCGCGCGTCAGCGCCCGCACCAGCCGGCCCTGTTCGTAGAGGAGGTTGATGGCCAGGCCGTCGACCTTGAGCTCGCACAGGAGCGCCGGGTCGCTCACCCCGTCACGCACCAGGCGGGCGTGCCACGCCGCGAGCTCGTCGTAGGAGAACGCGTTGTCGAGCGACTCCATGCGCTGGAGGTGGTCGACGGCGGTGAAGTCGGTCGAGACGGCACCGCCCACCTTCTGGGTGGGCGAGTCGGGCGTGCGCAGCTCGGGGTAGTCGCCCTCGAGCGCCTCGAGCTCGCGCAGCCGCAGGTCGAAGTCGGCGTCGTCGAGGGTCGGGTCGTCCAGCACGTAGTAGCGCCAGCGGGCGTCCTCGACCTCCTCGGCCAGCTGCTGATGGCGGTCGCGGGCCTCGGCAGGCGCGGCTGCGGGTACGGCGTCGCTCATGGCGGCATTCTGCCCGGTCCCACCGACACCGATCCGCGGGTGGGCCATCTGGCACGGCGCCCGCTCCGAACACCACACGTGGAGACGACAACCCCTCAGCTCACCGCTGCCCCCTCGCTGACGACGTACGCCCAGCCGACCCGGACCCGCGGGGTGATCCTGATGCTGCACGGCGGCAAGGAGCACGGCGACGAGGTCGTCGACCACCGCAGCGCCTCCTGGCGCCGGTCGGCCGCGATGGCCAGGGCCATCTCGCCGGCCGTCGAGGAGGCCGGCGTCGCCGTACACCTGCTGCGCTACCGGCACCGCGGCTGGAACGGGGGCACCGGCCCCGTCGAGGACGCGCGCTGGGCGCTGGCCGAGCTGCACCGCGAGTACGCCGGGCTGCCGATCACGCTGCTCGGCCACTCGATGGGCGCCCGCACCTCGATCCACGTCGCCGACGCCGCGGCCGTGCGTGGAGTGGTGGCACTCGCGCCGTGGTTCCCCACCGACGAGGCCGTCGATGCCCTGGCCGGCCGACGCCTGGTCGCGGCGCACGGCCGACGCGACCACATCACCTCGCCCCGCGCGACCAGGGCGTTCGTGGAGAGGGCCGGCCGGGTGGCCGACGCTGAGTTCGTGGACATGGGTCCGGTCGGGCACTACCTGCTGCGCCGCATCACGCGGTGGAACGACCTGGCTCGAGACCTCTCGCTGGAGCTGCTGGTCTAGACGTCTGAAAATATTCGATTTCGGGGAATGAACCCTGCTCCCTACCCTGTTGATGAAACGAAACGGTTTCGTTTCAAGCCATCGTCGACAGGCAGGATCGGATGACCCCGCAGACTCCCCCGCACGCCGCTCCCGACCACACGGCGGTCAGGCCGCGCGTCGAGGGCGACCGCGAGCAGGAGATCTTCGCCGCCACCCTGGCCGTGCTCGCCGAGGTCGGCTACGACCGTCTCACCATGGATGCCGTCGCCACCGCGGCGAAGGCGTCCAAGGCCACGCTCTACCGTCGCTGGAACAGCAAGGTCCAGCTCGTCACCGAGGCACTCGCCGCCCAGAAGGCGCAACCCGAGGCACCCGACACGGGCACCCTCCGCGGCGACCTCATCGCCTCGTTCTGCGGTATGGGTGGCATGACCGACCCCCAGCAGATGGCCACGTTCTCGAGCGTGCTGACCGCCATGGTCCGAGACCCGGAGTTCGCCACGGTCTACCGCCGCGACGTGCTCGGGCCGAAGATCGCCACCGTCGCGGAGATCTACCGCCGGGCCGCCGACCGGGGCGAGCTGTGTCCCGGCGTCGACCTCGAGATCGTCGCTCCCGCCCTCGCGGGCATCCTGCTCCACCGCTTCTTCGTGCTCGGGGAGTCTCCCGACGAGGAGGCCATCGCCCGCGTGATCGACCACGTGATCCTCCCGGCCGCCACTCGGCCGCCCGCACCCCAGACCCTCAACACCCCGAAGGACTTCTCATGACCGACATCACCGCGTCGCCGGCCGAGGTCGACGCGACCGAGCGCCGACGCCTGCGCTGGGCACTCGTGATCATCTCGATCGTCCAGCTGATGGTGGTGCTCGACAGCACCATCGCCAACATCGCGTTGCCGTTCATCGGCCGCGACCTCGACTTCAGCGCCGCCAACCTGCAGTGGATCGTCACCGGCTACGCGCTCGCGTTCGGTGGCCTGCTGCTCCTGGGTGGCCGCCTGGGCGACCTCTACGGCCGCCGGCTGATCTTCACCGTCGGCATCGTGATCTTCGTCAGTGCGTCGTTCCTCGGGGGCGTCTCGCAGTCCGAGTTCATGCTGCTCGGTGCCCGAGGCCTCCAGGGCCTCGGTGCCGCCCTCGCCTCCCCCGCCGCCCTGGCGCTGATCACCACGACCTTCCCGGCCGGGCCGGCGCGCAACCGCGCCTTCGCCGTGTACGCCGCGATGTCGGGCGCGGGCGCGGCCGTCGGCCTGATCCTCGGTGGCTGGCTCACCGGTCTCGACCAGCCCCTCGGCATGAGCGGGTGGCGGCTGACCTTCTTGATCGTCGTACCCATCGGCCTGATCGCGGCGTTCTTCGCCCCGCGCTTCTTCGCCGAGTCCGAGCGGCACCCGGGCGAGCTCGACGTCCCCGGCGCCATCACCGGCACCCTCGGCCTGCTCGGCATCGTCTACGGCCTCTCGCGCGCCGGTGACAGCCAGTACGGCTGGGGCGACAGCTGGACCATCGCGAGCCTCGTGGTCGGCGCCACTCTCCTCGTCGTGTTCGCCCTCATCGAGTCTCGCGTCGAGCACCCCCTGCTGCCGTTCCGCATCTTCGCCAACCAGACCCGGGCCGCGAGCTTCGTGGCCATGGCGCTCATGCCGGCCGCCATGTTCGCGATGTTCTTCTTCCTGAGCCTGTTCGTGCAGAACGTCATGGGCTACAGCCCGCTGAAGACCGGCTTCTCGTTCCTGCCGTTCTCGGTCGGCATCGTGCTGAGCGCGACGGTCGTGTCCAACCTGGTCAACCGCATCGACCCGCGCTTCATCGCCGGCACCGGGACGCTGATGGCCTCGGCGGCACTGTTCGGGTTCTCGCGCCTCTCGGTGCCCGACGGCGCCTCCGACGTGCTGGGCAGTCTGAGCTCCGGCCAGGCGCTCGGTGCGGATGTGAACTACTGGACCCAGATCCTGCCCTTCGTGTTCCTGATGGCGCTGGGCATGGGTGCGGTGTTCGTGCCGCTGACCCTCAGCGCCGTGCACCACCTGCGGGCCGAGGACTCCGGGATCGGCTCGGGTGTGCTCAACACCATGCAGCAGGTCGGTGGCGCCCTCGGGCTGGCGACGCTCAGCACCGTCGCGACCAGCACCATGACCGGCCGGTCGCAGGACATCGCGCCCGCGATCGGACGCGGCCTCGAGGAGGCCTCCCGTCAGGACCCGGGTCTGCTCGACCGGCTGATGGGCGTGTTCGGCGTCGACTCGGTCGACCAGGTCGTCTCCCAGCTGACCTTCCTCGGCGCGTTCCCCGAAGGCGCCACCAGCGCGTTCTTCGTCGGCACGTTCATGATGCTCGCCGGGTCGGCCGTCGTGTGGCTGTTCCTCAACGTCAAGCACGAGGAGCTCGCCACCGACGGTCCGGAGGGCGTGCACGTCGGCTGATCGCCACCTGAGCACCGAGAAGCACCCGATCCGCTCCGGATCGGGTGCTTCTCTGTCGGTCGGGCCTCCACGACGACCACCACCGGCGCTCAGACCTGCCCGACATCGGTGATGCCGACGCCCGTCACCGGCCATAGGTTGGCCGGGCCGAAGGACGGCAGTCGTCGGGTGCGGAGGAGTTGGCATGACCAGGCTGCACAGGATCGTCGCCCTCCTCGGCGCCGCCGTTCTCGCGCTCACCACGGTCGCCGTCTCCTCGCCGGCCCATGCCGGCGGTCGCAAGTGGCCGGGCGGCAGGATCACCTACTTCGACGCGACCAAGGACAAGGACGCCGTGGCCGCGGCCGTCGGGCTCTGGAACCGCTCCGGCGTCAACGTCCACTTCCGCAAGATCCGCAACCGCAAGCGGGCCGACGTCCTCATCAGGAACACCCACAACGTGCCCATGGGCTGCGGCTCCGGCTACGGCACGCTGGGCTACCTCGGCGGCCGGCAGGGCTACGTCAACATCCTGCACGGCTCGGCGAAGGACGGTCAGACGTGCGCCTGGCCGGGTCAGACCATCGTGTTGGTCCACGAGCTCGGGCACGTCCTGGGCCTGGGTCACATCGACTCCCGCTGCTCCATCATGAACTCGTCGCACACCAACGGCGTGGCTCCCACGCGTTGCCTGGGCCGCGACCCGGACGACGCCCGCCCCGGCCGTTGGTGGTGCCGCGGCCCCGAGCAGAAGGACCTCGCGGTGGTTCGGAAGATCTACGGCGGCAAGGCCAAGGCCGTGCGCGCCGACCCGTGGTGCGACGCCGTGCCCCGCATCCCGGCGACCGGACCGGTCACGACCACCGTCGACGAGTGGGGCGACCTCGACATCTCCGTCGTCCACCTTGCCGAGCCGGCCCTACCGGCGTGGGTGGGCACCTGGGGCTGGGGTGGACCCGGCGTCGAGGTGCACCTGACCCCCGCCGCGTGCACCGCCGTACCCGGTGACGAGTCGACCCAGGTGTACGCCGGCCGGTGGAACGTCCCGGTCGGCGGCATCGAGACGTTCGCCATCATGGAGCCGACCGTCCCCGGCACCTACTGCGTGAGCGCGTGGGCCTTCGACCAGACCGACGGCCACGCACTGGCGCCCTCGACGGCGATGGTGACCCTCGCCCCACAGCCCTACGTGCGTACGCCGCAGCCGTGGACCGACACCACCCGGCCGACCCAGCGACCCACCGGGGCGCGAGCCACCGAGATCCGTCTCCAGTGAGCACCGGGGGACGTGGTCGTAGGGTCATCTGATCCGCCCGACCCGTAGCTGCACGCACCCAGGAGGATCCATGACCGTCGGCAAGGGCACCGAGGCAGAGCCGTGGTTGTTGACGACCGCCCCCGGCAGCTCCGAGTACACGATGTTCAAGGACGAGTCGGCCGACCCACCGGTGCTCGTGTGCCAGGTGGGGTCGACCACGTTGAGGTACGACCTCAGGGCGATCGACGACCTGCACCGCTGGCTGGTCGAGCGGGGTGACTGGGTGCCGCTCGGTGCCTCCGACGAGAAGAAGCCTGCGGTCGACGGCACCGTCGAGGGGTTCGGTCGCTCAGCCGACAACCCGCTCGGCGGCTGGTACGGCCTGCGCAAGGGCTACCGGGGCCGCTTCGGCATGTACCTCCCGCCGCTGCTCGAGGCGCTCGGGCTGGTCGAGCTGACGCACGACGCCCGCAACAACAGCGTCCGCGCGATCCCGGCTCCCTAGGCGACCGCGGCGAGGTCGTCAGGACAGGTGGGTCGCCGAGAGCCGGCAGGTGTGGAGCGCCCGGCGCGCCCAGTCCGGGGTGGCCCCCGCGAGGCCACAGGCCGGGGTGATCACGAGCTGGTCGCCGACGCCGGCCGGGTCGATGCCGAGCATGTCCAGCCAGCGCAGCACCCGGTCGACGACCGCCGCGTCGGTCGGTGCCTGGCCCGGCTCGGTGGTGGGCACGACGCCGAGCGCGACCATCTCGCCGGCCTCGATCGCCTCGCCGAGCTGGTCGTGGCCGGCGGCGGTGATGACGTCGAGGTCGACAGCGAGGCCCCGGGCACCGGCACCGCGCAGCAGGTCGAGCGGCGTGTCGCGAGCACACGCGTGCACCCAGGGCTCTCCCCCGCTGTCGACGATCGCCCCGAGCAACCACTCGAGCGCGGCCGACGCCTCGGGCGGGTGCACCGAGCGGTGCCGGCCGAAGCCACTGGCGGTCGGCACGCCTCCGGTGAGCACGGCGGCCAGCGCGGGCTCGTCGACCTGCACGATGAGGCGGTCGGCACCCCCGACGCGGCGTCGTACGTCGGCGACGTGGGAGCGGACGCCCTCGGCCAACGACTGGGCCAGGTCGCGCCGCGCGCCGTGGTCGGAGAGCACCTTGTCGCCGCGCGGCTTCTCGACCGTGGCGGCGAGCGTCCACGGCCCCACGACCTGGATCTTGAGCGGCCCCGCGTAGTCCTGGGTCTGCTCCTCGAAGACGTCGAGGTCCTGGGCGAGCAGCGACCGGGCACGGCGCAGGTCGGCTCCCGCGGCGTCGGTGAGCCGCCAGCCTGCGGGCTGCACGTCGGCGCCCAGCCCCTCCGCGATCGCGAGGCCCCGACCGGTCATGTGACCGCCGGCCCCACGCCCCGGCAGCTCGGGCAGGTGCGGCAGGCCGGGCACCTCACCGAGCACCACCCGGACCGCCTCGTCGAAGGCGCGTGCGTCATCTCCGGGCATCGAGCCGATGCCGGTGGCAAGCGTCACGCCGTCACCCCGGCGCGCGCCGTCGCGCTGATCGTCGCGGACCCGACCACCCTGCTGCCGTCGTAGATCACGGCGGCCTGTCCGGGCGCGATGCCCTCGGCGGGGTCGAGCAGCGCGATGTGCACCAGGTCGTCGGCGACCCGCACGCGCGCACGATGCTCGCCACCGTGGGCGCGCAGCTGCACGGTGGCGTCGAGCTCGCGCGGGACGGTGCCGCACCAGCGCGGCTTGATGCCGGTGATCGTGTCGATGGCCAGCCGGTCGCGAGGACCGACCCGGACGGTGCCGGACACCGGCTCGATGTCGAGCACGAACCGCGGCTTGCCGTCCGCGGCGGGGATGCCGAGGCGCAGGCCGCGGCGCTGGCCGATGGTGAAGGCGTAGCTGCCCTCGTGGCTGCCGACCACCTCGCCCGACTCGTCGTCGACGATGTCACCGCCGTGGTTGGGAGCCCGGTCACCGAGCTTCTCCCTCAACCACCCGGCATTGTCGCCGTCGGCGACGAAGCAGATGTCGTGGCTGTCGGGCTTGTCGGCCACCAGCAGGCCCCGGGCGGCGGCCTCGCGGCGTACGTCGGGCTTCGCGGTGTCGCCCAGCGGGAACATCGCGTGCGCGAGCTGGTCCTGGGTCAGCACGCCCAGGACGTAGGACTGGTCCTTGGCATGGTCCTCGGCACGGTGCATCTCGATCAGCCCGTCGTCGCCGGTGCGCAGCTGCGCGTAGTGACCGGTGGCCACCGACTCGAAGCCCAGCCCCACGGCCCGGTCGAGGACCGCGGCGAACTTGATCTTCTCGTTGCACCGCAGGCACGGGTTGGGCGTGCGGCCCGCGGCGTACTCGTCCATGAAGTCCTCGACGACGTCCTCGTGGAAGCGCTCGCTGAGGTCCCAGACGTAGAACGGGATGCCGATGATGTCGGCCGCGCGCCGGGCGTCGTTGCTGTCCTCGATGGTGCAGCAGCCGCGCGCTCCCGAGCGGTACGACGCGGGGTTGCGCGAGAGGGCCAGGTGGATGCCGGTGACGTCGTGCCCGGCCTCGTGGGCGCGCGCGGCAGCGACTGCGGAGTCGACGCCGCCGGACATCGCGGCCAGGACCTTCATGGCCGGCGCGGCTGTCGGGCCCGCTCGACGACCGGGCCGATGGCGGCCACGAGCGCGTCGACGTCGGACTGCGTGGAGGTGTGGCCGAGCGAGAAGCGCAGCGAGTGCCTTGCCTGCTGGTCACTGCAGCCCATGGCCAGCAGGACGTGGGAGGCCTGCGGCACGCCCGCCGAGCACGCCGACCCCGTGGAGCACTCGATGCCTCGGGCGTCGAGCAGCATCAGCAGCGAGTCGCCCTCGCAGCCGGGGAAGCCGATGTGGGCGTTCCCGGGCAGCCGGTCGACGGGGTCGCCGTGCAGGTGGGCCTCCGGCACCTCGTGGAGGACCCGCGCCAGCAGGTCGTCGCGCAGGGCGGAGACGCGGGCCTCGTAGGCGCTCTGCTCCTTGACGGCCGTCTCGATCGCGGCGGCGAACGCCGCGATGGCCGGGACGTCCAGAGTGCCGCTGCGGATGTCGCGCTCCTGGCCGCCTCCGTGGGCCAGCGGGGTGACCACGACCTCGCGGCGCACGATCAGCGCGCCGACGCCGTACGGCCCGCCGAGCTTGTGACCGGTCAGCGTCAGCGCGTCGACGCCGGAGGCGGCGAAGTCGACCGGCACCGCACCGACCGCCTGGACGGCGTCGGTGTGCACGGGGATGCCGTGCTCGGCGGCCAGGGCGACGACCTCGTCGATCGGCTGGAGGGTGCCGACCTCGTTGTTGGCCCACATCACCGAGATGAGGGCGACGTCGTCGGGGCCGCGCTCGACGGCGGCGCGCAGGGCGGCCGGGTCGAGGCAGGCCCGCTGGCAGACCGGCAGCAGCTCGACGTCGGCGCCTTCGTGCTCGGCCAGCCAGTGCAGCGGATCGAGCACGGCGTGGTGCTCGATCGCCGTCGACAGGATGCGGGGTCGCGGCCGGTCGGCCTGGCGGGCCCAGTAGATGCCCTTCAGTGCGAGGTTGTCGGCCTCGGTGCCCCCGGAGGTGAACACGACCTCGCCGGGACGGCAGCCGATGGCACGCGCGACGGTCTCGCGCGACTCCTCCACGACCCGCCGCGCGGCGCGGCCGGACGCGTGCAGCGAGCTCGGGTTGCCGACCCCGCTCAGGTGGGCCGTCATCACCTCGATGGCCACCGGCAGCATGGGCGTGGTGGCGGCGTGGTCGAGGTAGACGGTGGGCTGGTTCATCGCACCCACCAGCCTACGACGTACCCCGCCCCACCCCTTCGTCGAGTTGCGCCCGCGTCACCGTCGAGTTGCGCCCCGGTACCGACCGGGCGGGCGTGAGGCGCAACTCAAGGGCGACACAGGCGCGACTCAACGGTGCGGGAGGCGCGACTCGACGGGGGGTCACCGTGCGGCCACCACGGCCACCAGCCCGGCGTGGTCACTGCCACCGAGGTCGACGACGTGGTTGTCCAGGGCGGCCCAACGGTCGGCCAGCAGGACGTGGTCGATCTGCACCAGACGCGGAGACGGGAGGTCGGAGACCGGCTCCACGCCGTCGGCCGGCCAGGTGGGCAGCCAGCCGTCGTTGGCGAGCTCGACCGAGTCGCGCCAGCCTGCGTCGGCCCACGCCATCATCACCTGGTGGTCGGGCGTGGCGTTGAGGTCGCCGACCACCAGGTCGGCCCCGACCCCGCGCGCCGCCTCCAGCACGGTCCGGTGGTCGTCGCGCCACAGGACGGCCGACCCGATCGGCGGGTGCGGATGCGCCACCACCACGCGCAGCGGCTCCGCCCCGACGACGACGGTGGCGGTGAAGGCACCGAAGGCCGTCGCTATGGGTACGACGTCGTCGATGGCCGTGCGGGAGAACAGCATCGTGCCCTTGACACCGGTGCGCGGCTCGCCCACCCGGTAGGGGAACAGCTCGGCCAGTCCCGACTCGTCCATCAGGGCCAGCGCGTCGGGAGTGATCTCCTCCACCGCCAGCAGGTCGGCGCCTCGGCGCGATGCCTCACGCAGCACCCGCGGACCGTCGCCCCGGCCCTCGGACAGGTTGGCCGTCATCACGGTGACCGGCTCGGCACCGGCCGCCGGTGTCGGGTTGGCCCCGGTGAACAGCGGCGCCAGCCAGATCGTGTGCAGGACGAGGCCCGCGATCGGCAGCAGCACCAGGAGCGTGCCGCGCCGGCCGCCGAGGACGCGCCGCGCGAGGATCAGCGCCACGGCGACGGCGTACAGCGGGACGGCCAAGGGGGTGAACGCGACCCCGCGGATCCACCATCCCCCCTCGGCCTGCACCACCCGCAGCACGGTGAGCAGCCCGGCCGGGACGAGGAAGGCGGCGACGGCCAGCCAGAAGAGGATCGAGCGCGCGCGCATGCCGGGCAACCTACGTCACTTCCGTGCGTACAGCGCCTCGATGCCCTTGTAGTCGCCCAGGCCCAGTGTGCGCTGGTCCCCGGAGCAGGAGAGGAGTATCGGCGGCATCGTCAGGTTGCGGTTCGCGGCGCTGACGTGGCCGAGGCCGTACGCGTGTCCCCACTCGTGGGTGGCGATGGCCTGCAGGTCGAAGCGGCTGCTGCAGCGCCGGGGCACCTTGGTGACCACGGCCGGGGAGTTCGAGATGCGCATGTCGGCGGCGACCATCCGGCCGGTGCTGTCCCACCAGAAGCAGGTCCAGCCGTAGATGCCGCGCGGCAGGGCACCGAAGTCGACCGCGTTGTTGGTGTTGTAGCCACCGCAGGCGATGTTGTTGCCGACCACGCTGATGTCGGGACGGGTGCGCGAGGCTCCGGCGTACGACGACCCGACCGTGGCGACCCGCGCCAGCCCGCAGTCGTTCCGCCCACCGGCGATGTTCTTGGCACCGGCCTTGAGGTTGCGCAGGGCGCGCGCCTTGTTGAGGTGGCGCGGTGTCGACGCGGCGTTGAAGGTCCACCTGAGCGGGGACTTCCAGGCGTGGCCGCCGGAGTTGAACTGGGCGTCCTTGCAGGCGTCGATGTTGCGCTGCTGGCGGGCCGCGACGACGGGCTCGAGCTGCTCGACCTCGGCGGTGACGACACCGGAGAGGGAGGTGCTGACGGTGAGGTCGAGGGCGTCGCCACCGGTCTCGTCGCGGGCGGCGGCGGCACCGACGCCCATGCCGGCGGGCGGGATCGTCACGGCCGCGTTGCCGGAGTAGACCACGCGGCCCACGAGCGAGCAGGACGGGTCGGTGGTGGCCTGCAGCACCTCGATGGGGATGTCGCCCTGCCAACGGCAGGCGTCGAGCTCCGGGGTGGGCGACTGGGCGACCGCACCCATGAGCTGCACGACCGGCCACATCACGAGAAGGACCAGGACAGGGTCGAGCCACCGGCGGATCTGCCGCGGCTTCTTCGAGCTGATGTCATCCATGACGATGTCTCCCGTTTCACCGAGAGGAGCGCCCGTCCGTGGGCTCTCCCGGTTTCCGTACCAAATTTAGGGTACGAGTTTCGGGGCCATGAGGCTTTTCAGAGAATTACCAGGTCGTCGCGGTGCACGACCTCCCGCTCATAGGCCGCGCCAAGCGTGCGAGTGAGCTCTGACGTGCTCTTTCCCAGCAGCTGGGGGATCTCCGCGGCGTCGAAGTTGACTAGACCACGGGCCACCGGAAGACCGTCCGGACCGACCAGGTCGACCGGGTCGCCGGCGTCGAAGCTGCCCTCGACCCCGGTCACCCCGGCCGCCAGCAGCGAGGCCCGTCGAGCGGTCAGCGCCGTCACCGCCCCGGCGTCGAGCACGAGCCGGCCCCGGGGCTCGGTGGCGTGCGCCAGCCAGAGCAGCCGGGTCGGACGCTTCCTGCCGGTGGCGTGGAACAGCGTGCCCACCGGCTCCCCCGCGAGCGCCGCACCGGCCTGGTCGGCCGCGGCCAGCACGACCGGGATGCCGGCACCGGTCGCGATCCGGGCCGACGCCAGCTTGGTGACCATGCCACCGGTGCCCACCCCCGAGCCACCGGCCGATCCCGTGTCGATGTGGGCAAGGTCGGCCTCGGAGCGCACCTCGGCGACGAGCCGGCTGGCGGGACGCGTCGGCGGGCCGTCGTACAGGCCGTCGACGTCGGAGAGCAGCACCAGGAGGTCGGCATGCACGAGGTGCGCCACGAGCGCCGCGAGCCGGTCGTTGTCGCCGAAGCGGATCTCGGTGGTCGCGACCGTGTCGTTCTCGTTCACGATCGGCAGGGCGCCGAGCTCCAGCAGCTTGGCGAAGGTGCGGTAGGCGTTGCGGTAGTGCGCGCGCCGCGTCACGTCGTCGACGGTGAGCAGGACCTGACCGGTGACCAGCTCGTGCCGCGCGAACTCCTCCTGGTAGCGGTGCGCCAGCAGCCCCTGACCCACCGACGCCGCCGCCTGCTGCGCGTCGAGCGCGCGCGGCCGCCGGGCCAGCCCCAGGGGCGCCAGGCCGGCCGCGATGGCTCCCGACGACACCAGCACCACCTCGACGCCGGCCGCGCGAGCCGTGGCGAGCACGTCGACGAGCCGTCGCATCCGGGCCGGGTCGAGCCCGCCCGTGCCGGAGGTGAGTGAGGAGGAGCCGACCTTGACCACGACGCGGCGCGCCGCGGTCACCACCTCGCGCGAGATCATGACCCGGAGTCGTCGACGACCCGGTCGGGGTCGGCGTCGGAACCGATCTCGTACGACGTCGGGCCGATCGGCTCCGCGTGGTCGAGCCGTCGCGCCACGTCGGCGCGGGTCTCGGTCTCGGACCGGTCGTCCATCGCGGCGTCGATCTCGCGCCGGCGTCGCTGCGCCGGACGCTTCTCCTCGAACCGGTGGTCCTCGCCGCGGCGGCCGAGCATCTCGGCGCCGGCCTCCATGGCGGGCTTGAAGTCGAAGACGACCGAGTTGTCGGGGTGACCGATCAGCACGGTGTCGCCCTCGACCGCGCCCTGCTTGACCAGCTGCGCCTCGACCCCGAGCCGGTTGAGCCGGTCGGCGAGGAAGCCGACGGCCTCGTCGTTGCTGAAGTCGGTCTGCCGGACCCAGCGCTCGGGCTTGTGGCCGCGCACCCGCCAACCCTCGGCGTCCTTGGTGATGACGAAGTCGCCGCCGCCGTCGGCCGACGGCGGTCGGATCACGATGCGGGTCGTCTCCGCGGTGGGCTTGGCCGTCCTGGCCCGCTGGACGATCTCGGCCATCGCGAAGGTCAGCTCGCGCAGGCCGGCGCCGGAGGCCGCCGAGACCGGGAAGACGGCCAGGCCACGCTCACGCAGGTCGTCGACGACCATGTCGGAGATGTCACTGCCGTCGGGGACGTCGATCTTGTTGAGCGCGATCAGCCGGGGCCGGTCCTCGAGCCCGCCGTACTGTGCCAGCTCGTGCTCGATCACGTCGAGGTCGTCGAGGGGGTTGCGTCCCGGCTCGATCGAGGCGGTGTCGATCACGTGCACCAGCGCCGCGCAGCGCTCGATGTGACGTAGGAAGTCGTGGCCCAGGCCGCGACCGTCGGCGGCGCCCTCGATCAGGCCGGGTACGTCGGCGACGGTGAACGTGGTGTCACCGGCGCGGACGACACCGAGGTTCGGGACCAGCGTCGTGAACGGGTAGTCGGCGATCTTGGGTCGCGCCCGCGAGATCGCGGCGATGAGCGACGACTTGCCGGCGCTCGGGAAGCCGACCAGGCCGATGTCGGCGACGACCTTGAGCTCGAGCACGATGTCGATCTCGTCGCCGGGCTCCCCGAGCAGGGCGAAGCCGGGTGCCTTGCGCTTGGACGACGCCAGCGCGGCGTTGCCGAGACCGCCACGGCCGCCGGTGGCGATGATCATCTCGGTGCCGGGGCCGACCAGGTCGCCCAGCACGTGGCCCTCGGCGTCGCTCACGACGGTGCCGTCGGGCACGGGGAGCACCAGGTCCGACCCGTGGCCGCCGTTGCGGTGGTCGCCCGCTCCGTGGCCTCCGTGCTCACCGCGCCGGACGGGGCTGTGGTGGTAGTCGATCAGGGTCGTGACGTCGGTGTCGACGCGGAGGATCACCGAGCCGCCCGGGCCGCCGTTGCCGCCGTCGGGCCCACCGAGGGGCTTGAACTTCTCGCGGTGCACCGACGCGACGCCGTTGCCACCCCGGCCGGCTGCGATGTGCAGGCGTACCTCGTCGACGAACGTCGGGACTGCCATGGTGCCTACTCTCGGTGGTGGAGATGGTTGCGGGGCAACCGTCTCGAAATCGCAAAGGGCGCCCCGAGACGGGACGCCCAGCGCGTGAAGCTCAAGTCGACGAGCGTCTAGGTCACTCGCCAGGAACGATGTTGACGACCTTGCGACCACGCCGAACGCCGAACTCCACGGCACCGCCGGTGAGCGCGAAGAGCGTGTCGTCGCCGCCACGGCCCACACCCGAGCCCGGGTGGAAGTGGGTGCCGCGCTGGCGGACGATGATCTCGCCGGCGCTGACGACCTGGCCGCCGAAGCGCTTGACGCCGAGACGCTGGGAGTTTGAGTCGCGGCCGTTCTTGGTGGACGCCGCACCCTTCTTGTGTGCCATGAGTTCAGTCCTTCTCTGGAGTCAGTAGCCGAGAGCCCAGCGGCTCACACGGAGATGTCGGTGACCTTGACCTGGGTGTACTTCTGACGGTGACCCTGGCGCTTCTTGTAGCCGGTCTTGTTCTTGTACTTCTGGATGACGATCTTCGGACCCTTGGTCCGACCGAGAACCTCGACGGTCACAGCTGCCTTGTCGAGGCCGGTGACGGTGACGTTCTCACCGTCGACGACCATGACCACGGGCAGGCTCACGGACTCGCCAGCGGCGGTCTCGACCTTGTCGATCTCGATGACGTCGCCCACAGCAACCTTCTGCTGCTTGCTGCCACTGCGCACGATCGCGTACACCGCGACTCACTCTCCTCGTCGGACTCGGGAAGTCCCATCAACCATTGCCAGAACATTCATCGGCCTGGGGACGGCCCCGATCCGACCCGCGACGGTGCGCCGGAAAGATGTGGGGGTGGTGTCCTCGCAGGAACGGCACGCACGAGCGCACCGAGGCCCAATAGTACGGATCCGGTGGACACACAGCAATTCGCGGTGCGCCCACCGGGGTTCAGCGCTTGCGCGAGCCCTTCTTCTTGACCGGCACGTGCTCGACGTGCGAGTCGTCACCGGACTCGAGGTGCGACGTGCCGGGCTCGACCAGGCCGCTCTCGGCCGGCTGACCGATGCCCGCCCGGGGCTCCACGTCGGCGGCCGACGGCACGGTGCCCGTCGAGTCCGAGGAGTTGGCCGAGCTCGCCGAGCGGCGGGCCCGACCGCGCAGGGTCCGGGTCACCACCTTCGGCGGAGCAGGCGGGGTGGTCCGGGGCTCGTCCTCCGAGGCGGCCGGCGGCGCTGCCGGGGCCTCCCCCGCGGGCTCCATGGCGGGTACGACGGCCGGCATGACGGCTGCCTCCGTCGACGTGCCCGGACCGGCCGGGCGGCTGGCACTGCGCCTGCGCGTCCGGGTCACGACCTTGGGCGGCGCCGGCTCGGCCGGAGCCTCGACAGGCTCAGGCTCGACCAGCGGGGCCACCGCCTCGGCTTCCGGCCGGCTGTCGCGTCGTCGCTGCCGGGGCTCACGCCGGGCACGGCCCTGGGGCTCGCGCTCGGCTCCGGACTGTGCCTCGGGCTGGACCTCAGGCTGGGACTCCTGCTGGGCCTCGGGCTCGGGCTGGGACTCGGGCTCGGGCTGGGACTCGGGCTGGGCGTCTCGAAACGAGCCGGCGGCGTCCTGCGGCTCCTCCTCGACCGGGACCGGCTTGTCGGCCCGGGCCATGGCTGCGACGTCCCTGGGAGAGGGCGGCTTCTGCTCCTCGGACCCGTTCGAGCCCTCACCGCGACCGCGACCGCCGCGGCTGCGACGACCACCGCCGGCGCTCTCCCCACGGCCACCGCCACCGCCACCGCCACTGCCACTGCCGCCGCCACCGCGACGGCGATCATCGTCGTCGCCGCCCTTGGGCTCGACAGGCTCGGCATGGACGACCACGCCGCGGCCGTGGCACTGCTCGCAGTCGGTGGCGAAGGCCTCCAGGAGGCCGGTGCCGATCCGCTTGCGGGTCATCTGCACCAGGCCGAGGGAGGTGACCTCGGCGACCTGGTGCCGGGTCCGGTCGCGGCCGAGGCACTCGACGAGGCGGCGCACGACCAGGTCGCGGTTGGACTCGAGCACCATGTCGATGAAGTCGACGACGATGATGCCGCCGATGTCGCGCAGCCGGAGCTGGCGCACGATCTCCTCGGCCGCCTCGAGGTTGTTCTTGGTGACGGTCTCCTCGAGGTTGCCGCCGGAGCCGGTGAACTTGCCGGTGTTGACGTCGACGACCGTCATGGCCTCGGTGCGGTCGATGATCAGCGAGCCGCCCGAGGGCAGCCACACCTTGCGGTCGAGGCCCTTGTTGATCTGCTCCTCGATGCGGTACGACGCGAAGATGTCCTGGGGTCCGTCGCCGGGCTCGAAGCGCTCGAGGCGCTCCTGCAGGTCGGGGGCGACCTGGACGACGTAGTCCTGGACGGTGTCCCACGCCTCGTCGCCCTGGATGACCAGGCGGGCGAAGTCCTCGGTGAACAGGTCGCGGACGACCTTGAGGGTGAGGTCGGGCTCGCCGTACAGCAGCTGCGGCGACTTGCCCTTGGCCTTGGCCTCGATGTCCTCCCAGCGGCCCTTGAGTCGCTCGACGTCGTGGGTCAGCTCCTCCTCGGAGGCACCCTCGGCTGCGGTGCGGACGATGACGCCCGCCTCGCCGGGCACGATCTCCTTGAGGAGCGTCTTGAGCCGGTTGCGCTCGTTGTCGGGGAGCTTGCGCGAGATGCCACTGGTCGTGCCGTCGGGCACGTAGACGAGGAACCGGCCGGCCAGGCTGACCTGGCTCGTCAGGCGGGCGCCCTTGTGGCCGACGGGGTCCTTGGTGACCTGCACCAGGACGCTCTGGCCCGACGAGAGCACCGACTCGATCTTGCGCGGCTGCCCCTCCTTGTGGCCGAGCGCCGACCAGTTGACCTCTCCGGCGTACAGCACGGCGTTGCGGCCCTTGCCGATGTCGATGAAGGCAGCCTCCATCGACGGCAGCACGTTCTGCACGCGGCCGAGGTAGACGTTGCCGATCAGCGAGGTCTGCGACTCGCGGGCGACGTAGTGCTCGACGAGCACCTTGTCCTCGAGCACGGCGATCTGGGTGAGGTCCTCGCGCTGGCGGATGACCATCGTCCGGTCGACGGACTCGCGTCGCGCCAGGAACTCCGCCTCGCTGACGATCGGCGCCCGGCGGCGGCCGGCCTCGCGCCCCTCGCGCCGGCGCTGCTTCTTGGCCTCGAGCCGGGTCGAGCCGGCGAGCGCGGTGATCTGGTCCTCGGCGGCCTTGCGGCTGCGGACGCGGGTGACGGTGTTCTCCGGGTCGTCGGCGGTGCCGTCCCCGTTGTCGTCACCGGCGCGGCGGCGCCGGCGGCGGCGGCGCGAGCTGGTCGAGCCCTCACCGGAGTCTGCGCTGCCGGAGTCGTCGTCGCCGGACTCGTCGGAGTCGTCCTCACCTGCATCGGACTCGTCGGTGTCGCCACCCTCGCCCGACTTGCGGCGACGGCGGCCGCCGCGGCGGCGGCGACGGCGGGCGGGGGTCCCGTCGCCGTCGTCCTGCCGGTCGTCGCGCGCCTCGTCGTCGTCCTGCGACTCCTCGACGGCAGCCTCGTCAGCGTCGTCGCCAGCCTCGTCGCCAGCCTTGTCGCCAGTCTCGTCGCCAGTCTCGTCGCCAGCCTCGTCGGTAGCGTCCTCGGTCTCGTCGCTCTCCTCGGCCGCCGGGGCGGCGGCCTTCTTCGTCGACCTGCGGGTGCGCGTGGTCCGCTTCGCCGGTGCGGGGGTCTCATCGCCCGCCTCGGGGGCCTGGTCCGCAGGCTCAGCAGCGTCCTCGGCCGGCTCGACCGGGGCCGCGGCCGCCCTCGCCCGGGTGCGCCGGGCCGGCTTGGTGGGCTCGGGCGCCTGGAACAGCACCGCCGCCGTCGGGGCGGAGGCGACCTCGTCTGCGGGAGCCTCGGCGGGAGTCTCAGGCGTCTCGGGCGCCACGGGGTCGATGACCGGGGCCTCGGCGGCGACCTTCTTCGTCGTTCGCTTGGCGGCAGACTTCTTGGCCGGCGCGCGCCTGGTGGTCTTCTTGGCGGCGGGCGAGTCCGCCTCCGGGTCGAGCGGGAGCTCGGGTGCGGCCGGGTCCGGGACCGGGGCCTCGGCGGCCTTCTTGCTGGTCCGCTTGGCGGCCGTCCGCTTGGCCGGCGCGCGCTTGGTTGCCTTCTTCGCCGGCGCTCCGGCGGCCGTGCCGTCGTCCGGGCTGTTCTGGGGGGCGGTCTCGGTCGTGGCCGATTCGTCGCGTTCGTCGAGCATGGAGCTCTCCTCGTCCGGCGCCGAGCACCGGTTAAGTCAGGACGCCGGCGGAGTTGGAGCCGGATCAACCGGCCCCGAACCGTGGCGCAAAGCCTGGTCGGGTGGCGGCGACACCCTCCGCGGGTGCGTCGACACGGCGACGTCGCACACCTGCCGCGGTCGACGACTCAGTGTGGACACCCACTCACGTGTCCGACATGGTCTCGTCGCTGTCACCGACTCAACCCTGGCCGCGTCGCGGTCTGGTGACGACTTCGTGTGTCGTGCCGCCCGCAGCCACAGGAATCGAAGCCACGCACGGCGAGAACGTCGTCGGGTCGAAAGGTGCGGCAAGCCGCTCGATCGACCGTGGCGAGTATCGCACACCCGCCGGCGAACACCGCTACGGCGAGACGGTCAGCGGGTCGCCGACGGTGCCGCGCTCCTCGTCGAGCGGGCCCTGGGCGACCCGGGTCAGCAGCGCCGTCTCGCTCGGGACCAGCCCGGCGTGTCGCGCCAGACCGGTGAGCACGTCGTCCGGCCGGACCGCCGGGACGGTGTGCCGCAGCACCACGTCGATGACCGCTCCGCCGGGCTCCCCCGGCAGCACCGCAGCGGACACCACGGCTGCCCGGCAGTCGAACTCGCGCAGCCCCTTCTTGGTCATCCGCTCCACGAGGACGGAGTCAGCCGCCAGGAACGACACGACGGCCGCACCGACCACCTCGGGCGCCTCGGTCAGGCTGATCAGCCACCGGGACGCCTCGAGGCGGTCCGCCAGCGAGCCACCGGGCGAGACGACCACGTCGAGGACGTCGAGCCCGGCAGGCAGCGCCTCGTCGAGGAGCGCATGCACCTCGCCGGTGTCGACGACCTCGGACAGGCCGATCTCGAGGTACTCCGCCTCGCTGGCCGAGCCGGTCGGGGCCGCGCCGGCGTACGAGATCCGGGGGTGCGGGTGGAAGCCCGACGAGTAGGCCATCGGGATCCGGGCCCGGAAGACGGCGCGTTCGAAGGCACGGCTGAAGTCACGGTGGCTGGTGAAGCGCAGCCGGCCGCGCTTGGCGTACCTGATCCGGAGTCGCTGCACCGGCGGGGCTTGCTGTTCGGGCTGGTCACGCACGCCCACAGGCTAGGCCAGCGGGAGACGACCGGAGAATCGCGGATGCGCCGCGCGGCCGGGCTGTGCCACGCTGCTCGGCATGCCGCTCGCGACGTACAAGGACCTCTGCATCGACGCCCGGGACGCCGAGGCTGCCGCCCGCTTCTGGGGCGCCCAGCTCGCCTTGACGCCGTGGGCGCACCGCAACGGTGTCTGGGGCCTCGACGACGAGGCCGGCCGCACGCAGGTGTGGATCAACCCCGTGCCGGAGCCGGTCACCGCCAAGAACCGCATCCACCTCGATGTGAACGCGGAGTCGTTGCGCACGGCGCTCGACGCGGGCGCCGAGGTCGTCGCCGAGCACCCCCGGTGGACGGTGCTGCACGACCCGGACGGTCAGGAGTTCTGCGTGTTCGTCCGCGACGAGCCGGTCACCCGGCGGCTCTACGAGCTGATCTGGCACACCGGCGACTCTGCACGGGCCAGCCACGACATCGCCGTCTGGTGGGCAGGGGTGCTCGGCGGCCAGGTCGTCGACGACGACGAACGCGGGTTCTCCTGGGTCGAGGACATCCCGGCGGCGCCGTTCGAGTCGATGGACTTCGGTGGTGTGCCCGAGCCCAAGTCGGTGAAGAACCGGGTCCACATCGATGTCACGACCAACGACCTCGAGGGGTTGCTCGCCCACGGCGCCACCCTGCTGCGCCCGCGCGGGGACGACGGCATCGGCTGGAGCGTGCTGGCGGACCCCGACGGCAACGAGTTCTGCGCGTCCACTCCCGACTGAGCTCAGGGCAGCCGCTCCTTCATCAGCCGCGACTTGTAGACGCTGCTGATCTGCTGGCCGTCGAGCCAGCGGGTGAGCCGCTCGGCCTCCACCTCGAGACGGGCGAGAGCCTCGCTGCCGACGTCCTCACGGAGCATGACGCGCACCGCTGCGTCGTCGTCCTGCACCCAGCAGCCGACGACCCGGCCGTCGACCCAGGCTGTCGTGCCGGCGTTGCCCGCCGTGTCGACGAGGTACGGCGCATGGTCGGGGTCGAGGTAGAAGTCGCGCTGTTTCCAGCCCATCGTGGTCGGGTCGAGCACCGGCAGCAGGGCCGCCCACGGCTCGACACCCGGCTCGGGCTCGAGGTCGTCGGGCAGCAGCCAGCCGACCTGTCCCCCGTCGAGCGACACCTCGACGGCGCCCACGGCGGCCAGCGCACGGCGCACGGCTGTCTTCGTGGCACCGAGCCACCACACGATGTCGGCCTCGGTGCCCGGACCGAACGTGCCGAGCCAGCGGCGTACGAGCTCGGCGTAGCCGTCGTCCTCCGAGAGGGGGTCGGGGCGCTCGCCGAGCCAGTCGGCCATCGTGACCCAGCGCGGCCGGTTGGTGCGCCAGTGACCGCTGTTGACCCCGCGCACGATCTCGGCGCGGGCACCCAGCCAGCCCAGCACCCGGGGGGCGATCGGCACCTCGCCGCCCCACTTCGTGCCGGGCGAGATCGAGACCTTGCCGGCCAGGGCCGGCACCAGGGCGCGGACCTCGGTGGCTCCCACCCCGTCGTCCGCCTCGGAGACGACCGCCAGCACGGCCCGCTCCGCCTCCTCCAGCCAGGAGTGGGGATCGGCCGTCCAGCCGGTCGCGACGACGTCCTTCACGATCCTGCGGCGCTCGAGCTCCGCCACCCGCGCCGAGGCGCTGCCCCAGGTCGCCGGCAGCAGGTCGCGCGGGAAGACGAACAACGTACGGCGCATCGCGAGCTGCTTGACCAGGGAGCGGTCGACGTACAGCGCCCGATCGGTGTCCGCCGTGGTCAGCCCGTCGACGCGGGCCGCCAGCGACAGGTGCACCGTGTGCGCCTCCGTGGCGTGCAGCACCGTCATGGCTCGGGTGGCGGCGACCGCGTCCGGGGCACGATGGTCGGGCGAGACGGCATGTCGCCGGGCCAGCCTGGCCCGGCGCTCTGCCGGGGTGACACTCCGCATGCCGCCATCCTGCCAACCTGCCGCCCTGCCGGCCTGCGGGGGCTGCCGCCGCAGGTCGTCGGCGACCCACCGGGGCCGGCGTCGCGCGGGCCGGATCGGTCCCGGCCCCCCGGCGCCCCCACGGTGTGGCCGCCGATAGGTTCTTCCTCGTCCGTCGCCGTCAGGAGGTAACTCTGTGAGTCATGACCACGCCGTGGTCGGGAGCCGGCTGCGTGGTTCGGTTGCCGACCGGCTCGAGGTCCTGATCCCGCTGTTGGGCTATGCGGCGGCGGTGCTCACGGGGGCGTCGACCTCGTCCCTGGGCATCCACCTGATGCGCCAGGATCCCGCGCACCCGATGGGGACGACATGGGGCACGCCCAGTCTCCTCCGGTCCGACGAGTGGCTGACCCAGACCTCGAACGAGCTGGGTGTGCTGTCCCTCGGGCACTCCTCACAGACCCCTCTCGCCGAGTCGGCCGACTTCATCTCCCAGGTGTCCTCGGGGCAGCCGGTGGAGAGCATCTTCTTCTTCGAGACCACCCTGCTCCGACTCGGCGCCTGGCTCCCCGACGCCATGCTGTTCGCCGCCTGGCGCGCCTTGCCCTTCCTCGTCATCGCGCTGACCCTGCCGCCGCTGATGAGGCGGTTCGGGGCGACGCGGCCGCTGTCCTGGCTCGCCTACGCGCTGGTCGTGCTCGCCCCGGCCAGCCTGTGGTGGTCGTTCATCCCGCTCCGGATCCTCATGTCCGCCTGTCTGGGCTCCTTCCTGCTCGTCGCCGCACGGGACCGATGGCGACCTGGCGCCAGCGGTCGACACCTCGTGGCCGGCCTCGTCCTCGCCGCAGCAGGCGGCATGGTCCTTGCCCGGCTCGCGACCTACTACGTGCCGTGGTCGCTCACCGTGGGGCTGCCGCTCGTGGCCGCCACGGGCGCCTACCTCGTCTGGTCCCGCCCTCGCAAGCCCGGCCTCGTGGTGTTGGGCGTCGGCGCGGCGACCGGGGTCGTGTTCCTGGGCCTGGTCTTCTGGGAGAACCTCGACGCCCTCTCGGCAGCCGTCAACACGCTCTACCCGGGGCAGCGCCGCTCGACGGGCCAGAGCATGTCGCCGTTGTACCTCTTCGGCGCACCCGGGCTCGTGGCCATGCTCGACGGTGACGCGCCGGTCTTCGCGAACGCGAGCGAGATCTCGTCCGCGTTCCTGGTCTGCGGCCTGTGGGCGGTCATGCTCGTCCCGCGGTTGCGCTCCGCCGTCTCCGCCCAGCGGGCGGCGCTCTGGGCACTCGGGGTGTCGACCGCCGTGTGGCTCGTCTGGTGCACCGTCAACTGGGGCGGCCTGGGCGAGCGCCTGCCCCTGCTCAACCTGGTCTCCGGGCCTCGTGCAGCGCAGACGGTGGGCTACCCGGCGAGCCTCCTCCTGTGCCTCGTCCTGTCCCGCGTCGCGGCCGTCGGCCTGCGTGGCGCGCTCGCGGTGGCGGGGGCCTGCGCCCTCGCGACGGCGTACGGCGTGAGCGACCTCCAGTCGGCGCTGCCGACGATCGGCGCGCTCACCGTCGTGGCGTGCAGCCTGGTGGTCGGTGCGCTCGTCCTCGTGGCCACCCGGTGGCGCTCCTGGCCGTCGGTGATCGCGATCACGCTGGCCCTGGCCGCCACCGGCTACTCCGTCAACCCCGTGCAGTTCGGGCTGGGCGACCTTCGAGACAGCGACGCTGCCGCCGCAGCCCAACGGCTGGCCGCCGACGCCCGGTCCGACGGGACCCTGGTCGCGTCGGACTCACCGTTCGTCTCGGCCCTCCTGATCGCCAACGGCGTCCCTGCTCTCACGGGCTACCAGCTCAGCGGGCCCGACAAGGACGCCTGGCGGCTCCTCGACCCCGACCTTGCCCAGGAGGAGTCCTGGAACCGCGGTGCGAGCTACGTCCGGATGTCGTTCGACAGCCCGCCCGGTGCCGCACCGACCCTGACCAACCCCAATCCGGACATCATCCAGGTCAGTGTCGATCCCTGCGAGGTGGATCCCCGACTCGACCTGGGCAGGGTCGTCAGCGGCGGTGAGCTGACGTTCCCGTGCCTGGAGCTGGAGTCGACCTTCACGTGGACGGGTGTGACGGAGTACGTCTACGAAGTGAAGCCCCAGCGAGGCTGAGGCCGGGTCGCGTGCGTCAGACCACGGCGAGCGGCAGCAGCTGCCGACCCGTGGGCCCGATCTGGATCTCGGTGTTCATCTCCGGGCACACGCCGCAGTCGTAGCAGGGCGTCCAGCGGCAGTCCTCGATGTCGACCGAGTCGGGGTCCAGGGCGTCCTCCCAGTCGGCCCAGAGCCAGTCCTTGTCGAGGCCGGAGTCGAGGTGGTCCCACGGGAACACCTCGTCGTACCCGCGCTCGCGCGTGGTGTACCAGTCGAGGTCGACACCGGTGCCCGCCAGTGCGCTCTCGGCGCTGGTCATCCAGCGGTCGTAGGAGAAGTGCTCGCTCCAGCCGTCGAAGCGGCCACCGTCGCGCCACACCTGCTCGATGATCGCGCCGACCCGACGGTCGCCGCGAGAGAGCAGTCCCTCGACGATCCCGGGCTTGCCGTCGTGGTAGCGGAAGCCGATGGCGCGGCCGTAGCGCTTGTCCTCACGCACGGTGTCGCGCAGCTTCTTGAGCCGGTCGTCGGTCGTCACGTGGTCGAGCTGGGCGGCCCACTGGAACGGCGTGTGCGGCTTGGGCACGAACCCGCCGATGGACACGGTGCAGCGGATGTCGTTGCGGCCGGTGACCTCGCGGCCCTTGGCGATGACCTTCTTGGCGAGGTCGGCGATGGCCAGCACGTCGTCGTCGGTCTCGGTCGGCAGGCCGCACATGAAGTAGAGCTTCACCTGCCGCCAGCCGTGGGAGTACGCCGTGGCGACCGTGCGGATGAGGTCCTCCTCGCTGACCATCTTGTTGATGACCTTGCGCATCCGCTCGCTGCCTCCCTCGGGCGCGAACGTCAGGCCGGACCGGCGGCCGTTGCGGGAGAACTCGTTGGCCAAGGTGATGTTGAAGGCGTCGACCCGGGTCGAGGGCAGCGACAGCGACACGTTGGAGTCGGCGTAGCGGTCGGCCAGCCCCTTGGCGACCTCCGCGATCTCGGTGTGGTCGGCGCTCGACAACGACAGCAGGCCGACCTCCTCGAAGCCGGTCGACCGGATGCCGTTCTCGACCATCGCTCCGATGGTCTCGATCGAGCGCTCGCGCACCGGGCGGGTGATCATGCCGGCCTGGCAGAACCGGCAGCCGCGGGTGCAGCCGCGGAAGATCTCGACGGAGAAGCGCTCGTGCACCGTCTCGGCCAGCGGCACCAGCGGCTTGGCGGGGTAGGGCCACGCGTCGAGGTCCATCAGCGTGTGCTTGTGCACCCGTGCAGGGATGCCCGGACGGTTGGGCACGACGGCGCGAATGGTGCCGTCGTCGGCGTAGGTGACGTCGTAGAACTTCGGGACGTAGACGCCGCCGCTGACCGCCAGCCGGCGCAGCAGCTCGTCGCGACCGCTGGGCATGTCCGCGGCGGGCTCGCCCTGTGCCTTCCACTCGCGGACGACCTCGGAGATCGCGAGCACGATCTCCTCGCCGTCACCGAGCACGGCCGCGTCGAGGAAGTCGGCGACCGGCTCCGGGTTGAAGGCCGCGTGGCCTCCGGCGAGCACGATCGGGTCGTCGGCGCCGCGGTCGGCCGCGTGCAGCGGGATCCCGGCGAGGTCGAGGGCGTTGAGCATGTTGGTGTAGCCGAGCTCGGTCGAGAAGGACAGCCCGAACACGTCGAAGGCGCGCACCGGACGGTGGGCGTCGACGGTGAACTGCGGGATCGCACCCAGGCTGTCGCCGGTGCGCATGATCGACTCCATGTCGGGCCACACCGAGTAGGTGCGCTCGGCCAGGATCCAGTCACGCTCGTTGAGCACCTCGTAGAGGATCTGCACGCCTTGGTTGGGCAGGCCGACCTCGTAGGCGTCGGGGTACATCAGCGCCCAGCGGACCGTCGGTCCGCCCTCGGCCGACGCTGACGCGCAGTCCCACTCCTTGACGGTGGAGTTGAGCTCGCCGCCGACGTACTGGATGGGCTTCTGCACCGAGGGCAGGCGACCCTCGAGGCGCGGGAAGACCGACTCGGCGGCGGGGCTGGGCATGCGTACCTCACTGGGAGTTTGGTGGATCAGTCCAGCGTACGCGGCTTCCGGACTTCCGCCCAACCGCGCGATCGCGTCAATATGCTGTTCATCTGGTCACGCATGGGGTGCGGGTCCAGTGAGACAAACAGGCGCGGGGGTGCCTGGGGGGAGGTTGTCCGTGCTTGGTCCAGGGCCGGTGGGGTTCGAGTACGACGCGAGTGCGCGTCGTACTCTCCTGCGCGCCTGGGGGGCCCTGGCGATCTGCTTCTTCGCCTCCGTCGTGGTGGGTGGCGCGGCCACGACCGGAGGCCAGCCCATCTTGTGGCTGGCCTCGACGTTCGCGTTCGTCTGGCTCACCCTCTCGTGGCGCGGCGCGGCTCCGCGGGTCGACCGCGGCCTCGCTCTGACCTGGGTCGCGATGCTCGCACTGGCCGTGCTCGGCCACCTGGTCACCGGCTCCTCCCCCGCGGCCGCGCTGCGTTCGGCCCTCGGCGTGGTCATGCAGGCCACCCTGGTGTGCCTGCTGTACCGCGCTGCGCGCGGTCGTCTCTCGCACGTGCCGGCGCTCGAGCCGGACACCAGGCTCAGCCGGGTCCAGGCCTGGCACCGCGAGTGGACCCCGTACGAGATCCGCGACCTGATGCTGCTGCTCCTCGCCGGTCTGGTCGCGACCATCCTCGTGCTGCCCATCGGCGCCTTCCCGCACATCTGGGTGGGCGACGCGACCACGTCGGTGCTGATGCGCTGGACCGCTCAGACGGTGGTGTTCGTCTTCGTCGGCGGCGCCTGCATCACGCTCGTCGCACAGGCGCCCCGCGGGTCGCTGACCGAGACGCGCACCGGCACCTGCCTGTTCTTCGTGGGGCTGTCGACCGTCTGCGCGTGGGTGGTGCTGGAGGCCAGCCAGTGGCCGATCGCGTGGCTCCTCCTCCTCCCCGGCCTCTACGTGGGACTCGCGCTCCCCCCGTGGAGCACCGCCCTGCACTCGATGGCGATCGCTGTGGTGGCCGCGCTGCTGGGCTCACTCCCGCGCTTCGACAACACCTTCACGGAGCCGTTGCCGGCCGAGGTCGTGGTGGTCCTGCTGGCCGGCGTCTCCACGTTCGTGGCGCTGGCCCTGGCGCTGCTCAGCCAGGCCCGCGCCGACGCGCTGGCACAGATCGATGCCCAGCGCGACGCGCTGGCCAAGCAGGCCGACCTCTTCAACGTCGTGTTCAACGCGATGAGCGACGGCCTGCTGCTCATCAACGACCGTGGGGGCATCAGCCTGTACAACAAGGCGGCCAAGGGCCTTCTGGGCAAGCCGGTGCCCAAGAGCCGGCTCTCCAACTGGAGCGAGTACTTCGGCCTGCGCAGGCTCGACGGCACGCCCATGCTCGACGTGCCGGGCTCGCCGGGGCACGAGACCGGTGAGGCGACCGTCGTGGTCACCACGCCGACGAGCACCCGGGTGCTCAACGCGAGCGCCCGCGCCGTCGACACGGCGGACGGCGACGTCTCGGTCGTGCTGTTCTCCGACAAGACCGCAGAGCAGGAGCGCCTCAGCGAGCTCACCGGCTTCGCGGGCACCGTCGCGCACGACCTGCGCGCTCCGCTCACCGGTCTCGAGGGCTGGCTCGAGCTGGCCCGCGAGGCCCTCGAGGAGGGCGACGCCGACGAGGCCCTCAGGATGCTCGCGCGCACCCGCACCGGCGCGGCCCGGATGCGTCAGGTGGTGCAGGACTGGCTCGACTACGCCGTCAGCCGTGACGGCGAGCTCGCGCCGGGCTCCGTCCCACTGCAGGACACCGTGCTGGAGGTCGTCTCCGCCTTCGTCGGCAGCGGCTACCACCCCGAGCCCCAGTTCGCGATCGACGCCCCACACGTCGTGGAGGCCGACCACGCGATGACCCGGCAGGTGCTGGCGAACCTGATCAACAACGCCGTCAAGTACGCCGTCCCGGGTGCGCCGGCCCAGGTCGAGGTCACCTCCCGTCCCGATGTCGTGGCGGGCTGGGTGCGGGTCGACGTGACCGACCGCGGCCAGGGCATCCCGCCCGGCGAGGAGCAGCGGATCTTCGAGGAGTTCCACCGCGCCGGCAAGCACAACGGCGACGTCACCGGGACCGGGCTCGGGCTGGCGCTGTGCCGGCGCATCGTCACCCGCCACGGCGGCGTCATCGCCGCGCGCACCAACGCCGAGGGCGGGTCGACGTTCACCTTCACCCTGCCCAGCGGCGGCCCGGCCGACAACGGGGTCGGCGGGGCGCACCCGGCCCGCTGAGCCGTCGACGGTCAGCGACCTGCCAGCACCTGGGTCCTGGCCAGGAAGCGGGTCGGCTCTGCGGCGTTCGAGCGCAGGTGGATGTTCTGCAGCAGCCCGATCGCCAGCATGCCCGCGAACATCGAGGAGCCGCCGTACGACACGAACGGGAGGGGTACGCCGGTGACCGGCATGATGCCCAGGCACATGCCGATGTTCTGGAACGCCTGGAAGCCGAACCAGCAGGCGATGCCGGCGGCGGCGACCCGGCCGAAGAGGTCGTCGGTGGCGGTCGCGATGGCCAGTGCACGCCACACCACGATGCCGAGCAGGACGATCACCAGGCCGGCGCCGAGCAGGCCGAGCTCCTCGCCGGCGACGGTGAAGATGAAGTCGGTGTGCTGCTCGGGCACGAAGCCCGACTGGGTCTGCGAGCCGTCGAAGAGGCCCTGACCGAAGGCGCCGCCGTTGCCGACCGCGATGCGGGCCTGCTCGACGTTGTAGCCGGCACCCCGCGGGTCGAGCTCCGGGTTGGTGAACGCCATGAAGCGCGCCACCTGGTAGTCCTTCAGCACGCCCACCGACACCGCCACCGCTGCGGCGGCGACCCCGGAGACGAACAGCCCGCCCAGCCACCGACGCGGCGCTCCGGCGATCGCGAGCACCCCGAACACCGTGGCGGCGAGCACGAGCATCGTGCCGAGGTCGGGCTGGGCGAGGATGAGCACGGCGGGTACGCCGGCGATCAGCAGCATGCCGATCACGTCGACCGAGCCGATCGACCGGCGCCACTTGCCCTCCGCCCGCTCGGCGACGAACAGCGCCATCCCGATGGCCACGGCCAGCTTGGCGAACTCCGAAGGCTGGATCGACAGGCCGCCGAGCTGCAGCCACGAGCGCGAGCCGTTGATCGTCGTGCCGGCGACGAGGACGAACACCAGGCCACCCACCGACGCGAGGTAGACCAGCGGGGCCAGGATCCGGACCCAGCGGTGGTCGGTCGCCATCACCATCACCATGAGCACGAGGCCGATGGCGACGTTGACGAGCTCCTTGGAGAGGTAGGCCGCCGGGTCGCCGCCGGTGAGCGCGTCACGGGCCGAGGTCGCCGACCACACCAGCAGGGTGCCGAGCACGATCAGCGCCAGCACGGCGCCGAGCAGTAGCCAGTCGAGCCCCGGCGCCCGGAACGGGCCGCTGCGGGGGCGCGTCGTCATTCGTCGTCCTCGGGTCGCAGGGCCGGCGGCAGGATGGTGCCGTCGTCGCCGAACGTCGGCAGCCGCTTGGGCGAGACGGTGCCGGGGATCGCGGCGTTCGCGCGCACGACCTTCTCGCCGTCGATGCCGTAGAGGGCCTCGTAGATCTTGCGGACGCCCTCGCCGACACTGCCGGACCCGGTGCCGCCCTGACTGATCATCATCACCACCACGTAGTCCTTGGTGTACGACGCGACCCAGCCGGTCGACTGCTTGCCGAAGACCTCGGCCGATCCGGTCTTGGCGCGCATCGTGACCTCGCCGAGGGGGAAGCCACCGAGCTTCCACGCCATCGTGCCCCGGCTGGCGACGCCCTGGAGGGCGGTGTCGATGAAGTCCAGGGTCCGCTGGGGCACGTCGACCCGGGCGGCCCTCTTGCTCGGGATCCGGCGCAGCAGCTCACCGGACGGGCTGACGATCGCCTTGCCGATGCGGGGCTCCCACAGGGTCCCGCCGTTGGCGATCGCGCCGTAGGCCCGCGCGAGCTGCAACGGCGTGACGATGGTGTCGCCCTGGCCGATGGCGAAGTTGACCGCGTCGCCGGCCCGGTAGGCGTAGCCCTCGATGCAGAACTCCCGCGCGAACCTGTAGACGAAGTCGCTCGTCTTCGCGTCCTGCGGCTTGCCGGCCAGGCCGCAGTAGTAGTCCTTCTGCGACTCGAAGTACGAGCGCTTCCACGCCCGGTCCGCGATCCGGCCCGGCGCCTCGCCGGGGATGTCGATGCCCGTCTCCTTGCCGAAGCCGAACTCCTTGGCCTCCTCGACGAGCGGGTCCTTGGCCTTCACGTCCGCGACGTCGGAGCCGAACCTCCTCCAGAAGTCGAAGCCGACGCGGTAGAAGAACGTGTTGCACGAGATCTCGAGCGCCTTCGCGAAGCCGATGGAACCGGCGGCGGACGACTCGTAGTTCTTGAACACGCGGTTGCCGACCTGGAAGCCCGACGAGCAGTCCAGGCGCGTGTCCTCGGTGTAGCCGTTGGTCAGGGCGCCGGCGGTCATGAAGGGCTTCCACGTCGAGCCGGGGGCGAACTGGCCCTGGGTGGCTCGCGACAGCAGCGGCGTGCCGGCCTCGGTGGAGTAGAGCCGCTCGAGCTCGTTGGCGGAGATGCCGCCGGTCCAGACGTCCGGGTCGTAGGTCGGCTGGCTGGCCATCGCCACGATCCGGCCGGTGCGCGCCTCCATGACGACGGCCGCCCCGGAGTCGGCTGCGTAGCGCCGGCCCGTGACCGGGTCCATGGTGGCGCGCTGGGTGGCGATCCGCTCGGCGAGCTGCTTCTCGACCACGGCCTGCACCTTGGCATCGATGGAGGTGACCAGGGTGTCGCCCGGCTCGCTCTCGATCGTGGAGTCGTCTCCCAGGACGCGGCCCATCGAGTCGACCGCGACCCGGCGGTAGCCGGGCATGCCGCGCAGCCACTCGTCGTACTCCTTCTCGACGCCGGCGCGGCCGACGGACGAGGCACCGTTGAGGGACTGGTCGTCGGCGTCGCGAGCCTGGTCGAACTCCGGCTCGGTGATCGGGCTGAGGTAGCCCACGACGTGGGCGAGGTTGACCCCGAACGGGCGCGGGTAGGCCCGGACGTTCTGCTTCTCGGCGAGCACGCCGGGGTAGTCCTCGGGCTGCTCGAGCACGCGCAGCGCGACCTGCTGGTCGACGTCTGCCGCGACGGGCACGGGCTGGTAGGGCGAGCCGTTCCAGCAGACGCCGTCGACGCTGCCGGCGGCGCCGCAGTCGGTCAGCCGGCTGCCGACCTCGGCAGCCTTCTGGCCGACGACCTCTCCGACGCGGGTCAGCAGCTGCTCACGCTCCTCGGGCGCCAGCTTGCCGATCAGGGTCCGGTCGACCGAGATCACCCACGACATCCGGTTGGTGACCAGCGGCCGGCCCTGGTCGTCGACGATCAGGCCGCGCTGCGGCTGCACGACGATGTCGCGCACCGACTGGTCCGCGGCCTTGGCCTGGTAGTCCTCGCCACCGACCACCTGGAGGTAGTAGAGGCGGACGAAGAGCGTGGCGAAGAGCGAGAAGACCAGCGCCTGCACCACCAGCAGTCGCAACCTGCTCCGCTGCGCACCCGAGACGGCCATCAGGCGGTGGCTCCCTGAGGAGCGACGGCCTGGAACAGCCGCATCATCACGGGCAGCACGAACGGCGTGAGCAGCACGTCCCACACGAGCGAGGCGAGGATGACCTGCAAGAGGACGGGCACCGACATCACCGGGTCGCGCAGCAGCAGCCCGGTGAGCGCGAACAGGGACGTGCCGAGGAAGGACGAGGCGGCGACGGTGCCGACGATGGCCAGCGTCGACGGGCGGTTGACGGTGCGCACCCGCGACGCGACGTACGCGACGACGATCAGGGCGAGCGCCCACCGGCCGGCGAGGTGGTCGGCGGGCGGGGCCAGGTCGAGGGCGACGCCGCCGACGAAGGCGAGCAGCATGGCGAACGACGCACCCCGGGTCAGTGCGGCCGCCACGACCACGAGCAGCACGAGGTTGGGGACGACGCCGTGCCACATCAGCGGCAGGGCGAAGTGCGGGAACAGCGAGACCTGCAGCACCAGGGCCACCACGACGGCGGCGAGCCCGGTCAGCACGCGGAGGAGCTTCATCCGATGCTCCCGTCCGCTTCGACGACGGCGCGGTCGCTGGAGCTGCCGACGGGTACGACGACGCCCACGACGTCGAGCGAGCTGAAGTCGACGTACGGGTCGATCACGGCCCGCTGCGAGGAGTCGCGCAGGCTGGTGAAGACGTCGGTGACCGTGCCGATCGGCACCCCGGAGACGTAGGGGCCGGCACCGGCGCTCCCCCACGTCACCACGGTCTCGCCCTGCGCGGGCACGCTCTGCTCGTCGACGAGCTCGAGATCGATGCGGGCGTCATGCCCGAGCGCGCCGCGACCGTGCAGGAAGCCGAGCTCCATGCTGTCGCCGAGGCGACCGCCGACCACCGACTCCGCGTCGAGGATCAGCAGCACGGTCGCCGTGGAGCTCGTCACCCGGAGCACCCGGCCGACCAGGCCGTCGTTGTTGACGACGGTCATGTCGGGGCGGACCCCGGCGGCCGAGCCGGCGTCGATGGTGACGGTGTTGCTGAACGACTGGGACGAGCCGTAGGCCACGACGCGCGCCGGCACCAGCGACCGGCCGAGGTCCTCGGCCGCGCGGGTCAGGCCCTCGAACTCGGCGAGCCGGTTGCGGTCGAAGCCGGACGTCGCGACCTGCTCACGCAGCTCGGCGTTCTCTGCCTCGAGGTCACGGATGTCGGTGCGCAGCGCGGTCTTGGAGTGGAACCAGCTCGGCACCGCCGTGAACGGGCGCACGACGCCGCTGGTGAACGACTCGACCGGACCGAACGCCTCGCCGACCACCCGCCGCGCCGACTCCACGGGCGACCCGTCGTCGACCTGGTGGTCGAGCGTCATCAAGGTGGCGGACGCCAGCACCAGGGCGATCAGCAGCGAACGCGGGGGTCGCGAGCGGTCGTCGAGCTGGTCCAGCCCCCGCCAGCGGCGCTCGCCGCGCCCTCCCCTGTCGCCCCCGTAGCCGCGCATCAGAACCTCCGGGTGTCCGAGACGAGCACCTGCTGGAGGGCCTCGAACTCCTCGACGCAGCGACCGGCGCCGAACGCGACCGACGACAGCGGCTCCTCGGCGACGTGCACCGGCATGCCGGTCTCGTGCCGGAGCCGCTCGTCGAGCCCGCGGAGCAGGGCACCGCCACCGGTGAGCACGATGCCGCGGTCCATGATGTCGCCGGCCAGCTCGGGAGGGGTCTGGTCGAGGGTGGCGCGGACGGCGTCGACGATGCTGTGCAGCGGCTCCTCGATGGCCTGCCGCAGCTCGGAGCTCGAGACGACGACGGTGCGTGGGAGCCCGGAGACCATGTCGCGACCGCGGATCTCGGCCTCGGGCTCGGTCGGCAGCGGGAAGGCCGAGCCGAGGGTCATCTTCATCTCCTCGGCGGTGCGCTCCCCCAGCATCAGGGAGTACTCCTTCTTCATCCACGCGATGATCGCCTGGTCGATGTCGTCGCCGGCTATGCGGATCGACATGCTCGTGACGATGCCGCCCAGGGAGATCACGGCGACCTCGGTGGTGCCGCCCCCGACGTCGACCACCATGTTGCCGGTGGCCTCGTGGACGGGCAGGCCGGCACCGATGGCCGCGGCCATCGGCTCCTCGACGATGTAGACCCGCCGGGCGCCCGCCTGGTAGCCGGCCTCCTTGACCGCGCGCTGCTCGACCGCCGTGATGCCGCTGGGCACGCAGATGACCATCCGTGGCTTGGCGAAGTAGCGGCGCCGGTGCACCTGCTGGATGAAGTAGCGCAGCATCTGCTCGGTCGCGTCGAAGTCGGCGATGACGCCGTCCTTGAGCGGGCGGATGGCGGTGATGTTGTCAGGGGTGCGGCCGATCATCCGCTTGGCCTCGTGCCCGACGGCGAGCACCTCACCGGTGCTCTCGTTGATCGCCACGACACTGGGCTCGTCGAGCACGACGCCCTTGCCCCGGACGTAGACGAGCGTGTTGGCGGTGCCGAGGTCCACGGCCATGTCGCGGCCGATGAAGCTGTTCGCCATGCGCTGCTGCCTCGCTGGTCGGGCCCTGGTGGGCGGAGCCACTCGGGATCAGAGGGGAAGATGGGTCGCATGAGGTTTGCTCGACCCGCGCTCAGAGTAGGTAGCGAACCGCCCGGTTCAGGGGAGACACGCCCCAGCGACCGGCGCTAGGTTGCCCCCATGTCGGCCGTTGACGAGATCCTCCAGACCCTCCCGATCGATCAGCTGGCCAATCAGCTCGGTGCGGACCCCGACGACGTGGAGCAGGGCACGCTCGCCGCGCTGCCCGCCCTGCTGGGCGGCCTGCACGCGAACGCGCAGGATCCTGCGGGCGCCGCCTCCCTGGCGCAGGCGGTGGGTCAGCACACCGATGACCCGGCCGTCACCGGGGTCGTCGACGTCGAGCGGATCGACCAGGCGGACGGCGCGCGCATCTCCGGCCACGTCTTCGGAGCGCGCGAGGAGCAGGTGGTGCAGCGGCTGGCGACCGTCGGCGTCGCGTCGAGCGACCTGGTGAGGAGACTGATCGTGATCCTGGCGCCCCTCGTGCTCGCCTACCTGGCCAAGCAGGTGGGCGGCAGAGGCGGCCCCGGCGCGGTGTCCGGCGGTGACGGCCTCGGGCCGATCCTCGACGACGTGCTGGGCGGTGCGGCGCAGGGCAGCGCACCGAGAGGCTCCCAGGGTGCCGGCGCCATCATCGACGACGTCCTGGGCGGACTCCTCGGTGGCGGACGCCGCTAGAGCCGGCAGGTGGCCGGGCCGCTGCCCTCGACGGCACTGCGCTCGAAGGCCAGCAGCGCGGGCACGAACGCGCCGTCGTCGGAGCGGTACGCCGTCGCGCTCGCCTCGCTGACCGTCCACACGAGGGCGTCGGTCACCACGAGGTCCTCTGCGCCGGGCACGAGGTCGCGCACCTCGCCGCCGGGGAGCTTCACGAGCCCGCACGTGATCCGGCTCGAGACGCGCCAGGCGCCCTCGGCCGTCACGTCGAGGCCCTGGAGGCGGGCCGGCACCCGGCCCCGTGACGCGGCGCGACGCAGGTCGACCACCGTCACCCCCGGACGCATCAGGTCGGCGATGCCGAACGTCGCGGTCCGGCCCCGCCCACCGACGCGGTAGCTGGCCAGCGAGAGCTCGCCACCGTGGGCGCCGAGCGTCGACCCCTTGATGCCCGGCCCCAGCCGCCACACGCGCTTGACGGGGTCACCGGTCTCGAGGGCGTCGGGGTCGAGCAGCCACAGGCGCTCGGCCTCTGCGACCCACAGCCCGTGCCGGGTCAGCGCGGTGCCACCCCCGTGGCGGCAGTACGTCGGCCGGTCGCCGTACACGTTGGCCTCCCAGCGGCGGACGAACGCCACCGTGCGACCGGTCGCGAGGTCGACCTCGACCAGCTGACAGGCTCGTTGCGAGACCTTCGGGACCCGCAGATAGCCACTGACGAACGCCCGGTCGCCGCGAAGGTTGAGCCCCTGGGGGACGAAGTCGTCTTCCAGCTCAGCGATCCAGTACGCCGAGCACGCCGCGCGCTGGAGCCGGTAGGGGCGCAACCGGGTGGCCGCGGCGGGCCGGGGGCCCTGCACGTCGTCGAGACCGACGGGCCCGCAGCCGCGGGCGACCACCGGGTCCACGGCTGCTCCGTCGTCGGGCCGCGACCCGGTCACGAACACCACCACGACCACCACCACGAGCGCGGCCGCCCCCAGCGTCAGCACGAGGGCCGTGAGGGCACGCTGGATCAGGCGAGACCCGGGAACCACAGGGCGATCTCGCGCTCGGCCGACTCCGGGCCGTCGGAGCCGTGCACGAGGTTCTCGCGGTTGGAGAGGCTGAGGTCGCCGCGGATCGTGCCGGGCGCCGCCTTGCGGCCGTCGGTGGCCCCGTTGAGCGCGCGCACGACCTCGATCGCCTCGTCACCCTCGAGCACGAGGGCGACCATCGGTCCGCTGGTGACGAACGCGCGCAGCGGCGGGTAGAAGTCGCGCTCGACGTGCTCGGCGTAGTGCCTGTCGGCCTGGGCTGCGTCGATCGTGCGGTGCTCCATGGCCACGATCGCCAGGCCCTTGGCCTCGAACCTGGCCAGGATGTTGCCGACCAGCCCGCGCTTGACGGAGTCGGGCTTGAGCAGGACGAGCGTGCGCTGAGTCATGCGGCGGAGCCTAGCGCGAGCCGTCAGCCGTGCTGCTCGCGCTCCTCGAAGGCGGCGTACGCCGCGGCTCGCTCGCGCTCGATCTTGCGGCCCAGGAAGTCGGCGGTGCCCCAGAGCAGCGCGAAGACGGCGCCGAGGAAGAACATCATCGGCACCCAGAAGCCGAGCGCGACGGCACCGACCTGGATCACCCAACCCAGGGCGTAGGCCCACGGGGCGCGCAGCATGCCGGCCAGCAGCAGGCACGCGATCGCCAGGCCCAGGCCGAGCAGGAGGGCCATGCCGACCGAGACATCGGCGATCGAGATCAGCACCGGCGTGGTCAGCCCGAGCGTGATCGCCTCGAGGCAGAGCACCGCGGCGCACATGCCGCGCCGGGGCGAGCGCTCGGTGTTCGCCTCCACGGGCACCGGTGCGGCCTCGTCGGCGCTCATCGCTGCCCGCCTCCGGCCACCCGACGACGCAGCATCGTGCGCGCTTCGCCGACCGTCACGACCGACCCGGTGACCAGCACCGCCCCGGCGCCGAACGCGTCACCGAACGCCTCCCCCGCCTCGGCGAGCGCCGCGGCCTGGTCGATGGCGTCGGACAGCGAGGCCACGACGCTGACCCGGTCCTCTCCGAACACCTCGCGCGCGACACGGCCGAGCTCGGCTGCGGGCATCGAGCGGGCCGTGGAGTTCTGCGTGCAGATGAGGTGCGAGAGGTGCGGCTCGAACACGCCGAGCAGGCCCTCGTAGTCCTTGTCCGCCATCACCCCCATGACGCCGATGAGCGGTTCGAAGGAGAAGGAGTCCTCGAGCGCTGCGACCGTCGCCTCGGCTCCGTGCGGGTTGTGCGCCGCGTCGAGCACGATCGTGGGGCTGCGACGGATCACCTCCAGACGGCCGGGCGAGGTGACCTCGGCGAAGGCTGCGCGCACGAGGTCGTCGTCGAGGATCGCCTCACCGGCGAAGGCCTCGACCGTCGCCAGCGCGATCGCCGCGTTCTGCGCCTGGTGCGCGCCGTACAGCGGCAGGAAGACCTCGTCGTACGTCGCGCGCAGACCCTGCAGCGAGACGACCTGACCGCCGACGGCGGGCACCCGGGAGGTGACCCCGAACTCCGCGCCCTCACGGGCGATGGTGGCCCCGACCTCTAGCGCCCGGCGGACGAGCACCTCGGCCACCTCGGGCGTCTGCTGGGCGGAGACGACGATCGAGCCCGGCTTGATGATGCCGGCCTTCTCGAGGGCGATCACGGCCGGCGTCTCGCCGAGGTACTTGGCGTGGTCGACGGAGATCGGCAGCACGACCGCCACGTCGGCGTCGACCACGTTGGTGGCGTCCCAGCTGCCGCCCATGCCCACCTCGACGACGGCGACGTCGACGGGCGCGTCGGCGAACGCGGCGTAGGCCATGCCGACGACCGCCTCGAAGAACGAGAGGGGATGGGCCTGGTCGGCGTCGACGAGGTGGGTGAACGGGGCGACGTCGTTGAACGCGTCGACGAACGCCTCGTCGCCGAGCGGCTCACCGTCGATGCTGATGCGCTCGGACATCTTCTCCAGGTGCGGGCTGGTGAAGCGGCCGGTGCGCAGGTCTAGCGCGCGCAGCAGGGTGTCGATCATCCGTGACGTGGACGTCTTGCCGTTGGTGCCGGTCAGGTGGATGACCCGGAAGGAGCGCTGGGGGTCGCCGAGCAGCTCGGTGAACGCCTCGATCCGCTCGAGGGAGGGCTCGAGCTTCGACTCGGGCCAGCGCGACAGCAGGGCGTCCTCGACCTCGGCGTAGGACTCGGACAGGCGGGGTACAGGGGTCTCACTCATGTTGGGTCGAGTCTAGGCGTCGGCGGCCTGCGCCTTGAACTCGCGGAAGGCCGCCAGGGCGCGCGGACCGTAGACCGTGCCCGGGCCGCCGCTCATCATGATCGCGACACCGATCGCCTCGGCGACCTCGCCCTCGGTCACGCCGGCGCGGACCGCGCTGCGTGCGTGCGAGGCCATGCAGCCGTCGCACTGCCGGCTGACGGCGATCGCGAGCGCCATCAGCTCCTTGGTCCTCACGTCGAGCGCCCCGGCGCTCATCGCGGCCCCCGACATCGCGACGTACCCGGCGTAGACGTCGGGGATCAGCCGGCGCAGGTCACGGGAGGGGATCTTGAGGCCGTCGATCACGTCGGGTCCGTGCGGGTGGTCGTGATCGGTCATGTGGCGCCTCCGGCGGTCAGGAGCTGATGAGCATGTTCGTCATGTCCACCACCGGACGGTAGCCGAGCGCCTGGTAGATCGCGTTGGACGTGGGGTTCGCCTGGTCGGTGAACAGGCACGGCCTGGCGCCGTCGTCGAGGATCAGCTGGGAGACCTCGGCCACGGCGGCGCTGGCGTAGCCCCGGCCCCGGTGCCCGGCGGGTGTGAAGACCGGTCCCACCCGTGCCGCGCCGTACGACGGTGCGTTGGCGCCGGTCATGTGCACCCGCTCCCCCGACCCGTCCTCCCAGAACCAGATGCGGCCGTGCTCGATCCGTCGGAGCAGGCCCTCCATCGTCTCGACCTGGTCGTGCCCGCTGCCGGGCTCGCGACCGGCCTGCTCGTCGGCGGCGCGCATGAACTCGTCGAACCAGGCGAGGGCCAGCTCGGCGTCGTCGGGCCTGGCCGGCCGCAACGTGCCGGCCACCGGTCGTGGAGGGACGACCTCGGCCAGCTCGAAGAGCCGCAGGTGGATGGCGACCTCGGCCCGGCCGCCCGTCAGCCGCGCCGTCTCCTCGGCGCACAGCCTGGCGCCGGGCAGCGCCCCGTTGATGCCGTGCACCGTCTCGCCGCGCGCGTGCAGCACCCGGGCCAGCTCGACGGCCGCGTCGTCCGGCATCGCCAGCAGGAACAGCGGGTACGGCTCGAACGGGGCGGTGCGCATCCCGGCGCCGACCACCTCTCCGGCGTCGTCGGTGACCACCAACCACCAGCGCGGGTGGTCGACCTCCTCGGGGCCGACGCCCTCCTCGATCTCGGCGGCGAGACGCTCGGAGTACGTCGTGACGACGGTGTTGAGCACCGGGTCCTGCCGCAGGTGCCCGCCGGCTCGCGCCAGGAAGTCGCGCGGGTCGTCGAAGAACGTCAGCGTCGCCATGGCCGGACGCTAGTGCGAGAGCCGCGGCCCGGCCAGCGATTACTCGTTTAGGGGCGGGGCACCCGTCGCCATAAACTGCGACCATGACGCAGACCGAGACCCCCGACCTGTCCCCGACGACGCCGCTCACGCGCGACGTCGTCGTACCGGACAAGCCGGCGCTCGAGGGGCTCGAGGAGAAGTGGTCGGCGCGCTGGAAGGCCGACGACACCTACGCCTTCGACCGCACCCAGCCGCGCGAGAACGTCTTCTCCATCGACACGCCGCCCCCCACGGTGAGCGGCAGCCTGCACGTGGGCCACGTCTTCTCCTACACCCACCCCGACCTCATCGCGCGCTACCAGCGGATGAACGGCAAGAGCGTCTTCTACCCGATGGGCTGGGACGACAACGGCCTGCCGACCGAGCGACGGGTCCAGAACTACTACGGCGTGCGTTGCGACCCGACCCTCCCCTACGACGGCGACTTCACACCGCCGGAGAAGCCGGATGCGAAGAAGCAGGTCGCGATCAGCCGGCCCAACTTCGTGGAGCTGTGCGAGCGGCTCGTCCTCGAGGACGAGCAGGTCTTCGAGTCCCTGTGGCGCCGCCTCGGCCTGTCGGTCGACTGGTCGCAGCACTACACGACGATCGGTCCGAGGTCGCAGGCCGTCAGCCAGCGTGCGTTCCTGCGCAACTTCGCGCGGGGCGAGGCCTACCTGCAGGAGGCGCCGACGCTGTGGGACGTCACGTTCCAGTCGGCCGTCGCCCAGGCCGAGCTCGAGGCCCGCGAGTACCCCGGCGCCTACCACCGGGTGGCGTTCCACCGCCCCGATGGGGAGCCGCTGCACATCGAGACGACCCGGCCAGAGCTCATCCCGGCGGTCGTGGCGCTCATCGCGCACCCCGACGACGAGCGCTACCAGCCGCTGTTCGGCACCACGGTGACGTCGCCGATCTTCGGGGTCGAGATCCCGGTGCTGGCCCACCCGGCGGCCGAGCCCGACAAGGGCGCCGGCATCGCGATGTGCTGCACGTTCGGCGACCTGACCGACGTCATCTGGTGGCGCGAGCTGCAGCTGCCCGTCCGCACCGTCATCGGCCGCGACGGCCGGCTGCACCGCGAGCCCCCCGAGTGGCTCAGCGGCGACTCCGCTGCCGGCGAGTGGGCCGACCTGGCGGGCAAGACGACGTTCAGCGCCCGCGAGGCGGTCGTCGAGAAGCTGCGCGCCTCGGGAGACCTCGACGGCGAGCCGAAGCCGACCCAGCGGATGGCGAACTTCTACGAGAAGGGCGACAAGCCCCTCGAGATCGTGTCGACCCGCCAGTGGTACCTCGCCAACGGCGGCCGCGACGCCGACGTGCGCCAGGAGATGCTCGAACGCGGTGCCGAGATCACCTGGGTGCCCGCGCACATGAAGCACCGCTACGACAACTGGGTCGGCGGCCTCAACGGCGACTGGCTCATCTCGCGCCAGCGCTTCTTCGGGGTGCCCTTCCCGGTCTGGTACCCCCTCGACGACCAGGGCGAGCCCGACCACGCGCACCCGTTGCTCCCCCGCGAGGACGAGCTGCCGGTCGACCCGTCGACCGACGCGCCCGCCGGCTTCGACCAGGACCAGCGCGGCCGGCCCGGCGGCTTCGTCGGGGACGCCGACGTGATGGACACCTGGGCGACCTCCTCGCTCACGCCGCAGATCGCCGGCGGCTGGACGACCGACGAGGACCTGTTCTCGCGGGTGTTCCCGATGGACCTGTGCACCCAGGCGCACGACATCATCCGCACCTGGCTGTTCTCGAGGGTGGTCCGTTCGCATCTCGAGCACCAGGCCGCGCCGTGGACGCACGCCCTCATCTCCGGGTTCATCCTCGATCCCGACCGCAAGAAGATGTCGAAGTCCAAGGGCAACGTGGTCGTCCCCACCGAGATCCTCGACAAGTTCGGCGCCGACGCCGTCCGCTGGCGCGCGGCCCTGGCGCGGCCCGGCATGGACTCGCCCTTCGACGAGACCCAGATGAAGGTCGGCCGCCGGCTGGCCATGAAGCTGCTCAATGCGAGCAAGTACGTCCTCAACGTGGGTGCGACCAACCGTGAGGCCTTCGCCGTCAGCGAGCCGATCGACTGCGCCCTGCTCGGCCGGCTCGCCAACGTCGTCACGAGGGCCACGGAGGCGTTCGAGTCCTACGACTACACGACGGCTCTCGAGGTCACCGAGAAGTTCTTCTGGGAGTTCTGCGACGACTACCTGGAGCTCGTGAAGGAGCGCGCGTACGGCGACGACAGTCCCGCGACCGCATCCGCCAAGGCCACCTTGGCGATCGCCCTGCACACCCAGCTCCGGCTGCTGGCGCCGTTCCTGCCCTACGTCACCGAAGAGGTGTGGTCGTGGTGGCAGGAGGGCTCGATCCACACCCAGGCCTGGCCGACCGTGGTCGACCTCGGCGCTGCGGCGGCCGCCGACCCCAGCCTGGTCGATGCCGTCGCCACGGCGCTGACGGGCATCCGGGGCGCGAAGTCACAGGCCAAGGTGTCGATGCGGGCCGAGCTGTCGCGCGTCGAGATCTCCGGCCCGGAGACCCTCGTGCGGGCCGCGGAGCGGGCGGATTCGGACCTGCGGCGCACGGGCAAGATCGTCGGCGACCTGGTCTTCACCGTCGACGAGCAGTCCCACGAGCTGACGGTGGCTGCCGAGCTGGCTCCCACCGACTGACACACGTCGATCCCCTGGTCCGATGACCTGTCAGGGGATCTGGTCGTCCCTCAGCCCGGCGCGAACCCTGCTCGCGGAGTACCCGGCCACCCTGGCGGCCTGCTCGGCTGTTTTCTGGGCCGTCTTCTGGGCCGTCTTCTGGGCTGTCTTCTGGGCTTCCTTGGCGACTCGCTCGGCGTCCTTCTCGGCTTCCTTGACGACCCGCTCGGCCGCCTTCTCGGCCTGCTGGGCAGCCCGCTCCAGGTCGCGGTCGGCGCGGTCGGCCGCCCTGGCCGCCTCCTTGGGCGCCTTGTCGGCGCCCTGGGCATCGTCCTGGACCGGCTTCTCGGCCGCTCGCTCGACGCCCTTGTCGTTGGCGCCGTCCTTGTCGCTCTTGGCCGCCGGGACCGTGACGGGCGGGGCGACCACCGGCGGCACGACGACCTTCGGCGGCGACGGCACCGGCACCGGCACCGGCAGCGGTGGCTCGGTCACGCGGGTGTCGGTGGGCTCGTCGGTCGTGGTGCCTGCGCCGGGGACGGAACCGTCGCGTCCGCTGCCACCTGCCTTGCCGTGCCGTGCGGTGGACGGGGCCGCGGTCCGGCCGGCAGTGGTAGCGGGGGCGCGACCCACGCCTTCGGGGACCCGAGCAGGCGAGGCGGCCGGGGCAGCAGCAGCGGCGGCAGCACCGGCAGCAGCGGCAGCAGTCGGGGCAGTGGTGACCGCGGCCGGGGCCGGACCGGGCTCCCGGATCTCGACGCGGGGGGACGGAGCCTCAGGCGCGGCAGCAGCGACGACACCGGCAGGCTGGACGCCCACGCGGGCCTCCGAGCGGATGGCATGGCCGAGGAACAGGCCGCAGGCGATCACCAGGACGGCGAACGCGTACATCGGTCGACGGTGCTCGACACCCATTCGCCCTCCTCCCCGAAGACTTCTAGACCAGTCTGCGTCGCGGAGCGGCCGCGTTCCAGCGACTAGGAAGTAAATGACTCGATATGACTACGCAGAAGTGGCCGACCAGGCAGGCCCGGCGCCGCCCAGGCGTGCCACCAGGTGCCGGGAGACGAACTCGGCGTTGGCCCGCAGCACCTCGAGGGGCACCGCCGGCAGGTTCTCCTCCCAGTCGAGCAGCGGCGAGCCCCGCAGCTGCAGCATCCGCGCCGGCCGGCCGAAGAAGAACAGGTGCAGGTGGGCGCCACCGTCGCCGTACTTGGCGAGCTGCACCCTCCCGACGCTCGGCAGCGCCTCGACCGCGGCCGACACGGCCACGATCAGGATGCCCATCTCCGCGGCGAGCTCCTCGGGGACGGTCGGCAGGTCGCAGTGGGCACGAGGACCGAGGCTGAGCGCGATGGGCAGCTTCATGTCGCTGTTGAGGGTGAGCTGCCAGCGGTCGTTGCTCCAGGCCACCGCCTGGGCGTGCTCGGGCGACGCGGCACGCGCACAGTGGCACTGCGCCGGGTCCTCCCCACGACGGGGCGGCTCCTCGTCGGCGAGCGGCTGGAGCGGCTTGAGGCGCAGCGAGTCGAGTTCGAAGGGGAAGATGTCCCAGCCGGGCATCTCCTCGACGGCGACGCGCAGTCGACCGTCAGGTCCGGCAGCAGCCCGGACGCGGGCGTGGAAGTCCTCGGCGGACTCGGGTCCCATGCGAGAGGCCCTCTAGAGCGACGGGCTGGGGCTCGACACGGTCACGCGCTCTTCTTCTTCTTGGCCTCGGACTCGCGCGGCACCATGGTCGGGGAGACGCCGTCCTCGACGACCTCGCGGGTGACGATCACCTTGGCGATGTCGGTGCGCGACGGGACGTCGTACATCACCGACAGCAGCACCTCCTCGATGATCGCGCGGAGGCCGCGCGCACCGGTGCCCCGCTCGAGCGCCTTGTCGGCGATCGAGGCGATGGCGCCCTCGTCGAACTCGAGCTCGACGCCGTCCATGTCGAAGAGGCGCTGGTACTGCTTGACGAGGGCGTTGCGGGGCTCGGTGAGGATCTGCACGAGCGCCTGGTTGTCGAGCTTGCTCACGCTCGCGATCAGCGGCAGCCGTCCGATGAACTCGGGGATCAGGCCGAACTTGGTGAGGTCCTCGGGGCGGACCAGCGCCATCATGTCCTCGGCGTCGCGCTCTGCCTGGCCGCGCACCTCGGCGGTGAAGCCGAGCGACTTCTTGCCGACCCGCTGCTCGACGATGTGCTCGAGGCCGGCGAACGCGCCACCCACGATGAACAAGATGTTGGTGGTGTCGATCTGGATGAACTCCTGGTGCGGGTGCTTGCGCCCGCCCTGCGGCGGCACCGAGGCGGTGGTGCCCTCGAGCATCTTCAGCAGCGCCTGCTGGACACCCTCACCGGAGACGTCACGGGTGATGGAGGGGTTCTCCGCCTTGCGCGCGACCTTGTCGATCTCGTCGATGTAGATGATGCCGGTCTCGGCCTTCTTGACGTCGTAGTCAGCGGCCTGGATCAGCTTGAGCAGGATGTTCTCGACGTCCTCACCGACGTAGCCGGCCTCGGTGAGCGCGGTCGCGTCGGCGATCGCGAAGGGCACGTTGAGCATCCGGGCCAGCGTCTGCGCGAGGTAGGTCTTGCCGCAGCCCGTGGGGCCGATCACCAAGATGTTGGACTTCGAGACCTCGACCGCGTCGTCCTTGGTGTGCTTGCCGCCCGCGAGGGTGAGGCCCGCCTGGACACGCTTGTAGTGGTTGTAGACCGCCACGGCCAGCGTCTTCTTGGCGTGCTCCTGGCCGATGACGTAGGCGTTGAGGAACTCGAAGATCTCGCGCGGCTTGGGGAGCTCCTCGAGGCCGAGCTCGGTGCCCTCGGCGAGCTCCTCCTCGATGATCTCGTTGCACAGCTCGATGCACTCGTCGCAGATGTAGACGTTCGGGCCCGCGATGAGCTTCTTGACCTGCTTCTGGCTCTTCCCGCAGAAGTTGCACTTCAGCAGGTCGCCGCCATCACCGATTCGAGCCACGGGCGATCATTCCTCCGGTCCGGCCGGGACAACCCCGGCAGTCGTGCTGCAAACTCCTAGACGGTACCCCGTGCCGGCCCCCGAGGGGGGCCGGACACGAAGCCGCGTCCAAACCATGCGCGGTCGTCTCGCTCAGGTGAGCGAGGCGACTCCGGAGCGTGGTTCGAGGACGGCGTCGATCAGGCCGTACTCGACGGCCTGCTCGGCGGTCAGGATCTTGTCGCGCTCGATGTCGCGACTGACCTGCTCGATGTCCTTGCCGCTGTGGTCGGAGATCATCTTCTCGAGCAGCTCGCGCATGCGGAGGATCTCGTTGGCCTGGATCTCGATGTCGGAGGTCTGGCCGAACGTGCCCTCGGTGTAGGGCTGGTGGATCAGGATCCGGCTGTTGGGCAGGGCCAGCCGCTTGCCGGGTGTGCCGGCGGCGAGCAGGATCGCCGCCGCGGAGGCGGCCTGGCCCAGGCACACGGTCTGCACGTCGGGCTTGATGAACCGCATCGTGTCGTAGATCGCCGTCAGCGCGGTGAACGAGCCGCCGGGGCTGTTGATGTAGATGCTGATGTCCTGGTCGGGGTTCATCGTCTCCAGGCACAGCAGCTGCGCCATGACGGCGTTGGCCACGTCGTCGGAGATCGGCGAGCCGAGGAAGATGATGCGCTCCTCGAACAGCTTGGCGTAGGGGTCGATGCGGCGGAAGCCGTAGGACGTCCGCTCCTCCCACTGAGGGATGTAGTAGTTCATGTCAGTCCTTCTTCGCGGCGGAGTCGGCGTCAGAGGTGCGGGCCGGACGGCCCTGGTCGGCTGCCTCGCGGGCGCTGGTGATGACCTTGTCGACGAGGCCGTACTCGAGGGCCTGGTCGGCGGTGAACCACCGGTCGCGGTCGGCGTCGGCGATGACCTGCTCGAGCTCCTGGCCCGTGTGCTGGGAGATCAGCTCGAGCAGCACCTTCTTGATGTGCAGCGACTGCTGCGCCTGGATCTTGATGTCCGAGGCGGAGCCGCCCATGCCCGACGACGGCTGGTGCATCATGATCCGCGCGTGCGGCAGGGCGTAGCGCTTGCCCTTGGTGCCGGCGCACAGCAGGAACTGGCCCATCGAGGCGGCCAGCCCCATGCCGACGGTCGCGACGTCGTTGGGGATGTAGTTCATGGTGTCGTAGATCGCCATGCCGGCGTCGACGGAGCCACCGGGCGAGTTGATGTGCAGGAAGATGTCGGCGTCGGGATCCTCGGCCGAGAGCAGCAGCAGCTGGGCGCAGATCGCGTTGGCGTTCTGCTCGCGGACCTCGGAGCCGAGGAACACGATCCGCTCGCGCAGGAGTCGCTGGTAGATGTGGTCGTCGAGGCCGTAGGCCGACTGGCCGCCGTTCATCTCGGAAGCGCTGGAGTTCTGGTTCACGTCGCCGACCATAGCCGCAAGCCCGGACACTTCCACGCGATGTGAGCCGGTGTTCGCCGAGAGCGCACAAGGCGGACCCGCCGCAGCCGGAGGCGAGGCGTGACCCGCGCCCGGCTCGTCTAGCGTGGCGGTCATGGAGATTCCCACCCACGACCTCAACGACGGCCGGACGCTGCCCGCAGTCGGCTTCGGCACCTACCCGCTCAGGGGCGATGACGGCACCTCCGCCATCGCGTCCGCGATCGAGCTCGGCTACCGGCTCCTCGACACCGCGGTCAACTACGGCAACGAGGCCGAGGTCGGCGAGGCGATCCGCCGAGCGGGCGTCCCCCGCGAGGACCTGGTGGTCTGCAGCAAGATCCCGGGCCGCGACCACGGCTACGACGACGCCGTCCGCTCCACGCGCGAGTCCCTCGACCGGCTCGGCCTCGACCACCTCGACCTGCACCTCATCCACTGGCCCAACCCCGGTCGGGGCAGGTACGCCGAGGCCTGGCGCGCGCTGGTCGACCTCCAGGCGGAGGGGCTGGTGCGCAGCATCGGCGTCTCCAACTTCACCGGCGACCACCTGCGCCGGATCATCGACGAGACCGGCGTGACCCCGGCCGTCAACCAGATCGAGCTGCACCCCTACTTCCCCCAGGTCGAGATGCGCGCGGTCAACGCCGGGCTCGGCATCCGTACCGAGTCGTGGAGCCCGCTGGGCAAGCGCCAGGCCCCGTTCACCGAGCCGCCGGTGGCCGCAGCAGCCGAGGCACACGGTGTGCGACCCGGCCAGGTGATCCTGCGCTGGCAGGTCCAGCTGGGCGCCGTGCCGATCCCGAAGTCGGCCACGCCGTCGCGCCAGCTCGAGAACCTCGACGTCTTCGGCTTCGAGCTGACCGACGACGAGATGGCCGCGATCACCGCGCTCGGCCGGCCCGCCGGACGGCTCTTCGGCGGGGACCCCGAGACCCACGAGGAGATGTAGTCAGGCCAGCCAGCGGCGCAGCGCCGCACTGATCGTGGCGTGGTTGAGCAGGTCGAAGTGGCCGCCGTGGATGTGCAGCACCTCGGCACCCGGGAAGAGGTCGCGGCCCCGCCCGTCGCGGCCGTACGCCGACGGCTGGCGCACCAGCACGTCGCCGAGGAGCCCGCTGACCGGGTGACGCGGCGACGCCTTGAGAGTGGCCGAGACGAGCCGGTAGCGCACGCCCGGCAGGGCCGCGCACTCCTCGTCGAGCCCGCAGATCAGGTCGGCGACGCTCTCGGCCCGCTGGTCGAGGATCCGCCCGAGCGCCGCCACCTCCGGCAGCCGGCCCAGCAGCCCACTGCCCCGGTGCACGCCGCCAGCCAGCGGCGCCCCGAGGTGGGGGGTGCCGAGCGTGACCACGTCGGTCAGCAGTGCCGGCCAGGTGTGCGCGCCCTGCACCGCACCGGCGGCGCGGATGAGGAGGCCGCCCATCGAGTGGCCCACGAGCGCGATCCGCTCGACGGGCACCGGCCACGCCTCCACCAGCCCCTCGAGCAGCCCGGCCAGCTCCGCGCCGTTGCGGCGCACCGACAGCCCGGAGTTGGCACGCAGGAACACCGGCGTCCACCCGTCGCCCTCCAGCTCCTCGCCGTACGTCGTGCCCCGCAGGTCGCGACGGCGACGCCACTGCTCGTCGCTCTCGCACCAGCCGTGCAGGAACACCACGACCCGGCCGGTGGCGGCCGGGAAGGCCTCGGCCAGCGCATCGGGCTCGAGGGGCACGTCGACATGGTGGGCACGCACCGCCATCGTGATGGCCAGCCGGGGCCGCTCCTGCTCGAGCCGGTCGCCGATCAGGCCGCCGGCGATCGCCCGCACCCGTCTGCTCCGCGGGCCGGACTCCAGGACCGGACCGACGCCCCGATCGGCCGCCGTGCCGAAGCCGCGGGCAGCGCCCTGGAGCGCGGCCCCGACGCCGGCGTAGACCGCGCCGACCACCGCCCGGTGCGCGGCGCCGGTCATCCCGGTGACCGGGCCGAGCAGTCCGTGCACCCGGTCGACGACGGCCAGGTGGGTGTCCCGGGCACTGTCGAGCGCCACCTCCTCGACGACCTGGCAGGCCAACGAGAGGGCGTCGGCGAGCCCGGGTTCGGTGCGCATGCGACCGAGCGTAGTTCAGTGGTGCACAGTTGTTCACTCAATCGGGTGGGATGCTGGACACATGAGCGACGGACTCGACATGCTGCGCATCCCGGGCCGGGTGGCCGATCCCGACGAGGCCATCACGCACGACGAGCTGCGGCTGGCCTCGCGCAACCACGCTATGCCGATGGAGCTGCTCCGTGACGACGTCACGCCGTCCGGGTCGCACTACGTGCTCACCCACTTCGACATCCCGGCGGTCGACCCGCGCACCTGGCAGCTCGACATCGACGGCGCCCTCGATCACCCCACCACCCTGGACCTCGCCGGCCTGCGGGCCCTGCCGTCGCGGACGGTGCGCGCCACGATGGAGTGCGCCGGCAACGGCCGGGCCGCCCTGCTCCCCCGCCCGCTGAGCCAGCCCTGGCTCGACGGCGCCGTGGGCACCGCCGACTGGACCGGCGTCCCGCTCGCTGACCTGCTCGACAGTGCGGGAGTCCGGCCCGAAGCCGTCGACGTGGTCTTCACCGGTCTCGACCACGGCATCGAGCGCGGCACCGAGCAGGACTACCAGCGTGGGCTGCCGCTGGCCGAGGTGGCGGCCTCCGAGGCCCTCGTGGCCTACGAGATGAACGGCACCGCCCTGCCCGTGCAGCACGGCTTCCCGGCGCGCGTGGTGGTGCCCGGCTGGTACGGCATGGGCAACGTCAAGTGGCTGTGCCGCATCACCGCCGTCACCGAGTCGTTCGACGGCTTCCAGAACCGCGCCTACCGGGTGCGTCAGGACGCCGGCGACGAGGGCGTGCCGGTCACCCGGATCGAGCCCCGCGCACTGCTCGAGCCGCCCGGCTTCCCGGACTTCATGTCGCGGACCCGCGTCGTACGCCCGGGTCCGACCGGCCTGCGCGGCCGGGCGTGGTCGGGCTGGGCGCCGGTGGTGCGCGTGGAGGTCAGCACCGACGACGGCGCCACCTGGGTGGACGCCGAGCTCGGCCCGAATCGTGGCCGCTGGGCCTGGCGCGCCTTCACCGCGCCTTGGGACGCGGTCCCCGGCGAGCACCGGCTGCGCGCCCGCGCCCACGACTCCTCGGGCCGGGTCCAGCCGGTCGAGCCGGCCTGGAACCGGGGCGGCTTCACCAACAACGCCGACCAGCCGGTGCGGGTGGTCGTCCCCGAGCGCTGAGGCCCGCAAACGACACCGACCCGTCGCACGAGGTGCGACGGGTCGATGACTGGAACGGGGTGGATCAGGCCTCGGCGGGCTCCTCGGCCGGCGCCGGATCGGCAACCTCTGAGTCGTCGACCTCTGCCTGGTCGACCTCTGCCTGGGGCTCGCCGATGGTGCCGTCGGGGCGCAGGTTCTTCAGCTCGACCGCGTTGCCGGAGGCGTCCTTGACCGTCGCCGACTCGACGATGGCTGCGAGCGCCTTGCCGCGCAGGATCTCCTGCACGAGCTCGGGGATGTGGTTGTGCTCGAACATGTGGTTCGCGAACTCCTGCGGGTCCTGACCGGACTGCTGGGCGCGACGCACGAGGTGCGAGGAGAGGTCCTCCTGCTCGACGCCGAGCTCTTCCTGCTTCGCCACGGCGTCGAGGATGAACTGCGCGGCGACGGCGTCACGGACCCGGCGCTCGAGGTCAGCCTCGAACTCCTCGGTGGTCTGGCCCTCGTCCTCGAGGTACTTCTCCATGGTGAGGCCGGCGTAGGCGATCTGCTGCTCGACGTTCTCGCGACGCGAGTTGAGCTCATCGGCCACGAGGCTCTCGGGCAGCGGGATCTCGGTCTTCTCGAGGAGCGCCTCGAGTACGGCGTCGCGCGCGGCCGCGGCCTGCTCGAGGCGCTTGCCCCGGCCGAGGCGCTCGCGCACGTCGGCGACGAGCTCGTCGGCGGTGTCGAACTCGGAGGCCAGCTGGGCGAACTCGTCGTCGACCTCGGGCAGCTCCTGCTCCTGCACGGCGGTGACCGTCACGGTCACCTCGACGTCCTGGCCCACCAGGTCGCCACCGACGAGCTGCGAGGGGAACGTCTTGGACTCGCCGGCGGCCATGCCGACCAGCGCCTCGTCGAGGCCCTCGAGCATGCCGCCGCGGCCGACCTTGTAGGACATCCCGGAGACCTCGCCACCCTCGACGGTCTCGCCGTCGACGGCTGCTGCGAGGTCCAGGGTCACGAAGTCGCCCTCAGCGGCGGCGCGCTCGACGTCGACCAGGGTCCCGAAGCGCTCACGCAGCGCCTCGACCTGCTCCTCGACGTCGGCGTCGGTCACCACGATGTCCTCGACCTCCGCCTCGATGCCGTCGTAGGCAGGCACGTCGAAGTCGGGCTTCACGTCGACCTCGGCGGTGAACTCGAGGGTCTCGTTGTCCTCGAACCTGGTCACCTCGATCTCCGGCTGGGCCAGCGGCTCCAGGGAGTTCTCCTTGAGGGCCTCGATGTACTTCTGCGGCAGCACCTCGTTGATCGCCTCGTCGAGGACCGCGCCCCGGCCGACCTGGCGGTCGATCACGGCCGGGGGCACCTTGCCGCGGCGGAAGCCGGGGACGTTGATCTGCGAGGCAATCTTCGTGTACGCCGCGTCGAGGCTCGGCTTGAGCTCCTCGAAGGGCACCTCGACGGTCAGCTTGGCCCGAGTCGGGCTCAAGGTCTCGACGGCGCTCTTCACAGGTGATCTCCTATCGATGGGTGCTGCATGAAAGTCGTTGCTGAGTCGGGGCGACAGGACTCGAACCTGCGATCTCCTGCTCCCAAAGCAGGCGCGCTAGCCACTACGCTACGCCCCGCCAAGTCGGGTCCGACGTGCGTCGGAACCAGCTTGGAGCGGATGACGGGAATCGAACCCGCGTAATCAGTTTGGAAGACTGGAGCTCTACCATTGAGCTACATCCGCACGCACCCGCCGGCTCATGCGTGAGCCGGAATTGTGCGTGTTCATGGTGCCACACGGACCCGCCTGCGCCCCAACCGAGGCGAGAGCCCGAGACGGTCGCTCAGCGCCGGTGCACCAGCAGCAGGGCACGGTCGTCGTTGGCCGAGCCCAGGGTGTCGATCAGCCGGGCGGCGCCGTCGCGGAAGTCTCCGCGCAGCACGCGCTCGGCCTGTCCGATCATCTTGTCGATGCCCGAGGAGATGTCCCGGCCGCGCGTCTCGACCAGCCCGTCGGTGTAGAGCATGATCGCGTCGCCTCGGCGCATCGACCCGCTCACGGCCTCGAACTCCGCCTCGTCGATGAGGCCGAGGAGGGGGCCCTCGCTGGGCAGCACCGACCACCTGCCGGTCCCGGCAGCCATGTGCACCGCAGGCGGGTGGCCGGCCGACCGGACCACGAAGTCTCCGCTGAGCAGGTCGAGGGAGAGGTGGATCGCGCTCGCGAAGCCTTCGTCCCAGTCCTGGCGGATCAGGTAGGTGTTGGCGGCGGGCAGGAACTCCTCCGACGGCAGGGCGCCCATCAGCCCACCGAAGGCGCCCGACAGGAGCAGCGCCCGGGTGCCGGCCTGCTCGCCCTTCCCGGAGACGTCGACGACGGCGATGTCCAGCCGGTCGCCCGTGACGGACCGGGAGGCCACCACGAAGTCGCCGGCGAACGCCGTACCGCCGGCCGAGCGGATCTCGCTGCTGACGTGCCAGCCGGAGGGCAGGGGCGGGATGCGGCCCTGCTTGAGGATGCGGTCGCGCAGGTCGACGAACATCGACTCCCCCATCAGCCCACCGACGCCCAGCCGTGAACGGCGGAACGACCCGAGGAGCACGATCAGGCCGAGGCCGAAGATGACGATGACGCCGATCACGACGCGGACGTTGTACTGGGGCTGGCTGGTCAGCGCCACCACGACGAAGAGCAGGACGAACACGACGAACCAGGGCAGCTGCCGGGGTCCCAGCAGGATGCTGGAGAGGATCAGCGGCACCACCAGGACCAGCAGCGGCATGTAGTGCGGGAAGGTCACGATCACCGCGGTCAGCAGCAGGGTGACGACCACGAGCCAGCCGAGGTGGTGGGCACCCTCGGTGCGCGCGAGCATCTGCCAGCGCCTGCGCGCCAGGCGCGCCGGCCCTGACCGTCCCGATCTGCCGCCGTCGGTCATGTCGTCCCTCGATCCACCTGCGTGGAGCCTACGGCCCGGGACCGGAACCTACGTTGACATTGCGGGCACCAGAAGAGGTTGCGTCCGACGAGCACGTCGGTGCGGATGGCCGTCCCGCACACCAGGCACGGCTGCCCGGTGCGCCGGTAGACGTAGACCTCGCCGCCGTGGTCGTCCCTGCGCGCTGCTCGGCCCATCGCCTCCGGCGTGTGCTCGGGTCGCACGGTGTCGATGCGACCGGTGCGCACGCCCTCGGCCATCAGCTGGACCAGATCGTCCCAGATCGCCTGGAACTGGCCCCGGCGCAGCGTCCGGCCCGGTCGGAGCGGGTGCATGCGGTGCCGGAACAGCACCTCGGCGCGGTAGACGTTGCCCACCCCGGCCAGCACCTCCTGGTCCATCAGCAGGTCGCCGACGGGTCGCTGGCTCTGCGCGATGCGCCGCCACGCGCGGCCGGGATCGGCATCGGGCCGGAGCGGGTCGGGACCGAGACGGCCGATGACCTCGTCGCGCCGGGCCAGCCCGATCAGGTCGCACCGGGTGGCGCCGCGGAGGTCGGCGTACGCGGCGGGGCCCACGATCCGGACCCGCACCTGTCCGACGGGCTCGGGCACAGTGTCGACACCGGTGTGCACGTCGAACGAGCCGATCAGGCCCAGGTGGACGTGCAGGAAGCGCTCCCCCGCGAACTCGACGAAGAGGTGCTTGCCGGCCGAGTCGGCGCCCACGAGCAGCGCGCCGTCGAGGGCTGCGGCGTCGGCCTCGAACCGGCCCTGCGGGCTGCTGACCCGCACGATCGAGTCCGCGAACGCGCTGGTGAGGTCGTCGGCCAGCTTTCTGAGGGTGTGCCCCTCAGGCATCGCTGCCCCGGGCGGCACCGAGCGCCGAGTCGGGCAGGGCAGGCAGCTCGGCGTCGATCTCGTACGTCGAGAGCTGGCCGATGCGGCGCACGTGCCGCTCGTCGCCGCTGAACGGGGTCTCGAGGAAGACCTGGACGAAGCGGGTCATGTCGTCCACGGGGTGCATGCGGCCGCCGACGCTGACGACGTTGGCGTCGTTGTGCTCCCGGGCGAGTGCGGCGGTCTCCTCCGACCAGGCGAGCGCCGCACGCACGCCCTTGACCTTGTTGGCCGCCATCTGCTCGCCGTTGCCCGACCCGCCGATCACGACACCCAGCGCGTCACCGCCGTCGGCCTGCTCGGCAGCGACGGCCTCGGCCGCGCGCAGGCAGAAGACGGGGTAGTCGTCGACCGCGTCGTAGACGAACGGCCCGTGGTCGACCGGCTCGTAGGCATGGTCGAGCAACCAGTTGGTGAGGTGCTCCTTGAGCTCGAGGCCGGCGTGGTCGGAACCCAGGTGGACGCGCATGGGGCAAGTGTTCCATCACCTGGAGCGGGGTGGTCCGGCGGCGGCCCTGGGTGGTCCTCAGCCCCTGCCGGCGACCGCCCTCCATCGGGCCGGACCCTGTGGTTTGGTCCCAAACCGCAGGTGATCGGCCCGGAAACGTGCGGTTTGGGACCAAACGTCGGGTGTCAGCGGGACGAGAAGAGGACGACCCGGCAGACCACCATCAGCGAGCCATCAGCGAGACATCAGGGCGTCCATGGCGACCGCGACCGCGGCCGCGACCCGGAAGTCGACACGCGGGTCCGGCACGTCGACGGTGTAGCGGTCGCGGAGGCTCATCTGCCGGCTGACCGAGATGAGCGGGGCGCCGTCGTTGCCGACGTAGTCGAAGTGGATGGGCAGGAAGCCGAAGTCGGTGAACCGTCGGATCAGCGCGACCGCCAGGTTGCGCTCCTGGCCGGTGCCGGCGTAGCCCGGCCCCTCCAGGTGGAACGTCGAGCGCAGCAGGCTGGCCCCGAAGTCCTTGCGGAAGAAGCCCAGCGGCGCGCCGGTCTCGTCGGTGACGTCGTACCCGGCGTTGAGGTCGATGACCGCGCGGGCCTTGAACCCGAACACCGGCCGCGAGCGCGACGGGTCGGTGAAGAACGTGACCTGCTCCTTGAACGCGAACCGCTTCTGCTCCGCGAAGGCGAGCAGCTCGCCGTTGCCGCCGTCGGGAGCGGGCGCGAAGACCTCGTAGCGGTTCACCATCAGCGTGAGCCTCTGCCTGACGAAGAACCTGGGCAGGTGCATCTGTGCGCTCATGGCGCCACCCTAGGCACAATGGCCGCGTGCGCTCGTTCGGCTGGCTGGTCCTCGCCCTCGTGTTCCTCGACGAGGTGCTTGTCGCCGTCGCGGCCGGCATCGGGGGCGCGCACGGCTTCGGCACTGCCGGCGCCGTGCTCGCGCCGGTGCTGGTCGTCACGGTGTGGTGGTCGTTCGCCTCGCCCAAGGCGCCGTACGGCGGTCCCGTGCGGCGTCCGGTCGTGAAGGTGCTGGTCTTCGGGGTGGCGTCCTGGGCGCTGTGGGTGGCCGGCCACCACGGCTGGGCGGTCGCGCTGCTGATCTTCTCGGCGGTCGTCAACGCCATCGCGCTGCTGCCGTCGATCCGCGCCCTCGGCGAGGAGGTCACCCGACGGGGATAGGCCGACGGGGAAAGCAGGCCGCCGCGGCGCACCCTGGGCGCTCACCCCGTCGGCGGGGCCTGCCTCCGACCGAACCGGGCCAACAGGTGCCAGACCTTCTTCAGGACCTGGGGGTCGTGTGCCCCCGCCCGGGCTGCCGCCCCGATCACGTCGGGGGTGAGCACGCCGCCCAGGGACACCGCCAGCGCGACGGGCTCCGGTCCGCGATAGCCGACGTCGAGGCCGGCCGTGGGCACCGAGTAGCCGGGGTGCCACTCGACCGCGCAGCCCATCCGGTCGGCGGCCACGGCGACGGCAGTGCCGCGGAAGCACGGGTCGAGCACGATGGCCTCGACGTCGCGGTCGACCCGGAGACCGCCGTGCACGTGCGCCTCGACGTAGTCGTCGAGCGCGTCCTGCCCGGCCCGCTCTCGCAGTGCGACCAGATCGACGATCAGGTCCGGGCCACCGACCAGGTCGGGCTCGAACACCGAGTCCGGGAAGCAGAACGACGCCCGCTCGGTGACCTCGGGCCGGAGCCGCAGGTAGGCCGAGCCGAAGCGCGGGCTGGCGCCGTACGGATCACGTCGGTCGTCCAGCGCCCCGTAGACCGGGCGACTGGTGGGGTGCGCGGTGTCGTACCGGCCGTCGAAGAGCCGGCTCTCCCAGCGCCACCGGTCGCCACCGCGATGGGCGGTCAGGCCGCCGTTGGAGGTGCCGGTCACGAACTGTGAGAGGTAGACGCCCGCACCGGCCAGCGCCTCCACGACCAGGCCGCCTCGGAACGGCCAGTCGGGGTGGAACTGGACGGTCAGCCGATGGGCCTCCACCGGTCAGTCCGCCAGGCGGGCGAGCTCCTCGTCGACCACGGCCGGGTCGAGCTTGGTGAAGACCGGCACCGGCTTGTCGACGGGCGTGCCCACCACGAGAGGAGTACGACGCCACGCCCGCGCACCGTCGTACACACCGGTGATGATCGGGTAGCCGGCCCCACCGTCGAGGTCGTCGACCTCCACGATGCGGGGCAGCGGCTGCACGTCGCCGGCTCCGCCGAAGACCCGGTCGACCGCGTTGGCGGAGAACGGGAGGAACGGCGAGAGCACGGTGTTGAGGTCGCTCACGCACTGCGCCATGACCGCGAGGATGGTGCCCAGGCGCTCACGGTCGGCCGGGTCCTTGGCGAGCTTCCAGGGCTCGGAGTCGGAGACGTACTTGTTGACCTCGCCGACCGCGCGCATCGCCTCGGCCATGGCCTGGCGCATCCGGTTGCGGCCGATCAGGTCGCCCACGTTGTCGAACGCCGCCTCGGCGACGGCGAGCACCGCCTCGTCCTCGGCGCCGAGCGCGCCGGTGAGCGGGATCTCGCCGAAGTTCTTGTTGATCAGCGTGGCGGTGCGGTTGACGAGGTTGCCCCAGCCGGCGACGAGCTCGGAGTTGGTGCGCTGCACGAACTCCGCCCAGGTGAAGTCGGCGTCCTGGTTCTCGGGCCCGGCGGCGGCGACGAAGTAGCGGAACGCGTCGGGCTGGTAGCGGTCGAGCAGGTCGCGGACGTAGATGACGACCTTCTTCGACGACGAGAACTTCTTGCCCTCCATCGTCAGGAACTCCGAGCTCACCACCTCGCTCGGCAGGTTGAGCGTGCCGAGCTCGTGGGCACTGCCGCCCCTGCTGCCCTTGCCGTTGTAGGCCAACAGCTCGGCCGGCCAGATCTGGCTGTGGAACGTGATGTTGTCCTTGCCCATGAAGTAGTAGGACAACGCCTCGGGGTCGTTCCACCACTCGCGCCACGCCTCGGGGTCGCCGCTGCGGCGAGCCCACTCGATCGAGGCCGACAGGTAGCCGATGACCGCGTCGAACCAGACGTAGAGCTTCTTGGTCGGGTTGTCGCGCCACTCGTCGAGCGGCACGGAGATGCCCCAGTCGATGTCACGGGTCATCGCGCGCGGCCGGATCTCCTTGAGGATGTTCTGGCTGAACTTGATGACGTTGGGACGCCAGGTCCCGGTGGACTCGCGCTCGTCGAGCCACTCCCCCAGCGCCTCGGCCAGCGCCGGCAGGTCGAGGAAGAAGTGCTGGGTCTCCACGAACTTCGGCGTCTCGCCGTTGATGCGCGAGACCGGGTTCTCGAGGTCCTGGGGGTCGAGCTGGTTGCCGCAGTTGTCGCACTGGTCGCCGCGCGCGCCGTCGTAGCCGCAGATGGGGCAGGTGCCCTCGATGTAGCGGTCGGGCAGGGTGCGACCGGTCGACGGCGAGACCGCGCCGTACGTCGTCTGCTCGAGGAAGTAGCCGTTGTCGTGCACGCCCGTGAACATGGCCTGCACCACCGCGTGGTGGTTGCGCGTGGTGGTGCGGGTGTAGAGGTCGTAGCTGCAGCCGAGCGCGACGAGGTCCTCGGCGATCAGCCGGTGGTTGCGGTCGGCGAGCTCCTGCGGCGCGATGCCGGCCTCGTCGGCGGCGATCAGGATCGGGGTGCCGTGCTCGTCGGTGCCGGAGACCATGAGCACGTCGTGGCCGGCCATCCGCATGTAGCGGCTGAAGACGTCGGAGGGCACGCCGAAACCGGCCACGTGACCGATGTGGCGCGGGCCGTTGGCGTACGGCCAGGCGACGGCAGACAAGACCTTGCTCATGCCGGCGATCCTATGAGGCGGTCGCCATCCGGCGCGCCGCCGGACCTATCGTCGGGTCATGAGCTCACTGATCGCCGAGGACCTGTTGCTGCTCCTGCTCGATGACGACAAGGGCACCCTGACGGCCACCTCCTACCCGCAGCCGATCCTGGGCGGCGGCGTGCTCATCGAGCTGGCCCTGACCGGAGCCGTGGAGGTGGGCGACAAGGAGGGCTTCTGGCGGACCGCGAAGGTACGCGTGCGGCCGGACGCCCAGCCGGCCGATCCGCTGCTGGTCGACGCGCTGGCGCTCGTCGACGAGAAGGAGCGCGGCGCCCAGGACCTCGTCAACCGGCTCGGCAAGGGCCTCAAGGAGACCCTGACCGCGCGCCTCGAGCAGCGTGGGATCCTCGAGCGGCGCGAGGGGAGGGTCCTCGGCCTCTTCCCCCGCACCACCTGGCCCAGCGTCGACTCGACGCACGAGCAGGCCGTACGCCGCGCGATCGAGGCCAGCCTGGTCCAGGGCGTGACGCCCGACGAGCGCACCGGAGCGCTCATCGCGCTCCTGCACGCCGTCGGGCAGGCGCACAAGGTGGTCGACCGCCAGGGCCTGCCGGCCAGCGAGGTGAAGGCGCGCGCGAAGAAGATCTCCGAGGGCGCCTGGGCCGCGAAGGCGGTCAAGGACGCCATCGCGGCGTCGGTGGCCGCCACCACCGCGGCGGTCACCGCCGCCACGTCTGCGGCGGTCGTCAGCGGCTGAGCCGGGTCAGCTGAAGTCGAGGTCGCCGGTGCGCGAGCGCTTGAGCTCGTAGAAGTAGGGCACCTTCGCCACGGCCACGCAGCCGTCCCAGAGCTGGCCAGCCTCCTCGCCCCGCGGGATCTTGCTGAGCACGGGCCCGAAGAACGCCGTGCCCTCGATCGCGATCGTCGGCGTGCCCACGTCGTCGCCGACCTGGTCCATGCCCTCGTGGTGCGACGTCGCCACCGCATCGTCGTACGAAGGGTCGTCCATCGCGTCGACCAGCTCGGGCTCGAGACCGGCGTCGGCCAGTGCCGCCGACGATCATGTCGCGGTCGAGTGCCTGACCGTTGTTGTGGATGCGCGTGCCCATGGCCGTGTAGAGCGGCAGCAGCACCTCGCTCCCGTGCTTGTGCTCGGCGGCGATGCAGACGCGGACGGGGCCCCAGGCCGGCTCCAGCATCTCGCGGTAGTCGTCGGGGATGTCCTTGTCCCGGTTGAGGTAGGCGAGGCTCATGACGTGCCACCGCACGGAGATGTCGCGCACCTCCTCCACCTCCAGGATCCACCGTGAGGAGATCCAGGCGAACGGGCACAACGGGTCGAACCAGAAGTCGGCATGCGTCATGTCGGACCAGAACCACCCGGCACGGCACCCTATTCCGCATCCGCAACGCGCGTTGGCGACTGGTCGCGGGCGCGCGGCGCCCCTTGCCGAGGCGTCGTGACGGAGCGTGCTGCGAGGGGTCGTGGTCACCGGGCCGGCTCACGCTCAACCGGTTTCGTCGGAATCAGCGTCAGGTGAGAGGATGCGCGGCATGAGTGGCTCGAATCTTCATCGCGACGAGGCAGCGGCACGCGCCGAGCTGCTCGAGATCAAGTCCTACCGGATCGACCTGGACCTGACGACGAGCGAGACGACCTTTGCGTCGACGACCACGATCGACTTCACGGCTCGCGAGCCGGGTGCGTCGACGTTCGTGGACCTGGTCGGCGCGACGGTCCACGAGATCACCCTCAACGGGCGATCGCTCGACCCGGAGGCCGTCTACTCCGACAGCCGCATCCAGATCGACGGCCTGGCGGCCGACAACACGCTCGTCGTCCGCGCCGACTGCGCCTTCAGCCGCACCGGCGAGGGCCTGCACCGCTTCGTCGACCCGGCCGACGAGCGTGTCTACCTCTACAGCCAGTTCGAGGTGCCCGACGCCCGCCGCGTCTACGCGACGTTCGAGCAGCCCGACCTGAAGTCCTCCTTCACCTTCAACGTCACCGCGCCGGAGCACTGGAAGGTGGTCTCCAACGCGCCCACCCCCGAGCCGAGCGCGCTGGGTGACGGCAAGGCCCTGTGGAGCTTCCCGCCCACCGAGCGGATGTCGACCTACATCACCGCCCTGGTCGCCGGTGAGTACCACGAGGTCATGGACACCTACACCGGCAAGTTCGGCGAGATCAGCCTCGGCCACTACTGCCGCCAGTCGCTCAAGCAGCACCTCGACATCGACGAGCTGCTCGAGGTCACCCGGCAGGGCTTCGACTTCTTCGAGACGGCCTTCGACTTCCCCTACCCGTTCGGCAAGTACGACCAGCTCTACGTGCCCGAATACAACATGGGCGCGATGGAGAACGCCGGCTGCGTGACGTTCCGCGACGAGTACCTCCCGCGGTCCCGGCAGGTCCATGCCTTCTACGAGCAGCGCGCGAACACCATCCTGCACGAGATGGCCCACATGTGGTTCGGCGATCTCGTCACCATGCGCTGGTGGGACGACCTGTGGCTCAACGAGTCCTTCGCCGAGTGGGCCTCCCACCACGCGATGGTGGTCGGCACCAACTACACCGAGGCCTGGACGGGCTTCACCAACGCCCGCAAGAACTGGGCCTACCGGCAGGACCAGCTGCCCTCGACCCACCCGATCGCGGCCGACAACTTCGACCTCGAGGCGGTCGAGGTCAACTTCGACGGCATCACCTATGCCAAGGGCGCCTCGACCCTCAAGCAGCTCGTCGCCTGGGTGGGGCTCGATCCGTTCATGGACGGTCTGCGCGCCTACTTCAAGACGCACGCCTTCGGCAACTCCGAGTTCGCCGACCTGCTCACCGCCCTCGAGCACGCCTCCGGACGCGAGCTCGACTCGTGGGCCAAGGAGTGGCTGCAGACGTCGGGCGTCAACACGCTGGCGCCCGTCTTCGAGGTCGACGACCAGGGTGCGTTCACGTCGTTCGTCGTCGCCCAGAGCGCGGCGGCGGAGTTCCCGACGATCCGTCGCCACCGCATCGGCATCGGCCTCTACGACGTCGTCGACGACAAGCTGACCCTGCGCCACCGTGTCGAGGTCGACGTCGAGGGCGAGAAGACCTCGATCGCCGAGCTCGTCGGTCATGCGCAGCCCGACCTGGTCCTGCTCAACGACGGCGACCTCACCTACGCCAAGATCCGCCTCGACGAGCGGTCGCTCAAGACCGCCATCGACAACATCGACAAGGTCGATGACTCCCTGGCGCGAGCCCTGCTCTGGGGCGCCACGTGGGACATGACGCGGGACGCCGAGACGCGGGCGACCGACTTCGTGGCGCTGGTGCTGCGCGGCATCGGCACCGAGACCGACCTCACCGCGGTCAGCCGGCTGCCGGTCTACGCCCGCACGGCGGTGCACTACTACGCGGCGCCCGAGCACCGCGACGCGCTCAAGGCGACCTGGGAGCAGGGCCTGCGCAGCCTGCTCCAGGCGGCCGAGCCCGAGTCCGACCACCAGCTGGCGTTCATGCGTGCCTATGCCTCGGCCGCGCACTCCGATGAGGGGCTCGACTTCATCGAGGGTCTCCTCGACGGCTCCGAGACCGTGCGGGGGCTCGAGATCGACACCGACCTGCGCTGGACCCTCCTCACGGGGCTGTCCGTCAACGGCCGTGCCGACGCCGCCCGCATCCAGGAGGAGCTGGTGCGCGACAACACCATCTCCGGCCAGGAGCACGCGGCGATGGCCCTCACCGTGCGCCCGACGTCCGAGGCCAAGGCCAAGGCCTGGCACGACGCGATCGAGCGGGACGACGTGCCCAACGAGACGCAGCGCCAGATCGCCGCGGCGTTCCCGGTGGCGAGCCAGGGCGAGCTGCTCGCGCCGTACCTCGAGAAGTACCTCGCGGTGGCCGACACCATCTGGGAGGACAAGGGCGTGCAGCGCGCGTCCACCGCCCTGGAGCTGATGTTCCCGATGCCGCTGATCTCCGCCCAGACGCTCGCCGAGCTCGACCGCTGGCTCGAGGGCTCCCCGGCCAACCCGGCCGCCAAGCGCTACGTCAGGGAGGGCCGGGCCGACATGGCCCGGGCGCTGACCGCGCGCGAGAAGGACGCCGGCTAGAGCTGGACCTCGGCGTGCAGCGTCTGCTGGGGCACGGCGTGCTCGGCGAGCATCGCGATGCCGCACTTGAGTCCGCCGACCTCGTCACCCTCGGCGAAGGCCGACTGCATCGCCATCACGGCCAGCTCGACCTCGCGGTCGGGCAGGTGCCGGCGCACGTCGGCTCCGGTGACCACCTCGAGGGCGCGCACGGTCGGGTCGACCAGGATCAGCACGCTGTGTGACGGCGCCACCAGGGCGGCGTGCAGCGACCGGGCGTGGTCGGCCGGGTCGCCCTGGGCGATGCCCCGGAAGACCGAGAACTCGAACCGGCAGGTCTGCTCCGCCGAGCGGATCGCCCGGTCGATCTCCGCGCGCTGACGCGCGGACAGCTCACCAGCTGCCACTGGCCCCACCGGTCTCCTTCTCGTGACCGGAGTCGGTGGCGCGACTGGTCAGCTCGCCGGTGCCCGTGCGGGGACCGCCGAACCACTCGTCATCGATCGGCGCGGCGCCCGGGGCGAGCCGCTCGCCTCGAGCCAGTGCCGGCACGTAGACGGCGAGCGAGATCAGCACGAACAGCAGCAGCGGCACACCGCCCAGCAGCAGCAGGGCGTGCAGCGCCGAGACGGACTCCGGCGCCTCTGACCAGCCTTCCGGTACGTCGGCGACGGCGGGCTGCGCGATGAGCACCGCCGCGGCGAGGCCGCCGAGGATCACGGAGGCACGTCGGGCGATCCTGTGGGTGGGCGAGGTCTGCGTGGTCACAGGGGCAGGATATCGGCTCCCGGACACAGTGCCGACAGCACCGGGCCAACTCGGTCACCTGCCCGCCCGGTCGCCATACTGGGCGCCATGTCTGCTCTACCCCCGACCTGGTCTCTGCTACCCACCAGCGACTGCACGAGCGGTGAGATCGTCTGCGGCTGGGTGCGTGATGCCACCGGCAGCGAGCAGGCGGCCGACGTGGCCGACGTACTCATCGGGGCGCCGCTGGCCATCATCGGCCTGATCGTGCTCGGTCTCGTCGTCCGCTGGGTCCTGCACCGGCTCGTCGACCGGGTGGTGCGCCGCGCCGAGGACGGCATGGTGCCCGACCGTCTCGCCAAGGTGGTCGGCTCGAGGGCCAGGCTCGGTCGCAGCAACGAGCAGTCGCACGACGTGGTCACCTACACACGCCGGGCACAGCGCGCCAAGACCATGGGCAGCCTGCTCAAGAGCATCATCACCGGCGTCCTGGTCGCCGTGTTCGGCACGATGGTGCTCAGCGAGGTCGGCGTCAACATCGCGCCGATCATCGCCAGCGCGGGCATCATCGGCGTCGCGATCGGCTTCGGCGCGCAGAGCCTGGTCAAGGACTACCTGTCCGGCATCTTCATGATCGTCGAGGACCAGTACGGCGTGGGCGACGTGGTCGACCTCGGCGAGGCCAACGGCACGGTGGAGGCGGTGAGCCTGCGGGTGACGCGGCTGCGCGACGTCAACGGCACGGTCTGGTACGTCCGCAACGGCGAGATCGTGCGGGTCGGCAACATGAGCCAGAACTGGGCCCGCACCGTGCTGGACGTGGCGGTCGGCTACGGCGAGGACCTCGCGCACGTGCGTCGGGTGATCAAGGACGTCGCCCACGACCTGTGGGACGACGAGGAGTTCAAGGGGCTGATCATCGAGGAGCCCGAGATCTGGGGCGTGGAGTCGATGACGGCCGAGGCGGTCAACGTCCGGGTGACTCTCAAGACCGCGCCCATGGAGCAGTGGGCCGTCGCCCGGGCGATGCGCGAGCGGATCAAGTCCCGCTTCGACCACGAGGGCATCCAGATGCCCCACTGGCCGGTGTCCCGCCTCGACATGCCGCTGGCACCCGTCGCCGCCGAGCCCCCGGCAGCCGCGGACCCCACGCCCGAGGAACGGCCCTGATCGGGCGACGGGCACAATGGGTCCCATCATGTCTTCCCCAGAACCCGCGCTGAGCTTCTACGAGGAGATCGGCGGCGAACCCACCTTCCGCACGATCGTCGACACCTTCTACGCCGGTGTCGCGGACGACGACGTGCTGCGGCCGCTCTACCCCGAGCAGGACCTGGGCCCGGCCGCCGAGCGGTTCACGCTGTTCCTCATCCAGTACTGGGGCGGCCCGACCACCTACTCCGAGGCGCGCGGTCACCCACGGCTGCGGATGCGGCACGCGCCGTTCGCCGTGACCCCGCTGGCCAAGGACCGCTGGCTGCTGCACTTCCGCGCCGGCCTCGACGCCGCCCGTCTCACGCCGGCGCAGGACGAGCAGTTCTGGGACTACGTCACCCACGCCGCGCAGTTCATGGTCAACTCGCTCGAGTGAGCCGGGCGCGGTACTCCGCGGACGGCTCCGCCGCGCGCTGGGTGCGGACGTCGAAGAACACGACCACGACGCGGGCCCGGGACAGCAGGATGTCTCCGTCGCGGATCTCGGACTCGAGGGTGAACGACTTGTTGCCGACGTGCGAGATGTGCGCCCAGACGTCGTACGGCTCCTCGCGGAAGAGGATCGGCACCCGGTAGTCGACGTCGGTCTGGGCGACGACGACCCCCACCGACTCCTGCTCCTCGCCGAGCCCCGCGGTGAGCCCGGAGAGCATCTGGATGCGGGACTCCTGGAAGTACTCGAAGTACTTCACGTTGTTGACGTGCCCGTAGACGTCGACGTCCGAGAAGCGCACATGCAGCGGGTAGTGCGCGCGGGTGGCCTCGGGCGGCGGATCCAGCCGCGGGCGCGGCCGCTTCTCGGTGGGCTCCAGGAAACGGGTGAGGATCTCCCGCTCGACGTCACTGATGCGCCGGGGACGACCGGTTGCGAAGACGTACGGCGTCAGCACCGTCGTGGCCCGCGCGTACGTCGTCCGGTGGCCTTCGGCGTCCTCGTCGAACACCTCGTAGCCCATTGTGAACGACGCGACACGAAGCTCGGTGACCCAGCACTCGATGTGGACCGGGCGGAAGCGGAAGGTCAACGGCGCCAGGTAGGTGACCTCGTGGCGCACCACGACGACGCCCTCGGTGAGCTCGGCCCCCTCGGGGCGGCTGGCCGGCACGTGCTTGCGGATCATGTCGGCGCGCGCCTCTTGGAGGTAGTCGACATAGACGACGTTGTTGACGTGACCCAGGAGATCCAGGTCGGCCCAGCGCATCGGGCACTCGTAGACGTGGCGCACGCCTCGATGCTCCCAGACTCGGCGGACTTGTGCGTGGGTGTCCGTTCAGTGGTGCGCGAGGAGCCGTCCGTAGTACGTCGGGATCGACTCTCGGCGGACGAGGCGGATCTTGCGGTTGCTCAGGATGGCGCTGAGGGCGACGGTCGCGGTGAGGACCGCGGCGACGGCGGCGATCACGAGGATCGACACCATGAGGGCGCCGATGACCGCGGGGTCGAAGTTGACCATGGGGGGTCTCTCCTTCTTTCTACATCTGTAGACTTTCTACGTCTGTAGAAACTACGCCTGTAGAACAGGGCGGGCAAGTCGGGCTAGCGTGGGCTGCCTCACACACCGCATCCGCACCGTGCGCACCTCGAGGAGGAACCGTGACGGAGTCGCCCGGCAGTGACATCAGCCCGCGCCGGCGAGCGATTCTCGAGGCGGCGCAGGCGGTGGTCGCCGGGCAGGGCCTGCGGGGGCTGACGCACCGCGCGGTCGATCGGGCGGCCGGCCTCCCCGAGGGGAGCACGTCGGCCTACCTGCGCACCCGCAGGGCACTCCAGCTCGCACTGGCCGAGTACGTCGTGGGCCGGCACGCCGCCGACGTGACGGACCTCTCGGAGCGACTGACCCGGTGCCAGGGCGATCCGGCCCGGGCCGCCGAGCTGACCGGCGACCTGTTCCAGCGCTGGCTGCGGGACCGCGACCGGCTGGTCGCTCGACTCGAGCTCACCCTCGAGTCCGTCCGCGACGCAGAGCTCTCGGAGCTGTTGGCGACCGCGCGAGGCCAGCTCGTGGACACGGTCGACCAGGCTCTCGCGACCGCCGGCAAGGCGCACGACCCGACCCGGGCCGAGACCGTCGTGGCCGCCCTCGACGGCGTCCTGCTGGGTGGGCTGCTGACGCCACCGCGCCAACGGTCGGCGTACCTCCAGCGCTCGCTGACGCTGGTCTTCGCCTCCCTCACCGACGCCCCGCCGGCCACCGTCTAGGGTGACGACCGCAGTCACACCCTTCCCAGATCGGAGCTTCCATGCCTGAGGCAGTCATCGTTTCCGTGGCCCGCTCGCCCATCGGCCGCGCGAACAAGGGGTCGCTGAAGGACCTGCGGCCCGACGACCTCACCGCGTTCATCGTGAAGACGGCGCTCGACAAGGTGGAGGGCCTCGACCGCAACACCGTCGACGACCTGTACCTCGGGTGCGGACTGCCCGGCGGTGAGTCCGGCAACAACATGGGCCGCATCGTCAACGTGCTCAACGGCATGGACGAGGTGCCCGGCGCGACCATCACCCGCTACTGCGCGTCATCGGTGCAGACCACGCGGATGGCGTTCCACGCGATCAAGGCCGGCGAGGGCGACGTGTTCGTCTCCGCCGGCGTCGAGATGGTCTCGCGCTTCTCGAAGGGCACCTCCGACCAGCCCGACGCGCAGAACCCCCGCTTCGCGGAGGCGAAGGCGCGCACCGCGGCGACCGCGGAGGGTGGCGTCGACTGGCACGACCCGCGCGAGGACGGCGCCATGCCCGACGCCTACATCGCGATGGGCCAGACCGCCGAGAACGTGGCGAAGATGCGCGGCCTGTCCCGCCAGGAGCTCGACGAGTTCGGCGTGCGGTCGCAGAACCTCGCCGAGAAGGCCATCAACGACGGGTTCTGGGCGCGCGAGATCACGCCCGTCACCACGCCCGACGGCACCGTCGTCAGCAGCGACGACGGTCCGCGCGCGGGTGTCACGTACGACGGCATCAAGGACCTCAAGCCGGTCTTCCGCCCCGACGGCGTGGTGACCGCGGGCAACTGCTGCGCCCTCAACGACGGTGCGGCGGCCGTGGTCATCATGTCCGACACGAAGGCCGCCGAGCTCGGGCTGACCCCGCTCGCCCGCATCGTCTCCACCGGCGTCTCCGCACTGTCCCCCGAGATCATGGGCCTCGGCCCGGTCGAGGCCACCAGGATCGCCCTGGCCCATGCCCAGATGAGCATCGGCGACATCGACCTGGTCGAGATCAACGAGGCGTTCGCGGCCCAGGTCGTGCCGTCGTACCAGGATCTCGGCATCGACATCGACCGCCTCAACGTCAACGGCGGCGCGATCGCCGTGGGCCACCCGTTCGGCATGACCGGTGCCCGGCTGCAGAACACCATGCTCAACAGCCTCGACTGGCACGACAAGACCACCGGCCTGATCACCATGTGCGTCGGCGGCGGTCAGGGCATGGCCCTGATCCTCGAACGTCTCTGAGGATCGCGATGACGGACAACGTCACGTCCCTGCCGGTGCCGACGCGATGGCTCGACGAGTCGCAGCAGCAGATCTGGCGGGCCTGGATCCTCGGCAACACCCTGCTGATGGGCCGGCTCGACGACGATCTGCGCCGCACCCACAACCTGTCGCTGGTGGAGTACGAGATCCTCGTGCGCCTCTCCGAGCGGCCGGGTCGACGGATGCGGATGGCCCAGCTGGCCGATGCGCTGGCGCACAGCCGGAGCCGGGTGACGCACACCATCGACCGGATGGAGAGGTCGGGCTACGTCACCCGGGCGCCGTCGCCCGAGGACGGCCGGGGCATCGTGGCGACGATGACCGACGCCGGCTTCGCCCTCCTCGAGAAGGCGGCGCACGCCCACGTCGCCGGTGTGCGCGAGAACCTGGTCGACCTCGCCAGCCCCGACGACCTCGAGGCGATCGGGCGGGTGCTGAACGCCGTCGCCGACCACCTCATCGCCGCCCACCCGGAGATGGAGCTGCGGTGAGGGACGCGCCAGCGGACCTCATGATGGTGTTCGAGCGAGCCGTCAGCGCCTGAGGGACGAAGGCGCTGAACCGGCGCGTCGAGACCCGGCTGAGGTCTCGATACACCCGCTCGTCCCTCGCGGGCACTCGACCACCGATCTTCGCCTCGTCGGTCGAGTAGCGAGCGCCAGCGTCTCTCTCGTTGGTCGAGTAGCGAGCGCCAGCCTCTCTCTCGTTGGTCGAGTAGCGAGCGCCAGCGAGCGTATCGAGACCCCGCTGACGGTCTCGATACACCCGCTCGTCCCTCGCGGGCACTCGACCACCGATCTTCGCCTCGTCGGTCGAGTAGCGAGCGCCAGCGTCTCTTCCGTTGGTCGAGTAGCGAGCGCCAGCGTCTCTCTCGTTGGTCGAGTAGCGAGCGCCAGCGAGCGTATCGAGACCCACCGTCGGTCTCGATACACCCGCTCGTCCCTCGCGGGCACTCGACCACCGATCTTCGCCTCGTCGGTCGAGCAGCGGGCGTCTCTCTCGTTGGTCGAGTAGCGAGCGCCAGCGAGCGTATCGAGACCCACCGTCGGTCTCGATACACCCGCTCGTCCCTCGCGGGCACTCGACCACCGATCTTCGCCTCGTTGGTCGAGTAGCGAGCGCCAGTGTCTCTCTCGTCGTCGAATAGCGAGCGCCAGCGAGCGTATCGAGACCCCTCTGAGGTCTCGATACACCCGCTCGTCCCTCGCGGACACTCGACCACCGATCTTCGCCTCGTCGGTCGAGTAGCAAGCGCCAGCGTCTCTTCCGTTGGTCGAGTAGCGAGCGCCAGCGAGCGTATCGAGACCCGGCTGACGGTCTCGATACGCCCGCTCGTCCCTCGCGGGCACTCGACCAACGAAGACGTTCCTCACGGGCACTCGACCAACGAAGACGTTTCTCACGGGCACTCGACCGACGAAGACGTCGCTCGCGGGCACCCGACCGAGATCACCCGCGCGGCAGTCGACCAGGGCCGACGTCAGTCGCGCGTGAGGCGACGGTGCGTGACCCGGTGCGGGCGGGCGGCCTCGATGCCGAGACGCTCGATCTTGTTCTCCTCGTAGGCCGCGTAGTTGCCCTCGAACCAGAACCAGTTGGCGGGGTCCTCGGCGTCGCCCTCCCAGGCCAGGATGTGGGTCGCCACGCGGTCGAGGAACCACCGGTCGTGCGACGTGACCACGGCACAGCCGGGGAAGTCGAGGAGCGCGTCCTCGAGGGACTGCAGGGTCTCGACGTCGAGGTCGTTGGTGGGCTCGTCGAGGAGCAGCATGTTGCCGCCCATCTTGAGCGTGAGCGCCAGGTTGAGGCGGTTGCGCTCGCCACCGGAGAGCACCCCGGCCTTCTTCTGCTGGTCGGGGCCCTTGAAGCCGAACGACGCGACGTACGCGCGTGAGTTCATCTCGAAGTTGGCGACCTTGATGAAGTCGAGCCCGTCGGAGACGACCTCCCAGACGTTCTTCTGGGGGTCGATGCCGCCTCGGCTCTGGTCGACGTAGGAGATCTTCACCGTGGTGCCGACCTTGAGCTCACCGGAGTCGGGCTGCTCCTCGCCGGTGATCATCCGGAACAGCGTGGTCTTGCCGACGCCGTTGGGTCCGATGACGCCGACGATGCCGGCGCGCGGGAGCGAGAAGTCCAGGCCGTGGATCAGCGAGCGGTCGTCGAAGCCCTTGTCGAGGCCGTGGGCCTCCAGCACGATGTCGCCGAGGCGCGGACCCGCCGGGATGTTGATCTCGGAGGTGTCGATCTTGCGCATCCGGTCGGCGTCGGCCGCCATCTCCTCGTAGCGCGCGAGCCGGGACTTGCTCTTGGTCTGGCGAGCCTTGGCGTTGGAGCGCACCCACTCGAGCTCGCGCTCGAGCATCTTGGCGCGCTTCGCGTCCTTCTGCCCCTCGATCTTGAGGCGCCCCTGCTTGGTCTCGAGGTAGGTCGTGTAGTTGCCCTCGTAGGGGTGCGCCTGGCCACGGTCCAGCTCGAGGATCCAGGAGGCGACGTTGTCGAGGAAGTACCGGTCGTGGGTGACGGCGAGGACGGCGCCGGGGTACGACGCGAGGTGGCCCTCGAGCCACTGCACCGACTCGGCGTCGAGGTGGTTGGTGGGCTCGTCGAGGAGCAGCAGGCTGGGCTGCTGGAGCAGCAGCTTGCACAGGGCCACGCGACGACGCTCACCACCGGACAGGTTGTCGACGAGCACCTCGGGCGGCGGGCAGCGCAGGGCGTCCATGGCCTGGTCGAGCCGGCTGTCGAGATCCCACGCGTTGGCGTGGTCGAGGTCGGTCTGAAGATCGCCCATCTCGGTGAGCAGGGTGTCGAAGTCGGCGTCGGGGTTGGCCATCTCCTCGGAGATCGCGTTGTAGCGATCCAGCTTGCCCTTGATCTCGGAGACCGCCTCCTCGACGTTCTCCAGAACCGTCTTGCCCTCGCTCAGCGGCGGCTCCTGCTGGAGCATGCCGACGGTCGCGCCGGGGTCGAGGATCGCGTCGCCGTTGTTGGCGTTGTCGAGGCCCGCCATGATCTTGAGCAGCGACGACTTGCCGGTGCCGTTGGGGCCGACGACACCGATCTTGGCGCCGTGCAGGAACGAGAGGGTGACGTTGTCGAGGACGACCTTGTCGCCGTGGGCCTTGCGCACGTTGCGCAAGGTGAATACGTACTCAGCCATGGCGCGAACCCTACCCGCGCGGGCGCCGTCGGCCCGCATCGCTCAGTGGGCCAGGACGCTCACCCGGCCCCGGTCGAGACGCCATTCGTGGGTGATCCCGATCGCCTCGCGGAAGCGCTCGTCGTGGCTCACGACCAGCACCGTGCCGTCGTACGCCGCGATCGCTGCCTCGAGCTGCTCGATGCCCGCGACGTCGAGGTGGTTGGTGGGCTCGTCCAGCACCAGGGTGTTGACCTCGCGGCCCTGGAAGAGCGCCATCAACGCGCGCGTGCGCTCCCCCATGCTCAGCCCGCGCGCCGACCGGCCGACGTGCTCGGGTCCGAGACCGAACTTCGCCAGCAACGTGCGTACGTCGCCGGGCGGGGTGCCGTCGAGCTCGCGCTGGACGACCTCGGCGAGCGTGTCGCGGGTGTCCATCAGCCTGCGCTCCTGGTCGAGGACGCCGAGCGTGACCCGGGCGCCCAGCGACCGTCGACCACCGCTGAGCGGCACCTCTCCGGCCAGCGCGGCCAGCAACGTCGACTTGCCGCTGCCGTTGTCGCCCAGGAGGGCTATCCGGTCGAGCCTCCCGACCGCCAGCGTCACCGGCCCCAGGGTGAAGTCGTCGCGCCGTACGACCGCCTCGGTGAGGGTGGCGACCACCTCGGACGACGGGCGTCCGGCGCTGAGCCGGTACCTCAGCTGCCATTCCTTGCGCGGCTGCTCGACGACCGCCAGTCGGTCGACCGCGTCGCGGAGCCGCGCCGCCCTCGCGCCCTGCCGGTCCGCGCGCGCCCGGTCACGCTCGCGCAGGTTCTTGTCGGGCTCGTCCCCGCGCTTGACCGCACTCCGGCCCTTCTCGGCCCAGTCACGTCGTTGCCGGGACTGGGTCACCAGCGAGTCGCGGGCGTCGGCGTACCGTCCGTAGTCGGCCTCGGCTCGCGCGCGCGTGGCCTCCTTGGCGGCGACGTGGTCGGACCAGCCGCCCGGGTGGCGGGAGACCGACTGCTGGTGGAGGTCCAGCTCGACCACGGAGGTGACCACCCGGTCCAGGAACCCCCGGTCGTGGCTGGCGATCAGCACCGGACCCGGGTGTGAGGTGACGAAGTCGGCCATCAGCTCGAGCCCGCGGCCGTCGAGGTTGTTGGTGGGCTCGTCGAGCAGCAGCACGTCGTACTGACCCAGCAGCACCGCGACCAGGCACGCGCGGGCGACCTGGCCGCCGGAGAGCGTCCCGAGCGGCCGGTGGGGGTCGACGTCGAGCCCCACCCGGCTCGCCATCCCCGGCAGCCGCTCGACGAGGTCGGCGGCGCCGAGGCCGGTCCAGCGTTCGAGCGCGTCGGAGTACGCGTCGTCGGCGCCAGGCGCACCCTCGGCGAGGGCCAGCGACGTCGACCGGAGGCGGTCGTCGGCGTCGGCCACGCCGGTCCGTCGGCGCACGTAGTGGAGCAGCGACTCGGCGGCGTCGGGCACGACCTGCGGCAGCCAGGCCATCGTCGCGTCTGCCGGCGCCAGCCGGACCGTGCCGGAGCTGACCGGCAGCTCGCCGATGAGGGTGCGCATCAGCGTCGACTTGCCGGCGCCGTTGACGCCGACGACCGCGGTGACGTCGCCGGGAGCCAGCACCAGGTCGAGGCCGGCGAACAGGGTGCGCGCGCCGAACGCGACGCCGAGGTCGCGCAGGGTGACGGTGACAGAGGCGTGCGAAGAAGAGGTCGAAGACATCGAGTCTCCCGGGGAGTCGGACGGACCGCTCGCGGCGGGTGGTCGGCTCAGGTGTTCTTCACGACCCGCAGGCTACGCGGCACCGGCGGGCGGACCAACCGAAATACGATGAGACCGGACCGGTCACCCGCCGCGTCATAGGGGTGAGGCCGTCACCGGGCGGCCGATCGACCAGGAGGCCGGCAACGTGCGTCGCTCGGAGCAGATCGATGAGGAGTTCAGCGAGTTCGTCGCTGCCCGCTCCGCGCACCTCTATCGCAGCGCCTACCTGCTGACGACGTCCACGCACTCCGCCGAGGACCTCGTCCAGAGCGCGCTGACCAAGGCGTACGCCGCCTGGTGGCGGGTGCGCAAGGCCGACGACCCGGTCGCCTACGTGCACGGCATCGTGATCAAGACGTTCCTCAGCGACCGGCGCAGGCGGAGCAGCACCGAGCTCCCGGTGGCCGACACGCCGGACGCGGTCCGGCACGAGGACCCCTCCCAGCGCATCGCGCTGATCGAGGCGTTGCGCACGCTCGGTGACGTCGACCGCGGCGTCGTGGTGCTGCGCTTCTGGGAGGACCTCAGCGTGGCCGACACCGCCGTGGTCCTGGGCCTCTCCCCCGCCGCGGTCAAGAACCGGAGCCTGCGCGCGCTCCGGGCGCTGCGACACGAGCTGGGCGAGCCGCCCGGCGCACCCCTCGACGGCGCACCGACGACCGACCACCCCATCTGGAGCACACGATGAACCTGCACGAGAGCAGCACCGACCGCCGAGACGCCGCCCGGCTGCACGACGAGCTCGACGCCGCCGTGCAGACGCTGGACGTGCCGACCGCGCGGCTCACCGCCACGGCCCGCAGCCAGGGTCGGGTCGTACGCCGGCGTCGTCGCCTCGGCACCGGCATCGCGACGCTCGCGGCCCTGGCCGTCATCGGCTTCGGAGGCGGCCAGGTGCTCGGCAGCGACGGGGCCGCTCCCGGCTTCGCGACCGACCCGTCCGGGGACGCGACGAGCCAGACCACGGCGGTCCCCGACGAAGCGCTGCCCCCGGACGCCCGCGACATGGAGCGCGGCTGGTGGAGCATGCCCGTCGCGGAGATGCAGACCCGGCTGGGCTCCTTGCTGCCCGCCGATGTGACGCTCTCGGAGGTCGCGCTGGAACCCAGGGACCCGGCCCCCGGCCAGGAGAGCCGGCCGGTCGAGGGCTACCTGCACGCCGTCGTGGAGTCACCGACCAGCGGCGGCCCCGGCGAGATCGAGATCTTCCTCCAGGCCCCCGAGTCGGCGTTCCCCCCGGCTGGGGACCTCGAGCCGACCTCCAGCAGCAACCGGCGGGAGATCCGGTGCGCGGGTCAGGGCGCCTCGGAGTGCGCGCCCCTGCGTCGGGCCGATGGCACCGCCTACGGCATCTCCTACGTCGCCGACAGCCTGGGCGCAGCCTTCTTCGGCTCGCACGTCCTGACCGGCGACGGCGGCCTGGTGAGGGTGATGGTCTCCGACGACACCTCCGGGGAGAAGTGGAGCGCGCCGGTCACCGCCGACCGGCCGGCCCTCACCCTCGAGCAGGTGCGCGCCATCGCCGAGGACCCGACCTGGCAGGACTGGACGCCCCCGGCCGACGACTGAGTCTCCTCACGCCGCGGAGTCCCGGCGCACCTCCTCCACCGGCTGCTCGACCGGCTGCTCCACCGGCTGCTCCAGCGGCTGCTCGACCGCACGTGGCGGGCGACTGAAGACCGCGCGGCCACGGGACAGGTCGTGCCCGATCGCCGAGGCCACCACGACGTGCCGGGTGGCGCTGGCGCCGTCGGGCCGCTCCCACGTCTCGGCCACGAGGCGCCCGGTGACGAGCACCGGTTGGCCGCGGCGGACGCTTGCCGCGACGTTCTCGGCGAGCGTGCGCCAGGCCTTGACGGAGTACCAGATGGTGTCCTGGTCCTCCCAGCTGCCGTCCCTGAGCCGGCGTGGGGTGCTGCCGACGCGCAGGGTCGCGACCGGCGTGCCCGTGGGGGTGTGGTCGAGCTCGACGTTGCCGCCGACCCAGCCGGCGAAGGTGATCATCGTGTCGTTCATCGTGACGTCCTCAGTGGTGGGAGCCGCGACGCGGTCGCGTCGCAGCAACCAGACTCCGCACGACCACCGACGGGGACGACGACCCCAGCGAGACCTTGTGGACAAGCTCGGGAACCGGGCTCCTGTGGACGACTTGCGGCCCGCGACTCAGCGCAGGGCCACGTCGAGGGCGGAGCGCGCCGAGGAGTACGCCGCCAGCTCGGCCTCGACCGGCCCCACGACCAGCTCGCGGGAGACCTCCGAGATCGCGCCGCGGAGCTGCTTGTCCGCGGCCCGGGCCCGACCGCGGGCGGTGAGGCCCACCAGCGCCCGACTGATCAGCGCCAGCAGCACTCCTGCGAGGACCCCGCCGAGCAGCAACAGCGCAGGCACCGCCAGACCGGCCACCTGGGGCGTCGGCACGTCGTTGATCTGCAGGTAGGCGCCGAACGCCAGCAGCCCGAGCCAGACCGCCCCCACCGTCGCGGTGATGATCAGCAGCCACTGGAGCCCCCGCACCAGGCCCGCCCAGGCCGGGATCCGGGTGTCGCCGAGGTCGGACCCGGCGAGAGCCTTGTCGAGGCGGTCGCCGAGGTCGTCGAGGCGGTCGGTGGAGGCGCGGCGTACGGCGCTCGCCCACGGCCGGGCAAGACCCTCGGACACCTGGTCGGCCAGCGCGCGCACCTCGGTGTCGACGCGGGCCCGCTGCACCTGCGTGGCCTGCGGCATCGACGTGCGAGCCGTGCCGGTGAGCGCCTTGCCGGCGCTGCCGAGGTCGAGGTGGAGCCGCTTGAGCGGGTCCGGCTTGAACCTGGACAGCCACGACGTGACCGGCCAGCCGGTGGCGCGGTTGGCGCGCAGGCGGGTGGAGTCCTCGACGGCCTTGACCACGGTCGGCACCCCGGCCGCCTCGGCGAACGCATCGTCGAGCGCGGCGACGCGGTCCTTCGCCAGGCCGCGCACCTTGCCCTCGCCCGTGACCTCGTCGAGTCTCGTGGCCGCGGCCTTGAGGTCGGCCTCGAGTCGTTGGCGGGTGGCCTTCTTGGCCGCGACCCGCTGGGCGATCTCGGTGCGGAGCTCGTCGATGCCCCAGCCCTCACGGGCACTCACGCCCAGCACCGGCACCCCGGCGAGCCCGTCGGCGGCGAGCAGGCGGCGTACGTCGTCGAGCATGGCCTCTCGGCGGCCCTCGGGGACCAGGTCGAGCTGGTTGAGCACGACCATCACCACGTCCTGGTGGTTGGCCAGCGGCTTGAGGTAGCGGTCATGGACCGCAGCGTCGGCGTACTTCTGCGGGTCGAGCACCCACACGAGCGTGTCGGCGAGCTGGACCAGCCGGTCGACCTCGAGGTGGTGGGACACCTCCGTGGAGTCATGGTCGGGCAGGTCGAGCAGGACCACGCCCTGGAGGCGGTTGTCCTCCCGACCGGTCGAGAGCAGGGAGTCGCGGGTCACCTGGTGCCGCGCCGGGATGCCGAGCCACTCGAGCAGCTCGGCGGCTCCTTCGCTCCCCCAGACGCACGCACTGGCCCACGACGTGGTGGGACGACGCACGCCGACCGCCGAGAGCTCGAGCTCGGTCAGCGCGTTGAAGGTCGACGACTTGCCGGAGCCGGTCGCACCGGCGATCGCGACCACGGTGTGATCCGCGGAGAGCCGCAGGCGACTGGCTGCCCGGTCGACGACGACCCGCGCATCATCGACGACCTGGTTGTCGAGTCGACCCTGTGAGGCCGTGATGGCCTGCTCGAGTGCGGTGATGCGCGTCCCGATGTCGGAACTGCGGGTCACCAGCTTCTTGGCTCCCTCGAGCACGGAGGTCATGGTCTCCCTCGGCGGCAGTCCGGCAATGGCTCGGCCAGCCTATTGTGCCGGGGTCGATCCTCCCGATTCCTAGTCGCCCGATCCGACATTCTTCGACTCCTTGCGCTGGGCGGCGAAGCGCAGGTCGTCGACCCGGCGCGAGGCCTGTCGCAACGCCTCGGGCGCCTCCGGCGAGAGCTGGAGCCCGTCGAGGAGCTCGAGGTAGCGCCGCCGCTCGGCCTCCATCAGGTCCCGGACGCGGATCTCGAGATCCCTGCGCGCCCTCTCGGCCAGGGTGCGCACGGCCTGGTCGCCGAAGACCGCCTCGAGCAGCTTCTGCCCGAGCACCGCGGAGCCGCCGGCGATGCCGGCCTCGGCACCCGTCACCCCCGCGGTGTGCGCGAAGACGACGACCATCAGCGCGACCGAGAGCCCGTTGACGCCGAAGGCCAGGAACCGGGCGGTGGAGCGCTTGTCGGCGCCTTCGCTGCGGACCATGTCGAGCACCCCGGACTGCCAGTCGCGGACGGCGCGCTCGGCGCTGCGGCGGAAGTCGCGTGAGGCGCGGCCGAGGTCCTCACCGGCGCCGGACAGCAGAGCCTGTCCCGAGGCCATCGACTGCCACGAGCCCTCGGCCCGCTCGGCCGCGGCCTCGGCGTGCTCGAGGATCAGCGTCTCGAGACCGGACTCCACGGCCACTGTCACGCGCTCGGCCTGCTGAGGCTTGCCGCGTACGGCGTTGACGATGCGGTCGCGGATCCAGCCGACCCGGTTCTCGAGCGACTTCAGCAGCTCGCCGGTGCCGACGAACTCCTGCCAGCGGGCGAGCACCTCGCCGCGCAGGAGCGTGCCGTCGGCCGACGCTGCGACGATCTCGTCGATGCTGGCGTCGTAGGCCTTGTCGGCGTCCGCGCGCAGCCGTCGTACGGTCTCGGTCTGCTCGGTCGCGGCGTCCGCCACCGGGTGCGTACGTCGCGTGAGATTGCGGATCGCGCCGTCGAGGGTCTGCCTGACGACCGCCGTGCGGGCCTCCGAGTCGGCCGCCAGCGACTCCAGCCAGCCCCGGATGTCGCCGACCGACGCCGCGGGCAGCAGGCCCTCGTCGTCGACGCCGCCCTCGGTGACGGTGAACAGCGGTGAGTCCTTGAGGCCGCGGCTGGCGAGCATCCGGGCGAGGTGGGTGGAGACGGTCTCGACGGCGTCGGGCGGCGTGCGGTCGAGCACGATCGCCACGGCGGCGGAGCGCTCGGCGGCCTGCCGCAGGAAGTCCCACGGCACCTGGTCGGCGTAGCGGGCCGCGGACGTGACGAACAGCCACAGGTCGGCGGCCGCCAGCAGCTGGGCGGCGAGGGTGCGGTTGCGCTCCTCGACCGAGTCGATGTCGGGTGCGTCGAGGATCGCGAGGCCGGCCGGGATCTCGTCGGAGGCGACCAGCTGGAGTGCGTCGGGGTCGTTGGTCGAGCGGTCCACCCGCTCGAGGTCGGGCAGCAGCCGGTCCTGGCCGAACCAGTCGGCATCGGCAGGGTTGTGGACCAGCACGGGCGACCGTGTGGTCGGCCGGAGCACCCCCGGCTCGGTCACCCGGCGACCGACGAGCGAGTTGACGAGCGTCGACTTGCCGGCGCCGGTGGAGCCGCCGACCACCGCCAGCATCGGCGCCTCGATGGTCATCAGTCGCGGGATGACGTAGTCCTCGAGCTGGTCGACCATCTCGCGCTGCGACCGCCGCTGCTCCTCGACCCCCGGGATCTCCAGCGGCAGGTCGATCTCCTGCAGGGAGCCGCGCAGCCGCACCAGCGCCGTCAGCATGCGGTTGCTGGCCGCGTCTACGCCCGACGTGTCGGTTGCCCCGGGTCCTGCTTCGGGGCGAGGGGTGTCGCTCATCGGGTGGGTACCACCTGTCCGGGGAAGGAGATGTAGGGACGAACGGCACCCAGCCGGTCGACGTAGTGCTGCCCACGCACCTCGAAGTCGGGCGGCGGCGTGCCTCGAAGGTACCGATGGTGCAAGAAGCCCAGCTCGACCGCTGCCTGCTGATAGTCACGCATGGCGCGTTCGGCGACCTCACCGCCGACCTGGCGGGCGTGCGCACGGCCGGTTCGACGGGCGCCGAGACCGACCAGCCAGGGGATGTCGGTCGCCGGCAGCAGTCCCCGGCTGGCGGCGTCGCTGAGGGCTGCGGTGAGCATGACCTTCTCCGAGCGCCGTCGCCACACGGCGAACAGCACCAGCGCCACGAAGGCCGGCGCCATCAGCGTGAGATAGACGCTCACGAAGCTGTCGAGGCCGCCCAGGGTGGCGGAGTTCCAGAAGCCGTGGGCGAGGACGGCGACGGCGTAGCCCACCAGCGGGAAGAGCCAGCGGCCCAGGCCGGTGCGGCTGGAGACCGCGAGACCGACGCCGATGCCGGTGAAGGCGGTGAACAGCGGGTGCGCGAACGGGCTCACCAGGCAGCGCACGACGAAGGTGCCGGTGAGCGCCGAGGTGCCGCCGGGACCGATCCCGTCGGTGCCGTTGTAGGCCGCGGCGAGGTAGAGGATGTTCTCGGTGAAGGCGAAGCCGACACCCACCAGGCCGGCGTAGACGATGCCGTCCAGGACGCCGTCCAGCTCGTGGCGGCGCCACCACAGCAGGAGGAGGAGGAAGAGGCCCTTGGTGGCCTCCTCGGTCACCGGCGCCACGACCGCGAGCATGTTCAGGTCGTCGAAGCCGCCGAGCCAGCCGCCGACGCCCTGGAGCACGAGTGCGGCGGCGGTCGCGACGACCGCTCCCCACACCAGCCCGGCGATGAGCAGGCTGCGCGGCTCCGGCTCGTAGCGGTCGAGCCACAGGAAGCAGCCGACCACCGGACCGACCGGCAGCGCCGCCAGCGCGGTCGCCAGGAGGAGCGACTCGGGAGCCCCGGACAACGCGATGACGAGGCCCATCGCGACGGCCCCGAACAGTGAGAGCACCGTGACGACGACGGTGAAGGCAACTCCGTCTCGACGGGTCTCTCGACGGTACGCGACCATGCGCGGCAGCCTATCCGAGCAGCTCGGGGCCAAGCCCCTGCACCGCGTAGAGTGCTGCCTGTGACCGACCAGACACCACAGGCCGCCAGCGAACCCACCAGCGAGACCGGGGCACCCGTCACCGACGAGCTGCACACCGAGTCGCACGACCCGGCGGTGCCCGCGGCGTACGCCGCCTTCATGCGCACCGGCTGGGGCGAGCGTGAGCTCGACATGCCGGCGCACCCCGTCACGTCGTACGCCGAGGCGCGGCGCGAGCGGCTCGCGGAGGCTTTCCCGGGTGAGCGGCTCGTGCTGCCGTCGGGCACCTTCAAGGTGCGCTCCAACGACACCGACTACCGCTTCCGCTCCGACACCGCGCACACCTACTTCAGTGGCAACCAGACCAGCGACGCCGTGCTCGTGATCGACGACGGCGAGTCGGTCCTCTACGCCCGACCGAGGTCCTCGCGCGACACCGACGAGTTCTTCCGCGACCGCCAGTACGGCGAGCTGTGGGCCGGGCGTCGCCCGTCGGTCAAGGAGATCTCCGACTCGCTCGGCATCACCGTCCGCCACATCGACGACCTGCCCGACGCGCTGTCCGGCTCGGGCAAGACCCGGGTGCACCGTGGCCTCGACGCCACAGTCGACGGTCTGGTCCCCGCAGACTCCTCCCGTGACGACGAGCTTGCGCGGGTGGCGTCCGAGATGCGGCTGGTCAAGGACGAGTGGGAGGTCGCCGAGCTGCAGCAGGCGTGCGACATCACCACCCTCGGCTTCGAGGACTCGGTGCGTGAGTGGGACCGCGTCCTCGAGTTCGGCGAGCGCTGGCTCGAGGGCACGTTCTTCCGCCGGGCCCGTGCCATGGGCAACGACATCGGCTACGACTCGATCGTCGGGGGCGGCAAGCACGCCACCACGCTGCACTGGATCGACAACACCGGCCCCATCACGCCGGGCGAGCTGGTGCTGCTCGACATGGGCGTCGAGGGCAACAACCTCTACACCGCCGACGTCACGCGCACCCTCCCGGTGAGCGGGAGGTTCACCGCGGTGCAGCGCGACCTCTACGACCTCGTCTACACCGCCCAGCAGGCCGGCAACGAAGCCGTTCGCCCCGGTGTGCCGTTCCTCGCAGCCCACACGGCGGCCATGGAGGTGCTGGCCCACGGTCTCTCCGACCTGGGGCTGCTGCCCGTGTCGGCCGAGGAGGCGCTCGACCCGGAGTCCAAGGTCTATGCCCGCTGGACGCTCCACGGCACCTCGCACATGCTCGGCATGGACGTGCACGACTGTGGCCGCGCCTCCGCCGACGTCTACCCGAAGGGCACCCTCTCCGAGGGCATGGTGCTGACCGTGGAGCCGGGCCTGTACTTCCAGGAGGACGACCTGCTCGTGCCCGAGGAGCTGCGCGGCATCGGCATCCGGATCGAGGACGACATCCTCGTGACGGCCGACGGCTACCGCAACCTCTCCGAGGCGCTGCCCCGCACGTCGACCGAGGTCGAGGAGTGGATGGGCCGCCTCCGCGGCTGATCCATGGACTGTCCCCACTACGACGCCTTCCGGTGCCGTTCCTGCACCCTGCTCGAGGTCGGGTACGACGTCCAGGTGCGCGACAAGGAACAGCACTGCCGCTCCCTCGTCACCGCACCCGGGCTGACCTGGCTGCCGGCGGTGACCGGCCCGGAGTCGGCGTTCCGCAACAAGGCGAAGATGGTCGTGGGGGGCACCCTCGACGCCCCGACGATCGGCATCCTCGACCCGTCGGGTGAAGGCGTCGACCTGCGCGACTGCGGCCTGCACTCCCCCGGCCTCCAGGCCGCGCTGCCGGTGCTCGCCGATTTCATCGCGACGGCCCGGCTGGCGCCGTACGACATCGCGACCCGGCAGGGCGAGCTCAAGCACCTGCTGGTGACCGAGGCACCGTCGGGCGAGCTGATGGTGCGGTTCGTGCTGCGCTCGCAGGAGCCGGTGACGCGGCTGCGCAAGCACCTCGGGGCCCTGCTCGCCGAGCTGCCGCGGGTGTCCGTGGTCTCGGTGAACCTGCAGCCCGAGCACAAGGCGGTGCTCGAGGGCGAGCGCGAGATCGTGCTGACACCGGCGACGACCCTGACCATGCGCGTGGGCGACCTCGACCTCCATCTGCAGCCGCAGTCGTTCTTCCAGACCAACACGGTGGTGGCCACGGCGCTGTACCGGCAGGCGGCCTCGTGGGTCTCCGCGCTGGCGCCGGCGTCGATCTGGGACCTGTACTGCGGCGTGGGCGGCTTCGCGCTGCACTGCGCTGCACCGGGCCGGGAGGTGACCGGCATCGAGGTGAGCACGTCGGCCGTCGAGTCGGCGGCGCTCACGGCTGACGAGTCGGAGCTGCCGGGTGTCTCGTTCCTTGCCGCCGATGCCACGGCGTACGCAGTGGGTGCCTCGACGACCCCGGACCTGGTCATCGTGAACCCGCCGCGTCGCGGCATCGGGCCCGAGCTCGCGACCTGGCTCGAGGCATCGGACGTGCGGCACGTCGTCTACTCGAGCTGCAACGCGGAGTCGCTGGCTCGTGACCTCGCATCGATGCCGTCGCTGAGGCCGGTCGAGGCGGTGCTGCTCGACATGTTCCCGCAGACGCGGCACTACGAGGTGATGGTGCTGCTCGCGCGCTGACCTCGGCGGGCGTCGGCCTCAAGCCTCCCGCTGCGGCCCGGAGTGGACATGCACGTGCAGGTGCTTGGAGTCCTGGTAGCGGCCGAGGTTCGTCAGGACCGCCGCCTCGCCGTACTCCGACTCGACCTGCCGCGCCACCCGCTGCACCACCGCGAGCAGCTCCCGCACCACCGCCTCGTCGTCCGCGGTGATCGTGGTGAGGGACCCGATGTGGCGCTTGGGCACGACCACCACGTGGTGCCGCCAGAACGGCCTCGTGTGGTGGAAGGCGAGCACCTCGTCGGACTCGTGGACCACGTCGAGCTCATGGGTGCGCGGGATCGCCACGTCGCAGTAGAAGTCGGTGCCTTGGTACATCTCCCTCACGCTAGTCACGACCGGTCACGCAACCAACGCACCGGGTCCCGGGCGCGGCGACCGGGGAGTCAACTAGGTTCAGACCGTGGATGACGTCGCCTGGATCGAAGCCCGCACACTCGACATCGAGACCGCCCGGGAGACGTGGGCACTGGCCGCCCGGCACGTCCTGGCGGACACCGCGGCGGAGTACCACGCCGTGATCACGGTGGCCGAGCTCGCCGATGCCGTGCAGCAGCGCACCCGCATCCGCAACCGCCAGGCGGCCGGCCTATGGCTCGGCGACGTGCTGTACCGCGTCGCCAAGGCGTGCCACGGCCGGCGCGAGCCGCTGCTCGGCGCGCTCTGCGTCGGTCCCGACGGTCGGATGAGCGACTGGTACGCCGACACCGTGGCCACCGTGCGTGGCGACACGATCACCGACCCGGAGCAGCACGCCGCGGAGGAGCGCCTCGACTGCTACCGGGTGCACGGCGCCGAGCTGCCGCCGGGCGGGGGCGAGCCGGCGCTGCCGCCCCGGGCCCAGCCGGCACGCCGAGCGGCCGGCACGAGCCGGCCCCGCAGTCCCAGGAGCCCCGCTGCCCCGGCCGCACGTCGTACGACGGTCCGCAAGCCCGAGCCGGCACCGGCTCCGCTCTGCCCGACCTGCTTCATGGTGCTGCCCTCGACCGGCGTCTGCGACAACTGCGACTGACGCCCTCGGGCGGGAGCACCCGGTGATCGAATGCCCGCGAGCTTCCTCTGAGGTCGAGTGCCAGTGAGGAACCCCCGTCGGTGGTCGAGTGCCCGCGAGGAACCCCCCGTCGGTGGTCGAGTGCCCGCGAGGAACCCCCCGTCGGTGGTCGAGTGCCCGCGAGGAACGAGCGGGTGTATCGAGACCTCAGCCGGGTCTCGATACGCTCGCTGGCGCTCGCTACTCGACCAACCGAGACGAAGATCGGTGGTCGAGTGCCCGCGAGGAACGAGCGGGTGTATCGAGACCGACAGCCGGGTCTCGATACGCTCGCTGGCGCTCGCTACTCGACCAACGAAAAAGACGCCGGCGCCCGCTACTCGACCACCGAGACGAAGATCGGTGGTCGAGTGCCCGCGAGGAACGAGCGGGTGTATCGAGACCGACGGTGGGTCTCGATACGCTCGCTGGCGCTCGCTACTCGACCAACGAAACAGACGCCGGTGCTCGCTACTCGACCACCGAAAGAAACGCTGGCGCTCGCTACTCGACCACCGAAAGAGACGCCGGTGCCCGCTGCTCGACCAACGAGAGAGTCGCTGGCGCTCGCTACTCGACCAACGAAACAAACGCCGGCGCTCGCTACTCGACCACCGAACAACACCGTTTCGGCGGCCTGCTGCTGAAGATGATCGTCTACCATCGCGAGGTCCGTTTGACGCCGTAGCCCGGCGACACCGAAGCACATTGGGGGAACCGTGCGAGGTCTCTGCGCGATTGCACTCGTACTCGTCCTGTCACCGCTCACTCTGGTGGCGTCCGGAGGGCAGGCCGCTGCTGCCGAGCGGCAGGCGCCGCCGGTCAAGCACGTGGTACGCGAGTACGGCGACGGGCCGGTGCGGCTTGCTGCGCACCAGGGCACCGATGTCTCCTTCCATGCTCGTCGCGGCGACCGCGTCACGGTCATTGCGGAGAGCGTCGAGCACACTCGCTGCTCCGGGCGAGAGACCCTCGTCGACGGGCGCGGCGCCCGCACCGCGAAGCTCGGCCGCGTCTTCCGCGTGAGGACCACGGGCGCCGCGGTTCTCCGCTTCCGGGGTCGGTGCGGGGTCACCGGCACCGGCAAGTTCCGCCTCCCCGTGCGGGTCGAGGTGGTGAAGGTGAGGATGCGCAAGCTCTCGGTGGATGGGCCCCGCACGCGGGTCCGCGCCCCACGCCAGGGCTTCCTGGACGTCGCGTTCGTCCGGGTGCCACGCACCGGCCGGGTCAAGCTCACCCTGCGCGACCAGCTGGGACAGGCGGCCGAGACCGAACGCATGCTCGTCGGATCGGACCTCAAGTCCAGTGCGTCCACGCCTGCAGCCTCGATCGAGCCGGGCCAGCGGATGGTGCTGAGCCCCTACAACGAGCCGCACGGCGCGAGGTTGCGGCGCGGGAAGGTCATCGGACTCGTCGCAGGAGAGTCCGGGTACGCCGAGGCGCTGCGCGCACGCGAGTCAAGGGTCACTCTCGACGGGCCTCGTCTGACTCTGCCTGCCGAACCTGGTCGCGAATACATCCTTACCTACGAGGTGGGCCCCGGGGAGCGGGTCTATCTCGACGATCAGGACTCCCCCACGATGGCGTCCTATGCCCCCGGGGACGACCGAGACAACCCGGCCCTGAAGAGGATCGTCGTTGCAGCCAGCGACTCCGCGGCGGAGTCGGAGCCGATGTCGGTGAGAGTGCGCCGCCTCGTTCAGGTGGCCGACCTGGCACCCGGGGCAGATGCCATCCGGTTCGAGTCCGCCGATCCAGGGCAGTGGTTCGTCGCGCGTATACCCGCGACCACCTCCGAGAACGTCCGCCTGTCAGCCACCGACGTCACGGTGGCGGGCGGAAGCTGGTACGCGGACGTCCCCCCGGTCGGGTGTCTCCGCGACTGCTACTCGACCGGGTTGCATGTCTGGCCCGAGCGCCTGATGGCCGACGGCCGGCTCCCGGGCGATGAGCCGTACGAACTGGTCGTGAGGTTCGGCTCGGGAGCGAGCGGCGGCGTCTCCATGACGCTCACCGATCTGCCGTAGGCGAGCGTCGGCTCCGGGACGGATGCGTCATACTTCTCCCGGTTACAGAACACGGTTGTCGTCTCGACGTCTCGCCCGACTGCGTCGCCGACCTCCCGCCCCCGTAGCTCAGTGGATAGAGCAGCGGCCTTCTAATCCGCCGGTCGGTGGTTCGAATCCACCCGGGGGCACCCGACTCGTGTCTGGGCCCTAGCCCGCATAGCGCCCAGACATCGGCGTCTGTCAATATTGATGCATGCCGAAGTCTTCACCTGAGCTCTCGCCGGTCGAGGTGCTCACTCGCTGCTCCCCGCTGACGAAGGAGCCGCTGTCCGCGCAGAGCGCCGCGCGGATCGCTCCCCTCCTCAAGGCCCTCGCCGATCCGGTGCGGCTGCGTCTGCTATCCCTGGTCGCATCGCACGCCGACGGAGAAGCCTGCGTGTGCGACCTCAACGACGCGTTCGACCTGTCGCAGCCGACCATCAGCCATCACCTCAAGGTGCTTCACGAGGTCGGCCTCCTCGACCGCAGCAAGCGTGGCGTCTGGGTCTACTACCGGATCCTCCCGGAGGCACTCGCCGACGTCGGGACCCTGCTCGGGGGCGTCGCCCGATGACGCCGACCTTGGCCCGGCGAGCCGTCTCGGAGCTCCTCGGCACCGCCTTCCTCGTGATGGCCGTCGTCGGCTCCGGCATCGCCGCCAGCCGGCTCTCCCCCGACGACGTGGGCCTCCAGCTGCTCGAGAACAGCCTCGTCACGGGCGCCGTGCTCGTCGCGCTGATCCTCGCGCTCCAGCCGGTCTCGGCGAGCTTCAACCCGGTCGTGACGGCGGTCGAACGCCTGCTGGGCCTGATCGACAGCCGTACGACGATCGCCCTGGTCTCCGGACAGCTCGCCGGCGGCGTGGTCGGTGTCGTGGTCGCCAACCTGATGTTCGACCTCGATGCGGTGACGCTCTCGACCCGCGAGCGCTCCGGCGGCGACCTGTGGCTGGCCGAGGTGGTCGCCACCTTCGGGCTGGTGCTGCTGATCTTCGGCTCCCTGCGCACCGGCCGCACCGACTCCGTGGCGCTGGTCGTCGGCGGCTACATCACCGCGGCCTACTGGTTCACCAGCTCGACCAGCTTCGCCAACCCGGCGGTGACCCTGGGGCGCACCCTCTCCGACACCTTCGCGGGCATCCGGCCCACCGACGCCCCGGCGTTCATCGCCGCCCAGGTGCTCGGTGGGGCGCTCGCCCTCCTCGCGGTCCGTTTCCTCTTTCCGATCACCCCAGCCCTGGAGCCAGCCCGATGACCGACAAGCCCAGCGTCCTGTTCGTCTGCGTGCACAACGCCGGCCGCTCGCAGATGGCCTCCGGCTACCTGATGCACCTCGGGGCCGGCCGGGTCGACGTGCGCTCCGCCGGCAGCCAGCCTGCCGATCGCATCAACCCCGTGGCGGTCGAGGCGATGCGCGAGGAGGGCATCGACATCACCGCGGAGCAGCCCAAGGTGCTGACACCTGAGGCCGTCCAGGACTCCGACGTCGTGATCACGATGGGCTGCGGAGACGCTTGCCCCTTCTTCCCCGGCACCCGCTACGAGGACTGGCGGCTCGACGACCCCGCGGGCCAGGGCATCGAGTCGGTCCGCCCGATCCGAGACGAGATCCGCGGCAGGGTGGAGCGGCTGCTGGCCGAGCTGTTGGGGCACGCCTGACGACGACACGCGAGTCACCTCCGCGGAAACCCGAGCGGGACACGGTCCAATGGACTCGGCCCCGCGAAGTATGAGCTCGCGGGGCCTTGTGCATCTCGGCCGAGGTCGTTGCCTCGCCGACCCGGCCGGAAACAGCCGGGAAATAGGTGGAACCCCGGCAAGTATGAGTTGCCGGGGTTCCGGTGTCTTCCGGACCGAAGTCCTTCCGACAGGCACTTTTCTACCCTCCACCGAAGCGACCGAGCAAGGGGTCCGCCCGGCTTTCTTCCGACGATCGGCGTGTCGCGCCGGACACGCCGTCAGAGGCGGTTGGCCGCGGCGTACTCGTCGATCTCTCCGATGATGCCGGACTTCACGTCCTCCGGTGCGTACGACGCCCGCACCGCGGTCCGCGACAGCTCGGCCACCCCGGCCTGGTCGAGACCGAGCAGGTCGGCAGCGATCTCGTACTCCCGGTTGAGGGTGGTGCCGAACATCGGCGGGTCGTCGGAGTTGACCGTGATCGTCACGCCCGCGTCCCGGAACGCCACGATGGGGTGCTCCGCCAGGCTCGGCACGGCCCGGGTCGCGATGTTCGACGACGGGCACACCTCCAGCACGATGCCGGTGTCGGCCAGGTGGGCCAGCAGCTCGGGGTCCCGGGCCGACGACGTGCCGTGCCCGATCCGCTCGGCACCCAGCAGGTTGACGGCGTCCCACACCGTCTCCGGCCCGGTCGTCTCGCCGGCGTGCGGCACCGACTTCAGCCCGGCGGCACGGGCAGCGGTGAAGTGCGGTTCGAACTGCGGCCGCGGCACGCCGATCTCCGGCCCACCCAGGCCGAACCCGACGAGCCCGTCGGGCCGGTGGTTGAGCACGTAGTCGAGCGTCGCGTCCGCGGCCGGGACACCGAGCTCCCCCGGGATGTCGTAGATCCACCGCAGCACCAGGCCGAAGTCGCGCTCCGCGGCGGCACGGGCGTCCTCGATGGCCTCGGTGTAGGCCTGGATGGGGATGCCGCGCAGCACCGACGTGTGCGGCGTGCAGGTGAGCTCGGCGTAGCGGACGTGCTGCTCGGTGGCCATCTCGCGGGCGACCTCGTAGGTCAGCATCCGCACGTCCTCGGGGGTGCGGATCAGGTCGACGACGGCGAGGTAGACCTCGATGAAGTGACCGAAGTCGCGGAACTCGTAGAACGTGCGCAGCTCGTCGGGGTCGGCCGGCACGATGCCCGGGTGGCGCTCGGCCAGCTCACGCACGATCCGTTCCGAGGCGGACCCGACATGGTGGACGTGAAGCTCGGCCTTGGGAAGGCCTGCGATGAAGGCGGCGATGCTCATCGCCGGAGTCTGGCAGCGACCTCAGGAGAAGTAGAAACCGACGGCGACCGGGATCGCCGCGAAGAGCAGCCACGAAGTGACCAGCGAGCGTTGGTTGAGGACGCGCACACCCAGGATCGCGAGCGCGCAGACGATGGTGGCGACGGTCAACAGCACCGGGAACGCACCCGGCCGGTCGACGGTGTTGGCCAAGATCACCAGCCCGGCCGCGAAGTGCGCAGCAGTCGTCAGGATCAGGGCCGACATCACCCACTTCTGGACTCGCTCGACCTGCATCAGCTCACACCTGTCAGGACGTCGGCAGCGACATCGCCCAGGGTGTCGCCCTGCACCCGCTCACCGTCGAGCATCACCGTGGGGGTGGAGTTCACCCCGTACTCCGATGCCTGTCCGGCGGCGTTCGCGACCCACTGCTCGAAGGCGAGGTCCTCGATGCCGGATGTCACCGCCGACTCGTCCGCCCCGGCCTCGACGGCCATCAGCACGAGGTCAGAGTCCGAGGGGAACGGGCCCTCCTCGGACGGCTGGTCGGCGAACAGCGCGTCGTGGAACCTCTTGGCGACCTCGGACCCCGCCACGTCGAGCACGACGGCGAACGCGTTGGCGGAGCGCTGGGAGTAGTCGCCGAAGCGGGAGAGGAAGTCCAGGGGCCGATACTCGACCTGCGCCCGACCAGCCTCGACCGCGTCGGCGAGGCCGGCGTTCGTCAGCCTCTCGAACTCGCGGCACGCGGGGCAGAGGAAGTCCTCGTAGATCACCACCGTGTGCGGCGCTTCGCCCTCGCCGAGCACCAGCCCGTAGGAGTCCGAGGCACCCGCGGGTGCCGTCGCGACGTCTCCCGTCGTGTCCCGCTGCCCCTGGATGACCAGGCCCACCACCACGGCCACCACCAGCACGGTCGCGACGACGCCGACGACAAGCAGGCGTCGACGTCGCTCGGCCGCCGCCCGGGTGCGGATCACCTCAGCGGCTCGGGCAGTCCTGTTGTCCTGAGCCTTCTTCTTCGACATCAGTCAATCCTCTCGGGAACGGCGCGGAACAGGAAGTTGTCGAGCGCGAGCCGCGTCCGGTCGACGACCACGAGCCAGCACGACAGCAGGAGAAGCCCGAGGTCGCGCGCGATCTCGAGTGGGTACTCGCTCGAGGCGCCTGCTCGGGTGCCGCCACCGCCGAAGCAGCCGCACTCGATCTCCAGACCTCGGGCCCACGCCGAGGCGATGCCGACGACGAAGGCGAGGAAGAGCAGGGCCGAGACGGCGGCGACCACGCGGGTCAGCACGCCCAGCACGAGGCACAGCCCGACCGCGACCTCGAGCACCGGCAGGAGGTGCCCCACGGTCGGCACGACGGACTCGGGAAGGAGGTCGTAGGCGCGCACGGCGCGGACGCTCTCGGCAGGCTCAGGCAGCTTCAGCGCCCCCGCGACCAGCCAGACTCCGCCGGCCAGGAGGCGAGCCAGGAGACCGACCCACTGCTTCACGCATCGACCATAGATCGAGCACCCGACCCGCATCCGAGCCGGGGTCGGGACAGCGATGACTCGGCGGGCGCCCGCGGTGAGTAGGGTGCCGATCGTGAACGAAAGACTTGTCTGGATCGACTGCGAGATGACCGGCCTCGACCTCCAGGACGACGCACTCATCGAGGTCGCCGCCCTGGTCACCGACTTCGACCTCAACGTCCTCGGCGACGGCATCGATGTGATCGTCAAGCCCCCGCCGGCCGCGCTCGAGCAGATGATCGACTTCGTGCGCTCGATGCACGAGACGTCCGGCCTGCTCGTCGAGCTCGACCAGGGCCTCGAGATGGCCGACGCCGAGAAGCAGGTGCTCGACTACATCAAGGAGCACTGCCCCGACGGCAGCCGCCCGCCGCTCGCCGGCAACACGGTCGCCACCGACCGGTCCTTCCTGGCGCGGGACATGCCGACCCTCGAGGGCTTCCTGCACTACCGCAACGTCGACGTGTCCTCCATCAAGGAGCTCTCGCGCCGCTGGTTCCCGCGCGCCTACTTCTCCTCTCCGCCCAAGCGGGGCAACCACCGCGCGCTGGCCGACATCCAGGAGAGCATCGAGGAGCTCCGCTACTACCGCGAAGCCGTCTTCGTGCCCCCTCCCGGCCCCGACAGCACCGCCGCCAAGGAGATGGCGGCGCGGCACGGTGGGTCCATCACGGGACTCGGCCCCGATGCGGATAACCCCGCGTAGTACCTCTATACTTCTCGTCGCGGCCCCGACGTTGTCGGGGCTTCGTGGTGGGCGTAGCTCAGCTGGTAGAGCGCCGCGTTGTGGTCGCGGATGTCGCGGGTTCAAGTCCCGTCGTTCACCCCAAGCAAGTTGGCCCCCGGCTTCCGCCGGGGGCCTTCTGCGTCGTACGGGTACGCCGGTCAGCCCGCTTGCGCGTGCGTCACGACGTGCTCACGCTGGGGGAAGACGAGCCGGAACTCACTGCCTTCGCCGGCCTTCGACTCGAACTCGACGTGGCCGTGGTGGCTCACCGCGATGGCCTGGGTGATCGAGAGCCCCAGCCCGCTGCCCTGGATCGCCATCTCGAAGGCCACCGACGAGCGGAAGAAGCGCTTGAAGACCTGCTCCTGCTCGTGGTGCGGGATCCCCACGCCGGTGTCGCGCACGGAGATGATCGCAGCCCCGGCGTCGCTGCGCAGCGTGACGTCGATGCGGCCGCCGGCCTGGGTGAACTTCACGGCGTTGCTGAGCAGGTTGATGACCGCTCGCTCGAGCTGGGCACGGTCGCCGATGAACGGGGTCGGCGTCGACGGCACGTCGATGCCGAATGCCTTGCCGGTGGTCTCGCACGCTGACGCGACGACGTTCGCGGCGGCGAGCACCACGGCGCCGAGGTCGCAGTCGGTCGACTTCGTCTCCAGCACGCCGTCCTGCACCTGGCTGAGCAGGAGCAGGTCGTCGATGAGCGCGAGCAGGCGCTCACTGTTGCCCGAGACCCGGGTCAGCGCATTGGTCTGAGCCGGCGTGAGGGGGCCGAAGCCGCCGTCCTCGAGGATCTCCAGGTAGCCGAGGATGCTCGTGATCGGCGTGCGCAGCTCGTGGCTGACGCTGGAGACGAAGATGTCCTTGAGCTGGTCGACCTGCCGGAGCCGGTCGACGGCCTCGCGCTCGGTCTTGAGGGCCTCGGTCAGGGCGGTGTGCGCGTGCACGCGCTCGGTGACGTCCTCGGCGGTGCTCACGTGGCCGGTGACCTTGCCGTCGGCGTCGATGATCCGGGCCAGGGTCATCTGGTGCATCCGCCGCTCGCCGCTCTTGGTGATGAACTCGACCTCCGTGCCGGCGTGCTCGGGCTCGCGCAGCACGTGCGCCACCGCCCGGTCCGTCGGCTCGGAGCCGAGCAGCGCCGCCAGCCGCTCGAACTCCTCCTGCCGGTGGAACATCGCCGTCGGCTTGCCGAGCACCTCCTCGGCCCGGTAGCCCAGCTGCAGCTCGGCACCGGGGTTGAAGAGGTTGATCAGGCCGTCGGCGTCGGTGCTGATGATCGCGATGCCGCGGGTGCTGCCGACCAGGCTGTGCAGGCGGTCGCGCTCCTCGGACGCCGCGTGGCTGACGTCGCGCTGCATCGCCACGGCCACCGCGCTGGGTAGGCAGGAGACGACGCAGGCCAGCACGAAGAGGTGCAGCGCGAACATCACCATGTCGAAGTCGTAGAGCCGCTCCACGCCCGCGAACGGACCGATGCCCGCCAGGGTGAGGCCGGCAGCGATGCCCCCGAAGGCGAGCAGCTGCCGGAGCGTCACCCGCATCGAGTTGCGCAAGGCACACCACGACAGCACCGGCAGGACGAGGAAGGCCATCAGCGGCTTGTCGCCGAAGACCCCGAAGACGAGCAGCATGACGCCGGCGAGCGCGCTGGCCTGAAGCGCGCGTTCCAGCCGGGAGCTGTTCGCGCGATGCCCCGCGACGGCCATGAAGAACGGCGACATGATCGCGTAGCCGTTGAAGTGCGCGAGCACGGTGGCGATGGCGAGCACGCCGGGCCGGTCCGCCTCGAGCAGCAGCGAGGTGCCTCCGGTGATCACACCGGCGAGCGTGGAGCCGGCCAGGATCGCTGCGAAGAACCGGGCCAGGTCGGCGTTGTCGCGCAGGCGCGGCGTGCGCGTGCCGCGGTGCGTGAGGATCTCGGCGACCACGAGGGCCCCGGCCGTGACGCCGAGCGACCAGCCGGCCGCCATGAGGGGCGTCCGACCCGCGAAGGTCATGGCGACGGCGCTGGCCAGGAAGATGAGGAGGCCCCATCCGGCCCATCGTCGGCGTGCGTTGAGCACCAGCACCCCGACGGCCAGTCCTGTCGGCCACATCTCGCCCGCGTGACCTCCGTCGGGGAGGACGGCGACGGCGGCGAATCCCAGGCCAGCCATCAACGCCAGCAGCCCGAGGTCCCGAGACTTCACGACACGACGCTCCTTGGTCCGCCCCGCACCCGGGCTCGGTCATGGGTCGGGCTCCGCCTGAGCCCGAAAGGTTGAGATTAGGTCCTTGTCAAGGGTCGCGCTGACGAACTGGATAAACATCATCTGCATTAGGTTGATCCGATGACTTCCGACCAAAACAGGTACGACGTCGTGGTAGTCGGCGGCGGCCACAACGGCCTGGTCGCGGCGACCTATCTCGCGCAGGCCGGCCTGTCGGTCCTGGTCCTCGAGCGGCTCGGCCACACCGGCGGCGCTGCCGTGTCCACGCGGGCCTTCGCCGGCAAGTCGGCCCGGCTCTCACGCTACTCCTACCTCGTCTCGCTGATGCCCGAGCAGCTCGTGCGCGAGCTCGGTCTCGACATCGCCCTGGCACCGCGCACGACCGCGTCGTACACGCCGTTGGTGCGCGACGGAAAGCCGGGCGGGCTGCTGGTCGAACGCCCCGAGGGACCCCGTACGCGCGAGTCGTTCGCTGCGCTGACCGGAAGCAACGACGAGTACGACGCGTGGCGGGCGTTCTATGGCGAGGTGGGCAAGATGGCCGCGGCCGTCGCGCCCACGCTCATGGCGCCGCTGCCGACCGAGCGCGACCTCGCCTCGGCGATCGATCCCCGGATCTGGCGCGACATCGTGCAACGACCGCTCGGCGAGACCATCGAGGAGCGCTTCCAGGACGACACCGTGCGCGGCGTCGTCGCGACCGACGCCCTGATCGGCACCTTCGCCTCGATGCACGACCCGTCCCTGGCGCAGAACCGCTGCTTCCTCTACCACCTGATCGGCAACGGCACCGGTGAGTGGCGGGTGCCGGTGGGCGGCATGGGTGCCGTCACCGACGCCCTGGCGCACGCCGCCGTGGCGGCAGGCGTCGAGATCATCACGTCGGCCGGCGTCAGCGCCATCTCGGCCGGCGACGACGAGGCCGAGGTGACCTGGCACGACGGCATCCGCACGCACACGGTCGCCGGGCGACATGTGCTGGCCAACGTGGCCCCGTGGGTGCTGCAGATCCTGCTCGGCGAGCCCGAGGAGGCCGCGACCAAGCCCCAGGGTTCCCAGCTCAAGATCAACCTCCTGCTGGACCGGCTACCGCAGCTCAAGTCCGGGTTCGACCCGCGGGTGGCCTTCGCCGGCACCTTGCACCTCGACGAGGACTACACCCAGCTCGAGGCGGCGTACGCCGACGCGGCTGCGGGCCGGATGCCAGCCGTCCTGCCCGGCGAGGTCTACTGCCACTCCCTCACCGACCCGTCGATCCTGGGCGAGCCCGCCGGGTCTGCGGCGCACACGCTGACCTACTTCGGCCTGCACACGCCGGCTGCGCTGTTCGACGACGACCGTGAGGGCGCGAAGGCGCTGGCCGTCGAGCGCGCGCTCGCCTCCATCGACGCCCACCTCACCGAGCCGATCAGCGCACTGCTGGCCACCGACGCCTACGGACAGCCGTGCCTGGAGGCCAAGGTCCCGCAGGACATCGAGGCCGACCTCGCCATGCCGGGCGGTCACATCTTCCACGGCGACCTCGACTGGCCCTGGGCCCCCAACCGCGCACGGCTCGACACACCGGCCCAGCAGTGGGGCGTGCAGACCGAGTCGGCGTCGGTCCTGCTCTGCGGCGCCGGGGCCAGGCGCGGTGGCGCCGTCTCGGGTCTGGGCGGGCACAACGCCGCCCAGGCGGTGCTCGCCACGCGATAGCCCGCCCGATTTTTGTCTCCTGACGCCCGCTGGTACCGTTGCCCTCGCTTCACAGCACGCGCCATTAGCTCAATTGGCAGAGCAGCTGACTCTTAATCAGCGGGTTCGGGGTTCAAGTCCCTGATGGCGTACAGACAGCAAGGCCAGGCAGCCGAGAGGCGCCTGGCCTTGTGTCATTTCCTCGGGTGCCTGCTCGAGGCCGCCCGTGGTCGGTGCGAGAGTCGTGGCGCGCTGCGTGAGGGCCCGACTCCCGCACCTCTCCCGGACGAGCAGGCGCCGTCGGCTACGCGTTGATCGCGGCCGGCTCCTCGGCCGGAGCGGCAGTGCCGATCTCGATCTTGCGGGGCTTGGCCTTCTCGGCCACCGGGACGTTCAGGCGCAGGACGCCGTCGGCGTAGGTGGCTTCGATCCGGTCCAGATCGAGGTTGTCCCCGAGCACCAGCTGGCGGCTGAACATCCCGCGCGGGCGCTCGGACGCCAGCGGCTCCCAGTCGCCGTTGCCGGCCATCCGCTCGGCGCGGACGGTCAGCACGTTGCGCTCGACGTCGAGCTCGACACTGTCCTTGCTCACGCCGGGCAGGTCGAACTCGATCACGAAGCGGTCGCCCTCGCGCCAGGCATCCATCGGCATGACCACGGGACGGTTGGTGGTGCCGAGGAGCTGCTGGGTCAGGCGCTCGAGGTCGCGGAACGGGTCGGTGTTTCGAAGCAGCATCGCTGTCCTCCTGATTCACTGACGGGTGGGTCCGAGAGGATCCACAACCTGTATTGATGGATACAGGTTTGTTATACCCAAACTCGCAGATGTGGTCAAGGCCGCTCTGAGATGTTCTCTCCGGGCAGCGGACCGGGAGCGCCCTGCCAGCGCCACTGGCGCCTGCTGACCTCGTAGGTGAGGACTCCCGGGAAGGGTTCGTCGGTCTGACGCATGCCCACCGCCGTGAGGGTCCTCCTGGACGCGAGATTCGCAGTCGTCGTACCAGCCCAGACGCGCTCGGTGTCCAGGTCTCCGAAAGCATGCGCGAGCAACGTCCGCGCACCCTCCGACCCGAGCCCTCGCCGCCACTGCGCGCGGTGGACACGGAATCCGAGCTCGCCCGACCGAGGATCAGATCCGTCGGCACCGATGCCCCACCAGCCGACCGGTCGGGTGTCCAGCCAACCGACCCAGTAGCCCAGTCCGCGCCGCGCGTCTGAGCGCGCGCCCAGCCGTCGGGACCACTCCTCCACTGTCTGTCGGCGCGACGCAGGACCGCCGGACAGGTGCCTCATGACGTCGGCATCGCTGTTGAGGTCGACGAAGAAGTCGAGGTCGCTCCCGCTCGCCGGCTGCAGCTCCAGCCGCGGACCACGTAGCACGGGCAGGGGCACGGGCAGGGGCACGGGCAGGGGCACGCCCACACTGTGGCACCCGGCACCCCAGGACGCACTCCAGGGCTCGACATCTTGGCGGGTGTGACACGGCGGCTAGACGTGGGCGCGCGACCCCGTCACAGGTACAGGCCGGTGGACTCGGCCTCGAGCCGACCGGCGGACACGGCGTGCACGTCGCGCTCGCGCATAACGACGTAGACCTCGCCCTGGACCTCGACCTCGGCCTTGTCCTCGGGGTCGAAGAGCACCCGGTCACCGACCTCGACGGCCCGGGCGTGCGGGCCCTTCGCGACCACGCGGGACCAGGCGAGTCGCCGGGCGCCCAGGGCCGCCGTCGCGGGGATGACGATGCCGCCGGCGGAACGACGCTCGCCGGCCTCGCGGTCGTGCTCGACCATGAGACGGTCGTGCAGCATCTTGATCGGCGACTTGTCAGACATGGGGTGCCGCTGCGTCAGCGGGTGATCCTGCGCAGCACCACGATGAGCACGACAGCACCCACGACGCCCCCGGCGACCTTGAGGATGTTGTCGGTGCGTGGCTCCCCCGTCTCCATGTCGACGAAGTGGGCCTTGGTCGCGTAGACCTGCCGGCCGATGATCGTCTTGGGACTGGCCCGGTGGACGAGCTGGTCGATGGTGGTGGCCAGGCTCTCGCGGGTCGCCTCGATCTCGCGCTCGAGGGAGCTCATGTCGTTGCTCACCGGGGCAGGCTATCAATGCGCCGCGGATCGAACCCGAACGGGAGCTCCAACCGGTGTGCGCGCATCAGCGCGTCGTCGGTCAGCACGTCGTAGGTCCTGCCGTCGGCAACGACGACCCCGTCGCTGAGCACCACCGAACGCGGGCACAGCTCGAGGGCGTAGGGCAGGTCGTGGGTGACCATCAGCACGGTGACGTCGAGGCCGCGGAGGATGTCGGCCAGCTCGCGGCGCGACGCCGGGTCGAGGTTGGAGCTGGGCTCGTCGAGCACCAGGATCTCGGGCTCCATTGCCAGCACGGTCGCGACAGCGACCCGGCGTCGCTGGCCGAAGGAGAGGTGGTGCGGCGGCCGGTCGACGAAGTCGGCCATGCCGACCAGGTCGAGGGCTGCCATCACCCGGCGGTCGAGCTCGGCGCCGCGCACCCCGAGGTTGGCGGGGCCGAACGCGACGTCCTGCCGGACCGACCCGAGGAACAGCTGGTCGTCCGGGTCCTGGAAGACGATGCCCACCCTCCGGCGGATCTCCTTGAGGTTCTTCCTGTCCAGCGGCAGCCCGCTCACCGCCACCGAGCCGGCCCCGGCCGTGAGGATGCCGTTGAGGTGCAGCACCAGCGTCGTCTTGCCGGCCCCGTTGGGGCCGAGCAGGGCGACCCGCTCGCCCTGGTGCACGTGCAGGTCGACGCCGAACAGCGCCTGGTGGCCGTCGGGGTAGGCGTAGGCGAGTCCGCGGACGTCGAGCGTCGGCGTGCTCACGGCGTACGCCGGAGGTCGGGCAGCGCGCCGTCGTAGCCCCGCGAGAGCATCGCGAGGTGGACGCGCTCACCGCGTTCGTAGGACCGGATGAACAGTGCGCCGAGCGACCTGGCCAGCGTCGGCCAGTGCCGGGGCGAGCGCGGGTCGCTGCCACGCGAGCGCATCGCGGTGGTCATCCGGGCGAGGTCGCCGGTGACGACGTCGAGGTAGCGGATCATGAAGCCCATGATCGACACGATGAGGGCGGGCATGCGCAGCCGCTGGAGCCCCCGCAGCAGCTCGTCGGGCTCGGTGGTGGCGGCCAGCGTGAGGGACGCCAGCACGCCGAGGCTGCCCTTCATCACGAGCGCGACCGCGGCGATCAGGCCCGCCTCGGAGACGGCGACGCCGAGCACCTCGACCTTCGGACCGTGCGAGACGAAGGGCACCAGCAGGGCGAAGACCAGGAACGGCACCTCGATCACCATCCGCTTCGCGAGGTAGCCGAACGGCACCCGCGAGACCGCGACGACGACGAGCAGCGCGGCGAGGTAGCCGGCGAAGACGGGGTACGACTGCCGGGGGGTGGCGACCACGACGAGCATGAACGAGACGAGCGTGACGAGCTTGAGGTGCCCCGGAGCACGGTGGATCGGGCTGTGACCGTGGAAGTGCAGGCGGTGACCGTGTCCGGCGCCCATCTCAGCGGCTCTCGGCGCGCCGGGAGGGTGCCGACTCCTCGTCGCGGTCACGGCGCCGGATGGTCCAGAAGAGCCCGCCTCCGATCGCCAGCACGCTCAGCGCGCCGAGCACCCCGGCCAGTCCCCCGGACAGTCGTGGGTCGTCGACGCCCTTCGTCTCGTAGCCGGCCAGCGGGCCGTCGGCAGCGGGTGCGGTCCCGCTGTCGCGGAAGCCGGCCCTGTCGGCGACGTGCTCGAGGCCGTCGGGATGGCTGCTGGCGTAGAAGCTCGCGACACCGGCGACCAGCAGGGCCACGACGACGCCTGTCACGAGGAGGGTCCTGAGCCTCATGCGGTGACTCCCGGTCGGCGGATCTCGAGCTCGCGATCGGCAAGGAGAGGCCGGGCGCCGTGGACGAGGTCGGGACGGACGGCGACCACGCTGCCGACCACCAGGCCGGTGATGACCGCCTCGCCGATGCCGATGACGACGTGCCACCCGACCATCGCGGTGAGGACCGCGCCGGCGTCGACCGGCACCGTGCCGCCGACCGTGAAGAGTCCGCTGAAGACGGCGGCGGCGACGGGCACGCTCACGAACGCACCGATGGCGGCCGCCGGGGCGACCAGGGCGACCCGCTTGGGCAGGAGCCTGCGCATCAGCACGAAGACGCTCCAGCCGACGACGACGCCGACGAGGGCCATCAGGGTGATGTTGGTGCCGATGGCGGTGATGCCGCCGTCGGCCATCAGCAGTGCCTGCACGATCAGCACCACGCTGATGCAGAGCACGGCCGTGAAGGGCCCGACCAGGACGGCCGCCAGCGCACCGCCCAGGAGGTGACCGCTGGTGCCCGCGCCGACCGGGAAGTTCATCATCTGGCCGGCGAACACGAAGGTGGCCACCAGACCGGCCATCGGCGCGGTCTTGTCGTCGAGCTCACGTCGCGCGCCACGGAGTGCCACGGCGACCCCCGCCGCGGCGACCACGCCGGTGGCGATCGACGTCGGTGCGTCGAGGAATCCGTCGGGCACGTGCACGAGTGATCGCCTCCGGTCGGTAGATTCTGTCGTGCTCGATCTTGGAACGCGTCCACCCTATTGCAAGTTGCTTGCAACAACACCCTCGGGTCACAGGAGCCTCGCATGACCGAACGCCTCGTCGTCGGCGACACCGCCCCCGACTTCACCCTCACCTCCGACACCGGCGAGAGCGTCACGCTGTCCGACCTGCGCGGCCGCTCGGTGATCGTCTACTTCTACCCGGCGGCGATGACACCCGGCTGCACCACGCAGGCCTGCGACTTCACCGAATCCCTCTCCTCCCTGCAGGGCGCGGGCTACGAGGTCCTGGGCATCTCCCCCGACCAGCCCGAGCAGCTCGCGAAGTTCCGCGAGCGCGACGGGCTCACCATCACCCTGCTCTCCGACCCCGACCGGTCCGCCCTGACCGCCTACGCCGCGTTCGGTGAGAAGAAGCTGTACGGCAAGCTCGTCGAGGGCGTCATCCGCTCGACGATCGTGGTCGACCCCGAGGGCAGGGTCGCCGTCGCCCAGTACAACGTGAAGGCCACCGGGCACGTCGCCAAGCTGCGGCGGGACCTCGGTCTCGAGGAGCGCCGCGGCGCCTGAGGAGCCAGGTCGCGCGGGCGCTCCGAAGCGAGACTGCCAAGCCGGCTCAGTCGATCGGCACCCGGTAGACGGCGAACCTGTCGTGGGCCGAGATCCAGACCGCGTCCCGGTCTGCGCCGACGCTGCCGCTGCCCTGGTCGTCACCGATGCGGTCGACGACGCGATTGGTGCTCGGGTCTATTCGCGCCACGAGCACGTCGCTGACCCGCGCCCAGACCGAACCGCCCCCGACGGCGAGGTCGCCGCCCTGTACGCCGACGTCGGAGACGTCGATGGTGGCCGCCACGGCATCGGTCGACGGATCGATGCGCAGCACGTCGCTGCTCGTGTTGTTCAGGACCCAGACGGCACCCTCGCCCACGTCGAGGAAGTAGGCGCCGCTCCCCACCTCCACCGTGGCCTGGACCTTTCCGGTGCGAGGGTCGAGGCGGCTCACCATGTCGCTTTCGGGGCTGGTCACCCAGAGCGAACCGAATCCGTATCGCGCGCCCGCTGCACCCTCGGGCGAGGGGAAGCGAGCGGCGACCCGGTTGGTTGCCGGGTCGACCCTGCAGATCTCCGAGCCACCGGCGGCCACGGCGTAGACACCTCCGCCGCCGGCCGCGAGCGACCCTTCCGGCTGGATGCCGTCGAACGGAAGCTGGACCGAGGACACCTGTTTGCCTGTCCCGAGATCGAAGCGGAACAACCGTCTCGAGAGGCAGTCCACGGCCCACAAGGAGCCGAAGCCCGAGTCCATCGCGGTGCAGAAGTTCGGGCCGGCACCGACCGATCCCAGGGGCGTGCCCGTTTCCGCGTCGTAACGGCTGATCCCCTTGCCGACGTTCGCTACCCAGGCCGAGCCGCTGGACACCACCACCCAGTCGGCGTTGGGGCGAGCCGCGTAGGTCCGGGTGCCGGGGATGTCCGCAAGCAGCCTGGCCGGCGCCAGCCCCGATGGGGAGGTGGCGGGCGAGGCCGTGGGAGTGGTCGTCACCTCGCTCGTCGGGCGCGGTTCCGACACACTGCTGCCGTCGCTGCACCCGACGAGGAACAGCCACATGGCCAAGACCGCAGGGGCCGCGGCACGCCGGCGCACCATCCTTCAGTGTGGTGGACACGCTCGCCGGTCCGCAACAGGCTCGGTGGCGCCCGGACTCACGTTCGGCCACCCGCTCGCTAGGCTCGTCCGATCCAGCGCTCGTAGCCCAACAGGTAGAGGCACCAGGTTTAGGTCCTGGCCAGTGAGAGTTCGAATCTCTCCGAGCGCACCGCGGTCCTGCTGGAGCTCTCCTCACCGGTGCGTGGGGAGCCTCATCAGCAGGCGTGCGGATCAGCGCGCAGCGGCCAGCACCGACGCCACCTGAGGAGCGATCTCGCGCAACGCCCTGCCTCGGTGTGAGATCAGATCCTTCTCCCCGGCGTCGAGCTCGGCGGTCGTGACGTCGTGGCCCTCGGCCGCGAAGAGCACGTCGTAGCCGAAACCGCCCGCACCGCGGACCTCGTCGATGATGCGGCCGTCCATCCGGCCGTGCACGACCAGCTCGGTGCCGTCGGGGTGGCAGAACGCGACCGCACACACGAAGTGCGCGCCGCGGCGACCGGTGGGCACGTCGGCGAGCTGGTCGAGGAGCAGCGCGTTGTTGCGGGCGTCGGCCAGCGCCCTGTCGGCACCGGGCCGGCCGGACCACCGCGCCGACAGCACCCCCGGCATGCCGTTGAGGGCGTCGACGCACAGGCCGCTGTCGTCGGCCAGCGTCGGCAGCCCGGTGGCGGCCAGGCCGGACCGTGCCTTGAGCAGGGCGTTGCCCTCGAAGTCGGGCTGGTCCTCGACGGGCTCGTCGTACGTCGGCACGTCGTCGAGCCCGACGACCTCGATGCCCGGGGCGTGCTCGGCCAGGATGCGCTGCATCTCGGCCAGCTTCTTGGCGTTGCGCGACGCCAGGAAGATCTGGATTCGGCCCGATGCAGGGACTCGGCTCACAGAGCCAGCGCCTCGCTCTGCATCCGGGTCAGGTCGGCACAGCCCTTCTCACCCAGCGCCAGCAGCGCGTCGAGCTCGGCGCGCGAGAAGACCGCACCCTCGGCGGTGCCCTGCACCTCGACGAAGCCGCCCTCGCCGGTCATCACGATGTTCATGTCGGTCTCGGCGCGGACGTCCTCCTCGTAGGGCAGGTCGAGCCGCGGCGCCCCGTCGATGATGCCGACGCTGACGGCGGCGACGGACCCGGTGAGCGGCTCGCCGGTCAGCGAGCCCGCCTCGCGCAGGCTCGCGACGGCGTCGGCGAGGGCGACGTACGCACCGGTGATGGCGGCGGTGCGCGTGCCGCCATCGGCCTGGAGCACGTCGCAGTCGAGCTGGATGGTGTTCTCGCCGAGCGCCTTGTAGTCGATGACGGCGCGCAGCGAGCGGCCGATCAGGCGGGAGATCTCGTGGGTGCGGCCGCCGATGCGGCCCTTGACCGACTCGCGGTCTGAGCGGGTGTTCGTCGAGGCGGGGAGCATGGCGTACTCGGCGGTGACCCAGCCCAGGCCGGAGCCCTTGCGCCAGCGCGGCACGCCCGCGGACGCCGAGGCGGCGCACAGCACGCGGGTGCGGCCGAACTCCACGAGCACCGAGCCGGCGGCGTGGTCGAGCCAGTTGCGGGTGATCTTGATGTCGCGAAGCTGGTCGTCGGCGCGGCCGTCGAGGCGGGTCTCAGTCATGGGCGCGATCCTAGGACGGGCTGCCGACAGACCTCGAAATGTGGACCGGGCCCGGCGCCCCAATGGACGCCGGGCCCGGAAACCCGCCCCCTCCCCCGAGAGGGCAGTCTGTGAGGCGGTCGCTACTTGAACTCGACGCGCATCAGGCGAGCGATGCCGAGGATGAGCGGGATGACCAGCCAGATGGTGCCGGAGGTGGCGATCTGGGCCCACTGCTCGCCCGTCGGGGTGTAGTCGCCCGTGAAGAGCGGCGACTGCGCGACGTTGAACTCGATCCACGGCGCGACCTTCTCGAAGCCCGAGCTCAGCGAGCTCAGGATCCCCACCGCAATGGGCAGGATCAGGCTGTAGACGAAGTAGCCGACGATCGCCGCCGGGGTGTTCATGATCAAGGTGGCGATCGCGAAGCCGATCAGGACACCGATCGCGTTGGCCAGCACGAAGCCGTTGAAGAGCAGGTTGCCGTCGACGGTCCACCCGGGAGAGGCGCCGCTGACCGAACCGAAGACGGTGCCGATGACCGCGATCAGGGCCGCGAGCACCATCACCGCGACCGCGAGGGCGAAGGCGGCGAGGAACTTGGCCACCACGACCCGCGACCGGCGCGGCTCCAGGGTGAACGTCACGAGCCCGTTGCGCTGGCTGGCCTCGCTGGTGACGAGCATGATGATGAGGATCGGCATGAAGTAGCCGAGCACCCCGCCCGCAACGCTCAGGAAGTTGCCGTAGTCCTTCGAGTCGTCCGGGGCCGCGAAGGCGTAGATGACCTCGACGACGAGCACCAGAGCCAGGATCGACACGGCGAACCAGCGCCCGGCGCGGGTGTCGAGCGCCTTGCGGAGCTCCACCTTGGCAAGCCGGCTCATCGGGACCTGCGGGGTCGAGGTGAGGTCGATCGTCGAGGGGGCAGCGGTGGTGCTCATGCCTGGGCTCCTTCGGGGAGTACGTCGCGCTGGCTGTCGGAGGTGAGCTCGAGGAACAGGTCCTCGAGTCCGCCCTCGGCGGAGCGGAGGTCGGTGAGGACGATGGTGTTGTCGGCAGCCACCTGGCCGACGTCGGTCGGGGTGGCCTCGACCTTCAGCCCGTGTCCGGCGACCGAGACGGCGTACCCCTGGTGCTCGAGGGCCTGGGTGAGCCGTTCGTTGTCGAGCGACGTGACGTTGGTGCTGTTGTGGCCGGCACCGGCCAGCAGTGAGGCCTTGTCGCCGCGGGCCACGATCCGGCCCCGGCCGATGAGGATCATCTCGTCGGCGATCAGCTCGACCTCGTTGAGCAGGTGGCTGGACAGCAGCACGGTGCCGCCACGGTCGGCGTACCCCTTGAGGAGGCCGCGCATCCACCGGATGCCGGCCGGGTCGAGGCCGTTGGCGGGCTCGTCGAGGATCAGCACCGACGGGTCACCGAGCAGGGCGTGCGCGATGCCGAGGCGCTGCTTCATGCCCAGCGAGTAGTTGCGCAGCCTGCGCTTGGCCTCGGTCTTGTCGAGCGAGACCAGCTCGAGCATCTCGTCGACGCGGGCGGCGGGCAGGCCCATCGTCTGGGCACCGAGGCTGAGGATCTCGCGACCGGTGCGGCCGGCGTGCTGGGCCGAGGCGTCCAGCAGCACGCCCACGTGCCGACCGGGGTTGGGGATGTCCTGGTAGAGGTGACCGCCGATCGTGACCCGGCCGGCGGAGGGCGTGGTGAGGCCGACCATGATGCGCATCGTGGTGGTCTTGCCGGCGCCGTTGGGACCGAGGAAGCCGGTCACGCGGCCGGGCTGGCAGACGAAGCTGACGTCATCGACCGCACGGAACTGCCCGTACGACTTGGAGAGGCCTTCGACGGTGATCATGGCGAGGAGTCTGCCGTCATCCAGACGCCGGCACATCCGCCCCGGGGCTCGTCGTACCAGACCAAAGTAGGGGTCGGCCCGGTCCCCCGGACGGCTGTCACGGCCGCCGCGTGCGCCTAGCCTTGGCAGGTGGACGAGCCGAGACCGGAGCAGTACCAGCCGCCGCTGCGGTGGTACTCCCACGCGTGGCGCACGCTGCTGTGCCTGGCGATCTCGCTGGTGGTGTGGGGCCCGGTCGCGCAGGCGCAGTTCGAGGACCATCGCGTCCTGCTGGCGCTCGACGTCGTGCTGGGCGTCGCGTCCTACGTGCTGGTCTTCTGGCGCCGGCGTTGGCCGCTCCCCGTGGCTGTCGGGTTGTCGGTGGTGTCCTTGCTCTCCGGCATCGCGGCCGGCCCGGGCACCCTCGCGGCCGTGTCGCTGGCGACCCGCCGCCGCCTGGTGCCGATCATCGTCGTCGGCGTGGTCGCCCTGGTCGCGGGTCAGGGCTACGCCGACATCCAGCCCTATCCCAACGACGACCCGGTCTGGCTCACGTTCGCGTTCGGCACGGTGTTCACGGTCGGGGTGATGGGCTGGGGCATGTACATCGGCTCCCGACGCGAGCTGATGTGGACCCTGGAGAGTCGCGCCGTCCGGGCCGAGGCCGAGCAGGAGCTGCGCAGCGATCAGGCCCGCAGCACCGAGCGCGCGCGGATCGCCCGCGAGATGCACGACGCGCTCGCCCACCGCATCTCGCAGATCTCCATGCACTCGGGTGCGCTCGCCTTCCGCTCCGACCTCGACGCCGAGGCCCTGCGTGCGGGGATCAGCGACATCCATGAGCACGCCAACGACGCGCTCACCGACCTGCGCGGCGTGCTCGGCGTGCTGCGCGACGAGGACGGCCGACTCACCCACCAGCCGCAGCCGACGTACGACGACCTGCCGGACCTCGTCGACGAGGCCCGCGCCCTCGGCATGCAGGTGGAGTTCCACGACGAGCTGGCCGGGCCCTCGCTGCCCGAGATCGTCGGTCGGACCCTCTACCGGATCGTGCAGGAAGGGCTCACCAACGCCCGGAAGCACGCGCCCGGCGCCCTGGTCACCGTCGAGGTCAGCGGCGCTCCCGACACCGGCGTCGACGTGGTGCTGCGCAACCCGCTGGGCTTCGGCCGGAGCGCCGCCCCGACCTCCGGTCTCGGGCTGATCGGCCTCTCCGAGCGCACCCTCCTGCGTGGCGGCCACCTCGAGCACCGACGTGAGGGCGCGTCGTTCGTCCTCCACGGGTGGATACCGTGGGCGGTGTGACCCTCTTGGACCAGTCCGTCACCAGGGTGCTGATCGTCGACGACGACCCGCTGGTGCGCTCGGCACTCAGCCTGATGCTGGGCGGTCAGGTCGACCTCGAGGTCATCGGTGAGGCTGCCGACGGCCGCGCGGGCATCAGGCAGGTCGACGCGCTCTCACCCGACGTCGTGCTCATGGACATCCGGATGCCCGGCCTGAACGGCCTCGAGGCCACGCGCCTGCTGCACGAGCGCGCGGAGCCGCCGCGGGTGATCGTGCTGACCACCTTCGACGCCGACGACTACGTCGTGGGCGCGCTCGAGGCGGGCGCCGACGGCTTCTTGATGAAGGACACGCCCCCGGCCGCGATCGTCGAGGCGATCCGCAAGGTCGCCGACGGTGAGGCGATGCTCTCCCCCACCGCCACCCGCACCGTCGTCGACCGGCTCCGCAGCAGCGGCTCCGATGCGCGCACCGGCGACGCCGTGAAGCGGCTGGCCCTGCTCACCGACCGTGAGCGCCAGGTGGCCGTGGCCGTGGGTCGCGGGCTGAGCAACGCGGAGATCGCGGGCGAGCTCCACCTCTCCGTGCCGACCGTCAAGGCGTACGTGTCGCGGCTGTTCGAGAAGCTCGGCACCACCAACCGCGTGCAGATCGCCATCTGCGTGCACGACGCCGGGCCGGCCTGAGGGGGCCCGTCACTCGGGCTCCCGACCGACACGTGGGCACACCGCGAGCAGGTAGGTCCGCCGGTGCCGCGGGTCGTCGTCTCGGCGGGCCCGCTCCGGGACCGGCCCCCCGACGACGGCCCGGTGGTGGCTGAAGCCCGACTCGAGCAGCGCCTCACCCCGGGTCAGGCCGGGCAGCTGGCGCTGCAGCTGGTTCACGGCGACTGCGGGCACCTCTCCCCGGAGGTGCGCGACCTCGCCGTGCACGGAGGAGGCGCCGGGGGTGCCGCGCAGCCGGGCGACCGCCGCCAGCACCGGGCCCAGGGCGTCCACGGGCACCTCGGCGCGGAACGTGTGCACCGGCTCGTGGACGACCGTCCCGGCCCGGAGCAGCGCCGTCATCAGCATCAACGGCGCCATCGCCCGGAAGTCGCCCGCCGTGCTGCACATGCGCTTGTCGAAGGTGCCGTGGGCGCGACTCTGGCGGGGGTAGTACTGCGACGAGGTCAGCGTCACGACGCAGTCCGGCACCGGCCAGCCATGGATGCCCTCGGTGAGCAGACCACGCGCCCCCTCCTCGATCGCGGTGAGGAACGCCGGCGGCATCGACCCGCGCTCGACGCCGAGGCGGAACTCGACCCCCCAGCCAGCCGGGGCCGGCCCCACGCGCAGGCCGACGCCGGCGATGAACGGGTTGTGCTCGTCGTCGATGCGCTCGGCGTGCTGGCCGGTGCCGACGACCCGTTCGATGCAGACCGGGGTGGTGGGCGCGAAGCCGGCCGCGACACCGTACTCCTCGGCCAGGGTGGTCTCCAGCACCTCCTTCTGCACCTCGCCGTACAGCGTGACCGAGAGGTCGCCGGTGAGCTCGTGGCGGCGCAGGCCCAGCATCGGGTCCTGGTCGGTGACCTGCACCAGAGCCGCGTGCAGTGCTCCGCGGTCGGTGCCGCCGAGCGGCGTCACCACGGTCTCGAGCACGGCTGGCGGGAAGCTGGGTCCGGCGAGCTCGCCGGCCTCGCCCACCGGGTCTCCGATCCGAGCGTGGGCGAGTCCCCGGAGCCGGCCGATCCGGCCACCGACGAGGGCCTCGACCCCGTGGGTGGTGCCGTGCTCGGCCAGGTCGATCCCGGTGACCCGGTCCTCCTCCCCGGCGCCGAAGCACAGCCGGTCGCGGACGTGCAGGGTGCCGTCGACCATCCGCACCCAGGCCAGCTTCTCGCCCGTGGGCCCGCGCTCGATCTTGAAGACGGTGCCGCGCGGCGGCCCGCCGGCTCGCTCTCGGGTCACCGGCAGCAGCGTGGTCAGCCGATCGAACAGCGCCGCCACCCCGGCCCCGGTCATGGCAGAGCCGAACAGCAGCGGATGCACGTGCGCGCGACGCGTCTGCTCGGCCAGGGAGGTCGCGAGGCGCCCGCCGTCGATGGGCTTCCCGTCGACGTAGTCGGCCAGCAGGTCCTCGTCATGACGGGTGAGCACGTCGAGCAGCTCGGCGTCGCCCGCACCGTCGAGGTCGACGACCGCGGGCGTGAGCCGCCGCCGGATCTCCGCCACCAGGTCGGCGTGGCGGGCACCCCGTCGGTCGACCTTGTTGGCGAACAGCAGCGTCGGGATGCCCAGGCGTTGCAGGGTGCGCATGAGCACCCGCGTCTGGGCCTGCACGCCCTCGACCGCCGAGACGACGAGTACGACGCCGTCGAGCACGCCGAGGACCCGCTCCACCTCCGCGATGAAGTCGGGGTGGCCCGGGGTGTCGATGAGGTTGACGGTGACGCCGTCGACCTCGAAGGAGACGACGGCCGATCGGATGGTGATGCCCCGGCGCCGCTCCAGCTCGAGCGAGTCGGTGCGGGTGCTCCCGGCGTCGACGCTGCCGGGCTCGTCGACGACTCCTGCGAGGTACAGGAGTCGTTCGGTCAGGGTGGTCTTACCGGCGTCGACGTGCGCCAGGATCCCCAGGTTGAGTACGTGCATGCTGCTCCATGTCCCAGAAGGTGTGCGGCCTGGACATCGGAGCTGCTCGCATCGGGGTGCCTCTCGACTCGTGGTGGCACGAGAAGGCGCCACGTCGACAGCCAAGCAGCCATCGAGCGGGACCTCAACGGGTTATCGGTCAGCAGCGCTCGACGGAGAGGTCGTAGACCACTCCGGGGGCTGCCAGCTCGATCGGCCCGGCGTACGCCGCCGTCGCCTCGTCGAGCACGACCTGCCGGTCGTGCCAGGGCGGCACGTGGGTGAGGACCAGTCGCTTGGCCCCCGAGCGCGTCGCGGTGTGACCGCAGTCGGCGCCGGTGAGGTGGATCGACGGCGGGTTGTCGTCGCCCTCCTGGAACGACGCCTCCGCGAGGAACAGGTCGGCCCCCCGCGCCACCTCGTCGAGACCGGCGCAGGGTCCGGTGTCGCCGCTGTAGGCGAGCACCTGGTCGCCGTCGCTGATGCGCAGGCCGAACGCCGGCACCGGGTGGTCGACCCGGATCGCCTCGACGGAGAACGGCCCGATGCTCATCGAGCCGTTCCAGACCTGGAAGTCGAACTCCTCGGTCATGCCGGGGTCGAGCGGCAGGTCGTAGGCGCGCGCCATCCGGTCGGCCGTCCCGTCGGGACCCCACACCGGGATCCGCGGCTGCGGGCCGCGCGGGTGGTACTTGCGGAGCACGTGGTAGCCGCAGAGGTCCAGGCAGTGGTCGGCGTGCAGGTGGCTCAGCAGCACGGCGTCGACGGCCAGCGGGTCGGCGTACCGGTGGAGAGCGCCGAGCGCGCCGTTGCCGAGGTCCATCACGACGCGCCAGGTGCGGCCCTCGTGCTCGCTCTCGAGCAGGTAGCAGCTGGCCGGCGAGTCCGGGCCGGGATAGGAGCCGGAGCAGCCCACGACCGTCAGCCTCATGCGCGGCCGCCGGCGTACTGGTGCGCGGCGTGCAGCTCGGGCCCGAGGAAGCGGCGCCCGATCGTCTCGAACTCGTCGGGGCTCCCGGTCGTCACGAACGTGTACGACGGCTCGCCCGGGCCGCTCATCAGGTCGTGGCGCACGAGCAGCTGGTAGACGTCCTTCGCGCACTCCTCGGCCGAGCTGACCAGGGTGACGCCGTCACCCATGACGTAGGAGATGACGCCGGTCAGCAGGGGGTAGTGGGTGCAGCCCAGGATCAGGGTGTCGACACCGCCCGCGACCAGCGGGGCGAGGTAGTCGTGGGCGGCCGCCATCAGCTCGTCGCCGCTGGTCACGCCGGCCTCCACGAAGTCGACGAAGCGCGGGCAGGCACTGGTCGTCAGCGTCACGTGCGGGGCGGCGGCGAAGGCGTCGTCGTAGGCGAGGGACTCGGCGGTGGCCCGCGTGCAGATCACGCCGATGCGACCGGTGCGGGTGGCGGCGACCGCCCGTCGGGTGGCGGGCAGGATCACCTCGACCACGGGCACGTCGTACCTCTCGCGCGCGTCGCGCAACATCGCGGCGCTGGCGGAGTTGCAGGCGATGACCAGGGCCTTGACGCCCTGGTCGACGAGGTGGTCGAGGCACTCGAGGGCGTACTCGCGGACCTCTCCGATCGGCTTCGCCCCGTAGGGCTGCCGTGCGGTGTCGCCGAGGTAGACGATCGACTCGTGCGGTAGCTGGTCGATGACGGACCTGGCCACGGTGAGTCCACCGAAGCCGGAGTCGAAGATGCCGATCGGCGCGTCGGCGTTCACTGCTGGCACGAGGCACAGGTTAGGGCACCCTGCCGCTCCGATGAGGGCATCGCGACACAGATCACGGGGTTGCGAGACGGGGTGGCGGTCTCCGTCTACCCTTTCGAGGTGACTCCTGCTCGGCGCCGTCGCCCACTCGTCCTTGCCACCGTCGTGGCCACCTTCGGTCTCGTGGCGGGTGCTGCCTGCGCGAACGGCGCCAGTCGCGAGCCGACCGTCGCCCTGACGTCGGTCTCCGCCTCGACGTCGTCGACGGCCACCGCGCCCTCGACCACGCCGTCCTCGGTGCTCACGATCTCGCTCGACGGGTTCAACCCGAAGGCGCTGAAGGTGCTCGGCCGCAAGGGCACACCCACCCTGCACCGGCTCATCGACGAGGGTGCGTCCACGCTGAACGCGCGCACCGAGTACGAGATGACGGTCACCCTGCCCAACCACACGGGCATGGTGACGGGCCGCCGCGTCGCCGCCGACGGGGGTGGTCACGGCGTCACGTGGAACGACGACCGGCTGGTGCCGAGCACCGTCGCCCAGGCCGCCGGCCACCCGGTGTCGTCGGTCTTCTCGGTGCTCGACGACAACGGTCTCGGCTCGGCGCTCTTCGCCAGCAAGACCAAGTTCTCGCTGTGGCAGCGGTCCTGGCCGGCCGACATCGACAAGGTCGACATCACCCTCGGCAACGGTCGGCTGGTGCGCCACCTGATCGACGACCTCTCCACCCCGCGGGCCTACCGCTTCCTCCACCTCTCCGCCCCCGACTCCGCCGGCCACGCGCACGGCTTCATGTCGGCGCCGTACCTCAAGGCCGTCAAGCAGACCGACCGCCGGCTCGGCAAGCTGGTCGCGGCCATCGACGCCGACCCCGTGCTCCGCAAGGGCCTCGTGCTGATGGTCACCGCCGACCACGGCGGCAAGGGCGCCAACCACGACATCGCCACCAGGTACGCCGACTACCGCATCCCGTTCATCGTGCGGGGTGCCGCCGTCCCCGCCGGCGTCGACCTCTACGACCTCAATCCGGCCTACGTCAACCCCCGCCGCAGCCGGCCGACGTACTCCGGCGCCCAGCCGATCCGCAACGGCGACGTCGCGAACCTGGTCACGTCCCTGTTCGGCCTCCCGGCCGTCGACGGCAGCGAGCACGACGCCGCGCAGGACCTCGGCGTCTACGCGCGCTGAGATCGCACGGAACGACCGTCCTCAGAGCTCGCCCGGACGGGGCCACGGGTTGAACCGGCAGCCGCCGGTGCCCTTCGACTGCTGCATCATCACCGGCGCGAGCTGACCGGCGCCCGGGCAGCCGGCGTGGCCGCGGCCGAGCCAGTGGCCGGTCTCGTGGTTGACGACCAGGTGCCGGTAGTCGCGCACCGACCGGCCCGCGGCCCGCCAGGCGGGCGACGCGCCGAGCCAGCGGGCCTGGTTGATGATCACGTAGCGGCCGACCCGGCAGCTCCACAGGGAGCTGCACGAGCCGCTCATCCGCGGCAGCCACGACGCCTCCGCCAGCACCAGCGTGAAGTCGCCGCCCCTGGCGACCCGGCGGAACTGCACCCCGCCGTTGCGCCAGCCGCGCGGGTCGTCGTAGGTCTGCTGGGCCTGGCGTCGGAACTCGTGCATGCTCGCGGTGACCCGGCCGCGGGTCTCGACGTGGTAGGTCACCACGCGGCGCCGGCCGACGCGGTACTTGACCCGCCGCGGCCGCGACACCGCCGCCGTCGGCTCGTAGCCCTCGGAGGCAGCCGTCACGACCACCTGCACCTTGGTGCCCACGTCGTCGGGCGCCAGGTCGTAGCGGCGGCCCGTCGCTGCCCTGATGGGCTTCCCGTCGCGCAACCACTGGTACGTCGTCGTGGTGCGTCGGGGGGTCCAGCGACCGGGTCGTGCGCGCAGGGTGTGGGTGAAGCGGGCGACCCCGCGAGCGGCCGGCGGCTCGGTGTTCGCGAGCGGCACGGCCAGCTCCTGCGCGGGCGCCGGCGCGGCGACGGCAGTCGCGGGCACGAGCAGGACGGCGGTCAGCAGCAGGGGGACGAGGCGCACGGCGACACCCTAGGCCCAGAGCTGGCCTTCCAGGCGGTCCTCCGCCTCGTCGACGGTGCCTTCGTAGGCACCGGTCGAGAGGTACTTCCAGCCGCCGTCGCACACCACGAACGCGATGTCGGCCCGCTCACCCGCCTTGACCGCCTTGGCGGCCTGGCCGAGCGCAGCATGCAGGATCGCGCCCGTCGAGACACCCGCGAAGATGCCCTCGAGCTCCAGCAGCTCACGCACCCGGCGTACGGCGTCGCGCGGGCCGACCGAGAAGCGCGCATCGATCAGCGACGCGTCGTACAGCTCGGGCACGAAGCCCTCGTCGAGGTTGCGCAGGCCGTAGACCAGCTCGCCGTAGCGGGGCTCGGCGGCGACGATGCGCACGTCGGGCTTCGCCCGCCGGAAGTAGCGCGAGACGCCCATCAGGGTGCCGGTCGTGCCGAGGCCGGCGACGAAGTGGGTGATCTCCGGCAGGTCGGCGAGCAGCTCCGGAGCCGTGCCCTCCTCGTGCGCCAGGGCGTTCGCAGGGTTGCCGTACTGGTAGAGCATCACCCAGTCGGGGTGCTCGTCGGCGATCTTCTTGGCCACCCGGACGGCCTCGTTGGAGCCACCGGCGGCCGGCGAGGAGACGATCTCCGCACCCCACATCTGCAGCAGCTGGCGGCGTTCCACCGACGTGTTCTCGGGCATCACGCAGACCAGGCGGTAACCCTTGAGCGAGGCTGCCATGGCCAGCGAGATGCCGGTGTTGCCGGAGGTGGGCTCGAGGATCGTGCAGCCCGGACGCAGCAACCCGTCCTTCTCGGCCATCTCGATCATCTTCAGCGCCGGCCGGTCCTTGATGGAGCCGGTCGGGTTGCGGTCCTCGAGCTTGGCCCAGAGGCGTACGTCGGGGGTGGGCGAGAGACGCGGCAGCCCGACGAGAGGGGTGTTGCCGACGGACTGGAGCAGGTCGTCATAGCGCATCCGTCCAGCATGACACCCCGGCGGGCACGGCCCGGACCACGTCCGCGGGCGGCGGCCTATCGGAGGAAGCGCTCGGGGTCGAAGTCGTCGAGCGGGATGATCCGCACCCGCGGCAGCGGCACGTTGAAGGCGCCGATGTCGTCCTCGAGGTCGTGGATCGGCAGGTCGATCCCGTCGAACGCGGTGCTGGCGTACTCGCGCAGCGCCACCAGCCCGACCTTGCGGCCGGCGCCCATGAGGCGCTCGACGTGGTCGACGAAGTCGGCGTCGTGCGTGCACAGCAGCAGGTCGGCGTCCTCGTGCGCGACCAGCGCGTCGAGGGTCCGCTGGATGCCGATGTCGACGACCTTCTCGTCGCTGCGGCCGGCGAGCGGGATGGGCCGGTAGCCCATGGCCAGCAACGCCTGGACGAAGTTCGACGGCAGCTGGCCGCTGGAGGCATTGAGGAAGAACAGCCCGGTGACCGGCTGGTCCCAGAGCCTCTGCGCGTAGTCGGTCACGCGCTCCCAGCGCGGCCGCTCCTCGGGCAGCGGCCGGCGGCCGAGCAGCGAGTTGCCGAGCGTGGCGTCGATGTTCTCTCCATCGACGATGACGAATGTGCGCCTCATCGGCCCGGCTCCATGCCGGGAGCCTACGACCCCGGGTGGGTCAGCAGCCGCCGGCGACCGCGGGGAGCACGACGACCTGGTCGCCGTCGCTCAGGCCGGCCTCGAGGCCGCCGATGAACCTGACGTCCTCGTCGTTGATGTAGACGTTCACGAAGCGGCGCAGTCCGCCGTCCTCCAGGAGGCGGCCGGCGATGCCGGGGTGGTTGCCCTCGAGGTCGTCGATCAGGGTGCCGAGGGTGCTGCCCTCGGCGTGCACAGCCTTCTCGCCGTCGGTGTAGGTGCGCAGGATGGTGGGGATCCGGACCTCAATGGCCATCAGGGGGTGCTCGCTTCCAGCTCGGGGACGACGACGACCTCTTCCTCGGTCACCGTGCCGTCGATGATTCTGTAAGACCTGAACTCCACCGGGCCCTCGTTATTCCCGTGCTCGCGCGTGCTGACCAGGACGTAGTGGGCGTTCGGCTCCCCCGCGAGCCCGATGTCGGTGCGGCTCGGGTAGGCCTCCGTGGCGGTGTGGGAGTGGTAGACGACCACCGGTTCCTCGTCACGGTCGTCCATCTCGCGGTAGAGCTTGAGCAGGTCGGTGGAGTCGAACTCGTAGAACGTCGGGCTCCCTGCGGCGTTCACCATCTCGATGAACCGCTCAGCCCGGTCACTGCCCTCCGGGCCCGCGACGATGCCGCAGGCCTCGTCGGGGTGGTCGCGGCGGGCATGCGCGACGATCGCGTCGTACGTCGCCTGGTCGATGGTCAGCACCGGGCCAGCCTAGGTCGGCCCGCCCACCGCGCCCGACGCGTCTCGACAGCCGAGTTGCGGTCGCCCGGATCCGTGAGATATATCTCGCCGTCAAGAGACACGGGGGAAGGCCGGCATGACGACGTACGACGCGACTCCGCTCACGCGGTGGGGCATCCCCTACGACCGTGACCTGCGGGTGCTGGCGGTCGGCTCGTTCGCCAACCGCTTCGGCGCGGGCGCGGTGATGACCACCAGCGCCCTCTACTTCACCCGGCACGTCGGCTTCACCGCCACCGAGGTCGCGCTGGCGCTGTCGGTCGCGGCGTTCGCCGGGATCTTCGTGCAGGTGCCGGCCGGCCACCTCGGCGACACCCGCGGCCCGCGCGAGGTGCTCGTCGTCTTCATGGCCGGTGCCGCGCTCTTCAGCGCGCCGCCCGTCCTGGCCACCAGCCCGTGGATGCTGGCGGCCCTCCTCACCCTCCTCGCGCTGTTCGAACGGTCGGCCGGCGCCGTCAACCAGGGCGTGATCGCGCAGCTGGCGACCGGCGGGCGCGGTGTGCTCTTCAAGGCCTACCTGCGCGCGGTCACCAACACCGCGATCGCGATCGGCTCCGTCTTCGGCGGCGCGGCGCTGGTCGTCGACGAGACCTGGGCCTACGTCGCGGTGTTCGTGCTCAACGCGGTGTTCACCGGCTTCGCCGCATGGAACAGCACCAGGCTGCCCCACCTGCCGCCGTACCAGCGCCCCGCGGGCGAGCCGCGGCTGGGCGTCCTGCGCGACTTCCCCTTCGTGGTCGTGATCGCGATCACCGGCATCTTCAACCTGCACTTCTTCGTGATGGAGCTGGGCCTGGCGCTCTACATCTCCGAGCGGACGCAGGCACCGACGGTGATGGTCGCCGTGCTCCTGCTCCTCAACACCGTGATGGTCGCGCTGTTCCAGGTGCGCCTCTCGCGCGGCTCCGACTCGGTCGAGGCCGGTGCGAGGTCGATGGTGACGGGCGGCTGGTTCATCGCGGCCGGGTTCGTGGTCGTCGGCCTCGCCGACCACGGATCGCTGTGGTTCGTGATCGCCGCACTCGTCGTGGGCTCGCTCGTCCACGTGGTCGGCGAGATGATCGGCTCCGGCGGGCAGTGGAGCCTCCAGATGGGGCTGGCGCCGCACGAGCGCCAGGGCCAGTACCAGGGCTTCTCCGGCCTCGGCTTCTCGGTGATGGCGGTCATCGGACCGCCCGTCGTGGCCTTCTTCTGCGTCGAGCAGGGCGAGCGCGGCTGGCTGATGCTCGCCGCGATCATGGTCGTCACCGCGCTGGCGTCGGTGCCGGCGTCGAGGTGGGCGCTGGCCACGCGTGAGCAGTACGGCGTCACCACCCACTCGGGCTAGGGACGGAACCGCGTCCGTTCCTCGCCGGCCAGCACGTCGTCGAAGCGCTGGCGCAGGTGGACGGGCATGTCGGGCAGCTCTGTCACCGGGCACCACCTGACGTCGACCGACTCGTCGTCGCCGACGCGGGCCTCGCCCGAGAGCCACGTGCAGGCGAACGTGAGGTCCAGGTAGACCGCGCGGTCGCCGTTGGGGTACGTGACCCGGTGGCCGCTCGAGATCGAGGCCAGCCGGTCGACGCGGATCTCGACGCAGGCCTCCTCGCGAGCCTCGCGGACCGCTGCGGCGGCCGGCTCCTCCCCGGGGTCGAGGATCCCGGTGATCGGGGTCCAGTCGCCGTTGTCGGCGCGCCGTACGAGCAGGACCTCGTGCTCACGTCGTACGACGGCGGTGATCCCGGGCATCCACAGCTCGTGGTCGCCCACCATGTCGCGCAGCTCGACGACGAACTCGGGGATCGGGCTCATGCGGTCAGTGCCGCCACGAGCGTCTCCTGCAGCCAGCCCACCCACTCGTAGATGTCGTGGGCCTGGGCGCGCGGGTCGTCGTCGGGCAGGGAGTACCAGAACTCCTCGTCGCCCTCCTCGATGTCGAGCCGCGTCGCGATCGCCAGCCGGATGTCGGTGAAGGAGCGCATCCACATCTGCGCGGTGTCCTCGTTGAGCTCGACGTCGATCATCAGTCCCTCCTCCTCGAGCAGCGGCGGCAGGCCGGCCTCCTCGAGGGCGTCGATGATCGCGATCGCGGCGTTGGCCTTGCCGTCGCGCAGGGACCCCTCGGTGAAGCGCCGGAACTCCGAGGAGGCCTCGTCGTCGTCGATGTAGGCCGACGGGAAGAGCCGCTTGAGCACCGGGTCCTCGGGCTCGGCGGTCGGCCCGGAGAAGTCCATCATCGCCTCGAACGGGTCCTGCGTGTCGGGCGGCACCGCCGCCTCGTTGCGCAGCAGCTCGACGATCTGCGCCGCCAGCGAGCGAAGCAGGTCGGCCTCGAAGCCCGAGAGGTTGGCGATGATCGCGCCGCTCTTGCGGTGCCGCTCGAAGCCGTTCACGGCACTCTCGCGATCATGAGGCCTTCTCCATCGTCGCCCACAAGCCGTACTCGTGCATCGCCTGGACGTCGCGTTCCATCTCCTCGCGGCTGCCGGTGCTGACCACCGAGCGGCCTTCCTCGTGCACCTCCATCATCAGCTTCTCGGCCTTGGTCTTGCTGTAGCCGAAGTACTTCTGGAAGACGAACGCGACGTACGACATCAAGTTGACCGGGTCGTTCCACACGATCGTGACCCACGGCTTCGCGAGAAACGTGATCTCGTCGGGTGTCAGGGTCGGATCGACCTCGACTGGGCTGGCGGCGGACACGTCGTCATCGTTCCACACCCCTACCCTGTGACCGTGAACCCGTCGACGGCCCTGCTCACCGACCACTACGAGCTCACCATGCTCCAGGCCGCGCTGCACGCCGGCACCGCCCAGCGCCGCTCGGTGTTCGAGCTGTTCCCGCGCCGCCTCCCCGAGGGTCGCCGGTACGGCGTGGTCGCCGGCGTCGGCCGGGCCCTCGACGCGTTCGAGGACTTCCGCTTCGACGACGAGGTCCTCGGCGTCCTCGACGAGGGCCGGGTCGTCGACGAGCAGACGCTGGCGTGGCTGGCCGACTACGAGTTCACCGGCGACATCTGGGGGTACGCCGAGGGGGAGGTCTACCTGCCCTACTCACCGCTCGTGGTGGTCGAGTCGACGTTCGCCGAGGCGGTGCTCCTCGAGACGCTCTTCCTCTCCATCTACAACCACGACTCGGCGATCGCCTCCGCCGCCTCGCGGATGACGCAGGCAGCGGGCGACCGGCCGTGCATCGAGATGGGGTCGCGTCGTACGCACGAGGAGGCGGCCGTGGCGGCCGCGCGGGCGGCGTACATCTGTGGCTTCGCGGCGACCTCCAACCTGGCCGCGCGTCAGCGGTACGGCGTCCCGACGAAGGGCACGTCCGCCCACTCGTTCACCCTGCTGCACGACTCCGAGAGGGATGCCTTCACCGCGCAGGTCGAGTCCCTGGGCCGGGGCACCACGCTGCTCGTCGACACCTACGACATCGCCGAGGCCGTGCGACTCGGCGTCGAGATCGCCGGGACCGAGCTGGGCGCGGTGCGCATCGACTCGGGCGACCTGGGCGTCCTGGCCCACCGGGTGCGCGCGCAGCTCGACGGCCTCGGCGCCACGAGCACCCGGATCACGGTGACCAGCGACCTCGACGAGTTCGCGATCGCGGCGCTCGCCGCCGCACCGGTCGACGGCTACGGGGTCGGCACCCAGCTGGTCACGGGCTCCGGCCACCCGACGTGCGGTTTCGTCTACAAGCTCGTGGCCCGCGAGGGCGACCACGGCGAGCTGGTCTCGGTGGCCAAGAAGAGCAAGGACAAGCTCTCGATCGGCGGCCGCAAGTACGCCCTCCGCCGGCGCACACCCCTGGGAGTCGCGGAGGCCGAGGTCGTCGGCATCGGCACTCCCCCCGTCGACGACGGCGACGACCGCTCGCTGCTGGTCCCGCTGATCGCCGCGGGCGTGGTGGTCGGCCGCGAGCCGCTCGACGCCGCCCGCGACCGGCACGCCGCCGCCCGGGCGGAGCTGCCCCTGGCCGCGCAGCAGATGAGCCGCGGCGAGGCGGTCATCCCGACGATCCACCAGGAGTGAGTCGCTCCCACGACCGGGGACGAGCAGCCGCGTGTCGGCCCCTGACGGTCGAGCGCCCTAGGGCCAGGTACGGGCGTGCAGGTCGAAGTCGGCACCGGTCTGCACCGGCACCACGCAGAACACCAGCCCACCGGGGTCGTTGAGGACGACGAACCCCTCGCGATCCTGCACGACGGTCGCGCCGAGTGACACGAGGCGAGCGACCTCTGCCCGTACGTCGTCGGTCTCGATGTCGAGATGGATCCGCGCCAGCGTGTCATCGCCCAGGCGCTGGGCCTCGAGCTTGACCCCGCCAGGCAGCCCGGCCACGGACGAGTAGGTGTCGTCCTGGGCCGCGAGGGTCGACCCGGCGGCTGCAGCCCAGAAATCGCCGGCCGCGGCGTACGACGAGGCGGGGTGGTCGATCAGGACCACCCCGATGCGGCTCCGGTGCATGACGGCGACCCTACGCCGACGGCCCGGCCCACGGCGCTGGGTAACCTCGAAGCATGCGCGCCCTGATCGTCGTCGACGTCCAGAACGACTTCTGCGAGGGCGGATCCCTGGCCGTCGCCGGCGGAGCGCGGGTCGCGGCCGACATCGCCGGCGTGCTGCACGAACGGACTCAGGCTCCCGCCGCCTCGCCGTACGCCCACGTCGTGGCGACCAAGGACCACCACATCGACCCGGGCGAGCACTGGTCGTCGGACCCCGACTTCAAGGACTCCTGGCCCGTGCACTGCCGGGTCGGCACCGAGGGCGTGGCCTTCCACCCCAACCTGGACCCGCAACCCTTCGACGCGGTCTTCCTCAAGGGCGACCACGCCGCGGCGTACAGCGGGTTCGAGGGGCACGCGGTCGACGGCACCACCCTGACCGACTGGCTGCGAGGGCACGGCGTGACCGCTGTCGACGTGTGCGGCATCGCCACCGACCACTGCGTCCGGGCCACGGCTCTCGACGCAGTGGCGGCCGGGTTCTCCACCCGCGTGCTCGCCGACCTGTGCGCCGGCGTCGCCACCGACACCACCGCGGCCGCTTTGGCCGAGATGGCGGATGCGGGGGTCACCCTTGCCTGATCTCGATCGTCTCCTCGACGAGGGCGTCCTGTGGCTGGTGCTGAACCGCCCCGAGGTGGGCAACGCGCTCGACGGCAGCCTCTCGGACCACCTGACGGTCGAGCTGGAGGACGCCCAGTCGCGTGACGAGATCCGGGTGGTCGTGGTGACCGGCCACGGCGCGGCGTTCTGCACCGGTGCCGACATCGGTGGGGCCGCCGCCCACGAGCGCTTCGACGTCTCCGCTCTCGACCGGGCCAACCGCATCATCCGGGCCGTCACCCAGCTCGACAAACCCGTGATCGCGGCCGTCAACGGCGTCGCCGCCGGAGTGGGCGCCAGCATCGCGTTCGCCGCCGACCTCGCGGTCACCACCGAGTCGGCCAGCTTCGTGCTGGCGTTCACCCGGCTCGGCCTGATGCCCGACGGCGGCTCGTCCGCGACGATCGCCGCGGCTGCGGGCCGGAGCCGGGCCATGCGGATGGCCCTGCTGGGCGAGGCACTGAGTGCCCGGGACGCGTACGCCGCCGGGCTGGTGAGCCACGTGGTGCCCGATGCCGACTTCGACGAGACCGTCATCGACGTCGCCCGACGCCTCGCCGCCGGCCCCCCGCTGGCCTTTGCGGCCACGAAGAAGGCCATCAACGCGGCCACGCTGGCACATCTCGAGGACGCCCTCGAGCGTGAGCGCACCGGCCAGACGATCCTGCTCCGCACCGACGACGCGGCGGAGGGCATGGCCGCCTTCTCCGACAAGCGCCGACCCGAGTTCCAGGGACTGTGATCTGGCCCATATAGAGTTCCCGGCATGAAGCGCACTCTGACGGCCGTGGCCGCCTCCCTCCTTGCCCTGTCCCTCGCCGGTTGCGGCTCCGACTCCAGCGGCGCGACGGAGTCCGGCGCGCCGGTCATCGCGTCCGGCAAGCTCACGGTCTGCTCCGACGTCCCGTATCCCCCGTTCGAGGACTTCGACACCACCGCGGACTCCGGCTTCAAGGGCTTCGACATCGACGTCGTCCAGGCCATCGCCGACGGCCTCGACCTCGAGCTTGCCGTCAAGGACTCCTCGTTCGACGCGCTCCAGAGCGGTCAGGCACTCAACGCCGGCCAGTGCGACCTGGCCGCCAGTGCCATGACGATCACCGACGACCGCAAGAAGGCCCTCGACTTCTCCGACGGCTACTACGACTCCGAGCAGTCTCTCCTCGTGCCCGAGGGCTCCGACATCGCCGACATCGCCGGTCTCGCGGGCAAGAAGGTGGGCGTCCAGCAGGGCACCACCGGCAAGGCCTACACCGAGGAGAACGCGCCGGACGCCAAGATCGTCTCGTTCCCGTCCGACGCCGAGATGTTCCAGGCCATCAAGGCCGGCCAGGTCGACGCGCTCCTCCAGGACCTGCCGGTCAACCTCGACCACCAGAAGGAGGGCGGGTTCACCGTCGTCGAGACCTACACCACCGACGAGCAGTACGGCCTCGCGATGAAGAAGGGCAGCACCGAGCTCGTCGCAGCGGTCAACGAGCAGCTGAGCACGATGCGCGACGACGGCTCCTACGACGAGATCTACAACACCTACTTCGCCACCACGGAGTGACGTGAAGCGATCCACACGGCGCCGGCTCACCCAGGCCGTCCTCTACGCCGTCCTGCTGGGACTGGCGCTGCTGCTGGCTCTCGCCGCCGACTGGACCACCATCAAGGCGAACTTCTTCGCACCGGACGGCTTCAGCTCCTGGGACACCTGGAAGCAGCTGATCACGGTCGGCGTGAAGAACACGCTCATCTACACCGCGATCGCCTTCGTCCTCGGTCTGGCCCTCGCCCTGGTCCTCGCCCTGATGAAGCTCTCACCGCTGGGCCCCTACCGTTGGCTGGCCACGGCGTACGTCGAGCTGTTCCGCGGCCTGCCGTCCCTGCTGGTCATCCTCTTCATGGCCTTCGGCATCCCGATCGCCTTCCAGTGGACGCCGCCGGGCGGCACCGTCGGCGCCGGCGTCATCGGCCTCGTGCTGGTCGCCGGCGCCTACATGGCCGAGACCATCCGCGCGGGCATCCAGGCCGTCCCGCCGGGGCAGGCCGAGGCGGCGCGGTCGCTGGGCATGAGCGCTGGACGCACCAACCTCAGCGTGGTGCTGCCACAGGCGTTCCGGATCGTGATCCCGCCGCTGACCAACGAGTTCGTGCTGCTCATCAAGGACACCGCACTGCTGTTCGTCCTGGGCTTTGCCGCGAGCCAGCGCGAGCTGACCACGATGGCTCGTGACTTCCTGGCCAGCGGCCCCACGGCCGGCACCTCGACCAGCCTGGTGCAGGCGGCCATGCTGTACCTGATCATCACCTTGCCGTTGACCCAGTTGGTGTCGTGGCTCGAGAGACGCCAACGGAGGGCCCGATGAGCACGCCGGCGATCCAGATCAAGGACCTGCACAAGTACTTCGGCGCCAACCAGGTGCTCACGGGCATCAACTTCCACGTCGACGACAGCGAGGTCGTCTGTGTCATCGGCCCGTCGGGGTCGGGCAAGTCGACGCTGCTGCGGTGTGTCAACCGACTCGAGGAGCCCACGTCGGGGCAGATCATCGTCGAGGGCATCGACATCACCGACCCCGAGACCGACCTCGACCAGGTCCGCTCGCGCATCGGCATGGTCTTCCAGCAGTTCAACCTCTTCCCGCACATGTCGGTGCTGCAGAACCTCTGCATCGCCCAGCAGCGCGTCAAGAAGCGCAGCAAGGACGAGGCGGTCGAGGTCGCCCGCGCCAACCTCGAGAAGGTCGGTCTTGCCGACCGCGAGGGCGCCTACCCCGCCCACCTCTCGGGCGGTCAGCAGCAGCGGGTCGCCATCGCGCGCTCGCTGTCGATGGACCCCGACATGATGCTCTTCGACGAGCCCACCTCCGCCCTCGACCCCGAGCTGGTCGGCGACGTGCTCGAGGTCATGAAGGACCTCGCGACCGAGGGCATGACGATGATGGTCGTCACCCACGAGATGGGCTTCGCGCGCGAGGTCGGCGACAAGCTCGTCTTCATGGACGGCGGGGTCATCGTCGAGGAGGGCGACCCGAGCGAGGTGCTGGCCGACCCCCAGCACCAGCGCACGCAGGAGTTCCTCTCGAAGGTGCTCTGACTCAGGTCACCGTGATCGGCTGGCCGCCCGAGGTGAGCTGCCAGTCGGTCGAGGCGAACTGGGCAGGGTCGATGGCGCCGTTGGCCGTGACCCAGTCGATGAGCAGCTGTCGGATCTCGACCTGCGCGTTGTAGAGCACCGGCGCGGTCGCGACGTGCGGGAAGCCGCCGCCACCGCTCTGGCGGTAGTTGTTGATGGCCATCGCGAACTGCTGGTCGGCGGCGACCGGGGCGCCGCCGTACTCGAGGTTCGTGATCCGTGAGCCCTCCGGCTGGGCGATGTCGATGTCGTAGGTGAGGTCGGCGTCGAGGCCGGCGACCGAGTCGAAGTTGTAGTCGGGCGTGCCGTTGGGCGCCGTCGCCGTGACAGCGTTGGTCACCTCGTCCATAGAGAACGGGCCGGGGCCGGAGACCTGCTTGAAGTAGCGGGCGGAGTGCTCCAGGTAGTCCTTCACCTGGGCGCCGGTGACCTGGATGCCGAGCAGGGTGTTGTCGTAGATGTAGAGACCGGCGACGTCGCGGTAGGTCACCTCGCCCGCTGGAAACGACGCCGACCGGTTGAACGGCGCGGCGATCGACAGCACCGGCAGCGTGCCCCCGGTGGCCGTCTTGACCGCGTCGGCCTGGACGTACTGGATGAAGTCGATGATCGGGACGTCCTCGACCACCGCCCGCGCTGCTGAGAGCTCCGTGGCGGACGTGCCGATGACGGAGTTGACGTAGGTGACGACCTTGTCGTGCTGACGGCGCACCGCCCGGGCCACGTCGCGGCGCTCGGCCACGAGGTTGCTGTTGAGCGTCTGCGACGTGGCGGTGGCGACCCGCCACCCGCCGCGGTGGCGCACCAGGTCGAGGTCCATGACGGCCAGCCGCATGCCCCAGTAGAGCGGCTCGCAGAGCAGCACGTCGCGGCCGGTCTTCGTGTTGCGGACGTAGCGCTGCGGGATCTCCTTGTGGGCGTGACCGACGAGGATGGCGTCGATGCCGGGCACCTCGGCGGCGATGAGGGAGGAGGCGTTCTCGGTCGGCAGCGCGTCACCGTACGACGAGCTCGTGTCGGCGCCGCTGTGGGCGGACACGATGATCACGTCGCAGCCGCGGCGCTTCATCGCGGGCACGAACTTGCTGGCCTGCTCGACCAGGCCGGGGAACTCCATCCGGCCCTCGACGTTGGCCTTGTCCCAGATGGCGATCCCGGGGTTGGTCAGGCCCAGGATGCCGACCTTGATGCGCGGCCCGTGTCGGGGCTTGAACGACCTGATGACGTACGGCGGGAAGACCGGCCGCTTGGTGTGCGCGTCCACCGCGTTGGCGCCCAGCAGCGGGAAGTTCAGCTGCTCCTCGAAGGCACGCAGAGTGTCGATGCCGTAGTTGAACTCGTGGTTGCCCAGCGCCGCGGCGTCGTAGTCCATCAGGTTCATGGCGAGTGCCATCGGGTGCTTGGAGCCCTGGGTGATGGGCTCGACGCGTGCGTAGTAGTAGGCCAGCGGGGTGCCCTGGATGGTGTCCCCGGCGTCGAGCAGCAGGGTCGGCTCGCCGCGGCGCTCCTTGCGCATCGCGGACACCAGGGTCGCGACCTTGGCGACGCCGATGTCGTCGTGCGCCGCGTTGTCGAACTCGGCGTTCTTGAAGTAGTCCCAGTTGAAGACGTTGCCGTGCAGGTCGGTCGTGCCGAGCACCGTAAGCCGGGTCCGGTCGTGCCCGTGACCTTCACCGTGACCGTGTCCTCCCCGGTGGGCCTCGGCGGGTGCGGCGTAGCCGGCAGCGGCGAGGGCAGCCGAGCCGGCGAGGACGGCACGGCGGGTGGAGGGCAGGACAGGGCGCTGGGTCATGGGGTCTCCCGAAGAGTGGACGGCAACCGAATCGTCGTCGATCACACTCCCCCAGCGGTCGCGCGTCAAGCCCCTCAGGTCAGACTGGCGCACGTGCCGCAGACCCCCCACGTCGTGATCGAGCGGCGATCTGCGACCGACCTGCCGGCCCTCGTGCAGGTCCTGTCGGCGCAGCAGTCGTCCTCGCGCTATCCGCTGCGGTGGCCGCTGCCGTTCCCGGTGGAGGACTTCTTGGTGCGCTCCCACGAGGACACCGCCTGGGTGGCCCGGCTCGACGGCCGGGTCGTCGGGCACGTGAGCGTCGGCCGCGTGGAGGGCGCCGCCGCGGAGCCGTTCACGGCGGCGACCGGACGGCCGGCCCACGAGCTGGCCCTCGTCTCCGTGCTGTTCGTCGCGCTCGACGTGCTGGGGTCGGGCATCGGCGGCCGGCTGCTCGACACCGCCGTCGAGTGGGCCAGGCAGCGGAGCAGGCTTCCCGTGCTAGACGTCGTGCCGGGCCACGCCGCCGCGGTCGACGTCTACCGGCACCGTGGCTGGGCGGTGATCGGTGAGCTGCGTCCGCTCTGGCTGCCGGCCGACCAGGAGTCGCTGCTCATCATGAGCCTGCCCGTCGAAGCGGAGCTCGGGACGCCGGAACCGTAGGCTCTCCGGGTGACCATCTCGACCGACGCCCGGCCGCGGCGTACCTTCGCGGTCATCAGCCACCCCGATGCCGGCAAGTCGACGCTGACCGAGGCACTGGCCCTGCATGCCCGGACCATCTCCGAGGCCGGCGCCGTGCACGGCAAGGCAGGACGCCGGAGCACCGTCTCGGACTGGATGGAGATGGAACGCGCACGCGGCATCTCGATCACGTCGGCCGCTCTCCAGTTCGAGTACGACGGCCACGTGATCAACCTGGTCGACACCCCCGGCCACGCGGACTTCTCCGAGGACACCTATCGGGTGCTGTCCGCCGTCGACTCCGCGGTGATGCTCGTCGACGCCGCGAAGGGCCTGGAGCCGCAGACGCTCAAGCTCTTCCGCGTGTGTGCCCAGCGGGGCATCCCGGTCATCACCGTGATCAACAAGTGGGACCGGCCCGGGCTCGATCCCCTGCAGCTCATGGACGAGATCCAGAAGGAGATCGGTCTCCGTCCGACGCCGCTCACCTGGCCGGTCGGCAGCGCCGGCGAGTTCCGCGGCGTCCTGGACCGTCGTACCGGCGACCTCATCCACTACACACGTACGGCGGGCGGCGCCACGCGTGCGCCCGAGGAGCGGATCCCCGCGGCCCGGGCGTCCGAGGTCGACGGACAGGCGTGGGGCACCGCCGTCGAGGAGCACGACCTGCTCACCATGGACGGCGCCGACCACGACCAGGCCACGTTCCTGGCCGGCACGACCACACCGGTGCTGTTCGCGTCCGCCCTGCTGAACTTCGGTGTGTCCCAGCTGCTGCGGATGCTGATCGAGCTCGCCCCGCCCCCCGGCCCGACCCCGACCGTCGACGGTGGCGCGCGAGCCGTCGACGACGACTTCAGTGCCTTCGTGTTCAAGGTGCAGTCCGGCATGGACTCGGCCCACCGCGACCGGCTCGCCTACGCGCGGGTCTGCTCCGGCGTCTTCGAGCGGGGCATGGTCGTGCAGCACGGCGAGACCGGGAAGCCGTTCGCGACGAAGTACGCCCAGACCGTCTTCGGACGCGACCGCTCGTCGGTCGAGCAGGCCTTCCCCGGCGACATCGTCGGCCTGGTGAACGCCAATGCCCTGCGCGTCGGAGACACGATCTACGCCGGCCCGACGGTGCGCTACCCACCGATCGCCAGCTTCGCCCCCGAGCACTTCGTCTCGGCGCGCGCGGCCGACACCGGCCGCTACAAGCAGTTCCGCCGCGGCATCGAGCAGATGGACCAGGAGGGCGTGGTGCAGGTGCTGCGCTCGGACCTGCGCGGCGACCAGAGCCCGGTGCTCGCGGCGGTCGGGCCGATGCAGTTCGAGGTGGTCACCGCTCGGATGCAGAGCGAGTTCGGCGCGGCCATCAAGCTCGATCACCTGGACTACTCGGTGGCCCGCCGCACCGACAACGCCGGCGTCGAGGCCCTCCGGGGGGTGCGCGGGGTCGAGGTCCTCAGCCGGGCCGACGGCACCCACCTCGCACTGTTCCCCGACACGTGGCGCGCGCACACCGTCGCGCGCGACCACCCCGAGGTCATGCTCGAGCCGCTGCCCGCCAGCGGCGGCTGACCCTCAGCCCCACTTGGCGGCGAGCGCGCGGATCACGGTCACGTTGCGCGCCGTACCCTCGCCGAGCGCCTTGAACTCGCGGCTGTTGAGCGAGCGGCCCTCGTGGAACTCGCGCTGCAGCAGCACGTGGGCGGCCCGGTCGATGACGCGCACCACCTCGCCGTCGAGGCCGAGCTCGTGCACCGCAGACGTGGCCGCAGCGCTCGGCGCCGACTTGAGGAGCGAGATGTAGTGCGCCTGCGGCTCCCCGAGGTCGGCCCAGAGCCGGTCGGCGTCCTCGGCGATCGCGACCAGCTCGGCGGGCCTGAACACCATCGTCGGCACCTCGAAGCCGCGGTCGGCCGCGTAGGCCCTCTCCAGCGCCGACTCGATCCGGGCGGGCGAGCGCATCGACGTCGTCAGCCGCACGTTGCCGGTGTTGATGTGGGTGGCGACGTCGGTCGCGCCGATCGACTCGGTGACTCGCTTGATGTCGTCCTTGGGGAACTTGCGCTTGGCGCCCAGGTTGATGGCCCTCAGGAACGCGACGTAGGTCGGCATGCGCTGATCCTCTCGGTCGTGCAATAGCGAGCGCGAGTCATCCGTTGGTCGAGTAGCGAGCGCCGGCCCCTCGGTGGTCGAGTAGCGAGCGCCGGCCCCTCGGTGGTCGAGTAGCGAGCGCCGGCCCCTCGGTGGTCGAGTAGCGAGCGCCAGCCCCTCGGTGGTCGAGTAGCGAGCGCCAGCCGAGCGGTGGTCGAGTACCCGAGCGCCGGTCCCTCGGTGGTCGAGTAGCGAGCGCCAGCGAGCGTATCGAGACCCCCACCCGGTCCCTCGGTGGTCGAGTAGCGAGCGCCGGCCCTCGGTGGTCGAGTAGCGAGCGCCAGCGAGCGCATCGAGACCCCACCCAGTCCCCCGGTGGTCGAGTAGCGAGCGCCAGCCCCTCGGTGGTCGAGTAGCGAGCGCCAGCGAGCGTATCGAGACCCCCACCCCCGCACCCCGGTCTCGATACACCCGCTCGTCCCTCGCGGGCACTCGACCACCGACCGTCACCCGCACTCCGGTCTCGATACACCCGCTCGTCCCTCGCGGGCACTCGACCACCGACCGTCACCCGCACTCCGGTCTCGATACACCCGCTCGTCCCTCGCGGGCACTCGACCACCGACCGTCACCCGCCACTCCGGTCACTCGATCACCGCACTCGCTCAGTCCCTCGCGGGCACTCGACCACCGATCGTCAGCCCTCGCGGGCACTCGACCACCGATCGTCAGCCCTCGCGGGCACTCGACCACCGATCGCCGCACCCGGGCTCAGAGATTCCCGCGGACGTCCTGCTCGCGCTCGATGGCCTGGAACAGCGCCTTGAAGTTGCCCTTGCCGAAGCCGAGCGACCCGTGTCGCTCGATGAGCTCGAAGAACACCGTCGGCCGGTCGCCGAGCGGCTTGGTGAAGATCTGGAGGAGGTAGCCGTCCTCGTCGCGGTCGACGAGGATCTTGCGCTTCTGGAGCTCCTCGATCGGCACGCGCACCTCACCGATGCGCTCACGCAGGGCGGGGTCCTCGTAGTAGGAGTCGGGGGTGTCGAGGAACTGCACACCGTTGGCGCGCAGGGCGTCGACGGTCGCGAGGATGTCGCCGGTCGCCAGGGCGAGGTGCTGGGCGCCCGGGCCGTTGTAGAAGTCGAGGTACTCGTCGATCTGCGACCTCTTCTTCGCGATGGCCGGCTCGTTGAGAGGGAACTTCACCCGGTGGTTGCCGTTGGCGACGACCTTGCTCATCAGCGCGGAGTAGTCGGTGGCGATGTCGTCACCGATGAACTCGGCCATGTTCACGAAGCCCATGACCCTGTTGTAGAAGCTCACCCACTCCTCCATCTTGCCCAGCTCGACGTTGCCGACGATGTGGTCGAGGGCCTGGAAGAGGCGCTTGGACTCACCCTCGCGCTTGGTCCAGCGCGGCGCGGTGGCGACGTAGCCGGGCAGGTAGGGGCCGGCGTAGGTCTGACCGTCCCCGGCGGCGTCGTGGCGCTGCACGAGCGTGTGCCGCGTCTCGCCGTACGTCGCGATCGCGGCGATGCGCACCGAGCCGTGCTCGTCGGTGACCGTCTCGGGCTCGCGTACGACGGTCGCGCCCGCCGCGATGGCCTGCTTGATGCACTGGTCGACGTCGGGCACCTCGAGGGCGATGTCGACGACCCCGTCACCGTGCTTGGCGTGGTGGGCGATCAGCGGGCTGTCGGGGCTGACCGCGCCGTTCAGCACGAACTTGATCGAGCCCGACTTCATCACGAACGACTTGTGGTCGCGGTTGCCGTTCTCGGGGCCGGAGTAGGCGATCAGCTCCATGCCCCACGCGCTGGCGTAGTAGTGGGCGGCCTGGGTGGCGTTGCCGACCACGAAGCAGATGGCGTCCCAGCCGGTGACCGGGAACCTGTCCTGCTCGGCGTCGTACTCCACGAGGCCGACGAGCTGGCGCAGCTGCTCCAGCGTCAGGTCGGCCTTCATCTCGTCAACAGTCAGGGCTCCGCCGGTCGAGGCGATCTCGGTCGTCATGCCCGTACCCTGTCGCGGGAGCGCAGAATGTGCAACAGTACGCCGAAACACTGCACAGTCTGTCTAGTATTCGAGGCCCATGTGGACGATCTTGACGCCAGGTTGATTGATCTCTTCGCCAGCGAGCCGCGTATCGGCGTCCTCGAGGCGTCCCGGCGGCTGGGTGTCGCGCGCGGCACCGTGCAGGCGAGGCTCGACAAGCTCACCACCACCGGCGTCATCACCGGCTGGGGCCCGGACCTGTCCCCCGCCGCCCTCGGCTTCCCCGTGATGGCGTTCTTGACCCTCGAGATCCGGCAGGGCTCGGCGCGGAGCGGCGGACACGACGCCGTCGCCGCTCACCTCGCCGAGATCCCGGAGGTGCTGGAGGCGTTCACGATCACCGGCGACGGCGACATGTGGGTGCGGGTGGTCGCGCGGTCCAACAACGACCTGCAGCGAGTGATCGACCTGGTGCTGACCGATCCGACGATCGACCGGTCGACCACCGTCATCGCCCTGGCGAGCCAGATCGGGCACCGGGTGCTGCCGCTGGCGCGCGTCGCCACGACCGCAGCACCAGGCCGAGCAACGCCAGCTGGCTGACGTAGGCGACTGCGAGCGGGAAGGCTCGCACCGCCTCGTCGGGGTTGTCGAACCCGATGACGGCGAAGGTCACCGTGCCGACCATCGCGAAGAGCGCGAGCGCCACCCACGCGGGGGCCGCGCCGCGCGCGACGGCCACGACCAGGAAGAGCCAGATGGCACCCCACAGGAGGTGCTGCCCGAGGTCGCTCTGCGGGTAGACGGTCAGCGACTCCTGGACGACGACCGCGACGGCCAGGCCGATGGCGAGCGGTCGCGGCGTCGCGCGGTGCTCGCGGGCGCCGAAGAGGGGGGACACGGCTCGGAGTATGTCAGCGAAGCCGCTCGGCGATGTCGCTGGCGGCGGCGAGCACCCGCGGTGAGACCAGCGCGTCGTCGATCGCACCGCCCAGCGTGACGATGCCGACCGAGGCCTCGAGCCCTTCGACGCCGCGTACCGGCGCGGCCAGGCCGTGCGCACCCGACTGGAGCTCGCCGTTGGTCACGACGTACGCCGAGCTGACACCCTCGCGGCTCAGCAGGATGGCCTTGCCCGCAGCACCCTGGGTGAGCGGGTGGCGGGACCCGACCCGGTAGGAGACGTGGAAGTCGGTCCACGACGGCTCGACGACAGCCAGCGCCAGCGCCTCGTCGCCGTCGGCCACGGTCAGGTGTGCGGTGCAGCCCAGCGTCTCGGCGAGCTGCCGCAGCACCGGAGCCGCCTGGTCGCGCAGCACGGGCTGCACGGCCGAGGCCAGGTGCAGCACGCCGAGACCGACGTGGAGGCGCGACCGGGAGTCACGCCGCACGAGGCCGTGCTGCTCGAGCGTCGCGACGAGGCGGTAGACGACGGTCCGGTTGACCGACAGCTCGGCCGCGAGCTCGGTGACGGTGAGGCCGGCGTGCGTCTCCGCCAGCACCTTGAGCACCCGCAACCCACGGTCGAGGGTCTGCGAGGTCTCGGCGGCCATGACTCAGGTTAGCGCCGCCGAGACCTCGCCCGCTCGTTCAGGACAACAGGTCCCGCATCGTCGCGATCTCATCGGTCTGCGAGCTGACGATCTCCCCGGCGAGGTCGACGGCCGGCTGATACCTGCCCTCGGAGCGCTCCGCCTCGGCCATCTGGACCGCACCTTCGTGGTGCTCGACCATCATCTCCAGCCACAACGCCTCGAACTCGGCGTCGCCGGACTCCTCGAGTGCTGCCATCTGATCGCCCGACATCATCCCGGGCATGTCCCCCAGATCGCCCATGTCGCCCATGTCCTGCTCGGCGTTCGAGTGGTCACGCATCGTCTCGGGGACGTCCTCGCCCCACTCGGTGAGCCAGTCGGCCATCGTCTCGATCTCCGGCCCCTGCGCGGCCCGGATCTGCTCGGCTAGCGCCTGCACCTCAGGGCTCAGGGGTCGTTCGAGGGTCAGGTCGACCATCGTGAGGGCTTGGGCGTGGTGCTGGATCATCTCGGACGCGAACGCCACATCGGCGTCGTTGTGCTCGGTGCTGCTGAGCGGCTCGTTCGTGGTCTCGGTGTCGTCGTTGCCGCAGGCAGTCAGCAGCACGGTCAGGGCGAGCGTGAGTGCCATCAGGGCACGGGTCGTACGCATGGTCCATCTCCATCTCAGTGGTCGATCGGGCATAGGTCGGCGTCGCCCCGACGGATCGGGGCGAGGATGCCGTCTCAGCACCTGATGACGGAGAATCTCCAGACGTGCGGTGGCCCGGCACCGGCCACGGCGCCCGCGAGGGGCGCCGAGAGCTGCCGGCCGAGGCGGCGTACCCGCTCTCGGGTCGGAACGCCGCGGCCACGAAGCCACGAGAGGAGCAGCACGCCTGCGGCTGCGAGCATCGCCATGCAGAGCATCAGCATGTCGGCAGTGCCGTGCTGTCCGCCCGGGCGGGCGACGGGCCCTGCTGACTGCGCTGGCGCGTGGTCGGCGGCGGGCATGGTCATGCCCGCGGGCATGTCGGCCTGCGGCATGCGGTGCGGGCCGAGCTCGTGCATCCCGAGGATGCCCAGGACGACGGCGACGGCGAGAGTCGCCATCGCACACCTGGCGCCCCTGCTCACCCCGAGATCCTACGAGGGCACCCCACACGGGCTCGGCCGACCCCGTCCAGCCGGCTCACGAGCTCTTGCGGATCGCCCATTCGCGTACGGCGTCGATGCGCATGTGCAGCTGCTCGGCGGTCGCCACCGCGGCCGCCGGGCCCCCGCACTGCTTGCGCAGGGCGGCATGCGTGACGCCGTGCGGCTGGCCGGTGCGGTGGAACCAGGCGCCCACGAGACCGTTGAGCTCGCGGCGGAGCACGGCGAGCTGCTCGTGCGTGGAGACCTCGGCGACCGTGTCGGGGGCCGGGGCTGCCTTCTGGCGTGCGGCGCGCTCGCTCTGCCGGGAGTGCAGCAGGTCGCGCACCTGGTCGGGCTCGAGCAGGCCGGGGATGCCGAGGAAGTCCATCTCCTCCTCCGAGCCGGCGTGCACCTCGCCGGAGTGCCCGAACGCGGCCCCGTCGTAGAGCACATGGTCGAACGACGCGGTCGAGCCGAGTGCCTCGAACGACAGGCCCTCGAGCTCGTCGGACGCGCCCTCCCCGGCCTGGGCCTGCGCCAGCAGGTCGTTCTCGGCCGCGAAGATGTCGCCGTCGTCGGTGACGCGGCGGCCGAGCACGTGGTCGCGCTCGACCTCCATCTCGGAGGCGTAGCCCAGCAGCTTCGGCACCGACGGCAGGAACATGGAGGCCGTCTCGCCGCGGGCGCGTGCCCGTACGAAGCGGCCGACGGCCTGGGCGAAGAACAGCTGGGTGCCGGTGGTGGTGGCCCACACCCCGACCGCCAGCCGGGGCACGTCGACGCCCTCGGACACCATGCGCACGGCGACCATCCAGCGGGCCTCGGACTCGGTGAACGCCGCGATCTTCTTCGAGGACGCCTTCTCGTCGGAGACCACCACGGTGGGCGACTCACCGGAGATCTTCTTCAGCAGCGCGGCGTAGGCACGAGCGGTGTCCTGGTCGCTGGCGATGACCAGGCCACCGGCGTCGGGCATGTGCCGGCGCACCTCGGAGAGCCGCTTGTCGGCGGCGGCGAGCACCGCGGGCATCCAGGAGCCCGCCGGGTCCAGCGCGGTGCGCAACGCGTGCGCCGTCATGTCCTTGGTGAGCGGCTCCCCCAGCCTCGCGGCGACCTCGTCGCCGGCGCTGGTGCGCCAGGTCATCTCGCCGGAGTAGGCCATGAAGAGCACCGGCCGCACCACCTTGTCGGCCAGGGCGTGGGCGTAGCCGTAGGTGAAGTCGGCGGCCGACCGCGGGATGCCGTCGGGGCCGGGCGCGTAGGTGACGAACGGGATCGGGTTGATGTCGGAGCGGAACGGCGTGCCGGTCAGGGCGAGCCGGCGGGTGGCCGGCTGGAAGGCCTCGCGCACGCCCTCGCCCCACGAGAGCGCGTCGCCGGCGTGGTGCACCTCGTCGAGGATCACCAGCGTCTTGAAGTTCTCGGTGCGGATGCGCATGGCCAGCGGGTTGACCGCGACGCCGGCGTAGGTCACGGCGATGCCGACGTAGTCACCCGATGTCTTGCCCTTGCCCGCGGAGTACGTCGGGTCGATCGGCAGGCCGACCCGCGCTGCCGCCTCGGCCCACTGCACCTTGAGGTGCTCGGTCGGGGCGACGACCGTGATCCGGTCGACGATGCGCCGGCCGAGCAGCTCGGCGGCGACCGTGAGGGCGAAGGTCGTCTTGCCGGCACCCGGTGTGGCGACCGCCAGGAAGTCGCGCGGCGACTGCTCGACGTACTGCGTCATGGCGGCGTTCTGCCAGGCGCGCAGGGAGGGGGCCGTTCCCCAGGCCGCACGGTCGGGCCACGCCGGCGAGATCGGCAGCGCAGGAGCCTGTGCCGCGTGACCTTCGGGGGAGACGGCTTCGTGCCGTCCCGTCACGCGTCGGGGCCCTTGCTGCCCTTGCCGCCGGGCTTCATGGACTCCCAGATGTCCTTGCAGTCAGGACAGACGGGGTACTTCTCCGGGGCCCGGCTGGGCACCCAGACCTTGCCGCACAGGGCGATCACGGGGGTGCCCATGACCATCGCCTCGGTGAGCTTGTCCTTGGGGACGTAGTGCGAGAACCGCTCGTGGTCGCCGTCGTCGGTCGGGACGGTACGGGTGTCCTCGATGGTGTCGGTGCCGGGCGAGAAGCCAATCGTCGTCATGATGGGGACAAGTCTAGGTCAGTTGAGATCTGGATCCAGCGGGCGCGTCGAGAGCCAGGCGATCTCACCCGGCTGCCGACGGAGCACGTCACGCCAGAGGTCGGTCGAGTCGAGCCGGAACACGTCGGAGTCCACCGCGGGGACGACGTACCAGTGTCCGGTGGCGATCTCGCGCTGCACCTGGCCGCTGCCCCAGCCGGCGTAGCCGGCGAAGATCCGGAGGCCCGCGAGCGAGCCGTCGACGAGCTCGAGCGGGGTGTCGAGATCGACCACCCCCAGGTCGCCGAACACGCTGCGGAAGCCGACCGGCACGTCGGCGCTGTCGGCCAGCCTGCCGACCGCCAGGGCGCCCTCGGGATTGACCGGTCCGCCGCGGAAGAGCACCTCGGGCTCGGCGACGATGTCGCGCCAGTCGGCCAGCACCTCGGCGACGAGGACGGGCGACGGCCGGTTGAGGACGACGCCCAGGCAGCCCTCGTCGTTGACGTCGAGCAGCAGCACCACGGTGTCGGCGAAGTTCGGATCCACCAGCGCAGGGGTCGCCACGAGCAGGGAGCCGACCGCGACCTCGATCATGACGTCATCATGCCCGAGTTCGAGGATCCGCGGCGCCGCGGACGGGGCCGGCGCGGGTGGTCGCCGACGGCGAGCCGGCGCTACTTGGCGTAGCTGACGCGACCGTTGGCGGCGTCGTCGGGCACCAGCTCGACCCAGGTCCTGCCGGCCGGCACCGCGAGGGTGTCGCCCTTCTGGGTCGTCAGGCGCAGCGAGCCCTTGAGGCCGTCCTTCTTCCAGGTGCCCTTCACGACCCGGCCACCGTGGAAGAGCAGGGCCTGGCCACTGCCCTCGAACTTGGTCTCCGGGACGAAGTTGCCGGCCGGGTCGCGGTAGCCGGCGTCACCGACCTCCGCGCGGAGGACGAGCACCGTGTCGGCAGGGAACTCGTCGCCCTGCGCCGCGTAGGTGTTCTGGTTGACGTAGCCGTTGTTGGCGTAGGCCCAGTTGGTGGTGTGCATGCCGCCGAAGAACGCCGAGAGCCGGCTGGCCTTCTTGCCCCTGGGCAGCGCCGCGGCATCGCCGAACGTGAAGTAGTCGTCGGGCCGGGCTGCCTTCTGCGTGATCACCGATGCGACGTCCTTGGGCCGGGCCATCAGGTTGTACGGCGCGGACCGGCTGCTCTCTCGGAAGAAGCCCTTGGCGCCCTCCTGGAAGAACGTGATGCCGGCGTCCTGGATGCGGCCGATCGTCACCCCGGCGGCGCCGGAGGTGATGATGTCGGCATCGACCGACGAGACGATGCCGATGTCACTGGCCCTCATCGAGCGCACCGGGCCGACGACCTCGGGCAGCTGGGAGTAGTAGAACGCCGCCAACCGCGTCGCGCCGCCCTCGACGAGCTCCTCCACCACCATGTCGGCCTTGCTCAGGCCGAGCTGGGGGGCACTGCTCGCGGTGTTGTCCATCTTGGTGACCATGACCGGGTGCTTGAGCTTGACCGTGCGTCCCTCGGCCACCGGCTGGCCGGTGAGCGGCCAGGTCGCCGGGGGTGCCGGCTCCTCGGCGGTCTGGCCGGCCGGAGCACCGGGCACGCCGGCGGCCTTGGGGTCGCCCGTGGCCTCCTTGGCGCCGCAACCGGCGAGGAGCAGTGCCGTCGCGGCGAGCGCGGCGACCGCGACCCCCGTCCGGGAGGCGGGCGTGGTGCGCAGGGGAAGGTGCACGGAGACTCCTAGCTGAGGTGCGGTTCCTACCGGCAAGTGTGCGGGCGCACCCTCCCTGTGTGCGGGAGGGCGCGCCCGTCGTGTCACCGGCGTCAGCGGTTGTCAGGCGCGACGCATCGTGCCCGCGAACCAGCTGCTGGTCCACGGTACGTCGATCTGCACCGGCCGTCCCGGAGTTGACGCATGCAGCATCCGCACCGCACCGCCCTTGGCGCGGCCCACGAAGATGCCGGCGTGGTAGACGCCGCCGCTGCCGGTGAAGAACATCAGGTCGCCACGGTGCATGCGCGACTTGGGGATCCGGCGGACGTGACCGGCCTGGGCCGACGAGGTGCGGGGCATCGCGATACCGGCCTTGCGGAACGAGTAGTAGATCAGGCCGGAGCAGTCGAAGGCGCCGGGGCCGGCAGCGCCGTACGAGTAGGCGTCCCCGCGCTGGGCGAGGGCGATCTTCTCCGCGCGGTGGACCTTCTTCTTCACCGCGCGCTTCACCTTCACGCGCTGGGAGGTCGAGGAGTCCTTCGACTTGGGTGGAGCGGCCTCGCTGACCTGGGTGTTGGTGCCCAGGATCAGGCCGAGGGAGAGCGTCAGGAGCGCGCCGAAGCGCAGCATGCGAGAGATCGCAGGCATGGTTGTGGTCCTTTCCCACGCCTGTGAGGTGAGCTGTCGGGTTGGAGCTGGAAAGTGCCCCGCCACGTGAGTGACTTCACCCCGAGCCGTCCGCGATCGCGCTGCGGACCGGCGTGGAACCTGTGGGTCCCCCACTCCTGCCCCTGTGTCTTGGTCTCGGGGGACGTCGCGCGGAGGGGCAGGACTCGGCGTACCCGCGGACGGTGGTGCAGCCAAGCACGTTAGGCAGACCGAGGGTCAAAGTTCAAACCCGGGCGCCGCCCCGGCGCGATCGCGACCAGGATCTCGCCGGCGGCGGCAGGGCGGCGGCGGGTCCGTCAGCGCAGCGCCAGGCAGCCCGACGTCGAGGCCGGGAACGGCAGCTCGGCGTCCTCGGCGATGCGCTGGTCGAGGCTCGCGGCGACGTCGTCGGGCCACGGCGCCGTCCGCCGGGTGCTCATGTCGATGTGCAGGAAGATCTCCTCCATCACGTAGCTGACCTGGGTGTGGGTCTCGTCGAGGAGGTAGACCAAGGCGTGCGCGGCACGCTCGGAGCGCCCGAGCAGGCGGACCCGCGCCGACATCATGTCCCCGGTGCGCAGCTCGGTCAGGTAGGTGCAGTGGTGCTCCGCGGAGAAGCACGCGTGCCCGGCGCTGATCGGCCAGTTCTGCGGGATGCCGAGCGGGACCAGGGACTCGTCGAGGCCCTCGCTCGCGATGCCGAGGTAGTGGCGGACGTTGAGGTGGCCGTTCATGTCCTCGAACGGCATCGGCACGGGCTGCTCGACGTACGCAGGCAGGCCGAGGAGCTGGTCATAGGTGGGATGCGTGGTCACGGTCAGCTGACCAGCTTCGCGCCGCCGTCGACGTACAGCGTCTGGCCCGTGATGTACGAGGCCTCGTCGCTGCACAGGAACGCGGCTGCGGCCGCGATGTCCTCGGGGAAGCCGACCCGCTTGACGGGGTTGCGCTCGGCGGTCTTCGCGCGGAACTCGTCGACGGGGATGCCCAGCCGGGCCGCGGTGGCGTCGGTCATCTCGGTCGCGATGAAGCCGGGGGCGATGGCGTTGGCGTTCACGCCGTAGGGGCCCAGCTCGATGCCGAGTGTCCGGGTGAAGCCCTGGATGCCCATCTTGGCGGCGGAGTAGTTGGCCTGGCCGCGGTTGCCCAGCGCGGAGACGCTGGAGAGGTTGACGATCTTGCCGTACTTCTGTGCGACGAAGTGCCGCTGGGCGGCCTTGGTCATGAGGAACGCGCCCTTGAGGTGCACCCCCATCACGAGGTCCCAGTCCTCCTCGGTCATCTTGAACAGCAGGTTGTCGCGGGTGACCCCGGCGTTGTTGACCAGGATGTGGATGCCGCCGAGCCCGCTGACGACCCGCTCGACCGCGGCGTCGACGCTCGCGCTGTCGCTGACGTTGCACCCGATGCCGATGTGACCCGTACCCAGCTTGGCCGCGGCCTCGGCAGCGGAGGACTCGTCAAGGTCGAGGATCGCGATCTTGGCACCCTCCTCGGCGAAGCGCTGGGCGGTGCCGAACCCGATGCCGCGCGCGGCTCCGGTGACTACGGCGATGCGTCCGTCAAAGCGACCCATGGTGACTCCTTCACGTTTTGGGAGGGCGCTGACACGCGCCGGGTTCACCCTAGACGGCGAAGGTCGTACCGTTAGGGCGTGGGTGGGCCGAATTTCCGTCTGGCGGGAGCGTTGGGAGCAGCCATGGTGGCGGCCATGGTGGTGGTCTCGCGCGCCTGGGAGCTGCCGATCCGCGACCCCGACGGGGTCGTGGTGCCGACCTACGTCCGGCTACCGCTCATCGTGCTCGCAGCGCTGGCCCTCGACGTCGTGCCGCGCGCCGTGCTGCGCCGGCAGTCGGTCGTGGCGGTGGCACGGGAGCGGTGGAGCCGCCACCAGCTCGTGTTCGCGCTCGCCGGCGTCATCACCTGGTACGCCTGCTACGCCGCCTTCCGCAACCTGAAGAGCTACGTGCCGTTCGTCAACGACCGGCTCTGGGACAACGAGCTCGCGTCGCTCGACCGCACCCTGTTCCTGGGCCACGACCCGGCCACGGTGCTCCACAGCCTGCTCGGCACCGACTGGGCGGCCAGCGCCCTGTCCTTCGTGTACGTCGTGTGGATCGTGCTCGTGCCGCTGAGCCTGGCCGTGGCGTTGCTCTGGACCCGGTCCAGGGCCGCCGGTTCGTGGTACGTCACCGCGGTGGCCGTCGACTGGGCGCTCGGCGTGGCGACGTACTTCGCGATGCCCACGTTGGGGCCGATCTACTCCTCCCCGCAGGACTTCTCCTCGCTGAACGACACCATGGTGACCGGTCTCCAGGGGTCGATGATGAGCGACCGGGTCGAGGTGCTGGCCGACCCGTTCGCGACCGGCGCCGTGCAGACCATCGCCGCCTTCGCGTCACTGCACGTCGCGATCATGGTGACGATGGTCCTGATCGCGCACCTGATCGGCCTGCCGCGCGTGGTCCTGGTCGCCAGCCACGTCTTCCTGGCGCTGACGGTGGTCGCGACGGTCTACCTCGGCTGGCACTTCTTCGTCGACGCGATCGCGGGCGCCGTGCTGGGCGCCGCCGCCGTGTGGATCGCCGCGATCGGCACGGGCAACATCTCAGCGGGGCTCCCCCACCTCCGGCCCGCCGCCCAACGCGCTCAGAGCGCGGACCGCAGGCTCTCGGCGTAGGTCGCGGCCTCGCCCGCGGCGTACTTCGTGCGCGGCCAGAAGAAGCCGCGCAGCCCGTCGCCCTTCGTCCGCGGCACGACGTGCAGGTGCAGGTGCGGCACCGACTGCGACACAGTGTTGTTGATCGCCACGAAGGAGCCCTGGGCGCCGAGAGCCTCGACCATCGCGGTGCATAGTCGCTGGCCGAGCGCGAGGAACGGGTCGCGCAACGGCGCCGGCAGGTCGGGCAGGGTCACGACGTGCTCGCGCGGCACGAGCAGCACATGGCCGCGGAACAACGGCCTGGTGTCGAGGAACCCGACGAAGTCGTCGTCCTCGATGACCCGATCGGCCTCCGCCTCGCCGGCGACGATGCTGCAGAAGACGCAGGCCATCAGCGCACCGGGTGGTCGGTGACGCAGTAGGTCAACCCGGCCGGATCGGTCAGCACGGTCCAGCGGTCGTGCTCGCGCAGCACGGTCGCGCCGAGCGCCGCGTGGCGTGCCACCTCGGCCGGGCGTCCGCCCTCTGACGTCCCGAGGTCGACGTGGGCGCTGGTGGCGCCATCGCCCTCGTCGAGTCGCTGGACCAGCAGCTGCAGCGGCTGATCGGCGGTCGCCTGGAGGAGGATGAGCTCGGGGTGCCGCTCGTCGTCCTCGAGCCGGAAGCCGGTGGTCGCTCCCCAGAACGACAGCTCCGCGTCGTACGCCGCGGGGGCGACGTCCAGGCACACCTGGTCGACCAGGCTCGACTGGCCACCGGGCCACGTGTGGGCGGGCGCCCGTCGGCGGGCCGGGTCGCCGACGAAGCAGAAGTGCAGGCCGCCGGGCGAGGTCAAGACGACGTACCCGCTCCGTTCACCCACCTCCAGCGCACCACGCGCGACCGCTGCATCCGCAGCGACCCGCGGCTCGTCGACGTGCAGGTCGAGGTGAATCCGCGGCGGCCCTGCGCCGGTGCGCTGAAGGCGCAGGAAGGAGTCACCGTCGTCGGGCACCAACGTCGTGAACTCGCCGTCGTCACCCCGCGGCTCCGACAGTGGCATCCCGGTCACCGCGGCCCAGAAGTCCGCCGCCCCGGTGTGTCCGGTGGCGGGTACGTCGATGAGGGCGCTGATCCAGAACGGCGTCACGAGGCGAGGGTACGACGCCGCGGCCGTGGTGTCCGTTGGCGCAGGCGCTCGTCGGGCGCGGTGTTGACCGGGCTTGGTAGACACTCATGGTGCCCGACCCCCGCCGTTCGCTCGAGTCCCTCCGCTCGGAGGCGAGGCAGCGACTCGAGACCCTGACCGAGCAGTACGACGAGGTGGTGGCGTCCTCGCGCGACACCAACGCCGACGACGAGCACGACCCCGAGGGCGCCACGATCGCGTTCGAGCGTTCACAGGTGGGCGCGCTCGCCCGGCAGACCCGGTTGCGCATCGCCGAGATCGAGGCCGCGCTGGAGCGCGTCGCGGCGGGCAGCTACGGGGCGTGCGAGGTGTGCGGGCTCGGCATCGAGGCGGAGCGGCTGGAGGTCAGGCCCACCGCGCGCACCCACGTGCGCTGCTCCGGCGGCTGAGCCCTCCGCGGTCGCTGCCTAGGCTCCGGGCTCCTCGCGCAGGCGCGGGATCGTGGCCGACTCGGGATGGAAGCCGGTCTTGTCGGCGTAGAACTCACGGATGCGGTCCATGTCGGCGCGCACGTCACCGGTCGGCTCGAACGTCGGCCCCCAGCCGACGGTGCGAGACGGCACGTCGATGAACGCGAGCGTGATCGGCAGCCCGCTCTGCTGGGCGATCCGGTAGAACCCCGACTTCCAGTACTCACCCTTGCTGCGAGTGCCCTCCGCCGCGATGCCGAGCACGAACGGCTGGTCGCCCTGGGCCTCGGCAAGCAGGGCGCGGATGGTCGCCCCCGGGTTCGAGCGGTCGAGCTGGACCGCGCCGGTGGCACGCAGCAGCGGACCGAGCGGTCCGCGGAAGAGCTCCTGCTTGACGAGCAGCCGGATCTGGATCCGGTTCGTCCACGCCAGCAGCATGGTGAGCACCCAGTCCCAGTTGGACGTGTGCGGCGCGCCGACGAGCACGCTGCGCGACGGGACGGTGCCCACCGTCCGCCATCGTGCGGCTCGCAGCGCCAGCCGCGCGACCCCGCGGCGTACCAGGAATCGTCGACTCATCGAGTGACCGTACAACGGCGTCCCCCGGCTGCCCGCGAGAGCCTGCCGGCGAGGCGCCCGGGCCAGCACGATCTGCGACAACAGGTCGCGCCTCACCTCTGGACCGATGGCCCCGGCTCTGCTAAGTATCGAGGATCCGGCTTCGTGGAAGAGGGTGGCGAGATGGCACGGTCCAGGACTCTCGGCTCAGCGGCGGCGATCGCGGCTCTGGCGCTCAGCAGCGTCACGACCGCAGCGGCGCACGACGACCACCGTCATCATCACCGAGACGCCTTCCGCACGACGCAGCCCGCCATGCTGACCCCGGTCCGGCCCGGCGTCGAGGTGACGCCCCTGCTCACGGTCGGTGACGAGCTCGCCAGCGGCTACCGCTTCGAGGCGATCCCCGACGGGATCTCGCTCCTGCCCGGCAAGCACAGCAAGCACAGCAAGCACGGCAAGCACGGCAGGACCGACGTGTACATCAACCACGAGACGAGCAAGATCCCCTTCCCCTACTCGGCCACCGCGCCCACGGCCGCCGGCGAGAACGACTTCGACAACGCGCAGGTGAGCCACCTGGTGCTGGACCGCAAGGGCGGCACCCTGAGCGGCGAGATGGTGATCGAGAGCAGCGACGGCTACCAACGGTTCTGCTCGAACTACCTCGCCACCAGGCGCGAGGGCTTCAAGCGGCCGACCCTGTTCACCAGCGAGGAGTCGCCGGACTACGTGTACCGCGCGGAGGACTCGTGGCCCCCGGTCCCGGGCAGCCCGGACGAGGTGGAGGCCGGCGTCGTGGTGGCGCTGGACGTCAAGAGCGGCAAGCACGTCCCGATCTACGGCATGGGCCGGCACAACCACGAGAACGCCGTGCCCGTCCCGGGCTACCGGGGTCCGGTCGTGCTCTCCGGCGACGACACGTTCACCAGCGGCCCGATCTCCGCCGTTGCAGACGGCGGGGGCGCACCTGCCCAGTCGCAGCTGTACTCCTACATCGCGAAGAGCTCCCAGTCGCTGATGAAGGACAAGGGCGACCTGTGGGCGTTCGTGTCCGACACCCCCGGCGTCGAGAACTACTACGACGTGCTGCCCGGGTCGGGCACAGACGTCAAGGGTCACTTCATCAAGGTGCCCAAGCGCATCGCCACCGGCATGAACCCCGACGGCAGCACGGTCAAGGCCGCTGACGTCGGCTATCCCACACCGCCCAGCGACGGCAGCTGGCAGACCGACCTGCGACTGACGACCCCCACCGGCATCGACGGCCCGCAGTGGGTGCTGGAGCACTGGAGCGACCTGCACGGCGTCTTCCAGTTCGTGCGCGTCGAGGACATCGCCTACGACAAGCGCCCCGGCAAGCACAACATCGTCTACCTGGCGGACTCGGGTCGCGGTCGCCGCGTCGACCAGACCGCGGACACGCCCTTCCCCTCGACCAACGGCCGGGTCTGGCGCATGGTGCTGGACAAGAGGAATCCGACGAAGGTGCGGTCGCTGACCGTGATGGTCGAGGGCGACGACAACCCGGTCAAGACGCTGGACGAGGTGCACCAGCCCGACAACCTCGAGTCGACCAGGGCCGGCCTGCTGATCACCGAGGACCCGGGCTCCAGCCAGCAGTTCCCGGTGGGAGCGCCCGACGCGAACGCGACGACGGCACGGCTCTGGTTCACACCCTTCTCCGGGACACCCGAGGTCATCGCCAAGGTCGACCAGTCGGCTGACGGCGGGACGACCGACGTCGACGGCCAGGCGCCCGGCAACTGGGGAGCGTGGGAGTCGACCGGGATCGTCGACGCGTCGTCGGCGTTCGGGCCGGGTGCGTTCCTCATCAACGTCCAGGCGCACACGCTGTGGGTCGAGAAGGCACCCGGTGACGACAACAACGGCGACGGCCAGCCCGACTTCACCTACAAGCGAGAGGGCGGCCAGCTCGCACTGATCAGGATCCCGGGACTGCGCTGACCAGAGGCTGACCAGAGGCTGACCAGAGGACCTGCCACGACGGACACCGTCTGGACCCACCGATGGGCGTCGACGCGACTCCCGGCGGTCGCGGACCCTGACTGGCTCTACTTGCGAACCCGGAAGCGGGTGCTCGCCCAGGGCCCGTTGGCGGTGCCGTTGCTGGAGGTCACGTGGACGACGTTCTTGCCGGCCCGGAGCCGGGACCGCTTGAGCTTCACTCCGCGGACGTCAGGGCCGTAGGACCCCTTGTAGACCCGCTTCTTGCCGGCGTAGACCCGGATCAGGTACTTCGTGATGGCAGCGCCACCGGTCGCGACGGGCGGCTGCCAGCGGACGATGCGGGTCCGAGCGGCCGGCCGGCCGTTGACGCGGAGGTTGCGTACCCTGCCCGGTGCGGTCACCGGAGCCGGGGCCGGCACCACGACCGCCGGAGCGGCCAGGCGCAGCTCCCCGGTCCCGAACACGTTGTCAGGCCCCGGGACGCCTCGATCGACGACCTGGCCGCGCAGGTAGGACACGAGCTGGGCGGCGGTCCAGCTGGGCACCGCCCCCAGCAGGACTGCGGCAGCGCCGGCGGCCACGGGGGTGGCGGCGCTGGTCCCGGTGAAGCGGCCGCCGGCTGCGTCGGCGTAGCTGAGGCTGGTGATGCCGGAGGCGGCACTGAAGTCCGGTTTGACGCGGCCGTCGTTGGTGGGGCCCTGGGAGCTGTACGGCGCGATGGTCGCGCCGCCGACCGGGTCGACGGCGCCGATGGCGGCGGCCCCGGTCGAGGCCGAGTCCCCTGCGGGCTGGTTGACGCTGTACGGGTTGGATGAGTAGGCCACGCCGGCGTTGACCAGGAACTCGAGGGTGTCACCGGCCGTCCCGTTGCCGTACTGGGCCACCTGGATGACGGCGTAGTCGACGTCGGTGCCGGTGCACGTCGGGGAGTAGAAGTGCTCGAGCGGGGCGGCGGACCCCTGCTGGTCGTCGATGGCCTGAGCGAGCAGGGTGCCCCCCGGCTCCTCGTAGATGAAGATGTCGTAGTCGGTGCGGTTGACGCCCCAGTCGCTCCACCGCAGGCCGTAGATGAACGAGCAGTTGAACGCCAGGTACGGCGACCCGTTGGGGAAGTTCATGAATCCGTCACCGTCGGGGTCGACCCAGGCGGAGCGGAAGTAGCCTCCGACCCGGTCCTGGTTGCCGCCGGCGTTGCCGGCCGAGTTGAACCAGGCGATGCCACGCGTCTCGGCGTACGCGATGGCCGCGGCCATGTCGCCGGTGCCGTTGCCCGGGCCGTCGAAGCGACCGCCGAGGGAGCGGCTGATGATGCGGACGCCCTGGTTGGCCAGGTAGTCGATCCCTTGGCGCAGGTCGGTGGCGGTGCTGACGCTGACCAGGTAGATGGCGGCGCCGGGCGCCATGTCGTGGATGACCTCGGCGACGGCCACGCCGTGCGCCTGGCCCTTCCAGAAGTCCGCCCCGCCCGCCCCACAGCTCTGGTTCTCGTCGAGGCAGAAGGCTCCGGCGTAGGCCGGGACCTCGCCGGCTGCGAGGGCGGCGGCCCACGCCGTGCCGTCGAAGCTGTCGATGATGCCGATCTTGACGCCTCGGCCGGTCTGACCGGCGGCGTGCCAGGCGTCGACCCCGGTGTGGGCCAGGATCTCGGTTCCGTACGCGCCCGACATCTTGGCGCCGGACAGGTGGGCAGCCGACCTGCCGGCAAGGATGTCGCCCGCTATGAGCGCTGTGGACGACTGGCTCGCCGAGTCGCCGGCCGGACCGTTGATCGGCTGCGGCAGCCGGACTGTCTCGACGCCGTCGCTGGCCTCGAGCTCCACCATCCTCGAGGCCGGCACATCTGCCAGAGCAAGGTCTGCGAACCGCGCGACGACCGCCCCACCGAGGCGCTCGACCGCGGCCTTCGCGGCCGGGCCGTCGTTGCCGATCACCTCGACGCGCACCTGTCCGTCCGTCACCACGGCCCTGTCCGCGGACACGAAGCGGCCCGCGACGACGTCATCGACGACCCGGCGCAGGGCCGCGTCGGAGATCCCCGTGTCCAACGGCTTGTCGGGTGTGCTCGGGGCCCTGAACCACTTCGGGGGCACGGGGATCTGCTGCCGATCGTCGGCGGCCTGCACCGGCAGGGACGCCGCCTGTGCTGGGACCGGGGCGTCGGTCGGACTCCCTCGACGCTCGGTGGCGGCGGACGCGAGGCCAGCGAACAGGACCACGGTCAGGATCGGCGGAATCCAGGCGCCTCGCATGGGCACGCCCCCCAACGCATGTGAGGTCCGGGCCTGTCCCGGGCCCTGCGAACCTAACCGCGGCGGCGTACGGGCGTCGCGCCCGCAATTGGGTAATTGCTTCCGCCGCGCTACTCCAGACGGGGCGCCTTGCGCTCCCATCAGGTGACCCGCCGCAGAGACACGAGAGCCGCCCCGACTGGTGTCGGAGCGGCTCTCGTTCTCAAAGGGGGTGGATCTCGGTGGTCTCACCGGATCGGCGTGGAGCTGGCGGGAATCGAACCCGCGTCCTCGAGCGTCGAACCAGGTCTTCTCCGGGTGCAGTCTGTGTTGTCGCTTTTCTCGGCCCCGGCGCTCGCACAGACACGTCGCCGACAGGCTCAGCCAGGAAAAAGTCCCGGTCACTCCTCCTGGCAGGAAGTGACCAGCAAGTCCTCTAGATGAGGCCTGGGTCCGGGACGAGGACAGATGCCCGGTCAGACCCTTCGATCACTGCTCAGGCAGCGAGAGCGAAGTCGTTGCGATTAGAGTTGGCAACTGTGTTTTCCAGCGATCGTTTACGAGATGACGCTGGCTTCTCGACCCGCTTCTCCTGGAACTAACGTCCCAAGTCGAAACCGATCAGCCCCTCTTGAGTTGTGTCGGTCAGTCTACGTGCTCAACGTCGAGATGTCGGCACGCATTCCTCTGCGACCCCCTCCGGCACGCTGACCTGCGGCCCTCCGCCGCTTCGGTGCCGGCGCTTCGAGCTGCCGGCTGAGACGCTCCGGCCCTTCCTAGACCCGTGGCAGGAGCCGCGAGGCGTTGTCCCAGAGCACCCCGCGCAGCCACTCGTCACCGAAGCCCAGGGCCTCCAGCCCGTCGGTCTGGGTGACGTAGGGGTAGGGGATGTTCGGGAAGTCGGAGCCGAGCAGCACCTTCTCCCCCAGGTCGCGGAACCGCGGCAGCAGCGCGTCGGGGAACGGCGCGCCGACGTCACCGAAGAAGTCGGTGAACACCATCGTGGTGTCGAGGTGCACGCGTGGATAGCGCTCGGCGAGGGCCAGGAACTCGGCGTACTCCGGCGCGCCGGCGTGCGCGATCACCAGGCACAGCGACGGATGACGCGCGAGGAGCGTGGTCACCGGCCCGGGACCCGTGTACGGCGTGGCGACCGGCCCGCTGCCGGCATGCAGCACCACCGGGGTGCCGGCTTCGGCGATCAGCCCCCACGCGGCGTCGAGCAGCGGGTCGGTCACGTCGATGGCGCCCACCTGCACGTGCACCTTCCAGACCTCGACCCCCGCGGCGAGCCGCGCCTCGACGTAGTCGGTGACGCCGGGCTCGGGGAAGAACGTCGAGCAGCGCAGGGCACCCGGCGTACGGGCCGCGAACCCGAAGGCCCAGTCGTTGAGGAACTCCGCCATGGCGGGCTTGTGTGCATAGGGCAGCGCGGTGAAGTGCCGCACCCCGAAGGAGCGCAGCGTCTCGACGAGCGACTCGTCGTCGTCGCGGTAGGCGATGGGCCAGGCCCGGCCGATCAGCGGCCCGGCCTCGTCGAACTGGGCACGCACCTTCGCCATCACCCGCGGCGGCAGGAAGTGCGTGTGGATGTCGAAGATCCCCGGCAGCCCGAGCCGGTCGACGACCTCGAGCGCCATCAGTCCTTGATGCCCTTGAGCCGACGCTGGACTGCTTGCTCCTTCTCGCGGTTGGCCTGGCGCTCGGCCAGGGAGTGTCGCTTGTCGTAGGACTTCTTGCCCTTGGCGAGCGCGATCTCGACCTTGGCGCGGCCGTCCTTGAAGTAGAGGTTGAGCGGGACCAGCGTGTAGCCCTGGTCGCTGAGCTTGCGCTCGATCTTGTGGATCTCGGCCTTGTTGAGGAGCAGCTTCCGCTTGCGTCGGGCGGTGTGGTTGGTCCAGGTGCCCTGGGAGTACTCCGGGATGTGCACGCCGTGCAGCCACACCTCGCCACCGTCGACCTCGGCGAAGCCGTCGACGAGCGAGGCTCGGCCGGCCCGCAGCGACTTCACCTCGGTGCCGACCAGGACGAGCCCGGCCTCCCAGGTGTCCTCGATGTGGTAGTCGTGGCGCGCCTTGCGGTTCTGCGCGACCGGCTTGGTCCCCTGCTCACGTGCCATGGCGCCATCCTCTCAGGAGAGGCAATCCGGTTTGTCGCTGGTTGAGGTGCGAGCGCCAGCGGCGGGGGGTGGCGGCTACAGCCAGTTCTGCGGGTCGACGGCCTTGCCGTTGGCCATCACCGTGAAGTGGAGGTGGCAGCCGGTCGACCAGCCTGTCGCGCCGACGTACCCGATGACCTGGCCGCGCTGGACCTGCTGTCCCTGCGACACCGTGTAGCGGGCGGCGTGGTTGTAGATCGTGGCGAGGCCGACGCCGGCGGCGACGCCGTTGTCGATGATCATCCGGTTGCCGTAGACGGTGCTCCAGTAGGCCGAGATGACCTTGCCGTCGGCCGCGGCGTAAAGCGGCGACCCGCAGTCGGCGCCGAAGTCGACACCGTCGTGCAGCCCGTAGTACTTGTAGATCGGGTGGATGCGGTAGCCGAACGCTGAGGTGATGGAGCCGTGGGCCGGCGGGCTGAGGAATCCACCGCTGCTGGTCGCCCGGCCCGACTGGGTCTGCGCACGCGCGGCCGCGGCGCGGGCGCGGCGGAGGGCGGCGGCGGCCCGCTTGCGGAGGAGCTCGGCGATCCGCTGCCCCTCCACCTTGGCCTGGTTGAGGGCCTTGGCGTCCGCGGCCCGGGCCGCACTGGCCTCGTTCTCCGCGGTACGTCGCTCGCCGACGAGTGCGGCGACCGACTGCTCGGCGGCTGCCGCCTCCGCCTCGAGCTGTTGCATGTCGACCAGGTGTGCGGCGGCCTCGGCGCGCTTGGCTGCCACCACCTCCTTGGCGGCCTCGACCTGGTCCTCGCGCACGGCGAACAGCACCTTGGCGGCGTGCAGCTCCTGGTAGACGCGGGTCTCGCGCCCGACGATGGCGTTGCGGGCCTCGTTGGAGCGGGTCAGGTCGGCGGGGGTCTGCGAGTCGAGGAGGGCCGCGAAGGCCAGCAGCTCGGGGTCGCCCTGCTCGTAGATCGCGGAGATGGTCGAGGCGACGTGGTCCTGCTGGGTGCGCATCTCCTTGCGGCCGGCGGCGAGGTCGGCGCTCGCCTCGGTCAGCGCGAGCTCGGCGCTGGTCAGCTCGACCTGCATCTCGGCGTCGCGCTGCTGGGCCACGGCCGCCTTGCCCTGAGCGGTCGCGAGGGCGACCTCGGCGCCGGCGAGCTGGGTGCGCGCAGCCTTCAGGCTGGCCCGTGCCTTGGCCATCCGGCCGCTGGACTCGTCGAGGTCCCTCTTGGCGTGCTTGATCTCGCGCTCAGCGGACTTCTGCTTGTCCTTGAGGTCGTCGGCACTCGCGACGGGGGTAGCCAGCGCGCCGACGGTCAGAGCCACCACGACAAGCGCAGCGGCCGTGCGTCGACGAGCGGTACGGGGGAAGAGACGCACCGGTCTGCCTTAGTGTTCGGGGAAGTGAACACCGTGACCGTAACCGCTGGTGATCAGACTTTGATGTATTTGCGCGTCAGCACGAGTGTCGGGAGCAGCGTGAGCACCGGCCCGAGCACGGCCACGGCCGCCAGGGCCACGACGTACTGGTCGGCGCCGATCCACGGGATGAACTTCAGCTGGTCGGTCGCGCGCTCGTGGATGCCGAAGTACATGAAGGCACCCAGCGCCCCTGCCGCGAGCGCCACGCCGATGAGGGCGGTGACCACCGCCTCGAGCAGGAACGGCAGCGTGATGTAGAGCGTGGACGCGCCCACCAGCCGCATGATGCCGATCTCCTTGCGGCGCGCGAACGCCGCCAGCCGGATGGTGTTGGCGACCAGCAGCAGCGCCGCGATGACCAGCACGATCGAGGTGACGAACGCGCTCACCTGAAGCAGGTTGATGGCGCCGTAGATCGGTTTGAGCGTCTCGCGCATGTCGCGGATGCCCGCCACCCCGTCGAGTCCGCGCACGGCGCTGGTGATGCCCTCGTACTGCTGGGGGTCCTTCAGCTCGATCCACACCGACTCGGGCATGTCCTCGGCCGTCGCGGCCGGGTTGTTGCCCTCGAACTTCTCGGGGCCGAGGAGCTCCTTGACCTTCTCGAACGCCTCCTCCTTGGTCTCCGTGTGGAAGCCCGCGACCTCCGGGTTGTCCTCGACCACGGTGGCGATCGCGGCGCGCTGTGCGTCGTTCACCTCGGAGGTGCACGCCGGGTTGTCGTCCTGGGCCTTGCACAGCCAGACGGTGATCTGGAGCTGGCTGCCCCAGTGGTCGGCGGCCTTGGCGGCCTGCTGGTTGAGCAGGACGCCGAGACCCACGAGGGTCAAGGAGACGAAGAGGGTGAGGATCACCGCGATGTGCATCGACAGGTTGCGGCGCAGGCCCTGTCCGAGCTCGGTGAAGACATAGCGAAGCTGCATGGGGGAAGACTCTCGATTCAGTTCTGGAAGCCGTAGGCGCCCTGGGCCTGGTCACGGATGACGTGACCGTCCTCGAGCTCGATGACCCGCTTGCGCATCTGGTCCACGATGCCGGCGTCGTGGGTGGCCATCAGCACGGTGGTGCCGGTGCGGTTGATGCGGTCGAGCAGCTTCATGATCCCGACAGAGGTGGTGGGGTCGAGGTTGCCCGTGGGCTCGTCGGCGATCAGGATCTTGGGCCGGTTGACGAAGGCCCGGGCGATGGCCACGCGCTGCTGCTCGCCACCGGAGAGCTCGTCGGGCATCCGCTCCCCCTTGCCGTCCAGACCCACCATCTCGAGGGTCTCGGGGACCAGCTCGTTGATGTCGCTGCGGGACTTGCCGATCACCTGGAGCGCGAACGCCACGTTCTCGGAGACGGTCTTGTTGCCGAGCAGCCGGAAGTCCTGGAACACGGTGCCGATGTCGCGACGCAGCCGCGGCACCTTCCAGCTGGCGAGGCGGTTGATCTCTTTGCCGGCGACGTAGACGCGCCCGCTCGTGGCGCGGTACTCACGCAGCACCAGGCGCAGGAACGTCGACTTGCCGGACCCCGAGGAACCGACCAGGAAGACGAACTCGCCCTTCTCGACGTCGACGCTCACCTGGTCGAGCGCGGAGTGGGCGTGGCCGGGGTAGGTCTTGGTGACCTTCTCGAAGCGAATCACGTTGGCCGAGGCTACGCGAGCATCCTGAGGATTCAGGGATCCACGCGGACCGGTGCGATGTCAGCTCCCGAGCTCGAGCCGCAACAGCACCTGGTCGGCGATCAGACCGGGCGGATCGGCGATGTCGGCGACCATGCCGCGCTCGTCGGCCCCCAGCATCTCGAGGGTGTCGAGCTGCGACTCCAGCAGGGACGGAGGCATGAAGTGCTCGCGCGAGCCCATCCGCTCGAGCATCAGCCCCTTGTCGCCGTGCAGGTGGACGAAGTAGGTGCGCTCGCCTCCCCTGCGCAGGATGTCGCGATAGGTACGTCGCAGCGCCGAGCAGCTCACGATTGTGGACCGACCGTCGCGGTCGTGCTCACGGGTCCACGCGGCCAGCGACTCGAGCCAGGGGAACCGGTCCTCGTCGTTGAGCGGGAGGCCGGCCGACATCTTCGCGACGTTCGAGGCCGGGTGGAAGTCGTCGCCCTCGGCGAACTCCCACCCGAGGTGCTCGTTCACGGCCCGCGCGGCGGTCGACTTGCCCGACCCGGAGACCCCCATGAAGACCAGGTGCCAGACCGGACGATCCCCGCTCATGGGGTGGCGTACCAGAGCACCAGGGACAGCACGAAGATCGAGAGCCCCAAGGTGGTCTCCATCAGCGTCCAGGTGCGCAGGGTGGTCTTGACGTCCATCCCGAAGAATCGGCTGACCAGCCAGAAGCCCGAGTCGTTGACGTGCGAGAGCACCGTGGCCCCGGCCGCGATGGCGAGCACCATGGCCACGAGGTCGACCGACGACAGGTCGGCGGACGCGACGCCGGCGCTGAGCAGGCCGGCGGTGGTCGTCAGGGCGACGGTGGCCGAGCCCTGGGCGACGCGCAGCAGGGTCGCGATGACGAACGCGGAGATCACCAGCGGGAGCCCCAGATCGGCCAGGGAGTCCGAGAGCGCCTCGCCGATGCCGCTGTGGCGCAGCACGCCGCCGAACATGCCGCCCGCGCCGGTGATCAGGATGATCGCGCAGATCGGGGCCAGCGCGTCGTTGAGGATCGTCTCGACCTGCGCGGCCGAGCGCTCCTTCGTGCCGAGTGCGTAGGTCGCGAAGAGCAGCGTGATCAGCAGGGCGATCGGGGTCTGCCCGATGAAGACCAGGGCGTCGATCCAGGAGGCCTCCTCCAGGGTGCCGCTCTGCACCAGCGTCGTCAGGATGGTGTTGAGGGCGATGAGGAGCAACGGGAGGAGCAGCACGAAGAGCACCAGCCCGAAGGTCGGCAGCGTGCCGGTGCGCGGCTTCTCCTCCTCGCCGGGCTTGCGGCCGGTCAGCAGGCTGTCGTCGATCGGGACGTGGATGCGGCCGGCGTAGTACTTCGTGAAGAGGTAGACGCCGACGTACCACGCGATGACGGCGACCGGGGCGCCGATGAGCAGGGTCAGGCCGATGCTGGCCCCGAGCTCGGTCGCCGCGGTGACGGGGCCGGGGTGGGGCGGCACGATGGCGTGCATCGCCGCGAACGCGCCCGCCGCCGGCAGGGCGTAGACCAGCACCGACCCGCCGAAGCGCTTGGCGACCGAGAAGATGATCGGCAAGAAGACCACGAGGCCGGCATCGAAGAAGATCGGGAAGCCGAACAGCAGCGCCGCGACGCCGAGCGCCAGCGGAGCCCGCTTCTCGCCGAACGCGTTGATCAGGGTGTCGGCAAGCACCTGAGCTCCACCGGTCACCTCGAGGAGCCGGCCGATCATGGCTCCGAGGCCCACCAGCAGGGCGACCGTGCCCAGCGTCTTGCCGAAGAAGTACGTCGTCACCGACGCGACGTCGGCGAGCGGGATCTGCGTGGCCAGCGCCGTGAGCACGCTGACCAGGATCAACGCCACGAAGGCGTGCACCTTGAGGCGGATGATCAAGAACAGCAGCACCAGGACCGCTGCGGCGGCGATGGCGAGCAGGACGCCGGCGCCGTACGCCGGTGAGATGGGTGTCGGGTCCACGCTGACCTCCGAGTGTGGCGAATGTCACCCGAGCCTAGGGCACCGGAGGGTCGCGGCTAGGCCTCGGCGCGCTCGGCTCCCCGGCGCCAGCGGATGCCGGCCTCGATGAAGGGGTCGAGGTCGCCGTCGAAGACCGAGCTGGGGTTGCCGCTCTCGTAGCCGGTGCGCAGGTCCTTGACGATCTGGTAGGGGTTCAGCACGTAGTTGCGCATCTGGTCGCCCCATGAGGCCTGCACGTCGCCGCGCATCCCGTCGAGGTGGGCCTTCTCCTCGGCCTTCTTGAGCGCCAGCAGCTTGGCCTTCAGCACCACCATGGCGCTGGCCTTGTTCTGCAGCTGGCTCTTCTCGTTCTGGCAGGAGACGACCGTGCCGGTGGGGATGTGGGTCAGGCGCACCGCCGAGTCGGTGGTGTTGACCGACTGGCCGCCGGGGCCGCCCGAGCGGTAGACGTCGGTGCGGATCTCCTCGTCGGGGATCTCGATCTCGTCGGTCTGCTCCAGCACCGGCACCACCTCGACCGCGGCGAAGCTGGTCTGCCGGCGGCCCTGGTTGTCGAAGGGGCTGATGCGCACCAGACGGTGCGTGCCGGCCTCGACCGACAGCGTGCCGTAGGCGTAGGGCGCGTGGATCGCGAACGTCGCCGACTTGAGGCCGGCCTCCTCGGCGTAGGAGGTCTCGTAGACCTCGACGGGGTAGTTGTGCTGCTCGGCCCAGCGCGTGTACATGCGCATCAGCATCTCGGCGAAGTCGGCGGCATCCACTCCCCCGGCGCCCGAGCGGATGCTCACCAGCGCCTCGCGGACGTCGTACTCGCCGTTGAGGAGGGTGCGGATCTCGAGGGACTCGACGGACTTCTTGATGCGCAGGAGCTCCCGCTCGGAGTCCTCGAGGGTGGCGGCGTCGCCCTCCTCGGTGGCCATCTCGACCATGATCGCGAGGTCGTCGATGCGGCCGTCGAGGCCGGTGAACTTGTCGAGCTCGCCCTGGAGCGCGGAGAGCCGGCCGGTGACCCGGGTGGCGTTGTCCTGGTTGTCCCAGAGGTCGGGTGCGGCGACCTGCTCCCCGAGGTCGGCGATCTCGCTGCGCATCGCGTCGAGGTCGAGGACCTGACCGATGGTCTTCATGGTCGCCTGGAGCGTCTTGATCTCTGCGTCGAAGTCGGTGCCTGCCACAAGCGGCAACACTACGGGACCGACCGAGGCGCGGCGCGGTCCGCCCGGGCAGGTCCCCCGACCGTGCCCGGGCGGCACCCGACCGGCTACTTCGCGCAGAGCACCCGCGGCGTGCCGACGGCGGCGTAGCCCTGGGGCGCGAGGCTCGAGTCGAGGTCGAACCGGAGGCGGTAGACGTTGGTCAGGTCGATCGCCGGATCGGTGATCGTGCCGACGCCCATCAGTGCCGAGTAGCGCGTCGCGCCGTCGGCCAGCACCTGCACCCCACCGGTGCTGCCGGTCTCGGAGGTGTCGGTCAGGGCGTACGTCGCCTCCAGCGACGTGCACAGGCGTCCGAGGGTGAACTCGGCGTAGCCGGGCGTACCCGGCGTGCTCTGGACGATGCTGGGGCTGTAGGTCCTGGTCCCGATGGTCGCCCACGTGACGATCGCCTCGGAGCGCGGCCCGGTGAAGAAGCTGGCGAGGTCCTGCCAGGCGAAGACGGTGACCGGCATCGCCTTGCTGTAGCCCTTCTTGCGCCCGTCCGTGCCGGGCTTGGCCACGCGGTACTCCCGCACTCCACCAGCCTGGGGACGGTCGGTCACCTTGAAGCTGCCATTCTTCTTGATCCGGGTCGCGCCGCTCTTGGCCCAGCGCCTCTGCTTCTCCAGGCGTTGCTGAAGCACGACCTTCTGTCCGGCGGCCGACGGCTTGACGCGGCCGCGGACGACGATCCTGCCCTCGCCGGCGACGATCTTCTGGGTGTTGATCGAGGCGGTCACCTTCCAGGTGGCCTTGGCTGCCCTGGCGGTGTCGGCCTCGGCGCTGGTGGCGGGCGCCAGCAGGCCTGCGGCGATCAGTACGGCGGTCACGGCGGCTACGCGTCGCATGGGTGTCTCCCTCGTCTTGGTCGTGGGCTGTCCCACGAGGCGTCATCTCTGCGATGACTGGTCAGCAGTGAGATGCACCGGTTCGCCATTTGGTTGTGCCGCATCGGGCGAGGTCGCGGCTAGCATCTCGCCCCATGGGCGACCCGTTGCACTACGACCTCGTCGTGATCGGCGCCGGATCCGGCAACGCCGTCGTGGACGACCGCTTCGCGTCATGGCGGGTGGCGATCGTCGAGCGCGGTCCCTACGGCGGCACCTGCCTCAACCGGGGCTGCATCCCGTCGAAGATGTTCGTGGTGCCGGCCGACCTCGCCCGGGAGGCGACCGACGGCCCGCGGCTCGACGTACGCACGTCGTACGACGGGGTGGAGTGGGCGGCCCTCCGCGACCGCATCTTCGGCCGCACCGACGCGTCGGCCCGCGAGGGGCGCGACGACCGCGAGGAGCAGGACCACGTCGACACCTTCCAGGGGACGGCCACCTTCACCGGCCCGCGCACCCTGCGGATCGCGCTGGAGGATGGCGGCGAGGAGGAGCTGACCGCGGACCGCGTCGTGCTCGCGGTCGGCAGCCGCCCGGTGGTGCCCGACCTGCCCGGACTCGCCGACGTCGAGCACCACACCAGTGACACGGTCATGCACCTCGAGAGGCTGCCGCGGACCATCGGCATATTGGGCGGCGGGTACGTCGGCTGCGAGCTCGCCCACGTCTTCGCCGCCCTCGGGTCGACCGTGGTGCAGATCGAGTCCGCGGACATGCTCCTGGACAACCAGGACGCCGACGTCGCCCGCCTGTTCACCGAGCACGCGTCCCGCCAGTGGGACGTGCGCACCGGCACCACCGTCGAGCGGTTCAGCCAGGACGGCGACGCGATCACCATGCACCTCGACCGGGGCGACCCCGTCGAGGTCGACGCCCTGCTCGTCTCCGTCGGTCGGCGCCCCAACTCCGACGGGCTCGGGCTCGAGAGCGCCGGCGTCGGGATCGACGACGACGACCGGGTCGTCGTCGACGAGCACCAACGCACGTCGGCCGAGGCCGTGTGGGCCCTGGGCGACATCTCCACCCACCATCCCCTCAAGCACGTCGCGAACCACGAGGCCCGAGTGGTGCAGCACAACCTGCTGCACCCCGCCGATCTCGTGGCGGCCGATCACCGCTGCGTGCCCCAGGCGGTGTTCACCTCGCCGCAGGTCGCGTCCGTCGGGCTCACCGAGGCCGCGGCACGCGAGCAGGGCATCGACGTCGCGGTGGCGACCCGCGAGTACGCCGACGTCGCCTACGGCTGGGCGCTGGAGGCCGACGACGAGGGCTGGTTCTGCAAGCTGGTCGCCGACCGGTCGACGGGTCTCCTCGTCGGCGCCCACCTGATCGGTCCGCAGGCGGCGACCCTGATCCAACCGCTCATCGGCGCGATGAGCCTCGAGCAGCCCGTGGCCGGGCTGGCGCGCAGCCAGTACTGGATCCACCCCGCGCCCACAGAGGTCGTCGAGCAGGCCCTGCTCGCGCTCGAGGAGGAGCTCAGCGCAGGACCGTGACCGCGGCGGTGCCGGTGGCTGCGATCTCGGGACGGTCGGGTGAGCCGGGGACGGTCAGGGGCAGGCTCAGCGGCGCGCTCAGCCGCACCGTGACCTTGGCGTCGGTCTCGTCGACGTCGGACGCGTGCTGGATGCCGGGGTACCTCTCGTAGGCGCCGGAGTCCCTCAGGTAGGCCGCGACGGCTCGGTCGACCTGGACCTCGAGCTGGTCGAGGCGATCGGCGGGGATGCCGTTGGCGTAGGTGCCGACCGAGCCCAGGTCGGCACCCCGGAGCGCCGCCCCGTCGGCAAGGGTGTCGAGGCCCTGCCGCTGCAGGTACGCCGCGGAGGCGTCGACGACCACGACGATCCCCATGATCAGGAAGAGCGCGAGCCCGATGATCAGCGGGATGGTGGAGCCGCGGTCGTCACGGCTTCGCGGTCGACTCGCTCGGCTCGTCATCCGGCTCCTCCTCGTCCTCGCTGGTGCCGGACTCGACGTACTGCCCGATGGGCACGCGATGGGTGGCCGACAGGGCGAAGCTGGGCTTCTGGTGGCCGAACAGGTCGGGCAGGAGGGGCAGGTCGACGCCCGAGACGACCGAGACGACGATCACCGAGGTGCCCTGGTGGCAGGGCGGGCCGGGTTCGCAGCTGGCGCTGACCACGGCGGTCATGCCGGGAGAGCCCTGGTCCTCCAGGGTCAGCGCGGCCACGGCCCGGGCGCGGTCGAGGCCGACCTGGTCGTCGGGCGCCAGCGCGTAGGCGCGTCCAGCGGCGCGCGCCGCCGCGCTCACGGCGAACGCTCCGCGTTGCACCTCGAAGACCGAGAGGATGATCCACACCAGCGGGATCACCAGGATGATGCCCAGCCAGACGAACTCGACGAGCCCGCTCCCCCGTTGGTCGCGGCGCCGGTTCACGAGACGTACCCCGGTCCCTGCTCGATGATCGCGTTGCCGCTCACCTCGAGCGGCACGCCCGGCCCACCGAGTCCGAGCGCTGGCACCTCCGCGCGGATGGTGACCCGGTAGGCCCGCGCACCGTCGATCATGACCTCGTCGATCACGACGTCCTCGGCGTACTGCCCCGAGATCGCGCCGACGATCTGCTCCCTCGCCTTCTGCCTCCCGTCCTCGGGCCCGGCACCCAGCGTGGCTGCGTAACGGGCACCCTCGGCCGCCGCGGAGGCGAGGGTGTTGCGCACGTGCAGCACCAGGGCGAGCTGGAGGATGCCGAGGAAGAGCGGCAGCAGCAGGATCAGGACGAAGACGAAGTCGACCACTGCTGCCCCGCGCTGACCTCGGCGCGAGCGGCGCATGACTACTTGATGCCCACGCTCTGCAGGGCCTGGGTGAGCAGGTTGGTGAGCTGGTCGTCGGCCACGCCCCAGATCACGGCGACGAGCGCCGCGGTCATCACGGTGATCATCACCCAGCCCGGCACGTCTCCGCGCTCGTCCCGCTCGCGCGGCGCGGTCATCGCCGCGCGCACGCAGCCGTAGCCGTGCAGCAAGGCTGCCGTGAAGTCGTTCATGGGTACCCCTCGGTGTTCGGTGCGGTGGTTCATGGCGTGGTCAGGTTGAGGCCGATGGCCCCGGGATAGAAGGCGAAGACGATGGTGATCGGCAGCACGAGGAACACGACGGGCGCCATCATGAAGACCTCCTTGCGGGCCGCGGTCTCGATGAGCTCTCGGCGACCGGCCTCGCGGACGTCGGCCGCCTGTGCGTGCAGCACGTCTGCCAGCGGGGTCCCGCGCTCGACGGCCACCGCGACACCGGTCGCGAAGCGGGCCACGAGCGGGAGGCCGGTCGAGGCCGCCATCGCCTCGAAGGCGACGCTCACGGGCTCGCCGGTGCGCACCCGGGCGAGCACGTCGGCGAGGTCGGCGGACAGCTCGCCCCTGCTGCGGCGTACGACGCGGTCGAGGGCGGCCACCGGGCTCTCGCCGGCAGCGACCGCCAACGCGAGCAGCTCGGCGATGGTGGGGAACTCGGCGACGATCCGGCGCTCCCGGTGGGTTGCCTGCGACGACAGCCGGTTGTCGCGCGCGATCACCCCGGCCGCGAACCCCAGCGCGCAGATGATGAGCGCGAGCACTGGGTTGATGCCGCCGCCGAGCGCCTTGAGCAGGCCGTAGGCGGCGCCGACACCGAAGCCGACCAGCCCCCACACGACCTGCTCGATGCGGAACTCGTGCACGCTCTTGTGGATGCGGGCTCGCTGGAGACGACGTTCGATCGACCGCGCGCCGCCGAGCACCTTCTCGACCAGGTCTGCGGCCGAGCGCATCGGCGGACCGAACACGCCGGCCGCCGCTGCGGCCGGCGAGGACGACACGACACGCAGCGCCGGCACCCGGCCGACCTGCGGCAGGTCGCGCACGTAGGGCAGCACCCGGATGGCCAGCTGGGTGCGGCGGATGACCAGCACCCGCGCCATGACCAGGAGCAGCCCCCCGGCGAAGAGACCGCCGAGCGCCAGCCCCAGCATGGCCGGCGTCATCGCAGGATCCTCTGCTCGACCGGCAACCTGCCGATGCGCATCATCACTGCGTACGCGACCACGCAGACGGCGCCGCCGATGCCGAGCACAAGGGCCCCGCCGACCGAGGCGTAGCGCCGGATCACGTCACCCTGGAACGACATGAACAGCAGCACCACCCAGGGGGCGGCGACGGCGAGCCGGGCGCCGTTGACGGTCCAGGCCTGCCGCGACTCGAGCTCGGAGCGGGTGCGGGCCTCGTCGCGGAGGTAGCCCGACAGGTTGCGCAGCAGCCGGCCCAGCTCGCCACCGCCGACCTCGCGGGCGATGCGCAGACCTTCGACGACCCGGTCGCCGACCGGGTCCGCCAGCCTTCCCTTGAGCCGCTCGAGGGACTCGTCGAACCGGCCGGTCACCTGGTAGTCCAGCGCGAACTGGTCGAAGTCGGGACGCAGCGGCTCCGGGCCGTTGCTCGCGAGCGACGACACCGCCTCGGGCAGCGACAGCCCCGCGCGTACGCCGGAGGCAAGGTTGTCGACCGCGTCGGGCCACACCTCGGCGAACTCGGCCTGGCGCTTGCGCACGCGGGCCTTGAGCACGCCGATGGGCAGGTAGCCGGCCATCAGCGCGAAGCACAAGGCGACCGGCGCCGCCCGGGTGACCGCCTGCACGACGACGAAGGCCACCACGGCGAGCACCGCGCACAGCATGGTCAGGCTCGCCGGGGACACGTCACCGAGGCCGGCGCGGGCCAGCAGCTGCTCGCCGCGACTCCCCCGCGGATCGGCCACCTTCGCCTGGCGCGGCACGACGAACGCCGACCAGATGAGCAGTGCCCCGATGCCGAAACCCAGCCCGACCAAGGCACCCATCAGCGGCCGCCGTCGAGGATGCGGTGGACGTCGATGCCCAGCCGCTCGAAGCGCTCGAGCCGGTGCGGCATGCCGCCGGCCCACCGCAGCTCGCCGTGGGTCCGGTTGAAGATCGACTCGACCTCGATCGTGTCGCTCTCGACCCGTCCGGGCACCGCGACGATCTCGTTGGTACGGCGTACGCCGGTGGTGTCGATGCCAAGGTGCACGACGATGTCGACGGACGCCGCCACCGTCGGCACCACGAAGCGGGCCGAGATGTTCTCGCCCGCGAGCAGCGGCAGCGTGCACATCTTGACCAGCGCCTCGCGGGCGCTGTTGGCGTGCAGGGTGCACATGCCGGGCAGGCCGGCGTTGAGGGCGAGCAGCAGGTCGAGGCACTCCTCGGAGCGCACCTCCCCGACGATGACGCGGCTGGGCCGCATGCGCAGGGCCTCCTTGACAAGGTCGCGCAGGACGACCTCACCGGTGCCCTCGAGACCGGCCTGCCGGGTCTGCATCGGCACCCAGTCGGGGTGCGGGAAGCGGAGCTCGAAGACCTCCTCGGCGCTGATCACCCGGTCGCCGCCCGGGATGGCCGCGGCGAGACAGTTCAGCATCGTCGTCTTGCCCGCCTGCGTGCCTCCGGCCACGAGGATGTTGAGGCCGGCCCGCACGCAGGCGTCGAGGAACGACGCGGCCGACGGGGTGAGGCTGCCGAGCTCGACGAGCTGGGTGAGCTGGGCGGCCTGGACCCGGAACTTGCGGATGTTGACGGCCGAGAAGCCCCGGCTGATGCCCTCGAGCACGACGTGGAGCCGGTGCCCCTCGGGCAGCATCGCGTCGACGAACGGCTGGCTGATGTCGATGCGGCGACCGCTGGTCTTGAGCATCCGCTCCACCAGCTCACGGACCGTCGCCGGCGAGAGCACCAGGTTGGTGAGCTCGTGGCGGCCGTTGCGTGCCACGAAGACCCGGCTCGGGTCGTTGATCCAGACCTCCTCGACGCTCGGGTCGTCGAGGAACGGCTGCAGCGGGCCGAAGCCGGCGACCCGGGCGACCAGCTCGCCGACGACCGCGTCGGCATCGGGCACCGGGGCGACCGCACCGGTGAGGGACCGCTCGTCGTGGTCGCGGACCACGCGCTCGGCAATGCGGCGTACGAGCTGGGCGTCGCGCTGCGGGTCGACCCCGTCGCTGCGCACGATCGAGCGCACCTCGCCGTCGAGCCGTTCGATCAGGTCGACGTGCGCGCCGTGCCGCGCCTGGGGTTGCGTCAGAGTCATGGCAGGTCCCTGTCCCGAGTGAGGTTCCTCGCCTCAAATTACGCGAATCGTCCGCCCGACGGAACCGGGCAGGGACCGCCTGTGGAGAACTTTTACCTCCCCCGCGGTCGCCGACCTGCCCCACCTGCTCCGCACGAGATGAACAACAGCCACGGTGTTGCACCCGCAGGTTGCATCCGCCCGACCATGGCGCCCGTGTCAGCAGCTGACGCAGCCACCCGTCCCACTCGGGATGCGCCTGCCGCCGCCACCAGCCGACCGCCCGAGGTTCGCGAGTTCTCCCGATGCGGGTGGCGCGGCCTCAGGTCCAGGGTGGTGGGCATCTCACAACTGACGTCGGGAGCCACCGTGAACCGCGTACAGCGCTTGGTCGATCCTGTGGCGGGGTTCGAGGACAACGGGGAAGAACGATTCCTTGGTGAGCTTGGGATCCGCAGGCGAGATAGCCGGCTTGGGGGTGACCCGGCGCGGGCGGGGCGCCGTTGCGTTCACTTCCGCGACCCGAATCGCCGTGGCGACGAGCGACCAACAAGAACACCAACGGCTGCTCCGGCAGTACTTCCCGAAGGAGACCGACCTGTCGGCACACACCGGATCCCAACTCGACGTCGTCGCTGCTGAGCTCAACGACCGACCTCGCAGACACCTACAGTGCAAAGAGCCGATCGTGTGTGCGACGCGATCGGGCGAGGTACGCGTCGCCGGGGTCGCCGACGCCGCTAGCCCTCGAGGTGGGTCCCGAAGGTGTCTCCGACTCCACGACTCTGGTGCTCGCGCCGAAGATCGCGCAAGATCTCGGCCCATTGAGCGAGGATGAGTCCGTGACCCTCGTCGGGGAACACTCTCAGGGTGCTGCCCGGCAGCGCGCCAGCGAGATCGTGGGCCTGCGAGGTCGGGACACTGCGGTCCTGATCACCCTGGAAGATCCACACTCGGGGACTGATCTCTTCCAGGGCGAAGCCCCACGGCAGACGCTCCACGGCGCATTCCCAGCCATACGCGTCGACTCCCTGCTCGACTGCCTCCCTGACGGTCGAGACGAACATGTTGCGGATATCAGGATCTGTCAGCAGCTGCCTGTCCGCTTCTGGCCGGGGCAGATCGAGGAAACGTTCGGGTGTCTCGACCAGCCATGCTGCGGACCTGGTCACCTCTCTCGCGGCTTGCGCGATGTCCTCTCGGGCTAGCCGGGTCAAGTCCTCGTCCGGCTGCTCGGATCCGGACACGTTGTAGGGCGCGACGCAGCTGATCAGGGCTACCCGCTGCACTCTCTCCGGGAAGCGGTGGGCGCAAGCCAGGGCGTACGGGCCTCCCGAGGAGTGACCTGCGACATCGAACTCGTCCACGCCGAGCGCAGCGGTCAGCTCCTCAACGTCGGCTGGCCAATCGAGAATCCGCCGATCGGGCAGGGGATCGGATCGTCCGTAGCCGGGCCGGTCCACGGTGATCAACCGGACGCCGGCCTCGGCCGTCGTACGTGCCTCTGGGGCGAAGACCCGAGATCCAGGCGCTCCGTGAAACAGCAGGATCGGCCGCCCGTCCCGATCTCCCCAGACGCAGTACGCGAGGGTTCGACCGTCCCTCAGCGTGATGTGCGCGTCGACTTCAGGCTCGTAGGCCATGGCACAACGCTCCTCCGACGAACCGGTAGTTGCAACCCTCCGGCGGCGGTCGCTGAGTCCCAGATCGGCACGCGGAAGGGAGCGATCCGTCTGGCACGCTCCGCCTGCCGACGGACTTGCGGCGATCCGTCGATCCGGACTGAGGCGGTCGTGTCAAAGCCGGGATCCCGCCGTGATCGCCAGGGGCCCCAAAGCCCCGTCACCGACGCCGTACATCACTGTGGAGGACAGGCTGCAGGCACTCGCGCGCGTCAAGACCTGGGTGAGCCTCGTGCAGGGTGCCCGGAGGCTCAGGCCCTGCCGGTCCCCTGAGGGCCAGGCATCTCCGCGGCGTCGACGACCGGTCCCCACACCACCATGGCGAGGAAGGCCAGGGCGCCGGTGACCGCCAGGGTGACCGCGAGGCCGAGGAGCACCGAGCCGGTGAGGGCCACCATCACGTAACCCAGCGCCGAAGCGGCTACCGCAGTGAGCATGTAGGGCAGCTGGGTGGTGACGTGGGTGATCACGTTGCACCCGGCCCCCGTGGCGCTGAGGATCGTCGTGTCGGAGATCGGCGAGGCGTGGTCGCCCGAGACAGCTCCAGCGAGCACCGCACCCAGCGTGGGCAGCAGCAGCTCGGGAGCGTCCAGGGAGTTGATGATGCCTCCGGCCAGCGGGATCAGCAGGCCGAAGGAGCCCCAGGAGGTGCCGGTGGCGAAGGCCATCGCGGCGGCGAGCAGGAACACGATCGGGACCAGCCAGGACGGAGAGATCGAGGCGCTCTCGATCAGGCTGGCGAGGTACTCCCCAGTGCCGAGTGCCTCGATCAGGGCCCCGAGCATCCAGGCGAGAATCAGGATGCTGACCGCGGGCATCATCGACTTCACGCCTTCGAGCCACCCGCGGCCGAAGGTGCTGGTGCCGAACTTCGGGTTCTCGGAGGTGTCGCGCACGTAGTAGTACAGCGCCGCGGCCAGGCCGAGCAGGCCGCCGACGATCAGCGCGAACGTGACGTCGGTCGAAGCGAGAATGTCGACCACCGACCACGAACCGGCGGACCGCTGACCGGTCCACGCAATGCCGCCGAGGACGCCGACCACCAGCAGGGCGAACGGCACGATGAGGGCGAGCTTGGCGCCCGGGCGGTGCACCGGGAGGTCCTCGGCGAGTTGGCCGGGGATCTCCTCGCTGTCGTCGAAGGTCTCGCCCTCGAGGATCGCCCGCCGCTCCTCGGTGCGCATCGGCCCCAGGTCCAGCTGCATCGTGGCCACCAGGGCGACCAGCAGCAGCGCTGCGAAGGCGTAGTAGTTGGCCCCGGCCGCCTGAAGGAACGCGCTGATGTCGCTGGTGTCCAGTGTCGAGGCCGCGACCTCGGTCCCGATCAGGCCAAGGATGAACGCCCCCCAGCTCGAGAACGGCGCCAGCACAGCTACCGGCGCCGCGGTGGAGTCCACCAGGTAGGCCAGCTTGGCGCGCGAGACCCGGTGGGTGTCGGTCACGGGTCGGCTGACCTGGCCGACGGCCAGGGCGTTGAAGTAGTCGTCGACGAAGATCGCCACGCCCAGTCCGGCCGGAAGCATGGTCGCGCCGCGGCGGGTCTTGATCTTCGTCTGGGCCCAGTCGGCGAAGGCGCGGGTGCCGCCCGACATCATGATGAAGGCCGTGATCACGCCGAGCATGAGAGTGAAGATCAGGATGTAGACCTTCGTCGTGTTCATCGCCCCGTCGACCCAGAAGATGTCAGCGAAGGCCCCGAGAACCTGCTTCAGCGCGCCCCAGAGCGACAAACCCTCGATCAGCAGCGCCGCGGTCACGACTCCGAGACCGAGGCTCAGCAGCACCTTGCGGGTGGCCACCACCAGACCGATCGCGAGCACGGGTGGCACCAGGGTCAGGATCGGATAGCTGTCCACCATGCGAACTCCTCCGCGGCAGGTGTACCTGACGGTAGACCGGAAGGGCGCCCGCCACCACCCGCGCCACACTCGGGGACGACGACGACCAGCCGGCCAGGCGCGCAGCCAAGTCGGATGATCAGGGGATCATCTCGATGGTCGCTTGCGGGTGGTCCAGCTGCGTCCCTCACCGCGATCACGACCCTTCACTGTGGCGCGGAGTTCTGAAGTCGCGGAACTCGGCATCCCGAGCGTCCGTTCATCTCCGAGGCACGTCTGCCGCACCGCGCTCGCCATGCACACTGCGGTCACCAACCACAGCCCGGCACCTTCAGGCTGCCTGGCCAGTTGGCGGTCACCACACACCGATGACTGCGCCGACGGTCGAGTCCACGGTCGTGGTGGATGAAGGCCCACCGTGTGATCCGGTGACGCACTCTAGGCAGTGAGCGCAGCGGGTGTCAGGTCCTCCTGCTCGGTGGTGGTGTGGCCGGTGGTGATCAGGGCCATGCGGGAGCGGGCCAGGATGTCGAGTCCGAGGTAGCAGCGTCCTTCGATCCAGTCGTCGTGCTGCTCGGCCAGGACGGCCCCGATGAGGCGGATGGCTGAGGTGTGGTCGGGGGAGATTCCGACGACGTCGGTGCGGCGGCGGATCTCGCGGTGCCCATCAGCGTTGACGCCGGTGGCGACCAGGACGTGGGTGTTGACCACTCGGCTGCCCTCGCGGGCCGTCATCGTCAACGCGTCCGCGGCCAGGAACGTGTACGAGCCGACGTCGAGCGGTCGGGTGCGGAAGTCCTCGACGGGGGCGTCGAGCTCCTTGGCCATCACCGAGACCTGTGGCTTGGACAGGCGGTGGTGCCCAACGATTCGACGAGCTTCTCCATCCGCCTGGTCGAGACGCCCAGCAGGTAGCAGGTCGCCACCACCGTGGTCAGCGCCCGCTCGGCACGACGACAACAGGTCCCCCGCAAACCCGAGTTCACCTGGCGAGGAACGCGAGAGGCGCGGATCGACGAGTGAGCCGCAGCGCGGCGCGGCTGCAGTCCGCCCAGATGCACGAGAGCCCCGACCGCAGACGCGGTCGGGGCTCAAGGTGAGATCAGGAGACGCGGACGTTCTCGGCCTGCGGGCCCTTGGGGCCCTGGGCGAGGTCGAACTCAACCTTCTGGTTCTCGTCGAGCGACTTGTAGCCACCGGACTGGATGGCGGAGTAGTGGACGAAGACGTCCTCGCCGCCGTCATCCTGAGCGATGAAGCCGAAACCCTTTTCGGCGTTGAACCACTTGACAGTTCCTTGAGCCATGATCTTGTCCTTTGGTTGCGTGCCGGGGCACGTTGCTCTAGCCGCTGAAGACATCTACTGGTGTGCTGATGTCCAGCGAACCGAAAATCAGGAGTACGAGATACAAGCCGCGGCATCGTGTGCGACGAGGACGGCCAGTGGGGCCGCCCCTTCGTCGAGAACCACGATAGGGCATGGGCGGCCGGTTCAGGATTCGGCGGAACTCGCTCCGAGCCTGCCGTCCGTGCGGGGCTCAGAACACCGTCCAGTCGGAGTACGTCGTGAACGCGTCCAGCGCGGCCAGTCCGGCCGCCGAACTGCCGGAGGGGCCCAGCGCAGGACTCCACACACAGGCGACACCCCGGTCGGGGATGACGGCCAGGATCCCGCCGCCGACGCCGCTCTTGGCCGGCAGTCCGACCCGGTAGGCGAACTCGCCTGCCGAGTCGTAGGTGCCGCAGGTGAGCATCACCGCGTTGACCCGCTTGGCCTGCCGCGCGCTGAGCAGTCGCATCCCGTCCGAGAGGACGCCGTCGCGGGCGAGGAACAGCCCCGCGAGCGCCAGCTCGCGGCAGGTCATCGAGAGAGCGCACTGCTCGACGTACTGGTTGATGACCTGACCAACGGGGTTCTCCAGGTTCCCGTAGCTGGCCAGCAGGTGCGCGAGCGCAGATGTGCGGTGGCCGGCCTCGAGCTCCGAACGGGCCACCTCCGGGTCGCTGCCCACGTCGGCGCGGCCGCTCTCCCGGCGCATCAGGTCACGAGCGGCGCCGAACGCGTCGCCGGTCAGCGAGTGCAGCCGGTCGGTGACGACGAGTGCGCCCGCGTTGATGAACGGGTTGCGCGGACGCCCCGCCTCCTGGTCGAGCTGGAGCAGGGAGTTGAACGGGTTGCCCGACGGTTCGCGAGAAACCCGTTCCCAGATCTTCTCTCCCTCGGCTGCGACGACCAGAGCGAGCGTGAAGACCTTGCTGATGCTCTGCACGGAGAAGCTCACGTCGGCGTCGCCGATGACGTGCACCTGACCGTCGCAGGAGGCGATCGCCATCCCGAACTGGTGCGGATCTACCGCGGCCAGGCTGGGGATGTACTCGGCCAGTCGGCCGCGACCCACTTCGGGAGCGGCGGCTTCCTGCGCGCGCAGCAGGGCATCCTCGATTTGCACCTCACCATCCTCGCGCAGCCGACAGCCGGGCGGTCGCGCCGGGCTGGCTACCGCGGGTCAGCCGCACCGCTGGTCGGGTCAGTCCGCGGTGCTCACCGCGCAGGATGTCCAGCACTCTGCTCCCCCGGGATCCGTAGCCCAGGTCGAGATCCCGGCGCCGGCTGCGTCCCAGCATCGAATCGGCAAGGCAACAGTTGGAGGATGGATCCATGACCCACGTACGACGTTTCGACCACATCGGCATCACCGTCGCAGACCTCGAATCGGCGAAGGCGTTCTTCGTCGGGCTGGGTCTCGAGGTCGAGGGCACCGGATCCGTGGAGGGCGACTTCGTGGAGACCGTCTGCGGCATCCCGGGCGCGCGCTGTGAGATCGCGATGCTGCGACCGCCCGACGGCGGGTCCCGCCTGGAGCTCTCGAGCTTCGTCACGCCCGACCACGTGCCTGGATCGCCGGCGGCGATGGCCAACGAGCTTGGCCTGCGCAACGTGTCCTTCGAGGTCGTCGACCTTCAGGCAGCCGTCGACGCGGTGGCTGCGGACGGGTACGGGCTCGTCGGCGGCATCGGCGAACACGCGAACAGCGTGCGGATGGCCTACGTGCGTGGGCCCGAAGGGATCATCGTGTCCCTGTTCGAACAGATCGGCTGACTCGCGGTCGCGGTGCCCGTAGGCGATCCGGCCGCGTACCGGTCGGATCCGCCGTCGTCAGAGGCCATCGAGCTTCTCAGGATCGCGGTTGTGGCGCACCCTTGGTCTCCTCGTCTCCGACCCGGGCGATGGAGACACACCCGTGACAGGTGTCATGCGCAGGTCGTGACAACTCCCCCAGGGCTCGTCGCTCATCAACCCCGAGGGTGGGGTCATGACCACACCAGCACTCGAGGCGACCGGCCTGACGAAGCGGTTCCGGACCCAGGGCGGCGAGACCGTCACCGCCGTCGACGGCATCGACCTGACCATCGAACCGGGCGAGATCGTCGCCTTCCTCGGCCCCAACGGGGCCGGCAAGACCACCACCGTGGACATGCTGCTCGGGCTGACCGCTCCGACCAGCGGCACGGTCGAGGTGTACGGCGCGTCGCCGCACCGCGCCGTCGTGGACGGCCGGGTCTCGGCCGTGATGCAGACCGGCGGCCTGCTGCCCGACTTCACGGTGCGGGAGACGATCCGCGCTATCGCGGCCCTGCACGGGCGGCCCGACCGGGTCGACGTCGTCGTGGAGCGCGCCGGGCTCGGTCCGCTCGCCGACCGGCTGGTGAAGGCCTGCTCGGGAGGCGAGCAGCAGCGGCTCAAGTTCGCCCTGGCGCTCGTCCCCGACCCGGACCTGGTGATCCTCGACGAGCCGACGACCGGCATGGACGTCGGCGCGCGTCAGGAGTTCTGGGACACCATGCGCGCCGACGCCGCCGAAGGCCGCACCATCGTCTTCGCGACCCACTACCTCGCCGAGGCCGACGCCTTCGCCTCACGCACGGTGCTGATGGCCCGCGGCCGGATCGTCGCCGACGGGCCGACCGCCGAGGTGCGGGCGGCGTACGGCGGTCAGACGGTGACGTTCCGCCCGCCCGCCGACGTCGTGGGCGTGCACGGTGTCGACCGGGCCTGGCTCGACGACGTCCGCAACGCCGTCGCGCCACTCGGCATCACCGACCTCGAGGTCGCCAGCGCCAGCCTCGAGGCCGCGTTCCTGGCCCTGACCGCCAACCCCACCGAGGCCGAGGAGGCCCTGCGATGAGCACCACCACGATCACCGACACCGAGGCCTCTGCAGCCAGCCGTCCGGCCAGGACCCGACCCCTGGCGAGCGCCTATGCCGGACTCGACCTGAAGCGGCAGCTGCGCGACAAGGTGGGGATGTTCTTCATCGTCGCGCTGCCGGCGTTCTTGTTCTTCGTCTTCGGGATGGGCGACGACGAGGCGTACGGCAGCGCCAACGTCGCGATGTACGTCATGGTCTCGATGGCGGCGTACGGCGCGGTCACGGCCACCACGACCGTCGCCGGGTCGGCCGCGACGGAGCAGACGATGGGGTGGGGACGGCAGATCGCCCTGACGCCGCTGCCGCCGTTGACCTTCGTGGCGATCAAGACCGCCGTGGCGATGTCGGTCGCGGCCGTCCCGATCGCCCTGATCTACGCGATCGGCGCGGCCACCGGCTCGGCGGGCAACGCGTTCGACTGGCTGGCCAGTGCCGGGATCGTGTGGCTCGGCTCGGCGGTGTTCGCGGTCTACGGCTTGGCGGTGGGCCTGGTCTTCAAGGGTGAGAACGCGGCCAGCATCGCGTCCGGACTGGTCGTGATCCTGAGCTTCCTCGGCAACGTCTTCACACCGATGGACGGCATCATCCTGGAGATCGGCCGCTTCACCCCGCTCTACGGCTACGCCGGGCTGGCCCGCTACCCGATCTCGGAGGGCTACCTGCCGATCGACGCCGGACACGACTCGGTGTGGCTGTTGCTCGCTAACGTGGGCTCGTGGACGGTGATCTTCGCGGCGCTGGCGGTCTGGGGGCTGCGCCGACGCCGGGAGCGGGTGTGAGCCTCCCCCGCGCTGACGCCGAAGCCACCCGCTCCCTGTCCGAGCGGTGGGGCTGGGTGGTCGCCGCCATCTGGCTGGTCTTCCTCGCCTACCCGGTGATCGAGACGTTCGAGACCGACGTGCCGGCCCCGGTCAAGGGGCTCTCGCTGGCACTGATCGCGGGCTACGCGGTGGTCTACCTGCTCGGGTTCAGCGTGTGGCGCGTCCATGCGCTGAAGATCTGGTTCGCGATGCTCCTGCTCGCCCTCGGGACGGTGCCGATCATCGGCATCGAGGCCGTCGGGCTCACCCCCTACCTCGGGGCGTTCTCCGCGCTGATGGTGCCCGCACCGTGGTGGAAGGGGACCACGGTGGTCAGCGCCCTGCTGCCGGTCCTCTCCCTGATCGGCGGCGACTTCCCGGCCTTCTTCTTCCTGATGGTGTGGCCCATCATCGGGTTCGCCACCGCGATGCGGGTCTTCTCCGAGCTCGAGGAGGAGTCCGAGGTCGCACGGGCGGAGCTGGCGCTGGTGGCCGAGCGTGACCGGGTCGCCCGCGACGTGCACGACGTGCTCGGTCACTCGTTGACGGCGCTGTCGATCAAGGCCGAGCTCGCCGCTCGGCTCATCGACGTCGACCCCGCCCGGGCTCGCACCGAGCTCGAGTCGATCCAGGAGACGGCCCGGCAGGCGCTCGCGGAGGTCCGCTCGACCGTCGGCGGCCTGCGGGCGGCCAACCTCGAGGCAGAGCTGGCCGCCGCGCCCCGCGTGCTCGCCGATGCCGGCATCGCGACTCGACTGGTAGGCACCGTGTCCGACACCGATCCGCGGCACCGCACCCTGCTGGCCTGGGTGCTGCGGGAGTCGGTGACCAACGTGGTCCGGCACGCAGGCGCATCGACGGTCTCGATCGAGCTCTCGCCGACCGGCCTGGTCGTCGCCGACGACGGCACGGGCCTCGGGGCCACCGGCGGCCTCGACGGCAACGGGCTCCGCGGCATGCGCGAGCGCGTGTCGGAGGCGGGGGGCACACTCCAGCTGTCGGGCGTCTCCGGCACCCGCGTCGAGGTGGTGCTGCCGTGATCCGGATCCTGCTGGCCGACGACCAGGCGCTCGTCCGGGGTGCGCTCGCCGCGCTGCTCGACCTCGAGACCGACCTCGAGGTGGTCGCCCAGGTCGGTCGGGGCGACGAGGTGGTGGCCGCTGCGCGCTCGTCGCATGCCGAGGTGTGCCTGCTCGACATCGAGATGCCGGGCCTCACCGGCCTCGAGGTGGCCGAGCAGCTGCGCGCCGAGCTGCCGTCCGTGCGGGCGCTGATCGTCACCACGTTCGGGCGGCCGGGCTACGTCCGCCGCGCCCTCGACGCCGGCGCCGCCGGCTTCCTGATCAAGGACACGCCCGCGCGCGAGCTCGCGGACGCCGTACGCCGCGTGCACGCCGGCCTGCGCGTGGTGGACCCGCACCTGGCGGCCGAGTCGCTGATGTCCGGCCCCACCCCGCTCACCGCCCGGGAGGCGGAGATCCTGCGGCTGGCGCTCGACGGCTCACCCGTGGCGGTGATCGCCGCGCGCGCCCAGCTCTCGGTCGGCACCACGCGCAACCACCTCTCGGCCGCGATCGGCAAGACGGGTGCCTCGACCCGGGCCGAGGCGGCGCGGGTCGCGCAGTCCAACGGCTGGATCTGAGCCGACCGGCCGTTCGTCGGCGCCCTCCTTGCCCCACTCGTGGTCCCACTCGTGGTCCCACTCGTGGTCCCACTTCGGCAGCAACCGGTCGAGCCACGCCGGGAGCCACCAGTTCGCGTCGCCGAGCAGCGTCATCGTGGCGGGCACCAGCACCAGGCGGACCAGGGTCGCGTCGAGGAGCACCGCGGTGGCGAGGCCCAGGCCGAGCATCTTCAGGACGGGATCGTCGCCGGACCCGAAGCCGATGAAGACCGACACCATGATCGCGGCCCCGCACGAGATCGTTCGCGCCGTGACCGCGATCCCGCGCACCACGGCCTGGCCGTTGTCGCGGGTACGCAGGTACTCCTCGCGCACCCGCGAGAGCAGGAAGACCTCGTAGTCCATCGACAGCCCGAAGAGGATCGCGAACATGAACAGCGGGATGAACGAGATGATCGGCATGGTCGACTCCAACCCGATCAGGCTCGCGGCCCAGCCCCACTGGTAGACCATCACCAGCACGCCGTACGCCGCCGCGACGCTGAGCAGGTTCAGCACCGCTGCCTTGAGCGGCACCAGGACCGAGCGGAACAGCACCATCAGCAGCACGTACGACATCGCCACGACCGCCAGCACGAAGACCGGCAACCTTTCCTCGACCCGCTGGCTGAGGTCGGACATGGTGGCTGTGTAGCCGCCGACGTGCGCGGTCGCCCGGCTGCCCGCCAGCGCGGCGGGCAGCACGTCGCTGCGCACCCGGTCGAGGGTCCGGGCCGTGGTGACGTCCTGCGGTGACGTCGTCGGCTGCGCGATGATGACGGCCACGTCGGACGACGGATCCGCCGGCGCGGATGTGGCCGACGCGATGCCCGGGTCGGCGGCCAGGGCCGCGACGAGCGGCTCCAGCACCGACCGGTCCCGCGAGACGTCGACGGCCACGACCATCGGACCGGTGGCGCCGGGCCCGAAGCCGTCGGCGACCAGGTCGTAGGCCCGTCTCTCGGTGCGAGCCTGGGGGTAGCTGCCCTGGTCCGGCAGCCCCAGCCGCAGGGCGAGGACGGGCGCGGCGAGCGCGAGGAGCAGCAGCGTGCCGGCGACGGCGTACGCCGCGGCGTGCCGCGAGACGTGCGCGCCCCAGCGGGACCACCGAAGCACCGCGGCGTCCGTCGCGCCTCCCTGTCCCCGCCGGCGCAGCAGCCCGGGTGCCTGCAGTCGCTGGCCGGCCAGCCCGAGCAGGGCCGGCAGCAGGGTGATCGCCGCGAGCACCATGACGAGCACGACCGCCGCGATGCCCACGCCACCGGCGGCGATGAAGGGCAGCCCGGCGAAGGCCAGCCCGAGGATCGCCACGACCACGGTGCCGCCGGCGAAGACGACGGCTTGCCCGGCGGTCGCCAGGGAGCGGCCCACCGACTCCGCGACCGGGACGCCGACCGCGAGGTGCTCCCGGTGACGCGACAGGAGGAACAGGGCGTAGTCGATGCCCACGCCCAGCCCGACCATGGCCGCCATCACCGGCGCCCAGACCGGGACGTCGATCAGCAGCCCGAGCAGCGGGAGCAGGCTGGCGCCCACCAGCAGCCCGAACAGCGCCACCACCAGCGGTAGCCCGGCGGCCAGCAGCGACCCGAAGGCCACCACCAGGATCACCGCCGCGACCACCAGGCCCAGCACCTCGCCCACGTTGGCGGCGGGTTGCTCGAAGCTGAAGTAGAGGTCGCCCCCGGCTTCGATCCGCAGCGACGACGACGCCCGCGACTCCACCAGGACGGCCTTGAGCGCCTGCAGGTCGGAGACGGCCAGCTCGCCGATCTCGGGGTACTGCACCCGCACCAGGGCCACCCTGCCGTCCGGCGAGAGGGTCTCGGTGGTGCCCAGCACCTTCGGCAGGCCGCCCACGGCAGACTCCAGCCGGTCCAGGCCGACCCTTGCCTGCGGTGAGTCCGCGAAGGTCTCACTGCCCAGGCTCGACGTCGCCACGACGTACGCCGTGAGGCCGCCGGCGCCGCTGCCGGCACCCACCAGCAGATCGGCGGCGGCCTGGGAGTCGGTCCCGGGCGCTGCCATCGAGTCGTCCAGCTGCTTGCCGAAGCCGGCCGAGGCTGCGACGACGATGACCGAGACGAGCAGCCAGGCTCCGATGGCGATCCAGGGACGGGTGGCCGACCAGCGTCCCCAGCGATACAGCAACCCTGACATGGCTCTCTCCTTGCTCCGTGGTCCGGGCGCTTCGTCCGGTGGGACCACGCTCGCGGAGCACCGGACCGGGCACATCGGCGTCGAGGCCGGACCCGGCTCGGTAGTAAGGAGGAGCGGGGTCTCGTTCTTTCGGCCGGTCCGCGCCGCCCCGGCGATCCCTAGGCTGGCCGGGTGATCACCACCGCCCTGCGCTCGCTGTGGGCCGAGCCCCGCGCAGCAGACGCTCCTGAGCGGGTGCCGCGCGACTGGGTGCTGGTCGGCGTGCTCATGGCGACGGCGCTGCTCGAAGGAGCCTTCCGCGACGACGTCACCTGGCGGCCCTCCGTGACGATCGTGGCGGTCGGGCTCGCGCCGGTGCTGCTGTGGCGACGTACCCACCCGTTGGCCTGCGTCGTGGCGGCCTTCGGCACCGCGATGGTGTTGGGGTTGGCGAGCCTGATGAGCGGGGTCTCCGGTGTCGGCCTCAACACGATGGTCTACGTCCTGGTGCTCGTCTACGCGCTGGTCCGCTGGGGTGCGGGGCGCGAGATCGTGATCGGTCTGGCGGTGGTGCTGGTCGCTGCGGTGGTCGGCACGATCGCCGACTACACCGGGCCTGCCGAGACCATCGCTGGGTTCGCGCTCCTGGCGGCGGTGGCGGCGGGCGGCGCGGCGTCCCGCTACCGCGCCGAGAGCTGGCGGCGGGCGCTGGACCAGATCCGCAGCTCGGAACGGGTCGGTCTCGCGCGCGAGCTGCACGACATCGTCGCCCACCACGTCTCGGCCATCGCCGTGCAGGCGCAAGCGGGTCGGGCCACGGCCGGGCAGCGACCTGAAGCGGCGCTCGAGGCGCTCTCGGTCATCGAGGGGGAGGCGTCGCGGACGCTCGAGGAGATGCGGGCGATGGTCCGCGTGCTGCGGGAGGGGGCCCCAGCGGAGATGGCCCCCCAGCAGGGCGTCGCCGACCTGGTGTCCCTCGCCCGCCGCGACCAGGTCCCGGTCGTCGACGTGGAGCTGCCAGGCGACCTGGCCCGCCTTCCGCTCCAGGTCGACGCGGCGGTCTACCGACTGGCGCAGGAGGCGCTGACCAACGCGCTGCGGCACGCCCGCAACGCCTCGCGGGTGGAGATCCGGGTCGTCGCGTCCGCCGGGAGGCTGCGGCTGCGGGTGACCGACGACGGTCAGACCGACCCGGCGCGCCCGGCGAGCCACGGCTTCGGGCTGCTGGGGATGGCCGAGCGGGTGCAGCTGCTCGGCGGCACGCTGCGCGCCGGCCCGGAGCCCGGGGGCGGGTGGGCGGTCGACGCCGAGCTGCCGACGGAGGTACGCCGATGACGGTGCGTGTACTGGTGGCCGACGACCAGGATCTGGTGCGTACCGGCCTGTCCATGATCCTCGAAGCCCAGCCAGGAATCGAGGTCGTCGGCCAGGCCGCCGACGGCCACGCCGCGGTCGACCTGGCGCGTCACCTCCGCCCCGACGTGTGCCTGGTCGACATCCGGATGCCCGGCCTCGACGGCATCGAGGTGACCGAGCTCCTCGCGGGACGGGGCGTCGCAGACCCACTGGCCGTCGTGGTGATCACGACCTTCGACCTGGACGAGTACGTCCACGGCGCGCTGCGGGCCGGCGCCCGGGGCTTCCTGCTCAAGGACGCCGGGCCGGAGCTGCTGGTCCAGGCCGTCCATGCCGCCGCCGTCGGAGATGCGCTGATCGCGCCGAACATCACCCGGCGGCTCCTCGCCACCCTGGCCGCCCGGGCTCCCGCGACCCGCCGTACTCAACCCGTCGAGCCGCTCACCGACCGCGAGGAGGAGGTGCTGGCGCTGGTCGCTCGCGGCCGCACGAACGCCGAGATCGCCGCCGAGCTCTTCATCGGCCTGACGACGGCCAAGACCCACGTCGCGAGCCTGCTGAGCAAGATCGGCGCCCGCAACCGGGTCGAGATCGCCATGTGGGCCTACGACACCGGCCGCGTGGCTGACTGAACGTGCTTCTCAGCGGGTCGAGGGACGTCTGACGCCGGCACGCCGGCCGCGTACGCCATCAAGGCGCTGCGCCATGCGTCGTGCAGCACCACGGAGCGAGCCACCACGGACGCCTCAGGCGGCGTCGGTCCGGAGCCGGGTGGTGTCGTCGGCCGGGATCGTGACAGTGACGGTCGTGCCCTCGTCCGGTGCCGAGACGATGGAGATCGTGCCCCCGTGCTCCTCGACGATCTGCTTGACGATCACGAGTCCGAGCCCGGTGCCGGGGATCGCCAGGTGCGTGGCGACCGAGGAGCGGAAGAAGCGGGTGAACAGCCCGTCCTGCTCCTCCTCGGGGATCCCGACACCTGTGTCGGAGACGGTGAGGACGAGGTCGGCGTCCACGCGCTGCGCCCCGAGATCGACCCGCCCGCCGGCCGGAGTGAACTTGACCGCGTTGGTGAGCAGGTTGAGCAGCGCCCGGTCGAGCTGCTCCCGGTCGACGACGACGGTGTCGACACCCTGGCCGCAGCTGAGCGTCAGCTCGACCGACTTCGCGCCGGCCATCCGCGCCACCTGGCTGCGTACGCCGTCGAGGAGGTACGCGACGGGGGTCGGCTCCCGGTGCAGGGTCACGGTGCTGGTCTCGATGCTGTTCAGCGTCAGGAGATCCTCGATGAGCCTGAGCAGCCGCTCGCTGTTGCGGCCGATGACCTCCAGGCTGCTTGCCTGGGTGGTGGAGACGACGCCGTAGTCACCATCCTCGAGCATCTCGACCTCGCCGATGATGCTCGTGAGCGGCGTACGCAGCTCGTGGGAGACGGTGGCCACGAAGTCGCTGCGGAGCCGGTCGAGCTCCTCGAGCTTGTGGATGTGTCTCTGGAGCCCGGCCTCGAGAGTCTTGCGCTCGGTGATGTCGCGGGCGGTCACCACGATGCCGTGCACGCTCGGGTGCTCGAGCAGGTCGGTGCTGACGATCTCGACGTCGGTGAAGCGCCCGCTGCCACGCCGCATCCGCCACTCGGCGCGAGCGCTCTCGGGGGCGCGCTCCTGCAGGAGGGAGTAGAACGCCGTCACCGCATCCTGCTCGTCCGGATCCATCAGCGACAGCAGGGGCGTGCCCACCACGTGGTCAGGGTCATGGCCCAGCACGCGCGTCACCGACGGCGTGACGTAGCGGATCACCAGCTGGGCGTCGAGCACCATGATCACGTCGGAGGAGTTCTGCACCAGCGCGCCGACCCGCGACTCGCTGCGCTGCCGGCTCAGCCCGGCGGTGAGCGCGGCGCTCTCCAGGGCCAGGGCGACCTGTGCACCGAGGGTGTGCAGCCCGTCCACCACGTCCGTGGGCACCGGCGCCGAGCCGGTCACCACGAGCCGCCCGTAGACAGCGGCCTGCGTGGCCAGGGGCACCACGATGGGATTGACCGACGACATCGGGAGGGCCTCGCGCGCCTGGTCACCGTCGTACACCTCCGCGCTGATGCGGATGTCGGCCAGCCCCTGCACCAGGTCGCGCGCTCCGTCGACTGCGGCACGTCGGATGTGCTCACGGTCGGGCGCGGCGGTCAGCGACATGGCGGCGCGGCGCAGGATGCGCTCGCGGCGTTCCGCCCGTTCGTGCCTGCCGACGGCGTCGCGCAGGCTCGACAGGAGCCCCAGCATGCGGATGAGCACCAGGACGAAGAGCACCGCCGAGACCGCCGCCGCCACCGGGACGTTGAACCCGTCGACGGGCCACAGGCTGTCGATCAGCAGGGTCGCGGGGGCGATCAGGGTCGCCGCCGCCAGCAGCAGGACCCGCTTCCCGCTCAGTGAGGTGCCGGTCGCGGGCGCCCGCGCCGACATCTCGCGCATCGACGGGTGGAGCGCCGCGGCGCCCCACAGGACGTAGGTGCTCATCCAGCCGGCGTCGAGGAAGCCGCCGGCGTTGTAGCCGCCGTCCAGCTCGATGGCGACGTAGGCCGCGTCGGTGAGGATCAGGCACAGGATGCTGGCTGCCATCAGGTACAGCGCCCGTGGACGGGCGCCGTTCCCGATGATCAGCCGGGCAGCCACGGCAAGGAGCAGCACGTCCATGGTCGGGTAGGACATCGAGACGACCCGTGACATGAGGGTCTCGTCGCCGAGGTGGGTGTACGGCTGGATCAGGAAGACCCAGGAGAGCAACCCGAAGCCGACCGTGATGATCAGTGCGTCGAGCAGGCTCGCCGTGTCGTTCTCCGGGGTGCGGCTGCGGATCAGCAGGAGCAGGCCGGCCGCCTGGAGGGGGTAGTAGGCAAGGTAGAACCCGTCGCCGACAGAGGGGAATGACGGGTCGAAGGTGTAGTAGAGGAAGTCGCCGCCGAGGAACAAGACCTGGGCGGCGAGGAACAGCAGCCAGGGAAGGACGGGCCTGGGCCGGAACCACGCGATCCCGAGCGCGATGGCCACCGCCGCCGAGAACCCCACCAGCTTGAACAGCCAGGTGTTGCCTGCGAGGGGCTGCACCACGAGGTAGCAGACGACGCTGATGCCGCCGGCGATCAGGTACAGCCGCGACGCACGGCCTCCGGTGGCGATCGGGTTAGGCGCCTCCGACAGCGACCGTGCGCTGCTGGAACTGGACATGCGCGTCTCCCGGTGCCGATAGAACGCTCCCCGGAACGACCTGGCAGGACGCTGCACGCCCCCACGAGCAATGGTAAAGGACTTGGCGGCGGCGGTCTGGGGATTCGCGGATCTCCAGGCGGGCGACGGGCACGGGCTCGGACGCTGCCGGGCTCCCTCAGCAGGAGGCGACCTTGCGGTAGACCCCGTCCGCGGTCTCACGCACCGACGTCACCGTCGCGTTGCCCTGCCCGAGGTAGTCCTGGCTGCCCAGCGCGTAGAACGGGTTGTAGGGGTCGGCGCCGTAGCTGACCGCACGACCGGCGCCCTGGTGGGTCGCGTTGGACGCGGTCCAGCACGTCGCGCCGGCCGGCGGGCTGGTCGGAGGGCTGGTCGGCGGGCTGGTCGGGGCCTGGCCCTCGACCCGTCTGTTGTTGGCGAAGAAGAACGCGGTCACGTACGCCGGGTAGTCGATGCTCGTGGTCTTGATGTAGCTGCCACCCGGTCCACCGCCGGCCGGCCAGTTGTGCCCCAGCCCGGTGTTGGTGAGCAGCGAGACCCGCGGGCCCTCGGCGTCGGACCACACGGTGCCGCTGCCTGCGGTGCTGCTGCCGGGCAGGGTCGACATCTGCACCGGCGCGGTCGAGCCGGCGGCGTACAGCCCGGCCATCACCTCGGCGTTGAGCCGGTTGTAGCCGGTGCTGACGGTGTAGTCGTTGTCGCCGTGGATCACGGAGGTCAGCTGGGTGTCGAAGCCGTCGGTGTGGCCCCCGGCGAAGCGGGTGCAGGTCGACGTGGCCGCCGCCTTGGTGGTCGACACGGTGGAGATCTGCGATGACGTCGTGCCCACGGTAGGCCCGGCGTTGATGCCGATGCCGGCGAAGACGTCGGGGGCCAGGCAGCCCATGACCATCGTCTCGCCGCCCCCGGAGGACAGCCCCGAGACGTAGACCTGGTCGGGGTCCAGACCCAGGGAGGGCCGGCCGAGCAGCGCGTCGACGAGGCCGAGCAGGTTGTCGTCGTGGCGAGCGGGGGCGCTGCGACTGTGGTTGGTGTCGTAGTAGTCCCAGCACCCGGCGATCACTCCCCCGCCCGGTGCCTGCGGGATCGCGACGACCATGCCGTACGCGTCGGCCGCGGCCTGCCAGTTGCCGCCGGCGGCCAGGTCGGCGTTGGTCTGGACGCAGCCGTGGAGATTGACCATCAGTGCCGCGCCGTCGGCGATCGCGGGCGGAGTGCTCGGCACGTAGAGCCGCACGTCCATCCCTGCGACGGTCTCGCGCGACCAGGTGCCGGCGGCCTGGGCGCTGGACCCCAGACCCGCGCTGAGGACCAGCGTGAGCGCGGCCCCCACCAGGGCCAGGACGGCGCTCACGGCGGTGATGCCGGCCCTGACGTTGGCCCTGCTGGTGACTCTGCTGGCGTTTCCGGTGTCTCTCATGACTGCTCCTCCGAGTAGGTGCGGCTTCTGGGACTGGGGATCGGGCTACCTGGGATCGGACTCCTGGATCTCGCGGGTGGCCGCGGCCACGGCCTGCGCGCCGGCGGCGTCCATGACGATCGTGTAGTGGTTCACGTCGTCGACCTCGAGGGCCCGCAGGTGCGGCACCAGCGCCCGGCACCGGTCCGCGGCGTCGACCGGGTAGAGCGCCTGCGGCTCGTCCATCAGCCCCCGCGGCGCCCGCAGGAACGTGGTCGGTACGTCGATCCCGCGCAGGGCGTCCTCGTAGGAGCGGCCGTCGAGCACGTCGCCCCCGGTCAGCTGGGCCGCGTCGGTGGCCACGGCCTCGACCCGGGTCGAGGGACGAAGGCGTGGCGCCTCGCCCTCCAGGTCGTAGTCGACGTACGCCTCGATGGTGGGGTTCCAGCGGCCGGCGAACGCGGGGTGCTCCCGCCAGAAGTCACGGTAGGACTCGCGGGTCTCGAAGGTCATGGTGAGCCGCTGGGCGGCGAGCCCGAGCACCTCGGCGGGGGTGGCGTCCGGGGGCGACGCCCCGCCCGGCGGTGGGGCGAGGGGCAGGCCGCCGTCCACCAGCACCAGCCCCTGGGCGCGCCGTCCGATGCGAGCGGAGAGGCTGACCGCCACGAACCCGCCCATCGAGTGGCCGACCACCGTGGCCGCCCCGATGTCGAGGTGGTCGAGGAGCGCTTCGAGGTCCTCGGCGTGACGCGCCAGCCCGTACGGCGCGGGCAGGCCCGCGCTCCGGCCACGGCCCCGCAGGTCGGGCGCGACCACGCGGCAGTGCGGCAGCGCCGCGGCGACCAGCGGCCAGCTGCGGTGGGTGGCGGTGATGCCGTGCACGGCGAGCACCACCGGGGCGGCCGGGTCGTCGGGCCCCCAGACGCCGACGGCGAGCTCGCCCCCGCGGACGCCCACGCGCAGGACCCTTGGTGGGGTGCCGGTCACCTCGGCGGTCACGGGTGGTCTCCGTCGTCGCGGGGGCTGTCACCGGGCGCGAGCGCGCGCTCGATGAACCCCATGACCTGGTCGAACACGGGGTCGGGCACGGTCGTGGTGGTGGTCCCGCCGTCCTTGTCCTGGTCCCAGAGGACCCAGCGCATGCCCACCATCTCGCCGATCCCCATCAGCACCCACGCCGCCACGGTCGGGTCGATGTCGCCGACCTCGCCGCGGCTGCGGGCCCGCGTCAGGTTGGCGACGTAGCCCTCCACGATGCGGGTGTAGTGCAGCTTGAGCACCCGGGGCGAGACGAGCTCGGCCTCGCGGACGACGCGGTAGAGCGCTGGATGCTCGGCGGTGAAGGCGAAGAACGCGCGGAAGCCCGCCCGCTCCCCCTCCAGGCGGGTGGCCGCGCCTACCGAAGCCTCAGTCATCGCGTGCCGGACCCGGCGGTTGAGGTCTTCGACGAGCTCCTCGAAGACCTCGAGCTTGGAGCCGAAGTAGAGGTAGAACGTGCCCTGTCCGACACCGGCCCGCTCGGTGATGCGGGTGATGGAGGCGTCGGCGTAGCCGAGCTCGGCGAAGACCTCCTCCGCGGCGTCGAGGATCGCCTTGCGGGTGGCCGTGCCCTTCTTGGTGGCGGGCGGCTTGCGAGGTGTCGAGGTCACCGCGGCCGCCGGGTCGGACCACTGGTCGGGAGTCATGCCACATCCTCGCGCGTCGGGGGGCTCTTGTGGTGGGAGCGTCCGGCAGCGATCCGGCTGCCGAGCCCCATCAGCCCACCGGGCACGAACAGGACGACGAGGATGAACAGGGTGCCCAGGATGAACAACGGCTCGCTGAGCGGCACCTGCAGCACCGCCGGGAGCCCGGCGACGGCGTCCGATCCGGCGAAGGCGCTCAGTCGCTGGTCCAGGAGCGTGTAGACGACCCCGCCGATCACCGCGCCCCACCGCGACCCGAGCCCGCCCAGGACCACCACGACGAGGATGGTGAGCGTGAACTCGGCCGAGGCGACCTTGGGGGTGACCCCGCTCTGGAGCAGCAGGTAGACCATGCCGACCAGCACGGCGAGCGCCGAGCCGGTGACGAAGGCGAGCAGCTTGACCGCGAACGGGCGTAGGCCCAGCACCCGCACCCGGAGCTCGTTCTCACGGGTCGCTGCGGCGACGTGACCGGCCTGCGAGCGCTCGAACCAGGCCACGAGGGCGAAGACGACGACCACCAGGGCCAGCGCGAGCCAGTAGAGGTTGCGGGTGTCGGTCACGCCGACGAGCGCGTCGGGCACGTGGTCGGTGTCCAGCCGGAGGCTCTCGTCGCCACCGGTGACGTCGGGGTTGCGACGGATCAGCACCGAGCCGGCCTGGGCGAAGGCGAGGGTGACCATGGCGAACGAGATGCCGCTGACCCGCAGGCCGATCGCGCCGAGCACGACAGCGACCAGGATGCCCCCGACCAGGGTCACCGCCATGGCCGGCAGCAGTGCGAGATCGGTGCGCTCGAGCACGATCCCCAGCCCGTAGGCGCCCACGGCCAGGTAGAGCGCGTGGCCGAACGAGAGCAGCCCGGCCACCCCGAAGATCACGTGGTAGCTCAGGGCGAGCGCTGCGAAGAGCAGGCACAGCGCCAGCAGCTGGAGGGTGCCCGGCGTGTACGTCGCACCGGGAAGCACCCCGGGCACGCTGAGGTTGACCAGCGGCAGCACGAGGAGCAGCGCGACCAGGGCGACGGGGCCGAGACGGCGCAGGGCCGGGTGCGTACGCCGCACACGCGCCGTGCCGGGCGGGCCGTCGGAGGCGGCACGCGCCGAGGCGGTCGGGTCGGTGTCGGGGTCGGTCTCGGACCGGAGGCTCATGTCCGGGCTCCCATCAGGCCGGCGGGTCGGACGAGCAGCACCACGGCGAGCAGCAGCACCACGACGAGGTCGCCCGTCCCGGAGGCGTAGAAGTTGGCGAACTGCTGCAGCACCGCGACCGACACGGAGGCCACCGCCGCGCCGAGCAGCGACCCGAGGCCGCCGATGACGGTGACGATGAACGCGAAGATGAGCAGCGAGGCCCCGAGCTGGGGCGAGACGTAGCCGAAGTAGTGCGACGCGAGCACGCCGCCCAGGCCGGCCGCGGCGCCGCCGATGGCGAAGACGACGGTGAACGCGCGGCGTACGTCGATGCCCAGCGCGGTGACCATCGACCGGTTCTCGACCCCGGCCCGGATGACGAGGCCGAAGCGGGTGAAGCGCAGGAAGGCCAAGATGGCCAGCAGCACGAGCACGGCCACGGCGATCAGCACGAAGCGGTCGTTGGGGATGCTGGCCCCGGCCACGCTCGTCGTCTCGTCGAACCAGCCGGGGCCGGTGACGAAGGTGGCGTCGGTGCCCCAGATGCCGTCGAAGAGCGCGACGGTGGCCAGCGCCAGACCGACGGTGACCAGCACCTGCTCGATGTGGCGCTCGTAGAGGCGCCGGATCAGCAGCAGCTCGGTGGCGATCGCCGCCAGTGCCCCGACGCTCGCGCCGACGACGAGCGAGACCAGCAACGAGAGCCACGAGTCACCGCCGAGGCGGCGGGCGGTCTCCCACCCGGCGAACGCACCGAGGGTGAGGAAGGAGCCGTGGGCGAAGTTGAGCACCCCCATCAGGCCGTAGATGAGCGAGAGGCCCGAGGCCACCAGGAAGTAGAGGGCTCCCAGGCCCAGCCCGGTGATGACGAGCAGGACGATCGTGCTCACGAGGAGACCTCCCGGTCGGTCGGTGCCTCGGCGGAGCCGACACCGAGCAGGGCGACGACGCGCTGCTCGTCGTCGAGGAGCTCCCGGGCGTCCCCGGTGTGGACGACGTGGCCGCCGGACATCACGACGACGTCGGTGGCCAGGCGGCGTACGACGGCGAGGTTCTGCTCGACGAGCAGGATCGGGACCACCTCGGCGGCGCGCTCGAGGGCGTCGGCCACCTCGTTGACCAGCTTCGGCGAGAGTCCCTTGGTGGGCTCGTCGACCAGCAGCAACCGGTTCTCGTTCAGCAGGGCTCGGGCCAGGGCGACCATCTGCTGCTGACCGCCCGAGAGTGTGCCGGCGGCCTGCTGCGAGCGGGCGATGATGTCGGGGAAGAGGTCCGCGACCAGGTCGCGGCGAGGGTTCGGGCCGCGCTCGGCCAGCCGCAGGTTCTCCGCGACGGTCAGGGAGCCGAAGACCTCACGGTCCTCGGGCACGTAGCCGACTCCGCGCTGCACGATCAGGTGGGTGGGCAGCGCATCGATGCGGGTGCCGTCCAGCTCGACGACGCCGTCGCGCTCGATGAGGCCGAGCACGGCCTTGATGGTGCTGGTCTTGCCCACGCCGTTGCGGCCGAGCAGCGCGGTGACGCCGTGGCCGCGCACCTCCAGGCTCACCTGCTCCACCACCTGCTGAGCCCCGATCCGCGCCGAGAGGCCACGGACGCGGAGCACGGGCGTGCTCGCGGGACCGCTCATGCGCTCGCCCCCAGGTAGGCGCTCTGCACGGTCGGGTCGGCCATGACCACGTCGGGCACGTCGCAGGCCAGCAGCTGGCCGTGGTGCATGACGGCGACCCGGTCGACGAGCCCGAGGACGACGTCCATGTGGTGCTCGACCATGAGCACCGTGGTGCCCTCGCGGTGCACCCGTCGGATGAGGTCCACCAGGCCACCGACGTCGGCGCTGCCGACCCCGGCCATCGGCTCGTCGAGCAGGATCACCTGCGGCTCCGCGGCCAGCAGCATCGCGATCTCGAGCTTCCGCTTCTCGCCGTGCGCCAGACCGCCGGCCACGGTCTCGGCACGGTGGCCCAGCCCGACCTGGTCGAGCCGTTCGAGCGCCTGCGTGGTGGCGGCGTCCGAGCGGCCCGGGAAGCGCCACAGGCTGAGGGCGCCGCCGAGCGAGGCCTGTGCGGCCAGGCGCACGTTCTCGACCGCGGTGAGGCCGTCGAAGAGGCTGGAGGTCTGGAAGGTCCGCCCCAGGCCGGCCCGCGCCCGGGCGTCGACGGAGTGGCCGGTGACGTCGTGGCCGGACAGGTGGACCGTGCCCGCCGTGGGCCGGGCGACGCCCGAGAGCAGGTTGAACAACGTGGTCTTGCCGGCCCCGTTGGGCCCGATCACGCCGAGCATCTCACCCTGCTCGACGGCGAGGCTGACGCCGTCGATGATCTTGGCCCCGCCGATGCTCAGGTGCAGGCCTTCGACCGCCAGGACCGGTGGTCGCACCGTCACTGGTCGGCGACCGGCGGCGCGACGCTCTCGGCATCCACCGTCTCCACCAGCTCAGGGGTCGGCGTACCGCCCTGGTCGGTGAGCCTGGCCTCGAACATCGGCTGGATGAGGGCGTGGTCCTCGGCCCGGACCGTCGTGGTGCCCTTCGGGCCCTCGAACTCCCAGCCCTCGAGCGCGTCGATCATGGCGTCGACGTCGTCACCGCCGCCCTCGCCGATCGCGTGGGCGATCATCTGGCCGGCGACGAAGCCGTCGGGAGAGAACAGGTCGGGGGTCTCGTCCTTGCCCTCGAGGTAGTCGACCATCGCCTGGTTGACCTCGTTGTCGGGGGCGCCTGCGAAGTAGTGCGACAAGAAGGTGATCTGGTCGGTCGCCGCGCCGTAGGCGCCGTAGCTGGCGACGTCGCCGAGACCGGTGGTGACCGGGACCTGGTCGAAGACCTTCTGCTGACTCAACGACTGCCACATGGCGCTCGTGGTGTCACCGGCCCAGGCGACGAAGACCAGGTCGGGCTCCGCGTCGAGGACGCGGCGGGCGAACGGGGTGAACTCGGTGGCGTCCTCGGGCACGAGCACCGGGGTCACCGTGGCCCCCTGGTCGCCCAGCACTGCCTTCACCCCGTCGACGTTGCCCTGGCCGAAGGCGTTGTCCTGGGCGAAGACGATGATGTTCTGGCCCTGCGGGTCGCCGAGGAAGGTGCCTGCGGTGGCAACGTCCTGGTAGGTCTGGCGACCGGAGCGGAACGTGTAGTCGTTGATGCCGGTGATGGCGTCGGCGGCCGCGGGGCCGCTGATGTAGAGCACCTGGTTCTGCTCGGCCTGCTCGGCCAGCGACAGCGCCACGCCCGAGGACACGGTGCCGGCGATGATCTTCGAGCCGGAGCCGATCGCGTCCTTGGCCAGGCCGACCGCCTTGGCGGCGTCGCCGGCGTCGTCGGAGTAGTCGAGCGTGATGGTGGTGCCGTCGACCTTGCCGGTGCCGTCCGTGGCGTAGTCCAGCCCGGCCTCGAGACCGTTGCGGTAGGCCTCGCCGTACGCGGCGAGAGGGCCGCTCTGGGAGTAGATGACCGACACCGCGACCTCGCCGCCGTCGGCGTCGGAGCCGGAGGCCCCGGCGCCGCTGTCGGGCGCGCAGGCGGTGGTGAGCCCGAGCACGCCCGCGGCCGTGACCGCCGCAAGAGTGGTGAGGCGCCCCTTGCTGCTGCGCGGTCGTGAGTTGCCCATCGTCATGTCGTCTCCCTCGCTCGGCCAAACCTGACAGGTGATTCAGGTCTCAGGACGAGACGGTAGTGAGATCGGCGGGCCCTGTCAACGACCGTCGCGGGACGGCTGGAGCGTCTGTTGGTACGCCGCCACGGCGGCGAGCTGCGAGGAGACGTTGAGCTTCTGCCGGATCGTGCGCATCTGGCTGCGCACCGTGCCGTCGCTGGTGCCGTCCCTGACGCCGATGTCGTGCAGGGACAGCCCGGCCTGGAGGCCCTCGAGGAGGGTCCAGTCGCGGTCCGTCAGGGCGGCGACACGGCGGACGAGGTCGCGCTGGTCCGCCGGCAGGATCCGCCAGGACCTCAGCGCCCGGTCCCGGGCGGCCGCGGGCATGCCGAGCGCGTGCCGACGGATCGCGTGCAGCGCACGCGCGAGGGCGTCGAGCCCGCCGGTCATCGGCACGATGCCGCGGCAGCCGAGGTCCAGCAGCGCACCCCATCGCACCTGGTCGGCGGATCCGGTCACCACCAGCCAGGGCAGCAGGCCGTCGTCGACGATGTGGAGCACGTCGCGCCACTGGCGGAGGTCGTCGAGGTCGGCGACCACCAGGCCGGTAGTGGCACTGCTCTCGGCGACCCTCCGGCGAAGGGCCAGATGAGCGGCCCGGGTGGTCGGGAAGGCGAGCTGGACGACGCCGAGGCCACGCGCCTCCAGCGCGACCGCCACGGCCTCGCCCACGAGTCGGCTGTGCGCCAGCACCATGACGGTGGACGACGACGGGGTGGTGATCGGCTCGGGCACGAGCGCCAGTGTGCGACACCGGGGCTGCCCGCGTCGGACAAATGCCGGGGTCCATCCCTGCGCGGTTCGCAGACGCGCACGGGTGCCGACCCGTAGCATCCCGGTAGGCGAGAACACCATCTTGCATCTTTGGGGGGCGATCATGCGAGCACAGGGGACACGCGTCTGCCTGGTCGACGACCATGCGCTCTTCGCCGAGTCGCTGCAGATCGCGCTCGAGCTCGAGGGCCACGAGGTGCGTCGCATCCCGCTGCCCAAGGACATGCACAACGCCAACGCGCTGCTGCCCGTCGTGCTGCGCTACCGACCGCACGTCATGCTGCTCGACCTCGACCTCGGCAACGTCGACGGCTCCCCCCTGATCGAGCCGGCCACCCGCGCCGGGACCGCCGTCGTGGTCGTCACCGGGAGCACCGACCGGGCGCGCTGGGGCCTGTGCATGAGGTACGGCGCCCGCAAGGTGCTGCCGAAGACCGGACCGCTCAACGACATCCTCGCCACCATCCGTCGCATCTCCGAGGGTCGCACCGTCACCACGGCCGAGGAGCGCGACGAGCTGGTGCGCTTCTGGCAGGACGAGCGCAAGGAGGTGCAGGAGCTCCAGGAGCGCCTGGCACGCCTCACGCACCGCGAGTCGGAGGTGCTCGGCATGCTCATGGAGGGCCATCAGGTGCGGGACATCGCCGTGCACAGCACGGTGTCGGAGGCGACCGTCCGGACCCAGGTGAAGTCGATCCTGGCCAAGCTCGAGGTCACCTCCCAGCTCGCCGCGGTGGGCCTCGCGCACCACGCCAGCTGGAACGCCCCGCAGACCAAGTAGGACGCACGGAAGTCACTCATTTGAGGCATGTCCGCGCACGTGCTGCTGCTTACGGTTGCGAGGCGTCAGCCGGCGTCGTCTCGACCCCATGCGAGGCGACGCAGCCGGTCCCAACCCCCGGTCCTGCCTCAACCCCAGGGCCCCGGGGACGGGGCCGGTGGCGCGCGCCGGTCAGGCGCCGCGGCGAAGGTGCGGCGCGTGCGACTTCGGTGCCGGCCGCGCGGCCGGGACCTCGGCCCCGCCGGGCGAGGCGGCGTCCGCGGCCGGGGTGCTGACGACGCTCTTGGGTCGGCGGATCCGGCGGCTGCGGCGGCGGTCGGCGCCGAACATCTCGCTGATGCTCATCAACGCGATGATCAGGGCCGGCACGCCGATCACGACGATGCGGGTGGCCCGGTCGGTCAGCGCGATGAACGCGTAGCCGACGTACGGGATGGAGGCGACGACCCGCGGCTGCGTGGCCGTGTTGAGCTTGAAGGTCCACGGGTCGGGCGTGGCATTGGCATCGCCCTTGGTGCGGAACTCGTCACCGTTGATGCTCACGATGCGGTGGGTGACCAGGGTGGAGACACCCGACTCGGCCGGCGGGACGTAGGAGATGGTGTCGCCCACCTCCAGCTCGGACACCGGGACGGTCTGCTCGAACACGACGGAGCCGCGGTCGTAGGTGCCGGCCATCGAGCTGCCCGTGATGACGTAGCGGGAGAAGCCGAACGCTGCCGGCAGGATGAACCCGAGCGCGACGAGCATCACGACGAGGCAGAGCACGTTGACCGCGATGCGCCGGGTGCGGCTGACGCGGCGACGCCGGTTGAGGCTGATCTCGATGCTCACAGGCGTGCTCCGTGGCTTGCTTGCGCGTGCTCATGCTGACCTTCCAAAGGTAGGCCGCGCCAAGCAACGTGGGAACCACGCCTCGTCCACCGTTGGGTAACAGAATCAGCGTCGCGGAAGCAGGATCTCGAGCCCGGCCTCACTGAGGACCTCGCCCGACAGCCGCCCGCCCAGCGCCTCGACCATGGCCTTGGCGGAGTCGGCGCCGGCACGCTCCTGGGGCTTGGCGGCGCCGCGGGGCCGACCGCCCTCGATCCGGATCCGCACGTGCTCGGGTTGGCCGGCGAAGCGCAGGCTCACCGGGCCGGCTGCCGTCGACGTGACGTCGGCCAGGACGTGGTCGAGCAGCTGCTCGACCGGGCCGGGCGTCAGCCGCGCGTCGCCGCCGCCGTCGACGTAGGCGCGGACCTCGATGTTCTCGGACAGCCGGTCGCGCCAGTGCTGGGCGATGCGCGAGCCGAGGGTGGCCAGGCTGATCTCGGCCCCGGCGACGAGGCTGCGGCCCCGGGCGAACTCCAGCAGGTCGTCGACGACTCCGTCGAGGCGTTGCACCTCCCCCACGCAGCGCGAGGCCGTCCGGCGTACGTCGTCGTTCAGGTCGGTGCGCATCGACAGCTCCTCCAGCTCGAGCCGCATGCCGGTGAGCGGCGTGCGCAGCACGTGCGACGCGTGGTGGAAGAAGGCACGATCCCGCTTGATCGAGTCCTCGAGGCGTACCGAGCTGGCCATCAGCGAGGTGGCGATGGCGGCGGCCTCGGGGATCGACGACTTCGGGAGCTCGAGATCGAAGCGTCCCCGACCGAGCGCCTCGGCGCTCTCGGCGAGCGCGACGAACGGACGCGAGAGGTACCCCGCGAGCATGAAGCCGACCGCTCCGGCGAAGAGGAGGAGCATGAGCAACAGGGCCGCCAGCGCTCCCACGTTGCGCCCGAGGATGTCCGAGATGACGGTGCCGGACTGCCGGACCGTCACGGTCGTCTGGCCCAGCGTCTCGCGGCCGACCGTGTCGGTGGCCGCCTCCGCCGGGTCGTAGCCCGCACCTTTGGCCGTCACCGGCGGGAGACCCTCACGCTCGACCGTGACCGAGGTCTGCTGGTCGGTCATCGGCTGGAGGAACTCCGAGGTGACCGGGTCGCCGTCCCGATCGGCACTCGCGACCGCCACGGCGATCAGCTGCGACATCCGCTCGAGAGAGGCGGACTCGCGCTCCTCGATCATGTCGCGCAGGGTGAAGGCTCGCACGAGCCCGGCGATGAGGAGGACGACGACAGCGAGCGCGACGAAGGCGATGGTCAGCCGCTCACGCATCGTCTGCGCTGCTCTCCAGCCGGAATCCCACGCCCCGGACCGCGATCACCCGATCGGTCGCCCCGGCCTCCTCGAGCTTCTGCCGCAGCCGCCCGATGGTGACGTCGAGGGTCTTCGTGGAGCCGTACCAGTTCTCGTCCCAGACGTCGCTCATCAGCTTCTCGCGCGAGACGACCTTGTCGCGTTGCCGGGCCAGCACGGCGAGCACGTCGAACTCCTTGGTCGTCAGGGCGATCTCACGATCGTCCAGCCGCACCCGCCTGGCCCCCTCGTCGACGCTCACACCGGTGGTCCGGAGCGTCGGCTGCGGGACGCGCGGCAGCCCCGAGGGCAGGGTCCTGCGCAGCAGGGCGCGCACCCTGGCCTGGAGCTCGGCCAGCCCGAAGGGCTTGGAGAGGTAGTCGTCGGCGCCGTAGTCGAGTCCGACGACGCGGTCGAGCTCGCCGGCGCGGGCGGTGACGATCATGATGCCGCCCTCGAAGCCCTGCGTGCGCAGCTGGCGGCAGACGTCGAGGCCGTCCATGTCGGGCAGGCCCAGGTCGAGGATGACGAGGTCGACGTCGTTGTCCATGACGTGCTGCAGGACGCGGGCGCCGGAGTCGAGCCAGGTGACGTCGTGACCCTCGCGCTGGAGGGTTCGGACGAGCGGGAAGGCGATGTCTTCCTCGTCTTCGACGAGGACCACCTGATGGCCCATGGGTTGCAGCATATGCGGGACCGTATCGCCACACCTGCCCCCCGGTGCACTCGTGCCTCCGACGTGGGCGGTCAGGCGAACAGGTCGCCGAGGTCGGCCACCCGTTCCAGCACCTGCTCGAACCGGAACTGCTCCAGCCCCAGGGGGTCCTCTGCGCCCGCCTCGACCTCGGACCAGGTCAGCGGTGTCGCGACGGTGGGCGTCTCCCGCCCGCGCAGGGAGTAGGGGGACACCGTGGTCTTGCTGCCGGCGTTCTGCGACCAGTCGAGGAACACCTTCCCGCCGCGCCGCGCCTTGGTCATCGTCGCCGTCACCAGCTTCGGGTGCTCGGCCTGCAGTTCCTCGGCCACCTCCTTGGCCAGCGCGGTCGTGCCGTCGCTGTCGCGGCTGCGGGGCACCGCGGCGTACAGGTGGAGGCCCTTGCTGCCACTGGTGACCGGACGCGCCTCGAGGTCTCGTTCGGCGAGCTTGTCGCGCACCAGCAGTGCCACCTGTGCGCACTCGTGCAGGCTGGCCGGCTCACCGGGGTCGAGGTCGATGACCAGCCGGTCCGGCTTGCGCGGGTTGCCTGCCCTGGTGACGGTCCACTGGTGCACGTGCAGCTCGAGCGCGGCCAGGTTGACCAGCCAGGTCAGCGTCGCGAGGTCGTCGATGATCGGGAAGACGAGGGTGTCCGACGTCTTGTCCTTGGCGCGCGAGCCGGTCGTGGGCACCGTGGCCGTGCGGACCCAGCTGGGTGTGCCGGCCGGTGCGTTCTTCTCGAAGAAGCTCTTGTCGGCCACCCCGTGGGGCCACCGGATCCGGGTCACGCAGCGGTCGCGCACGTGCGGCAGGAGCACGCCTGCGATCTGGGCGTAGTAGTTGAGCACCTCGCCCTTGGTGGTGCCGGTGCGCGGGTAGAGCACCTTCTGGAGGTTGCTGATCTTGAGGGTCCTGCCCTCCACCTCGACCTGGAGCTCGGTCACTGGCCACCTCGCAGGTCGTCGGGCGTCACGTCGGCGCGGATCCCCTGGTACGACGGCTGGCGGAGCCGCTCGTAGCCGAGCCCGTGGGTGTCGATGTCGACCACGACGACCGGGTCGACCCAGGTCGTGCCGGTCGCGTCGACGCGAGGCACCTCGTCGTCGAACGGGCTGTCGGCACGGGTCAGTGGCGCCAGCAGCTCGGCGAGCCTCCTCCCGGTCGCGCCGGCGATGCCGCTGCCGACGCGGCCGCGGTACATCAGGCCGTCGGCCGTCGGCTCCCCCACCAGCAGCGCCGCCAGCCGGCCCGTCGTGCCGACCTGCGGGCGCCAGCCACCGACCACGAACGAGCCCCGGTGCCGGTGCGCCAGCTTGCGCCAGTGCGGGCTGCGCGTGTCGAACTCGTAGCACGAGTCACGGCGCTTGCTGACCACGCCCTCGAGTCCCTGCTGGCGGGTCGCGTCGAGCAGCATCGCGCCGTCGTCGTACGACGCGGGGACCTGCCAGCGCGTCTCGGCGAGGTCGAGGCCGGCGAGCAGGTCGCGGCGCTCGTGCAGCGGCTCACGGGTCAGGTCGCGCCCGTCGAGGCGCAGCAGGTCGAAGGCCATGTAGGTCGCGGGCACCGTCGTGACGAGGCGGGCGACCTCCTGGGGGTTGCGCAGGTGCATCCGGTGCTGGAGCACCCGGAAGTCGGGCAGGCCGCGGTCGTTGAGGGCGATCACCTCACCGTCGAGCAGCAGGTCGCGCTCGCCGAGAGGCGACCGGCTGAGCTCGGGCCAGGCGGGCGTCACGTCGTTGCCGTTGCGGCTGTACATGCGTGATCCGCCGGAGGTGGTGTCGAGCAGGATGCGCACGCCGTCCCACTTGACCTCGTGCAGCCAGGAGTCGCCGGGGGGCACGTGGTCGGCCTTGGTGGCGAGCATGGGACGCATCTGCGACATGGGGTCATCATGCCGAACGAGCCGTCCGGGTCCACGCGGATGTCGGCCCGGTCTGCAAGGCTCCCGCCATGGGCGAGCACGAGCAGACGATCCGGCGCTACTGGCGGTGCGCCGAGGAGCGCGACTGGGTGGGCTTCGCGGCCGTCCTCTCCCCCGACGTCGTCTACGACATGTCGCAGACGCGCGAGCGGGTGATCGGCCGTGACGACTTCGTGCGGTTCAACGTCGACTACCCCGGCGACTGGCACCTCTCGGTGCGCCGCGTCGTGGCCGACGAGCGCGGTGGGGCGAGCTGGCTCGACTTCACCATCGGCTCCGAGACCATGACCGGCATCAGCTTCTTCACGTTCGACGAGGACGGGCTGGTCGCGGCGGTCGACGACTTCTGGCCCGAGCCCTACGATCCACCGGCGCGGTCAGACGTGGTCGAGCGCTACTGATAGCGGACGCCGCGCTCTTGCGGCGATACTGACCGGACACGATCGACTGGAGGTATGAGCATGCGCGCGATCTGGAAGGGCAGTGTCTCCTTCGGCCTGGTGTCGGTGCCGGTGAAGCTGTACGCCGCCACCGAGTCCCATGACGTCTCGTTCCGGCAGGTCCACGCCAAGGACGGCGGCCGCATCAAGTACCAGCGGGTCTGCGCCATCGACGGCGAGGAGGTGGCCTACGCCGACATCGCGAAGGGCTACGAGACCGAGGACGGCGAGATGGTCATCCTCAGCGACGACGACCTGGCCGAGCTGCCGTCGGCGTCGTCTCGCGAGATCGCGGTCGAGAAGTTCGTGCCGTCCAAGCAGATCGACCCGATGCTGTTCGAGAAGAGCTACTACCTCGAGCCCGAGGCGACCGGCGCCAAGCCCTACGCCCTGCTGCGCCAGGCCCTGGTCGACGCCGACCGGATGGCCGTCGTCACCGTGGCGCTGCGGCAGCGCACCTCGATCGCCGTGCTGCGCGTGCGCGACGACGTGATCGTGCTGCAGACGATGATGTGGCCCGACGAGGTCCGCCAGCCCGACTTCTCCGTCGATGTCGGCGAGGTCAAGGACGCCGAGGTCAAGATGGCCCACATGCTCGTCGAGACCCTGGCCGGCGACTTCGACGCGACCGAGTTCGAGGACGACTACGCCGGCGCCGTCGAGGCGCTGGTGACGGCCAAGATCGAGGGTGGCGAGGTCAAGAAGACGGCCACGTCCACCAAGTCGTCGGGCGAGGTCGTCGATCTGCTCGCCGCCCTCCAGAAGTCGGTCGCGGCCGCCAAGACGGCACGCGGCGAGGACGACGACTCCACCGCCGAGAAGGCCCCGGCGAAGAAGGCGGCCGCCAAGAAGGCCCCGGCGAAGAAGACCGCCGACAAGAAGGTGGCCAAGAAGGCGGCCAAGCGGGCGCCGGCCAAGAAGAAGGCCAGCTGAGATTCCCGGGCGGTCGGTGTCGAAGCAGGCCCCGGCCGTACGACGTACCCGCGACAGCACCCACCACAGGGAGGTAGCCGCGATGCGCTACATGGTTTTCGTGAACATGCGTGAGGACGTCGGCACCCCGCCGCCGGCGCTCGTGCAGGCGATGGACGCCGCGATGTCCGAGGGGATCGCCAACGGCGTGCTCGTCGACGTCGGTGGCCTCTGGTCCACCGGTGCGAGCACCGAGTTCGTCGTCCGGGGCGGGCAGATCACGACCACCGACGGCCCGTTCGCCGAGGCCAAGGAGGTCGTCGGTGGCTACGCGATCATCGACGTGCGCGACGATGACGAGGCCCGCGAGCAGGGCCGGCTGATGGCGTCCCTGCACCAGGTCCACTGGCCCGCGTGGGAGGGCTCCGTGCACGTGCGCCGGATCGCCGGGCCCGACGACGGCGTACCACCGCGTGACTGATGGTTGACGCCGTCACCGGGTCCGACGCGGACCGGGCGACTCGCGCCGTCACCGCCGTGTGGCGGCGCGAGTCGATCCGGCTCGTCGCGGCGCTGGTGCGGATGACCCGCGACGTCTCGCTGGCCGAGGACCTCGCCCAGGACGCCCTCGTGGCGGCCCTGGAGCAGTGGCCGGACGAGGGCGTGCCGGCCAACCCGGGCGGCTGGCTGATGGCGGTCGCCAAGCGCCGCGGCATCGACCAGTTCCGCCGCAACGCGACCCTGCGCACCAAGACCGCTCTGCTGGGCCACGAGCTCGAGGAGGCGACCGTGCCCGATCTCGACGCCGCCGTCGACCACATCGAGGACGACGTGCTGCGGCTGGTCTTCGTGACCTGCCACCCCGTGCTCTCCCCCGACAGCAGGGCGGCGTTGACGCTGCGGCTGGTCGGCGGGTTGAGCACCGCCGAGATCGCGCGCGCCTTCCTGGCCCAGGAGACGGCCGTCGCCCAGCGCATCTCGCGCGCCAAGAGGACGCTGGCCGGCTCCGGCGCGTCGTTCGAGCTGCCCACCGGCGCCGAGCGCACCCGACGCCTCGACGACGTGATGGCGGTGGTCTACCTGATCTTCAACGAGGGCTACACCGCGACCGCCGGCGACGAGTGGCTGCGCCCCGACCTGTGCCACGAGGGCATCCGGCTGGCCAGGATGCTGGCCGCGCTCGAGCCGTCGGAGCCGGACACGCACGGGCTCCAGGCGCTGCTCGAGCTCCAGGGCTCGCGCACCCACGCCCGCACGGCGAGCGACGGGTCGCCGGTGCTCCTCGACGACCAGGACCGCGCGCGCTGGGACCACCTGCTCATCCGGCGCGGCCTGGCCGCGCTCGAGCGCTCCGCGGCCGTCAGCCAGAGCACGGGCAGACCGGTCGGTGTCTTCACCGTGCAGGCGCACATCGCCGCCTGCCACGCCCGCGCCGGGTCCGCGGCCGACACCGACTGGCGCCAGATCGCCGGCTGGTACGACGCGCTCGCCGCCGCCGCGCCCGGCCCGGTCGTCGAGGTCAACCGGGCCGTCGCGCACGGCCGGGCCTTCGGCCCCGCCGCCGGGCTGGCCGTGCTGGACGCCCAGACCGCCGGCGGCGGTCCCGCGGTGCTGGCCGGCTCCCACCTGCTGCCGAGCGTCCGCGGCGACCTGCTCGAGCGCGCCGGTCGCCGGGCCGAGGCCGCGGCGGCGTTCCACGAGGCGGCCGACCTGACCCACAACGCCCGCGAACGCGCGCTGCTGACCCGTCGCGCCGAGAAGAACTCCTGACGTCTCGCCGAGCCTCAGCCCGGCGCGCTGGCGGCGGCCGCGGCGAGCCGGGCCGACCACGCGTCGAGCGTCTCGACGAGGTCGTCCGGCGCGGACTCGATCGTCACCGGCGCCTCGAGCATGGCCACCCCGAACGCGGCCCAGCGGACGTCGTTGGCCTCGATCTCCAGCCGGCAGGACCTGTCGTCGGCCGCCACGATCGTGGCCCACGGCCCGATCCGCGCGCTGACGTGCGCCTCGGTCGCCTCGACGGTGATGACCAGGTGCAGGGTCTCGCCCCGCGAGAGCCCCTTCCTGACGTACGCCGCCGCGTCGCCGCCCGGGATGTCGCGCGGCCGGAAGATGGCCCGGGTGCCCTCGGGGTCGCGCAGCCGGTCCAGCCGGAACGACCGCCAGTCCTGACGGTCGAGGTCGTAGCCGAGCAGGTACCACGTGCGGCCCACGGTCACCAGCCGGTGCGGCTCGACGTGCCGGCGCAGCTCCTCGCCGGGAGCGCTGCCTCCCTTGGCGGTGTAGCCGAACCGGAGCCGCTCCTGGTCGCGCACGGCCTGGGCGACGGCGCTCAGCACGCCGGCCTCGACCTCGGGGGCCTGCGAGAACGGCGAGTCGACGGTGGCGGCGCGCAGCGCCTCCGCCCGGCGGCGGAGCCGGGTCGGCAGCACCTGCACCACCTTGCTCAGTGCCGAGAGGGACGCCTCGGCCAGCGAACCGCTCAGGCCGCTCGCCGTCCCGCCGAGGGCGACGACCATCGCGATCGCCTCGTCCTCGTCGACGACCAGCGGTGGCATGGAGCCGCCCGGACCGAGCTGGTAGCCACCCTCGACCCCGCGGTGGGAGAGCACGGGATAGCCGAGGTCGCGCAGTCTCTCGATGTCGCGGCGCAGGGTGCGCTCGGAGACCTCGAGTCGCCCGGCGAGCTCGGCGCCGGCCCAGAAGCGATGCGTCTGGAGCAGCGACAGCAGGCGCAGGGTGCGGGAGCTGGTGTTGGCCATGGCTCGAGAGTGCCAGAGATTGCGGTCAGGAAGTGGCCGGATGGATCCCTAGCGTGGGAGTCACCGGAAGCCACCACTCGAGGAGCCCACATGAGCACCGTCGTCGACACCCCCCAGCCCGGAGCAGACCCTGGCGGGCCAGCCGTCGCAGCCGACGTCCCCATCACCGGAAGGGCACGCACCGCGGCGCTGATCAGCCTGTTGCTCGCCTCCACGATGGAGCTGGTCGACACCACGATCGTCAACGTCGCGCTGCCCAGCATCGAGACCGACCTCGGCGCCACCGGCTCGCAGCTGCAGTGGATGGTGGCGGCCTACCCGCTCGCCTTCGCGGTGGCCCTCATCACCGGCTCACGGCTCGGTGACGCGTTCGGCCGCAGGCGCCTGTTCGTCGGCGGCCTGGTCGGTTTCATCGTGATGTCGGCCGCGTGCGGCCTCGCGCCCGACCCCGGGACGCTCGTCCTGTTCCGCGCCCTGCAGGGCCTCGCCGCGGCCGCGATGATCCCGCAGGTGATGTCCAACATCCAGGTGATGTACGCGCCCCACGAACGAGCGAAGGCGATGGGGGCCTTCACCGGGCTGGCCGGCCTCGCCACCGTCGCGGGACCGGTGCTGGGCGCCGTGCTCACCGAGGCCGACATCGCCGGCACCGGCTGGCGCGCGATCTTCCTGGTCAACGTCCCGGTCGGCTTCCTCGCCCTGTACGCCGCGCTGCGGTTCGTCCCCGAGTCGCGCTCGTCGGCCCGGCCCAACCTCGACCCGCTGGGTGTCCTGACGCTGGCCGGCGGACTGCTGGCCGTGCTCTACCCGCTGACCATGGGCCGTGAGCAGGGCTGGCCCGCCTGGGTGTTCGCCCTGGTCGTCGTCGGCGGCCTGCTGCTGGCCCGGTTCGTCATCAGCCAGCGTCGCGCGGAGGCGGCCGGTCGCGAGCCGCTGGTCGCGCTGAGCCTCTACCGGGAGCGGTCCTTCGCGGGTGGCTCGTCGGTGCTGCTGCTGCTGTTCGTGTCGATGGGCGCCTACTTCCTGGCCCAGACGATCTACCTGCAGGCCGGTCTCGGCTGGTCGGTGCTGAAGGCCGGCCTGACCGGCATCCCGTTCGCGGTCACCACCGCCGCCATGGCCGGGTACGGCGTGGTCGTCCTGGCGCCGAGGATCGGCCGCAAGGTGCTCCAGATCGGGGCGCTGGTGCTCGCAGCGGGCGCCGTCGGGCTGGCCGCCACGGCGCAGCTCGCCACCCCGGACACGACGTTCTGGATCTTCATCCCGGGCTTCGTCGTCACCGGTGCCGGCTTCGGCCTGATGGTCGCGCCGATCGGCATGTTCACCGTGGCCGACGTCCCGGTCGAGCACGCCGGCTCGGCCTCGGGCCTCTTCAACACCACCGGTCAGCTCGCCAACGCGATCGGCGTCGCCGTCCTGGGGTCGGTGTTCTTCGAGATCGCCGAGCGCTCCCCGTCGCGGCTGCCGGCCGAGATCTTCGCGCCTGCCTTCCAGGTGACCCTCGGCCTGGTCGCCGTGCTGATGCTGGTGGCGTGCGCCGCCTCGCGGGCGCTGCCGGCAGCGGCGCCGGAGGACCCGATCGAGATGCACTGACCCGCTCGGTGCCGGCGGTCGTGACCGACGAGGGTCGCGGCTGCCGGCAACCACGTCAGGTCGTCTCCCAGCGGAAGAGCCGGGCGGCCAGCAGGGTCACGACGACCGCGAAGCCCGCGAGCACGAGGAGGGGCAGGCCGATGGCCGTGGCCGACTCACCGCGCACCATCACGTCGAGCATGCCGTCGTTGAGCCAACGCAGCGGCAGGCACTTGGACACGATCTGCAGCCACTGCGGGGAGCCGTCCAGCGGGAAGAAGGACCCGCTGAGGAACGACATCGGCAGCACGATGAAGTTGGCCATGTTGACCGCTCCCTCGGTCGACTTCGCCACGGCTCCGGCGAGCAGGCCGATCGCCATGAAGCACAGCGTGCCGACGATCAGCAGCGGGATGGCGGCCGGCCAGGCCCCGGTGAGCTTCAGCCCGAAGGCGGCCGTCCCGAGGCCGAGGAAGATCGCCATCTGCATCAACGCGATCGCGATCGTGACCACCACCCTGGCCGCCACCACGGTCGTCGTGGGGACCGGCGAGAGCTGCAACCTGCGCAGCAGCTTGGAGTTGCGCCAGCCGTTGAGGGTCGCGGCCGCACCGAACGACGCACTCATCGCGATCGCCCAGCCGAGCAGGCCGGGCGTGACGAACTGGATCGTGCGCAGCGAGTCGTCCTCGACCGCCTGCGACTCGAAGCCGTAGGTCGGCGGCTGACCCGAGACGGCGATGTTGCTGCTGTCGACGAACGACCTGAGCGTGCCCTGGGTGATCCCGGCCTTCACCTGGTCGGTCTGGGTGTAGTGCGCGACGAGGGTGTCGCCCTCCATCTGCACGGCCACGTCGGCGTCGCCCTTGCGCACCTTCGCGATCGCCGCCTCCAGGTCGTCGGTCCGCTCGATCGCGAAGGTGTCCTCGAAGGCCGCCCTGGCCTCCTGGGGCAGGTCGTCGATCAGGCCGACCGTCCCCACCTCGACGAGCTGCACCTGCGACTGGCCCTGGTCGCTGAAGATGCCACCGAAGAGCACCAGGAACATCAGCGGGAAGATCACGGCGAAGAACACCGACGTGCGGTCGCGCAGGAAGCCCTTGATGATCGCCCTCGACAGGGCCAGGAACGCGTTCATGCCCGGTACTCCCGCCCCGTGACGTCGAGGAAGACGTCCTCGAGCGTGCCGGAGGCCACGGCGATCCCGTCGAGGTGACCCCCCTCGGCGAGCCTGGTGAGCACGACCGCCGGCTCGCGGGTGGTGAGCACCAGCCCGTCGGTGTCGGTGTGCACCCTCTCGATGCCGGGCATCGACTCGGCCTCCCGCTGGTCGAGCTGGCCGGCGGCCACGGTGATCCTTGTGGGCGCGTCCAGCGACCGGATCAGCTGGCGCGGGGTGTCGAGCCTCAGCACCTTGCCGTGGTCCATGATCGCGACCCGGTCGCAGAGCACCTCCGCCTCGTCCATGTAGTGCGTGGTGAGCACGACGGTGCGCCCGGAGTCGTTGAGCCCGGCGAGCAGGTCCCAGAGGTTGCGCCGCGCCTGCGGGTCGAGCGCCGCCGTCGGCTCGTCGAGGAACACCACGTCGGGATCGGGCACCAACGCACACGCGATCGACAGCCGCTGCATCTGGCCACCCGAGAGGTCCTCGACCCGGGAGTCGACCTTGTCGGCCAGTCCCACGCGTTCGAGCCACTCGTCGCCGCGGGCCGCCGCGACGCCGTACAACGCGGCGAAGGTGTGGATCTGCTCGCGGGCCGTGAGCCGCTCGAAGAACGACGACGCCTGCAGCTGCACACCCATCCGCGGCAGCAGCCGCGGATTGCGCGGCCAGGGCTTCTCCCCCAGCACGGTGACGGTCCCCGCGTCGGGCCTACGGAGGCCCTCGATCATCTCCAGGGTGGTGGTCTTCCCCGCACCGTTGGGTCCGAGGATGCCGAAGAACTCTCCCTCGGCGACCTCGAAGCTCACCCCGTCGACTGCTCGTAGCTCCCCGTAGGCCTTCGCGAGGTCGACGACCTCGATCGCTCCCATGCGTCCGAGGCTAGCGCCGCGTCACCCGGTGGCGAGGAGGGCTCGCACGACGCGCAGGCCCACGGACATCCGCGCGAGGTCGGGGTTGTCGTCGGAGCAGATCTCCTCGAGCGTCGCGGCGGACCGCGCCACCTGGTCGGGGTCTGCGTCCTCCCACGAGGCGACCCGCGCCGGCGCGGACTCCGCGTCGGTCGTCGCCTCGAGCACCTGGGCGGTCAGCTGCGCGTGCACGGCGTAGAGGTCGTCGCGCAGCGCGGCCCGCGCCATCGTGGACCAGCGGTCGTCACGCGGGAGGTTGATGATGCGCCCCACGAGCGCCGGGAGTCCGAGTCGCTCGCCGAGCGCGAAGTGCACCCGAGCCACCTCGGCGGGGTCGACGCCCTCGCGCTCCGCGGTCTCGACGACGTTGAGCAGCGCGTACGACGGCGGCAGCACGGCGACCCGGGTGGCGAGGTCCTCGGGCACGCCCTCGGCCAGCAGCGAGTCACGACGCTCGACGAACGCACCGAGCTCGCGGCCGCTCATCAGGTCGGGCAGCTCGGTCATCACCTTCTGCACCTTCACCTCGAAGGCGGTGACGGTCGACTCGCTGTCGAGCGGCGGACGCCGGTTGTTGACCAACCACCGCGAGGCGCGCTCGACGAGGGTGCGCATCTCGATGCGCATCCGTGTCTGCAACGTCGCGGGCAGCACGTTGTCGTAGGACCTGAGGTCGTCGCGGAGCTGGAGCGACCCGAAGATCTCGCGGGCCACGAAGTTGGCACGGGTCAGGTCCGCCGCGCTCGCGCCGGTCTCCCCGGCCAGCCGTGGCCAGTAGGTCATGCCGGCGCCGTTGACCAGGTCGTTGACGACCTGGGTCACGACGATCTCGCGGCGCAGCGGGTGGTCGAGCATCTGGGCGCGGTAGCCCTGGCGCATCTTCGACGGGAAGTAGGCGAAGAGGTCGGCGCGCAGGAAGGGGTCGTCGGGCAGGTCGGAGGCCAGCAGGTCCTCGGCCAGCACGATCTTGGTCCAGGCCAGCAGCACCGACAGCTCCGGCATCGACAGCGCGTCGCCGCGGTCGAGGCGGCGGCGCACCTGCCGGGTCGTCGGCAGGCCCTCGAGCTCACGGTTGAGGACCCCGCGCCTCTCGAGCGCCTTCATCCAGTCCTCGTGCACGTGCAGCAGGCCGGGTGCGTTGGCGGCGGCGTTGGCCAGCGCCAGGTTCTGCTCGTAGTTGTCGCGCAGCACCAGCTCGGCGACCTCGTCGGTCATCTCGGCCAGCAGGGTGTTGCGCTGCTTGCCCGTCAGGTCACCGTCGGCGACGACCTTGTCGAGCAGGATCTTGATGTTCACCTCGTGGTCGGAGGTGTCGACGCCGGCGGAGTTGTCGATGAAGTCGGTGTTCATCCGGCCGCCCTCGCCGCGTCGCGAGGACCGGGCGTACTCGATGCGGCCGAGCTGGGTGAAGCCCAGGTTGCCTCCCTCACCGACGCACTTGGCCCGCAGCTGGCCACCGTCGACGCGGATCGAGTCGTTGGCCTTGTCGCCGGCCTCGGCGTGGGTCTCCTCGGACGCCTTGACGTAGGTGCCGATGCCGCCGTTCCAGAGGAGGTCGACCGGCGCCATCAGGATCGCCTTCATCAGCTCTGCGGGCGTCAGGCTCGCGACGTCCTCGGAGATGCCGAGGGCGCCGCGCACGCCGTCGTTGAGCGGGATGGACTTCAGGCTGCGGCTGAAGACGCCGCCTCCCGCGGAGATCAGGTCCTTGTCGTAGTCCTGCCAGCTGGACCGGGGCAGGTCGAAGAGGCGTTTGCGCTCGGCGTACGACGACGCGGCGTCGGGCTCGGGGTCGAGGAAGATGTCGCGGTGGTCGAACGCCGCCACCAGCCGGGTGGTCTCCGAGCAGAGCATGCCGTTGCCGAAGACGTCGCCCGACATGTCGCCGATGCCGACGGCGGTGAACTCCTCGGTCTGGCAGTCGATGCCGCGCTCGCGGAAGTGCCGTTGCACCGAGACCCATGCCCCGCGGGCAGTGATGCCCATGGCCTTGTGGTCGTAGCCCACCGAGCCGCCCGAGGCGAAGGCGTCACCCAGCCAGAAGCCGTAGTCCTTGGCCACCCCGTTGGCGATGTCGGAGAACGTCGCGGTGCCCTTGTCAGCGGCGACGACGAGGTAGGAGTCGTCGCCGTCATGGCGTACGACGCCGGGAGCCGGGACCGTCTCGCCGTCGACGAGGTTGTCGGTGACGTCGAGCAGGCCGCAGATGAACGTCTTGTAGCAGGCCACGCCCTCGGCCAGCCACGCGTCGCGGTCGGAGGAGTCGGGCAGCTGCTTGGCGAAGAAGCCGCCCTTGGCGCCGACCGGCACGATCACGGTGTTCTTCACCATCTGTGCCTTGACCAGGCCGAGCACCTCGGTGCGGAAGTCGTCGCGTCGGTCGGACCAGCGCAGGCCGCCACGCGCCACCGCGCCGAAGCGCAGGTGCACACCCTCCACCCGCGGGCTGTAGACGAAGATCTCGTACTTCGGCCGCGGCTCGGGCAGGTCGGGGATCGCGGACGGCTCCATCTTGAACGAGATGTAGTCGTGCACGCCGCCGCCGGTGGCGGGCTGGAAGTAGTTGGTGCGCAGCGTCGCGTTGATGTGGGTCAGGTAGGAGCGCAGGATGCGGTCGTGGTCGAGGCTGACGACGTCGTCGAGGGCCTTGCCCAGCTTGTGCTGCACCGCGTCGACGAGGGCGACCCGGGCCTCGGCGTCGGCGGGCAGGTGGTCCTTGCCGGGGGCGAAGCGGGCCTCGAAGAGCTGCACGAGCAGCCGGGTGATGTCGACGTTGCCGCGCAGCGCACCCTCGATGTAGTCGAGCGCGAAGGGCGAGTTGCCCTGCCGCATGTACTTCGCGTAGGCGCGCAGCACCGTGGCCTGGCGCCACGTCAGGCCGGCGCCGAGCACCAGTGAGTTGAAGCCGTCGATCTCGTTGTAGCCGTCCCAGACCGCACGCAGCGCGTCGACGAACAGCCTGCGGGCGGCCTCGGGCAGCTCGCGGCCGTAGCGCAGCCCGAACTCGTAGAGGTAGGTCTCGCGGGGCAGCGCGGAGAGCTCGTAGGGCCGCTCGTCGACCACCTCGACACCCATCGACGACAGCATCGGCAGCACCTGTGAGAGCGAGAGCGGCGGTCCGATGCGGAAGACCTTCAGGCGAGCCTCTCCGCGGCCGGCGTCGACATGGGCGTACAGCGCGAGGTCCAGCCCCACGTCGCCGTCGATGGCCTCCAGCCGACCGAGGTCCGCGGAGGCGGTGGCCGGGCTGAAGTCCTCCTTGTAGGCCTCGGGGAACGACTCCAGGTAGGAGCGGCCCAGGCGCGAGCCCCGCTCGTCGCCGTACTCCCCGATGACGGCGGCGGTGAAGTCGTCGCGCCAGGACCGCGAGGCCGCGGCCAGCCGGCGCTCGATGTCGCCGGTGTCGATGTCGACGATCTCGCCGCCCTTGGGGGGGTGTACGACGAAGTGCACGCGCGCCGTGGAGGACTCGTTGACGCGGGCGGTGAACTCCACCGAGTCGCCCCCGAGGCGCTCCTTGAGGATCTCGGCGAAGCGCTCGCGCACCCCGGTGTTGTAGCGGTCGCGGGGCAGGTAGACCAGCACGGAGACGTAGCGACCGTAGGTGTCACGGCGGACGAACGCCCGCAGCTGGCGGCGCTCGCCGGCGTACATGACGTTCTCGGCGATCGGTGCGAGCTCGTCGACCGGGGTGTGGAACAGCTCGTCGCGCGGGTAGTTCTCGAGGGTGTCCATCAGCGCCTTGCCGGCGTGGCTGCGCGCGTCGAAGCCGGCAATCCGCTGCACGTCGGCGGCCTTCTCACGGAGCAGGGGGATGCGCGTGAGCGACTCGGTGTAGGCACCGCTGGAGAAGAGCCCGAGGAAGCGGCGCTCGCCCACGACCTCGCCGTTGGCGTCGAACTTCTTGATGCCGACGTAGTCGAGGTAGGCCGGCCGGTGCACGGTGGCCCGGGAGTTGGCCTTGGCGAGCACGAGCAGGGTCTTCTCGCGGGCCTTCGCCTTGACCAGTGCGGGCAGCTTGCCGAACGACGTCGACATGTCCTGGTCGGCGCGCAGGATGCCGAGCCCGGTGCCGGGGACGGCGCGCAGCGACACGTCGTCGCCGTCGTCCTCGAGCCGGTACTCGCGGTAGCCCAAAAAGGTGAAGTGGTCGGCCGCCAGCCACTGCAGCAGTTCACGGCCCTGGCGGATCTCGTCGGCGGACAGCGGCGGCGGGGTCTCGGTCAGCTCGTCGACGATGGCCTTGATCTGGGCCTGCATCTTCTCCCAGTCCTCGACCGTCTCGCGGACGTCCTGGAGGACCTTGCGCAGCGACTCCTCGATCTCGGCGGCGTCCTCGTCGTCGGTGATCCGGTCGATCTCGATGTGCATCCACGACTCGGCCAGCGCCTGGTCGTCGGGGGCCACCTCACCCTCCTCGACCGCCCGCAGGCCCTCGAGCGTGCCGGTGATGTCGCGCAGCACCTGGAACTGCGGGTGGATCACGGCATGCACGTTGCGCTGGAGACGGCCGAGCTCCATGGTCACGGAGTCGACGAGGAACGGCATGTCGTCGGTGATGATCTCGACGACCGAGTGACCGCCGGCCGACCAGCCGGCGTCGGAGAGACCGGGTGTGCTGACCCGCACGACGGCCCGGCCCTGCGGCCGGCTCTCGGCGAGCTTGTAGTGGCTCGCCAACGCGCCGTACAGGTCGGTCGCGCTGCGCTCGGAGACGTCCTCGGGCGCGACGTGCCGGTAGTAGGCCCGCAACAGCGATCCCACGACCTCGTGGGGTGGGCCACCGGTGCCCTTGCTCCCGTGGGCGACGTCGGTCGCCTTGGCGATCAGTTCGGCCTTGTCGTCCTCGAGCGTGGTGGGCACAAGCCGACCCTAGGACGCGTGACGACGAGCACACAACACGGGTGGCTACCGAGCGGTATGCACCATGATGTCGGCCATGAGCAAACGACTGACCCACGATCTGACCTACGACGCCCCGCTGGCCGACGTGGCCGCGATGCTCGCCGACCGGGCGTTCCGTGAGCGGGTCTGCGACGCCCAGGGCGTGCTGCGCCACGACGTCTCCATCGAGCCCTCGGGCGAGGGCAAGCACGTGCGCATCGACCAGGTGCAGGCGGCCAGGGGTCTGCCGTCGTTCGCGGCCAAGTTCGTCGGCGACCAGATCCAGATCGTGCAGGACGAGGAGTGGTCGACCGCCGAGCACGCCCTGCTCACCGTTGCGATCCCGGGCAAGCCGGGCGAGATGGCCGGCACCATCACGCTCGTCGAGTCGGGAGGCGTCACGACCGAGACCGTCGACCTGACGATCAAGGTCGGCATCCCGCTCGTCGGCGGCAAGATCGAGGGCGTCGTCGCCGACATGATGCTCCGGGCGCTGAAGTCGGAGCACCGGGTCGGCCGCGACTACCTGTCCTGACCCGTGTCCTGACCGGCGTCCTGATCGGCTGCGGCGTCCTGGCGACGCCGTAGCCAGATCACGATCCCGAGGAGCACGAACGGCCCGAACGCGAGCAGCAGCGTGAGTGCCTGCTCGAAGGGGTGCAGGGACCCCAGGTGGAGTGGCGTGATGTTCATCGCCCTCCATTCTCGCGCGCGTCCGGAATGAGCCGCCCCCCTCCCCTGGTTGATGCAGTGTTCAACCAATCCACCAGAGGAGTCACCCGCATGCCTGATCTGTTCGAGGCCCTGACCGTCAAGTCCTGGGAGCTGCCCAACCGACTGGTCATGGCGCCCCTGACCCGCAACCGGGCCGACTCCGACGGAGTGCCCGGCGACCTCGCCGTCGAGTACTACTCGCAGCGCGCGTCCGCCGGCCTGATCATCAGCGAAGGCACCCAGCCCAGCGCCGTGGGGCAGGGCTACCCGAACACCCCCGGGATCCACTCCGCCGAGCAGGTCGCCGGCTGGCGTCGCACCGCGGAGGCGGTGCACGCGCAGGGCGGACGCATCGTGATCCAGCTCATGCATGCGGGCCGCATCGCGCACCCCGACAACAAGCACGGTCTGGAGAGCATCGCCCCGAGCGCGCTGGCCGCGCCGGGTGAGATGTTCACCCCGGACGGCATGAAGCCCCACCCGGTCCCGCGCGAGCTCGAGCACGCCGAGATCCCCGGGATCATCGCCGACTTCGTGCACGCCGCGCGCAGCGCCGTCGAGGCCGGCGCCGACGGCGTCGAGGTGCACGCCGCCAACGGCTACCTCATCCACCAGTTCCTCGCCCCGGGCTCCAACGAGCGCACCGACGAGTACGGCGGCTCGCCGGCCGACCGGGCCCGCTTCGCCATCGAGGTCACGCGGGCCGTGGCGGCCGCGGTGGGCGCGGAGAGGGTCGGCATCCGGATCTCCCCCGCCCACAACATCCAGGGCGCCACCGAGGAGGACCCGGCCGACGTCGCGGCGACGTACACGACCCTCGTCGAGGCCATCGCGCCGCTCGGGCTGGCCTACCTCAGCGTGCTGGCCGACCCGAGGCTCGACCTGGTGCAGGACCTGCGCACGGCGTTCGGCGGCGTGCTGATCGCCAACGACGGCTTCGGCGAGATCACCACCCGCGAGTCGGCCCAGGAGATCCTCGACAAGGACCTCGCCGACGCGGTCGCCGTCGGCCGGCTGTTCCTGGCCAACCCGGACCTGCCCGAGCGCTGGGCGACCGGTGCCGAGCTGAACGAGCCCGACTCGGACACGTTCTACGGTGGCGGCGCCGAGGGCTACACGGACTACCCGTTCGTCACCGGCTGACCCTGCACGCACGACGACCCCGCCCAAGCCGTTCGGGCGGGGTCGTGGCACGCAAGCGGGCGCTCAGCCCATGTACGGGTAGCGGTAGTCCTTCGGCGGCACGAACGTCTCCTTGATCGACCGCGGGCTGGTCCAGCGCAGCAGGTTGATCGCGGCGCCGGCCTTGTCGTTGGTGCCCGACGCGCGACCGCCGCCGAAGGGCTGCTGGCCGACGACCGCACCGGTCGGCTTGTCGTTGATGTAGAAGTTGCCGGCCGCGAAGCGGAGCTCGTTCTGGGCCCAGGCGATCGCCGAACGGTCCTGGGCGATGATCGCGCCGGTGAGGGCGTACGGCGCGAAGCTCTCCATCTGCGCCACCACCTGCTCGAACTTGGCGTCGTCGTAGACGTGCACGGCCAGGATCGGGCCGAAGTACTCGTCGGAGAACATCTGGTCGGTCGGGTCGGTCGAGGTGACCACGGTCGGCCGGACGAAGTAGCCCACCGAGTCGTCGGTCTGGCCGCCGGCGACGATGGTGAGGTGCTTGTTGCGGGACACCCGGGCGAGCGCCTTCTTGTGCTTGGCGAACGCCCGGTCGTCGATGACGGCACCCATGAAGTTCGAGAAGTCGGTGACGTCGCCCACGGCGAGGTCCTCGACCTCGGCCAGGAACTGGTCCTTCAGCTTGTCCCACACCGACTTCGCGACGTACGCACGCGAGGCGGCCGAGCACTTCTGGCCCTGGAACTCGAAGGCACCACGGATCATCGCGACGCGTACGACGTCGGGGTCGGCGCTGGGGTGAGCGACGATGAAGTCCTTGCCACCGGTCTCACCGACGATGCGCGGGTAGGTGCGGTACTGGTCGATGTTCGCGCCGATGGTCTTCCAGAGGTGGTGGAACGTCGGCGTGGACCCGGTGAAGTGCACACCGGCGAGGTCGCGGTGCGTCAGCGCCACCTTGGAGACGTCGAGGCCGTCGCCGGGGAGCATGTTGATGACGCCGGGCGGCATGCCGGCCTCCTCGAGCAGCTCCATGGTGAGGCTGGCGGCGAGCTGCTGGGTGGGCGACGGCTTCCAGATGACGGTGTTGCCCATCAGCGCAGGCGCGGTCGGCAGGTTGCCGGCGATGGCGGTGAAGTTGAACGGCGTGATCGCGTAGACGAAGCCCTCGAGCGGGCGGTGGTCGGTGCGGTTCCAGATGCCGGGGCTGTTGGCGATCGGCTGGTCGTGGTGGATCTGCTTGGCGTAGTGCACGTTGTAGCGCCAGAAGTCGATGAGCTCGCAGGCGGCGTCGATCTCGGCCTGGTAGGCGGTCTTCGACTGGCCGAGCATGGTGGCGGCGTTGATGCGCTGACGCCACGGGCCGGCGAGCAGGTCGGCGGCCTTGAGGATGATCGCGCACTTGTCGTCGAACGGCATCCGCTGCCACGGCAGCGCGGCGTCCTTGGCGGCCTTGACGGCCGCCTCGGCGTCCTTGGTCGTGGAGTTCTTCATCGTGCCGAGCACGTGCTGGTGGTCGTGCGGCTGCACCACCTTGATCTCGGCACCCCCGCCGTTGCGCTTGCGGCCGTTGATGTGGGCTCGGAGCGTGTGCTGCTTGCGCTCGAGCCTGTCGAGCTCGACCACCAGGGCGTCCCGTTCGGGGCTGCCGGGTGCGTAGGTCAGGTTCGGCTCGTTGACGGGAACCGGCGGGGTAGTGACTGCGTCCATGTCTGCGAGGGTACCGACCTACGGGCCCGCGGGCCGAGTCGGCTGCCCCGGGCTCAGCGCTGGTGTCCCACCGTCTGGGTCGATCCGTCGGCCCACTGCACCAGCGCGGCCCGCTCTGTCCGGGTTGCGAGCCATCGAGCGGCGTCCCGGTCGAGGGCGAAGGCCGCCGTCGCGTCGATGTCGGCCCAGACGAGGTCCTCGCCGATCACCGTCACCGACGTCACCTGCCTGGGCACCGCACCGGTGCGGGCGTCGACGATGTGGGCACCGCGATGCGCCAGTCCCGAGGTGGCGACCGCACCGTTGCGCACGGGCACGACGGCACGGATCCGCGCGGGGTCGGCGGGGTCCTCGATCCCGACCCGCCACGCGGGGCGGTCGGGGTCGGCGACACGACAGACCATGTCGCCGCCCGCGGAGAGGCAGAAGTCGGTGTCGTCGAGGCGGCGCAGGACGGCGGCGGCGCGCTCCACCGCCCAGCCCTTCACGACGCCGCTCGGGTCGAGCACCTCGTGGCCGCTCCCATCGCGGCGTACGACGTCGAAGGCGCCGCAGGACTCGCGCCGCGCCACCTCACCGACGGCCAGCACCTCCGCCACCTCGGGCACGCAGTCGGCCAGCTCGATGTCACCGCGGGCCAGCCGTGAGACGTCGGAGTCGGGGCGGTAGGTGCTGAACACCCGGTCCACGTCTCGCAGGGTTGCGACCACCTCCGCCCAGGCGCCGGCACCGATCGCGGAGCCGGCAGACCGGCCACGGAGCACGAGGCTGACGGGCATCCCCATCACGTGCTCGACGTGCCGGTCGAGCAGCGCGGCGTTCACAGCCCGGCCTGGTCGAGGGCCGACTGGAGCGACTGCGTGTAGCCGCCGCTGGTCACCGTGGCGCCGCTGACCATGTCGATGTTGCCGCCCTGCGCGTCCATCGTCTCCTGCACGAGGATCGGCAGCGCATAGCTGTTGATCTCGTCGTCGCGAGAGCTGCCGGTGGGGTACTGCAGCACCTGCACGCCGGTGATGCTGCCGCCGGCCACCGTCAGCTGCACCTGCACCGGACCCCACCGGGTCTGGGCGGTGGCACCGGTCACGGTGTCGGCGCCACCGGACGACGTCGCGCCCCCCGAGGTGCTGGCACTGCCGGACGAGGTGGACCCGGCGACCGTGCCCGAGCTGTAGCCGGGCAGCGTGGACAGCGCGGTCGTCGTGCCGCTGGTGGAGGTGTGGTAGCCGAACATCAGCAGCACCACGGAGAAGGTGGCGAGGAGCCAGGTCACGATGCGTCTCATCAGGTCACCACCGGAAGGTCTCGATGTGGAGGCGGTCGGCGGGTACGCCGGCCGCGCTGGTCGCTCGCTCGACGGCGTCGGTCCAGGCCGGCGGCCCGCAGACGAAGACGTCGCGCTCGGCGATGTCGGGCACCAGGCGGAGCAGCGCCACCCCGTCGTCGACCGGGCCCGCTCCGGGGCCGAGCCAGGAGTCGGGTCCGCGGCGCCGTCCACCCAGCTCGACCACCTGCAGGCCGCGCTCGGCCGAGATCAGGTCGAGCTCGCGGCGGAACAGCGGCTCGTCGGTGAAGCGGTGCAGCAGCACGGCCTCTCCCGGCCCGTACGGCAGGCCCTCGGCGAGCGCCCGAAGCGGCGCCATCCCGACGCCCGCGCCGATGAGGGCCACCTTGTGGCTGCGGCGGGCCCGGGGGCTCAGCCGACCGTGCGGCCCCTCGACCAGGACCCGGGTGCCGGGCCTGAGGACGGCCAGGGACGCGCTGCCGTCGCCGGCCACCTTGACGGTGATGCGCAGGCTGCTGCCGTCGGGGGCGGCCGAGAGGGAGAACGGGTTGGCGCGGGTCCAGCCGGCCCGCCCCAGGAAGCGCCAGGTGAGGAACTGGCCGGCCTCCGCCCGCAGCAGGTCGAGCCGTCGACCGGTCACGTAGACCGAGACCACGTCCTGGGTCTCGCGCACCACGGAGGTCACGCGCAGCTGGTGGCGAAGGTTGGTCACGGCGGGCTTGCCGACCCGCCAGCCGAGCACGGCCACCGCCGTCGTGATCCACAGCCCCCACCAGAACGCCGTACGCACCGGGGACCCGATGAAGGACTGCCCCGTCCACAGCTGGTGCGGCAGGGCGAGGCCGACGCCGAGGTAGGCGTAGAGGTGCAGGAGGTGCCAGGACTCGTAGCGGAGCCGGCGCCGGGCGGCCCGGATGCTCGTCACCACGACCATGACCAGGCAGGCGGTGCCGCCGGCTGCCAGCAGCATCCCGGGGTAGTCGCGCACCAGGCTCCACGCCGTGCCGGGCGTCGCCAGCAGGTCGCCGGCGGCGTAGCCCCACACGATGAGACCGATGTGGGCGAGCAGGAAGTTGAACGACGTGAAACCGATCAGGCGGTGCTGCCGGGCCAGCCGGTCCTGGCCGAACGCCTGCTCGAGGACCGGCAGCCGCGCCATCATCAGCGTCTGCACGAGCATCAGGAGCGCGGCGACCAGACCGGCCAGGCGGCCCAGCGAGGTCAGACCGCCGGCCCAGCCGCCGAGGTCCTGCACCCCGCCGTCCGCGACCCACCAGTAGGTGACGAGCAGCAGCGAGAGCCAGAGGGCCGCTGCCGCCGCCTGCCGCACGACGGCATCGAGGCGCGAGCGTCGCGACAGCTCTCCACGGCCCGATGCAGGTTGCCCGGCCTCGGGGCGGGCAGCCGTCGCCGCGCTCATGTCAGGGAGCCGGACGCGGCGTCGTCATCGGTGCCCGGGCCGCCGGGCTGGGTCTGACCGGGAGGGGTGAACACCGATCCGCCCCGCTCGTGGTGGTCGCGGCCCCGGCCACCCGGGCCCTCGTCGCCGCCGACCTGGCCGACCTGACCGGACCGGTCGTCGTCGCCGCCGGTCGCATGACCGAGGGCGTAGCCCCCCGTCCCGGCCACCAGGGCGACACCCAGCGCACCGCCGGCGAGCAGCAGTCCGCTGCGACCGGCCCAGCGCCGGCCCGCCGCCTGCGCCGGGGCGTACGACGCCGGAGCCTCCGCGTCGGGGGGCTCCGTCGCCATCTCGGGATGCTCCGCCGTGGGCTGTTCGTCTGCTGACGGCTCCCAGCGGGAGCCGCTCGGGGGGTTCGGGTCGTCGTTCACGGGTCCTCCAGTGGTCATCGGGTTCCGAACCCACTGTGGAGGGACCTGCTGGGAGCAACCGAGGCGCAACCTGTGCACCGGCTGTGGGAGTGGCCGGCTCAGAGCAGGTGCGGGATCTCCTGCGCCGCGAACCACGCGAGGTCGTCGTCGGGAGCCGCGTCGTCGTCGGTGTCGACGTGCACGGCGACCACGTCGCGCCAGGAGATCTCGCCCTCGCCCTCGTCGCGCGTCTCGGCGACGAGCACGCAGCGTCGCCCAGGACCGTCGAGCAGGCCGGCAGAGAGGTCGGCGGCGGTCATCAGGGCGTCGTACTCGGACTCCTCGTCCTCGCCCTCGGCGACGACCCGCTCCGCCGAGGCAGGCACGGCGCCGGCGGTGTGCCAGGCACCGAGCAGCTCGAGGGTGGTCGCGAGGTAGCTGCGGGTGCTCACGAGCCGCCCTTCGTGGTCGGCGTCTTCTTGCGGCCACGCGGGGCGCGCTGGCGGGCAGGGCTCGCGGAGTCGGCCAGCTCGTCGAGCGCCTCGAGGACGCACTGCCCGAGCACGTCGGCGTCGGGGAGCAGGTCGCGGTCGGCGGTGATGCCGTAGAACACCCGACCGTCGTACGACGTCACGCCGATCGCCAGCGCGTGGCCGGGGAGCAGCGGGTGCACGGGGTAGCTCTCGAGCATGCGCGCACCCGCGGCGTACAGGGGGAACTGCGGTCCGGGGACGTTGGTGACAGACAGGTGGAAGCCGCGCCGCAGCTCCTGCGCAGCGACCCGGGAGCCGAGCGCGTGGAACGTCGTCGGCGCGAAGCCGGCGATGCCGGCGAGCCGCTGCGCCCCCACGGCGCGGCCGGACTTGCCGTGACCGTGGAAGCCGTAGCTGACCTGGTGCAGGCGTACGACGGCGCTGGGCTCCCCGATCGGCAGGTTGACCTCGTGGCCGGCGATCTGGGTGCCGAGCGAGGTGGCCTCGAGCTCGTCGTCGATCACCGACATCGGGACGATCGCCTTGAGCCGCTTCATGCCGGCCAGCGACTCGTTGCGGGCCATCAGCCAGCCCCGGAGCGCGCCGGTGACGGTGGCGAGGATGACGTCGTTGACGGTGCCGCCGTGCACGCGGCGGATGCGCTGGTAGTCCTTGAGGTCGGTGTCGACCGTGACGAACCGGCGCTGCTGGGACAGCACGCCGTTGACCGGTGACTCGGGCACGGGCCTCCGGTTGGACAGGGCGCCCGCGACGGTGCTGACGCGGTTGAGGGTCTGCTCGGCGGTGCGCAGGGCGGAGCCGACGTTGCTGCGCACGGTGTTGAGCACGGTGAACGGGTCCTGCACCGACTCGGCCAGCGCGTCGGTCACCAGCGACGCGGGCGTGGGCCGCGAGCGGGCCCGCCACTCGTCGCTGCCCAGCGTCTTGTGCTCCGGAGAGTCGTCGAGCAGCACCTGTCCGAGGTCGACGGTGCGCACGCCGTCGACCAGGATCTGGTGCGACTTCGAGAGCACCGCGACGCGTCCCCCGGAGAGCCCCTCGACGAAATAGACCTCCCACAGCGGCCGGTGCCGGTCGAGCGGGCGCGAGATGATCCGCGCCGTCAGCTCGCGCAGCTGGTCGAGGTTGCCCGGACGCGGCAGGGCCGAGCGGCGGACGTGGTAGGCGAGGTCGAAGTCGGGGTCGTCGACCCAGACCGGGTTGGCGAGCCGACCCGGCACCGCCCGCAGCCGTTGGCGGTACCGCGGCACGAACGCCAGCCGGTCGGCGACCAGCTCGACGAGGCGCTGGTAGTCGAACGCGCTCTCGCCCGGGTCGAAGATCTCGAGGGTGGCGTTGTGCATCGGTGTGGTGGGCGACTCCGTGGCCAGGAAGGCCAGGTCGCGCGGACGCAGCCGATCGCTCATGCGTGCCCCCTGTCCGTCGAGTCGTGTGACCGGTGTCGGCCTCGTTTGCCGTCTCGTGGGATTCTGGCAGACATACCCACCGAACCACGCGAGCCCACGGTCGGTGGACCACCCGAGCACGAGGAGTTGTCCGCGGATGCGCCGCACCACGATGGGACTGCTGGGCCTGTGCCTGGCGGTCGTCACCCTGACCGGCTGTTCCGACGATCCGGAGCCGACGGCCGACCCGTCCGGCGACGTCGTCTCGTCGGTCGACATCACGTTCTCCGGTGACACGGTCGAGCCCAGCGGTGAGCGCATCGAGATCGCGAAGGACGTGCCGCTGACCCTCCACGTCACCGCCGACGCCCCCGGTGAGATCCACGTCCACTCGACGCCGGAGCAGGAGTTCGAGTACGCCGCCGGCGAGACCGACCTCGAGCTGACCATCGACGCGCCCGGTGTGGTCGAGGTCGAGTCGCACACGCTCGAGGTGACCGTCCTCCAGCTCGAAGTCCGCTGAGGTGGACCGCAGCACCCTCGCGCACGGCATCGGCGGGGCCAAGGACCTGCCGATCTCACCGGAGCTGGCGATCGCGGGCGCCGTCGCCGCGCTCGTCGTCTCGTTCACGGTCCTCGCCCTGGCCTGGCGCACCCCTCGCTTCGACGCGGCCGCCTCCGGCCGCCCCGCGCCCCGCGTGCAGGCGCTCGTCGACGCACCGTGGTTCGGCCCGGCCGCCCGCGGGCTGGGCATGGTGCTGTTCGCCTACACGCTGCTGGTCGCCATGGTCGGCAAGGACCTGCTCATCAACCCGTTCTTCGGCATGTTCTACGTGCTGCTCTGGGTCGGCCTGATCCCGGCCTCCCTCCTGCTCGGCCCGGTCTGGAGGACGCTCAGCCCGGTGCGCACCATCAACGCCGGATTCGCCCGGCTGGCCGGCGGCGACGCCGAGTCGGGGATGTACGACTACCCGCGCCGCCTCGGCTACTGGCCGGCCGCCGTCGGCCTCTTCGCCTTCGTCTGGCTCGAGCTGGTCTACCCCTACTCCACCGAGCTCGGCCCGGTCCGCCTGTGGTTCGCCGGGTACGTCGCCGCGATGCTGGTCGGCGGCGCCCTGTTCGGCAACCGCTTCTACGCCTTCGGCGACCCGTTCGAGGTGTTCTCGACGCTGGTCTCGAAGCTCTCGGTGTGGGGCCGCCGCCACGTCCCGGGCGACCAGGGCCCCGGCCTGCTCGTCGTACGCATGCCGTTGGCCAACCTGGACACGGTGGTGGCCGCGCCCGGACTGGTCGCGGTGATGGGCGTGCTGTTCGGGTCGACCGCCTTCGACTCCTTCAAGGACTCCAGCCGGTGGGTCCGCTTCGTCCAGTCGAGCTCGATCAGCACCACGGTGCTCAACAACCTCGCCCTGCTGGGGTTCTGCGTCGCCGTGGCTGTGGTCTTCGCGATCGGCACCATGGCCACCGGCGTCGGCAGCGGCACCCGGCGTGGCGACCTGCCATCGCTCTTCGCGCACTCGATCGTGCCGATCATCGTGGGCTACTTCTTCGCCCACTACCTGACCTACTTCGTGGAGCAGGGCCAGGCCACCCTCATCTTGATGAGCGACCCTCTGTCGCGCGGCGACAACCTGCTCGGTACCGGCAACTGGTCGGTGAACTACTGGCTGTCCTTCCACCCGACCTTCCTGGCCAACAGCAAGGTCGTCGGGGTCGTGGTCGGCCACGTGCTCGGCGTCGTCGCCGCGCACGACCGGGCGATCAAGCTGCTCCCACCGCGACACCAGCTCACCGGCCAGCTCCCGCTGCTGTTCACGATGGTCGGCTTCACCGTCGGCGGGCTCTACCTGCTGTTCGCGGCCTGAGCACCGGACCGCCCAGCACTAGACCGCCAGCGCCACCAGCACGACGAGGGGCGGCAGGCTCGAACCGATCGTGCCCAGGATGCTCCCACCGCGCGGGCGCCACAGGCCGAGCAGGTCGGCGATGCCCATCGCGAGGCTGGCGAGCAGCATGTACGCGCTCGCCGTGGCCACGACCGTGGTGCCGACCGTCGTGTCGCCGCTCCAGACGATGCCCAGGCCCACGAAGGTGCCGATGCCGGCGAGCACGTTCCGGAAGCCGACCACGAACGCCCACATCCGGATGTCGGCCAGGTTGTCGGCCTCGACATGGAGGAACCTGCGGGCGAACGGACGCTCGATGAAGAACATCTCGAACGGCGCAGCCCCCAGGTAGGCCAGGGCACCGACGACCGCGGCGACCTGGGCGACGGCGTTCATGGCGGTCCCTTCGACGCGTTGCGGCACGTCACCGCAGCGACCCTTCCATGCTGGGACGACCGGCGACCCGGGTCAAGAGCCTCGGCTGGCCCTTCTCGTCGTTCGCCGCCTGAAGCCGGTACGCCGGTCGGCCACGGCCGCCATCGAGGCCGGGAACATCGCGTCGACCAGCGCGCCCACCGCCCTCGTGAGCGCCGTGTCGGCCGTCTCGGCGAGACTGCGCCCGCCCACCAGGGCACGGTCGACCCCGGGCCGGTCGTCGGGCAGGAAGTGCAGGCCCGAGATGCGTGCGAAGCCCTCGACCATGCCGGCGATGTCCTTCTCGGACCAGCCCAGGCTGGGGCGCATCCGGTTGACCACGACGCGCACGGGCCGGGCGCCGGTGAGGTCGCGCAGGTCGACCAGGCCGCGAGCCAGCCGCGAGAGCCCGACCGGGTCGGCCGAGCCGACGACCAGGATGTCGTCGGCGGCCTCGATCGACTCCAGGGTCATCGTGTTGCGGGCCGGTGCCGTGCCGAACTCGGACCCGCGGTCCTGCTCGACGCTGAAGCCGGTGTCGACCACGACGTGCGACTGCTCGCGACCGAGGTCGAGGATGTCGGTGAGCGCCCCGGTGCGGACCTCGACCCAGCGGTCGGCTCGCGGCAGCCCGGTCAGCACGCTGAGGTGCTCGTCGACGGCGCGTCGTACGCTCGCGAACCGCTCGCGCAGCTGACCGCTGCCCGCCAGCCTGGCCGCCGAGAGCACACCCGAGACCTCGTCGAGGATGCCCAGGTGCTGGGCCACGGCGCCGGCCCAGGGGTCGGCGTCGACGAGGAGCGTCGCCGCCTGGCGGCGCGACAGCTCGGCCGCGATCGCGGTGGCGATGGTGGTGCGGCCGGGGGCCCCGGCCGGTCCCCACACCGCGACCACGCGATGGGTGCCCGGCTCGGCCGGCAGGTGCGGCTCGGCGGCGAGCTCGTCGCGGATGCGGGTGTCGGCGAGGTCCTCGACGCTCGAGACCGTCGCGGCGAGCAGGTCGAGGCCCGAGACCGCCACCAGCGTCGAGATGTCGAGCCGGGCCGCCCGCGCGAGGGTCTCGCCGTGATCGGGGTCGGCGACGACGGCGACGGGGCGCACGGCGTGGCGGCGCAGGTGCGAGACGGCCGCGGCGTCGAGGCCCGGCGCATCGAGCGACAGCACGACGACGTGGGCCTGGCCGGTGCCGGCAGAGGCGAGCAGGTCGTCGACGTCGACGCACCTCTTGAGCACGACGACGTCGGAGCCGGCGGAGAGCGACGAGAGCGCGGCCGACTCCCACGCCGCACCGGACGCGAGCAGCAGCACGCAGATCATCGTCATCCCCGGCCGACCAGCATCACCCGGCCGGCGCCGCTGGCCAGGATCAGGTCGGAGAGATCGGTGTCGTCGGGGATGCCGAGCACGAGCTGCCGGTCGCTCGACGAGGCACCGAAGTCGGACGAGCCGACCGGACTGTCGATGACGGCGACGTCCTCGACGGCCAGCTCGGCGGTGGCCTCGTCGGTGCCGGAGTCGGGCACGATCCACACGTCCACCCGGGAGCCGGGACCCACCGAGGTCGGCACCTGGGAGCCGGGCACCGAGACCGAGAGCGCCACGGTGCCCGCGTCGTCGGCGGTGCCGAGCGCGGCCCGGGGAAGCAGCTCGCCCGCACCGACGCCCCGGGTCAGGACGAGGTCGGCCGGCAGCTCGTCGGCGACGCGAAGGTAGCGCTCGGCGTCGGCCGGGTCGGCGAAGCGCACCCGAGCCTGCTCGAGGTCACCTGCGTCGACCGCCACGCCGGGAGCCAGGTCGCCCGCCACCTCCCACACCGCGATCGAGTCGTCGGCGCCCCCGACGATGCGGGCGCCGGCCACCACGGAGGTGGCCACGATGGCGACGCCGATCCACAGTCGGGGGTCACGCCAGCCGGGTGGCTGGGCCCGGACAGCGGACGGCGCGTCGTTCTTCCCGAGAGTCACCCCGACATCATGCAACGCCGACGGCCCCCAGCGAAGGGGGTCGTCCACAGGCCCGTGCCGGGATCGTTGTCCACAGGGCGTGGGACGAACCGCGGGTCCCGGACTCCGCAGTGGCACCATGGGGGCTATGGCCGGCACCCCCCGCTTCCTGACGCTCGCCGACGTCGCCGAAGTGCTCAACACCTCGAGCGCACAGGTCTACGCACTCGTCCGCCGCGGCGAGCTCTCCGCCATCAAGATCGGTGGCCGGGGCCAGTGGCGCGTCGAGTCGGCCCAGCTGGAGACGTTCATCGAGCAGATGTACGCCCAGACGCGCGACTTCGTCGACCAGCACCCGTTCGTCGAGGCCGACGCCGGGCGCGTCGTCGAGGAGTAGCCCCCGCTCAGCCGATCTCGGAGTCGAGCGTGACCTTCACGTCGCGCTCCTTGCCGTCGCGCACGATCGTGAACTCCAGGGTCTCGCCCGGCTGGTGGGTGCGGATCGAGACGATGAGCGAGATGCCGTCGGTGACGCGTTGGCCGTCGACGGCGACGATCAGGTCGTCCTCGAGCAGCCCGGCCTGCTCAGCGGGCGTGCCGTCGTTGACCCTGTCGATGCGGGCTCCCTTGGTGGTCTGGCCTCCGGTCTGCACCTGTGCGCCGATCACCGGGTAGCGCGCCTCGCCGGTCTCGAGGATCTGGTCCGCGGTGACGCGCACCTGCTCGATCGGGATGGCGAAGCCGACGCCGATGTTGCCGGACTCGCCCGACAGCCCGCCGCCGGTGGTGGCGATGGCGGAGTTGACGCCGACGACCTGGCCGCCGAGGTTGACCAGCGGACCACCCGAGTTGCCGGGATTGATCGCGGCGTCGGTCTGCACGGCGTTGATGTACGACGACCCGTCGCCCGACTCCCCCGTCGTCACCGGGCGGTTGAGCGCCGAGACGATGCCCGAGGTGACCGTCTGGCTCAGCCCCAGTGGCGAGCCGAACGCCACGACCGGGTCGCCGACATGGAGGTCGAGCGAGGCGCCCAGGGCCGCGGGCTGCATGCCGGCGGCGTCCTCGACGAGCAGCACGGCCAGGTCGTAGACCGCGCTGCGCCCCACCAGGGTGGCCGGGTAGGAGTTGCCGGCGGAGTCGACGACCTCGATGGGCCCCTCACCCGACGCGGCGCTGGCGACGACGTGGTTGTTGGTGATGATGTGGCCCTGCCGATCCAGCACGAAGCCGGACCCGGTCGCGCCGGCCTCCTTGCCCTCGAACTCGGCGATGATCTGGACGGTGCTGGGCAGCAGCTCCTGCGCGACCGCGGCCACCGAGCCCTCGGTGGGGTCGAGGGGCATGTCGGTGCGGGTGTCGACGGAGTCGAGCCCCCCGCTGATGGTGTTGTCGGCACCGCCGAGCCGGTCGATCGCCAGGGCGCCCAGGGCGCCACCGCCGAGACCGATCACGAGGGCGAGGCCGGCGACGGCCGGCCACAGCCAGCCCGGCACGCGGGCGCGTTGCTCGCGCTCGGAGCTGTCCAGGCGGTCGGTGGTGGGCATCGGCGTGGTGTGGCCGGCGACCTGCGGGCCGAACTGGCTCGCCGAGGGACCCCAGTACGGCGTGTGCTGGGGCGGGATCGGGGACGGACCTGTGGGGACGGCGGGGCCGAAGCCGGGGACCGGTCCGACCATCCCGGTGTCGGCGTCGTTCCGGTCGGCGGGGTGGCTCGGTGCCGGGTCGTCGTACGGCTGGGACGGGGGCACCCATCCCGAGGGCTGCCCGCCGAGACGGCCGTGGTGGAGCGGCTGGGTGGGCTCGGTGTCGGCGGCAGGCTCGTCGTCGTGCGCGCGCTCGGAGTCGAAGTCGTTGTCGCGATGGTCCGAGTGGTTGTCGTTCACGGACCCATCTTCTCGCGGATGTCCGCGGGCCGCACGGTTCGGGTGGAACGTTGCCTGGCGTCGTCCGCTGAGCCCGTGACCGGCGTGGCCGTGGACGTGGGGCGGACCAGGCTCGTCACGGGAGCGCGACGCTCGATCTCGGGCGCGTTGGCGGCCCCGGCACCGAGCGCGAGCAGACCGACGACGGCGACGCCGACGGCACCACCGCCGATGACGCCACCCACCATGCCACCGACGAAGCTGCCGCCCCCGAAGCCGTGGCCGGCGGTGCGGCGCGAGGCGCTGGGAACGAGGTACTCGGGGCGCCGCGGAGCCTCCAGCGGGCCTGCCATCAGCAGGGAGTCCTTGAGCCGGTCGGGTGCCGAGGCGTCACCGAGCGAGAGCCCGGCCAGCCGCGTCTTGACCATCCCCTCGCGCTCGACGAGGTCGCGACAGGGGTGGCACTGGTGCACGTGCTGCCACCAGCGGTCCTCCTCGAGCGCTGGCATCCGCCCGTCGAGGAGCGCGCTGACGCGAGTGCCCAGGTGACCCATGACCGGAACCATCACGAGGTGCGCCCCACGACTTGGATCGGTCCGGTGGCCGGGCCGGCATACCGCTGGCGGCCGTCGACCGGCGCCCGATGGGCGAGGGCGTTGCGCAGCATGGCGCGTCCGCGGTGGATGCGCGATCGCACGGTGCCCAGCTTGGCGTCCATGATCTGCGCGATCTCCTCATAGGTGAGGCCCTCGACGTCGCAGAGCACGACGGCGGCGCGGAAGTCGGGGGGCAGCGTGGAGAGCGCGCGTTCGATGTCGTCGTCGAAGGTGGTGTCGGCGTAGACGATGTCCGGCGTCGCCTCACCGCTGGTGAGCCGGCTGGCCCGCTCGTCGGAGAGCGCGTCGAACCGGATGCGCTGCTTGCGCCGGGCGGAGTCGAGGAAGAGGTTGGTCGTGATCCGGTGCAGCCAGCCCTCGAACGTGCCCGGCGTGTAGGTGTCGAGCGAGCGGAAGACCCGCACGAAGACCTCCTGGGTGAGGTCCTCTGCGTCGTGGCGGTTGCCGCAGAGCCGGTAGGCCAGTCGGAAGACGCGGTCGGAGTGCCGCTCGACGATCTCGTCCCAGGTCGGCACCTCGGCCGGGCCGGAGCCGTCGGCCGGAGCAGGTACGTCGACAGCCATGGGAGCCTCCTGGGTGCTGCGGGGCCTCCGCGGCGATGGACCGAACACGCTGACAACCTGACGCTAGGGAACGGGCCTGAGAGGAACCTGTGAAGTCGCAGGGATTCACCGGAGAACCAGCTCCTCAGTAGTGACAACGAGCCGGACACCCGCACTGTTCCCGGGAGGCTCCGGTCGACCGGTTCGCGATAGGGTCGTGCCGCTGTTGACGCCCGTACGACCCGCCCGACCCTGGAGGCCATCATCACCACGCCGATCAAGCCCGCGAGCTGGTCCTACGCCGAGAGCTTCGTGGCCGAGGACGACGTCCTGGCGGCTGCCCGAGCACGGGCCGACGAGGTCGGTGTCTCACCGATCGGCGCCGGCGGCGGGGCCGCCCTGCAGTTCCTGGCCGCCGTGCTCGAGGCGCGTGCCGTGGTCGAGATCGGCACCGGCACCGGTGTGTCGGGCCTGTGGCTGCTGCGCGGCATGCGACCCGACGGGGTGCTGACGACCGTCGACATCGAGGCCGAGCACCAGCGGCTCGCCAAGGAGACGTTCGCCGAGGCCGGCATCCCGGTCCAGCGGGCCCGCACCATCTCCGGCGCTGCCCTCGACGTGCTCCCGCGGCTGACCGACGGCCACTACGACCTGGTCTTCTGCGACGGCGACAAGCGCGAGTACTCCGCCTACCTCAAAGAAGCGCTGCGGCTGCTGCGTCCCGGCGGCGTGGTGGCCTTCGACAACGCCCTGTGGCACGACCGGGTCGCCGACCCGGCGCAGCGTGACGAGGAGACCGTCGCCATCCGGGACCTCGGCAAGGAGGTCGCCGAGCACGACTCGCTCGTGCCGGTGCTGCTGCCCGTCGGCGACGGCCTGCTGCTGGCCAAGAAGGAGTGGTCGGGCGACGAGGCGTGAGCCTCAGGCGAACGACGCCCGCGCACTGAAGCCGTCACAGCCCTCGGCGACGGCGACGATGTCGCACGCCTCGATGAGCACGGGTGGGGAGCCGATGATGTGGGAGCCCGGCGCGTCGCCGGCAACGGCTGCGAAGACCTCCTGGAACGCCGCCCTCGCCTCGTCGGAGACGAAGACGTAGCAGCCCTCGAACCACTCCCCCGAGCGAAACCGCCAGGTCTTGTGGTGCAGCCCGGTCATGCCGGTGAACCTGGCATGCGAGGTGCCCGCGACGTACGCCGCGAGGGCGTCCTCGGCCTCTGCGGGTGCGTCGGCGAGCGACCAGCGGATCGTCAGGCCCTTCACCCGATCCCCGCCAGGGGGTCGTCCTGCCCGAGCCAGGTCAGCAGCACACGCGACCCGAAGCCGGTCGGGCCGGTGGTCCACTCGTACTTCTCGGCCGGGGCGTCGCCCACCGAGGCCACGTCGAGGTGCGCCCACGGCAGACCACCGGTGAAGTGCCGGAGGAACAGCGCCGCGGTGATGGCGCCCGGACCTCCGGGGGCGTTGTCGGCGTCGGCGACCTTGGAGTCGAGCAGCTCCTCGTAGTCGGCGGCCAGCGGGAAACGCCACAGCCGCTCGCCCGAGTCGCTGCCGGCGGTGTCGATGGTGGAGGCGAGCGCGTCGTTGCTGGCGAAGAATCCGCCGGTGCCCTGTCCCAGGGCGACCTTCATCGCCCCGGTCAGGGTGGCGATGTCGACGAGGACGTCCGGGTCGAGCTTGTCGACGGCGTACGCGAGGGCGTCGGCCATGACCAGCCGACCCTCGGCGTCGGTGTTGTTGACCTCGCTGGTGCGTCCGCCGTAGTGCCGGATCACGTCGCCGGGCCGCATGGCGTTGCCGGAGACGGCGTTCTCGGCGGCCGGGATCAGGCCGGTGACGCGCAGCGGGCAGCCGACGGCGGCCAGCGCGGCCATCGTCGCCAGCACGACGGCTCCACCGGTCATGTCACGCTTCATCGCGACCATGCCCTCGGCGGGCTTGATGTCGAGGCCGCCGGTGTCGAAGGTGATGCCCTTGCCGACCAGCACGACGTGGCGGGCCTTGCGGCCGCCCTTGGCGGGCGTGTAGTCGAGCCTGATCAGTCGCGGCGGGGTCGCCGACGCCTGCCCGACGCCGAGGATGCCGCCGAAGCCGTCGGCAGCCAGCCGCTTCTCGTCCCAGACCTCGACCGCGAGACCGGCGGCCTGCGCGATCTCGACCGCCTGCTCGGCGAGCCAGGAGGGACTCTTGAGGTTGGCGGGCACGGTCGCGAGCATCCGCGCTCGCCACCCGGCGCCGCCGATGGCGATCGCCCGCTCGAGGCCCGGCGCGACGTCGGCGTCGACATGGCCCGCGAGCGCGATGCGCGCCACCGGCAGCTCCTGGGGGCCGAGTGACCGCCAGTGGAAGCCGAACGAGCCCAGCATGGCCCCGACCACGAAGGCCTCGAGCCCGCCCACAGGAGCGATGCTGGCGATGGTGGTGGCGACACTGGCTCGGTCCTTGGTGGCCCGGGCGAGCGTGGCACCGGCCCGCCGGAAGTCGTCACGCGTCTGGGCCCCCACCCCGACGAGCAGCACCAGGCGCACGTCGTCGGCCGCGACCGGGACCGCCGTCACCTCGCCGGTCCTGCCCGTCGCGCGGGCCCCGTCGAGCGCGGCCAGGAGGTCGATGCCGAGCGTCTCGGCGGCCTCGTCGGCACCGGGCCCGAGAAGGACGGTGTCGCCGTCTCCCGGCAGCACCGGGAAGGCCCAGACCTCGACCCCGCCGATCTCGTGCGGAGCCAGGGGGCTGATGGCGAACTCAGGCGGCGACACCTGGGGCGGAAGGGTGGGGGTCGACGTCACGATCAGCCGACGACGGCGCGGAGGGCGTCTGCGAGCGCACCGGCCTCTTCGGCGTTGAGCTCGACCACGAGGCGGCCCCCACCTTCGAGCGGCACCCGCATCACGATGCCGCGCCCCTCCTTGGTGACCTCCAGCGGTCCGTCGCCCGTCCTCGGCTTCATGGCCGCCATCTGCGTACCCCTCTTTCGTCGCAGCCCAGGCTGCTGTCGTGCTCCTGCCGAATGGCACGTCGGAGTGGAAGGCTCCACCCCGACGACGTGTCGCCGTCATTATTCCTCATCCAGGAAGTGACCGGGACCACAGGTAGGCACGTTTGGCTGGCAGACTCGTCACATGCACGCTCGGTCCGCGCTCTTCGACGTCTACGGCGACGTGCTGTCCCAGCGCGACAACCGGTCCTCGGTCGCCGGGTTGGTGCGGCTGCTGGCGCCCACCGGCATCGCCGCCCCGGCGGTGCGCACGGCGATCTCCCGCATGGTCAGCCAGGGCTGGCTCGAGCCGGTGACGGTCTCGGGGGCGCGAGGCTACGCCGCCACGGGGCAGGCCATCCGACGCCTCGACGCAGCGCGGGAGCGCGTCTACCGCCGCTCCTCCCGCGCGTGGGACCAGACCTGGCAGCTCGTCTTCATCGCCACCCCGATCGACCGGTCGGCCCGGGCCCGCGTGCAGCGAGAGCTCTCGTTCCTCGGCTATGCCGAGATGGCCGACCTGGTCTGGGTCAGTCCGTTCGTACGTCGCGAGCTCGACGCCGCACTCGACCGGGCTGGTGCCCGGGCGACCACGGCCGTGGCACGTGACTTCTCGCCGTCCCGCGGACCCGCGGCAGCCTGGGACCTCGGGCATCTCGCCGCGGCGTACTCCACGTGGCACGCGAGCGCCGAGTCCGAGATCGAGAGGCACCTGGCGGGCCACCACGACCCCGACGAGGCGGCCTTCGCGGCGCGCTTCCACCTCGTGCACGAGTGGCGCAAGTTCCTGTTCGCCGACCCGGACCTGCCCGACGAGCTGCTGCCACACGACTGGCCGGGTCGGGCCGCCTCCGCGTTCTTCACGGAGGCAGCCGACCGCCTCCAGGCGGGCTCCGAGCGGTTCGTGGCGCGGACGCTCTGCGAGCGCTGACGGCGGCTCGGGCACCACGCCGCGACGAGGTGCGGCAGACTGCGGGCATGACCGCTGACCCCGTGCTCGTCGACGTCACCGACGGCGTCGCCACCATCACCCTCAACCGGCCCGACGCGATGAACAGCCTCGACATCGCAACCAAGGTGGCCCTGCGCGATGCCGTGCACGCGGTCGCCGACGACGCCGCCGTGCGCTGCGTGGTGCTCACCGGCAGCGGTCGCGCGTTCTGTGTCGGGCAGGACCTCAAGGAGCACATCACGATCCTGCAGGACGGGCCCCGCGAGCTGCTGTTCTCGACGGTCGACGAGCACTACAACCCGATCGTCACCGCCCTGGCGACGATGCAGAAGCCGGTGATCGCCGCCGTCAACGGCGTCGCGGCGGGGGCCGGCGCGAGCCTGGCACTGGCCTGCGACCTGCGCATCCTGGCCGACACCGCGGGGTTCAACTTCGCGTTCGCGGGGGTGGCGCTGTCGTGCGACACCGGGTCGAGCTGGACCCTCCCCCGCCTCGTGGGGCGTGAGAAGGCGCTCGAGCTCCTCTACTTCCCCTCGACGGTCGACGCCGAGGAGTCCCGGCGCATCGGGCTGGCCAGCCGTGTCGTACCCGCCGGCGACCTGGCCGCCACGACCTCCGAGCTGGCCGGGCGGCTCGCCGCCGGTCCGACCGTCGCCTACGCCTCGATCCGGTCGTCGGTCGCCTACTCGGCCGAGCACTCCTTCACCGAGTCGCTCGCCTTCGAAGGCGAGATGATGACGCGCACCGGCGCGACGCACGACCACTCAGCCGCGGTCGAGTCGTTCGTGGCGAAGCAGAAGCCGACGTTCGAGGGCCACTAGAGCCCGGGGGGCGGGCGCTTGCTGCGCCGCGCACCCAGCACGTCGAGCACCTGCCGCGGCGCGGCGACGCGCAGCCGGCGGCGGCCGGGGCGGGCGGCGTACTCGACGGTGAGGGCGGAACCACCGAACGTCGCGTTGAACCACATGGTCATGGTGCCGTGGCACAGCCCGCCGCAGTTGAGCCGCGTCGTCGGCAGCTTGAGCCTGCGGGCCAGGCGGCGGGCGAAGCCGGCGTCCTTCGTGTCGGTGTCCACACCGTTGAGCGGCTGGTGGAAGCTGATCACCCGGCGGGGCGCGATCTCGGTCAGGAACGCCATCATCGCCCTCGTCTCGGGCTCCGAGGCCGGCCGCGGACCTGACTCGTAGTTGCCGTCCAGGTCTGCCCACCGGTAAGGGTAGTTGCGGTTGAGGTCGATGCCATGGGCGTTGCGACGGGTGCCGCGGGCGACCCCGTCGGGGTTGTAGGTCGGCACCACCCACAGGTCGACGCCGCGGACGTATCTCCCACCGTCTCGCAGTGCCGCCAGGATCTGCGTGGTGGCGTGCTCGTTGCCGTGCATGCTCGAGATGAGCACGACGCGGGGCGTGCCGGGCTCTCCCAGGTGCCAGGCCACGATCGGCCGGCCCTGCACCGAGTGGCCGATGACGCGACGCTCGATCACGGCCGGCCTGCCGTCGGCCACAGCGGCCTGCGCAGCCGGCGCGGCGGTGAGCACGAGGACCAGGCCGCACAGGGCGGCGAGCAGAGAGCGCACGGGTCAGACCGCCGAGGTGAGGTAGCCCCACGTGAACACGAGCACCCCGACGACCATGCCGAGGTGGGCGAGCACGGAGAGCCCGGGTCCGTCGCTCCAGGTGTCCTGGCTGGCCTTCACGGAGTGCTTCCCGCGCGACGGGAGCCAGCGCAGCAGCACGAGGAGCCCGGCCGCCGCGACGACCCACCACAGCGCCAGCGCCACGATGCCCACCACCGGGTCACCCGGCACGGAGTCCTCGGGGAAGGCGAGGAAGAGCACCCACAGGACCAGGGCCACCGCGCCCGCGACGGTGTGCACGTTGAGGAGCGGGCTGCTGACGCGGTACTGCCCCGCGCCGCCCTCGTCGCGGCTCAACCGCAGCCGGGTGAGCACGACGACCACGCCGGCCAGGGCGGTCAGGATGTAGATGATGACGTCGGTGGGCACGCAGGGCAGTGTGCCTCAGTCGGCCGCGCCACCGCCACGCACGTCGTCGTTGGCCGCCGGATCCTCGGGCGGCCCGTGCTGCTCGTCATCACTCTCGTCCGGCCCGAGGTCCGGCCCGAGGTCCGGCCCGGCGTCCGGCCCGGCGTCCGGCCCGGCGTCCAGCTGCTCGGCCAGCCGCGACAGCAAGGTGTCGACCTCCGACATCCGGTAGCCGCGGACGCCGAGGGAGAAGCGCACGCGCCGCAGGTCTTCTCCGGTGAGCTCGCCCGCGGGCACGCGCACGTCGGGGCGGTCGTCGTACGCCTCGGGCATCGTGCCGATGCGGCCGGCGGCCGCGACGGCGACGCCGCCCATCGCCAGCACGATCAGGATCGCGAACAGCCAGGTCATGAGCTACTCGGCTCGCTCGGCGTGCGGGGTGGGGTGGCTGCCCCGGCGGGCGCGCACCATCAGCTCCACGGCGAGGTCGACGTCGTCGGTGAGGGTGATCATGTCGAGGTCGGCGTCGCTGATCTTGCCCTCGGCCAGCACGGTGTCGCGCAGCCAGGCGAAGAGTCCGGACCAGTAGTCGACGCCGAGCAGCACCACCGGGAACGACGTGACCTTCTGGGTCTGCACGAGCGTCAGCGCCTCGAAGAGCTCGTCGAAGGTGCCGAGTCCGCCGGGAAGCACGACGAAGCCCTGGGCGTACTTCACGAACATGGTCTTGCGGGCGAAGAAGTAGCGGAAGTTCATGCCCTTGTCGACCCACTGGTTGAGCCCGGCCTCGAAGGGCAGCTCGATGCCGAGGCCGACGCTCACGCCGCCGGACTCGCTGGCCCCCTTGTTGGCCGCCTCCATGGTGCCGGGACCGCCGCCGGTGATGACCGCGAAGCCGGCCTCGGCCAGCCTTCGCCCGACCTCCTCGGCCACGGCGTAGTCGGGGTGGTCGGGCCCGGTGCGCGCCGAGCCGAAGACGCCGATCGCCGGGCCCAGCTCGGCCAGCGCCCCGAAACCCTCCACGAACTCGGCCTGGATCCGCATCACCCGCCACGGGTCGGTGTGCACCCAGTCAGTGGCCCCGCGCGAGTCCAGAAGCCGCTGGTCGGTCGTGCCGGTGTCGACCTGACCGCGTCGCATCACCACCGGGCCCCTGTGCTTGTCGATGGCCATCAGCTGTCCCCCATGTCGGCTGTGAGCCAGGCCCGCAGCTGCTCCTCGCAGCGCACGATGTGCGCCGTCGGCACGTGCTCGTCCTGCTTGTGCGCGAACATCGGGTCGCCGGGCCCGAAGTTGACCGCGGGCACGCCGAGGCTGCTGAAGCGGGCGACGTCGGTCCAGCCGAACTTCGGGTTGACCTCCCCGCCGACGGCCTCGATGAAGGCCTTGGCGGCGGGCACGTCGAGCCCCGGCAGCGCTCCCGGCGCGAGGTCGGTGATCTCGACGTCGTAGCCGTGGAAGAAGTCGCGCACGAACGCCGCCGCGTCGTCGCCGGACCGGTCGGGAGCGAAGCGGAAGTTGACCTCGACCACGCACTCGTCGGGCAGCACGTTGCCGGCCACTCCCCCGCGGATGAACACCGCGTTGAGCCCCTCGTGGTACTCCAGCCCGTCGATGACCGGGGTGCGCGCCTCGTAGGCGTTGAGCCGGGCGAGCACCTCGCCGGCGCCGTGGATCGCGTTGACGCCGCGCCAGCTGCGCGCCGAGTGTGCGCGCTCGCCATGCGTCTTGACGTCGACGCGCATCGTGCCTTGGCAGCCCGCCTCGACGATGGCGTTGCTCGGCTCCATCAGGATCGCGAAGTCGGCGGTCATCAGCTCGGGGTGGGTCTGGCTCAGCAGGTGGAGGCCGTTGAACTCGGCGTCGATCTCCTCGGCCTCGTAGAGGATGAACGTGACGTCACGGTTGGGCGCCGGCACGGTCGCTGCGATGCGCAGCATGACGGCGTCACCGCCCTTCATGTCGCAGGTGCCGAGCCCGTGCAGGACCTCGCCGTCGGGCGTGCTCTCGCGGCGCGCGGGCAGGTTGTCGTTGACCGGGACCGTGTCGAGGTGCCCGGCGATCACGACACGCTCGAGGTGCCCGAGGTCGGTGCGCGCGACCACGGTGTTGCCGTGCCGCGAGACCGTCAGGTGACCGAGGGTGCGCAGCGCCTCCTCGACGGCGCCGGCGATGGCGTGCTCGTCACGGCTGACCGACTCGATGTTGACGAGCTGCTCGGTCAGCGTGACGGCGTCGGCGGCGAGGTCGAGGGCAGTCATGCCCTGCATCCTGTCAGGCACGCTGATGGCGCCGGGCGCGACACGGGTTGAGCGTTGCTGGTGCGCTGCCGCTCGCGGGCGCCCGGGCGCGGTGAGCCAGGGTCGGTCCCGCGGGGTGGAAGCGACCCACACTCACCGCCGGGCCGACACCGACCCGAAGGAGCGGTGAGCCAGGGTCGGTCCCACGAGGTCAAAGCGACCCACACTCACCGCCCGGCGACACCGACACCAAGGCGCGGTGAGCCAGGGTCGGTCGCGCAAGGTCAAAGCGACCCACACTCACCGCCCGGCGACACCGACACCAAGGCGCGGTGAGCCAGGGTCGGTCGCGCCAGGTGGAAGCGACCCACACTCACCGCCCCGCGACGCCACCCAGAAGTCGCGGTGAGCCAGGGTCGGTCCCGCCAGGTCAAAGCGACCCACACTCACCGCCCCGCGACACCAACACCAAGGCGCGGTGAGCCAGGGTCGGTCCCGCAAGGTCAAAGCGACCCACACTCACCGCCCCGCGACACCAACACCAAGGCGCGGTGAGCCAGGGTCGATCCCGCAAGGTCAAAGCGACCCACACTCACCGCCCGGCGACACCGACACCAAGGCGCGGTGAGCCAGGGTCGATCCCGCAAGGTCAAAGCGACCCACACTCACCGCTCCGCGACACCAACACCAAGGCGCGGTGAGCCAGGGTCGATCCCGCAAGGTCAAAGCGACCCACACTCACCGCCCCGCGACACCGACACCAAGGCGCGGTGAGCCAGGGTCGATCCCGCAAGGTCAAAGCGACCCACACTCACCGCCCCGCGACACCAACCCGAACGCGCGGTGAGCCAGGGTCGATCCCGCAAGGTCAAAGCGACCCACACTCACCGCCCCGCGACACCGACGCCCTGTCAGGCCCGCTCGATCGTGATCCCCACCTGCTCGCCGTCCCCCACGACCACCGGCGCATCTCCGGCCGGACCGATGCCGACGTCGTACGACGTGGCGAGGGTCTCGCCCGACACCAGCGCCTCGTGCGTGCGCAGCGCCTCGACGACCACGTCGGAGCCGGAGAGCGTGAGCGAGATGCGGTCGGAGACGTCGAGCCCGGCGTCCCTCCGGGCCTGCTGCACGGCGCGCACGACGTCGCGCGCCAGCCCCTCGGCCGCCAGCTCGGGCGTCACGTCGGTGTCGAGCACGACGAAGCCGCCGCGGGGCAGCATCCCGGTCGCGGTGCCCTCGGCGTCGCCGGCGACGGTCTCGAGGGTGAACTCGCCGTCGGCCAGGACGAGGCCACCGGCCGTGACGGTGCCGTCCTCCGCGACCGACCAGTCCCCGCTCTTCGACCCCTTGATCGCGAGCTGGACGTCCTTGCCGAGCCGGGGGCCCGCAGCGCGGGCGTGCACGACGAGCCGCTGCTCCACGGCGTACGACGCGGCCTCGGTCGACCCGGCGTCGACGAGCCGCACGTCCTTGAGGTTGAGCTCGTCCGCGACGAGTCCCTCGAAGCCGGCCAGGGTCACCCCCGGCGCGACGACGGTCAGCGAGGTGAGCGGCAGGCGGTTGCGCAGCCCGGCGCTCTTGCGCAGCGCCGAGCCGGCCGAGCAGACGTCGCGCACGAGGTCCATCGCGGCGACCAGGTCGGCGTCCCCGGGCAGCTCGTCGGCATCGGGCCAGTCGGTGAGGTGCACGGAGCGCTCACCGGTCAGGCCGCGCCAGATCTCCTCCGTGGTCAGCGGCAGCAGCGGGGCGGCCACCCGGGACACGGTCTCGAGGACGGTGTACAGCGTGTCGAAGGCACCCTCGTCGACGACCCCGTCGGTGGCCCAGAACCGCGAGCGCGACCGGCGGATGTACCAGTTGCTCAGCACGTCCAGGAACGACCGCATGCTGTCGCACACACCCGCGATGTCGAGGGCGTCGTGCTGGGCGGTCGTCTGCTCGACGTACTGGCGCGTCTTGGCCAGCAGGTAGCGGTCAAGCGGGTCGGTCGAGGACGTCGACCGCTTGGCCGAGTAGCCCGCCGCGTTGGCGTAGAGGGTGAAGAAGTACCAGCTGTTCCAGAGCGGGATCATCACCTGGCGCACCGAGTCACGGATGCCCTGCTCGGTGACGACGAGATTGCCACCGCGCAGGATCGGCGACGACATCAGGAACCAGCGCATCGCGTCGGCGCCGTCGCGGTCGAAGACCTCGTTGACGTCGGGGTAGTTGCGCAGCGACTTGCTCATCTTGTTGCCGTCGGAGCCGAGCACGATGCCGTGGCAGATGCACGAGCGGAACGCGGGCCGGTCGAACAGGGCGGTCGCCAGCACGTGCAGCGTGTAGAACCAGCCGCGTGTCTGGCCGATGTACTCGACGATGAAGTCGCCCGGGAAGTGGTGCTCGAACCAGTCCTGGTTCTCGAACGGGTAGTGCACCTGGGCGAAGCTCATCGAGCCGGAGTCGAACCACACGTCGAGCACGTCGGCGACGCGGCGCATCGTCGACCTCCCGGTCGGGTCGTCCGGGTTGGGCCGGGTGAGGTCGTCGACGTAGGGCCGGTGGAGGTCGGGCTCGCCGTCGTTCATCGGCAGCCGACCGAAGTCGCGCTCGATCTCCTCGAAGGAGCCGTAGACGTCGATGCGCGGGTAGGCCTCGTCGTCGGACTTCCACACCGGCACCGGCGAGCCCCAGAAGCGGTTGCGGGTGATCGACCAGTCGCGGGCGTTGGCCAGCCACTTGCCGAACTGGCCGTCCTGGATGTGGCCGGGGACCCACTCGATGTCCTCGTTGAGCTCGAGCATCCGCTCCTTGAACTTCGTCACCTCGACGAACCACGACGAGACGCCCTTGTAGATGAGCGGTTCGCGGCAGCGCCAGCAGTGCGGGTAGGAGTGGTCGTAGGTCTCCCGGCGGAGCAGGACGGTGCCGGGCGTCACGCTCGCGCCGACCGCCTTCAGGTCGTCGATGATGTGCAGGTTGGCGTCGAAGACCTGCATGCCCTCGTACTCGCTGACCGGGAACGTGAAGCGGCCGTCCTTGCCCACCGGCATCACCGGCTCGATGCCCTCGCGGTCGGTGACGACCTTGTCGTCCTCACCGAACGCACCGGCCGAGTGCACCAGCCCGGTGCCGTCGGTGGTCGTGACGAAGTCGGCCTCGACCACGCGGAAGGCGTTCTCGTGGCCGAGGTAGTAGCTGAACGGCGGCGTGTAGGACCGTCCCATCAGGTCCGCGCCCTTGAGCCGTTGCACGACCTGGCTCTCGATCGACTCGCTGCCCTCGTCGAGCAGCTCACGGGAGTACGCCGCGAGCCGCTCGGCGCCGACGACGTACCGCTCCTTCGTGCCGCTGAACGACGACTCGACGACGAGGTAGTCGAGGTCGGGACCGACCATGATCGCCAGGTTGGACGGCAGGGTCCACGGCGTCGTGGTCCAGACGAGCGCCAGCTCGCCGGTCTCGAGTCGCAACCCCACGGTCACGGCCGGGTCCTGACGGGACTTGTAGACGTCGTCGTCCATCCGCAGCTCGTGGTTGGACAGCGGCGTCTCGTCGTTCCAGCAGTAGGGCAGCACCCGGAAGCCCTCGTAGACGAGCCCCTTCTCGTGCAGCTGCTTGAACGCCCACATCACCGACTCCATGTAGTCGGGGCTGAGCGTCTTGTAGTCGTTGTCGAAGTCGACCCAGCGGGCCTGGCGGGTGACGTACTCGACCCAGTCGGAGGTGTACCTGAAGACCGACTCGCGGCACGCGGCGTTGAACTTCTCGACGCCCAGCTCGTGGATCTCGTCGGTCGTCTTGAGCCCCAGCTGACGCATCGCCTCGAGCTCGGCGGGCAGGCCGTGGGTGTCCCAGCCGAAGCGGCGCTCGACGCGCTTGCCGCGCATCGTCTGGTAGCGCGGCACGACGTCCTTGACGTAGCCGGTGAGCAGGTGGCCGTAGTGCGGCAGTCCGTTGGCGAACGGCGGCCCGTCGTAGAAGACGAACTCGTTCGAACCGTCGGTGCCGCCGTCACGCTGGTCGACGGAGGCCTGGAAGGTGCCGTCGTCCTTCCAGTACGCGAGCACGCCCTCCTCGATCGTCGGGAAGGACGGCGCACTCGGCACCCGGGTCGCGTCGGTGTGGGAGACCTTGGGGTAGGTCATGTGCGGCTCCTGCGGTCGTCGTCCGTCGTGGGGTCCTGCTCCACGAGGACGACAGGGCTGCCGCGGTACCACCTCGCTTGCCACCCGGGGGTGACCGCTTCATCACGGCTGTGACGGGCCTACCCGTCCGGGTCTACTGAGGTCACCTCGACCTGTTCTTCCGGAGGCTCGCCGCTGATGACGGCTCGAACGCCTTGTCGCCAGCGTACGGCGCGGCGTCCGCGGTGCGCCAATCAGAATCGGATGTCAAAGAAACTTGACAAGGGTCGCCCGGCCCCGCCAGCATATGTCAAACAAGTCAGACATGAACCCAGGAGGACCCATGACCGAGATCCGTACCCGCTGGCTCGTCGCCTTCCTCGTCGGCGTCGGCCTCGCAGCCGTCACCGGTGGCGTGGCGGCCTGGGCTCAGGCGGGCCCGGGAGACGGGCTGCGCTTCGTCACGTTCGGCGTGATGACGCTGCCGGTCTGGATCGGCCTGGTGGCGCTCCTGCGCGACCAGGAGAGCCGGCCCGCGCACGACGAGGAGTCCGTCGAGATGCAGTGGATCACGCAGGCCACCAGCGGGGCCTTCCTCGACCTGCTGCTCGTGCTCGGCCTCGCGACCACCGCCACCGCGGTGCTGGGCGCGGACGCGGTCCCGACCGTGGCCTTCCTGGTGGTCGGAATGGTCGACGTCTCGGCTCGCTACGTCATCGCGCAGCGACGGGAGGGTTGATGCAGAACGCCCTCAAGGACCTGCGCGACCGCGCCGGGCTGTCCCAGGCGGAGTGCGCCGAGGCGCTGGGTGTCACGCGCCAGACCATCATCTCCATCGAGAAGGGTCACTTCGACCCGCGCCTCTCGCTGGCCTTCCGGATCGCCCATCTCTTCGACGTCGGCGTCGACGAGGTGTTCTCCCCAGACGCGTGACCAGACGCGTGACCAGACGCGTGACCCGACGCGGGACCGGTCGCGTGAGCCTCAGCCGCTGACCCGCTCCGACCCGTCGAGCACGGCCGAGACCGGCGCCGACAGGCTCCGTCCCTCGGCGCCGAGCAGCACGGCGGCGGTGAACTCCGCGGCGTACCGCTCGAAGCGGCCGCCGTGTCGCAGCATGGCGTGCTTGCCGTCGGGGATCTCGACGAACCCGACAGGGGTCCGGGCTGCCAGCCGCCGCGCCACCCCGGCGGCGTGGGCGGCCGGCGCGATGCGGTCGGCCAGTCCGTGCACCACCAGCACCCGTCGCCCGGACAGGTCGTTGTCGTCGGTCGGGTAGACCCACGGGTTGAGCGCCACCACGCTCCGGACGCAGTCGTGGTGACCGGCCAGGATCGCCGCCCGCCCGCCGAGCGAGTGGCCTACCAGCCCGACGGGCAGCTGGCCGTGGCGTGCGACGACCTGCTCGAGCGCCCAGGCGACGTCGGAGACCGGGGTGTTCTCCGAGTCCCATCCTCGCGTCGTGTTGAGCAGGCGGTGCACGGCGAGCCGACCCCGTCCGGCTCGCGCCAACCGGTGGGCGACCGGCAGCATCCGCAGGACGGACAGCTGGGTGGGGCTGACCATCGGCCGCTCCTCGCGGCGGGCACCGCCGTGCAGCACCAGCACGACGCCCTCGGGGTCACGCGGTGCGGAGGTGGTGATGAGTCGAGGCGCGTTCACCGCCCCATCATGACCAGTGGCCCCAACTGCGATCCCGTTTGCCCCCGACCGTCGGTGTTCGGTTGGGTGGAGCCCATGAGCGAGCGCACACACCCCGACATGTGGGTCGACCCCGAGCACGATCCCCGCGAGACGGCCGAGGGTGCCAGCGGCGAGAAGGGGGTGCTGCTGGAGTACCTCGACCGCTACCGCACGACGTTCGAGATGAAGTGCGAGGGACTCGACGCCGAGCAGCTCTCCCGTCGGTCGGTGCCACCGTCGACCATGTCGCTCCTCGGGCTCCTGCGCCACCTGACCCGGGTCGAGCACTCGTGGTCGCGCCGGGTCTTCGAGGGCCGGGCCGACCTGCCGCTGCTCTACCGCACCGAGGAGGACCGTGACCTCGACTTCAACGGCGCGGTCGCCGACGACGTGGTCGTCGAGGAGGCCTGGCAGGCGTGGCGCAGCGAGGTCGCGCACGCCCGCGACGTCGAGGCCACCCTCGACCCCGATGCGGCGACGTACGTCCGGGGCCAGGAGTGCGAGGTGCGCGACATCCTGGTGCACCTCGTCGAGGAGTACGCCCGGCACGTCGGGCACGCCGACCTGCTGCGCGAGTGCATCGACGGACGCACGGGCCAGTAGGCCTGTTGGTGCCCCGTTGATGCCCCGTTGACGCACAGTGCCAAGATCGAGCACATGTCCCGCTCCCTGCTCCGGACCGCCGCCGCGGTCACCGTCACCGCCGTGGCCGGCGGGATCGGCACCCAGCCCGGGTCACGCTGGTACCGCTCGCTGGACAAGCCCGACTGGCAGCCGCCGGGCGCGGTGTTCGGGCCGGTGTGGACCGGCCTGTACGCCGCCATCGCCGTCGCGGCCGCGCGGGCGATCGACCGGGCCGACGAGCAGGAGGCCCGGGCGATCGAGCGCGCCCTGTGGGTCAACCTCGGGCTGAACACCGGCTGGAGCTGGCTGTTCTTCACCGCCCAGCGGCCCGATCTGGCGCTGGTCGAGGCGGCCGCGCTGGAGGTGTCGACCCTCGACCTGATCCGGCGGGTCGGGCGGGTCGACCGGACGGCGGCGGTGCTGCTGACGCCCTACGCACTGTGGAACGGGTTCGCGACGGTGCTCACCGCCGACATCGTGCGCCGCAACCGCTGAGCCTTCCCGACGGAGGTTTGGATCCCCCTCGTCGGGAGATGCTGTACCCACGTGACCGTCCCCCGCGCCGTCCTGCTGGCCTCCGCCTGCCTCGCTCTCGCACTCACCTGTGCGCCGGCCAGTGCCGACACCGAACCCTCCAGTGCCGGGCTGCCGGCACGGGCGGCGGGCGCTCCGCTGAAGGTGAAGGTGCCGACCACCCCGATCGAGGCGACCCCCGGCACCTGGGTGAGCCTCCAGGTGAAGGTGCGCAACACCGCCCGCAGGCCGGCCCGCAGGGTCGCTGTCCGCACCAGTGCCTCCGAGGGCGTGACGCTCGCGGCCGCCAAGGTCAGGATCGGCAGGCTCGCACCGCGCAGGACGAAGGCCGTGACCGTCCGGGTCCGGATCGACACCGCCGCGCCCGCGGTCGTCTCGATCTCGGCCACGTCGAGGAGGCGCACGACGACGTGGAAGGAGGTCGCCCTGCGGCCCACCCCGCCGCCCCCTCCGGGCGCGGAGTCGGCCTGGAGCGGCAACTTCACGGGCCCGACCGACGAGGGCATCGGCTTCACCCTGAGCGCCGACCGCACCACCATCACCGGTTGGTCCGGGCCGCGGGTCTACGGCTCCTGCTCCGACCAGGGCAGTGCCTTCGCGTGGTACCCCGACACGAGCATCGACAGCATGCCGGTCGACGCCGCCGGCAACTTCGTCGGCACCAGCTCGTACGTCGACTCCGGGGGCTTCGACCACACCGTGCGCCTGAGCGGCACCCTCTCCGGCACCACGGTGGTCGCGGGCTCGCTCACCCACACCGCCACGTGGGAGCACGAAGGCGGCAGCGGGTCCTGCACCATCTCCGACGCACAGCAGACCTGGACGGCGACGACAGGGCTGACGCACGTCCTGCGGCACCGCTCCGTAGGCTGGTCGGGTGACGACAGCATCAGAGACGACTCCGCAGACCCGAGCCTGGGGGTTCGGACTGGCGACGGTGGTGACCTCCGGGGCCTCCGAGGGCGCCGTGCTCGACACCTGGTTCCCCGCACCCGCCCTGGGCGACGCCGGTGACGCGACCGCCCCGGACGCGCTCGTCGCGGCCGCCCGCGAGTTCCCGGAGCGCCGGGTGCGCACCGAGGTCGTGAAGGTCGCGATCGACCTGGCCGCGGCTCCCGCGGGTGCCGGTGACGCCTACCTGCGGCTGCACCTGCTCTCGCACCGCCTCGTGCGTCCGCACGGCCTCAACCTCGACGGCCTGTTCGGCACGCTGGCCAACGTCGTGTGGACCAACCGTGGCCCGGCCCCGGTCGACGGCTTCGAGGAGATCAGGCTCGCCCTGCGGGCAGACGGCCCGGTGCAGGTCTTCGGCGTCGACAAGTTCCCACGGATGACCGACTACGTCGTCCCGTCGGGGGTGCGCATCGCCGACGCCGACCGGGTCCGGCTCGGAGCACACCTGGCCGACGGCACGACCGTCATGCACGAGGGCTTCGTGAACTTCAACGCCGGCACGCTCGGCACCTCGATGGTCGAGGGCCGCATCACCGCCGGCGTCGTGGTCGGCAACGGCTCCGACATCGGGGGCGGCGCGTCGATCATGGGCACCCTCTCCGGCGGCGGCACCCAGGTCGTGTCGATCGGCGAGCGCTGCCTGCTCGGCGCCAACTCCGGCATCGGCATCGCCCTGGGCGACGACTGCGTCGTCGAGGCCGGCCTCTACGTCACCGCCGGCACCAAGGTGACGATCCGCGACATCGACAACAAGCCGAAGGTCATCAAGGCCCTCGAGCTGTCGGGAGCGAGCAACGTGCTCTTCCGGCGCAACTCCGTGACCGGCACCATCGAGGCCGTGGCCTGGCACCGCGAAGGCATCGTCCTCAACGCAGCGCTGCACGCCAACGACTGACATGCCCCGGCTGGCTCGCTGGGCCGTGCTCGGCCTGGCGGTCGTCGTGGTCCTCACCGGCGTCGGTCTCCTGGTCGACCGCGGCATCGAGCTGATCCCGACCAGCGAGAAGTGCACGGCGACCGTCCAGGGCAGCTCGGTCGAGATCAGCCTCGAGCAGGCCGAGAACGCCGCCCTGATCACGGCCATCTCCGTCAAGCGAGGCATGCCCGCGCGCGCGGCCACCATCGCGCTCGCCACGGCATACCAGGAGTCGAAGCTGCTCAACATCGAGCACGGCGACCGCGACTCGCTGGGGCTCTTCCAGCAACGGCCCTCCCAGGGTTGGGGCACCGAGGCGCAGATCCTCGACCCCTACTACTCCATCAACGCCTTCTACGACGGCCTGATCGGCATCGACGGCTACGACACGATGCGGGTCACGGAGGCGGCGCAGGCCGTCCAGCGCTCCGGCTTCCCCGAGGCGTACGCCGACCACGAGGCCGACGCGCGGATCCTCGCCTCCGCACTGACCGGCAACTCGCCGCGCGCCTTCAGCTGTGTGGTCGACGAGCCCGGCGACGCCGCCTCGGCCCGCCTCAACGACGCAGGGCTGACCCGCCGGGCCGCGAAGGTCCGCAAGGACCTCGTGGCCGCCTTCGGCGAGCAGTCACTGGGCGGCTTCGCGCCGGGCGGCGTCACATCGGGCCACATGGCCGGGTCGGCCCACTACGAGGGCCGCGCGATCGACGTCTTCGTGCGCCCGATCAACGCCGACAACCGCAAGCGGGGTTGGGCGATGGCGGCCTACCTGATGGCCCAGGCCTCGCGGCTGGACATCAACACCGTGATCTTCGACGACCGCATCTGGCACGCCGGATCCCGGTCGGACGCCGGCTGGACCGACTACGACGTGCCGACATCCTCGAGCGGAGACCGTAGGATCCTTGAGCACAGGGACCACGTACACGTCGACGTGCACGACTAGCACGGGGGTTGGCATGAACAATCGCACCAGCAGGATCCGGCTCGGCGGCGTCGTTGCGGCCATCGCCCTCACCGCGCTGGCGGCCTGCGGCAGCGACGAGGGGGTCGACGACGCCGGGGCCACCGAGACCAGCAGCAGCGCCTCCGCGCCCGCCGTCGACACCAGCGCGGCGCTCGCGGCGACCACGTCGGCAGAGGCCTGCGCGACGCCCACCATCAGCGGCACCGACGGCGACGACGACCTAGTCGGCACCGACGGCGACGACGTCATCGACGGCGGCTCAGGCAACGACGTCATCGACGGCGGGGCCGGCAACGACGTCATCTGCGGCGGCGAGGGAGAGGACCTCCTGCGCGGCGGCGACGGCGACGACGTGCTCTACGGCGGCGACGACAGCGACGTGATGTCCGGCGACGCCGGCAACGACCGCCTCGTCGGCGGCGCCAACCTGATCCGCAGCGGCTTCGAGGTGCCCGACGTCCTGCTCGGCGGCGAGGGCGACGACACGCTCGAGGGAGCCGGCGACGGCGCCGAGCCCACCGACGCGCCCGACATCGCCAGCTTCGTGACCGCCAAGTCCGGCGTCACGATCGACCTGGCGGCGCTGACGGCCACCGGCGACGGCAACGACACCCTGGTCGCCGGCAGGTGGATCGTGCGCGGCAGCAAGTACGACGACACGATCCGCGGCAGCTCCAGCGCCGACGTGATCTTCGGCTTCGGCGGCAACGACACCATCACCACCCTCGGCGGCGACGACATCGTCAACGACGACGCCGACCCCGAGGCCGAGGCGAGCGACGCGACGACGGGCGACGACACGATCGACGTGGGGCCGGGCAACGACCGGGTCACGTCGGTCGGGGGCAACGACACCCTCGAGGGCGGCCCCGGGAACGACGAGCTCAAGGGCAAGGCCGGCACGGGCGGCTGTGCCGGGTTCGAGAAGGGCCCCGCCGCCTGCCGCTAGGCCGGCCGCGCAGTGGCCGGCACGATCAAGTGTCGACGGTTCGGCATCTGCGTCGCGCCGGCAGCATCGACCTCGTTCTGCAAAGATCAGCGGGTGGACTCGGACACCATCGCCTGGCGTGTGCCACAGTTCCGCCGCCTGTGGGCTGCGGGGTTGTTCTCGACACTCGGCTCGGAGATCGGCGAGCTAGCGCTACCGGTCCTGGCCCTCACGACCCTGGGCGCCAGCGCGCAGGAGCTGTCGTGGGTGCGCATCGCCACCTTCGCGCCGTACCTGGTGGCGACCCTGTGGCTCGGCGTGCTGGTCGACCGACGTCGCCGCCGCCCGCTCATGGTCATCGCCGATCTGGGCCGGGCGACAGTGCTGCTCTCCATCGCCGCACTGGCTGTCGGCGACGTGCTCGACATCCCGATCCTCGTCGCGGGCTCCCTGATCGTCGGGACGTTCGGGGTGCTCTACACGCTGGCTGACTTCTCGCTGTTGCCCCTGGTCGTGTCGGAACGGCAGCTGCCCGACGCGAACGCCAAGGTGACCGCGACACAATCCGCGGTCGGTGTCGGTGGTTCCGGCACCGGCGGCCTCCTGGTGCAGCTGCTGACCGCGCCGTTCGCCGTCGTGCTGAATGCTCTCGGCTTCATCGCGTCCGCCCTGCTCATCAACGGCGCCAGCATCGACGAGCCCGTACCCGAGCCGAAGGATCAAGAGTCGCCGGTGCGTGCTGCGCGACTCGGCATGACGGCGCTCCTGCGTGACAAGTCGCTGCGAGCGCTCTCCGTCGAGGCGACGATCTGGAACCTGGGCAACGAGGTCTTCACGCTGGCCGTGACCGTGGTCGTGGTGCGTGAGTTCGCCGGTGGGCCGTTGCTCCTCGGCCTCGTGCTGATGTCCGGCGGGATCGGCGCCTTCCTGGGCAGCGCCATCAGCGCACGTCTCACCCATCGGTTCGGGTACGGCAGGTCGCTAGTCGGCGCCCTGCTGGTCGGGAACACCGCGCCGGTCGTGGGCGCCCTCACCCTCGGCACCCACACTTACCCTGCGCTGGCGGGACTCGCCGCTGCGTACCTGTTGTCCGGTTTCGGCATCGGCGTGGCCAACTCACAGGCAGTGACGGTGAGGCAGCTGCTCACCGCACCTGAGCTGCGGGGTCGTCTCAACGCTGCCTACCGGCTCCTTTCCTGGGGCGCGCTCGCCATCGGCGCCCTCGTCGCCGGTCTGGTCATCACCGGCATCGGCGCGCCCACCGCCGGCATCCTCGGCGCCTGCGTCATGGCGTTGGCGACCGTCCCGGTCGCAGCCTCCCCGGTGCGGAGCATGCGCGCTCTCAGCTCTCGCTGAAGGCTTCCCCGGCTGACAGGACCGACGCCGGCTGGATGCTTGCTGCTCGCCAGCCCTACGAGGTGACGTCGAGGGGCGCGACGTCGAGCACCACGAGCTTGTCGAGGTCGGCTCGCGGGGTCTCCTTCAGGTCGTCGAAGAGCGCCGCCTGCATGGCCTCGATGCGGTCGTTGACGACCTGGCTCAGGGCGTAGGCGATGGCGCCGGTCTGGCGCACGGTCAGGTCGTCCACGGTCGGTTGCCGGGCCGAGGTCACCGCGACCCCGCTCGCGGCACCATCCGCGTCCTGCGCGACGCCCACCGAGAAGATCTCGCGGGGGTTGATCGCCGGGTCCGCGTGGTGCTCGCGAAGCCGCAGCAGCAGCCGGTGCCACTCCACAAGGTCGCCCTCCAGCTTCGTGGCGGCCAGGTCCTCCTCCGTCAGCGCGGAGCCCTTCGACGGCGCGAACGAGCGCGCGTAGCTGAGCATGGCCGTGGTCCAGAGCGACTCGACGAGCACGTCGTCCTGCGGCCCTGCCAGGGCCGCGACCAGCCGCTCACAGCACTGCAGCACCGTCTGCAGGTCCTCGAAGGTGCCTGCGAGCTCGACGAGGACCTGCGCCTCGGCGCTCTCCAGCCGTCGTACGACGGGAGACGGGGCCGGTGCTGCCGGGGGTGCGCCGTTCGATGTCATCGGGCTCCGCTACCCGACCGACGGGCCGAGGCCCAGCGACTGGGGTGTGCTCGAGTCCGGCGACGGCTGGTGCAGGCCACCGTCGAGCTCCCCGAACTCGGTCATCAGGGCGCGGCTGCCTCCCCATGGCGTCTGTTCCTCGGCGATCAGGGTGTTCGTGGTGAGCAGCAGCCCGGCCACCGAGGCACCGTTCTGCAGGGCTGAGCGGCACACCCGCAGCGGGTCGATGATGCCCATGTCGATCATGTTGCCGTAGCGGCCCTCCAGGGCGTCGAAGCCCTCGTCGACGCCCAGCTGCGCCACCTCGTTGACCACCTCGTGGCCGGGGTAGCCGGCGTTGGCGGCGATCAGGTAGCAGGGCTCGGTGAGCGCGCGTCGCACGATCGCCACGCCGGTGGCGTAGTCGTCCTTGACGTTGAGCTCGTCGAGCACGGGCGCCGCATGCATCAGGGCCACCCCGCCGCCGGCGACGATCCCCTCGGCCATCGCCGCGCGGGTCGCCGACAGCGCATCCTCCACCCGGTGCTGCAGCTCGGCCAGCTCGGCATTGGTCGGCGCACCCACACGGATGACCGCCACCTTGCCGGACAGGGAGCCGATGCGCTCGCTGAGCACCTCCTCGTCGATGCCGAACGTCGCACGCTCCAGCTCCGAGCGCAGCTGGGCCACCCGGAACTCGACCTTGTCGCTGGAGCCGCCGCCGTCGATGATGGTGGTGCGCTCGGCGGTCACCCGCACCTGCCGCGCCGAGCCGAGCTGGTCGATGGTCATCGTCTCGAGCGTGAAGCCCGAGTGCTTGCTGTAGACCTCGCCCCCGGTGATGGTGGCGATGTCCTCGAGCTTGCGCAGCCGCCGGTCACCGAAGCCGGGCGCCTTGGTGGCGCAGGCACGGAACACGCCGTTGACGTGGTTGTGCACCAGCATGCTGAGGGCCGAGCCGTCCATGTTCTCGGCGATGATGACGAGCGGCTTGGGCGCTCTCATCACCTTGTCCAGCAGCGGCATGATCTCCTGGACCTTGGTGATCTTCTCGCTGCACAGCAGGATGTAGGGGTCGTCGAGGATGGCCTCGAGGCTGGCCGGGTGGGTGACGAGGTACGGCGAGAGGTAGCCGTTGTCGTACTCGAAGCCCTCGACGAAGTCGACGCTCATCCCGTGCGTCGAGGACTCCTCGACGGTCACGATCCCCGCGTCACCGACGGTGTGCAGCGCCTCGGCCAGCACGTTGCCCACGGTCTCGTCGTTGTTGGCGGAGATGGAGGCGACCCGCGCGTAGTCGGCCCGGGTGACCACCGGATGGGCGACCTTGCGGAGCTGCTCGACCAGCTTGCCCACGGCGAGGTCGATGCCGCGCTTGACCAGCACGGGGTTGCCGCCCTTGGCGATCGCCACCATGCCCTCGCGAATGATGGCCTGGGCGATCACGGTGGCGGTGGTGGTGCCGTCGCCGACGATGTCGTTGGTCTTGATCGCGGCTTCCTTGACGAGCTGCGCACCCATGTTCTCGAACTGGTCGCTGAGGTGGATCTCGCGGGCGATCGTCACGCCGTCGTTGGTGACCACCGGTGAGCCGGTGATCTTCTCCAGGATCACGTTGCGGCCCTTGGGTCCCAGCGTGGACTTCACCGCCTCGGCGAGCTGGTCGACCCCGGACAGCAGCAACGCCCGTGCTTCCTCGCCGAATCTCAGATCCTTGGCCATCGGGTCTCCTTCGCTCGAGCTGGTGGATGGATGGGTGAGGCGGTGGTGGCTACGGGACGAGGATCGCCCGACCGCGCACCTGTCCCGCCTCGAGGTCCCGGAGCGCATCGGGGGCAGCGTCCAGCGGGTAGGTCTTGGTGTGGAGGGTGACCTTGCCGGCCTGGGCCAGCACCATCAGCTCGGCCAGCTCGTTGTAGGTGCCGACGATGTTGCCGACGATGTTGCGCTCGGTGGAGATCACGTCCAGGGTCGGGACGACCAGCGTGCCGCCGTACCCGATCACGTAGTACGAGCCACCGGGGCGGGTCATCGCGAAGCCCTCGTTCTCGGCGCCCTCCTCGGCGACGAAGTCGAGCACGACGTCGGCGCCCTCGCCGTGGGTGAGGTCCTTGACCGTGTCGACCTGTGAGCCGTCGGCGACCACGGTCTCGTGGGCGCCGAGCTTGCCCGCCAGGGCGAGCGCATCGGGGTTGCGATCGACGACGATGATGTTGGTGGCGCTGAGCGCGGCCAGGCACTGGATGCCGATGTGGCCGAGGCCGCCGGCGCCGATGACGACCGCCGTGGTGCCGGGGTAGAGCAGCGGGAGGGCCTTGCGCACGGCGTGGTACGCCGTGATGCCCGCGTCGGCGAGGGCCGCGACGTCCTTGGGCTGCGTGGACGGGTCGAGCTTCACGCACGCCCGGGCTGAGGTCAGCAGGTACTCCGCCATCCCGCCGTCGGTGCCGTCGAGGCCAGGGAAGGTGCTGGCACTGCAGTGCATGTCCTGTCCGGCCCGACAGGCACGGCACAGGCCGCACGTGGGGGTCGGGTGGAGGATGACGGTGTCGCCGACGGCGACGTTGGTCACCGCCGAGCCGATCTCGTGCACCCAGCCGGCGTTCTCGTGACCGATCGTGTAGGGCAGGGTCGGGCTCATCGCCTCGTCCCACTGCCCCAGGATGATGTGCAGGTCGGTGCGGCACACACCGGCGCCGCCCACCTTGACCACCACGTCCAGCGGGCCCGCGACCTGGGGTTCGGGCACCTCGTCGACGGTGGGCTGCTGGTTGTACCCGTGCAATCGGACGGCCTTCATCGGACCTCCTCCATCTCGCCCTGCCCTGGGGTTCCGTAACGGTGACGCAGCATCCCGCCGCAGATGCTGCTGTTCGCCTCGATGTTGACGCGGGTCAGCCGGGCACGGCGCAGGTGCAGCGGCAGCGCCTCGGCACCGACACCCAGCCCGGTGGTCACGTCGACCAGGAGCGACGACCCGTCGTCGGCCGGCAGCCCGAGCTCGGCCCGCCGGGCGCGCAGCCGATCGAGGTCGTGCGACGGCGGCGCGTCGCCCAGGGTCATCCCGGCCAGCTCGTCGGTCGTCGTCCCGGCGGCCAGGAGCGGCCGGCACACGCGGTCGGTGCCGGCCAGCACCGCCTTGCGCACGAAGTTGGTCCGAAGGTCGTCCAGCTCTGCGTCGGCGAGACCGTCGAAGGACTGGACGAACCCGGACCGGGCCGCGACCCCGGCATTGATGGCGTCGGAGGCGAAGTGATCGTCGAGGATCACCTCCGTATGGCGGACCCCGGCGACTGCGCTGACCGCGTCGTACGCGTCCGCCACCATGAGGAAGGCGAAGTTGGGCGCGCAGAAGTAGGTCGGCAGCCGGAGCCGGACCTGGGCGTCCCCGGCGGCGGACACGGCGCACGACGAGACGAAACCGAGAGTGGTCACGGGTTCGTCGAGCTCCGGGTCACGCACCGTGTCGAGGGCGACCAGGAGGTCCGCCTTGTCTGTCACACCGAGGCTCCGTCCTCGACGAGCTTCGCGTCGTCCTGCGCCGCGGGAGTGGCGTCGCCCGAGAGGCGGAACTCCTCGGGGACCTCGATGTCGTAGAGCTTGGCCGCGTTCAGACCCAGGATCTTCCTCTTGGTGTCCACGTTGACCCGGGGGTAGTCGGAGAACTCCTCACCGGGGTAGTCCCAGTCGACGAAGCCCTCGATCTGCCACTTCGGCTCCCAGATGCTGTAGTCGCTGCCGAAGGTCATCTTGTCCTCGCCGACCCAGAACAGCAGCTCGCCCATCACCTTGGCGAAGAACTTCGGCCGGGCGTACATCAGGCCGCCGATGACCACGGACAGTCCGGCGTAGACGTTGGGCTCCTGGGTCGCCATGAAGCAGAAGTCCTCGATCCGCGGCAGCCCGACGTGCTCGACGATGAAGTTGAGCTCAGGGAAGTCGGTTGCCGCGTGGTCGATGTCGGAGACGTCGAAGGCGTCCTTGTCGAGTGGCCAGATGGTCGGGCCCTTGTGGACATGGATGTTCTTGATGCCCAGCTCCTGGCTCTTCTCCAGGAACCGGTAGGCCTCAGGGTCCTTCAGCGTCCAGCCGCGGGAGCCCTCCCGCCACTCGGCCGTGTACATCTTGACGCCCTTGAGGTTGTGCTTCGCCACGTCCTCCTCGAGCTGCCTGATGCCCGCGTCTCCCTCCCGCGGGTCCCACCGGCCGTTGACGATGAACTTGCCCGGATGCTTGGCGGCCAGGGCGGCGTTCTGCTCGGTGGTGTTGAAACCCGTGGTGTACCACTCCTTGAGGTACGTCGGCTGGAAGATCGCCTTGTCGACGTACCCGTCCTCGAAGACGTCCTTCATCAGGTCCTCTTCGGAGGCCTTGTGGAAGTGCTCGATCGTCCAGTGCGTCTCCGGCGGCCCCAGGCCCTGGTAGGCGTGGAAGCACTCGATCCAGCCCTTGGCGTACTGCTCGGCACCCGGCACCCAGTTCGCCGGGCTGGCGTCCCAGTAGTGCATGTGGCTGTCGACGATGAAGTACTTGTTGCCGTCCTTCTCGTACACGTGGTCCTCCCTGAGGTTTCGCGGATCAGCTGAGGTGTGTCACTTCGTAAAGGTCTTGAGGTCGAAGCCGATGTACTCGGCCGCGTCCTCGGGATTGGCGAACATGATCGTGCGGTCGTCCTCGTGGATCATCCGGCCGTAGTGCGTCGACATGTTCTCCTCGAACTGCGCCGCGTCGTAGAAGCCCTCCTCCTCGCCGAGGGCCTCGGAGATCTCGTCGTAGTCGAAGTCCATCCGGGAGACGCAGTCGACGCGGATCATCGACGGCAGGTGGGTGATCGTGACTCCCTCCTTCGTCGCCATCACCTCCGCGACGACTGCACCGACCTGGTTGTTCATCAGGGTCACGCCGCACATGTTGGACGGAGAGTTGTCCGCCTTGAACGAGCTCTCGGTCGTCGCGTACGACGTCTTGGTCGACTGGTAGCCGCTCACTGGGTCAGCTCCTTCGGGTCGTTCAGGCCTAGCTCGGAGAGGATGCCGCTGAAGCGGCTCTTCGCACGGTCGAGACCGTCCTCGAACCGCGGCGGCTTGGCGTCGGGCTGCGACCAGATCGGCGACAGCTCGCGGGCTGCGGTGAGGCACCTGGGCACCCACGTGGAGAGCCACTGGTCCATCAGCGCCTTGTTGTGGTCGGCGAACTCCTTGTCGTTGGTCAGCAGCTCGAACATCGCCTTGGTGTAGCGCAGGTCGCGAGATGCGTAGTCCCACTCGCCGGCACCGACGACCGTCGGCGTGACGAAGTCACCGTTGCCCGGCGCGGCCTGCTGGACCAGCTGGCTGCGGAACAGCTCGCCGACCAGGGGCTCGAAGACGATGTTGGCGGCGAAGATCGCCTCCGCCCAGTCGTCGATCCCGGTCAGCTGCTCCGACACCCGGCGTACGCCCTGCCAGGCCGGGTCGCTGTTCCACGTCTCCACGTGGGCGGCGCCGTCGAAGCTCTCGATCTCCTCGCTCAGCGTGAGGTTGTAGAGCGCGAGGTCCTGGGCGAAGCGGATCCGGTGCATGCTGTTCACGGAGATCGCGTTGTTGTGCATGTTCGTTGGTGCCCGGCGCTGGGCGTTGGCGAACAGGTAGAGGCCGAGGCCGTGCTCGACGTGCATCCACGCACCGACGTTGCGCTCGACGAAGGTCACCCAGTTGGGGTTCCACTGCTCGAAGGCCTTCGTCTCGCGGGCGGTGTCGACGTTCTGGTTGATCTGCCGCACCACGTTGGAGTTGTTGCGGTAGAACGTGAGCTCCCACTCCTCGTTGGGGTCGCGGAACTCGTGCCATCCGTGTGCCGGCCACTCGTAGCCCTTGCCGCCGGAGCCGGGGTACCGCTCCGGGTCGCCGCGGTCGACTCCCCACGCCTTCAGCGCGGTCCAGTCGAGCGGGTAGCCGCCCCGGCCGTCGGAGAAGCCGTAGAGCCACCCCTGGGCGAGGTAGTGCCGCGGGTCCGGCTGGACCTCGACGGTGACGTCCTCGTAGTGGGACTGCTTGCGCTTCTGGGGCGTGTAGTAGTTGTAGTGGCGCAGCGTCGAGTCCGGGAAGACCAGGGCGCCGGCCTCGGCGTCGGTGAACTCGGGCTTCGGGGAACTGCGTTCTACGGTCGCCTCGGTGGTCATGACAGTTCTGCCTCGCTTTCGGTGATGCGTGGGTCAGGACGAGCCGGTGGTGGTGAACTTGTCGTAGTAGACGTTCTTGTCGGGGGCGCCCAGCCCACTGAGCACGTCCATGGCGGCCTCCACCATCGGCGGTGGCCCGCAGACGTAGGAGTCGGTGCCCGAGAGGTCCGTCTCGTACTTCTTGACGATGTCGGTGATGAAGCCGACCTCACCGTCCCAGGGCTCGCCGTCGTCGGCCTCCGAGAGCGCCGGGACGTAGCTGAAGTTGGGCAGCGTGTCCGACAGCGCGTAGAGCTCCTTCTCGAAGCAGAGGTCCCGCTGGGTGCGGGCCCCGTAGTAGAACGTGGTCTTGCGGGTGCTGCCCTTCTCTGCCAGGGACCGGAGCACCGACAAGATCGGTGCCATGCCGGCGCCGCCCCCCACGAAGACCAGGTCCGAGTCCCGGCCGTCGCGGAGGGTGAAGACGCCGAAGGGCCCGGTCACGTCGAGGCGGTCCCCCACGCTGAGCTCGGTGTCCAGGAAGGACGAGAACTGCCCGTCCGGGTAGACCCGGATGACGAACTCGAGCAGCCCGCTCTCCAGGCTCGACGTGTTGGACATCGAGAACGACCGGGTCGTCTCGGTGCCGGGGATCGCGATGTCGACGTACTGACCGGGCCAGAAGGCCAGCCCCGTGGGTTCGACCAGCTTCAGCACGAGGTGCCGCAGGTCATGGGTGACGTGCTCGTTGGACACCACTTCGGCCACCGCCTCCAAGATGGGGTGGCCGGAGCGGAGCATCTCCTCGTCGTAGTTGAGGAGCTCGATGGTCACGTCCTCGAAGACGTGTGCCCGGCAGAGCAGGGTGAAGCCCTCGTCCAGCTCGAAGTCGGGAAGCGCGAACGTCGAGTACTTGTCGAGCTCGATGTCCTCGCCCTCCAAGACGAACGACTTGCAGGCGGCGCACTGCCCCTCCTTGCAGCCGTGCATGAGCGTGATGCCCTGCTCGGCTGCGGCGCGCAGCACGTTCTGCTCCTCGTCTACCTCGATCTCGATGCCTACCGGCTCGAACCGAACGACATGCTTCTCACCCATGACCCGTGACTCAGACCTCTGCTGGGGCCGGGCGCCCGGCCGGGCCACCCCGGATGTAGTTGGCGTGGAACGCCTGCTGCTCCTCGGGAGTCATCTCGTTGAGGAGCACGTTCGGGCTCTGCAGGGGGCCCATCCGGCGCAGGTGGTCCAGGTTCCACATCTTCTTGGGGTTGAGGTCCAGGTGCGGTTGCGCGACCAGCGTGTGCCCGTCGTCGCGGACATAGCCCATGTCCGAGACCACGTCGGCCCAGTTCCAGCCGTGGTAGAGCGTCTCCCACTCGCGCTTGCCGATGAGCTGACCCATGTTCGGGGTCTCCCGGCCCTGGTACGTCGGCCGGAACGCCTCCACGTCCGTCCAGCGGCAGGCCTCGTGGCAGTAGGTGCGCATCTGCCCGTCGACCTCGGCCATGACCATGTCCTCACGGACCAGGCACGGCACCATGCACGTCCAGCAGCGGTGCGGGTACTGGTACTCCACGTCCTCGGCGACGATCGGGTGGTGCCCGTTCGGCATCGAGAGCCGGTTGTAGTTCTCCCACCACTTGCCGTACTTGTCGTACCAGCCGGGGTACTTGTACTCGAACCACTCGAAGTCCTTGTCGGTCATCGGGTCCATCCGCCAGTAGTTGGCGAGCCACCCGGTGCAGAAGAACTGAGCGACCTCGTGCACGTAGCCCTTGTTCCAGATCTGGTTCCACGACTCCTCGATGAGGTCGTGCGGGATGACCAGGCCGTACTTCTCCAGCGGCACGAGGTAGCTGCGGTAGTAGTCGTCGTAGATCCAGCGACGCCACATCTCGGCGTAGCTCTCCCGGTCCTTGCGACGGTCCTTCGTGCCGTACTCGATGAAGGTGCCGATCGCCGCGTCGACCACACGGTGGTTGTTCCACCAGGCGTAGCGAAGGTCCCGCTCGAGCAGCTGGTGGTTGCCCTCGTCGGCGAGGGCCATCAGCAGTGTCGCGTAGCCGTTGCTGATGTGGCGTGACTCGTCGGACTGCACGGAGTGGAAGACCGTCGGCAGCAGGTAGTCGCCGTTGGCGGCCGCCTCGGCGGGCATGGCCACGAACAGGGTGTTGGTGAACGCGGTCTCGGCCACGATCGTCAGGTAGATGCTGGCCGCGGTGATGGCGTCACCGGTGATGAAGCCCTCGGCGAACTGACGGCCGATGGTGCCGCAGTAGTCGTTCTGGAAGTTGCGCAGGCTGCTGTTGAAGCCGGCCGGGTCGATGTAGTTGTTCATGTACAGGCGCTTGAGGTTCTGCTGGATCGTCGAGTGCCTGACCTCGTCGATCATCTGGATGGCCTGCCCGTTGTGGAGCTCGGGGTTGGGCACCGTGTTGAAGAGGAGAGGCATGGCGCGCGCCGCGGAGATCTCGGGCAGCGGGATGATGCTCAAGAAGAGCTTCTGCCACTCCAGCCACCGGGGCTGGACCTGGCGGAACATGTTGCCGCGGATGGCTCCGTCTGCGGCGCCGTACACGCGGTGGTCCTTCTCCTCCTGCATGGGGAAGTACGACCGGAGCACCTGCTTGAGCGGGTCCTTCTTCTTGGCCTTCTGGAACGTGTAGTCCGTTCCGTACTGAGAAACGGGTTCGTGGTAGAGGGGCTCCCAGGCCAGCTCTTGGATCTTCTCGTGAGCCTTGGCCACACTTTGGCGAGTCATCACCACTCCTTCCTTCGAATCACGCGAATCGGGTAGATGCGATAACGGCAATACAAGCCCAGCGCCAGCCCTCCACAGGTCTCACAATGAGACGAGTCATTCGACCTGGTCACGGCCCTGCTCGAACATGACCTCGCGAATCTCGGCGAGGTGGGCCCGGACATCGCGCATGACCTCGCGGTTGCCCTCGGCAGCCGGCTCGATGCCCATGGCCTCGAGCAGTGCCCGCGCGGGCAGGCCGGGATCACCGCTCTCACCGAGCACGGGATGGAGCCCCTGGTCGGCGAGATGCGTGAAGACGAGGTTCACCACGGACCAGGGGTTGTAGGTCTCGACCTCTTCGGTCACCTCACGGACGCTACGCCGACACGATCGTGGTGCTGTCTCAATCTGAGACACCATCCGGGAGGCTCTGAGGGAGACACTCGACGTGGCAGGTGGCCGGGCCTATCGTGAAAGTGCCACTCCTCGGGTCGGCCGCGCTCGGGGGCCGCGTGCGGCGTCCCGCAAGGCCAATGCGCAGCGAAGGAACGCAGTGAAGTCGTAATGAAGAGGTCGCCCTTGACGCCGCCGTCGCAGCCCGAGGCTCGCCCCCCGGACCAGAAAGGGGTGGCCGCCAGCCGCATCCTGTTCCTCACCGAGCAGATGCCCGATCAGGCCACGACACCCGTCCGGACCCCCATCCTGGCGTCGTGGCGCAGGTCGCAGGACTTCGAGGTCGCCGCCGACCGGGTCGAGATGTCCTACGAGCCCGACATCCACCTGGACACACCCCTGGCCAGGAGCGCCAACACCGTGCTGCGCGGGCTGACCGAGCAGCTCAGCGGCCAGTCGGTCAGCGTGATCCTCACCGACCCCACCGGCATGGTGCTGAGCAGGGTGACCGGTGATCGGGACCTGGAGCGGCACCTCGACCGGGTCCTGCTGGCTCCCGGGTTCAGCTACGCCGAGAAGTTCGTCGGCACCAACGGCATCGGCACGGCGCTGGAGGTGGGTGGTCCGGCACACGTCTTCGGACACGAGCACTACGCCGAGAACCTGGAGTCGCTGGCCTGCGCCGGCGTACCCATCCATCACCCGATCACCGGCAGGCTGGTCGGCGCGGTGGACCTGACGTGCTGGCGCAAGGACGCCGGCTCGCTCCTCCTCACCCTGGCGAAGACCACCGCCGAGCAGATCAAGCAGGCCCTGCTCGCCGACGCCGGGTCGGAGCAGATGGGGCTCCTCCAGGAGTACATGCGCACCTGCAGCCGCAATGCCGGTGTGGTGTTCGCGCTCAGCCATGACGTGGTCATGTTGAACGAGCACGCCCGCACGGTGCTCGCGCCGGCCGACCAGGCAACCCTCCTCGCCCACGCCACGGAGGTGCTGACCTCGGGCCGACGCGCGCCGATCGACCTGGACCTGCCCTCCGGCCAGACCGCGCGCCTCTACTGCCGTCCCGTACAAGGTGACGGCCACATCGTCGGCATCGTGGCGCACGCGACGCTCGAGAAGGCGCGGGTGGCCGCTCCGCACAGTGTGGCCCGACCCGCCCGCCCGACACCGCTGGCCGGCCTGGTCGGGTCGAGCCCCCCGTGGATCCATGCCTGCCAGCAGGTCGAGCAGGCGTTCCGGGCCGGTGAGTGGCTCGCTCTGGTGGGTGAGCCGGGTGTGGGCAAGCTGGCGGTGCTGCGCGCCGTGCAGCTGCGCCGCCAGCCCATCGGCCGCTTCGTGGTGATCGAGGCCGCCGAGGGCTCCCACGACCCGGAGTGGCTCGCGTCGGCCCGTCGTTCGATCCTCGAGGACGCCGACAGCGTCGTGATCCGGCATGCCGACCGGCTCGAGGGCGCCCAGCTGCGCGGCATCACCGCAGCCCTGCAGGAGGCGCGAGCGGCCACCCGTGCGAAGCCGTTCTGGGCCGCCGTGACCTACTGGGAGCTCGCTCCGGCACCCGACCAGGAGCTGCCGCGCCTGCTGCAGCTGTTCCCGCGCACCGTCGAGATCCCGCCGTTGCGCCTGCACCTCGAGGACCTCCTGCAGCTCGTGCCGCTCTTCCTTGCCAGGTCCGGACGCGGGACGCCACCCGTCTGCTCCCCCGAGGCCATGCGGATGCTCATGCGGATGTCCTGGCCCGGCAACGCCGAGCAGGTCCACCAGATGCTCGCCGAGATCGTCGCGCGCCGCCGCGGGGGCGTGATCGGTCCGGACGACCTGCCGCCCGCCGCGCACACGGTGAGCCGCCGGGTGCTGACCTCGCTGGAGTCGATGGAGCGCGACGCCATCGTGCGCTGCCTGACCGACTCCGACGGCAACAAGATGCGTGCTGCCCGCTCACTGGGCATGTCGCGCGCGACGATCTACCGCAAGATCCGCGAGTACGGCATCGTCGCGCCCCCGCGCTCCCACCCCGACCCCGACTGAGTCGTCGCTCAGCCCGTCAGGCGGGCGACGGCGGTGTCGACGCGGTCGTCGGTGGCGGTCAGCGCCACCCGCACGTGCCGGCCGCCGGCCGGCCCGTAGAACGACCCCGGCGCGACCAGGATGCCCCGCTCGGCGAGGTCGGCGACGGTCTGCCAGCAGTCCTCGTCGCGGGTCGCCCAGAGATAGAGCGAGGCCTCGGAGTGGTCGATGCGGAAGCCGGCCGTCTCGAGCGCCGGCCGGAGCCTCGCTCGACGGGCGGCGTACGTCGCGTGCTGGGCCCGGGCGTGGGTGTCGTCGCCGAGGGCTGCGGCCATCGCGGCCTGCTGGGGCGCGGGCATCATCAGTCCCAGGTTCTTGCGCACGGCGAGCAGCTCGCCCACCACGGCGGGGTCGCCGGCGACGAACGCACAGCGGTAGCCCGCCAGGTTGGATCGCTTGGAGAGCGAGTGCACCGCAAGGATCCCCTCGGGGGATCCCCCGCAGATGTCGGGGTGCAGGACGCTGACCCCCTCGCCCTCCCAGACGCACTCGATGTAGCACTCGTCGGAGATCAGCAGCGTGCCACGGTCGCGACACCACTCCACGACCTTGCGGAGGTGGTCGGGCGGCAGCACCTTGCCGGTGGGGTTGGACGGAGAGTTCAGCCAGAGCAGCCGCGGCGCCTCCGGACCGATCGCGGTGAGCGAGTCGGCGGCGAGGAGGCGGGCGCCGGCGAGCGCAGCCCCGACCTCGTAGGTCGGGTAGGCGAGCTGGGGCTGCACGACCAGGTCGCCCGCACCGATGCCCAGGTGCACCGCCACCGAGGCGATGAACTCCTTGGAGCCGACCAGCGGCAGCACCATGTCGAGGCCCAGCCCGGTCACGCCGAAACGGCGCGACAACCAGTCGATCGCCGCCTGGCGGACCGCCGGGGTGCCGATGGTCATGGGGTAGCCCGGCGCATCGGCAGCGCCGATCAGCGCCTCCTGCACGACGTACGGCGTGGGGTCGACGGGCGTGCCGACGGACAGGTCGACGATGCCGTCGGGATGCGCCCGGGCGACGGTGGCGTGCTGGGTCAGGGCGTCCCAGGGGAAGTCAGGGAGCCGACCCGAGACGGTCACTCGTCGTGCGGCTGCGGAGGCAGGGCCTCGATGAGCGGGTGATCCTTGTCGATCTCGCCCATCTTGGCCGCGCCACCGGGAGAGCCGAGGTCCTCGAAGAACGCGACGTTGGCGGTGTAGTAGTCCTTCCACTCCTCCGGGGTGTCGTCCTCGTAGAAGATCGCCTCGACCGGGCACACCGGCTCGCAGGCACCGCAGTCGACACACTCGTCGGGGTGGATGTAGAGCATCCGCTTGCCCTCGTAGATGCAGTCGACGGGACATTCGTCGACACACGCGCGGTCCTTGAGGTCGACGCACGGCTGGGCGATGACGTAGGTCACCAGATCCTCCTGAGGGGCGGGGCGTTGTGCTGCTGCCAGCCTAGTATCCCGCCATGCCCGAAGATGCTCGACACCGCCCGCGTGGACTGGGTCCGCATGTCGTGGGCCAGCGGGTCGTCGTACGCCGGGTGCTGCCGGGCCGGACCGGGCCCTCGGGCGGGCCGGCCATGACCGACGTGCTGGGCGTCTGCGTGTCCTGGTCCGCGGACTCGTGCGTCATCGAGCCGTCGACGGGTCCGGCGGTGACGATCGCGCTGGTCGACATCGTGAGCGGGAAGCCGGTGCCGCCTCGGCCGTCGGTGCGGCACCGGGTCTCCGCCCACGACGCCCAACGCCACGTCGAGTCGCTCTGGGACGACCTGGTCGCCGAGCCGCTGGGTGAGTGGGTGCTCCGCGTCGCCCCGCCGTACGACGGCCGGTTGCGGCGGCGCGGCAACTCGGTGCTCGCCATGGGCACCCCCGGCGTGCCGGTGGCCGACGCGGCTGACCTGGTGAAGGGGTTCTACGCGCAACGTGACCGCCAACCCCTGGCGCAGGTGGAGAGCGGCGGCGACGTGGAGACCGAGCTCCTGTCCCTGGGCTGGAGCCCCCTTAACAGCGGGGAGGCGCACTGCCAGCTGGCCTCGGTGTCGCGCGCCCTGCGCTCCTGTCACGCGGAGTCACGACGACTGGGAGCCCGGTCGGCGGGTGTCCCAGGTGGCCTGTCTCCGCTTCAGCGGGAGGAGGGCAGCCGGATCGAGGTCGTCCTCGGCGCGGGTGTGGCGCGCGGCCGGGCCGCGCTGGACGGTGACTGGGTCGGCGTGCACTCGATCGAGGTCGACCCGGCACACCGGCGACGCGGCCTGGCGACCGTCGTGCTCGCGGAGCTGCTCGACTGGGCCGCCTCGCGCGGCGCCACGACGGCGTGGCTGCACGTCGAGATCGACAATGCCGGGGCGATCGCGCTGTACGAACGGCTCGGGTTCGACACCCATCACACGACCCGCTACCTCGCAGCGCCCTGACCCGATTCGGCGGCGGGCCGCAGGCTCGGCCTACGATGTGGGCGGCTCGTGTGAGGACTGACACCCCTCGGCTGGAGACAGCGGACACGGTCCGCGCGTCCGGCGTACCGACGAGAGGCCGGATGCACTCCGGCGAAGGTGTGGTGGCACCGCGACTTTGCCCCCGCCCACACCTCCAGGGCTTCCTACTGGAGGTAATCATGAGACAACAACGCACTCTCACCACCGCCCTGCCCGCGACCGAGCCCGGCTCGAGCGTCCTGCTGCAGGGCTGGGTGCACCGGCGCCGCGAGCTGGCGCGGGTCACCTTCTTGGTCGTCCGCGACCGGGCCGGCCTGGCGCAGGTCGTGCTGCCGGCCGGCACCGAGGTGCCGCCGGAGGAGACGCCGATCGAGGTGCACGGCGTGGCCACGGCCAACGCGCAAGCGCCAGGCGGCGTCGAGGTCACGGAGGCCACGGTGACCGCACTGAGCGAGCCGGCCGACACCCCTGCCGTCGAGCTGTGGCGACCGACGCTCGACGCGAGCCTGCCAACTCTGCTCGACCACGCTGCGACCACGTGGCGGCACCCGGCGCAACGGGCGACGTGGGAGCTGGCTGCCGCCTCGCTGCACGGCTTCCGCGCCTCGCTCGACGCGACGGGCTTCACCGAGGTGCACTCCCCCAAGCTCGTCGAGTCGGCCACGGAGAGCGGGGCGAACGTGTTCGCGGTCGACTACTTCGGCCGCCCGGCGTACCTCGCGCAGAGCCCGCAGTTCTTCAAGCAGCAGCTGGTGGGCGTCTTCGAGCGCGTCTACGAGGTCGGGCCGGTGTTCCGTGCCGAGCCGCACGACACGGTGCGGCACCTCGCGGAGTACGTCTCCCTCGACGTCGAGCTCGGCTTCATCCGCGACCACCGCGACGTGATCGCGTGCCTGCGCGACACGATCGCCGGCATGGTGGCCGGCATCCACGAGCGCGCGGGCGACGCCGTCGAACGGCTCGGGATCGCCGTGCCCGAGGTGCCGGCGGACTTCCCGGTGCTGCACTTCCGCGAGGCCCTCGAGATCGCCGGCGCGCCCGCCGACGAGCCCGACCTCAACCCCGGGCACGAGCGTGCGCTGGGCGAGTGGGCGATGCGCGAGCACGGCAGCGACTTCGTGGTCGTCGAGGGCTACCCGACGGCCAGCCGGGCGTTCTACAGCCACCCGGACCCCGACGAGCCGCACTGGTCACGCAGCTTCGACCTGATCTTCCGCGGTCTCGAGCTGGTGAGCGGTGCGCAGCGTCTGCACCGGTACGCCGACTACGTCGCCACTCTGGAGCAGCGCGGCTACCCCTATGCGCCCTACGCGTCGTACGTCGAGGCCTTCCGGCGCGGCATCCCCCCGCACGGCGGCTTCGCCATCGGTCTGGAGCGGTGGGTGGCGAGGCTGGTCGAGGCGGCCAACATCCGTGAGGTCACCCTGTTCCCGCGCGACCTCAACCGCCTGGCTCCGTGACCCGGAGCAGACAGGCAGAGGCCGGAAGCATCGCTGGTTGAGGCGCGAAGGCCCGCCAGGGCCTGAGCACCTCAACCAGCGTTTGGCTTCTCCGGCGGCTTGCAGATCACCGTGTCGGAGGGGGTGTACGTGGTGTGGAAGTTCTCGGTGTGGTCCAGGGCGCTCTCCCCGGGCTTGCGGAAGAACCGCTTCACGTCGACCTCGAAGCCGCTGTAACCGCTGTTGGGGTAGCAGTCCTCGGTCGCGAGGGTGCGGGTCTGCTCCGGGGTGAGGTTGTAGCGGTCGGAGGTGCTGGTGGTGATGTCCCAGGTCTTGGTGGAGTACATGCTGACGGTCACGACGCCCGACGAGCCGCTGGTGGCCGGGGTGACGTTGGCGTAGATGAGCACGCCGTACGGGGTGTCGTTCTGGAACCGCAGGTCGATCGCACCCCAGGCCACCGTGGCCTCGCGACCAACTGGGTAGCGGTCGATGTAGAAGCTGTGCGGCTTGTGCTCGATGTCCTTGAGGCCAGCGAAGAACATCGCGTTGAAGGTCGTGGTGGCCATCTGGGAGACACCACCGCCGAGGTCCTCCTTGAAGATGCCGTTGCTGATGATGAATCCCTCGGTGAAGCCGTTCTCGGCCGTGCGCTCCCCGACGGTGTCGTTGAGCGAGAACGTCTCCCCCGGCTTGAGCACGGTGCCGTTGACGAGCTCCGCGGCCCGGCCGATGTTGACGTTGCGGTACTCGGCGTAGGGGTAGTAGGTCGTGAACGTCGAGACCTGCTCCTTGATCTTGAGCTGGCGGGCCATCTTGGTGGTGAAGGTGGGCTGCGCGACGGTCGCAGGCACCGTCAGGGTGCGCTGGCCCGACGGGGCCGCGACCAGGCCCAGGAACGCCGCGTCGATCTGTGCCTGGTCGAAGCTGACGCCCGGCCTGGCGGGGATGACCTTGGGCTTACCTCCGACGAGCGCGACGGTGGCGTCGACGGGGGCGTCGGCCGCGCCGACCCTGGTCTGCACGAGCGCTGCGAGCCTGGGGGCGTCGAGCTGCGGCACGAGCACTCCGTCGGCCGGCACCATCGACAGCACCTTGGTGAAGTTGCGCGGAAGCAGCTTGATCGTGGACGAGTCGAAGGACAGGGTCACCGGCCCGGACACAGCGGGATTGGCAAAGCTGGTGAGCGCCGCCTGCACGTCGGCTGCGTCGATCTCGGGCTGTACGTCGATCAGCTCGACCTCGGCGGTCGCGCCCTCGTCGAGGTAGGCGCCGATCAGCGCCTCGCGCACGGCGGTCGGGTCGAGGCCGGTGCCGGCGCGCGGTCGGCGGGTCTTGACCTCGGCACCCTTGAAGATCACCTTGCCCTCGCGGGCCTTGGCGCCGACCTCGGCGCCGAGGGAGTCGACCAGTGCGGTCATCGCCGTCTCGTCGACGGTGACCTTGGCCTCGAGCTCGTCGCCGCCGGTGTAGTAGTCCCAGAGTCGGGCAGGAGACCAGCTGTCGCTGCCGCCGGCGTCGACGACCGAGGCTTCGTAGTCGACGGCCAGGCCCGCCTCCGCGGGCATGACGGTCCGCGGCTGCCCGTTGACGCTGACGGCGATCGGCGCACCGGTCCGCGGTGCGAGTCCCTGCTCGAGCACGGCGGCCGCCCGGTCCTGTCGCTGACCGCCGATGTCGACTCCCGACACCGTCGTGCCACGGGGCACCTTGTCGCCGGCCATCTCGTGCGCGAAGGCGTAGGCGCCCCCGGCGAGCACGACGAGACCGAGCAGGAGCAGCGTGACTACGCGGGCTCCTGCCTTCTCCTTGGAAAGGGCCGGCTGGGTCTCGAACACGCCCGCGAGTCTAGGCACGTGGCCGATCTTTTCCCGGATCGACGCGGGGCCTGCCGAGTGTCACCAGCGACCCCATCACGACCACCAGGGTGGCGACCAGGAACGTGTAGCCGGTGGCGTCGGCGGCGACGAGGTAGTCACCTTCGCCGCGAGGGATCGACGCCCTCCCGACCACGACCACCCACCCGAGCGCGAAGGCGAGCCGGCCCCACCACCGGCCGGGGATCGCGACCAGCAGGCAGGCGCAGGCGGCCAGGCCGAGCACCAAACCCCACCAGTGCGAGTGCAGCAGCACCGCGGCGTACGCCGTGGTGGCGCCCAGGGCGGAGAACGGGAGGGCCAGGAGACGCACCATCGCAGCCCGGTGCGTCACAGCCCTGCGAAGAGATCCGTCTCGAGGCCGGCGTCACCGAGTGGGCCCGGTGCGCCCTTGGCAAGGCGGAAGAACTCCTCGCCCCAGAAGGCGTGCCCGCTCTCGGCGCCCGAGAAGAAGAACCCGTCGGGGGCGACCTGGGAGCGGTGGGCGGCGAGCGACGACATCTTGCGGTCGACGACGGCCGATCCGTCGACGCAGGCCGTGATCAGCTCGTCGGGGGTGACGAACGGGCCCAGGTCGCCGTCGGGCTCCATGCCCTCGAACGTCGTGGTGTCACCGCTGTCGCGCAGCTCGCGCAGGCTCTGGCGCATCCGGGCCTCGCTCATGGCGGTCCAGTAGACCTTCGCGACGTCGTGGGGCTCCCCCAGGTCGAGACGGTGGGACGAGACGGCGGCCAGCTGTACGGCGTACATCGCGACCCGGTGGGCCTGGATGTGGTCGGGGTGCCCGTAGCCGCCGAACTGGTCGTAGGTGACGACCACCTGGGGGCGCACCTCGCGGAGGATCTCGACCAGCAGGTCGGCGGCCTCGGTCAGGTCGGCCTTGGCGAACGCGTTGTCGTGGGTGTCGTCGGCGGCGACGGCGTGACCGTCGTCGTGCCACTTCATGCCGGAGTCGCGGAAGTGGCCGGGCCCGCCCAGCCAGCGGTGGTCGGTGACACCGAGCTCCTTCATCGCCAGCTCGAGCTCGCCGCGGCGGTGCTCACCGAGGGTGTCGTCCCGGTCCGCGGCCATGTGCTCCCACTCGGGCACCAGGATCTCGCCCATCTCGCCGGACGTGCAGGTCACCAACGTCACGCCGTCGCCGCGGTCGACGTACGTCGCCATCGTGGCTCCGGTGCCGATGGACTCGTCGTCGGGGTGGGCGTGGACCAGCAGCATCCGCTGCGCGGGGGCGTCGCTCATGACCTCGAGCCTACTGAGGAGCCCCGAGTGCTGCCCGAGCGCGTCGCGAGGCCCCTCGGAGGTCCCTCGGAGGTCGAGTGCCTCGCGAGGTCCCTCGGAGGTCGAGTGCCTCGCGAGGGACGAGCGAGGTGTATCGAGACCGCCACTCGCGGACCGGGTCTCGATACGCTCGCTGGCGCTCGCTACTCGACCACCGATGTTCGGAGGTCGAGTGCCTCGCAAGGCCCCTCGGAGGTCGAGTGCCTCGCGAGGGACGAGCGAGGTGTATCGAGACCGCCACTCGCGAACCGGGTCTCGATACGCTCGCTGGCGCTCGCTACTCGACCAGCGAGCGTAAGCTGGCGCTCGCTACTCGACCACCGATGTTCGGAGGTCGAGTGCCTCGCGAGGGACGAGCGAGGTGTATCGAGACCGCCACTCGCGGACCGGGTCTCGATACGCTCGCTGGCGCTCGCTACTCGACCACCGATGTTCGGAGGTCGAGTGCCTCGCGAGGGACGAGCGAGGTGTATCGAGACCGCCACTCGCGGACCGGGTCTCGATACGCTCGCTGGCGCTCGCTACTCGACCACCGATGTTCGGAGGTCGAGTGCCTCGCGAGGGACGAGCGAGGTGTATCGAGACCGCCACTCGCGAACCCGGTCTCGATACGCTCGCTGGCGCTCGCTACTCGACCACCGATGTTCAGGGGTCGAGCGCCTCGCGAGGCCCCTCGGAGGTCGAGTGCCTTGCGAGGGACGAGCGAGGTGTATCGAGACCGGGTCTCGCGAACCGGGTCTCGATACGCTCGCTGGCGCTCGCTACTCGACCACCGATGTTCAGGGGTCGAGCGCCTAGCGAGGAACGAGCGAGGTGTATCGAGACCGCAGTTCGCGGACCGGGTCTCGATACGCTCGCTGGCGCTCGCTACTCGACCACCGATGTTCAGGGGTCGAGCGCCTCGCGAGGCCCCTCGGAGGTCGAGTGCCTCGCGAGGGACGAGCGAGGTGTATCGAGACCGCCACTCGCGAACCCGGTCTCGATACGCTCGCTGGCGCTCGCTACTCGACCACCGTGGGGAAGCTGGCGCTCGCTACTCGACCACCGAACGTCGGAGGTCGAGTGCCTCGCGAGGGACGAGCGAGGTGTATCGAGACCGGGTCTCGCGGACCGGGTCTCGATACGCTCGCTGGCGCTCGCTACTCGACCACCGAGGGGAAGCTGGCGCTCGCTACTCGACCAACGAGGGGAAGCTGGCGCTCGCTACTCGACCACCGATGTTCGGAGGTCGAGTGCCTCGCGAGGGACGAGCGAGGTGTATCGAGACCGCCTCTCGCGGACCGGGTCTCGATACGCTCGCTGGCGCTCGCTACTCGACCACCGAGGGGAAGTGGCGCTCGCTACTCGACCACCGATGTTCGGAGGTCGAGTGCCTCGCGAGGGACGAGCGAGGTGTATCGAGACCGGGTCTCGCGGACCGGGTCTCGATACGCTCGCTGGCGCTCGCTACTCGACCACCGAGGGAAAGCCGGCGCTCGCGACTCGACCACCGATGTTCGGAGGTCGAGTGCCTCGCGAGGGACGAGCGAGGTGTATCGAGACCGCCGACTCGCGGACCGGGTCTCGATACGCTCGCTGGCGCTCGCTACTCGACCACCGAGGGAAGGGGCGCTCGCTACTCGACCACCGAACGCGAGGTCCACCGAACGTCGGGGGTCACGGACGCTTGACCCGGAGAGGTGCCGCCGGCAGGTCGAGGGGTACGACGGGGGGCGGAGGGGTGCCGTCGTCGGCATCGAGCCAGCCGTCGTACTCGTCGACGAGGAGCTCGAGCACGGGCTCCGGTGCTTCGCTCAGCACGGCCCACGGGTGGTCCTCGTCGTCGTCCTCGCCGGCCAGCCGTTCACGGCGCACGGCCACCTCGTAGCCGGCACCGAGCAGTCGGGTCGCCACCGCACGAGCGTCGTCCTCGTCGAAGAAGATGCCTCTCACCTGCCCAGTATCTCCTCGATCCGCGGCCGCCTCGCGCGCAGGCCGGCCAGGGCGCGCAGGGTCCGGCCGGGCTCCCCGACCGCCGCCAGGCCGGCGCCGCCGGGGTCGCCGGACTCGATCATCGCGCGCACTGCGTCCGCCGCGGCGCCGACCCGCAGGTCGACGTTGTCGAGCACGTCCAGCGCGCTGAGACCGCCGTAGCCCTCCGCCAGCGCGGTGAGACGCTGGGCCGCGAGCTCGGCCGGGATCTCCCGGAAGAGCGGGACGGAGTTCCACGCCTGGTGGGCCAGCTCCATCGCAACCGTCGTGGGCCCGGCCAGGTCCCAGTCGAAGACGCCGGACACCCGGTCGCCCTCGAAGGCCACGTTGTAGGGCGCGAGGTCGTTGTGGCCGATGCGATCACCGTCGCCGACCGGGGACATCCGCCACGGGCCCGGATGGTCGAAGCCGGTGGTCGCCTCGTGCAGCTCGCGCGTCCACGACGCCAGGTCACGCAGACGGCCGGGTGTCAGCAGCTCGGAGTCGACGTCGATCACCTCGCCGGGCAGGTAGTCGAGGATCTCGCGTCCGCGCTCGTCGACACCGTGCACGCGGGGCACGCCACGAAGTCCGGCCGCCGCCAGATGGTTGAGCAGCGCGTGCACCGCCGGCGTCCACGGCCCGGTGGGTCGTCGTACGGTCGCGCCGACGCGCACGACACCACCCATGTTGCCGCCATCGAGCGGCTCCCCGTCGAGCAGCGCCTCGCGCACGCCTGCCAGGAACGGCCGGTCGGGCTCGAGCCAGTCGACGACGTCGAGCTCGTCGATCCCCAACCAGGTCACGCGGTCGTGCTCGGTGGGTGTCGGCTCCCGGTCTCCTGTCGTGCAGACCGCGACGCGCAGCTCGTACGACGCGCCGATCGGCACCGTAGGGCCGAGCCAGTGGGTGATGGTCACCGTCAGGCCGAGCTCCTCGTCGATCTCGCGCACCAGCGCCTGGTCGGGGTCCTCCCCCGGCTCGACCTTGCCCCCGGGGAGCTCCCAGCGTCCGGCGGCCTCCGGGGGCGCCGTACGACGCGCCGCCAGCACCCGTCCGTCGCGGATGATCGCCGCGCCCACCACCGTCTGCACGAGAGCACGCTACTAACGTGGCCGCCATGTCCGACGAGAGTCTCGACTCCGCTCCACCGACCGAGGCGCCGGCCTTCGGCGTGCACCTGGTGCGCACCGAGGAGAACGTCGCCGAGATCGACGCCCTGGCCGCGATGCTCGGGGGCCGGGTCGGCATCGACGGGTTGCTCGGCGACCTGAAGTGGCAGGCGAGGGAGTCGCTGCTCGGCCGCCTCCTGGGCCGCGCCGTGTCACGCGCGATCACCTGGGACCCCTACGACCGGCGGGACGCGCGGTGGTGGCCACAGGGCATCTCGACCTCCGCCGACGCGAGCGACACCGAGGACATCGCGGGTCGCCGGGTGCTGGTGACGACGTGGTACTCCAAGGCGATCGGCGGGACGTCGTACGGCTCGAGGGTGACGTTCCTCGACCTCGACACGCTGAGGTACCGCCACGTCCTGCTCGTCGAGCCACGGCTCGACGACACCGGCAAGCTGGCGCTGAGGCCGCTGCGGATCCATGCCGGTGGTGTGGTGTGGGCGGGCCAGTACCTCCACGTCGCGGCCACGGCGCGGGGCTTCGTGACGTTCCGGCTCGACGACATCATGCGGGTGGCCGGCGACGACGACCACCCCGACGAGTTCGGCATCGACGGCGAGCGCGTGGCGTCGTACGGGCATCGCTACGTGCTGCCGCTGCGGTTCAGCTACCGCGCGGAGACCGACGAGGGGCACACGAGGCTGCGCTACTCGTTCGTGTCGCTCGACCGGCGCAGCGAGCCGCCGGCGATGATCGCCGGTGAGTACGGCCGCGGCACCGCCTCCACCCGACTGGCGCGCTACCACCTCGACCCGCAGACCTGGTTGCTCGAGACCGGCGAGGACGGCGTCTCACGGCCGATCGAGCTCGACGACGGCGGCGTCGTGCAGATGCAAGGTGGCGTGGTCGCCGGCGGTCGCTACCACCTGACGGTGTCGAAGGGTCCGCACACGCCCGGATCGGTGTACGTCGGCCAGCCGGGCAGCTTCCGGCGCCGGAGGTTCGCCACGCCGATGGGCCCCGAGGACATCGCCTACTGGCCGTCGACCGACGAGCTGTGGTCGATCAGCGAGCACCCCCGGCGACGGTGGGTGTTCGCGATGCGTCGGTCGTGGTTCGACTGACTCAGACGCGAGGCAGCCGGGCCAGCTGACGGGACTGTGCGACCAGCCGGCCGGCTGAGTCCCAGACCTCGCAGTCCTCCTCGAACATGCCGCCGGCGATGTTGCGGGTCGCGTGCCGCACCTTGAGCCAGCCCGGGGCGGGTACGCCGCGCACGTGCGCGGTGAGCTCGAGGGTCGGCGCCCAGCCGGGCAGACCGAGGTCGAAGGTCACCGGCGGCAGCGCGTCGCAGACCATCAGCAGCTCGATCGGGTCGGGGTCACGCTCCCCCTTCAGGCGGAACCACGCCTGGAGGATGCCGTTGCCGCTGGGCTGACCCATCGCCCAGCCGACGTGGGCCGGGTCGAACAGCATCTCGAAGCGGTCCATCAGCGGCGCGATCCTGCGGATCTCGTCGGGTGCCATCGTGTTGGGCACGCACTTCTCGCGCCGGGGGAGCTGCGGCTCCTGTGCCGTCGTACGCACGTCGTCGGGCAGTTCCCCGAGCCGACCGAAGGTGGCGAGCGTGGTGATGCGGACGGCGTCGCCCTGCACCAGGTCGGCGGCCACGGTGGCGATCGATCCGCCGTCACGGAGCACCCGGGTCTGCACCCGCGCCGGTCCCGGCGTGGTCGCTGAGAGGTAGTAGGCGCTGATCGCGATCGGGTCGGGCTTGCCGGGCAGCTCGTGGCTGATCGCGTTGCCGATCGTGGCGAGCAGGTAGCCGCCGTTGATCCCGCCACCGACCAACCAGCCGTCGGTCAGCTCGGCGTCGTACGCGCCGTCACCGCGCGACGTGACCGCGATGTGCTCGTCCCACTCGATCGTCATGGGGCGAGCGTAGGGCGTGCCCGAGCCACGAAGACCGTCCGGCCCGGCCTGCCTTCGGCGTCGCGCGAGCGCGACATTGCGTCGGGCAGGCGCCTGACGAATGGCGAGCCTCAGGCGGCCTGCGCGGTGCTGAGGCGTCGGGCCAGCCGGCGCAGCGGTGTGTCGCGCGGAGCGATGAAGCCGAAGAGCGGCAGCAGGTCCTGGCGGCCCTCGCGCTCGGCCATGAGCAGGATGGCCTCGCGGTCGTAGCGGGCGGCCAGCTCCTCGGCGAGGGCGAGATCGTCCTGCGCCACCGCGGCGTTGACCGCCTCGACGTAGGAGGCGTGGAGGGCGTCGAGCTCGTCGATCAGTCGGGGAGAGGTAGTCATGAACCCAGTGTGCGTCGCGGATTGGATCGTTCCAATGCCTGCGGCTGTGACCTTGCCCCCACCGGACCGGGCAGCCTCGGTAGCCTCCACCGGTGAGCATCTCGGGCACGCGTCCCTCCGGCGAGCCACCCTTCTGGGCGCCCGGCACCTCGATCATGTGGCGGTACGGCGACCCGGAGCGGCCGCACTGGGGCACCCCGATGACGGTCGTCCAGGACGACGCCGACGGACTGGTCGCCTGGCTCCCGGCCGGGACCCCGCTGCTCAAGGCCGTCCGCGCCGACGGCCTCGACTTCCGTGGTGACCCGTCGACGATGTTCACCGCCGAGCGCAGACAGGGGTTCGGCACCTGGGAGGAGTACGACGTGCTGCGCATCGCGCCGACCGGCAGGGCCTGGTCGGTGTGGGTGTTCTTCGCAGCCGGGGAGGCGACGTTCGAAGGCTGGTACGTCAACATCGAGGACCCGCACGTCCGGGACCGGGACACGACGTACTCCACGGACCACGTGCTCGATGTCTGGGTCGAGCCGGACCGGAGCCATGCCCGCAAGGACGAGGACGAGCTGGTGCTCGCCGTCGAGCAGGGCCGCTACACCCCCGAGGAGGCCGCCTGGATCACCGGTGTCGCCGACGAGGTCGAGGCCGTGATCGAGGCCTGGGGACCGCCGTTCCGTGACGGGTGGGAGAGCTTCCGCCCGGCCGCCGCGTGGCCGATCCCGCAGCTGCCCTGAGCTGTCGACGAGCGGGGGTTGTCACCCGTCGAAGTGCGCGGAGCGTCCCGCCAGCGGACCCGGGCTAGCCGGGTGCCGGCTGGTCCTTGGTGCGGTGCAGCAGCCAGTCCTTGCCGGTGTCGATGAGGGCGTACCGCACCGACCCCTCACGTCCGTGCAGCACCAGGAGCCGACGCCGATCGGTGCGGCCGAGGTCCTCCCACCAGCCGATGTCGGCGATGGACTTGTGCTCGTCCTCGTAGGTCAGGTGGTCGAGGTCGTGATCGGGTACGGCGACGGCGAGCCGGTCCTCGTTGCTCGTGGGCGGCAGGCCACGCGGGACCGCCCAGGAGCGCAGCACGCCGTCCTCCTCGAGGCGGAGGTCGAAGTGCGGGCTCGGCCTGCGGTGGTCGTGCAGCACGAAGGCCGGTCGGTGGGACGCCATGCCGCTCAACCTAGCCAGCCGTCCCGACAGGCGTACGCTCGGAATCAAGCCGACCCGAGGAGCCGATGTGACCACTTCACCGCACCTGCTGGAGGAGCTCGAGCCCGTGGTGGCCGAGAACCTGGACCGTCACCTGGCGCTCGCGCAGGAGTGGCACCCCCACGACTACGTCCCGTGGAGCAAGGGACGTGACTTCGCGTTCCTCGGCGGCGAGGACTACACGGTGGAGCAGAGCGAGCTCTCCGAGACGGCCCGGGCGGCGATGTTCACCAACCTGCTCACCGAGGACAACCTGCCGTCGTACCACCGCGAGATCGCCACCCGCTTCGGCCGCGACGGCGCCTGGGGCACGTGGGTCGGCCGCTGGACCGCGGAGGAGAACCGGCACGGCGTCGCTCTGCGCGACTACCTCGTGGTCACCCGGGGCGTCGACCCGGTCGAGCTCGAGCGGGCCCGGATGGACTACATGACCTCGGGCTACGACTCCGGCGACAAGACCCCGCTGGAGACCGTGGCCTACGTGTCGTTCCAGGAGCTCGCCACCCGGGTCTCGCACCGCAACACCGGCAAGGTGACCAACGACCCGATCGCCGACAAGCTCCTCGCCCGGATCTCCAAGGACGAGAACCTGCACATGGTCTTCTACCGCAACATCGCTGCCGCGGCGCTGGACATGGCGCCCGACGAGACCATGCGCGCGATCGCCGACGAGGTGATCAAGTTCGAGATGCCCGGCGCCACGATGGCCGGCTTCCGGCGCAACTCGATGATCATCGCCAAGGCCGGGATCTACGACAACCGGCTGCACCACGACGAGGTGATCATGCCGGTGCTGCGGCACTGGAACATCTTCGACCGCACCGACTTCGGCCCCGTCGGCGACCAGGCGCGCGAGGAGCTCTCGACGTTCCTCGAGGCTCTCGACATCCAGGCCACCAAGTTCGTCGACCGCCGCGCTGAGCACCGCGCCCGGATCGCGGCCCGCGCCGACACCGACGCCACGCCCGACATCGCCTCGTAGCGGCTCGCTCAGCGCCAGTCGACCTGGAGGTCGCCGACGTCGGCGATCGACTCGATGACCAGGGTGGGGCGGTAGGGGAACCGCTCGACCTGCTCACGCGTGGTGGAGCCGGTGAGCACCAGGATCGTCCGGATGCCCGCCTCCAGCCCGCTGACGATGTCGGTGTCCATCCGGTCGCCCACCATCACGGTGGTCTCGGAGTGCGCTGCCAGCTGGTTGAGGGCGCTGCGCATCATCAGCGGGTTGGGCTTGCCGATGTAGTAGGGCTGCTGCCCGGTCGCGGTGGCGATCAGCGCGGCCACCGACCCGGTGGCGGGCAGCGTGCCCTGCGGGCTCGGGCCGCTCGGGTCGGGGTTGGTGGCGAGGAAGCGCGCGCCGTTCTCGATGAGCCGGATCGCCTTGGTGATCGCCTCGAACGAGTAGGTGCGGGTCTCCCCCAGCACCACGTAGTCGGGGTCGCGATCGGTCATCACGTAGCCGATCTCGTGCAGGGCCGTGGTCATGCCGGCCTCCCCCACGACGTACGCCGTGCCCCCGGGTCGCTGGTCGTCGAGGAACTGAGCGGTCGCGAGCGCGGACGTCCAGATCGACTTCTCCGGCACGTCGATGCCGCTGCCGAGCAGGCGGGCCCGCAGGTCGCGCGGGGTGAAGATCGAGTTGTTGGTGAGCACCAGGAACGACAGCTCGGAGGCCTTCAGCGCCTCGATGAAGTCGGTGGCTCCGGGGATCGGGGTCTCCTCGTGGACGAGCACCCCGTCCATGTCGATGAGCCAGGTCTCGATCGGGCGCGGAGTCGTCATGGGCCCAGTGTGGCGGATGCGGGGCGCGACGCCGCGGGGCGCTCGCCCTCAGGCCCCGCGGGCGATCGCGGCGAGCCCCGCGAGGAGCCGGTCGACGTCGTCGTCGTTCGTGTACGCCGACATGCCGACCCGCACTCCGCCGGCATCGCCCAGACCCGCGTGCCGGGAGGCCTCCAGCGCATAGAAGCTGCCTGCCGGCGCGATCACGCCGTCGACGGCCAGCCGCTGCTGCACCTCCGTGGCGGCGATGCCCCCGACGTTGAACAGGACCGTGGGCGTACGCCGGGCCGCCCGGCCGTGCACCGTGACACCCGGCAGGTCGACGAGCCCGTCGAGCAGGCGCCGTGCGAGCTCGTCCTCGTGCTTCTCGACCCCGGCCATGCCGCCGGGCACGGACTCGATGAAGGCGACGGCCGCGGACACGCCGGCAAGCAGCTCGTAGGGCAGCGTGCCGAGCTCGAACCGCTCCGGCACCGCCTCGCTCGAGGGCAGGAGCTTGTCGGGGTGCAGCCCCTCGAGCAGCGCCGGTGCGGCGGCGAGGGCGCCGAGGTGTGGTCCGAAGAACTTGTACGGCGAGCACGCCAGGAAGTCGGCGCCGAGCGCGGCCAGGTCGACCGGCGCGTGCGGCACCAGGTGGACGGCGTCGAGGTGCACCAGCGCGCCGACCTCGTGGGCCGCCTGCACGGCGGCAGCCACGTCGGGCCGGGTGCCGAACAGGTTGGACGCCGCCGTCACCGCGACGAGCCGGGTGCGCTCGGTCAGCAACGGTCCTACGTCGTCGAGCTCGGCGGTCTCGGGGTCGAAGCCCAGCCAGCGCACGGTCGCGCCGACGCGCTCCGCCGCGGTGACCCAGGGCCGGATGTTGGCGTCGTGGTCGAGCCGGGTCACGACCACCTCGTCGCCCGGCCCCCACCCAGCCGACAGGGTGCGCGCGAGGTCGAAGGTGAGTGCGGTCATCGATCGGCCGAACACGATGCCGCGGGGATCGGCGCCGAGCAGCCGCGCCAGGTCGGACCGCGCAGCGGCCGTGGTGGCCTCGGTCAGCCGGTCGGGCCCCGAGACCACGCCTCGTTGGCACAGGCCGGCCGACATCGCACCGGCCACCGCCTCGATCACCGGGGTGGGCACCAGCGAGCCGCCCGGCCCGTCGAACCGGGCGAGCCCGTGTGCCAGCGCGGGGAAGGAGCGTCGTACGGCCTCGATGTCCATGACGGACATGCTGTCACCAGCCGGGTGTCGCCAGCCCCACGGCGGTCCGCTGCTCGTCCTCGAGCCGCTGCAGGCGGTGGCACTGGTCGGGCGTGAGCACGTCGCACACCCAGTCCCAGTGCAGTGCGACCGTGTCGCCGACGGCCGGTGCGCTGAGCAGGCTCTGGCCACCGACCGACCACCGGGCGAGCTCGTCGACCGGGTCCGACTGCACGAGGGTGGAGCCGTCCCAGCGCAGCAGCCTGGTCAGCACGGTCACCCACTCGCCGTCGACCTCGCTGACCACCCCGCTCCGGATCCGGCAGCGGTCCAGCACCGACACCGCCGGGCCGGACGGCAGCCCCCGCAGCAGCATCTCGGCCCACGGGTAGACCTCGAACACCTGGAAGCTGTGGTGCGCGCGCGCCCGGGCCGCCGACTCCCGCCACGTCCCGCCGACCTGCCCGTCGAAGGCGACCGTCAGGTGGTCGACGAGGGCGGCCGGCTCGACCGCGTCCAGCAGGTCGCTGCCGATCCAGTAGGCCTCGACGACGGGGACCGACAGCGGGTCGTCGACGCCGAGCACCCCGGCGAGGTACTCGAGATAGACCCAGGCGCCCTCGAAGTGCCGGGCCCGCCACTCGATCTCCACCACCGCACCGGGCGCGAGCATCTCGCTGGCGCCCGCCGGCCCGCAGTAGCCGAGCTCGTTCGGGGGGTAGGCGTAGCGGGCGAACATCAGCGCCCCGTCGTCGGACACGTCAGCAGATCCTGGGCAGCTGCTCGCCGATCGGCAGGTCGACGACGCGGGTCCCGCCGAGCCCGGTGCGGGCCACGACCATCTGCGGGTGCTCCGCGACGCAGGTGCCGATCCGGCGAGCCCCGGCGCCGCGCGGGTGCTGCCTCATGGCGACCAGCACCTCGTCGGCGTCCTCGGCCGCGACGATCGCGATCAGCTTGCCCTCGTTGGCGACCTGCAGCGGGTCGAGGCCGAGCAGGCCGCAGGCATCCTTGACCTCGGGCGGGATCGGCAGGTCCTTCTCGACCAGCTCGATGCCCACCCCCGAGGCCCTGGCGATCTCGTTGAGGGTGGCCGACACTCCCCCACGGGTCGGGTCACGCAGCACGCGTACGTCGATCCCGGTGGCGAGCATGTCGGCGACCAGGCCGTGCAGGGGGGCGCAGTCGCTCTCGATCGTCGTACCGAACTCGAGGCCCTCGCGGCAGCTCATCACCGCGATGCCGTGGACGCCGATGTCACCGCTGACGAGCACGGCGTCACCGACCCGGGCCCGCGCAGGGCGAGATGTCGATGCCGTCGGGGATGACGCCGATGCCGGCGGTGTTGATGAAGATGCCGTCGCCGCTGCCGCTGTCGACCACCTTGGTGTCGCCGGTGACGAGCTGCACGCCCGCGACCTCGGCGGCCTTGCCGATGGCCATCGCGACGCGGCCGATGTCGGTCATCGCGGTGCCCTCGGCGAGGATGAACGCGGTCGAGAGGTACAGCGGCGTCGCGCCCGCCATGGCCAGGTCGTTGACGGTGCCGTTGACCGCGAGGTCCCCGATGCAGCCGCCCGGGAAGAACATCGGCTTCACCACGAACGAGTCGGTGGAGAAGGCGAGCCGGCCGGCCGGCACGTCCAGCACCGCCGAGTCGCCGAGCTCCGCGCGCGCGGCGCCACCGAACGCCGGCAGGAAGAGCTGCTCGATCAGCTCACCGGACATGGCTCCACCGCCGCCGTGGCCCATCACGATCGTCGGGGTGTCGCGCAGCGGCAGCGGGCAGACCCAGCCCTCGAAGTCCAGGTCGTTGCTCATCGGCTGTCAACCAGGCGGGTCTCGGACAGCTCCAGGTGGTCGAGGCGCCGGTAGGTGTAGTAGGCCGCGCAGGCCCCCTCGGACGACACCATCGTCGCGCCCAACGGCTTGCGGGGCGTGCACTCCTTGCCGAACGCCGCGCACTCGTGCGGCTTGATCAGCCCCTGGAGCACCTCGCCCGAGCGGCACAGCGCCGACTCGTCGGTGTGGATGTCGGTGACCGAGAAGCGCGTCTCCGCGTCGTAGTCGGCGTAGCGCTCGGACAGCCTCCACCCGCTCTGCGGGATCATCCCGATGCCGCGCCAGGTGCGGTCGGTCACCTCGAACACGTCGCGCAGCATCGCCATCGCGGGCAGGTTGCCCTCGGCGGTGACGGCCCGGGAGTAGGCGTTCTCCAGCTCGTGGCGTCCCGACTCCAGCTGGATCACCGTGCGCCGGATGCCCTCGAGGATGTCGAGCGGCTCGAACCCGGTGACCACGATCGGCACCTGGTACTTCTCGGTGAGGGCCGGGTACTCCGAGGTGCCCATCACGCTGCACACGTGGCCGGCGGCGAGGAACGCCTGCACCCGGCACTGCGGGGACTCCATGATCGCGGCGATGGCCGGCGGCACGAGCACGTGCGAGACGAGCAGCGAGAAGTTGGCGATGCCCTGCTTCTTGGCCTGGTAGACGGTCATCGCGTTGGCCGGCGCGGTGGTCTCGAAGCCGATGCCGAAGAACACCACCTGGCGGTCGGGGTTCTCGCGCGCCAGCTTCAGCGCGTCGAGCGGTGAGTAGACCACGCGTACGTCGCCGCCGGCGCTCTTGATCGAGAACAGGTCCTTGCTGCTGCCCGGCACCCGGAGCATGTCGCCGAACGAGCAGAAGATGACGCCCGGCTGCTCGGCGATCGCCAGCGCCTTGTCGATGATCTCGAGCGGCGTCACGCAGACCGGGCAGCCCGGGCCGTGGATCATCTCCACGCCCTCGGGCAGCAGCTGGTCGATGCCGTGCCGGATGATCGAGTGCGTCTGCCCGCCGCACACCTCCATCATCGACCAGGGCTGCGTGGTCACCGCGTGGATCTGCTCCACCAGCCTGCCGGCCAGCGCCGGGTCGCTGAACTCGTCGAGGTACTTCATCGCGAATCTCCCGCCTGCTCTGTGATCTGTCGGGCGGCGAGCGCGAAGCCGTCGCCGAACTCCTCCTCGAGGATGCCGAGCCTCTCGAAGTTGGCCAACGTGTCCAGTGCCGACTTCTCGTCGAGCCGCTGGATCGCGAAGCCGACATGCACGATGACGTACTCGCCGATCCGTACGTCGGGGATGTAGGCCAGGCAGACCTCCTTGCGGAGTCCGCCGAAGTCGACCTGCGCCATGGTGGTGCCGTCCTGGTCCTCCAGGGACAGGACGCGACCCGGGACTGCTAGGCACATGTGCGCTCTCCTTTGCTGTGGGTGAGGGGTCAGCCGAGCGAGCCGACCAGGATCTGCCCGAAGGCGATGCCGCCGTCGTGGGGAGGGAGCAACCGCGGGCGCAGGACGGCGAAGCCACGGGCCTCGAGCAGCCGGGTGGAGCTGTCGAGGAGCAGGGCGTTCTGGAACACGCCGCCGGCGAGGACGACCACGTCGAGACCGGTCTGCCGGCGTTCGTGGTCGGCGAGGTCTGCCACCAGCGTCGCGACGCCGGCATGGAACCGGGCCGCGACGTCGGCAGCCGGCACACCACGGCGTACGTCGTCCACGACGGCGCGCAGCACGGGCGCGGGCTCGGCAAGCACCGGTCCGCCATCGGGAGCCGCGACCGCGAACCGGTAGGGCTCGAGGACCGGCACCGAGCGCGCCAGCGACTCGAGCTCGATCGCAGCCTCGGCCTCGTAGTCGACGGTGTGCCGGACCCCGACCAGCGAGGACACCGCGTCGAAGAGCCGTCCCATGCTCGAGGTGGGCACGCACCCCAGCCCGGTCGACAGCTGGTGGGCCAGCACGCCGCGCTCGATCTCCGGGCAGGCCGCGACCGCCGGGATGTCGTCGGTCCAGGGGATGCCGGCGGCCCACAGGTGCGCCAGCGCCATCCGGTAGGGGCGCAGCACGCTCGCGTCGCCGCCGGCCAGCGGCACGTAGGCCAGGTGGGCGGCTCGCCGGAACGACTTGTAGCCGGCCACCAGCACCTCTCCGCCCCAGATCGCGCCGTCGGTCCCGTAGCCGGTGCCGTCGAGGGCGACCCCGATGACGGTGTCGTCGCTGCCGAGCCCGTGCTCCCCCATCACCGACGCGACGTGGGCGTGATGGTGCTGGACGGTGCGGACCTCACGACCGGCGGCCTGCTGCCGCGCCCACCGGCTGGAGCGGTAGCCCGGGTGCGCGTCGGCGACCAGGCACTCCGGCCGCACGCCCGTGAGCTCCTCGAGGTGCGCCTCGGACGCGCTCAGCGCGGCCTGCGTGGCGAGGTCGTCGAGGTCGCCGATGTGCTGGCTCACCCACGCGTACCGACCCGAGGCGAGAGCGCACGTGTTCTTCAGGTCTGCCCCCACGGCCAGGACCGGGTCGACGTCGAACGGCAGGGCGACCGGCAACGGCGCGTGCCCGCGCGAGCGACGCAGCGGCAGCTCGCAACCGCCGACGAGGCGAGCCACGGAGTCGTCGCACGGCACGTGGATGGGGCGGTCGTGGCGCAGCCAGGCATCGGCGATCGCGCCGAGCCGGTCGCGAGCATCGGCGTCGTCGGTGACGATCGGCTCCCCGGAGAGGTTGCCGGAGGTCATCACGAGCGCATCGGTGCCGGGGGCCTCCAGGAGCAGCACGTGCAACGGCGTGTAGGGCAGCATCAGGCCGAGGTCGGGGTTGCCCGGCGCGACGGAGGCACCGAGCCCCGCGGACTGCGCGCGGGACAGCAGCACGATCGGCTTGCGAGCGCCCGTGAGCAGCCGACGCGCGGCCTCGTCCAGGGTCGCCAGCGCGCCGGCCACCTCGACGTCGCGCACCATCACCGCGAAGGGCTTGTCCCCACGCTGCTTGCGACGGCGCAGCTCGGCGACGGCGGCCTCGTTGCGGGCGTCGCAGGCCAGGTGGTAGCCGCCCAGCCCCTTGACGGCGACGATCCGCCCGGCCGCGAGCAGCTCGCGCGCCCGGCGTACGGCGTCGTCACCGCACCTCGCCGTCCCGTCGCCGACCAGCTCGAGGGTCGGGCCGCAGTCGGGGCAGGCGATCGGCTGGGCGTGGAACCGACGGTCCGAGGGGTCGTCGTACTCGCTGCGGCAGGCCTCGCACATGGCGAACCCGGCCATCGTCGTGGCGGCCCGGTCGTAGGGCAGGCCGGTGATGATCGTGAAGCGGGGGCCACAGTTGGTGCAGGTGATGAAGGGGTGGCGGTAGCGGCGGTCGGCGGGGTCGGCGAGCTCGCGCAGGCAGTCGTCGCAGGTGGCGACGTCGGGCGAGGCCAGCGTGCGTCCGCCACCGCTCGCGGAGGCTCCGATGGTGAAGCCGGTGCCCCCTCGGGCTGGTTGCCTGGTCTCACTGACGTCCTGGACGTCGGCCAGCGCAGGCGCTGCGTGGACCAGGCGGCGAGCGAGCTCGGCCACCGCGGACGGCGCGCCCTCCACCTCGACCACCACGCCCGACGACGTGTTGGAGACGCTGCCGGTGAGACCCAGCTCGCTCGCGCTGACGTAGACGAACGGACGGAAGCCGACCCCCTGCACGAGACCGGAGACGTCGAACCTGCTGCGGATCCGCTGCTCAGCCATCGCGCGCGCGACCCATCATCTCGAGACCGGTCATCGCCTTCTCGGCAGCCGCCGCATCGACCCTCTCGACGACGAAGCCCATGTGGATCAGCACCCACTCGCCCGGCTCGACCGCCATGTCCTCGAGCATCCCGAGGTTGACCGGCCGCTGTGCACCGAGCACGTCGACGAGGGCGAGCATCCCGGCGTTGCCCTCCAGGACCCGCACCACCCGGCCGGGGATCCCGAGGCACATCAGCCGGCCTCGTACAGCGCGGGCACGCGTTCGCGGAGGACGGCGAGCACGGTCTCGATCGCCCGGGGGATGGCGGCCTCGACCTCGTCGGAGAGCCCGATGCCCTCGTCGAGGTGGGCCGGCCGGCAGCCCACGACATAGGTCGGCGGCAGGGTGCCACCCAGGTCGGACAGGCTGGCCAGGACGGCGACCGGGGCCATGTCGTGCGGGTCCAACGAGGCGGTCCCGAGCTCGCCCCGGCCCACCTCCAGCACGTCGAGGGTGCCGGGTGTGCCGTCCCCGGGCAGCGCGTCGACGATCACGAGGGCGTCGTAGCCGGCGAGCAGGTCGTAGGCCAGGTGCATGCCGCGGATGCCGTAGTCGACGGCTCGGACCTCCTCGGGCAGGGCACCGGACGCGGCGAGCCGACGGACGACCTCGGGACCGAACCCGTCGTCGCCGCAGAAGAGGTTGCCGATGCCGGCCACCAGCACTTGCGTCATCTTGCTCCCCTCGTCGGTGCCCCCGGTGGCGGCGTCACATCTGGCGGATCTTGAGGTAGCGCTTGATGTCGGGGATCGAACGGACCCCGACGATCGCTGCGACCGCCGCGATGCCGACGCCGACGACCGTGGTCAGCAGGCCAACGGTTTTCATGGGTGACTCTCCTCTCGTGCCTGGTCCAGTGGTTCGAGCTCGTCGGGGGCGAAGTAGAAGAAGCGCCCGGCCTCCTCGTGCAGGTCGGCAGCCGGATCGTCGACGAGCACCAGCGCCACGTGGGTGCTGCCGTCGACGTCGGACAGCACGGCAGTGACCCTGGCGACCTGGTCGGCGAAGAACAGGTCCTGCGCGTCGGCCCGCCGGGACGGGTGCACGCGCACCAGGCTGCCGCGGGCCACGCTCACGCCGTCGATGACGACGCTGTCGGTGCCGGGCCGCACGCTCTCGTCGGCCGCCGGGTCCCACCAGGGGACGTCACCGGTGTCGAACTGCGTGCCGACCGGCTCGGTCGCCGGACCCGGGACCCGGTGCGGGTCACGGAGCACACCGTGGAGGTCGCGCAGGGTCTCGGGGGACATCTGGTCGCAGCGGTCGATGATGGCGGCGGCGCGCGGGTCGGTGGCCCGGGCCTCGGCCTTCTCGGCATCGGTCATCGTCATCACGCGCAGGCTGAGGATCTCGTCGATCTCGGTCGAGTCGAAGAGGGCGCCGGCGCTCTGCTCGGCGATCTCGGGGTGGTCGTAGAGGATGATCGGCGAGCCCATCACCACGTCGGTCGAACCGACCGGACCCACCAGCACGGGGAAGCAACGTCGCCGCGTGCACCGCCCCGCGGCGCCGGTCGCGGCCTCCGGGGGCTCCAGCAGCGAGACGAAGTCGACGCCCTCGGCGACCAGCAGCACGTGCGTGCCGATCATGGAGCGGCGGATCGCGTCGTCCTTGCCGTCCACCTGGTCGGGATGGGTGTTGGTCACCGCCACCGAGAGCCGCAGGAACCCGTCGTCGGGCTGCGCCCCCACACTGACGTCGGCACGCAACGGCCACCGCCGACGCACGATCCGGCCCACGGTCGCACCGGATGCGTCCACGACGGGCTCGACGTCCTCGCCGCCCGGGACCTCCACGGTCGTGAACACCGGCGACCCGCCCACGTCGTACGCCGGCAGCTCGACCTCGCACTCGACGGCCTCCTCCCAGCTGAGCACCGACAGCCCGTCGACGACGAGCTCGGCGACCGGCAGGTGGGTGCCGTCGACGCGCTGCTCGACGCTGCGGACCTGGAGCTGCAGGAAGCGCAGGTGCGGGGTCACCGTGGCAGCGCCGGGAGCGGGGGCGAGCAGGCACTCGAAGGCCAGGCCCGGCTCCTCCGCGAAGCTCGCTGCGGAGACACGCGGAGGCCCGAGGACCCCGAACTGCCAGCGGGACCGGTTCTTCGACGAGCTGGCGCGGTAGGGGTAGAGCAGGTAGCCCTCGAAGAGCACCGCATCGGCGATCGCGCGCACGTGGTCGAGGCCGGTCACGGCTGCACCCCGGCCGTCGCGAGCAGGCGCTGCACGGTCTCTTCCCACGTGGTCAGGCCGTGCTGCGCCTTGAAGCCGGCCAGCTCGCCCAGCACGTCGTGGTCGAGGCGGATCCAGCCGGTGTGGGGGTAGTAGGAGGCGATCATCTGCTGCCAGACCTGCACCGGGAGCTGGTAGGAGGCCTCGCAGTCCCAGGGCACCTGCACCACGCCGAACCCGTTGACGCCCTTGGTGAAGACGGTGCCGGAGAACAGGAAGACGATCGGGATGTCGCCCTCGCCGACGGCGTGCAGGTAGCGCGACCCGGTGACCTCGAAGTCGTAGGTGCACGGCAGCGCCAGGTCGACCTCGGTGATGCCGGTGAAGCCCTGCACCATCGAGCTGCACTGCATCCACAGGAACGGCTTGAGGGTGTCGACCCAGCGGTCCCGGTCGCCGAAGAGCGCGCGCAGGCCGGTCTCGTCGGCCTCCTCGTAGCGACGGCGCTGCGGCTCGATCCTGACCTGGCAGCGCAACGCGATCGCATGGATCGTCTCGCCGCTCGTCTCCTGGATCCGCAGCCGCGCGGTGAGCTGGGGCGCGGCGGCGTAGGGCTCGGCGAAGACGTCGACCACGGAGAACCCGTAGCTGCTCATGAGGGTGGCCCCGGGGCGGGCGGCGCCGGCCTGCTGCGCTGCTCGACCATCGCGAAGAAGTCGTCGATCGCCGCCCGCGCCTCGGTGCCGCCGTCGAAGCCGCGCCACAGTGACCGCAGCCTGCCGACCAGCTCGTAGCAGGCGTCGATGGGCACGACGTGTGCGGTGTGGACGGGGTGCTCCCGGTCGGCGCCGCGCAGCAGCAGCGCCTCGACATCGGCGCGCAGGTGGCCGAGCCGGGGGTTGGCCGCGGCGATGCGGTCCCACGCGTCGAGTGGCAGCTCCGACTCGGTCGCGCCGGCCGGGCCGGGATAGAAGGCGATGATGCGGTCCTGCACGGAGTTCTTGAACAAGAACGCCAGCCCGACCGGGATCTGGAGCTCGTCCCACTCGCGGGCGCCGAACTCGAAGTCGGGGAAGGACAGGTAGCGGTCGGGTACGGCGCGGTAGCGCAGCTCGGCGTGCTCGGCGGTGAACAGCAGGTAGCACCCGCGGCAGGTGCACATCAGCACCCGGCTCTCGAGGTTGACGACGTGCTGGTGCTCGTCGGAGATGGTGGCCGCACACATCTCGCACCGCTCCCCCACGACCGGCGTCGGCCGGGTGCTGGTGATCCGCCGGAGCGAGGCGAGCGGGGCGCCGCTGCGGGCCGTCATGCCGAGACCGGTGCGGCGACCGCGACCGAGGTGACGCCGCCTTCGGTGAGGAGCGGGACGGGGACCAGGTGCAGGGAGTCGTCGTCGAGGCAGCGGCCCGCGCGGCGTACGTCGTAGTGCGCGCGGCAGGCGGGACAGCGCAGCACTGCCTCGCCCACCGCGGCACCGAGCCGTCGCGACAGCGCGGCCCCGTCGAGCGACCCCTCGCAGCGGGCGCAGCGGTCGACGTAGGCGAACAGGTCCGACCCCAGCCGGCAGACGAGGAGCCTCGTGCCGGCGACCTCGGCCGTCGTCACGGCGCCAGGGGCCAGTGCGGCGAGGTCGGCGACGGGCTCCCAGGACGAGGTGGTCTCCTCGAGCCGCGAGCGCAGGGAGGAGACCGGGATCAGCGTCTCGGCACCGCTCGGCTCGGCGTCCTCCACCTCGATGCCGGTGATCTCGGGGGCAGCAGCCTCGATGGCTCCCTCGACGGCGAGCTTGAGGGTCACCGACGAGGACGGGCACCCGTCGCAGCTGCCGAGCAGCCGCAGCCGGACCGTGCCCTCGTCGCTGACCTCGAGCAGCTCGACGTCACCGCCGTGCGAGCCGAGGTAGGGCCGGACGCTCTCGAGCGCCTGCTCGACGCGCTGACCCACGTCGTAGGGGTGCAGGCCGTGGACCAGCAGCAGGCTGGCCACCAGGTCGTCGGCAGCCAGCGCGGCCAGCACCTCGTCGGTGAGCTGCCCGGCCTCGTAGGTGATGTCGAGGATGCGCTCGAGCCCGGCGCCGTACAGCTCGGCCACGAGCCGGACCAGCTCCTCGGCGCGCTCACGCGCCACCACGCCGCCCGAGCCACTGGCGTCGAGCAGCGCGTCGATGCGCTCGCCGGTGGCCCTCAGCTGCTCGGCACCCTCGACCTCCGCCATCGCTATCCGCTGACCGACTGGGTCGGCGAATGCAGCAGCTCGAGCTTCTGCCCCTCTCCGAGGTACATGTGCACACCGCACGGCAGGCACGGGTCGAAGCTGCGCACGGTGCGCATGATGTCGATGCCCTTGAAGTGCTCGCGGTCGTTCTCCTCGAAGATCGGCTGACCCTGCACCGCGTCCTCGTAGGGACCGGGGGTGCCGTAGGAGTCACGCGGGTTGGCGTTCCAGGGGGTCGGCGGGTAGGGGTGGTAGTTGGCGATCTTCCCGTCGCGGATGACCATGTGGTGGCTCAGCACCCCCCGCACGGCCTCGGTGAAGCCACAGCCGATGCCCGTCTCGGGCACGGTGAACTTCTCCCAGGTCTTGGTGCGACCGGCCCGGATCTCGACCAGTGCCTTCTCGGCGAAGTGCAGCGCGCAGGCCGCGGCGTACGCCTGGAAGTAGGTGCGGGCCCGGTTGCGCTCGATGGTGTTGCTCCACTGCGGGATCTTCCACTCCAGCTCGACCGGGCCCTTGAGCGCGGTCTTGGGCAGGTTGATCCTCACCGACTCGCCGGTCGACTGCACGTAGCCGATGTCGACGAGCCCGGCCAGCGCCGTCGACCACAGCCGCGCCAGCGGGCCGCCACCGGTGTCGAGCGCGAGGTAGTCCTTGCCGTCGAACCAGCGCGGTGACATCACCCAGCTGTACTTGTCGTCGAGGTCGCGCTTCTGCGGCTTCGGGTTGGTGTGCTGGTTCCAGGGGTGCCGCCGGTCGACCGGGTTGCCGAGGGGGTCCTTGTCGACGAACATCTCCTGGCCCTCCCAGTCGTCGTAGTACGACGAGCCGAGCAGGATCCGGATGCCGAGGTTGATCTCGACCAGGTCGGTCGTGACGAGCTTGCCGTCGACGACGACACCGGGGGTGACGTACATCTTGCGTCCCCAGTCGGTCATGTCCTTGTACTCGAAGTTGCAGTGCTCGGGGTCCTGGAAGGAGCCCCAGCAGGCCAGCAGGATGCGACGGTTGCCGACCTCCTCGTAGCCCGGCAGGGCCTCGTAGAAGAAGTCGAAGAGGTCGTCGTGCATCGGCACGACCTTCTTCATGAACTCGACGTAGCGCATCAGCCGGGTGATGTAGTCGGTCATCAGCTGGATCGTCGCCACGGTGCCGACGCCGCCCGGGTAGAGCGTGGAGGGGTGGACGTGGCGGCCCTCCATCAGGCAGAACATCTCGCGGGTCCAGCGGCTGACCTGCAGCGCCTCGCGGTAGAACTCGCCGGTGAACGGGTTCAGCGAGCGCATGATGTCGCCGATGGTGCGGTAGCCGTGGGCCTCGGCGTGGGGCGACTCGGTGTTGTTGGCCAGCTCGAGCACACCGGGGTTGGTCTCCGCGACCATCTTCTCGCAGTAGTCCACGCCCACCAGGTTCTCCTGGAAGATGTTGTGGTCGAACATGTACTCAGCGGCCTCGCCGAGGTTGACGATCCACTCACCGAGGTGCGGTGGCTTCACGCCGTACGCCATGTTCTGGGCGTAGCAGGAGCAGGTCGCGTGGTTGTCACCGCAGATGCCGCAGATGCGGCTGGTGATGAAGTGCGCGTCGCGCGGGTCCTTGCCCTTCATGAAGATCGAGTAGCCGCGGAAGATCGAGCTGGTGCTCTTGCACTCCACGACGGTCTTCTGCTTGAAGTCGATCTTGGTGTAGATCCCGAGGCTCCCGACGATGCGGGTGATCGGGTCCCAGGCCATCTCGGTCAGGCCGTTCGCGTCCTCGGTCATGCTGCTGGGTGCTGGAATGGTCGACGTCATCCCGCCGCCTCTCGGTCGTGTGCGGTGTGGGTGGAGGAACGGGAGCTACCAGGTGCGCTTGGCGCCGGTGGTCAGCTGCCTGCCGGGCTTGCGCCACTTGGGCTCCTTGTCCAGCGTCGCCGTCGTCACCTGGCGGAGCCGGCGCATCGTGTTGCCGTACAGGCCGACCGCGGTCGTCGAGAGCTTGCCGCCCGGTGGCTCGTCCATGAAGGGCATGAACTTGTCGGGGAACCCGGGCATCGTGCAGCCGATGCAGATGCCGCCCACGTTGGGGCAGCCGCCCATGCCGTTCATCCAGCCGCGCTTGGGCACGTTGCACTTCACCGTGGGGCCCCAGCACCCGAGCTTGACGATGCACTTGGGCGAGCCGTACTCGGTCGCGAAGTCGCCCTGCTCGTAGTAGCCGGCCCGGTCACAGCCCTCGTGCACGGTCTGGCCGAACAGCCAGGTGGGGCGCAGGGCCTCGTCGAGCGGGATCATCGGAGCCTGTCCGGTGGCCATGTAGAGCAGGTAGGTCAGCGTCTCCGCCATGTTGTCGGGCTGCGCCGGGCAGCCGGGCACGCAGACGATGGGGATGCCGGCCTTCGACTTCCAGCCCCACCCGAGGTAGTCGGGGACCCCCATCGCGCCGGTGGGGTTGCCCTCCATGGCGTGGATCCCGCCGTACGTCGCGCAGGTGCCGACCGCGACGATCGCGGTGGCCTTCGGGCGCCAGCCGGTCCAGCCACTCGCTGGTGGTCATCGGCTGCCCGGTCTCGGGGTTGTTGCCGAAGCCGCACCAGTAGCCCTCGTCGTGCAGCTGCTCGTTGGGGATGGACCCCTCGACGACCAGCACGAAGGGCTCGAGCTCACCGCGATCGGCCTTGTGGAACCACTCCAGGAAGTCGTCCTGCCCGCCCTGGGGTCCGCACTCGAAGTCGATCAGCGGCCAGTGCACCGCGATCTGTGGCAGCCCCGGGAGGGCACCGAGGGCGATCTCCTCGATGCTCGGCTGCGTCGCGGCCGTCAGCGAGACGGAGTCGCCGTCACAACTCAGGCCAGCGTTGATCCACAGGACGTGGATGAGAGTTTCTTCCGCTTTCACTGCTTCGGCTGTGGGCATCTGCGCCGGCTCTCTGGGGTCTTCCCAGGCCCCTGATTGGTTCGCAGGTCGTCATCTGTGTGACCTGTGCCACTCCCCGAACCATGAGAGTCCTCGGTGTAATGCCTTGTCAAGAGGCTCCCGAGGGGATACCTGATTCAGGTCAGCCAGGCCAGCCAGGCGTCGAGGTTCTCGCCGGTCTTCGCCGACACCGGGACCACCTGGACGTCGGGGTTGAGCCTGCGGGCGTCCGCGGACAGCCGCTCCATGTCGAAGTCGACGTAGGGCAGCAGGTCGGTCTTGTTGATGACGACCAGGTCGGCGGCGGCGAACATGTGGGGATACTTCAGCGGCTTGTCGTCGCCCTCGGTCACCGAGATCACCACGACCTTGCGCACCTCCCCGAGGTCGAAGAGTGCCGGGCAGACGAGGTTGCCGACGTTCTCGATGAACACGATGCTGTCGCGATCGGGCTGCAGCTGCTCGAGCGCGCGGGACACCATGGTGGCGTCGAGGTGGCAGCCCGCTCCGGTGTTCACCTGGACCGCCCGGGCCCCCGCCCGGCGGATCCGCTCGGCGTCGAAGAGCGTCTCCTGGTCGCCCTCGATCACGCTGACGGCCCGGTGGGTCGCGGCGATGGTGCGCTCGAGCAGGGTCGTCTTGCCGGCTCCCGGTGAGCTCATCAGGTTGAGCGCGGTGATCCCGCGCTCGGCCAGCCAGGCCCGGTTGCGGGCTGCCAGTCCGTCGTTCTTGGCGAGGACGGCGACCTCGAGCTCGAGGGTGTGGGTGCGCAGCTCGTCGTCCACCTCCAGGTGCACGTGGTCGTGAGGATGGTCGGAGCCGGAGTCGTGATCGTGGTCGTGGTCGTGGTCGTGGCCGTGGGCGACCCCTGATGCGGCGCCGGGCGTGGTCACGCGCACGTCGGCCTCGCCGCAGCCGCAGGTGCTGCACATCTCAGGCCACCTCCACCGAGGTCACCTGGAGGTCGCGACCGGCCAGCAGCTCCACGTCGGCGCTGCCGCAGTCGCACAGCAGGAACGCGTCACGCAGGGAGAAGTCGACGTCGCAGTCGCGGCAGTGCGCCACCCCGGCCTGCTCCTCGATCTCGAGCACCGCACCCTCGAGGGCGGTGCCGGCCGCGGCCAGCTCGAAGCAGAAGGACAGCGCATCCGGCACGACGCCCGACAGCCGACCGACGCGCAGGCGAACCACGCTCACCGGGCCGCCGGTGCGTTCGAGCACCGTCGACACGACGCTCTCGGCAATGGCCAGCTCGTGCATGCGTCCCGCCTCTCGAGACCTCACCGTAGGTCTCGAGAGGATGACTCGCAACGGGTCGGCGGCCCCTCAGCGAATCCACCGCACGGCGAGCACCGCGGCCGACCGAGCGCGTGCGGCGCCCCACCACAGGCCCGCGCCGTACGCCGCGTCGTCGAGGCGCCGGCCGGCGAACAGCACCGGTGGCGAGAGGCCCGACGCCTCGCTGGTCGCGACGAGCTGGTCGACGACCAGGGCGGTGACGACCATGCGGCGGACTCGACGCGAGACCAGCGCACCGACCAGCGCCGCCGGCCACCAGTGCCGGAGCAGCAGCGCGGACTCCTGGCGCACCGACCAGCCGAGACCGCGGACGGCGAGACGCGCGGCGAGCACGTTGCGCCGCGGGATCTCGGGGGTCGCGCGCCGGACCCGCCACGCCCCGCGGGCGAGCCCGACGACGGCGAGCGCCGGGGCCCACCGGGACCGGCCGAGCAGGGCGGCCGCGGCGAGAGCGAAGGCGGGTGAGAGGACAGCAGGCGCGACGTTGTCGCCGTGCCGCGCAGCCAGGTCGGCGCCGCCGGACCCGTACACGAACTTGCGCCCCAGCCACGCCCCGACGGTGGCGCGGGTGTCGTGCTGGGCCGTGAACGACGGGTCGTACCGCACGCCGAGCCCGCTGGCCACCAGTCGCCAGACGAGGTCGACGTCCTCCCCGACGCGCATGTCCGCGCTGAAGCCGTCGCCCAGCTGCGCGACGCGCCCCACCAGGCAGGCGCTCGGCAGCCAGGCGACCGCTGCGCCGGGGCGCACCGAGCACCCGACCCGGCCGAGCTCCAGCGACGACGCGTGCTCGTCGTACCTCTCGAACCAGGCAGGGTGACGCGACCTCGCCCTCGAGACCACGCGTGGTCCGACCAGGGCCACACCGGGGTCGTCGAGATGACGCGCCAACCGCCGCAGCACGTCGGCGGCGACGGTGATGTCGGAGTCGACGAACGCGACGTACGGCGTGCGCACCTCGCGCAGCCCCGCGTTGCGGGCACCGGCCGGGCCGACGTTCACGGCGAGCCGGAGCAGCCGGGCGCCGTGGGCGGAGGCCACCTCGGCCACGGCGTCCGGGTCGTGGGAGTCGTCGTCGACCACGATGCACGCCAGGTCCGGACCCAGTGCTGCCAGGGCGCGGCCCAGCTGGGCGGCCCGGTCGCGGACCGGGATCACCACGGTGAGCAGCTCCGCGGCCACCGGCCCGGCGAGCTCGGGGTCGGCCAGGTTGGCCGCCAGGAGCCGGTCGGCGAGGAGCCGGGTGGTGGCGTCGGTGACGCGGACCCGACCCTCGTGCACCACGGCACGTGCGCCGGGCTCTCATCCTCATCACGCGCAGGGGCGACCCGCCGACGAGCACGGCACCGCCGTCGAGCCGGATCACGTCGTCGCGGAGCCGGACGCCGAAGCCGTCGGGCAACCCGGTCACGCCGGGAAACCGCCGTCGGCGTGGACCACTCCCCCGTTGACGACCGCACCCTCGGGTGAGCAGCAGAACGCCACCAGCGCTGCGATCTCCTCGGGTTCGATGACGCGCCGGATCAGCTGGTGGTCGACGAGTTCGGCCGGCGTCGCGTCGTACAGGCCGGCGGTGCGCTCGAGCATCTCGGTGCGGGTCGAGCCGGGTGACACGGCGACGGCGGTCACTCCGGTGCCGACGAGATCGGCGGCGAGGCCGCGCACCAGTCCCACGACGGCGTGCTTGGCGGCGTTGTAGGCGGCGAGCCGGAACAGGCCGTGCGTGCCGGCCGCCGACGCGATGGCCACGAACCGGCAGCCGGCGGGCTCGGGGCCGGCCAGCATCGCCGGCACCGTGACGGCGGCGGTGTTCCAGACGCCCTTGGCGTCGACGTCCCACAACAGGTCGAGCTCGGCCTCGGGCGTCTCCCACAGCGGCCGTCCACCGGCGACGATGCCGGCCGCGGCGACGGCGACGTCGAGCCGTCCCCACCGCGCGATCGCGACGTCGACAGCCGCGGCCAGGGCGCGGCGGTCGCGGGTGTCGGCGACGTACGCCTCGGCGTCTGCGTAGGGCGCCACCACGGCGTCGAGGTCGTGGACGCCCGGCATCGGGTACGGCGACGCGTCGGGGCCGGCGCACCAGTCCACGGCCAGCACGGCGTAGCCGTCGACCGCGAGCCGCGCCACCACCGCTGCGCCGATGCCGCGGGCAGCCCCGGTGACCAGGGCGACGCGAGTCACCCGGACCGCGCCATGACCCGGGCGAGCGCCGCGTCGACGATGACGTCGAGCACGCGCGCCCCCTCGGCCGCCGATGCTCCGGCCGGGTCGCCGAGCACCCCGTTGGGAGAGACGGCGGCTACTCCGCCGGCGACCAGCGATGGCAGCAGGTCGCCCAGAGGTGCGACGGTGCCGGCCTCGGCGAGCTCGACCCGCACGGAGGACGGCCGCAGGTGCAGCATCAGCGACGTCTCGGTGCGCCCGGCGTGCAGGTCGCCCTCGGAGACGAGACCCTCGGTCGCGCACGGCACCCAGCAGACCGCGTGCCCCTCCGCGACGAGCTGCTCGACCGCTCCGCTGAGGGCGTGCACGTTGCCGCCGTGGGCGTTGACGAACGCGACGCGATCGGCCCACGTGCGCATCGACCGGACCAGCTCGACGAGCACCTGGCGCAGGGCCTCGGTGCCGATGGAGCTGGTGCCGGCGAACGACTGGTGCTCGCCGGAGGCGCCGTAGGTCAGGGGCGGGGCGAGCCGGGCGCCCGGGATCGACGCGACGACCCGCTCGGCCACGGCGACCGCGATGGTGGTGTCGGTGTCGAGAGGCAGGTGCGGGCCGTGCTGCTCGATGCTGCCGACCGGGACCACCACGAGCGTGGCGCCGACGGAGTCGGGCGAGGTCGAGTCGGCGAGGCGGGTCATCGGGCGCCGAGGGACCGGTGGAAGCTGATGGGCACCTCCAGCAGCTCGGGTGTGAGCTCGTCGATCGACGACACCCCCAGGCCGAGCAGTGCGGAGTCGATGCCGCTGCGGAGGACGTCCAGGACGTTCTCCACGCCGGTCTGGCCGTTGGCGGCGAGCCCCCACAGGTAGGCCCGCCCGATCATCACCGCCCGGGCACCGAGCGCCACGGCCTTCACGACGTCGGAGCCTCGGCGGATGCCGCCGTCCATGACGACCTCGACCTGCCCGCCGACCGCGTCGGCGATGGGCTTGACCATCCGGATCGCGGCGGGCGTGCCGTCGAGGTTGTTGCCGCCGTGGTTGGAGACCGACAGCGCCGTGACACCGGCGTCGACCGCGCGCAGCGCGTCGTCGATGCGGCAGACACCCTTGAGCATGAAGGGCCTGCCGCTGATCTGCTGCCACTGCTCGCGCATCCAGGCGACGTCGTCCCACGACGGCGGCGGGGTCGTCATCCACTCGTAGTAGGCCGCGAAGAACGTCGGCCCCTTCGTCTCGCCGGGCTGCGCCAGGTTGGGTGCGGTCAGGTCGGGGATCTGACCGGCGCGTCCGAAGTCGTAGAGCCAGCGCGGCCTCGTGACGACCTTCGGAGCCATCCGCACCATCGTCTTGAGGTCCACCTTCTCGGGGATCTCGGGGCTGCCCCAGTCGCGGCCCGTGGAGAACGACCAGTCGAGCGTGGCGATCAGGCCCACCGCGCCGGCGGCGTGCGCCCGCTCCATCCGCTGCACGACGACGTCGCGATCGCCGGTCCAGTACATCTGGAAGAACGTCGGCGCCCCGGTGGCGGTCACCTCCTCGACCGACTTGGACGCGAAGTTCGACAGCCCCATCACGGTGCCGCGCGCGGCGGCTGCCCTGGCCACCGCGACCTCGCCGTCGGGGTGCACCGCCTGCACACCGGTCGGGCTGATGAGCACCGGCAGCGAGATCTGCTGGCCCATCACCGACGTGGCCATGTCGCGCTCGGCCCGGTGGCCGGCCACGTGCGGGGCGAGGTGGATCTCCCGGAAGGCCGCCTCGTTGTCGGCCACGGTCTGGCCGCGCTCCGAGCCGGCCACCAGCGCGCCGTACACGGGGGCGGGCAGTCGCCTGCGGGCCCGCTCCTGGGCCACCGCCACCGACTCGAACCACGGGTTCTGCTTCCAGGGGTTCTCCAGCCTCATGAGCAGCAGCCGCCCTCTGGCTCGTAGCCAGCGAGCGGGCTCTCCGCGCACGCCGACACCGGCGGCCGGGTCAGCAACGTGAGCATCACCGGCTGGTTGCGGGTCGGGCTGGTCTTCGAGTGGTCCTGGCTGGCTGCCGGGATCAGCCGGTCGCCGGCCAGCGCCGACTCGCCGTAGCCCTGCACGCACTCGGGGTCCGGTCCGTCGAGCGGCAGGCCGGTGAAGAACTTCGCGGCCATGCAGCCGCCCCGGCACGTGTCGTAGAACGTGCACTTCGCGCACGCGCCGCCGGTCTGGGGCGACCGCAGCTCCGCGAAGAGCTCGGAGGTCCGCCACACCTGCTGGAAGCCACCGTCGGCCAGCAGGTTGCCGGCCAGGAAGTCGTCGTGGATCGCGAACGGGCAGGCGTAGACGTCGCCGACCGGGTCGATCAGGCAGACCACCCGACCGGCCCCGCACAGGTTGAGCCCGGGCAGGGCCTCACCGAACGCCGCGAGGTGGAAGAACGAGTCGCCGGTCAGCACGTCGTCCCCGCGCGCCATCAGCCAGTCGTAGAGCACCTTCTGCTGCTCGGGCAGGGGATGCAGCTCGTCCCAGACGTCCGCCCCGCGACCCGACGGGCGCAGCCGGGTGAGGCGCAGCGTCGCGTCGTACCGGTCGGCGAGGGCCTTGAACTCGTCGAGCTGGCCGATGTTCTGCCGGGTGCAGACGACCGAGATCTTGGCGTCCTTGAAGCCGGCGTCCTGGAGGTTCTGCAGCGCGGTGAGCGCCATGTCGTAGGAGCCCGGGCCGCGCACGTAGTCGTTGACCTCGGCGGTGGCGCCGTCGAGCGAGATCTGCACGTCGACGTAGTCGGTGCTGGCGAGGAAGCGGGCGCGCTCCGGGGTGATGCGCACGCCGTTGGTGGAGAACTTCACGCCCACCTGGTGGTCGACGGCGTACTGGAGCAGGTGCCAGAAGTCGGGCCGGATCGTCGGCTCACCGCCGCCGATGTTGACGTAGAAGACCTGCATCCGCTGGAGCTCGTCGATGACCGCCTCGCACTGCTCGGTGGTCAGCTCGCGCGGGTCGCGGCGCCCCGACGACGAGAGGCAGTGCGCGCACTCGAGGTTGCACGCGTAGGTCAGCTCCCAGGTGAGGCAGATCGGTGCGTCGAGGCCGTACTCGAACTGCTGGACCAGGCTGCCGGTCGTGGGGCGAGAGGCCGGACGCGCGGGTGCGATGGTCATGCGACGGACTCCTCGCCGGTGACCCGCGGGCGGATCATGTCGGTGCGAGCCAGGCCGGCCAGCGCGTCGGCGTAGGCGGCGTGCTGAGCCGGCGCGATGCCGGCGGCGACCAGGGCCGAGCGCACGTCGGCATGCTCTGCGAGAGCCTTCACCACCGTGACGAGCTCGGGCCGCTTCAGGAACGTGAGCTTGCGGTTGCCGAAGTGGTAGGCCATGGCACCGAAGGACTCGGGCCGCAGGGCCACCGACGGCGAGAGCGCCCAGGCCTCTCCCAACATCGCGTGGTGCATCAGTAGACGCCGCACATGCCGTCGATCGAGACCTCCTCGACGAGGTCCTCCGCGACGAGCTCGGGGGTGGTGTCCTGGACTTCCGGCTTGCTGGTCATGACTGCTCCTTCGGTGGGGTTGCGGTGGACGTGTGACGCGCGCCACACTAATGGCACTCGTGGTCACAAAGGAAGGGCCCGTTGCGAGCAACTCATCGGCGGACGGGCACCGGGCAAGGGGCTACATTGCGCACCGACATGAGCAGCCCTCCCCCTCCTCGCCCGCCTTCTCGCCCGCCTTCTCGCCGCAGCGCCCTCGGCCGACCCGGCGCCACGTCGCACGGGGAGATCGAGCAGGCGGCGTTCCGGCTCTTCGCCGAGCGAGGCTTCGACGGCACGACGCTGGAGGCCATCGCGGCCGAGGTCGGGGTCGGTCGCCGGACCCTCTTCCGCTACTACGAGTCCAAGAACGACATCCCGTGGGGCCAGTTCGACCGCACGCTCGAAGGCTTCCGGCAGATCTTCCGGGACCTGCCCGCCGACCTGCCGATCCACGAGGCCGTGCACCTCGCCGTCCGTCGCTTCAACGACTTCCCCGACGGCGCCCAGCCCTCGCACCGCGACCGGATGCGCCTCATCCTCGAGACCCCGACCCTCCAGGCCCACTCCGTCCTCCGCTACGCCGACTGGCGGGCCGTCATCGCCGAGTACGTCGCGGCGCGAGAGGGCCTGTCGGTCGACGACCTGCTGCCGCGCACCGTCGGCCACGTCGCGCTCGCCCTCGCCCTCGCGTCCTACGAGGGCTGGCTCCACGACGAGACCGCCGACCTGATGGATCTTGTCGACACGACAATGATCTCGCTCCGGCAGGCCCTCGGCGGCTGACCGCAGGCTCATCGCGTCCTCAGCAGCAGCTGGTCCAGCACCTGGGGGAGCTGGTCGATGCTGTCGAGCGACGCGACGTGGCCACCGGCCGCCCGCGCGAACCGGATCGCCTCCTCGTCGTCGGCCGCCGGCGCGATGACCAGCAGCTCGTCGAGAGCCCGCGCGGCAGGCACGGGGTCGATGTCGTCGGTGACCCGGCAGTCGGAGAGCAGGATCGTGACGCGACGGGCCGCCCGCGCCGTCACGAGCTGCTCCCGCGCAGCCTTGAGCGCCGCGTCCAGCGACGTCATCCCGTGCCCCCGCAGGCCGAGGACCCGCTCCACGCAGCGCAGCGGCGACGGTGGTGAGGCGATGTCGACGATGACCTCGGCGCGACGGTCGAACGCCACGACCGACAGCTCGCCGGTCGAGCGCAACGCGCACGCGGCGGTGGCCATCGCTGCGGTCACGAGTCGCGGCCCGTCCATCGACCCCGACCGGTCGAGCAGCAGGCACACGGCCGTGTCGGGTCGCTGCCAGGACGCCGCGGTCAGCTCGTCGAGGCCGACCGGGCGCCGCGCGGCGCGAGCACCGGCTATCGCCTCCAGCGACGCGTCCACGTCGAGGTCGCCACCGCGGTCGGCGGGCAGACGACGCAGGCGTCCCGAGCCGGACCGCCCCCGCGCACCCTCGCGCGCCCGGTCGAGCACCAGCCGGGGGACCAGCGCCTGGACGAGCGCACGGAGCTTGGGGTCGGTCGCGGTGCTCATCTGGGCCAGCAGGGGCAGCACGTCGTCGGGGTCCTCCCCCAGCGCGTCGCGCACGGCGTCGACGTCGAGCTCGCCCACCTCCGGCGACAGCTCGGCGAAGCGGGCATGGCGTGAGAGCTCCGAGCGACCGGTCGTGCGGTCGGGACGCCCGCGCCGCGACTCGCTCGGCGGAGCCGGAGCTGGTGATCGGGGGCCCGCCCCAGCAGGCTGCGGCGGGCTCAGGCTTCCCCCGGCGGGTCACCCTCCCCGGAGGCGTCGTCGCCGCTCGGGCGTGGCCCGAAGTGCGTCTCGTAGAGCTCCTCGATCACCTGCTCCGGGGAGCGGGAGCACGACTCATCCACCCGGATCCGCCCGCTCAGGGCGACCAGGGCCGCGTCGAGGCCGGCGTACCAGTCCTCGGCGGGGACCCCGCGGGAGCGACCGAGCTCGTGGGCGATGCCCGTGAGGTCGATGGCGCCGCGCACCGACGAGCCGACCCTGACCTCCGGGTGCTCGCGGGTGGCCCGCACCAGCGCCACCACCGAGCTGCACCACTCCGGGGAGGGCACCGGCGCCCGGTCGGTGACGATCTGCTGCTCGGCCTCGGCCGTCTGGTAGCCCATGGAGATCCGGCAGGTGCGGTCGTAGACCGCGCTGGAGACGCGGGCCGTGCCGACCGCGTCGTACGGGTTCATCGCTGCGACGATGCCGAAGCCGGGCTGGGCCCGGACGACGCCGAGGCGGGGCACCGCGATCTCGATCTCCGACATCACGGTCAGCAGGACGTTGAGCGTCTCCTCCGGGACCCGGTTGAGCTCCTCGACGTAGAGCAGGCCGCCGGCGCGCATCGTGCGCAGGAGCGGTCCGTCGACGAACACGTCGGGCGAGTAGCCGCGGTCCAGCACCAGGGCCGGGTCGAAGTGACCCACCAGCCGTGCCGGGGTCAGCTCGGCGTTGCCCTCGACCAGCTCGAACGCGGAGCTCCGGCGCGCGGCCACCTCACGCAGCAGGGTCGACTTGCCCGTGCCCGGGGGTCCCTCGAGGACCACGTGGGCGCCGCTGCGCAGGGCGGCCTCGAGCAGCTCGGTCTCGCGGGCACGGTCGACCACCCTTCTGGCGGCGGCACCGGGCGTCACCGCCAGGGGGTGGACCCTCGACATCAGTGCGAGTGCACCACGACGCCGCGCACGTTGGCGCCGCTGAGCAGGTCGTCGTAGCCCTCGTTGACCTGGTCGAGGGTGTAGGTGCGGGTGATGATCTCGTCGAGCTTGATGTCCCCGGACTGGTAGAGCCCCAGGATGCGCGGGATGTCGGTCGTCGGGTTGCAGTCGCCGAACAGGCTGCCCTTGAGCTGCTTGCGGAAGAGCGTCATGATCGAGCCGGGCAGCTGGATGTTCATCTCGTCCAGCTTGTTGAGGGCCGTGAGCACCACGACACCGCCCTTGCCGACCGAGTTGAAGCCCTCGGCCACGATCTCGGTCGTCAGCAGGCCGGGGGTCAGGATCGCCGAGTCGGCCATCTGACCGCGGGTCAGGTTGGTGATCGTCTCCATCGCCTCGTCGGTGCTGGCGAAGGCGTGGGTGGCGCCGAGCTCCATCGCCTTCTCGCGCTTGTTGGCCAGCGGGTCCACGGCGATCACGTTCTTCGCGCCGGACAGGGCGGCACCCTGCACGGCGTTGATGCCGATGCCGCCGACGCCGATGACGACGACCGTCTGGCCGGCCTTGACGTTGGCCGTGTTGACTGCCGAGCCCCAGCCGGTCGGGACGCCGCAGCCGACGAGCACGGCCTTCTCGAGCGGCAGGTCCTCGTCGACCTTCACGCAGGAGTTCTGGTGGATCACGCCGTACTGGCTGAAGGTGCCGAGCATGCACATCGCGCCGTACTGGCCGCGCGGTCCGCTGATCGGGAAGCGCTCGCCGGGCAGGTAGCCCTCGAGGATGGTGGCGCCCATGTCGCAGATCGACTGCTGGCCGTTGGCGCAGTAGCGACAGCTGCCGCAGTTGGGGATGAACGAGCAGACGACGTGGTCGCCGACCTTCACCCGGCTGACTCCCGGGCCGACCTCCTCGATGATGCCTGCGCCCTCGTGGCCCAGGACCATCGGTAGGCGGGCCTGGAGGTCACCGTGCGCGATGTGCACGTCCGAGTGGCACAACCCTGCATGGGTGTAGCGGATCAGGACCTCGCCCTCCTGGGGCTTGTCGAGGTCGAGCTCCTCGATCTCGATCGGCTTGCCGGTTTCGTACACCACTGCGGCCTGCGTCTTCATGTTCTCTCCTGGGCTCACGGGACACTGCGAGACTTGTGACGTAGAGCACACTCACAGATGAGCAGGGTCGTGGCTGTTCAGAAACTGGACAATCGTCCGGCGCAGGCGCCTACTACTGTCATACGTGGCAGGCAGGCCATGCACCCGAGTCGACCGGGGGTCAGGAATGAGCGGACCGGCGGACCTGCGCGCCCCGATCGCCGACTCCTGGCGGCGTGCCTACCTCGCCGGGCTGGAACCCGGGTCCGCCCTGGACGGCCTCAGCCACGCTGAGATCGACCTGGCCTCGCCACTGCTGTCGGCCGCTGCGCCGGTCCTCGAGGACCTCAACTTCCGCCTCGTCGACACGTCCTTCAGCACCCTGCTGGTCGACCGCGAGGGGCGGGTCGCCCAGCGCTGGTGCGGCACCCACGGCGCAGCCCGGGCCTTCGACCACCTGGGCGTCGAGGTCGGCGCGAGCATGCTCGAGGAGGCGGTCGGCACCAATGCGCCGGGCACCGTGCTGGAGACCCGGGCCAGCATCTCGGTCAACGGGTCGGAGCACTTCGCCGTACCGCTGCGGCAGTACAGCTGCTACGGCCACCCGATCTTCCACCCCGTCACCCGCCGGATCGAGGGCGTGCTCGACATCACCTTCCCGGTCGAGGACGCCAGTCCCCTGCTCCAGCCCCTGATCGGGAGGGCCGTGGCCGACATCGAGCAGCGACTCCTCGACGGCAGCCGGGTCTCGGAGCGGGAGCTCCTGCGCGCCTTCCAGGGGGCATCGGGACGCCGCCGCGCGGTCGTCGCCGTCGGCGACGCGCTGGTGATGTCGAACCAGGCGGCGCTCGACCTGCTCGGCTCCGTCGACATGGCCATGCTCCGGATGCTCGCCCAGGACGTGGGCCGGGCCGGGCTCTCCCGCGACATCACCCTCGAGTCGGGAGCCCCGGCCCGCGTGCACGTCGAGGAGGTGCCGCGCACCCACGGCGCCGCCCTCGTGTACGTCGACCCGCTGGCGCGTCCGCGGAGTCCTCGCAACCGCACCTTGGGCACCTCCGCCGCGACCACGGGCCCGGTGCTGGTGGCCGGTCCACCGGGCAGCGGCCGCACCACCCGGGCTCGCAGCGTCGCGGGCGACCAGCCCCTGACGGTCCTGACCGCCTCGAGTGCGCTGCTCGACGGCACCCAGGCCTGGTCGCGCGACCTCGCAGCCGTCCTCCGGTCGCGCCAGGGCACGCTGTGCGTCGACGGCATCGACCTGATGCCCGAGAACCTCCTCGACCTGGTGCGCGCCCACCTCGCCACCGGCAAGGCACCGCGCCTGATCCTCATCTCCGGCCCCGCCGACGGGCTGACCGGCCGCGCCGCCGCCCTCGCGGCGCAGTGTGCCGATCGCATCGAGCTGGCCCCCCTGTCGACCCGGCTCACCGAGCTGCCCGACCTCGTGACCGCGATGTTCGGTGACCTCGACCGGCAGGGCTCGCGGCACCTGGCACCCAACGCACTGCGCGCCCTGGCCGCGCACCCGTGGCCGGGCAACCTGCGCGAGCTGCGCGCCGTCATCGAGTACGCCGCCCGCTCGCGGTCCGTCGGCGCCGTCACGGTCGACGACCTGCCGGAGCGCTACCGCACCTGCGAGGCGGGCCACTCGCTCGCGCCGATGCAGCGGGCAGAGCACGACGTCATCGTGGCCGCACTGCGTGAGCACGACGGCAACAAGGTCCGCGCGGCAGCAGCACTCGGCATCTCGCGCACCACGCTCTACGCGAGGATGCGCTCGTTGCGCATCACGTCCTACTGAACCGTTCCACGAGCACGTCGACCACCGCGGCGGGCGTGGGCATGTCGGCGATCTCCGCCGACACCGCTCGCGCCCGCTGGGTGAACGACTCCTCGGTCAGCAACCGGGTCACCGCCTGCGCGACCGAGTCCGGATCCACCTCGCCGGGGTTCAGCACCAGGGCCGAACCCGACCGCGTCCCGCCTGCGGCGTTGCGGAACTGGTCGGCGGCCAGCGGCAGGCACAGCTGCGGCCGGCCGGCGGCGAGCGCGCCCAGGAACGTGCCCGAGCCCGCGTGGGACACGACGACCGCACAGCGCTCCAGCACCTGCGGCTGATCGACCCACGTCTCGACCTGCACGTTCTGCGGCAGCTCCCCCAGTGCACCCGGGTCGCCGTCGGGCCCGACCGAGACGAGCAGTCGGATCGGGAGGAGGGCCAGCGCCGCGGCGACGGTGGGCAGGATCGGCGCGTGGTTCTGCACGGTGCCGAGGGTGAGGTAGACCAGCGGCGGTCCGTCGTCCGGCGCCTGGTCCGGGCCACGTGTGCTGGGTCGCAAAGGCTGCACTGACGCGATGTGGTCCATCACGACCGTCTGAACTGCCGGCGGGCAGATGTCGAGGTAGAGCGAGGTGAAGCAGCCGGCGTACGGCGCGGGGTCCTGCCCGTGGGCGGCCCAGAACGGGGTGATCCGCTCGGTGGCCGCGGTCACCATCTCGGCGGGGATCGCTCCACCGAAGGAGTGCGTGATGCTCGGCAGGCCCAGCACCGCACCGACCAGGGGCGACGCGAGCTCGCCGTGCTCGTGGACCATCAGGTCGGGCTGCCACTCCCGGGCGAGTGGCAGCAGGTCGGCGGCCATCGGCGGTGTCAGCAGCTCGCCGAACATGCTGGGGTAGACGAACGCCGCCCGGTCGGGCGGCCTGATCTCGGCGGCCAGCTCGGTCAGCCGTCCGACTCCCCTGCGGAGCCCGGACCCCGTCAGGCCGGCCGGTGCCGTGTCCAGGCCGGCTGCCGCGACGTACTGGGTCGACTGCGCGCTGGTGGCCCACAGCACCTCGTGGCCTGCCTTCTGGAAGGCCTGCGCGAGCGGGAACATGGGCAGGATGTGGCCGTAGCCCCAGGTCGAGGAGAAGAGAACGCGCACGAGGTCACCGTCCCTGAACCGACCACCGTCACCGGTTGATGAGGTGGGTACGGTCCTGTCATGGGAATCCTCCGCAAGATCGCCGTCGTTGGCATCGCCAAGAAGTTGTATGACGAGTCGCGCAAGCCCGAGAACAAGCGACGCATCAACGAGGCGGTGACCTCGCTCAAGGCCCGACGTGAGCAATCGCGTCGGCCGCGCTGACGTGGCCTACGAGACGCTGACCTGGGTCGTCGACGGAGACGGCATCGCCACGCTCACGCTCGACCGCCCCGAGAGCCTCAACGCCTTCGACCTCACGATGGCGCGCGAGCTGGAGCGGGTCTTCCTGACCGACGCCCGGGACGACGCGGTGCGGGCGGTCGTCGTGACCGGTGCCGGGCGGGCGTTCTGCGCGGGCATGGACCTCTCGGCCGACGGCAACGTCTTCGGCCTCGACGAGACGCTCACCCCGACGCCGGACGAGCTGCGCGCCCACCTCACCGAGGCGCCGTACGACCAAGGGGTGCGCGACACCGGCGGCCGCGTGACGCTGGCGATCCACGCACTGCCGAAGCCGGTCATCGCTGCGATCAACGGGCCGGCGGTGGGCATCGGCGCGACCATGACCCTGGGCATGGACCTGAGGCTGGCCTCGACGAAGGCCAAGATCGGCTTCGTGTTCGGGCGCCTCGGCATCGTGCCGGAGGCCTGCTCCAGCTGGTTCCTCCCGCGGATCGTGGGCATCCAGCAGGCGCTGGAGTGGGTCTACTCCGCCGAGATCCTCACCGCTGAGGCGGCCCTGGCCGGGCGGCTGGTCCGCTCGGTGCACGAGCCCGAGGACCTGCTGCCCGCGGCGTACGAGCTGGCGCGCTCGTTCGTGGTCGGGCGCTCACCGGTTGCTCTCGGGCTGGCCAAGCAGCTGCTCTACCGCAACGGCGCCGCCGCCGATCCGCTGGAGGCGCACCTGTCGGACTCGCTCGCGATGTTCCACACCTCGATCGGGGACGGCAAGGAAGGCGTGGCCGCGTTCCTCGAGAAGCGCGCGCCGGAGTTCACCGGCGTCGCCTCCGAGCTGCCGCAGGTGTTCCCCGAGCGTTGACGACCCTCGGGTCAGTCCAGCGGAGGCGGCGGAGGACCCAGCACCTGGATCTGGAACTGGGCGCAGACCTCGGCCACCCGGCCCCCGTCGATATCGGCGGGGACGGGTATCACCGCTTGCTCGGCTCGGGTCCCCAAGGTGCGCACGAAGTCGTCGAACTGGGCGGGCGTCGTGACCTGGAACACCCTGGCGGTCGCCGACAGCACCTGGAACTGGTGCGGTCGCTGCTTGGGCAGGAAGACGGTGCCGCCCGCGCCGACCACCTCCTCGACGTCGCCGGTGGTGAAGCGGAGCTCGCCGTCGAGGACGTGGAAGAGCTCGTCCTCGATGTCGTGGCTGTGCAGCGGTGGCCCGAAGCCGCGCGGTCCCTCGAAGATCAGCGCGGTCATCGAGCCGTCGCTGCACCTGCCGTCGACCTGGATGCTCTGCAACGTGTTCAGGAAGTGCCAGTGCTCGCCCTCGCCGGGGCCGAGGATGAGTGGGGTCTGCAGGGTCATGAGTGCCTCCGGTGGTCGCGCATGGTGTGCAACCAGACGACCAGTGCAGGGCCCGTCACGGGCCCCGGACCAGGTCGGTGCTGACGCCTATCGGTGGCATCCGTCGCACGGCCCTCCACCGTAGGACGGAGCGCAACCCATCGACTCCCTCAGATGGGGGTTCTGCCCGGTCCGGCCGGCTCGGGCTGGGGAGTGGCTCAGCCGTCCGCTGGTCGTGGTGCGAGCCGTCGCGAGAGGTACGGCGCGGTCGCGCTGCCCTTGGCCCTCGCGACCTCGGCCGGGGTGCCGGTGGCGACGACCCGGCCACCCGCGTCTCCGCCGCCCGGACCGAGGTCGATGACCCAGTCGGCGGTGGCGATCGTGTCGAGGTCGTGCTCGACCAGGACCACGGTGTTGCCCGCCTCGACCAGCAGGTGCAGCTGCCGCAGCAGCAGCGCGATGTCGGCAGGGTGCAGGCCTGCCGTCGGCTCGTCGAGCAGGTAGAGGGCGTGCCCGCGGCGGGCCCGCTGCAGCTCGGTGGCCAGCTTGATGCGCTGCGCCTCACCGCCGCTGAGCTCCGTGGCCGGCTGGCCCAGCCGCAGGTAGCCCAGGCCCACCTCGCGCAGCGTCTCGAGGCTCCGGGAGGCGGCGGGGACGTCGCCGAGGAACTTCGCCGCGTCGTCGACCGTCATCGCCAGCACGTCCGCGACGTTCTTGCCCTCGTAGGTCACCTCCAGCGTCTCGGCGTTGTAGCGGGAGCCGTGGCAGGCCGGGCAGGCGGCATAGGTCCCGGGCAGGAAGAGCAGCTCGACCGCCACGAAGCCCTCGCCCTGGCAGGTCTCGCAGCGCCCCTCGGCGACGTTGAACGAGAACCGCCCGGCGCCGTAGCCCCGCGCCTTCGCCTCGGGCGTCGCGGCGTACAGCTTGCGCACCGCGTCGAACATCCCCGTGTACGTCGCGAGGTTGGACCGCGGGGTGCGCCCGATGGGTCGCTGGTCGACCAGCACGAGCCGGTCGAACGACTCCAGCCCGGACGCGGCCTCCACGTCGACCTCGAGGTCGGCCTGGTCCGGGTCCTCGGGTGCGAGACCGAGGTGGCAGCGCACGAGCTCGGCGAGCACCTGCGTGACCAGCGTCGACTTGCCCGATCCGGAGACGCCGGTGACGGCCGTCAGCACGCAGAGGGGGATGTCGACCGACACGTCGGTGAGGTTGTGGCGCGAGACGCCGCGCAGGTGCAGGTAGCCGTGCGGGGTCCGCGGATCGTGGTCGAGCAGCTCGGCACGCCCGAACAGGTGCTGGCTGGTGGCCGACTCCTCGACCTCCTCGAGACCGGCGACCGGGCCGCTGTAGAGCACGCGACCACCGCCCTCGCCCGCGCCCGGACCGATGTCGACGACCCAGTCGGCGCGTCGTACGACGTCCATGTCGTGCTCGACCACGAACAGCGAGTTGCCCGACGCCTTGAGCCTGGCCAGCACGTCGAGCAGCGGCTCGGCGTCTGCCGGGTGGAGACCGGCCGAGGGCTCGTCGAGCACGTAGACCACGCCGAAGAGCCCCGAGCGCAGCTGGGTCGCGATGCGCAGGCGCTGGGCCTCGCCGGGCGACAGGGTCGTCGAGGACCGCCCGAGGCTGAGATAGCCCAGGCCCAGGTCGAGGAGCACCTCGACACGCTCGACGAGATCGGAGCAGATGCGGACCGCGACCTCGTTCGTCTCCTCCGGCAGCTCCGCGGTGGGGCGCAGCAGCGCCACGACCTCGGCGAACGACAGCGCGTTGACCTCGGCGATGGACCTGCCCGCGAAGGTCACCGCGAGGGCCTCCGGCCGCAGCCCGCTGCCGAGGCACTCGGGGCAGGGCACGCTCCGCACGAACCTCAGCGCCCGGTCGCGCATCCGCTCGCTCTTGGAGTCCGACAGCACGTGCATCACGTGCTTGCGGGCACTCCAGAACTTGCCGTAGTAGCCGTGGTCGATGCGGTCCCGCTCGGGCTTGATCAGCACCGACGGCTGCTCGTCGGTGAACAGCAGCCAGTCGCGGTCCTTCTTCTTCAGCCCGCTCCACGGCTTCTCGACGTCGATGCCGAGACCGGTCACGATGCTGCGCAGGTTGGCGCCCTGCCAGGCGCCCGGCCAGGCTGCGATCGCACCGTCGCGGATGCTCAGCGACGGGTCCGGCACGAGGAGGTCCTCGGCGACGTCGTGCACGACGCCCAGCCCGTGGCAACGACGGCACGCACCGGCAGCGGTGTTCGGCGAGAAGGCCTCCGCCGCCAGGTGCGCGGCGCCGGTCGGGTAGTCCCCGGCACGCGAGTAGAGCATCCGCAGCAGGTTGGAGAGCGTCGTGATCGTGCCGACGGTCGACCGGGAGCTGGGGGCACCACGCCGCTGTTGCAGTGCCACGGCCGGCGGCAGCCCGGTGATCTCCTGCACGTGGGGCGCCCCGACCTGCTGCAGCAGCCTCCGGGCGTACGGCGCGACCGACTCGAAGTAGCGGCGCTGCGCCTCGGCGTACAACGTGCCGAACGCGAGCGATGACTTGCCCGATCCGGAGACCCCGGTGAACGCGACCATCGCGTCGCGCGGGATGTCGACGTCGACGTTGCGCAGGTTGTGCTCGCTCGCGCCACGGACGTGCACGAAGGTGTCGGTCGGGTCGTAGGTCACCACACATCTTGACCTCGATCGCCCCCGGAGGAGAATTCGCGGCATGGGCTCCTACCGCTTCCTCGACGCGATGGGCGATGTCGTCGAGCAGGGCGACTTCGAGGACCACCCCGCGGCCCTCGCCTGGGCGACGCACGGCGACCACGACGAGGACGTGCAGCGGGTCGAGTACCTCGGTCCACGGGGCGACTGGCGGTGGGCGGGCCCGCTCCTCGACTGACAGCGTCGCAAAGTGAGACGCCCCGCGCGGCGCGGCTCACGGAGGATGAGGAACGGCGCGATCAGCGGCGCCGTACGCGAGGAGCGAGTCGATGACACAGGAGTCCGACGACGAGAAGGGCGAGAGCACCTTCCGCCTGATGTACCGCAGCCACAACCTGATCCCGCCGGAACGGGTGAAGAAGGAGCTCGGCACCCTCTTCGGCGAGGCCAGGTCCAACAACAAGAGGCAGCAGATCACGGGCGCGCTGCTGCTCGACGGCGAGCACTACGTCCAGGTCCTGGAGGGCGACGAGACCCTGGTGCGGGAGCTGTACGAGCGCATCGCCCAGGACTCCCGGCACGACTCGGTCGCCGTGCTCGACTCCGGGAGCGTGGACGAGCGGGTGTTCTCGCGCTGGTCCATGGCCCAGGTGGGCGAGGGCGACGAGGCCGACATCCCCCTGATCGCGCACACCGACGGCATCTCCCCCGCTGCCGGCCGGCGCACCACTGCGGAGCAGGAGGCGGTGCTGGACGTCATGCGGGCCGCGGCCGGCGCCTCCAGCTCGGCATAGCGCGGTCACAGCCGGCCGCCGGCGTTGCTCAGACGACGGCGGCACCCCGCACCACGACCTGCCGCACCCGGCGAAGCGCCGTGACGTCCTGGCTCAGGTCGCCGTCGACGACGAGCACGTCGGCGTCGTAGCCCGCCTGGAGCCGACCCTTGGAGCCGGCCAGTCCGCACGCCTCGGCGGCACCACTGGTCGCCGTGGCGAGCGACTCGGGCACCGGGACCACCTCGGCGAGCTCGATCACCGCCTCGGGGAAGCGCCCATGGGCCTTGGGTGGCGCGATCCCGGCATCCGTGCCCGAGACGAACCTGACACCGGCCCGGTACATCCTGCCGATGAGCGTCATCCGCCTCTCCAGCATCTGCTCGGGAGTGACGCCCGCGGCGGCGAGCACCTGCTTCACGTGCGGAGGCGCGTCCCTGAGGAGCTCGGGCGTGAGGCCGCCCAGCGTCGGGCACACGGGGATGCCGCTGGCCGCGAGCGCCGACAGCTGCGGGTCGCTCGCCGACACGTGCAGCAGGCCGGCGAGCCCGCCGGGACCTCCGGTCAGGAGGTAGGAGGCGTGCTCGATGCCGTCCATCCCGACCTCGATGGCCTGGTCGATGCCGGCCGCCGCATGGGAGTGCGCGGTCACCGGCAGCCCGGCCCGGTGCGCGTGGGCGACCAGGGTCCGCAGGTCGTCGAGCGAGAACTGCGTCGCCCCCACGTCGGTCCCCGGGGTGTTCATCCCTCCGCTGGCCATCACCTTCACGATGTCGACGCGGCGCTCCACGCGTTCACGCACCGCGCGGGCGATCTCATCGGCACTCGCGACCTCACCGCCCAGGTAGTGGCAGTGTCCGCCGGGGCTCGTGATCGGTGGCCCGGAGGCCGTGATCCACGGGAGGCCGTCGTCGTGCGCGCGCTGTGCGTCGCGCCGCTCGACCACGTTGAACCGCCGGTCGCCGAGGTCGCGCACGGCTGTCACGCCGGAGGCCAGGTGCCGCTCCAGGGCTTCGGTCACGACCGCGTCGAGCTCCTGCTCGGAGCACGCCGCCACGCGGTCGAGCGCCATCGGGCCGCTGTCGGCGACCAGGTGGACGTGAGCATCGATGAGCCCCGGCAGCACCGTCGCACCGGCGTACTCGGAGACGGGACAGTCGCCGGGCACGTCGTACGACGCGGGCTCGACGCCCACGATCGCCGACCCGTCGACGATCACCGTCACCCCACCGTCGACGAACGCGTCGCCATCGAAGGCGCGTGCCGCACGGATGGCGAACATGGGTCGATTGGACTCCCGGGCGGCCCCCTCCCGCAACGGGCTCGGACACACGGCCCGAGCACCTGCGGGACCTATATCCTCATTCGCGCCCGCGTTGTCTATACAGGCCATAGATTCTTGTCAAGCACGACACGGCACTCGGGGGCAGACGGCCGCCCGGACACGCCGCCGAACCTCGAGGGGACCCATGCGCACGCTCACCAAGAAGCGGCCCGCCGCGATCGCGGCGGCGACCCTGCTCCTAGTCGTGGGCGGTGGCATCGCCTTCGCCTACTGGACCAACACCGGCACCGGCACCGGCTCGGCAGCGACGGGCACCAACGTCGCGTTCACCGTCAACCAGACCAGCACGGTCACCGCCATGGGTCCAGGAGTGCCGGCGCAGGCCTTGAGCGGCAACTTCGACAACCCCAACGCGGGACCGGTGTTCGTCAAGACCGTCGTGGCGACCGTCACGAGCACCGGGGCCGCCGGCTGCTCCGCTGCCGACTACACGATCAGCGGCACGTCGGTCATCGGCACCTCGGCCCCCGGAGCCGGTGGCAACGTGCCTGCGGGCAACGGTGCGGGCTCCTGGTCCGGCCTCACCATCGCCTTCAACGACACGGCCAGCAACCAGGACGCCTGCAAGGGCGCGGTCCTGACCATCGGCTACACCACGACCTCGAGCTGATCGAACCAGCCAGCCGAACCAGCGGACCGGGCACCAGCCGGGACGGGGATCCAGCCCGCCCCTGCTGCTGAGGTTCCCGGCGGCTTCTACGGGCACAGGAGAGCGCCGTGAAGAGCATCCGAGGCATACGCGGGTTGATCTCGCGTCCCTTCGTGCTGCCTGCTGCGCTCGGCGCCGTGGGGGTGGCCGTGGTGGCTGTCGTGGTGGTGCAGGTGCTCACCGGCGGGCCGCCCGAGGCCCGCACCCCGGACGGCATCTCGGGTGGGGCCCGCACCGACGTGGCGCCGGTCCTGGTCGCCTTCAACATCGCCGGCGACGCCACCGGGATGATCTCCCCCGGGGTCAGCGTCCCGATCGACTTCGCCCTGACCAACCCCCAGGACACCGACATGACCGTCTCGGACCTCCTGGTGGTGGTGCGCGGGGTCAGTGCCGCGGCGGCGGACGCAGCCCACCCGTGCGGTGTGAGCGACTTCGTCGTCGACCAGGTCGCGAGCGGCCGGGAGATCATCCTCCCCGCCGGCGAGACCACCACCCTCAGCGCGCTCGGGATCCCGCGCACGAGCTGGCCGCAGGTCGGCATGCTCGACCGGCCGGTCAACCAGGACGGCTGCCAGGGCGCCTCGCTGACGCTCGGCTACACGGCCTCCGGAAGGGTGCCGACCCGATGAGCCCGTGGACGGCGCGGGTGCTGGCCCTCGCCGCGCTGGGCGTCACGTTCCTCGTGTTCCTCGGCAGCGGCGCCGGGGCGTTCTGGGGCGGGTCCGGCACGGGGTCGGGCTCCGCGGCCAGCTCGGGCACCGTGCCCGTCGTCCTGACCCCGGGCACCCCGACCACCGCCCTCCGCCCGGGCGCCACGGCCGACGTCGTCGTCATCGTCTCGAACCCGAACCCGGCGTCGCTGCGCATCGGCTCCCTCAGCCTCGACCCCGACCAGGGAACGGGTGGGTACGCCGTCGACGACGCGCACTCGGACTGTGCCCTCTCGTCGGTGAGCTTCAGCACCCAGTCGAACGCTGGTGCCGGCTGGACCGTCCCCGGCCGGGTGGGGACCGTCGACGGGACGGCGACACTGACGCTGCCCGGCGCCGTGGCGCTGGACGTCGATGCCGCGAACGCCTGCCAGGGTGCGACCTTCAGCCTGTTCCTGTCGGCCGGGTCATGACCGGGACGGAGGGCCGGCGTCCCCGAAAGCGCATCCACCGCAGGCACCTCCTCGGCGCCCTCTCCGCCCTCGTTCTCGCCTGCGGGCTGGGCGTCGGAGCGGCCTGGGCCTACTGGAGTGCCGAGGCAGCGCCGGGGGGCAACGGGGCGGCCGTCGCAGCGACGGTAGACCAGGGGGCGACACCGGTCGCGACCGTGGCGGGCACCTCGGTGACGGTCAGCTGGGCCGCCAGCTCCCTGTCCGACGCAAGCCCGGTCGACGGCTACGTGGTCAGCAGGTACGACGTCGACACGGACACCCCGCAGCCGCTTCTCGCGTCATGCGCGGGCACGCTCACCGCGTTGACCTGCACCGAGGACGACGTACCCGAAGGTCACTGGGTCTACTCCGTCACCCCGACTCTCGCCACCCACTGGCGCGGCCCCGAGAGCGTGAGGAGCAGCCCGGTCTGGGTCGACACCACGCCCCCGGTCAACGCGGTGACCCTGTCCGATGTCACCGGCGACGCAGTCAGGAGCGGGGACACCGTCTACTACCGCGGTGTCGCAGCCGGCTCCTTCACGCTGACCAACACCCTGAGCGACACCGGCTCCGGGCCGGCCTCCAGCACCACCGCCGACCTGGCCGGTCCGTCGATGGGCTGGTCCCACACGGCCTCCACGGCGTCCACGCCGACGGGCGGGCCCTTCGTCTCAGCGCCATTCGACTGGGACCCCGACACCGACAGCTCACCCGATGAGGTCGTCACCGGCAGTGACGGGTCGGGCAACAGCACGGTCACGACCCTGTCCTTCGTCGACGACTCCGAAGGGCCGAGCGGCGGATCGGTGACCGCCACCGGGCTGGGAGGCACCGGCTTCGCGTACACCGCCTCGACGTCGGCGAGCCTGACGCTGGTCAAGGGCACCGACGCGAGCGGGGTGGCCAGCACCGGCAACCTGCTGCAGCGTGCGGCCGCCACCCTGACCTCCGACGGCACCTCCGACGGGGTCTGCGGCCCGTACGGCGACTTCGCGACGGTGACCGGCGGCACGGACCCGTCGTCCACGAAGGTCGACACCGGGCTCGTCACCGGGTGCTACCTCTACCAGTACGTCGTGACTGACAGGCTCGGCAACTCCACCACCTACACCAGTGGGGAGGTCCGGGTCGACACCACCGCGCCCGGTGCCCCGACCCGCACGTTCCAGACCTCCGGCAGCACCTACTGGAACGGCATCAGCTCTCTCGTCTACTACCGCTCCACCGCCGCGTCCGGGTCGTTCACGGTCACCGCGAGCGCCACTGACCCCGCCTCGGGCATCCTCCGCTACACCTTCCCCGCCGCGTTCGGCACCGGCTGGACCGCGACACCCGGGGACCTCGACGAGATGACGTACTCCTGGAGCGGGACCCCGCAGACGGTGAGCGCCAAGTCGATCACGGCCACCAACCACGCCAACAAGACCTCCCCTGTCAGCGCCACCTTCACCCCGACCGCCGACACCACGGTCCCGACCGCAGGGTCGGTGAGCTACCTCAACCGCGCGACGGCCGGCACCACCGTGGACGTGACCTTCACCAGCGGCACCGACGCCGGCTCGGGGCTGGCAGCGAAGGTGCTGGAGCGAGCCTCGGCGCCGTTGACCAACGGCGTCTGCGGCACGTTCGGCGCGTTCGACCCGATCGCCACCGACCCGGTCTCCCCCTACACCGACACGGTGGAGACCGACACCTGCTACATGTACGACTACGAGACCCCCGACAACGTGGGCAACCAGCGCACCAACGCCAGCGCCAGCATCGTCAAGGTCTCCGAGGACGTGACCGGCCCGAGCGGCGGGTCCCTCACCGCGACCGGCCTGGGCGGTACCGGTTCGGCCTATTCGACCTCTACGTCGGTGAACCTGACCTTCAGCGCCGGCACCGACCCGAGCGGGGTGGCGACCAGCGGCAACCTCCTGCAGCGGGCGTCGGCGCCGCTGCTGTCCACCAACGGCGCCGACGGCGTCTGCGGCAACTTCGGCAACTTCGCCACCGTGACCAACGGCACCGACCCGTCCTCACCGTTCACGAACACCCTCGCGACCACAGCGTTCTGCTGGAGGTACCAGTACGTCGTCAAGGACAACCTGGCCAACGCCACGACGTACACCAGCGGAGACGTCAAGGTCGACACCAGCGTGCCCTCGACGCCGACGCGGACCTTCAACACCTTCGACAACACCTGGTGGCCCAACACCGGAAACACGGTCTACTACCGCTCCAACGCCCCCAGCGGCTCCTTCCGGGTCACGGCAAGCGCGACCGACGCCCAGTCGGGGATCGTCAGCTACACCTTCCCGACGGCCGCCACGTTCGGCGCCGGCTGGAGCGCGACACCCGGCGACCTCAATGAGATGACCTACTCGTGGAGCGGCGCGCCCGCCGCACCTGGGTCGAAGACCATCACGGCCAACAACCATGCCCTTCTGCCCTCCCTCGTCAGCACCGTGTTCACCCCGACCGTCGACAACACCGCCCCGACCGGCGGCACGGCGACCTATCCCAACGGCGGCACGCCGAACACCTCCGTCACCGTGGCGCTCGGGACCGTGACCGACGCCGGCTCCGGTGTCGCGTCGAAGCTCCTGCAGCGCAACTCGGCACCACTGACCGCCGGCACCTGTGGCACGTTCACGGCCTACTCCACCATCGCCACCAACCCGGTCGGGACCACCTACACCGACAGCTCGTTGACCATGGACACCTGCTACCAGTACCAGTACGTCGCGACCGACAACGTCGGCAACCAAGTCAGCAGCGTGCCCGGCACGAACGTCGTGAAGGTCTCCACCGACGTCACCGGACCGACCGGCGGCTCCGTCGCGGCGACCGGCCTGGGCGGCACCGGGTCGACGTACTCGACCTCGACGTCGGTGAACCTAACCCTGGTCAAGGGCACCGACCCGAGCGGGGTGGCCACGAGCGGGAACCTGCTGCAGCGGGCCTCGGCTCAGCTGATCTCGACCGGCGGCGCCAACGGTGTCTGCGGCGGCTTCGGCAGCTTCATCACCGTGACCGGCGGCACCGACCCCACCTCGCCCAAGGTGGACGTCACGACCACCGCCTTCTGCTACCGGTACCAGTACCTCGTCAAGGACGACCTGGGCAACACCACGACGTACACAAGTGCCGACGTCAAGGTCGACACCACCGCGCCCACGACGCCGCCGAGCCGAACCTTCGGGTCGTTCAACAACGTCTACTGGGACACCGTCAGCACCTCGGTGTTCTACCGCTCGAACGCCGCCACCGGTTCGTTCACGGTCACCGCGAGCGGCGCCGTCGACGGCCAGTCCGGGATCGCCGCCTACAACTTCCCGGCTCTCGGCACCAACTGGACCTCGACCCCCGGCGCCTTCGGGGTGAACACCTACTCGTGGAGCGGCGCGCCCGCCGCACCTGGCTCGAAGACCATCACGGCGACCAACCACGCCACCGGCCCCGTCTCCGGTGCGAGTACTGCGTTCGTCCCGACCGCCGACAACACCGCGCCCACCGGCGGCACGGCGAGCTATCCCAACGGCGGCACCCCGAACACCTCGGTCACCGTGACCCTCGGGACCGTCACCGACGGCACCGGGTCAGGCGTCGCGTCGAAGCTCCTGCAGCGCAGCTCGGCACCACTGACCGCCGGCACCTGTGGCACGCCCACCGCCTACTCCACCATCGTCACCAACCCGGTCGGGACCACCTACACCGACAGCACGCTGGTCATGGACACCTGCTACACCTACCAGTACGTCGCGACCGACAACCTCGGCAACCAGGCCACCGGCACCAGCCCGAACATCGTGAAGGTCTCCTCCGACGTCGCCGGGCCGACCGGTGGTTCCATCACTGCGACCGGCCTGGGCGGCACCGGCTCGGCCTATGCGGCCTCCACGTCGGTGAACCTGACCTTCAGTGCCAGGGCACCGACCCCAGTGGAGTGGCCACCACCGACAACCTGCTGCAGCGAGCCTCGGCACCATTGACGTCCACCGGTGGCGCCGACGGCGTCTGCGGCACCTTCACAGCCCCTTCACCACCGTGGCCGGCGGCACCGATCCCGTGTCGCCCAAGGCGGACGTCGCGGCCACCGCTTCCTGCTGGAGGTACCAGTACGTCGTCAAGGACAACCTGGGCAACGCCACGACCTACACCAGCGGCGACGTCAAGGTCGACACCAGTGCGCCGTCGGCGCCTTCCCGGGCCTTCGGGGCGTTCAACAACACCTACTGGGACGGCTCCAGCGCCACGGTCTTCTACCGCTCCCTGGCCGCCAGCGGATCGTTCACCGTCACCGCGAGCGGCGCCGTCGATGCCCAGTCCGGAATCAGCGCCTACACCTTCACCGCCTTCGGCACCAACTGGACCTCGACCCCGGGTGCCTTCGGGGTCAACACCTACTCGTGGAGCGGCGCACCCGCTGCCCCTGGGGCACGGAGCGTCACGGCCGTCAACAACGCCAATCTCGGCATCGTCAGCGCCACCTTCACCCCGACCATCGACAACACCGCCCCGACGGCCGGATCGGTCTCCTACCTCGACACCACCACCACGAGCACCACGGTGAGCGTCAGCTTCACCACGGGCACGGACGCCGGCTCCGGCATCGGCACCCGGCTCCTGCAGCGCGCCGCGGCCCCGCTGACCGGCACCACCTGCGGCAGCTACGGCTCCTTCACGACCGTGGCCACCAACCCGATCCTGTCGCCGTACGACGACACGGTGCCGAGCAGCGGGTTCTGCTACAAGTACCAGTACGTCGTGACCGACAACGTGGGCAACACCGTCACTGCGACCAGCGGGAACACCGTCAAGGTCACCCCCTGACTCCTCGCCGGTCGCCCGGTCAGCCGAAGACGAGCGACCCGAGCTGAGCTGCGAGGACCACTGCGCCGAGCACGCGCCGGAACGGGCTCGCGCCGCGGACGACCTCGTCGAGCGCCCACACGAGCAGCGCTCCGTGGCGCACGCCGTCCACGGCCGTGGCGTGCTTGGTGGACAGGTCGAACCACCCCAGCACCACCGCGACCAGCCAGACCGAGAGGGCCGCGTTCGGCGCCTGCCACAGGGCCAGGGTTCCGTCGGAGGTGCGGAACCACCAGGAGCTGGAGGTCAGGCGGGTGGCGAGCGACGCGTCGGTCGTGGAGGTGGGCACCACGCGAAGGTACCCGGAGGTGCCTCGCCTCCCTCCCCGGCATCCGGAGGCGTGCCGGTCAGACGTCCCAGTGGGCAGGGAGCCGGGCGTCGGGCCGGTACACGCAGTACGTGCCGGTGGAGACCGCCTGCTGGAGATGCTCGGCGAGCGCGGGATGGTGCTCGGCGATGCGCGCCACGGCGTACCGGATGGAACGCGTGACGCTGGTCCGGGCGCGCTCCGAGGTGGCCAGCGCCAGCCGAGGCCGGCCACCGAGGCCGACGGCGCGCGAGAGCTCGTTGACCAGGAACTCGCGATCCGCCTGCGCCAGCGCGATCCGTCCGAGGTCGTTGTCAGCGGTCGCGTCCTCGATGTCCTCGTCTATCTCGAGGAGGCGGCGTCGGTAGGCCTCCCGCGCCTGGTCGTCGAGGTGGCACCCGGCGTGTCCCCGGTCCTGCCCGCCGGCCTCGGGGTCGACGTGGCGCGGCGTGACCGGCAGCGAGCCTCGTTCTACGGCCACCAGGTCCAGGGCGTGGAACTCCCGATTCGGCTCCGCCAACAGGCGTTCGAGATAGCGGAGGCCCAGCAGGTCGTGGAGGAGCGTCGTCCGCCCGTCGAAGCTGACGGTCCGGGTGTCACCCTCGCACCGGAAGACGTTGCGCGGCACCGGCGTCTGCGTCGGCGTCTGGGCGGTCGTGGGTCCGGCCGTGGTGGCGATCGAGGCCCGGGCGGCACGATCGGCCCAGCCGCTGGCGCCGAACTCGTCGAAGGCCACTCGAGCCGCCTCCCACTCCATGTGTGCCCCCTCGTCGCTGCCCGCGCGTCGACGGGCCTGACCCAGGGTCATCCGGACGACGGCGGCCTCGAACGGGGCGCCCAGCTCGATCCACGACACCAGGGCGCGTTCGCACTCGGCGATGGCTCGCCTGGAGTCGCCCTCGAGCAGCGCGGCCCGGCCCTGCGCGAGGGCTGCGGCCGCCGAGATGGCCAGGGTGTCGAAGGTGCCTGCGATCGACTGCAGCTCGTCCGCGGCTCGCCTGGCGGTCACGACGTCGCCGGCGGCCTCCGCGATCTCCACCTGCGCGTCGAGCAGCGGCGCCTTGCGCAGGCCGCCGTACGGAGGTCGCTCCTTCGAGGGCACGTCGAACGGGTCCTCGATGGCGTCCTCGATCATCGCGGCAGCTGCCTTGACGTCTCCCTGGACGAGGCGCAGCAGCGCGAGCCCGGGTTGAGGCGTCCAGGAGCTGCGGTGCGCCGCGATGAAGGCCTCCTCGGACCCCTCGAGGTCACCCTTGCGGAGCCGGATGTTTCCGAGCTCCGTCAACGGCCAGCCGAACTCCCGCCGCATCCAGGGACGAAGCTCCTCACAGGCCTCGAGTGCCTCCTGCTCCGCGCGGTCGCACGGGCCGGTGAGGCGGAGCATCTCCGCGCGGTGGACGCGGCAGCGGCCGCCGAACCCTCCGAAGCCCCCGAGGGCCGAGCCGCGCCGCCAGTGCTCCATCGCCTGGGTCCAGTCGGCGGCCCGGTCGTACAACGCCAGTCCCTGCGCTGCGCAGATGAGCTCGCAGTAGGCCATGCCGGTCGTCATGGCGTCGACCTCACCCGAGGCCAGGCTGACTGCGACGTCGTCGAGCATCTCGACGCCTGCCTCGGTGCGGCCCTCGAAGATGTGCAGCCGCGCGCCGGCGACGGTGCCGATGAGCACCGCCGGCGCGAACCCGTGTCGCTGTCCCAGCTCGACGGCCAGGGCGGCGTTGTCTCCTGCTCCCTCCATGTCGCCGCACCACAGGCGCTCGTAGGTGCGCACCATGGCGACCACCGCGTGCACCGGCACCTCGGGTCCGTCCTCGATCAGCCGCTCGGCGCGTCGGAGCCAGCCACGGATCGGCGACATCAGGCCGGTGTCGATCATCAGGTACATGGCGACCATGGCTGCGGCCCGGGCTGCCTCCCCGTGCCGGCCGGCGCCGAGGTGGAGCCGGTAGAGCGCCTCCCAGGCCCCGATCGCGGCCTCGGGATCGCCGGCACCGTAGGCCGCCTGGGCGCGCAGCTCCAGCCCCAGCGGGCCGAGGGCTGCGGCAGGGTGTGCGTCCAGCAGCTCGAGCGCCTCCGCCCAGCGGGCCAGGGCGACCGCCTGCTCCGCAGGGGCGAGCAGGGCTTGCTCGTCGGACGGCTCTGTCATCACGCGGGCCACCCCGGGCTCCCCCGCGGACCGACAGCGTTTGCGTGTGTCACCGATCGTCTCGCCCCCATCGGCGCGCAGTGGTGTTCCGACGTGACACAGATTGTCACGCCCAGTCCTCGTCAGGACCACTCCACCGAAGGGAAGACCACCATGCGCATCTTCAAGGACGACATCCCCGTGAAGTTCGACGTGCCCGGAGCCGTCGCCCGCCAGCTGCCGGACTTCGGCGACGCCACCGGTTTCGGCGCGATGGGTGGAGAGTTCTTCTCGCTCGCCGCCGGGACGGACATCGCCCCGCTGCTGCACGGGCTGGCCGACAACGCCTGTCACGCGCCGCACTGGGGCTACGTCGTCTCCGGCAGCCTGGTGGTCGACTACGTCGACGGCTCACAGGACACCTGCACGGGCGGGGACCTGTTCCACTGGCCCCCCGGTCACAGCGTCAGGGTGAGCGACGATGCCGAGGTGATCCTCTTCAGCCCCACCCTGGAGCACACCCAGGTGCTCGACCACATGCTCGACCGGATGCAGCAGGCCTGAGCCCGGCTGCGGGTCAGCGGGCCACGATCCCGTGCTGAGGCTCGACGAGCGCCAGGTCCGTGCGACGAGGGTGCTCGGACTGCCGCCCGGTCATCGCCTGCAGCCACGGGAGGACCCCGGCCGCAGCGATCGGGCGTGACAGCCCGTACCCCTGATAGACGTCGCACCCGAGGTCGGCGACCAGCAGGCGTGACACCTCGCTCTCGACGCCCTCGGCGACCACCCGCAGACCGAGGTCGTGGGCGAGGTTCACGGTGGCACGAACGATCGTGGAGTCGGACGCGTCGCGTTCGAGACGGAAGACGAAGCTCTGGTCGATCTTCACCTCGTGCACCGGCAGCCGCTCGAGGTAGGCAAGGCTCGAGTAGCCCGTGCCGAAGTCGTCGACCGAGAGGCGTACGCCGAGTGCTGCCAGCCCGTTGAGCACGGTCATCGATCGCTCGGGGTCGCCGAGGGCGTCGCTCTCGGTCACCTCGATCACCAGGTCGCTCGCGGGGACGCCGGTCTTCAGCAGGGCCTGTTCGACGCGCCGCACGAGGGTCAGGTCGGCGATGTCGCGCGGCGTGACGTTGACGGCCACCTCGAGGTCGAAGCCGGCGCCGTGCCAGGCCATCCGGCTCGTCAGCGCCTGGTCGAGGATGTAGTCGGTGAGGGTCCGCACGAGTCCGGTCCGCTGTGCCACGGCGACGACCTCGGGCGGCGGCACCCATCCGAACTGGGGATGGGACCACCGCAGCAGCGCCTCGAAGCCGCTGACGGCCCCGTCGCTCAGCTGCGCCTGCGGTTGGAACCAGAGCTCCAGCTCGCCTCGCTCCAGCGCGACGCCGAGGTCCGCGGCGAGCACCAGGCGGCGCTCGATCGCGACACCGTCGGCTGCGCGGTAGGACTCCACCCCGGTCCGGGCCTCCTTCGCGGCGTACATGGCGACGTCGGCCTGCGCCAGGAGGTCATCGCTGGACTTGGCGGTGCCGGCGAGCGCGGCCACCCCGAAGCTGGCCGACGTGATCAGGTCGACGTCGCTGAGCGACACCGGGACGGTCACCGCGGCCCGCAGGCGTTGCGCGATCTCCACGGCGGCGTCCACGCCCCCCTCGCAGAGCAGGACCGCGAACTCGTCGCCGCCCAGCCGGGCCACGAGACCCGGCGACTCCTGGTCCAGGCGCGCTCCGGTGACGCGCAGCAGGGCGTCTCCGGCGGTGTGGCCCAGGGTGTCGTTGACGTCCTTGAAGTCGTCGAGGTCGAGAAGGAGCACGGCGCCCCCCTGCCCCTGCGCCATCGCGGCCTCCACCGCCTGGGTGAACGCGCGTCGGTTCGGCAGCCCGGTGAGCGGGTCGTGCATGGCCTCGAACTCCCGCTCCTCGGCGACCCGCTTGAGCCGCTCGATGGCGCGAGCCTTGCTCAGCGCGACGGTCGCGTGCGCGGCCAGGGCCTCGAAGAGCCTGAGGTCCTCCTGCCCGAACGTCTCCTCGTCGAACGAGCGGTTCGACACGTGCAGGACCCCCACGATCTCGGTGTCATCCCGCATCGCCACGGCGATCCCGTTGCGTACGTCGCCCGGCGCGGCCTCGGACCCCGCGCCGGAGTCACCGGTCATCAGCACAGGTGGACCCGTCAGCGCGCTGCCCCACCAGGCACCCTCGAGCTCCTGGAGGTGCGGGACCTCCTCGTCGTGGCGCTCACCCTCCTCCCACGTCACCAGCCGGAACGATCCGGGCGTCTGCGTCAGGACCGCCATCTGGGCCCGGTTCGCCTTGAGGAGTCGTGCGCTCTCGGCCAGGATCGCCGGGATCACGTCCTCGATCTCGGCGGAGCGGCTGGTGACCTCGACGAACTCGTACAGCTGCTGGGTCTGCGCGTAGCCACGCGCCAGGGAGACGTAGACGCGGTAGCCCAGCACCAGGAGGACGACGATCGCCCCGAGGAGCGGCAGGGAGCTCGGACTGGCCACGACGAGCGTCACGAACAACAGCGCCACACAGGTGTTGACGACTGCGGCCGGGACGCCGGAGCGGAGTGCCTCGCCCATCACCTCGCGATCGAGTCGCCCCTCGGTCAGGCTGATGGCGGCGGTGACCGCCGTCGCCGAGATCAGGTCGGTGACGAGGACGGCAGCGAGGGCGGCCGCCCAGGCCACGGGCGAGATCGGGTCCCCGCCGGAGAGCACGAGGGTGTAGACGGTGACGCCGAGGGCGGCCTCCAGGGAGAACATGGAGACGTTGAAGACGAGCTTGAGCCCGCGCTGGTGCGACCACAACAGCAGCGCCAGGCCGCCGCCGACGATGTAGGCCAGCAGGTACTCCCCGAAGGGGAGGAAGGTCAGGCCGGCGATCGCCGGCAGCTCCCGCAACGTGTGGGAGTGCGAGCTGCGCTGGGCCGGCAGATGGATCACGACGATCTCGGCCAGCATGAAGGCCGGGATCAGTGCCAGGCAGACCACGCTCGGCCAGGTGAGGTCGGTCGGCTGGAACTCCCAGTGCAGGGCCGCGAGCGCCACCGCGCCGAGGGCCATCACCACCGAGAGCTGCCACACCCGGCGCTCGGCCGAGCCGTTCGAATCCTTGTGGTCACCCATGGCCGGCACCCGACCCGACATCCGTCACGAGCAGGGGCAGGGACACCTTCACCGACGTGCCGCGCCCCTCCTCCGAGTCCACGCTGATCTCTCCGCCGTGGCGCAGCACGATGGCCTGGACGACGGCGAGACCCATGCCCGTGCCCTGGATCGCCCGCTTCTGGGCGGCCGACGACCGGAAGAACTTCGTGAAGAGCTGGTCCTGCTCGGCCGCGGGGATGCCGATGCCGCTGTCGGTGACCTCGAGCACTCCCCTGTCGCCCTCGATCGACAGGGTGCAGTCGACGTGTCCCCCGTCCTCGGTGAACTTGAGTGCGTTGCTGAGCAGGTTGAACAGCACCCGCTCCAGGTGGGCGACGTCTCCGTCGACCCGCACCGGGTGCTCCACGACGTGGAACGACGTGGCGATCCGGCGCTCGACCAGCAGGGGATGCAGGGCTTCCTGCGCCTGGGTCACCACGGCGCGCAGGTCGACGTCCGAGCGCTCCATGGCGAACTCGCCTGCCTCGAAGCTCGAGAGCGTCAACAGGTTGTCGGCGAGGGCCCGCAGTCGGTTCCCGTTGCGTCGCACGGTCTCGAGCATGCGCTTCTGGCTCGTCTGCTCGGCCTCCGTGGCGTCCAGCAGCAGCTCGACGTAGCCGAGGATGCTCGTGATGGGTGTGCGCAGCTCGTGGCTGACGGTGGCCACGAAGTCGCTCTTGGCGCGGTCCAGCTCCTGCAGTCGTCGTACCGCCTGGGCCTCCTTCTCGAGACCGGCCACCAGCAGGTTGCGACTGCGTCGCTGCTCGGTGACGTCCTCGGCGATGCCCAGGTAGCCGAGGAGCTCACGTCCGGGGCCGGTCATGGGGACCACGACCAGCGATGCGGTGAAGCGTTCTCCGTCACCGCGGATCATGGTCCAGTCCCGGGCCCGGGACGCGCGGCTGCCGCCCCGGTCGGTGCCCGACGCCCGGCGGTCACCCCGACGCTCCCGCGGCGCGTCGGAGCCGTCGCGGTCGCCCGCGCCTCGACGCCGGTCCAGGGCACCCAGGTCGAGGTTGCTGCGGCGGCGGTCCAGGCTGGACAGGTCGCGGGTGAACAGCTCCAGGTCGGCAGGGACGCCGAGCCTTCCCGCGCGCTCCTCGATCTCGGCAGGCTCGAACAGGTCGAGGGGCACCACCCGCCCGAGCATCGTCGTGGTGGACCGGCCCAGGAGCCGCTCCGCCGCGGAGTTGTAGAACGTGACGCGTCCCCGGGTGTCGGTCCCCAGCAGGGCCGGAGAGGCAGCTCCCCGCAGCAGATGGCTGAACAGGCCGTGCGTCCCACCCTCGGCGCTGACGTCGATCCCGGAGAGCACGAGGAGGTGGTCGCTGCACGCGGCGTCGCCCGCGAAGGCCGCCGTCCACAGGACTCGCCGTCGACCTCCGTCCTTGGTGGCGACAGCCGTCTCGAATCCGACCGTACGGCTGGCGGGGGTGGTGAGGGCGGCCCGCACGGACTGTCGTTCCTCGGCTTCGATGAGGTCCTTCCACCGGTGGCCGAGGAGCTCGTCCTCCCGCCACCCGAGCACTTGACGCACCATCGCGTTCACGTGGACCACCTGGCCCGTGGAGATGTCCGCAACGACCACAAGAGCCGACACGGCATCGAGGGCGGACGCCAGGTAGGCGGCGTCGACCCTCGGCACGGCGGGCTCTTCCCGCGTGTCCACAGTCATTGGTCATCTCCCCCCAGGAGAGCGCTTGTGTGCGTTCACAGTAGGTCGACCTCGGCCCCCGCGTACCCGATATGCGAATGTGCGCGACAGGGCTGCGTCGCGCACTCGGGCAGCCATTCGGGCCGGTGCCGCGGGTGCCTGGTCGTAGGCGTGCGAAAGCCCTCCCCAGATGCCAGGCATCCGGGAAGGGCGTTCGTGAAGAGCTGGCGTGCGTGCCCGCTACCAGGCGCTCTCGGCAGCCCACATGTCGCGCCACGACCGGGCCCGCCACGCGTCCTGGGACCAGCTCCGGGACGAGATGTCGAGGCTGGACCAACCGCTGGAGGTCCAGACGTCGCCGCGCCAGCTGCGTGCCTGCCAGGCTCCGCCGGCCCACGAGTCACCGCTCCAGGTGGCCTCACGCCAGGACCGTGCGGTCCAGGAGCTTCCCGACCAGTCGGCCCCGGCCCAGGTGCGACCGTTCCAGGTCCCCCCGGTCCATGCCTGGCCGGCCGCGGTGGCCTCGCGCCAGGAGCGAGCGTCCCAGGGCGATCCCATGGCGTCGACCTCACCGGACAGCACGGTCCCGTCGGTGGGATCGACGACGTGGCTGTCCCCGCGCGCCCCCTCGAGGGTTCCGGTGCCGGTCGCGGCGGGCCAGCTCTGGGCGGCCTTCGTCGCCGTCGGCGTCGGCGCCTTGAGCGCCTCTTCGAGGTTCATCACGCCGGATCCCTGCGCGGGGTCCGTTCCGGCGACGGGCTGTGCGGTCGACTTGAGCAGGTACTTGACCTGGTCCGGCGTGAGCTCGGGCCGCTGCTGGAGCAGCAGCGCGGCTGCTCCGCTGACCATCGCGGTCGCCTGCGAGGTGCCGCTCCCGCGGAAGAACCGCTGCGCGGAGTCGCCGGCGACGAGGCCCTCGGGGTGGGCACGATCGGAGTAGGAGCCGGGCGTGCGGAGGGAGACCACCGACTTGCCCGGAGCGAGGAGGTCGGGCCGGCGCGAGGGCGTGCCGGAGTTGGTGAACGTCCCGGTGATGTCGTCCTTCAGCGACGACGTGCCGACGTGGTCGACCGCGCCGATGGCGATGGCGTAGGGGTCGGCCGCGGGCATGGTGAGCTGGTTGCCGGCACCGTCGTTGCCTGCGGCGGCCACCACGACGATGCCCTTGCGCCAGGCGTTCTCCACGGCGTAGGCCAAGGGGTCCACCGTGTAGGGCTGGGTCGAGTGCGTCCCGTAGGAGAGGTTGATGACACGGATGTTGAAGCCCGCGTCGTTGCGGTGCTGGACCACCCAGTCGATCGCCGCGATGATCTGGCTGACGTCGGCTCCACCATCTGCCGTGGCCACCTTGACGTTGACGATCCGCGCGCCCGGGGCGATGCCCACGAACCTCTTGGCGTCGTCCTCCTTGCCGGCGACCACCAAGTTGTCGCGGCCGGCGATGATGCCCGCCATGTGCGTGCCGTGCCCGTAGCCGTCGAGGTACCTGGTGTTGTCGTTCTGGCTCTCGAACGAGAGGTCCGGCCCGTTCACCACCTTGCCGGCGACGGCCAGGCCGTCGACGGGTGCCACGCCGGTGTCGATCAGCGCGACGTCGACGCCGCGGCCGGTCACCTTGGTCTTGGTGCTGTCCGAGGAGTCCCAGACCTTCTGGGCGCCGTACCACTTCTCCGCGTTGTACAGGGACCCGAAGTCGTCCTTGGCCTCCCAGACCCCGGTCGCCTTCGACGCCTTCTCGGCCTCCTTCGTGGTGTCGTCGCCCCACTTCTTGCCGAGGAAGGCCGAGCCGGCGGGTGCCGAGGACGCCGCAGCGTCCGGCACGGGCGACGCGGAGGAGAGTGACGAGCCGGACGACGCGGCCGCGATGGCCAGCGGCCCCACCAGCAACGCAGCGCAGAGCCGCCAGCTGTGGCGCTTCAGGCCGTTCCCGTTGCCCATGATGCTCTCCCGTCGTCCGTGCTGCACTTGAACCGACAAGGTAGGCGGCGGCGTGCGCGAGCGGAAGCAACGCGACGATTGTTTTACCTTCGCCGGCGCTCGATGACCGTCCGGCCCCTCGGCCTGGCCCGATCGGACTACTCCACCTGGTCACAACGGCAGCTGGGTGCTACGGGGCCGGCCCCATGAGCCGGCCTGCACCGCCGTTCCGCACCTAGCGTGCAGCGAGGTCCTCGATCTCGGCGTGGAAGGCGGCCAGGATGCGCTCGGGGTCGGGGATCACGCCGCTGTCGGTCTTGAACCCGACCCGCACCGTGCCGGCGTAGGTGAAGATGCACGTCCCGAGCGTGTGGTCGCCCGAGCCCGGCACCCAGCCCAGCAGGCTGGTGATCCGGGTGCCGGCGAGGTAGCGGTGCTCACGCGGGCCGGGGACGTTGGTGGTGACCCCGCTGGCCTTGGCGGCGAAGAAGCCCACGAGCCGCTTGCTCAACCGCCGCCCCAGCCGGCCGATCGCCAAGATCAGCGCGAAGGTCATCACCGGCTCCGGAGAGCGCTTGATGCGGTCCATCCGGCGCTTGGTCTCCTCGAGGCGGTCCGTGGCACTGGTCAGACCCGACGGCAGCAGCAGCAGGACCAGCGCGAACCGGTTGCCCAGCTCGCGAGGCAGCGGCAGGTGCATCGGGCGGAGGTTCACCGGGATCATCGTCGGGATGTCGACCGCGCGGGCGCCGTGGTCGACCTGGTACCGCTCGAGCGCACCCGCCAGGGCCGAGACGAGGACGTCGTTCACGGTGGCGCCCGAGCCCCGGGCGATGTCCTTGATCTGCTGCAGGTCGATGGGGTCGGACCACACCGCCAGCTTGTGCGTGCCCGCCTCGCCGGAGACGGCCGAGTCCGGGTTGCGCGTCAGGAGGATCTTGCGCAGGACCCCGACGCCCGAGAGCCCCATCCGCACCGACGAGCCGATCAGGACCCTCATCCGTGCCGGTCGGAGCAGCTGTGGCACCTCCGGAGCGACCCGGCGTGCGGCCTCGATGAGGTCCCCCACCCCGGGATGCCGCTCCCCGGCACGGCCGGGGCCGTCGCCTGCCTCGGCGGACTCGTCGGTGAGCGAGAGCAGCACCTGGGTGAGGGCGATGCCGTCGGCCAGCGCGTGGTGCAGCCGGACGTAGATCGCCGAGCCCTCGTCGAGTCCCTCGATGATGTGGATGTCCCACAGGGGGCGGTCCCGCGGGAGCGGTACGGCCAGGAACCGGCCGACGTACTGCTGGAGCGCAGCGGCGTCCCCGGGAGCCGGCAGTCGGACCTCGCGGACGTGGGCGGAGAAGTCGAAGTCCGGGACGTCGCGCCAGTGCGACCTCGACCACGGGCGCCGCGGCGGCGTGGGCCGGCGCGAGAAGACGGGGTAGGCGTCGATCAGCCGGCGCTGGATGACCCGGTCGAGCCGGGCGCGGTCCACCGGGCCGTCCAGGAACATGACGCACTCGATCACCATGATGTTCTGGGCGCGGTCCATGTTCAGCCAGATGGCGTCGACGGGGTTGACCCGATGCTCTCTCACCACGAGAGCCTGTCACGGCACGACAACGCAGCCGAGCCGGGACGCGCTGGCGGCGTCGAACCTGCGCTCACCTGCTGGCGTTGTGGACGCAGACGGCGATCTGGACCCGGTTGGTGACAGCGAGCTTGTCCAGGATCCGACCGATGTGTGACTTCACCGTGGTGATGCTGATGAAGAGGTCGGCGGCGATCTCGGCGTTGGAGCGTCCGCGGGCGATCGCGTTCGCGATGTCGCGCTCCCGCTCGGTGAGCTGGTCGAGCAGCTGGTTCGCACTGCTTCGAAGCTCGCTGCCGGGTTGTTCGGCGACCGCGGCGATGAGTTGGCGCAGCACCGACGGGGACAGGATCGTCTCGCCGGAGGCGACCTTGCGCACGGCTTGGATCAGGTCGCGAGGCGGCGTGTCCTTGAGGAGGAACCCGCTCGCCCCCAGTCGGAGTGCACGCAGGACGAACTCGTCGGTGTCGAACGTGGTGAGAACGATGATCTTGGCGTCGGGCCGATCAGCCAGGATGCGCTCTGTGGCGCCCAGACCGTCGAGGTGCGGCATCCGGACGTCCATCAGGATCACGTCGGGGTCCGTGGCCTTGACGCTGGCGATCGCGGCCAGGCCGTCTGCTGCCTGGTCCACGATGCTGATCGCGGGGTCGCCTTCGAGGATGAGCTTGAGACCCGTCCGGACCAGGGACTCGTCGTCCACGAGGACGACACGCACCGGAGCGGTCAGCTCGTCGTCCACGGCAGCTCTGCTTTCACTAGGAAGTGACTGTGACCGTCGTGGCCCGCCGACATCCGGCCGTCGGCCAGGCGGACTCGTTCCTGCAGTCCGGTCAGGCCGACCCCGGAGGCGGGCTGCTCCGTGCGTGCCTGGTGGGCATCGACCGGGTTGCTCACGGAGACCGTCACGACCTCGCCGACCTTACCGTCGAGCCGGACGCTCACCGGCTGACCGGGAGCATGCTTGCGGGCGTTGGTGAGGCCTTCTTGGATGATGCGGTACAGGTGCCGGCTGGTCGACTCGTGCAGGTGTGAGAGCTGCGCCGACAACGCGCCGTCCACGTGCAACGTTGCGCGGTTCCCGGCTGTCTGGCTGTCGCTCAGCAACTCGTCGAGACCGGCCAGGGTCGGCTGGGGTCGATGCGAAGTCACGTCCGGTTCGCCCGCGGAAACGGGCCGGTTGCGCAGCACTCCGAGCACCTCGCGCAGCTCGGTGAGAGCCAGGTGTGCGTTGTCGCGGATGACCCCTGCAGTGGCGGCGGTCTCCTCGGGCGACAGGTCGGTCCTGGACTCCAGCGCACCCGAGTGCAGGGCCACCAGGGAGAGGCGGTGGGCGAGCACATCGTGCATCTCGCGAGCGATCTGTGTCCGCTCACTCTCCTTGGCGGCCTCCAGCACGGCGACCTGCTCCCGACGCGCGCTGACGAGCTCCTGCTCGAGCGCCGTACGCAGCTGTCGTCGACCACCGATGTACGTCCCGGTGAGGATCAGTACGCCGAGCACGGCGACCGCGAGGGCGAGCAGCTGCCACCACGGTGACTGGTCCGGGGTCGGGGTCGGCACAACGAGCTCGTTGACGAACGCTGCGAGAAGGAAGACGGGCGTGATCGCGAGGAGCTCACGCCATCGCCGGCGGCCCGCGAGCGAGACGATGGCGAAGACGGCTGCTCCGATGGCGAGCGTCGACAAGGCGCTGAGGGCCACGATGCCGCTCACCACGGGCAGTGGCGCCCGGTGGCGGAAGGGATAGAGGACGATGGCGACGACGCCCAGGGCCACGTCGAGCAGGAGGAGCGCGAGGTAGCGCGTGGGTGGATCGGCATGGGGGCCGTAGGATTCGACGAGCATTCCGTAGGTCGTGGTCAGCGCGATCGCGCCGACCGCCACTATCGCCATCAGGCGCCACGTCGCCGACCAGGCGCGGTCGCCTCGCGATCGTGGCGGCGGGTCGGGAGGGCTCGGAGTCACGCGTCAGATGCTAGCTGCGGTCGACCGGCAGCTCATCGATCCAAAGTAGGCCTGGCACCTCATCCTTTGGGCAAGCAGATCCGGTGCCTCGGCACGATGTGTGTGCGGGTGCCGAGCCCGCAATCTTGTGCCGTGAACACCGCTATCGAGTTGCCCGCGGCAGTCTCCGAACGACCCGCCGACGAGAGGCCGCCAGAGTTCCATCGCCTGGCCAGAGCCTCGGCCAGCCATCGGTGGTGGAGACCGCCGGCGGCGGGGGTCGCGGCGACGCTCCTCTACCTCGTGCTGGTGCTGGCCCTCTTCTGCGTCATGGCTATCGCGGGACTGTTCTTCCCGGGGGCGTGGGAGGCCACGGAGAGGTTCATCGAGGATCCGGTGACGGACTTCGGCGAGCCCGGCGCATATGGGTTGGGGATGATCGCCGTGGCGTTGATGCTGCCGGCGATCCTGGCGGCGACCAGAGTCCTCGGCGTCAAACCCGTCGGCCTCGTGTCCTCGGTGGCGGGGCGGATCCGGTGGGGATGGTTGCTCCGGTGCTCGATGGTGGCTGGCGCTCTCTACGGTGTGACGCTGCTGGGTGTGGCCGCCTTGATGGCAGTGCGGGGTGATTCCCTTGCGCCGCGTTTCGAGAGCCCTCACACGCTCGCCCTGGTGGGGCTCGCTCTCCTGCTCGTGCCCTTCCAGGCGGCCGCCGAGGAGTACGTCTTCCGCGGATACCTCATGCAGGCCGTGGGGACCTGGCTCCGTCACCCCGCCTTCGCCGTCACCCTTCCGGTGCCGCTGTTCGTCCTGGCGCATGGATACGAGCTGAACGGGATGGTCGACATCGCCGCCTTCGCGCTCGTCGCCGGCTGGCTCACCTGGCGGACCGGCGGCCTGGAGGCTGCGATCGCACTGCACGTCGTCAACAACGTCGTGTGGTCGGTGCTCGGCGCGTTCGGCCTGGTCGACCTCAACGCAACGGATTCATCCACGACCGACCTGGTCGTCTCCCTGCTGCTGACCCTCGCCTTCGCCGCCGCCGTCTTCAGGGCCGCCGATCGGATGGGGATCGAACGCACCAGGGGCCTGACGTCATGAGGCAGCAGGAGCCTGTCGGATCACGCGCGACGATCCGAGACGCGGGGGGAACGCTGGTCGCCATGGGGTTGGCCACCACGCTGCTCACCATCATGCGCACCGGTTGGTACGCCGACATCGAGGCCGCGCACTGCGTCTTCGCGGTTGGCGTCCTGGTCGCCTTTCTGGGCTGGACCGTCATGCGCGCCAGTCTCGCTGCTGGGCGGACAGCCCCGGCCATCACCGCCTTGGTAACCGTCAGCGCGCTCGGCCTCGCCGGCATCTCTGGAGCGGCAGGCCTGGGCGCCGCCCAGACCGTGGCTCGCAACGTGCCGGCGGCACTCCTGGGCGTGGGGCTGCTGCTCCCCGGGATCCTCGTGCTGGTCATCTCTAGCCGCATGGCAACGGTGGAGGTCCGCGAGAGCTGGACGAAGGAGGAGTGGCTGCGCCGTTTCCGAGGAGGTCTGCGTGCCCGCCTTGTACCCAGCGCCACGGTTCGAGCTCACTGCGCTGAGATCGAGCAGGCGCTGAGCTGCTCAGCCGGTCGTGCGGAGGGAGCGCCGTACGCACTGTTGGGACACCCGGCCGTCGCGGCGCGTGACCTCGCCGCCACCGACAAGACCTCGACGGCACGCAGGTGGTGGTTGTGGAGTGTCTCGGGAGCCGTCCTGCCCCTGGTGACCGTCGGGCTCATCCTCACGACGGGGAGCTGGGGAGTCCTCACCTTCCCGCTGGCAGGACTGCTTCTCCTCGCCGCTCCGATGCGATGGATGAGCACCTGGGGCGATCGGCCCTGGCGGTGACCGCACGGCGCACCGACGCCATCTCGGCTGACGTCGTCGCCACCGCACGGGGATCTGCTTGTCGGCCAGTACCCGGTGGGGTGCCGCGAGGCCCATGACCCCGCCGGTCGAGCGCCCGCGGAAACCATGACCCCGCCGGTCGAGTGCCCGCGAGAACCATGACCCCCGCCGGCCGAGTGCCCGCGAGAACCATGACCCCCGCCGGCCGAGTGCCCGCGAGAACCATGACCCCCGCTGGTCGAGTGCCCGCGAGAACCATGACCCCCGCTGGTCGAGTGCCCGCGAGGAACGAGCGGGCGTATCGAGACCACCCACACCCGGTCTCGGTCTCGATACGGGCTCGCTCCGCATCGCCCTACTCGACCAACGAAAGCCGCCGGTCGAGCGCCCGCGAAGACCATGACCCCGCCGGTCGAGTGCCCGCGAGGAACGAGCGGGCGTATCGAGACCACCCACACCCGGTCTCGGTCTCGATACGGGCTCGCTCCGCATCGCCCTACTCGACCAACGAAAGCCGCCGGTCGAGCGCCCGCGAAGACCATGACCCCCGCCGGTCGAGTGCCCGCGAGGAACGAGCGGGCGTATCGAGACCACCCACACCCCCGGTCTCGATACGGGCTCGCTCCGCATCGCCCTACTCGACCAACGAAAGCCGCCGGTCGAGCGCCCGCGAAGACCACGACCCCCGCCGGTCGAGTGCCCGCGAGGAACGAGCGGGCGTATCGAGACCACCCACACCCGGTCTCGATACGGGCTCGCTCCGCATCGCCCTACTCGACCAACGAAAGCCGCCGGTCGAGTACCCGCGAGAACCACGACCCCCGCCGGTCGAGTGCCCGCGAGGAACGAGCGGGCGTATCGAGACCACCCACACCCGGTCTCGACACGGAACGACTTCGGCGCGTGGATCGGCTGGCTCGGAGTCGTCATCGCTGCGGGTGCCATCGCTGTCATGGGACTTCGCGAAGGCACCGTCTCGCGTTGGATCGCAGCCCTGGCGCTGCTGCCGGCGCTCCAGACGACCCTGATGGTCGCCGGGCTCGGAGTGCCCGGTGTGCCGGCGCTGCTCGGCCCGGTCTGGCTCATCGTGACCGGCCTGGGCCTCTACTTCAGCGAGACACCGACCACCCGCTGACACGACAACGCGATGACCCGAGTCCCGAGAACCGCTGGCGGACCCGCTATCGGGCCGTCCCTGTGGGATGCAGGTCTGCTCCGAAGATCAGCGCCGGTCCACCGTTCTTGTGGACCTCACGCTCGAGCTCCAGCCCGATCTTCCTCGCGACCCCCTGGGACGCCAGGTTGTCCGGCCGGATGATCGCGATCAGGTGCTCGACGTCCAGACCGCGGGCGGCATCGCGGACCGCCGTGGCTGCCTCAGCGGCGTACCCCTGACGACGGGCCTCCTCGCGCACGTGCCAGCCGGCCTCGACCAGCCACTCGCCCTCCACCTCCTGCATGGTCAGGCCGCAGTCTCCGATGAACTCACCACCAGCGGTCTCGATCACCCAGAGCCCGAACCCGTGTCGGACGTAGTTGTCTTGGTTCCAGGCGATCCATTCCTCCGGTCCGCGCGCCCCGCCGGTGTCCAGGCGGGCCACGTCGGGCAGGTCCGTCTCGACCATCTCGCGGAAACGGAGCCGAGCGGTGGGGGCTGGCAGCACCCGAGCACGTTAGCGCGCCGGACATGCGGGACCGGTGTCGATGTGTCAGGCTGGGTCGCCCAAACCATGTCGGCGCGCCCGTTCGATCGCCTCGCCCCGGTCTGTCGCGTGCAGCTTTCCAAGGATGCTCGACACGTTGTTGCGGACCGTCTTCGGTGCGAGGGACAGCTCTCGCGCGATGGCCTGGTTGCCGAGTCCGCGTGCCACGAGGTCGAGAATCCGGCGTTCCCGGGCCGTGAGCTCGGCAAAGGGTGTTCCCTCCAAGGGCCTCGGCACGGACGTGAACAGAGTGAGCATGCGCTGAGCGATGGTCTGCCCGAACACAGCCTCTCCGGCCGCTACGCTGAGGATTGCGCGCACGACGTCGCTGCGGTCGGCACCCTTCAAGAGGTATCCCGAGGCTCCGGCCCGCACCGCCGCGAACACCGCATCGTCGTCGGACTGCATCGTCAACACCAGGACGGAGGTCTCCGAGCCGGACACGATCCGCCGGGTTGCCTCGATGCCTCCGGTCCGAGGCATGTTGAGGTCCATGAGGACGACGTCGGGGCGAAGCTCGCGAGCTAGTGCACAGGCAGTCTCCCCGTCCTCGGCCGCCCCGACGACCGTGATCTCGTCGATACCGCCCAGCGCAGTCGTGAGGCCGTCGCGGAAGATCGGATGGTCGTCCACGACCAGCACTCGCACGACGTTCACGACGTGGCTCGAACCGGAACGGGAAGGACCGCCGTGATCCGGGCGCCGAGACCGGGGCGGCTCTCCACGCTCAAGGAACCGCCGAGCTCGGCTGCGCGTTCGCGCATTGACGACATGCCGATGCCGTCGCGGTGAGACTGGTTCATTCCGATGCCGTCGTCGCTCACTCGGACTTGGAGCCATCCTTCCTCGCGAAGCAGGGCGACGACACAGTGCGAGGCCTCAGCGTGGCGGACCACGTTCGTCATCGCCTCAGTGACGATTCTGTAGACGGCGACCTCGACCGCTGCACTGGCGACGTCTAGATCGGGCGGGCACTCGACCTGCATCTGCAAGCCGGCTGCGCTGAGTGACGCCGCGTGCTCGCGGACGACTCCGGCGAGGCCGAGGTCGTCGAGCGCCGGCGGGCGCAGGCCGTCGATGACTCGACGGACATCCAGGACGCACTGGGCGATCTCCGACTTGATCTGGCCGAGCAGGACAGCGGCGTTGGGGTCGGCGATCGGCCAGCGTTCGCGCAGCGCATCGCACTGAAGGCTCGCAGCGGCAAGCGTCGGGCCGATCCCGTCGTGCAGGTCGCGGCGCACCCGGAGCCTTTCCTCCTCTCGGCCTTGGACAATGCGTTCGCGGGAGTCCTGCAGGTCCCCGGCCAGACGCCCGGCGCGCTGCTCCACCGCAACCTGGCGAGCGAGGTCGGTCAAGAGTCGTAGCTCGCTCGCGTCGAACCCTCGGCCGCCGGAACGCTGTCCGACCAGCAGGACACCTTCCTGCCGACCATGGGAGATCAGCGGCAACCCCACGGCGTCGTCCGGCACGTTGACGTACTCGCCTACCGCGACCCTGACATAAGGGACCCGCAGTGACTCCGCAATGGATGCGGTAACGGTCGCAAGGAGGTCTTGCTCACCGGTGGTGCGTTCAAGTGACGCGGCGAGTCCCGAGAGGACGGTATAGGGCCTGGCGCGGTCGCCATACAGAAGCCGGTCGATGCCTCGCTGGAGAAACTCCTTGACCGGGCTCAGCAGGACCGCGATCAGTGCGGCGGCCAGCACAGCGGCGCCGGTGCTCGCGTCCAGGCCTGCCCACGAGGTGGCGATGGCCAGGGTCCCGGCGTAGGTCAGCACGACCAGCCCGGTCAGGACGACGAACATCAGCGACCTGTCCAGCACCGCCTCCACGTCGAAGAGCCTCGATCGAAGGACAGCCACAGCCGTTGCGACAGGCAGCGCCGCAACCCAGACAGACTCCTCGATCGCACCCACCCACTCCGGCGTCCACGGGCTCGTGACCAGCCCCACCGAGAGCACCACGACGACCACCAAGACCGCGAGCGCCAGCCACGCCAACCGCAGTCGCACCTCCTCGGTGCCACGATGCCAGCGCAGCACCAGCGAGATCACCGCGAGAATGGAGACCAGGAGGCATGTCGTCAGCGACCCGGCGAGGACCAGTCCCGGGAGCCCCCGGAGCGCGGAGACACCGAGCGGGTTGACGGGGTCGTCAGACACGAAAGGCCCAGGCTTGACGACGATGGAGAGCACGGCCAGACCCAGGCACAGCGTGTTGGCGTAGACCACCCGGCGCCACCGTCTCGAGGGCAGTCGGCCGTCGGGGAACAGCAGCAAGGGGTATGTCGTCGCCAGTACCCAGGCGACCATCAGGCCGACATAGCTGACCAGGAGCAGCCCGGCGCCCCACGGTTCGGCCGGATCGCTCAGGAGGATCAACTGGGAGGCCAGTCCCGCGGCTGCTGCGACTGCCTGGGCGAGACCGACCGCCACGAAAAGCCACCCGACGGCGTTGTCCGGGCGGTGCCACAGGATCAGCAGCCCGGCCACCGGGAAGGTGAGAAAGCTTGCGAACCAGATGAGGTCCGAGAGCTTGGTCGGCTCGCCACCCGGCACCATGACCGCGACCACGATCGCAGCGCCGAGCACGACAGCCGCGGTCAGGCCAGCAGCGACCCCCGCCCCTCGTACCGCAGCAGCAGACACTGGCGTCCCTCCTGGATCGAACCTACGACTCTCAGCGTCCCGCAATCGAGGGACATCTGTCCCTCACAGGCGGGAACATTCCAGGGCACAACGAGGACGGCGGACCGTTCCAGAGGGGACGCTGAGCAGGCAAGGCTGCCGGGGAGACCGACACCCCTGGAAGAGGAACTCACGATGACCACAGCCGAACACCCTGCACCAGTCGACGAGGCACATCTCGCCCCAAGTCGTGGCCTGCTCGGCCGGACCGCCCTCACCGGCCTCACGCTGTTCCTTGTCAGCATCGGCACCTTCGCTCCCGAGGTGTCACCCGAGGCTGGAAGCTCGACCGCCGCGCAGATCCGCCGCTATGCCGCGGACAACGCGGGCACGATCAGGACCAACACTCTCGCCTCGCTCGTCTGCGTCGGATTGCTCCTCTTCTTCGTGGCCGGCCTGGCGCAGATGGTCAGCGAGGCTCGGGGGGGCTGGATCGGGCCCGTCATCCTCGTTTCCCTCAGCGCCGTCATCGCTGTCCAGGTGATGTACCTGACCGCGGTGACGTCGATCTTCGGACTGCCCGATCAGCTGTCGCAGGTCTCGGATACCACCATCGTCACGATGTACGACGTTGCGGCCATCGCTCAATGGCTGTACACCCTCACCGTCGCAGCCCCCTGCATGGTCCTGGTCGCGACCTACTCGTGGCTGGCTCTGCGACCCAGGCTGATGGCGCGCTGGACTTCCGGGGCCGGGTTCGCCATCGCTGCCACCGGTGCAGTCACCCTGGTCGGCCTGACCCTGCCAACGCCGGTCGATCTGTTTGCCATTGTGCTGTTGGGCTGGTGGCTCTGGCCCCTCCTCGTCGGAACCGCCCTTGGTGTTCGCTGGCTGCGGACGCGGTGACAGCGCGGTAGGAGCCAGGAACAGGCGCACGTGGCCGTCCGACCGAAGGATCTGAGGCGACAGCGGCGCCGCACCCATCAGCACCCGTTCGATCTGTGCACAATCGATGGGCCAATCGTTGCGCCGTCCCGGTCGACGTCAGCAGCGAACTCGGCCTGGGCCTCCGGACGGGCGGGCGAGCACCAGCCGGGAGACCGGGACTTCCCTGCGGCGTGGTGTCACTCTGGATGCATGGGTGAGATGAATGCGGCGGTGCTCACTGCGCATGGCGGACCGGAGGTGCTGCAGCTGCGCAGCGACTGGCCACGGCCCGAGCCGAGCGCTGGTGAGGTGCTCGTGCGGGTGGTCGCGGCGGCGGTCAACAACACCGACATCTGGACGCGCGAGGGTGCCTACGGACTCCCTGGCGCCCCGGACGCACGATCGGGTTGGCGAGGGCCCATCGCGTTTCCGAGGATCCAGGGCGGCGACATCGCGGGCGTGATCGCCGACGTGGGCACTGGCGTCGATGCCGATCGGGTGGGCCAGCGAGTGCTGGTGGATCCGGCGTTGTATCGCGACAAGGCGCGTGATGCACCGCCGCTCGGCCTGCTCGGCAGCGAGGCCGACGGCGGCTTCGCGCAGTTCGTCACCGCCAGCGCCGAGCAGGTCCACGACGTGACCGCTTCCCCGCTGTCCGACGAGCAGCTGGCCGCTCTTCCGGTGGCCTACGGCACCGCGATGGGCATGCTGGAACGCGCCGGCATCGCAGAAGGCGAGACCCTCGTGGTCACGGGCGCCTCGGGTGGTGTCGGCTTGGCGCTGGTCCAGCTTGCCGCGGCGCGTGGTGCCCAGGTCATCGCGGTCACCAGCGGCAGCAAGGCAGCCGACGTCCTCTCCGCCGGCGCCGCGCACGCCGTCGACCGCAACGCCGACGACCTGGCCGGAGAGATCGATGCGTGCAGCCCCAGTGGCGTCGACGCGGTTGCCGACGTCGCCGGCGGTCCGCTGATCGGCCAACTCATGCCGCTGATCCGCGACGACGGGAGATGGGTCATCGCGGGAGCAGTCGCGGGCGCGGTGGTTGACTTCGATCTACGCCGGCTCTACCTGCACAACCTGAGTCTGATCGGCTCGTCGATGCACACCCGTGATCACTTCACCGCGCTGGTCGATGCTGCCCTGACCGGCGCCATCCAACCGGTGATCGCTGCCCGGTACGCCCTGCACGACCTTGCCGCCGCCCAAGAGCAGTTCGGCCGCGGTCAGCACGTCGGCAAGATCGTCATCGCGATCGACTGAGCAACGTGCGCTCGTCGGGCGCTCAATGCCTGGTCTCGTATCTGGTCAGGAGCACGCCGCCGGGAAACGCTCGGGTCTCCAGCAGGTTCAGGTTCACCGAGGTGTCCAGGGCCGTGAAGAACGGCGTGCCGGCTCCCACCAGGACCGGGTGGGTGACGATCGCGTACTCGTCGATCAGCCCGGCCCGCATGGCGGCCGCGGCGAGGGTGGCGCCGCCCACCTCCATGGGACCGCCATCCTCAGTCCTGAGCCGGGCGATCTCGGTGACAGCGTCGCCGGTGGCCAGGCGGGCGTTCCAGTCGACCGCCGTGATGGTCGAGGAGAACACCACCTTCGGCATGTCCCGCCAGCGGCGGGCGAACTCGATCTGCGCCGGTGTGGCGCCAGGCTGCTGGTCGGCGGTCGGCCAGTGGGAGCTCATCGCCTCCCACAGCTTGCGCCCGTACAGCGCCAGCCCCGTCGCTGCCACCCGGTCGGACCACCACTGGAACAGCTCGTCGCTCGGCACGCTCCAACCGAGTTCATCGCCGGGCGCGGCGATGTAGCCGTCCAGGCTCAGGTTCATGCCAAAGGTCAGCCTCCGCATGGCGTCAGCCTCCCGCGAGTCGGCATTCGGCGTACAGACCAACACGGCGCTCAAGACTCATCGCTCTGACCGAGCTGCCCCGCCGGTGGCGGGCTGGCCAGCTCAGCCGTGCGATCGGTGCTGTCACCGCGACTGGCGGAACGGTGGCGTCACGAGGCGCGCATCCCGCCAGCTGGTAGGAGGCGGCTCGCTACCGGCTCTCCACATCCCGGGCGGTGATCCAGGCCGAGAGCCCGGACCCTCAGACTGGCAGCATGACCATTGCAGTCACCGCCGTTTCGGGCCAGCTCGGACGGGCCGTCGTGGAAGCCCTCGCTCGCCTGGAACCATCGCCGACCGTTGTGGGTCTCGCACGCACACCCGAGCGTGTCGCAGGTTTGGACGTCGACGTGCGCCCTGGCGACTACGCCGACGCCCATCAGTTGTCGACGTCCCTGAAGGGGGTGACGACCCTCATGCTGGTGTCGGGCAACGAACAGCCCGAGGAACGCATTCGCCAGCACCGCAACGTGCTGGACGCCGCCAAGTCGGCCGGCGTGGGCAAGGTCGTCTACACCAGCGTGCAGGGAGCTGAGGCCGGAACGGCCTTCTCGCCGGTCGTGCAGAGCAATCGCCAGACCGAGGCCGACGTGCGCAACAGCGGGATGGACTGGGTGATCGGCCGCAACGGCATCTACATCGAGCCGGACATCGACAGCATCGACGACTACCTCACGAAGGGTGAAGTGGCGAACTGCGCCGGCGACGCGATGTGCGGCTACACCACTCGCTCGGAGCTGGCCGAAGCCTATGCACGGATGCTGACCCGGTCGGCGCACAACGGGCACACGTACCGGCTGCACGGTCAGCCCATGACACAAGTGCAACTGGTCGAGTACATCAACCGGGCGTTCAAGACGCAGCTCGCCTATCGCTCGATGGGGGTCGAGGAGTACCGGGAGGATCGCATCGCAGCCCTCGGAGAGTTCATCGGCTCGGTGATCGCGGGGATCTACGAAGGCATCCGCAACGGAGCCCACGACCAGCCGAGCGACTTCGCGGCGGCCACCGGCCGACCACATCAGCCATGGGACGACTACTTCACCGCGCTCTCCTCGTGATCGGCCTCGGACGACTCGATGACCACTACGCCATGGCGCAACGGCGTCCAGGTCGACGTAGGGCCACAGCTCAGACGAGATCGAGCGGGTAGCTCGACAGCTTCTCCGGGCCGGCCTCGGTGATCAGGTACTGCTCCTCGAGCTTGACACCCTCGCCCCCGGACCGGGCGCCGACGTACGCCTCGGTCGTGAGCACCATGCCGGCCTGGAGCACGCCGTCGTAGCCGACGGACTCCCACTGGTGCGGCAGCACGATCTCGGGATACTCGTCGCACTGGCCGACCCCGTGTGCGCCGACCGAGTAGTGCCGGTAGTCCTCGACGGGAGGCATCCAGGTCGCCTCGCAGACCTCACGGAAGGTGCGCCCCGGCATCAGCAGCTGGTGATTCCGCTCGATCTGCTCCCGGGCCAGCTCGTAGACCACCGACTGGGCTGGGGTCGGTCGCTTGTCGCCGACGACCCAGGTGCGCGAGATGTCGCACATCATCCCGTAGGAACCGACCAGGTCCGTGTCGTAACCCAGCAACTCCCCCTCGTTGATCACCCGACTACTGGCCTCCTGCATCCAGGGGTTCGTGCGCGGCCCGGAAGACAGGATCTGGGTCTCGACCCATTCACCACCGCGCCGGATGTTGCCCGCGTGCAGGAACGACCACAGCTCGCGCTCACTCATCCCCGGCACCATGTTGGCCCGCATCTCACCCATCGTGGTCTCGCACGCCGCGATCGCGCACCGCATGGCGCGGATCTCCTCCGAGCCCTTGATGGAGCGGGCGAGCTCCATGAGCTCCGTGCCGTCCTCGAGCCGGACGCCAGCTTCGAGCAGCAGCTGCACCTCGAGCGGCCGAGCCGTGTCGACCGCGATCCGGGGGTGGGGACCCGCGTGGGTACGCAGCACGTCGAGCATCTCCGCAGTCCACTCCTTGGCCTTGTCCCGGTAGCGGGGCCCAGCCAGGAAGTAGAACGAACTGATCGCAGGCCGGACCTCTTGCACGATCGGGTTGTGCCCACTCAAGAACTCGCAGCCGGCGAACTCCCACAAGATGACCGATCCGTCGGCGCCCACCCACACGTAGCGCGCAGGGTTGTGCATCACCCAGACCTGCATGTTGGTGCTGTCGGTGGCGTAGCGGATGTTCATGGGGTCGCGCAGGATCGCGCCGTCGTACCCCATCAGGAGCAGCTGGGAGCGCACGCGTCCGATCCGGTACTCCCGCATCGCGGTCAGGTCGGGAAGCGTCAGGCCGGCCGCGAGCCACTCCCCTTCAACGGCGGGTCCGGGTCCGAGTGTGGCGTGGTGCAGCTCCTGCCCGGCTGCGCAACCCCGCCCCGCTGCGCCTCGCATGCTCGCGACCACCCTGCCGACCACGTGCTCACCGACGTTCTCTCACTCGCAGGCACCGGCTGCGGCGCTCGCACGCGAGCCTAGGTCGCCCCGAGAAGCTGCGTCTACAGCGATTCAGAGCGACCGCAGATCACGACTCGCGACGGCTATCTCTTCCAGGGCCGTCAACGCGCCGGCGACCAGAGGGTGTCCACGGCGGCCGCGGCGCACCCCCGTGAGGACGTGTCGAGCGGGACTGGGGTCGCCGCGCAGAGGCACCCGGACGACCGCGTAGCCGGTGGGCAGCCGTGCCAGGCGGGGCACGAGCGCGACGCCGAAGCCGGCGTCGACCAATGCCGCACCGGTGTCCCACTCCGCCGCCTGGTGGGCCATCGTGGGACGGAAGCCTGCCTCGGCGCAGGCGGCCAGCACGAGCCGGTGGTGAGCCCGTCCGGGACGATCCAGGATCCACGACTCGTCTGCGGTCTCGCTGAGCAGGACGCTCGCGCGATCGGCGAGCCGGTGCCCGGCAGGCACGAGCAGGTCCAGTGGGTCGTCGAGCAGCGGTTCCTGGTCGAAGCGGCGATCGTTGGCGGCAGGCAGGGCCGAGGTGGCAACGACGACGGCCAGGTCCGCCGCGTCGGCCAGCAAGAGGTCGAAACAGTCCTCGGGGTCCGCCTCGATGATCTGGACTGCCACCCGTGGATGCTGATCACCGATGCGCTTGGCGACCTGCGGCAGCAGAGCGGCGGCGGCGGTGGAGAACCCGCAGATCCGCAGCGAGCCGGTCGCCTCGTCCGCACTGGCCGCCACGTCGGCGCGGATCTCCTCCCAACGCTCGTAGAGGTCGTTGATGCCCGTCAGCAGCGTCCGAGCGGCCGGTGTCAGCCGGACCCGCCTGCCCTCCTGGACCAGCAGCGTGACGTCCAGGTCGCGAGCGAGGGTGCGGAGCTGGTGTGAGACCGCCGACGGGGTGTAGTGCAGAGCCTCAGCGGCCGCGGTGACGGTGCCGTGGGCCGCCAGCATGCGCAGCACCCGGAGGCGGGGATCGATCATCTCGTGATGATCTCAGCGGCTACTCGACCATGCAATGACATTGCACGATTCCGTGTGCGTTCGTTCGCTTTCTTTCGTCATTGCCTGGCGCGCACACTGGCGACGTGACCGTCGTCGACCCGCTGCTCGCGCCGTACGACATCCGGGGCCTGCGGCTCCGCAACCGGATCGTCAGCACGTCGCACGAGCCGGCCTACTCCGAGGACGGGATGCCCAAGGACCGCTACCGGCACTACCACCGGGAGAAGGCGCTGGGCGGCGTGGGCCTGACCATGATCGGCGGTTCCGCGGTCGTCTCCCGGGACAGTCCACCGGCGTTCGGGAACCTCACGCTCTACAGCGACGAGATCGTGCCCTGGCTCCGGAGGCTGACCGACGACGTGCATGATGCCGGAGCCGCGGTGATGTGCCAGATCACCCACATGGGGCGGCGTTCCAGCAACTACTCCGGCGACTGGCTTCCCCTCGTCTTCTCCTCCGGGCTGCGCGAGCCCGCCCACCGATCGTTCCCCAAGGTGGCCGAGCAGTGGGACCTGGACAGGATCGTCGACGACTTCGTCTCGGCGGCCCAGCGCTGTCAGGACGCGGGGCTCGACGGCATCGAGCTGCAGCACTACGGGCACCTCCTGGACGGGTTCGTCTCCCCGATCACCGCCCACCGCAGGGAGGACCGGGACGACACGCTCGAGGAGCGCATGGCCTTCCCCCGCAGGGTGGTCAGGGCAGTGCGCGCCGCCGTCGGGCCGGACCTCGTGCTCGGCATCCGGATGTCCATGGACGAGGACCTTCCCGGAGGCCTGGGCCGAGACGAGGCACTGAAGGCGCTCCGGCACTACGCGGATGACGGGGTCGAGTTCGTCAGCGTCATCAAGGGCACCATCGAGAGCGACGCCCACCTGGCGCGCGTGATTCCGTCCATGGGCACGCCCTCGGCACCGTTCCTGGAGTTCGCTGGGGAGATCCGTCGATCCCTGGACATCCCGGTGATGCACGCCGCACGGATCGCCGACGTGGCCACGGCTCGCTACGCCATCCGCGAGGGCCTGCTGGACCTGGTGGGAATGACGCGCGCACAGATGGCCGACCCCTACCTGGTGCGGAAGCTGAGCACCGGGGACGAGGACCGGATCCGGCCGTGCGTGGGCGCCAACTACTGCCTCGACGCGATCTACGACTCCGGCGACGCGAAGTGCATCCACAACCCGGCCACCGGTCGCGAGCAGACCCTTCCGCACCTGATCTCCCGTACGCCGCCCAGTGCTCGGCGCGTCGTGGTCGTCGGCGCCGGCCCTGCCGGCCTGGAGGCAGCGCGGGTGGTCGGCGAGCTCGGTCACCGCGTCGTGCTCTTCGAGGCGGCCGACGTGGCGGGCGGCCAGGTGCTGCTCGCCGCCTCCTCACCGCGGCGCCGCGACCTGATCGGCATCGTGGGCTGGCGGCTCAGCGAGGCCAAGCACGCTGGCGTCGACCTTCGCTACGGGGTGTACGCCGATGCGGACGATGTGCTCAACCAGGAGCCGGACGTCGTCGTGGTTGCCACCGGCGGACGCCCGGACCGATCATTCCTCCGGACCGGTCAGGGGCTGGTGCTCGACACCTGGGACGTCATGGACGGCTCGGCCCGCCCGCGGGGTGACGTGCTCATCTTCGACGACAACGGTGCCGAGCCGGCCCTCGATGCGGCCGAGACCTTGGCCCGCAACGGCGCGCGGGTCGAGCTGGTCACTCCGGAGCGCATGCTGGCCCCCGGCGTCGGCAGCATGAACTCCCCGGCCTACCTCGAGGCGTTCGCCCGGCACGATGTGACGATCACGCTGGCCCGTCGGCTGACCGACGTGCACAGAGGCGGGGACGGTCGGCTGGTCGCACGGCTCTTCGACGAGTACGCCCAGACCGAGCAGCTCCGGGTCGTCGACGCCGTCGTCGTCGAGCACGGCACGGTGCCCAACGACGAGCTCTACTTCGACCTGGTCCCGGGGTCGGTGAACCTCGGCGAGGTCGACCACAGCGCCCTGCTCGCGGGTGCGCCGCAGACGGTGGCGACCAATGCGGACGGCGCGTACCAGCTCTTCCGGATCGGCGACGCGGTCAGCAGTCGCAACATCCACGCCGCCATCTACGACGCCCTCCGGCTCTGCCACAGCATCTGACCCCTCACGCACCGCACCCGCTCCGCACCCGCAGCAAAGGAGATCTCGATGACCACCCTGGTCCGACCGGCCACTCCCCACGTCGACGACGGCAGGGATCGGCTGGCCGCCCTGCTCCTCGCGCGTGTCCCGGGTCGTCCCCTGGAGGGGGCGTTCTACACCGACCCGGGGATCTTCGACGTCGACGTGTCGGCGATCTTCGCCCGGCACTGGGTCTTCGTGGCCAGCGACCCGGAGATCCCGGAACCCGGCGACTACCGGACCGTCGACATCGGGAGCTACTCGGTGATCGTCGTGCGCGACGACGACGGGCAGGTCCGGGCCTGGCACAACGTGTGTCGACACCGCGGCGCCCGGATCCTCGCCGACGCCTCTGGCTCGGTCGGCAACCTGGTCTGCGGCTACCACAAGTGGACCTACGGCACCGACGGTGCGCTGCGGCACGCCAGTCAGCAGGCCGCCGACTTCGACCGCAGCTGCTTCGGGCTCAAACCGGTGCACGTGCGCAGCGTGGCCGGACTGATCTACCTGTGCCTGGCGGAGCAGCCACCGGCGGACTTCGACGACGTGACCGCCCGGGTCGAGCCCTACCTGCGACCGCACCGGCTCCGTCACGCCAAGGTGGCCGCCCAGCACGACATCGTCGAGCACGGCAACTGGAAGCTGGTGATGGAGAACAACCGGGAGTGCCTCCACTGCGACGGGCATCCGGAGCTCTCCTGCTCGCTGTTCCCAACGTACGGCTACACCGAGGACGACGTCCCTGCTCTGCTACGGCCGGTCTTCGACCGCTACCTGCGGGCCGAGGCGGACCTGCTGCGCGACTGCGGCGAGCGCGGGCTGCCGCATGAGCGCATCGAGGAGCTCGCGAACCGCGCGACCGGCTTCCGCATCCAGCGGGAGCCACTCGACGGGGCCGGCGAGTCCTTCAGCAGCGACGGCCGCGCGCTGTCCCGCAAGCTGATGGGTGACCTGGACACGCCTCGACTGGGCAGGCTGTCGATGCACCACCAGCCCAACGCCTGGTTCCACCTGATGGCCGACCACACCGTCACCTTCAGCGTCCTCCCTCTCGCGGCGGACCGGACGTTGCTGCGGACGACCTGGCTGGTCCACGAGGATGCCGTGGAGGGCGAGGACTACGACGTGGATGCGCTGACCGAGGTGTGGAAGCAGACCAACCTCCAGGACGGGGTCCTCGTCGCCCGGGCCCAGGCCGGGGTCAGCAGCCCCGCCTACGAGCCGGGGCCCTACACCCTGAGTGAGTACCAGGTCGACGCCTTCTGCACCTGGTACGTCGCCCGGCTCCGCGAGCACGTGGTGGAGGCATGACCGACCTGCTGGCCGTGGAGCGCTCCGCCCCCGACGACGGAGCCGGGAGGACCGAGGATCCCGTCCTCGACCAGGAGCTGTCCTGTGTGGCGGTGGTCTCCGCGACCCACGACGTGCACACCTTCGTGCTGAGGACGCCGCCCGCGTGGCCCGGGCGCTTCCACGCTGGGCAGCACCTCGTCGTGTCCCTCGTCATCGGGGGCGAACTGAGGGAGCGGTGCTACACGATCGCCTCGTCGCCCACCCGGCCGGATCGCATCAGTCTGACGGTCAAGAGGGTCCCGGGCGGCCCGGTCTCGAACTGGCTGCACGACCACCTCGGGGTCGGGGACCGACTCCACGTGCGTGGGCCGTTCGGACGATTCACGATGGACGAGCACCCGGCGACCAAGCACCTCTTCCTGTCCGCCGGGAGCGGGATCACCCCGTTGATGTCGATGACCCGCTCCCTGCAGGACCTCCCCGGCCAGTGCGACGTCGCCTTCGTCCACAGCGCCCGGACGCCGAAGGACATCATCTTCCGCAGGGAGCTGGAGTCCATGGCGCAGTCGGGGAGCTGGCTCACCCTGACGACCGTGTGCGAGGAGGACTCGAGCGCCGAGACCTGGTCGGGTCATCGGGGACGCCTGACCAGGGCGATGCTGGAGGCCGCCGTACCTGACCTCAGGGACCGTGAGGTCTTCACCTGCGGGCCCGAGCCGTACATGCGGGCGGTCCGCACCCTTCTCGAGCGGGCCGGAGTCGACCCGGCCCGGTGCCACGAGGAGAGCTTCCTGCTCGACGCCCCAGCCAGCACTCTCGCGGGACCCCTCGCGGCGGACGGCGAATCGCCGGGCACCGGCTTCGCCGTCGAGTTCCGGCGCAGCGGCCGGACGGTCCGGTGCGAGCGGGGATCGAGCCTCCTCGAAGCCGCCCTGCGGGCCGGAGTCAGCCTGCCCTTCTCCTGCGGCGTGGGCATGTGCGGCACGTGCAAGAGCACCCTGCTGCACGGCACCGTTGACATGCGGCACTCCGGAGGGATCCGGCAGCGCGAGATCGCCGACGACAAGATCCTGATCTGCTGCTCCCGGCCGCTCGAAGACCTCGTCATCGACGCCTGATCGGACTCCGCCGTGAACTGGTGGTGGTGGATGATCATCGTTGGCGAGTCGCGAGAAATGCCGCCTGACCTGCGCAAACGCGACTCCGACGCCGTTGGGAGTCGTTGGCTTCCACTGGTCTCCGCTGGACTTTTTGCGGACCTATTGCGGACTCTGGCAGGTCTGCCTGGCGCAAAGACCATCCGCCCGATGGCGCACCGCGGGCCACCGCGAGAGCGTTCACCGCAAGCCGATCGTCAAACGGGGATCCGAGTCGCCAGACCATGTGTACTCGGCGGACCCGGTGCTCAGCGAGGTTTGTCACCCGGGAAGCGGCTGGTGGGTGATCGCGGTCGAGAGTCGTTCACCTCACCTCCGCGTGGCGGCAACCCGACGCACTACCAGTGAGACTGGCTCAGGGGTGCCCTCGAGCGTCGACTCGGCCGCTCTCGTAGGCCCAGATCACGATCTCGACGCGGTTGCGCGCCGAGAGCTTGGTCATGAGTGCGCTGATGTGGGATTTGACCGTGCTGAGCGAGAGGTAGAGCTCCTCGGCGATCTCGGTGTTGGTCCGGCCGGCCGCGACCAGATCGAGCACAGCCTCCTCCCGGGGAGTCAACGGCTCGACGGGCTTCGCCACCGCATCGCCTCGGGAGGAGGCGAAGGTCGCCAGGAGCCGAGCCGTGACGGCTGGCGCGATCAGGGCCTCGCCCGTCGCGGCGGATCGAACGGCGCGGGCCAGGAGGTCGGGGTCGGCGTCCTTGAGGAGGAAACCGCGGGCGCCGGCCCGCAGCGCGTCGTAGACGTACTCGTCTTGGTCGAAGGTCGTGATCACGATGACGGGAACCGGGTCTTCGACTTGCGGTCCGGCGACCTGTCGGGTGGCCTCGATCCCGTCGAGGTTCGGCATCCGAATGTCGAAGAGGCAGACGTCAGGACGCAGCGACCGCACTTGCTGGACGGCCTCGAGTCCGTCGCGCGCCTGTCCGACCACGTCGATCGTCGGTTCGGCGTCGAGGATCGTGGCAAGGCCTACGCGAACCATGTCCTGGTCGTCTGCGATCAGGACCCGCACCGGCGCCGTCACGAGCCGGCCTCGGCGTCCACCGTGGCGACCGGGACCGTTGCCTCGACAGTCCAGCCGCCCTCGGGATCGGGACCGGCGCGAACGTCGCCGCCCAGCAACGCCAGACGTTCTCGCATGCCGACCAGGCCATAGGACGGGCTCGCTCGTCGCGTGCGCCCCGAGGTCGCCGGTCGCCCGTCGTCGTGCACCCGCAGCCGCACAGTGGGCCCATCTCTGTTGAGGTCGACTGACACCACGGTGGGGTCCTGGGCGTGACGCCCCGCATTGGTCACCGCCTCCTGGGCGGCTCGGAACAACGCCGACTCCACCGGTGCCGGCAGCCGGTCGAGGTCGCCAGAGGTCTGGACGACGACCCGAGGGCCGGGGTCCTGGTCGCGGGCGAGCCGCGGTATGTCGGCTACGCCGTAGGTAGGACTTCGGCCCCCGTTGTCGGTCTGCTCGTCGTGGCGCAGCAGGGCCACCATCGCGCGCATGTCTTCCAGGGTACGTGCGGCGGCTTCCTCCACCTCGTCGATCGCCTCGGCGGCGGCGCCGGGGTCAACGCGGGCACGTACCTTGGCGGCCCGGGCGTGCATCAGGATGCCGGAGACGTGGTGGGCGACGGTGTCGTGAAGGTCGCGGGCCAGCTGTTCACGCTCGCGGGCCCGGATCTCGTCGCGGGTTCGCACCTGGGACCTGGCCCAGAACCGCATCAGCGCGCCGATAGCGACCGGCAGCATCAGCGCCCCGACGCCGAGCGCCATCGAGGAGCCGCTGGAGTCGTACAGGGGCTCACGCGTCAGGTGGAGCACCAGCAGGTAGCAGCTGCCGATGACCACCCCGCGCCCGCTGGCCCAGCGGCCCAATGAGTAGGCCAGCAGCAGGACGACAGCGGTGACATCGAGGACGCTGTGAGGCTCCCCGGCGAGGGCGGGTACGACGCCGGCGACGGTCTGTGCGCCGTAGGCCACGACGAGCATCGCGAGAGGGTGTTGGGGTCGCCACAGGAGCGTGGCCACACAGACCAGTGACCAACCCGCGTGCCAGAGCGGCCACACCGTGTCCTCGCGAAGCCCAACCTCGAGCACGGTGACCGGGATCAATCCCGCGACCAGGGCGCGGTCCCACCAGGCTGACCCCGCGGGAGCGATCGCCCGCGGTTCGTCCCAGAGCGCGCGTAGCGCACCTCCGCCCATGACCTCACCCTAAGCCGCCGACGCCAGTGACCGGATCGAACTTTCGGTCCGCTTGGTCCGGCCTCAGGGACGAGACGGCTGCGGCCCTGGCTCCGATGTGGCGGTGCGCCAGTTCGCCGAGGATCGATGCATGAGACGACACACCGCTACCTCCGCACTCGACACCGCCGCCACGGCCGGACAGGCTCCGGTCCCTCCTCCCACCTCCTCACCCCGAACGCCGCCCGCCCTGATCCGCGCCGGCGGCACTGCCGCGCAGGTCGTTGCCGGCACCTACGTCGTGGGCTTCCTCGTCATGCTCTCCTACCTCCTCCCTCGCGGATACGCCTCGCCCGTCGAGGACCCCGCCGGCTCACTCAGCTTCCTCCGGGACCACCACGCCGAGCTGGCCGGCTGGTACTTCGTCCTCTACATCCTCGGTGGGGTCGCGATGGCGCTGGTCTCGCTCGGAGCTGGTCAACGACTGGCCGCGGCTCCGGCGCTCAGCCGATTCTCCACGGTCCTCGGACTGATCTGGTCTGGAATGCTCGTCGCCAGCGGGAGCATCGCCCTCGTCGGGCAGCAGGCTGCCGTGACCCTCTACGCCGAGAACCCGGACCTCGCTCTGAACACCTGGGTGTCAACCAGCGTGGTTCAGAACGCACTCGGCGGTGGCATCGAGGTCATCGGCGCCCTCTGGGCGGCCGTCCTCGGACTCGCCGCCCTGCGGACCCGTGCTCTCTCGGCCAGCTTGGGCGGGCTCGCGCTCGGCCTCGGGGCTGTCGGAATGGCAACGGTCATCCCGGTCGCGTCCGAGGTCGCGACGTCGGTCTTCGGGCTCGGACTCATCGTCTGGTTCACCTGGCTCGGTATCGCACTGCGCCGACGCTGAGAGCTCAGCCGACACACCAACAGCCTCGACAGGTCCGCCGCCTCACCAGCGGCGGCCCGCCGCGGCCTCGTGACAGCTCATCCCACCCAAGAACTCTCGAGGCACAATGAGAATGGCCACGCTCAAAGTGGGATCCATGAGCATGTGGCTCCACGTGAAGGCATCCGGGTCTCAGCTCGGTTCGGTAAGAATTCGGCCCGAGCCGATGGCCACTGCCCCCTGACCGATGGGCTCGCGGAGCGACCCGGTGCGGGATCCGGATGCGGTGTGACGGCGCGAGCGACCGGTCCGAGCAGCGACGCTACCGTGAGGTCATGGGTGTCACCCGGATCGTTCCGAACCTGCCCGTATCCGACGTTGCGCGGGCCAACGACCTGTACGCGCACATCTTCGAGCTCCAGGTCGGCATGGATCTCGGTTGGGTCGGGAATCTCGGTGTCGCCGATGCCACCGCGGTGCAGCTCCAGGTGATGACGCGCGACGAGGCTGCACCGTGCAACCCGACCATAAGTGTTGGCGTGGCGACTCCGGCCGAAGTCGATGCGATCCATGAACGCGTTGTTGCTGCCGGGCTAGAGATCGTTCATCCGCTCACGGACGAGGACTGGGGAGTGCACAGGTTCTTCTTCCGCGACCACGACGGCAACGTCGTCAACGTCGTCGCCCACCCCTGATCACCAAACCAGGCCATCCGCGTCTCAGTGGCGCATCGGCACGCGGGTCACCGGCTGGCTCCGTGTGCCCATCCGTTACCCGACGCCTCCCAGGGGTCGGAAAACATCTCAACCTGGTTGATCCAGTGGATTCCCGCAGGGACCCCGGCCGAGGTTGGTCATCCTTCCCGCACCTCGGCAGCTGTGTCGGTCCGTGTCACGAATCGCCCACCTTCTTCTGCGTTGGAAGTCGGCCGTGGATGCCGCGGCCATGGTCGACCCCGCTGGGTGCATCTCGAGAGCTGACGCGCTGCAGGAACCTGAGGGGGCGCACGCGGCCATTGCTCCCGCGAGTCTGACCTGGTCATAGTGATGGAATGCCGACCCAACGAGCGCAGGTGGCCCGGCTGCGCCGCGTGGCCGTCGCCGCGCTCAGCCGCTATCCGCTGCCGGAGGGTCGGCTCAGGTTCGTCGACCACGGAGAGAACACCACGTTCCGGCACGACAGCGCGGCCGGCGACTTCCTCGTCCGGGTGCACCGGAAGCAGCGACACGGGCGGCACGTTGATGCAGCGGCCGCGATCCGCTCCGAGATCACCTGGCTACGGGCCATCCGGGAGGACACCGATCTGTCCGTTCCCGAGCCCCTCGCGGCCCTCGACGGTGCAACCATCGTCGAGGCGTCCGGGGCGGGTGAGACCCGGGTCTGCTCGGTGCTGCGCTGGATGGACGGGCGGATCCATGAGACGTCTGCCCGCCCGGTCCACCTGCGCCGGCTCGGCGAGGCGATGGCCAGACTGCACGATCAGGCCGACGCGTGGACGCCGCCACCCGACTTCGTACGCATCCGCTGGGACCACGAGACGTTCTTCGGCAACGTCATGGTGTACGGCGAGACGCCGGCCGCCGAGTGCTGGGCACTCCTGCCTGCAGTGGTGCGTGCCCGCTTCGAGGCGGTGTCTGCGCGGCTGTCCGACGTCATGCCACGGGTCGACGCGGGCGGGCTCATCCATGCCGACCTGCACCTCGGCAACGCGCTCTTCCGGCGCGGGGAGGTCAAACTGATCGACTTCGACGACTGCGGGACCGGCCCCCGCATCTACGATCTCGCGGTCGCCCTCTGGGAGTTGCGGGACGAGCCGGACTACCCGGCGTACCGGGACGCGCTGGTCGCGGGCTACCGGACGCGGAGGGAGGTGGACCTCACCTACCTTGACGATTTCATCGCGCTGCGACAGGTTGCGTTCGACCTCTGGTACACCGGCACGGCCCAGGCCAACCCCGCCTTCGCGGCTCGGCTCGACCGGGTCCACCGCTGGTCGCTAGCGATGCTCGACGTCGTGGCCAAGGCTGAGCATCACGTGTTGTGACGTGATTCCCCTCAACGCGTGGACTGGCACCCCGTCTCGCGCCGAACCAAAGTGGCAGGGGTCTGACGAGGATCATCCGCGCATGCTGTTCGCGAGACGGGCGATCCTCACGAAGGGGTGCACGGGCCAGCGTCGCGCCGACGCCGAACAGTGCAGCGACCCTGTCGAGCTTCGTCACCACCAGGGTGTCGCCGGCCCTGCATGCGGCGAGAGCTTCGCGAAGGCCGGGGCGTTCTCGGTTGGGGCCGGTCAGGCCGTGGTCGACGTAGATTCGCTCGGCGTTCACGCCGTGGGCCAGAAGCCCGTCGTGCTGGGCGGTGAGGTCTTGCTGATCGGTGGAGCATCGGGCGTACCCCACAAGCAGCGAGCTCATGGCGCACCTCCAGAGATTGGCCCGGACGTGTCGCGGGACACGGGTGCCTCGGGCATCGGGCAGTGCCCGACGCGCAGCAAGACCCTTCACCAGCGGTGCGGCAAGACAACCCGCTCGGTCCGGACGGGGCATCCCGCTGTGTGGTGGGCGGTGTCGCTAGAGCTGTAGGTGGAGGCGTAGTGCGTCGTCGACGTGTGCCATGACGTCGGCAGGGGCGCGCCCGAGCACCCGGCCCACCCGCTCGACAGCAATCGAGCGGACCTGCTCGGCCTGGGCCTTGGAGTCCTGCCGCAAGCCCGTAGCAACTGCGGGCAGCAACGCTTGGAAAGGAAAGACCCGGTCGCTGTTGCTCGTGACCGGTACGACGGTGACCACTCCTCGGCCGAGCCTTGCCGCCATCCCGTTGGCGCGATCGTTGCTCACGATCACTGCCGGACGTCGTTTGTTGGCCTCGCTCCCGCGCACCGGGTCCAGATCGACGAGCCGGATCTCACCGCGCAGCATTCGTCACCCCGTCGGCCGACGTCACACTCCAGGCAGCGTGGTCACCTGATGCTTCCCACTCCTGCCACGCGGCTTCATAGTCCTGCTCCAGGTGGGGCAGGCGAAGCATTCTCACAGCGTGGTGCAATGCGGCCGACCTGGAGCCGAGGCCGGAGGCGCGGGCGTATTCGTCGAGGACGGCCACGTCCTCGTCCGGCAGGCTAACACTGATTTTCATACCCGTATGCTACCTCAGTGCTACCCGATGGAGCGTGCATGAGCGGGCTGTACTCGATCGCGCGAGCGCGGTGCCGCAGGCCGATCCCCAATTGACACCGAATTGCCCCTGGCGGTGGGGGTACTGGCGGGCGGGCACAACTGCTCCTCCGGCGATCGGCCCGACCTGGCAGGCGAAGGGCCAATGGCACTGACCGGTGCGGGCGGGGCCACCTAGCGCTAGCGTCGAGCACGGGCGACGGCGTGACCCAGTTCCGGTTGAGGCTGATCGTCCATCAGCGGGCGGGAGACACACCATGGCCGACGTTGACGAGGCGACCGTGCGGAGTGACGCACGGCAGTGGCGCGGGCTCCTCGTCACCGGGGCGTGGTGCGCCTTCGCGAGTGTCGTGATGATCGTCGTGCAGATCCCCATCTACGTCATCTGGCCACCGCCTGAGACGGCGGAGGGGTTCTTCGAGCTGCTGCTGGACAACCCGGTGCTGGGGCTGGTCTCGCTGGACGTGTTGTACGTCGTCTCGAACGCCGTGATGTACCTGGTCTATCTCGCGCTGGCCGTCGTGCTGTGGAGGGTCAGCCGGTCGGCCGTCGTGATCGCGGTGGCGTTCTGCGTCGTCGGGATAGCCGCCTTCATGAGCAGCTCGCGCCCGGTCGAGATGCTCTCCCTCGCCCATGCCTACGCCGACGCGGACGCCGAGACCCGCACCGCCTTGCTCGCGACCGGAGACGGCATGATGGCGACGTGGGCGGGCACGGGCTATGACATCTACTACTACTTCACTTTCGTGACCTTGGCGGTCCTGGCCGCTCTCATGCTTCGATCTTCGATCTTCAGCCGAGCCACGGCGGTGTGGGGCCTGGTGAGCGCCGCGCTCATGACAATCCCGACCAACTTCGGAACGGTCGGCATGGTGTTCGCGATCGCGTCGTTGGTGCCGTTCTCGGTGTTCGCCGTCCTGGTCGGGATGCGCCTGTTGGAGCTCGCAAGCCCGGAGAATCCCGCGCGGGTCACATAGGGTTCACCAGCTCGGGAAGCGGGCAGGTCGGGCCGAGAACACCTACCGTGACCCCAGGACTTGCTGTGATGCGAGCGTCCCAGTCTTGCGGTGACTGCACGGCGCAGCGACTCCGTCGCGGTCGAGATCGTCGCCGTCACCGATTTCGATCGGTGACCGGGACGGCTCGATTGGCGAACCGCGTAACGACTTGCAAGGCCAGGCTGCGTCGTCGTCGCGGGCCGCTCGCCGAGGGGTCCGCGTTCAGGTGCGAAGGCCGCGCGAGCGGTGGGAGGCGCGACGACAGAGCCGGACAACGAGCACGACACCGGCAATCGCCAGGGCGATCCCGATCCAAGCCCCGCCGTAGACGCCCTTCTCGCCGATCAGGGCCCAGCCGATCTCGGGCAATGCGCCAAAGGCCAGAGCGACCGCGGGGACGACGGCGAACAGGATCACCTTCTCGCGCTGGCGCCAGAGGGCCGACACCCCGATCAGGATGAAGGCCGCAACCCAGAACGGCAGGCTGGCGAAGAGTCCGACGAAGGTGCCACCCAGGGACCCGGTGAACTCGACCTGGGTCGACTCGACCTGCACCTGGTCGGGCTCGTCGGGCACGACGGCACCCTCACGTGTGACGGGTGCGGACGAGGACGTCGAGGAAGAGGTGACGACCGAGGCAGCCGACCCGGCGACCGCGACGACGAGCAGCAGCGCCAGCCCGAGGAGGACCCCCACGACCACGGGCAACCAGCCCTTCGAGGAGAGGGGGACCGGGGCGGGTGGGGCGATGCGGGCGCCGTGCGCCTCCGCAGCAACGTCGTACGGCGAGCCCAGCTGCGCGAGCGCCTCGCGCACGCGGGCGTCGTCCTGCGAACCACCGGTGGCCACGTCGAGATGTTCGTGCACGCCGGCCAGAGTGTCGGTACGCACGCCGGGATCGATGCCGACGAGCAGACGATCGAGTTCGGCGAGGTACTGCGCCGCGAGCGGGTGCACGACGTTGCGGCCGGTAGGCTGGTCCATGGGTCTCTCCTAGGTGTCGAGCGCGGTGTCCACCGCGTCGCGGAACAACTTCCAGGCCGAGCGGAAGCCATGCAGGGACTCCGCGCCCCCGGACGTGAGTGAGTAGTAGCGCCGCGGAGGTCCCCCCGTGGACTCGCGCCAGCTGGTGTCGACCTGACCGGCTTTGCGGAGCCGAGCCAGCAGGGGGTAGAGGGTGCCCTCGCTGGAGAGGAGCACCCCACCCAGGCTCAACTCGCGGGCGATGTCGAGCCCGTAGCGCTCCTGGCCCTCAAGCAGCGAAAGCACGCAGTACTCCAAAGCGCCTCGGCGGAGGTGGGTCAACATCGTCGACATGGTGGCGTCGCCGGGTTCCATGTGAGACAAGGTACTGGGCGATTGGACGTTGCAGCAAGAGAGAAGTCGACGCGGTCCCCGCGGTCGCCCAGCTCGGCAGCGAGAGCGAAGCAGTCACACCCGAGCTCCCCGTGGAGGATTGAGCGCGACCACAAGCCGAACCTCGTGCGGGGCCTATGACCGGGGTCGCCGCTGGTCCCGATCACCGCGAGCGGATGGGCTCGCGGAGCGACCCAGTGCGGGATCCGCACGCGGTGATCGATCTCGGCACCAACGCCAGCGCTCCATGGCGGCCGCAAGTCGTTCGGCTTGTAGAACTTCGCCGACCAGGTGTCGACTGCTGGCGACCGCGTCGATCCCGAACGTCGCAGTCATACCCAATGTGTGTCGTGTCGCACCATGAACGTCGCGCGCTGCTCCTCGGTCATTTCCTCGCCGCGGGCGAGAGTCTCGAAGTAGTCCTCACGCGGACCGCCGGGAGCGAACATCAGCAGCATCGACGCGCCGCCTCCACCGCGGAAGGCGTGCAGTCCGCCCTCGGGAACGTAGAGAAAGTCACCCGGACCAGCAGTCACCCACGTGCGGCCGTCGCAGAGACGGACCTGCCCGGACAGTACATAGAACTGCTCCGAAATCGAGCGGTGGAAATGGGTGTCCGGCCCGGACTCGTCCTCGCCGAAGGTCCAGCGGTAGAGCCCGAACCGTCCCTCGGTGCGCTCGCCAGTGGCGAGGTACTCGCAGGTCCCCCCAGTGGCGTAGGTGACATCGGGACGTTCGTCACCGCGCCGTAGCCAGGCGCTGACCTCACCGCCGTCACCGTGGTACGTGGCCGGTGGGTAGTCACCAGGGAGGGACACGCTCAGGCTCCTTGGCTGCGTGCGGCCACGCCGTCGAGTCGCAGCACCGCCGACTCGTCTCGGTGAGTCCCAGTCGTCCCCACGTGCTTGTCGCTGATCTCGGAATCGGCACCGAAACCCCGGACGTGAGCGAGGTCGACGATCTCTTGTGGCGTCCGACCGGTCTTCGCCTCTGCCGCGTCAAGGTAAGCCTGGAACGACACGGTGGCCCCTGTCGGTTGTTGATCTGCACGCTGGTGATCGGGTAGCCGATCCGGGCGATCGGCGTGTGGGAGCGTAACAAATCGTCGATCTATGAGCGCCCTGCTCCGAGGGAGGGCGACAGGCGTCGTTCCTCTCAGCGGTCGTGGGAATGCTCAGGGTGGTTCATGGAGTCGGCGCTCATTCGCAAGAGGAAAGCGAAGACCACCAGAACCACACCCGTGATCCACGCACCGCCGGCAAAGGGTGCGGGGACCCACACCAGGAGCAGAAGACCCGGCACAACCAGGGCACTGGAGAGGTACGCGAACATCCGCATGCCGTAGAGGAACGTGAAGGGCAGGTAGTGGGCACCGACGATGACCATGCTCGCCGGAAAGAAGAGCTCGCCGCGACCTGCCAGCATCGCCACCACGACCACGAGACCGATGGGCACTGTAAACGCGATCTGCATCGCCAGGGGCGCCATCGGGTGCCCACTGGGCAACGATGCGGGGCGCCCGGTCATCCGGATGGTGAGCCAGGTGAGCGGGAAGATCAGGGTTCCGCCCAGGAACAGCACGGCCACGGAAAGCGTGGTGGAGATCCACGTGGCCACCACGGCGGCTGACAGCCACACCACCGCTGATACCAGTTGGCCGTAGAAGCCGCCGGAGTAGACGCGGCGAACATCGCGTTGGGCTACGGCTACAAACATTCTTGGTGCTCCATCCGTCGGGTCGCGCCTTGGCACATCTACTCGACATCCGGCTAGGGCCCGTCTGTTCTGGGGCAACACCAAGCGACGTCGGGACGTGGCCTTCGGTGAGCAGGCTCGCGGAGCATCGCTCTGCTCTTGAGTCCGGCGGCGACCGTCCGCGTCAGCAACCGCTCGCCTCGCTGGGAGGATGGGCCTCCATCGATCCATGGACATCACATACGGCCGCCAGGGTGTTGTAGATGGTCCCGAACTTGCGCAGGTTCTGGTGAGCGAGCTCGACGCGCCGCTCCGGCTCGTCCGTGGCGACCCGCACTGTGTAGCTGATGTCGACAAAGCGCGGTGGACGGTCCTGACGCCGTGCGACGACCTCGACGTGGGCCTCGACATAGTGGAACTCGAGGAGGTCACGGCAGCGAGCGAGGTTCTTGAGCAGGCACGCCGCGAAGGCTGCCGCGAGCAGCTCGGCAGGTCCGGGCTCGCCGAGAGACTCAGTCCCCCATCGGGTGTCGATGGCGAGGGGTACCCCACCGGTGTTGACGGTCGAGGCGCCGTGTGGTCCGGCCGTTGCTGTGACGCGGTACTCGGTCGCTGCGCGTTCGGGAGTGGACACATGGCTAACGTAGTTGGGGGCGCCGTGCTCAGCGAGGGTCCTTCGTCCCCTCCGACCCGCCGATCTGCCCGCGTCGCAGTCACCAGCTTTCGTCCGTCGGCAGGACGTCGAGCAGTTCCTCGCAACGCTCCGCCGCGCCGATCCGATCCGCTGATCTGGCGACGGATTGGTGGTTGAGGACGCTCGGCTGGAGTTGGACGACGGGAGGTGCCGACGGTCGAGCGTGGCGATCTCGCGCACTCCCAGGCGCCCGGCAATCGCCACGACAGACGCGTCGGTGCCGCCCAGCGGGAACGACGAAAACTGACGGACCAGCGCCGCCATCCGCTCGACGTCCTCCCCCGTCAGATCGACGAGTTGGAACGTGCCGTCAACCACCGAGTCGAGGAAGGCCGCTTCAAGATCAGGGCCGCCGTGCTCGTGGAGCCAGTAGCAGACCTCTGCCAGGACGGTCGGTGGCAACAGCAGCGTCTCCCCTGCCATGTGCAGGTCGCGGAAGAGGTTATTGGCCGCGAAGCGATGATCGTCCCGATGGTTGGACGGGGCGACGATCGGCCCGGTGTCGCAGACGATCACTACGCGCGTTCGCTGCCGAAGCCCCGCGACAGCACCGCGTCGACGTACTCGGGTGACGACCCATTGACGGGCCCGTCCTTGAGCATGCCGACGAACCTGGGGAGCCAGGTGCTCTTCGGCTTCTTCGTGGTCAGTCGACGGACGTCCGCAAGCACGACCTCGACCTGATCGTCAGGCAAGCCCTCGATCAGGTGGATGAGCTCGTCGCACCTACACCCACTCTGACCTGCACAAACGCAGTGATTCACACGTTGAAGCGGAACTCCACGACATCGCCGTCGGCCATGACGTAGTCCTTGCCCTCCATGCGCACCTTGCCGGCTTCCTTGGCCTTGTTCATGGAGCCGGCGGCCATCAGGTCGTCGAAGGAGACGATCTCGGCCTTGATGAAGCCGCGCTGGAAGTCGGTGTGGATGACGCCGGCGGCCTCGGGAGCGGTGGCGCCCTTCTTGATCGTCCAGGCCCGCGTCTCCTTGGGACCCGCGGTCAGGTAGGTCTGGAGGCCGAGGGTGTCGAAGCCGACCCGGGCGAGGGTCTCCAGGCCGGGCTCGTCGACGCCCATCTCGGCCAGCATCGCGCGGGCCTCCTCGTCGTCGTCCAGCTCGACGAGCTCGGACTCGAACTTCGCGTCGAGGAAGATGGCCTCGGCCGGCGCGATGATCTCGCGCATCTGGTCCTTGAGGGTCTCGTCGGACAGCTCGTCGGCGTCGCAGTTGAAGACGAAGATGAACGGCTTTGCGGTGAGCAGGGACAGCTCCCGGATGAGCGACCGGTCGATCTTGGTCGAGCTGATCGGCGTACCCGCCTCGAGCGCGGCGAGCGCCTCGCGGGTCGCGTCGAGGTTGGCGGCGAGCGACTTGTTGCCGCGCGCCTCCTTCTCCAACCGCGGGATCGCCTTCTCGACGGTCTGGAGGTCGGCCAGGATCAGCTCGGTGGCGATGGTGGAGATGTCGCTGCTCGGGTTGACCTCGCCGTCGACGTGGGTGACGTCCTCGTCGCGGAAGACCCGGGTGACCTGGCAGATCGCCGACGACTCACGGATGTGGGAGAGGAACTTGTTGCCCAGGCCCTCGCCCTCCGAGGCCCCCCGGACGATGCCGGCGATGTCGACGAACTCGACGGTCGCGGGCAGGACCTTGGCCGACCCGAACACCTCGGCGAGCTGCGGCAGCCGGTCGTCGGGGACCCCGACGACGCCGACATTCGGCTCGATGGTCGCGAAGGGGTAGTTCGCCGCGAGGACGTCGTTCTTGGTCAACGCGTTGAAGAGGGTCGACTTGCCCGCGTTGGGGAGTCCGACGATGCCGATGGTGAGTGCCACGGGCGGTGAGTCTAGGTCTGCACCGGGCCACGACCCAATCACCCGGCCCCGGACGCCGAACGACCCCGCGGCCTAGGGGGGTCCGCGGGGTCGTTCCGGAGTTCGGGCCGAGGATCCTGCATGGGGTCATGATCCGCGGCGTGGAAGATGGGGGGATCTTCCGATGAACCTGAGCACAGCCTCTTACAGGAACGGCGGCCTGTATGCAGAAGGCTGCCCCATGTATTTGCAGTGCAACAACTTGCAGATCAGGAGCCGTAGAGCGCCCGGATACCGGTGCCGTCAGTGGCGCTGAACCTGAGGTCGGCACTCGAGCCGTTGCACTGGGGGTAGTGCATGATCGATGCCGAGTCGTACGGCGTCAGCGCACGCCAGTTGTTGTCCTCGAAGCAGGTCCCGGCCTCCGGTCGGGTGTGCTCGTGCCGGAAGCCGAGCGTGTGGCCCAGCTCGTGGCCCAAGATGTTGCCCGGCGTCCACGACCCGGACGTGAAGATCGAGTTGTCGATGAGCACGTTGCGCGCGGAGTCGGGGCTGCTGGGGAAGAACGCCCGGGCGATGTAGTCGGGGGTCTCGACCGGCTCGACCGAGAACAGCACCGAGTTGTTGCTCGTGACGCAGTTGCTGTCAGCCGAGGGCACGTAGGTGAAGTCGACGCCCGACGAGGCGCTCTCCCACAGGCCGGCGCCCTGCGCCATGGCCGCGACGATCGCGTCGTGGCTGGTGCCGAAGCCGGTGCTGACGCAGTAGCTGAGGTTCCGGGCCTGGCTGGCGTTCCACCTGTCGTCGGCACCCCAGACGGTGTTGACGATCAGGCCCCGAGCCTTGTGCCGGTTCGCCTTCACCTTCTTCTTGAAGACCTGGCGGTAGTAGGTGCGCAGCGAGTGCATGCTGGAGATCGGCTCGTCGCCGTTGACGACGTACTGACCGTCGGCATCGTGGAGGGTCGCCCGCTCGAACTGCTTGAACGACGGTGTCCTCTCCTTCGCCACCGCGGCCTCGACGGGTTGGACTCCGGCGGTCATCACCAGGGCGGTCGCCCCGAGGATGGTGGCGGCGATCCTGCTGATCCTGCGTCGTGTCATGGGCTGGCCCTCCGGTTGGTTGCTTTCCTCTCCGATACAACTGGTCCAGACCAGGCCGTCGCCACCGTTGACCTGGGGCAGGTTCGTGCGGTGCGACAACTTGCACGTTCTGCAAGGCTCACGCCATGACCGATGTGACGGCCGAGACGATCCTGCGTGACCCAGCCCACCAGGTGAGCCCGCGGGCGGTGACCTACTGGCGGCTCGGGGCCGCCATCGGCGCGGTCGTCTTCATCGGCCTCACGGTGGCGGCGTACGTCGTCGTCCCGATGCTCACGGACTCCGGTCGGCCGTGGTGGGCTGCGCTCCTGCTGGCGGTGCTCGTGATCGCCGAGGTGTCGTACGTCGTGGCGATGCCGACGATCCGCTACCGCGTGCACCGGTGGGAGGTCACCGAGACCGCCATCCACACGCGGTCGGGGTGGATCAGCCGCGAGACACGCGTCGCGCCGCTGTCAAGGGTGCAGACCGTCGACTCCCACCAGGGTGCGCTGATGCGGCTGTTCAAGCTGTCGACGCTGGTGGTCACGACGGCGTCCGCCGCCGGTCCGCTGAGGATCGAGGGGCTCGACCAGGAGGAGGCGAGGCGGGTGGTGGCCGACCTCGTCGCGATCACCGGCGCCAGCGAGGGCGACGCGACGTGACGCCGGAGTGGCAGAAGCTCGACCCCCGGCTGCTGGTGATCGGACCGCTCCGAGCGCTGCGCCAGTTCCTCGTGCCGGCCGTCGTGGCGATCTTCGGCGTGAGCACGTCGGGAGGCATGAGGTGGTGGTGGTCCATCCCGATCATCCTGGCGCCCCTGCTGATCGGCCTGCTGCCCTGGTTGACGATCCGCTACCGCGTCACCGAGACCCGGCTCGAGCGACGCTCCGGGTGGCTCAACAAGCAGGAGGTCACCGCTCCCCTCGACCGGGTGCGCAGCGTCGACCTCGAGAGCTCGCTGATGCACCGGATCCTCGGGGTGACCACGGTCAGCATCGGCACCGGCGTCGACGAGACCCGGATCAAGCTGGAGGCGATCGCCAACGAGGACGCGGCGGGGCTGCGCAGGCTGCTGCTGGCAGAGCACCTCGGGGCGGCGGTCTCGCCCCCGCTCGACCAGCCGGGCGTGCTCGACCAGCCGGGCGACGAGGTCCCGCCCCCGGTCGAACAGCCGGAGGTGCTGGCCACCGTCGACTGGTCCTGGCTGCGGTTCGCGCCGTTCAGCCTCAGCCGCCTGGTGATCGTGGTGGGTGCGCTCGGCGCCCTGTCGCAGTTCGCCGACGACCTGCCGTTCCTCGACAGCGAGCACGCCTCGAGCGCGTGGCGGTGGGTGATCTCCTTCGCGATCCCGTTGGTGGCCCTCGCGCTGTTCGTCGCTGCGCTGATCGGCTGGTTGATCATCTCGGTCGGGGGCTACGTCATCCAGTGGTTCGGCCTGCGCCTGACCCGCGAGCACGGCTCGCTGCACCTGACCGCCGGCCTCTTCACCACCCGGTCGACCAGCGTCGAGGAGACCCGGGTGCGCGGGCTGGTGCTCGACGAGCCGCTGCTGCTGCGCCTGGTCGGCGGTGCCGAGCTGTCGACGCTCGCGACCGGTGTGGAGAACGGCGTGACGCAGATCCTGCCGCCAGCCCCGGTCGGGGTCGCGCGGCACGTCGGGGCCGCCGTACTGCCGGGCGCGGAGCCGATCGACGTACCCATGCGTCGGCACGGGCCACGAGCCAGGCGTCGCCGCATCATCCGAGCGCTCTGGTCCCCGGCGCTGCTCGTCGCGGGCGGGGTCGTCGCCACCGTCAGGTTCGACCTCGCCTGGTGGCCCACCGCCGTGCTCGCCGTGGTCGTGCTGGGCCTCGGGGTGGTGCTGGGCGAGTCGGCCTACCGGCACCTCGGACACGCGCGTACGACGGAGCACCTGGTCTCCGGGGACGGCATCACGACGCGTCGGCGGACCGTGCTGGAGTCGGACGGCATCATCGGCTGGGTCGTCGTGCAGACGTGGTTCCAGCGCCGAGCAGGGCTGGCCACCCTGGTCGCCACGACCGCAGCCGGCGCCGAGAGCGTCCGCATCGTCGACATGCCGCTGGAGTGGGCCGTCGAGCTCGCCGACGCCTCCACCCCGGGCGTGCTCAGCGCATGGTTGCCTCGTCGGCAGGCTGGCCTGCCGAGTTGAGCCGGTGGCTGCGGTGGGCCGACTTCGCGGTCAGCCATAGGCTCACCGCCACGTAGTAGACGGGGTAGGCGAGCGAGACCACGATGAGCACGGTCGACGGGTCGGGCAGCTGCGCCACGATGACACCGAAGACCGCCAGCCAGGCGGCCGAGAAGGTCATGTTGAGGTACCACAGGTCCTCGGTCCGCGACGGGTAGAGGTACTTCACGGGCACGAACACCAGCACCGTGAAGACGAGCAGCAGCGCGGTCGTGACGCCGACCGACATGCCGACGACGACGACGTAGAAGGCCACGACGTTCCAGTAGCTGGGGAACCCGAGGAAGAAGTGGTCGTCGGTCTTCGCGTCCGAGCGGCAGAACTGGTAGCACGACGCCAGGAGCGGAAGGGCTGCCACGATCCCGCCCCAGGCGCCGTCTGGCAGGTAGCCGTGGGCCCAGAGCAGCACCATCGGCGCGAACGCGTAGGTCAGGTAGTCGACGATGTTGTCGAGCAGCGCGCCGTCGAACTCCGGCACCACTTCCTTGACCCGGAAGTGCCGGGCCATGAACCCGTCGGTGCCGTCGACGAACATCGCCGCCAGGAAGAGCCACAGCACGGTCTGCTCGTCACCCTCGTAGGCGAAGTGCACCATGGCGAGCGCGAGCACCGACCCGATGGCGGTGTAGGCGTGCACCGCCCAGGCGGCAAGCTTCTGCATGGGGACCACGCTAGGGGATATGTCGGCTGTCGTTAGGGTTGACGCGTGCGCCTGGCCACCTGGAACGTCAATTCACTGCGCTCGCGCATCGACCGGGTCGAGGCGTTCCTGCAGCGCCACGACGTCGACGTGCTCGCTCTGCAGGAGACGAAGGCGCGTGAGGACCAGCTGCCGCTGATGGGTCTGCAGTCGCTGGGGTACGACGTCGCCGCGGCCGGCACCAACCAGTGGAACGGTGTCGCGATCATCAGCCGGATCGGGCTGGACGACGTGCAGGTCGGCTTCGACGGCATGCCCCGGTACGGCGAGCCGCCGGCGCCCGAGTCGCGCGCGATCGGGGCGGTGTGCGGCGGCGTACGCGTGTGGTCGGTCTACGTGCCGAACGGGCGCAAGCCCGACGACCCGCACTACGCCTACAAGCTCGACTGGCTGACCAGGCTGCGCTCCGAGTCGGCGCAGTGGCTGGGCGAGGACGCCGCGATGGTGGGCGACTGGAACGTGTGCCCCACCGACGAGGACGTCTTCGACCCGGCGCAGTTCAAGAGCTCCACGCACGTCACGCCGGCCGAGCGGGCGGCCTTCCAGGCGTTCCTCGACGACGGCTGGGTAGACACCGCCAGGCCCTTCACGCCGGGGCCGGACGTCTACACCTACTGGGACTACTACCGGCAGCGCTTCGAGCGCAACCGCGGCCTGCGCATCGACTTCGTGCTCGGCTCGCCGTCCTTCGCGGGCCGGGTGACCGGCGCCTTCATCGACCGCGACGAGCGGGCCGGCAAGGGGGCCTCCGACCACGCGCCGGTGGTCGTCGACCTCGCTGACTGATCCGGACTGTCGGTGGGCACGGTCATGCTCGTGCCATGGAGATCGTGACGCTGTTCCTCACCCTCGTCGTCGGGCTCGCCCTCGGCGTCCTCGTCGGCCACCTCTGGACCCGCTCGCGCGGCACCGGCGTCGCCCACGCCGCGCTCGAGGCGCGGGCCGCCGACCAGGCGGTCGTCGCGCAGGGGCTCGAGCGGCTGCAGCGCCAGCTGGTCGACCTCGAGCGAGAGCGCGCGCAGTGGCAGGGTCACTTCGACGCGCAGGTCGACAGCATGCGCCTCTCCACCGACACCCTTCGCCGCGAGACCTCGTCGCTGTCCACGGCGCTGCGCAAGCCCCAGGTGCGTGGCCGCTGGGGCGAGCTGCACCTGCGCCGGGCCGTCGAGCTGGCGGGGCTGGTCGACCGCTGCGACTTCACCGAGCAGGCGCGGCTGGTCGGCGGCGCACTGCGTCCCGACCTCGTCGTGCGACTGGCCGGCGGCCGATCGATCGTGGTCGACGCCAAGGTGCCGCTCGACGCCTTCCTCGACTCCACGGCCACCGACGACGACGACCTGCGGGTCCACCACCTGACGCGGCATGCCGCTCAGCTGCGCAACCACGTCAACGCGCTGGCCGACAAGGCCTACTGGCGCGCTCTGCCCGAGTCACCGGAGTTCGTGGTGATGTTCGTGCCGGCTGAGGCGTTCCTGTCGGCGGCGCTCGACGCGCAGACCGACCTGCTCGAGTACGCCGCGGAGCGGCGCGTCATCCTCGCCACCCCCACCACGCTCATCGCGCTCCTTCGCACGGTCGCGCACGGCTGGTCGCACGACCGGCTGGCCGACCAGGCGGCCGAGGTGCAGCGCCTGGGCCGCGAGCTCCACGAGCGGCTGGCCACGATGGGCGGCAACCTCGCCCGGCTCGGGCGTTCCCTCACCGCCGCCGTGGGCGCCTACAACCAGGCCGTCGGCTCGATCGAGGGTCGGGTGCTGGTGACCGCGCGCAAGTTCAGCGAGCTCGGGGTGACCGACGACGAGCTCGAGGAGCCGGCCCAGGTCGAGGTGGCGCCGCGCAGCCTCGCGGCAGCGGAGTTCGCCCACGACATCAGAGCGCTCGGCCGCGACGCCGACCCGCTCGACGACACCCTCGACCTCTCCTGGGGAGATCGCGACTCCACCGACCCGCTGGGAGGTGATGCGGCGCGGCGTGCGGGCGGCGCCTGAGCCCCGCCGTACGGTGCAGGCGTGAGCCAGACCCGCTCCTTCCCGATCGCGGGACTAGAGCCGGGACGCCAGGTCGTGGCGCTCGGCCTCGCTGCCGTGCTCAGTGTCGTGGTCATCAACGTGGTGCTGGTCGGCGAGCTGTCGCTCTTCTTCGACCTCTGCTTCGTCGTGCTGTGCCTGGGGCTGGCGCTGGCCGTGCGCACCCGCGACTTCTTCACCATCGGTGTGCTGCCGCCCCTGATGATGGTGGGCGTCTTCACCCTGATCGGCATCACCATGCCCGACGTGATCGCCGAGCCGCGCGACGGCGTCGTACAGGCCGTCGTGAGCGGGCTGGCGCACCACAGTGGTGCGCTCGTGTCCGGCTATGCGCTGTGCCTGGCCACCCTCGCGTTCAGGACCCGAAGCGAGAAGGATCCCCGGCCCCGAGCCTGAGCACCTCCGGCTCGCCCTCCGACCAGTCGATGACGGTCGTGGGCTGGGCGGGCGTCTCCCCCGCCTCGACGACGATGTCGACCTGGTGGTCGAGCTCCTCCTTGATCTCCCAGCCGACGGTGCGGGCCTCGTCCTCGCCGGGGAGGATCAGCGTGCTGGTGAGGATGGGCTCGCCGAGCTCCTCCAGGATCGCGCAGACGACCAGGTGGTCGGGGATGCGCACGCCCACGGTCCGCTTCTTGGGGTGCATCAACCGCTTCGGCACCTCGCCGGTGGCGGGCAGGATGAAGGTGTACGGCCCCGGGACCGCGGCCTTGATCGCCCGGAACGCCGAGTTGTCGACGTGCACGAACTGACCGAGCTGCGAGAAGTCCTTGCACATCAACGTGAAGTGGTGGTGGTCGTCGAGGTCGCGGATGCGAAGGATCCGGTCGCGGCCCTCGCGGTTGCCGAGCTGGCAGCCGAGTGCGTAGCCCGAGTCCGTCGGATAGGCGATCAGCGCGTCGTCGCGCAGCGCCTCCACGATCTGGGTCACCAGCCGGGGCTGCGGGTTCTCGGGGTGCAGGTCGAGGAAGCGGGCCATGGCCGAGCCGCTCAGGCCTGCTGGGCGAGACGCATGTCGCGCCGCAGCTCGGGCGGTAGGGCGAAGATGAGTGACTCCTCGGCGCTGTGCACGGCGCGCGCCTCGGGGTAGCCACGCTCGCTGAGGTAGGCCAGCACCCCGTCGACCAGCGACTCCGGCACGCTCGCCCCGGAGGTGACACTGACCTTCTTGACCCCGTCGAGCCAGGCCTCGTCGATCTCGGAGGCGTCGTCGACCCGGTAGGACGTCTTCGCGCCGACCTCGAGGGCGACCTCGACGAGGCGGACCGAGTTGGACGAGTTGCCGGACCCGACCACGATGACCAGGTCTGCGTCGTGGGCGATCTCCTTGACCGCGAGCTGACGGTTCTGGGTGGCGTAGCAGATGTCGTCGCTGGGCGGGTCGAGCAGCAGCGGGAAGCGCTCACGGATCGCGGCCACCGTCTCCAGCGTCTCGTCGACCGACAGCGTGGTCTGCGAGAGCCAGGCCACCCTGGCGGGGTCGCGTACGACGATGCCCGCGACGTCTGCCGGCGACTGCACGAGCTGGATGTGCGCGGGCGCCTCGCCGGCGGTGCCCTCGACCTCTTCGTGGCCCTCGTGGCCGATCAGCAGGATGTCGTAGTCGTCGGCAGCGAACCGCTTCGCCTCGTGGTGCACCTTGGTGACCAGCGGGCAGGTCGCGTCGATCGTCTTGAGGCTGCGGGTCTCGGCCTCGCGGTGCACCTCGGGCGACACCCCGTGGGCGGAGAACACGACGGTCTTGCCCTCGGGCACCTCGTCGAGCTCCTCGACGAAGATCGCGCCGCGCGACTCGAGGTCGGAGACGACGTGCTTGTTGTGCACGATCTGCTTGCGCACGTAGACCGGGGCGCCGTACAGGTCGAGCGCCTTCTCCACGGTGATCACGGCCCGGTCGACGCCGGCACAGTAGCCCCGGGGCGCGGCCAGCAGCACGGCCTTCGCCTCATCGGGGCTGAGGACGGCCGGCACACCCAAGTCGGTCATGGGGGCGAGTCTAGGGGGTGCCTGCGCGCCGGCCGAGCGACGTCTGGGCCAGGCCCACCTCGACTGTCCACGGCCACCCGTAGGCTCACCGCCGTGGCACTCGAGACGTCTCCGACACAGCCGGCACCGGTCCGGCAGATCGCCAGCGCGATCTCGTCCTGGATCGACCGGCTGGGCAGCGTCTGGGTCGAGGGCCAGATCGCCCAGGTGACCCGCCGCCCCGGCGTCCAGACGGTGTTCATGACGCTGCGCGACTCGGTGGCCGACATCTCGGTGACCGTCACCTGTGCGCGCAGCCTGCTCGACAGCCTCGACCCGCCGCTGGTCGAGGGGGCCAGCGTGGTCATCCACGCGAAGGCGTCGTTCTACCCCAACCGCGGCACCCTGTCCCTGCAGGCCCGCGAGATCCGGATGGTCGGCCTCGGCGAGCTGCTGGCGCGCCTCGAACGCCGCCGTCAGCTGCTGGCCGCCGAGGGCCTCTTCGCTCCCGAGCTCAAGCGGTCGCTGCCCTTCCTGCCCGCGTGCGTCGGCCTCGTGACGGCGCCGAAGTCCGCGGCAGAGCGCGACGTGATCGACAACGCCACCCGCCGCTGGCCAGCGGTCCGCTTCGAGGTGGCGTACGCCGCCATGCAGGGCCCGCGGTCCGCGAGCGAGGTCATCGAGGCCGTCGAGCGCCTCGACCGGCACCCCGACGTCGACGTGATCGTGATCGCGCGCGGTGGCGGCTCGCTCGAGGACCTGCTGCCGTTCTCCGACGAAGGCCTGATCCGGGCCGTGCACGCGGTGAAGAAGCCGGTGGTCTCAGCCATCGGCCACGAGCCCGACCAGCCGCTGCTCGACCTGGTCGCCGACGTACGCGCCTCGACACCGACCGATGCCGCCCGGCGTCTCGTGCCCGATGTCGTCGAAGAGGTCCAGGGCGTGGTCTGGGCCCGCGGGCGCATCCGCACCCTGCTGGGCCAGTGGCTCGACCGCGAGCAGGGCGGCCTCGACGCCCTGCGCTCGCGGCCCGCGCTGGCCGACCCACGCACCCTGCTCGACGCCCGCGTCGAGGAGCTCACCATGCTGCGGGAGCGCGCACGACGCTCGCTGACGCACCGCCTCGACCGCGCCGCCGACGACATCGACCACCACCGTGCGCGAGCCCGCGGGCTCTCGCCGCTGGCGACGCTGGAGCGCGGCTACGCCGTGCTCCAGGACGCCGACGGCCACGTCGTCACGTCGATCGACGGCATCGGCGTCGGACGCGCGGTGTCGGTGCGGGTCTCCGACGGCCGCGTGCACGCCACCACCGACCGGGTCGAGTCGCTCGACCATCCACCACAGGGAGACACCCATGGCTGAGAAGACCGTCGCACCCGACCAGCTCTCCTACGAGGACGCCCGCGAGCAGCTCGTCGAGGTGGTCCGCACCCTCGAGGCCGGTGGCACCACTCTCGAGGAGTCGCTCGCCCTGTGGGAGCGCGGCGAGAAGCTCGCCACCGCCTGTCAGTCCTGGCTCGACGGCGCCCGCAAGCGACTCGACGAGGTCGTCGACGCCGACTGACCTGCGCCGGCCCTCCCCCGCCAGCGGTGAGCCAGGGTCGGTTGTTCAGGAGCCCGGAAGCGACCCCAAGTCACCGCTGTGGCCGGCTCTCGCCCGCGAGCGGTGAGCCACGGTCGGTCCAGGAGGCCGGAAGCGACCCCCACTCACCGCCGCACCCGGCCGGACCCCGGGCAGCGGTGAGCCACGGTCGGTCCAGGAGGCCGAAAGCGACCCCCACTCACCGCCGCACCCGGCCGACCCGGCCAGCGGTGAGCCACGGTCGGTCCAGGACGCCACAAGCGACCCCCACTCACCGCCGCACCCGGCCGACCCCGGGCAGCGGTGAGCCACGGTCGGTCCAGGAGGCCGGAAGCGACCCCAAGTCACCGCCGTACCCGGCCGACCCCGGGCAGCGGTGAGCCACGGTCGGTCCAGGAGGCCGGAAGCGACCCCCACTCACCGCCGCACCCGGCCGACCCCGGGCAGCGGTGAGCCACGGTCGGTCCAGGAGCCCGGAAGCGACCCCAAGTCACCGCCGCAACCGGCCGACCCCGGGCAGCGGTGAGCCATGGTCGGTCCAGGAGCCCGAAAGCGACCCCCACTCACCGCCGCACCCGGCCGACCCCTGCCAGCGGTGAGCCACGGTCGGTCCAGGCGGCCGACAACGACCCCCACTCACCGCCGGAACCGGCCGACCCCGGGCAGCGGTGAGCCACGGTCGGTCCAGATCACCACAACCGACCCCATCTCACCGCTGGAAGCTAGCTCGGCTCGTCGATCGTGTGCATCGCGGCCTCTTCGGCGCTCGCGCCGGCGCCGTCGATGCCGTCGTCGGTGGCGTACAGGTCGGTGGGGGCGCCCGCCGCGCCCTGGTCGGGGGCCTCGAGCCGGCCGGTGCGCTCGGCACCGACCTCGCCGCCGACGTCGCCGTCGAGGATGTCGGCATCGGTCTCGGCCTCGGCGTCCGCCCAGACCTCGGGCTCCTCCTGACGCACCCGCTCGTCGATGGTCTCGCCCTCGATCTGCTCCGCGTGGGTGACGCCCTTCGCGGTCACCCCGCGCGGCTGCTCGGGGGGCGAGATGCCCTCGTCGAGGATGTCGTCGACTCCGCGGTCGTCGAGCGTGTCTTGTGGCTGCAGCTGGTCCTCACTCATCCTCCGACCGTACGCCGCTCACCCAGTCGTCGGCGTGGGGTCCTTGGTCAGCAGCTCGAGCATCCGGCGTACGTCGGCCGCGCCGGCCGATCCGTAGACCAGCACCGACTCGCCGTCGACGTCGGCCGCATAGCCGACGTCTCCACCCTCGTCGGTCCACGTCGACCACGAGGTCGCCAGGCCGTCGGGCACCGACAGCGGATCGCCCTCGGCGGCCTCCTCGTCGACGTACCGCTCGACGAGGTTGTCGATCGAGTCGTCCTCCTGGCGTACGCCGACGAACGCGCCGTCGTCGGTCAGCATGCCGAGCCCCCACGACGGTCGGTCACCGGGCACCGTGTCGAGGCTGGTCACGCGCCAGCCCTCGGGGAGCGTGGGCGGGTAGACGACCTCGCGACCGGCTCCCTGCAGCGCGCTCACGGCCTCGAGGTAGTCGACCGTGTCGGGGGTGACGTCGAGGTCGTGCCGGTTGACGGCACGGAACCCGATGAAGGCAGCGATCGCGGCCACCGTCACGATCAGCGCGCCGACCATGCCTGCGGCCGAGCGCTGGTAGCGACCCCCCTGTTGACTCACCCCGTCATCCTCTCAGGGGCACCGACGCGGGAGGCAGGGAGCCGGGCCGGAACCCGATCCGCGGGCACCCCCGTGCAGACAAGTAGCCGCAGATGCGGAACACTGCACCTGTGACGACATACCGGATCGCGGAAGCGGCTGACCTGCTGGGCGTCAGCGACGACACCATCCGGCGCTGGGTCGACGGCGGCCGGCTGCCGACCCTGCCCGGCGACGGGCCGACACGCATCGATGGGGTGGCCCTGGCCGGGCTGGCGGCGTCGCTGGCCGACTCCCCCGACCGCGAGAGCACCCGGGCGGCGTCGGTGAGCGCCCGCAACCGGCTCCACGGCATCGTCACCGCGGTCCGCAAGGACACCGTGATGGCACAGGTCGAGCTGGTGTGCGGTCCCTACCGGATCGTCTCGCTGATGAGCAGCGACGCGGCCACCGAGCTCGGTCTCGAACCCGGGGTACGCGCCTTCGCCTCGGTCAAGTCCACCAACGTGGTCGTGGAGGTGCCGTGAGGCAGATCGCTGCTGCCCTGGCGCTCTCGCTGGCGCTCGCCACCCTCGCCGGCTGCTCGGACGACGGCGCCGACACCGCCGGAGGCGGTGGCGAGCTGACCGTGCTCGCCGCGGCCTCCCTGACCGACGTCTACCAGGAGATGGCGACGAGGTTCGAGGCCGACAACGGCGTCGAGGTCACCTTCTCCTTCGGCTCCAGCACCGACCTGGCCGCGCAGGTGGCCGACGGCGCGCCGGGCGACGTCCTGGCCACCGCAGACGAGACCTCGATGCAGGTGGCCGAGGACGCCGGGGTCACCGGCGACGTGGAGACGTTCGCCACCAACGTGCTGACGATCGTCACCCCACCCGACAACCCGGCCGGCATCGAGAGCCTCGCGGACCTCGACGGCACGATCTGGGTGCGCTGCGCCGACGAGGTGCCGTGCGGCCGGGTCGCCCTGGCGGTGCTCGCGGCCAACCGGGTCACCGCCGAGCCGGCCAGCCTCGAGGACGACGTGCGCTCCACGCTCGACAAGGTGACCTCCGGCGAGGCCGATGCCGGCCTCGTCTACGCCACGGACGCGGTCGCGGCCGGCGACGCCGTCACCTCCGTCGAGATCCCGGGCGCCGACGACCAGCCGACGTCGTACCTCACCACGACGCTCGAGCAGAGCAAGGACGCCGACCTCGCGCAGAAGTGGGTGGACTACATGCTCTCGGACGAGGGTCGGACCGCGCTCGCCGACGCCGGGTTCACCGTCTCGTGAGTCAGCGGTGAGGGACAACCTCGGGCGAGCGCCGGTGCTGCTGGTGGTGCCGGCCGCGCTGGCGACGCTGCTGCTGACGGTCCCGCTCGTCGCGATGGTGGCGGCGATCAACTGGCCGGACCTGCCCACCCAGCTCGGGTCGGAGCCGCTGCGTCAGGCGCTGTGGCTCTCGCTGGTCACCTCCACCGTGGCCGTGACGATCTGCCTGCTCTTCGGGCTGCCCCTCGCGTGGGTGCTGGCACGGGTCGACTTCCGCGGCCGTGGGGTGCTCCGGGCGCTCGTCACCGTCCCTCTGGTGCTGCCGCCGGTGGTGGCCGGCGTGGCGCTGCGCACGGCGTTCGGCCGCACCGGCTTCCTCGGGAAGCCGCTGCTGGAGGCCACCGGCTTCGGTTTCCCCTTCACGACATGGGGCGTGATCTTGGCCCACGTGTTCGTCTGCATGCCCTTCGTCGTGATCAGCATCGAGGGGGCACTGCGCTCGACCAACCCGGAGTACGACGCCGCGGCAGCGACGCTCGGCGCCACCCGCTGGACCACCTTCCGCCGGATCACCGTGCCGCTCGCGCTGCCCGGCATCGTGGCCGGCGCCGTGCTCGGCTGGGCACGCTCGCTGGGCGAGTTCGGTGCCACGATCACCTTCAACGGCAACTATCCCGGGACCACGCAGACCATGCCCACCCTGATCTACGTCACGCGGCAGTCCGACCAGGACGCCGCTCTCGCGCTGAGCCTCGTCATGCTGCTGGTCTCGGTGATCGTGCTGCTCGCGCTGCGCGACCGCTGGCTCGGCACCCGGATGGCCAGCGCATGACCACCGCTGCGGGCGGCTCCGGCCTCGAGGTCCGCATCGAGGTGCCGGGCCGGGTGCGCGCGTCGTTCGACGCCGCACCGGGCGCGGTGATCGCGGTCATCGGGCCCAACGGGGCGGGCAAGTCGTCCCTGGTGCGCGCGCTCGCCGGCCTCGCCCCGGCCCAGGGTCACGCGCGCCTCGACGGCGTCGACCTGCTGGCGATCCCCGCTCGCGAACGCGGTGTCGGGCTCGTCTTCCAGGGCCAGCTGCTCTTCCCACACCTCAGTGCCCTCGACAACGTCGCCTTCGGTCCCCGCGCACGCGGCGTCCCCCGCTCCGAGGCGGACGCCGACGCGCAGGGCTGGCTCGACCGCTTCGGCGTCGGCGAGCTCGCCGCACGCAAGCCGCCCAGGCTCTCCGGCGGCCAGGCCCAGCGCGTGGCCATCGCCCGGGCCCTGGCCACCCGGCCCCGGTTGCTGCTGCTGGACGAGCCGCTCACCGGCCTCGACGTCAAGGTCGCGATGGCGCTGCGGATCGAGCTCGGCCGCCACCTCGCGTCGTACGACGGGGTCACGCTGCTGGTCACCCACCACGCGATCGACGCGCTGACCCTGGCCGACCAGGTGGTCGTGCTCGACGCCGGCGAGGTGGCCCAGGTCGGCACCCCGGCCGAGGTCTCGCAACGTCCCCGCACCGAGCACGTCGCCCGGCTCGTCGGCCTCAACGTCGTGCGGCACGCGGACGAGCTGATGAGCTTCACGCCCGATGCCGTCGCCGTCTCCCTCGACGAACCGGTCGGCTCGCCGCGGCTCCGCTGGCACGGCTCGGTCGCCGACGTGTCGCCGCACGGCGACGCCGTACGGGTGCTGGTGCACGCCGACCCCGACCTGATCGCCGACGTCACCCCCGCGGCCGCCACCGAGCTCGGGCTGACTCCCGGCCGCGACGTGTGGCTCTCGGTGAAGGCCACGTCCGCGCGTCGTTACCCGGTGTAGGCACCAGAGCCACCCGACAGGCCCCTCCACGGACCGGCGGCCCGGCGCTACCATGCGGCCATGAGCCCCAAGAACCTCAACGTCGATCCCCAGTCGCCAGACCGCAACCTGGCCCTCGAGCTGGTGCGCGTCACCGAGGCCGCGGCCATGGCAGCGGGTCGCTGGGTGGGCCGCGGTGACAAGAACGACGCCGACGGCGTGGCCGTCAACGCCATGCGCGTGATGATCTCGTCGATCGGCATGAACGGCACCGTCGTCATCGGCGAGGGCGAGAAGGACAACGCCCCGATGCTCTACAACGGTGAGAAGGTCGGCGACGGCACCGGTCCCGAGTGCGACGTCGCGGTCGACCCGATCGACGGCACGACGCTCACCGCCAAGGGCATGTCCAACGCCATCTCGGTGCTGGCCGTGGCGCCCCGGGGGACGATGTTCGACCCGTCCGCCGTGTTCTACATGGAGAAGCTCGTGACGGGGCCCGAGGCGGCCGACGTCGTCGACATCCGCCTCCCCGTCGCGGAGAACATCCACCTGGTCGCCAAGGCCAAGGGCTCGCGTCCCGAGGACGTCACCGTCGTCGTGCTCGACCGGCCGCGGCACGACCGGCTCGTCGAGGAGATCCGGTCCACCGGTGCGCGCATCAAGTTCATCATCGACGGCGACGTCGCGGGCGCGATCATGGCGGCCCGCCCCGGCACCGGGGTCGACCTCCTGCTGGGTGTCGGCGGCACGCCCGAGGGCATCATCGCCGCGTGCGCGATGAAGTGCCTCGGCGGAGTGATCCAGGGCCGGCTGTGGCCCCAGGACGACGTCGAGCGGCAGAAGGCCATCGACCACGGCCACAACCTCGACCAGGACCACATCCTCACCACCGACGACCTCGTCACCGGCGACGACTGCTTCTTCGTGGCCACCGGCATCACCGACGGTGAGCTGATGCGCGGCGTTCGCTACCGCGCCAACGGCGCGACGACCGACTCCCTGGTGATGCGATCGCGCAGCGGCACCATCCGCTCGATCACCTCCGAGCACCAGCTCGGCAAGCTACGCAATTTCTCCGCGATCGACTTCGACAAGTGACCGGGGGCCGCGCGTGAGCGCGGCCACCACCTGGTCGATGACGCGGGGGTCGAAGGCCATCCCGAGGTGAGAGGCGTTGACCTCCACCGCTCGCGCCTGGGGGTCGATGCACGCCCGCGGGTCGACGATGCCGTCGCGCGGCGACCAGATCGCGGTGAAGGCGACCGAGTCGGGAAGCGGCGCCCGGCACTCGGCGAAGCTCTGCCGCGCGCAATCGCCCGACACGCACTCCTCGGCCATCAGCCCGCGGACCCCGGCCCGGCTGAGCCGGACGAGCAGGTCCACGCTCGCCGTCAGCGAGACGTGATGGGCGGCCGGCGCCAGCATCGGGCTGCCCATGGTGACGATGCCCGAGACGAGATCGGGCCGACGAGCGGCCACGCCGCGAGCCAGCATGCCGCCCAGGCTGTGCCCGACGATGCGCACCTTGGTGCCGCGCCGCGCGGCCACCGACTCCAGCCGGGTCTCGAGCTGCTGCGCGGCGGCGAGGGTGCAGCCGACGTTGGCACGGATCTGCGAGCGATAGGTGCGGATCCCGGTACGCCGCAGCGCGCCGGCCATCATCGCCAGCGTGCCGTCGCCGGCGAGGAAGCCCGGCACCAGCACGACGGGTTCGTGGCTGCGCAGCGGTGACCGGCCGGCGTACGGCGTGGCGCGGCGGGCGCTGCCCTCCCCCAGCCGGCGCAGGGCGAGCCGGCCGACCTCGATGACGACGCTGCCCTCGCGGAGCACGGCGGCCGGATGCGGCCGCACGAAGCCGTCCGGGCGCAGGAAGTCGCCCAGGGGCCCCGGGCTTGTTCCTTCGCGGTCGTCGACGCTCACAACTGTCGAGCCTAGGCGCAGAACGCGTGTCCGGCAGGCGAACGGGCCCCTGTCGGTGCTGCGGCTAACCCCCATCGTGTTGACTGGCGCACATGTCCTCGACGTCCTCCCGGCAGCCGGACATCACCGTCTCCGAAGAGCTCTTCGCACCCGTGAGTCCCGGGGTCGAGCTCTGCTACCAGACCTACGGCCGGCCCGACGACGAGCCGTTGCTGCTCGTCATGGGCCTCGGGGGGCCGATGACCTGGTGGGATCCCGACCTGTGCCGGCGACTGGCTGCCGACGGCTTCTACGTCATCCGCTTCGACAACCGCGACACCGGCCGGTCGTCGAAGGTCCCGGGCCGGATCACGCGCGGCCAGCTGCTGCGCGCCTTCGCCGGCCGGCGGGTGCGGGCGCCGTACTCGATGGGCGACCTGGCCGGCGACGCGTTCGGGTTGCTGGACCATCTCGGGATCACGTCCGCCCACGTGGTGGGCGTCTCGATGGGGGGCATGATCGTGCAGACGATGGCGATCGAGAGCCCGAGGCGGGTGCGCTCGCTGACCAGCATCATGTCGACGACCGGACGTCGTACCGTCGGCTGGCAGAGCCCGCGGCTGGTGACGTCGCTGATGGGCACCCGCGGGGTCGGTCGCGAGGCCTACGTGGCCTCGAGCGCTGCCATGTGGGCGCTGATCGGCTCTCCGGGCTTCCCCATGGACACGGTGGCGGCGCGCGCTCGCGCGCGGGAGACCTTCGACCGCGGCTTCTCGGCCGGTGGCGTGCTGCGCCAGACGATGGCGATCCTCACCCAGCCGGACCGCACGCAACGTCTGCGCGGCGTCCGCGTCCCGGCCCTGGTGGTGCACGGCCTGGCCGATCGGATGGTGCACGTCTCCGGTGGCCGCGCGACAGCGTCGGCGGTCGCCGGTGCGGAGCTGCTGCTCATCGACGGCATGGGCCACGACCTGCCCCCCGACCTCCACGAGACGATCGCCGGGGCGATCCGTCGGACCGCCGACCGGTGCGGCGTCGCGTGAGGGCCGAGCGCCTGTAGGACCGGGCAGGGCGGCGACCACCGGCCACCGCCCCGCACCGGCCTTGTGGCGAGTCAGTCGGACAGACGCGAGCCCGTGTCGGTGTCGAACACGTGCACGTGGTGCGGGTCGGTGGTCACGTGGATGGTGTCGCCCCGGTGGACCGAGTCCCGGGCGGACACCCGGACGATGACGCTGCTGGGCGTGCCCGCCACGTCGGAGGTGCCGTAGACGAACGCGTCGGCACCGAGCTCCTCCACGACGGTCACGGCCACGGGGAGGCCTCCCGCGTCGGCGTCGACGATGCGCCAGGCCTCGGGGCGGACGCCGAGGGTGACGTTGCCCTGCATGACCTTCGAGGCGGTCGGGTCGACGGGCACGGAGTAGTTGCCGATCTGCGCCTTGCCGTCCACCGCCTTGGCCTCCAGGAGGTTCATCTGCGGGGAGCCGATGAAGCCGGCCACGAAGAGGTTGACCGGCCGGTCGTAGAGGCCCAGCGGGCTGTCGACCTGCTGCAGGACGCCGTCCTTCATCACCGCCACCCGGTCGCCCATCGTCATCGCCTCCACCTGGTCGTGGGTGACGTAGACGGTGGTGACCCCGAGGTCCGACTGGAGCTTGGCGATGTCGGTGCGGGTCTGCACGCGCATCTTCGCGTCGAGGTTGGACAGTGGCTCGTCCATGCAGAACACCTGCGGGTTGCGGACGATCGCCCGGCCCATGGCCACCCGTTGCCGCTGACCGCCCGACAGCGCCTTGGGCTTGCGCTCGAGGTAGTCGGTCAGCCCCAGCATCGTCGCGGCCTCGCTGACGCGACGCTTCTGCTCCTCAGCGGGGACCTTGGCCATCTTGAGGGCGAAGGCCATGTTGTCGGCCACCGTCATGTGGGGGTAGAGCGCGTAGTTCTGGAACACCATCGCGATGTCGCGGTCCTTGGGAGCGACGTCGGTGATGTCGCGGTCGCCGATGTAGATCTTGCCCTCGTTGACCTCCTCCAGGCCCGCCAGCATGCGGAGGGTGGTGGACTTGCCGCATCCCGAGGGGCCGACGAGGACCATGAACTCGCCGTCCGCGATCTCGAGGTCGATGCCGTGCACCGCGGGCTCATCGGCCCCCGGATACCAACGCTGTGCCTTCTCGAACCTGACTGTTGCCATGACAGAACTCCTTCACCGGCAGGTACGTGCCGGACGATCCGTAGTGAAGTGACTGAGGTCACAGTAGATGTGCCGGTGCCGAGGGCCCACTTCCGGGCGCGCTGCTGACGCGTCCAGCGGCTTTCACCGCGACGCGCTGGACACTGATGTTGCCAAATGACGCCAATGAGACTAGACGTGATCTAAACCACAACAGGGGAGGAGCACATGAAGCGACCCTCGCAGTCATTCCGGAGGAGAAAGCGCATCGTGGGGGCCGGTTTGGCCCTCACCTGTGCCGCGGGCCTGGCGGCCTGCTCAGCAGGCGCCGACTCGGGCAAGCCCGAGCTCGTCTGGTACACCAACCCCGACAGCGGAGGCCAGGCAAAGGTCGCCGAGAACTGCTCCACCGACGAGTACACCGTCACCACCCAGGTGCTCCCGCAGGACGCCGGCCAGCAGCGCATCCAGCTGGCCCGACGGCTTGCCGCGGGTGACCCGGCCATCGACCTGATGAGCCTCGACCCGCCCTACACCGCGGAGTTCGCCAACGCCGGCTTCCTGGCCGAGATCCCGCAGGAGATGCAGGACAAGCTCGCCGAGCAGTCGTTCGACGGGGCCACTGCCGCGGCCACGTGGGAGGACAAGATCGTCGCGTTCCCGTTCTGGTCGAACACGCAGGTGCTCTGGTACCGCAAGTCCTTCGTGGACAAGGTCGGCCTCGACATGTCGAAGCCGGTCACGTGGGACCAGATCATCGACGCGGCCGACGAGGGTGGCGGCAAGATCGGCGTCCAGGCCAACAAGTACGAGGGCTACGCCGTCTGGATCAACGCGCTGATCGCCGGCGCGGGCGGCACCATCGTCGAGGACGCCGAGAAGGGCGCCGACGCCACGATCACCGTCGACAGCGAAGCGGGTCGCGCTGCCGCAGGGGTCATCGAGAAGCTCACCTCGAGCGAGGCGGCCGCCAGCGACCTGTCGGTCTCCAACGAGGGCACGGCCGGGTCGACGTTCGGCTCCGACGACGGTGCCTTCCTCGTCAACTGGACCTACATCTTCCACAACTACGACGACAGCGCTCCCGACGTCGCCGACGACATCGGCTACACGATGTACCCCTCAACGGTCGAGGGCGAAGAGGCCCATCCGCCGTACGGCGGCATCGGCATCGGCGTGAGCGACAGCTCCGACCACAAGGAGCTGGCCCTCAAGGCAGCCGCCTGCGTGGTCGAGCCGGAGAACCAGGGCGTGAACGCGGAGCTCACCGGCAACATGCCGGCCAGCTCGGCGGGCTACGAGTACCCGCCGCTGGCGGACATCTACCCCCAAGACCTGCTGCAGCTCTTCGAGGACAGCGTCGACGCGGCAGCGCCGCGCGCGGTGACGCCGTACTGGAGCGACATCTCCTCGGCCCTCCAGAGCACCTGGCACCCGCCGAGCAGCGTCGACTCCGACACCCCGGCGCAGTCGCAGAAGTTCATCGACGAGATCCTGAAGGGAGGGAGGCTGCTGTGAGCACCGTCGTCGCTCCAGACTCCAAGAAAGGCGCACGTCGGGCCACCAAGGCGCCCGACACCGACCGGACGAAGGCCGAGAACCGTCTCGGCCAGCGGCTGGTCGCCCCCGCGGTCATCCTGATGATCCTGGTCACCGCCTACCCGATGCTGCAGGCGCTCTACCTGTCGCTGTTCAGGTACCGCCTGACCACACCCGACGACCGTGAGTTCATCGGGCTGGGCAACTACGTCACCGTCCTCTCGGACTCGCTCTTCTGGCGGGACACCTGGAACACCGTCCTGATCATGGTCGTCACGGTGGGGGTGGAGCTGGTCATCGGCTTCGCCTTCGCGATGGTGATGCACAAGATCATGATCGCCCGCGGGCTGATGCGGACCTCGATCCTCATCCCCTACGGCATCATCACGGTCGTCTCCGCGTTCGCCTGGCAGTTCGCGTTCTCGCTCAACAACGGCTTCGTGAACTCGTGGTTCGCGTGGATGCCCTGGATCGCCTCCGACACCAACTGGTTCGGCGACCACTGGCACGCGATGTTCGCGATCATGGTCTCCGAGATCTGGAAGACCACGCCGTTCATGGCCCTGCTGCTCCTGGCAGGTCTCTCACAGGTCTCCGAGGACATGCTCGAGGCCGCCGAGGTCGACGGAGCCACCTGGACCCAGCGACTCGTCAAGGTGATCCTGCCCAACATGCGGGCCGCGATCATGGTCGCCGTGCTCTTCCGCGCACTGGACGCCTTCCGCATCTTCGACAACATCTTCGTGATGACGCGGGGCGCGCAGGACACCGAGTCGTCGTCCTTCCTGACCTACAGACAGGTGATCGAACAGATGCAGCTCGGCATGGGATCGGCGCTCTCGGTGCTCCTGTTCTTGACGGTGCTGCTGCTGGCCTTCGGGATCGTGCGGCTGTTCAAGGTCGACCTGGCACAGGCAAGGGGTGAGGGCTGATGAAGGGCAAGACCGGAATCTCCACCTGGATCGGCTTCGTGGCGATCCTGATCTGGTGCCTGCTGCCGGTGGCATGGATCATCTCGCTGTCGTTCAAGTCGCTCGACGAGACGACGGCGGGCAGCGCGCAGTTCCTGCCGAAGGACTTCACCTTCGAGAACTACGGAGCGATCCTCGAGAACGGCGACTTCACCCGCGCCCTGATCAACAGCTTCGGCATCGCGTTGATCGCCACGTTGCTCTCGGTGGTCTTCGCCACCCTGGCGGCGTACGCCATCGCGCGACTGGAGTTCAAGGGCAAGCGAGTGGTGCTCTCGATGGCGCTGGCCATCGCGATGTTCCCGGTGGTCTCGCTCGTCGGTCCGCTGTTCGACATGTGGCGCACGGTCGGGCTGTTCAACACCTGGCCGGGCCTGATCATCCCCTACATGACGTTCACGTTGCCGCTGGCGATCTGGACGCTCTCGGCGTTCTTCCGGGAGATCCCGTGGGAGATGGAGCAGGCCGCCCAGGTCGACGGCGCCACGTCGTGGCAGGCCTTCCGCAAGGTCATCGTGCCGCTCGCGGCACCGGGTGTCTTCACCGCCGCGATCTTGACGTTCTTCTTCGCGTGGAACGAGTTCGTGCTCGCGATCTCGCTCACGTCGACGACGGCGTCCCGCACGGTGCCGGCCCAGATGTCCTACTTCGTGGGGCCCGACCCGTTCAATCCGCCGTACTCCCAGCTGGCTACGGCCTCCGTGATCGTCACGATCCCGGTGATCATCATCGTCCTCCTGTTCCAGCGCAAAATCGTTGCCGGCCTCACCTCCGGCGCAGTGAAGGGTTGATCTCATGGCTGCCATCGACATGAAGAACATCGTCAAGAAGTACGGCGACGGGTTCCCCGCAGTGAACGACGTCAGCATCGACGTCGCCGACGGGGAGTTCATGATCCTCGTCGGCCCGTCGGGCTGCGGGAAGTCCACGCTGCTGCGGATGATCGTCGGTCTCGAGGACATCACCTCGGGCGACATGGTCATCGGGGAGAAGAAGGTCAACGACCTGGCCCCGCGCGACCGCAACCTCGCGATGGTGTTCCAGAACTACGCGCTCTACCCGCACCTCACGGTCTACGAGAACATCGCCTTCCCGCTCCGGCTCGCCGGCGCACCGGAGAGCGAGATCGACGAGAAGGTCCGCAAGGCCTCCAAGACCCTCGAGCTCGACGAGCACCTGGAGCGCAAGCCCGGCCTCCTGTCCGGTGGCCAGCGCCAGCGGGTGGCGATGGGCCGCGCGATCGTGCGCGACGCCGACGCGTTCTTGTTCGACGAGCCGTTGTCGAACCTCGACGCCAAGCTCCGCGGCCAGATGCGCACCGAGATCTCGCGGCTCCAGAAGCGGCTGGGCATCACCACGGTCTACGTCACCCACGACCAGACCGAGGCGATGACGCTGGGCGACCGGGTCGCCGTGCTCAAGCGTGGAGTGCTCCAGCAGCTCGCGACGCCACGCGAGCTCTACACCAACCCGGGCAACCTGTTCGTCGCGGGGTTCATCGGCTCACCGCCGATGAACTTCGTGCCGGCCGAGGTCGACGGCACGTCGGTCAAGCTGCCCTTCGGCACCGTCACGATCCCCGAGGAGCGGGCCAAGAACGCCCAGGGCAAGGGCCTGCTCATCGCAGGCATCCGACCCGAGCACTTCGACGACGCGTCGGTGGTCGACGCCGGAAAGCCCGGCTCGACGTTCCGGGCCACGGTCGACGTGGTCGAGTGGCTCGGCAACGAGGCGTACGCCTACATCCCGTTCGAGGCGCCGCCCGAGGTGCAGAAGCAGCTCAACGAGCTCGAGCGGGAGCTCGACGGCGAGTCGATGCGCACGCAGCTCGTCGTCAGCCTCGACGGTGCCAGCGCCATCAGCGAGGGCGACGAGGCCGAGATCTGGATCGACGCCACCCAGATCCACCTCTTCGACCCGGCGACCGGTGAGAACCTCACCGTCGACCGGGAGCGGGCCGGCCGGATCCCCGGCGCGGAGGACCCGGAGGCCAAGGCGCAGGCCGAGAAGATGGCAGATCAGGGCGAGCAGGTGCACGCGGCGGAGGAGCCGCAGACCTGATCACCCGGTCGGGACCAGGGGGCCTACCGTGGGCCGCCGCGCAGGAACCTGCGCGGCGGCCTCGGGGGCCCTTTTCGCTGCACGGTCACCGCGCCCATCAGGGCGACACCGCGCACCCGCACGACCGGTGAGTCGGCGGTGATCTCGGCCGGCACCTTGTCGCGCCCCTGGTCGAAGGCGCCCATGACGCCGAAGCCCTCGACGATCACCTGGGTGTGGGCGTTGACGATGATGTCGATGCCACCCCAGAAGGCGCTGGCGTTGATCACCGTCTCGTGGCTGGTGAACACGGCCTCGCGCAGGTCGATGTCGATGCCGCCCATCATGGCGAAGGCCGAGTGGCTGGCGCCGACGGTCCAGGCGCCGCGTCGGTCGATGCCGCCCATGACCGCGATCGAGGTGTTGTACGTCGGTGCGCCCGGACCGCCGGCGCCCGGTCGGGGCGCCGGGCTCGACGCCGGGCGCGGCACCACGTGCTGCGGGTGGTCGGGCAGGTCGACGGTGAGCGGCACCAGGTCGCCGTAGGTCTTGGCGGACCAGGTGGCGTCCAGTCGCTCGTCGAGCTCGTCGAAGTCGATCCGCCCGTCGCCGGCGGCGTCGCGCAGCACCTCGGCCACCCGCTGGCGGTCGGCATCGGAGACGCGCATCTCGTGCGGTTCGGGTCTATCCCCCATGGCGTCAGGATAGTCCTCGACCGCACCGATCAGGCGGGTCGCCAGCGGCGGTGGCGGGTGCCGGTGTCGCCCTCGCGGATCAGCTGCAACCGCGGGCTCGGCCCGTCGGTGCGGCCGGTCTGCGGCTTGCGCCGCCCGGGTCGCCACGGGAGCGGCCACGGCGCTCCGGGGCCGTCGTAGTCCTGCTCGACGGCGGCGTGCAACGTCCACGACGGGTCGTAGAGGTGTGACCGGCCGATCGCGCAGAGGTCGGCGCGACCGGCCATCAGGATGGAGTTGACGTCGTCGTAGGACGAGATGACGCCGACCGCGATCGTGGGCACCCCGAGCCGGTTGCGGATCGCATCGGCGTACGGCGTCTGGTAGGACCGCCCGAACGCCGGCCGCTCGCGCGCGGTGACCTGGCCGGTGGAGACGTCGATGGCCGCGGCACCGGCCGCGGCGAACGCCTCGGCGACGGCGAGCGCGTCGTCGAGGGTCTGTCCGTCGTCGACCCAGTCGGTCGCCGAGATGCGCACGGTCATCGGGCGGTCGGCCGGCCAGACCGCGCGGACCGCGGTGAACACCTCGAGCGGGTACCTCAGCCGCCCCTCGACATCGCCGCCGTAGTCGTCGGTGCGCCGGTTGGTGACCGGCGACAAAAAGGCGGAGAGCAGGTAGCCGTGGGCGCAGTGCAGCTCCAGCAGGTCGAAGCCGGCCTCGGCCCCGCGTCGCGCGGACTCGACGAACTCGTCACGGATGGCGTCCATCTCGGCGCGGGTCAGCTCCCGCGGCCGCTGGTTGACGCCCTCCCGGTAGGCCACCGGGGAGGGCGCGACGACCTCCCAGTTGTCGTCGTCGAGGGGCTGGTCGATGCCCTCCCACATCAGCTTCGTGGAGCCCTTGGCGCCGGAGTGGCCGAGCTGGAGCCCGATCCTGGCGGCCGAGTTGGTGTGCACGAAGTCGGTGATCCGACGCCACGACGCCTGCTGCTCGTCGTCCCAGAGCCCCGCGCAGCCGGGGGTGATCCGGCCGTCGGGCGACACGCAGACCATCTCGGTCATCACCAGCCCGGCACCGCCGAGGGCCTTGCCACCGAGGTGCACGAGATGGAAGTCGGACGGCAGCCCCTCGTCGGCGACGTACATGTCCATCGGTGAGACGACGACCCGGTTGACCAGGTCGAGGTCGCCCAGGCGAGCGGGCTGGAACATCGGCGGGCAGGGGTCGGCGCTGCCGACGTGGTCGGCGTACCACCGGTCGCAGCGGGCCACGAACTCCGGATCGCGCAGGCGCAGGTTGTCGTAGGTGACGCGACGGCTGCGGGTCATGATGTTGAACGCGAACTGCAGGGGATCCTGGTGGACGTACTGCCCGAGGTTCTCGAACCACTCCAGGCTGGCCTGGGCGGCGCGCTGGGTGGACAGCACCACGGCCTTGCGCTCGGTCTCGTACGTCGCCAGGGCGGCGCCGAGGTCTGCCTCCTCGTGGACGCAGGCGGCCAGCGCCAGCGCATCCTCCATGGCGAGCTTGGTGCCGGAGCCGATGGAGAAGTGCGCGGTGTGCGCGGCGTCGCCGAGGATCACGACGTTGTCGCGCACCCAGTGCTCGTTGCGGACGGTGGTGAAGCTGATCCACCGGGAGTTGTTGGCCTTCACCTCGTGCCCGTCGAGCACGTCGGCGAAGAGCTCGCGGATGCGGGCGATCGACTGCTCGTCGGACTCCCCCGGCGCCCAGGTGCGGTCGGCGAAGTCGGCGAACCCGGCCTTCTCCCAGACCGCCGACGTCATCTCGACGATGAACGTGCTGCCGGTGGCGTCGTACGGGTAGCCGTGGATCTGCATGACGCCGTACGGCGTCTGCGCGACGTAGAACTTGAACGCCTCGAACACCTTGTCGGTGCCGAGCCAGATGTAGCGGCAGTCGCGCACCTCGAGGGTGGGCTCGAACGTGTCGGCGTAGCGGCTGCGGACGGCGGAGCCGAGCCCGTCGCACGCGACGACCAGGTCGTGGGTGCGCGCCAGCTCGTCGACGTCGGGCGCCTCGGTGCGGAAGTGGATCGTGACGCCGAGCTCGAGGCAGCGGGCCTGCAGGATCTCCAGCAGCCGCTTGCGCGACATCGCCGCGAAGCCGTGCCCGCCGCTGGTGACGACCTCGCCCTCGAAGTGCACGTCGATGTCGTCCCAGACGGCGAACTCCCGCTTCATCAGCGCGTAGACCTGCGGGTCGGCGTGCTCGATGCCGCCGAGGGTCTCGTCGCTGAAGACGACGCCGAAGCCGAACGTGTCGTCGGCCGCGTTGCGCTCCCAGACCGTGATCTCGTGCGGCTCGCGCCCCGACTGCTGGGAGAGCTGCTGGGCGAGCGCACTGAAGTAGAGCCCGCCGGGCCCGCCACCGATCACCGCGATCCGCATGGTCTCAACATATTGCGTTCTTGACGGAAGTTGTCAAGGCGCAATACCGTCGCTGGCATGAGTGGCCTCACCGGGGAGCAGCAGCAGTACGTCGACCGGGTCCGCTCCGTCGCCACCGACCACCTCGCCCCCGTGCCTGCGGTGCACGGCGCGGTGAACCGCCCGCTGCTCCGGATGCTGGGCAACCACGGTCTGCTCCGCGGCCTCTTCGGCGGAGCCCCCGACGAGGCTCCCCGCGACGCCGCCGCGCTGCAGCTCTGCCTCCTCCGCGAGACGCTGGCGACGATCACGACCGAGGCCGAGACGGCCCTGGCTCTCCAGGGGCTCGGCAGCTACCCGCTGCTGCAGTCCGGCTCACGCGAGGTCGTCGAGCGGTGGCTTCCCGGCGTCGTGGCCGGCACCACGGTCGCCGCCTTCGCCCTCTCGGAGCCCGGCGCCGGCTCCGATGCCGCGGCGCTCGCCCTCCGGGCCACGCCGGACGGCGACTGCTGGCGGCTGCACGGCGAGAAGACCTGGATCTCCAACGCACCCGACGCCGACGTCTACACGGTCTTCGCGCGCACCACCGAGGGAGCCCGCGCCCGCGGGGTCACCGCGTTCGCGGTGGCCGGCGACGCCGAGGGGCTGTCCGGCGAGCGCCTCGACATGGTCGCACCGCACGCGATCGGACGGCTGGTGTTCGACGGGGTCCGGGTCGGTCCCGACGACGTGCTCGGCGAGGTCGACCAGGGGTTCGCGGTGGCGATGCGCACGCTGGACCTGTTCCGGCCCAGCGTGGGCGCGTTCGCCGTCGGCATGGCGCAGGCCGCCCTCGACGCCTCGCTGGAGTGGGCGCTCACCCGGGAGGTGTACGGCGACCTGCTGATCCGCCAGCAGTCGGTCGAGCACACGCTGGCCGAGATGGCCACCCGCACCCAGGCCAGCCGGCTGCTCGTGCGGTCCGCCGCGACGACGTACGACAGCGGGGCACCGGCCGCCGAGATCACGCAGAGCGCCGCGATGGCCAAGCTGTTCGCCACCGAGTCCGCGCAGTGGGTGGTCGACCAGGCGGTGCAGCTGCACGGCGCGCGGGGGCTCCAGCGGGGACACCTGCTCGAGCGGCTCTATCGTGAGGTCCGGGCGCCGCGCATCTACGAGGGCGCCTCCGAGGTGCAGCGCACGATCATCGGCCGCGGCCTGGTGCGGGCGCGTCAACAGGGAGGAGCGTCGTGAGCCGATACCGGGGCAGCGTGCCGATCACCGACGACTGGCGGCACTTCCGCTTCTCCGTGGCCGACCGGGTGGCGACGTTGACGCTCGACCGGCCCGAGAAGATGAACCCGCTCACCTTCGAGTCGTACGCCGACCTGCGGGACCTGCTGCACGAGCTCCCCCACCGTGGTGACGCCGACGTGCTCGTGATCCGCGGCGAGGGCCGCGGGTTCTGCGGGGGCGGCGACGTCAACGAGATCATCGGCGAGCTGATCAAGATGGACCCGCGCGACCTGATCGGCTTCACCCGGATGACCGGCGACGTCATCAAGGCGATGCGCGAGTGCCCGATCCCGATCATCACCGGCATCCAGGGCATCGCCGCCGGCGCCGGCTCGGTCATCGCGATCGCCAGCGACTTCCGGGTGTGCTCGACCTCGGCCCGCTTCGCGTTCCTCTTCACCAAGGTCGGCCTCTCCGGCGGCGACATGGGTGCGGCCTACCTCCTCCCCCGCCTCGTGGGTGCCGGCCGGGCCACCGAGCTGCTGATGCTCGGCGACACCATCGACGCGCAGACGGCCGACCGCTACGGGCTCGTGTCGCAGCTGGTCGCCGACGACGACCTCGATGCCGCGGTCGCCGCGCTCGCCCGGCGGCTGGCCGACGGGCCGACGCTGGCGTTCGCGCAGACCAAGTCCCTGATCACCCGCGAGCTCGACATGCCGCTCGGTGCGGCGATGGAGCTCGACGCGATGACGCAGGCGCTGTTGATGACGACCGGCGACCACGCCGAGTTCCATGCCGCCTTCAACGCGAAGCGTCCGCCCGAGTGGACCGGCCGATGAGCCGGGTCGCGATGGTCACCGGTGCCTCGCAGGGCATCGGCCGGGCGTGCGCCGAGTCGCTGTCCGCGGCCGGCTACCGGGTGGCGCTGGTGTCCCGGTCCGAGGCGGCGCTGCGCGAGGTGGCCGGCGTACTGCCCGGCGAGTCGCTCGTCCTGCCCACCGACGTGACCTCGTCCGAGCAGCTGGACGCCGCGTTCGCCGCCGTCGAGGAGGCGTGGGGCCCGGTCGAGGTGCTGGTCGTCAACGCCGGCGCGGCGATGTCGGCTCCCCTCGTCAGGACCTCCGACGACGACTGGCAGCGGATGCTCGACCTCAACCTCACCGCGCCCTTCCGCTGCCTGCGGCGGGCCCTGCCCGCGATGACGTCCGCCGGGCGGGGCCGGGTGGTCGTGATCGCGTCGATCGCCGGCAAGTCCGGCGGCGCCCGCATCGCGGCGTACACCGCCAGCAAGCACGGCGTCCTCGGCCTGGTCCGGTCGGCCGCGTCCGAGGTCGCCCGCACCGGTGTCACGGTCAACGCCGTGTGCCCCGGCTACGTCGACACCCCGATGACCGACGAGTCGGTCGCCCACATCTCGTCGGGCACCGGGCGGAGTCCGGAGGACGCCCGCGCGATCCTCGCGAACATGCAGCCGATCGGCCGCCTCGTCGACCCCGCCGAGGTCGCGTCGGCGGTGATGCTCTGCGTCGAGAACGGCGCGATCAACGGTCAGGGGCTCAACGTCGACGGAGGAGCGGTCCAGTCGTGAAGCGCATCAACCCGGCCTCCCTCGCCGCCCCCTCGGGCTTCTCGCACGCCGTGGTCGCCACCGGCACCACCGTGTTCCTGGCCGGCCAGACCGGCATGGCCGCCGACGGCTCGATCGTCCCTGGTGGCGTGGTGGCGCAGTTCGAGCAGGCGCTCGGCAACCTGCTCACCGCCCTGGCCGACGCGGGCGGCACGCCCGCCGACCTGACCGCGCTCACCGTCTACATCGTCGACATGGACGACTACCGCGCCCACGCCCGCGACATCGGCCGCGTGTGGAAGCGGCTGATCGGCACCGACTACCCCGCCATGGCCGGCATCGGGGTCTCCCGTCTCTGGGATCACGACGCCGTGGTCGAGGTGCAGGGGTTCGCGGTGCTGCCCGTCGGATAGTCCGGGGCACATTTGCTGTTCCCCGGCCTCGACGCGACAAATCTGCACCGGACTATCGGGGTCGGTGGGGCACGTCCGGGTCAGAGCGCGTGCACGATCGACACGGCGTGGGTGTGCGCGTCCTCGCGCAACCGCGCGTCGAGCCCGGTGAACAGGTCGCCCGCCTCGACGCCCGGCCAGTCGGCCGGCAGGTGCTCGAGCGGCAGGCCGGGGTCGAGGTAGGGCAGCCGGCGCCAGGCGGTGAGCATCGGGACGTACGTCGCGAACGCCTGTGCCGGGGTGAGCTGCCTGCGGGTGCGGGACGCCGGTCGCCAGGCGGCGCAGAAGTCGGCGTACAGCGCGGTGAGGGCGTCGAGGTCCCACCACTCGCGCATCCGCGCGGAGACGTCGCCGGCGCCGAGGTAGTCGCCCCGGAAGAACTCGGTGTACGCCGTGAGCCCGGCCCGCTCGAGCGTGCGCACGGCCCCGTCGTACGCCGTGGCGGGGGCCACCCAGACACCCGGCGCGACGGTGCCGAAGCCGAGGCCGGCGAGCAGCGAGCGCAGCGCGTGGCGGCGCTCGCGCTCGGACTCCGGCACCGAGAAGACCAGCACCAGCCAGCCGTCGGCCGCCGTGGCGCGTGGCCGGTTCCAGATGCGCCGGTCGCCCTCGCGGAGCACCTCCAGCGAGTCGGGCGAGAGCGCGTAGCCCGCCTGGCCGTCGCGGCGGATCGCCTCGAGCACCTCGCGACGCTTGAGCCGCGACACCGACGACCGGACCGCGGCGGAGTCGACGCCGAGGTCGCCCATCAGCGCGATGAGCGAGGCCACCGAGAGCCAGTCGCCGTCCTCCCGCGCGTAGAGGCCGTAGAGCGACAAGATCAGCTGCCGCGGAGGGGTCTCCATGGGTCAGGAGCCCTGCCGGAGCCGGAACCGCTGCAGCTTGCCGGTCGCCGTACGCGGCAGGGCGTCGGCGAACTCGATGACCCGGGGGTACTTGTACGGCGCGATCTCGGCCTTCACGAAGTCCTGGAGCTCGTGTGCCTTCGTCGCGTCGCCGGCGGCGGCGTCGGCGAGCACGACAAACGCCTTGACCAGTGAGCCGCGGGCCTCGTCGGGCACCCCGACGACCGCGCACTCAGTGACCTCAGGGTGCTTGAGCAGCGCCTCCTCGACCTCCGGGGCGGCGATGTTGTAGCCCGAGGAGACGATCATGTCGTCGCTGCGGGCCTGGTAGAAGAAGTAGCCGGCCTCGTCGCGGACGAAGGTGTCGCCGGTGATGTTCCAGCCGTGCTGCACGTAGCCCTGCTGCCGTGGGTCGTCGAGGTAGCGACAACCCGTCGGGCCCTTCACGGCAAGCCGTCCCGGCACGCCGGGGGCCGCCTCGTCGCCGTCCTCGTCGAGCACCGTGGCGTGGTAGCCGGGCACCGCGCGCCCGGTGGATCCGGGCACGATGTCGTCACCGGCAGCCGAGACGAAGATGTGCAGCATCTCGGTCGCCCCGATGCCGTCGATGATGCGCACGCCGGTGGCGTCGAGGAAGGCCTGCCAGACCGCCGCCGGCAGGTGCTCGCCCGCCGAGACGGCCGCCTTCAGCGAGGGCAGGGCGGCGCCCGCGGCGAGCATCGCCTTGTACGCCGTCGGCGCGCTGAAGCAGGTGGTCACCCCGAAGTCGTCGATGATCGCGGCCAGCTCGACCGGCGTCGCCTTCTCCACCAGCACCGTGGAGGCACCGGCATGCAGCGGGAACAACAGCACCCCGCCCAGCCCGAACGTGAACGCGAAGGGCGGGGTGCCGGTGAACACGTCGTCGGGCGTGGGTCGCAGCACGTGGCGCGAGAACGTGTCGCAGATCGCCAGCACGTCGCGGTGGAAGTGCATGGTCGCCTTCGGGCGGCCCGTGGTGCCGGAGGTGAACGCCAGCATCGCGACGTCGTCGGCGGAGGTGGCCACGTCGTCGTGCGCCGCGGGCTTGCCCGCCGACAGCGCCCCCAGCTCGGAGTCGTCGCCGAACGCCACCACGCGCACGCCCAGGCCCTCGGTCCCGGGGAGGAACCGGCCGTCGACCAGCGCCAGGTCGAGCCGGGCGATCTCGTGGATGGTGGCCAGCTCACCGGCGCGCAGCAACGGCATCGTGGTGACGGCGACCGCGCCCGCCTTGAGCACGCCGAACCAGCACGCGGTCATCCACGGGTTGTTGGGCCCGCGCAGCAGCACCCGGTTGCCGGGCACGATCCCGAGGTCGACGGTCAGCGCATGCGCGATCCGGTTGGCGGCGGCGAGCAGGTCGGCGTACGTCCAGGTGGTCGCGCCGGGTGCGTGCAGGCAGGGTCGGTCGGCACCGTGCTCGGCGATGACGTCGTCGAGCAGCGCCGTCGCGCAGTTGAGCCGGTCGGGGTAGTGCAGCTCGGGCAGCCCGAACACGAGCTCGGGCCACTGCTCGGCCGGTGGCAGGTGGTCGCGGCAGAACGTGTCGGCATGGGCGGACGGCAGCAGCTCCATACCGGCAACGTATGGTCCGAATCCAACGACCGTCAAGAGCGCGACATATCCCTGCGCCCGGCCTCTCCCCCGCGGAGCACCCGGGGACGACCGCGTAATCTCACGCCCGTGAGCACCGCTGCCTCCGAGCCCGAGTTCCGCTACTCCGACCTGCTGCCGATCGGCGCCGACGACACGCCGTACCGGCTCGTCACGACCGACGGGGTCTCGACCTTCGAGGCGGACGGCCAGACGTTCCTCAGGGTGGCTCCCGAGGCGATCCGGCTGCTGACGGCCGAGGCGATGCACGACATCAGCCACTACCTGCGGCCCGCGCACCTCGCGCAGCTGCGCAAGATCATCGACGACCCCGAGTCGTCGGGCAACGACCGCTTCGTCGCGCTCGACCTGCTCAAGAACGTCAACATCTCCGCCGGCGGCGTGCTGCCGATGTGCCAGGACACCGGCACCGCGATCGTGATGGGCAAGAAGTCCGAGGGCGTGCTCACCGGTGTCGACGACGGCGAGGCGATCAGCAGGGGCGTGTACGACGCGTACACCCGGCTCAACCTGCGCTACTCGCAGCTCGCGCCGCTGACGACGTACGACGAGAAGAACACCGGCACCAACCTGCCCGCGCAGATCGAGCTCTACTCGACGCCGCAGACCAGCGGGAGGCCGGAGTACAAGTTCCTCTTCATGGCCAAGGGCGGCGGCTCGGCCAACAAGTCGTTCCTGTTCCAGGAGACGAAGGCGGTGCTCAATCCCGACCGGCTGCTGAGCTTCCTCGACGAGAAGATCCGCTCGCTCGGCACGGCCGCGTGCCCGCCGTACCACCTCGCGGTCGTCATCGGCGGCACGTCGGCGGAGTTCGCGCTGAAGACCGCGAAGTACGCCTCGGCGCACTACCTCGACAACCTGCCGACCTCAGGGAGCATGTCCGCGCACGGCTTCCGCGACGTCGAGCTGGAGGAGCAGGTCTTCGAGCTGACCCAGTCGTTCGGGATCGGTGCGCAGTTCGGCGGCAAGTACTTCTGCCACGACGTGCGCGTGGTGCGCCTCCCGCGGCACGGCGCCTCCTGCCCGGTCGCCATCGCCGTGAGCTGCTCGGCCGACCGGCAGGCGCTCGGCAAGATCACGGCCGACGGCGTCTTCCTCGAGCAGCTCGAGACCGACCCCGCGCAGTACATGCCCGACGCCGGCATGGCCCACGACATCGCGGGCGGAGCGGTCGTCGAGATCGACCTCAACCAGCCGATGGCCGACATCCTGGCCGAGCTGTCCCGTCACCCGGTGAAGACCCGACTCTCGCTGACCGGGCCGCTGGTCGTGGCGCGCGACATCGCGCACGCCAAGATCAAGGAGCGCCTCGACGCCGGCGACGAGATGCCGGCATACCTCAAGGACCACCCGGTCTACTACGCCGGACCGGCGAAGACGCCCGAAGGGATGCCGTCAGGCTCGTTCGGGCCGACGACGGCGGGCCGGATGGACTCCTACGTCGAGCAGTTCCAGGCCGCGGGCGGGTCGATGGTGATGCTGGCCAAGGGCAACCGCAGCAAGCAGGTCACCGAGGCGTGCGGCGCCCACGGCGGCTTCTATCTCGGCTCGATCGGCGGGCCCGCCGCGCGGCTGGCGCAGGACTGCATCAGGTCGGTGTCGGTGCTCGAGTACGAGGAGCTCGGCATGGAGGCCGTCTGGAAGATCGAGGTCGAGGACTTCCCGGCGTTCATCGTCGTCGACGACAAGGGCAACGACTTCTTCACCGACCCGGGCGGCGCGGTCACCGTGCCGATCACCGGGATCCGGGTGCGATCGGCTCAGTGACCCCGGACGTCATACGGTGAGAGCACTCGGCGGCTCCCTCCGTATGACGTCCCGAAGGGTCGCCGTCATGCGGCTCCGGTCAGGCCGCCTGCGCGCAGCGCCGTCTCGATCTGGGCGAAGAACTCGTCAGGTTCGAGTCGCAGTCCCAGCAGCGGCAATCTGAGGACCGTGTCCCCGGCGAGGGCGAGGGTGTTCTGGCGCAGCGCGTCACCCACGACGTTCTCGGCCCACGCATGGTGGATGCCGTCGATCTCCACCACCACTCCGAAGGCCGGCCAGTACAGGTCCAGGTAATAGCGCCGGTGTGCGTCGCGGCGCAGCACCTGCCGCTCGGGCGCAGGTAGGCCACGGCGCCGCAGCTCGGCGGCCACGTCGAGCTCACCCAGGGCCCGGCCGCCGTCGAGCAGGTCGTTGACCACGGCATGGAGCAGCGCTCGCCGCCTGTCCCGCCTGATGCGGAGCAGCTCGGTACCGATGTCGGCAGCCGTGGCCAGCCCCTGCTGCACGACCAGGGTGACGACGTACGTCGCCTGCCGCTCGGTGCGCGCCCACAGACCGGCTCGCACCGCAGCGACAGCGACGCGAGTGCGGGGTATGCCGAACGGGACGATGTCGTCAGCCGACCATCGACGTGTCTGTCTGATGTCGAAGAGACGGTTGCGGCGGACCCTGGCCCCACGCGGCACACTCACGCGGATGCGCTCGGTCTCGAAGCGCTCGAGCCCGCTGGCCGTGAGCGAGGCGACGCCGTCGAGGCAGGCACGCGGGCCGCCCTGGAACACCGCGGCCCAGCGCAGCCCGACCTCGTCCAGCCGGTGATTGTGCAGACCCACCGACTGGTCGCCCACGGGCTGCCACCGCCCGCCGCGCACATGGCCGCGGATCTCCCAGCGGGTGATGCCGAGCGCGTACAGCTGGCGGCGCGACGCGACCTGACCCTGTTCGGCAGCCAGCCGATGAGCCGCCCGATGGCGGGCATCGAGATGGCGTGGGGTCGTGGACATGCGACTCACCGTGGCCTGACGGCGGCTGCTTCGCCACCCACCCTCGCCGCCCCTGTGGACAGCCCCCGGACGTCATACGGACGGAGCCGCCGAGGGCACCGTCCGTATGACGTCCGGGGGGAGGTTGGCTAGGGGGAGGTTGGCTAGCGTTGCGGCATGGCCACGGAGTACGTCGAGCTCGCGCGCGCCGAGTCGGACCGAGGTGAGCTCGTGCTGCGCGCGCGCCGCGAGGACGACGGTCCCGAGGTGCTGGAGCTGCGGGCCAACGGCGTCTTCGTGATGGACACCGTCGAGACCACCAGCGAGGTGGCGCTCGCCACCGTGGCCCTGGAGCTGGCGACCGACCCCCGCGACGTGCTGGTCGGTGGCCTGGGCCTGGGCTTCACCCTCGGGGCCGTGCTCACCGACCCGCGCGTCGAGAGGTGCACGGTGGTCGAGATCGAGGAGGCCCTCGTCGGCTGGATGCGCGACGGCACCATCCGGCACGGCCAGCGGGTCCTGGCCGACGCGCGCGCCAACGTGGTCGTCGCCGACATCTCGCTCGCGCTGGCGGAGGCCCGCGAGGCGTCGTACGACCTGGTGCTGCTCGACGTCGACAACGGTCCGGGCTACCTCGTGCACGACGCCAACGCCGCGATCTACGAGCCGCCGTTCCTCGGCCTGCTGCGCCGCATCGTGCGGCCGGGCGGCGCCGTGGTGATCTGGTCGGCGACCGAGGAGCCCCGGCTGGAACGCAACCTCGACGAGGTGTTCGACGAGGTCGAGCCACAGCACTACGCGGTGGACCTGCAGGGTCGCGAGGAGACCTACTGGCTCTACGTCGCGCGTCGGGCGAGCTCGGCCCGGTAGTGCGCGGCGAACGCCGGGTAGTAGTCGGCGAAGTCGATCGCCGCGACGTCGCCGCCCGTCTCTGCCGCCACCATGCGGTCGAGGTAGTAGTCCCAGCCGGGACCGACGCTCTCGGCCAGCGTCAGGTCGCAGACCTCCTGGGCGAAGGTCAGCGTGGTGACCCCGTCGGTCTCCCTGAGGTCGATCTGCCAGGTCCACAGCCGGGTCGGGTCGTCGGGTCGCGCCGACCGCATCACCAGTCGGGTCGGCTCGCGGCACTCGTCGACCAGCACCCTCTCCTCGGGCGCATCCTCGGCCTCGGCGGTCATGCGGAACGCGATCTCGCCGCTCGCCGGGTCGCCTGCCCAGGTGCCGATCCAGCGGACCAGCCGCTCCGGCTCGGTCACCGCAGCCCAGACGTCGGCGATCGGAGCCTCGAACGCGCGCTCGAACACGACGTACGCCGTGCCGTCACGGTCGTCGCGCCGGCCGGTGGCGCTCGGGGTGATCGTCCTCATGCCGTCTCCTCGGTCTCGGTGTGCCTCGGGTCGCTGGACCGTTCGCGCACCGTGCGCCGGACCTCGAGGTCCAGGCCGTCGAGTGCCGACTCGTCGAACCGCGGCGCCGGGTCGAGCCCGGCCAGCCAGGCCGTCACCGGGACCAGCCCGGAGCGGTCGAGCCGGTAGTGCCGTTCCCGACCGTGGTCCTCGGCGGTCACCAGCCCGGCGTCGCCGAGCACGCGGAGGTGGCGGCTGATCGCCGGTCGGCTGATGTCGCGACCGGCCGCGAGGTCGACCACCCGGACGGGCCCGGTCGTGAGGCTGCCCAGGATGTCGCGGCGGACCGGGTCGGCGATCGTGGCGAAAACGTCCATGAGTATTGGTAACTGATCTGTTACCAATCTGTCAAGGGTAACGTCTGGCCGGTGAGCGACTACCGCACCGAACACGACAGCATGGGCGAGGTCCAGGTGCCCGCGGCCGCCCTGTGGCGAGCACAGACCCAGCGCGCCGTCGAGAACTTCCCGATCAGCGGCACGACCCAGGAGCCGGCGCTGATCCATGCGCTGGCCCGGGTCAAGGCCGCCGCGGCCCGGGTCAACGCCGACCTCGACGTGATCGGCGCCGAGCAGGCGGCCGTCATCGCCGACGCGGCGGCGGCCGTCGTCGCCGGCGACCACGACGCGGAGTTCCCGCTCGACGTCTTCCAGACCGGGTCCGGCACGAGCACCAACATGAACATGAACGAGGTGCTGGCCTCGCTCGCCGCCCGCGCCGGCACCGAGGTGCACCCCAACGACCACGTCAACGCGTCCCAGTCGAGCAACGACACGTTCCCGACCGCGATCCACGTGGCGGCGGCCCTATCGGTGCGCGACGACCTGCACCCCGCGCTCACCACGCTGGAGTCGTCGCTGTCGGCGAAGGCCGGCGAGTTCGCCGGGCTGGTGAAGTCGGGGCGCACGCACCTGATGGACGCCACGCCGGTGATGCTCGGCCAGGAGTTCGGCGGGTACGCCGCCACGGTCGGCTACGCACGCGAGCGACTGGACGCCGTACTCCCCCGGGTGCGTGAGCTCCCGCTCGGCGGCACCGCCGTCGGCACCGGCATCAACACGCCGCCCGGCTTCGCGGCGGCCGTCATCGAGGCACTGGCCGCCGAGACCGGTGAGCCGTTCACCGAGGCGCGCAACCACTTCGAGGCCCAGGGCTCCCGCGACTCGCTGGTCGAGCTCAGCGGGGTGCTGCGCACCATCGCGGTCGGGCTGACCAAGATCTGCAACGACCTGCGCTGGATGTCGTCGGGCCCGACGACCGGGCTGGCCGAGATCCGTCTGCCCGACCTCCAGCCGGGGTCGAGCATCATGCCCGGCAAGGTCAACCCGGTGCTGCCCGAGGCGACGCTGATGGTGTGCGCGCAGGTCGTCGGCAACGACGCGACCGTGGCGTGGGCGGGAGCGGCCGGCAACTTCGAGCTCAACGTGATGATGCCGGTGCTGGCCCGCAACCTGCTGGAGTCGGTACGCATCCTCGCCACCGTGTCGACCCTGCTGGCCGAGCGCTGCGTCGACGGCATCACCGCCGACGCCGCCCGGATGCGGACCTACGCCGAGTCGTCGCCGTCGGTCGTGACACCGCTCAACAAGCTGATCGGCTACGAGGCCGCGGCCACGATCGCCAAGCAGGCGCTCAAGGACGGCACGACCATCCGTGAGACCGTGATCGCGCTCGGCTACGTCGAGCGCGGCGACCTCACCGAGGCCCAGCTCGACGACGCCCTCGACGTGGAAGGCATGACCCACCCATGAAGCTCGACGACCCCGCGCACGTGCGCGACCAGTACGCCACCGAGGCCAACCTGGAGACCCGCCGCTCGGTGTGGCGCCCCACCGCCGACGGCCTCGACCCGGCCACCGAGGCGCTCGCCGCCATCGACCGGGCCCTGGCCGGCAACGCCCACGTGCTCGAGGTCGGCTGCGGGACCGGCGTGATGGCCGAGCAGATCAACGCACTGCCCGGCGTCACGCTGGTCGCGACCGACTTCTCGCCCCGCTTCGTCGAGCTCACCGCCGCCCGCGGCGTCGACGCCCGCCAGGCCGACATCTGCTACCTGCCGTTCGAGGAGGCAGCCTTCGACGTCGTGTACGCCGGCTGGATGCTCTACCACGTGCGCGACCTCGAGCGGGCCCTCAACCAGGTCCGCCGCGTGCTGCGCCCGGGAGGCACGTTCGTCGCGGTCACCAACGGCAACGACCACCTCGCCGACCTGCGCGTCGAGGCGGGCGGCAAGCCGGAGGTCACCCAGTTCAGCAGCGAGACCGGCGAGTCGGTCCTGCGGCGCCGCTTCGGCGACGTACGCCGCCATGACCTGGAGACGCGCGCGGTCTTCCCCGACCATGCCGCCGCCCAGGCCTACCTGGACTCGTGCGGCGAAGGGTTCGAGGGGAGGCTCCCGCACTTCGAGGGTGCGCGCGAGTACGCCGGGCACGTCACGGTGTTCGAGGCCCGCTGACGCGCACCGGACCCCGCGGCGGCGCCGCGGACCCCGGTCAGTACCAGCCGTTGCCCTGCTTGAAGCCCCACGCGCTGCACGGGGTCCCGTAGCGGCTGGCGATGTAGTCGAGGCCCCAGCGGATCTGCGACTCGGCCGAGGTCATGTAGTCCGCGGGCAGGTCGTGGGTGGCGGTGAGGGCCTGCGGGATGCCGTACGCCGAGGAGCTGGGGTTGTCGGCGGTGACGCGCCAGTCGCTCTCGCTGACGTAGAGCGAGTCGAGGCAGGAGAACTGCGAGTCGTCGAAGCCGTACTCGGACAGCAGCGCGCGCCCGATCTCGCGCGGGTCGGCGTCGTCGAGGTTCTCGGTGCGGGTGGTCGCGATGCCCTGGGTCCGCGACAGGGCGGCCTTCTTGGCGGGGTCGGTGGCCCGGCGGCGGTCGGAGCGCGACACGGTGACCCGGGTCGTACGCTCGGTCAGGCGTGCCACCGAGGCGGCGTCACCGGGCGCGGCGGTGAGCTCGGACGAGGTCCGCGAGACGTCCGGGGCGTCGGCGATGACACCGCCGGCGACGCTGACCCCGGTCGCGACCACGGCGACACCCGACAGGGCGGCGGTGGTGCGTACGACGCGCTTGCGGGCGTTCTTGGCGGTGGCGCTGGGGGCACGGTGCGACGGAACGTACTTCTTGGACGACACGACTCTCACAGGGGATGGACGACAACGTGGGGGGACCGGTCTCAGCCCGACGAGGGACGGCGTGCCCGAAGATCACGAAACGGTCACGGACAACCTTGCCCGAGTCCTGGGGGCGGTGCAAACCGAACGACGGAAATGGCGTAGACCACTACGTCACATCCGTCGCACGGATCACCTCCGCCCCACAGGACTCGTGCCTCACCTCACAGCGAGACGTTCTCCAGCATCTCGGTGACCAGGGCCGCGATCGGCGAGCGCTCGGAGCGGGTCAGCGTCACGTGGGCGAACAACGGGTGCCCCTTGAGCTTCTCGATCACCGCGACGATCCCGTCGTGGCGACCCACGCGCAGGTTGTCGCGCTGCGCCACGTCGTGGGTGAGCACCACCTTCGACCCGGCGCCGATGCGCGAGAGCACCGTGAGCAGCACGTTGCGCTCCAGCGACTGCGCCTCGTCGACGATCACGAACGAGTCGTGCAGCGACCGGCCGCGGATGTGGGTCAGTGGCAGCACCTCGAGCATGCCGCGGTCCATCACCTCGTCGATGACGTCCTTGCCGGCCATCGCGCCCAGCGTGTCGAAGACGGCCTGCGCCCAGGGCGACATCTTCTCGTTCTCGGAGCCGGGCAGGTAGCCGAGCTCCTGGCCGCCGACGGCGAAGAGGGGACGGAACACCACGACCTTCTTGTGCTGACCGCGCTCCATCACCGCCTCGAGGCCGGCGCACAGGGCCATCGCCGACTTGCCGGTGCCCGCGCGGCCGCCCAGCGAGACGATGCCGACCTCGGGGTCGAGCAGCAGCTCGAGGGCGATCCGCTGCTCGGCACTCCGGCCGTGGATGCCGAAGGCCTCGCGGTCGCCCCGCACCAGGTGCACCTGCTTGTCGGGGCCGACCCGGCCCAGGGCGGTGCCGCGGTCGGAGACGAGGACCAGCCCGTTGTGGCAGGGCAGGTCCCGGGCCTCGGCCAGGTCGGCCACGCCGTCGTCGTACAGCTCGTCGAGCACGTCGGCGGCGACCTCGAGCTCCGCCATGCCGGTGTAGCCCGTGTCGGAGTCGCTGATCGCCTCGGCGCGGTACTCCTCGGCGTCCAGGCCGATCGCCGACGCCTTGATGCGCAGCGGCATGTCCTTGGAGACGAGGGTGACCAGGTGACCCTCGTCGGCGAGGTTCTTGGCCACCGCGAGGATCCGGGTGTCGTTGTCGCCGAGGCGGAAGCCCGAGGGCAGCGACCCTGGGTCGGTGTGGTTGAGCTCGACCCGGATCGAGCCGCCCTCGTCACCGACCGGCACCGGCTCGTCGAGGCGGCCGTGGAGGATGCGCAGCTCGTCGAGGGCGCGCAGCGCGGAGCGGGCGAAGAACCCCAGCTCGGGGTGGTGCCGCTTGCCCTCCAGCTCGGTGATCACGACCACGGGGAGCACCACCTCGTGCTCGGCGAAGCGGCGCATCGCGCCGGGGTCGGCCAGCAGGACGCTGGTGTCGAGGACGTACGTGCGGTTCTTGGACGAACTGCGCTTGACCGGCTTGCTGGCAGCCACGACTCTCACCCTCACGGCACCGCGCGCTCACTCGACGCCCGGCCCTAGTTCACGCAGACGGACCGGGAGCTTCCCTGGAGATGGGATGAGACCCGAAAGCCGGAGTGCCGGCTCCCCCGGGCGCGTGGGAGCGGCTGCCCCCAGTGGCGTCCTGCGTCGTCAGCGTTCACGATCGGGCCTCCCGATGCGGTGAGCTTCCCCACTCACCGATGCAGAAAACGTACGCCCGAGAACGCCGAAAAGCAGGCAACACGCCCGAACTCGTGGTGCGCGCACCGGTCGCCCGGGGCCGGCCGTCAGCCGCCGAAACGGCGCTCGCGCTCGGCGTAGGCACGCACGGCCCGGAGGAAGTCGACGCGCCGGAAGTCGGGCCAGTAGGCCTCGCAGAAGTAGAACTCGCTCTGCGCGCTCTGCCAGAGCAGGAAGCCACCGAGCCGTTGCTCCCCGGAGGTGCGGATCACCAGGTCGGGGTCGGGCTGGCCCTTGGTGTAGAGGTGCTCCGCGATGTGCTCGACGTCGAGCGTCTCGGCCAGCTCCTCGATGGGGGTGCCCTTGGCGGCGTGCTCCTGGAGCAGGGACCGCACGGCGTCGGCGATCTCGCGCCGGCCGCCGTACCCGACCGCCACGTTGACGAGCAGGCCGTCGACGTCGCGCGTCGACTCGGCCGCCTCCTTGAGGCGCTGGGCGATCGGTGCGGCCAGCAGGTCGAGCGCGCCCATCGGGTGCAACCGCCACCGCTGCTGCTCGGCGAGGGTCTCGACGGCATCGGCGATGATCGGCAGCAGGTCGTCGAGCTCGCCGGCCGGGCGGCTGAGGTTGTCGGTCGAGAGCAGCCACAACGTGACGACCTCGACGCCGACCTCCTCGCACCAGCCGAGGAGCGGCTCGATGTTGGCGGCCCCGGCACGGTGGCCGTGCGCGGTGTCGGCGCCCACCGCCCTGGCCCAGCGGCGGTTGCCGTCGAGCATGACGCCCACGTGCTTGGGCAACCGGTCCGGCGGGAGCCGACGGACGACGCGAGCCTCGTACGCGGGGTACAGAACCCGTCGTACCGCGTCCTTCCAGTTCGCCACGTGCTCGATGGTAGATCAACACCGGCGCGTCGCCTGCCCCTGTCACCGACTCGGGGGCAGGCTGACCCGGTGAGGCACACGACGTCGGGTGACACCACGGACGACCTGCACGCCGCAGCGCCCGGCCGGAGCACCCGCTGGACCCGGTACGCCGGCCTGGCACTGCTGCTGGCACTGCTGACGGCGGCGGTCGTCGGACTGCTCGGACCGCGCACCGGTCACGTCGCGGACGCGCAGGGCGACTGGTCGCTGGCCGTCGCGTACCCGCAGATCACCCGGGCCGGTCAGCCCGCTCCCCTCAGCCTGACGGTGTCCCGCTCCACGGGGCTGGGTGACACGATCCGGATCCGCCTGTGCGACGCGCTGTTCGACCAGCTCGACTTCCAGGCCTGGTATCCCTCACCCTCCGGCGAGACGGCCGACGGGCCCTGGATCTACTACGACTTCGACCCGCCTCCCTCGGACGAGCGGCTCGAGGTCACCCTCGACGCCCGCAGCGCCCCGGGTCCGTTGGGGTCGCGCACCGGGTGCGACATCGCCGTGCTGGTCGACGACCAGCCCGCCGCCGAGGTCTCGTTCACGGTCTGGAGGCTGCCCTGATGGACGTCTTGATCCGGGCCCTCGTCGTCTTCGTCTTCTTGTGGGTCGTGGTGCGCATCACCGGCAAGCGAGAGGTGGCGCAGCTCTCGGCGTTCGACATGATCCTGCTGGTCACGTTCGGGGACCTGGTGAGCCAGGGCATCGTGCAGGAGGACTTCTCGGTCACCGCTGCCGTCATCGCCGTGTCGACGTTCGCGGTGGCGAGCATGGCCATCTCGTGGCTGGACATCCGCTTCCCCTTCATGCGGCCCGCCCTGTCCGGCCGGGCCCGCATCGTCGTGCGCGACGGGGAGCCGCTGCTCGACGTGCTCACCGGCGAGCGCATGACCATCGACGACCTCCACGAGGCCGCCCGGGAGAAGGGCATCCGGCGGCTGAGGGACATCGAGCTCTGCGTGCTGGAGACCGACGGCGGGTTCTCCTTCTTCACCTACGAGGCAGCCGATTGACAGCCCCGCTGGGAGGCCATCCCCCTCGCGCATAATTGAGACGGGCTGGGTTCGCTGCCGTACCTTGGCAAGCATGAATGACTCACTGCGCCACCGCATCGACGACGTCCAGGGGCGCGTCGACGATGCTGCGGACGCGATCAGTGAGGCGATCGCCGAGATCAAGCCCCGTCTGCGCGGCTGGTCCCACGCCATCGTCGCGCCGCTGGCCCTGGCCGGCGGCGTCGTACTGATCGTGCTCTCCCCCAACGCCACCACGCGCATCGGTTCGGCCGTCTTCGCGGCGTCCGCCCTGGTGCTCTTCACCGTCTCCGCGATCTACCACCGCGGCACGTGGTCACCGCGAGCGCACGAGCTGCTCAGGCGGTTCGACCACTCCAACATCTTCATGCTGATCGCCGGCACGCTGACGCCCTTCGCGCTGCTGCTGCTCCACGGCAGCGACCGGTGGGCCATGCTCGCCATCTCGTGGGGTGGCGCGCTGGGCGGTGTCGCCCTGAAGGTGTTCTGGGGCAACGCTCCCCGCTGGCTCGATGCGCCCATCTACATCGTGCTGGGCTGGGCACCCATCTTCTTCCTGGGTGAGTTCATCTCCGGCGCCATGGCCTACGGGTCCGGCCTGGGCACCGCGCTCCTCGTCCTCGTCATCGCCGGCGGCGGCCTCTACACCGTCGGCGGCATCGTCTACGGCACCAAGTTCCCCGACCCGTCGCCCAGGACGTTCGGCTTCCACGAGGTGTTCCACACCTTCACGATCCTCGCGTTCGTGACGCACTACGTCGGCATCTCCATGGCGACGTACGCCCTGCGCTGACCCTCAGGGCTGACCTTCAGGCGCGCGGCGCCAGCCGCTGCAGGGCGGTGACATGGCCGGGCTCGAGCTCGTCGAGCGAGCTCACCCCCAGCAGTCGCATGGTGCGCTCGACCTGGCCCTGGAGGATCTCGATGGTGCGGTCCACGCCGTCGCGGCCCCCGGCCATCAGGCCGTAGAGGTAGGCACGCCCGACCATCGTGAAGTGCGCGCCGTGCGCGATCGCGGCGACGATGTCCTGCCCGGACATGATGCCGGTGTCGAGGTGCACCTCGAGGTCGTCACCGACCTCCTTGACGACCTGCGGCAGCAGGTGGAACGGGATGGGCGCGCGGTCGAGCTGGCGGCCGCCGTGGTTGGACAGCACGATCGCGTCGACCCCGGCGTCGGCGAGGCGACGAGCGTCGTCGACGTTCTGGACGCCCTTGACCGAGATCTTGCCGGGCCACTGCGACCGGATCCACTCGAGGTCCTGATAGGTCACGGTGGGGTCGAACATGGTGTCGAGGAGGTCGGCGACCGTGCCCGACCAGGCGTCGAGGCTGGCGAACGCCAACGGCTCCGTGGTGAGGAAGTTGATCCACCAGGCCGGCCGCGGGATCGCGTTCACCACGGTGCGCGGCGACAGGGTGGGCGGGATCGTCATGCCGTTGCGTACGTCGCGGAGCCGAGCGCCGGCCACCGGCACGTCCACGGTCACCAGCAGCGTGTCGAAGCCGGCCGCGGCCGCACGGTCGACCAGTGCCATCGAGCGGTCGCGGTCCTTCCACATGTAGAGCTGGAACCAGTTGCGGCCACCCGGGGTCGCCGCCGCGACGTCCTCGATGCTCGTCGTACCCATCGTGGACAGGGCGAAGGGGATGCCCGCGGCCCGGGCGGCCTGCGCACCGGCGATCTCGCCCTCGGCCTGCATCATCCGGGTGAAGCCGGTGGGCGCGATGCCGAAGGGCAGCGCCACCCGCTTGCCCAGCACCTCGCGTGAGGTGTCGACCCTGGAGACGTCGCGCAGGATCGCGGGGTTGAACTGGACGTCGGCGAAGGCCTCCCGGGCGCGGAAGAGCGAGACCTCGCCGTCGGCCGCGCCGTCGGTGTAGTCGAACGCGGCCTTCGGCGTCCGCCGCTTGGCGATCGTGCGCAGGTCGTCGATCGTCAACGCCTTCTCCAGGCGTCGCTTCTTGGGCGACATCTCCGGCTTCTTGAACTTGAGCAGGGGGGCCAGGTCGTGGCGGTGGGGCAGCTGCCGCTTCATCGATTCACTCCGGTTCCGAGACGTGCTTGCGCACCGTCCCAGTCGAGGCCGCCGCGCGGCTCGTGCCGACGCGGTTCGTGAGTGCGTCGCACCAGCGCGCGCATCGCGGCCAGGTCGGGCAGGCCCGCACCGAGCGCCCGGGCCTGCACCAGCACGTTACCGATAGCCGCGGCCTCGGCCGGGCCGGCAAGCACCGGGAGCCCGCAGGCGTCGGCGGTGAGCTGGCAGAGCAGGAGGTTCTGCGAACCGCCGCCGACCACGTGCACCACCTCGACGTCGCGGTCGGCCAGCGCGGCCGCCGTACGCACGTGATGCCGGTAGGCCAGGGCCAGGGAGTCGAGCACACAGCGCACCAGGGCAGGGCGGTGCTCGGGCACCGGCTCCCCTGCGCGGCGCGCCAGCTCGACCACGCGGTCGGGCATCGGATCGGTGGCCGTGCTCGGGGCGAGGAGCAGCGGGTCGTCGATGTCGACGACGGTCCGCAGCGCGGGCGCGGCGGCGGCGCCGGACAGCAGGGTGGCCAGGTCGGATCCGGGGACGTCCTCGTCCTGCCAGGCGCGCACACACTCCGAGAGCACCCACAGGCCCATCACGTTCTTGAGGAACCGGATGGTCGCATCGACCCCGCCCTCGTTGGTGAAGTCGGCCAGCCGCGCGCCCTCGGACAGGACGGGCGCGTCGAGCTCGAGGCCGACCAGCGACCACGTGCCCGAGGAGATGTAGGCGAAGGACTCGTCCCCAGCGGGTACGCCGACCACCGCCGACGCCGTGTCGTGGGAGCCGACGGCGATCACCGGCACCTCCTGCGGCAGGTCGAGGCCGGCCGCCACCTCTGGCCGGACCGGGCCGATGCGGTCGCCCGGGTCGCGCAGCGGCGGCAGGATCGTCCACGGCACGCCGACCTTTCGCGCCAGGTCGACCGACCACTCGCGCGAGCAGACGTCGTAGAGCTGGGTCGTGGAGGCGTTCGTGCGCTCGGCACCGACCTCGCCGGTGAGCCAGTAGCCCAGCAGGTCCGGCAGCAGGAGCAGTGTCCGTGCCGACTCCAGCGCGGGCGTGCCGAGCGAGGCGACGAGCTGGTAGAGCGTGTTGAACGGCAGCTGCTGGAGCCCGGTGACGGCGTACAGCTCCTCCCCCGAGACCTTGCGCAGCACCTGCTCGATGACGCCGTCGGTGCGGCTGTCGCGGTGGCTGTAGGGGTTGCCGAGCAGGGTGCCCTCGCTGTCGAGGAGGCCGTAGTCGACGGCCCAGGAGTCGATGCCGATGCCGTGGAGCGGGCCGGACCGCGCGATCGTGCGCAACCCCGCGAGCATCTCGCGGTGGATGCCGACGACGTCCCAGACCAGCGACGGGCCGACCCGGACTCCCGCGTTGGGGAACCGGTGCACCTCCTCGAGGTCGAGGCGGTCCGGCCCGACCGTGGCCGCCATCACGCGGCCACTGGTCGCGCCGAGGTCGACCGCGGCGACGCGCAGGGTGCTCATCGCAGGAAGGCTGCGGCGACACCGGCGTCGACGGGCACGTGGAGACCGGTCGTGTGCGTCAGGTCGGGACCGCACAGCGCGAACACGGCGTTGGCGATGTTCTCCGGGAGCACCTCGCGCTTGAGGATCGTGCGCTGGGCGTAGAACTTGCCGAGGTCCTTCTCCTCCACGCCGTAGACGGCGGCGCGGTTGGCGCCCCAACCGCTGGCGAAGATGCCGGAGCCCTGGACGACGCCGTCGGGGTTCACCCCGTTGACCTTGATGCCGTGCTCGCCGAGCTCGGCCGCCAGCAGCCTGACCTGGTGGGCCTGGTCGGCCTTCGTGGCGGAGTAGGCGATGTTGTTGGGGCCGGCGAACACGGAGTTCTTCGACGAGATGTAGATGATGTCGCCGCCGAGCTCCTGGTCGATGAGCACCCGGGCCGCGGCCTTCGAGACCAGGAACGAGCCCTTGGCCATCACGCTGTGCTGGAGGTCCCAGTCGGCCGCCGTCGTGTCGAGCAGCGACTTCGACAGCGAGAGGCCGGCGTTGTTGACGACCAGGTCGAGCCCGCCGAACGACAGCACGCAGGCGTCGACCATCGCCTGCACGGCGCCCTCGTCGCTCACGTCGGCAGCCACGCCGACGGCGACGTCCGGCCCGCCGATCTCGGCTGCGGCGGCCTGCGCCCTGGCCAGGTCGAGGTCCGCGATGACGACGCAGGCCCCTTCCGCCGCCAGCCTCTTCGCGGTCGCCTTGCCGATGCCGCCGGCGGCACCGGTGACCAGCGCGATGCGCGTGGCGAGCGGCTTGGGCCTCGGCATCCGCTGGAGCTTGGCCTCCTCGAGCGCCCAGTACTCGATCCGGAACTTCTCCGCCTCGTCGATCGGGGCGTACGTCGAGACGCCCTCGGCGCCGCGCATCACGTTGATGGCGTTGACGTAGAACTCGCCGGCCACGCGGGCGGTCTGCTTGTCCTTGCCGTAGCTGAACATGCCGACGCCGGGCACCAGCACGATGAGCGGGTCGGCGCCGCGGATGGCCGGCGACCCCGGGTCGGCGTTGCGGTCGTAGTAGGCCTGGTAGTCCTCCCGGTAGGACACCGCGAGCTCCCTGAGCCGCGCGACGGAGTCCTCGACCGACGCCGACGACGGCAGGTCGAGCACCATCGGCTTGACCTTGGTGCGCAGGAAGTGGTCGGGGCACGAGGTGCCGAGTGCGGCGAGTCGCGGGTGCTCGCTGCTCGCCAGGAAGTCGAGCACCTCGTCGGTGTCGGTGAAGTGGCCGACCATCGGCCGGTCGTTGCTCGCGAGACCCCGGATGGTGGCACCGAGGGCTGCTGCCTTCGCGCGACGCTCGGCCTGCGGCAGGGCGGCGTACCCCTCGAGGGCGGGGCCGAACGGCTCGGGACGGCTGTGCTCCGCGAGGTACGACGCGGCGGTCTCGATCATCCACAGCGAGCTGGCCTCGGCCTCGGCGCTCGTGTCGCCCCACGCGGTGATGCCGTGCCCGCCGAGGATGCAGCCGCGGGCCTGCGGGTTCTTCTCCTTAATCTCGGCGATGTCGAGCCCGAGCTGGAAGCCGGGCCGGCGCCACGGCACCCAGACGACCTGGTCGCCGTAGATCGTGGTGGTCAGCTCCGGTCCGTCCTGGGCCGTCGCGATGGCGATGCCGGAGTCGGGGTGCAGGTGGTCGACGTGGGCTGCGTCCACGAGGCCGTGCATGGCGGTGTCGATGGAGGGCGCGGCACCGCCCTTGCCGTGCAGGCAGTAGTCGAACGCGGCCACCATCTCGTCCTCACGGTCGAGGCCGGGGTAGACCTCGACGAGCGCGCGCATCCGGTCGAGACGAAGCACCGCGAGGCCGGACTCCTCGAGGGTCCCCAGGTCTCCCCCGGAGCCCTTCACCCAGAGCAGCTCGACGGGCTCGCCGGTGACCGGGTCGGTCTCGGCGCCCTTCGCGGAGGTGTTGCCGCCGGCGTAGTTGGTGTTCCTCGGGTCGGCCCCGAGGCGGTTGGACCGCGCGATGAGCTCCGCGGGGGTGCTGGTCATGTCAGTTCCATCCTGCCTGGGCTCCGCCCACGCGGTCGGTCTCGATCTGCTTCTGGTAGCCGCTCTCGGCGAAGGCCCGCATCGGGCTGCCGGGCAGGCCGCGCTCCGCCCGCCAGTCGGCCAGGTCGGCCCGGACGTCGGTGTAGAACGCGTCCATGAGGATCTCGTTGGCGCCGAGGACGTCGCCCTCCTCCTGCGCCACACCGAGGGCGTCGCGGTCGACGAGCAGCGCGCGGGCCGTCATCTCCTGGACGTTGAGGACCGACCGGATCTGGCCGGGGATCTTGGCCTCGACGTTGTGGCACTGGTCGAGCATGAACGCGACCTCGCTGTCGGGTCCGTAGCCGCCGCCGCGGATCACCTCGAACATGATCCGGAAGAGCTGGTAGGGGTCCGCCGCCCCGACGATCAGGTCGTCGTCGGCGTAGAAGCGGCTGTTGAAGTCGAACGAGCCGAGCTTCCCGAGGCGGAGCAGCTGCATCACGATGAACTCGATGTTGGTGCCGGGCGCGTGGTGACCGGTGTCCAGGCACACCATCGCGCGCTCGCCGAGGGCGCTGACCTGGGCGTACGACGTGCCCCAGTCCGGGACGTCGGTGTGGTAGAACGCCGGCTCGAAGAACTTGTACTCGAGGACCAGCCGCTGGTCGCCGGACAACCGGTCGTAGATCGTGCGCAGGCTCTCGGCCAGCCGGTCCTGCCGGCCCCGCAGGTCACCCTGGCCGGGGTAGTTGGTGCCCTCGGCGAGCCAGATCTTGAGGTCGCGCGAGCCGGTGGCGTCCATGACGTCGAGGCACTCGAAGTGGTGGTCGATGGCCTTCTGGCGGATGCGCCCGTCGGTGTGGGTGAGGGCACCGAGCTTGTAGTCGTCGTCCTGGAAGGTGTTGGAGTTGATGGTGCCGAGCGCGATGCCCAGCTCCTCGGCGTACGACGCGAGGGCGGCGTAGTCGTCGACGGCGTCCCACGGGATGTGCAGCGCGACCGTCGGTGCGAGCCCGGTCACCTTGTGCACCTGCGCGGCGTCGGCGAGCTTCTCGTGCACGGTGCGGGGAGTGCCCGGTGTGCCGAACACCCGGAACCGGGTGCCGGAGTTGCCGTAGGCCCACGAGGGGACCTCGATGGCCTGGCCCTCGAGGAGCCCGGCGATGTCGCCGAATGTGCTCATGTCGCGTCCTTGCTTGTCGGGGAGGCCAGCTGGTCCTCGAGGTGGAAGACCTCGTCGAGCCGCAGGAAGCCTTCGTCGGGAGCGAGACCGTCGAGATCGGTGAAGAACCCGGCCATCTCTGCCTGCCACCGCGCGTTGACCTCGGTGGCGGCCATCCCCGCGCGGGCGGAGTCCAGGTCGGCGGTCTCGAAGTAGCCGACCAGGAGCCCGTCCCCGCGCAGGAACAGCGAGTAGTTGTGCCAGCCCGTCTCGTGCAGCGCGGCGAGCATGTCCGGCCAGACGGCGGAGTGCCGGGCGGCGTACTCCGTCATCCGTTCCGGTCTGACCTGGAGGCAGAAGCACACGCGCTGCACGAGAGGGGCCTTCCTTCGAACCTGTTGGCGACGACTCAGAAGTCGAAGTCGCCGATGTTCTCCGCGTCGAAGACGAACGGGTCACCCAGCAGGACCACACCGTCGGCCTCGACGGTGTACTCGCCGAGGTCGCCGGCCTCGAAGGTGTCGCCCTCCTCGCCGGTGATGTCGCCGTCGGCCAGCGCCTTGGCGGCGTACGCCGCGAGGTAGCCCAGGTCGCCCGGGTTCCACAGGGCGAAGGCGTCGACGGTGCCGTTCTCGACGTACTCGCGCATCTGGTTGGGGGTGCCGAGACCGGTGAGCTTCACCTTGCCCTTGGCGTCGGAGTCGGCGAGGTAGCGCGCAGCGGCCGCGATGCCGACCGTGGTGGGCGAGATGATGCCCTTGAGGTCGGGGTGCGACTGCAGCAGCGCGGCGGTCTTGTCGAACGACGTCTGGTCGTCGTCGTCGCCGTAGACGGTGTCGACGAGCTCGATGTCCGGGTGGTTGTCGGCCAGCTCGGTCTCCATCATGTCGATCCAGGCGTTCTGGTTCGTCGCGTTGGCCGATGCCGACAGGATCGCGATCTCGCCCGAGTCACCGATCTGCTCGGCGATCAGGTCGATCTGGCTCTTCGCGATGCCCTCGGCGCTGGCCTGGTTGATGAACAGGTCGCGGCACTCGGGGTCGGTGTCGGAGTCGAAGGTGACGACCTTGACGTCGGCGTCGCGGGCCTCGTTGAGGGCGTCGCAGATGGCGGTGGGGTCGTTGGCCGAGACCACCAGGGCACCCACGCCCTGCTGCGCGGCGGTGTTGATGAACGGCACCTGCGCGTCGGGGGTCGCGGTGTCGGGTCCGACCTCGGAGTACTCGCCACCGAACTCCTCGATGGCCTTCTCGCCACCCGCGTCACTGGTGTCGAAGTACGGGTTGCCGAGGTTCTTGGGCAGGAAGGTGATGTTGACCGCGTCCCCTCCGCCTCCGCCGGTGCTTCCGCTCCCGCCGGTGTCGCCGTCGTCACCACCGCAAGCGGTCAGAGCCAGGCTGGTCGCCAGGGCCACGACCGCGAGCGCGGCGGTGCGCTTCCTCATGTGCTTCATGGTTGTGCCTTTCGTGTGGTGGCCGCTTGCCGGCGCGTACCGAGGCCCGGAACCCCGTTGGGTCTTCCCGACCGGACCCGGCTGAGCCAGGCCAGGAAACTCGTGGACATCACCGAGGCGACGAGCAGCAGCCCGGTGATGATGTTGATGACGTTGACCGTGATGGTCTCCAGCCGCATCGCACTGGCCAGGACGCCGATGAGCAGGGCGCCGGCGACGACGCCGTGCAGGGCCCCGCGGCCCCCGAAGATCGAGACACCGCCGAGCAGCACCGCCGCGATCACCTGGAGCTCGAGCCCGGTGGCGTTGTCGCCGCGGGCACTGCCGTAGCGCAACGTGTAGTAGATGCCGGCGAACGCGGAGACCGCGCCGGCGAGCACGAACAGCAGGAACTTCGTGCGCTCCACCGGGACGCCGGTGAAGTGGGCGGCCTCGGAGTTCAGGCCGATCTCGAAGACGCCCCGACCGAACGACGAGAAGTGCAGGAGCAGCGCGAAGGCCCCGAGCAGCACCAGGAAGGGGATCACGATGACGGGGTAGCTGGACTCGCCGATGCGCTGCTTGGCGAGGTCGGTCCACCTCTCGGGGAAGTCGGTGACCGCCTTCGTGCCGAGGAGCCCGACGGCGAGACCGCGGTAGAGCGCGAGGGTGCCGATGGTGACTGCCAGCGACGGCAGGCCGACGTACGCGACGAGGAAGCCGTTCAGCGCCCCGGCCGCCGCGCCCGCGACGATCGCCAGCACCGCTGCGACCGGCATCGAGAGCCCGGCGTCCTGGTGCAGGATGCCGACGAGCACGCTGCTCAGGCCCACCACGCTGGCGACGGAGAGGTCGATCTCGCCGGTGATGATGATCAGCGTCATCGGCAGCGCGATCAGCAGGATCGGCGCCATGTCGAGGAGCAGGTAGTACATCGTCAACGGGCCGTCGAAGTTGTCGACGTTGATCGTCGCGTAGGCGAAGACGGCCACCAGCAGGGCGATGATCGCCACCTCGCGGGTGAGGAGGGCACGGCGCCACAGCGGCCGGGAGTACGCCGCGTAGGTGCGGCCGGCGGCGGCCGGTGGGCTGGCGGTGGTCGTCATGACTCGTCCCTCGCTTCGTCGAGCTTGCGGGCCTGGCGGGCAGCGAGCACTCGGTCGAGCACGACGGCGCCGATGATCAGCGCGCCGACCACGGCGCGCTGCCAGAAGTCGGGGATGCCGACGATGGGCAGCGCCCGGTTGATGGTGACCAGCAGCACGGCGCCCAGGGCGGCACCCCAGACGGTGCCCGAGCCGCCGAAGATGGCGACGCCACCGATGACCGCGGCTCCCACGGCCTGCAGCTCGATGCCGGTGCCGGCGCCGGAGCTGACGGTGCCGTAGCGGGCGGTGTAGACGACACCGGCGAGCCCGGCCAGGGCCCCGCACAGGACGAACGCGGAGAGCACCCGGCGGCTGACCTTCAGCCCGTAGAGCTCGGCGGCATCGGGGTCGGAGCCGATCGCGTAGAGCTCCCGACCCCCGCGCGCCGTCCAGAGGTAGTGGCCCACCACGGCGAGCACGGCGAGCGCGAGCAGGAAGAGCACGGGGATGGAGAGGATCGACTTGGTGCCGAGGCTCAGGAACGAGCGCGGCAGGTCGGAGGCGTTGATCCGGTCGCTGCCGGCCCACGAGAGCATGATCCCGCGGAAGATGTAGAGGGTGCCGAGCGTGATCACCAGTGCCGGCACCTTGCCGAAGGCGACCAGCACGCCGTTGACCAGGCCGAGCAGCGCGCCGAGCGCGATGCCCGCCAGGAAGACGACCACGATCGGGATGCCGGGGTGGTCGATGAACAGGCGGCCGGTGAGGTACGCCGTCAGCGCAAGTGTCGAGCCGACGGACAGGTCGACGTTGCGGGTGATGATCACGACCGTCTGGCCGACCGCGAGCAGCAGCAGGATCGACGGCGTCAGCAGCAGGTCGCGCCAACCGTTGTTGCTGAACAGGAAGCTGTCGCTCTTGATGGTGGCGAACGCGATGACCGCGACCAGCACAGCTGCCACGGCGACCTCGCGCGAGCGCAGCAGCGACGAGACCACCCGCCTGACGGGCGAGATGCGACTCGGAGCGACGAGCAGGGTGTCGGTGCTCATGCGGACACCACCTCCGACGTGGCCGTGGTCGCGGTGGCTGCCTTCATCACGGCCTCGGGGGTGAGGCCCTCGCGGTCGAACTCCGCGGTCAGGTGCCCCTCGCAGACGACGAGCACCCGGTCGGCCATGCCGAGCACCTCGGGCAGCTCGGAGGAGATCATCAAGATGGCGAGTCCCTGCCCGGCAAGCTCGGAGAGCAGCCGGTGCACCTCGGCCTTCGTGCCCACGTCGATGCCCCGCGTGGGCTCGTCGATGATGAGCAGCGACGGCCTGGTGGCCAGCCACTTGGCGATGACGACCTTCTGCTGGTTGCCACCGCTCATGGTGCTGGCCGCCATGTCCAGGGCGTTGGTCTTCACCTCGAGCCGGCCGGCCCACGGCCCGGCGAAGGCGTTCTCGGCGCCGCTGGAGAGCAACCCCAGCCTGGCCAGCCCGCCGCGTACGACGCTGGCGATGTTGCGCGCGACCGAGCCGTCGGTGATGAGGCCCTGCCGGCGGCGGTCCTCGGGGATGAACCCGATGCCGGCCCGGATGGCCGCGCGAGGGTCGTGCGGTCGCAACGCGGCGCCGCTCACCGCGACGGTGCCGGAGTCGTAGCGGTCGACGCCGAAGACGGCCCGGGCGATCTCGCTGCGACCGGCGCCGACGAGTCCGGCGAGCGCCACGATCTCACCGGCCCGGACGGTGAACGAGATGTCGTGGAACGTGCCGGCGGACTGCAGGCCCGCCACCTCCAGGACGACGTCGCCGACCTCGGCGGGCGTCTTGGGGAAGAGCTCCCCGACCTCTCGGCCGACCATGCGCTCGACGATGGCGTCGACCGAGGTGTCGGCCACCGCATCGGTCGAGATGTACTCGCCGTCGCGCATCACGGTGACCTTGTCGCAGAGCGCGAACACCTCGTCGAACCGGTGGGAGATGAAGACCAGGGCCCGGCCCTCGTCACGCAGGCTGCGGGCGACTGCGAAGAGCCGGTCGACCTCCACCCCGCTGAGCGCCGCGGTGGGCTCGTCCATCACCAACAGGCTGGCGTCGAGGGAGATCGCCTTGGCGATCTCGATGATCTGCTGGTCGGCGATCGACAGGCCGAGGGCGGGGCGTCGCGGGTCGATGCGCACTCCGAGCCGGGCGAAGAGCTCCTCCGCCTCGGCGTACATCGCGGCCCGGTCGATGCGCCCGGCGCGACCCCGGGGCTGGCGGCCCATGAAGATGTTCTCGGTCACGGAGAGGTCGGGGAACAGCGTCGGCTCCTGGTAGATCACCGCGATGCCGGCCGCCTTCGAGGCCGCCGTGGAGGAGAAGTCGACGTCGTCGCCGTGGAAGCGGAAGGTGCCAGCGTCCCGCTGGTGGACCCCGGCGATGATCTTGACGATCGTCGACTTGCCGGCGCCGTTCTCCCCCACCAGGGCGTGGATCGATCCCGCCTCGACGACCAGCGAGCCCGAGCGCAGCGCCACCACGGCGCCGAACGACTTGGCGACGTCGAGCAGCTCCAGCACGGCCGCGGCGTTGGACATCAGGACTCCCTCTGCGCTTCGTTGAAACGATTCAACCAACCTTCGACACGGACGCTAGGTGACGGCGCTCACACTGGTCAAGAGGTTCTGCTAAAAACGTTTCAACAATCTCTCGGCGTACGCCGTGACGACGAGGCCGAAAGGATCCCCATGGCGCAGCGGCCCGAGACCGGACTCAAGGACGTGGCGACCCTCGCGGGAGTGTCCGTCGGGACCGTCTCCAACGTGCTCAACCACCCGGCCAAGGTGACCGCCGACACCGCTGCGCGCGTGAACGCGGCCATCGCCGAGCTGGGCTGGGTGCGCAACGACGCGGCCCGGCAGCTGCGCCAGGGCCGCAGCGCCATGATCGGCCTGGCCGTGCTCGATGTCGCCAATCCCTTCTTCACCGACCTGGCCGCCGGCGTCGAGGAGGTCGCCCACGCTGCGGGCCGGATCGTGCTGCTGACCAACAGCGGCGAGGACTCCGAGCGCGAGGCCCGCGCCCTGAGCATGTTCGAGGGACAGCGTCTCGACGGGCTCCTGGTCACCCCGGTCGGCGACGACATCTCGCGCTTCGAGGCGGTCCGGGCGCGCGGCACCGCGGTGGTGCTGATCGACCGGTTGGCCTCCTCCCCCGGATTCGCCTCCGTGGCCGTCGACGACCGGCTCGGCGGCCGCCTGGCCGCCCAGCACCTCCTCGACCTCGGGCACCGCCGCATCGGCTTCGTCGGGGCGTCCACCGAGATCGAGCAGGTCGCGAACCGGCTCGCCGGGGCCCGGTCCCTCGCGGAGACCTACGACGACGCGCGCCTCACCTTCCACGCGGCGGACGCCATGAACGCGCGGGCCGGCGGCGCGGTCGGCGACACGATCGTCGCCCTGCCTGCCGACGGACGGCCCACGGCCGTCTTCGCGGCCAACGACCTCCTCGCGCTCGGCCTGCTCCAGGCCTTCCTGCGCGGTGGCCTGCGGGTGCCGGCCGACATCGCCCTGCTCGGCTACGACGACATCGAGTTCGCCGCCTCGGCCGCCGTTCCGCTGACCTCGGTGCGGCAGCCAGCGTTCGAGATGGGTCGCCGAGCCGCGCAGCTGCTGCTGGCGGAGATCGACGGTGCGGCCCACCCCGACCACGAGCACGTCGTGTTCGATCCCGAGCTGGTCGTGCGGGAGTCCACCTGAGACAACGAGGTGGGCTCGGTCACGTTCGGCAACCATGCCGGCCGCTCGTACGTCGTACCGGGTGATGTCCGAGAACACCAGAACCATCCAGATCTCCTGGCCGCACGTGGTCGGGGGCTCCGTCGCCGCCGCCACCGCGGCCGCCCTCTCGACCCGACTCGGCCTCGTCGGCACGATCGTCGGCGCTGCCGCGGCCAGCGTCGTCAGCGCCCTGGTCGCCGCGACCATCGCCGGCTGGCTCGAACGACTGCGCCGCGTCGCCGTCGACCGCGAGCCCGCCCGCTGGCAGGGGCTCGTCGTCGCCATGGCTGCCATCACGCTGGTCGTCGTCGCGTTCAACACCGGGATGGGCCTCCTCACCAGTGACCTGCCGAGCGATGCGTTCGCGGCCAGGCTGCTGGCGGAGATGGGACTCGCGTCCTAGTCTCCGTCCGAGCGTCCCGCCGCCCGCCCAGCGGTGACCTGGGGTCGGTCGGGGTGCCGCAATCCGACCCTGACTCACCGCTTCCTGGGGTCCGCCCGCCCAGCGGTGAGCTGGGGTCGGTCGAGGCGCCGCAATCCGACCCTGACTCACCGCTCACGGGGGGCCGCCCGACGCAAGCACGCCCAGCGGTGACCTGAGGTCGGTCCGGCCGCCGCAATCCGACCCTCACTCACCGCTCCCCGACGTCCGCCCGCCCAGCGGTGACCTGGGGCCGGTCCGGCCGCCGCAATCCGACCCTGACTCACCGCTCCCGGACGTCAGCACGCCCAGCGGTGACCTGGGGTCGGTCAAGGCGCCGCAATCCGACCCTCACTCACCGCTCCCCGACGTCCGCCCGCCCAGCGGTGACCTGGGGTCGGTCCGGGCGCCGCAATCCGACCCTCACTCACCGCTCCCGAGACGTTGCGAACCCGCCCAGCGGTGACCTGGGGTCGGTCGGGGCACCGCAATCCGACCCTGACTCACCGCCCCAGAGACCCGCTCCAGAGACCCGCCCGCCCAACCCGCCGACGATGACCCGCTAAGCGCTCAGCGCCAGCGTCACGCAGACCGACGCGACCACGACAGCAGCCGCGACACCGGCGCTGACCACCGGCCACCGGGCGGCCGCGCGCTCGACCGCGAGGTAGGAGCCGGCGGTCAGGACCAGGCCGAGGGTGACGGGCAGGAGGACGGCGAGGAGTACGCCGACGACCGCGCCGGCCGCGTGGAAGCGGCCCCACAGCATGCCCAGTGCGACGGGGATCGCCACGGCCCCGGCGAAGCCGCCGATCAGCTCGAGCCACCACGGCCGCTCCCCCATCCAGGGCAGCTCGAACGTGGCCGGCCAGGACGTGTCGAACAGGTCGGCGAGCGCGCTGTTGCCGAGCACGACGACGCAGACGACGGTAACGCCGACCGCCGCGCGGTAGCGCCAGGTGGTCGCCGCCGCCCACGGCAGGTCGCGACCGAGCACGAGGGTGGCCAGGGTGACCGCGGACCACACGATCCAGCGACGTACGACGCCGGTGCCGGTGTCGGCCATCGCATCGCGGAAGATCCGATCGGCCTCCACCCGGTCGACGTGGTGACCCAGCGTCGAGACGTAGGACTCCGACGTGGCGCCGCGGTCGCGCACGAGGCCGTCGTGCAGGAGCGCGGCCGGCAGGTGGGCCCCGGTCTTGGGCACCAGCCAGGTGAAGAGCGCGGGCACCGACGTCAGGTCGGTGCGGAACGAGGCCGGGTCGGCCGGCACCAGCAGCTCGCCGAGACGGCGGTCGTCGTAGGCGATGCGGCGCTCCATGCTGAACGACTCCAGGCCCGCCTCCGTATGCCGCTCGAGGACGATGCGGGGGTCCTGCCCCGGGTCGGGAGGCACCTCGGGCAGCTGGCCGCGCGCGGGCAAACCGCCGTCGTAGAAGCGGCGAACCTGCTGCCGGACCCGGGCGACCTCCACCGGATCAGCGTGGCACACGTCACCGACATCGCCCCGGATCCGCCGGTTCTGTGACTAGGGTGACCCGATGGAGGTCGACGACTTCAACGCCCTCCCGGACGACGAGGCACGCGCCCTGGTCTCCGGTTGCCTCGGCGTGCCGCGGTGGGTCGACGAGCTGGTCGCCGGCCGGCCGTACGCCGATGCGGCGGGCCTGGCGAAACGGGCACACGACTCGGCTCTCGACCTCACCGACGCCGAGCTCGCCGCCGCCCTCTCCCGCCATCCACGCATCGGCGAGCAGCGCGACGGCGACGACGCCGAGGCCCGCCTCTCCCGCTCGGAGCAGGCGGGCGTGGCGGCCGCGGATGCCGACCCGCTGCGCGCCGCCAACGCGGCGTACGAGGAGAGGTTCGGCCACGTCTTCCTGATCCGCGCGGCGGGGCGCAGCAGCGCCGAGATCCTGGCCGAGCTCGAACGTCGGCTCGGCAACGACGACGTCACCGAGCGCGGGGAGACCGTCACGGCGCTCCGCGACATCGCACTCCTCCGACTCGAGGGGCTGGTCGCGTGAGCCAGGTGACCACCCACGTGCTCGACACGGCCGCCGGACGTCCCGCGGCCGGGATCGCGGTGGTGCTCGAGACCGACGCCGGCGTCGTCGCGACCGGGACGACCGACGCCGACGGCCGCATCACCGATCTCGGGCCCGACCACCTCGACCCCGCGACGTACCGTCTCCGCTTCGACACCGCAGCGCGGAGCCCGTTCTTCCCGGAGGTCGTCATCGCGTTCGCGGTCGACGGCGACGACCACGTCCACGTGCCGTTGCTGCTGAGCCCGTTCGGCTACTCGACCTATCGGGGGAGCTGAGATGGGGATCGTCCTGGGCGCCAACCACTACGGCAAGGCCGAGACGCGGGTGTTCCGCGTCGTGCGTGACACCGAGCGGCACGTCGTGCGCGACCTCAACGTGTCGACCTCGCTGACCGGTGACTTCGCGGCCGCGCACCTGGTCGGCGACCAGGCCAACGTGCTGCCGACCGACACGCAGAAGAACACGGTCTTCGCGCTCGCCAAGTCGGTGGGCATCGACGAGATCGAGGAGTTCGGGCTGGCGCTGGCTCGCCACTTCGTCGACGACGTCGCACCGGTGAGGGCGGCCGACGTACGCATCGAGGAGTTCGCCTGGGAGCGCATCGACGACCACGACCACGCCTTCCGCAAGGCCGGCGCCGAGGTGCGTACGGCGCGCGTCACGCTCGACGAGGGCGGAGCGCGGGTCGCCGGCGGCCTGCGGGATCTGGTGCTGCTGAAGTCGACGGGCTCGGAGTTCGCCGGGTTCCTCGTCGACGAGTACACGACGCTCCCGCCGACCCACGACCGGGTCCTGGCGACGTCGCTGACCGCGACCTGGATCTACGCCCCGGCGGCGGTGGAGCGCGGGCTCGCCTGGGACGCGACGCATGCGGCGGTGCGCGACGCGTTGCTGGACCGGTTCGCCAACGTGCACTCGCTCGCGCTGCAGCAGTCGCTGTGGGAGATGGGCAGGGCTGTCCTGGAGACCTTGCCGGAGGTAGAGCTGATCGAGCTGGTGGCCCCCAACATCCACCACGTCTCGGTCGACCTGGGCCGCTTCGGGCTCGAGAACCCGGGCGAGGTGTTCCACGTGACCGACCGGCCCTACGGACTGATCGAGGTGACCGTGGAGCGGGACGGGGACAGCTGATGGAGTTCATCTCGCCCACCGGCCTCGCCGACGCGCTCGCTGCGAGGGCCGCGCACCCGGACGCCGTACCCCTCATGGGCGGCACCGACGTCATGGTCGAGCTCAACTTCGACCGGCACCGCCCACCCGCCCTGCTCGACCTGACCCGGGTGCCCGAGCTGGCCACGTGGGAACGGGTCGACGGCGAGATCCGCATCGGTGCCGGCGTCAGCTACACCCGGGTAATCGACGAGCTCGGCGACCGCCTGCCCGGGCTCGCGATGGCGTCCAGGACGGTCGGCTCGCCCCAGATCCGCAACCGCGGCACGGTCGGCGGCAACCTCGGCGCGGCCTCACCCGCCGGCGACTCGCACCCTGCGCTGCTGGCCGCTTTCGCACAGGTCGAGCTGTCCTCGGTCGCAGGCACGCGCCGGGTCCCTGCCGAGGAGTTCTATACCGGCGTGAAGAGGCACGCCGGTCGTCCCGACGAGCTGATCACCGCCGTCTGGATCCGACCCGCCTCCGGGCCCCAGCAGTTCAGCAAGATCGGCACCCGCAACGCCATGGTGATCGCCGTCGCGGCGTTCGGCCTCGCGCTGCACCCCGATCAGCGGCGGGTCGGGACGGGCATCGGCTCGGCCGCACCGACGCCACGGCGAGCCTTGGACGCGGAGGCCTTCGTCGCCGGCGCCCTCGACTGGGATGCACGCGCCGACGTGCCGGCCGACGTGGCCGAGGAGTTCGGGCGACTCGTCGCGACGGCAGCGTCGCCGATCGACGACGTGCGCGGCACCGCGGCGTACCGGCTGCACGCACTGTCGGTGATGGCTCGCCGCTGCCTGGGCTGGGCCTGGACGGCACACCAGAAGGGGGACGACTGATGCGGATCGCGATCACCGTCAACGGCGAGCGACGGCAGGCCGACGACGTGTGGGAGGGCGAGAGCCTGCTGTACGTCCTGCGCGAGCGGATGGGGCTGCCGGGCTCGAAGAACGCCTGCGAGCAGGGCGAGTGCGGTTCGTGCACCGTCTACCTCGACGGCGTCACCTGCTGCGCGTGCCTGGTGGCGGCCGGTCAGGCGGATGGGCGGGCGGTCGACACGGTGGAGGGCCTCAGCACCGACGGCGCCCTGCATCCAGTGCAGCAGGCGTTCCTCGACGCGGGTGCCGTGCAGTGCGGCTTCTGCACCCCCGGGCTGCTCGTCGCCACCCACGACCTGCTCGCGCGCGACCCCGACCCGGACGACTCCGAGATCCGCGAGGCGCTGGCCGGCAACCTGTGCCGCTGCACCGGCTACGAGAAGATCATCGACGCCGTCCATCTCGCTGCGGAGCGGATGCGATGAGCGTCCTGGTCATCGACGGCTGCACGGTGGTCACGATGGACGGCGCTCGCTCCGAGCACGCCGTCGGGCACGTCGTCGTCGACGGCGCCCGGATCACCGTGGTCGGCGACGGACCCGCCCCGCGCGACCTCACCGACGCGACGTACGTCGACGGCACGGGCTGCCTGGCCACCCCGGGACTGGTGAACACCCACCACCACCTCTACCAGTGGCTGACCCGCGGCTCCGCGGTCGACCACACGCTGTTCGAGTGGCTGACGACCCTCTACCCCGTCTGGGCGGGCCTCGACGAGGACTCCACCCGGGTCGGCGCGACCGGCGCGCTGGTGCAGCTCGCCCGCACCGGCTGCACGACGACCATGGACCACCACTACGTCTTCCCTGCCGACGGCGGCGACCTGCTGGCGGCCGAGATCGAGGCCGCGCGCACCGTCGGCCTGCGCTTCCTGCCCACCCGGGGATCGATGGACCTCGGCCACAGCAAGGGCGGTCTGCCGCCCGACCACGTGGTCGAGGAGATCGACGCGATCCTCGCCGCGACCACCGACGCCGTCGACCGCCACCACGACGCGTCCCCCGACTCGATGCTGCGGGTCGGCGTCGCGCCGTGCTCGCCGTTCTCGGTCACCGGCGACCTGCTGAAGCAGGCCGCGATCCTGGCGCGCGACAAGGGCGTCCGGCTCCACACGCACCTGGCCGAGACCGCCGACGAGGACGCGTTCTGTCGCGAGAGGTTCGGCTGCTCGCCGGTCGAGTACGTCGAGTCGCTGGGCTGGCTGGGACCCGACGTCTGGCTCGCCCACGGCGTGCACTTCGACGACGCGGGCATCGACTCACTCGCCCGCTCCGGCACCGGCATCGCACACTGCCCGTCGTCCAACGCCCGGCTCGGCGCCGGCATCTGCCGCACCCGCGACCTGCGCGCGGCGGGCGTCCCGGTCGGGCTCGGCGTCGACGGTGCCGCCTCCAACGAGGCCGCCTCGCTGGTCGAGGAGCTGCGGCACTCGGTGCTGTTCGCCCGCGCCACCGGCGGGCCGACAGCGCTGACCGTCCGCGACGGCCTCGAGCTCGCGACCATCGGCGGCGCGAGGACGCTCGGCTGGGACGACCAGATCGGTTCGCTCGAGGCCGGCAAGCTCGCCGACCTCGCCCTGTGGCGGGTCGACACCGCAGCCCATGCGGGCATCGCGGATCCGGTCGCCGCGCTGGTGCTCGGCACGCCGCCCCCGCTCGAGCTGCTGCTGGTGCAGGGCCGGCCGGTCGTCCGGCACGACGCGATGGTCGACGTCGACGAGGAGCAGCTCGCGCACGACGTACGACGCGAGTCCGAACGCCTCGCCCGGAAGGCGGTGGACCGATGACGACCACGGGACTCGACCAGCGGGAGCGACAGGAGACCCGGACGCCGGGAGGCGTGGGCGAGTCCCCGCTGCGGCCCGACGGCGACCTCAAGGTCACCGGCGACTTCGCCTACGCCAGCGATCTGTGGATGGACAACATGCTGTGGGGTGTGACGCTGCGCAGCCCGCATCCGTCGGCCCGGATCCTGAGTGTCGACATCAGCCAGGCGCTGGCCGTGCCCGGCGTGTTCGCCGTGCTGACGCACGACGACGTGCCCGGCGAGAAGCACTACGGTCTGGAGCACCAGGACCAGCCGGTGCTCGCGATCGACGTCGTGCGCTACCAGGGCGAGCCGATCGCGCTGGTCGCCGCCGACCATCCCGAGACAGCACGCCAGGCCATGAAGAAGATCGGCGTCGAGTACGACGTCCTCGAGCCGGTCGTCGACGCCGTGCAGGCGCTGCTGCCCGGCAGCCCCCGGCTGCACCCGCACGGCAACCTGGTCCGCCACGTCAAGATCCGCACCGGCGACCCGGAGCCCACGGCCGACGTGGTGGTGTCCGGCGACTACGAGGTCGGCATGCAGGACCAGGCCTTCCTCGGCCCGGAGTCCGGGCTCGCCGTGCCCGACGACGTCGGTGGGGTCGACCTCTACGTCGCGACGCAGTGGCTGCATGCCGACCAGCGCCAGATCTGCGCGGCTCTCGGGCGCGGCCCGGACGACGTACGACTCCAGCTCTCCGGCGTCGGCGGCGCGTTCGGCGGCCGCGAGGACCTGTCCATGCACGTGCACGGCTGCCTGCTCGCCCTGCACACCGGCAAGCCGGTGAAGATGGTCTACAACCGCGAGGAGTCGTTCTTCGGCCACGTGCACCGGCACCCCGCGAAGATGCACTACGAGTACGGCGCCGACCGCAGCGGCAGGCTGGTCTACGCGAAGGCCACCGTCCACCTCGACGGGGGCGCCTACGCCTCGAGCACGCCGGCCGTGGTCGGCAACGCCGGCACCATGGGTCTGGGTCCCTACGAGATCCCGAGCATCACGATGGACTGCTACGGCGCCTACACCAACAACCCGCCGTGCGGCGCGATGCGCGGCTTCGGCTCGGTGCAGACGGCGTTCGCGGTCGAGGCGATCATGGACAGGCTGGCCGACGCGGTCGGCGTCGACCCGGTCGAGATCCGGGTCCGCAACGGCTTCCACGAGGGGTCGCAGTCCCCCACCGGGCAGGTGATCGACAGCGCCGCACCGGTCGCCGAGCTGGTGCAGCGGTTGCAGGCGATGCCGCTGCCGGGTCTCGATACGGTCGCTGCGCGACCTACTCGACCACCGACGGCAGGGACGGTCGCTGCTCTCTGCGACCTACTCGACCACCGACAGCAGGGACGGTCGCTGCGCGACCTACTCGACCACCGGGTGGGGTGGACCTGCGGACGATGCCGGGCGGCGTCTCCAACACCACCCACGGAGAGGGCGTCCGCCGCGGCGTGGGCTACGCCGTCGCCTACAAGAACGTCGGCTTCTCCGAGGGGTTCGACGACTACTCCACCGCGCGCGTCCTCCTCCAGGTGGTGGGCGGCCGACCCGTGGCCACCGTGCACACCGCCGCAGCCGAGGTCGGTCAGGGCCTGATCACGATCGAGCAGCAGATCTGCCGCACCGAGCTCGGCGTCGACGACGTGGTCGTCGCCCCCAAGGACACCCAGGTCGGCTCCGCCGGGTCCAGCTCGGCGTCCCGGCAGACCTACGTCACCGGCGGCGCCGTGAAGGCCGCGTGCGAGAGCGTCCGGCGGCTGGTGCTGATCCGGGCCGCCCAGCGGCTCGACGTACCCGTCGACGACCTGCGGCTCGTCGCCGGCAGGGTGGTCGGCAGGGTGGTCGGTGCCGGCATCGACATCACCCTCGGCGCCCTGCTCGGCGACGACGTCGTCGAGGACACCGTCGAGTGGCGGCACCGACCGACGTACCCCATCGATCCCGAGACGGGCCAGGGCTTCGCGCACGTCCAGTACGCCTTCTCCGCCCACCGCGCGGTCGTCGACGTCGACGTCGAGCTCGGCCTCGTCAAGGTCGTCGAGCTCGCCTGCACCCAGGACGTCGGCAGGGCGATGAACCCGCAGGCCGTCCTCGGCCAGATCCAGGGCGGCAGCACCCAGGGCATGGGGCTGGCGCTGATGGAGGAGATCCAGATCGTCGACGGCAAGATCACCAACCCGTCCTTCACCGACTACCTCATCCCGACCATCCTCGACACGCCGCCGATGCCGATCGAGGTGCTCGAGTACGCCGACCCGCACGCGCCGTACGGCCTCCGCGGCGTCGGCGAGGCGCCGACCATCTCGTCCGGACCGGCCGTCGCGGCGGCGATCCGGGCGGCCACCGGTGTGGACCTGCGCCGGGTCCCGATCCGACCGCACGACGTGACGGGGACCCGATGAGGCTCACGCCTGCCGACCTGGCGGCCGTCGAGCAGATCATGGCGCCCGCCGACGAGGCGCTGGCCCGCGACTACCCCGGCGACCCCGGGGATCGACAGCCCGTGCACACGGTCTACGTGCCCGCCGACCGCGTGACGCCGGGGCTGGCGGCCCACTACGGGAAGGTCGCCCGGGCTGCCCTCGACCGGCACGCCCCCGACCCCGCGACCTTGGCGGAGATCGTCGGCGCCGACCCGGCGCAGGTGGCCACGGTCTGGCCGCTGCTCCTCGCCAAGCTGGAGGACGACCCCGTCGAGGACCTGCGGATCGACCTCGAGGACGGCTACCGCGGCCACGGCGACGACGAGGAGGACGTGCACGCCGTCGCCGCCGTGCGCGCCGTGACGGCCGACCCGCCACCGCACTGGGGTGCGCGGTTCAAGTGCTTCGAGGCCCCCACCCGGGCCCGCGGCCTGCGCACCCTGGACCTGGTGCTGGGCGCCGCCCTGGAGTCGGGTCCGCTGCCGGCCGGCTTCCGGCTGACGCTGCCCAAGGTGACCTCGGTCGAGCAGGTGCTCGCCATGGTCGAGGTCTGCGGGCGGCTCGAGGCGGCGTACTCCCTCGGGAGCGGGCGGCTGCGCTTCGAGGTGCAGGTCGAGACGCCGCAGGTGGTGCTCGGCCCCGACGGCACGGCCACCGTCGCGCGGCTCGTGCACGCCGCGCAGGGCCGCTGCAACGGTCTGCACTTCGGGACCTACGACTACAGCGCGGCTCTCGGGATCGCCGCTGCGCACCAGGCGATGGACCACCCGGTGGCCGACCACGCCAAGAACGTGATGATGCTCGCGGCCGCAGGCACCGGCGTGCCCGTGTCGGACGGCTCCACCAACATCCTCCCGATCGGCTCCGCGGAGCAGGTCCGGGCCGGCTGGGCCCTGCACTTCGGGCTGGTACGCCGATCGCTCGGGCGCGGTCTCTACCAGGGCTGGGACCTGCACCCCGCCCAGCTGCCGACCCGGTTCCTGGCGACGTTCCTGTTCTTCCGGGAGGGTCTCGACCAGGTCGGCTCCCGGCTCGGTGCCTACCTCGCCGGGACCGACGGATCGATCGCCGACGAGCCGGCCACCGCGCAGGCGCTGGCCGGGTTCCTCCGCCGCGGCGTGCTCTGCGGCGCGGTGACGCCGGCCGAGATCACCGACCTGACCGGGGCGTCCCCCGACCGGCTCGACGACCTAGCGCTCCGGCGAGGCTGAGGTCGTGACGGCCGACCTGGCGCTCACCGGCACCGTCCTGCTCGGCGACCGGCTGCACGCGGCGACGGTGCTCGTGACGGACGGCCGCATCGCCGACGTGCGGCCCGCCGACCCCGCCGCCGACGCCCGGCACCGGATCGTCCTGGCCGACGACGAGGTGCTGCTGCCCGGCCTCGTCGACAGCCACGTGCACGTCAACGAGCCGGGCCGCACCGAGTGGGAGGGCTTCGCCTCCGCCACCCGCGCCGCCGCGGCGGGCGGCGTGACCACGCTGATCGACATGCCGCTGAACAGCATCCCGCCGACCGTCGACGTGCCCGCGCTCGAGCTCAAACGCCAGGCAGCACTGGGGAAGGTCCACGTCGACGTCGGGTTCTGGGGCGGGGCGGTGCCGTCGTCGCTGGGCGGGCTCGGGCTGCTGCACGACGCGGGCGTCTTCGGGTTCAAGTGCTTCCTCGTCGACAGCGGGGTGCCCGAGTTCCCGCCGCTCAGCTGGGCCGAGGTCGACCGGGCCCTCGCCGAGGTGGCCGCCCTCGACGGGCTGCTGGTCGTGCACGCCGAGGACGCCGCCGTGCTTGCCGGCGCCCCCGGGTGTCGCGGGCCGTCGTACGCGGGGTTCGTCGGCTCGCGTCCGCACGAGGCCGAGGACGTCGCGATCGCTGGCCTGCTCGACCTGGCAGCCCGGCACGGCGCGCGCGTGCACGTGCTGCACCTCTCCAGCGCCGACGCCCTCGGGCGGATCGCCCAGGCGCGCGCTGCGGGTGTGTCGGTGACCGTCGAGACGTGTCCGCACTACCTGACCCTGGCCGCCGAGGAGATCGCCGACGGCCGCACCGAGTTCAAGTGCTGCCCGCCCATCCGCGACGCGAGCAACCGCGACGCGCTCTGGCAGGGGCTCGCCGACGGCCTGGTGGACAGCGTGGTGTCCGACCACTCCCCCTCGACCGTCGACCTCAAGTGCCTCGACACCGGCGACTTCGGCGATGCCTGGGGCGGTGTCGCGTCCCTGCAGCTGGGCCTGTCGCTGACCTGGACGGCGGCACGCTCCCGGGGTGTCGGTCTCGGCTCGGTGGTGCGCTGGATGTCGGCGGCGCCGGCCGCACTGGTCGGGCTGTCGGCGAAGGGCGCGATCGAACCGGGCCGGGACGCCGACCTCGTCGTGTTCGCGCCCGACGAGACCTTCACCGTCGACCCGGCGCTGCTGCACCACCGCAACCCCGTCACGCCGTACGCCGGGATGGAGCTCACCGGGGTGGTTCGCCACGTCCGGCTGCGCGGACAGCCCGTCGTCGATGGTGGCAGGGTGGCCGACGTACCGACCGGACGACTGCTGAGGAGAGGAAGCCGATGACCGACTTCACCGAGCTGCCCGACCTTGCCTCGCGAGCGCTCGCCGGGAGCGTGGTCGCGGCCAACGACGAGTTCTTCGCGGCCCGGGAGAACCTCATCCTGCCCGAGCCTCCTGCGACGGTCGCCACCTTCGGCCACAAGGGCAAGGAGTACGACGGGTGGGAGACCCGGCGGCGGCGTGAGCCCGGGGTCGACTGGGCGATCGTGCGGCTGGGCGTGCCCGGCGTGATCCACGGGGTCGTCGTCGACACGGCGCACTTCCTGGGCAACTACCCGCCGCACGTCTCCGTCGAGGCCGCATCCGTCGACGGCTACCCCTCCGCGGCCGAGCTGGCGGACCAGCACTGGGAGCCCATCGTGGCGCGGTCACCGGCCGCCGGTGGCTCGCTGAACTCCTACGCCGTCTCCGACCCCCGCGACTGGACCCACGTGCGCCTCACCCTGCACCCGGACGGCGGGGTGGCCAGGTTCCGCGTGCACGGCACCCCCGCTCCCGACGCACGCTTCCTCACCGGCACCATCGACCTGGCCGCGCTCGAGAACGGCGGCGGGCTGATCTCCTGCTCCGATGCGTTCTACGGCTCCGCCGACAAGCTGATCCTGCCCGGCCGCGCCCGGCACATGGGTGAGGGCTGGGAGAACGCGCGGCGCCGCGACGGCGGCAACGACTGGGCGGTGTTCCGGCTGGCCGGCGCGGGCGTCGTGCGCCATGTCGAGCTGGACACGTCGTACTTCCTCGGCAACGCGCCCGGCTGGGTGCAGCTCTCGGGGTGCACCGACCCCGAGGCCGACCAGTGGTTCGACCTGGTGCCCAGGCAGCGCTCGCAGCCCGACACCCGGCACCGCTTCCTCGTCGACGAGGACCGGCCGGTCACCCACGTGCGGCTCGACGTCTACCCCGACGGCGGGATGGCCCGGCTCCGGGTGTGGGGCGAGCTCACGAGCTGAAGAGCTGCTCCGGGTCGGTGACCGGTCGCTCGCACACCATGGCGCGACACACGTACGCCGCGGGCCGGCCGTCGACCTCGCCGCGCCCCTCGAGCAGCGGGATGCCGACGGCGCCGGGCTCGGCGACCACCACCACCGCACCGGGTCTGCGCAGCGCGCGAGCCGCCAGCGCGTCCCGGGCCGCACCCGGCCTGCCGACGACCGCGATCTCGAGCGGGCCGTCGAGCATGCTCTGCGCGGCCGCGAGCGACCAGCCGGCGAACCGCGGCGCCCGCTCCATCAGCGTCGCCACGCTTGCCAGCGCCTCCTCGGCCGCCTGGCGGTGGCGTCCGGAGCCGGTCAGCGCGGCGTACGTCGACAGGGCCTGGACCGTGCTCGAGAGCCCCGACGGACTGGCGTTGTCCGACGGGTCCCGTGGCCTGGTCACCAGCGCCTCCGCGTCGACTGCGGTGTCGTGGAAGCCGCCGTCGTCGGCCCGGAAGTCGCGCAGGGCCACCTCCAGCAGGTCGCCGGCCACCTCCAGCCACTCGGCCTCGGCGGTGGCGGCGGCCAGGTCGATGAGTCCCAGCGCCAGCGCACCGTGGTCCTCGAGCACCGCGGCATGCCGGCCGACCACGCCGTCGCGCGACACCCGTCGCAGACCCGTGTCGGTGAGGTGCACGTCGACGAGCAGCCGCGCGGCGGTGCGGGCCGCGTCGACGTACTCGTCGACCCCCAGCAGCCGACCCGCGGCGCAGAGGCTGCTGATGGCCAGCCCGTTCCAGGCGGCGACGACCTTGTCGTCGCGGGCCGGGCGGACGCGCGTGGCCCGCGCGTCGAACAGCCGGCCGCGCACCCGCGCGAGACGGTCGGCGTCGTCGGGGTCGCGCAGCAGCTGGAGCGTCGAGGCGCCGTGCTCGAAGGTGCCGGTCGCGGTCACCTCGAACGTCTCGGCCGCCCACGCCGCGTCCTCGGGACCGAGCACGTCGCGCAGCTGCGTGGGCGTCCACGCATAGAACTTGCCCTCGACGCCCTCGCTGTCGGCGTCCAGCGCCGACGCGAAGCCGCCCTCGCCGGTGCGCAGCTCACGCAGCAGGAAGTCGGCGGTCTCACGGGCGACCCGCTCCCCCAGCGGCCCACCCCACCTGGCGTAGACGCCGAGCAGGAGGGCGTTGTCGTAGAGCATCTTCTCGAAGTGCGGCACCACCCAGTCGCGGTCGACGGCGTAGCGCGCGAAGCCGCCACCGAGCTGGTCGTACATCCCGCCCCGCGCCATCACCTCGCAGGTCGCGTCGAGCATCGGTGAGCCGCCACGGCGCAGCAGGAACTCCAGCACCATGCTCGGCGGGAACTTCGGTGCGCCGCCGAATCCTCCCGACCCGTGGTCGAAGTCGCCCGACAGGACGGTGTGGGCGCGCTCGAGCACCTCGGCATCCACGGGTCCCGGCGTCATGGCCGACTCGCGGCGCAGGTGCTCACGGATCTGGTCGCCCGCGCGTCGCACGTCGTCACCGCGGTTCGTCCACGCGTCGGCGAGCGCCTCCAGCACCTGGCGGAACGACGGCTGGCCGTGCCGCGGCTGGTCGGGGAAGTAGGTGCCGGCGAAGAACGGCGTCGCGTCGTGGTCGAGCACGCACGTCATCGGCCAGCCACCGTGCCCGGTCAGCGCCGTCGTGGCGCTCATGTAGACGGCGTCGACGTCGGGCCGCTCCTCGCGGTCGACCTTGATGCTCACGAAGTGCTCGTTGAGGTACGCCGCAGTCGCGTCGTCCTCGAACGACTCGTGCGCCATCACGTGGCACCAGTGGCACGCGGCGTACCCGATGCTCAGCAGCACGGGCACGTTGCGTCGCCTGGCCTCCTCGAACGCGGCCGGCTCCCACTCCCACCAGTCCACCGGATTCTCAGCGTGCTGGAGAAGATACGGGCTCGTTGCCGATGCGAGGCGGTTGGCCATTTCCCATGACTCCTGTCGAGTGGCACGTCGATCGCGTTGTTCCCAGTGATACACGAGAGGGATGCACGGAGCGGATTCTGCGGGAGTCGTGCTCGGCTCCGCTGCTCCAGCCTAGGGAGGATCCCGGCACGAGCTCTCAAGAAGCGCGGGCCGCCCTACTTTGATCTGCGATCACGCCTCGCGCGGCACCGGCACAGGCGACCCACCCTTCCTCAATCTCCTGCCCTCGCACTGTCGCCGAGCAGCCACTGCACGGCATGCTCGACGTAGGGCTTCACCTTGCGACCCTGAGGTGCAAGCGAGGGGGCCGTGCGACGCAGCTGAGCGAGTCCCGTGTACGCACTGAACGCCAGGAGCGCACGGTCTGACCCTCCAGCGGCACCGAGCTCGGAGAAGATCCTGTCGACGTAGGCCAGTCTCTTGCGGGCCACCCGCTCGAGCACCGGTCCGACGAGCGGATCATCGGCGGCGGCGAGCAGGTTGGCGTCGATCAACACCCCGGGGTCGTCATCGAAGGCCGACGCGAGCAACAGCCGGAACCGCTCACGCGGGTCGGCGACAGCCGAGAGCCGATCGATGATCCGATCGGTATAGAGCACCTCCCAGCGGTGAAGCGCCGCGTCGATCAGCGCTGTGCGGTCCTTGAAGTGCCAGTAGAAGCTGCCCTTGGTCGTGCCCAGCTCGCGAGCGAGCCGTTCGACCGACACGTTCGCAGTGCCCCTCTCGGCGATCGCCGCGAGGGCCGCCCGGGTCCAGTCGTCAGGGCTCAGGCGTTCGGAGCTCGTGCCTGTCGAAACGCGAGTGGGAGCCATGGACCATACGATAGCGTATTGACATTTCCCATACGCATGCGTACGGTCGTGGATACCCATTCCGTAGGAGATCGAGATGAGATTCGTCGCACTGTTCGGGCACGGCCCGACCTGGAAACGTGGCAGGACCGTCTACGAGCAGGGCGCACCGATCGAGGGCCACCTCGCCTCTATACGCCGCCGATTCGACGAAGGAGCACTGCTCCTCGGCGGCCCCTTCGACGACGGTGACGGCATCGCCGTCGGCGTGTCCGACCTCGCCGCACAACGCGCCGACCAGCCACAGGAGGCGTGACGGATGCGCTCACTCGCCACCATCACGCCCGGCCCGGCCTGGACCGACGGCCGCTCGGTCTACCACCAGGACCCGCGTGTCCTCGACGCCCACCTGGACACGATGCGTCAGCTGTACGACGCCGGCGCCCTGCTCCTCGGCGGCCCCACGCACGACGGACGGTCGGGCCTCGCCCTCTTCGAGACAGGGACACTGGGCGAAGCCACCGCCCTCATGGCGGCGGATCCCGCCGTCCGTGCCTCGATCTTCACGTTCCGGCTGCATCGACTGGCGCCGTACTTCGACGCCTTCGACGGCACCCGGCACCGTTGAGAGCTCTCCCTACAGACGCTGACGAACTCGGTGGACAACAGCAGTGAGCAGCCGGATGGCGCCGAGCACGCTGCTCACAAGGTGGTGCTTCTGGTGCCATCCTCAGAGGATGACGACGCCAGCGATCGAGCTCATCCGCTCACCCGGTCTCACGGACCGTGTGCCCTATGCCTACGCAGCCGTGGCCTCTGACATCTCGCGACTGGTCTTCAGCGCCGGCGCCTGCCCTCTCGATGAGACCGGCGTGGTCGTGCCGGTCGACAACGTCACCGGTCAAGCAGAGCTCGTGATGGCCAACCTGACATCCGCCCTGGCTGCTGCCGGAGCGACCCTGACGGACGTGGTGAAGACAACCGTCTACGTGGCGAGCCATGACCGTGAGGATCTGCTCGCCGCCTGGACCGTGGTCAGCCGAGCCTTCGGCGGACACGACGCCCCCAGCACGCTGCTCGGCGTTGCCGTGCTCGGCTACCCCGATCAGCTCGTGGAGGTGGAGGCGATCGCCGCCCTCCGCGCGCCCGTCGCATCCACGTAGACACCCCCTCAGCGGGACCGCCGACCGGGCACTCGCCTCGGCATCGACGGTCGCTGATCGCCAGGGTTGTCAGAGCCGTGTCTCGATGATGGGTGGCGCGCTGGGCACGGTGCCGGGGGTGGCGTAGTAGCAGACTCCGAGGCGATGAGGCGAGGATCGAGTCGTGAGCCAGATGGCGACGCGCCGCTCGGCCGCCCAGGGGCCGCCGGGGTCGGCTGTCCTCTCAGCACGACGCAGGTCGAGCGCGTCCAGCAGCGTCGCCGGGAAGCGAGAGCGCGACAAGCGCGGCCAGGGCCAGGCATGCAGGCGAGTAGTAGCGACGGTCCAGTCGGCGGAAACGGTCGCCGGTCGAGGTCGGGGAGACCAGGTGGGTGTGACCTGTCAGGCCCAGCACGCCGCGGCCGGCCAGGGCTGCGGCGATCCCGATCACGGCGACCCCTCGGTGGCGTTCGGCGAAGTGTGGCCGGCCGGAGACGATCGCCCCGGCCCCGCCGAGGAGGGTGGCGACGGCGTAGCAGGCGGTGGCGCCACCGCGGGCCAGACCCGGGGAGCCCAGGACCGCTTCGGAGAGGTCGGCACGGTCGGCCATCGGCCAGCTCGACCCTGCACCCCAGGCTGCATGCAGCGTACCGAGTGTCAGCAGGGTGGTGGTCGCAGCGAGACGTGCCGGTCGGCGGCCCGACGTGAGGCGCGATGCAGATCCGGACCAGCGCATCATGGCTCCTGACTTGCTCCCGACGGGCCGGGAGCGTGGTGGGGTTGGTGGGGGCACACCGGGTAGCCCGGGGTCGCGCCGCTGCGGTGGTGACCGGCCCGGGTGGCGTGTGAGTACGTGCGGACCGCGGTCGCCCTTCGAGGGGTCGCGTACCAGCTCATCAGGCAGCCAGCGATGCCCACGGCGATCAAGGTCATCACGCCGGTCTCGCCCGTCAGGTACGCCAACGTGTTCTCATCACGACCCTGGCTGCTCTCGGAGGCGGTGGCGAGCACGGCGTTGAAGGTGCCGTGGGCGATGACCACGGGCCACAGGCTCGCCGACATGGTGCGTAGCCAGCCATAGACGACCCCCGCGGTCGTGAGCAGCGCCAGGAAGAGCGGGATCACGATCCACCGGTTGCCGACGGGGTTGTACGCCGTGGTCAGGACGATCAGCGGCAGGTGCCAGACGCCGTGCATCAGGCCCACCGCAGCAGAGGCTGCCCACGCGCCTCCCTCGTCAAGGCGCGGCAGCAGGTAGCCCCGCCAGCAGACCTCCTCGAAGATGGCGAACGTCGAGATCACGACGATGTTGGCAGTGATGTTCATCGCGGCCCCGTCGCGGAAGCTCCAGGAGACGGGGTAGACCACCGACGCGAGGGCGTACGAGGCAGCGACAACTGCAGCAGGAACCATCACGGCCAGAGGCCACAGACGTAGCCCCGCGCGCCCCAGCCCAAGATCGTGCCAGCTCGATCGTCGGCCGCGTCGGTCGGTAGCGAAACGCATCATCAGCAGCACCGACACCGCCGGGGTGAGCATGGTGAGGATCTGCATGCCCCCGACTGCGTCGGGACCGAGGAGAGCCACGGCCAGGGCCAGGCCGAGCGCCAGTCCGTAGCAGGTGAACGCCTGGCCACGGCGGGTCATGCCGAAGCGCCCACCGTGCGTGCAGATCGGGCCACGACCCGTGCGGGCGGCGTGGTCAGCGAGCTCCGATGGCGTACCCATGACTTCCCTCCATACGCTTCCGTATGGAAGCAGGCCATACGCTAGCGTATGGACATGTCTGTGGCAAGAGCACCTCGGGTCGGGGCCCCATGGCAGGCACCTGTGGTCGAACTGGTGGAGGGACGCGCTCAGGTCGGTGCCCACGACCAGGAATACGGCTCGTTCGAACATCAGCCTGGTCCCGACGGGTGATCCACTGCGAGGACCGATATCGCACCAGCAGTGATCGGCGCGGCGGTTGCGATTGACGACCCCCGCGAGTCCTCGAAGCGGTCGGGTGTCACAGGGCGCGTCTCCCACGGCATCGCGCCACTCCATCGCGACCCACCCCCACCGGACCCGGATCGTCGGTGCGCTCGGTGCGCTCGGTGCGCTCGGTGCGCTCGGTGCGCTCGGTGCCTAGCAGTGGCGGAGTCGACCGGGAGCGTCGATCCACAGGGCCGTGTAGTCGATCCCCGGACTGGGGTGGGCTCGTCGGCTGGCGCCTGCGACGCGATGGCCCCAACCCTCGAGGTCCTGAAGGAGCGGGTCGTCCCGGGTCAGGTTGTGGACACCGATGATCAGCCGCCCGCCGGGAGCGACGACGTGGTCGAGGAGGTGCCGCAGGTACGCCGTACGTGAGCGACGGGGGACGTAGTCGAGGCCGGTGCGTACGAAGTCGTAACGGCGTGGCGGTCTCCAGCCGTGCGCGTTCGCGGTGTGGATGCGGTCGGCCCACTGCGGGCATCGCCGGCGGGCCAGGTCGGTGAGCCGGTCGCTGATGTCGACCCCGTGCGGCTCGACCGCACGGCCATCGGCAGCGGACCATCGCTGGACGTCCTCCATCAGCAGTCCGTTGGCGCACCCGATGTCGAGGAACGTCCCGTCGCGGTCGATCGCGTCGCAGAGGAGTCGCCGGGCATGCTCCCAACCGGCGTAGTCCCCACCCTTGCCCGACTGGGCATGCGGGGTGCTCGCGGACAGGTAGGCGGGCTCGAGCAGGCCCAGCACCCTGACGTGCCAGGCGTCCTCGTCGATCCGCCCTGCCTCCAGGTCGGCGTCGATACGGGCGAGGTCGCGCCACGCGCGGTCCTGGGCGTCGCGCGCGTCGTACGGCTTGCGAGCGATGAACACGAGCTCGCGGCCCGGCCGGTCCGGCGCCTCTCGCACCTCGACGAGATCCAGCCACGCATCGGCCAGCGACTGCTCGATCTCCTCCCGGGTGCGGAACCTCAGCCGGGAGACGCTGGCTACCTGCTGCCCGTCGGCGAACCGGAATCGGTTCTCGAAGACGACGAACGGCAGGTCGACCTCGGTCACCTGCTGCCACGACTCCACGACACCCTCGACCGGGTCCTCGATACGCCGGCGAGTCAGGTCCGGAGTCCACTCCTCCCAGGCCCGACGCGCCGGGTCCCGGGTCTCGAAGACCAGATGACCGCCGGTCCCCAGCACCGCGGCGGTACGCCGCAGCACCGTCGACCACTCCTGGTCATCGAGGAACACCTGGGCGACGTTGCCGCTCATCACCGCCACGTCGACGTCCTCGGTGATCGGCAGACTGCCAACTTCGGCCTCCACCCAGGTGACCCGATCCGATCCAGGCTTGCCCCGCGCGACGTCCAGCGATGCGGCCGCCGGGTCGACACCGATGACCCTCACCCCGCGGTCTGCCAACAGGAGAGCGAGGACGCCGGTGCCGCAGCCGATGTCGAGCACTCGATGCCCACCCAGCTCGGCCGTCCACCGGACGTAGTGATCCAGGTCCGGGCGGTCCGCATCGAAGGCGTCGTACAGACGAGCCAGCCGCGGCTCGGAGAAGTGCAGGTCAGACACCGGCCAACCCTCACACTCGCGCCCACGCCTGTCGAGCAGACACCGACCAGCACCGCGGGGCCCGACGCATTCTCGTACGCTGCTCGGGGATGTCGTGGGATATGGAGGAGCGATGAGTGAGCAGCCTTTGGCACGGCCGATCGGGTGGTGGCTGAAGGAGGCCGATGCCCGACTCGATGCCGCCTTCGATGCCGCGCTCGAGGGCAAGGGCGTCGATCGCCGGGGTTGGCAGGTGCTCGCCTCGTTGGGTCGAGGGCCGACTCCCCGAGCCGAGCTCGTCGAAGCTCTGACCTCGTTCGACCCACCCGATGTCGTCGGCCGGGTCATCGACGAGCTGGGCTCACGCGGATGGATCGACGACACAGCAGACTCGCTGCGGCTCACTCAGGTGGGATCCGACCAGCACGCCGGGTTGGCTCCCTTGGTCGACGGTGTCAGGGGGCAGGTGGCCGCCGCCCTGTCGAAAGAGGAGTACGTCGTGCTTGTCGGCCTCCTCTCGCGCCTGGTCGCCGCTTTGCCGCCGACCACCGGCGTTGTCGACGTACGAGAGCAACCCGGCGACGCCGGGTGAGCGTCGTGTGATCGCCGAGCCGTGGAGCGGCCTTCCACTGCTGCTGTTCTCGGGCTCGGCAGGTGTCGCCTACTGGCCGACTCGACCGTCGACGCGCTCGCGCAGGAGGTCAGCGTGCCCGCAGTGCCGCGCGTACTCCGCGATCTGAGCCACCAGGATGTCGCGGAGATTGAGGTCCGCGCCGTCGGGCCCGAGGTCGGAGACTCCGGCGTTCCGAGCGGTGAGGTCGGAGACTCCGGCGAGGTACTGGTCGGTGAGCTCCATCTCCGCCCGCCACTGCCGCCAGGCGTCCTCCACGACTGCCCTCTCGCCGGACGCGCCGTTCCAGTCACCGTCACGGTCCTGGTCGGTGCAGTAGAGCCTCGGAGTGTCCTCGGCGGTCATGACACGACGCAGGTGTCGCTCCTCCTCGGCCATGTGCCGCACCAGCCCGAGCAGGGACATGGTGGACGGGGGTACGGATCGCCGGGCGAACTGCTCGTCACTCAGCCCCGCGCACTTCATCTCCAGGGTGAGCCGGTACTGGCGCAGGTAGTCGAGCAGGACCCCACGCTCGTCGACCGCCCCGGCCCCGGCTTCACGCGGGTCGTCGTCCGGATCGACCCACATGTCCGCGAACACGGTCGCCTCCGTCCATCGCGTGGGGACGGGCTCATCCGCGTCTGAGATGGTCACGGCCACATCATCGGCCCCGCGGGGTCGGGATGCCACCGATTAGCCGGTGGATCGCTTCTCGGGCGGTGAGAACGGGTCGCTCTTTGGCCGCACGACCGACTCCAGGTCACCGCCGCCAGGGGCGGGCTCGGGGCGGCCCGCTGCGGCGGTGAGTGAGGGTCGCTCTCGGGTCGGCCAACCGACCCCAGGTCACCGCCGCCAGGGGCGGGCCGGGTCAGCCCGCTGCGGCGGTGAGTGAGGGTCGCTCTCACGCCGCCCAACCGACCCCAGGTCACCGCCGCCAGGGGCGGGCTCGGGGCGGCCCGCTGCGGCGGTGAGTGAGGGTCGCTCTCGGGCCGGCCAACCGACCCCCAGTCACCGCCGCCCGGGTCGGCCCGCTGCAGCGGTGAGTGAGGGTCGCTCTCCCCCTCCACAACCGACCCCCACTCACCGCTGCCCGGCGCGCACGCGACAGCGGTGAGTGAGGGTCGCTCCCACCATCCACAACCGACCCCCACTCACCGCCCACCCAGGCGCGCGCGGGAGCGGTGAGTGCGATGAGTGCGGGTCTAGGTTCGCCATCCTGGTGGGCCCGACTCGGGATCGTGCCTGACATCGTCAGGTCCGCTTCGACTGCGATCGCCAGAACGCACGAGGTGTCGAACACGAAGGCGGCGCCAGCACCAACGAGACGCTCGCACGGCTTCGCCAGGTCTTATCGCGGACGTCGACGCCGCCGGTACCGCTCGACAGCAGACTGGTCGAGGGACTTGGGGGCTCGAAGGACAATCTGAGGAATGTCTGCTGGCGCCGCCAGGGGTGCTTGGCGAAGGACCACCGCCATCTCAGTCGGACTGTGGGGGCTTGGCCCATCGGGTCGGGAGTTCGGAGGTCGGTGCCATCTCGGGCTGGTCGTGGGGTGCGTTGTCGAGACGTCGGGCGAGCCTGCCGCTCCACGGGCTTGCCGTCAGGCCGTGGGCGTAGACGCTTAGCAGAATCGTCACGGTTGCGGTGGTGAAGATGACCTCGACGTGCGGGCTGTCGAGTTCCTCCAAGATGAGGAGTGCGAACAGAATCGATGCCAGGCCGCGCGGCCCGAACCAGCCGGCGAACAGGCGGGTCTCGAAGAGGGTGCGCGACCTCGACAGGGCGATCAGGACCGGGACGATCCTGACCACGGTCAGACTCAGCACCGCGTAGAGCACGACGTTCCAACTGAGGTCGGCCAGTGCCGGTCCCGCGAAGACCGCACCGAAGGCGGTGAACGTGATCGCGGTGAGCAGCTCTCCCTCGTCCTGAGTGAAGTCCTGGATGCCGTGGCATTGGTCCCGGGCGACGTACCCGAACGTCAACCCGGCGGTGAAGGCTGCGATGAAGCCATTTCCCCCGGCGACCTCGGCTCCTGCGTAGGCGGCGACTGCGATCGCAATGGTCGCGAGTTGACGGTAGACGCCTTCGACGCGACCTGCCAGGGCTCGCCGCTGCAGCACCCACCCACCGACCAGGGCGAAACCGACCCCGACGAGCAGGCCGAAGCCGATCTGTCGGGAGATGAAGCCTCCCCACACGTCCAGCCCACCGGCCTCGGCTCCTGCCAGCGCGAGGCACACCGTGACGACGGGGACGATGATGCCGTCATTGAGGCCGCTCTCGACGTTGAGCCCCTGCCGCAACCTGACCGGGAGGCGCCGGTCGCTGACCACGGCCTGTCCCAGAGCGGCGTCGGTCGGCGCCAGTGCGGCGGCAAGAAGTGCCGCTTCGGCGAGGGTGAATGCGGGAAACACCACCATCGCCGCACCTGCGCCCATCACGAGTGTCAGGGGTAGCCCGATGGCGAGCAGGCGCGTCGGTAGCCAGGCCTCTCGACGCAGCGTGCGCAGGTCGATGCGGATGGCATCGGTGAACAGCACCAGCACCAGTGTCGCCTCGACCAGGACAGTGACTCCCTCGTTCTCGAGCGACAGGTCGAACCAGCCGAGACCCTCACCCCCGACGAGTAGCCCGAACGAGGTGAAGACCATCGGACCCGTGGTGGGAGACATCGCAAGGCGCTCGGACACCAGCGCATAACCGAAGATCACGGCCGCAATCAACAGGACCTCAACCATGACGGACCCCTTTCACTTGCGGGCTGCGCCAGCGTACGCGCACCGACACCACGCTCACGTTCCGCAGAAGATCTGTCCTGAGCCCGCGGACTGCGCAGGTGCCGGATCGGCACCACCTGACCCACCTCGACCATCGCCGTAGGCCGATCATCTAAGGGACGACGGCGTCGGCCTCGATCTCGACGAGCAGCGCCGCGTCGATCAGCCGACTCACCTCCACCATCGACGTGGCAGGACGGACCTCCCCGAACACCTCCCCGTGCGCTCGACCGACCTCCTCCCAGCGGCTGATGTCGGTCACGAACATGCGGGTACGAACGACGTGCTCGGGCCCAGCGCCGACTTCCTGCAAAGCGGCCACGACGCGACGCAGCGCCTCTCGCGCCTGTGCGCCGACATCGTCACCGCCGACAGCGCCACCGCCGTCCGCGGCTGCCGTGGTGCCTGCCACCGATATCCACTGGCCCACGCGCACCGCCCGGGAGTACCCGACCACCGGCTCCCACATGGCGCCGGAGCTCACCAATTGTCGCTGCGTCATGGCGTCATCCTGCCCTTCCGCCAGGAGCGGACTCAGCGACGTCCGCGCAACGATCAACGTCCACGAACGGGCACCCGGTCGAGCATCGGCACACTCAGCCTGGACCTCACGCCAGTGTCAGCGTCAACGGCCGACCGAGGAAGGTAGCGAGTCTGTCGACCTGTGCACTCACAGCCGTGCGGGGAGCCGTGCCCTGCTCCTCGAACCACGCCACCGAGACCTCGCTGCCCCGCGCCGACCACGTGCCGCTCACGACGCCCCCTGCCACGACCAGATTCGCCTTGCTCGTGACGAGGCCCCGATGCGCCAGCGGCACGACGTTCTCGTCCTTGGTGCCCGGCCCCATGACCCACTGGTCGTGACCTGGCAGGAGCCGTACGGCCCTCGTTGCTCGCGCCGCCATCAGCGCGTCGACGTCCTCGTTCAGCACATAGGCGGTCTCGCCCTCGACGTCGACCGCCGTCAGCTGGCCGCTCATCTGCGCCAGCCAGTCGCGCAGGCGCTTGCGGCCGGCACTCAACCCCGCGCCCAGCCAGTAGTGGATGTTGTCGTGAGTTGCCGGACCGTAGCTGCGCAGGTACGACTTGATCGCGTGTGGCCCCGCCCGGTCGAGATCCCAGACCCCGGCCCATCGCGGGTTGTCGGCAAGGCGTTGGAAGGTGGGGCGCCCCTCTCTCGGCGGTCCGAAGCTGATGTCGCCCTGCCAGGTGAGTGGCTTGATCAGCGTCCAGGCGCCGTCATCGAAGGTTGAGCGAAGGTGTCGGTACGCCGTCTTGCGCGTCACTGCCGCGCCGAGCTCCGCAATGGTCAGCGGCCCGCCAGCGAGCGCTTGGCGGACCGCCTCGCGGAACGCGGGCCAGTCTCCGGGCTTCAGTTGGTAGTGCTCCTGCCAGCTCGGGAGCTCCCACTGCCGGCCGGCAGATCGCAGCGCGAGGTAGGCCCCGGCGTCCTCGGGTGCGAGCAGGTGCATCGCGCCTCGGAAGGCGAAGACCTTGATGACGCTGCCGTCCGCGAGGGCCTTCTCGAGCTCGCCGTACCGCGGTCGGGCCTGGCGTGCCGCGATCGCCAGTTCGGCCACGCGCTGGTCGGTCGCCAGCACCGCCCCGAGGCGCCCCACCACGTCCGCGGCCGACACATCCCCGAAGGGCTCGAGCAGGTGTCGCTGCATCCGCCAGGCGAGGGCCTGCGACCAGGTGATCGACATCCCCGCAGGCTAGTACCGCATCTGGACGCTTTGCGTCCGGATATGGGCGGCAGGTGCGCGGCACGTGGTGCGACCTCAGCACGAGTCGATAAGCGGTTGAGCCGATGGCCGGCGTCATCAACGATGATCCCCGTGGAGCACGATGGCGACGAGATGACCCCCGATGTGGGTCTGGTGGTGCGGCTGCTGCGCGAGCAGTTCCCGGCTCTGGCGGGAGAGGCCGTTCGGCCCAGCAGCGCCGAGGGTAGCAGCAACTTCGTCTTCCGCGTCGGGGACGAGTACGCCGTCCGCCTCCCCCGCTCGGACTCGTACAGTGCCGACCTGCTCACCGAGGCACGATGGCTTCCCCGCCTCGCACCCCATCTGTCAGTCCCCGTGCCCGAGGTGCGGTTCCTCGCCGAGCCATCTGCTGTGTTCGCGCGGCCCTGGACAGTCGTGACCTGGGTCGCAGGCGAGACACCCAAGAGGTTGGATCCACCTGCGCAGGCTCGCCTGGCAGTCGGCCTGGGTCGGTTCATGCGTCAGCTGCACCGGGTGGACATATTCGGCGTCGACCCCGGTTCGGAGCAGTGGGGGTACCGGGCCGGCGCACCAGTGACCGACGTGATCGATGGATGGGCTCGCGACGCAGCCGATCACCTGCAGGACCTGTTTGACCCACGTCAGGTCACAGAGGCCTGGCGGCGGATCCGCGACGTCCCGCCTGCGTCCAACCTGCCTTGCTGGGTCCATACCGACCTCTCGGCCGAGAACCTGCTGACTGACCCGGACGGCGACCTCGCCGGCGTCGTCGACTTCGGTGGTGTGAGCGTCGGCGAACGCTCCGTCGACCTCCTCTACGCCTGGAGCATGTTCGACGAGCCGGCACGCGAGGTGCTCCGCTCGGAGGCCGAGGCCGACGAGGCGACCTGGCTGCGGGCGCGGGCATGGGCGTTCGTCGGGCCGGGACTGCTGACCATCGCGAACTATCGACACTCCATGCCTGAGCGCACGGCCACCCTCACCGAGATGGTCGAGGCCGTTGCCGAGGAGGTCGGGGTCTCCCTTCGTTGACCGTCCGCAGCGCACCTGGCGGTGACCGTCGTCAGGGAGCAGTCAGCCGACGCACGAACGAGCGTCGCACGGCAGCTTCCGCGCGGCCATCTGGTCATGCGCGATGCTGGGCAACATTGATCACCTGACCATCGGGGCTCCGGACGAAGAATCGACGAATCCCCCACGGCTCGTCGGTGATCGGGTGCACGATCTCGTAGCCGCGCTGTCGTGCCTCCACGTACGCGGCGTCGACGTCATCCACCTTGATGGTCAAGACGGAGTCTTCAGGCGCCGTCGCGTCCCGCGTCACGACCTGGACGCACGCGCCTGAGTCCGCGGAGGCGAACCTGGCCACCCATCCCTGGTTCATCACGTCTTCGGTCAGCCCGAGGAACCTGAAGAACTCCCGCGCCCCCTCGACGTCGTCGGTGTGCAGATTGGTGACGACCTCCATGGCTTTCATCGTCCGAGTCTGCCACCTCATCGAGGTCGGCGTCGGTGCGCAGGGAGCACCGAGCGGCACCCCCGGTGAACGGCTGGGCCGAGTCGACGTCCCAGGGTCCGAGAGGCGAGTCGCCCGAGAGCGGCCAGGTGCAGTGGTCGTCCCAGGCGCCCGCCGGGCCAGGCCCGAGTGCGTCCTCGTGGACGGTCCACGTGACCAGGTCCGGGGAGCTCGCGTGGCCGATCGTGGCGTTGGTGTGCCGGAGCGCCGGGTCTCCGATCGACCGGGGCGCCTGGAGGTAGAACAGGTGGTAGGTGCCGCCGTCGTCGGCGATCCAGCTGTCCCACACCCAGCGGTCATCGAGTCGCAGCACGCGGTTGCCGCATCAGCTGCCGTGGCCGGGCGACGTCCGGACGACCCATCCCCAGGCGGGCAGCGCGAGCCGGGTCCCCGGCTCCATCCGGCACGGCTGGTCGGTGATCGCGTCGACGCCCTCACCCGAGGGTGAGCGCCGGACGAAGCTCAGCACGTGCGCCTCGGCGTCGTTGGTCACCCGCACCATCGGCGCACCCCAGGCGCCGTTCCAGAGCGCACGGTGGGACTTCTTGAGCGCGGACAACCGTTGGTAGAGCTCACCGAGCTCGTGGTCGCGCCACTCGATCACGTCCTTGTGGAAGAAGAGCAGCCGGCGGTCGCTGCCCGCCTCCTGTCCGCTGTAGATGGAGCGGGATGCCCTCGCCCACGACCGACAGCACGATCTCGGCCCGGAGGGCCTCGCCGAACTGCTCGAACTCGGTGCCCTCCCACGCGTTCTTGTCGTGGTTGCTGACGAACGTCATCCGCATCGAGTCTCGCGGCCACGAGACCGCGTTCCAGGCGATGAAGACGCGCAGCGGATCGAGGGCGCTCCGGCCGCTCGCGATGTCGTGCAGGGCCGAGTTCCAGGACCACGCGTACGTCGCGTCGAACGCCCGCCGATGCAGGTCGCGCGCCTCCCACTCCGCCAGCATGAAGACCGGCTCGATCTCCTCCAGGTCGCGACGCGCCTGCTCCCAGAAGCACATCGCGCCGGCCATGTACTCACGCAGCGCCTGCCGGCTGTAGTCGAGGTCGATGATGTCGTCCCAGTCGCCACCACGGGGTGGGCCGGAAGTCACCCTTCCAGTCCCGCGCATACCACTCGGGGTGCGACCTGACGAGCGAGTTGTCCCACGCGGTGTGGTTGGCCACCCAGTCCAGGATCACGTGCAGGCCGAGGTCGTGTGCGGCGTACGGGCTGCCCAGCGAGCCCTTGCGGTTCAGCTCACCGATGGGTTGACCGGCATCAGCCAGACGATGTCCACACCGAGGTCGCGGATCCGGGGCAGGTGTCGCTCGGCCGCGCGGAAGGTGCCCTCGGGGGTCAGCTGACGTTGGCTGAGCTGGTGGATGACCGCGTCGCGCGACCAGGCGGGGTGACTCAGCTCCACGTCCGGTCGGGGCACATGACGATCGTCCGACTTCCCGGTCACGGTGTCGCCCACCTCCGTCGTCCCTGCTCAGTCGCGGATCGCCAGGCCGGACTCGGGGTCGAAGAAGTGCAGCCGCTCGACGTCGACCGCGATCTCGACCTCGTCGCCGGGCCGCACCCGCGACCGTGGGCTGAACGACGCGACCCAGGTGTTGCGCTGGTGGGCCACGGGTACGTCGCCGATCCCGGCGTCCTGCTCCAGCGCCACGGTGTCCTCGGTGACCACGCGCGGTGCCTGCACGGGGAAGTGGACGACGATCTCCGACCCCAGCGCCTCGGTCAGGCTGACGGTGGCGCGCACCCGGGCGTCCGCGGCGACGTCTCCCCGAGCCAGGGCGGCGTCCTCCATGTCCTCGCTGCGCACACCCACGGCGAGCTCGCGCCCGACGTACTTCTCGAGCGCCGGACGCTCGCCGACCGTGCTGCTCGGCAGGGTCAAGGTGGCTCCCCCGAGCGTCAGGGCCAGGTCCTCCCCCACTCGTCCGAGAGTGGCCACGGCCATGTTCATGGGCGGCGACCCGATGAAGCCGGCGACGAAGATGTTGTCCGGGTGGTCGTAGAGGTGCTGCGGGCTGCCGAGCTGCTGCAGCACCCCGGCCTTCATCAGAGCGACCCGGTCACCCATCGTCATGGCCTCGGTCTGGTCGTGGGTGACGTAGATCGTGGTGACGTTGAGGTCGCGCTGCACCTGGGCGATCTCGGCGCGCATCTGCACGCGGAGCTTGGCGTCGAGGTTGGAGAGCGGCTCGTCCATCAAGAAGACCTGGGGCTCGCGCACGATGGCCCGCCCCATCGCCACCCGCTGACGCTGGCCACCGGAGAGCTGCTTGGGCTTGCGGTCCAGCAGCGGCCCGAGCTCGAGCATGTCGCCGGCCCTCTTCACGCGCTTCTCGATCTCCGCCTTGTCCATGCGACGGATCTTCAGGCCGTAGGCGATGTTGTCGGCCACGGTCATGTGCGGATAGAGGGCGTAGGACTGGAACACCATCGCGATGTCGCGCTCGCGGGAGGACAGCGTGTTGACCACCCGGTCCCCGATGCTCAGGGTGCCGCTGCTGATGTCCTCCAGGCCGGCGACCATCCGGAGCGCGGTGGACTTGCCGCAGCCCGACGGACCCACGAGGACGATGAACTCGCCGTCCTCGATGTCGATGCTGAGGTCGCGAACGGCGTGGAAGCCGTTGTCGTAGTGCTTGTTGACCTTGTCGAGGACTACTCCGGCCATGGCTGCGTCATCCCTTCACGGCGCCGGCGGTGAGACCACCGACGATGTAGCGTTGCAGGTACAGGAACAGTCCGACGACCGGCACCGCCAGCACGATCGCCCCGGCCGCGAACAGGCCGAAGTTGGCGTTCTTCTGGAGCGGGTCGGCCACCAGGCCGTAGAGCCCGACGGCCGCGGTCTTGCTGCTGTCGTCGGTCAGGAAGATGCTCGCGATGAGGAACTCGTTGATCGCACCGATGAAGCCGAGCAGCCCGGTGACCGCGAGGATCGGCGCCACGAGCGGCAGGATGATGCCGAAGAAGACCTGCACGTGGGTGGCGCCGTCGACCTTGGCCGACTCGTCGAGGTCCTTCGGGATGGTGTCGAAGAAGCCCTTCATCAGCCAGGTGTTCACGCCGAGCGCCCCACCCAGGTAGAGGATCAGCAGTCCCCACGTGGTGTTGAAGCCGACCGCCGGCCACAGCTCGGTGATGTTGGCGAACATCAGGTAGAGCGCCACGATCGCGAGGAACTGCGGGAACATCTGCACCAGCAGCAGCCCCAGCAGCCCCGGCCTGCGACCGACGAACCGGAACCGCGAGAACGCGTAGGCCGCGCATGCGGAGATGAACATCGAGAGACCCGCGGAGAGCCCGGCCAGGACCAGGCTGTTGAGGAACCACCGTGGGAACGAGCCTGCGAACAGGTCCCGGTAGTTCGAGAGGCTGAACGTGGTGGGGATCAGCTCGGACGAGCTCAGCGTGCCCAACGGGTTGAAGGACGCGGAGAGCACGAACAGGATCGGGAACAGCGAGAACGCGAGGGCCAGGATCCCGACCAGGTGACTCCAGCCGACCCGACGGAACCAGCCGCCCCTCGCCGAGCCCAGGCGGACGACCTCCGGCGGGTCGGTCGGGTCCCCGGCCGTGGCGGCCGCCGGCGTCCTCAGGTCGGTGAGCGCCATCAGTTGATCTCCTCGAGTGCTTGGGTACGACGGAAGCTGATGATCGAGACCGTCGCGACGATGAGGAAGATGAAGACCGAGATCGCCGCGGCGAAGCCGTAGTCGGCACCGGATCCGCCGAAGGCGAGCCGGTAGGTGTAGGTGATGAGGAGGTCGGTGCTGCCCGCCGACGGGTTGTCCGGTGGGAACGGTCCGCCCTGGCTGGTGAGGAAGATGCCGGTGAAGTTGTTGAAGTTGAACGCGAAGGACGCGATCAGGAGCGGGGCGAGGGCCACCAGCAGCAACGGGAACGTGATCGTCCGGAAGGCGTAGAACGGCTTCGCGCCGTCGACACCGGCCGCCTCGACCAGGTCGGACGGGATCGACTGCAGGGCTCCGGTGATCACCAGGAACATGTAGTTGTAGCCGAGCCACAGCTGGATGAGCAGCACCGCGAACATCGAGCTGGCCGTGGTGCCGAACCAGTTGATGTCGGTGCCGAGCAGCCGGTTGATGAGCCCGAAGTCGGTGTTGAACATGTCGCGCCATACGAGGTACATCGCCACCGTCGGCATGGCGTACGGGAGGATGATCAGGGAGCGGTAGATCTTCTTGCCACGCATCAGCGGGTTGTTCAGGGCGACCGCGACCACCAGGCCGAGGGCGAAGGTGATCACGACGGTCCCGATCGCGAAGGCGAAGTTCCACACCACGATCCGCAGGAACGAGCCGCGGATCGTCTCGTTGGTCAGCACCCGGGTGAAGTTGTCGAAGCCGACGCCCACCTTCCAGCCCTGGGCGAGCTCCTGGCCGTCCTGGCTGACGAAGGAGCCCTCGTCGTCATCGGCCTCCCAGGTCTGCGTGCCGGCGGCGTCGGTGATGCAGTCACACTCCGCGTCGTACGCCTGCTGAGGGGCCCCCTCGAACGCCGAGGAGAGACCTTGGCTCTTGATGGCGCCGTCCTCGGTCGGGACGCTGAAGGCCGCGATGTCGGCCTGGCGGGCGTTGATCTGAGGGACCGTCAGCACGGTGTAGCCCTCGGCGCTCGCGATCTTGCCGCTGTCGGGCTCGAAGCCCTCGGTGAGGTCCTCGAGCCCATCGGCCGAGCCGACGAAGTGGTCGCCGGAGGCGGGGTCGGCGAGCAGGAAGACGATGTCGCCGGTCGCCGGGTCGCCGTCGGTGGCCATGGTGAGGATGTAGATCGCCGAGTCCGGCACCTGCTTGACGGAGGCGCCCTCGATCGCGGTGATCGCCTGCTCCTTGCTGCCCCGGTGGCCGTCCCCGAAGTTCGTGAACGCGGTGGACACCGTGTAGACGACCGGGAGGACCTGGAAGGCGATCAGGAACAGGGTGCCCGGGAGGAGGTACTTCAACGGCACCGGCCGGGGCGAGAGGTAGACGTAGAACGCGAGCCCGGTGACGAGCACCAGCACGACCATGCCCAGCCAGTTCTCGCCCTCGATGAGCGGCAGCGCGGCCCACACCGCGATGGCGGCGACGAGGGCCAGGCCGGCGATCTTCACCATCAGGCCCAGCGGCGAGCTGGTCCCGTCGGCTCCCAGTCCGAACCGGGGTCCCGACGTGTTGTCCGAGCGGGTCTCGGAGGCATGCGACACGGTCTATCTCCTCGCCGATGGGTCAGCTGCCGAAGGCCTGGTGGCATGTGCGGTTCGAGCACCTCCGGTGCGGGAGCGTGGTCCCGCACCGGAGGATGACGTGGTCGTCGACCGCGACTACTTGATCGCTTCCTCGATGCTCTTGGCAGCCGACTTGATCGAGCTGGTCGGGTCGGCGCCACCGATGACGGCCGCCTCGGCCTTGCCCATCGGGTCCCACACGGCTGCCATCTGCGGGATGCTCGGCATGATCTGGCCGTTCTCCGCGCCCGCTGCCGACACCGCGGCCACGAGCGGGTTGTCTCCCTCGATGGCGGCCAGCGTCTCGGTGTTCGCGGGCACGTTCAGCGTCGCGTTGAACAGGAGCTCACCGATGTCGGGACGCGACCAGTAGTTCGTCACGAACTCCTGGGCGAGCGTCTTGTTCTTGCCACCGCTCGCGACGTAGGCGGCATCGACGGTGATGAACGGCTGTGCCTTGCCCGCACCCTCGAAGCCGGGGATCGCCGAGGCCTCGTACTTGATGTCGCTCTTGGCCAGCGTGGTCAGCTGCCACGGTCCCTCGACGAGGTAGGGCGACTTGCCGGAGGTGAACAAGGTGATGGCGTTGTCGGTGTTGATGGACCGCTTCAGCGCACCCGATCCCTTCTCGCCGAGCGCCGAGATCCGCTTGTAGGCGTCCACGGCGCCGGCGGTCGAGACCCCGAGGTCACTGGGGTCGAACGTCCCGTCGTCGGTCTGGCCGAACATGTAGCCGCCACCGGAGGTGTAGAGCGGGTTGATGTAGTAGGGGTTGCCCGTGTCGCTGACCGGCCATGCCAGGGGGACCTCGGCCTTGCCCTGCTTCACCAGGTCCTGACCGGTCGCGACCATGTCCTCGACCGTGGTGGGGGCGTCGGGGGCCAGGTCGGTGTTCCGGAACAGCACGATGTTGTTCATGGTGTACGGCATGCCGTAGGTCTGGCCGTTGAAGTCGACCGCCTCCAGGGCGAGCGGCTGCAGGGTGCTGGCGGTCGCCTCGGGGATCTGGATCGGGTCGATGGTGCCGTTCTGCACCAGGTTGCCGATCCAGTCGTGGGCGCCCATCACGACGTCGGGCGGGTCGCCCGCCTGCGAGGCGGTGACGAACTGGGCCTGGAGCTTGTCGCCGGGCACGACCTCGACGGTGACGTCGACGCCGTTCTCCTCACCGAAGGAGGCGCCGATGTCCGTGGTGGCCTCACCTCCGGGGCCGGTGCCGACCCAGATGAGGAGATCGCCTGCGGACTGGTCGCCACCGCCCGGGTCGGCGCTGCCGCCGCCGTCGTCGCTGCTGCTGCCGCCGCAGCCGGCCGCGAGCAGGGCCAGCGCCGCCAGCCCCACCCCGATCGTGTGGCTCCGAAGCTTGTGTCGCATCTTGGGTCCTCCCCGCCGAGCGGATGTGCTAAATCGAATTAGCAGGCATAATGCCCGTGTGACTCACGTCACGTCAACCCGTCCTCCGGTGCGTCGTCCACACCCGCGCGCGCGGCGCCGGACCGGCCGACGCGCCACCCGGGTCAGGAAGGTGCCACGATGAGCGAGCCGGTACGACGAGTCCGCCTGCGTGACGTCGCCGAGCACGCCGGGGTCTCTGTCACCACCGCCTCGTTCGTCCTCGGGGGCCGCGACATGCGCATCTCCGAGAGCACCCGTCACCGGGTCCTTCGGACCGCCCGCGAGCTGGCCTACCGGCCCAACCTGACCGCCCGCAGCCTCCGCACCCAGGTCAGCGGGACCATCGGGCTGGTGACCGACACGATCGCGACCGACCACTACGGCGGCGAGATGATCCGCGGCAGCCTGGCAGCGGCCGTGCACCGCCACCACCGACTGCTCCTGTCCGAGACCGAGGGGAGCCGGGCCCTCGAGACGACCCTGATCGAGGAGCTGATCGGTCACCAGGTCGAGGGGTTCGTCTACGCCACGAGCTCCCACAGCACCGTTGCCCTGCCCCGCATCATGCAGGGCCAACCCGTCGTCCTGCTCAACTGCCGCGCCGGGGAGTCGACGCCTGCGGTCGTCCCGGACGAGGTGGCCGGTGGTCGCACCGCCGTCGCGGCGCTGTGCGCCGCCGGCCACGGTGAGCGCATCCACCTGGTGGGCGAGACCCCGGCCCATGTCGTCCCCGCCCGGCAACGACTGGCCGGCATCGAGGCCGGACTGGCTGCGGCGCAGGTGACGCTCGCCGGGCACGTCAGCTGCGCCTGGTGGCCCGAGTCGGCGTACGACGCGATGTCGGGCCTCCTCGCAGGGGGCGAGCGGCCGGCCGCCCTGATCTGCCTCAACGACCGCATCGCGTTCGGCGTCTACCAGGCACTGGCCGACGCGGGGCTGCGCATCCCCGACGACGTCTCCGTCATCTCCTTCGACGACTCGGACCTCGCCACCTGGGTGCGCCCGGCCCTGACCAGCGTGGCGCTCCCCCTGTACGAGATGGGCGCCCTGGCCATCGAGACCCTGTTGGCCGGAGGTCCCGCCGGGACCCAGCTCGTCGCGATGCCGCTGCGCAACCGCGGGTCCGTCGCACCGCCGGCGAGCCCGTGACGACGAGGCGGGGACCCGCGGGGGCAGCCAGGTCGGCGCGTACTGTGTGGGCGTGACTGGTGCCGCCCGACGCCTCGGCCACGTCCTGCGCGCGTGGGCGCTCTACGCGGTGCTCGCTGCCGTCCTCGCCACGCCGCTGGCCGCCGAGCAGGCCGTCGCGGGGGTGGGGTTCCCCGATCGCCTCGGGACCCTGCCCGTCGAGGTCTCCCTGTCCCACAACGGCGTCTCCACGCTCGACACCGGGATCCTGGGAAGCCTGTACTGGCAGCGGACCGGCTTCGGCGGCCTGGGGGCCACGATCCGGGCCACCGGTCCACCGGAGGCGGACGGCACCCTGGCGTCGTACGCGAGCCCGCAGTTCGTGGAGACCAACGCCCAGTTCATCAACGACCCCGGCGCGGTGGCCCGTGCCTACGGGCAGAAGCTGCGATCGGAGCTCCTCCACGACTTCGCCCTGATCGAGCTGTGGGTGGGACTCATCGGCGGGGCGCTCCTCACGGTCGTGTTCCGGGCGCAGGCCCCCGTCCCGGCGGCCATCGGGTCGCGGGGCCACCGGATCGGGCTGGGCCTGCTGGCGGTGGGCGCCGGGCTGGCCGTCTCGACCGGGACCGCCGTCCACCTGTTCGGCAACTGGGAGGGCAACGCCACGATCGAGAGGGCGCTGCCGATGCCCGGCTTCAGCGAGCTCAGCTTCAGCGACCCGGGGACCCTCGAGATCGCCCGACAGGTCCAGCCGTTCATCGAGAAGAACACCGAGCGGATCGAGCAGCGCGCCCGCGCCTACGCCGACGACACCGACGCCTCCCTCAGGGCCCAGCTGCCGCTCCACGCCGCCGATCTGGCGGCCCGAGACGGGGAGCGCATCGTCATCGCCGAGGCCGACCCGCAGGGCAGCCTGGTCGGCACGCGGGTCCGCAGGGCGATGTACCCGCTCCTGGAGCAGTACCTCGGCGAGGACACCGTGGCGCTGCGCACGATCTCGGGCGACATCTCGTCCAACGGCACCGTGGCGGAGCAGGGCTTCGTGCGCGGAGAGGCCACCGCCAGCCCGGGCATCCCCCTGGTGGCGGTCAAGGGCGACCACGACACCGAGGCGACGGTCCAGCAGCTCAAGGACAACGACGTCGTGGTGCCCGACTTCGAGGCCGTCGACATCGAGGGCCTGCGCGTCGTGGCCGCGAACGACCCGGCGTTCAAGACGCTCTTCGGCGGGTCGATCGTCAACGACACCGGGATCACCGAGACCGAGCTCGGCGCGTCGCTGCGCCGCGACGTCGACCCCGAGGAGCCCACGATCGTGCTGTTCCACCAGCCAAGGTCGGCGAACGGCTACATCGGCGTCGACAGTCTCGAGACCCTGCGGGCCGGCGCGGGACGCGAGACCACCCCGTGGGACGACGACATCCCCGACCTGCCACCCGGGTCCATCAACATCGGCCACCTGCATGACGCCTTCGAGCCACGGGTGGTGTGGAACACCGACGCGGACGAGATCACCTGGACCGTCGTCAGCCAGCTCGGGACCTCCGGCGGAGTCGAGGAGACCCCCACGTTCAACCGCTTCTCCACACCGTTCTCGGTGCCCCTGAAGACGCTGAGCGTGCAGCTCCAGTACGTCGACACGGAGTCCGGCCTGCAGACCGGCTACGCGGAGATCGACATCGCCACCGACGGGACCGTCAGCATCGGCGACCGTGCCGACCTCGGCCTGCCCGGAGGCAAGCCGATGACCGCCGAGGAGCTCGGCCTCGCGCCCTGACACCCCGCCGGGGTCGAGCGACCCACGAGTAGCCTTCCTCTTCAGCCGATCGGACGGACGACCAGATGAACGGGACGGGAACACGGGTGCTCCTCGTCGAGGACGACGCCCGCATCCGGCGCGTGCTGCAGATCGCGCTCAGGGACGAGGGCTACCAGGTCCTGGAGGCGCCCGATGGCGGCACGGCGCTGAGGACACTGCAGGAGCAACGGGTCGACGTGGTCGTGCTCGACCTCATGCTGCCCGACATGGACGGCTTCGAGGTGTGCCGGCGGGTCCGCCGCACGTCCGACGTGCCGGTCATCATGGCCTCGGCCAAGGGCGACAGCCACGACATCGTGGCCGGGTTGGAGGCCGGTGCTGACGACTACGTCGTCAAGCCGGTGGTCGCCAAGGAGATCTCGGCACGCATCAGGGCGCTCCTTCGCCGCACCGGGGGCCAACGGATGCACGCGAACAGCATCACCAGCGGCTCGCTCGAGATCCGGCCGCACGAGGCGGTGGTCCTGCAGGGCGGCGTTCCGGTCCAGCTGACGGTCACGGAGTTCCGCCTGCTCGACACGCTCGGCGAGAGGATCGGCGAGGTGGTGAGCCGACAGCAGCTGCTCCAGCACGTCTGGGGCTACGACTACCTCGGGGACACCCGGCTCGTGGACGTGCACGTGAGCCGCCTGCGCGCCAAGATCGAGGAGGACCCGTCCTCGCCGCGACACGTTGCGACCGTGAGGGGTCTCGGCTACAAGCTCGCACCATGAAGCCGACCCTGTCGCGGCTGGGGCTTCGCCAGCGCGTGTCCCTCACCTTCGGCCTGGGCGCCCTGCTGGTCGCCGTGTTCGTGGCCGTCACCACGTACTCCATCGCCGCCAACTACCTGTGGGCGCAACGCGAGAGCACCACCTTGCGCCAGGCATCCTTCAACGCCCGGGCGGTGGACCGTGAGCTCGGGACCGAGGAGCCTGCCATCGACGAGCTGCTGGACCGTGTCGACGCCGTGGGGCAGACCTCCAGCCCGCTCCTGTGGTGGCGTGGGGACTGGTACCCGGACCGCTTCGAGCCGGGCGTCGGGTCGCTTCCCGGCGCTTTCGTCGCGGCCGCCGAGTCCGGTGAGGCCGTGAGCCAGCGCATCGACCTGGGGGGACGCATGGTCGTCGCCATCGCGATCCCGGTGGACGACGGCAGCTACGTCGAGGTCTTCCCGCTCGACGAGCTGGACCAGACGCTCGCCACGCTCGGCGTCGCCTTCCTGGGTACGACGACGGTGGCCACGGCCCTCGGCGTCTTCGTCGGCCGGTGGGCCAGCCAGCGTGCCCTGCGCCCCCTCACGGCTGTGACCGCGGCGGCGGATGCGATCGCCACGGGCGACCTCGACGCCCGGCTCGGCGCGCAGGACGACCCGGATCTCGCCACCATCGCGGAAGCCTTCGACGCCACCGCCACCAAGTTGCAGGCACGCGTCGAGCGCGACGCCCGGTTCGCGGCCGACGTCTCCCACGAGCTCCGCTCGCCGCTGACGACCATGGTCAACGCGGTGGACCTGCTGGGCGCTCGCAGCGAGGGGATGGGTCCGGAGACGCGGGAGATCCTGACGCTGCTCTCGGACGACGTGCACCGGTTCGCCGACATGGTGACCGACCTCCTGGAGCTCGCCCTCCTCGACGCCTCCGTCGACGCGGGCCCCCAGCAGGAGGTCGCCGTCACCACGATCGTCCGCTCCGTGGCCGACCGGATCGCCGGCCGCGCCGTCACCAGACCCTCGGCCGGTCCCGAGCCGTACCTCACCATGGATCCCAGGCGCCTGGAGCGCATCGTGGAGAACCTGGTCCGCAACGCCGAGTCGCACGGCCGCGGCGTGACCGGCGTGTGGGTGGAGCACGATGGCGAGATCGTCCGTCTCGTCGTCGAGGACGACGGCCCGGGGGTGCCCCCCGCGGACCGAGATCGGGTCTTCGAGAGGTTCGCGCGGGGCGACGCCCTGCCAGGGTCGACCGGCACCGGCCTCGGGCTCGCCCTGGTCGCCGAGCACGTGCGTGCGCACCACGGGAGGATCTCGGTGGGCGAGGGTGCACGGGGCGGCGCCCGCTTCGAGGTCGAGCTTCCGGCGGGCACCGCATGAGGAGGCATGCCGCGCTGATGCTCGCCGGCCTGCTCGTGGTCGTGTGCGGCTGCGGTGTGGACGTCGACCCGTCACCGGTGCCGATCCCCGACCAGGAGATCCAGGAGCTGAGGACGTCCCCCAGCCCGTCCCCGCCCGGCTGACGACGCGACGGTCGTCGCGCGGACCGTCAGCGACTGACGGGGTCCGACTCAACCGCAGCCTCGCCGGCCACGATGGGCTCACCGGCCGCGCTGGCGAAGGCGATGAGGGCGTCCACGAGGCGACTCCTCTCCCCCTCCTCCATCCGCCGGACGATCCCGCTCAGCGACCGACGGCGATGGCACGTCACCCGGGCCACGAGCTGCTCGCCCTGCGGGGTCAGCTCCAGGAGCTCGTCGGGTCCGTTGCGCACGAAGCCCTCCGAGGCGAGCCGGGCCGCGACGCGACCGCCGGCCTCGGCACTGACGTTGAGGCGCGGGGCGAGGCCGCTCCCCCGGCACGGACCGTGGGTCTGCAGCACCACCAGCGCCCGGAACTCGCTCAACGTGAGCATGTCCTCCACCTCAGCGAGGGAGCTGGCAGAGATGGCGACCAGGGCACGGGAGGCTGTCAGGAGCAGGCTCACGAGGTCGTCCAGCTCGGCCGAGTCCTGCTGTTCGTGGGAGGTGTTCACGGCGTCACGCTACTCGCGACGGCCGGCATCGATCCGGACTTTGCGACTGTCCAACGATCAGCGAGCAACTGTGTGACGTTCGCGCCCACGGGGCGCAGGACTGTTGTCGGATGCTCGTCTGCTTGCCACTGTGTCGACGGAACACACGCCGAAGAAGAGGAGCGATCATGCTCAAGATCTCGCCTGAAGCACGCGAAATCGTCCGTCAGATCCCCACCCAGCCCGGACAGCTGCCGTCCGCGGGGCTCCGCATCGCCGCGGTGCCGGTGGATCCCGAACGCCTCCGGGTGAGCCCGACTCTCAAGCCTCGCGCCGGCGACCACGTGGTCGACTTCGGCGGAGCACGCGTGTTCCTCGACGCCGCCGCCGAGGAGCGCCTCGACGGCCGGGTGCTGAAGGTCGACACGCGACCGGACGGCCGCCTCGAGTTCCGCTCCGCGCCGCAGGACGCGTCGTCCGCGACCGACAGGGCACGGCACTCGGCTGCCTGACCACCCTCGGCGTCGGCCCGGGCCCTGGCCCGCACGGTCGCCACGCCGAGGCAACTGACTGCCCCGGGGACGGTGCCGAAGGGGGCGCACCGTCTTCGGGGTCCACTTTGCCGTCCCGCGGGCGGGCCCGGCGACCTTACTTCGTAAGGTGGAGGAAGGGCTGGTGTCGGGTGCGACCCCGGCAGCCTCTACCGTGTGACGGGTGAGCGGGCGGCGCGGCCGACGCGCGCGCACCGTCACCCCCACAACGAACGGACACACCGTGAGCCATCCGCATCCCGAGCTGCAGAAGCCCCCGAAGCTCCCGAAGGGCGGGCTCAGGGTCGTCGGCCTGGGCGGCCTCGGCGAGATCGGTCGCAACATGACCGTCTTCGAGTACGACGGCTCGCTGCTGATCGTCGACTGCGGGGTGCTCTTCCCCGAGGAGCACCAGCCCGGCGTCGACGTGATCCTGCCCGACTTCGGCTGGATCCGAGATCGCCTGGACAAGGTGGCCGCAGTCGTCCTCACCCACGGGCACGAGGACCACATCGGGGGCGTTCCCTACCTGCTCCGCGAGCGGCCCGACATCCCCCTGGTGGGGTCTCGGCTCACCCTCGCGCTGATCAAGGAGAAGCTCAAGGAGCACCGCATCGTGCCGGTGCTCCAGGAGGTCAAGGAGGGCGACCGCGCCCAGCTCGGCGGCTTCGAGTGCGAGTTCCTCGCCGTCAACCACTCCATCCCCGACGGCCTGGCCGTGGCCATCCGCAGCGGCGCCGGACTGGTCCTGCACACCGGCGACTTCAAGATGGACCAATTCCCGCTGGACCGCCGGATCACCGACCTGCGCGGTTTCGCTCGACTCGCGGACGAGGGCGTGGACCTCTTCCTCGTCGACTCCACCAATGCGGAGGTCCCCGGCTTCACCACCGCCGAGCGCGACCTGGGCCCGGCCATCGAGAAGGTCTTCCGGGACGCCCCCCGCCGCATCATCGTCTCCAGCTTCGCCAGCCACGTGCACCGCATCCAGCAGGTGCTCGACGCCGCAGCGGCCCACGGGCGGAAGGTCGCCTTCGTCGGCCGGTCGATGGTCCGCAACATGGGCGTCGCGGGGGATCTCGGCTACCTCAAGGTGCCCGACGGCCTGATCGTCAGCCTCGACCATCTCGAGAAGATGCCCGCCAACAAGGCCACCCTGATCTGCACCGGCTCCCAGGGCGAGCCGATGGCCGCGCTCTCACGGATGGCCAGCAGGGACCACAAGATCCGAGTCGGCGAGGGCGACACGATCCTGATGGCCAGCTCGGTGATCCCCGGCAACGAGAACGCCATCTCGACCGTCATCAACGGCCTGACCCGCTGGGGCGCCAACGTCGTCCACAAGGGCAACGCCAAGGTGCACGTCTCCGGTCACGCCAGTGCCGGTGAGCTCGTCTACTGCTACAACATCATCAAGCCTGCCAACGTGATGCCCGTCCACGGGGAGTGGCGCCACCTGCGTGCCAACGCCGATCTGGCCATCAGCACCGGCATCGACCCCGACCACGTGGTGATCGCCGAGGACGGCGTCGTCGTCGACCTGGTCAACGGTCACGCCAAGGTCACCGGCAAGGTCCAGGCCGGCAACATCTACGTCGACGCCCAGACCGTCGGCGGAGTCACCGAGGCCCACCTCAAGGACCGGCGCACGCTGGCCGAGGAGGGCGTCGTCACCGTGCTGGCGATCGTCGACGCCGACACCGGGGCGCTCGCCGACCGCCCCGACTTCCTCGTCCGCGGGTTCGTCCACGAGCCCACGGCGTTCGACCCCGCCATCCAGGTCATCGAGCGCACCCTGGCGCGGGCCGCCGCCGAGGGCATCGGCGACCCGCACCAGCTGGAGAGGATGCTCAGTCGCGACATCGGCCGCTGGTCCCACCGGGCGTTCCGCCGCAGCCCGCTGATCATCACCGTGGTGATCGACGCCTGATCGGGGGCTGGCGGGAGACGGCGTCGGTCGCTCCCTAGGATCGCGCCATGCAGGCAGTCCGCTACGACACGTACGGCGCGACGCCGACCCTCGTCGACATCCCCGCGCCCGACTGCCCGGCGGGCGGCGTACTCATCGAGGTGCACGCCACCGGCGTGTGCAGGTCCGACTGGCACGCCTGGCAGGGGCACGATCCGGTGCCGCTGCCGCAGGTGCCCGGGCACGAGCTCGCTGGCATCATCGTCGCGATCGGCCCCGAGGTGACGACCCGACGGGTCGGTGAGCGGGTGACCGTGCCGTTCGTCTGCGGCTGCGGGCGGTGCGACTACTGCGCGGCCGGCGAAGCCCAGGTGTGCCCCGACCAGTCCCAACCGGGGTTCACCCTGCCGGGGTCCTTCGCCGACCTGGTCGCCGTGCCCGCAGCAGACCTCAACGTCGTCCCGCTGCCCGACGAGCTGGACTTCGTCACGGCTGCGTCGCTGGGATGCCGCTTCGCCACCGCCTTCCGAGCACTCACCGCGCACGGCCGCGTGCGCCGAGGCGACTGGGTCGCGGTCCACGGGTGCGGTGGGGTCGGCCTGTCGGCCGTCATGATCGCGACCGCGCTCGGTGCCCGCGTCGTCGCGGTGGACGTGTCCGGGGCCGCGCTCGCGCTCGCGGCCGAGCTGGGCGCCGAGGTGCTCGTCGAAGGCGGGCCGGACGCCGCACACCGGGTGGTCGACGCCACCGGCGACGGCGCACACGTGTCGCTCGACGCCGTGGGGTCCACCGCCACGGCCGTCGCCTCGGTGTCCTCCCTGCGCCCCCGCGGCCGGCACATCCAGGTCGGGCTGCTGCTGGGCGAGCATGCCGCTCCCCCGTTGCCGATGGGCCTGGTCGTGGCCAGGGAGCTCGAGATCTACGGCTCTCACGGCATGGCCGCCCGCGACTACCCGGAGATGCTGGCCCTGGTGGCCTCGGGCGCCCTGCGACCGGACCGGCTCGTGGGCGCCGTCATCGGCCTCGCCGACGCCGGCGCCGCCCTGGCGGCCATGAGCCACCCGGCGACCACCGCCGGCGTCACCGTCGTACGGCTGGAGCCGGGAGTGACTCGAGGTGCGGCGCACTCGAGCCCAGCGCCCCGGACTGCCACAGCCGGTGGATCACCAGCGCCGCGGTGACCGAACCCAGGACGCCCAGACCCAGGTCGCCGAGCGTGTCAGCGTAGGCGTGTGCTCGCTCGGACGATCCGCTGATGAACGCGAAGTACTCGGCGACCTCCCACGCGATCGCGGCGGTCGCACCGAAGGCCAGTGCGCGTTCGAGCATGGCGGCGAGCGAGGAGGTCCGGTGCATGGTCAGCAGGATCACCGCGGCAGCCAGGAGCCCGGTGTTCATGAAGTGCATGAGGTCGTCGAACCACACGATCACGTCGTACAGGTCCAGCCGGTTGCCCAGGATGTCGGTGAAGCAGGTGATCGTCACCAGCAGGTCGGCCACCCAGGGGAAGGACGCGCGGTCCCGCCAGTACTGCCACCAGATGGCCGGCACGGAGAAGGCCAGCACGGGGTAGGCCACCGCCCGGAGGCCACCCGCCTTGCCCTCCATGTTGCCCAGGTCGGGGTGGCTCACCGCGAGCGCCAGCAGCAGGAGGAGCCCGCCCTTGGCGCTCAGGTTCAGGCTGCGCACGAGGTGTGGCGTGGGATGCCGGATGGCCAGCGCGGTGTCGGTCACGCCCAGAACCTAGTTGCCAGCCGCGACCGGGTGTTAAAGCAGCACTTCGCCCTGGCCGGCCCGTCGGCCGGGGGTCCGGGCGCAGCCCGTCGTCACCAGGATCGGGACCGCGCGTGCGTCCACGGGGTCGCGGCCGGCAGGCCCTCGGTCGGGTGGTCCCGCCGTGGCTTCCACCCGAAATGAGCCCGCAGCTCGCGGTTCCACCGGTTCGCCGGCAGCCGCGGGTCGAGGACGGCCATGCCCACGCAGTACTTGCTCAGCGACACGGGCCTGGACCCCAGGCGCCGGAGCATGCGGTCGATCGGGGACTCCGCACCGATGGTCTTGGACTCCAGCACCACGACGCCGTCGAGCGGGCCGTAGCGCTGGCCGACGCTGTTCTCGAAGCGCAGGTTCACGTCGCAGGTGACCCGGTTGCCGCACGTGGAGTCGACCAGCGTCGCCCGGTGGTAGGAGGTGGTGAGGACCTTGCCGAGGGCGGCCGCACTGATGGTGTGACCCAGCTGGGCCAGCGCCAGCGCGCGGGCCTCCTCATCGAGCTCGTTGCGCTCGGCGAGGCGGTAGGGGTACCGCTGCTTGACCGTCGCGCCCCGCATCCCGACGCTCTTGAACTCGAGCATGCACTCGCCGGAGTCGAGGTAGGCACGGGTCCTGATCTTCACGCGCCGCCGGCGGCCGTGGGCGTGCTGGTGGTAGGCGGCCAGGTCGGGGGTGTCGAAGTAGACCGACTCGTAGTCGAACAGCCGCCGACCGCCGATCTGGAGCGCGCACAGGTCGCCGCCCATCTGGTCGAGCACGGTGCAGAACAGGTCGAGCGGCACGATGTACTTGCGGTCGATCCGCGTCTGCAGCTCGGCGGTGGCCAGCACCTCCTCGAGCGTGAGCGTTCGCAGGCGCCCGGTGGCGTCGGCCAACGTCCGCTCGGCCGACGTCACCTCACCGCGGGTCGGCGGGCAGTGTGGGGGGCACATGGTTCTGGGTGAGCAGGATGGTGTGCCCGTTCATCGCAACGGGTCGGGACACGTCCAGCGGTGTCACCGGCAGGTCCCGGCTGGTGGTCTGGCCGTGCTCCGGGGCGAGGACCGAGGTGGCCGCCATGCGGTAGCGGACGTCGACCACCGTCATGTCCCGGACGAAGTCGACCTCCTGCACGATGAGGTGGCGCACGTCGATGCCGAGCCGGCTCTCGATGTGTGCCCGGAGCACGGCCTCGTTGGCGATGGCGGTGTCGAGCGTGAGCAGCTGTCGTCGGGCCCGGCTCAGGAGCCGGGGATGGTCCACGACGAACATCACCGTGACCAGCATTCCGATGAGCATGGGCACGAGGTACGCCGGTCCGGCGCCCACGCCGGCCAGGAGGCCCATGGCGAGGGCGACGAAGTAGTAGGCGATCTCCTCCTGCGTGATGCTGTCCGAGCGCAGCCGGATGATCGACAGGATGCCGAACAGTCCCAGGCCCAGGCCGGCGCCCACGGTCGCGGTCGTCAGCATCGCCGTGACGCTCAGGATGCCGATGTTGAGGGCGACGTAGGCGAGCAGCAGGTCTCGCCGCTGATGGCGGTGGAAGTAGAGGGCGGCAACGATGGCGATCGCCACCAGGTCACTGGTGATGGGCAGAATGTTGGCTGGCACGGTTGTGTCCTCCTCCGGGATCTTCGCAACGTATGCGCCAGCCACAGGTTCGAGGTCACCAAATTGGACGAAGTTCCGTTCACCCCCCGGTCATCTGGTCGTCACCCGGCTCTCGGTGTCACGCTTTGTCCGCCACGAGGCCGGAGTCCTGGCCGGACCGGGCGAGCGAGTCGGCGACGAACCCGCTCGCCTTGAGCTCGTCGACCACGTCGGTCAGGAACCGCACGGTCTCGGGCCGGCGCGTCAGCGTGGTGCCGACGGCCTGCTGGATCTGCATGAAGCGCTCCTCGATCAGGCGCAGGTCGGGGTGCGCGTCGACGTAGGCGCTGAGCGGCTGCCGGATCCCGGCCGCGACCTCCAGTCCCCGGGCAGCGAAGACGTCGATGCCGTCGTCCCCGCGCACGAGGGTGGCGTGCTCGAGGGTGCGGGTGAGGAAGAGGTCGTACGCCGAGCCCTGCTTCACCCCGATGCGCACTCCGGCCCGGTCGACGTCGGCCGGCGTCGTCAGGTCGGCGCCCTGCGGGACGGCGTACACACCCTCGATGACGACGTACGGCGCGGTGAACGCGACCTCGGCCGCGCGCGCGGGCTCGACGGCGAGGAAGCAGATGTCGGCGCTGCCCGACGTCATCGCCTCGAACGACTTGCGCGCCGCGTCGAAGCAGAGGAGCTCGACCGGCACGCCGAGGCGCGCGGCCACCTCCCGGGCGATGTCGACGGTCACCCCGGTGGGGGCGTCGGTCGAGCCCTGGGCGAGCACCGGGTTGCCGAGGTTGATCGACGCGCGCAGCACGCCGGTCGGGGCGAGGTCGTGGGAGACATGAGCAGTCACGGGCCCATCCTGTCGTGGCTACGGTGGGTGGGACGCTGGCAACACCCATCCGCGCCGGGTTCGGCGGCCGGCCGCACCTGCCGGACCGAACCGGGCACCGACTCGAGGAGGCACTCATGGACGCACACCAGTGGGACGAGAGGTACGCCGCGACCGACCTCGTCTGGTCGGCCGGCCCCAACCAGTTCGTCGCGACCGAGTGCGCAGACCTGTCCCCGGGCCGTGCGGTCGACCTGGCCGCGGGCGAGGGCCGCAACGCGATCTGGCTGGCCCAGCAGGGCTGGCAGGTGACGGCGGTGGACTTCTCGCAGGCGGGTCTCGACAAGGGGCGCCAGGTGGCAGAGGCCGCCGGCGCCACCGGTGTCGAGTGGGTCTGCGCCGACGCCACGACCTGGGCGCCCGCCGAGCCGGTCGACCTCGTCGTCGTCGCCTACCTGCAGATCCCGGCCCCCGACCGACGCGCAGCGGTGGCCGGCGCCGTCCGCGCCCTCGCGCCCGGCGGCACGCTGCTGTGGGTCTCGCACGACGCCACCAACATCGCCGAGGGCACCGGCGGACCGCAGGACCCGGCGGTGCTGATGAGCGCCGAGGACGTGCTCGCCGACGTCGAGTCGTCGGGGGTGCCCGTGGACGTCGTCCGCGCCGAGCGGGTGGCCCGCCTCGTCGAGAGCGGCGACCACCGGGGCGAGGAGGAGCGCACCGCGTGGGACGCACTGGTGCGGTTGACCCGGCGTTGAGCCAACGTCTCGGATACGAGATGACACCTTCAACGGGCGGCTTCCCCGCGCCGGTCGTCAGGGCGTGTGATGGTCGGTGAGCCGAAGGAGAACGCCATGACCCAGCACGTCACCCCGCACGTGACCCAGCAAGTCACTCAGCCCCAGCGAGCCCTGACCGTCGAGCGCCGTTCCATCGACGTGATCCCCGCCGACGAGCGGCACGGGTCACCGGTGAGCCAGTTCACGCTCTGGATGAGCGCCAACCTCCAGATCACGGCGGTGGTCGACGGGGCGCTCGCCGTCGTGTTCGGCAACCAGGCCCTCTGGGCGATCGTCGGGCTCCTGATCGGCAACCTGGCCGGCGGAGTCGTGATGGCGCTGCACTCGGCCCAGGGCCCACGGCTCGGGCTGCCGCAGATGATCTCCAGCCGCGCCCAGTTCGGTGTGTACGGCGCCGCGATCCCGCTCGTCCTGGTGATCCTCATGTACCTCGGCTTCACCGCGACCGGCACCGTCCTGTCCGGCCAGGCGATCAACGCACTGCTCGGGGTCGACGCCCCCGCGATCGGCATCGTCATCTTCGTCGTGCTCGTCGCCGTCATCGCGACGTTCGGCTACCAGCTGATCCACCTGGTCGGGAGGGTTGCCGCCGTCATCGGGGTCATCGGCCTGGGCTACCTCGCGATCCGGCTCTTCACCCAGCACGACGTCGGCGCAGCGTTCGCCGACAGCTCGTTCGGGGTCGCGCCGTTCCTGCTCGCCGTCGCGCTCGGAGCGGGGTGGCAGCTCACCTACGGCCCGTACGTCGCGGACTACTCGCGCTACCTGCCCGAGAGCACGCCGGAGCGCAGCGTCTTCGGGGCGACGTACGCCGGCACCGTCATCGGCTCGCAGCTCTCGATGACCTTCGGCGTCGTCGTCGCAGCCGTGGCGGGCGACGCGTTCCTGCCCAACCAGGTCGGGTGGCTCGGCGAGCTGGCCGGGCCGGCGGCGCTGGCCGGCGTGATCTACCTCGTGATCGTGGTCGGCAAGCTCACCGTCACGTGCCTCAACGCCTACGGCAGCTTCATGTGCGCGGCCACCATCCTCACCGGCTTCACCGGCCGGCGGGCGATGAGCAAGTCGGCCCGCGCCGTGTTCATCAGCGTGATGCTGCTCGTCGCGGCGCTCATCGCCCTCGCCGCGAGCGCCGACTTCCTCAACAACTTCAAGAACTTCGTGCTGCTCCTGCTCATGGTGTTCACGCCGTGGTCGGCGATCAACCTGACCGACTACTACCTGGTGTCCAAGGAGCGCGTGGACATCCCGGCGCTGTACCAGCCCGACGGGCGCTACGGCCGTTGGAACGCCATCGCCATCACGACCTACGTCGGCGGCGTGCTGGTGCAGGTCCCGTTCCTGGCGCAGTCGCTCTACACCGGCCCGGTCACCGAGGCGCTCGGCGGCGCCGACATCTCGTGGATCGTCGGCCTGGTCGTGCCGGGCCTCGTCTACTACGTGTGGGCCGGCCGCAACCCGCGGGCACCCGAGGCCATGGTGCGCCTCCCCGACGAGGACCTCGCCGGGGTCGTGATCAGCGCTGGTCCTCGGCTCCGTCGTCCGCAGCGTGGTCGGCCCCGTTCGTGACGGAGTGGTCGACCGGCTCGTCGCCGTACACACCGGAGTCCTTGGCCGCCTGCGCCCTGCGCAGCTGCTTGACCAGGCTGAACGACAGCACGACGACGGCGGCGATGAGCAGCAGGAAGACGATCAGCGCGGTCCAGCCGGCCTTGACGTCCGCGTCCTCGGGCGCCTTGTCGGTCAACGACAGCGTGGTCATCAGCAGCACGAGCATGGGACCAGCCTCTCAGGCAGGGTCGGTGATGCCGGCGAACAGGTCGTCCTCCGGCGTCTCGGAGGCGACGTGGCTCACCACGAGCTCGTAGTCCTCGGTCGGCCAGACCTTCTCCTGGAGCTCGCGCGGGATCGCGAACCAGAAGCCGTCGGGGTCGATCTGCGTGGCGTGGGCGAGCAGCGCCTGGTCGCGCACGCCGAACCAGTCGGAGCACACCACCCGCGTGGTGACGCGCCCGTCCCGCTCCGGGTCGGGCTTCCACTCGGCGAGGCGCTCGGCCCACGGTGACTCGAGGCCGTGCTCGACCATCGCGTCGTGCAGCGCCTGGATCTTCACCCGGTTGTGGCCGTGGTGGTAGTAGAGCTTCGAGGGCTGCCACGGCTCGCCGGCGTCGGGGTAGCGCTCCGGGTCGCCGGCCGCCTCGAACGCCGCGACCGACACCAGGTGGCACGCGATGTGGTCGGGGTGCGGGTAGCCACCCTTCTCGTCGTACGTCGTCACGACGTGCGGGCGGAACTCGCGGATCAGCCGGACCAGCGGCTCGGCCGCCTCCTCCACCGGCACCAGTGCGAAGCAGCCGTCGGGCAACGGCGGCTTCGGGTCACCCTCGGGCCAGCCGGAGTCGACGAAGCCGAGCCAGTCCTGGCGGACACCGAGGATGTCGCGGGCCCGCTCCATCTCCTGGCGGCGCACCTCGGTGATGTTGGCCAGGATGTCGGGGCGGTCCATCTTCGGGTTGAGGATCGAGCCGCGCTCCCCGCCCGTGCACGTCACGACGTGGACGTCGACGCCCTGGGCGACGTACATAGCGGTCGATGCGGCGCCCTTGCTCGACTCGTCGTCGGGGTGGGCGTGCACGTGCATCAGGCGGAGACCGGAGGGGCGTTCAGGCATGACCCGAGTCTAGGTGCCGTCTCCACTGCCGCTGACGAGGGCTGCCGGTCACTCCCGGTCGAGCAGCGCGAGCTCGTCGGCGCTGAGGACCAGGTCCGCGGCGGCCGCGGAGTCGGTGATCGACCCCGGCCGCTTGGCGCCGGGGATGGGGATGACCACCGGCGACTGGGCGAGCTCCCAGGCGAGGCTGACCTGCTGGGCGCTGACGCCGCGGGCGGCGGCCACCTCGGCGAACCCGGGGTGCTTGTCGGCGAGCTCCTTGGCCTCGGACAGGCCGCCGAGGGGACTCCAGGGCAAGAAGGCCAGGCCGAGCTCCTCGCACACGTCGATCTCGGGACGGCTGCTGCGGAAGGCCGGGGAGAACTGGTTCTGCACGGAGACCAGCCTGTCGCCCAGGACGGTGTGCGCCAGCCGGATCTGGTCGGGATCGGCGTTGGAGAGCCCCACCATGCGCACCTTGCCGGACTCGGCGATCTCGGCGAGCGTCCCGAGCACGTCGGCGTAGTCGAACTCCGGGTCTGGCCGGTGGTGCTGCCACAGCGAGATCTGCTCGACACCGAGGCGACCGAGGCTGGCGTCGACGGCCGAGCGCAGGTGGGCGGGCGAGCTGTCGAGCGCCCAGCCACCGCCCTCGGTGCGCACGTGCCCGCCCTTCGTGGCCAAGAAGACCTGGTCGCGCACGCCGAGCTCGTCGAGCAGGGAGGCCACGAGCGTCTCGTTCGCGCCCTGTGCGTCGGCCCCGAGCTCCTCGCCCGGGCCGTAGGCGTCGGCGGTGTCGAACAGCGTCACCCCGGCGTCGAGAGCGGCGCGGACCGTGTCGGCGAGCTGCTCGCGCGGCTGGCTGCCACTCTGGTCGAAGGTCATCAGGCCGAGGCCGATGGCGCCGACGTCGACGCGGCCGACGGTGTCGTTTCCGATGGTTCGTGTCTGCATGCCGCAGACGCTACGCGTGGGCCGGTCACCCCGGCGGAGGGGTCCGGGGTACGGGTGGCACGCTTGAGGCATGACGTCCGAGACCGAGCTCGCCGATCGGTACGGCGCCCCGAGGCCCGGCCGCCGGCGACTGCTGCTGGTCGCGGTCGTCCTGGTGGCCGCGGTGTGCCTCGGCTGGCTGGGCTGGACCGCGTGGTTCCACGCGACCCCCGACGTGCGCAGCGAGCTGGTGGGCTTCTCCGTCGTCTCCACCCACGAGACGACGGCGGAGGTCGATGTCTCCGTCGGCGACGGTGTCGAGGCGTCGTGCACGGTGCGCGCCTACTCCTCCGACCACAGCACGGTCGGCGAGCTCACGTTCGAGCCACGCAACGGCCGCAACTCGCTCGCCGTACGCACCGAGCGCGAGGCGACGAGCATCGAGAACATCGGCTGCACCGCCCCGGGTCAGCCGCGTCCCCGGTGAACCGGACGATTTGACCGGCTCGTTGCTAGACTGGTCCGGTAGTTCCAGATCCTCCCGCTAGGGCCGCTCATCGCACGCGTGCGCTCCCGGAGCCCACGTCGAGCCCGGCGGGTTTTTGCTTTGTCCCACAGGAGTGAACCCATGACCCAGTCGACCGAACAGGCGACCATCTGGCTGACCCAGGACGCCCACGACAAGCTCGTGGCCGAGCTGGAGGACCTCAAGGGCCCGCAGCGCCAGGAGATCATCGACCGCATCAGCGCGGCACGCGACGAGGGCGACCTCAAGGAGAACGGCGGCTACCACGCCGCCAAGGACGAGCAGGGCAAGCAGGAGGGCCGCATCCGTCAGCTCGAGGACATGCTGCGTCGCGCCGAGGTGGGCGAGACCCCTCCCGACGACGGCATCGTCGAGCCCGGCATGGTCGTGACCTACCGCTTCGTCGGCGACGAGGAGACCTCGACGTTCCTGCTCGGTGCGCGCGAGATCGAGGACGCCTCGATCCCGACGTTCTCCCCGCAGTCCCCGCTCGGCGCCGCGATCCTCGGTGCCAAGAAGGGCGACAAGATCAAGTACGCCACCCCCAACGGCAAGACCGAGCGGGTCGAGATCGTCGACGCCAAGCCCTACCGGGGCTGACCAGGGAGCGGGACCGCTGCGCCTCGGACCGACCGCCGGAGACGACCTGGTCCCGCCCGACCACGCCCCTCGCTACGAGAAGACCCGGTAGCCGTGCTCTCGGAGGCGCGCCTTGACCATCTCGGCATGGGGCTCGCCGCGCGTCTCGAGCTGGAGGCTGACCTCGACCTCGTCGAGGCTCAGCGTCGGTGAGATGCGCTCGTGGGCGACCTCCAGCACGTTGGCGCCGGACTCGCTGACCCGGGTGAGCAGGCTGGCCAGCCCACCGGGGACGTCGGGGATGACGACGCGCAGGTAGAGGTAGCGGCCGGCGCTGGCGAGGCCGTGCCGGATCACCTTGCCGAGCAGCAGCGGGTCGATGTTGCCGCCGGAGAGCACGGCGACCGTCGGCGTCGCCCACCGGGTCGGGTCGTCCAGCAGGGCGGCCACGGCGGCGGCGCCGGCCGGCTCGACGACCATCTTGGCGCGCTCCACCAGGGCCAGCAGCGCCCGTGACAGCGACTCCTCGGAGACCGTGACGATCTCGTCCACGTGGTCGCGCACGGCGGCGAACGTGATCTCGCCGGGGCAGCCGACCGCGATGCCGTCGGCCATCGTCTTCATCGACGAGAGCGGCACCGGAGCGCCGCTGCGCAGCGAGTCGGGGAACGCGGCGGCACCCTCGGCCTGCACGCCGATCACCGTGACGTCGGGCCGCATGGCCTTGATCGCGATGGCCACCCCCGCCAGCAACCCGCCACCACCGGTCGGCACGATCACCGTGCGGACCTCCGGTGACTGCTCCAGGATCTCGATGCCGGCGGTGCCCTGCCCGGCGACGATGTCGACGTGGTCGAACGGGTGGATCAGCGTGGCTCCGGTCTCAGCGGCGAACGCCCGGGCAGCGACCATGGCGTCCTCGAGGTAGCGCCCGTGGAACACCACGTCCGCGCCGTACGCCCGCGTCGCCTTCTCCTTGGGGATCGGCGCACCCTCGGGCATGAACACGGTGCTCTTGATGCCGAGGCTCGTCGCGGCGAGCGCGACTCCCTGCGCGTGGTTGCCGGCCGACGCGGCGACCACACCGTGCTCGCGCTCCTCGGCGGTGAGCCGCGAGATCCGCACGTAGGCGCCGCGGATCTTGAACGAGCCGGTGCGCTGGAGGTTCTCGCACTTGAGGTCGACGCGGCCCCCGGCCAGGGCGGAGAGCCAGCGGGACTCCTCCATCGGCGTGAGGATGGCGGTCCCGGCGATCGTCGTCCGGGCCGACTCGATGTCGGCGAGCGTGCAGGCGACCGTGGGGTCAGCGCTGTGCTGGGTCACTCTCGGCCTCCTCGTCGCGCTCGTCGTCCTTCAGGTCGCCGAGATCGCCGAGATCGCCAGTCTCCCCCGGGTCGTCGGCCAGCGGGGGGACGTCACCTGGATCCGGCTCGTCCGGAGGACGCTGCGCGAGGTGCTGTACGACGGCGTTCACCGCCGCAGCGAGGGGCACCGCGATCAGGGCGCCGGCGATGCCGGCCACCAGCACCCCGCAACCGATCGCCACGATGACTCCCAGCGGGTGCAGCGACACGAAGCGGCCCATCAGGAAGGGCTGGAGCACGTGGCCCTCGATCTGCTGCACCAGGACCACCCCGCCGAGCATCAGCAGGGCGGTGAACGGCCCCTGGTCGACGAGCGCGACCAGGACCGCCACGGTGCCGGCGACGGTGGCACCGACCATCGGGACGAACGCACCGAGGAACACCAGCACGCCGATGGCGAGCACGAACGGGACGCCCAGCACGGCGGCGACGATCACGATGCCGATCGCGTCGACCAGCGCCACGATGACGGTGGCCCGCACGAACTGGGTCAGCGAGATCCAGGCCACCCGACCGGACCCGTCGACGGCCTCGCGAGCCGCCCGCGGTGCCAGCCGCACGAGCCAGCCCCAGATGCGGTCGCCGTCGGCGAGGAAGAAGTAGGTGGCGAACAGGATGATGAAGAAGCCGGCGGCGACATGGCCCAGCGCGGCGCCGAACTCGGTGAGCTGGCTGACGAACGCGCCATCGCGACTGCGCTCGGTGATGGCCTTCTGCGCCTGGTCGATGTAGTCGTTGATCTGGCTGTCGGAGGCGTGCAGAGGACCGTCGCGCAGCCAGGTCGTGATCTCGTCGAGCCCGCGGACGACCTGGTCGGCGAGGTCGGACGCACCGTTGGCGACCTGCTGACCGGCGACGCTCAGCAGGAGTCCGACGAGGGTGATGCCGCTGACGACGACCAGCAGGCTCGCCAGGCCACGCGGCACCCCGATCGAGACGAACGCTCGGACGATCGGCGAGACCAGCGCCGCGATCAGCAGCGCGACCGCGAGCGGAAGGGTCACGAGCCCGAAGAAGGCGAGCGTGCGGGCGATGACGTAGCCCGCGACGGCGATCACGAGGAACCGCCAACCCCACGCCGCCGCGAGGTCCAGGCCCCACGGCACCTGGGCCCGACGGAAGTTCGACGGACCCGTCGCGAGGGGCTCAGGCTCGGCGCGACGCTCGGCCCGGATCAGCGCCCACTGGGACGCGAGCTGATGCGTGATGCGGTCTGCCAGCCGGTCCTCTGCGTCCTTGTCGGCGGATCTCGTCGCGCGTGGGGCGCGTCCCGGGAGGCGGAACCTGGGTTCCTCGTTGGTCACGTCGACAGGCTACAGAGCAGGTTGGCCGGCGAGACGGCGGACCAGCCGGTACGCCGCCTCCGGATGTGCGCCGGCGAGGAGCCCGGCGGCGGCGAGCACGTAGTCGTGGTCGACGACCGTGCGCGGCGCCCTCGGCAGCTGCCAGCCGCCGTCGAGGTCGGCGCCCGTCGAGCCGTCGAAGACCCGCTCGGCCACACCCGGGCGGCCGTTGCGCAGCACGCCACCCGAGCCCACCAGGAGGTCGACCTCGCGGAGGTCCTTGCCGGTGCGCTCGACGACGCGACCCTCGGGGCTGACCACCACCTTGCTGCGACCGGCGTGCCTGCGCAGCGCCAGGCCGATCGCGGCCCGGGCGAGGGCTTCGTCGTCATCGGCGCCGGCGTCGTCGGTGGGCAGGAAGCCGGGATCGGCCTGCCGTTGCGCGGCTGCGCCGGCGAGGTCGTCGAGGCCCGCCTCGGCAGCGGTCGTGACGGCCGACCAGCGCATCCCCAGGTCGCCCTCGACCGTGCGCGTCACGGGGGTCGTGGCGACCACCTCGCGCGCCAGCCCGCTTCGGTCGATGTTGGCGGTCTCGGGGTCGAGCTCGACCACGCTGTGCACGTCGGTGGTGGCTCCACCGACGTCGACCACCACCACGTCGCCCGCGCCCGGTCGTTCCTCGTCGAGGCCGCGGGCCAGCAGCTCCACACCGGTGAGCACGACGTCGGGCGTCGCGCCGGTGACCATCGCGACGAAGTCGGCGCGGCTGCTCAGGTGCTTGCCGCCGATGACGTGGGCGAGGAAGACCTCGCGGATCGCCGAGCGTGCGGAGGCCGGCGCGAGCACGCCGATCCGGGGCACGACGTTGTCGGCGAGCACGCAGGGCACTCCCCCGGCCGCGAGGATGGCGGCCACCTCGGCCCGGGCGTCGACGTTCCCGGCCACCACGACCGGCCCGGTCCAGCCGGAGTCGACCAGGTCGGTGGCGCACCGGAGCAGCACCTCCGCGTTGCCGCCGTCGGTGCCTCCCGTCAGCAGCACCACGTCGGGCCGCGTCGTCCGCCTGAGCGCGTCATATGCGCCACCCTCAGGCGGACGACTCGAACCGGCGATGACGGCGACCACCTTGCCGCCGCTGCTCAGCGCCACCCGGCGGCCGGCCTCGGCGGTGACCAGCTCCTCGTTGCCGACGACGGCGATCCGCAGTCCGCCACCGGCGGACGAGCAGGCCAGCACCCCCGCAGTCGCGGCCCGGCGATCCTGCGCGACCAGCTGCGCCAGGCACGCGTCGTACCCGTCGAGGACGTCGGTGTCGATCGTGGTGGGGTGCGAGGCGGCCGCGACGATGCTGCCGGCGACGAGGTCGACGAGTCCGGCCTTGGTGAACGTCGACCCGAAGTCGACGCAGATCACGACCTCGTCAGTCAGCGGTGCCAAGTGAGCGGTCCAGGTCGCCCAGCAGGTCGTCGATCGACTCGATGCCGACGCTCAGCCGGATCAGGTCGGAGGGCACCTCGAGGTCGGTGCCGGCGACAGAGGCGTGCGTCATCCGGCCGGGGTGCTCGATGAGCGACTCCACGCCGCCCAGCGACTCGCCCAGCGTGAAGACCTCCGCGCGCCCGCACACGTCGAGCGCGTGCTGCTCGCCGCCGGTGACGCGGAAGCTGATGATGCCGCCGAAGCGCTTCATCTGCTTCGCGGCGACCGCGTGGCCGGGGTGCTCCTCGAGGCCGGGGTAGATCACCTGGGCGACCTGGCCGTGGCCGGTGAGGAACTCGACGACCTTCTCGGCGTTGTCGCAGTGGCGGTCCATCCGGATGCCGAGGGTCTTGAGGCCGCGGTGGGTCAGGAACGCGTCGAACGGGCCGGCGACGGCGCCCATGGAGTTCTGGTGGAAGGCGACCTTCTCGGCCACCTCGAGGTCGCGCACCACCAGCGCACCGCCGACGACGTCGGAGTGGCCGCCGCAGTACTTCGTCGTGGAGTGCACCACCACGTCGGCGCCCAGCGTCAGCGGCTGCTGGAGGTACGGCGAGGCGAAGGTGTTGTCGACGACCAGCAGCGCCCCGGCGTCGTGGGCCACCGACGCGAGCGCCTCGATGTCGCCGATGTTCAGCATCGGGTTGGTGGGCGTCTCGACCCACACGACCTTGGTCTGGCCGGGCCGGATCGCCGCGCGCATCGCGTCGACGTCGGAGACCGGAGCCGGGCTGTGCTCGAGCCCCCAGGCCTGCTCGACCTTGTCGAAGAGCCGGTAGGTGCCGCCGTACGCGTCGTCGGGGATGACGACGTGGTCGCCGGGCCGGCACAGGGCGCGGATCAAGGTGTCCTCGGCGGCCAGGCCGGACGAGAACGCGAAGCCGCGCTCACCCTCCTCCAGCGCCGCGATGACGCCCTCGAGCGCCGTGCGCGTCGGGTTGGCCGAGCGGCTGTACTCGTAGCCGCCGCGCATGCCTCCGACACCGTCCTGCTTGTAGGTGCTGGTGGCGTAGATCGGCGGGATCACGGCCCCGGTCATCGGGTCGGGCTCGTAGCCGGCGTGGATCGCGCGCGTCTCGAAGCCGGACTTGCCGCGGTGCTGCTGAGAGGTCACCGGTCGAGCCTAAGGGCCACGGCGGCAGGGGGAACATCGAGGGGGCCGGCACCGTTGACCAGCACAGGAGCAGAAGCACCCTCGACGTCAGGAGATCGCCATGTTCGGCCGCGCCAAGTCCACGCTTCCCACTGCCGAGGAGGCCCTGCGAGGCCGCGAGACGCGCCACTCCGGCATCGCCGCACGCCACGTCGTGCTCGACGCGCCCGTGATCACCGACGACGTGCCCGAGGGCATGGAGGTCGCGATCTTCGGGCTGGGCTGCTTCTGGGGCGCCGAGGAGATCTACTGGCAGGTGCCGGGCGTCTGGTCGACGTCGGTGGGCTACGCCGGCGGCATCACCCCGAACCCGTCGTACGACGAGGTCTGCTCGGGCCGCACCGGACACACCGAGGCGATCCGCCTGGTCTTCGACCCGGAGGTGGTGTCGTTCGCCGACCTGGTGAAGAGGTTCTTCGAGATCCACGACCCGACGCAGGGCATGCGCCAGGGCAACGACGTCGGCACGCAGTACCGCTCCGCGATCTACTTCACGACCCCCGAGCAGGAGCAGACCGCCCGCGACCTGACCAAGGTGTACGGCGACGAGCTGGCCCAGCGGAGGCTGGGCACCATCACCACCGAGATCCGCCCGGCCGCGGAGACGCCGTACTACTACGCCGAGGACCTGCACCAGCAGTACCTGGCGAAGAACCCGATGGGCTACCGCTGCCACGCCAACACGGGAGTGAGGTTCCCCGGCCGGTGAACGACCGGCCCGGCCCCTCCCGTCGCACTATCGCGACGGGGCGACGTCCCGGCGCATCACCGTGTTCTTCATGCCCTTCGGCCGGATGAACTCGAAGCCGGCGCGCTCGTAGACCGCCTTCGTGCCGTTGTAGAGGAACGACGAGGAGAGCCGCCGCTCCCCCGGGATGTGGGGATAACCCTCGACGAGGCCGCCGCCCGCCTGCGCGATCAGGTCGAGCGCCCCCTCCAGGGCGACGGTCACCAGACCGTGCCCGCGGAACCGCTTGTCGACGAAGATGCAGGTGACCCGGTAGTCGGGCTCGAGGTCCTGCTCCTCGAGGTACTGCTTGCCGTGGTGGATGTCGGGCAGCTCGGCCGGGGTGCCGAACTCCGCCCAGGCGATCGCCTCCTCCCCGTCCTCACCGTCACGGACGACCAGCGCTGCGTGGGCCACCCCCTCGTCGACCATCCGCTCCTTGAACGCCCGGTTGCCGTCGTACCCCGGCACGTGGTCGGCGCGCTCGGCATGGAACTTGACGCACCAGCACCCGCCGAAGATGCCCTTGTGCCGCTCCACCATCGCTGCGAAGAGGTCCCAGGTGTCCGGGGTCAGCGGCTTGATCGTCGTGGGTCCAGGGTCCTGGGTCACCATGACGCCGACGATATCCGAGCCGGCGGCCCGGCAGCTGCTCCTCTTCCCACCCTCCGGGAGGCATGGTCACGAGAGCACCCGCAGGCTGCGGACCCGATGGTGGGATCACGGCTGGCCTGACCACATGATCACCTCGGGTCAGGTCGCCTCGTCGTCGATCAGGCCCGGCCGACGTGCTCGCCCATCACCGCACGCAGCGTCGCGAGGCCGCGCGAGGAGTGGCTCTTCACCGTGCCCTCGCGGATGCCGAGCTCGGCGGCCGTCTCCTCCACGGAGAGCCCGAGCCAGTAGCGCAGCACCACCGCGCGGCGCTGCATCGCAGGCAGCGCCCGCACGGCGACGAGCAGCTCGGACCGGTCCTCCACCGACAGCTCGGTCGGGCTCGCCTGGCGTTCCAGGTGCTCCGGGGGCAGGGCCGTGCCGCGCCGACGCCAGGGCCGGCGCCGGTCGTCGAGGTCGGCGTTGACGATGATGCGCCGCGCGTAGGCCTCCTCGCTGCCCGCTTCGCGCACCTTCGACCAGGAGAGATAGAGCTTGACCAGGGCTTCCTGGAGGACGTCCTCGGCGCGGTTGTCGTCGCGGCACACGGCGTACGCGATCCTCCTGAGCCTGCCCTGGTGTGCGGTCACGAACTCGACGTAGTCGGCGTCGCGTGCCTTCACTGCGGAGCTCGCAGGAAGGCGAGGAATCCCTCGAGGTCGGGCGCCGAGACGGCCGAGTCGTAGGCGTCGTAGAAGTCGGCGCTGTGCCGGGGTCCCTGCGCGAGAACGAACCAGGTCCTACCGGCCCAACGCACCTCCGCCACGCTGGACTGCGGGTGCTTCGCCCACGACGCTCCGAGGTCCACGCCGCCGATCTGGCGGACCATCTCGACACCCTCGCCCGCGACGAGCCGTTGCGAACGGTCATCGGCGAAGTGGACGAACCGCTCGGCCACCGTGGGACGACCCTGGAAGCGCGCGGTCACGTTGTCGACCCAGAGCTCGAAGTCGTCGGTCCAGCGACCGGGCTCGTCCATCTCCTGCGGCCCGTCGCCGGCCGACAGGATGACCCACACGATGTCGTTCCCGAACTCGTCCGGCGCACCGGGATACTCCGCCTCGACGGCGTAGGAGGCCGCGACCGGCTTGCCCTCGGCGTCGGTGCGGCCCAACGGGTCGATGACGGTACGCCGGACCACCGCCTCCGGTGCGACCCACAGCCGGCCGTCGGGCGCCATGGCCACCGGCCCGTGGTCGCCGTACTCCTGCGCCCACGACGGGATGCCGGCCGTGCTGAAGCTGTCGACGCCCGTCAGGCCGTCGACGGCCTCGACCCGGTTCGCGGGCTCGGGGGCCACGTAGTCGGGGTCGGGCAACAAACTGTCGGAGCTGACCGCGCGCGGCTCGATGAGCTGCTCGGCATCCGCGGCCTGCAAGGACGTCCGGTCGGGTCGGCCGGGCGCCAGCACGCCCATCGCCGTCCCGCCCGCGAGGGCCACGACGGAGGCTGCGATCAGGCCGACGACGGCACGTCGTCGGCGGCGAGCCGATCGCGCGAGGCCGAGGTACGTCGTCGCCGGCACGGCGGGCAGGTGGTCGAGGTCGCGCTCGAGGCGGCGCGCGAGTTCGGTTTCAGCAGACATACACCCTCGACGAGCCCCGACCCCGTGCGGTTGTCACGGGCAGCGGACAACCTTAGACCCACCGGCTGCGCCGCGTCACCCACCGCTGACCTCGGCGGATGAGGCCGCGCAACCAGGCATCCCCGACAATGGGGCCATGCCCGAAGACCCGCGCACGGCCATCCCCCGACGGGCGATCGCGCGCGGCGCCCGTCTCGCCGCCCTCCCGCTCGGGTACGCCGGCCGCTCGGCCCTGGGAGTGGGCAAGCGTCTCGGCGGCAAGTCGGCCGAGGTGGTGCTCACCGACATCCAGCTGCGCACGGCCGAGCAGCTCTTCCGGACCCTCGGCGAGCTCAAGGGCGGGGCGATGAAGTTCGGTCAGGCGCTGTCGGTGCTGGAGGCGGCCTTCCCCGAGGAGCTCGTGAAGCCCTACCGCGAGCAGCTGGTCAGGCTGCAGGACGCGGCGCCCCCGATGCCCACCCAGACCGTCCGCAACCAGATCGAGTCGTCGATGGGCCTCGACTGGCGCACCCAGCTCGTCTGGCTCGACGGCGGCCAGGCGGCCGCTGCCTCGATCGGACAGGTGCACCGCGGGCGCTGGCACGACGGCCGCGACGTGGCCGTCAAGGTGCAGTACCCCGGTGCGGGCCAGGCGCTGATGAGCGACCTGCGCCAGCTCGCGAGGGTCGCCAAGGGTGTCGCCCCGGTCTTCCCCGGCATCGACATCAAGCCGCTCGTCGCCGAGCTCCAGGCCCGGGCCGCGGACGAGCTCGACTACCCGCTCGAGGGCCAGGCGCAGGCGGCGTTCGCCGAGGCCTTCCGCGACGACCCGCACGTCGTCGTACCCGACGTCGTGTACGCCGGCCAGTCGGTGCTGGTCACCGAGTGGATGGAGTCGCCCGGATCGCTGGCCACCGTCATCGCCGACGGCACCCCGGAGGAGCGCGACCACTACGGCGAGCTGCTCGCCCAGTTCCTCTTCTCCGGTCCGGCGCGCACGGGCATGCTGCACGCCGACCCGCACCCGGGGAACTTCCGGCTGATCCCCAACGCCGACGGGTCCCCCGGCAAGCTGGGCGTCCTCGACTTCGGCGCCGTCGCGCGGCTGCCCGGCCGGCAGCTGCCGACCTCGATGGGCAACCTGATGCGGGTCGCCGCCCAGGACGACCCCGACGCCCTGGTCGAGGCCCTGCGCGACGAGGGTTTCATCAAGCCCGGCATCAAGGTCGACCCCCAGCTGGTCTTCGACTACCTCTCGCCGTTCGTCGACCCGACCCGCGTCGAGCGGTTCCGCTTCACCCGCGAGTGGATGCGCACCCAGTTCGAGCGGATCAACGACCCCCGGCAGCCGTCGTTCGCCGTGGCCACCAGGTTCAACCTGCCGACGTCGTACCTGCTCATCCACCGCACCTGGCTGGGCGGCATCGGCCTGCTGAGCCAGCTCAACGCCGAGGCGCCGTTCAAGGCGATCCTCGAGGAGCACCTGCCCGGCTTCGCGCCGTAGGCGTCAGCCGACCCAGAAGCCGCGGCCACCGAACAGGTCGCGGTAGTTGGCACCACCCGACGGCGCGCGCGAGCCCAGGTAGGAGCCCACCACGGCGGCCCCGAGGTCGTCGAGCTCCGGCGCCACCACGCGACCGTCGACCCGCTTGGCCATCGAGTCGACGAAGCGCGCCAGGCCGGGGTCCTCGCCGAGCCGGAAGAACGTGACCTGCGCACCCAGCCGGCCGGCGTTGTCGAGCTCGCGCACGGCGTACGCGATGGTCAACGGGTGCGGCGGGTAGTCGAAGTAGATCTCGCCGTGCGGCTCGAGGTGTGAGGTCGGCTCGCCGTCGGTGACGATCAGCAGCACCGGCTGCGCGTTGGGGTGCTTGCGGAAGTGCCGGTTGGCCAGCAGCAGGCCGTGGTGCAGGTTCGTGCCCTTGTCCCAGCGGGCGTCGAGGGCGGTCAGCTCCTCGATCTCCATGGTGCGCGCGGCCCGGCCGAACGAGATCAGCTCGAGCGCGTCACCCCGGAAGCGGCTGCGGATCAGCTGGTGCAGCGCGAGGGCGGTGCGCTTCATCGGCACCCAGCGGCCGTCCATCGCCATCGAGAACGACGTGTCGACGAGCAGCGCGACCGCTGCCTGGGTGCGGGCCTCGGTCTCCTGCACCTCGATGTCGTCGACGTGGATCCTGAGTCTCGGTACGCCGACTCGTCCCTCGCCGGCCACTCGACCACCGAAGGCAGCGGCACTGCCCTCACCACGCGCACGCCGCACCGCGTTGCCGATCGTGCGCGGCACGTCCCACGGCTCGGTGTCGCCGAACTCCCACTGGCGGGTGGCCCCGGAGCGCTCGCCGGCGGCTCCGGCCTGTCGAACGTCGCGCTGACCCTGCCGCGACGACAGCCGGGTGGCCACGTCGCGCAGCAGCGCCTTGCCGAGCTCGCGCATCGCCTTGGGGCTCAGCCGCAGCTCGCCGTCGGAGCCGCGCTTGAGGTAGCCGGACTCGCGCAGCGCCTTCTCGAGCTCCGCGAGGGTGCGGGCGTCGACGGCCGCCTCGTTGCCGAGCTGGCGGGCCAGCAGGTCGAGGTCGACATCGTCCATCCGGGCGCCGCCGTAGGACTGCGAGAGCTGCTCGGCCAGCGCGTCCAGGTCGGCGACGTCCTGCAGCACGCCGGTGCCGTCACCGAGCCCGAGGCCCTGCTCGCCGCCGAACTCCTCGGAGCCACCCCAGTCCTCACCGGGGCGCAGGGCCTGCAGGTTCTCGTCCATCCGCGCGAGCTGGGCCATCAGGTCGGGCGAGCCGAACGCCTGCTGCGAGAGCTCCATCAGCTCGGCGCGCTGCTCGGGGGTCATCGAGTTGAGCATCCGCTGGGCGGCGGCGCTCCGAGCGGCCAGCGCGTCCATCAGCTCGTCGATGTCCTGCGGGTTCTCCGGGAAGAAGTCGCCGTGCTTGGCCATGAACTCGTCGAAGTCGTCAGCGGTGTCGTCACCGAGGCGGTGCTTCTCCAGGAGGGTGTTGAGGTCGTCGAGCATCTCGTTGACGGCGGCGCGGTCCTCGTCGGTCGCACCCTCGAGGGCCTGCTTCATGCCGGCGAACCGCTGGTCGAGCACCTCGCGACCCAGCAGGTCCTTGATCTGCTCGTAGGCCTCACGGGCGTCGCTGCTCTGCCAGTCGTACGACGCCAGGTCGCTCACCGCGGCGGCCGTCGAGGCGGGCAGGTTGTCGAGCTGGAGCTCGCGGAACGACCGGTCGGCGTCGTCCATCGTCACGTCGCGGGCCAGCTGCTTGCGCTCCTCGAGGACCGCCTTGTCGAGCAGCTCGCGCACCTCCTGGAGGGTGCCGTCGAGGTTGTGCCGGGCCAGCAGCTCACGCCGCTTCTCGGCCACCCGGCGGGCCAGGTCGTCGAGCCCGGCCTGGTCCTGCCCGCCGCGCCGCAGGAACTCCTGCATCGCGCGCTCCGGCGAGTAGCCGGCCATCACCTCCTGGCCGATCGCGTCGAGCGCCTCGGCCAGGTCGACCGGGGCGGCCAGCGGGTCGCCGCCGGCGTACCGCTGGTAGCGGCTCATGGCTGCCACATCGATGCACGGCTCGCGCTCCGGCCCCGGGCAGCGGTGAGTGAGTGCCGGTTTGGGGTCGGCATAACGCCCCTGACGCACCGCTGGACGGGCCGGCCCCGACCCAGCGGTGACTCAGCGACGTTCTCGACGCCGCACAACGCCCCTGACGCACCGCTGCCGGGGCGGGTCACCAGCTCAGCCATAGACCGTCTCCGAGCCGTCGCTGTCCTTGCCGACCTTGCGCGCGAGGAACAGCCCCTCGAGGGCCAGCTCGATGGCCGCCGCGCGGGTGCCGTCCTCGGTCGCGTCGAGACGGTCGCACACGTCGTCGTACAGCTCGGCCTCGCCCAGCACCGGCAGGCCGGTGAGGAAGTCACGAGCCGTGACGTGCTCGCCGGTGGTGACCATGGAGCCCGCCTCGATCGCGTCGACGAGCAGCGCGAAGTCGAGACCGCGGAAGTGCTGGCGCACGGTCTCCGCGGTCGCCGTACGCAGGAGGTGGGTGAGGATCTCGTGCTCGCGGCCCTCCTCGCCGGTCTCGAACTCGACCTTGCCGCCGAGCACCTCGACGGCGGTCTCCAGGTCGACGACGCGAGCGACCGCGTGCTCCTCGTGGTGCATGGTCGCGCGGCGCAGGGCAGCCGCGGCCACCGTCTCGGCGCCCGCGATGGCGAAGCGGGCGCTGACGCCCGAGCGCTGGTCCACCGCGCTGGACTCACGCAGGCCGCGGGTGAAGCGGGCCAGGATCTCGACCAGGTGGTCGGGCACCTCGGCGACCAGGTCGGCCTCCTGCCGGATCACCGCGACCTCGGCGTCGAGCTCGGCCGGGTAGTGGGTGCGGATCTCGGCGCCGAAGCGGTCCTTGAGCGGGGTGATGATGCGACCCCGGTTGGTGTAGTCCTCCGGGTTGGCGCTGGCCAGCACGAGCGTGTCGATCGGCAGCCGCAGCACGTAGCCGCGGATCTGGATGTCGCGCTCCTCCATGACGTTGAGCATCGCCACCTGGATGCGCTCGGCCAGGTCGGGCAGCTCGTTGATCGCCACGATGCCGCGGTGGCTGCGCGGGATGAGCCCGAAGTGGATGGTCTCCGGGTCGCCGAGCATCCGTCCCTCGGCCACCTTCATCGGGTCGACGTCACCGATCAGGTCGGCGACCGAGGTGTCGGGGGTGGCCAGCTTCTCGGCGTACCTCTCGTCGCGGTGCCGCCACGAGATCGGCAGCTCGTCGCCGAGCTCGACGGCGCGGCGCTGCGAGCCGTGCGTGATCGGGTCGTAGGGGTGCTCGCCCAGCTCGGCGCCGGCGATCACCGGCGTCCACTCGTCGAGCAGCCCGACGATGGTGCGCAGCAGCCGGGTCTTGCCCTGCCCGCGCTCACCGAGGAGTACGACGTCGTGGCCGGCGAGAAGGGCCCGCTCGACCTGCGGGATCACGGTGGTCTCGAAGCCGTGCAGTCCGGGCCACGGGTCGTCGCCGGCGGCGAGCATGGCCAGCAGGTTGTCGCGGATCTCGTTGCGGAGGGACTTGTGCTCGTGCCCGGACGCACGCAGCTCGCCCAGGGTCTGTGCGGTGGGGGCCTTGGTCACTCCGAAAACACTACTCAGCGTGCCAATCCTGACCAGGGGTCCCGGCGCCTCATCGGTTCGATTCGACTTCCTCCCGGATCGGCTCGCCAGCACCCGGTCGCACGGGGGTTCCGTGGTAGGACGGACCCCGGCCAGGTTGGCTGAATCTTGAACAACAGGAGATCGACGATGGCGCTCGGGTTCTTGGACCGCGACCACACCATTGCCCCACCGGGCTTCAACCGCTGGTTGATTCCGCCGGCCGCCCTCGCCGTACACCTCTGCATCGGGCAGGCCTACGCGACAAGCGTCTACAAGGCCTCCCTGGTGGAGCACTTCGACTCCAGCCTCACCGCGATCGGTGTCATCTTCTCCATCGCCATCGTGATGCTCGGCCTGTCGGCGGCGGTCTTCGGCACCTGGGTCGACTCGAGCGGCCCGCGCCGCGCCATGTTCACCGCGGCGAGCTGCTGGGCGACCGGCTTCGTCGTCGGCGCGATCGGCATCAGCACCGACCAGCTGTGGCTGGTCTACCTGGGCTACGGCGTCATCGGCGGCATCGGCCTCGGCATCGGCTACATCTCGCCGGTGTCGACATTGATCAAGTGGTTCCCGGACCGTCCCGGTCTGGCCACCGGCATGGCGATCATGGGCTTCGGTGGCGGCGCGATGATCGCCAGCCCGCTGTCCTCCAAGCTGCTCAACGTCTACGACGACAACTACGACGCCGCGACCGGGATCGCCTCCGGCTCGGCGGTCTCCTCGCTCTTCGTCACCCTCGCCGCCGGCTACTTCGTCGTGATGATGTTCGGCGCGTTCCTCGTGCGCGTGCCGGCCGACGGCTGGAAGCCGCACGGCTGGGACAGCTCCAAGGTCAAGGCGAAGTCGATGATCACCCGCGAGAACGTCTCGGCCAACAACGCCATCCGCACCCCGCAGTTCTGGTTCCTCTGGGTCGCGCTGTTCTGCAACGTCACCGCCGGCATCGGCATCCTCGAGCAGGCTGCGCCGATGATCCAGGACTTCTTCCGCGACGGCACTGACTCGACGGTCGCCGCCGCGTCGGCAGCGGGCTTCGTCGGCCTGCTGTCGCTGTGCAACATGGGTGGACGCTTCTTGTGGAGCTCCACCTCCGACGTCATCGGTCGCAAGCCGATCTACATGGTCTACCTCGGCCTCGGCATCGTGCTCTACATCGTCCTCGCCCTCGGCGGCAGCACCTCGGTCGTGCTCTTCGCCTTCCTGGCAGGCGTGATCATCAGCTTCTACGGCGGCGGCTTCTCCACCGCGCCGGCCTACCTCCGCGACCTGTTCGGCACCTACCAGGTCGGCGCGATCCACGGTCGGCTGCTCACCGCCTGGGCAGCGGCGGGCGTGGCCGGGCCGCTCATCATCAACGGCTTCCTCGACGCACGTGGCGAGCCGGGTGCGCTGGTGGCCGACGACTACCGACCGGCCCTGCTCACGATGGTCGCCATCCTCGCGGTGGGCTTCGTGGCCAACCTGATGATCCGGCCGGTGGCCGACAGGTTCCACGAGCCCGAGGGCTCCGCGACGGCCCTGACCTCCGACCAGGTCGAGGCCGACGCGAAGTACGACGTGCCCGCACACCGCACACCGATGCTCGCGCTCGCCTGGCTGGTGGTCGGGATCCCGCTGGCCTACGGCGTCTACGAGACGGTCGTCAAGGCTGCTGACCTGTTCAGCTGACGCGGCCGGGTGACGTCAGGTCGAGGTACATCACGTGCAGCCCGACGTACCCGTGGCTCGGCGACCTGAAGGCACCCGGCACCGTGCCGATGATCTCGAAGCCGAGCGACTGCCACAGGCGTACGGCGCCCAGGTTGGTCTCGACGACGGCGTTGAACTGGATGCCGCGGTAGCCCTGCTCGCGGTGCCACTGCACGACGTACTCGCCGAGGCGGCGCCCGACCCCGCGACCGCGGGCGGCCGGGGAGACCATGAACGAGGCGGTCCCGACATGGTCGCCCGGAGCCGGCCGGTTGGGGCCCATCTTCGCGCTGCCCAGCACGACCCCGTCCTCCTCGTGGACCACCGTGAGGCCGGGCGGGCGCTCGACCCACAGGGCGCGGGCCTCGTCGGACGACAGGTCGGTCGGGTACGCGTAGGTCTCGCCCTCGGCGACGATCGCGGCGAAGAAGGGATGGATCTGGCTCCAGTCGGCGTCGGTCGCCGGGCGGATCGTCACAGGTCGACCTCCCCGTCGATGGCCTCGCGGATCAGGTCGGCGTGACCCGCATGGCGGGCGTACTCCTCGACCAGGTGCACCAGGATCCACCGCAGGCTGGCGCGCTGACCGTCGGGTCTCGGCATCCTGGCGAGCTGGTCGAGGTCTCCCGCGGCGAGGGCCGTGTCGAGCGTGGCGTCGGCGCGGGCGACCTCCTCCTGGTGCCACTCGAGCAGCTGGGCCGGGCTGTCGTCGGCGGCGGAGTGCCAGTCCCAGTCCTCGTCGGCCTCCCAGTCGACGTGCGCCCAGATGCCCTGAGCCTCCTTGCCCTCGAAGACGATCGTCCACCACCACTGCTCCACGAAGGTGAGGTGCTTGAGCATCCCGCCGAGTGTCAGCGGTGAGGTGGGCAGCGGGGTGGCGAGCTCCTGCTGGGTCAGCCCCTCAGCCTGCCGGCGCACCGTCGCCCGGTAGTAGCCGAGGAAGCCGCGCAGCATCGAGGTCTCGTCGGCGGCGTACGGCGGGTCGATGCGCTCGAAGGTCATCCGCGTCACCGTAGGGGTTGCCGGGTCTCGGCACCAACGGGTTTGCCGTTGGGGGCGGGGTGTGGGGTGTGGGGGGTGTGGGGGGCGGGGTGTGGGGGGCGGGGTTTGGGGGCGGGGTTCGTGCGCGAGTCCTGGGGTTTGTGGCCTTTGCACACGTCACTAACCCCAGGAGTCACCGGACATCCGGTGACTCCTCAGCCCCGGCGTCAGGCCGGGGTCTGGGGTCGGGGCTCGTGCGCCCGGGTTCCGGGGTTCGTGCGCGAGTCCTGGGGTTTGTGGCCTTTGCACACGTCACTAACCCCAGGAGTCACCGGATATCCGGTGACTCCTCAGCCCCGGCGCCAGCCCCACCACAGCCACGGGGGGGCGTCGACTCAGACCGCGGGACCCTCGCCGCGCAGCTTGTCGACCTCGGACATCGCCTCGCGGAGCTGGCCGAGCCACTCGTCGGCGTGCTCGCCGACCAGCCGCACCGACCACGCGAGCGCGTCGGAGCGGGAGCGGGCCACGCCGGCGTCGACGAGGGTGTCGAGCACCCGTCGTTCGGGCTGGCGCAGGCGGGTCATCACCGGTGCGGCGACGTGGGTGAACAGTGCCTCGGTGTCGCCGAGGCGGGCGCCCCACGAGACCTTGCGGGCGTATCGGCCCTCGGCCTCGCGAGCGATGGCGATGCGCTCGTCCCGGGAGTCGGCGCGGAACCGGCTGATCCGGCCCTCGGCCTCGGCACCCTCGGCGGCGGCGTCCGACAGGGTGCCGACGACGGTGATCTCCTCGCGGTCGGCGATCACGTCGACGTCGGAGAACCAGTCGTCGGGCAGGCGACCGGCGAACCAGGACGCGGCGTCGGCTGCGCTCGGCAGGTCGGCCGTCTGCCAGCCGCCGCGACGGCCGCGCCGGTTGGTGTGCTTCTCGGTGGATTCGTGAGAGTTCATGACGTGCTCCTTGCTGTTATTACATGATTACACCATTACAACGCTAGTTCGTCCAGGGTATTCCCGGTCGATACAGTGCGCCGATGAGCGCCCCCCTGAGCTGGCCCTGCCCCTGCGGCACCGGACTCGCGTACGACGCCTGTTGCAGCCGCCTGCACCGCGGCGCCGCCCAGGCCGAGACGGCCGAGGAGCTGATGCGCTCGCGCTACTCGGCGTACGCGCTGCGCAACGACGACCACGTCTTCCGGACCTGGCACCCCCGCACCCGTCCGGAACGGGTCGACCTGGAGCCCGCCACCTCCTGGACCGGGCTGCGCATCCTCGCCACCGAGGCCGGTGGGGTCGACGACGACTCAGGGGTCGTCGAGTTCGCCGCCGGGTGGACGCACTACGGCGTCGACGGCGTGCTGCGCGAGCGCAGCCGGTTCGAGCGGCGCGCCGGTCGCTGGGTCTACGTCGACGGAGACGTGGTCAGGGGCTGACCGGGCCGTCGGCCCGTTCTCGCACCATGGGCAGGTGCGCGATGCCGTCCTCCACGTAGTCGGGGCCGGAGCGCACGAAGCCGAAGCGCTCGTACCAGTCCTCCAGGCCCGCCTGCGCGCCGATCCGCACCCGCCGCGCACCGATCCGGTCGAGGGAAGCCTCGAGCAGCCGGGCGGCGTACCCACGGCCACGGTGACCGGCGCGGGTCACGACCCGGCCGATGACTGCTGCGTCGGGGTCCTGCAGGATCCGCAGCGCGGCCACGACCTCGCCGGCAGCCTCGATCCACACGTGCTCGGTGCCCGGCTCGGTGTCGCGGCCGTCGAGCTCCGGGTAGGCGCACTCCTGCTCGACGACGAAGACGTCCACGCGCAGGCGCAGCAGGCCGTAGAGCTGCTCGAGCGCGAGGTCGGCGAAGGGTGCTCGGCGCAAGCGCACGGTGTCGTCCACGCGTCCAGTCTGCCCGGTCGCGGGTGGCCACGAGGTTGCGCAGGGGTCCGCCGACCTCAGGGCCCCAGGTCGACCCAGCGCTCCCCCACCCGGACCGGCGACACCGCTCCGGCGGTCAGCGCGGCCACCGACCCGGCGAACTCCTCGACGCGCTCCTGCGGAACCCCCAGGCACAGCCGCACGCGGGCGGCGTACTCCACGTCCAGCACGGCGTAGCCGTGGCCGCGCAGGTCGCTCTCGACCCGCGCGGCCTCCGCATGGTCGAGGTCGAGGTCCCACTCGCCGAGCAGGCCGACCTCGAGCGCTCCGGCGGCGTCGAGACCCGCGCGTACGGCGTCGGCGTAGGCCCGCACCAGTCCCCCCGCGCCGAGCAGGGTGCCGCCGAACCAGCGGGTGACGACGGCCACCACGTCGGTGACCCCGTGTCCGCGGAGCACATCGAGCATCGGGGCGCCGGCCGTGCCGGACGGCTCACCGTCGTCGGCGGACCGCTCCACCGCACCGTCGGGGCCGAGGACGAACGCCGAACAGTGGTGGCGGGCCTCCCAGTGCGTCGTACGCAGCTCGTCGACGACCGCCCGAGCGGCCGGCTCGTCGGCGACGCGACGCACCGTGCAGAGGAAGCGCGAACGCCTCACCTCGATCGTTGCCTCCGCGGACCGGGCGACGGTGACGAAGCGGGTCACCGCAGGGTTGTCCACGAGCCCAGTGTGCCGCGCGGATGCGGCCTCCCCCACCACCCCTGCCCCACACTGGACCGATGCTGCACCGCCATCCTTTCCTCAGCCTGGTCACCGGCGGCTACCTGGTCTTCGTCGGGTGGCTGACGCTGACGCCTCAGCCGATCGGCCCCGACCAGCGGGCGCTCGTCGAGCGCCTGCTCGACGCCCTGCACCGACGCGGGTACGCCGAGTCGATCGACTTCAACCGCCTGGAGTTCCTCGCCAACATCGGCCTCTTCGTGCCGGTCGGGATGTTCCTGCTGCTGCTCGTCGGCACTCGCTGGTGGTGGGTGGCAGGCCTGGCCTCGTTCGCGATGACGACGTTCATCGAGGGCGCCCAGCGCGGCATCCCCGGTCGGGTCTCCGACGAGCGCGACGTGCTCGCCAACACGGTGGGCGCGCTGATCGGCATCGCCGTCGCGACGGTGCTGACGCTGCCCGCGGCGCTGCGTCGCCGGCGCGCTCGGCGGGTCACCACACCCCGAACACCCCTCCCCCGAGCCGGACGATGAACGCCGCCACCACGACGATGAAGAACACCCGCACGAACCCGGCGCCCTTCGAGACCGCGACCCGCGCGCCGAGGTAGCCGCCGGCCAGGTTGGCCAGGCCCATGGCCAGGCCGATGCCCCACAGCACCGCCCCCTGCGGCACGAAGATGCACAGCGCCGCGAGGTTGGTGGCGGTGTTGGCCAGCCGAGCCTTGGCCGAAGCCTCGAGGAAGTTGTAGCCGAGCAGCCCGACCAGGGTGAACACGAAGAACGAGCCGGTGCCCGGCCCCAGCGCGCCGTCGTAGAAGCCGATCGCCAGGCCGGTGCCCATCGCGGCCAGCGTGTGGTGGTGGCCGGCGAAACGGAGCGCGGTCGCATCGCCGAGCTTCGGCTTGAGCAGCACGTAGGCCCCCACCACGATCAGCGCCACGAGCACGATCGGCTCGAACGCCTCCCTCGGGATGTGCGAGGCCACCACCGCGCCGGCCGCGGAGCCGATGAACGCCAACGCCATCAGCGGCAGGAACGTGCGCGGGTCGGGCCTCACCCGGCGGTAGTAGGTCACCGAGGCCATCGACGTGCCGAAGATCGACGAAAGCTTGTTGGTGGCCAGCACCTGCACCGGTGCCGCGTTCGGCAGGCCCAGCAGCAGGGCCGGCAGCTGGATCAGCCCGCCACCACCGACCACGGCGTCGACGAACCCCGCGGCCAGTCCGGCGAGCGTGAGCAGCACGACCACGTCGACCCCGATGTCGCCCACGCTGCCTCCTCCCCCGTGTCACGAGTGCGATCGGGCCTTCCCGGCTCGACCGCCGGCTCAGATGCTGCCAGAGTCGCCGTCGTGCCCCGCATCGTGTCCCTGCTGCCGTCGACCACCGAGATCCTCTTCGCGATCGGCGCGGGTGACGACGTCGTCGGCGTGACGTTCGAGTGCGACTTCCCCGAGACGGCGCGCGATCGCACGATCGTCTCGACCAGCGCGATGCCCGAGGGCCTGACCCCGCGCGAGATAGACGACTTCGTGGCTGCGGCGATGGCGCGCGGCGACGACCTCTACCACCTCGACGAGGGCGCGCTCGCCGGCCTGGACGCCGATCTCGTCGTCACCCAGGACCTGTGCGCGGTCTGCGCCGTCGACGTCTCCGTGGTCGATGAGGCGCTCGCCCACCTGGGCTGCACCGCCGAGGTGCTCACGATCGACCCGCACACCTTCACCGAGGTGCTTGCCTCCATCCGCACCCTCGGCGACGCCACCGGGCACCGGCCCGAGGCCGACGCCCTCGTGGCCGACATCGAGGCCCGCCGGGACGAGGTCGTACGGCGCGTCGCCGGCCGCCCCCGTCCGCGGGTGCTGCTCCTGGAGTGGACCGACCCGCCGTTCGCTCCCGGCCACTGGATCCCCGAGATGATCGAGCTGGCCGGCGGCCTGCCGGTGCTCGGCCGGCCCGGCGAGAAGTCCGTGCGCATCTCGTGGGAGGCCGTGCACGCGGGTGCTCCCGACGTCATCGTCGTGGCGCCCTGTGGCTACGACCTCGCCGGTGCCCGGTCGCTGGCGGACGAGCTCGTCGCCAGCGGCGCCCTGCCGGCCGGCGTACCGGTGCACGCGGTGGATGCCAACGCGTCCTGGGCGCGGCCGGGCACCCGGCTGGTCGACGGCGTCGAGGAGCTCGCGCGGATCCTGCACTCGTGAAGTTCGCCGGCGGGGGGCTCGGCGATACCGTGTGCGCGTGAAATACGCCAGCTCGCTCCTCGACCTGATCGGCAACACCCCCCTGCTCCGGCTGTCGACGTCGCTGGGCCCCGAGATGGCGGTCGACCCGGCCACGCCGCAGGGCGAGGAGGCCGGCCCGCTGCTGCTCGCGAAGGTCGAGTACCTCAACCCCGGCGGCTCCGTGAAGGACCGCATCGCCACGCGCATGATCGAGGCCGCGGAGGCATCGGGAGAGCTGCAGCCCGGCGGCACCATCGTCGAGCCGACCTCCGGCAACACCGGCGTCGGCCTGGCCATGGTCGCGCAGGCCAAGGGCTACCGGTGCGTTTTCGTGTGCCCCGACAAGGTGAGCGAGGACAAGCGCAACGTGCTCAAGGCCTACGGCGCCGAGGTCGTCGTCTGCCCCACCGCCGTGGCTCCGGAGCACCCCGACTCCTACTACAACGTCTCCGACCGGCTCTCGTCGCAGCCGGGCGCGTGGAAGCCCGACCAGTACTCCAACCCGCACAACCCGCGCTCGCACTACGAGACGACCGGTCCGGAGATCTGGGAGCAGACCGACGGGCGGATCACCCACTTCGTGTGCGGCGTCGGCACCGGCGGCACCATCAGCGGCATCGGCCGCTACCTCAAGGAGCAGAACCCCGACATCCTGGTCGTCGGCGCCGACCCCGCGGGCTCGGTCTACTCCGGCGGCTCCGGGCGGCCCTACCTCGTCGAGGGTGTCGGCGAGGACTTCTGGCCCGACTGCTACGACCGCACCATCGCCGACCGCATCATCGAGGTGTCCGACGCCGACTCGTTCGCGTTCACCCGTCGGCTCGCCCGTGAGGAGGCGCTGCTGGTGGGCGGCTCGTCAGGGATGGCGGCCTACGCCGCGAAGCAGCTTGCCGTCGAGCTCGCCGGCACGCCCGAGGGTGAGAACGCCGTGATCGTGGTGCTCCTGCCCGACTCCGGTCGCGGCTACCTCACCAAGGTGTTCAACGACGAGTGGCTCGGCCAGTACGGCTTCGCCAGCGGCCAGGGCTCGACCGAGAAGACGGTCGGCGAGGTGCTCCGCGGCAAGTCCGGCCAGCTGCCCGACCTGGTGCACACCCACCCTGCCGAGACCATCGCCGAGGCCGTCGCGATCCTCCAGGAGTACAGCGTCTCCCAGATGCCCGTCGTGCGGGCCGAGCCGCCGATCGTGGCCGCCGAGGTCGCCGGGTCGGTCTCCGAGCGCACCCTGCTCGACGCCCTCTTCACCGGCACCGCGCGCCTCACCGACCCGGTCGAGGACCACATGTCGCCTGCGCTGCCCACCATCGGGTCGACCGAGCCGGCCCACACGGCCGTGGCCCTGCTCGAGGACGCCGACGCCCTGCTCGTGCAGGAGGACGGCAAACCGGTCGGCGTGGTCACGCGCCAGGACCTGCTGGCCTTCCTCGCCAGGCCCTGACCCGGCCAGATCCGTGTGTGGCCGTTAGGTCCGATCCATAGAGTGAGGGACGTGGGAAAAGCAGCAGCCGCTCGCAAGCTGGCCTCTGCCGCTGCATACGGCGGCGGGGGCCTCTCCGTGGTGGGCGCCGGCCTCTACGGGGTGCTGACCTTCGAGGCGAAGGCTGCGCGCAAGGCGATCGGCCGGCTCGACCGCGAGCCGCCCGACTCGACCGGCTGGTACGGCCGCGGTCGTCCCGGGCCTGCCATCAAGATCGCGCTGCTGGGCGACTCGAGCGCGGCCGGCTACGGCGTCGACCGGGTCGAGGACACCCCGGGCGCCCACCTGGCCTCCGGGGTCGCGGCCGAGGCCGACCGCCGGGTCTACCTGCGACACGTCGCGGTGGTCGGCGCCAAGTCGACCCAGCTGGAGGCGCAGGTCGACCGCATCCTGCCGATGAAGGCCGACGTGGCGGTGATCCTCGTGGGCGCCAACGACGTGACCCACAAGCTGCTGCCGTCCCAGTCGGTGCGCTACCTCGGTGAGGCGGTACGCCGCCTCGTCGAGGCCGGCACGGCCGTGCTGGTCGGCACCTGCCCCGACCTCGGCACCATCCGCCCGATCGCACCACCGCTCAAGCAGGTGGCCCGTGAGTGGTCGCGACGGCTGGCCGCCGCCCAGGCCATCACCGTCGTCGACGCGGGCGGGCGCACGGTCTCGCTGGCCTCGGTGCTCGGGCCGGAGTTCGACGCAGCACCGGCCCTGTTCTTCGGCCCCGACAGGTTCCACCCGTCTGCCGACGGCTACCGCTCGCTGGCCGGCGTGCTCATCCCCTCGACCCTGGCCGCGCTGGGCCTGGGCCCGGACGACGACGCAGCGCCCGACGCACAACGCGGCGAACGGGTCATGCCGGTCGCCGCTGCCGCCGTGCGAGCCGCCCGCAACCCCGGCACCGAGCTCGACGGCACGGAGCTCGGCGGCTCGCAGAAGGGGCTGCGCGGCCGCTGGGTCGAGCTGCGCCACCGGCGACGTCAGCCCGCGTCGGAGACCACCTCGCCCGAGACCAGCGAGGTCTCCCCGAGCCAGCAGAGGGTTGGGCCACCCACCGACACGTCGAGCTGACCAGAAATGACCACCGGCCCGCCTCCCCGTGAAGGGAGGCGGGCCGGTGCCGTCAGACCTGGGTCAGTCCTGGCTGAAGATCGCCAGGATGCGGAGCAGGTTGGTGTAGATCCACACCAGGCTGACGGTGAGGCCGAAGGCCGCCCGCCACGACTCGCGCTCGGGCAGCTCGGCGAGGATGCCCTTCTCGACGAAGTCGAAGTCGAGGATCAGCATGAAGATACCGAGCACCAGGCCGACGACGGCCATGACGAGGCCGAGGGCGCCGAAGCCGAAGAGGCCGGTCGTCACGCCGAAGAAGCTGAGCACGAACGACAGCAGGCCGAGGCCCACCATGCCGAACATCGCAGCCACCACGAAGACGCGGAACTTCTGGCCGACCTGGATGTTGAAGATCTTGTACGCCGCGAGCGTGCCCGCGAAGGCCGCGAACGTGCCGACCACGGCGCCCGTCACGACGCCGGCGCCGGCGAAGGACTCGAAGAACTTGCTCAGCGCACCGAGGGCGACACCCTCGACGGCGGCGAAGACGAGCACGAGTGCCGGGCTGATCACGCGCTTGAACGAGTTGACCATCGACAACCCGAAGGCGCCGAGGGAGCCGATCGTCATCAGGGCGATGGCGCGCTGCAGGCTGGGATCGGTGGCAGCCTTCGACCCGACCTCCACATCGCCGACGTACCACCAGGTGATCGTGGCGGTGACCATCACGAGGGCCAGCGAGAGGCCGGTCGCCTGGACCACCGAGTCGATGGTCATCCGGCCGTCGGAGCGCTGGTGGGTGGGCGTGCCGGTGCCCCAGGTGGAAGGGTCGGAACCGCCCACGGCGGACGAGCCACCCGGGTAGGTCTGGTTGCCGTAGGCGTTGCTGCTCGCGCGGTTGAACTCTTCGGATCGCGCGAAGATGGGGTTGCTGCTCTTCATGGTCTCCTCCTTGGAGGCCGTCCTGCTGGAAGCCGTCGTGGTGACGACTGCTGGGTCCACTCTATGCGGGCTCGCTGATTTCAACGCACGGTGGTGGGTCGGTGTTCCCCACCGAACCTGTGTTGCTCCTGAGTGCCCCGGGTGGGGGTCGAACCCACACTGCACGGCTTTTAAGGCCGCCTCCTCTGCCGGTTGGGATACCGGGGCGTCGCCCGCTCATCCTCCCAGTGCCCGGGCCCGACCGAGCACCTCGTCGAGCATGTCGGGGGTCAGCCGCCCGGTGAACGTGTTGTGCTGACTGGGGTGGTAGCAGCCCAGCAGCGTCAGGTGGCCGATGGCCACCTCGGCGCCGTGCCCGAAGCGGGGCTTGGGCCGAGGCACCTCCATCCCGGCTCCGGCCAGCGCCCGCAGGGCACCGTCCCAGCCGTAGGCACCGAGGGCGACGACCGCCCGCAGGCCCGGGGCGACCAGCGCGATCTCACGGTTGATCCACGGCGCGCAGGTGTCCCGCTCGTCGGTGGTCGGCTTGTTCGCGGGCGGCGCGCACCGCACCGTGGCGACCATCCGGGCCCCCACGAGCCGCTGCCCGTCGCCGGCGTGGACGCTGGTCGCCTGGGTGGCGAGACCGACGCGGTGCAGGCTCGCGAAGAGCCAGTCGCCGCTGCTGTCGCCGGTGAAGACCCGGCCGGTGCGGTTGCCGCCGTTGGCGGCCGGCGCCAGGCCGACCACGAGAACGCGCGGCTCGTCGGCTCCCCAGCCCGCGATCGGCCGCCCCCAGTAGGGCTGGTCGGCGAACGACGCCCTCTTGTCGCGGGCCACGTCCTCGCGCCACCGCACCAGGCGCGGGCACGCGGAGCAGACGCTTACCCGGGCGTCGAGCTCGGCGAGGTCGGGTGTCGCCGCCAGGCGTCGTACGCCGCCCGCTGAGCGCGCGACCGGCGTGTCCGTGGCCGCCGGGTCCTCGGGCCACCCCGTGCCGGGCGGCACCGGAGACGAGAAGAGCTGTCCGGTCAGCGGGTGGGGCAGGTCGACGGTCACCGGGCGACCAGCGCCTCGACGAGCTGTCGCAGCACGCGCAGCTGGGCTCGCATGTGGCCGGGCTCGCCCATCACCCGGGCGAGCACGAACGCTCCCTCGAACGTGACGAAGACCTGGTCGGCCAGCGCCTGCGCGTCGATGCCGGCGATCCCCGCCTCCCGCACCATCCGGGAGATGGCATCACGCCAGGCCACCACGGCCACCCGGATCTGGTCGGTGGTCTCGTCGCCGGCGAGCTGGCGCTCGGCGAGCACGGCGACGTAGAGGCAGTTCGACTGCTCCGACATCAGCTGGTCGGCGGAGTCCTCGAAGAGCTGGAGGAAGGCGACCAACCGGTCGCCGGGGTCACCGATCGGCGCGACCTGCGCGAGCGCCGACTCGAGGGTCGCGATGTCGGCGGCGGCGTACCTCTCCACGAGGGACCTGGCCAGGTCGCGCTTGGCGGGGAAGTGGTGGAAGAACGAGCCCTTCGACGTGCCGGACCCGGCGATGACCCGGTCGACGGACGTGGCGGCGAAGCCGTCGTCGATCACCAGCCGCTCGGCGACGTCGAGGATGCGTTCGCGGGTGGGTGTTCCGTCCTTCGGCACGAACCCCTTGTTACCAGACCGGACGGTCTGATACAAACAGACCAATCAGTCTGTTACCCGGAGGCGCACATGGAAGCACTGAACGGACCACTGAACGGGCCATTGGCCGACCACCAGTTCGTCACCGACGGCGGGCTGGAGACGGACCTGCTCTTCCACCGCGGCGTCGACCTGCCCGAGTTCGCCGCCTACCCGCTGGTGGGCACCGACGCGGGCCGCCGGGTGCTCGTCGACTACTACGACGCCTACGCGGACATCGCCCGACGGGCAGGTGTCGCACTCGTGCTGGAGACACCCACGTGGCGGGCCAGCCCCCGGTGGGCGGAGCGGCTCGGGCACTCCCCCGAGCAGCTGCGCCGACTCAACCATGCCGCGGTCGCGCTGATGCGCGAGATCCGGGCCCGCCACGACGACGTCGAGCACGTGGTCGTCAGTGGCGCGGTGGGTCCGCGCGGCGACGGCTACCGGCCCGACTCGTCGTTCACGGCGCAGGAGGCCGAGGACTACCACCTCACCCAGGTGTCCGCCCTGGCCGAGGCGGGCGTCGACCTGGTGTCGGCGTACACCCTCACCAGTGTCGCCGAGGCGGTCGGCGTGGTGCGGGCCGCGCGCACGAGCGGCGTACCGGTCTCGATCGCCTTCACCGTCGAGACCGACGGCCGCCTTCCCGACGGCACCCCGCTGGGCGAGGCGGTGACCACCGTCGACGAGCTGGCGCCGCCCGATCACTTCCAGATCAACTGCGCACACCCGACCCACGTCGGCCGCGCGTTCTCCAGCGGCGACGACGGGTCGTGGCGGACCCGGATCGTCGGCATCCTGGCCAATGCCTCGACCCAGTCGCACGCCGAGCTCGACGAGGCGCCCGAGCTCGACGAGGGCGACCCGGAGGCGTTCGCCGCCGACCACGACCGGTTCGCGCAGCACCTCCCGGCGCTGACGGTGCGCGGCGGCTGCTGCGGCACCGACGCACGGCACGTGGCTGCCCTGTGGGGCCTCGCGGGCTAGGCGATCGACCAGGCGATGCCGTCGAGGATGTCGGCCTCGGAGACCACCATCGTCTCCACCCGCGCCCGTCGCAGGACGCGCGAGAGGATCAGCGCGCCGGCGTCGATCACGTCGGCGCGGCCGGGCGCCATGTAGGGCAGGGCCAGGCGTTCGGCCACCGTCAGCCCGACCAGCCGGTCGACGTAGGCGTGCACGCCCGAGACCGAGATGACGGCCTGGTCGGTCCGGGCGGCGTCGTACGCCGGCAGGTCGAGGACTCCGCTCGCGACCGTGATGATGCTGCCGGCCACCCCGACGACGGTGGCCGCGGCGGCCGGGTCGACGGGACACGCGTCGAGCGCCGCGTCGATGTCGGCGACGCACGCGGCCACCTCGGCCGCGGTCGGCGGGTCCGAGTGCAGGTGCCGCTCGTGGAGGCGGACCGAGCCGATGTCCATGGAGTGGGCCGCGTCGGGGCCGTCGTCGCCGAGGATCAGCTCGGTGGAGCCGCCGCCGATGTCGATCACCAGCACGGGCGGCGTCGCGGAGCGGCGCAGGTTGCGAACGGCCCCGCCGAACGCCAGCGCCGCCTCCTCGGCTCCGGACAGCACCTCCGGAGCGACGCCCAGCCGGGCCCGCACCCCCTCGGCGAAGACCGATGCGTTGGCGCTGTCACGGGTCGCGGAGGTGGCGCAGAACCGCAGCCGGGTCACGTCATGGGCGGCGATCAGTGCGGCGTACTCGTCGATCGCGGCGAACGCCCGCGCCAGCGCGTCGTCGGCCAGCCGGCCGGTCGCGTCGACCCCCTGACCGAGCCGCACCATGCGCGTCTCGCGCACGGCCACCTCGGGCAGGTCGCCGATCAGCAGCTTGATGGTGTTGGTGCCGCAGTCGATCGCGGCGATCATGTGTCGGTCGGGAGGCAGGGCCCGTCTGCCCACCACTCGCCCAGCAGGTCGAGCACCTCGTCGCCGAGCGGGTTGACGCCGCGGCCCTGGGCGAGCGCCTGCCCGGCCAGCACGTGGAGGCACTTCACCCGGTCGGGCATGCCGCCGGCGGAGATGCCGTCGATCTCGGGCACGTCGCCCAGCTCGGCCCGGGCGGCGAGGTAGCGCTCGTGCGCGGCCCGGTAGGCGGCGGCGAGGTCGGCGTCGTCACCGAGCCGCGCCTGCATCTGCTTCATCAGCCCGCCGCCCTCGAGGGTGCCGATGCGAGACGCCGCGCGCGGGCAGGTGAGGTAGAAGGTCGTCGGGAACGGCGTGCCGCCGGGCAGCCGCGGCTCGGTCGTCACGACGTCGGGGTTGCCGCACGGGCAACGATGTCCCACGCCGTGGATCGCCCGTGGAGCCCGGCCCAGCTGCGCCTCGATCGCCGCCTCGTCTGCGGGGTCGATCACTGCTTGGCGCCGATCTTCGCCGCGGGCCCCTTGCCGGCCTTGGGCGGGTGACCGGCGAGCTCCACCGAGGCCCAGGCGTCGTCCCACCACGCCTTCGGCTTGGTCTTGACGACCTCGTCGGGGTCACTCAGCTCGGCGTTGGCCTCGAGGGGCCGGCCCTGCTCGTCGAGCACCACGAAGCCGGTCTCGCCCGGCATCAGGTAGCCGAAGTGCGCGCGGGCCTGCGCCTCGACGTAGGCCGGGTCCTGCCAGCGCCGCTTCTCGCGCTCGAGGTCGTTGATGCTCGTCTCCCGCTCGGCGATCGCGGTCTTGAGATCGCTGATGTGCTCGCGCTGCTGGAGGTAGGCGCGCATCGACGACGCGTAGGAGACGACCAGCACCGCGAGCACGAGCACCAGCACGGCGGCGCGACCCGTCAGCCGGGGTCGCCTCCGCCCCGAGGGGACGGGCGGGGCAGGGGTCGTCCGCGCGGCGGGCGGCGCCGGCGGGGCGGAGCCGGCCTTGGGCGCGGTGGAGCGGGCGCGCGGGCTGTCGCGCTGCCCGGGCCGCCTGCTGCCGCCGGGACCGCCCCGGGGAGTACGTCGTTGCTGTGCCATGTCAGGACGAGTTTGACCGACTCAACCCTTGAAACGCGGGAAGGAGCCCCGACCGGCGTAGCGCGCCGCGTCGCCGAGGACGTCCTCGATGCGCAGGAGCTGGTTGTACTTGGCCACCCGGTCGGAGCGTGCGGGCGCTCCGGACTTGATCTGGCCGCAGTTGGTCGCGACGGCGAGGTCCGCGATCGTGGTGTCCTCGGTCTCGCCGGAGCGGTGGCTCATCATGCACGTGAAGCCGCTGCGCTGCGCGAGCGCGACGGAGTCGAGGGTCTCGGTCAGCGTGCCGATCTGGTTGACCTTCACCAGCAGCGAGTTGGCCTGGCCGCCGGTGATGCCGCGCTGCAGCCGCTCGACGTTGGTGACGAAGAGGTCGTCGCCGACGAGCTGGGTCTGGTCGCCCAGGCGCTCGGTGATGGTCTTCCAGCCGTCCCAGTCGTCCTCGTCGAGCGCGTCCTCGATGGAGACGATGGGGTACGACGCGACCAGGTCGGCGTAGTAGTCGATCATCTCGGCCGAGGTCTTCTTCTTGCCCTCGAAGGTGTACTTCTTCTTGTCGAAGATCTCCGACGCGGCGACGTCGAGCGCGAAGACGATGTCCTTGCCCACCTTGAGGCCGGCACCCTTGACTGCCTCGGAGATGAGGTCGAGGGCGTCGCGGTTCGACGGCAGGTCGGGGGCGAAGCCGCCCTCGTCGCCGACGCCCGTGGACAGGCCCTTCTTCTTCAGCACGGACTTGAGCGAGTGGTAGACCTCGGCACCCTGCTGCAGTGCCTCGCCGAACGTCGCGGCGCCGATGGGCGCGATCATGAACTCCTGCACGTCGACGTTGCTGTCGGCGTGCGCGCCACCGTTGAGGATGTTGAGCATCGGCACGGGCAGGACGTGCGCGTTGGGGCCACCGACGTAGCGGAACAGCGGCAGGCCTGCCGAGTCCGCCGCGGCCTTGGCCACGGCCAGCGAGACGCCGAGGATCGCGTTGGCCCCGAGGTTGGCCTTGTTGGGCGTTCCGTCGAGGTCGATCATCGCCTGGTCGACCAGGCGCTGGTCGTCGGCCTCGAGGCCGAGCAGCGCGGGGCTGATCTTCTCGACGACCCCGGCGACGGCCTTGGCCACACCCTTGCCGGCGTACCGCTTGGTGCCGTCACGCAGCTCCACGGCCTCGAACGCGCCGGTCGAGGCGCCCGAGGGCACCGCCGCTCGTCCGAAGGATCCGTCGTCGAGTAGGACCTCGACCTCGATGGTGGGGTTGCCGCGCGAGTCGAGGATCTCGCGTGCGCCGACTGCTTCGATGGATGCCACGGTGTGCTCCTGGGGTCAGGGAAGTCTTGGACGGGCGTCTCGCAGCCTATCGGCCATCGCTGTCAGCGCGCCGCCTGCGTCTTCGGACGTGGACGGCGCCGGCCCGAGGGCCGGCGCCGTCACGTCGGGATCAGCGGTACGTCAGCGGCACGTCAGCGGCAGAGGGTGCGGTGCTCTGCCCGCGCCTCCGACGGCCACTTCGCGCACTTGGACACGTTCGGGGCATCGGGGACCTCGGCCTCGACGACGTCGGGCTCGACCGCGGGGGCCCGGTTCCCGATGTCGTTCGCCGGGGCTCCGACGTCCGACCCGCATCCCACGGTGAGCACTGCCAGCGCACCGGCCGCCACAGCGAGCCGCCAGCCACCAGTGAAGCTGTGTCTCGTGTTCATCTGATTCTCCTGTCGGGTTGGCGGGCCGTGCGGTCCGTCTCCGTCAGTTGTGCCGCCTTCCGGTACCCGTCAGGCCCTCGCCCGGTATCGGCCGGGTATCTATTGCGTTGACCCCCGCAAGCCCGCGGAGGAACTTGGTGGTGTGGGCATCACCGTTCTCGGTCCACTCACCGTGGACGGCTCGGGACGTCTTGGCCCGCGCGACCGCGTCGTACTCCAAGCCCTGGCCACGAGCCAGGGTCAGTTCGTCAGCGCCGACGAGCTGATCGACGCCCTCTGGGGCGATCACTCCCCGGCGTCGGCGGCCAAGAACCTGCAGTCCTGCGTCGTACGGCTGCGCAAGGCCCTGGGCCACGAGGCCATCGTGACGTCCGACCACGGCTACGCCCTGGTGGTGCCGGCCGACCAGGTCGACGCCTGGCAGTTCGAGGCAGAGGTGACGCGTGCCCGAGAGCTCCTGACGATCGGCGAGGCGGACCGGGTCGCCTTCCTGCTCGAGCAGGCCCTGGCCCTGTGGACGGGCCGCGCGTTCCCCGACCTCCCGGACTGGCCGCCGGCGCGGCGTGAGGCCGAGCGCCTCGACGAGCTGCGTCTGGGGGCCGAGGAGATGTACGTCGACGCACTCATGCGCAGCGGTCGTCCACGCGAGGTGCTGGCCCGCGGACATGCCATGGTGAGCGCGGCGCCGCTGCGGGAGCGCCGATGGGAGCTGCTGGCTCTCGCTCAGTACCGGACGGGCGCCCAGGGCGAGGCGTTGCGCACCATCCGCCAGCTCCGCGCCGTGCTCGACAACGAGCTGGGGATCGACCCGTCCCCGGACATGGCGGCCCTCGAGCGGTCCATCCTCCGGCAGGATGCGGACCTGCTCGTCCCGCAGCCCCTCGCCGTGTCGGCGACCTGTCCCTGGCAGGGCCTCAAGGCGTACGACGTCGACGACGCAGACAGGTTCTTCGGCCGTGCCGGGGACGTGGCGTCCTGCCTGGAGCTTCTGGAGAGGAACTCCTTCGTCGCCCTCGTAGGGCCCTCTGGTTCGGGCAAGTCCTCGATCCTGCGCGCCGGCGCGCTTGCGGCGCTTCGGGGACGCGGCCTCAAGGTGGTCGTGATCACGCCGGGTCGCCATCCGATGCGGTCGTTCATGGCCCTGTTCGGCAACGAGGGCCGCACCACCGTGCTGGCGGTCGATCAGGCAGAGGAGGTCTTCGCGGTGTGCGAGGACCCGGACGAGCGGCGCGCCTTCCTCGAACGGCTGGCAGGCGAGGCGACCCGACGACCTGTGCTGGTGACCGTGCGCGGCGACCGGCTGACCCAGGTGACCGAGCACCCGGGCTTCAGCCGACTGGTCGAGCGTGGTCTGCACCTCGTCGGCGCCCTCGATGAGGCCGGCCTGCGCGACGCCGTGGAGGGCCCGGCGCGACAGGCCGGGCTGATCGTCGAACCCGGGTTGGTGGACCTGCTCGTCCACGAGGTGCGCCACGATCCCGGGGCGCTTCCGCTGCTCTCCCACGCCCTGGTCGAGACCTGGCAGCGTCGAGAGGGCCACACCCTGACCGTCGAGGGCTACCTCGCGTCCGGAGGGATTCGCGGCGCGGTCGCCCAGTCGGCCGAACGCCTGTACGCCTCGATCGGCACCGCCCAGCGGAGCCGGCTGCGCGACCTCGTGCTGAGGCTGGTCTCGCCCGGCCTCGACGGTGAAGCCGTGCGCACCCGGGTGCCGCGCCGGCTCATCGCCTCCGGCGCAGACCACGAGCAGCTGATCGAGCTGCTCGTCGATGCCCGTCTGGTCACCAGCGACGAGGGCGTCCTGGAGGTCACCCACGAGGCCCTGGCCCGGGCCTGGCCCCGACTGCGCGGCTGGCTCGAGGACGACGTCGAGGGCCAACGGATCCGGCACCACCTCAGCGGTGCGGCCGATGCCTGGGACACCCTGGGTCGCCCACCGAGCGAGCTCTACCGTGGCGTCCGACTGACCCGCGCCCTCGACTGGCAGTCCCGCACGAGGTCCGCGCTCACCGACACGGAGCGCGCCTTCCTCACCGTCGCCCGGGCAGCCGACGAGGCGGAGGCACACAGCGCCGCCGAGCGCTCCCGCGCCCAGTCCCGGCTGATCCGTCGGCTCCGGACGGTGCTCAGCGTCGCCGTCATCCTGCTGGTCGTCGCCCTCGCCGCCGGGAGCCTGGCGGCGGTGCAGTCGAGGCGGGCGAGCAGGAGCGCGGCAACCGCCCTGGCGTCGGAGACGCAGGCGATCGCCCGGCGCGCCGGCGCGGCGGCCCTGGTCACCAGCGACATCGACACGGCCCTGCTGCTCGCCGTCGCCGCCGTCCGGATGGACACGTCGTCCCAGACGCTGGGCAGCCTGATCGGCGTCCTCTCGAAGCACCCCGCCCTGATCGCGGCGACGCCGCTGCCCGGGGACGACCCGCGATCCCTCGACCTGCATCCGGACGGCCGGCACGTGGCCGTGCTGGACACCTACCACCGCCTCCGCGTCCTCGACCTCCCGTCCGGCGACCAGGTGGCGGACCGCCAGGTGGGCGCACGGGACACGGAGGCCGACGAGACCCGGCCCATGCGCTTCAGTCCGAACGGTGACTACCTCGCCGTGGCGCGGACAGCTCTCGGGCAGCACCCGGTGGCGCTCCTCGACGCCGCCACGCTCGAGCCGGCGACCAGGCAGCCCGGCGGGCTGGGTGGAGGGCACTGGCAGACCATCGACCTGAGGTTCAGCCACGACGGTTCACGCCTGGTCTCGGTCCTCCGCCGCATGGTCCGGGTGGACCGCGACTGGAAGACCCGGTCGGTGACCGCCTTCGTGTGGGACGTCGCGCGTCCGTCCGCGCCGGTGGCCGCGATGGACCTGACGAACCCCCAGGGGTTGGCCTCTGCCGCGCTGTCACCGGACGGCCGGCGGCTCTACACCCTCGCTCCTGAACTCAAGGCACGAGACCTGGAGTCGGGCGAGACGACCGTGCTCGCCGAGGAGAAGCACGCGCCATGGGGACAGCTGGAGGTGAGCCCCGACGGTCGGGTGCTGGCCCAGAGCCGCGGCGATCTCGGCGAGACCCTGCTGAGGAACTCCAAGACGGGCGCGATCCTCCATCGGCTCCTCCTGGACGGCGAGCACAGCGGGCTGCGGTTCAGCGACGACGGGCGCCGGCTCATGACCGTGACCTGGCACGACCGGGACGTGGCCGTGTGGGACGTCCGCACCGGCCGGCAGCGCGTTCGCCTGCAGCTCACCGAGGGCAACTCCGGTGCGGTCGATCTCGACGCACAGGGGCACGGTCTGCTGTCGGCGGCCGTGGACGGCGCAGTCCGCGAATGGGACCTGACCGGGGAACGGCGCTACCTCAGCCGGCTCCACATGCCACAGCTCCCGTGGCGCGACGGCAGCGGCGCCGGTTGCCTCGCTGTCCCCTCCGTGGGCGGACTCAAGGTCGCCTACGACCTGTGTGACGAGACCACGGACGGTCCCACCGTGGACAAGCTGGTGCTGCTCGACGTGGCGACCCGAACCGTGTCGACCATGACGTTCCGCGGCGGGGAGGAGCTCGGAGCGTCCGGGTCCTGGGACCCGGACGGCACCCGCTTCAGCCAGGTGGTCGGCGACACCCTCACCGTGTGGGACGAGCACGGGCAGCGGCTGACGAGCGGGCCGGTGGACCCGGCCACCGTCGACACGCAGTTCATGCCCGGGGGCGAGCGCCTGCTCCTGTCCGGCACCGACGGTCGGGTGAGCCTGGTCGACGCCACGAGCCTCTCCCCCGTCGGGACGCCGGTCGACCTGGGGGGCTCGGCCTGGGCCGTCCCGGGCAACGACGACCACCACGCCTTCGCGGTCGTCGGCGGTCTCGACGAGTCGTACTTCTGGAGGAACCCCGTCCGGAGCTGGGCGCTGATCGATCTCGCCGAGGGGAAGGTGGTGCGCGCCGGGAAGATCGACGTCGGATTCCCCAACCACATCGCAATGTCCCCCGACGGTCGGCACGCCGCCGTGGCGGGCATCTCGGGCCACGTGCAGATCCTGGATGTGGTGACCGGTCGTCCGGTTCGCCCAGCGCAGCTGGCCCACTCAGGCGGCGCGGGCCCGCTGTCGTTCTCACGCGACGGGCGACGGATGGTCAGTGCGGGCTTGGAGGGCAGCGTGGCCCTGTGGGACGTGAGCTCCGCGACCATCACCGCGCGAGTGCGCCTGCCGGAGTCGGTCCTCACCTCGGCAGTCTTCCGACCCGACGACCAGACCATCCTCATCGCCCCCTGGTGGTCGGATCCGGCGGTCTACGTCTGGGACCCCAGCACGGCGCGCGCGATCGACTCGGCGTGCCGGGCGGCCGGGCGAGATCTCACCGCGCAGGAGTGGCGCGAGCACTTCGGCGACCAGCCGTTCAGGCAGACCTGCCCGCAGGAGTGACCCGGGACCGCGCGTGCCGCACCTCGCGGCCGAGGAGATTGCGGGCAGGATGGGAGCGTGAGCACCGGCCCCGCTCCCTCACTCGACCGACGGCTCGGCACCGGCGACGCCGTGGTCGTCGGACTCTGCGCGATGGTCGGCGCGGGCGTCTTCGCGGCCTTCGCCCCCGCCGCCGAGGCGGCCGGCGCCGGGCTGCTGATCGGCTTGGCCGTCGCGGCGTTCGTGGCGCTGTGCAACGCCGTCGCCTCCGCGCAGCTCGCGATGACGTACCCCACGTCGGGCGGCACGTACGTCTACGGCCGCGAGGTCCTCGGCCCCTGGTGGGGCTTCCTCGCCGGCTGGGGCTTCGTGGTCGGCAAGACCGCGTCGTGCGCGGCGATGGCGATGACGTTCGCCGCGTACGCCGTCCCCGGCACGCCGTGGCTCCGGCACGCGGCCGCGGTGACCGCCGTCGTCGTGCTCACCGGCGCCAACCTGCGCGGGATCACCCGCACCGCCGTCGTGGCGCGGGTGCTGCTGGGCGCCACCCTCCTGACCCTGGCGGTCGCACTCGCCGTGGCGTACGGCGGCGGCGAGCGCGCCGCCGACCCGTGGGTCGGGCAGGGCGGCCCACTCGGCGTGCTGCAGTCAGCGGGCCTGCTGTTCTTCGCATTCGCCGGCTACGCCCGGATCGCCACCCTGGCCGAGGAGGTGCGCCGGCCGGAGTCGCTGGGCCGGGCGATCCTGGTCGCGCTGGGCATCGCCGTGGCGATCTACGTCGCCGTCGCCGTCGCCCTGCTGCTCGTGCTCGGCACCGACCTGCCCGACACGACCACGCCGATGTCCGACGCCATGGCTGCCTCGGGGGCCGCGTGGGCCGGGCCGGTGGTGCGCGTCGGCGCGGCCGCTGCCAGTCTCGGCGCCCTGCTGGCCCTGCTGGCCGGTGTCGGCCGCACCACGCTGGCGATGGCGCGTGAGCGCGACCTGCCGACGTGGCTGGCCTCGGTCCACCCGACCCACCGGGTGCCCGACCATGCCCAGGTCGTGATAGGCGCCGCCGTCGTGGTGCTGGTGCTCTTCTTCGACCTGCGGGGTGCGATCGGGTTCTCCAGCTGCGGCGTGCTCGTCTACTACGCGGTCGCCAACGCTGCGGCGTTCCGCCAGCCGGCGTGGCAGCGGCGCTGGCCACGGGCACTGAACGTGATCGGGTTGGTCGGCTGCCTCGTCCTGGTCGGCACGTTGCCGGTCGTGTCGGTGGTCGCCGGGGTCAGCGTGCTGGCGGTCGGTCTGGCCGGGCGGCTGGTGCGGTTGCTCAGGGAGCGCTGAGCCTCTCCTCGCAGAAGGCGAGGTTGGCGAGCAGTCGCTCGTCGTCGGGCCGGGCGGCAAGCGCCTTCCGGGCGGCCTCGGCGCCCTCGGCGTACCTTCCGGCCCAGTAGCAGCTGACGGCGACCTCGTCCCAGGCCCGCCACACGTAGGTGTCGGTGTCGACGAAGAGCGCACCGGGACCGGGCAGGGCGATGCGGGTCGCCGCCCGGGCGTAGACGAGCGCCACGTCGTAGCGCTCCCGCTGGCGCTCGTGCCGGGCCAGGGCGACCAGGGGCTCCGCACGCCAGGCACAGCCCTGGTACGCCGCCAGGTAGGCGTCGGCGACCTCGGCCGGGGTGCCGTCGAGCCGCTCGAGCGCGGCGGCGACCTGGAACTGCGCGTACCAGCGCTCCTGGTCCCAGCCGGCCGGGTTCGCCGCCCGGGTCCGGTAGGCGGCCAGCGCCCTCTCGAGGTCACCGGCGTCGCGCCACGACTGCCCGAGGTAGAACTGCATGCGCGGGTCGTCGGGGTGCTCCAGCAGCTCGCGCTCGATCACCATGGCGTCCTTGCGATAGGTGTCGGGGTCCCGCGAACGGGCTCCCTCGCGCCGTGAGAGCACCCGCGGCGCGGTGAGGTGGCCGAGGTCGGCACCGGGCAGGTCGAGGTACTCGTGGATCGCCCCCGTCCACCGCCACGGCCGGTCGAGCCGGACGACCGCCAGCCGGTGGTACCTCGTGGCGTCGAGCTCCACGTCGAGGTTGTAGCCGTCGGCGCCCAGCGCCGGCCACCCGTCGGGGGCGTCGACGAGCTGCTCGTCGGCGTCGATCCACAGCGTGTAGTCGTCGGCCCGGGAGTGCTCGAGGGTGCGGGCCGCCTCGAGCGCCTCCTGCCGGTTGTGGCCGAAGGACACCCACGGCCGCTCGATGAGCAGTCCAGGGACGCCGGCCATGGTGCGACGCACGATCTCCTGGGTGCCGTCGGTCGACCCGGTGTCGCTGACCACCCACCAGGCGAGCAGGTCGCGCACGCTGAGGAGGCAGCGCTCGATCACCTGAGCCTCGTCCTTGACGATCATGTGCAGACCCAGGCGACCCATGCCGCGCATCCTAGGTGGGTCCGCCGTCCGTAGAGTGGTGGCGATGCGCCCCCTGGCCGGCACCTACGCCCTCGCCGTCTCCGCCGCCCTGGTCGCGGCGCTGCTCGGCGGCTGCAGCGACGACTCCCCGCCTCCGGAGAGCGCCCCGCGCTCCGAGAGCGCCCCGCGCTCCGAGAGCGCCCCGCCGGAGACATCGGCGGCCGTGACCACGCTGATCGAGACCGGGCTGGCGCAGCTCGAGAGCGGTGCCGACGACGCTGCCCGGGGCACGTTCGAGAGCGTGCTGGCCCTGGAGCCCGACAGCGTTCTCGCCCACTACAACCTCGGGCTGCTCGCCCAGCGCAACGGTCAGGGCCAGCGTGCCCGCTCCCAGTACGACGCAGCGCTGGCCGCAGATCCGACATACGCGCCGGCGCTGTTCAACCGGGGCATCCTCGCCGAGAAGGACGACCTCGAGGCGGCCGTCGACCTCTACGAGCGCGCCGTCGACGCCGATCCGGAGCTTGCCGCCGCCTTCATGCGGCTCGGCTTCGCCCAGGTCGAGCTGGGCCGGGAGGACGAGGGCGAGAAGAACCTCGGCCGGGGCGTCTCGCTAGACCCCTCGATGGCGAACGTCGAGGCGCCCTCGTACGAGTGAGGGCGGCCCGGAGGGGCGGGTTTCGCGGTTCCGGTCCGCCGGGCCCCGCGAGCGCCTAGCGTCCGCGTTGTGAACACACCCTCGCGTCCAGGCGCCGTCGTCTCGCTGTCCCTCGCCACGCTGGCCCTCGTCGCCTTCGTCGCCCCGGCCCAGGCCGTTGCGGCCACGAACAAGGGCAACGGGGAGCTCACCGCCTGCTTCAAGCAGAGCACCGGCGCGATGCGCCTGATCCCGAACGACGACGTCTCGAAGTGCCGCAAGAACGAGCGCTCGATCACGTGGCGGCGACAGGGCAAGACCGGCGACACCGGCGCCCGGGGCGCGACCGGCGCCGACGGCAGGACCGGCGACCAGGGCAGCCAAGGCGTGTCTGGGGTCCAGGGCAACCAGGGCGTGGCCGGGGCCCAGGGCAACCAGGGCCTCCAGGGCGCGACCGGAGCCACCGGCGCCGCGGGACCTCACGGCGCGCAGGGCGAGACCGGAGCGGCGGGCGCCCAGGGCGAAGCCGGGGCCTCCGGACAGGGCGAGGCCGGAGCAGCCGGCGCCCAAGGGGTCCAGGGCGTCCAGGGCATCCAGGGCGAGCCCGGCGCACCGGGTGCCCAGGGCACGCAGGGCGTCCAGGGTGTCCAGGGTGTCCAGGGCATCCAGGGTCTCCAGGGAGACGCCGGCGCGACCGGTGACATCGGCCCGATGGGCGCCCAGGGCGTCACCGGAGCAACCGGAGCAACCGGCGCTAGCGGCGCGAACGGCGTCGACGGCGACACCGGCGCCACCGGAGCCGACGGTGCGAGCGGGGCCTCCGGCGACGCCGGGGCCACCGGCGACACCGGGGCCACCGGCGCCACGGGTGCCACCGGCGCCCCGGGCGTCACCGGCGCCACCGGCCCGATCGGCGAGACCGGCCCGACCGGCGCCACGGGTGCCACCGGCGACACCGGCAGCTCGGTCGTCAACCGCAGCCAGTCGTACACGCTTCCGAACTACGAGCGTGCCGTGCGCACGTCCGCCTGTGCCGCGAACGAGACCGCGATCGGCGGCGGCTTTGCACTGCAAGATCCCACTGCCTTCACCTACTCGATGGGCGACTATCCGGCGGCCGACGCCTCCGGAACGCGCGTGGCGTCCGGCAGCACGACCGCCGGCTTCTGGGCGGTGGACTTGTTGTGGGAGGGCAACGGTGGCAGCGGCGTCACCGTCTACGCGATCTGCGTGCCCGCGCCCACGCCCCCGCCCGTCTGACCGCGAGCCCCGGAGGCATGCCGCCAGCCCTTGTACGTTGGCGGCATGCGCCCGACCCCCGACCGCCCCGGACCGGACCAGGAGTCGGTCTGGGACTACCCGCGACCGCCGGCCCTGGTGACGAGCGACGCGCTGGTCGAGATCGTGCTCGGCGGCGTGAAGATCGCCAGCACTCGCCGGTCCCTGCGGGTGCTGGAGACCAGCCACCCGCCCACCTACTACGTGCCCGCGGCCGACTTCGTCGACGGGGTGCTGGTGCCGGTCGACGGCTCGACCTTCTGCGAGTGGAAGGGCGCCGCGTCGTACTTCGACCTCGTCACCGCCGACCGCACCTCGGCCCGGGCCGCCTGGACCTACCCGGCGCCCACCCGTGGCTTCGAGCCGCTCATCGCCCACATCGCGGTGATGCCGTCACTGGTCGACCGCTGTGTCGTCGACGGCGAGGTCGTACGGCCCCAGGCGGGCGGCTTCTACGGCGGCTGGATCACCGACGCGGTCGCCGGGCCGTTCAAGGGTGAGCCGGGCTCGCACGGCTGGTAGCTACAACCGGCGTCGTACGGCGTCACGCAGGGCCTGCTCGGGATCGACCCCGTCGGCGCGCGCCTCGACCACCAGGGCCAGCAGCCGCTCACCGATGTCATCTCCGGACGGCTCGGGCGGAGGTGGGCCCCCGGCACGGGACAACCGGTCGAGCACCTTGTCGGCGTAGAGCAGCGCCGGCAGCCCGGACGGGATGCCGTCGGTCAGGGAGTCCCGCTGCTTCTCGGTCGCCTTGACCGACTCCCAGAGCTCGTTGACCTCGCCCGGCGTCATCTCGCCGTCGCGCTCGGCGGCGAACACGTGCGGGTTGCGGCGCACCATCTTCTCGATGATGCCGGTGGCGACGTCGTCGATCGTGAAGTCGCCGGTCTCCTCGGCGATCACGGCGTGGAAGTAGATCTGGAGCAGCAGGTCGCCGAGCTCCTCGCGCAGGTGCCCGAGGTCGCCGCCGTCGATGGCCTCGAGCGTCTCGTGCGACTCCTCGAGCAGGTAGCGCGCGAGCGAGCGGTGGGTCTGGGCCTGCTTCCACTCGCACTCGGCGCGCAGCCGACGCATCACGCCGAGGAACTCGACGAGGGGCGCGCCGGAGGCGGGCATCGCCGGGTCAGCCGCAGCGGTGGCCGCGCGGCAGGCTGCGCGCGTAGGCCGGGTCGGGCTCGGAGTCCAGCCCGGACTTCGCGGCGTCGCTGACGGCGACCGAGAGGTTGGTGTCGGCCGGCATGATCTGCCCGCCCTGGACCGCGAGGCCGTAGCGCGGGTCGATGTCGATCGGGTGGCTGTCGGGCCACGAGAGGAAGAGGTCCTGGCCGCGCTGCGCGATCTGGTCGACGGTGGGCTGGGCGATGCCGTCCTCGGTGAGCGACGCCCGCCCGACGGCGTCGACCACGGCGTTGATCAGCGACTCGGCCGACATCACCTCGACATAGCCGGCGCGGGAGTCCTCGGGGAAGGCATTGGCCGTCTCGGTCAGCTGCCCGACCTGGCGGGCGTACTCGTTGCCCGGCTTCACGTCGTACGACGCGGCGAGCTGACGTGCCTGCGACGACGCAGCCAGCAGGCTGACCACGAACTGGCGCACCTTGCCGAGCGCGGCCACGTTGCCTGCGCCACGCAGGTCGGGCTCGATCGAGGTGCAGATCGCCGCGGTCGCGCGGTCGACCTGGCTCACGGTGATCTGCTCACCGTCGACGTCGGCCGCGACGCCGGGCGAGGCACTGCCCGCGCAGCCGGACAGCATGGCCCCTACGGACACGGTGGCCACAGCGGCGACGAGGTGACGGCGGAACGAGCTCACGATTTCTCCTTGACTGGGGCTGCATCGGGCGGGTCGAGGACCGTGTCGATCACCGCACGGGCCCATTCAAGCAGGGCGCGCCCGGTGCCTGTCGCCGACCCGACCGGTCGCGGCACCAGCACCGCGCCGAGCTGGGTGAGCACCCGGCTCTGCGGATACAGCCGCTGCAGGCGGACGACGCGGGAGTCGGGCAGGTCCACCGGCGCGAAGCGCATGTTCTTGCCGGCCAGGCCGATCTCGTGCAGCCCGGCCTGCCGGGCGCGGGCGCGGAAGCGCGCCACCAGGAGCAGGGTCTCGACGACCTCGGGCGGCTCGCCGTACCGGTCGACGAGCTCCTCGCGGATCCCGTCGACGTCCTCGTCGCCCTTGGCCTCGGACATCCGCTTGTACATCTCGAGCCGCAGCCGCTCGCTCGACACGTAGTCGTGCGGCAGGTGGGCGTCGACGGGCAGCTCGATGCGCACCTCGCCGGCGTCGTCGGGCTCCTCCTCGCCGCGGAACTGCGCCACGGCCTCGCCGACCAACCGGACGTAGAGGTCGAACCCGACGTCGGCGATGTGGCCCGACTGCTCGCCGCCGAGCAGGTTGCCGGCACCGCGGATCTCGAGGTCCTTCATGGCGATGGCCATGCCGCCGCCGAGGTCGGAGTGCTGGGCCAGGGTGGCGAGGCGCTCGTGCGCGGTCTCGGTGAGGGGCTTCTCGGCGGGGTAGAGGAAGTAGGCGTAGGCCCGCTCGCGGGAACGACCGACCCGACCACGCAGCTGGTGCAGCTGCGAGAGGCCGAGGGTGTCGGCGCGCTCGATGATCATCGTGTTGGCGTTGGAGACGTCGAGGCCGGACTCGACGATCGTGGTGCAGACGAGCACGTCGAAGCGCTTCTCCCAGAAGTCGAGCATCACCTGCTCGAGCTGGTGCTCCCCCATCTGGCCGTGCGCGGTCGCCACCCTCGCCTCGGGCACCAGCTCGCGCAGCTTGGCCGCGGCCTTCTCGATGCTCTGCACCCGGTTGTGGATGTAGAAGACCTGGCCCTCGCGCAGCAGCTCGCGGCGTACGGCGGCCACGACCTGCCGGTCCTCGTAGGCACCGACGTAGGTCAGCACCGGGTGCCGCTCCTCGGGCGGAGTGGTGATCGTCGACATCTCGCGGATGCCGGTGACGGCCATCTCAAGCGTCCGCGGGATCGGCGTCGCACTCATCGCGAGCACGTCGACCGAGGTGCGCAGCCGCTTCATCTGCTCCTTGTGCTCGACACCGAAGCGCTGCTCCTCGTCGACGATGATCAGCCCGAGGTCCTTCATCTTGATCTCGGAGCTGAGCAGCCGGTGGGTGCCGATGACGATGTCGACGGTGCCGTCGGCGAGCCCGGCGATGACCTCGCGCGCCTCCTTGTCGGTCTGGAAGCGGCTGAGCCCCTTCAGCACGACGGGGAAGCCGCTCATCCGCTCGGAGAAGGTGGAGAAGTGCTGGGTGACCAGCAGCGTCGTCGGCACCAGCACGGCGACCTGCTTGCCCTCCTGCACCGCCTTGAACGCCGCCCGGACCGCGATCTCGGTCTTGCCGTAGCCGACGTCACCGCACACGAGCCGGTCCATCGGGACCGTACGACGCATGTCGGCCTTCACCTCGTCGACCGTCGTGAGCTGGTCGGGCGTCTCGTGGAACGGGAACGCGTCCTCGAGCTCGCGCTGCCACGGGGTGTCGGGTCCGAAGGCGTAGCCCTGGGTGGCCTGCCGGGCGGCGTACAGCTTGATCAGCTCGGCGGCGATCTCGCGGACCGCCTTGCGGGCGCGGGCCTTGCGCTTGGTCCAGTCGGCACCGCCGAGGCGGTCGAGGCTGGGCGCCTCGCCGCCGACGTAGCGGGTCACCTGGTCGAGGGTGTCGGCCGGCACGAAGAGCCGGTCCGGCGGGGCGCCACGCTTGGAGGCGCCGTACTCGAGGACGAGGTACTCGCGGATCGCACCCTGGATCTCACGCTGCTTCATCTCGACGAAGCGGCCGACACCGTGCTTCTCGTGCACCACGTAGTCGCCCGCGGTCAGCTCGAGCGGGTCGATCTGCTTCTTGCGCCGGGCCGGCATCTTGCGCATGTCGCGCGTGGACGCCTTCTGGCCCGACAGGTCGTCGCCGGTGATGACCGCGAGCCGCAGGTTGGCGTCGATGAAGCCGTGCCCGAGGCAACCGGTGGAGACCGTGACCACACTCTGGTCGAGCGGCTGGTCGGGCGAGGCCGAGATGACCAGCCGGGCCGGCACGTCGTGCTCGGCGAGCACCTCGACCAGGCGCTGCGCCGGACCCTGGCCCTGGTGCACGACCACCACCCGGAAGCCGTCGCGCAGGTAGCCGCGGATGTCGGCGACGGCGCGCTCGAGGTCGCCGCGGTAGCTCTCGGCGGGCACGGCGGCGATGGTGCGCGACTCGACGGCGCCGAGGCGCACGTCGATGTCGAGCTCCGCCAGCTCGGCGGTGTCGCCCAGCCCGAACGGGCTCATCGACCACCACGCCAACGACCGACCGATGGTGTGCTCGCGGACGTCGGCGATCGAGCGGTACGACGCGGCGCCCAGGTCGATGGGGGCGGTGCCGCCGCTCGCGGCCGCCGCCCAGCTCGCGCCGAGGAACTCCTCGCTGGTCGCGACCAGGTCGTGGGCCCGGGAGCGGACCCGCTCGGGGTCGAGGACCAGCACGTGGGTCTTCTCGGGCAGCAGGTCGACGAGCAGCTCCATGTCGTCGACCAGCACGGGCGCCAGGGACTCCATGCCCTCGACCGCGATGCCCGCGGCCATCTTGTCGGTCAGCTCGAGCAGGGTCGGGTGGGCGGCGCCGAGCTCGGCTGCGCGGCGGCGTACCTCGTCGGTCAGCAAGAGCTCGCGGCACGGCGGCGCCCAGAGCCGGTCGACCGACTCGAGCGTGCGCTGGTCGGCGACCGAGAACGAGCGGATCTCCTCGATGTCGTCGCCCCAGAACTCCACCCGCATCGGGTGCTCCTCGGTGGGTGGGAAGACGTCGACGATGCCACCGCGCACCGCGAACTCCCCGCGCTTCTCGACCAGGTCGACCCGCGAGTACGCCGCGTCGGCGAGGCCGCGGACGACGTCCTCGAGCGGCAGCGACTGACCCGGCACCAGCTCGACCGGCGCGAGGTCGGCCAGGCCCTTCACCTGCGGCTGGAGGATCGACCGCACGGGGGCGACCACGACCTGGAGCGGACCGTTGGACGCGTCGGTGCCGGGGTGCTGGAGCCGGCGCAGGACGGCCAGCCGGCGGCCGACGGTGTCGCTGCGCGGGCTCAGGCGCTCGTGCGGCAGCGTCTCCCAGCTCGGGTAGTAGCCGATGGTGGCCGGGTCGACCAGGTCGCCGAGCTCGACCACGAGGTCCTCGGCCTCGCGGGTGGTCGCGGTGACGACCAGCACCTGCCGGCCGGCGTCGACGAGGCCGCGCACGATGAACGGACGAAGCGCGGCCGGACCGGTGAGGTCGAGCACGGAGACGCTGCCTTCGCGCGCGTCGGTCACCGACTCGGCCAGCACGGGGTCGGCCAGCACGGCAGGGACCAGCGCCTCCAGGGCGGGGCTCGGGCTCACGGGCTCACTCTCGGGCTGGGAACACAACACGACAGCCCCCGGCCACGAACAGGCAGGGGGTGTGCGCCGAGTCTACGGCGCGGTGCGTGCGGGGCCAGCCTCGAGGCGGCGGGCGCGGTCGCAGGGCCTTCAGGCGGAGACGAGCCCCGGCAGGGACACGGGCGGGGACACGGGCAGGGACACGGGCAGGCCGGGGGCTGGCTCCGGGGTGCACGCGCAGCTGTCGGAGCACGGGAGGTAGGAGTGCATCGCGTGTCCGCACGAGGAGCAGGGTCGGTCGTGCGACAGGTGACGAGTGCTCGTCGTCCCGTTGCAGGTGTCGGCCGTGTTCCACATGCCTCTATGTTCGGCCTACCGGGCGCCCACTTCAGTGGTTCGACACGGATCTGGCCAAATCTGGTCACAACGGACTACCCCGGTCGGCCCGATGTGACGACACCGCGGACGCCTAGGCTGCCGCCCATGCGCCGATCCAGGACGACCGGTAGCCGATGAGCCCGGCGAGGTCCTCCGGCCTGCTCGCGTGGCGCGGCGCGTGGTTGGCGCTCGGGCTCTTCTTCTGCGTCGGCGCCGCCGCGAACGTGCCGGCCACGGGTCTCGACCCGAGCTGGGTCACCGGGCTGCACCTGGCCGGCGACCTCCGTTTCGGCCCCGAGCTCGTCTTCACGTACGGGCCGTACGCCTTCCTCGACGAGCCGCTGATCATGAACCGAGCGCTCTTCTTGCTGGCGGTCGTCGCGGAGATCGCCGTCCTCGTCGCCGTCTGGGCGGTCGTCCATCGGGCACTGTCGCGCCGATGGACGTCGTGGGTGACGGCCCCCGTGAGCACCCTGGTCGTGGTCGTGGTGGCCCCGGCCGAGCTGTCCTCGCTGGCGGTGGGGGTCGCTGCCGGCGCCCTGCTGCTGCACGTCGTGCCACCCGAGGGGCGACCGCCCAGGACGACCCGGAGCACGACACTCGCGGGGTCGGGTCTCGCGACCCTGGGCGCGCTGGTCCTCCAGGTGAAGATCTCGGACGGTGTCGCGGTCCTCGCCCTGGCCGCGATCTCGGTGCTCGCTGCCGCCTCGTGGCGCCGACGTGCCGTCGTCCTCGTGACCAGCCTGGTGAGCCTCACGGTCGCCACATCGGTGCTGTGGCTCCTGCGCGGGCAGTCGCTGCGCGACTTCCCCACCTGGTTGCGCCGCTCGCTGGACACGGCGAGGGGCTACGGCGAGGCCCTGTCGCTCGAGGCGATGACCACCGACCACGGCTACTACGCCGCGGGCGCCGTCAGTCTGCTCGTCGTGGTCGCCGGGACCCTGCTGCTGCGCGGCCGGCACCGGCCGACGCAGGTCTGCGTCGTCCTGGCCCTGGGCCTGGTGGTGGCCTTCGCCTTCAAGGACGGCTTCACCCGTCACGACACGTTCCACGAGCAGGCCTTCTTCGTCCTCACCGGCATGGTGCTGGTCGTCGTCGCCGGCATCTCACGCCACCCGGCGGTGGCACTGATCGGAGCAGCCGTGGCCCTCGCGATGATCCGGCCGGACCTGGTCGTGCCCGATCCCGCCCCGGCAGCCGACCGGTGGGTCGCGAACGCGCGGGTCGCGTTCGACCCCGACTACGCGACCGATCGGCTGGCGACGATCCGGACGCAGCTGCAGGGCGTCTATGCCATGCCCGACGACATCCGCGACAAGGTGTCCAACGGGGTCCCGGTCAGCATCGACCCGTGGGAGACGACGGTCGCCTGGGCCTACGACCTGAGCTGGGCTCCGGTGCCGGTCTTCCAGACCTACGCGGTCGTCACCGAGAGCCTCGACCGCCTCAACGCCGAGGCGATCGTCGCGGCCCCGCCTCAGCAGCGGATCCTGCGCCGGACGGAGATACCCAACGACTCGCGCAACCCGGTGTGGGAGGCACCGCGCTACCAGGTCGCGGTGGCCTGCAACTACGTCACCACCGCGAGGGAGGAGCCCTGGCGCGTGCTCGAGCACCGCGCGCCGCGGTGCGACGACGCCACGGAGCTGTCGGTCACCCGGGTCGCCGCCGGTCAGGTCGTCGAGATCCCGGAGGTGCCGAGCGACATGATCCTGACGGCCACGTTCGCACCCGATGAGCCCGGCGCGCTGTCCCGGCTCAGCAGCGTCGTGCTCAAGGTCTACGGCCACCTGATGGTGTCGGTCGATGCCGGCGTCCACCGGGTGACGAGGATGCCCACGACCGGCCCGATGATGGTGAGGTTCCCAGCCGTCGAGGAGGGCGCGTTCGATGCCTTCGCGTACCAGACCATGGGCTTCAACCAGCCCGGCCAGGTCACCTTCGCCACCATCCGGATCCGCTGACGTGTCCGCCGCCGCAGGAGCGCTCGCCGCACCGCGTCGTACGACGATGCTGGCGGCCTGGCTCCTGTGCGTCGCGCTGGGCGTGCCTGCATGCAGTGACGCAGCGCCGGACGACGTCACGGGGGCTGCGGAGCGCCGACCGGCGGTGTCGGCGGCCCCGCCCGACACGGCTGCGCTGCCGGACGCCCGGCCGGCGCGGTCCGCACGCGAGGTCGCCGACCAGATCGTGGCCGCCGAGGACGCCCTGGCCGACCGGGCGACGCCTCCCGACGTGCTCGCCGAGGCCGGGCGCCTCCAGCAGCTCGCCTATCGCGAGCTCGGCAGCCGTCCCCGCTGGGACGACCGGGTGCGCGAGCTGCTGCCGCGCCGGCTGCACCGACTGGTGCGCGACAACGTCGCGTCCCGGCGGGCGTTCCGGTCCATGCACCCGGGCAGGGCCTCCGACCTGAGCGACGAGCTGCCTGCCTGGCGGATCATCGCGCCGGCGCCGAGGTCGCGACTGCGCAGCCACTACCGGGTCGCCGAGAGCCGGACCGGGGTCGACTGGGAGTACCTCGCTGCGATCAACCTCGTCGAGACGTCGTTCGGCCGGATCCGCGCCACGTCGGCCGCCGGCGCCCAGGGCCCGATGCAGTTCATGCCCGCCACCTGGGCGGCGTACGGCGGAGGCGGCGACATCAACTCGCCCCGTGACGCGATCCTGGGCGCGGGTCGCTACCTCGCGGCGAACGGCTTCAACCGGCCGGGCGGCAGACCCGGTGCGCTCTACCGCTACAACAACTCCGCGGCGTACGTGCGCGGGGTGACGCTGCTCGCCGAGGTGATCAAGCGGCGGCCGACCGCGTTCGGCGGCTACTACCACTGGCAGGTCTACTACCTGACCAGCCGAGGGAGCATCCTCTGCCCGAGGGGTATGCCGCCCGCGTGCCGATCCCCGTCGACGACTGGCTGGCCGCGCACCCCTCGTAGCGTCCAGTGCGGTCAACCGGCCTCGAGACCAAGTGCGTCGACCAGGTGTGGCCAGGCCAGCAAGCCGAGCTCGGCATCGGCTGCCGGCGTCGGCGAAGTAGTCGGACGGCCAGACCTGTCGTGACCGCCGGCGACCAGCACGGCCAGCCGATCGGAGTCGCCGACGAGGTGGCCCAGGGCTTCGCCGACGAGCTCAAGCGGGACGTCGTACGGGCCCGCCGGCTGCCCCGACCCGCCCCGGTGCCGCACGGTTCGTCGGGTCGCAGGAGTCGCCACTCGGGAACAGCACGGGCCAGGCCTCAGCGGCCGGTGTCGATCACGCAGAAGAGGTTGCCATCGGGGTCGGCAAGAACGACGAAGTCCGCGTCCTCGGGATAGTCCCAGTCGACACGGGTGGCACCGAGCGCTTCCAGTCGATCGACCTCCGCGAGCTGCTCGTCCTCGTCGGCGACCCAGAGATCGAGGTGGGTGCGGTCAGTCTCGTCCAGATGCAGCCTGGGTCCGCCGGTCCCCCTCGGCAGCAGGAAGTCCGGGTTGTCTCCACGCTGGTACCCCAGCGCCCGGCTCCAGAACTCGGCAGCTCTGGCGGTGTCAGACACGTTCAGGACGATCGCTCCGATACTGACCATGATCCAAACCTACGATTCGCCGGACGTGACGCCTAGGGCGTGACGCGCCGGGCGCGATGGGAGAGAAGCTCCAGGCTGGTCTGGTCGCCGGCTCCGCTCCTGGTTGGGGCGTCCCGGTCAGAGTTGGGCGAGCCAGTGGTGGCCCGGCGATGTCAGGGTCAGGGACCGCGCGAGCCAGGCCCGCTGGTCCGATCCCAGCAGCTGTTTCACGACGAGGAAGTCTGCCTCATCCTTCGCACGGGGCGACCTGCTCTTCTGCAGGAGCTGGACCTCCCGAGCCAGCACGCGCGAGTCGCCGTTGCAGGCGTTGCCGTCGAGCTCGTTCACCGAACGCTGGATCCTCGGGTCTCTCCGGTACGTCCAGATCTCGTCCGTCGCGTCATCGATCATGAGCTGGAGCGACCACGGGGTGACGTCCCCTGTCGTGGTGTAACTCCCGGGTGTGGTTCCTGAACGTTGAGGAGCCACCGTGTGAGGCTTCGTTAGAACCCGCCAAGGAACTTTCGAAGGAGAACCACACGATGGCCCTGTCTCAGTCTGCCTTGCTCGAGGTCCTCGACGCACTCAACGCCTCTGACTCCACCGATGTCATCCGTAAGGCGCTGCAGGTGATGTTGCAGCAGTTGATCGATGCCGAAGCGACCGCGTTCATCGGCGCCGAGCCCCACGAACGCACTGATGCCCGCACTACGCAGCGCAACGGCACCCGGTCCAAGACGATCACCACGACCGCTGGTGATGTCGACCTCTCGATCACCAAGCTGCGTCAGGGGTCGTTCTTCCCCTCGCTGCTGGAGCGTCGCCGCCGCATCGACCAGGCCTTGTTCGCCGTCGTGATGGAGGCTTACGTGACCGGCACGAGCGTGCGCAAGGTCGACAACCTCGTCAAAGCGTTGGGTGCCGACACCGGGATCTCCAAGTCCGAGGTCTCGAGGATCTGCGCGGATCTCGACGAGGAGGTCGCGGGGTTTGCCGACCGGTCGCTGGGCGAGCAGAGCTTTCCCTATGTGTTCCTCGACGCGACCTACTGCAAGGCCCGAGTCGGTGGCGCCCGCAACGGCAAGGGCTCCCGGGTGGTGTCCCAGGCGGTCGTGATCGCGACCGGTGTCACTGCCGACGGGCGCCGTGAGGTCCTCGGCTTCGGTGTCGGGGACTCCGAGGACGGCGCGTTCTGGACCGCGTTCCTGCGCTCGCTCAAAGCCCGCGGGCTGACCGGGACGAAGCTGGTGATCTCTGATGCCCACGCCGGGCTCAAGGCCGCGATCAGTGCGGTCATGATCGGTGCGACCTGGCAACGGTGCCGGGTCCACTTCCTGCGCAACGTCCTCGGTGTCGTCCCGAAAGGCTCAGCTGAGATGGTCGCCGCCGCGATCCGCACGATCTTCGCCCAGCCCGACGCCGAGCACGTCCGCGACCAGCTCGACGTCATCGCCAGCATGCTCGGCAAGCAGTTCCCCAAGGTCGAGGCGATGCTGCGCGAGGCAGCCGACGACATCACCGCGTTCGCTGACTTCCCCGTCGCGCACTGGAAGAAGATCTGGTCGACCAACCCCCTCGAGCGGGTCAACAAAGAGGTCAAACGACGTACCTACGTCGTCGGGGTCTTCCCCAACCCCGAAGCCCTGCACCGCCTCGCCGGCTGCATTCTGATCGAGATCCACGACGAGTGGCAGATTGCTGAACGGCGCTACCTCTCGGAGTCCTCAATGGCCCTGATCGACAACAACACCGAACAGGAGGTAGCCACCCCCGAGCTCATCGCGTCATAGTTAAACGAACCCCGCGAAGCCGAGCACAACACCACCGGCAGTTACACCACGCGGAGGGACGTCACCCGACCACGGAGAGGCGGGCGTGCGTCGACACCAGATGTCGTGCTCCTGTGCCGACAGGACCTCTCCCGGGCGCCAGCCACGAAGACTGCCCGGCGGATCGGCGGCGTGCAGGTCCCAGCCGTAGAGGGCCTGCTGCATCACCGACTGATCGTCGCGGAGGATCAACACGTCGAGGTCCTCGTGGGCGCGGGTCTGGCGTCCCACGTGGAGGTCGATGGCCCAGCCGCCCGCGATCCACCAGGGACAGGCCGCGCTCCTGAGGAGCTCGGTGACCTCGACCGGCGCCATCCCACGGTCCGAGGTCGGCTGCCATGGGGACGCTGTGGCAGCAGTCGACCCTGCGTCGCAGGTGCAGCGCGTGCCTGGGTCACGCCGAGGCATGGCCACTGCCCCGCCGGTGTTCGGTGTCGGCGGGGTGCGGGGCGGGGTGGTCAACCGGGTTCGGTGCCGGCGGGGTCGGTGGTGAACCGGTGCCCGTGCGGGCTGGTCCATTCGTACGTCGCGGGGCCGGTGCGCCGGTAGGTCCACGCGCTGTGGGTCTTGAGGCGGTGATGTCGTCGGCAGAGCGCGGCGAGGTTGTCGGTGGTGGTGGCGCCGCCCCGTTCCCAGGGGACGATGTGGTCGAGGTCGCAGGACCGGGCAGCCCTGGTGCACCAGGGGAACACGCAGGTGCGGTCGCGGAGAAAGATTTGCTCACGCAGCCGATCCGAGGGTTGGTACCCGTCGCAGGTGATCTGCTCGTTGAGGTCGATGACCGGCTTCACGACCACCCGGGTGTGGGTCTGGGTGCACCAGTGCTGGATCTGGTCGAGGGTGGCGAGGTTACCCCGCTCCAGTCGGGCGACCGGGTCGCCGTCGGTGAGGTGGACGTGCAGGACCACCTGGCGGCTCTTGTCGGTTGAGGAAGGCGCGCTGGCGCCTGTCTCAAAACCCGCGGGCGCGGGGAGGTGCAGCGACAGCTGAGCTCTCGCCATCTCGCCCACCGCTGCCGCACGCCGGGCGTCGAGTGATTCGTCGGACCCGAGTGCCTTCAACGTCTCCGCACCCCGGGCGACTGCGGCGGCGAGGTCGAGGGCGTCGGCGAGGTCGAGCTCGGCGGTCACGCGCATGGTGCCGGCGAAGGAGACCTGCTCCTCGTCGATCGTGACGTGCCGGGCGTCCGCGGCGGCCCGGGCTTCGGCGGCGGCGCGGGCGGGGTCGAACCGGACGACCGCGGCAGCCACCAACCGGTCGACCGCTCTGGTGGAGGTGCGGTGCGCGAACGGTGCGAGCTGGTTGTCGACGTACGCCGCGGCCTCTCGGGACAGGTCGGCGTGGATGGTGGTCTCCGCGATCCGCCGCGCCCGCCACGAGGGCAGGTCTCCGGCCTGGACGCGGCGCCAGAGCCTGGGGAGCCGGTGCCGCAGCTCGAGGGCCTGGCCGATCAGGTGCTTCGCCGACACTGTCGAGATGCCGAGCACGGCACCGAACTCGGCGATGCAGAACTCCGCCACCAGCGGTGCCCCCGGTCCGGCGACCGGCTCCTCGTGCTCGGACCCGCCGCCGAGCAGGAACGCCGCCGCGTCGTCGACCGTCTCGGCGGGGTGCAGGTCCGCCCAGTCACAGGCGGCGACCAGCAGGTTGGCTTCTTCGCGATCAGCCGCGACCCGGGACGAGCGGGCGAACGCGAGCACCGCGGCCGCGGTGTCGGGGAGCTCGCTGGTCGTGATCGCCATACAAGAACCCAACCACCGACCACCGACATTTCCGGGCCGGATCAGGCGTGAACGCCCACAGTGTGGACAACTATTCGAATCTCTCGTCGACTCCCGCTGGCGGAGATGCGAGCGCCAGCTGTGCTGTCGCAGGCACGCCGTCCGTCGACCTTGTAGTGGACCTCGACGAGGAAGAAGGTGCCGATGCTGCTCAGCGCTTTGCTCTGGGTGTCGTCGCGAACGTCTGCCGGCGCCGCCATCGGCGCGGGCTGCGGTCGGGGGAAGTGGGTCGCAGGAACAGCTCACGCGCAGGACGAGGGGCCTCGGCCTTCGCGGTGGCCTCCCACGCCACCCGGGGTGTGACACGACCGGGCAGCCCCTGGTGGGGACGCTCGGTGTTGTAGATGTGGCGCCTCGAAACCAAGGGATCCAGCCGCGCGAACCGCTGCTCAGGCTGGGGCGAAGGCCGCGTTCATGGCGGCGATGTGCGCCGGTGTCGAGCCGCAGCAACCGCCGACCAGGTCGATGCCGAGCCCGGCCAGCCGGGTGGCGTGCGCGGCCAGGTCGCCGGGGGTGGCGTCGTACTCGAAGTGGTCGCCCACCACGTGCGGGAGGCCGGCGTTCGACTGGGCGATCAGGAGCAGGCCGCTGGGGCGGACGCCGGCCATCTCAGCGGCGATGATCTCCATCTCGGCTGGACCACGACCGCAGTTGGCGCCCACGGCATCGGCACCGGCCGCGGCCAGGTGCACCACCGCGTCGCCCGGGCGGACGCCCATCATCGTTCGTACGTTGGTGTCGAAGCTCAACGTCACCGCGACCGGGAGGTCGGGTGCGACCTCCCGCGCCGCAGCGAGCGCCGCGTCCGCCTCCCCGAGGTCGCTCAGCGTCTCGACCAGCACCAGGTCGATCCCGCCCTCGACCAGCGCCGTGAGCTGCTCGGCGAAGAGCGCCTGGGCCTGCTCGCGGGTCATGGTCCCGAGAGGCGCCAACAGCTCCCCCGTCGGGCCGAGGTCGCCGGCGACGAGCAGCCCATGCTCGTCCGCCACCGATCGCGCGAGCTGCGCCGCCGTCCGGTTCACGTCGCCGACCCGGTCGCCGAGGCCGTGCATGTCCAGGCGCGGCCGGGTGCCGCCGAAGGTGTTGGTGGTCAGCAGCCGCGACCCCGACCCGGCGTACGCCGCGTGCGCTGCGCGGACCGCGTCGGGGTTCTCGAGGTTCCAGAGCTCACCGGGCGCCCCGTCCTCGAGGCCGCTGTCCTGCAGCAGCGTGCCCATGCCGCCGTCGAGCAGCACCGGACGGGCCGCGCCCAGCAGTGCCGCAAGCCGGCTCACCGGCCCAGCCCTTCGAGATAGCCGGCGATCCGGTCGGCGGGCCACTCCGCGTCGAGCTCCGCGGCGATCCGGTCGAGCACCTCGGCCGGCGTTCCCTCGGCCTCGGTCCAGGGAGACCGCTCCCAGCCCGCAAGGTAGTCGTCGGCCCCGGTGTCACCCAGCCGCATCGCAGCCTCGTCGATCGCTTCCTGGAACCGCGGTGCCAGCTGGGCCTTCAAGGTCTCGTCGCCCGTCCGGGCCGCGATCATCGACGGCAGCTCGCGCCACCGCGTCACCTGGTACTCCGTCATGCGTCGGAGCCTAGGTCCGACGCCGCCGCCCGACGAGATCGTCCCGGCGGGTGAACACGTCGATCACGACGCGCCCGAGGTCTCGCCCTCCGAGCGGAGGATGCAGAACTCGTTGCCCTCGGGGTCGGCCAGCACGACCCAACCGGTTCCGGGTCCGTACTTGCCGCGGTGGTCGGACACCTGGGTCGCGCCCAGTGCCCGCACGCGCTCGACCTCCTCGTCGCGGGTGCCGGTGCGCGGGCGCAGGTCGAAGTGCATCCGGTTCTTGACCGACTTCTCGTCCGGCACCTCGATGAACAGGATCAGGTGCCCGGTCTCGGCATCGCGGATCAGGCACTCCTCGTGGCCGGCCTCGTTGGGGTCGTCGGGCATGTCGACGTAGCCGAGCAGCTGCTTCCACCACTCGGAGAGCTCATAGGCGTTGCGGCAGTCGACGGTGGTGTGCGAGACGAAGGAGGTCATGGCGCCAGCGTGACACCGTGGCCGGCGAGGAGCGAGCGGATTGCCGCCTGTCCGTCGTCGATCGTCCACTGCACCGCGGGCATGCCGGCTGCCAGTGCGCCGCGCACGTTCGCTGCACTGTCGTCGACGAACACCACGTCGCTGGCCGCGACTCCCAGCGACTCGGCCACCCGCGCGAAGAACGCCGCATCGGGCTTGGCCAGGCCGAGGTCGCAGGAGTAGAAGCAGGTGTCGAACAGGTCGCCGTACCCCAGCTCGCTCTTCATGTACGACGCGCGCTCGGCGTGCTGGTTGGTCCCGAGGTGGACACCGTGGCCGGCGGCCCGGAGCGACCGCACCAGCGCGACGGAGTCGGGCACCACATCGATCGCGAGCCACAGCGCGGCGTACAGCTCGTCGGCTGGCACGTCGATCCCGCGATCCACGAGGTGGGCCGCAAGGGCGGCCGGGAAGTCGCCCGCACCCACCAGCGTGCTCGACTCGAGCTCGCCGAGCACCTCATGCACCTCGTCGGCCCGGTCTCCGACCACGCGCGTCATCGTCTCGCGCCAGCCTCCGCGCGTGCGTTGCAGGACGCCGTCGGCGTCGAGCAGGACGTGGGTCACCAAGGCGTCAGTCGGTGCCGTGCGCGCGGACGAACGCGACGATCGACTCGGCCAGCTCGGTCCGGCAGACGATCAGGTCGGGCAACGAGACGTCGTCCTTGTTGTAGACGAGCTCGGAGCCGTCGACGCGCGAGCAGAAGAGACCGGCGGCCCGGGCGACCGCCACCGGAGCGGCGTTGTCCCACTCGTACTGCCCGCCGGCGTGCACGTAGGCGTCGGCGACGTCGCGCACCACGCTCATCACCTTCACGCCCGCACTGCCCATCGGCACGAGGTCGGCGCCGAGCTCGGCGGCGAGCGCCTCCACGAACGCCGGAGGACGACTGCGGGAGACGGCGATGCGCGGGCGGTCCGACGTACGCGGCGGCACGACGCTCGGCGACGCGGTGCTGAAGGTCTCGCCGAGCACGGGCTGGGCGACCGCACCGGCGGTCAGCTCGCCGGACTCCCACAGCGCGACGTGCACGGCCCAGTCGTCGCGCGGAGGCTCGGAGTACTCGCGGGTGCCGTCGAGCGGGTCGATGATCCACACGCGGCTCGCGGTCAGCCGCGACTTGTCGTCACGGGCCTCCTCGGAGAGGACGTGGTCGTCGGGCCGGTAGTCGGCCAGCAGCCGCGCGAGGGTCTCCTGGGCGGCGGCGTCGCCGGCGTCCTTGAGCTCCTTGCCCTCGAGGCCCTCGGCGCGCACCTCCAGCAGCCGCGCACCGGCCTGCTCGGCGGCCCAGGCCGCGAAGCCATGATCATCGAGAGTGCGGGGATCTGTGGTGGTTTCAGTCACGGCGCCACCCTAGTGGCCCGTCCGGGAGTGGTCTCACTCCTCCGACTCCCGGGGGCTGGGCAGGAGGATCCGCGAGCCGACGAACGTGCCGTCCAGCCGATGGGCCACGGCCACCGCGGCGAGCTGCGAGCCGACCTCGAGCTTGCGGCGCATCGACTTGATCTGACTGCTGACCGTCGCGTCGGCGATGCCGAGCTCGGCTCCGATGTCGCCCACGCGGTAGCCGCGCGCCAACAGCTCGAGCACCGTGCGCTCGCGCGGGGACAGTCGTGTCATCCGGACTCGGAGAGTGTCATCCTCCGCCAGCCAGGCGGCCCACTCGCGCTCGAGGCGGGAGCGTCTCGCCTCGGTCATCGGCGAGCCACCCTCGCGAACGAGGGTCACGGCCGCGTCCACCTCGTCCAGGGACGACGCCGTCGGCATCAGGCCTGCCGCGCCGGCCGAGAGCAGGGCCCCCCAGCCAGGCCCCTCGGGGTGGTTGGTCAGCACGAGGAAGCGGCCCGACGACTGGGTGACCAGGGCCTGCGTGGCCATCACGGAGTCCCTGTCCTCCAGGTCGTCGAGCAGCAGCACCACGTCCGCCTCGGTGAGGTCGTGGGCGGCACGGTGCACCCCCGCCGCCCAGGCGATGTCCTCTGCGTCGAAACCTCGTCCCCGCAGCGCCGCGCCGACCGCCTGCGACATCAGCTGGAGTCGCGACAAGACGAGGACCGAGCCGACTGGGGTCACCGTCTCGCCCTCCTTCCTGTGCGTCGGACTCGTGTAGATCATGGGCATGCCCTTCTGCTGGGGACTGCTGGGACGGCACGTGTGATCACGTCCTGATCCACGATGCACCTACGACGACGTCCGCGGCTGTTCAAGGCGCGGAAGTGCACCGGATTGGGGATGCGGAGGCCGTCGCGGGAGCGCCGCCAGGCCCGTCCAGACGCTCATGCCTCGTATTGGGTATCCGGTCGTCATCTTCTGGACAGGCCGAAGAACTGGCCTAGTCTGGTCGAGCGAACCACCCGGGGGAACGCAACGCAGCGATCCTGGGGAGCGCTGTGCATTACGGGTTCGAGACAGGTTCGGGAGCAACCTGGCTCGGCACTAGGGGCAGCGGGGCGAGCAAGCATGCGACATGTGACACCGGGGAAGATCAGAAGCGGCCGGTCCGAAGGACTGTTGACCGCCTCACTCACCGAAGTACCGAGGCAGGTGGCCCACGCCGCCGTGCCGGGCGGCCGAGAACCATGGACCGCCGCCGCACTGGCTGACACGCTCGCCGTGTGCTCGGGGGGATCGCCATGTCTGCGACTCCGGTAGTCCGGCTCAGCACGCGGGTCCTCATCATCGAGGACCACGTGCTCTTCGCCGAGTCCCTCGAGCTGGCGCTGTCTCTCGAGGGCTACGACGTGCGCACCCTCGCCCTGCCCGAGATCGGCGGGTCCATGTCGACCCTGCGATCCACGGCGCTGCGACGCAACGCCCGCATCGTGCTGCTCGACCTGGACCTGGGCCGGTTCGGCGACGGCATGTCCTTGATCGCGCCGCTCGCCAGAGCGGGTGCCAACGTCGTCGTGGTGACGGCGTCGACCGATCTGGGACGCTGGGGGGCCTGCGTCCGCCAGGGCGCGCGCAAGGTGCTCCCGAAGGTCCGGCCGTTGCAGGAGACTCTCAGCGTCGTGCGCAGGCTCCATCAGGGCCTGCCGGTCATGGCGCCCGAGGAGCTGGAGTCGCTGCTCGACTGCTGGCGCCAGGAACGCACGGTCACCGATGACATGCGCCGGCGCCTCGAGCTGCTGACGCCTCGGGAGAAGCACGTGCTCGGCTGCCTGATCGAGGGGCACAACGTCCGCGAGATCGCCCGCCTCGGCGTGGTCTCCGAGGCGACGGTGCGCTCCCAGGTCAAGTCGATCCTCTGCAAGCTCGAGGTGTCCTCGCAGCTTGCGGCCGTCGGCCTGGCCCATCACGTCTCCTGGCAACCCGCGATCTGAGCGCCGGGGCCTACCAGCCCCAGGCCTCGCCGAGTCGCAGGCCGAGGGTCCTCTCCAGGGCCGCGATCTCGGGTGCCAGGGCGTTCCGCACCGTGGTGACGTCGGCCGGATCGGGCCGTACGGCGTCGCGGTCGATGGGTCGGTAGAGCACGCGCTGGACCAGCGGCGAGCGCTTGACCGTCCCGACGATCTTCGCCCCGTCGTGCACGCGCACCCAGTCCGCGCTGCGCCGGGCCACCGAGGCGATGCGCACCGACCTGGCCTTGGCTGCGGGCAGCCGGGCCTCGAGGTCCTTGCTCGCCAACGGCAGCGGGTCGATGCCCAGGAAGCCGGTGACCGAGTCGATGAACCTCTGCGGGTCGGCCGCCAGGTCGTCGAAGAGTGCGACGTGCACCATCTCGCGCGGCAGCCGCTGGAGGAAACGGTCCAGCCCCGTGGCGTAGCGGCCGTGCTCGAGGAGCTCGGGGCGGCTCTGCAGCGCCTCGGCGAAGGTGTCCGGGCCGATCCCGTGCTTGCGCATGTAGAGGTACGACGACCAGGCGCGCTCCACCGGGTCCCGCAACGAGACCATCACCCGCACCGGGCCGAGAGTCTCGTGGATGCGGCGGGCCGCCTCCGGGTGGAACAGGTAGTCCTGGCAGACCTCACCCACCACCGACTCGTCGCGCGCGTCGCGGAACTGCGAGGCGTACCACTCCAGCCCCCGGTCGTAGTAGCGGTCGAAGAAGTAGAGGTCCTTCGCCGGGCTCAGGTAGACGTCGGGGTGCTTGAGCAGCACCTCGTGCAGCCAGGACGACCCGGCCTTGTCGGGTCCGACGTACAAGAAGTTGGGCAGCCGGCTCATGACAGCCCCCGTCCGAGGCGACGCGACAGCGACAGCATGCGCCGCGGCTCGATGCCCGGGCCGGCCACCGCGAGCGCGAGCCACGCGTGCGGTGTCGCGGGGTAGCGCGACAGCGCCCTGCCCGCGAGGCGTGCTCCCCGAGCACGCTCGCCGGCGGCGGCTCGTGCATAGGCGATCTGACCGAGCATCCGGGCATGGCCTCGCCGCCGCTCCCGGAAGTCGGGATGCTTCTCGAGGATGTACTCCAGCGCGGTGGCGGTGTTGAGCCAGCGATCGCGGAACCAGGACGGCACGTCCTTGCGGATGTCGGCCAGGATCTCCTGGACCGCACCGACCGAGCCCGCCCGGCTCGCCCGCAGCAGCCAGTCGTAGTCCTCGCCGTGGCCGAAGGGCAGCTCCTCGTCGTACAGACCGGCGACGTCGAAGGCAGAGCGGCGCATCATCAGCGTCGAGCTGTGCAGCTCCTTGACGCGGTTCTCCAGGAGCCGGCCATGGGTGACGATGGGCTGGCGGGCCGGCCACTCGACGTCGCCGCGCTCGCCCATGAGCAGCCGGATCCCCGCGCCGACGGCCAGCAGGTCCGGGTCGGCGAGCAGTCGCTCCACCTGCAGCCGCACCTTGGCGGGGTACCAGAGGTCGTCGTCGTCGCAGCTCGCCACGAAGTCGGCTCGAGACAGCAGGACGCCCGTGTTGCGCGCGCCGCAGAGGCCGCCCGTGCGGGTGTTGACCATCGGCACGATCCTCCGGCCGGGGCGCGAGAGGTCGGCCAGGCTCTCGTCGGCCTCCTCGCGGTCGTGGACCACGAAGACCTCCAGGGGGCCGGCGTAGTCCTGTCCGACGATGGCGGCCAGCGTCTCCAACAGCAGGGCCGGGCGGCCGCGCGTGGGGATGACGACGGTCACCAGCGGGGCGGCGCCTGCGGTCGAGTCTTCGGTCGCGGGTCCGGGCTCGGTCACGTGGTGCTCCTCGTGTCGTGTCGATCGGGTCTTGTCGGATGCGGCGGCCGCACCCGCGACCGTGGGGTAGCCGTAGGCGCGGAGCAACGGCACGGTGAGGGCCGTCACGACAGCGCGGTCGGTCGCGCGCATCTGCGCCGTCCAGCCGTCGTCTCGTCGGAGCTCGATGGTCCCCGAGCGGAACCTCCCGGGGTTGCCGGACAGCCCGTGGCTCGGGCCGAGCTCGAGCCGGCCACCGTCCACGGTCGGGAGATCGGTCGCGGTGAGCGCCAGCCCGAGCGATCCGGTGGCGGTGACGAGGCTCTCGACCGGGTCGGTCACGAAGTCCTCGTAGCGCAGGCGCGCGAACGGTACGCCGCCCCACGCCGCGATGGCCGTCATCTCCAGCTGCAGCGCGCTCCACTGGGCGCCCGACCGGTGCGCGGGGATGCGCCACATCTCCTCGACGGCGCCGGTGGTCTGGGGTCGCTCGACGTGGCGCTGCCAGGACCAGGCGACGGCTCGGGGGTCGCGGACCACGTTGAGCATCCGCAGATCCACCCCGGGGGCCCCGGCGAGGGCAAGGCCGAAGGCGGGTCCCTTCGATGCGTCGACGATCACCTGCGCGCCGCTCACCTCCGCCACGGCCCGGTAGATCCGCGCGTAGTCGGCGCGGAACTCGGTCAGGGGCCCCGACGTCGCCCGGCCGCGCAGCAGCCCGGGCAGGTGCCGCTGTCGCGCCACGGCCCGCTGGAGGCGGGTCAGCCGGTCCAGCACCTCGGGGGTCCAACCCCCGAACGCGACCTCACCGACCTCCGTCCAGAGCGGGCAGGCAGAGAAGGCCACTCCGCAGCCGCACAGCTCGTCGGCGGGTGCGACGGACCGGGCGAGGTCGACGAGCTCACCGACGTTGACCCACCCGGGGACGGCACCGAGCACGCGCTCGACCAACGTGGACCCCGAGCGCCCGAAGCCCCCCAGATACACGACGGTGATACCTGACACGTCTGTCCCCCCTGTGCCCATCGGCGGCGATCGCCGCGGACGGCTCGCTTGCTGCTCCCAGACTCGCTGCTCCGTCACCTGCTGTCGCGCACTGCGACGAAACGTCCCCCAATTCGGGGTAGGTCACCCGGGGGCGCGGTGCAGCCGACGCAACCGGCCCGGACGGCGGCGGGGCAGCGCGGCGAGCCCGTCCAGCTCGGCCGCGGCCAGGCCTCGGGCGTGGTCCCGGTCCTGGGTGGTCGTCCGGGCTGCTCGCAGGCCGCCCTCCGGGACCAGGGCGCTGTCGAGCGCCTCGTGGAGGCTCTCGACCGACGAGACCACGCGTACGACACCGGAGCCTCCGGCGAGGGAGGCGAAACGCTGCTGGTGACCGTCCACGTGCTCGCCCAGGAGTGGGTCCCGTGGCATGCACAGGGGCACGTGCCCGGCCTCCCGTGCATCCATGATGGTGCCGGGCCCGCCGTGGCACACGACCACGGCGGCCTCGGCGAGGAGCTGCACGAGGCGGTCGTGGGGGAAGAACTCGAACCCTTCGGCCACCCGGGGCGGCGCCGTCGCGCCGTGCTGGATCACGAAGCGCACGTCGTCTCGGCGGGCAGCGGCCGCGTCGACCCACTCGACCATCCGGTCGAACGGGTGGTGGTCGGTGCCCGCGAGGGCCAACACCAGGGACGTCACAGCAGCGGCCCGACCAGGAGCGCGTCGGGGTAGAACTCCAGCTGGCTCGGCCACTGGACGATGCGACGCGTGGTGAACGGACCGCAGAGCCGCCCGGTCATCGTCGGGCTGTCGATCCGGTCATAGACCTCGATGAAGACGGTGGGTATGTCGAGCAGCCAGGCTGCCACGAAGAACGGCACGGCGACCCCGGCGCCGGCACTGACGACGAGCGAGGGGCGCTCGCGGCGCAGCGTCCTGAATGCGAGCACCGAGTTGCGCACCAGGTTGGGCACGTTGCGGGTCGTGGGCGAGTGCGACCGCACCACGCGCTCACCGTCGAGCCGGTCCACGACGTCCGGGGTGTCGGGACACACCCACAGGCGCTCGCGCCCCTCCCACCAGGATCGCAGCGCGAGGAGATGCGCCAGGTGACCGCCCTGGGTGCTCACCAACAGCACGGGGCCGGTCATGGGCGCAGGTTCTGTGGCTCGATCACGGTCTTCATGGTCACGGCATCCTCGCGTGGGAACGCCGCAAGTGCGGAAGACGGCGAGGGAATCCCCAGTTTTGGGCAGTGCCGCACCGTTCGCCGCCGCCATGACACGAGGAACGGCAGCGCGATCCATCCCCTGATTGGGTGACTCGACGGCACCGACTCCCCGTGTCTGGACCAGAGTTGCCTAGCCTCGACCCATGCCCATGGCCCGTCGCGACCTGCTGGGGCTCGGCGCTGCCGTGGCCGTGGCACTGGCCACCTCCTCCTGCCGGGGCGCGCAATCGGACTCCGGTCGCGAGGCGGTGACCCCGCCTTCCTCGACCCCGCCTGCCTCGACCTCGCCCGTCTCCCCAGCCACGAGCGAGCCGCCCGTCCCGTCCGGCTCGCCCTCGTTCCCCGGGCAACCCCCGCCGGGGTCGTTGTACTACGGGGCGTCACTGCCGTACGAAGCGTCCCTGACGGCGTGGGAGGCCGAGCTCGGCTCGGCCCTCGCGCTCCACCGGTCCTACTTCACCCCGGACCACAACGAGACGGTTCAGCTGGTCGACCGTTGCCGCGACGACCGGGCGAACGGGCGCCTCCCCCACGTGTCCATCAAGCCGGCCGGCACGTGGCAGGAGGTCGCGGCCGGCATGCAGGACGACTGGCTGGCCAGCATGCTGGGCCCGATGGGCGACCAGGGCCTTCCGGTCTTCTTCACCCTGCACCACGAGCCCGAGAACAACGCCGGCCCTGTGGGCATGCAGCCCGTCGACTACGTGGCGATGCAGCAGCGGACGATCGAGCTGGCAGCCGATCTTGCCCCGAGCGTGACCGTGGTCCCCGTCCTGCAGCACTGGACCTTCGACCCCGTGAACCACCGCGCCGACCCGGCGGCGTGGCTCGTCCCCGAGGCCTCGGCCATCGGCCTGGATCTCTACAACCCGTGGTCGCCGACCAACGGCAAGAGCTGGCGGAGCTTCAGCAGCAAGGCCGACGACCTGGCCGGCTGGATCGGCGACACTCCGATCGTGATCGGCGAGTACGGCTGCCGCGACGACCCGGACAACCCCGGCCTGGCCGCGGAGTGGCTGCGCGACGCGGCGCAGTATGCCCGGGAGCACAACTTCGTGTCGATGTCCTACTTCAACTCCTACCTGAACGCGCCGGACGGCTCGTGGGAGCTCCGGGGCCGCACCGAGCAGACCTTCGCGAACCTGCTCGCCTCTGACTGGGTGGTCCGCCCGGCCTGACGCCTCGGTTCAGGGGTCGACCTTCAAGTACACGTCGTCGATCCGGCCGTGGAACTGGTCGTCCTTGTCGCCCACCCCGGGGCTGCCCACGCGGATCGGCCAGTCGTTGTTGACCGATCCCGTCGAGCCGCCGACCCGTCTGACCGTCCCGTCGACGCCGATGCTGACGCCCTTCGCGTCGCGCCGGCACACGACGCGGTGCCAGCTGGAGTCTGCGATGGAGACCTTCGCCCGCACCGTGACAAGGTCCTCGCCGGACCGTACGACGCAGCTCGGGAGACCGTCCTCGGTGTCCACCTGCAGCTTCCACAACCCACCCTCGGTCGCGAACCTGCCCTTCTGCAGGATGTTGGATCCGGTCGTCGCCTGGTCCGGCGCCAGCCACACCGCCGCGCCGTACTCGAAGGCACTCTCCCCGGGATTCAGCGCCGGATGCGGCGAGATCTCCAGCATGGCGCGTGGACACCCCTGCGGCGCCGTGCACTTCTCGGGAAAGGCGACCGCGTCACCGGCCCCGTCCACGCCCTGGATCACCTCGACGTCTCCGTCGTTCGCCGTCACCACCAGAGCGCCGAAGGCGCCCCCGAGTGCGTCGGGGTACTCCGTCTCCCCGTCGTTGGTGAGCGACGGGTCCTCGAACGACAACCACAGGTCCGCGTCCGAGAACTCCGAGTCCGACTGAGGGGTGGGCCCCGCCTCGTCGGGCGGGGGACCGGCGACAGGCTCCGAGCCCGTACATCCGCTGACGACCACGGTCAGGACGAGGCCGACGGCGGCCAGGGCGGCCCATGGGCGCAACGGTCGGCGGCGTCGAATCCATCGTGCGTGTCGCAACGCTGCTCCTCGAGATACGGCCTACCGGGAATTGGGGATGGTCAAGTCCACGTACATCACGTTCGCCCTCAGACACGTAGCGTCTACCTGGAGTTACGAGATGAGTGATCTCGAAGCTCGATGACGCGGGGGGACACGCATGAAGGTGCTCTACATCGTAGGGGTGGGCCGTTCTGGCAGCACCCTGCTCGAACGCATGTTGGGCGCCATCCCCGGATCTGTCAACGCCGGTGAGCTGAACGCGCTGTTCTCCCGGGTCGCGACCCAGGACCAGCGCTGCGGCTGCGGCGAGCCCTTCTCCGCCTGCCCGTTCTGGACCACCGTGGGCGAAGAGGCGTTCGGGGGCTGGTCGTCGGTGACGGGCCGGATGTCGCACCTTCAGCCGCGCGTGGTCCGCCAACGGTTCGTGCCGCAGATGGCGACCGGACTGGCAGGAGCCGCCTACCTCCGCGAGCTCGACGAGTATCTCGACGTCCATCATCGGCTCTACCGGGCCATCGCGGCCGTGGCCGGGGTCGAGGTCGTCGTGGATGCGAGCAAGTCGACCGCCCAGCTCTTCGCCCTTCGGCGGATCGATGGCCTCGACCTGCGGGTCCTCAACCTGGTCCGAGACTCACGCGGCGTCGCGCACTCCTGGAACAAGGCCGGCATCCGCAAGCCCCAGTCGACGGACGGGGACCTGATGGGGACCTACTCCCCGCACCGGCTGGCGATGCTGTGGGCCGCGCTGCAGGCGGAGTCCGCCGTCCTGGGGGCGGCGGCGCCCCACGCGGCCCGGGTGCGGTACGAAGACCTCGTCGCGAGCCCCCGACCGACGCTCGAACGGGCCCTGCGCGGCGTCGGCCTGCCTGCGGCACCGGCGGATCTGGCACATGTCGGCGAAAGCTGCGTCACCCTCGAGCGCAGTCACGGTGTGGCGGGCAGCCGGACCCGGTTCACCGCCGGACGCATCGAGCTGCAGCTCGACGACGCCTGGCGCTCCGCCCTGCCCGTCACGGCGCGCCGCGTCGTCACCGCGGTGACACTCCCCCAGTTGGTCGGCTACGGGTACGTCGGGCCACGGGCCACCACGGCCTCCACGGCCTCCAGGACGGCGTGATGGCGCCGACCGCCGTCACTGCGCCCCCCGGATCCGCGCACGTGTCCCGTCCGGCCCCGCGCTTCCTCAAGCCGGGGTGGCCGTTGGCCGTGCTGTACCTCGGGTTCCCGCTGTGGTGGGCGCTGGGACTCGCGCAGCTGATCTTCTTCGCCATGGCCGCCGCCATGGCGGTGATCCTCTACCGACAGCGGGCCGTGCGCGTCCCGCGGGGCTTCGCCCTGTGGTTGCTCTTCCTCGTCTGGATGCTGGTGGGGGCCTTCCTCGTCCGGGCTAACGCACCCGACACCGTTCCGGGCGGCGGACTCGGGCGGCTCGCCGGTTTCACCGTCTGGGCCGGGTGGTACATCGCGATCACCATCGCCATGATCTATGTCGCCAACACCGCTCGGCAGGTGCCGACGCAGCGCGTCGTCCGACTCCTGGCCTGGATGTTCGTGGTCACCACAGGCTTCGGGGTGCTGGCCATGCTGGCGCCGACCCTGGAGTTCCGGTCGCCGATGGAGATCTTGCTCCCCCACCGTCTCGTGTCGACCAACTTCGTCCGCACCCTCGTCCATCCGTCGCTGTCCTCCTCGAGCGACTTCCTCGGCTACGTGCAACCGCGCCCCACGGCGCCCTTCCCCTACTCGAACGCATGGGGCAACAACATCGCCCTGTACCTGCCGTTCTTCATCCTGGCGTGGTTCGGGCGCGATGCAGGCTGGCGCCGCAAGGTGGGGCCGCTGATCCTGATCGCCGCCATCTTCCCCATCACCTTCTCGCTCAACCGCGGGCTGTGGATCTCACTTGCCCTCGCGGCCGGGTACGCCGCGCTCCGCCTCGCCGTCAACGGTCGCGGGCGGCCGCTGCAGGCCCTGGTGGCGGCCGTCCTCGTCGGTGGCCTCGTGTTCGTGTCCTCACCGCTGTACGACACGTTGCTGTTGCGGATCGAGACCCCACACAGCAACGACCGACGCGCCGGGACGGCTGAGACCGTCGTGTCGGTGACGGCCAAGGGCTCCCCCTTCGTCGGCTACGGCACGACGCGCACCATGCAGGGCAGCTTCAACTCCCTGGCCGGCGGCGAGACCGACGCGTGCCACCAGTGCGCCGCCCCACCGCTCGGGACCCAGGGCTTCATGTGGCGTCTAGTGCTCACCACGGGCTTCGGCGGGACCTTCTTGTGCCTCTCCTTCTTCGTCCTGCAGTTCCTGCGACGGGCCAGGGGACCATCACCCCTCGACGTCACCACCTGCACCGTCTTGCTGGTCACCTTGCTGTGCTCCTTCGTCTACGACTCCTTGGGCTCGGCCATGTTCACCGCATTCATCGCCATCGGCCTGATGGCCCGGGCCGACGACCACCCGAGCGAGGCAACGGCATGAGACCCGCACCTGCTGACTCGTCCGCCTCCTATGCCGCCGAGGTCGCGCGCCTCCTGTGGCCAGAGCCCTGGGACGCGCCGTACGTCACCCGCAGCCGGCACCGCCCCGACCGAGCCCACCGCGACGCCTACCTCTTCCCGAGCGAACGCCGGCCGCGGCTGCTGGTCCCGGCCGACCTGCCCGGTTCGTCGTCCATGCTCCAGCGGCTCGGCAGTGGTCGCGCCACGCTCGCGGGTCCCATGCGCAACGTCTTGGAGCGGTCGGTCCGCTCGCGCGCCTTCGCGCTGGCCCGCTGGCCGATGCTGCGGGTCCCCGGGACCGACCCGGACGCCGACTCGATCGAGAACCATCTCGCGGGCTGCCTCGGCACCGCGGTCCGCGTGGGCGTCGTGCTCGGGCCCCGCCGCGTCAACCAGAAGCCGGTGCTGCAGATCTTCGGTCTCGACGGCGCGCTCCTCGGGTACGCCAAGGTGGGGCACAACGCCCTGACCGCGGCGCTGGTCCGCCGCGAGGCAGCGACGCTGTCCTCGATCGGAGCGTACGACCTCCGCTCGTTCGCGGCGCCGCGGCTCCTGCACCACGGGCAGTGGGCCGGACTCGACGTCCTCGTGGTCTCGCCGCTGTCGAGCGATTCCGGGCATTCCGTGCCCGAGGCCACGCGCCTCGCAGCGATGCGCGAGGTGGCCGGCCTGGCCGGCTCCCGGACCGCACCACTCGCCGACAGCGCCTACTGGGTCCGGCTCCGCGAGACCGTCCGGCTGCTGTCCGGTGCGCCGGAGACTCCCCGGCTGCTGGTCGCGGTCGACGCCGTCGAACGGTCGCACGCCACCGTCGAGGTGGGCTTCGGCGGCTGGCACGGTGACTGGGGCCCCTGGAACATGGGCATGGACGACGGGGTGCTCCAGCTGTGGGACTGGGAGCGCTACGACGCGGAGGTCCCGATGGGCTTCGACGCCCTGCACCTGATCGCCCAGAGCGTCCGCCCCGGTGCGCGCAAGGAACGCCGCCAGCAGGAGACGTTCCTGCGATCGGTCCCTGCCGCTCTCACGGAGCTCGGCGTCGACGCCGGTCTCCACGACCTCACCCTGCGCCTCTACCTCCTCGAGATGGCCGTCCGCTACGTCGAGGCGCTGACACACGGTGCGACGCCGGCCCTGCGGCGCCGTACTTCCTGGGTGCTGGCCCTGCTCGAGCGGCTCTCCGAGCACCCGCGAGCCGATCTGACGAAAGGACGACCATGAGCGCGCGCTCCACACTCCCCCTGCCCCTCAAGACCGCCGGGAGGGCCCTGTCTGTCCAGGTGGGCTCGGTCACCGCGAGCCGAAGGCAGCTTCCGTCGTTCATCCTCGTCGGCGCGCAGCGTGCGGGCACGACGTCGCTGTTCCGGGCCCTCATGTCGCATCCCCTGATCTACTCCGCCAACTTCCACAAGGGCGTGAACTACTTCGACGTCAACTACGGACGCGCCTTCTCCTGGTACCAGGGCCACTTCCCGACCGCCGCCTCCTTGAGGAGACGCAGCCTGGAGACGTCGGGCGAGCCGATCACCTTCGAGGCGAGCGGCTACTACATGTTCCACCCGTGCGCCGCCGAGCGGCTGGCACGCCACCTGCCCGAGGTCAAGATCCTGGCCATGCTCCGCGACCCCGTCGAGCGGGCCTACTCCGCGCACAAGCACGAGCTCGCGCGCGGCTACGAGACCGAGCAGTTCGAGCGCGCGCTCGAGCTGGAGGACGAGCGGCTGGAGGGGCAGACTGAACGCATGGTCGCCGATCCGGACTACCAGAGCTTCAGCCACCGCCACCACGCGTACCTGCGCCGCGGCCACTACGCCGAGCAGCTGGATCGGATCGGCGAGTTCTTCGCGAAGGACCAGATCCACGTCATCGAGAGCGAAGCCTTCTTCGAGCGGCCCGAGACCACCTACGGCGGCCTCCTGGACTTCCTGGAGCTGCCGCCCATCCTCCCCGACCGCTTCGACCGCTGGAACGCCCGACCGAGCTCGCCGATGCCGGAGTCGACGCGCACCCGGCTGCGCGAGCACTTCGAGCCCCATGACCGGGCCCTGACCGCTCTCCTCGGAAGAGACCCCGCATGGGCGACCTGACCGAACCCGGTCGGCTGCCCCTGTGGTCCGACTATCCGCGGTTCGTGCTGCGGCACCGGGTGGCGATCGGCACGTTCATGGCACTGGGCCTGCTGGTCGGCCTGGCGTGGTCCCTCGTGCAGCCGACGACCTATTCGTCGACCGCATCGGTCGCGCTCGCGCCGGTGCCGAAGTACGTCGTGGCCACCGGCGTCGGTCTCGCACCGCCCGAGGTCACCATCGACACCGACGCCCAGCTGCTCAACAGCCCGGAGGTGCTGAAGGTCGTCGCGGGGGCTCTGGGCTCGGATGCGGTCGTGGCGCGGGAGCACCTGAGTGTCACCGCGTCACCCAACACCCACGTGCTCCACGTGACCGTGACGGCGTCCGCGCCGCAGGTGGCTGCGAAGGCCGCCGACGGCGCGGCAGCGGCACTGGTGCAGGTCCGGCGGGAGGCACTCGGCGCGCTCCGGCTCGACCAGCTCCGCCTGATGCGGCTCTGGGTCGGCGGCCAGGAGGACCTTCTGGCGAAGGAACAGAGCAGGCGGCTGGTCATCCCCGCCTACGACGACTTCTTCGCGCAGGTCGTCGAGCTCCGTTCCGGCCTCCAGGAGCTCGAGGAGGCCAGGCTGGCACCCGCAGAGGTGCTGAACCCTGCGCTGCCTGCGTCCCGGCACGACTATCCCAACACCGAGGTGCCCCTCACCTCGGGGGCGATGGTCGGGCTGCTCGCCGGCTGCCTGCTGGGCGCCGGTCAGGACCGGAGACGGCGGCTCGGCCACTCCTCCCCGAACCCATCACCTCGACCCCGACCCTCCAGGTCCCTGACCCGGGCCACCACCCGACCCAAGGATGATCACCATGCCTTCTGAAGGCTCTCCGGCCGTCTCTCGTCCCTCGATCCTCCGAGCGGTGCGGCGCCACCTGACCGTGGTGATCGTGTTCCTGATCATGGGCGTCGTCATCGGGTGGCTGGTGGCTGCGGCCCAGCCTGCGACATACACGAGCACCGCTCGGGTCCTGGTGAACCCCACCATCGGCAACCCGTTCGCGCCGGCGCCGACCTCGGTGCGTCAAGACGAGCTGACCAGTCTCGAGACAGAGGCGCAGGTGGCCCGCTCGGCGGAGGTCCTGGCGGCTGTCACCGACGAGTTCCCGTCGATGACGCTCGGTGAGATCCAGCGGGGGGTCGAGATCACCGTGCCCGCGAACACGCAGGTCCTCGAGATGTCCTACACCGCCGGGGACCCGACCGTGGCCCAGGACGTCACCGACGCGGTGGCCCAGGCCTATCTCGCCAACCGCGACCGGCGCGCTACCGACATCAACGTGGAGCGGATCGCACGCGTCGAGAAGCAGACCCTGGGCGTCGTGGAGGACCTCCGGGCCGCCACCGTCGCCGCGCAGAAGGGCAACGACGCCCAGCGCCTCTTCCAGTCGGAGCTGGCCACCGCCCTGCGCAACGAGCTGGTCAGTCTCCGCGCGCAGCGTTCCTACCTGGAGAACAGCGAGGGGTCCGCCGGGACGGTGATCTCCCCGGCCTCCCAGGCCACGAGCGCTGCCGGCCTGGCCCCCGTCCTGATGCTGGTGGGCGCCTCGGTCGCTGGACTGGCGCTGGGGTGCCTGATCGCCGTGGCGCTGGAGCGGCTCACCGGACGCGTCCGGTCGGCGCCCGAGGTGGAGGCGATCGGCCTTCCGGTCCTTGCCGCCGCTCCCGCTCGGGGTTGGCGCCCCGGCCTGTCGCGGACCAGTGCCGCCGACAACGAGGAGGCCACGATCAGGCGGTTGCGCGCCAAGATCCTGGCTCTCGAGGACACCCCCGAGATCATCGCCGTGGCCCCCGCGGGCATCGGCAAGCCCGATGCTGCCGTCTCGGAGGCGGTGGCCGAGTCGTTCGCCAAGGCCGGTCACCGCGTGGTGCTGGTCCGGACCGAGGGATCCTCCACCCCCGGCAGCGGCCTGGGGGTCGAGGAGCGAGGCCTGGCCGAGGCCCTGCTCCACGAGCGGCTCAGCGTCCTGAAGATGCTGCAGCCCAGCGTCGAGCCGCTGCTGTGCCTGCTTCCCTGGGGATTCACCCACCAGAGCCGTGAGCTTCTGACCGCTGACCGGCTCCGGGTGGTGCTCGCGCCCCTGCTCGACGCCGGCCACCTCGTCGTCCTGCAGTCGCCGGGCATCGACAGCGTCGAGGGCGAGGCCGTCGTCGGTGCCGCCGACCTGGGTCTCGTCGTCGTGACCGCTCGACGGACCCGGGTGCGGGAGGTCGAGCAGATCGCCGCACGCGTGGGCACCCACAGTGTCGCGCTTGCCGCCGTGGTGGTCCGCTCACTGTCCTGGACGGCTCGAGGACGCCAGGCCACCTCCGAGATGCAGGCCGGGGAGGCACGCGACGAGGCCGACACCCGCGATTCGGCGACTCGAGCACCTCGACGATGACGACTGCCCCCGCCCGCACTGACGCCGACCACCGAGGGCAGCTGCAGAAGCTCGCCCGGCGGGGGACGGCCAGCGCCGTGGGCGCGGGGTGCAGCGCGGTGTTCGGCGTCCTCCTCGTCGTCGTGGTCACCAACGGCTTCTCCCCCACGGTCGCGGGCACGTTGTTCGCCGCGACCTCGTCGTTCCTCATCCTCGAGGCGGTCGCCCTCCTCGGCACCGACACCGGCCTGGTCCGCATCCTGCCGGCGCAGCTCGCCTCGGGCCGCGCTGCCGACGTGCGTCGTACCCTGGCGATCGCGGCCGTGCCGGTCGTCGGGTTGGCCTCGGCTGCGGCCGCGGGTCTGTACGCCGCCGCTCCGAGTCTCGCTCCGCACCTGGTGGGTCCCGAGGCCGCGACCACGATGGCCGAGATGCTGCGGGCACTGTCGGTGATCCTGCCCGTGGCGGCACTGCACGACCTGGTGCTGGCCGGCACCCGCGGCATGGGGTCCATGCGGCCGACGGTGGTGGTCGAGAACATCGGCCGGCTCGGCTTCCAGGCGCTGGCCGTGCTGGTGGCCTACCTACTCGGGGCCGGCCCCCTGATGCTCGCACTGGCCTGGTCGCTGCCCTACGTGGTCGGACTCGTGGCGTCGTTGAGCTGGTTGCAACGTCTGGTCGTGCGCAGCTCGTCAGCAGGCGACGAGTCCAGGACGTGGGGCGCCCTGTCGCGTGAGTTCTGGTCGTACACGGCTCCGCGCGCCATCGCCCGGATCACGCAGACGGCGCTGAAGCGTTCCGACATCGTGCTGGTGGCTGCGCTGGCCTCGCCTGCCGAGGCGGCGCTCTACACCGCGGCCACCCGGTTCGTCGTGCTCGGACAGCTGTTCGTCCAAGCGGTGCAGCAGGCGCTGTCCCCCCAGCTGAGCTCGCTGTTCGCCCGCGGCGAGACGAGAGCCGCCAACTCGATCTTCCAGGCCGCCACCTTGTGGAGCATGCTGGCCGCGTGGCCGCTCTACCTGGTGACCGCGGCCTGGGCGCCCACGCTGATGGGTGTCTTCGGCGACGGGTACGCCGTCGCCTCCGACGTGGTCCTGATCTTGTCGCTCACCATGCTGGTGGCCACCGCGTGCGGCCCGGTCGACTCCGTGCTCCTCATGGCCGGCCACAGCTGGCTGAGCCTCACCAACAGCACGGTGACCCTGGCGGTGAACATCGGTCTGAACCTGGTGCTGATCCCGCTCGACGGCATCCGCGGCGCCGCGATCGCCTGGTCCGTCGCCATCGTGATCCGCAACCTCCTCCCGCTCTTCCAGGTGCGGCGACACCTGTCCATGTGGCCGGCGACCCGGTCGGCCGGCCTGGTGGCGCTGGGCGCCGTGGCCTGCTTCGGCGGCGTCGGCGTGGTCGCCGCGTCGTACCAGCTCCCCCCCGCGGTCGAGGCGGCGCTGCTCGGCCTGGCCGTGCTGGCCTACGGCTGGGCCGTCTGGTCCCGACGGACCATGCTCGGGCTCGACGCGTTCCACAGTGCGCTGCGACGCCGCTCGGCCCCGCGTGCCCCCGAGCTGGCGACCGAGTCCTGACCCTGCCTCCTGCCGTCGCAGGAGCTTCACTCAATTCGAGGATGAGGGGCATCCCGGCCGGTCCTACTGTCAAGCGGTCGGATAGCCACGAACCACGAACGTTCCCCCTGTTCCGAGTTGGGCGACCACTCGGCGGGCCTCGAAATCTACTCGATATGCGGAGATGGCCATGAGCTCTCATCGATCGACGCTGGCAGGTCTGCTGGCCACCACCATGACGCTCGGAGGGGCCCTCGCGGTGATCACCGCGCCGCCGGCGGCTGCGGCACCCACGGACGTGGTCATCAACGAGATGATGTACCACGCCCTCTCCGACCTCGACGGCGACGACTACCTCGAGCTCACCAACATCGGCACCTCGCCGGTCGACCTGTCCGGTTGGACCTTCAGCGGGATCACGCTGACCCTGCCCACCGGCACGAGCATCGCCCCCGGCGGCTACCTCGTCGTGGCCAAGGACGCCGTCCAGTTCCAGGCCAGGTACGGCTTCGCCCCCGCAGCGGTCTACACCGGCAACCTGTCCAACTCCGGCGAGACCATCAGCCTCAAGGACAACACCGCCGCCGTCGTCGACACCGTGACCTACGGCCAGGAGGACCCCTGGCCCGCCCGTGCCGACGGCACCGGCCCCTCGCTCGAGCTCATCGACGCCAGCCTCAACAACGACGACTACCTCAACTGGGCCACCGCCACCAACGCCGCGGGCCGCACCCCCGGCGCCGCCAACTCCGTGCGTCGCACGGGTCTCGGGCCCCGCGTCACCGGTGTCACCGCCACGCCCGCCGTCCCCGCGGTCAACGAGCCCGTCACCGTGACCGCGACCATCACCGGCCAGACCAGTGCCGTGCTGCGCTACCGCGTCGACTTCGCCGCCGAGCAGACGCTGGCGATGACCAGTGCCGGCGGCGACACCTACACCGGCACCATCCCCGGCGCCGCGGCCGGCAAGCTGATCCGCTACCGGGTCGAGACCAGCAACGCCGTCGCCAGCACGCGCTCGCCCCGCGTCGACGACACCATCAACTTCCGCGGCGTCTCCGTCCCGCACGGCATCAGCAGCCCGATCCCGGTGCTGGAGTGGTTCCTGGCCGACGCCGACTACAACCTGATGGTCAACAACCCCGAGCAGGACATCGTCCGCAACGGGGCCATCGCCTTCAACGGCACCGTCATCGACAACGTCGCGATGAACATCAAGGGCCACGCCTCCCAGAAGGACCCGAAGGTCAGCTGGGCGTTCGAGTTCCCGCAGAACCACGAGTTGGAGATGCCGGGGTTGCTGGTCGCGCCGATCGACGAGTTCGACATGCAGGCCGACTGGAGCGACCGCGCCCACGGGCGGGCCATCCTCTCGTGGGACGCCTACCAGAGGGCCGGGGTCGTCAACCACCAGATGTTCCCGATCCGCACCCAGCGCAACGGCGTCTTCCAGGGGGCGTACAGCTTCCAGGAGGACCACGACGGCACCTGGCGCGAGCGGGAGGGCTACGACAACCACCAGTACTTCGAGGCCGAGACCAGCGCCTTCCAGCAGAGCAGGCCGGTCACCGTCCGCTTCAGCAAGAAGGACCCCGACGAGACGGACTACGCGCCGTTGCAGGCGTTCTTGAACGGTGTCGCCCTCAGCGGCAACGCCGAGCGCGACTTCCTGCTGGGCAACGCCGACCTGCCGAAGATGATCAACTACGCGGCGGTCACGGCCATCATCGAGCACCACGACTCGTCGTCGAAGAACTTCGACCTCGCCCAGAATCCCGTCACCGGCCGTTGGACCATCCTTCCGTGGGATCTCGACCACACCCTCGGCAACGGGTGCTGCAACGTCAACAGCCAGTTCGTGACCCCGGCCGAGCCGGGTGACAACATCAGTGAGCTGATGCGCGCCATCCTCGCCGTGCCCCAGTGGCGGGAGATGTACTTCCGTCGGCTGCGGACCCTCGTCAACGACATCCTGGCCCCAGCACGCATGGAGGGTGTCTACGACACCCGCATCGGGCCTGCCGCGCCGGTGCTCGCCCTCGACTACGCCCGCTGGCCCTACCCCTCGTCGCCGAGCTACTCCAAGTACCGGACCTGGCTCTTCAACGACATCGCCGACCGCCGCACGGTGTTCGCGTCGGACGCCCGGGTGCCGGGCAACCAGCCCGCCGTCCCCGCCATGGTGATCAACGAGATCCAGCACTCCCCGACCGCAGGTGACACCGCCGAGTTCGTCGAGGTCTACAACCCCAACTCGGTGGCCATCGACCTCGCCGGCTGGACCCTCACCGGCGGCCTCACCCTCACCGTCCAGCCCGGCACCGTCATCCTGCCCAACCAGACCATGACCTTCGTCAAGGACGACCCCACGTTCCGCAGCACCTACGGCTCCACCGTCTTCGTCGGCGACCGCTACTCCGGCGCCCTCGCCAGCAGCGGACCCCTGACCCTGACCCGCCCCGACGGATCCGTCGCCGACAGCATCACCTACGGCGGCACCGGCTGGCCGACCTCGACCACAGGGCAGTCCCTCGAGCTCGTCAACCCCGCAGCCGACAACAACGACGGCGCCAACTGGACCCTCTCCAGCGGATCGGGCACCCCCGGCTCCACCATCGGCGGACCCGTCGTCACCGCGCCCAGCGCACCCACCGTCGGCAACGCCACCGCAGGCAACACCACCGCCACCCTCACCTGGACCGCCCCCAGCAGCACCGGAGGCTCGCCCATCACCGGCTACCAGGTCCGCGTCGTCGACAGCACCGGCACCCAGGTCGGCGCCCTGCGACCCGCAGGCGGCACCGCCACCAGCCTCACCGTCACCGGACTGACCAACGGCACCACCTACCGGCTCCAGGTCTCCGCCACCAACAGCGCCGGCACCAGCCCGGACTCCGCACTGTCCAACCCGGTGACCCCGACCGCCAACGCCACCACGGTCCCCGGACCACCGATCATCGGCACCCCACTCCAAGGCGCCACCGGCGGATCATTGACCGCCACCGCACGATGGACCCCCCCGACCAGCACCGGCGGCTCGGCGATCACCGGCTACCGGGTCACCGCACTGCGGATGAGCTCCAGCGCCGAGGACGCCACCGTGGTCTCCAGCACCAACTCACGCGTCCTGGGACCCAACGTCCGCCAACGAGCCTTCACCCTCACCGCCGGCAACTACCGCTTCGAGGTCGTCGCCATCAACGCCATCGGCACCAGCCCACCCTCAGCACGGTCCGCCAACGTCGTCCCGCGCTGACGGCGGGCCCCGGACCCACCACACGACACAACAGACGGGGTACGACATGAGAACACGTCGCTCCAAGCTCGCCGGGCTGCTTGCGCTGGCCGGCACCCTCAGTGCCGGACTCGCCGTCACGGCGGCGTCCCCCGCCATCGCGGCCAGCACCGACGTGGTCATCAACGAGATGATGTACCACGCCCTCTCCGACCTCGACGGCGACGACTACCTCGAGCTCACCAACATCGGCACCTCGCCGGTCGACCTGTCGGGGTGGACCTTCAGCGGGATCACGCTGATCCTGCCCACCGGCACGAGCATCGCCCCCGGCGGCTACCTCGTCGTGGCCAAGGACGCCGTCCAGTTCCAGGCCAGGTACGGCTTCGCCCCCGCAGCGGTCTACGGCGGCAACCTGTCCAACTCCGGCGAGACCATCGCCCTCAAGGACAACACCGGCGCCACCGTCGACACCGTCTCCTACCTCGACACCGACCCCTGGCCCGTCAAGGCCGACGGCACCGGTCCCTCGCTCGAGCTCATCGACGCCAGCCTCGACAACAACGACTACCTCAACTGGGCCGCCGCCACCAACGCCGCGGGCCGCACCCCCGGCGCCGCCAACTCCGTCCGACGCACGGGTCTCGGCCCCCGCGTCACCGGGCTCACGGCCACGCCCGCCGTCCCCGTGGTCAACGAGCCCGTCACCGTGACCGCGACCATCACCGGCCAGACCAGTGCCGTGCTGCGCTACCGCGTCGACTTCGCCGCCGAGCAGACCCTCGCCATGACCAGCCACCGGCGGCGACACCTACGGCGCCACCATCCCCGGCGCCGCGGCCGGCAAGCTGATCCGCTACCGGGTCGAGGCCACCAACGCCGCTGCCACCACCCGGCTCCCCCGCCTCGACGACACGATCGTCTACCGCGGCGTCGTCGTGCCCGACACCGTCACCTCGGCGCTGCCGATCTTCCGCTGGTTCATCGCCGACGCCGACTACAACGCCATCACCGGCAATCCGACCGCCGACATCAGCCGGACAGCGGTGCTGGCCTACGGCGGGACCGTCTACGACAACGTGACCGTCAACATCCGCGGGCAGGGCTCCGAGAGCACAGCGAAGCCCAACTGGAAGTTCGAGATGGCCAAGAACCACGACCTGGACATGCCCGGCCTCCTCGTCGAGCCGGTCGACGAGTTCGCCATGCAGGCCGACTACAGCGACGTGGCCCACGGTCGATCGATGCTGAGCTTCGACGCCTTCGGGCGGGCGGGGGTCGTCAACACCCAGGTCTTCCCCGTCCGCACCCAGCGCAACGGCACCTTCCAGGGTGTCTACAACTACCTCGACCTGTACGACGGCACCTGGCGCGAGCGCGAGGGCTACGACACCCACCAGTTCTTCAAGGCCAACATCAACGCGTTCGACTCCTCGGTGCCGCTGGCCAACCGTCGCTTCGAGAAGAAGACGCCCGACGACAACGACTACGCGCCGCTGCAGGCGTTCCTGAACGGTGTCGCCCTCAGCGGCAACGCCGAGCGCAACTTCATGATCGCCAACTCCGACGTGCCCCAGATGATCAACTACGCCGCCGTCACGGCGATCCTGGACCACGTCGACTCGTCGACCAAGAACTTCTACCTCGCCCAGGATCCCGCCACCACGCGCTGGTCGATGCTTCCGTGGGATCTCGACCACACCCTCGGCAACCACTGCTGCTTCGTCAACAGCACCTTCGTCACCCCCGCCGAGCCCGGCGACCGGGTGAACCCGATCATGGAGGCGCTGCTGGCCACCCCGGAGTGGCGGGAGATGTACTTCCGTCGGCTGCGGACCCTGGTCAACGACCTGCTCGCGTCCGGGCGGATGGAGTCCCTCTACGACGCCAAGGTAGGGGTGGCTCAGGCCGACATCGCCCTCGACTTCGCCCGTTGGCCCTACGGCTCCCAACAGAACTACTCCCAGCAGCGCAACCTGCTCTTCAAGGGGATCACCGGCCGCCGCACGGTGTTCGCGTCGGACGCCCGGGTGCCGGGCAACCAGCCCGCCGTCCCCGCCATGGTGATCAACGAGATCCAGCACTCCCCGACCGCAGGCGACACCGCCGAGTTCGTCGAGGTCTACAACCCCAACTCGGTGGCCATCGACCTCGCCGGCTGGACCCTCACCGGCGGCCTCACCCTCACCGTCCAGCCCGGCACCGTCATCCTGCCCAACCAGACCATGACCTTCGTCAAGGACGACCCCACGTTCCGCAGCACCTACGGCTCCACCGTCTTCGTCGGCGACCGCTACTCCGGCGCCCTCGCCAGCAGCGGACCCCTGACCCTGACCCGCCCCGACGGATCCGTCGCCGACAGCATCACCTACGGCGGCACCGGCTGGCCGACCTCGACCACAGGGCAGTCCCTCGAGCTCGTCAACCCCGCAGCCGACAACAACGACGGCGCCAACTGGACCCTCTCCAGCGGATCGGGCACCCCCGGCTCCACCATCGGCGGACCCGTCGTCACCGCGCCCAGCGCACCCACCGTCGGCAACGCCACCGCAGGCAACACCACCGCCACCCTCACCTGGACCGCCCCCAGCAGCACCGGAGGCTCGCCCATCACCGGCTACCAGGTCCGCGTCGTCGACAGCACCGGCACCCAGGTCGGCGCCCTGCGACCCGCAGGCGGCACCGCCACCAGCCTCACCGTCACCGGACTGACCAACGGCACCACCTACCGGCTCCAGGTCTCCGCCACCAACAGCGCCGGCACCAGCCCGGACTCCGCACTGTCCAACCCGGTGACCCCGACCGCCAACGCCACCACGGTCCCCGGACCACCGATCATCGGCACCCCACTCCAAGGCGCCACCGGCGGATCATTGACCGCCACCGCACGATGGACCCCCCCGACCAGCACCGGCGGCTCGGCGATCACCGGCTACCGGGTCACCGCACTGCGGATGAGCTCCAGCGCCGAGGACGCCACCGTGGTCTCCAGCACCAACTCACGCGTCCTGGGACCCAACGTCCGCCAACGAGCCTTCACCCTCACCGCCGGCAACTACCGCTTCGAGGTCGTCGCCATCAACGCCATCGGCACCAGCCCACCCTCAGCACGGTCCGCCAACGTCGTCCCGCGCTGAGGTGCCGGCGCCTACGGCGCCGTCAGCGGGTCGCCGACGCGCGGGTCGGCGAGCGTGGCCCTGAAGGCCTGCAGGCGATCGCCGCTGAGCTCGACGCCGACACCTCCGGTGGCGTTCCACAGGCAGCCGAACCACACGTTGGGGGTGCTGAGCAGCATCTCGCCGGCGGCCGTGATCGCCTGCGCCGTGTAGCCGTTGTACTCCCCCACTCCGAGGGGCAGGTCGTAGCCTCGCGACTTCACGTAGGCCGCGGCGGCCGCGATCCGCTGAGCCGGCTGGATGGGCCCGGGTGAGCTCAGGCTGCCGCTCTGGTAGGTGTCGATGGCGAAGTACTGCCAGAGGTCGAACAGCTCATCGGGGCAGAACGACGCGAACTCCGCCATCCTGTTGTCCAGCAGCCACCCGTTGAGGATCGGACCCACGCGGAGCTCGTCGCGCTTGAAGATCGGCAGCAGCCGCTTGCTCAGCGCGGTGTACTGCTGCCCGGTCATGTCGCCGTACGGCTCGTGCCAGACCGTGACCGCCGTCGGCAGCCCGTAGGAGGCCAGCTTGGCGGCGGCCTGCCTGGCGACCTCGTCGAACCGGCCGTTGATCGCGCCGGCGACGTCGCCACCGACCTTGTAGGAGATGACGGGGAGGAGTCCCGCAGCGTGTGCCTGCTCGACGAGCTTGATCTGGCTGGTCGGTCCATCGGCGAGATCAGCGAAGATGCGCCGGGCGCCCAGGCCCGCGCCGACCTGCGAGACCTTCGAGTTCCACACGCTGGCCTTGGCGCTCATCCCGATCAGGGCAGCGCCACCCACCACGCTGGTCCGGGTCACCTCGGAGCCGGTCACCTGGTAGTCGAGGCGGTTGTGGAAGACCTTGCCGTCGGCCCGCTTGGTGACGACGGTCACCGTGCCGTCGCCGGCCGTCGGTGCGACCGCGGTCCACCGCTGGTAGCGGCGCTTCTTGACGACCTGCTTCCAGGCGAGGCCTCGGCTGTCCTTGACGCGGATGCTGCGACCCTGCTTCAGGTTCTCGGCGACGTGGACGGTCAGCCGCTCACCAGGCTTGATGACGCTGCTCTTGAGGCGGGCCGAGACCTTGCTGGAAGCGTGGGCCGGAGCGAGCAGGCCGCCGGCGACGACGCTGGTGGCACCGACGGCGCCGACGGCGCTGGTCGCGAGGCGGAACATGGTACGACGTGAAACTGACTGCATGTGTTGACCCTTCGGGGGGATGGTCAAGGGGAATGAGGACTACTCACAGATCCGCGTCCGAGCGCTCAACCGCTACGCCGCGCCAGAGGGCGCGGGTTGGACCGAAACCGGGTTCCTGGAACCGAAGGTACCGTACGGGACGGGTCACGATCGTTGTCAAATTTTAACCATTTCTCCACCCGCTTTCCCCCAAATTGGGGATGAAATGCATCCAGATTCTGGTACTGGCCAGCCCGAGGGTGTTGTTGACCGCTCGGGAGACGAGGAAGGGGCCGCGGGCGACATGCCCACGGCCCCTGCAGCCCACCCCCGTGCGGTCAGGTGACGGTCACGGTGCGTGTCGCCGTGGTCGTCTTGCCCCAGTTGTCGGTCACGACCAGCGTGATGGTGTAGCTGCCGGCCGCCGCGTAGACGTGGTTCACGGTGTTGGTGGAGGTGGTCACCGTGTCTGCGGTCCCGTCATCCCACTTCCAGGTGTAGCTGCGGATGCCTCCGTCGGTGTCGGTGCTGCCGGCGCTGCTCACCGAGCAGGTCCGCCCGGTGCACGTGGGCTGGTTGAACACCACCGTCGGCCCGTTGTTGCCGGCCGGCTCGGCGGCGGTGGTCATCGACATGGTCACCGGTGCGCTCGCGCGACCCCACTTGTCGAGCACCCGCAGCGTGACCGTGTAGGTGCCCGCCACGCCGAACACGTGAGCCTGGGTGGCCGAGGTGCCCGTGGTGTCCGGCGTGCCGTCGCCCCAGCTCCAGACGTAGTTGCGGATGGCATCGCCACTCGCGGTGTCGGGGTCGCTGCTCCCCGTCGCGCTCATGGTGCACGTCGTGTTCACGGTGGTGCAGGTGCCGGACGCGATCACCGCGGTCGGCGCGTTGTTGCTGGCCGGCTCGGTGATCGTGACCGTGCGCGTCGCCGTGCCGGCCTTGCCCCAGACATCGGTGGCGGTCAGCACGATCGTGAACGTGCCGGGCGCGGCGTAGGTCCGGGACGGGCTGGCCAGGGTGCTCGTGCTGCCGTCCCCGAAGTCCCACGAATACTTGATCGCATCGCCCTCTGCGTCGGCGGTGCCGGCGCTGTTCATCTGGCACACCGTGAACGAGGTGCAGCTGGCCGTGAACGTGGCGGTCGGCGCCGTGTTGTTGGCCGGCTCGCTCAGGCTCACGGAGCGGGTGGTCGAGGCAGACTTGCCCCAGCCGTCGGTGGTCGTGAGCGTGATCGTGTAGCTGCCGGCCGCCGCGTAGACATGGGCCGCGGGCGACGCACCCGTGCTGAGTGCGGTGCCGTCACCCCAGTTCCACGAGTAGGTGATCACGTCACCCGTGTTGGGGTCGGTGGTGCCCTGGCTGCTCACTGCACAGGTCAGGCCCTGGCAGCTCTGCGCGAAGGTCGGCACCGGGGCGGAGTTGCCCGAGGGCTCGACGATCGTCACGTTCTGCGCCGCGGAGGTGTTGGTCAGCGTCCACTCGTCCTTGACTGTCAGGGTCACGGGGAAGCTGCCCGGCGCGGTGAACGTCTTGGTGGGCAGCGGACCTGTGGCCGTCCCCTGGGTCCCGAAGTTCCACGAGTACGTCAGCGAGCTCGGGTTCTCGTCGGTGGAGCTGCGCCCGTCGAAGGTGCACACGTTCTGGTTGCAGCTGTAGGTGAAGTTGGCGACCGGCGGGTTGTTGGACGGTGAGGTGACCACGATGCCCGTGGAGGTCCGCGGCGGGTCCATGAACTGCTCGTGGACGTCGACCGACCTGACGATGACGCTGTAGGTGCCGGCCGGGATGACCGGGGTCGTGTAGGAGTAGTTGGACCCGACGCTGCCGGGGCTGTTGAGGAACGCGGTGCGGTAGCTCGCCGTGGTGCTGGTGAACGTCCCGGTCGAGCTCATGTACTGGCCGGCGGAGTTGACGACCGCGATCTCGACCCGGGCGATGCCCGCGAACGCGTCGGGGGCGTCCTCGGCGCGGCCGGTCACCACGATCTTCGAGTCGTTGAACGTTGACCCGTTGACCGGCTGACCGAGGGTCTCGCTCAGGCCGGGGAGCCCGTCGCCGGGGTAGAACCGGTAGTTGCCGACGGCCGGTGAGGGGTCCTGCTGTCCACGGGTGTCGAAGGTGATCGCCGTGAAGCGCCAGTTGCCTCCGGAGGGCAGGGTGATCTCCGGCAGCGACCAGGTCGTGCTCGTCGCGTTGGGCGAGCCCAAGGTGGCGTGGCGGTAGGCGACCGCGGCTGCCATGGTGCCGTTGGCCTGGAGGTAGCGCCCGGTGTCGCGGTCCTGGAGGGACACCCGCACGCTCTCCACCCCCACGTCGTCGGTGGCCGAACCGGCCAGGTTGATGGTCGGCGACTTGTCGGTAGGTGCGGTGAAGGCCATGGTCCCGTCAGGGGCGAGGTCACCGGCGAACTGGGCGTTGATGGTCAGCGAGCCGCGGTTGATCGTGGCGGTCGTCAGGTCCTTGTCGTCCGTGGCCCGGACGGTGAAGGCGTAGGTGCCGGCCGAGAGGTTGAACGGCGTCGTGTAGGTCCAGTTGTAGGTCGAGCCGGTGATGTTGACCGGCGAGACCCGGTGGGCTCCGGCTGATACGCCGACCCCCCAGGTGCCGTCGGCGCCGAGGTTCTCGCCGGTCGAGGAGTTGCGCAGCGTGACCTCGACGTCCTTGAGGCCCTCGTCGTCGGAGGCCGTGCCGGCGAACGTCATCCGCCCGCCCGGCTCGACGGTGAGGGCCGGCACGGTGAACGGCGGGGTCATCGCCACCGGGTCGGTGATGGTGACCGACGGCGCGACGGCCGTGGAGTCGACTCGCCAGTCCCGCGTGGCACTGCGCAGGTCGGCCTGGCCGATGGTGTCGACCGCCGTGGCGCTGCCGCGCCAGATGCCCTCGTGGGGCAGCGTCACCTCGTAGGACCAGGTGGCGCTGGTGGCGCCGATGACGTCCGGGGTGCCCCGGAACGTGTTGTAGATGTCGCCGACCGTGCCGTCGCTCTGCAGGTAGCGACCCTGCTCGTCACGGAACCAGTACGTCAGGGAGTTGACGCCCTTGTCGTCGTTGGCGGTGCCGGTCACCGTGAAGGTGGTCGACGTCTGGACACCGCTCGGACCGGAGATGCCGGTGGTCGGTGTCTGGTCCGAGGTGCCGAACGACTCGAACCGCTTGGTGGCCTTGGTCGTGTCACCGGAGCCGCCGGTGGCGGCGGTGAACGCCTGGGCAGAGACCAGCAGGTTGCGGTTGGTGGTGATGCTGGTCGCCGGGACCGTGACCCGCCAGGTGCGGTTCGTCCCGCTGCCCGGGTCGAGGGTGGCGTTGAGCGTGTTGGCGGTGTTGGCGAAGTTGGTGAACGCCGTGCCGTTGTCCTGGAGGGACTGGTTGCTGTTGCGGTCCTGGACCTGCACCTGGACCCGGCCGACGGTGCCGCTGGCGACCCGCGCCGTGCCGGTGATCACGAACTCGGTGCTGTTGGCGACCACGCGGCCCTCGATCGGGGCGGTGATCGTCGTGTCGGGCGCCGGGACCGGGTACGGAACGCTGTTGAAGTCGAAGAAGCCGACCCGGCCGGTGCGGACCCCGCCCTTGAACATGCCGTCCCCGCCGATGAACAGGCCTCGAGGAGTGGCCTCCATGGCCTTGTCACCCTCGAACGAGTTGGACCCGTCGGTGGGGTTCCACTCGAGCGACTTGCCGTCGACGGGGTTGAGTGCGGCGATGTGGTCGCGGCGGACCACCTGGTCACCGAGGCCGTAGCCGGCGAGACCCTGGCCGGTGCCGTAGCCGACGTTGTCGAGGCCGGGCCACGGGTCGTCGGAGGTCGGGGACTCGATGAAGCCGAAGTGCCCGCCGGCGTAGACGGCGACCTCGGTGACGGCCAGCGAGTAGATGCTGTCGAAGTGCCGGGAGATCCACAGCGGATCGACGTCGGAGTTCTGGAGCGCCGCGGGGTTGAGCGAGTAGGCGACCACGGTGTCGCTGATCGGCGGCGCGTCGCCGCCCGAGCCGCTGCCGACCACGAAGTAGGAGTCGTCGGGGGCGATGTCGCCGGTGGCGATGCGGGTGACGCCGCCCACGCGGGCCAGGTTGTCGTCCCAGAGCTGGCTGCGCCAGGGCAGCAGCTCCTTGGTCTGGGTGTCGATGATGCCCATGCCGAGCCGGTCCTGGCCGTCGATCTTCCGGCCGGTGTGGATGACCAGCAGCTTGGACTGGTCGTGGGTCAGCTTGAGCTGCGGGACGCCGAGCTGGCCGTTGACGCCGATGCCACCGGACAGCTGGTTGTCGAAGTCAGGATCCACGACTCCCGAGGCGGCGTTGACCGCGGCCAGACCCGTGAGCAGCTGGCCGTTGATGCGGCTGTAGCGACCACCGACGTAGAGCGTGCTGTTGGTGGCGGCCAGCGACTGCACCTGGTTGTTGGTGTTGTTGGTGAAGCCGAAGGTGCTCAGCGGTGCCCCGGTGGTGAGGTTGAGGCTGGCGACCTTCTGCTTGGCGACCCCGTTGACGGTGTTGAAGGAGCCGCCGACGAAGAGCTTCGTGCCGTCCGGGCTCGCCTCGACCGCGGTGACGCCGCCGTTGAACGTGGGCCGGAAGCTCGTGTCGATGAGGCCGGTCTGGTAGTTGTACGACGCCAGGCCGGCCTGGTTGATCGTCGTCGTGGGGCTGATCGTGTTGGCCAGGGACGTGAAGTTGCCGGCGATGAACACCCGGTTGAGCGACGGCACGACCTCGATGTCCCAGATCTCGCCGTTGCTGATGCGCGGGGTGTTGGTCCGCGGCTTGTCGGGGACCAGGCGGTTGTGGCCGGGCACGGGCTGGGTGCCGGCGCCGCCTCCGACGGTCGGGTTGGCGGTCCGGGTCGCCGGTGCGGAGGCCAGGCCCTGGTCGTCGGTGACGACCAGGGTGATCGTCTTGGCGCCGCCGGTGGTGTAGACGTGGGTGGTGGACTTGCCGGTGCCGGTCGTGCCGTCACCGAAGTCCCAGGCGTAGGAGGCGACCGTCCCGGGGGCGGTGTCGGTGGAACCGGACGCGTCGACGGTGCAGGTCGCCTGCGGGCAGCTGACGGTGAACGACGCGACGGGCGCGACGTTGGGGTCGGCGGTCAGGTCGGGCTGGAGCACCACGGTCCACATCGTCGCCTTGGCCGTGGACACGGCACTCGTGGCGGTACGGGGAGTCGTGGGTCCGACGACCGGAGTGGTGACCTGGTCGGAGGCGACGGAGGTGATGCGCCCTGCTCCGGTGCCGAGGGCGATGCTCCGCTGGGTCTGGCCGGCCGGAAGGGTCCACCCGGTGGTCAAGGACGCGGACTTGTCGGCCCAGTAGGAGACGACCGACGAGCCGGCAGTCGTGACCTGCGCGACAGGGGTGGTGTGGGTCGCCCGGTTGACCGACTCCGCGGCGGACGCGAAAGCGCCCACCGGGTCGGCCGCAGTGCCGTCGTAGGCGAGCACGGTGATGGTCGACTTGGTGGTGGCCGAGAACGTGATCGCCGCGTTGCGGCCGGCGTCGTTGGCCGCTGCCACCTTGCTGTAGAGGAAGGTCTCCGTGTCGGTGCTCGACTGGCGGCTGCCCTCGAGCGTCCAGCCATCAGGTGGCGTGGCCACGTTCGCCGAGGCGTTGTTCTTGGTGACGAACAGCAGCATGCCGTCGGACTCCCGGACCGACGCCGGGATCGTCACCCGGGCGGTCGGCTGGTTGTACGTGGCCTCGGCCGCGGCGCGGAAGGCGATGGTGTCGGCCGCGAAGGCGGGTGCAGCGGTGATGGCCAGCACCGCGAGCAGCGACGCCACCATGGCGCCCACTGCCGCCATGGCTGACCAGCTGCGCACGGGACGCACGACTACCGGAGAATCGATCATTGCTGCACTCCTCATGACGTGACAGCGCAGACCCCTTGCTGCAGCCGTCTGGCGAGAACCTAGGGCGGCCCACAGCTCCGGCGGGCGGGGCGACGGCTGTTATCACCCATTTCGGTGAGCCGCTCCCGAACGGCTCGACGCGGGCGATGAGATGGGGGTCGATCCTGCCCGGCTCCCGAGGTTCCAACCGGTCTCCGCGTCCCCAACTTGGGGGCATTCCGTCCAGCCGGGGCGACCCCGTCGCATCGACGAGTTGTGATGCAGGGACACAAGGGCGGCATCGGAACCGGCGCACACCGTGCCAGTCATCCATGCCGCCTCTGTCATTGGAGGTACACACTCATGGGGACTCAACTGAGATCTGCAGCGCTGCTCGGCGCCGTGGCCATGGTCGGCTCGGCCCTGTCGATGTCCGCTGCCGACGGCGCACCCGCCGCGGTGGGGCCGGAGGTGGAGGCGAGCTGGGAGATGAACGAACCGGCAGGGGCCACCACGATGGTCGACAGCGGTCCGAACGGGATCCACGCGCCTGTCGATCAGACCGGCGTGGACACCGGCTTCTGGTACGACGGCGCGACCGGCTACAAGTGGCGCCGGCGCAATCCGATCGCTCCTCCCGCCAGCCCGGAGCGGGTCATCGTCATCGAGGACGACCAGAATCTCGACCCTCGCGACGACACCTACACGGTGGAGATCCGCTACCGGACGAAGGAGAAGTTCGGGAACATCACCCAGAAGGGCCAGGCGAAGACGGTGGGCGGGCAGTGGAAGATCCAGAACCCCGGCGGTCGTCCCTCCTGCCTCTACAAGGGCTCGATCCGGCGCGGCGCCGTTCGTTCGCAGGTGCCGCTGAACGACAACAGGTGGCACGTGCTCGGCTGCGTCAAGACCCCGACCCAGGTCGAGCTGTGGGTCGACGGAGTCCGGGTCGGCCGCAAGCGCGCCACGGTCGGCTACATCGACAACAGCTTCCCGATGACCATCGGCGGCAAGATCAGCTGCAACCAGCAGAAGGTGACGTGCGACTACTTCTCCGGTGAGATCGACTACGTCCGCGTCTACCGCGGCTGAGCCGGCAGATTCATGGGCGACCTGCTGGGCGGAGCCTTCCTGGCCATCCTGGTCGCGGGCTTCTTCGTCGGCGTCATCGTGGGCCTCACCGGCATGGGCGGTGGGGCGCTGATGACGCCGGCGCTGATCTTCCTCGGCGTGGGCGACGCCGCAGCCGTGGTGACGGCCGACCTCACGGCGGCGGCCGTGTACAAGACCGGCGGCGCGATCGTGCACAAGCGCGAGGGCTCGCCCAACATGGCGCTGGCCAAGTGGCTGGTGCTCGGGTCGGTGCCGATGGCCCTGCTGGGACCGCACCTGATCAGCTGGGCCGCGCCTCCCGGCGGCCTCGACGAGACCCTCAAGCTCAGCATCGGCTTCGCCCTGCTGTTCGCGGCACTGACCTACGCGCTGCGGCTCTACATCAACCTGCGCCGGCTCCGCACGGGGGCCAGCACCGGCGAGGCCGACCCCGTGGTCCGTCCGCTCCCCACGTTGCTGGTGGGCGCGGCCGGCGGTCTGCTGGTCGGCGTCACCAGCGTCGGCTCCGGCTCGGTCATCATGATCGCCCTGCTGATGCTCTACCCCGGTCTCTCGGCGGTGCGGCTGGTGGGCACCGACCTGGTGCAGGCGGTCCCGCTGGTGTTCGCCGCCGCGATCTCCAACATCGCCCTGCACGGACTCGAGTGGGCGATCCTGATCCCTCTCGTCCTCGGTTCGGTCCCGGGCACCGTCCTCGGCAGCATGATCGCCCCGCGGGTCCCGCAGTCGATCATCCGGCGCGGCATCGTCGTCGTCCTCACGATGTCGGGGGTGGCGTTGCTCGACAAGGCCGGCTGGGCGCCGCTGGGCGAGCACGAGAGCCACCCGATGCTCATCGCCCTCGTCGGGGTGGCGATGGTGGTGGTGGTGCCCCTCGTCTGGGGCGTGGTGCGTCGCACGACGGGCCTGCCCATGTTCGGTTCACCCACCCTCGCCCAGGTCGGGGACCCGTCGTACCGACCTGGCGGCTGGCGGGTGGCACGGACCGCGCCGACGGAGGCGGTCGGAGCCGGCGCGGCGTCGGCCGTCCCCAATTCTGAGCAGTCTTGATCGCGTAGTCCCCACACCCCCCGTCACTGGTCTCTGATTGTCTCCCCGGCTCCGCGTGGTGCGGCCCTGGTCCCGCCTGTCCACATCACCACCCTGGAGACCACCGTGCAGCGACGACAGATCATCGCGGCCATCGCGGGCTTCGTGCTCGCCCTCCCCCTGGTCGCTCTCGCCTCGCCCGCTGCCCAGGCTGCGACCGTGGCACCCGCGGCCGCCCCGCCTGCCGCAGACCGGATGCCCGGAGACGTGCCCTCCAAGAAGACGCCGTGGGTGCTCGACGGGGAGGTCTCCAAGATCGTCCAGGTCGGCAACGTGATGATCGCCGGCGGCCTGTTCACGCAGGTGACCGATCCGATGAACGGCACGCCGTACACCCGGCAGAACCTGTTCGCCTTCGACGCGACCACCGGGCTGGTGAGCCAGACCTTCAACCCGACCGTCGACGGGCAGGTGCAGCAGCTGATGCCCGGCCCGACCGCCGACACGGTGTACGTCGCAGGCGACTTCACCAAGATCAACGGCAAGGGCCCCAACCACCTCCAGCTGATCAACGTCAACACCGGCCAGGCCGTGACGTCGTTCAAGGCGCCGACCACCAACGGCGGCATCGAGACGATGGAGCTGCTGCCGAACAACCGGCTGTTCATCGGAGGGTTCTTCACCAAGATCGGCGGCGTGACGCACGGGCAGTTCGCCACGCTGAACGCCACCACCGGTGCGATCGACCCGTTCATGGATCTCACCGCCGCGGAGAACCACAACACCGGGACGGGCGCCAAGGCTCCGATCGGACCGCGCGAGTCAGCGCTCTCGCCGGCCGGCGACCGCATGGTCGTCGTGGGCAACTACCGGACCGTCAACGGCCTGGCGCGCGACCAGATCGTGATGATCGACCTGTCCGGCGCGACCGCCGCTGTGTCGACGACCTGGCACACGACCCTCTACACACCGATCTGTGCTCCCAACGCCTTCGACAGCTACATGCGCGACATCGAGATGTCGCCGGACGGATCGTTCTTCGTCGTCGCCACCACCGGCGGCCCGAAGAGCGGGACCCTGTGCGACACCGCGGCGCGCTTCGAGACCTACGCCGTCGGGACCGCGCTCACCCCCACCTGGACCAGCCAGTCCGGCGGCGACACGCTGTGGGGCGTCGAGGTGACCCGATCGGCGGTCTACATCGGCGGACACAACCGCTGGATGAACAACCCCAACGGCTCCGACCGCGCCGCCCAGGGCGCCGTCCCGCGCCCCGGCCTGGTGGCGCTCGACCCGACGAACGGCGTCCCGCTGAAGTGGAACCCGGGCCGCAACCCGCGCGGTGAGGCGGCCTACGAGATCTACGAGACCGACACGGGGCTGTGGGTCGTGAGCGACACCGACTGGATCGGCAACCGTCGCTACCAGCGGCCCCGCATCGCGTTCTTCCCCTACAACGAGGGCTCCAACACCGCGTCGACGAGCACCGGCTCGCTCCCCGGCAACGTCTACGTCGGCGCGCCGCTGGCGGCCAGCAACGTGCTGTACCGCGTCAACGCGGGCGGCGCTGCGATCGCGTCGATCGACAACGGTCCCGACTGGGCGTCCGACAACAGCACGACCAGCCCGTTCCACAACACGGGCAGCACGACTGCGACGTTCAGCGCGCTCTCCGCCGCGAATCTGGTCAACGTCCCAGCGACCACCCCCCTCGGCGTCTGGACTCAGGAACGCAACGACCCCAGCGGCGGCAACGAGATGCAGTGGACGTTCCCGGTCGCGACCGGCACCAGCACGCAGGTACGCCTCTACTTCGCCAGCAGGTCCACCACGACGCGGCGGTTCAACGTGCTCATCGACGGAGTCACCAAGCTCGCGAGCTACGACCCCAACGTCGACCCGGGCGTCAACAAGGGCACGATGAAGTCGTTCGACATCACCAGTGACGGCACCGTCAACATCGACTTCATCCATGTGACCGGCAACCCGGAGATCAACGCCGTCGAGATCATCAACAACGCGACCGCTTCGAACTCCAGCACCGCGAGCGTCATCAGCTTCAACGGCACCAACATCACCTCGCAGGGCGACGTCAGCACCGGCTCCTTCGACTGGACCAACGTCCGCGGGGCCGTCATGGTCGGCCGCACGCTGTTCTACGGCCAGACCGACGCCTACCTCTACCGCCGCTCCTTCGACGGCGCGAACTTCGGCGAGCCGGTGCGGGTGAACCCCTACATCGACCCGCTGTGGAACACCGTCCTGACCGGCAGCGGCCCGACCGGGCAGACCTACACCGGCGTGCTGCCGACGTGGTACGGCCAGCTCAGCTCGGTCACCGGCATGTTCTTCGCGAACGGCCGGATCTACTACACCCGCACCGGCCAGAACTCCCTGTACTGGCGCTGGTTCTCCCCCGACAGCGGCGTCATCGGCGGCATCGAGAACACGGTGGCCGGTGGCAACATCACCTGGAGCGCCACCAAGGGCATGTTCCTCGACGGCACCACCCTCTACGTGGTGAGCTCGACCACCGGCCAGCTGCTCAAGATCGGCTTCGCCAACGGCGCCCCGACCGGCACGTCCTCCGTGGCCGACGCGACGAGGGACTGGCGCGGCAGGGCCCTGTTCCTCGCGTCGGTGCTGCCGAACGCCGCGCCCTCGGCCGCCTTCACCTCGAGCTGCCTGGGCGTGTCCTGCACCTTCGACGCGGCCGGGTCCACCGACAGCGACGGCACCATCTCCTCCTACGAGTGGACCTTCAGCGACGGCGACGAGGCCGGCGGCCCGAGCCCCCAGAAGGACTTCGCGGAGACCGGCACCTACGACGTCACCCTCACCGTCACCGACGACGGCGGGCTGACCTCGTCGGTGACCCACCAGGTGTCGGTCGTGAAGCCGAACGTGCCGCCGACCGCCGCCTTCACCACGACGTGCACCTTCCTCGACTGTGACCTCGACGCCACCACGTCGACCGACAGCGACGGGACCGTCGACGGCTACGCGTGGAGCTTCGGTGACGGCCAGACCGGTGCCGGCAGCGCACCCCACCACACCTACGCCGGCCCGGGCACCTACACCATCACCCTGGTCGTGACCGACGACGACAACGCGACCGGCACCACCTCCTCCCAGCAGGTCGTCGTCGCCCCGCCGGCTGCCAGCACGGTCTCGTACGTCGGCGGTGCGGTCAGCCAGGGCAACGTCTCGACCCCCAACGTGACGACGCCGACCACGGTCTCGGCCGGTGACCGCCTCGTGCTGGCGCTGTCGCTCAACGCCAGCAACCGGGTGCTGTCGGCCCCGACCGGCGTGACCGGGTGGACGGTGCTGGGCACCACCACCTCGGGCTCCATGCAGACGCGGGTCTACACGAAGATCGCCGCCGCGACGGACGCCAACAAGAAGGTCACCGTGCCGATGGACGCGGCGGCCAAGTACACGATGACGGTGGCCGACTACTCCGGCGTACGTCCTGGTGCGCTCGTCTACGCGGACTTCGCCGAGACCGTGAGCCGGACCGGGCACGCGACGCCGTCGGTGAACGCGCCGGCCGGCTCCTGGGTCGTGTCCTACTGGGCTGACAAGTCCGCCGCGACGACCGGCTTCGCCCTGCCGGCACCTGTCTCGGGACGCCAGGCCCTGTGCGGGACCGGCTCGGGTCACATCTGCAGCACCCTCGCCGACTCCAACGGCCCGGTGCCGACGGGTCAGTACGACGCCCTGGTGGCCACCGCGGACACCGCCAACGGGACGGCGACGACCTGGTCGGTCGTCCTGCGCACGGTCGAGGCGAACCAGGCCCCCACGGCGTCGTTCAGCCACACCTGCGACGGCTTGGCCTGCACCTTCGACGGCACGGGCTCGACCGACGCCGACGGGTCCGTGGTGTCCTACGCCTGGGACTTCGGCGACGGCGGCTCCGCGACCGGCAGCTCGTCGAGTCACGACTTCGCGACCTCGGGGACCCGCGACGTCACGCTGACGGTGACCGACGACGAGGGCACGCAGGGCTCGCTCGTGGTGCCGGTCTCCGTGCTGCGTCACAACGCAGCACCGCTGGCATCGTTCACGGCGTCCTGCGCCTTCCTGACCTGCAGCTTCGACGCCAGCGCATCCGGAGACAGCGACGGCACCATCACCTCCTACGCGTGGGACTTCGGTGACGGGCAGACAGCGACCACGACAGGTCCCTCGACGAACCACTCGTACGGCTCCGGGGGGCCGCAGGTCGCGACCCTGACGGTGACCGACAACGACAACGGCACCGGCAGCACGACCCGCAGCATCTCGCCGGTCGCCGTCCGCCCGATCGCGATGGTGGGCAGCAGTGCCAACCAGGGCAACGTGTCCACACCCAACACCACCGTGCCGGCCGGCACCGCCGCCGGCGACCAGCTGCTGATGGTGCTGTCGCTCAACGACACGACGCGCACCGTCGGCACGACCAGCGGGGTGACCGGGTGGACCCTGGTCGACACGGCGACCTCCGGGAGCATGCAGACCAACGTCTACACCAAGGTCGCCGCGGCGGCCGACGCCGGCAAGACGGTGCGGTTCGCGATGGACGCGGCAGCCAAGTACACGCTGACGGTGGCGGCCTACACCGGCGACATGTTGGCTCCCCAGCTCGCGAAGGCCTCGGAGAGCGTCGTCCGCGCGGGCCACACCACCCCGACCGTCGAGGCCGCCGCCGGCGACTGGGCGGTGTCCTACTGGGCCGACAAGTCGTCGGCGACGACGTCGTTCACCCTGCCGGGCGGAGTCACCCAGCGGCAGGCCGCCTGCGCCCCCAGCGCCGGGCGCGTCTGCAGCGTGCTCGCGGACTCCGACGGTCCGGTGCCCTCGGGCACCTACGGTGCGCTGACCGCCACAGCCGACGCGGTCTCGGGGGCGGCGACCATGTGGACCGTCCTGCTCCGCCAGGCGAGCTGACCGGCTCGTCGTCGCAATGTCACCCGAGCGGGCGGAGGGCGTGGTGTGACGAGCCGGGGTCTGGCACGCCGTGGGGCGGGGTACGCCGCCGCCCTGCTGCTGCTGGGATGGGCCGCCCTCGGGCCGGCCGCCGCCCAGGCGCCGGCCGCCTCCGCGGCGCCGGCTCCCGCAGGTGTCCCGTGGACCTGGGGCGGCAACGGCTTCGGACAGCTCGGCGACGCCACGACCCAGACCCGGCTGACGCCCGCTCCGGTCGTCGGGCTGAGCGACGTGGTCGACCTGCACGGCGGCCGCGAGCATGTCGCGGCGCTGCGTGACGACGGCACCGTCTCGGTCTGGGGCAGCAACCAGCAGGGCCAGCTCGGCATCGGCGGGACGACCGACCGGCCGACTCCGACGCAGGTCCCGGGGCTCGCCGGCGTCACCGCAGTCGAGACCGGGCACAACTCCTCGCTGGCACTGCTCGCCGACGGCAGCGTCCGCACCTGGGGGCTCAACGCCGACGGCCAGCTCGGCGACGGCACGACGATCCTTCGGCGTACCCCCGTCACCGTGACGGGACTCGGTGATGCCGTCGCCATCGCGGCCGGTCGCAACATGAGCTACGCCCTGCGCGCGGACGGCACGGTCGTGGCCTGGGGCCGCAACGACGAGGGGCAGCTCGGTGACGGGACGACCGTGCGGCGGACGACTCCCGTGCGGGTCGGCGCACTGACCGATGTCGTCGGCATCGCCGGTGGGCGCGACCACGGGCTGGCCGTACGCACCGACGGCTCGGTGTGGGCCTGGGGGTCCAACGACTACGGGCAGATCGGTGACGGCAGCCTGACCGACCGGACCTCGCCGGTCCAGGTCACCAGCGGTGTGACGGGCGTGATCGCCGGCGCGCACCACTCCTACGCCCTGCGCAGCGACCACACGGTCGTCGCGTGGGGCCGCAACTACCGGGCCAACCTCGGCGACGGCACCACCACGACCAGGACGCGGCCCGTCGCCGTGCGCAACCTCGCCTCGGTGGTCTCGATCGGCTCCGGCCGCGACACCGGGATGGCGGTGCTCGCCGACGGCCGGGTGATGGCCTGGGGTTCCAACTCGGGGGGCCAGGTGGGCGACGGGACGACCACCAACCGCTCGACCCCCGTGCTCGTCCCCGGCGTCGAGGACGCCGTTCTCGCCGGGGGCGGTGGCGAGCAGTACGCCGTGGTCCTCGTGGCGCCGCCCGCCGCACCACCGTCGAGCGACCCGGTGGCCACCTTCGGCTCCTCCTGCGACGGCCCGTCCTGCTCCTTCGACGCGAGCGGGTCGACCGACCCCGACGGCGGCGCCCTGCTCGGCTACGACTGGGCGTTCGGGGACGGAGGGTCGCAGACGGGTCCGAGCCCGATCGCCCAGCACGTCTTCGCGACAGCGGGCACCTTCTCCGTCACGCTGACCGTCACCGACGACGAGGGCGACACCGCCTCCCTGACGCAACAGGTGGTCGTCGAGGTGGAGCCGCCACCGGCAGTCGTCCCGGAGTGGCGCGCCACCGGCTCCTCTGACGCCAACACGGCGCGCCCGGTGGTCGACGTCCCTGCCTCCGTGCAGGCCACCGACCGGCTGGTGCTCTTCGTGACGACCAACCGAGCCGCCTCCCTCACCACTCCGGCGGGCTGGACCGTCCTCGGCACGGTCTCGGACGGCATCGACATGCGGTCCTACGCGCTGACGAGGTCCGCAGGTCCCGGCCTGGCCGGGACGAGCCTCCAGCTGACCCTGGACGCGACGTCCAAGACCAGTCTGGTGCTCCTCGCCTACAGCGGTGCCGGCGCACCGACCGCCTGGACCAGCAGGGCGGAGCCCGCCACCACCACAGCGCACACAGCACCGGCGGCGGCGGTCGCGCAGGGCGCCTCCCGAGTGGTCAGGCACTTCACCGACAAGTCCAACGCGCTCCACACCTGGACCTTGCCGCCAGCGCTCGTGGGGCGGGCGACCACCACGGGGAGCGGCAGCGGGCTGCTCGTCGCAGCCACGGGTGACCAGGCGTGGACGGACGCCGGGTCCGCGCCGGCGCTCATCGCGACCTCCGGCGTCTCCTCGAGCAAGGCGCTGGCCTGGACGCTGGTGCTCCCGCCCGCCTGATCGGGCACCTCAGGCGGTCGCGGAACCCCGTGCCCGCAGCTGCCGCCGGGCGACCAGACGGCTCACGACCGTGACGGCGAGGAAGACCGGCAGCTTGGGCACCAGGCCCGGGTGCCGGACGCCGAGCCGGACCAGGTCACCCCAGGTGGTGGCCGACCCCGGCCGCCGGGCCCCCATCGCCTCAGCCTGCGCGTTGCCCACCACCACGCGGGTGCGCTGACGGACCAGGTCGACGAGGTGATGAGGTGCCAGGAGGTGGGCCACCGCGTCGTCCACCACCCGGCGTTCACCGGGGTCGAAGACCGCGGCGGCCAGGTCGTCGCTGATCAGCGCGGGCTGCGCATCGACCCGGCTCTGGCCCTCCTCCGACAACGCGACGGCTCCTCGCCCGAAGAGGCCGGTCCGGACCTGGGGCAGGCGCTCCCAGACGTCGTAGTACCACCGCACGGCGAGCGACGAGCTCGCTGTGACCAGGAGCCGCCTCGGTGCGACGGCGAGCACCGAGCCGTCTCGCAACGGCTCGACCAGGCGGCGGAGATCGTCTCCTTCGAGGACCACGTCGGCGTCGAGGTGGACGCGCGGGAAGGCCGTGCACGCGGCGTCGCCCACGCGCATCGCCTCGGTCTTGGACAGCTGACCGGTCTCCACGACACGCACCCCGAGGGCCGCGTCCCGGACGCGCGCGGCGGTGTCGTCGGTGCACCCGTGGCAGACGACGAGCACCTCGATCTCGTGGTCCCAGACGCCGTGGTAGAGGTGACTCAGGTGGTTGCCGATGTGGGCAGCCTCGTTGTGGGCCGAGATCACCACGCTGGCGATCGGGTCGGCGCCCGCCGCACGGGTACGACGCGCCGGTCGGGCGCGCTCGGAGGTGTCAGCCGCCCTCGACGACATCCGTCCGACCGCTCGTGGCCGAGATCAGCGCGCTGGTGAGCCGCTCGAACGATGCCGGGCTGAAGCTCTCGGGTGACCACGCAGCGGGGCGGAGGAGGTCGAGTCGGATCGTGCGGTCGATGAGCTCCATCAGTAGGCCCCCGTCGACCGGGAGACGGCGGCGAAGGTCTTGAGCCCGATACGCAGGTCCTCGCCGAGGTCCCAGTTGTCGGTGTAGTCGAGATCGAGCCGCACCGACTCGTCGTGGCTCAGGTCTGAGCGCCCGCTGACCTGCCACAGCCCGGTGAGGCCGGGGAGCACGGCGAGGCGCCGGCGCTCGTCCTCGTCGTACTGCGCGACCTCGGTCGGCAGAGCGGGCCGGGGCCCGACGAGGGACATCTCGCCGCGAACCACGTTGATCAGCTGCGGGAGCTCGTCGAGCGACGTCTTGCGTAGCAGCCCACCCACCCGGGTGATCCGCGGGTCCTGCTTCATCTTGAACAGGCGGCCGTTGCCCTCGTTGAGCTCCGCGAGGTCGGCCATGCGCGCCTCGGCGTCGGGCGACATGGAACGCAGCTTGTACATCGTGAAGGTAGCGCCGCCTCGGCCCACCCGCGTCTGCTTGAACAGGGCCGGCCCCCGCGACTCGAGCCGAATCGCCACTGCGCAGGCAACCAGCACCGGCAGCGCCATCACCAGCATCGCGGCTGCGGCCACCCGGTCGAGAAGGACCTTCCCGACGCGGTCGAGGCGGCCCGGCCGGGGCGCCGAGACCTCGACGCCGGTGGCGGCACCGAGACGGGACGGGGTGACCCGCCGGCGGGAGACGCCGTCGGGGAGACCCAGCAGGACCAGGCGCACGTTGGCGTCGGCCAAGCGCCAGGACAACCGTCGCAACCCCATCGAGTTGAGCTGCCCCGAGGGTGCGACGGCCACCGTGTCGGCCTGCCAGGCGCCCGCCATCTCGACGATCCGCTCGATCGAGGTGAGCGCGCAGGTCATCACGTCGGGCAGCTCGACGGAGGCCTCGGAGACCTCGCCGAGATAGCCGACGCCGACGACCTCGCAGCCGGTGGCGCGTCGGAGCTGGGCGAGAGCGAGGACCGCGCCGTCGTGGTCGCCGACGAGCATCACCCGACGGTCGGCCACGGGACGGGCGGTGACGTTGGTGGCGCCTCGAGCCAGCACGCCGACGGCCGCGAACTGGGCGGCGAAGCCGGCGAGCAGCTGGGAAGGACGTTCGACGCCCAGCGCGACGACCAGCACCGAGATGGCGCCCAACGAGGTGATCTGGTGGCGTAGGTAGATGCCGATGCGGGCCTCGGCGCCTCGGCCGACATCACGCCGGGCGAACGCCACGCCCGCGGCCGCGGCGAGGACGCCGAGGCTCGTCACGCCCGGGCCGAGACCGGCCAGCACGCCGATGAGTGCACCGGTGGTGGCGATGGCGAGGACGACGGCGCCGACCCAGGCGAGGTAGGCGTTGAAGTGCCACGAGATGTGACGGGCGGCGCTCGCGTCGACGGAGAGCTCGATCGAGGTCATGCGCAGACCCTCGAGACGCAGGAGCAGGAGCGGGAGGTGGAGCGGTGGGTGGGGCCCATCGCGATCGGCTGCCAAGCAACGTCTCGCGTCGAACCCCACCCGTGCAGACGGCCTGAAGGGGGGGACTTCATTGGTGCGGCCCGGCCGTGGCCCGCACCGGCCTGATCTGCACTCCGACGACGACCACACTGAACGCGGTCTGGGCGCCGTCGGAGACTGGTGTGGTCGACGCTTGTCGCCATGCGACACCCCCCAATTCGGCTGACGAGAACAGTGTTCTCTGTCGGGAACATCGTTGTCATACCCGGATTTGACGAAGCCTGTTCATGACTCGACCGATGCCACCAAATCGCGGGTTGCAAGCGGTCCCGGACGGCGTACGGTGTGCCTCCTCACCGCCTCGCGACAGGTTGGCCGAAGCCCCATGACGCCTGAGAACTCCACCGACGCGCCGAGTGCGCGGCGTACTCGGGTGCGCGAAGCGGCCCTCCAGGAGATCAAGGCCGCGGCCCGTGAGCACCTGCTCCGGTACGGCCCCGGCGAGCTGTCGCTGCGGGCGGTGGCCCGCGACGTCGGGGTGACGCCCTCGGCGCTCTACCGCTACTTCGACTCCCGCGGCGCCCTGGTCGCCGCGCTCAGCGCCGATGCCCTGGAGTCGGCGATCGCAGCAGTGTCGAGCGCCTCGTCCGACGAGGGCCTGGCGCCGAGCGCGAGGCTCCGTGCCATGTTCGTGGCCATGCGCGCGTGGACGCTCTCCCACCGCTCGGAGTTCGAGCTGGTCTTCGCCAACCGCGAGGAGCAGACCCGCCCCGACATGGCGCACTCGGTGCAGATGCAGCAGCTGGTCTCGCTCCCCCTCACCGAGGCCATGGCCGCGCTGGCGGACGGCAGCATCACCCCGAGCGCGAGCCCGCCGGCTCTCAGCGCCGCTGCCATGGAGCTGGTCGAGGCGCTGCCCGCCGACGTCGATCGCGATCTCCTGGCCCCGGCGATGTTCGTGTGCACGAGCTGCTTCGGCTGGCTCTACCTCGAGCACTTCGGGCTGGTCACGTGGGCCGTCGACGAGGGCGAGTCGGCCTTCGCGTCGTACCTCGACTGCATCCTGGGCGCCCGTCCCTGACCCAGCACCGGCTCGTCGGCCAGAACCGGATCAGGTCGGGCGGGATCAGGGTCCCGAACGCCTGGCCACGGCGGATCAGGCGGTCGAGTCGAGCTGGCGCGCGGGCCAGCGCACTGCCGACGCGGCCGGCGCCCGCGGGAACCCGAGGGCCGCATAGACCAGGGCTGTCACGAGCGGTCGCGCCAGGCGCAGGTCGTAGCCACCGGGCTCTCGCCGCAGGACCAGCAACCATTCCTGCGCGTCGGGATCGCACCCGTCGATCACCAGCTGGGCGTCGTCATTCTTGTCGATGATGCCCTGCGCCGGACCGTGACCCGACGAGTCGACGGTGACCAGCTCGCGCTCGAAGCACGCGGCCACCCACCACGCCCGCAGGCCGAGGAAGTCGTGCAGCCTCTTGGCCAGCCAGACCAGCCGGTCCTCCGGCAGGTCGCGGTCGCGGCCGTCGAGCTCGTCCATGCACTCCTCGATCAGCACCGTCCACGCCTCGGGCGACGGCGATGCGATGATGTGCCCAGCGGGCTCATCCGATGCGTTCTCCACCATTGACGGAGCACTCCCCCCACCCGTGCGCCGATCTCGACCCTCCCCGGGTCCACACCCTTGGAGGGTAGGTGCACGGACAGACCGGACGAATGGCCCAAATCGGGTAGTTCCCTGCTGGCCCGCATCACGGACCGGACGGTCAGGAGTTGAACTTCTGCTGCGCCCTCTCGAGCCCCTCGGTGACGAGGCACTCGACCGCGTCGGCCGCGTCCATCACCTGGAACGGCAGCTCCTTGCGCTCCACCGACGAGTAGTTGGAGAGCACGAAGTCGGCCACCGACTGCCGTCCCGGGGGCCGGCCGATGCCGGCCCTGACCCGGTGGAAGTCCCCGGTGCCGAGTGCGGAACGCATCGAGCGGAGACCGTTGTGGCCGTTGTCGCCGCCGCCCAGCTTGGCCCGCAGGGTGCCGAACGCGATGTCGAGCTCGTCGTGCACGGCGACGACGTGGTCGGGCGCCACCTTGTAGAACTTCGCGATCGTGGACACCGCGCCGCCGCTCTCGTTCATGTAGGAGCGGGGCTTCATGAGCACGACGCGCGGCCCGGGGGTGCCGGGAGGGCTGAGCCGGCCCTCGACCAGCTCGGCCCGACCGGACCGGTCGGCCTTGAACGACTGACCCATCCGCTGCGCGAGCTCGTCGACCACGAGGTAGCCGATGTTGTGCCGGTGCCCGGAGTAGGAAGGACCGGGATTCCCCAGCCCGACCACCAGCCACACGTCGTTCGCCTGGTCGGTCGTCATGGCAGGAGTATCCCGGTCCGTTCCGTGCGTGCCGGCCCCGAGGTGGTGTCGCCACCACCCCGAGAGCCGGCGGCGGATCACTCGGAGGAGTCGCCCTGGGGCGCGTCGCCGCTGTCGCGGGCCTGGTCCTCTGCTGCCGCCTCGACCTGGGCGTCGCCGAGGTCGTCGTCGGACGGCTCGTGCACGATGCCGGCCTCGGCCTCGGCCTCTTCGAGCTCGGCCTCCAGGGCCTCCTGGGTGACCTGCTGGGTGACGTTGATGACCAGCGTCTCCGGGTCGGTCAGCAGCGTCGTGCCCTCGGGCAGGACCAGGTCGGACGCGTGGATCTGCGTGCCGACCGCGGCGCCCTCGATGTCGATCTCGATCTGCTCCGGGATGTGCGTGGCCTCGGCCTCGACCTGGACGGTCGAGTTCTCGGTGACGACCAGCGTGTCGGGTGCGGCGTCGCCGAGCAGGTGGACCGGCACGTCGACGGTGACCTTCTCGCCGCGACGGACGGCGACGAAGTCGATGTGCTCGATGAGGCGACGCAGCGGGTCGACCTGGACCTCACGGGCCAGCGCGAGCTGGGAGGTGCCGTTGATGTCGAGGTCGAGCAGCGCGTTGGCGCCGCCGCGCTTGAGGGCGAGCATCGTGACGTGGCCGGGGAGGGTCACGTGCACGGTGTCGTTGCCGTGGCCGTAGATGACGGCGGGAATCTTGTTGTCGCGACGGATGCGGCGGGCCGCACCCTTGCCGAACTCCTCGCGGACCTCGACGGTGATCTTCTCGGTGGCCATGGCAATCTCCTGACAAGCGGATGGAATCGAAACCGTGTGGCTGCCACGTCGGGCGAGGGGAACGACGAACGCCGCGCTCCCGACAGGAGGCGCGGCGCGAAGGCTGAACCTGCCCTGTCGATCACGGAGTCGCAATGCGCTCCCTCGCCGAGGCAACCCGGGAAGACTACCCGCGCAGGCGACCCGCGACCAAACCACGACCCCAGTGGGATCGAGGACGAAGACAGCAACACCGCGAAGCGGTGGGACAGGGTCGGTTTCAGTCAGGACAACCGACCCCGGCTCACCGCTCCCCGGGTTGGGCACGCAGCTCGGCGCGGCACCCGGGCGGCCCGCTCGCGACCGACCGGGTTCAGGGGTGGTCTGCACCCGCACAACCGGACATCCGGTGGCCACGGCGTTAGCCTCGGGGCCGTGTCCCTCACCCTGCACGAAGCCCGAGTCCGCGCCACCCTCGTCACCGACGTCACCTACGACATCGCGCTGGACCTCACCGACCGTGACACCTTCGGGTCGACTACGACGGTGCGGTTCACCGTCACCGAGGACGGCGCCGGCACGTTCCTCGAGCTGTTCGACGCGCGGGACGTCGAGGTCAGCGGTGCCGACGCCTGGGAGTACGACGCGAACCGGGTGCACCTGACCGGGCTGCCCGCAGGCCCCCACGAGGTCACCGTCCGCGCCCGAATCCCCTACGTCACCAACGGCGACGGCATGCACACGTTCACCGACCCGGCCGACGGCGAGACCTACGTGTCGGCGTACCTGGGCATGGACATGGCCCACCACGTCTTCGCGTGCTTCGACCAGCCCGACATCAAGGCGCCGCTGTCGCTCACCGCCGTCGCTCCCGACGGCTGGAAGGTGATCGGCAACGGCGTCGCGACGCAGCGGGACCGCACCTGGACGTTCACGACCACGCCGGCCGTCTCCACCTACCTCTTCGTCGTCTGCGCCGGGCCGTGGCACTCGGTCACCTGGGAGTACGCCGGTCTGCCGTTCGGCTGGCACGCACGCCGCTCGCTGGCCCCGCTCCTCGACCGGGACGCCGACGAGCTGCGCAGGATCACCGAGGCCTGCTTCTCCACTACACCGACGATGTTCACCCGCCGTACGCGTTCGACTCCTACGACCAGATGATGGTGCCCGAGCACAACTGGGGTGCCCTCGAGACGCCCGGCGCCGTGACGTTCCGCGACGAGATGCTGATCCGTGGGGTGCCGACCCCGATGCAGCGGGTCGCGCGGGCGAGCGTGATCGCGCACGAGATGGCGCACATGTGGTTCGGCGACCTGGCCACGTTCGTGTGGTGGGAGGACTCCTGGCTCAACGAGTCGTTCGCCGACTACATGGGCTACCAGGTCGCGGCGCACGCCGTGGGCGAGCAGGACGCCTGGACCTCGGTGGCGCTGCGCCGCAAGACCACCGGCTACCGCGCCGACCTGCGCCGCTCGAGCCACCCCATCGCCGAGGACGCCGAGTCGGTGGTCGACGTGGACACCGCGTTCGGCAACTTCGACCAGATCACCTACGCCAAGGGCAGCGCGGCCCTGCGCCAGCTCGTCACCTGGCTCGGCGAGGAGTCGTTCCTTGCCGGCGCCAACGCCTACCTGACCGCGCACGCGTTCGGCAACGCCACGCTCGCCGACTTCCTCGATGCCCTGGACGCGGTGTCGGAGCGCGACGTCCGCACCTGGGCCGAGCTGTGGCTGCGCTCCACCGGCTTCGACACGATCCGGGTCACCCGCGACGGCGACGTCCCGGTGCTGCTTCGCGACGGCACCCGGCCGCACCGCTTCACCGTCGCGGCGTACGACGCTGCCGGCACCCACGTGGGCAGCCGGCTCGTCGACCTGGCCGACGAGCCGGTCGAGCTGACGGAGTACGCCGGCTGCGCGGTGCTGCCCAACGCGGGCGACGAGACCTTCGCGGCCCTGGACCTCGACGACCTGACGTGGGAGTTCGTGCACGCACACCTCTCGTCGGTCGAGGAGCCACTGACCCGGGCCGTCACCTGGTGGGCGGCGATCGCGGCGACCCGCTCCGGCAGCCTGTCGATCGACGACCTCCTCGGCCTGGTGGCCCGGCACCTCTCCGTCGAGCGGCATCCGATGGTGTTCGAGGGCGCTCTCTCGCTGACCCTGGAGGCAGTCGTCGCTCCGCTGCTCCCCCCCGACCAGCTGGCGGCGGCCCAGGAGGTCGTCGCGGCTGCCTGCACGCTGGCGCTGGCCGGATCCCCGGAGCCGTCCCTCGCCGTCGCGGCGGCCCGCGGACTGGCCGGCACGACGTCCGACACCGAGCTGCTGCGCGAGTGGCTGGCGTCGGGACAGGTCGACGGACGCGAGCTCGACCCGGACGTGCGCTGGCTCGTCGTACGCCGGTTGGTCACCCTCGGCGCCGACCCCGCCCTCATCGCCGCCGAGCTGGCCGATGACCCGTCCGCGGCCGGCCAGCTCGGGCGCCCGGGCGGCTCGGGCGGCGATCCCGACCGCCGAGGCAAAGGCTGCGGCGTGGCGCGAGCTGTACGACGGCGACCCGTCGAACCGCGAGTTCACGGCCACCTCCAGCCGGCTTCTGGACCACCGGCCAGGCCGACCTGGTCGCGCCCTACCTCGTGCGGTACGCCGCCGAGGCGCCCGCCGTCGCGAAGCGTCGTGGGCAGGCCTACAGCGTGGTGGTCGGCAACAGCTTCCCGTTCCTGCCGCTGGCGACCGCCGAGCTCCAGACCCTGCGCGACGCCCTGGCTGCCCGGGTCGACGAGGGCGTCACCACCGTGCTGGCCCGGACCTGGAGCGACCGCGTGGACGACCTCGACGTGGCCCTGAACCTGCGCCGCTGACGAGCCGCCCCGCCCTCGGTGGTCGAGTGCCTCGCCGCCGCCCTCGGTGGTCGAGTGCCTCGCCGCCGCCCTCGGTGGTCGAGTGCCTCGCCGCCGCCCTCGGTGGTCGAGTGCCTCGCGAGGAACGAGCGAGGTGTATCGAGACCCGAGGTGTATCGAGACCCGAGGTGTACCGAGACCCGAGGTGTATCGAGACCCGAGCCGCATCGAGACCCGGCGTGCGTCGAGCCTCAGGCGTGACCGTCGAACATGCTCGTGACCGAGCCGTCCTCGAAGACCTCACGGATGGCACGAGCCAGCAGCGGCGCGATCGACAGGCAGGTCAGCTTGTCGAACTTGCGGTCCTCGGTGATCGGCAGCGTGTTGGTCACCACGATCTCGGCGGCGGGACAGTTCTTGAGCCGGTCGACGGCGGGATCGGACAAGATGGCGTGCGTCGCCGCGATGATCACGCCCGCGGCGCCGTCGTTCATCAGCGCCTCGGCGGCCTTCACGATCGTGCCGCCGGTGTCGATCATGTCGTCGACGAGCACGCACATCCGGCCGGCGACCTCACCCACGACGCGGTTGGCGACGGTCTCGTTGGGCCGGTCCGTGTTGCGCGTCTTGTGGATGAACGCCAGCGGCGCACCACCGAGGCGGGCCGACCAGCGCTCGGCCACCTTGATCCGGCCGGCGTCCGGGGAGACGACCGCCAGGCGCTGGTCGCCGTACTTCTCGCGCACGTAGTCGGCCAGGATCGGCAGTGCCATCAGGTGGTCGACGGGGCCGTCGAAGAAGCCCTGGATCTGGTCGGCGTGCAGGTCGACGGTGATCAGCCGGTCGGCGCCGGCGGTCTTGAAGAGATCGGCCATCAGCCGAGCGGAGATCGGCTCGCGGCCACGGTGCTTCTTGTCCTGCCGGGCGTAGCCGTAGAACGGCATGACCACGGTGATGCGCTTGGCGGACGCCCGCTTGAGAGCGTCGACCATGATCAGGTGCTCCATGATCCACTCGTTGATCGGAGCCGTGTGGCTCTGGATCACGAAGGCGTCACAGCCGCGCACCGACTCCTCGTAGCGGATGTAGATCTCGGAGTTGGCGAACTCGTAGGCCGACTGCGGGACCAGTCCGCTGCCCAGCAGGGTGGCGACCTCCGCGGACAGCCCTGGGTGCGCCCGGCCACTGAAGACCATCAGGTTCTTCTCGGTGGTCCGCTTCATTCCGCTCACGCTGGGTGGCTCCTCGATCGGGGGTGGAGTGCCGGTCAAGATTCTGTCTCACCCGAGGCGTCGGCCCCAACCCCGGGGTCCGCGGGGCGTCCCCCGGAACCGCCCTCCACGCCTGACGCGGCCTCGGCCTGCGCGGTGCCCGGCCGTTTGCTCTGCGCCCAGCCCTCGATGTTGCGCTGCGGGCCACTGCTCACGGCCAGGGCACCGGGGGGTACGTCGCGGCGGACGACCGTGCCCCCGGCCGTGCCGGCACCGTCGCCGATCGAGACCGGAGCCACGAACGTGTTGTTGGACCCGGTGCGTGCGTGCCTGCCGACGGTGGTGCGGTGCTTCTCGACCCCGTCGTAGTTGGCGAAGATCGTGCCGGCGCCGATGTTGGTGCCCTCGCCGATCTCGGCATCGCCGACGTAGGAGAGGTGCGGGACCTTCGCCCCGTCGCCGATGACGGCGTTCTTGGTCTCGACGAAGCCACCGATCTTGCCGCCGACGCCGAGATCGGTGCCCGGTCGCAGGAACGAGAACGGTCCGACGCTGGCACCCTCGCCGATGACGGCCAGCTCGGCATGGGTGCGTACGACGCGGGCGCCGGCGCCGACCTCGCAGTCCTTGAGCGTCGTGTCGGGCCCGACCACGGCGTCCTCGCCCACGACGGTGGCGCCGAGCAGCTGGGTGCCGGGGAGGATCGTGGCGTCCTGGCCGAGCACGACGTCGGCGTCGATCCAGGTGGTGGCCGGGTCCATGACCGTGACGCCGTCGCGCATCCATCGGGTCACGATGCGGCGGTTGAGCTCGCGACCCAGCTCGGCCAGCTGGACCCGGTCGTTGGCCCCCTCGGTCTGCATGACGTCGGAGATGGTGTGGGCGCCGACGGTGAGGCCGGCGTCCCGGGCGATCTGCACGGCGTCGGTGAGGTAGTACTCGCCCTTGGCGTTGTCGTTGCCGATCTGCGGCAGGGCCTCGAGCAGGAAGTCGACGTCGAACGCCAGGATCCCGGAGTTGATCTCGCGGATCAGGCGCTGCTCGTCGCTGGCGTCCTTCTCCTCGACGATCGCCTCGACGTCGCCCTCGGAGGTGCGCACGATGCGGCCGTAGCCGAACGGGTTGGCGACCAGCCCGGTCAGGATGCTGACCGCCCGCTGGGCCGCCTCGTGCTCGGCGGCGAACGCGCGCAGGCTGTCGCCCTCGAGCAGGGGGGTGTCACCGGCGGCCACGATCACGGTGCCCTGCGTGGGTCCGGCTGCCTCCATCGCGACCCGCACGGCGTGCGCCGTACCCTCCTGCTTCTCCTGCACGGCCAGCAGGGCGTCGGGCACGAGGGCCAGGATGTGCGGCCCGACCTGCTCACGCTGGGTGCCGACGACCGCGACGATCCGCTGCGGCTCCATCGCGCTGACCGCGGCCAGCACGTGGCCGATCATCGACCGCCCCCCGACGGGGTGCAGCACCTTCATCGTCTTGGACCGCATCCGGGTGCCACCACCCGCAGCCAGGACGATCACCGTGAGGTTCTCCATGCTCCTTGCCTTCCCCCGACTGTCAGTCTTGGCCGTGCGTGCGCCCGGATCGTCGTGCCTTGCGGGTCTCGATCATGATCGGGGTGATGCCGACGCGCAGCCTCTTCCCCGGCTTGAGCGACGACGTGCGACCCGAGGGCTTGGTGAGCGTCCTGGCCCCTGCCGGGGCGTGCAGGGTGCGGGCCCGGACGGCGCGGGTCCAGGACACGTAGCGGTGGACGCCCTTGCGCACGCGGAACTTGCACGTGGTCAGGCCCTTCCGGACCTCGCATCCCTTGGGGGCGGTGCCCACCAGCCAGTCCTTGACCTCGCCGAACGCCCGACCGGCCCGGGTCAGACCGCCCTTGCCGTTGTTCAGGCGGGTGTTGACGGTCTGGTGCGGCTCCCATCGCCACCAGTAGACGCGGTCCGCTCCGGCCGACGTGTGCAGCACGTAGGTGCGGACGACGTAGGACACCTGGCGCTTCATCGGGATCGCGGGGGTGGGGGCCAGGCCGTTGGCACCGTAGTTGATCTCCGTGGCCCACAGCGGTCCGTCGAACCCCTTCTTGTGCAGGACGTGGCGCGCCCACTGGGTCAGCTCGAGGCCGTCCTCGGGGTCCTCGTCGGGCATCGGGTAGGCACTCAGGCTGGCCGCGTCGACGAAGCGGCCGACCGGGCGCTTGCCGATCTTCTGGGACCAGTAGGCGCGGAACCACCCGCGGAACGCCGAGCCCTCGCCCCGCAGCGGGAACGACGGCGCCACGACCGTGGCCGTGGGTGCGAGCTTGCGTGCGGTCTGGCCCAGGATCTTCGTCATGGCTGCCATGTGGGCAGGCGTGCCGGTGAAGAAGATCGGGACGTTCGCCTCGTTCCACACCTGGTAGTCCACGCGGGCGCCGTAGCGGGCCACCAGCGCTTGCACCCAGCTCCGATACGCGGGCAGTGCGGGCGGAGAGCCGTAGTTGGGAGCACCCGCTCCGATGGCGTGGAACGAGGGCGCGCCCTCGATGACGATGAGTGGGGTCGCCCCGTGAGCCTCCGCCGTCGACACCTTGACATCGAGATGGGTCCAGTCATAGACGCCTGGGGAGCGCTCGGCGCTTCGCCATGCCTGCGCGATCCTGACCACGCCCGGGTCGAAGCCGGGCCACGCTGCCACGCCCTGAGGGCCGATGGCGATGTCGATGCCGAAGAAGTCCGGCCGCACCCGATTGCCGGCCTGAGCCGGCGCGGACGACACGCCCGTCGCCACGACCGCGGCCAGGAGCAGCAACAGCACACGGTAGGTGCGATGGGGGCGGGACAGGGCCACAGGGTTCCTCTCGGGAGCGGGCAAGAACCGCGGCGCGCGCGAAAGGCGGGACGCGGTGGTTGTGGGCGCAACCATACGGTCAGGTCCGCGGCACCCTTCACCACACCTCAGCGCCGAGCGTGCGACCTCAGCTCGCGCTCAGGGCGGTGATGCCCTGCCGGTCCTCCCACCAGGTCTCGAACTCGGCGGGCGGCATCGGGCGGGCCCAGTGGAAGCCCTGCCCCTGGTCGCACCGCTGGCGGCGGAGCGCGGCGTGGGCTCGCTCGTCCTCGACCCCCTCGGCCACCATCTTCAGCCCGAGGCTGTGCGAGAGGGCCACGGCCGCCGACACGAGTGCGGCGGACCGGGGATCCTCGTTCATGGCGAGCACGAACGACTTGTCGAGCTTGAGCTCGTCGATCGGCAGATCACGCAGGTAGGCCAGCGAGCTGTAGCCGGTGCCGAAGTCGTCGATGGCGATCCGGATCCCCGCACCGCGCAGCTGGGTCAGGACCTCCTTGGCCCCTTCGCGGTCGGCCATCAGGAACTCCTCGGTGATCTCCAGCTGCAGGACGTGCGCGGGCAGCTCGCGTGCGGCGAGCAGCAGCAGGACCTCACTGGGCAGGGCGCCGTGGGCCAGCGAGCTGGCCGAGATGTTGACCGCCACGACCAGGTCGCGTCCCTCCGCCCGCCAGACGGCCGCCTGGTCGAGGGCCTTGCCGAGCACCACCTGGGTCAGGCGGTTCATCAAGCCGGCGTCCTCGACCATGTCCAGGAACTGGTCCGGCTGGAGCAGTCCACGAGTCGGGTGGTGCCAGCGGACGAGCGCCTCGACGCCTTCCACGGCGCCGGTGGCGAGGGTGACCTTCGGCTGGTAGTGGACGGCCAGCTCATCGGACGCCAGGGCGGCCCGCAGCTCGTTCTGCGTACGCAACCGGAGGGCGCCGCTGAGGTCGTCGGCCTCGGTGTAGACGTGGTGCCCCGACCGGGTCGCCTTGGCCCGGTACATCGCGATGTCGGCCCTGCGCAGCAGGACGTCGAGGTCGGCACCGTGCTCGGGGTGCAACGCGATGCCGGTGCTGACGTCGGTGTGGACCGCGAGTCCCTCGAGCGTGAACGCCTCGGAGAGTACGGCGCGCAGCTTGAGCGCCAACGACTCGGCGCCGGCCGCGTCGGTGTCCAGGAGCAGGATCGCGAACTCGTCGCCGCCGAGCCGCGCGAGCAGGTCGCCGTCGCGCAGGTGAGCGGACAGGCGCTCGCCCATCTGCACCAGCAGTCGGTCGCCGACGTGATGACCCAGGCTGTCGTTGATCACCTTGAACTTGTCGAGGTCGAGCAGCAGCAGGGCACTGGTCCTGCCCTGGACCGTGGAGAGGCGTGCGGGCACCTCGGCGTACAGCGCTCGCCGGTTGGGGAGGCCGGTCAGGTCGTCGGTGGTGGCCTGGCGGCGGAGGTCGGCCATCCGGACGAGCTGACGGAAGGCGTGCTGGGTGCGGACGGCCGCCGCGAGCAGGGCGGTCCCGGCCAGTCCGACGGCCAGGGCGGGCAGGTCGGTACGGGTGCCGAGCACGAGCACGCCGAGGCTCACCGCGGTCGCCACCCCGCTCACGGCCAGGGCGCCGCCGGCCTCACGATGCCCCGAGATCGTCCGGGCCGGCTCGCGCCGCCCCACCCGGTGGATCCAGACGGCGACCAGCGCCAGCCCGATGACCCACCCGGCGTCCAGCGGAGTCCCGACCGCGTAGGTGTCGCTCGCGACGTGCAATGCGTAGACCACGTCGGAGACGGCGAAGACGAGGAGACCGACGACGAGGATGCGGATGTCGCCGCCGGCCGTTCGGCCCCGCAGCACGACTGCTCCGGCGACTGCTGAGACGAGGAACAGGTCCGAGAGCGGGTAGGCCAGCGACACCGCGGTCGCCAGGGAGAACGCCTCGGTGAGGGACGACTCGAGCACGGGGGCCAGCACGATCGAGAGGACCGAGGCGGCGGCCATCGAGCCCACCACGCTGTCCAGCCACAGGGCGGCCGGGAGTCCGCTGAGGTCGCGGCGGCTCGTGACGACCAGGGCTGCGAGCAGGAGCGGCGCGAACCCGAGGTAGCCCACGTCGGCAAACGAAGGGAACGGAAGAGGTCCGACGACGTGGCTCATGAGCACGTAGTAGGTGTTGCCCGAGGCGTAGGCGACCATGCCCATCGTCGCGAGACCGATCTCCAGGCGACGACCGCGGCCGTGGCGCAGGGCGGCCACGCCGACCGCTGCCGGGATCCACATCGCCACCGTGCCGAGCATCCCGTCGACCAGCCAGGAGAAGCCCTCACCGTGGAAGCGGAGTCCGAGCACGAAGGCTCCCACCACGCCCCACATCACCATGACACGTGCCGCCGGAAGCGCCGGGCGTCTCGCAGCGCCGTCGCGGGCCCGGGTCGATGGCGCCCCTGGGCCCGGACGGGGCGAGCGGTCGCCGGGCCGAAGGATTTGGGGCATGACGAAGTACAGCAAATGATTTTCGGGGGCGGACGATTATGGCGACATCGACCGGTCTGCGTTCCTGGGGCGGTCCACACGACCGGACCCACCCGGCGCCGACAACCGACGACCACTTGCTCCCCGGGTAGGAGTCGAACCTACGTCGCTAGTCCTGATTCAAAGTCAGGCGGGCCCTGCCGGCAGACCAACCGGGGAATGCCCCGGCAAGACTAGAGCCCGCTCGGCGCCGATGCAGGATCGGGAGCGGGGATCAGGCCAGCTCCTTGACCACCGAGTCCACCACCGCGAGCCAGTCCCCGCCGGTGGCCTCGGCCACCCGGCGCTGCCGTTGGTACGACGCGCCGCGGCGCGGGATCTCCGCGACCAGGGCCAGGTCGTCGGCGCAGCCGAGCCGGCGCGCCACCGGGTCGAGCCGCTCCAGCAGGTCGGTGAGGTCGTCGAGCAGGAGCCGCTCGTGCGAGTCGGAGTCGAGGATGATCCAGGCGTCGAGCCCGTAGCGAGCCGCGCGCCACTTGTTCTCCTGCACGTGCCACGGCGGCATCGTGGGCAGGGTCTCGCCGGCGTCGAGGCGATCCCCGAGGTCGGCCACCAGGCAGTGGGTCAGCGCGACCAGTGCCCGCATCTCGTCGTACGTCGAGACGCCGTCGCTGATGCGGACCTCGACCGTGCCGAGGTGCGGAGCGGGCCGGACGTCCCAGCGGATCTCGGTGACGTTGTCGATCACCCCGGTGGTGAGCAGGTCGTCGGTGTAGGCCTCGAACTCCGGCCACGAGTCGAACTGGAACGGCAGCCCGGCCGTCGGCAGCTGCTGGAACATCATCGCCCGGTTGCTGGCGTAGCCGGTGTCGTTGCCGGCCCAGGCCGGCGACGAGGCGGAGAGGGCGAGCAGGTGGGGGTACTGGTTCAGCAGCGCCGACACGATCGGCACCGCGTGCTCGCGACGCACCCCGACATGCACGTGCACACCCCAGATCAGCATCTGCCGGCCCCACCACTGGGTGCGCGAGATCAGCTCCTCGTAGCGGTGGTCGGGGGTCAGCTGCTGCTCGGACCACGCGGCGAACGGGTGGGTGCCGGCGCTGTAGAGGTCGACACCGACCTCGTGTGCCACCGGACGCACCTGGTCGACGAGGCTGCGCAGGTCGGCGATCGCCTCTCCCGTCGTGCGGCAGACGCCGCTGGTCAGCTCGACGGAGTTGCGGAGCAGCTCCTGGTGCAGCCTCGGGTTGTCGCCGTACCTGGCCCGGTAGCCGTCGAACACCCGGCCGGCCGCGTTGACGAGGTCACGGGTCGTGCGGTCGACGAGCGCGAACTCCCACTCCACCCCCAGGGTGTCGCGCTCGGAGTGCGCGAAGTCGATGGCCACCCGGTGATCGTCGCAGAGTCGCGCGCGCTCTCGGTACGCCGCGGCGGACGGGACTACGGTCAGCGCATGGACCTGCCCGTCATGCCGCCCGTCCAGCCGATGCTCGCCAAGCCCGTGAAGGGTGTCCCGAAGGATGCGGGCTACAGCTTCGAGCCGAAGTGGGACGGCTTCTGAGGTTTTTGTACGTAATCCGTCTATGCTCAGTCTATGAGCGCTCGACGAACCCCTGCAAGCACTACGTCGCGGCTGGGTGTGGGTTACACGCGGTACTCGACCGAGGAGCAGGGCTCGACGGCTGAGCAGCGAGCGATCAACGAGATGGTCGCGGCCGATCACGGGGTCACATTGCTTGAGACGTTTACGGACGAGGGCGTCTCCCGTACGCTCACCGACCGGCCGGGTCTTCAGGAGTTGTTCGACTATCTGGAGGATCGCCGCGATGTGCGGTACCTGTTGGTCAACGAGCTGGAACGCATCACGGCTGGCGTGGGTCAGCGCCAGAAGATCACGTCGTTGTGCAAGCGTCTCGGGATCACGCTGGTAGCCGAGGACATCGGACTCATCGACCCGCATGACGAGGACGCGATGTACGACGCGGACGTGCGCGCGGTCAACGCAAAGGGGGAGGTGTTGAAGGTCCGGCGACGTACGCGCAGGAACCTGAGGGCAAAGGTGGTTGCCGGGTCGACGGTGGCGATGCGCCCGCCGTATGGGGTGCGGATGAAGCCACTGGTCATCGAGGGCGTGGAGTTGCCATCCGGGATGCCCGCGTTCGTCAATGGCCGCAAGGTCCGCTCAGGCGTGCCCGAGCTGCATCCCGAGGAGTACCCGTGGTTGGTCCAGATGTTCACTTGGGCCGATGAGGGCCTGTCGGTGGAGGAGATCGCGCGTCGGCTGACGCGAGAGGGTGTGCCGACCAAGACGGGCAAGGATGCGTGGCCGCCGAACTCGATCGCCGGGGTTCTGGACAACCCGTTCTACAAGGGCGAGCTGATCTGGGGACGCCAGCAGGTGCTGCGGGATGAGAACGGTAAGCCGTATCTGGAACTGCGGGGCGAAGATGACCCTGGCCGAGTGATCCGCGAGTCCCCATTGGGGGCGATCGTCGACCCGGAGTTGTGGGATCGGGTCAACGCGCGGAGGCTCTCGGCGCGCGGCCAGAAGAACAGGGACAAGAAGGCCACCCCCGAGAACGTGCTGGACGGAATCGTGTTTTGTGGGCGGTGCGGGCACCGGATGTACACGCGGATCGACAACCCTCGCAGCCACAAGACCGTGCGCATCCGGTTCTATTGCCCCGGCAAGCGGCCGGGCATGATCCGGCGCGCCGGATACAGCCCCTGCGAGAAGGTCAACACGATCCTCTCCGACAACATCATCAAGGGCATCGCTTCGCAACCGATCCGCGGCGGGAAGACGGTCGAGGTGCACGTGACGCGCGGCGTCGCCGCTGACGCGGACGCGGAGAAGAAGCGCGACCGGCTCCAGGCCCGGATCAGGGAGGCCGAGGTGGAGTGGGCCAACGCCAAGCGGCTCGCGGTCAAGGGACTGCTCGATGACGACGACGTCGCGGCGGTCAAGGCCGAGACGGAGGCGATCATCTGCGAGGCCCGGACCACGCTCGAGGAGCTGGACCAGGCCGGCCGGGTCGAGGTGGTCCCGTTCACCGGGACCGTGGCAGACAGGTTCGCCGAGCTGGTCAACGGGTTGAGCGACGAGGAGGTCCCGGCCGAGCTCCGGAAGGCACTGCTACGCGACTTCGGCATTACCCGCATCTACATCGACAACCCAAGCGTTCGAGTCGAGCTGCTGTAGGGGTGTCAGAAGCCGATACTGGGTGGCTCGGGCGGACTGAGGCGAGCGCGGCCACTGCCCGGATCCTGCTTCTGCTCTTCCTCGATGGCGCGGCGCAGTCGCTCAGCGCCAGCCTCCGGCGTCTCGGCCTCAACTTCAGCGCCGTGCATCGATGCCCGCGCGGCCACCCGGTGGGCGACGTCTTCAGCGACGTAGTAGTGGCGTGGAAGCAGTTGCCCTGGAGGATAGGTGCGGCTCAGTAGGTCGACTGCCTCCTGTGCCGTGGTGTAGTCGAGTCGGTTGAACAGGGTCGCGGCATCGTCAAGGTCTCGCTCGTCGCGGGAGGCATGGAGCTTCATCGCCAGCAGATACGCCGGCGAGGCGACCTGCACCAGCAGCGACTCGGACTCGAACACGGTTTGCGGGTGCTCGTCGGGGCCTGGGAGGAAGCCTTTGGCGGCGTCGTTGAGCCAATCCGGCTCCAGGCCGTGGACGGCGCCGATCTCTCCAGCAGCGACCCGCACCTCCGGCGCAGGGACAAAGATGGCATCCACGTCGCGGGTGAGACGGCCCTGGTCGTAAGCCAGTGCCATGGCCGCCCCGCCCACGACGAAGAGCTGTGCCTGCACGCCACCGGCCGCCAGGCGCCCCGACAGTTCGTGGAGCAGGCAGAGGACCTGCTCTGCGTCCAGTTGTCGCGCCGCGCTGCTCATGCCCGGTTCAGGGACCGTGCGGTGATGAAGATGCCGCGCTGCGCAAAGGCGCGGGGACTGTCGCGCTCAGCCTCGGCCCTCCAGGTGTCCGGAACGGCGGGGTACCAGCCGTCGGCACGCCGGGCCAGGTCAAGCGCCCACCCGGGCACGGCCCAACCGTCACGCTCGGCCAGGTGGTCTGCCAGGGCAGCGAAGGCGGCGTCGACCTCGTCGGATCCGGTTGGCGCGGGGACGGCGGTGAAGACCAGAGCGGCGAGGGCAGCGCCGCCTCGACGCAGGGTTGAGGTGTAGTCGTCGAGGGTCTGGAGGACGCCGAAGCGCCAGCACGCGTCCAGCGACTCACCAGCAGCCAACAACTCGGCGCAGCGCAGCGCGTTGTCAGCGGCGGTGTGCCGGACACCGACATGACGGGCCGGCTCGTGGGCCGGCGCGGCCTGAGCGCGCTCGAGTAGCGCTCCGATGGAGAGCACCTCGCCTTGGAAGACCACGACCCACTTCCTTTCCGTTTCCCATTGTCTCAAACACGGCCGAGACGAGCAGCGGTCAAGCGACCTCGGAGTCCCCGGTGTCGACGTCGACGACCCAGGCGGCGACGTCGAGCTGCTGGAGCGGCACGCCGGCTCTCAACGCCTCACGCTTCGCCTTGAACACCGCGAGCGCGCGGATGGCTCGGGCGTCCTGTTGGGCGGTGAGGGTCGTCGACGTGGCGGGTGTCGATGAGCGACGCTGCTTCACGACCGCTACTCATCCTCAGACTCGCGCCGGCGGCCGGCTGCGAGGAAGCGGCGTAGCTCGGCGACGGTGGTGTAGAGGCGACCGTTCCCGTTGATGCGCCACCAGCGGGGTCCGATGCCCCGTCTTTTCCAGTCGCGTGCGGTGCGTTGCGGGGTGCGGACGAAGGTACAGAACTCCTCGAAGTAGAGGACGTCGTTGTCGTCCCATTCGGGCGGAATGTGGATCGGGCTCATCGCGATGACCTCCTTGGCCCACTAGGTGCGCAGCATTGGCCGAAGAGTGACGCCAGGGCGTACCCGCCAACGTCCTCGCGAAGGGGGTCACCACAGGGGGTACGCAGGGGGTGCGCTCCCGCGGCTGTCGCGTTTTCGCAGGTCAGACAGCGTCCCCCCGAAAGTCGTCCAGATCGTGGGACGAGAGTTGAAGGCTGTACGTCCCCCCGAATTTCGGGTCGGGGGGAGCGCTGACGGGAACGCTGGTTGAGGACTGGCATCGGGCAGGTTCCTCTCGGCGTCCGTGGATCTCGGCTCGTCCGGTCCTCGTATCGTTGACAGCAACCGGCACTCGCCCGGATCGGACACCTGACGCCCGAGAATTTCGTGGCCCCCGACCACGCGATCGTGATGGGGACCGGTGGTGTCAGAACCCGATGCCGCGCCCGGGGCCAGGGGTGGGAGCACCGACGGGCGGGGGTTCGGTTGGGCGGGGGCGCCGTCGTGGTGGCTGCTGGAGTGCTCCTGCCTGCAGCGAGGTGCCGCGCCCTGGGGCACGCGCGGGGGCACGGGGTCCGTAACGCTCGATGTCCTCGGCCGCGGTCTGGGCGGCGTGGGCCGGGCCGAGGTCGGCGCGGTCGCGGCTGAAGACCTCGACCCACTGCTTGCGGGCCGAGTCGAGGTCCTTGGCGACCAGATGCGCGGTGTTGGTGCTCCGACCGCGGGTCATCGCGACGTAAGTCGCCGCTGCGCCAGTGGTTTCGCCGACGACGAAGTGCGCGTGGTCGACAGTCTCGCCTTGGGCGCCGTGGACGGTGGTGGCGTAGGCCAGTTCGACATGCTTGCAGACGTAGTCGGCGGGCAGGAGTCGTTGCCCGACCCGTCCGGCCACCAGCAGGCTGCCGTCCTCGCCGATGCCGGCCACGGTCCAGTTCTCACGGTTCGCGACCCCGAGGTCGCGGTCGTTGCGACGCGTCGCGACTCGGTCCCCGAGCCCGATACGCTCACCAGCACGGGTGACCGGCTCACCAGACCGCTCACCAGACCGCTCACCAGCGCTTGCGCCAGTGGCGTGGTGGTCGCGAACGACGGCGTTGAGCGCAGCGACCTGGTCGCGGGTGTCGGCGATGATGAGACCGCTGGCGCTCGCGAGGGCGGCCGTGCGTTCGACCTCGGTGAGATGGAGGACGATCTGTCCCCGTTCGACGAGCTGGTCGAACACCCCACCACTTTGCTCACCGACGCGCATGAGAAGGCTGAGCCCGGCGTAGACGGGGTCGGCGAACCGGTGCACGGCAGCGAGCTCGAGCCGGGCTTGATCGGGTGCCCAGCGGGCGGCTAGGTCGAGCACTCCCCCACGTCCCACAGCCGGGAGCTGGTGACGGTCGCCGATGAACACCACCCCGGCACCGGCGCGGTCCGCGATCGCGAGGAGTGCGCGGGCGGTGTCCTGGTCGAGCATCCCGGCCTCGTCGACGAGCAGTACGTCACCGGGCAGTAGTCGGGCTTCGGCGGGGATCTGCTGCCGTGGGGTGGGGTGGCGGGTCCAGCGGCCGTCCTCGTCCCATTGGTAGCCGTGCTGGTGGGCCAGCCAGGCTGCGGAGAACGCGTCAGTCCCGACCTGCTGCCGGGCGCTTTGGGCGGCCTTGAGGGTCGGGGTGACCACGACCAGCCGCCGGTCTTGGGCATCGAGTGCGGCACGGGCTGCGGCGAGGGTGGTGGTCTTACCGGTCCCGGCGGCGCCCTCGATCACGAGGAGGCCGGCCTGCCCGGCCAGCGCAGCAACGGCACGACGCTGGCCGGCGTCGAGCCGGTCGACGAGGCGAGTGGGGATTTGGGCCCGCTGAGCTGGCGTCACTGGTTGCTCGGCCCGGATCGCGAGGCGATGGTTGAGGTCGGCCTCAACCTGGAGCACCCTCTCGGAGGTGAGCGCGCGGATGTGATCAGGGACATCACCCCGGGTCAGAAGGGGACGACAGAGTTCGACGGCGCGGGAGGTGATGTCCTCTGTCAGCTCGGTGCGTGCCGCGCGCTCGGCGACGATCCCGATTGAGGCGATCAGCTTCTCGGTCTCGCCGCGGATGTCGGCCGCGTTCCACGCCGACCGCTTCGCCCCGAGCCGGGACAGGATCACCTCGACCGCGACGTCGCGGTCGATGGCGCCGATCGGAGTCGACCGAACACCCGCCACCTGATAGGGCTGGCGGAAGCCGAGGTCGTGCAGCTCCTCGTTCCACCGCGCTACCAGCTCGGCACCCGAGGCGGGTACGACCTTGTCGGGTCGGTTGTCGGCCCACGCGCGGCGGTCCCACGATCGGCGCAGTTTCGGCCCAGGCTCCTGGCCGGGATGGGCGGCGCGCCATTCGGCTTCGTAGCGGTCGACGTTGCGAGCGATCTGGGTCGCGCGCTCGCTGAAGGGTCCCGCGAACGGGCCCAGCTCGCGGATGTCACCGCCGTCGTCGAGCGTGTAGCCACGAGCCGCTAGCGCTGCCCGGAACTCGGGGTCGCACATGATCGCGGCGTGACCGATGCCGTTGATGGCCTCGATTGAGTCCCTGACCCCGACCGAGTGCAGGCCGCGCCAGGCACCGGCGGCGGAGGCGCGGGCGTTGATCTGGAGATGCAGGTGTCGGTGCGGGTCACCGGCACGGGAGGTGTAGTGCCGGACGACGGCGGCTTCGATCTTCTCCACCGGGACTTGGGCCTGCCGGCCCCGCGGACCCACGCGCGTGGTCGCGTGCTCTGCGACCCAACCGATGATCTCGCTCGCCGCGCGGGACTGGGCGGCGTCGTAGGCCTCCGCGATATCGGGATGTAGGGCGGCCGCCAATGACCATGTCTTGGGCCCGTTCACGACGACCTCGACAAATCGCAGAGCATGCTCGTCATCTCGCAACCGACCCTTCGGCCAAGCCGTGGTCATGTCGTAGCCAGCGACCCAGCGCTCATAGCCGTCGCCTTCGAGGTCCGGGCGACGCTCCAACCTCACCGTGTCGTCGCCGCCGACCGTCGCGACATGGTGCTCGGCCAGGCCGGAACCCTCAGCGAGGTAGTAGTCATCGGCACGAGAGTGGTCAGCCTCGAGGTAAGACCGGGCAGCGGCGGCCGAGCCGCGGTAGAACTTCACTCCGCCGTGCATGATGGCCTCGTCACCGCCCGTCACTGTTCGTCAACGTCCCCTGAAACGACGCTCGGCCCGCCCAAGCGGGCGGACCGATCTACGAACCTTCGTAGCATGCGTGCCGCTCAGTTTTGAAGGTCTTCGACGGCGTTCAAGGAGAGCGAATCTGGGACTCGTCACTCGTCGTCATCGCATAGTCGTGACCTGGAGATGGAGCAGTCACGCGGTTCCGGACAGAGGCGTCGGGGCTGTCAGAGGGTTTCTACTCGGCTGCGGACTGCTTCACGTCGAGACGGTTCAGCTCAACCAGGTGTCACCGGACGGCCGAGCTTGCGCCGAGCTGATCCACCGGGTGGGCCTACGCCTTCCCGACCGCAACCCTCGCTACTGGGTGTTCCCTATGACGCCCCCGTCCCGGGGCCGCCTCAGGACAGGGCTAACGGGACGAACCCGTCATCGCCACTCAGGGTCAACAGGGCGTCGCCGCATACGGTTCCGCGTACGGGACAGCAAACGCCCGCGGCGCCTTTTGCTGGATCCCAAGGGGCACTACCTCCGCAGCCACGACACCGAGATGTGCGGGCTGATGGAGCAGCCTCCCGGATGGCGCGCCCCTTTGAGTTCGAGCGGCTCCACAGGGCCTTGATTCTGAGCCAGTGGATCAGCAAGGACTAACTGGCGCCCGGCGCTCTCCCGGCGGAGGCCGTTCACTTGACTGCCTCATCGTGGACATCGAGCGCGTTCCGGCAGCGTCCTCACTACTCGACATCCAATAGCGATCGACTTCGCCATCGTCAAGGGTAGGCGGCGCTCTGAACCCCTAAGGGTGGTGGTCGCTCTAGACCACGTCAGGTCGTCCTTGTCACAGCTGGTTGGTGTGCTTGAGAGTCGGTGCACCGGTCCGCTCTCATCGGGGGAGCACTGACGGGCTGGCTTCGGGGGAGGCGTTATGCGCGTCAAGCGTTTGTTGTGTGCTGCCTTGGTTTCGACCGCGACAGTCGCAGCCATGTTGGGGATACCGGCTTCACCGGCCTCGGCTGGTCCGTCGATCGGTGCCCTGTCGGGTGCGGGACAGCGCCCAGGTGCGACCCGGTTGTCGTTCACCGCCGGTGACAGCGTGCAGGCCCAGGTCGACGTCGGGTCGGGCAATCTGCTGGTCAGCGTGCGTGGTCTGGCGTTGCCGGATGTGAAACGTCAGGTCCAGGTCGGGGCGTTCTACAACTCCGCTGCCGCCTCCGCCACCCCGGTGCCGCGACTGGGCCGCGGTTGGGGACTGGACTACACCGGTGACATCCGGCTGGTCGTCAACGCCGACAACTCGATCACCTACTACGCCTCCGGTGGCCTGACCGGCGTCTTCGACCTCGTCTCCGGGTCGACCACGACCTACACCTCGCCGGGCGGGTTCAAGTCCAGCTTGGTCAAGGATGCCTCGGGGTGGACGCTGACCGAGCACAACTCCCAGGACGCGCTGCGGTTCAACACCGCCGGCGCGCTGGTCTCGATCACCGACCGCAACTCCAACGTCACCACCATCACCCAGTCCGGGACCGCCACCTACAAGGACGTCGCGATCCAGACCCCGGCCGGCACCGCGGCTGCCCGCGCCGCCACGGTGGCCACCGCCACCAGCGGCAGCACGGCTGGCACGACGACGATCACCCAGGGTGCCTCGTCGCCGCGCAGCGTCTCCTTCGCCCGCCCAGCATCGGACGCGACGCGGTTCGTCGATGCCCGCGGCCGGGCGACCGACTTCACCTACACCACCGCCGGGCTGCTGGCCCAGATCAGCGCCCCCGGTGCGGTGACCATGTCGTTCACCTACGACTCCTCGAAGCGGGTCACCTCGATCACCCAGACCGAGACCTCGACCGGCGGCCCGGGTGACTCGATCACCCGCCTGGCCTACCCGTCGGCGACGCAGACGCTGGTCGCGGACCCCACCACCAACCAGGCTCAGGCCGTGAGCGTGGTCCCGCACACCACCTACACCCTCGACGCCACCCAGCGCGTCACCACCGCCCTCGACGCAGCCGGACGGCAGCGCTCGAAGACCTACACGGCGATGTTCGACACCGCCACCGCCACCCGCGGTGCTGGCACGGGGTCGTCGACGACCACCAACGGCTACACCGCCAACGGCGGGGAGTCGCTGACCAGCTCGACCTCATCGACCGGGTCCTCGCAGTCGCTGACCTACGCCACCACGTCGGGGCCGGCGCAGTACAACCCCACCAGCGGCACCGACGACGCCGGGAACACCTCGAGCTACACCTACAACGGTGCCGGGAATCAGCTCACCTCGACCGATGCCTCGAGCGCGCAGGCATCGGTGACCTACAACACTGACGGCACCGTGGCCACCGCGACCTCGCCAGGCAACGGCACCAACGCCACCACCTACGGCTACACCCTTAAGCAGCCCACCTCGATGACGCCGGTGACGGGGTCCAGCCTTGGCGCGCGGGCCTACACCTACGACGTGTACGGCCGGCTCAAGACCGCCACCAACGGCCGCGGTGTGACCACGACCTACACCTACAACCTCAACGACCAGGTCACCGGCCTGGCCTACACCGGCGCCGGGACCCTGAACGTCTCCTACGGCTACGACACCGCCGGACGCAACAACTCCCGCACCGACGCCTCGGGGACCACCACCTACGGCTACGACCAGCTCGGCCGCCTCACCACCCGGAAGAACACCGCTGGCGGCGGCGCGATCACCTACACCTACGACAAGGCCTCCCGCCTCGCCACCTCAACCTCGACCGGCGGCGGGACCGTGGCATATGAGTACGACGCCGCCGGCGTCCCCACCGCGGTGGAGTACCCCACCACCACCGGCACCGGAAAGCTGCGCTTCACCGTCGACACCCAGGGCCGCCGCACCGGCGCCTACCTCCAGGCCGACGCCGCCCTCACTACCTGGGCCGGACGGAACCTGACCACCTACGACGGCTCCGGTCGCGTCACCCGCGTCACCGCCGACACCGGACCGGCCACCGCGAACATCGTCGACACCAGCTACTGCTACGCCTCCGGCACCACCCCGGCCAACACCAGCCCCGGCGGCACCCCCGGCGCGGGCTGCACCACCACTGCGGCCAACGACCGCAACAAGCTGGTGTGGAAGAAGGACAACCTCACCGGGACGACCACCACCTACACCTACGACACCTCCGGCAGGCTTACCAACGCCGCCGTGTCCGGTGGCACGTCATTCGCCTACGGCTTCGACACCAAGAGCAACCGGACCTCCGGCACCGTCAACGGCACCACCCAGACCCTGACGTTCAACGGCGCCAACCAGATCACCACCACCGGCTACACCTACGACGGTGCCGGCAACCTCACCGCCGACCCCTCCAGCGGATCCGCGGCCATCGCTTACACCCCGGCCGACCAGACCAAGACCCTCAGCCAGGGCGGGGTCACGTACACCTACACCCACGCGGGGACCGACAGCACCGAGCTCACCGCTCAGACGACCCCCGACGGCGACTACGACTACACCTACGGCCGCACCGCCCCCACCGGCGTGCCCGTCGTCGAGCAGGTCACCCGCACCGGCAACTCCGCCACCAAGACTGCGGCCGTCATCTCCGACCCCGTCACCGGCACCCCGCTCATGTTGCGCACCGACACCGGCAACCAGAACATGTACATCTACGACGGCGCCCCCGGAGCACCCATCGCCGCGATCAACGTCAACGGCCAGAACACCTTCGGGACCAACTACGACCCCTACGGCGTGCCCACCATCACCAACAACCCCGGAGGGTCCGCCATCACCCAGAACCCCTACACCTTCGGCGGCACCGGAGTGAAGGACCGCACCACCGGATGGGTCCACTACGCCGCCCGCTACTACAACCCCACCACCGGCAACTGGACCCAACAAGACACCCTCGACGCACCCCTCAACCCCAGCGACGGCAACCGATACGCCTACGCCGGCGGCGACCCCATCAACAACATCGACCCCACCGGGCACGGCTGCGCCACGCAGGCTGTCGGCGCAGCCGGGGCGGCGGCTGTCACGACTGCCGGAGTCGCCGCGACCATCATCGCCGCGCCTACAGGGGCCGGCTTGACACTCGGAGTGATCGGCACGTTGGGCGCTGCCGCAGAAACTCTCGCGCAATTCGATAGCGCAGCGGAAGCATGTGACGACTAGTGGCCCAGTCACCATCGACCAGACAAGTGCTTAGCACGATCGGGGGTCTAGGCGCCCTGCTCGGAGTAGGCCTCACCGTGACGTCGCTGCTCACTGACGGCGCGACGTTGCAAGACTTCAGCTTCCTGTTCCTAGTCGCAATTGGTCTCTTTACGGTGGCCATGGCACGACAGATCGACTGACGCATCGTCAGGTGCTTCGACGAACGCAAGTTCGGAAGCCGACTTGGTCCATCAGCAAGTGCTTCATCACCACCCCTCTACTCTCCCGAGGAGACGAAGTGTCAGAGACCCAAGCAGGTAGCGGCACCAACTCAGCCCGAGTCATGTCGATCATCGGCATCGTGCTGGCAGCCATTGCCGTGTTCTTGTTCCCCATCATCTTTGGTCCGATCGGCGCAGTTCTCGGGTTCGTGGCGTACGCCAAGGGAGACAAGCCGCTCGGTCTCATCGTGGGCATCGCCGCGATCGTCGCGACTATCGTCGGAATGGTCCTCGGCGCCGCCGTGATGAGCTCCAACTAGGCAATCGCTCACCAGCACAAGCCTCGCGTCAAACCCGCGGCGTCGACCAGAAACGAACATTTCTGGTCGACGCCGACTTGTCTCCACACGTGTCCATCGCGGCAGACATCCCATGGACTGCGCCTCGCGCTCGATCCGCAGGCGCGCCAGCTCAGCTGTGAGGTCGGTGCCGTGGCAGCGAGTTCTGCGCGCCCTACGCCAGAGCCAAGTGACATACCTGCCCCGGACACCACGGGTCGCTCGGGAACATCCAGTTGAACCCGCGGCCGAGTTCATCAGGACTCTGGTTCTCAGTGTCGGCAACGCTCGAAAATGAGGCCGATCCGTCGCTATGGCCTCGTTTTCAAGCGCCGTCGACACTCAGGTGCGTTGCCCGCGTTCGATAGGGGATCCGCCTGTGGGCGTCGCCGCTTTCGTCGGTCGTCGTCGGTGTCGTCGACGGCTATTGATGGCAGCGGTGAAAGACTCTGCGCATGTTCAATGGCTTCACCGAGGCAATGGTCGACGCCGGCGACTTGAGGCTGCTCGTTCGTTTCGCGGGCGACGGGCCGGCGGTGTTGTTGCTTCACGGTCATCCGCGAACGTCGGCGACCTGGCACCGTGTGGCTCCTGCCCTGCTTGATCGGGGGTTCACTGTGGTGTGTGCCGACCTCCCCGGCTACGGCCGCTCGGACAAGCCGGCCCCGACCGCCGACCACGCGGCACACTCCAAGCGCGTGGGCGCCCGGCGTCTGCTGCACGCCATGCAGGAGCTCGGGCACGACCGGTTCGCGGTGGTCGGCCACGACCGCGGGAGCTACTACGCGCTGCGGATGGCCTTGGACCATCCGGCCAGCGTCACCCATGTGGCCCTGCTGGACTGCCTGCCGATCAGCGAGCACCTGGACCGCGCTGACGCCCACTTCGCCACCGCGTGGTGGCACTGGTTCTTCTTCGCCCAGCCGGATATCCCCGAACGCGTCATCAACGCTGATCCCGACGCCTGGTACCACGGGGACCCCGACGCCATGGGAACGGAGAACTTCGCTGAGTGGCGCTCCGCAATCCGCGATTCCGCCGTGGTCAGGGGCATGCTCGAGGACTACCGAGCCGGTCTGACGATCGACGCCGTCCACGAACGCGGCGACCGTGATGCGGGTCGACGCGTGCAGCAGCCTCTGCTGGTGCTGTGGTCCCTGCGCGATGACCTGGAGGACCTCTACGGCGACCCGTTGGCCATCTGGACTGCCTGGGCAGACAACGTCACCGGCCGCGGCATCGACTCCGGCCACCACATGGCCGAGGAGGCTCCCGATGAACTCACCACGGCGCTGGCTGGCTTCCTACCACCCACAGCCCGGTAGGCGATCCCGCTGCGGGACGACCCTGGTGTCGGTAGATCACCTGGTCGAGTTGTCGCCGGAGCACGTTCCGCTTGCGGGACAGGATCTAGCTGATGTGCGGGTCGGGTGGACGACCGCTGGAGGGACTGGTCTATTGACGTGGTCTCGGGTTGTCGGCGCGGCGGTGATTGGTGTTCTTGACGCGATTCTGGCAGGTCACCCCGCAGAATCGCCGGGTTCCGTTCTTGGAGCGGTCGACGTAGGCCCGGTCACACCTCGGGGCTTCGCAGACGCCAAGTCGGCCGGCGTCTGCGCTGCCGATTGCCATCGTTAGCGCGGCTGCACAGCCAGCCACCCACCCCTCCCCTAGGCGGTCGGTCGGCCCGTGGAAATGCATGTGCCAGGCCCCGTCGAACAGGTCGAGCCGCGGTTGCGGACACGTCCAACGCAGCAACTCATTCACTCTGGCGGCAGCCTCGTTGAAGTCTTCGTCGGCCACTGCCTCGAAGACCGGCCGAGCCTCAAGTGCAAACCGCTGAAGGATCGCCGCATCTTCATAAGTGACGGTCGGCGCCCGGTCCTCGCGGATCAGAGTCTGGCTCAGCACCTGGCGCAAGTAGCTTCCGGTCGGCGGGTTCGACTCCCGGCCGCCAGTCTCCTCACAGGTCAGTAGATTCACCAGGTCAGTGGCAACACGCAACAGGTCTATGACGTGACTGTCAAAACGCACTTGAGCAGTGTAACCCACCGGTCTAACCTGCTCTCGTGACCATCAAAAGTATAATAGACAGTCCGGTGGATTCTGAGCCGGTAACCGGATTGCCGCGGTCGGTGAAGGTCCTGCTGGTGGCTCGATTCGTCAACCGACTGGGCGCATTCTCGATGCCGTTTCTGGCGGTCCTGCTCGTCCAAGAACATGGCGCGAGCGTGACGCTCGCCGGCGTCGTGGTGGGGGTCTTCGGGTTGGCGACGATCCCGTCTCGCCTGATCGGGGGGCGACTCGCAACACGGGTAGGCACCAAGAACGCGGTGATCGTGGGACTCGCCGGGACTGCAGGATCGCAACTAGTGATTGCTTCTGCGCCATCGCTGGCGGTCGCCTTCGTTGGGGCGGCCCTGCTCGGCCTCTGCTTCGAGATCTACGAGCCCGCCAGTCAGGGCCTGGTGGCCGATGTGACCCCCGATCACCTACTGCCCCGCGCCTACGGTCTGTTGGGGGCGGCTCTGGCCGCAGCGGGACTCGCGGCCGGGTTGCTCGCGGCGGCGATTGGTCGCTTTGGGTTGTCGTGGCTCTTCGTCATCGATGCCGGCACGGCGATTGCTTGCCTGATACTGGTGGCCTTGATGCTGCACCCAGCCCGCCGCCCGGCAGAGAGCGAAGAGGACAGCGGCGCTGCTCATTCACCATGGCGAGACCACAGACTGTGGCTACTCATGGCCACCGGAACCAGCTTCGCGATGATCTACATGATCGTGCCGATGGCCATGCCCCTTGCGCTGGCCATAGAAGGTAGGCGGGCCTCTGACGCAGGACTGCTTGAAGCACTGTCGGCCTTGGTCGTCATCGCCGCCCAACCCGTTCTCCGGAAGACGGGCAAAATCGCGCTGCGGCTGCTCGCCGGATACGGACTTCTCGCCCTCGGGCTCGCGGTAGCCGGGCTGATGCCAGATCTGCCCGGTTACGTACTCGCCGTCACCGTCATGGGCCTAGGCGACGTGCTCCTTCTCGGTTACTCATACACCCTGGTCGCACGCATAGCACCACCCAACGCGAAGGCCCACTACTTCGCCGTCTACGGCATCACCTGGGGAGTCGCACTCACTGTTGGCCCCCCACTGATGGGTTACCTGATCGCCTTCGGTCCGCGAGCAATGTGGTTCGCCTGTGCCAGCACAATGGTGGTCACCGGCCTCGCTCAACTATGGATAACCCGGCGGCTCGTGCCCCCCACCCGCGAGTGTTGACGAGCAGGATCGCCACCGACGTCCGGTCACGCCTGCGATCCGCGCGCGGCCGTCCCGCTACGGGATCCCGATTTGGCGAGGCGCTCCTCGGACCAGGTGCGTGACCTGGCCCAATGAGCGCCTCGGGGTCAGTGTTGGGCAAGTAGCTCACCGTGTCGCGTGCCGGGTCTGATGGAGGCTCTCATTCCACGGAAGGATGAGAGTCATGGCAGCACCAAGGAAGTACCCGGAGGAGCTTCGGGAGCGGGCAATCAGGATGGCGATCGATCGGCGGCGTGATCCGGCGACGAGGACCGGCGCTCTGCGTCGTGTCGGTGAGCAGTTGGGGATCAACCCCGAGACTTTGCGCAACTGGGTCTCTCAGGCCGAGGTCGACGAGGGCCATCGCCCGGGCGTGACGACGGTCGAGGCTCAACGGATCGCTGTGCTCGAGCGTGAGGTTCGAGAGCTGCGCCGAGCCAACGAGATCTTGCGGACGGCGTCGGCGTTTTTCGCCGCCGCGGAGCTCGACCGCAAGCTGAAGTGAGTACCGCAGTGCTGGTCGACTACATCGATCTGCACCGCGAGACGTTCGGGGTCGAGCCGATCTGTGAGGTCCTTCGCGGGGCCGGGATGCAGATCGCCCCGAGCACCTACTACGCCGCCAAGACCAGGCCGCCCTCAGCCCGCACCATCGCTGACGGCCAGCACCTCACGGTGATCCGTCGGGTGCACGAGGAGAACTACGGCGTCTACGGCGTCCGCAAGATGCACGCCGAGCTCAACCGGCGCGAGCACCGGATCGCGCGGTGCACCGTGCACCGGCTCATGCGCGCCGAGGGACTGCGCGGGATCAGCCGATCGAAAGGACCCCGCACGACCGTGCCGGGCAGCGGCCCGGACTCGCGTCCTGACCTGCTCGACCGGAACTTCGTGGCCCCGGCTCCGAACCGCGTCTGGGTTGCCGACATCACCTACTGCCGGACCTTCGCCGGCTGGGTCTATGCAGCGTTCGTCATCGACGTCTACTCACGCCGAGTGGTCGGCTGGCAGCTGTCGAAGAGCCTGCGCACCGACCTGGCCCTGGATGCCCTCGAGATGGGGCTGTGGACCCGCGCGCACGCCGGCCAGGACACCACCGGTGTGATTGCACATTCGGACAAGGGCGTTCAGTACCTCGCCGTGAGGTACACCCAACGACTGGCCGAGGCCGGCGCGGTCGCATCGGTCGGCTCGACGGGTGACAGCTACGACAACGCCCTGGCCGAGGCGTTCAACTCGCTCTTCAAGGCTGAGCTGGTCCGCAACAAGGGCCCGTGGAGGAGCATCGACGACCTCGAAATCGCGGTCGCTGCATACATCGACTGGTTCAACCACCGACGCCTTCACGGAGAGATCGGACTCGTCCCACCCGTCGAGTTCGAGGAGCAGCACTATCGGCACAACCCGGCACCGACTACCGTCGGCGCGTCACTTCAGAGCCTCTACTGAACCCGGCACGCGACACCGTGTCTACCAATTGCGTGTGCCGATCGGATCAGGATCCATATCGGAACGCACTCAGTCGGATGGGGACGTTCCACCCTCGCCGGAACCACCAGAACCGAGCGCTGCGCAGGCGGCTACACGCTGACCGTTCACGGGGTGAGACCCTGACCGGCAGGCAGAGCCCCGCGGGGTGGTGGGCTTTGAGGTGATCCTCGGTGCCTACTCGTCGCTGCTCTTGATGGCAGCGATGGGCTCAGTATCGCTGGTGTCGTAGAGCTTGGCCATAGATCCCTCGGACAGGTAGCGGCGGTCGCCGGCGATCCACTCGTCGTGCATGTCGATCAGTACCGCGCCGACCAGTCTGATGACAGCGGCGGCGTTGGGGAAGATCCCGACGACTCGGCTACGGCGTTTGATCTCCTTGTTGACCCGCTCGAGCGGGTTGGTCGACCAGATCTTGCGCCAGTGCTCGCGGGGGAACGCGGTGAACGCGAGGACCTCGGCCTTGGCGTCGTCCATCAGCGGACCCAGCTTGGGGAACCGGGAGGCGAGCTCGTCACGGGTCTTGTCCCACGCGGTGTGGACATCCTCGGAGGTGGGCTGGGCGAAGATCATCCGGAACGCCGCGGCTACGTAGTCGGCCTGTCCCTTGGGGACGTGGGCGAGGAGGTTGCGGGCGAAGTGGACCCGGCAGCGCTGGTGCGCAACGCCCTGGAACGCGCGTTTCAACGCCTTCACGAGCCCAGAGTGCTGGTCGCTGATCACCAGCTTCACCCCGGCCAAGCCGCGTTGCTTCAGCGACAGCAGGAAGCTGCGCCAGAACACCTCGTCCTCGCTGTCACCCACGTCTAGGCCGAGGATCTCTCGTTCCCCGGTGGCGGTGACGCCGGTAGCGACGACCACGGCCATCGACACCACCTGACCACCCTTCCCGGGCTTGTTGCGGACATGGAGGTGGTCGCATCGAGGTAGGCGTAGGGGAACTCGACGTGCTCCAGGGTGCGGGTGCGGAACGCGCCGACGGTCTCATCCAGGTTGGCGCAGATCCTGGAGACCTCGGACTTGGAGACACCGGTGCCGCCCATCGCTTCGACCAGGTCGTCGACCGAACGGGTGGAGATGCCGTGGACGTAGGCCTCCATCACGACCGCGTACAACGCCTGGTCGATGCGGCGCCGGGGCTCGAGGATGATCCAGAAGAACGACCCCTTGCGCAGCTTGGGGATCCGCAGCTCGACATCACCGGCCTTGGTGGTCAACGACCGCGGCCTGTGGCCGTTGCGTTCGGTCACGCGGTCCTCGGTGCGCTCATACGGCGCAGCGCCGATGCGTTCGGTCGCCTCCCACTCGATCAGCTCCTGCAGCGCGACGCGGACCGAGTCGCGGATCAGGTCCACGCCGTCGCCGACACGGAAGGCATCGAGGAGTTCGGACAGGGCAGACTGGGACAAGGCCATCGGTTGGGTCTCCTTCAATGTGTCTCTTGGTCGATACACACCGAAGATCCCGCCGATGGCCCTCTACGTCCTCACGCCGCGCCGCCAGCCCTCAAACCCCACCACTCCCCGGGACTCTCCTTTGGCCGCAGTCCTCGACCGCCACCCTCACGTCGTGGCCGCCCTTGTCGGCCACGCACACACCATTAGTGGCTCTTAACAGTTGACGGTGTGGAATCCGCTTTCGCTAATCTGAGTCGCCTGGGCTCGCGATCGGTCAAGGAGTGAGTAACACGTACTCATCTCCCTTCGAGCCGGCGGCGCAGTCCTGCCAAGCCCGCTCTTCGTGGAGTTCATCGACGGTGAAGTACCCACCACTTCCATCCACTTCTTCGCCGACCTTCCAAGACCCCGCGCCCTTGACCCGGATGCCCTGGCCGCCGTCGACGATCTGTCCGTCACCTGCGACGACCAACAGCATGTCTCCAACCTCGAAACATCCGGCCCTGTTGACGCGCAGGGGTCCGATGACGGCAGCCCCCAGCGCCATTTCCCCTTGCGCCTCAACGAGGAGCATCGACCCACTTTTCTCAACGACGGAGTACTTCGGTTGCTTGGGTGGCTGTGCAGGCTCGTCCATTGAGCAGCCTGCTGCAAAAATCAAGCTCACGATGACTGTCGAAAGGATGACTGGCTCTATCTTGCGCTCACTCATTAGACATCATTTCTGTTTGCTCGCTGCGCCGAGTTGGCCGCTAATCGCAGAGACCCTGGTGAACCACGTCTGATTGTTCGTGTTGCCCGTCAGGCTTCCCCGTGCCGACCCCCCATTGAACACAGGACCACCACTGTCCCCTCCTTGATTGATGACCGACCCCAGGCCGTCGACGCCACAGGCAGTTCCGTCTGCTCCAAAGCTTCGACACTCGTTCTGAGCGGTCACGTATTCGCACCTGGTCGCGCTCGTCTTCTGCCCCCAACTGCATACGTACGCAAGATAAGGGGCATCCGCTACTCCCGTCACGACCTCGTCGCCAGTCTGGGTTCGGTTGTAGGCACGGAACTGCTTCGACGTGCTGTGCCCTGCGAGCGCAGGATGAAACTGAACATCGTAAGGAGCAGCCGCTTCGACAGCACTTCCCAACGTGTTCTCGTTCTCGTTGTAATACACGGTGTTCGGGCAATGCCTTGCGGTGAGTAGCCCGTCAACCCCACTCCTCACCGCGGTGAAGGCAAATGTGCAAACTTTCGCGTACGTAGTAGTGACGACGTCCCTGCCGCCCGCAAAGATGGCTGTGAAGTGCCCGCCCTCGAGTTCAGGGTTCTCTTGGAGGCTCACGGGGAGCGGCAATGACGCGCGAGATCCATCACCACCCGCTCCAGCCTCAAGCGCGTCGCTCAGCGTCTTCGACACTGCCTCGTCGCTGGCCCCCTCGGCGGGGAGATACTCCACATTCAACACCTGGGTCAGCGGGTCGTAACGCGTGCCGGATTCCTCAATTACCTCTCGATCCTTCTGCAGTGTGGTAACTAAGACCTCGCTGAAGTCCGCGAGTTCTGCTGAGCTCGCCGGCGCTCCGTACTGCAACTCGACATCCACTGGCAGGTCGCTCAAGTACTTCATGGCGTCCCCGTCGGGATAGCCCTTCCATTGAATCCAGAACCGATCCATGACTCCGAGCCGTGGCACCCCAGCGCGAACAAAACTATCTGGCCACTTCTCCTGCAGTGCTGTCGTGAGCTGACTGAACTCCTCAACGCCTACTTGCAACCTCATTAGCTGATCGAGATCTAAGCTCTTTTGACTACTCAAGATTTTGAGCTGGCGCAGTTCTGGCAGTGTGAGTGGCTGAGGCTTATGGCCGGCAGTCAGTGTCCGAGCGCCCTCGGCGGTCGAATTCGGTCGGACGTCGAACCGCTGCATAATCGAGTCGTTAGACGTCTCGCCAGACTCTGATTGCGCTGGAGCGAGAGGAACTGCCAGGGCCGCGCCAAAGGCGGCGGTTGCAACAAGTGCGCAAGCAATCTGCATGTACCGTCGCTTCATCAGGCCCTATTTCCCGAGAGTCGGCCGATCAGGATCGGCCATGATTCGGATAGAGTTTCACCCAATATCTCCGGCTTGTCTACTGACCTTCGACGCCATGCGGCTTCCGTTGCCTAACTGCAACTGAGGCCGTCACCTGAAACAGGCTTCACAGTTCAGGGTGACGCGGGCGTGTGACTTCATCGGCGGGTGTGCTCGGCGCGTCGAGGCCCGGGTAGAGGTCGAGATCTCCCGAGGATGGAAGTTCTCACACTGCCCACCCGGAAGACCTCGACGTGCCTGACTGTCGACGACGCTTGAAAGCGAGGCCATAGCGACGGGGTCGAAAACGAGGCCACCCAGACAGATTGGATGGGTGATCTCAGTGGAGGATTGGGCTTTGATTTGGCGGCTGGTCGCGGACGCTGTTCCGCAGCGCCAGGTCGCACGGGATCTGGGAGTCGGTAGGTCGACAGTCGAGCGGGCGTTGGCCTCGGACCGGCCACCTAAGTACGAGCGGCAGGCGGTACCGACCTCGTTCGAGCCATTCGAGCCGTTGGTGAGGCAGCTCGTGTCCAGCCGCTACGTACACGCCTCGCTGATCCTCACATCGAACCTGCCCCTTCAGCGGCTGGGGCGGTGTGTTTGGCGACCAGGCAGGTGCCGCGGCCATGATCGACCGCGTTGTCCACCACGCCGACGTCCTCACACTGAAGAGCGCCAGCTACCGGCTACGCAACCGCCGAATCGACACCCTGCCCAGCATCAGAACCCAAGACGCGGCACACTTGAAACCGACGAACCGGTGGCCCCGTTTTCGAGCGTCGGATCGGCCTCAGATTCGAGCGTTGCCGACAGGATCTACTCGCTGACGGTGTTCCGTCAGCCAATCGACGTCTCCAGCCCTGGCTCCTACGCGACCGGCTGACGATCTCTCGGCGGCGACCGGGACGGTCACGAGCATCGAACTGGCGAGCGCAATTCGGTCACCTCAAGCCGTTCGGCTTGCGGCACGCGCGAAGCGCCTCGTGGGATGCAACGAAGGTCGACTGGGTGGGGTCTGTGCCTAGCGAGCCTTCACCGGAAGGCTGACCCGTGCAACACGTCTACCCGCCCAAGTGCCGTGTCCGAGCCGTCGGGTGGTCATCACCTGGGTTGGGCAGGCGCTCTCGCACGCCCATGTGTGCGGACCTGCCCGATCTGGCCTGGGGACTCGTCCACCTTGAGCCTGCACGTCGGGTAGGACGAACGTCCAGCCTTGCCCAAAGGGGTATAGACAAGGACGACCCGCTTCTTGCCAGTCCGCGTGGCATGGCTCACTGTCGGTGCACCGCTTGACAGATCCTTCAATTTTCAAAGCAGAACTAGCACTCGGGAGCAATCATGACGAGAGTTCGTCTTGGTCTTGGAGCATCGCTATTGGTCGCCGCTACCGCGCTGTGCTCGCTGGCCGGTCCCCCCGCACACGCCGACACCGCGGATTCCACGGAATCGGTGACGGTCGCGACTTTCGAGGCGAAGTACACGGGTACGGACAGGGGCGAGGTCTCGTCGTCCGCTGCAGCCGCCACCATCAGATGCACGTTTACTTACGACAATCCCCACATTTCCACCTCCAGCGGTAAGACCAAGATCAACGCCCACTTGGTCGGCAGCTGCACCGCGCCGGTGACGACGCTCTGGGTGAGAAGCACGATGTGCACCAGCGACCGCGACCGGTGCGGCGCGATGGACGACGAAATCAGTTCCGGCAAGTCGACCGTGATGACGGGCGCCGATGTCAACTGCGGCCCCAATTGGCGAAACTACCAAGCGCACGGCGACTTCTCGGTTGTCTGGCCTCCCGGATACACGCCCATAACGCCCCAGAGTGGTGACGTCACAAGCCCAGTCAATGGGCCGTTCCGCGAGAATGCCAGCGGGATCTGCGTCGCTTGAGCACCGCCCTGAGGATTCCGGGTCCCTGCTCAAGACGCAGTTCGACATCGAACGGACGCTGGAGCGCGGCCAAGGCCAGGGCCCGGTGTGACTCCACCGCGATCTCGTGCAAGCAGATTACCTAAGTGCCGGAGCCGTCCACGGGGACGTCGACCTGGGGCATGTAGTGCCCGGTGAAGAATGCGTGCTCGCGTATTGCGTGATTGTCGCAGGCGCTCAACGCGGGGGCGCGGCCTGTGTGAAACCGCGGCCCCGCCAGGCCGCCGACTGAAGGCGGCAGCCCGGGATGGACAACAGGCGATTCCGCCGCAATGGAATCCCTCTGTCTAGAGGCGGTCGACCCCTTGTTCTCATGACGTCCGGTCAGGAAGCGGGAACGCCGCTGAGGCGGCGGTGCTTGACCCGCAGGCCTCAGAGGCCGTATTCCTTGCTGAGAAGGACAGCAGCAGGCCACGCGTGCGCCTGACTCACTGATTCAGAACCTTTTGCCCGACGCGTGACTGCAGACCGGCCCAGCTGCGCGGAGTAGACCTGGTCAAGCTCCTGAGCGCGGCCACGGCCACTAAGAGATGAGGTGAGCGATGAGCGAGAGCGACGGCGAGGAAGAGACGGTCGAGGGCGGCATGCGGGTGGCCATGACGGCCGCCGCGCGGGTGGCAGAGGGCCTGGCGCGAATACGACAGCAGCACCTCGAGCAGGCGGTCGGCGAGGGTGAGCAGCAGGCCCGCGCGCTCACGGAAAGGCTGCGCGCCGAGATGACAGCTGCCCGGGAGGCGTACGCAGTGGTGAAGGACCCCCACTGGTGGGCTTCCGCCGGCGTCGAGGAGATCGCGAGGACCTACCGGATCGCAGCCGCTTGGCGCGGGGCCGCACCCCTGACCGCTGGGCCTACGGCGACGGCTGCGACCATTGCAAAGTGACTCTCGAGCATGCGCTGCTGCCAGTCAGACCGGGCCACGAGGATGACTTCGAGGCCGCCTTCAGGCAAGCCAAGAGGACATTGCGCGCATGCCCGGTTTCAGGAGCCTGACATTGTCGCGGCGCCTGGAGCGCCCGAGCACCTACTTGCTGCTCGTGGAATGGGACAGCCTGGAGGACCACACCGCGGGCTTTCGCGGTTCGCAGGACTACCAGCAGTGGCGCCAGTTGCTGCACCACTTCTATGAGCCCTTTCCCGTCGTAGAGCATTACGAGCAGGTCCTGACCGCTTGACGATCCCGCACCGGGTCGCTCCGCGAGCCCATCCCGCACCGGGTCGCTCCGCGAGCCCATCCCGCACCGGGTCGCTCCGCGAGCCCATCCCGTACTGGTCACGCTCCGCGTGACGATCCCCTACCGGCGATCGCCGGAGCCCACGGCAGCGACGGCGTCTACGGCTTGAGTTGCCGGAAGCCGTTTGCTCGAACAGACCATGCGCGAGCGCCCCGACGACAACTAGAGTCCTGCTTGTGGATCTTCCCGTGATGCCGCCGATCCTGCCGATGCTTGCGAAGACCACCACGCTCGAGAAGGCACTCGCTCAGCTTCCTCACGTACAAATAGAACCCAAGTGGGACGGCTTCCGCTGCCTGGTCTTCCGCGACGGTGACGAGGTCGAGCTGACCAGCCGCAACACCAAGCCGCTGACCCGCTACTTCCCCGAGGTCGTCGCGGCCGTGAAGGAGCAGCTGCCGCTGCGGTGCGTGCTCGATGGCGAGCTGTTCGTCGCGATCGACGACCGGCTGGAGTTCGAGAGCCTCCAGGAGCGCATCCACCCCGCGAAGTCCCGCGTCGACATGCTCTCGGAGAGGACGCCGGCCGGCTTCGTGGCGTTCGACCTGCTCGCACTCGGTGACGCGTCGTACGTCGACCGCCCGTTCGCCGACCGCCGCGCGGCCATGGAGTCGGCGCTGACGGGCCTGGCCGGCCCGTGCTACCTGACCCGCACGACCACCGACCCGGCCGAGGCCGAGCAGTGGTTCACCGAGTTCGAGGGTGCCGGGCTCGACGGCGTGATCGCCAAGCCCCTCGCCGCGCCGTACGCGGAGAACGCCCGGACCATGCTGAAGATCAAGCACGAGCGCACCGCCGACGTCGTCGTCGCGGGCTACCGCGAGCACAAGTCGTCGACGCCCGAGCAGCCGATGCTCGGCAGCCTGTTGCTCGGCCTGTACGACGCGACCGACGGCACGGGCACGCTGCAGCACATCGGTGTCAGCGCCAGCTTCACCGCGGCCCGCCGCGCCGAGCTGATCGCGGAGCTGCAGCCCCTCGTCTGCTCGATCGAGGAGCACCCGTGGAGCGCATGGTCGGGGCCGAGCCCCGGCCTGGTGGCCAACCCCGACCGGGCCCCCGGCACCCAGAGCCGCTGGAGCGCCGGCAAGGACCTGTCCTTCACCCCGCTGCGGCCCGAGCGGGTGCTCGAGGTGAAGTACGACCACATGGAGGGCCGGCGCTTCAGGCACACTGCGCAGTTCAAGCGCTGGCGGCCCGACCGGGACCCGGGGTCGTGCGGCTACGAGCAACTGGAGGAACCCGTGTCCTACGACTTGGGTAGGATTTTGGGTGCCGACTCGAAAGGTGGCGCGTGATGACTGAGGACTATGACGTCGTACTGCTCGTGGAGCAGGCTCTCTCCCCCGCCGACGGGGCACAGGTCCACTCGCTGCACGAGGGGCTGGACCAGCCGGTGACCTACCACGTGCTGCTGCCGCTGGAGGACGCCTCGGCACGCGTCGAGGCCGCCATGGGCTCGCTGGCCGCCGGTGAGGTGATGGCATCTCCCGCGATGGCGATGAGCGACGTCGACCTCGACGCGGTCCGGCAGGACTGCAAGGACCGCGCCGACGCCGACCTGAAGACGACGATCGCCTCGCTCTCGGCGTCGGGTGCCACGGTCAGCGGCAAGGTCGTCACCGAGTCGCCGATCGACGCGCTGGCGAAGAAGGTCGCCGAGGTCGACGGCCGAGAGGCCATCATCTTGACGCGCCCGCACATCGTGGCCGAGTTCTTCCACGTCGACTGGACCTCACGGGCTCGCCGCAAGATCGGCGTGCCGGTGCTGCACCTGCTCGAGCACGAGAACTTCGACGAGCAGGCGGGCGGCGGCGAGGGCGTCACCGGCCTGTGAGGCTGGGGCTGTGAAGATGGGGCTGTGAAGATCGCCCCTCGGCTGCGGCTCGTCCGACCCGGTCGCAGCGACCGCCTGCGCGTCGCGTTCTGCGTCTTCAACCTCGACGGCATGGGCGGCACGTCACGCTCGGCGATCACGCAGGCCAACGCGCTGGCCCGGCTGCACGACGGGCGCCATGACGTGCGCCTGGTGAGCATCACCCGCTCCGCCGACGCTCCGCACTACCCGATCGACCCGGCCGTGACGGTCGACTACCTCGTCGACGTACGCCGCCGCGACCGCCAGCCGGGGCCGTCGGTGCTCGTCCCGGCCCGCTGGGACGGTCAGTTCGATGCCGACACCGACGACGCCATGGCGGCCTACCTGCCGGGGCTCGAGGCCGACGTGCTCGTCACGGTCACGCCGGCACTGCTGGCCGCCGCGGTCCAGCTCGTCCCCCAGGACGTCGCGCTGGTGCACCAGGAGCACCGGTCGTCGGCCGACCGGGTGGGCGGCCTGGAGCCGCTCCTGGCGTTCACGCCGCGGGCCGACGTCGTCGCCCTGCTGACCGAGGCGTCGGCGACCTGGCTGGCCGACGAGCTGGGTCCGGTCGCGCCCGAGGTGGTCGTCGTACCCAATCCGCTGCCGGAGACCCCGCAACCGCGCTCGGCGCTCGACTCGAGGCTGATCGTGGCGGCCGGGCGGATCGTGGCCGAGAAGCAGTTCATCCACCTGGTGCGGGCGTTCGGCGAGGTCGCGGAGTCCCGGCCCGGGTGGCGGCTGCGCATCCTGGGCGAGGGCCCGCTGCGAGGTGAGCTCGAGGCGCACGTCGCGAAGCTGGGTCTCGCCGACCGGGTCGAGCTGCCCGGGCCGGTCTCCGACATGGCCGCCGAGTGGGCCGCCGCATCGGTCTGCGCCCTGACCTCGCGCACCGAGGGCTTCCCGCTCGTGGCCCAGGAGGCGATGTCGGCGGGCGTGCCCGTGGTGACCTACGACTGCCCGTCGGGCCCGCGGGAGCTCGTCGAGCACGACGTCAGCGGGCTGCTCGTCGCCGCCGGCGCGAAGGCCGGGCTGACCGCGGCGCTGTCCCGGATCACCGGCGACGACGCCTTGTTGCGCCGACTCGGCGAGGGCGCGCTCGAGGCCTCCCGGCAGTACGACGCCGACGTGATCGCCGCCCGCTGGGAGCCCATCCTCGCGGGAGCCGTCGCCCGCCACGCCTCCGGCGAGCGGCCACCACGGTGGGAGCACCCCCACACCCGCGAGCGCGTCGGCGCGGCCCCGCTCGTCACGCCCGAGGAGGCGCGGGTCGAGGCGTTCGGGCTGGCCACGGCCGCTGCCGACGCGGCCGGCCCGGGCTGGTTCGTGATCCCCGCCCACTCCGCCTTCGTGCCGACCGTGGTGGTGCCGACCGAGCGCCGCACCGCCTTCCTCGACGCCCTCCAGGCACCCGAGCACCTCTGCCTGCGCGACCCCGGCGACCGGGGGTGGCCCGAGCGCCGCCTCCCCGTCGCGACGATGGTCGGCCTCCAGCGGCGGGCGATGACCCCCCGGCTGGTGCTCGAGCCGTGGCCCCGTGGTGAGGGCGCCCGGCGCTCGCACCTGGGCGAGCACTGCGGCGTCGAGATCGAGTTCTGGGACCGCGCCGGCGACGGCGACCTCGTCGCACCCCGCCCCAACGGCTTCGTCTCCCGGGTGGCGGCACCCGACACGACGGTGTCGGTCCTGGGCCGCGAGGTGCCGTCGTACACGCTGGCGAGTCGGCCGGGCGTCGACGAGTGCCGCTTCCCGGTCGACGTCGTCTACACGTGGGTCGACGGCGAGGACGAGGCGTGGAACTCCGCGCGCGAGCAGAGGCTGGCCGACGTCGGCGGTGACGAGCAACGGCGCGAGGCCAGCGGGCAGGCCCGGTTCCGCAGCCGCGACGAGCTCCGCCACTCGATGCGCAGCGTCCACCTGTTCGCCCCGTGGGTGCGCACGATCCACCTCGTCACGGCGGGGCAGCGGCCGGCCTGGCTGGCCGACCACCCGCAGGTCCACGTCGTCGACCACCGCGAGATCCTGCCCGCCGACGCGCTGCCGACCTTCAACTCGCAGGCGATCGAGACCGCGCTGCACCGGGTGCCCGGGCTGGCCGAGCACTTCGTCTACCTCAACGACGACGTCTTCCTCGGCCGGCCGCTGCGCCCGGAGCTGTTCTTCTCCCCCGGCGGCGACGTCGCGGCGTTCGTCGGCGACAGCCTCATCGGCGAGCCCGGAGCCGACGCCAAGCCGTTCCTCCAGGCCGCGCTCAACAACCGGCGCCTCCTCCGCGACGAGTTCGGCGCCACCATCACCCACGTGATGGCCCACTCGCCGCACCCGCAGCGGGTCTCGGTGCTGCGCGAGATCGAGTCACGCTTCGGCGACGCCGTCGGCGCCACCGCCCGCGCGCCGTTCCGCTCGCCGGGCGACGTGTCGCTGCTGTCGTCGTTGGCCCAGCACTACGGCCTGATCACCGGTACGGCGTTCCGCGGCGCCGCCGCCCACGCGTTCGTGGATCTCTCCAACGCCCGGATCGCCCGGCAGCTCCGGCAGCTGCGCGCCCGCAACCAGGACTTCTTCTGCGTCGGTGACCACCACGACTTCGCGGTCGACGCCGACGAGGTCGACACGCTGCTGACGGAGTTCCTCGCCGCGTACTTCCCCGTGGCCGCTCCGTGGGAGCTGCCGGGAGGCTAGCGACGCCTGAGCCGCCGGGCCACCCGGTTGGTGAGGGACGTCCGCAGGCGGGCGTTCTCGTCGCGCAGCGCGTGCAGCTCGCGGCGTACCTCCGCCAGCTCGGCGTCCTTGCGCCTGCGCACGGCACGCTTGCCCTCGGCCACCTTGGCGGTCGTCGAGTCCATGGCGATGGCAGCCGACCAGTCGAACAGCTCGGCGTACTCGCCCTGCATCCCTTCGAGCGCCGCGACCGCGGCGGCGTCGCGCGGGTCGTCGACCAGGGTGTTCATGGCGTCCCACGTGCGGTCCGCCAGGTCACGGAGCACGGCCGGCACGGCCAGGTCGTCCCACGTGATGCGCGAGCGGTTGAGCCTCACGTCGATGAAGTCGTCGACGTCGTGGTGCCCTCCGGCGGACAGGTCGGCGTCGTAGGTGATGCCGAGCTGGTCCCCGGCACGCAGCATCGCGGTGCGCCAGTCCTCGATCAGGTCCGGGTAGCGCACGAACGCGCGCGGCATGTCCCGGGTGGCGAGCTCGGTCTGGAAGGCCGCGTTGACCCAGGCGGCGATGTTGGCCGTCTCGCGTTGGCGGCGGAAGGCGGGATCCTGCTCGGTGAGGTACGCCGTGTCGCGCGAGCGCACCACCTCGGTGGGGTGGCGCAGCATCGTCAGCGTGGAGACGTCGGCGCCGAGCCCGCCGGCGACCTTCGCCCAGACGGGCAGGATCCAGAAGGCGCGCGGGTCCTTGACCAGGATCTGCGGCTCGCCGAGCTGGCCCGACAGCCACTCGCGCAGCCGCGCCTCGACGTCGGGTGCGGACCCGGCCTCGGCCGCGATCGCGCCGGCGTCGGGACGGGTGTCGATCGTGCGCACGGGCACGGGGTTGAGCACGTCCTTGTGGAACTCCGTGACCCACAACGGCTCGTAGTAGCCCCGGGGGTTGGCGTCGTCGGCCTCGACCTCGGGCTGCGGGATGTGCAGCCCCAGCCGCTTGAGCGTGCCGGCCACGCTGCTGGTGCCGCTGCGTCCCGAGCCGGTGACGATGACGAGCTTCACGCGTTCTGGCACGAGCGAGAGGCTACCGGTCGCCCAGCTCGGCCACGATGTCGAGATGACCCGCGTGCCGGGCGTACTCCTGGAGCACGTGGAAGCAGATCCACTCCAGCGTCGCCGGATCGCCGTCGAACCGCCCACCCTCGGTCGCGACCGCGTCGAGCGGGTGCGTGGCCAGCACCTGCGTCGTACGACGGCCGACAGCGCGCAGCCGCTCGACCAGCTCCTCGGCAGTGACGTCGTCGGCCACGTGCCAGCGGCCGTCCGCCTCTGCGCTCCACGGGTCGTCGACGGTCCAGTCGCCCCACGGCTCGGCGACCTGCTCGCCGAGGAACCCCCACACGAACCAGCGCTGCTCCATGTGCAGCACGTGGCTGAGCAGCTCGATCGGGGTCCACCCGCTCGGCACCCGGCTCGTGCGCCGTTGCTCCGGGGTCATCGCCAGCACCCCGACGATCAGCTGCTCCCGGAAGTAGGTCAGGTACGCCGGCCACAGCTCCGCCACGTCATGGCGCGGCTCGTCCTCATCCATGGGAGACACGCTAGCGAGAGGCTGCCGGCTCGTCGGTCGAGCAGCGAGCGCCTTGTTCGTTGGTCGAGCAGCGACCGCCAGCACCTTGTTCGTTGGTCGAGCAGCGACCGCCAGCCTCCCTCGTTGGTCGAGTAGCGAGCGCCAGCGAGCGTATCGAGACCCCACCCCTCGGCCACCGGTCTCGATACACCCGCTCGTCCCTCGCGGGCACTCGACCACCGACGCTCGTCGGTCGAGTAGCGAGCGCCAGCACCTCTCGTTGGTCGAGTAGCGAGCGCCAGCACCTTGTTCGTTGGTCGAGTAGCGAGCGCCAGCGAGCGTATCGAGACCCCACCCCTCGGCCACCGGTCTCGATACACCCGCTCGTCCCTCGCGGGCACTCGACCACCGACGATCGTTGGTCGAGTAGCGAGCGCCAGCGCCTTGTTCGTTGGTCGAGTAGCGAGCGCCAGCGAGCGTATCGAGACCCCACCCCTCGCCACCGGTCTCGATACACCCGCTCGTCCCTCGCGGGCACTCGACCACCGACCCTCGTCGGTCGAGTAGCGAGCGCCAGCACCTTGTTCGTCGGTCGAGTAGCGAGCGCCAGCGAGCGTATCGAGACCCCACCCCTCGGCCACCGGTCTCGATACACCCGCTCGTCCCTCGCGGGCACTCGACCACCGACGATCGTTGGTCGAGCAGCGAGCGCCGGCACCTTGTTCGTTGGTCGAGTAGCGAGCGCCAGCGAGCGTATCGAGACCCCACCCCTCGGCCACCGGTCTCGATACACCCGCTCGTCCCTCGCGGGCACTCGACCACCGACCCTCGCTGGTCGAGCAGCGAGCGCCGGCACCTTGTTCGTCGGTCGAGCAGCGAGCGCCAGCGAGCGTATCGAGACCCCACCCCTCGTCACCGGTCTCGATACACCCGCTCGTCCCTCACGGGCACTCGACCACCGACGATCGTTGGTCGAGTAGCGAGCGCCGGCACCTTGTTCGTCGGTCGAGTAGCGAGCGCCAGCGAGCGTATCGAGACCCCACCCCTCGTCACCGGTCTCGATACACCCGCTCGTCCCTCACGGGCACTCGACCACCGACCCTCGCTAGGTCGAGTCTAGCGAGCGCCGAGCACCTTGTTCGTCGGTCGAGTAGCGAGCGCCAGCGAGCGTATCGAGACCCCACCCCTCGGTCACCGGTCTCGATACACCCGCTCGTCCCTCGCGGGCACTCGACCACCGACGATCGTCGGTCGAGTAGCGAGCGCCGGCACCTTGTTCGTCGGTCGAGTAGCGAGCGCCAGCGAGCGTATCGAGACCCCACCCCTCGTCACCGGTCTCGATACACCCGCTCGTCCCTCACGGGCACTCGACCACCGACCCTCGTCGGTCGAGTAGCGAGCGCCAGCGAGCGTATCGAGACCCCACCCCTCGTCTTCGGTCTCGATACACCCGCTCGTTCCTCGCGGGCACTCGACCACCGACCCTCGTCGGTCGAGTAGCGAGCGCCAGCGAGCGTATCGAGACCCCACCCCTCGGCCACCGGTCTCGATACACCCGCTCGTCCCTCGCGGGCACTCGACCACCGACCCTCGTCGGTCGAGTAGCGAGCGCCAGCGAGCGTATCGAGACCCCACCCCTCGGCCACCGGTCTCGATACACCCGCTCGTCCCTCGCGGGCACTCGACCACCGACGATCGTTGGTCGAGTGGCGAGCGCCAGCACCTTGTTCGTCGGTCGAGTAGCGAGCGCCAGCGAGCGTATCGAGACCCCACCCCTCGCCACCGGTCTCGATACACCCGCTCGTCCCTCGCGGGCACTCGACCACCGACCCTCGTTGGTCGAGTAGCGAGCGCCAGCACCTGTTCGTCGGTCGAGTAGCGAGCGCCAGCGAGCGTATCGAGACCCCACCCCTCGTCACCGGTCTCGATACACCCGCTCGTCCCTCGCGGGCACTCGACCACCGACCCTCGTTGGTCGAGTAGCGAGCGCCAGCGACCTCGTTCGTTGGTCGAGTAGCGAGCGCCAGCACCGACTTCGTTGGTCGAGTAGCGAGCGCCAGCGAGCGTATCGAGACCCCACCCCTCGCCACCGGTCTCGATACACCCGCTCGTCCCTCGCGGGCACTCGACCACCGACGATCGTTGGTCGAGTAGCGAGCGCCAGCGAGCGTATCGAGACCCCACCCCTCGGCCACCGGTCTCGATACACCCGCTCGTCCCTCGCGGGCACTCGACCACCGACGATCGTTGGTCGAGTAGCGAGCGCCAGCGCCTTGTTCGTCGGTCGAGTAGCGAGCGCCAGCGAGCGTATCGAGACCCCACCCCTCGTCACCGGTCTCGGCTCCGGTCTCGATACACCCGCTCGTCCCTCGCGGGCACTCGACCACCGACACGGCGTCCCGCGCGGTCACCGACGGCTCAGTCCTCGACCCGGTTCCCGTCGGCGTCCCAGTGCGAGGCGACCTTCTTGCTCGGCTGCACCCGCGGCGGCTCGCCGGGCATCTTGGGGTAGTCGGGCGGGTAGTTGAGCTCGACCGGGTGTGACTCCCACAGGTCCAGCAGGGGCGTGAGGTCGTTGTCGACGTCGTCGATCGCAGCCCAGGGGTCGCCGTCGGCCATCCGGGACGGCACGGTGAAGAGGTTGTACTCCCGCGGGTCGGTCACCGTGGCGAGCTCGTCCCAGGTCATGGGCGTCGAGACCGGGGCACCGGGGATCGGCCGCAGGGAGTACGCCGAGGCGATGGTGCGGTCCCGGGAGTTCTGGTTGTAGTCGACGAAGATCCGCTCTCCCCGCTCCTCCTTCCACCAGGCCGTGGTGACGCCGTCGTCGCGCTTCTCGAGCTCGCGCCCGAAGGCGATCGCCGCGTGCCGCACGTCGACGAACTCCCATTCGGGCCGGATGCGCACGAAGACGTGGATGCCCCGGTTGCCGCTGGTCTTGGCGAAGCCCACCATCTCGAGGTCGTCGAGCAGCTCCCGTGCCACGCCGGCGACCCGCACGACGTCGGCGAACGTCGTACCCGGCTGGGGGTCGAGGTCGATGCGCAGCTCGTCGGGCCTATCAAGAGAGCCGGCGTCGGGGCCTCGTCGAACCGGCCAGGGGTGGAACGTGAGCGTGCCCATGTGCGCACACCACACCGGTACGGCGATCTCGGTCGGGCAGATCTCGTCGGCGGTACGGCCCGAGGGGAAGGTGATCGTCGCAGTCTCCAGATAGTCGGGAGCCCCCTTGGGCACCCGCTTCTGGTAGAACGCATCGGCGCCCCTGTCCTGCGGTCCGGTGGCCAGCCTCATGCCCGGCCGCACCCCCGACGTCCACCGCTCCAGTGCGGTCGGCCGGTCCCGCAGGGCCCGCATCAGGCCGTCACCGACATCGGCGAAGAACTGGGCCACCATCAGCTTGGTGACCTCGGGCGTGGAGTCGGTCGCCTCGTAGATGATCCGGTCGGGGCTCGAGACGCGCACCGCCCGGTCACCGTCCGGACCGGGTACGACGACCTCGGCAGCAGCAGGCTTGGCCATGTCGGTCAACCTATCGCCAGCCGATAGCATCGCCGTGCCCGAACGCTCGTGACGCCGATGATCCGGGGGAAGCCCATGACCGACCAGACCGACGCCACCTTCGACCTCGTCGTGGTGGGCGGCTGCGGCCATGTGGGGCTGCCGCTGGCCATCGCGTTCGCCGACCGCGGCAAGCGCGTCGGCATCTACGACGTCAACGAGGCAGCGGTCAAGCTGGTCGAGAGCGGCGAGCTGCCGTTCGTCGAGAACGGCGCCGCCGAGGTCCTCCAGCGCGCCCAGGCCGCCGGCCGGCTGACGGTCAGCACCGACCCGTCGATCATCTCCGGCGCCGACGCCGTCGTCGTCGTGATCGGCACGCCCGTCGACGAGCACCTCAACCCCGACCCGCGCGCGGTCACCTCTGCGATCGCCGAGATCCAGCAGCACTTCCGCGACGGCCAGCTCCTGGTGCTGCGCAGCACGGTCTTCCCCGGCGTCACCGCCGGTGTCGAGCGGCTGCTCGCCAAGGCCGACCTCGCGATCGACGTGGCGTTCTGCCCCGAGCGCATCGCCGAGGGCAAGGCGATGGAGGAGCTCTTCACGCTCCCCCAGATCGTCTCCGGCCGCAACGCGGCGGTGAAGCTGCGCGCCGGTGAGCTGTTCGGCACGCTCACCGAGAGCATCGTCGAGCTGGAGCCCGAGGAGGCCGAGCTCGCCAAGCTGTTCACCAACACCTGGCGCTACATCAAGTTCGCCGCGGCCAACCAGTTCTACGTGATGGCCAACGACCACGGCCTCGACTTCGACAAGATCCGCACGGCGCTGGCCCATGACTACCCGCGAGCGGCGGACATGCCGGGCGCCGGCTTCGCGGCCGGACCGTGCCTGTTGAAGGACACCATGCAGCTGGCGGCGTTCACGGACAACTCGTTCGTGCTGGGCCACGCGGCGATGCTGGTCAACGAGGGCCTCCCGCTCTACCTCGTCACGCACCTCGAGAAGACCCACGACCTGGCCAACCTGACGGTCGGCATCCTCGGCATGGCGTTCAAGGGCGACAGCGACGACATCCGGTCGAGCCTGTCCTACAAGCTCAAGCGGATCCTCGAGTTCCGCGCGGGCGAGGTGCTGTGCACCGACCCCTACGTCACCGTCGACACCTCGCTGCTCCCGCTCGACGACGTGCTCGAGCGCGCCGACCTGCTGATCCTCGCCGCCCCGCACAAGGCGTACGCCGACCTCGAGACCGCCAAGCCCGTCGCCGACGTCTGGAACTTCCTCGGGCAGGGCAGCGTCGTATGACCCCCGCCCCGAAGAGCGGGCCCCGGGTCTCGGTCGTCATCCCTGCCTACAACGAGGGCGAAGGCGTCCTCCCCGTGCTCGACCGGATCTTCGAGTCGGTCGAGACGCCCTGCGAGGTGCTCGTCGTCGTCGACTTCGAGGCCGACAGCACGGTCCCTGTCCTGGCCGAGTACGCCGCCCGCGAGCCGCGGCTCACGACCCTGGTCAACACCTACGGCCGAGGCCCGGCCAACGCGATCCGCTTCGGCATCGACCAGGCCAACTCACCGGTCGTCGTGGTCACCATGGCCGACGGCAGCGACGACCCCCGCCAGATCGACGCGCTCGCCCGGCTGGTCGAGCGGGGGGTGGTCGTCGCCGCCGCGTCGCGCTACTCCGCCGGTGGGCAACAGGTCGGGGGGCCGCTGCTCAAGGCGCTCGTCTCGCGCAGCGCCGGCACGTCGCTCGGCATGCTCGGCCGGGTCGGCACCCGCGACGCCACCAACAGCTTCAAGGCCTACTCCACCGAGTTCGTGCGCGAGGTCGGAATCGACTCCCGCAGCGGCTTCGAGATCGGGCTCGAGCTCACCGCGAAGGCCCGCCGGCTGCGTCGTCCCGTCGCCGAGATCTCCACCATCTGGCTCGACCGCACTGTCGGCGACTCCCGTTTCGACATGAGGGCATGGATCCCGAAGTATCTGCGGTGGTACCGCTTCGCCTTCGGTCCCGAGCTCACCATCGACCAGCTCCGCGTCCAGGCGGCCCGGATCGCCGCCCAGAACAACCGTTAGGAACGCCATGTCAGAGCAGCAGAAGGTCCTCGTCTCCGGCTCGGCCGGCTTCATCGGCGGCTACGTCGTCGAGGAGCTCCTCGGCCGCGGCTACAAGGTCGTCGGCATCGACAACTACTCCAAGTACGGACCGGTCGTGAAGTCCTACGACAGCCACCCGGACTACGACTTCACCGAGGGCGACGCCCGCGACCCGATCCTCATGGAGAAGCTGCTCGCCGACTGCGACCACCTCATCGCCGGGGCCGCCCTGATCGGCGGCATCTCCTACTTCCATGCCTACGCCTACGACCTGCTCGCGCAGAACGAGCGCATCATGGCCTCGCAGTGCGACGCCGCCATCGCGGCCGCCCGCAACGGCAAGCTGAAGAAGGTCACCTACCTGTCCTCGTCGATGGTCTTCGAGTCGACCGAGCACTGGCCCTCCAAGGAGGGCGACGAGCGGAAGATCCCGCCGCCGCTCTCGTCGTACGGCTTCCAGAAGCTGGCCGTGGAGTACTTCGCGAAGGCCGCCTGGGACCAGTACAGGCTGCCGTACACGATCGTGCGCCCGTTCAACTGCGTCGGCATCGGCGAGGGCCGCGCGCTCGGCGACGTCGAGGTCTCCTCGGGCAACGTCAAGCTCGCGATGAGCCACGTCGTGCCCGACATCGTGCAGAAGATCGTCAAGGGCCAGGACCCGCTGCACATCCTCGGCGAGGGCAACCAGGTCCGGCACTACACCTACGGCGGCGACCTCGCGAAGGGCATCGTCGAGTGCATGTCCCAGGAGGCCGCCTACAACCAGGACTTCAACATCTCCACGCCGGAGTCCACCACCGTCCGCGAGCTCGCCGACGTCATCTGGCGCAAGATCAAGGGCGACGTCCCGCTGACCCTGGTCAGCGACGACGCCTACGAGTACGACGTCCAGAAGCGCGTCCCCGACGTGCAGAAGGCCAAGGACGTGCTCGGCTTCGAGTGCACCACCTCGCTCGACGTGATGCTGGACGAGGTCATCCCGTGGGTCACCCAGGCGGTCGCCGACGGGCGCCTGTGACGTGGCTCGGCGGCTGACCTCGCCGGGCGGGGGGCGGCTCCACGCGGCCGCGCTCGTCACGGGGCTGGCCGTCGCCGGTGCGATCCTGGTCGCCTTCGCCCGGCGGCTCTACTTCTTCGGCGACGACTGGGACTACCTGCTCGACCGGGGCACCACCAGCCAGCTGGACTACGGGCTGTTGACCCCCCACAACGAGCACTGGTCGACGGTCCCGATCCTGCTGTTCCGTGGCCTCTTCGCCGTCTTCGGGCTCGACAACTACCTCGCGTTCGCCCTGCCGGTGATCATGGTCCATCTCGCGCTGTGCGCCCTGCTGTACGCCGTCCTGACCAGGCTCGGCGCGGGCCGCGGGCCTGCCCTGACGGTGGCCCTGGTGCTGGCCTTCTACGGCGGCGGCGCCGAGAACACGCTGTGGGACTTCCAGGTCGGCTTCATCGCGCCGTTGCTCACCGCCTTCGTGGCGATCTGGGTGTGGAGCCGCTGGCCCTCTCGGTGGTGGAGCGTCGTGGCGGCGGTGGTCGCCCTCCAGATCGGGCTGATGTCCTCGGGCAACGGCATCTCCGGTGTCGTCTGGGTGGTCGCGTTCGTCCTGCTCACGTCGGGTCTCAGGTACGCCGTCGCGGTGGGCGCGCTGCCCACGGTCCTGTACGTGTGGTGGTACCTCGCCATCGCGCGCGAGGTCCCGAACATCGAGGTGAGCGACAAGTCCGACTACCTGGCCATCCCCGAGTACGTCTGGTCGGGCCTGGCGCACGCCCTGGACCAGGTCAGCGGCATCGACAGGGCCGGGCCGGCCCTGCTCATCGGCCTGATCCTGGCGCCCTTCGTCATCCGCGGCGCGGATCCGCGTCTGCGCGCACTGGCCTCCGCCGGCGTGGTGACCGCGCTCGTGCAGTTCACGCTGCAGGCGTCGACCAGGGTCAGCCTGGGCGTGGGGCAGTCGCACGCCGACCGCTACACCTACCTCGTCCTGGTCTTCCTCTGCCCGTCGCTGGCCATGGTGGTGGGCTGGGTCTGGCGCCGGGCGTGCCGGGGTGTCGGCCGTGCGCCCGACGGCGTCCGCCCGTGGGCGCCCGGGGTGGCCGCGCTCGCCGTGACCGCTCTCGTCGGCTCCCTCTACGTCGTCAACGGCATCGCCGAGCAGCGCACCTACGTCGAGGCGAGGCGCGCCATGTCTCCCGACCTGGAGCGGCTGCTTCGCGGCATCCAGGCGGTGACCCTCGACGAGACGACCTGGCTCAACGACCAGCCCTTCCCGCTCTACCACGGCAACATCAGCACCACCTTGCTGTCGACCCCTGAGGTCCGGCGGGCGCTCCCCCCGGCGCCGGTGACCGCCCGCACGAGGCTCGACGGGCAGGCGCTGGTCAACGTCGCCGTCTCGCCGGTCAGCCTCGGCCTGGCCCAGGCGTCCGAGCTCCGGACCAGCCCCCAGTTCGTCGCGAGCGGCAAGCCCGTCGACGGCTGCGCGACCCACGAGGCGAAGGCGGGCACGGCGGCACTGGCGCTGGTGTCCCCCGCCGAGGGTGCCGAGTTCGCCGTGACCGGCCCCGCCCAGTCGATGACCACCGTGCTCGAGGACGGTGACCTTGCGAGCGCATCGAGCACGCGGGTCCTCACCCCGGGACAGCAGGTGTTCATCGGGGTGCGGGTGCCCGACGCGACGCTGCGCGTGCTGTTCGACCAGCCCGGCACCTACACGGTCTGCTCGGCGACGCCGCCCGCGGCTCGATGAGCCCGCGACGGGTGTACGCCGGCACGCTGCTCGGAGGGCTGCTCGTCGCCGGCGGCATCCTCGTCGGCTTCGCCCGGAGGCTCTACTTCTTCGGCGACGACTGGGCCTTCCTGCTGACCCGCGGCAGCGTGGGGGGCACCGACCTCGACCTCTTCGCGCCGCACAACGAGCACTGGACGACCCTGCCGATCCTGCTCTACCGCGCGCTCTTCGCCGTCTTCGGCCTGGACCACTACCTGCCCTACGCGCTGCCGGTCATCCTCGCCCATCTGGCCCTGTCGGCCCTCACGTACGTCGTACTCGTGCGTCTCGGGTCGCACCGCGGTCCCGCACTCGTGGCGGCTCTCGTCCTCGCGTTCTTCGGGGGTGGGGCCGAGAACACCTTGTGGGACTTCCAGATCGCCTTCGTCGCGCCGTTGGTGCTGGCGATGTCGGCGGTGCTGGCATGGCAGCGCTTCCCGGCCAGCGTCAAGGGAGTCGCGCTCGCGGGAGGGTGCCTCGTGCTGGCCCTGATGTGCTCGGGCGTGGGCATCGCCGCGGTGGTGCTCGTCGTGGTGTTCGCCGCCCTCACCAGCGGCATCCGCAGTGCGCTCGCGGTGGGCGTGGGCCCCACGCTGGTCTTCCTCGGGTGGTACGCCGCCATCGGGCACACCGGCGCCGGCGCGGGCGTGACGGACCGGTCGGTCTACCTCCAGGTGCCCAGCTACGTCTGGACCGGTCTCGTGGCGTCGGTGGAGCGCGCAGCGGGCATCGACGGGTCGGGGCCGGTGCTGCTGGTGGCCCTGGTCGTCACCCCCTTCGCCGTCCGTGAGGTCAGCCCCGGGGTGCGCGCACTGGCGGTCGCCGGCCTGGCCACCGCGTTCTTCCAGTTCCTCCTCCAGGCCTACTCCCGGGTGGGCATGGGGGTCGAGCAGGCCACGGCCGAGCGGTACGCCTACCTGACCGTCGCCCTCCTCCTGCCGTCCTTCGCGATCGCGTGCGACTGGCTCGGCCGTCGGTTGCAGGGGCCTCGCTGGGTGGCTGCGGTGCTGATCGTGCTGGTGGGCCTGGGCTACGTGGTCCACGGCATCGGACTGCAACACGCATTCGTCGAGAGCCGTCTCCAGCTGGCGCCCGACCTCGAGCGGCAGCTGCGCGGCATCCAGGCGGTGACCGCCGACGACGAGCCGGTGCTCACCGAGCGGCCCTTCCCGACGTACCAGCCCGACATCACCGTCGCGCTGCTCGACACACCCGAGGCGCGGGCGGCCCTGTCGCCGGGCCCGATCAGCCCGCGGACGCGGCTCGAGGGCCAGTCGCTCGTCGACGTCGGCGTGGCCACGACGTCGTTCCGGCTGCCCGGGGCCACCCGGAGCGGATGCGTGGATCACGTGGCGTCCGGGCGCGGCGCCGTGATCGAGCTCGACTCCACGGCGGCCGGCTCGCAGTTCACCGTCACCAGCAAGGCGAGCTTCGTGACGACCGAGCTGCTGCGCGACGGGCTGCGCACCCTGCCCGACGTGCAGAGGGTGACGCCGGGACAGCCGGTCTACGTCGCGGTGCAGGTGCCGGGCGCCACCCTGCGCGTCAGCTTCGACAAGGCCGGCGGCTACACGGTGTGCTCGGGCCCAGCCATCACGCCAGTATCCTGAGCCCATGGCCTACGACGTGGAGAAGACCGACGAGCAGTGGCGTGCCGAGCTGAGCGCAGAGGAGTACGCCGTGCTCCGCCAGGCCGGCACCGAGCGCGCCTTCACCGGCGAGTACAACGACACTGACACCACCGGCACCTACTCGTGCAAGGCGTGCGGCTCGGAGCTGTTCACCTCAGACACGAAGTTCCACTCCGGGTGCGGGTGGCCGAGCTTCTACCAGCCGATCAGCGACACGATCGAGTACATCGAGGACGTCTCGCACGGCATGAAGCGGGTCGAGGTGCGCTGCGCCAACTGCGGCTCACACCTCGGTCACGTCTTCCCCGACGGCCACGGCACGCCCACCGGCGACCGCTTCTGCATCAACTCGGTCAGCCTGAAGCTCACGCCGAAGGAGTAGGCCGGCCGACCATGAACGCCTGCGCACCGAGCACCCGCCAGGCGAGCGGCACCTTGAGGTAGAGCTTCACCAGGCCGGGGCCGCTCGGCAGCCGGCTCTTGGTCGTGTAGGGCAGGAAGCGCGGGATGTTCAGCTCGACTTCGAAGCCTGCAGCGGTGAACGCCTCCACGAGGGCCCGGTCGTCGACCGGGGTGATGTGGTCGAAGAACATCCAGTAGTCCTTCGCGCAGTAGCGCACGTTGGGCTGGAGCACGAGCAGCTTGCCGTCGTCCTTGAGCACCCGGCGTACGGCGAGCAGCGTCGAGGTGATCACCTCGCGCGGCACGTGCTCGAAGAAGTTGCTGATGAACACCCGGTCGATCGAGTCGTCGTCGATGCCGGCCAGCTCGTCGGAGCGGGTCACGATGGCCTCGACGCCCGGGCCGGCCTTGTGGACGACGTCGGGGTTGAGGTCGACCGCGATGCGCCGCCGCGCCACGATGTTGTTCACGAACTCGCAGTGGCCGGCGGCGATGTCGAGCACGGTCGCGTCGCGCGGCACCCACCTCTGGAAGAACCGCGAGCAGAGCACCTCCCACACATCGAGGCGCTGGGCCTCCTCGTTGTGGAAACGGTGGGCGTAGAGCTCGCGAAGCTCCTCTGGTTCTGTGGTCACCTCCGCAGCCTAGTCAGGGCAGGCGCTGCACCAGGTCGGCGACACTGGCGCGCGAGCCGGTGTAGAACGGCACCTCGTCGCGCACGTGCCGCCGGGTCTCGGAGCCACGCAGGTGCCGCATCAGGTCGACGATGCGGTAGAGCTCGTCGGCCTCGAAGGCGAGCATCCACTCGTAGTCGCCGAGGGCGAAGCTCGCCACGGTGTTGGCGCGCACGTCGGGGTAGTCGCGGGCCATCTTGCCGTGCTCGGCCAGCATCGCGCGGCGCTCGGCGTCGTCGAGCAGGTACCACTCGTAGGAGCGCACGAACGGGTAGACGCAGACGTGCGCCTTGGGCTCCTCGTCGTCGAGGAAGGCCGGCACGTGGCTCTTGTTGAACTCCGCCGGTCGGTGCAGGGCGAGCTGCGACCAGACGGGGTCGAGACGGCGACCGAACGACGTACGACGCAGTCGGTGGTAGGCGTCCTGGAGGGCCTCGCTCGTCTCGGCGTGCCACCAGATCATCAGGTCGGCGTCGGCACGCAGGCCCGCGACGTCGTAGGTGCCGCGGACGACGACGTCCTCGCCTTCCAGCTTGGCGAAGAGCGCCTCGACCTCGGCTGCCTCGGCCGCGCGGTCGGCGTCGCCGATCAGGTCGCGCAGCCGGAACACCGACCACATCGTGTAGCGGATGGTCGCATTGAGCTCGTTGATCCGGGACGCGTTGCTCTGCTCGCTCATGCCCTCAGTCTGCCGCGCCGACCATGAGCGCTGCGCGCCGGGCCGACCCGATGACGGCCGGGATGCCGACGCCGTCGTACGCCGCTCCGCACACCGCGACCCCGGTGCGGTCGAGCGCGGCCCGGATCCGCGCCACCCGGGCGACGTGGCCCACGGCGTACTGCGGGAGCGCGCCGCCCCAGCGCTGCACGTGGGCGTCGACCGGCGTCGCGTGGATGCCGGCGATCTCGCGAAGATCCGCCAGCGATCCAGCCACCAGCTCGCTGTCCGCGGCCTGGAGCGACGCCTCGTCGCGGTGCCGGCCCAGCGAGGTGCGCACCAGGAGCAGGCCGTCGCCCGCGTCGCGCACCCAGTCCCACTTGGCGAACGAGAACGTCGACGCCTTGATGTGGCGCTGCTCGACCGGGGGGACCAGGAAGCCCGACCGGTCGGCGAGGTCCGGCAGGTCGGCGGCCCGGAGGGCCAGCGTCACCACGGCCACCGACGCCGTCTGGATGGACCTGAGCTCGGCCGCGGCAGCGGGAGCCAGCTCCGAGAGCAGCCGAGCGGTCGGGGCCGAGGGCGTCGCCAGGACGACGCGGTCGGCGAGCACGGTCTCGGGGTTGCGCGTCGAGCCCACGGTGAGCTCGAGGCCGGCGGCCGTGCGCCGCAGCTCCCGCACCGTCGCCTGCGTCCGGACGTCGAACCGGTCGCTCTCGACCAGCGCCCGGGGCAACAGCCCCATGCCGCCCACGATGCCGGCGAAGACGGGGAGGTCGGAGGCGGGGATCGCGGCGGCCTGCTCGGTCAGCGAGCCACGGGCCGCCATCGCGCCCAGCTGGGGCATGGCGGCGAGGACGGAGATCTCGCGTGCCCGGCCGGCGTACACCCCGCCCAGCAGCGGCTCGACGAGGCGGTCGACGACCTCGTCCCCGAGTCGGGCGGCGACCAGGTCCCCGACCGAGGTGTCGTCGCCGCTCCACGGGGTGGCGACCTCGGCGCGGGCCCGGGCCAGGCCATCGGGCGACAGCACGCCCGAGGCGGCGAGCTCGTCGAGGTCGAACGGCACGCCCATCAGCGATCGCGGCAGCGGACGCAGCGCACCGCGGCTCCAGACCCGAGACGTCGCGCGCGTGGGGTGTACGACGGGCAGCCCGAGCCCGCGGGCCAGCTCGACGCCTTCGGGACGACGGTTCAGCATCGCCTCGGCGCCGACGTCCACCGTCACCCCGGCGACCTCGGCCAGCCGGAGCTTGCCGCCGACGACGGGTGACCCCTCGAGCAGCAGCACGTCGTGGTCGACGCCGAGCAGGTGGGCGGCGGTCAGGCCGGCGATCCCGCCACCGACCACGACGATGCGCAGTCGGTCGGCGGTCACGCCGGCCAGCCTCGCACAGCACAGCCGGCGCCCGGCGCCCACATCACGATTCGGTTGCGGGCTCACGCATCCGGCCGGCGGAGGGAACCGGCCCCTCCCCCGTGGCGTCCCAGCGACATGTTGACCTCATCCCGGGCACCGGCCCTGCTCGCCGGCATCGCGATCGTCCTGGCCCTCGGTCTCTCCGGCTGCGGCTCGTCGGGCGGCGACGACTCATCCGCCGACTCCGCCGTGTCCGCCGAGCCCTCGGCCCCCGACGCGCAGGGCCTCCCCGAGAAGTCGTCCGAGTCGGGCGGCGGCGACAGTGGGGCGCCCGCGCGGGCCGCCGTACAGGCCCGTTCGATCATCTCGGTCGGCACGGTGTCGCTGCGCAGCAAGGACGTGCAGGGCGCCCGCAACGAGGTGCAGAAGGTCGTCGACACCCGTCAGGGCGAGATCACCGGCGAGGAGACCCAGACCAGCGACGACGGCGAGATGACCTGGTCACGGCTCGAGCTGCGGGTGCCCAGTGAGGACTTCGGCGAGACGATGACCGCCCTGGAGAAGACCGGCACCCTCGAGAACTCCAGCCGCACCGCCGAGGACGTCACCACCCAGGTCATCGACAACGGCGTGCGGGTCCGCGCCCAGGAGCGCAGCCTGCGCCGGATCGAGGTGCTGCTCGACAGCGCCGGCTCGCTGCGCGACGTGGTCGCCGTCGAGGCCGAGCTGACCCGCCGCCAGGCCGACCTGGACTCGCTCAAGCAGCAGCAGGCCTACCTCGCCGACCAGACGAGCATGTCGACGATCACCGTCCACATCGACCGTGCCGGGGCCGGCAAGCCCAGCCAGGACGACGGGCCGGCCGGCTTCCTCGCCGGCCTCAGGGGCGGCTGGTCGGCGCTGGCCACCTTCGTCACCGGTCTGGCCACCGTCACCGGCGCGCTGCTCCCCTTCGCGGCCGCGCTCGGCCTGCTCGGCGTCCCGCTGTGGCTGGCCCTCCGGCGGTACGCCGCTCGCCGTACCCCGCGTCAGGTCGAGCCCGGATAGTCAAGTCGCAACTTGTCGTCAGGGAGCCGGAGGAGCGACATCTCGCGACTGGACTATCCCAGCGGGTAGGACTGCACGAACTCCGTCAGCCGGGCCAGCTGGTCGGGGTCGGTCGACGGGATGACGCCGTGGCCGAGGTTGAAGATGTGACCCTTGGCGGCCCGGCCGGCGTCGATGATCTCGCCGGCCCGGGCCAGCATCACGTCGGTCGGCGCGAAGACCAGGGTCGGGTCGAGGTTGCCCTGGACGGCCCTGTCGCCGACCAGCGGCAGCGCGTCGGCCAGCGGGGTGCGCCAGTCGACGCCGACGACGTCGGCGCCGGCGTCGCCCATCAGACCGAGCAGGTTGGTGGTGCCGACGCCGAAGTGGATGCGCGGGACCCCGAGCTCACCGGCCGCGGCCAGCACCCGGGCGGAGTGCGGCATCACGTGCTCGGCGTAGTCGGCGGGGGTGAGCGCACCGGCCCAGGAGTCGAAGAGCTGGACGGCGGAGGCGCCGGCGTCGACCTGCACCTTCAGGTACGCCGCGGACATGTCCGCGATCTTGCGCATCAGCGCGTCCCACACGTCGGGAGCGCCGAACATCATCGCCTTGGTCTTCGCGTGCTCCTTGGACGGCCCACCTTCGACGAGGTACGACGCGACGGTGAACGGCGCGCCCGCGAACCCGATCAGGGGCGTCGCGCCCAGCTCGCCCACCAGCCCCTGCACGGCCTGGGTGATGAAGGGGACGTGGTCGGGGGTGAGGTCGGGGATGGCCGCGACGTCGGCGAGGGTGCGCACCGGCGCGGCGACGACCGGTCCGACGCCGGGCTTGATGTCCAGGTCGACGCCCACCGCCTTGAGCGGGAGCACGATGTCGGAGAAGAAGATGGCCGCGTCGACGCCGTACCGGCGGACGGGCTGCAGCGTGATCTCGACGACGAGGGCCGGGTCCATGCAGGAGTCGAGCATGGCGACGCCCTCGCGCACCTTGAGGTACTCCGGCAACGAGCGGCCGGCCTGGCGCATGAACCACACGGGGGTGTGCGAGACCGGCTCCCCGCGGGCGGCACGGAGCAGGACACTGTCGGCGGCGGCAGGCGAGGGACTCACCCGTGAATCCTCGCAGGTCAGGCGGCGTGTTGGCATATCGACGGCCCGCCCGGCGACCTACTGTGGAGCCATGGCTGTCCGTGAAGAGACACGCCCGGGCACGGGCGCGGGTTCCCCGCCCCCGGAGTTCCTGGCGGCAGTTGCCGCGATGCGTGCGGCGCCGCTGCGCCCGGAGATCCTCTGCGAGGAGATGCCGGCCCCGCAGCGCATCGCCCCGCACTCGTTCGCGCTCAGCGCCGACGTCACCGTCGATGACGTCGACCTCGGCACCGGTCGGATCATCCTGCTCCACGACCCGGCCGGCAACGACGCCTGGCAGGGCACGTTCCGGTGCGTGGCCTACGCCCGCGCCGACATCGACCCCGAGCTGATCACCGACCCGATGCTGGGCGAGGTCGGCTGGACCTGGCTGACCGAGGCGCTCGACGCGCACGGTGCCCAGTGGGCGGCCGCCTCCGGCACCGTCACCCGGGTGGCCACCGAGAGCTTCGGCGGCATGGCCGACGAGGAGGGCACCGCGCAGGTGGAGATCCGCGCGTCCTGGACCCCGCTGCCCCCCGACTCCGCGACCGACCCCGCGACCGGGGGCACCCCCGACCTCACCCCGCACGTCGAGGCCTGGGGCGAGCTCCTCTGCACGGCGGTCGGCCTGCCTCCCGTGCCCGAGGGCGTGACTGCCATGCCGAGCCGCCGCGGGCAGCGCGGCCGCTGACCCGATGCCCCCCGAGCCGACCACCGACGAGTCTCCCGAGCCCGACGAGTCCCCGGAGCCCGACGAGTCCCCCGAGGCGCCGCCGGCTCCGCTGCTGCTCCTGCGGGACGGCCTGACCCCGATCGTCGACACCCCCGAGCTCCTCGAGCAGGCCTGCGCGGCGCTGGCCACCGCCACCGGACCCGTTGCGATCGACGCCGAGCGCGCCTCGGGCTACCGCTACTCCGCCCGCGCCTACCTGATCCAGCTGCGTCGCGAGGGCGCCGGCACCTGGCTGATCGACCCGATCGCCTTCGACTCCCACCTGCCGATGCTGCAGGGCGCGCTCACCGGCACGGAGTGGATCCTGCACGCCGCCACCCAGGACCTGGCCTGCCTGCGCGAGGTCGGCCTCGAGCCGGCCGCGCTGTTCGACACCGAGCTGGCCGGCCGGCTGCTGGGCTATCCGCGGGTGGGCCTCGCGACCCTGGTCGAGGAGATCCTCGGCCAGCGGATGCGCAAGGAGCACTCCGCCGCCGACTGGTCGACCCGGCCGCTGCCGACGTCGTGGCTCGAGTACGCCGCCCTCGACGTCGAAGTGCTCCTCGAGCTGCGCGACCACATGATCGAGAGGCTCGAGCAGGCCGGCAAGACCGAGTGGGCGCGCCAGGAGTTCGACCACCTGCTCGACTTCGAGCCGACGGTCCGCGTCGACGCCTGGCGGCGCACCAGCGGCGTGCACCGGCTGCGCGGACGTCGCGCCCTGGGCGCCGCCCGGGCGATGTGGGAGACGCGGGACCGCATCGCGGCCGAGCGCGACGTGACGCCGGGCCGGATCATCCCGGACGCCGCGATCGTCGCTGCCGCCACGGCGATGCCCACCGAGAAGGGCGCCCTGCTGCGCACCAAGGGCTTCCACGGCCGGGGGGCCGAGCGCTACTCCCGCCAGTGGCTGGCTGCGCTCGCCGAGGTCGCCGCGATGGCCGAGGACGACCTGCCCACCAAGGCGCCCCGCGGCGACGGTCCGCCGCACCCGCGCACCTGGGCCGAGCGGGACCCGGTCGCCGCCATCCGCTTCCAGCTCGCCCGCGCCGCCATGCTGGCGATCTCCGAGGAGCTCGCGGTGCCGGTCGAGAACCTGCTCACCCCCGACTACCTGCGCCGCGCCATGTGGGCGCCTCCTGCCACCCGCGACGCCGGAGAGCTGGCCGAGGCGCTCGCCGCCCAGCTCTCGTCGTACGGCGCCCGGCCGTGGCAGACCGACCTGGTCACCCCACTGCTGGTCGACGCCGTCCTCGGCGCCGACGAGCGGAGTCAGTCAGACGACTCCGACGACGTCGGCTCCGACGGCGAGGTCGACGGCGACTCGGTGTCCGGGACGTAGTCGGGGTCGAGGATCGGTCGCGACACCTCGTCGATCTGGTCGGTGATCGCGTCGAGGTCGAGCTGGCCGGGCGAGGTCAGCAGCTGGTGGATCAGGTCGGTCACCGCGTTCTCGAGCTTCTGGCCGTCGTCCAGCAGCGGCGGGATGACCATGCCGCGGATCGCGGAGTTGAAGACGAAGGACGAGAACGGCTCACGGTTGGACTGCAGGAACTTCTCGGAGCTGGCGACCGAGCTGTTGGCCGGGACCATGTAGCCGGCGGCGACGACCTTCTCGACCGCCTCGTTGGACACCAGCTCGGCGATCACGTCGGCCGCGGCCTGAGGGTCCTCGGCGTCGGCGGACATGCACAGCCCGGTGGTGTCGCCCACCGTGGCGGCCGAGTCGATCCTCGGCATCGAGATGACGTCGAACGGGAGCTCCGTGACGCCACGCAGGACGGGCACGAGGTCGCGCTCGCCGGCGAGGATGCCGAGCTTGCCGCGCTCGAACCACTCCAACGGGGTCGCCTTCTCGAGCTGCTTCTCGGTGAGCGTGAGCTGGGCGTCGCGCAGCACCGCGAGGCTGCGCTCCAGGGCGCCGCGGGTATCGCCGCTCGAGAAGGCCAGCGACGTGGGGTCGTCGGCGTCGTCGAAGACCTGACCGCCGCCGGAGTAGATGTACGGCGCGAGCCCGCGCAGGCTCGGCTCGACGTAGAAGCCCCGGGTGCCTCGGGCCGGTCGCGAGGCGAACTCGGCCGCGGCGGTGAACTCGGCGAGGTTCCAGGAGTCGCGGGGCTCCCGGGTGGGGATGTCGATCCCGCGCCGCCTCATCTTCTCGAAGTCGACGAGGTCGGTGTTGATGTACATCACCGTCGGGGAGACCGAGTAGGCCATGCACTGCAGACGCGAGTCGATGCCGAACGCCTCGACGGCGTCACGGGAGAAGCCGTCTCCGAAGTCGACGCCGCGCTCATCGAGCAGCTCGTCGACCGGCCGCAGCGCGTCGCGCGCCAGCAGGCCGGGCAGGTCGCGGCGCGAGATCATGAAGACGTCGGGCTGGACGCCGTCCTCGACGCCCTGCACGGCGCCGGCGTGGTCGCGCCACATCTCCAGCTCGATCTGCCCGGTCTGCGAGGTCGCGTTGTAGTCGTCCACGATCGCCTGGAAGGCGTCGAGCTCGTCCTCGTGCCCGTAGACCCCGAGGGACACCGGGCCCGGCTCGGTGGCCGCGGAGGTGTCGGCCGACGACGGGCTCTCCGAGGACGCGGGACGGGCCTGCTGGCCGCCCTGACAGGCCACGAGCGCCGGGATCAGGCAGGCCGCCAACCCGAGTGCGGCAGCCCGGACCGGACGGCGTCGATGCATGCGGGCGCTCCTTGGATCTGCTGGGGACTGCGCCCACCCTAGCGACCCGCGCGCAGCCGCCGCAGGCGCATTCCCAGCGGCAGGACGCAGGTCACACGGGGTGGCGGACAGGCCGCCTGAGGTCAGGGTGGGAAGAGGTGAGAGGTGCGCCGGACCGGGAGCGCCTCACGGCGCGTGGCCGCTCTAAGCGGCACATTTTGGGACCCGGGGCTGCCACAGCCCGACGCACCACATAGGTGAGTGTAGGTGGTCAGGCCAGCTCGTGGCGCAGTTCGAGGTGGCCGGCCGACTCGAGCTGCTCGGCCAGCGTGAGCATCCTCACGGTCTGGTCGTGCGGAGCCTCGAGGCTGGCGCGGCCCGTCGCGACCACGCGGGCGAAGGCGGACGCCCGGAGCAGGACGTCGGCGAAGTCGCCGACCGTGATGCCGCGGAGCACGGCGTCGGCCATCGCCCTCATCTCGTCGGGACCGGGCGGGTCGGCCACGCCCGCCACCACGCGCGCCACCTGCGCACGGGCCCGGCCGGCCTCGTACTGCGCCGCGACACCTGCCGGGTCGGCGTACACCCAGGCGCGCATGACGTAGAGCCGCCACAGCGAGCCGGCCAGCGAGTCGGCCGGCGACCCGGCCCACAGCTCGGCCAGCGTCTCGAGGCCCTGGGTCTCGGCGAGGTGGAGCACCCGCTCGACGATGTCGGCGTCGTCGCTGCCGCGGGCTCCGCGCACCAGCAGCGTCGCGGCGCGGTCGGCGGCCTCCTGCAGGATCGCCGGGTCGTCGCCCGACTCGATCTCGTCGAAGAAGCCGGCCCCCGGGGTCAGCGGTCGGTGGTGCTGGCGCATGACCGCCACCCTAGTTCGCCTGCCCGACGGGATCCGGACTTCGGGCGATGCCGTCCGGTCAGGCGAGCGCCTTGCGGATCCGCTGGTCGCTCACCGGCTGGGCGGTGCCGAGCTGCTGGGCCCACAGGGAGACGCGGTACTCCTCGAGCAGCCAGCGCGCGGAGCGCTGCTTCGGGCTGGGTGGGCGACCTGGAGGCAGCGCGTCGAGCTGGTGCAGCAGCGCTGCTTGCAGGTCGGTGATCTGGTCCATCAGCTGGCGGTCCCGCGCGACCTGCTCGTCGAGCCGCGTGCGCCGGTGCTCGATCGCGGCGAGGTAGCGCGGGAACTGCCGCACCTGGGCTGCCCCGGCCTCCCCCACGAAGCCGCGGCGGACGAGGCGCCCGAGCTGGGCCTGCATGTCGGTCAGCGCCGGCAGCGTCATCAGGTCGGCACGGCCGCTGAGGGTGCGGTCGGTGCGCCGCCACGCGTCGAGCACCCGCATCACGTCGTGCATGGTGGCGCGCAGCCGAGACTCGAGGTCGTCGCCGGCGGCGGCCAGCAGCGCGGCGTACGCCTGCTCGTCGCGTGCCACCGGCCGAGCGTCGACGACGTCGCCGACCACGGCGGCCCGGCAGTCCTCCAGCAGCTCCGCGACGGTGGGGTACGGCGACCCGGCGAGGCCGAGCTTCTCGGCGTTGTCGAGCTCGTCGACGATGCGCGCGACCGGGTTGCCGGCGCGGGCGAGGTCGAGCAGGAGCAGCCGGCGCACGCCCAGCCGGTGCCGCGACTCGGCCTCCTCCTGGGAGCCGAAGATGCCCAGGCCCACGGTCGTGCCCTCGTCGACCAGGCCGGGGAACGCGAGCACCTCGTGGCCGGCGCGACGCTGCGTGAACGACGTCTCCACGCCGCCGAACGTCCAGGTGGTCTGCCCGGTGGCGGTGACACCCGCGTCGGCGGCGACCTCGGCCATCGCCTGCACGAACGTCGGCCGGAGCGGCTCCTTGAGCGCCTCGAGGTCCTTGCCGCGGGCGGCCTCCGAGCCGCTCTCGTCGACGACCCGGAAGGTCGGCCGCAGGTGCTCGGGCACCTTGGCCCAGTCCCATGCCTCGCGCGGCACGAAGACCCCGGTGGTCGAGCGGAGGTGGCGTTCGAGCGCCTCGATCAGCGGCTCCTCGCCGGCCGGCACCTTCGCCAGGAAGTCACGCGCCGTGTTGGGCGCCGGCACGAAGTGCACGCGCAGGCTCTTCGGCAGGCTGCGCACCAGGCTGACCACGAGCTCCTCGCGCAGTCCCGGCACCACCCAGGAGAAGTCGTCGGCCTCGACCCGGTTGAGGGTCGCGACGGGTACGTCGATGGTGAGGCCGTCGTCGCTCGAGCCCGGCTCGAAGTGGTAGCTGATCGGGAAGCTCAGCCCCTCGGAGCTGCCCTGCCACACGGTCGGGAAGTCCTGGCCGGCGACCTCGCCGGCCTGCTCGCGGGTGAGCATGTCGAGGTCGAAGGTCAGCAGCTCGGGTCGCACCCGGCGCTCCTGCTTCCACCACTGGTCGAAGTGGGCTCCGCTCACGACCTCCTTGCCCACGCGGGCGTCGTAGAAGTCGAACAGCGTGTGCTCGTCGACGACGATGTCGCGGCGCCGGGCGCGGTGCTCGAGCTCCTCGGCCTCGGCGAGGAGAGCGCGGTTCTCGTCGTAGAACCGGTGCCGGGTGTGCCACTCGCCGTAGACCAGCGCGTGCCGGATGAAGAGCTCGCGCGCGAGGTCGGGGTCGACCCGGCCGAAGTTCACCAGCCGGTCGGCGACCAGCGGGACGCCGTACAGCGTGACCTTCTCGTGGGCCATCACCGCCGCACGCTTCTTCGACCAGTGCGGCTCGCTCCAGGTGCGCCGGACCAGGTCGCCGGCCAGCCGCTCGGCCCACTCGGGCTTGATGGCCGCGTTCTGCCTCGCCCACAGCCGCGTCGTCTCGACCAGCTCGCCGGCCATCACGAACGCCGGGGTGCTGCCCTTCAGGCCGGAGCCGGGGAAGATCGCGAACCTCGCGCCGCGCGCACCGAGGTACTCCCGCATGGCCCGCCGCTCCCCCGGCTTCCGCCCGGCCGTCGAGCCGGTCGAGACGCGCTCCTCGAGCGCCCCGATGTGGCTGAGCAGCCCGGAGAGCAGCGCCTGGTGGATGCCGTCCGCGTCGGGGGTGTCGGCCGGCTGCCCGGCGTCGATCCTCATCTCCTTGCAGACCCGGCGCAGCTGCGACTCGAAGTCCTGCCACTCCCGGACCCGCAGGTAGTTGAGGTACTCCCGCTTGCACATCCGCCGGAACGCGCTCGACGACAGCTCGCCCTGCTGCTCCTTGAGGTGCCGCCACAGGTTGAGCCAGGTCAGGAAGTCGCTGCCCTCGGCCCGGAACCGCGCATGCTGCTGGTCTGCCTGCGCCCGCATCTCCACGGGTCGCTCGCGGGGGTCCTGGAGGCTCAGGGCCGCTGCGATGACCACGACCTCGCGCACACAGCCCAGCCGCTCGGCCTCGAGCACCATCCGGCCGAGCCGCGGGTCGATCGGGAGCCGGGCCAGCCGACGGCCGAGCTGGGTGAGTCGCTGGTCGCCGTCCAGCGCGCCGAGCTCCTCCAGCAGCTGCACGCCGGCGGAGACGTTGCGCTTGTCGGGCGGCTCCACGAACGGGAAGCGGGCGACGTCGCCCAGCCCCAGCGAGGTCATCTGCAAGATCACCGAGGCGAGGTTGGTGCGCAGGATCTCCGGGTCGGTGAACTCCGGCCGGGCCTCGAAGTCCTCCTCCGAGTAGAGCCGGATCGCGATGCCCGCGGCGACTCGGCCGCACCGGCCGGACCGCTGGTTGGCCGACGCCTGGCTGATCGGCTCGACCGGGAGCCGCTGCACCTTGGTGCGCACGGAGTAGCGGCTGATGCGCGCGACGCCGGAGTCGACGACGTACCGGATGCCCGGCACGGTGAGCGAGGTCTCCGCGACGTTGGTGGAGAGTACGACGCGGCGCACGGTGGCCGGGTGGGACGAGAAGACGCGGTGCTGCTCGGCGGCCGACAACCGGCTGAACAGCGGGACGATCTCCCACTGGCGGCCCGGCGTCGACGGCAGCTCGGAGAGCGCGTCGGCGGTGTCGCGGATCTCGCGCTCGCCGGGCAGGAACACGAGCACGTCACCGGGCCCCTCGCCGGACAGCTCCCGCACGGCGTCGACGATCGCCTCGGTCTGGTCGCGCATGACGGCCTCGCCCTCGTCGTCCTCGTCGGACAGCTCGAGGAGGGGGCGGTAGCGGACCTCGACCGGGTAGGTGCGCCCGGACACCTCGACCACCGGTGCGTCGAAGTGCTCGGCGAACCGCTCCACGTCGATGGTGGCGGAGGTGATGATCAGCTTGAGGTCGGGCCGCTTCGGAAGCAGCCGCTTGAGGTAGCCCAGCAGGAAGTCGATGTTGAGGCTGCGCTCGTGCGCCTCGTCGATGATGATCGTGTCGTACTTGCGCAGCTGCCGGTCGCGCTGCAGCTCGGCCAGCAGGATGCCGTCGGTCATCAGCTTGATCCGGCTGTCGCGGGAGGTGCGGTCGGTGAACCGCACCTGGTAGCCGACCAGGTCGCCGAGCTGCGTGCCGAGCTCCTCGGCGATCCGCTCGGCCACCGAGCGCGCGGCGATCCGGCGGGGCTGGGTGTGGCCGATCAGCTTGTCGGTGCCTCGGCCCAGCTCGAGGCAGATCTTCGGCAGCTGGGTCGTCTTCCCGGACCCGGTCTCACCCGCGACGATGACGACCTGGTGGTCACGGATCGCGGCGGCGATGTCGTCGCGGCGCTGGCTGACGGGCAGCTCGGCGGGGTAGGTGATCTTCACAGCCCGCCCATTGTCGCGTACGACGACAACCCGATTTCACCGAGCCCGGCTCGGTCGCGTCAGCCGCCGTACGTGTCCACCAGCGTGGTGGCCATCGACTCCCACTGCGCGTAGGCGTTGGGGCAGCAGGAGCGCTGGACGGCGTCGGCGGCGAGGGTCTTGGACATCGACTCCCAGCCCGACACGTCGAACAGGCCGCGGTTGCCGGTCGACGCCGAGACGCCGAGGAAGCCCTGGGTGGACGTGGCCGGGTCGACGCAGGCGACGCTGCCGGGACACCAGCCCTGGCTGACGCGCTGCTGGAAGAGGCCGAGCGAGTCGCGGTCGCCGAACTGGATGTTGCACAGCCGCGACTCCTGCATCGCCGTCATCAGCGCGATGATCTGCGCGTTGCGGTTGCCGCCGGCACCCTGGGTGGCCGCGATGATGCGTCGGGTGTTGTCGACCTGCGCGGTGATCAGGCTGCCTGCGGACGAGCCGCCCGTGACGTAGCAGAGCGTCTGGTCGTAGGTCTGGCTGTAGCCGACCAGCTCACGCCACGTCGCGGCGTCGACCGAGCCGGTCGCGGGCAGGCCACGGCTGTTCTGGAACGCCACGACGGACGCACGCGTGCCGGCGCCGAAGACACCGTCGACGACCAGGTTGCCGCCGTACTTGTTGAGCTGCGTCTGGGCCGCCTTGGTGGCATTGGTGTCGGTCGAGCCCTGGGCGACGGGTACGACGAGCGCCGTCCAGGTGTCGTTGCCGACGATCCCGTCCGCGCCCAGGCCGCGGGAGTCCTGGAACGACGTGACGCTGGTGGCGGTGCCCGGCCCGAAGTCGCCGTCGGCGGTGGTGGGGTAGCCGCGGGCGGTCAGCAGGTACTGCACCGTCATCGCGTTGCCGCTGCGTGGCATGCCCTGCTTGGTGATCGGGTAGGCACTGGCCGCCTGGGCCGGTGCGGAGGTCAGCGTCGCAGCGATCAGGACGGCGGCGAGGAGGGGCAGGACGAGCGCGCGGAGAAGGCGCATGTGGGACTCCCGAGATGGCCCCGGCCCTCCGAGTCGGGCCGGGTCGTGGCTCGACCCTGCCCCATGTGAGCCGGCCTGACCACCCCGCAGCCACCTCATCGCCCGCGCACAGGCCGCGCACAGCGGGCGCGGGCACGCTCCATTCCATGACTGACATCCCAGACGAGCAGACCCCCGTACGCCGTTCCTTGCGTGACCGCACCCTCGGGCTCCGCGGTGTGGCCGCGGTGGCCCTCGCCTCCGTCGTGCTCGGCGGAGCCGGAGGGGTCGCCCTCGGCGCGGTGACCGACGGAGCCGACGACAGCCGCCCCGGCCAGCTCGGCGGCCCGGGCCCCGGTCGCGGCGGTCAGGTGCAGCTGCCGCCGGGCCAGCCCGGCGCCGCGAACTCCTGACCACCCCCACAGAGAGCCCACAGCGAACGCACAGGAAGTCACGGCAGAGTACGGCGCATGGAACTCACCAGGCCCGACGGCGCCCCGGTCCGGGTGCTGGTCGTCGACGACGAGGTCAACATCGCCGAGCTGCTCTCGATGGCACTGCGCTACGAGGGCTGGGAGGTGCGGATGGCCCACACCGGGTCGAAGGCCGTCTCCACGGCCAAGGACTTCCAGCCCGACGCCGTCGTGCTCGACGTGATGCTGCCCGACTTCGACGGGCTCGAGGTGCTGCGCCGGATGCGCGCCTCGTCAGCCGAGGTGCCCGTGCTGTTCCTGACCGCGAAGGACGCCGTCGAGGACCGGGTGGCTGGGCTGACCGCCGGCGGCGACGACTACGTCACCAAGCCGTTCTCGCTCGAGGAGGTCGTCGCGCGGCTGCGTGCGCTGATGCGCCGCTCGGGCGCCCGGGCGAGCAGCGCCAACAACGTGCTCACCGTCGGTGACCTGACGATGGACGAGGACAGTCGCGAGGTGCACCGCGGCGGCGACGAGGTCAGCCTGACCGCGACCGAGTTCGAGCTGCTGCGCTTCTTCATGCGCAACCCGCGCCGGGTGCTGAGCAAGGCACAGATCCTCGACCGGGTCTGGAACTACGACTTCGGCGGTCAGGCCAACGTCGTCGAGCTCTACGTCTCCTACCTGCGCAAGAAGATCGACGCCGGTCACGAGCCGATGATCCACACCATGCGAGGCGCGGGATACGTCCTGAAGCCGGTGGGCTGATGCGCGACCGCTTCGCGTCGCTGACCTCACGGCTGGTGCTCACCTCCGTCACGCTGGTGGTCGTCGTGTCGATCCTCATCGGCGCGGCCGCCACGCTCGCCATGCGGAACCGGCTCACCGCGCAGGTCGACGCGCAGCTGGGCGAGACTCTGCGCCGTCCGCCCTTCTCCGGCGCCGACGACGGCCGAGGCCGAGGCTTCGCACTGGGCAACATCGAGCCCGACACGGTCATCGCGCGGCTGCCCGACACCGGCCAGCCGTCCGGCGTGCGCTCGGGTCGCGGACCCGACAGCAACAGGGCGCTCTCGACGGCGGTGCTCGACGAGCTGTCCTCGGTCGAGCCGTCCGACGGCATCCGGGGCATCCGGCTCGCCGCGCTCGGCAGCTACCGCGTGCGGGCGGTCGACGCCGGTGCCGACAGGTTCGTGGTCGGCCTGCCCGACGAGGAGGTGGGCGAGGCGGTCGCGTCGCTGGTCGGCTACGAGATCCTGTTCATCGCCTTGGGTGGGCTCCTCGCCGCCGGCGGCGCCCTGGTCGTCGTACGCCGCCAGCTCGCGCCGCTGCGCGAGGTCGCCGCCACCGCCCACAGCGTCGCCGCGCTCCCCCTCGCCACCGGCGACATCGACCTGTCGGAGCGGGTGCCCGACCACCTCACCGACGAGCGCACCGAGGTCGGGCAGGTCGGCGCCGCCCTCAACACCCTGCTCTCGCACGTCGAGTCGTCGCTGGAGTCCCGGCACCGCAGCGAGCAGCAGGTGCGGCAGTTCGTCGCCGACGCGTCGCACGAGCTGCGCACCCCGCTCGCGACGATCCAGGGCTACGCCGAGCTGGCCCGTCGCCATCCGGCCCAGACCGAGGTGGCGCTGGGCAAGGTCGAGGGCGAGACGCTGCGGATGACCTCCCTCGTGGAGGACCTCCTGCTGCTCGCCCGGCTCGATGCCGGCCGGCCGCTCGCGTCGGCGACCGTCGACCTGACCCGCCTCCTGGTCGAGGCCGTCTCCGACGCGCGCGTGCTGTCCCCCGCCCACCGGTGGCGCCTGGACCTGCCCGCCGACGTCGTGGAGGTCACCGGCGACGAGCAACGGCTGCACCAGGTGGTGATGAACCTGCTGACGAACGCGCGCAAGTACACCCCCGCGGGCACCACCGTCACCGTGCGCGCGCGGGCCGGGCAGATCGCCGTGCACGACGACGGGCCGGGGTTCTCGCCCGAGCTGGTGGAGGAGGCGTTCGAGCGGTTCGCCCGCGCGGACGTCGCGCGCACCCGCGGACCAGATCGCGGGGCCGGGCTCGGCCTCGCCCTGGTGAAGGCGATCGTGGAGGCACACGGCGGCACCGTCGCGCTGGCCAGCCGGCCGGGTGACACCACGGTCACGGTCTCGCTGCCGGACCTCACAGCCGTCTGACAGTCGCACCCGGGGGCACGCCCAGCCCGGGCCCCGAGGTTGGGTGCATGACGACCCAGAGCCTCATCTCCCGGACCGCCCACGACGTCACCCGGCGCGAGACCCCCGCTCCGCGTCGGGTGACCCGACCGACCGGCACCGTCCGCCGGCACCCCCAGCCGGTCGAGCGGATAGCGCTCGTCACGCTCCTGCTCGGCACCGGTGCGCTCTACCTCTGGGGTCTCGGCGAGTCCGGCTGGGCCAACTCGTTCTACTCCGCCGCCGCCCAGGCCGGCTCGGAGTCGTGGCAGGCGTTCTTCTTCGGCTCCTCCGACGCCGCCAACTCGATCACCGTCGACAAGACGCCGTTGGCGTTGTGGCCGATGGCCCTGTCGGTGCGGCTGTTCGGGCTGTCGTCGTGGAGCATCCTGGCGCCGCAGGCGCTGGCCGGGGTGGCGACCGTGGCGCTCCTGCACCACACGGTGCGTCGTACGACGGGGTCGGCGGTCGCCGGGCTGCTGGCCGGCGGCGTGCTGGCGCTGACCCCGGTGGCGACGCTGATGTTCCGGTTCAACAACCCGGACGCGCTGCTGGTGCTGCTGCTCGTCGGCGCCGCCGCCGCGACCCTGCGTGCTCTCGAGAGCCCGCACGCGGTGCGGTGGCTGGCGCTGGGTGGTGCGCTCGTCGGACTCGGCTTCCTCACCAAGATGCTCCAGGCGTTCCTGGTGCTGCCCGCGCTCGCCCTGGTCTACGTCGTCTTCGCGGTGGTGCCGCTGCGGAAGCGTCTCGGCCACCTGCTCGTCGCCTTCGCCTCGATGCTGCTGGCCGGCGGCTGGTGGATCGCGATCGTCGAGCTCTGGCCGGCAGCGGCCCGACCGTACATCGGCGGCTCCCAGGGCAACTCGATCCTCGAGCTGACCCTCGGCTACAACGGCCTCGGTCGGCTCAGCGGTGACGAGACCGGCTCCGTCGGCGGCGGCGGCGGCTGGGGCGAGACCGGTCTCGGGCGGATGTTCGGCTCCGAGATCGGCACCCAGGTCGCGTGGTTGATCCCGGCGGCGCTGGTGCTGGGGGTCGCCGCCCTGTGGTTCGCGCGTGGGCACCGGCTCGTCCAGGCGGCCCTGACGCTGTGGCTCGGCTGGCTGCTCGTCACCGGGCTGACGTTCAGCCTGATGGCCGGCATCTTCCACTCCTACTACACGGTCGCGCTGGCACCTGCGATCGCGGCCCTGGTCGGCATCGGTGCCGTCGTCCTCTGGCGTCACCGGTCGTCCCTCTGGGTCTCCGGCCTGCTGGGGCTCGTCGCCGCGCTGACCACGTCGTGGGCGTTCGTGCTCCTGGCCCGCAGCGACTGGCAGCCCTGGCTGAAGTACGCCGTCGCCACCGTCGGCTTCGCCTCAGCACTCCTCCTGGTGGGTGTCCGGCACCTCCCCCGCCACGCGACGCACGCCGTGGTCGTGGCCGCACTGGTGGCCGCGCTCGCCGGCCCCGCGGCGTACTCCCTCTCGACCGCTGCGACGCCGCACACCGGCTCGCTGCCCACAGCCGGGCCGGTCACCGCCGGCACCGCTGGCACGCGCGGCGGCGCCGGCGGCCCGGGCGGCGCCGCCGGAGGTGTCGGCGGCCTCCTCGACGGCAGCGAGTCGACCGACGCGATCACCGCCCTGCTCCAGGAGGACGCGACGTCGTTCACCTGGGCGGCAGCGGCGGTGGGCAGCAACTCCGCCTCCGGCTACCAGCTGGCCAGCGAGCTGCCGGTCATGGCGGTCGGCGGCTTCAACGGCAGCGACCCGAGCCCGACCCTCGCCCAGTTCCAGCAGTACGTCGCGAACGGCGAGATCCACTGGTTCATCGAAGGCGGCGGCGGTTCGCCGGGCGGACGCGACGGGGGCTCGTCGGAGATCGCCACCTGGGTGGCCGAGAGCTTCGCGGCGCAGTCGGTCGACGGCGTCACCGTCTACGACCTGAGCGCGGGTGTCCGGTGAGTGCCGTGGAGGTCCTGGAGCCGACGCCCACCCTCGAGATCGTGATCCCCGTGCACAACGAGGCGGTCGCCCTCCCGCGGGCGATCGCCGACCTGACGCAGCATCTCGCGGCCCTGCCCTGGACGTGGCAGGTCACCATCGCCGACAACGCGTCGACCGACGCGACGCCGCTGGTCGCTCACCGGCTGGCCCACGAGCACCCCACGGTCCGCGTGGTGACGATGGCCGAGAAGGGCCGCGGCCGGGCGCTCAAGCAGGTGTGGGCGGCCTCGTCGGCCGACGTGCTGGCCTACATGGACGTCGACCTCTCCACCGATCTCAACGCACTGCTGCCCCTCGTCGCGCCGCTGCTCAGCGGGCACTCCGACCTGGCCATCGGCTCGAGGCTGTCGAGGGGCTCACGGGTGACCCGTGGCCCCCGTCGAGAGATCGTGTCGCGGTCCTACAACGTGCTGCTCCGCTCGACGCTGCGCACCGGCTTCAGCGATGCGCAGTGCGGGTTCAAGGCGATCCGGCGCGACGTGGCCTCCGTCCTGCTGCCGCTCGTCGAGGACGACACGTGGTTCTTCGACACCGAGCTCCTGGTGCTCGCCGAGCGCTCGGGGCTGCGCATCCACGAGGTGCCCGTCGACTGGGTCGACGACCCGGAGTCGAGCGTCGACGTCGTACGCACCGCTCTCGACGACCTCCGCGGCATGCGCCGCCTGGGCTGGTCCCTGCTCACCGGCCGGCTGCCCCTCGAGTCCGTGCGGGCCACGCTGGGTACGGCGCGGGCCGCCGGCCGGCCGGGAGCCCAGCTCGTGCTCTTCGCCGGGGTCGGGGTGCTGAGCACCGTGGCCTACGCGGTGCTCTACCTCCTGCTGCGGCAGGTGATGGCGGGCCAGGCTGCGAACCTGCTGGCGCTGCTGGCGACGGCGATCGCCAACACCGCAGCGAACCGCCGGTTCACCTTCGGCGTGCGCGGCCGTGGCAGCGCCGCACGACACCAGCTCCAGGGACTGGCCGTCTTCGCGTTCGGGCTGGCCCTCACCAGCGGCAGCCTGTGGCTGCTCGACCGACTGGGCGGCTCGGCGCACCCCACCTGGGAGGTCGCCGTGCTCACCGCCGCCAACCTGGTCGCCACGGCCTGCCGTTTCCTCGCCATGCGGCTGTGGATCTTCCGAGCTACTGGGGCCGCGCGATCGGGATGCTCAGCGGATGGATCCCCGACCTCCGCGCGCGGAACAGCCCCGCAGGACGACCCGGCCCCTGCGACGGACGCATGCGTCCCGTCTCGGTGACGAAGTCCTCGGTCCTGGTGACCTTGCGCTGGAAGTTGCCGGGGTCGAGGGGGTGCCCCCACACCACCTCGTAGACCGAGCGCAGGTCCGACAGCGTGAACTCGTCTCCCATGAACGACGTCGCCAGCGTGGTGCGCTCCAGCTTCGTGCGCACCCTCTCGACGGCATCGGTGAGGATCAGCTTGTGGTCGAAGCCGAGGCGCGAACGGCTGCGCAGCAGCGGCTCGACGGCATGCCAGCCGGCCTCGCTCGCGTCGTCGCCCGCACGGGCCGTCACGGGCTCCGGCAGGATCGCCAGGTGGGCGACGCTGACGATGCGACCGCGGGGGTCGCGCCCGGGAGCGCCGTACGACGCGAGCTGCTCGAAGACCACGTCGGTCAGGCCGGTCTCCTCCCGCAGCTCGCGGCGCGCGGCCTCGGGCAGGTCCTCGTCCGGGTCGACGAAGCCGCCGGGCAGGGCCAGCTTGCCGGCGTACGGCTCGTTGCGGCGCTTCACCAGGAGCACCTGGAGCTCGTCGGCGTGCACCGTCAGGATCGCCACGTCCACGGTGACGTAGAAGATGGGGTAGTCGCTGCTGAACCTGGCCATCTCGCGACTTTAACTTGTCCTTTCGACAAATAAAAGAGCCGACAGCAGTGGTGTCGGTACTGGCCGCGCGTGGTCGCCAGCACCTAGCGTGGTGGCATGTCCGCTCAGCAGCGCAGCCTCCCCCGGCATGTCCGGCACCTCGTCATCGGTGCCGGCTTCGCCGGGCTGGGCGCCGCGATCAAGCTCAGCGAGGCGGGCGAGCACGACTTCGTCGTCATCGACAAGGACGACGACATCGGCGGCACCTGGCGCGCCAACACCTACCCCGGCGCCGCCTGCGACGTGCCCAGCCAGCTCTACTCGTTCTCCTTCGCACCCAACCCCGACTGGTCGATGTCGTTCTCGCCGCAGCCGGAGATCCACGCCTACCTGCGACGCGTCGCCGAGGAGTCCGGCACCCTCGACCGCTTCCACCTCGGTACGACGATGCGCGAGGCGCGCTGGGATGACACCGCCCAGCTGTGGCGGGTGTCCACCGACCGCGGAGACCTGACCGCGACCACGATCATCAGCGGGTCGGGTGGGCTGTCGGAGCCCAGGCTGCCCGCCATCGACGGCATCGACACGTTCGCCGGCGAGATCTTCCACTCCGCGCGCTGGGACCATGGCGTCGACCTGGCCGGCAAGCAGGTGGCCGTGATCGGCACCGGCGCCTCGGCGATCCAGATCATTCCCGCGCTCGCCGAGGTCGCGGGTCACGTCGACGTCTACCAGCGCACCGCGCCGTACGTCGTGCCGCGCCACGACCGGGCCTACACGCGGCTCGAGCGGTTCGCTTTCCGGCGCCTGCCGGCGCTGATGAGGGCCTACCGGACCGCGATCTACTGGGGTCGCGAGCTCTACGTGCCCGGCTTCACGTTCCAGCGGAGGCTGTTGACCCCGGCGAAGCTCCTGGCCCTGGGCAACATCAGGAAGGGCATCGACGACCCCGCCCTGCGGGAGCGCGTCACGCCCGACTTCGCCGTCGGCTGCAAGCGCATCCTGCTCTCCAACACCTACTACCCGGCTCTCGCCGCCGACCACGTCGACCTGGTGACCGACCGGATCGTCAAGGTCACCGGCAACGCCGTGGTCACCAGCGACGGCATCGAGCGACCCGTCGACGTGATCGTCGTCGCGACCGGGTTCCACACCACCGAGCAGCCGATCGCCCAGCACATCGTCGGCCGCCACGGCCGCACGCTTGCCGAGGTCGGGGCCGAGCACGGGACCGCCAGCTACAAGGGCACCACGGTGCACGGCTTCCCGAACCTCTTCCAGCTCGTCGGCGCCAACACCGGCCTCGGTCACAGCTCGATGGTGTTCATGATCGAGTCGCAGCTGGCCTACGTGATGGACGCGATCCGCGTGATGCGGGTCAACCACTACGGCGCCGTCGAGCCGAGGCGGGACGTGCAGGACGCGTGGAACCACGACCTTCAGCGGCGGATGCGGCGTACCGTCTGGAGCACCGGCGGATGCTCCAGCTGGTACCTCGACGCCCACGGTCGCAACACCACCCTGTGGCCACGCACGACGTACACCTTCCGCAGGCTGCTCGCCACCTTCGACGTCGGCGCCTACGACGTGGCCCCGATGGTCGAACGAGCTCACGACGACTCCACTGAAGGTGCGACGACATGAGCCGCAGGAGCCTCACCGACAAGGTCGTCGTCGTCACCGGCGCCGGCTCCGGCATGGGCCGGGAGATCGCCGTCCGGGCCGCCCGGGGCGGCGCGCTGCTGGCCGTCTCCGACTGGAACGCCGACGGCCTCGCCGGGACCGTCGACCTGGTCAAGGGCTCGGGTGCCCGCGAGGTGCGCAGCGACGTCGTCGACGTCTCCGACCGCGCGGCGATGTCCGCGTGGGCGGCGGCCGTGGCCGACCAGTTCGGCCGCGTCGACATGGTCGTCAACAACGCCGGCGTCACCGCCACCGGCGACTTCGAGCACATGACGTACGACGACTTCGACTGGATCGTCGGCATCAACCTCATGGGCGTGGTGCACGGCACCAAGGAGTTCCTCCCCCACCTGATCGCCTCCGGCGACGGCGCGCTCGTCAACGTCTCGTCGCTCTTCGGCCTGATGTCGGTGCCCGGCCAGTCGGCGTACAACGCCACCAAGTACGCCGTCCGCGGCTTCACCGAGGCGATCCGCGAGGAGATGCTGGTGGCCGGCCACCCGGTCACCGTCACCTGCGTGCACCCCGGCGGCGTCAAGACCGGCATCTCCCGCAACGGCCGCAAGAACGCCGGCGAGGACACCGACGCCCTCGACCGCCTCTTCGAGCAGAAGCTGGCCCGCATGACGCCGGACAAGGCGGCCAGGATCATCCTCGACGGTGCGCTCACGGGCAAGGCGCGCGTGCTCGTCGGCCTCGACGCCCACCTGCTGCACCACTTCGCGCGACTCACCGGGTCGCGCTACCAGGACGTCGTCGCCCGGATGTCCCGCCGCGTCGCGCCCCCGCGCGGTGGCTCCCGGACGTAGCCTGCCCGGGTGACCCTCTCCCCCGGCGCCGCCGTCCGCATCGAGATCACGAAGTGGGGCGACCAGCCGCACTGGGTCTACCCCGGCGTCTACCTCGGTGCCGATGACCACGGCGACTGGATCGGCTTCCCGCAGGGCACCCACTTCTTCCGCCCCGGCGCCGAGTACGTCGCGCCGTACGACCAGGTCGGGCTCATCCCGCACCCGGACCTGGCCGAGCGCGGCTGGATGGCGGCGTTCCATGCCGCCGGCGGGCCGGTCCAGGTGTACGTCGACATCGCGACGCCGCCGGTCTGGGACGGTGCGGTACTGCGCTCGATCGACCTCGACCTCGACATCGTGCGCGGAGCCAACGGCCGCGTCTGGGTCGACGACGAGGACGAGTTCGCCCAGCACCGCGTGGCCTACGGCTACCCCGAGGAGCTGGTGCGCGCCGCCTGCGCCAGCTGCGACCACGTGCACGCGGCCGTCCGCGACGCGCTCGCGCCGTACGACGGTTCGCATCTCCCCTGGCTCGCCCGCCTCCCCACCCTCGCGGGATAGTCCGGGGCAGATTTGTCGTCAGGGCGCCCCGGGACAGCAAATCTGCACCGGACTATCCCCCTCGGGTCCCAGGTCAGCGCTTGGTGCGGGCTCTCAACGGGCCGACCAGACGTGGCCCCGACAGCCGGTCCTCGAGCCGCCGGGCCTCCCGCCTCAGCGGCTGGGCGACGTACTCGCCGAGGATGACTCCCGACGCCAGCGCGATCGCGACGCCGGCGGCGGTCACCATGGCGAGCAGCCCGAGCGACACCAGCGCGTCGTCCTCCGCGAGCAGCGACAGACCGCGATAGATCGAGAGCCCGGGCAGCAGCGGCACGACCGCCGACACCACGATCACCAGTGGCGGCACCCGGATCCGGCCGGCGACGAAGTAGGCCACCAGCCCGACCGCGAACGCCGCGGTGCCGGCACCCCACGTGCGCCCGAAGCCGGCCTCGTCCACGAGCCGGAAGGTCGCCGCACCCAGTGCGGCGACCGCGGCGATGGGCAGCAGCGCCCGCATCGGTGAGTACGACGCGAACGCGAACGCGGCGGCGCAGAGGGCCGAGCCGAGCACCAGCACCCACGTCGCCTCCCAGCCGGAGTAGCCGGGCTCCAGCCGGCCCACGTCGACGCCGATGGCCTCACCGAGCGACAGCCCGCCGCTGACCCCGGCGATGATGCCGGCGGTCGCGAGCAGTGCCTCGATCAGCCGCGCGCCACTGGTGACGTAGAAGCCCGTGAGCGCGTCCTGGATGGCCCCCATGAAGCCCACGCCGGCCAGCAGCATGACGATGTTGGCCGTGACGACCAGCGACGGGTCCACATCGATCTCGGAGGCTGCGGCGCCGAGCGCGAACAGCGTCGCGACCACGCCCCCGGCGATCTGCTGGTAGAACCCCGGCAACCGCCGTCGCGACATCGTGAGCTGGAGCCGGTCGATGCTCATCGCGGCCAGGCTGGCGATGCCGGCGACCGCCGGGCCGCCGCCGAGGAAGACCGCGACGCTGGCGCACATGACGCCCCACGCGAGGGTGACCAGCCAGCGGTTCGTCGGGTGGCCGATCGAGACGATCGTGGCCATCCGGTTGCGCGCGAGGTAGACGTCGGCCTGGTCGTCGAGGATGTCGCGCACCAGGTGGTCGACGGCGGTGAGGTCGCCGTAGTCGAGGTCGCGCTGCTTGACGTTGCGGATCATCGACAGCGCGGGCTCCTCCTCGTCGTACTGGTGGCTCATCGCCAGCGAGGTGAAGGTGACGTCGATCTCCGGGTTGCGCATGCCGAGGTGCCGTGCGACGGAGCCCATCGTGGCCGTGACGTCGGCCGCGCCCGCGCCGGAGGACAGGAGCACCTCGCCGATGCGCAGGCACAGGTCGATGGTGAGGTTGAGTTGCTTGATGTCGCTCATCGGAGCCGACGGTATCTGCTCAGTAGCCGCCCTCCGGAGGCACCATCTCCAGGCGTACGCCGAGGAGCCGGACGGGTCTGTCCTGCTCGACCCGTTCGAGCAGCCCGACAGCGACCTCGCCCAGCGCGACCGGGTCGTTCGAGGCCTCCTTGAGCGTCCGGACCCGGGTGACCGTGAAGAAGTTCGGGTAGCGCACCTTGATGTGCACCCGCGCCGCCGGCCGGCCCTCGCGGTCGATGTCGGCGACCACCCGGGCCGTCAGCTCGCGCAGGGCGGCCGGGATCTCGGGCCACTCGAGGTCGCGCTGGTAGGTCTCCTCGCGGCCGTGCGCCCGCGGCACCCACGGCTCGTCACTGACCGGGCTGCTGTCGGCGCCCCGGCCGAGGCGGTGGAACCACGGGCCCATCGTCGGTCCGAGCCCGGCGGCGAGCACGTCCACGTCGGTCTGGGCCAGCTGCGCCACGGTCTGGATGCCGAAGGGCTCCAGCCGCTTGGCCGTCTTCTTGCCGACGCCCCACAATGCGGTCACCGGCCGACCGCCCATCTCGTCGAACCACGTCTCGCTGCTGATCCGGTAGGCGCCGCGCGGCTTCCCGAAGTCGGTGGCGATCTTCGCCTGCAGCTTGTTGTCGCCGATGCCGACCGAGCAGTGCAGCCCGGTCGCGGCCAGCACCTGCTCGCGGACCTGCCGGGCGAACTCGAACGGGTCGCGGCCGCTCGTGTCCACCGGGGGCCGGGCGGCGACGAACGCCTCGTCCCAGCCCAGCACCTCCACGACGACCGGGTCGCCGTCCCACGTCATCGACGTGAGGGTCGCCATCACGACCGCCGAGACCGCGTCGTACGCCGCGTGGTCGACGGGAAGGATCACCGCGTCGGGGCACTTCCGCGCGGCGACCCGCAGCGGCATGCCCGAGCCGACGCCGTACGTGCGCGCCTCGTAGGAGGCCGTCGACACGACCGCCCGCTCCGTCGGGTCGCCGCGACCGCCCACGATGACCGGCAGTCCGGCGAGCTCCGGGCGCCGCAGCACCTCGACCGCCGCGATGAACTGGTCCATGTCGACGTGCAGCACGAACGGCGTCATCGAGGCGGGGGCAGCGCGTCGGATGCCTCGAGCGGATCCATCCCGGTCAGCAGGAGCAGGTCCGCGATCACCGACCGCAGCTGAGCCAGGATCACCTCCGCGGCGAGGACGTCGGTGCGCTCGACCTGTCCGGTGGCCTGGCCGACCTCGAGGAGGGCGGGCCGGGCGACCTCGGCCATCCGGTCGGCCGAGAGCTCGTCGGCGGCCTGGTCGGCGGCGGCGGCCAGATCGCGCGCGAGGATGACGTAGGAGCCCGGCACCGGCAGCCGGTGGTAGGCCGTGACCGCCGCCTGCCGCACCAGCACCCGAGTCGAGCGCAGCGACCGGTCGAGCGGGTCGACGAGGTCGGCCATCCGGCGTACGTGCCCCTTGTGGCGCACCCGGAACGGCGACGACGCGACCACGGACAGCCCCTCGTCGGCGGCCGACCGCAGCTCGTTGATGAGGTAGTCGGTGGCGCGCGCGTCAGCGAGCACGTCGAGCGCGTGATCGACCTCTCCCTCGAGCATCACGTCTGCGGCGGCGCGCAGCAGCTCGGCCACCTTGCGCACCACCACGGCCGCCTGCTCACGTGGTCGTCGCAACGGCGCGGCGGGCACCACGGTCGCCGCCACCAGGGCCACGGCACCGCCGATCAGCGCGTCGGTCCAGCGGATCAGGCCCATGCCGGGGTCGGGCAGCAGGGTGCTGACGACGATCGACTGCACCGCCGCCTGGGTGACGAACAGCTGACCACCGTCGAGCAGGAACGCCGTCGACATGGCCAGCGACACGATCAGGGCGAGCTGCCACGCGCCGCTGCCGACGAACGACACGAGCAGGTCCGCGAGCAGCACGCCGACCGCGACTCCGATGGTGACCTCGAGGACCCGGCGCAACCGCTGCCCGTACGACGTGCCGAGACTCACCACGGCCGCGATCGGGGCGAAGAACGGGCTCTGGTGACCGAGCAGGTCGGCGGCGATGAACCAGGCGACCCCGGCCGCCAGCGCGCACTGCGCGATCTGGAAGCGCTTGGACTTCCAGCGGTCGATGCGGGTCCGCACGGAGGTGCGGCTTCGGGTCCAGGCCCGGTCCAGCGGCGTCGCCTCCATGGTCGTGATGGTGCCAGACGCGGACCCTCCCTTGTGGCGCGGCGGCGCGGACGCGAGGATCACCAGATGGTGACACCCATCGATCCCACCGGCGTGGGGTTCCTGATGACCGAGAACCGCTCCATGCCGATGCACGTCGGGGGGCTGCAGCTGTTCCGCAAGCCGGAGGGCGCCGGGCGCAACTACGGTCGCGAGCTCTACGAGCACATGATCAGCACCGAGCGGATCGCGCCGCTCTTCCTGCGCCACCCGCACCGCTCCACGCGCACCGCCGGTCAGCTCGTGTGGGCGCAGGACGAGCAGTTCGACATCGAGCACCACGTCCGGCACAGCGCCCTGCCCAGGCCCGGCCGCGTCCGTGAGCTGCTCGAGCTGTGCAGCCGCCTGCACAGCACCCGGCTCGCGTGGGACCGGCCGTTGTGGGAGGCGCACGTCATCGAGGGCCTGCGCGACGGCCGGATGGCGCTCTACACCAAGATCCACCACGCCCTGGTCGACGGCGTGTCCGCGACCCGGCTGATGGCGAGCTCCCTCTCACCGGACCCCGACAAGCGGGGCATGCAGCCGCCCTGGGGCTACCGCGAGAGGCCCGTGCGCGACACCCCCGCCGCCGCGGACGTGCCCCTGAGCGCCTTCCGTACGGCGCTCGGCATCACCGCCGAGGCCGCCGGCATGCCGGGCGCCCTGATCAAGACCCTCACCAAGAGCGTGCGCAACGAGACCTCGGCGCTGTCGCTCTACGCACCGCGCACGATGCTCAACCAACAGATCAGCGGCTCGCGCCGGTTCGCCGCGCAGGACTGGCCGATCGAGCGGATCCGAGGAGTGGGCAAGGCCACCGGCACCACCATCAACGACGTCGTGATCGCGATGTGTGCGGGGGCGTTGCGGTCCTACCTCCTCGACTTCGACGAGCTGCCCGACGAGAGCCTGGTGGCGATGGTGCCGATCGGGCTGAACGCGAAGCAGTCGCAGATCCCGTCGGCCGAGGGCGGCAACGCGGTCGGCTCGATCATGGTCAAGATGGGCACCGAGCTCGCCGACCCGGCCGCCCGGTTGCGCTCGGTGCACGCGTCGATGAAGGACGGCAAGGAGGCGTTGTCGTCGATGACGCCGATGCAGATCCTCGCGATGAGCGCGATCGGTCAGGCTCCGGCGATCCTGACGCCCATGCTGCGGATGCAGGGCATCATGCGACCGCCGTACAACGTGATCATCAGCAACGTGCCCGGGCCACGCGCCACGCAGTACTTCAACGGCGCACAGCTGGTCGGCAGCTATCCCCTGTCGATCCCGATCAACGGGATGGCGCTCAACATCACCTGCTCGTCCTACGACGGCCTGATGTGCTTCGGCCTCACCGGCTGCCGCCGCACCGTGCCGCACCTCCAGCGCCTGCTGACCTACCTCGACGACGAGCTCAAGGCGCTGGAGAAGGCCGCCGGCGTCTGAGGCGTCCAGCATGCCAGGCACAAACGGGCAGTTCAGCGCAGTGCCCGTCGCCCACAGAGCGTCAGCCGTACATCCGCCGGATCAGGAAGTCCATGGCTGCGTCCGGCAGGACCCTGCGCGCCCGTATGACGGTGCCGGCGCCGCGGCCCACCGGGTAGCGCGCCCTGGGCTTCGCCGTCGTCGCCGCCTTGAGGATCTTGGCGGCCACGACCTTCGGCGGGCTCGCCATCTTGCCGTCCCCCCGCTCCATGGTGCGGCGGACGCGGCCGGCCTGCACGTCGTAGGCGCCGCCCGCCGAGGTCTCGGTGAGACTCTCGCGGGAGATGGCGTTCCACTCGGTCCGGATCGGGCCGGGCTCGATGATGACGACGTCTATGCCGTGCGGCGCGAGCTCGATGCGCAGGCTGTCGCTGAGGCCCTCCACGGCGAACTTCGTGGCGTGGTACCACCCTCCCAGCGGCTCGTAGACCTTCCCGCCGATCGACGACACGTTGATGATCCGGCCGGCGCCCCGCGCACGCATGTGCGGCAGGGCCAGCTGGGTGAGCCGCGCCAGCCCGAACACGTTCACCTCGAACTGCCGCCGCGCCTCGTCGATCGGCACGTCCTCGAGGGCCCCGTACGAGCCGTAGCCGGCGTTGTTCACGAGCACGTCGAGGCGTCCGGTCTCCGCGACGACCCGCTCGATCCCGGCAACCATCGAGTCGTCGTCGGTGACGTCCATCGCGAACGCCGTGGCGCCCTTCTCGACCAGGGCGGTCATCCGGTCGGTGCGGCGAGCCACGGCGTACACCCGGAAGCCGGCCGCGAGGAGGGCGAGCACGGTCTGCTCACCGATGCCGCTGGAGGCACCGGTGACGAGGGCGACGCGGGAGTCAGAGGTCATGTGGGCATCTTGTCGCACGCCTCGACGAGGCCCCCACCCAGCAGTACGTCGACGGCGCGGAGCCGCGCACGGGTGATGTCCGCGACCGTGGCCAGCCCGGCGATCTCGGCGTTGGAGCCCGGCCGGGTCGGCTGCCCGATCTCGATCGAGATGCACTGTCGGGTGCCGCCGTCGGCGGCATTCGCGAGCGCGACGGCATGCCCGGTGGTGCCGCTGCCGGCGAAGAAGTCGAGCACGGTCGCGTCGGCCGGCATCGTGCCGAGGATCCGGCGGATCAGGCCGGTCGGCTTGGGCGACTCGAAGACGTGGCCGACGATCTCCTTGAGCTCGGCCACGGCGGTGTCCGTGGAGCCGACCTCCTGGGCGAGCCAGATGGTGTTCAGCTTCTTCCGGCGGCCGTCGTGCAGCCAGTCACGCTGGAAGACGTCGACCCGCTCGCCCTGCCTGCCCCGAATGGTGCGGCACACGAGGTCGTCGGGTCGCTGGTCGATCAGTGGCCGCGACCACCGCCACACGGCGGGCTTCCCGTCGCCGAACACCGGCCAGACCTCCTGGCCCCCTTCGAACGGCTGGGTCGCCACCGATCCGGCCTGCGGGTCGCCGTACACGGGGAAGTGCAGGGTGCGCGCGGTGACCGGGTTGAACTTCTTGTTGGTGTTGCGCAGCGGGAGGTGGCGGAAGCGCCGGCCGTCGGGCGCGGCCTCGGGGAAGTCGGCGGGGTCGACGGTGTCGGTGGTGCTGGCGTCGAGGACGCAGTGCCGAGCGTCGCGGGCGAACGCGAGGAGGTACTCGTGGCTGGTGGCGAACCCGCCGCCGAGCTGGCGGCCCTTCGGGTTGAGGTTGACGACGACCTGGGTGAGGAAGTTGGCCTCGCCGAACACGTCGTCCATCAGCAGGCGCAGGTGCGCCACCTCGTTGTCGTCGATGCTGACGAAGATCGCGCCGGTCGGGGCCAGCGTGTCGCGCGCCGCCTCGAGACGGGGGCGCATCATCGCGGTCCAGGCAGCGTGCCCGCCGTAGCGGTCGGCGTAGGCGAAGTCATTGCCCGTGTTGTACGGCGGGTCGACGTAGATGAGGTCGACCGAGCCCGGCGGCACGGTAGGGAGCACGTCGAGGTTGTCGCCCTCGACGAACACGTTCCACGCCCGCTGGTCCACCCGGTGACCCTACTGGCGCACAGACACGGCCGATCGGTTGTCGGGAGACTTCACTCTGGTTGTTTACTCTGGAGCGCATGCCTGCTTTCACACGCTTCGCCCTGCCCGCTCTCAGCCTGGCCACGACCGCCTGCGTCGTCGCGTCGGTCGGAGCCGCGGCGCCCTCGTCGGCGGACCCGACCTCGGCTGCCCAGCCCCCCGCCGCCACCGGCGAGCGGGCGCCCGGCACCGGTTCGGTCCAGCACCCCAGGCACAGCAGCGACGGAGTGGCCGGCCCGATCGCGCCGGAGCTGCCCGCCGGCCGGGTGCGGACCCAGATCCTCAACGAGACGACCTGGGACATGGCGCCCGGCATCAACTTCCGTCGGTGGGACCAGATCGACCCCCGCGGCCCGATCCGCGCCCAGCTCCTCACCATCGACATCAACAACCCCGCCAACGAGTTCGACATCGTCTCTCCCGCGAAGGTGCCGGTCCGCAAGCCCGTCAGCGAGCTCACCGCCAAGTCGGGTGCCGTCGCCGCGGTGAACGGCGACTTCTTCGACATCGGCGACACCGGTGCGCCCCTCGGCGTCGGCAAGGACCGCGAGAAGGGCATGCGCAACGCACCCAAGGAGGGCTGGAACAGCTCGTTCTGGGTCGACTCCGTCGGGCACCCCTACGTCGGCGAGCTGCCCTACAAGGGCAAGCTGAAGCAGCACCCCAAGCTCAAGTTCAACAACCACAACTCACCGAGCATCCAGGCCAACGGCATCGGGGTGTTCGACAAGACGTGGGGGCCGACCCAGGGCTCGTCGGTCACCGCCGGCCAGAAGCGAGTGCGGGAGGTCATCGTTCAAGGGCGGCGTCGTGCGGTCCAACAAGACGAAGGTCTCCGAGGGCTACAAGATCAAGGGCAAGGGGCTCGTGTTCGTGGCCCGCGGCCGGGCCACGAAGATGCTCAAGAAGGTCAGGGTGGGCGAGAAGGCCACCGTCGTCGAGTCGATCGCCGGCTCGCCGACCATGGCCATCAGCGGTGACCGCCCGTTGCTGACCAACGGCGTGCGCGTGGTCGTCGACGACAAGCAGATGCACCCCCGGACCGCGATCGGCATCGATGCCGACACCGGCCACGTGCTGATCCTGGTGATCGACGGACGCCAGTCCTTCAGCCGCGGTTACACGATGGTCGAGCTGGCCAACATGATGACGGCGCTGGGCGCGGAGAACGCGCTCAACCTCGACGGCGGTGGCTCCTCGACCATGGCCGGACACACCGTCGACGGCCAGCTCGCCGTACTCAACTCGCCGTCCGACGGACGCGAGCGACTGGTGCCCAACGGCATCGGCATCTTCTCGCGCCCCGTCAGCTGACGGTCGGGCCGAGGTCGGCGGGGGGCATCCGGGACGCCCGGGAGTCGACCGGGCTCCCGGCGCCGGCCGCCTCGGTGTCGAGCGGCACGGGTGTGGTCGAGACCGGGGCGTTGTCCACAGGTGACGGCCGAGCGGTTTAGCCGGGCCCGGATCGGTGCATATTCTGGTCGTACCGGTCTGACTCTCGGGAAGCAGGTGCCCATGACCCGGCTCCGCACCACCGTGGCCTCCGCGCTGGTCCTGCCCCTTGCGCTCGCGGGCTGCGGTGACGACCCGCAGCCGAAGATGCCGCCGCCGTCGGCGTCCTCCCCCAGCACGCCGACGCCCTCGACGTCGACCGACCCCGCCGTGGAGCCGACGCTCCCGCCCGAGGCGGAGGGGAAGGACGAGGCGGCGGCGGAGGCGTTCGTTCGGTATTACTGGGATCTCGCCAACTACGTCCAGTCCACAGGGGACGCGCAGACGTTCAGCGAAGTTGCACTGCCCTCGTGCACCACATGTAGCCGGGCAGCGTCCTACTTCGAGAAGGCATATCGCAAGGGCGGATATCTGCGTGGCGGCGCCTACACCGTGACCGAAGTGGCGGTCAGTCGGGGCGCGCAGGGAGAGGGCGTGCGGACCTTCGTGGCTACGGTGAAGCTGACGAGTGCCCCATCAACCGAACGCGCCACCTCGACGTCGTCGCCCATCGAGCATGACTCGAGCAAGCAGGCAGTCGTCATGAGCCTCTTGACCAGCGACTCTGGCTTTCGGGTCGCCAGTTGGGAGACCCGGTGAGGACATCACTCCCGTCTCTCGCGATCGTGGTCCTTGGCTTCACGATGGCCTTCCCTGTTGCGGCCCACGCGGCCGATCATGGGGACACTCACACGGATACCGGCACCGGAGAGGGAGGAGTCATTGCCAAGGGAAGCGACGACGGCGTTCCCGGCGACTCCACGGACCGTGAAGGTCCGACCGAGTCATCTTCGCCATCCAGTCCCGGGACATGGACGAAGGTCGGCAAGGCCTGCGAGACGGGCGGAGCGACTACGTGCCACGAACTCAAGCGCTGCGCCGACAACTCGATCCCTGACCTGTGGGTGAAGAGATACCAGGGCGAGGTCAAGGATCAGTACGAACAGTGTCCGGGTGACCCCGATCCCACCGACACCCCGAGCATCGACCCCCGCGCCGAGCTCAAGAAGGTCCTCCTCCCCGAGGCAGTGATCGTGGTCCAACCACCCGAGGGCGAGACCCTCGTCAACCTGCCGACCATCTTCTCGACCGCCGCGCAGACCTACACGGCCCCGCCCCTCGACGTACTCGGCCAGCAGGTCGTCTTCACCCTGACCCCGACGACGTTCCGCTGGCACCACGGCGACGGCACCGAGCAGACCACCGGCACCGCCGGCAAAAGGTTCGAGGAGGGCGACGAGCCCACCACCCTGATCAACCACCTCTACCGCGAGACCGCGACCGACCTGCAGGTCAGCGTCGACATCACCTGGTCGGCCACCTGGACCCTCAACGGCCAGGCCCAGGGACCCGTCGACGGCACCGTCACCAAGACCGGCGCCGCCCAGGACCTCGACGTGCTCGAAGCCAGGCCCACGCTCGTCAACTGAGTCAGCTGACGGTCGGGCCGAGGTCGGCGGTGTCGACCACGAGGATCGCCACCGAGGTCTGCGCCGCGAAGCACTGCACCTGACGCTTCGCCAGCACCGGAGACACCTCCACGGCGCCGTCGACGCGCTCGACCGTGATGTCGACCGGACGGTCGCAGCCGATCACGAGCACGGCGCCGACCAGCGTCTGGTCGGCGTCGGTGTCGGGTGCGCCCGCGACCGCGGCGCGAATGTCCTCGGCCATCCGGGCGCCGGTGAACTGATCGGCGAACTCGGCCACTGCCGCCTCGGTGTCGAGCGGCACGGGTGTGGTCGAGACGACGCCGTCCTCCTCGGTGTTGGTGAGCAGGGCGACCTGGGTGAACGGCACCGGGCCGTCGTCCTCGGTCCCGGGCGAGGGCTCGTCCGAGGGTGCCGTCGTTGGCTCGCTCGACTGGGAGGTCGCCTCGCCGGCGGGGTCGGTGGCGGTGTCGTCGGCGTCCTGCCCGCAGGCGCTGAGACCCACGGTGAGCAGGGTGGCGAGGACGAGGCTGGAGGTTCCGAGTGTGCGTCGCATGGTGATCCGACGTTAGCGACCTGCCTGGCGTTCCCGACAGCGGCGTTGTCCACAGGCGGCCGCCGGGTGGTTTAACCGAGCCGGTTCCGGTGCATATGGTGAGGATGCTGGTCTGACTCTCGGGAAGCAGGTACCCATGATCCGGCTCCGCATGACCGTGGCCTCCGCGCTGGTCCTGCCCCTTGCGCTCGCGGGCTGCGGTGACGACCCGCAGCCGAAGATGCCGCCGCCGTCGGCGTCCTCCCCCAGCACGCCGGCGCCCTCAGCGTCCACCGACCCTGCCGTGGAGCCGACGCTCCCGCCCGAGGCGGAGGGGAAGGACGAAGCGGCGGCCGAGGCGTTCATCCGCTACTACTACGACCTGATCAACTACGCGCAGAGGACCGGGGACGTGAAGTCGTTGCGCGCTGCGTCATTGGCGGGGTGCGACTTCTGCACGAGCGGCGCCGACTACGTGCGGGACCTCTACGACAACGGCGGACGCCAGCTCGGTGGCGGATATTCGATCTCGGAGGCCCAGGTCACGCTTGCGACAAGCAGACGACAGGAATCCGAACGTTCGACGGCTTTGATCAGAGACCGCGTCTGCTCCGTACACCACTCAGGAGTCGCCGTCGGCCTCCCCTCAGCACTTCAATGCCAACGTCCAGGATTGGACTGTCCTCGTGACCTGGGACAAGACGGTGGCTTCAAGGTGGGCGAGATGGGCGTCGCATGAGGCGCGCTGCATATTCCTCGCTGCCCTGAACGTGCTGACGGCGGCGACCGCAACAGGGGCTCGGCGCCACTGGCGAGGGCAGCGGAACAACCCACTGCGCCTCCCAGTGTCACCACCACGGGAGACAACGACGGCGGCGTCTTGAGACGGGTGGGAGGCGCCGGGGACGAGGGAGAGGGGACACGGTCGACATCAGCGCCTCAACCCGCCAAGTCCCCGGGACTTGGAGGAACGAAGGGAAGGCATGCGTCACCTGGGCGGCCGTGGCACGTGCCATGGACGTCGCTCGATGTCCTGACGGATCGGTCCCGGACAAGTGGGTGAGAACGCTCGTGGGACAATCAAGGAGAGCGTCAACATCTGTCCCGGTGACGACATCCCACCCACCGACACCCCGAGCATCGACCCCCGCGCCGAGCTCAAGAAGGTCCTCCTCCCCGAGGCAGTGATCGTGGTCCAACCACCCGAGGGCGAGACCCTGGTCAACCTGCCGACCATCTTCTCGACCGCCGCGCAGACCTACACGGCCCCGCCCCTCGACGTACTCGGCCAGCAGGTCGTCTTCACCCTGACCCCGACGACGTTCCGCTGGCACCACGGCGACGGCACCGAGCAGACCACCGGCACCGCCGGCAAGAGGTTCGAGGAGGGCGACGAGCCCACCACCCTGATCAACCACCTCTACCGCCAGACCGCGACCGACCTGCAGGTCAGCGTCGACATCACCTGGTCGGCCACCTGGACCCTCAACGGCCAGGCCCAGGGACCCGTCGACGGCACCGTCACCAAGACCGGCGCCGCCCAGGACCTCGACGTGCTCGAAGCAAGGCCCACGCTCGTCAACTGACGGGCTACCCTCCTCCGCATGCCTCGCTTCACGCGCGCAGAGCTCGAGTCCTTCCGCGGCGCAGAGGTGCCCGACCTGATCGGGCCGGGGCTGCGCCTGCTGTTCGTCGGCATCAACCCGGGGCTCTGGACCGCCGCCACCCAGACGCACTTCGCGCACCCGGTGAACCGCTTCTACCCGGCGCTGCTGAAGGCCGGCATCCTCGATCGGCGGATCGACCCGGCCGCGGGCATGACCGACGACGACCGCGACTACCTGCGGGAGCGCGGCATCGGCATCACCAATCTCGTACGACGAGCGACCGTCCGCGCCGACGAGCTCACCGCGGACGAGCTGAGGACGGGCAGCCGGGCCCTCGTCTCCGTCGTCGCGAAGCGGAGACCACGGGTGGTCGCGGTGGCCGGCATCACGGCGTACCGGCAGGCGTTCGGTGATCGCTCGGCGACTGTCGGCCGGCAACCCGAGGACCTGGGCGGGGCCGAGCTCTGGGTGGTCCCGAACCCCAGCGGCCTGAACGCGCACCACACCGTCGACACGCTGGCCGCGGCGTACGCCGAGCCCGCCGTCGCCGCGGGTCTTCTCTGATCAGACACGCCTGCTGAACCTGATGGTGCCGTCGGGCAGTCGCTGGTGGAGGTAGGCGCTGTCATGGATGCGTTGGTGGTGGAACGCGCAGAGTGGGACAGCCTGATCCAGGTCGGTGCGCCCCCCGCGCGACCACGGGACCAGGTGGTGGAGCTCGCACCAGGCGAAGGGGCGTTGGCATCCGTCTGCCCCGCAGGTCGAGTGGCGGGTGGCCAACGCGGTTCGTTGCTTGTCGGAGAACAGACGGGCGGTCCGGCCCAGGTCGAGCGGGACGCTGCCGGTGCCGAGGACGGCGGGCACCAGGCCGGCGTTGCAGGCGAGCCGGCGGGCGTCGCCGGCAGAGATCCTGCCGCCGGTGTCGAGCCGGGCGGCGGCGAGGCGATCGGTCAGGGTGTCGAGGTCGAGGGTGACCACCACGGTCGCGGCGACCGTGGTGTGCAGGTGGTCGGTGGGCAGGTGCTCGAGCAGGTCGGTGAGGGCGAGGCCGCGCTCGTGGGCCCAGTCGCGGCGCAGGCCCTGCGGACCGGCCTGCGCATCGGTGGCACCGAGGCGACCACGGCGTGGCGCGGTCATCGCGTCGAGCACCCTGCGCAGCACCGCGCCGGCCAGCCCGGGGACGGTGAAGTGACCGGTCACCGTGCCGTCGTCGTTGTCGTGCAACGTGAGCCGGGTCGCGGCGCGGGCGCCGCTCTCCTCGTCGGCCAGCAGCGCGTCCTCGTGGGCGTCGGCCTCGGCGCGCGACCTGACCTCCTCGACCGCCCGTCGGGCGACCACGCGGAGCTGCCGGGGATCGAGCCGCTTGGCCTTCTCCACCAGCGACGCCTCGACCAGCGAGGTCTCCGCCGGTGTGAGTCCAGCGGGGAGCTGGTCGGCGGCGCGGGCGATCACCGAAGCATGCGCAGGCGACACGTCGCCCTGCGACAACGCCGCACCGGTCAGCGGCAGTCCGGCGTCGAGCACCTGCGCCAGCCTCGTCTGACCGGCCGCCTCCGCGGACGGGGTGCGCGTCGCTCGGGCCAACCAGGCCGACGTGTCAGCCAACCCGGTCTCCGCAGCCACCCCGGCACTGTCGGCGGCCGCGACGAGCATCAGCTTCATGGCCTCCACCCGCGAGCTCAGCCGGTCCCACGACACCAGCGCCTCGGCGTACTCGCCGGCGGTCAACCCGGACCCACCGACCCCACCGACCCCACCGACCGAGTCGAGCACCTCATGCATCGACGCCGCAGCCGCCAGCACCCGGTGACCGGTGGCGGGGTGGAGATCGAGGACTGCGCTCATCCAGACACTGTAATCGAACAGGTGTTCGATGACGTCACCCAGATGAGGTAACTCCTACTCCGGGAACTGCTGGTCCTTGCCCAGCACGGTGAGCCCGCCCTCGACGAGGAAGCCGCGCGAGCGGTCCAGCTCCTGGTCGACGCCGACGGTCTCGCCGGGCGGCACGATGACGTTCTTGTCGAGGATGGCGTTGCGTACGACGGCGCCCGCGCCCACCCGCACACCGTTGAGCAGCACCGAGTCGGACACCTCGGACCCCGCCTCGACGCGCACCGCCGGCGAGAGCACGGACTTGCTGACGGCGCCGCCCGTGACGACGACCCCCGGCGAGAGCACCGCCGAATCGGCCGTCGCCTGCTGGCCCTCGCCTCCACGCACGAGCTTGACGGGCGGCTGCGGCCCGTAGGACGTCATGATCGGCCACGCGAAGTTGTAGAGGTTGAAGACCGGCAGCGGCGAGACGACGTCCATGTGCGCGTCGTAGTACGACGCGAGCGTGCCGACATCACGCCAGTAGCCGCGGTCGCGGTCGGTCGCGCCGGGCACGTCGTTGTCCTTGAAGTCGTAGACCCCCGCCTTCCCCTGGTCCACGAACGCGGGCACGATGTCGCCGCCCATGTCGTGCTTGGAGCCCTCGAGCGTGGAGTCGCTGGTCACCGCCTCGACCAGCGCCTGCGCGTCGAAGACGTAGTTGCCCATGCTGGCGAGCACCTCGTTGGGGCTGTCGGGCAGGCCGACCGGGTCCTTCGGCTTCTCGAGGAACGCGCGGATCCGCGAGGTGTCCGCCGGGTCGACGTCGATCACGCCGAACTGGTCGGCGAGGGCGATCGGCTGTCGGATCGCCGCGACCGAGCACGGCGCGCCCGACGCGATGTGCTGGTCGACCATCTGGCTGAAGTCCATGCGGTAGACGTGGTCGGCGCCCACGACCACCACGATGTCGGGCTTGTCGTCGCGGATCAGGTTCAGCGACTGGAAGATCGCGTCGGCGCTGCCGCGGTACCAGTGCTTGCCGACCCGCTGCTGCGCCGGGACCGGCGCGACGTAGTTGCCGAGCATCGTCGACATCCGCCAGGTCTGCGTGACGTGACGGTCCAGGCTGTGCGACTTGTACTGCGTCAGCACGACGACCTTGAGGTAGCCGCTGTTGACGACGTTCGACAGCGCGAAGTCGATCAGCCGGTAGATGCCGGCGAACGGCACCGCGGGTTTGGCCCGGTCGGCCGTCAGCGGCATCAGCCGCTTGCCTTCGCCGCCGGCGAGCACGATCGCGAGTACGTTCTTTCGCTGCATTGCTAAACCGTGGCATTCACACCCTCACTTGTCGAGGGCGAGTCCGAGTACGTTGCTGTTATGCGAGTCGATCTGTTGAGCAAGGAGTACCCACCGGAGGTGTACGGCGGCGCCGGCGTGCACGTCGCCGAGCTGGCCCGAGCCCTGCGCCGAAGAGACGACCTCGTGACCCGGGTGCATGCGTTCGGCGCGCCCCGCGACGAGGCCGGCACCGCGTCGTACGCCGACCTCGGCGAGCTCGCCGACGCCAACGGAGCCCTGAGGACCATGGGGGTCGACCTCGCCATCGCGGACGCGTGCGGAGGGGCCGACGTGGCGCACTCGCACACCTGGTACGCCAACTTCGCCGGGCACGTCGCGAGCCTGCTGCACGGCATCCCGCACGTCATCAGCGCGCACTCCCTCGAGCCGTTGCGGCCGTGGAAGGCCGAGCAGCTCGGTGGCGGGTACGCCGTGTCGTCGTGGATCGAGCGCACCTCCTACGAGGCTGCGGCCACCGTGATCGCGGTGTCGGCGGCCATGCGCGACGACGTGCTCCGCTGCTATCCCGACGTCGACCCCGCCCGCGTGCAGGTCGTGCACAACGGCATCGACACCGATGAGTGGTCGCCGGTCCACAACCCCGATCGCGTGCGCGAGCTCGGTGTCGACCCGGACCGCCCGTCGGTGGTGTTCGTCGGCCGGATCACCCGGCAGAAGGGGCTGCCGCTGTTCCTCCGGGCCGCCGCCCAGCTGCCGCCCGACTGCCAGCTCGTGCTCTGCGCCGGCGCGCCCGACACCCCGGAGATCATGGCCGAGGTGGAGGCCCTGGTGGCCGACCTGGCCGCCACCCGCTCCGGCGTCGTGTGGATCAGCGAGATGCTGCCCCGCCCCGACGTGGTGGCGCTGCTGTCGGCCGCGACCGCGTTCGCGTGCCCGTCGGTCTACGAGCCGCTCGGCATCGTCAACCTCGAGGCGATGGCCTGCGAGACCGCGGTCGTCGCCACCGCCACCGGCGGCATCCCCGAGGTCGTCGTACCCGGGGAGACCGGACTGCTCGTGCCCATCGAGCAGGCCTCCGACGGCACCGGGACACCCCTCGATCCCGACCAGTACGTCGCCGACTTCGCCACCGCGCTCAACGAGGTCGTGGCCGATCCCGACCGCGCCGCGACGATGGGTCGCGCAGGCCGGCAGCGGGCCATTGACGACTTCAGCTGGGACTCGATCGCGGGCCGCACCGTGGAGATCTACCGCTCCCTGCTCTGACCCGTGGTCAGGAGCACGGCGTCGGCGTGGACCCGGTTGCGCCGTACCGACACGAGGTAGAAACGGTCGCCGTCGGCCTCGAACCATACCCGCCCCTCCACCTGGTGCTCGAACGTCAGCCCCAGGCGGATCAGGCGCGCCCTGCGAGCCGTGGGCCGCAGGAACGTGTGCACGAGGAACCGCAGCCAGCAGGCCGCGGTCTCCACCGACTCCCCGTCGCGGATGACCAGGCAACAGCCCTCCGTGCACGACACCCACGGACTCCAGCCGCGCGGTCGGCCCGGCCAGATGCGGCGCACGCGTGGCGCCGGCTCGGCCGCGCTACCGCCGTCGTGCCGGGCGAGCGGCTCCCGGCTGAATCCGGCCAGGAAGGACATCTCCTCGGAGTTCAGCGGCGGGTGCACCCGAAGCCGGCCGACCGGCTCGAGGGATGTGGTCATGGTGTCTCCCGTCATGGGTTCGTGCGGACACCCTGCCCGGGCCCGGGCAGCGGCAACCACGGCGCTCGCCGACTGTGGATAACTCCCCCGGCCGTCCGGCGATCTGCGGCACCGTGAGGGCATGAGCCCCTACCGACCCCGCATCGGCAACGAGTTCGACCTCGAGCGCGCGTGGCGCATCATCGCGCCGCCCGACGAGCCTCGACCGCACGCCTTCTGGATCATGCTGATCGACGGCGACGGGCGCGCCTCCACCCAGGTGATCTCGGTGGAGGATGCGTTCGAGGTCCCGCCGCCCGAGCGCAGCCACGTCTTCCCCGACTTCGTCGCCGAGCTCGTCGGCCAAGCCCCCGTGACCGTCGGGCGCCTCGCGTTCCTCCGCACCCGCCCCGGCCACTTCGGTCCCACCGACGACGACCTCGCCTGGGCCGAGTGCCTGTACGCCGTCGCGCGCGACGTCGGCCTGTCGTGCGAGACCGTCTTCCTCGCCACCGACCTGGTGCTGGTGCCGATGCCGCGGGATGAGGTCGGCGCGGCGGTCTCGGCGTAGGACAGGCACACTGTGGTCGTGGAGCCACTCGAGCAGCGCCTGGAGTCCGCCATCCTCGACCTGCTCGCCCAGCGTCGGCCGGACGCCTCGATCTGTCCGTCGGACGCGGCTCGCGTCGTCGGCAGCGACACCGACTGGCGTGAGCTGATGGACCCGGCCCGTCAGGCGGCGGGCAGGCTGGTGAGGTCCGGCCGGGTCCGGGTCACCCAGGGCGACCAGGTCGTCGACCCCGAGTCGGCGAAGGGACCCATCCGGATCCGCAGGGCCTGAGCGCTCAGTAGGGCCAGCCCGCAGGCGCGGGGCCCACGGTGACGGACTCGCAGTCGTTCGCCTGGAACTTGCCGACCTTGTCGTTGGGGTCCCGGCTGTCGACGAAGATCACCCGGTCGTACCCGTCGTCGCAGTAGATCTCGTCGTAGTCGCCGTCGTTGAGGAGGTAGAAGATGTCGTCGCCCTCCTCGCCGTACACGTCGTCGACGCCCGGCCCGAGGAAGAACGTGTCGCCGCCGCCGTCACCGGTGCCCTGGTCGTTGCCGGGGCCGTCGATCAGGAGGTCGTCGCCCGGGCTGCCGTCGAGCTCGTCGTCGCCGTTGCCGCCGTCGATGTGGTCGTTGCCCGGTCCGCCGGCGACGTGGTCGTTGCCCTCGCCGCCGAGCACGACGTCGATGGCGGGACCGCCGAAGAGGAAGTCGTTGCCCAGGCCGCCGAGCATCATGTCGTTGCCCGGCCCGCCGATCAGCGCGTCGTCACCCGCACCACCGTCGATGAGATCGCCGCCGTTGTTGCCGAGGAGCCGGTCGTTGCCGTCCTCGCCGTAGAGGCGGTCTTCACCGGCCTGGCCGTTCACCCGGTCGTTGCCCGTGCCGGCGTAGACGAGGTCGTTGCCGGCGCGTCCCATGATGAGGTCGTCGCCGCCGAGGCCGTAGATCTGGTCGTGGCCGCGCAGGGCGTCGATCCGGTTGGCGTTGTCGTTGCCCGTGATGACGTCGTGGCCGTTCGTGGCCTTTCCGGCGTACGCGGGGCCGGCCACGGCAAGGCTCGCGAGGAGGGCGATGAGGACGGGGGTGCGACGCATGGGGGATCCTCCCGGATCGGGTTCGCATGTCAGGTAAAACCCCGCAACCATCGCAGGCGTACCTAGTTTTGGGTATTCGGCGCGGCCCCGAACCACTTTTCGTAGATTTCGCCGTATCCGTCTTCCGCCTTGAGATCGGCCAGCACGTCGTTGATGGTCCGGAGCAGCTCGACGTTGCCGTTCTTCCGCACCGCCATGCCGTACTGCTCGCCGGTGTCGAACTCCGCGGCCACGGCGACGGCCGGGTTGTCGGCCACGACGTCGCCCACGACGGTGTTGTCGTAGACAGCTGCGTCGACCGCGCCCTTCCTGAGCGCGGCATCCATGTCGGCGGAGTCCTCGAAGGAGACGATCTCGGCGCTGTCGGGGGCGTTGTCGGTGACGTAGAGCTCGCCGGTGGTGCCGCCCTGCACACCGATCCTCGCGCCGCCCAGATCGGCCAGCGAGGTCACGGTGGAGCCCTTCTCGAGCACCAGCGCCTGCGAGGCGTTGAAGTACGGGCTGGAGAAGTCGAGCACGCGCGCTCGGTCGCCGGTGATGGTGATGGCTGAGATCGCCAGGTCGCAGCCGCCGGAGTTGAGCGCGTCCCCGGACGCGATGGCGTCGAAGTCGGTGTCGACGATCGCCGACTCCACGTCGAGCCGCTTCGCGACCTCGGCGACCAGGTCGACGTCGAAGCCCGCCGGCTGGCCGTCCAGCTCGTACTCGAAGGGCTCGTAGGGCATGTCGGTGCACACCGTGAGCGAGCCCTCCGTCATGAGGGTCGGGGCCGGCGCGGCGGAGGCGGCCTCCTGGGCGGCGCAGCCGGCCGCGCCGAACGACACGACCAGCGCTGCGACGGTGGCGGCGGCAGCACGCGACAACATTTCAGACCACCTTCGCTGAGAGCGACTCGGTGAGTCGCTGCAGGGCATATTCCGTGACCCGCACCAGCGCCCTCTTGGCCGACTCGCGGTCGCGGGCATCGATGTCGATGATCGGTACGTCGTCGGGCAGCGCCAGCGCCTGGGCCACCTGCTCGAGGGTGTACCTCTCGGTGCCCTCGAACTGGTTGACGGCCACGATGAAGGGCAGCCCCTTGGACTCGAAGTAGTCCAGCGGCGAGAACGAGTCGTCGAGCCGCGCGGTGTCGACCAGCACGATCGCGCCGATGGCGCCCAGGCACAGGTCGTCCCACATGAACCAGAACCGGCGCTGGCCGGGCGTGCCGAAGAGGTAGAGCACGAGGTCCTCGGCCAGGGTCAGCCGACCGAAGTCCATGGCCACGGTGGTCGTCGCCTTGGTGGGCACGGCCTCGAGGTCGTCGACGCCCTCGGACTCGTTGGTGACCAGCGCCTCGGTGCGCAACGGCACGATCTCGGACACGGAGCCGACCAGCGTCGTCTTGCCCACGCCGAAGCCACCCGCGATGACGATCTTCGTCGACGCAGCCGCGCGCTGGGCGCTAGTAGTTGCGTAGTCCACGGAGAGTCCTTTCGATGAGCTCGAGCCGCTCGTCCCTCGACGAGCTCTCGGTGATGGTGGCCTGGACCGAGACGTTGCCCTGCTCGACCAGGTCGCTGAGGAGGACACGGACGACCCCGATCGGCATGGAGACGAGGGCGGAGACCTCGGCCACGGAGCGGGTGTCGCACATGCCGAGGATCCGGACGGCGGCCGGGCTCAGGCCCGCGCGGGTGTCGGTCTCGTGGCGACGCAGGATCGCCTCCATGGGGAGGTCGACGGTCGCCCGGGTACGACCGGCGGTGATGGTGTACGGCCGGACGAACCGGGCAGCCGACACGGGCTCGCCGTCCGGTACGGCGCGATCAGCGGGCGACATGACCATCCACGGTCAGCCCCGCACGGTCGCGACGCGGGCCTGGGCCTGCACCATCTGACCGACGCGCTCGACCAGCAGGGCCATCTCGTAGCCGACCTGGCCGATGTCGGCGGCCTCGGTCGTGAGCACGGCGAGGTTGGAGCCGTCACCGACGCTCATCAGCATCAGGTAGCCGTGCTCCATCTCCACGACCGTCTGCAGCACCGCGCCGCCGTCGAAGAGACGTGCGGCCCCGACCCCCAGGCTGGCGAGACCGGACGACACGGCGGCCACCTGCTCGGCGCGGTCGAGCGGGATGCTGGAGCTGGCGGCCATCAGGAGGCCGTCGGCCGACACCAAGATGGCGTGGGCGGCATCGGTGACCTCGGTGACGAAGCGGGTCACCAGCCAGTCGAGGTTGCGCTCATCGTGCTGCGAGGCGACGAGTCCGTTGATGTCGGTCATGCGGGGCCTGCTTCCGTGTGCTGAGGGTCATGGGTGGAGGCTGCGGCCGAGCGACCGCGGGAGACACCGGCCGCGTGCGCCTGGAGGCGGGCACGGACGGCTTCGGGGTCGCGGGAGGTCGAGCCCGCGTGCTTGGTGACGCCGCCCGGGACGAGCCGGTTGCCGGGACGGCGGACGGGCAGCCCGGCGGGCGTGTGGGTGACCTCTGTCGGCGCCTCGGCGACGACGTCGGCGCGGTCCCACCCGGCTTCGACCTCGGAGGACTGCCACGGCTCGTCGGTGCCACCGGCGCTGAGCCAGGCCGAGCGCATCGACTTGAAGATCGGGGTGTCGTACTCGAGCGGCGCCTCGGGGATCGTCGGCTCCTCGACGATGGCCAGGATCGGGGCGACCGGGGGGCTCGGCGGCGGGGGCACGACGGCGGCGGCCGGTTCGTGGGCCGGCTCGAGCTCCGGGTCCGGCACGACCTGCACCGGCGCCTCCGGCGCCTTCAGTACCTCCGGGGTCTCCACGGCCTCGACCGCGGCGACCGGGACCGGCGCGGGCGCGGGTGCGACGTCGGAGTCCTGCCGGCGCTGGGGCAGGCCGGTCACGCCGTTGATGCGGGCCTCGATGGTCTCGGGTGCCGGCTCGGGGGTCCGCGGCGGCTGGGCGTGCTGCATGTCGGGCAGGATCGACAGCGGCAGCACGACCGTGGCCGTCGTACCGCTCCCGGCATTGCCGCGCAACGACGCCACGATGCCGTGCCGCCGGGCGAGTCGGCTGACCACGAAGAGTCCCATCCGCCGGGCGGTGTCGGGCGTGACGTCGCCACCGGAGCGCAGGGTCTCGTTGATCTCGGCGAGGTACTCGCCCGGGATCCCCAGGCCGGAGTCGGTGATCTCGACGGTCACGCCGTCCGACGACGTCGAGGAGGACAGCGTGACGAAGGTCGTCGGCGACGAGTAGGACAGCGCGTTGTCGACCAGCTCGGTGAGCAGGTGTACGACGTCCGCCGCGGCCGACTCGTCGAGGCGCAGGCTGCTCGTCGAACCCACCCGGACCCGCTGGTAGTCCTGCACACCCGATGTCGCCGCCTGCAACGCGTCTCCCACGGTGAGCCCCTCCTCGCCGCCGGTGTGGGTGGGGGCGTCGGCGAGGATCAGCAGGCTGTCGGCGGTGCGCCGCATGCGCGCGGCGAGGTGGTCGAGCCGGAACAGGCTCTCGAGCCGGCGCGGGTCCTCCTCGTCCTTCTCGAGCTTCTCGATGAGGCTGAGCTGCTGGTTGATCAGCGAGGTGTTGCGCCGCGACAGGGTCACGAACATCTCGCCGACCTGCTCGCGCAGCTGGGCCTCGCCCGAGGCGAGGTGCACGGCCTGGCGGTGCAGGTCGTCGACCGCTCGGGCGAGCTGGCCGATCTCCTCGTGCGTGGTGACGTCGATGGGCGCGATCTCGCCCGGGTCCCGGCCTGCCCGGATCTTGGCGACCGCCTCCGGCAGCTGCAGGTTGGCCACGGCCAGCGCACCTTCGCGGACCCGGTGGATGGGCCGCAGCAGGGTGCGGGAGACCAGGAACGCGAGCAGGACGGCGAGGAGGAGGGCGCCGAGCGTGACGGCGGCGTTGACCTGGGCGCTGCGCTGCGCACTGCTCGCGCTCGCGGCCAGCTGCTGGTCGATGCCACCGAGGAGGGACGAGACGAGGGCGTCGTACTCGGTGTAGGCCTGTTCGCCGCCGAGGTCGGAGCCGCCGGTGCGGATGGTGCGGAAGCGCTGGGCGTTCTCCGTCCGCAGCTTCGGGAGCGACGCCTCGGAGTCGCCGAGGGAGCTGGCCAGACGGTCGATGGCGGCGCCCTCGACGCCGAGCTCGGCGAAGAGCTCGAGAGACCCGGTCTTGCCGCTGCGGTCGGTGGCGACGAGCGCCTGCTGCATCGCCAGCGAGAAGCGGCCGGCAAGGGTCTGCGAGAGGAGCTCGAGCCGCGGCTCGGGGTCGATCTGGGCGTTGACGATGGTGGTGATCAGCTGGGTCACACCGGAGTTGAGCTGCCGCAGCTGCGCGATCCAGGTGCCCGGGCTGAGGTTCTCGGTGCCGTCGCGCAGGGCCTGGCTCAGGTCCAGCACCACGTCGACCTGGTAGCGCTGCTCGGTCGTCAGGTCGGCGGTGTCCCGCGCGTCGGCGATCTCGGCAGCGGCCTTCCGGAGGTCGATCAGGGCGCCCCCGAGGTCGGCCTCACTCGTGGCGGTCGCGGCCTGCGCCGCGACCATGGCGCGCTCCGCGGCGGTCAGGTAGTCGACGGCGGGCCGCAGCACGGTGACCTGGGTGGCACTCGCGGACGAGTTCGACGACTCCTGCAGGTCGCCGGACACGCGCAGCCCGCCGAGCGTCGCCGCCAGCAGCAGGGGTACGGCGAGGGCCAGGGCGACCTTGCGGCGCAGCGGCCACGCCGAGACGGCGAGCGAGGATCCGGACTGCCCGGGTTGCGAGGGGCGCTTCTTGCTCATCGATCCCCAGCTGGTTCGTGAGGGCGCCGCCACCGGCGACGAGCCCCTGGGTGGGGCGCGCACCAAGATAGGAGGGTGACAGGTGCCACACCGGGGATCGGTGAGATTGATCCGGATGGGTCAGCCCACGTAGTCATTTCGGGCCATGTCAGCCCCGTTCGACCTCGCTGCGCAGCTTGAGGACCGTGGTGCCGTCGTCCTGCTCGATGACGTAGGCCGGGTCGTCCTCGCTGCCGTGCCGGGTGATCTCAGCCCCCTTGCTCGTGCGAGTCACGGAGTCGTGGTGCACCTCGGTGACCGTGCCCGAGGCCTCCGAGCTGCCCCACTTCCACGTCACGGTCGTGCCTGTGCGGATGGTCATGGGTCGAGTGTCACGCGCCGATCGGGGCCGGCGCCACGTCGCTGCGGGTGAAGTCGGGCCACCAGCACGTCATCGTCACCGACCGGTCGCGCGCGTCTGCCGGCAGCGTCAGCGGCCCGATCCGCACTCGTCCTCGTCGAACAGCGAGAGCTGACCGAGCTGCACCTTGCGCACCGGGGCGTCGACGAGCAGCCGGAGTGCGGCGCGCATCCGGCCGGTGAGCTCGCGGAGATACTCCTGGCGCGCCCTCGCCACCTGTTCGGCTCGACTCCTTCCCTCGTCGCGTGCCGCCCTGGCCTTCACCCGCATGTCGCGTCGCCGCTGCTCGGTGATGCGCACCGCCTTGAGCAGCAGCCCTGTGTCGCTCTCGAAGATGCGGGCCATCGTGGCCGGGCCGACCGACCCGCGCTGCTCACGCTCGAGCTCGACCATCACGGAGTAGGCCGTCGAGAACCGGCCACCCGTGGGCCGGTCGAGGCGAGCACTGGCCGGCTGCCGAGTGGTCCGGTCGTCCATCCGCTGGCCGCCGACGCGGGTCACCAGATCGGCGGCCCAACCGTCGACGTGGGTCACGAAGCGCTCCACCTCGTTCCTGAGCTGCGCCGGGATGAGCACGGCGACGTCCAGGTCACGCGTCACCCTGATCCGGCCGTCCTTGAGCGCGAAGGTCAGCCCGAACACGCGCTGGTTGAGCAGGTTGACCTCGACCAGGGCACGCGACTCGTCGACCACCTCGTCGACCAACGGCGCGTGGATGAGGATCCTCGTCGTCGTGTCCGAGACCGTGACCCAGACCAACCCGTGCCTGGTGGGCAGCACCAGATCGCCGTCCTCGTCCCACTCCGGCTCGTCATCCCCGAGCCCTCGCACGGCCAGGTCGACGGCACGACGCAGCTCATCGGGGTCCGCCGGCATGACCGGCTCTTCGAGGCTCGGCCCGGGTGGGACGGCACCCGGAGCCGTCGGGTCGGCGGGGTCGACGGCGCCAGCCTCCAGGCCGTCGGCCACGAGGTAGGCCGGGTGGAGGACGGCGTACACCTCGCGCAAGGCCCGCACCATCATGACGGCCGCCAGGTCTGCCTCCCGGACCTCCAGGTCGAGCCAGAAGTTGCTCGACTCGTCAGCGCTGTCGTCGGGCTCGTCGTACGACGGAGCGTGGAAGCCCAGCGCGACGAGAGCGTCGTGCTGCGCCTCGTCGAGCACGAAGGCGTCCGCCAGGTGCACGTTGCTCGCCGCCTCGACGCGGAGCCGGCCCCCGCCCGACACCGCCTGGCAGTACGGCCAGTACGGAACAGCGCCGGCCCGCTGCTCGCCGTCGTCCGGCAGCTCGACGAGCAACCTGTCGCCGTCAGCCAGCGCCGCGAGGCGATCGGCCAGCCGCTGGCGGAACTCCCGCCAGGCCGACTCCACCGCGTCGTCCCAGCGACGCTCCAGCACTCCACTCATCTCGACCCCTGCCCGAGCCGCCCCCGCGACTCTGTGTCCTCGACACTAGGGACACCCACCGACAGTGGAGCTGGGTCTGGTCCAGACCGATCCGGGCCTCGCTCAGCGGGCGCCCTGCGACCGCCAGTACTCGTTGAGCGCGCCGTTGACCTTCACGAACCAGACGATGGCGCCCACGAGGAAGAACCAGCTGAGCAGCAGGAACCACAGGCCCGTGGCTCCGCTGACCGGCGGGCGCTGTCCGCGTCGTTCATAGAGCCCGCCGACCTCGCTGGCGGTGATGAACGGCATCACGATGCCGACGAACATCGCCAGGATCAGGGCGATGCCGCCGCCCAGGCCGGAGTTCGTGTGGCGCTTCATCTCCTCGTGGGTCTTGAAGTACCAGACCCACGAGTAGATCCCGAACGTCACGATGGTCAGCGCGATGCAGGTGCCGGTGTTGCGGATCTGACCGATCGGCGCAGCCCCCATGGGCGGGCCGGCGGGCAGCCCACCGGCGTACGGCGCCATGGCGCCGTTCGGCGCTCCGTAAGCGGGCTGCGTCGGCGCTGAGACACGCGGATCGGGCTGTGCGGGCGCGAATTGGTCGCCAGTCGTCATGGGTCCCCCTGAGTAGTTGCTGACAACCTAGGGGGCGCGCACCTGCGGGCGTGGCTGAACGGCCGACTGGGTCCGAGGGCTTGCCACCCCCGCACGCCGAGCAGCTTCCGGGAGCACGACCCGGGCCAGGGGCACCGATGTGGAACAGGGCTGGAACCCGTGGGTTCCAGCCCTGCTCACTGAATCGGATCTACGGGCAACCTGGCAGTCAGCTGCAGCCGCTGGTGCTGCCACATCCTTCGCAGACGTAGCAGGAGCCGGCCGGGCGCATCTTGGTGCCGCAGGTGAAGCAGAGCGGGGAGTCGACCGCGGTGCCGGTGATCTTCTCCAGGAGCTCGGCGGAGGTGTGGGCCTCCTTCACCTCGACGACGTCAGCGTCGACGGGCTCGGTGGTCTCGGCGGTCTCGATACGCTCGCTGGCGCTCGCTACTCGACCAACGAGGGCAGCGTCGCTCGCTGCTCGACCAACGAGGGCAGCGTCGCTCGCTGCTCGACCAACGAGGTCGAGGTCGGCGTCGGCCTTGAGGGCCTCGGCCTCGCTGATCTCGGCGAGCGGCTCGTAGGAGCCGGTCTCGAGGTGGCGGCGGCGCTCGTCGGCGGAGTAGATGCCGAGCATCGAGCGGTCCTCGAAGGACAGGTAGTCCAGCGCCAGGCGGCGGAAGATGTAGTCCATGATCGACTGGCTCATCCGCACGTCGGGGTCGTCGGTGAGGCCGGCGGGCTCGAAGCGCAGGTTGGTGAACTTCGAGACGTAGGTCTCCAGGGGGACGCCGTACTGGAGGCCGATCGACACGGCGATCGAGAAGGCGTCCATCACACCGGCCAGGGTCGAGCCCTGCTTGCCGAGCTTGAGGAACACCTCGCCGAGCTGGCCGTCGTCGTGGGCACCGGAGGTCATGTAGCCCTCTGCGCCGCCGACGGTGAACGACGTGGTGCGCGAGACGCGCGACTTCGGGAGACGCTTGCGGGTCGGGGCGTAGACGACCTTCTCGACGACGGTCGGCTCGACCGGGCTCGTCCTGCCGTCGTCGGCCTTGCCCTTGTTCTCACCCTTGCCGCTGGACATGGGCTGGCCGACCTTGCAGTTGTCACGGTAGATCGCGGTCGCCTTGAGCCCGAGCTTCCAGCTCTGCAGGTAGACGTCCTCGATCTCCTCGACCGTCGCGGTCTCGGGCAGGTTGACCGTCTTGGAGATCGCGCCGGAGAGGAACGGCTGGCAGGCAGCCATCATCCGCACGTGGCCCATCGGCTTGAGGGAGCGCGCACCCATCGCGGTGTCGAAGACCTCGTAGTGCTCGGTCTTGAGGCCCGGCGCGTCGATGACGTGGCCGTGCTCGGCGATGTAGTCGACGATCGCCTCGACCTGCTCGGGCTGGTAGCCCATCTTGCGCAGCGCGCGCGGGATCGTCTGGTTGACGATCTGCATGGACCCGCCGCCGACGAGCTTCTTGAACTTCACCAGCGAGAAGTCGGGCTCGATGCCGGTGGTGTCGCAGTCCATCATGAAGCCGATGGTGCCGGTCGGTGCGAGCACCGAGGCCTGCGCGTTGCGGAAGCCGTTGGTCTCACCGAGCTTCTGCACGTCGGCCCACGCGGCCGTCGCGAGCTTGTGCACCTGCGCGTCGGGGATGCCGAGCGTGCGGATCACGTCGTTCGCGGCCTGGTGCTTGCGCATCACGCGCTTGTGGGCGTCGGCGTTGCGGGCGTAGCCGGCGTACGGGCCGACGACGGCTGCGATCTCGGAGGAGCGCTTGTAGGAGACACCGGTCATCAGCGAGGTGATGGTCGCGGCCATCGTGCGGCCACCGTCGGAGTCGTAGCCCAGGCCCATCGCCATCAGCAGGGCGCCGAGGTTGGCGTAGCCGATGCCGAGCTGGCGGTAGTCGCGGGTCGTCTCGGCGATCGGCTCGGTCGGGAAGTCGGCGAAGCAGATGGAGATGTCCATCGCGGTGATGATGACCTCGACGGCCTTGGCGAACAGCTCGCCGTCGAAGGTGTCGTCCTGCTTGAGGAACTTCAGCAGGTTGAGCGAGGCGAGGTTGCACGACGAGTTGTCGAGCGACATGTACTCGGAGCACGGGTTGGACGCGGTGATCCGGCCGGTCTCGGGGTTGGTGTGCCAGTCGTTGATCGTGTCGTCGTACTGGAGGCCGGGGTCGGCGCACTCCCACGCGGCGGTGCTGATCTTGGTGAACAGCTCACGGGCGTCGACGGTCTCGATGACCTCGCCGGTCGAACGCGAGCGCAGGCCGAACGGCGTGCCGTCCTCGACCGCACGCATGAACTCGTCGGTCACGCGGACCGAGTTGTTGGCGTTCTGGTACTGCACGGAGGTGATGTCGGAGCCGCCGAGGTCCATGTCGAAGCCGGCGTCGCGGAGCGCGCGGATCTTGTCCTCCTCGCGCGCCTTGGTCTCGACGAACTCGACGATGTCGGGGTGGTCGACGTCGAGGACGACCATCTTGGCCGCGCGGCGCGTGGCGCCGCCGGACTTGATGGTGCCCGCGGAGGCGTCGGCGCCGCGCATGAACGACACCGGGCCGGACGCGGTGCCGCCGCTGCTCAGCAGCTCCTTGGACGACCGGATGCGCGAGAGGTTCAGGCCGGCACCGGAGCCGCCCTTGAAGATGAACCCCTCCTCCTTGTACCAGTTGAGGATCGAGTCCATCGAGTCGTCGACCGAGAGGATGAAGCAGGCGCTGACCTGCTGCGGCGAGGTCGTGCCGACGTTGAACCACACGGGAGAGTTGAACGAGAAGTACTGGTTGACCAGCAGCCAGGTCAGCTCGTGCTCGAAGAGCTCCGCGTCGGCGGGGGTCGCGAAGTAGCCGTGGTCCTCGCCGCCCTTGCGGTAGGTCTTCACGACGCGGTCGACGAGCTGCTTGAGGCTCCACTCGCGGGCGTCGGTGCCGACGGCGCCGCGGAAGTACTTGGTGGTGACGATCGTGGAGGCGTTGACGCTCCAGAAGTCGGGGAACTCGACGCCGCGCTGCTCGAAGACGGTGTCGCCGGTCTTCCAGTTGGTCTGGACGACGTCGCGGCGCTCCCAGGAGAGGGCGTCGTAGGGGTGCACGCCCTCGGTGGAGAACACCCGCTCGATGCGCACGCCCGTCTTCCCTGCTGCGCCCTGGGCGGTGCCCGTGTTCACCGTCTCGGTCATGTGGTGTCCCCTTCGAATCCCTGTGAGTGGTGCGTGATGTGAACGACCCCTGTGGCGCGGTCGTCGATGTGGTGCGCCCGGCACGCAGCTTCCCCACTACGTGCCGGGCAGTCTGTGGTCAGCCCGATTCGACCAGGACCGCGTCAGCGGTCTCCGGCGGGCTGGGTACGGCGCGCTCGGCGCGCAACATGGAGATCTCGTCCTCGAAGTCGTCGGCCGACTCGAAGGCGCGGTAGACGCTGGCGAAGCGGAGGTAGGCCACCTCGTCGAGCTCACGCAACGGCGCCAGGATCGCCAGGCCCACCTCGTGGGCCGGCACCTCGGCGAAGCCGTCGCCGCGCAGGGCGTCCTCGACGGCCTGCCCCAGGCAGGCGAGCTGGTCCTCGGTGACCGGTCGGCCCTTGCACGCCTTGCGGACGCCGGAGATGGCCTTGTCGCGGGTGAACGGCTCGGTGGCGCCGGAGCGCTTGAGGACGACCAGCTGCATCTGCTCGACGGTGCTGAACCGCTTGCCGCAGTCCTGGCAGGTACGCCGCCGGCGGATCTGGCCGCCGTCGTCGGAGACGCGTGAGTCGATGACCCGGGTGTCGGTGGTGCGGCAGTAGGGACAGTGCATCTCGCGGCCTCCTCTCTTGCTGTCGGTCGTCGTCGGGGCATCGTCGGGGCATCGTCGGGGCACAGCAAATAACACCCTTCGTAGGGTGTAACGCCTGTGGATGACGCTCTGTTTCCTGTGGATGAACTGCTGCTCCGCTGTGGGCCACATAGTGGGTGCCTGTGCACTACATGTGGATAACCACAACGGTGTAACTCCTAGATGTAGTGGTTACCGTACGTCGCGGCCCCGGGGGTTGGCAAGCCGAACGCGGCAAGTTTTCCAACGGGTCCGGGCGAGGTCACAAAGGCGCAGGTCAGAGGTCGAATGGGGCCACCAGTCGGCGCCCGGTGGTGGCGTGTCGTGGCCGGCGACCCGCATCCGTCACACTGTCTGCGTGACGGGGAAGAGGGCGGGCTCGCGGCGGGCCGCGAAGCCCACGCGGGTCGATCGCTCGACCGTGCTCGGCCACGCCCTCGGCATCACCCTCCTGGTGGTCGCGTGGGGCTACCTCGTCTACCTCGCCATCGACTTCGGCGGCTCGGCGCGCACCGGACAGCCGGCCGGTTGGTGGCTGCTGGCCCTGGCCTCCCTGGGTGCGGTGTCGTGCCTGTTCGTCGGTCTCCTGCTGATCGCCCGACTGCTGAAGGTGTTCGAGCGGCCACCGAGCGCGGAGGGCGCCAACGGCGCCGAGGGCCCCGAAGGTGTCGCGCCCGCAGCTCCACGAGTCCCCGGCGGGCGGCGCGCGGCGCGCTGAGCGTGGGCTCGACCGGCCGGCCCCGGACGCCGCGAAGGGCGGGCCCATGGGCCCGCCCCCCGTCTTCCCCGGCCCGCCAGCCGGGGTCGAGTCGGCTGGCGGAGTATTCAGTTGTGGCTCATCCGGGGGCTCAGTCACCCGGCAACGGGCACCCGCAGCTTCTGGCCGGCGGTCACCATCGCGGTGTCCAGGGCGTTGATGCGCTCGATCCTCGAGACCATCTCTCGCGTGCTGCCATCCCCCGCCGCCTCCGACGCGATGCCCCACAGGGTCTCGCCCTGGCCCACCATGACGACCCGCGTCGGCTCGGGCGTGCCGCCCTGCTCGGTCGCCACCGACCCGGCGCCCCAGACCATGCCGATCACCAGGGCCGCGGCCAGCGTCGCGAGGAGCACGACGACCCGGCCGCGCCGGGTCAGGCGGAGCCGGCCGGCGGCGGGCTGCGACGTCGTACGCACCGGGCGCGGGTAGCGCACCGGAGCCAGCGTCAAGGGCGGGTAGGGCGTGGTGGTCATGGTGCTCATCGGGACCTCCTGGGGAAGGGGCGGTCTGCCTCGGTCGCTGTCAGGTCGATGTCTAGTGGCGACCACCGACAGTCGTGGGACTCAGCGGTGGATCGATCAGACGTTCGATCGAACAGGTGTGCGACGTTAGAGCATGTGTTCGAAGCCGTCAAGCACCCACCCGAACGATTGTTCGAGTCGCCACCGCCCGGACCGAGCCCGCGAGGGGTCCGACACGCCGTTCGAACACCTGTTTGAAGTCGTGCCGTGATCGGTCTACGGTGAGGCAACCGGCGAGACGAACACAGCGTGACTTCCAGGAGGACCCATGGCCAAGACGAGCGGCACCGGCAAGAAGGTGCTCGAGATGCCCGACGGGCCCCCCGACGCCACCGGCCTCACCCCCCGCCAGCAGCGCGTGCTGGCCACGATCAAGGACGCCATCGAGATGCGCGGCTACCCGCCGAGCATGCGGGAGATCGGCGAGGCGGTCGGGCTGACCAGCTCCAGCAGCGTCGCCCACCAGCTCAAGACGCTCGAGGAGAAGGGCTTCCTCAAGCGCGATCCCAACCGGCCGCGCGCCCTCGAGGTGTTCCTGCCCGAGGTGATGGCCGCCCGACGCTCGCTCGGCAACTCCGCCGAGGAGAGCTCGATCGACGAGTCCGACATCGGCGACGCCATGCCGCCCGCCACCTACGTGCCCATGGTCGGACGCATCGCGGCCGGTGGCCCGATCCTGGCCGACGAGCGCGTCGAGGAGGTCTTCCCGCTGCCCCGCTCGCTGGTCGGCGACGGCACCCTGTTCATGCTCGAGGTCGCCGGCGACTCGATGATCGACGCGGCCATCTGCAACGGCGACTTCGTGGTCATCCGCCAGGAGCAGACCGCCGAGAACGGCGACATCGTCGCCGCGCTGATCGAGGGCGAGGCCACCGTCAAGACGTTCCAGCGCAAGGACGGCCACGTCTGGCTGCTCCCCCACAACGACGCCTACGACCCCATCGACGGGTCCAACGCCAGCATCCTCGGCATCGTCACGGCGGTCCTGCGCCGCATGTGAGCGTCGCGGGCTCGGTCGGTGTCGGCGCCTGCACATAAGGTGCCCGGGTGACCGATCGGGACGAGACCTCCAGCCACCCGCACAGCCGGGTGCACGAGGTGCTGTCCGAGGCCGTCGCCGCCCTCGGGGGCGAGCAGCGCGACGGCCAGGTGCAGATGGCCGACGCCGTCGCCGACGCGATGGAGGCCGGCGAGCACCTGCTGGTCCAGGCCGGCACCGGCACCGGCAAGTCACTGGGCTACCTCGTGCCCAGCCTGCTCCACGGCAAGCGGGTCGTGATCGCCACCGCCACGCTCGCCCTCCAGCACCAGCTGGTCGAGCGCGACCTGCCCCGGCTCGTCGAGGCGGTCGGCGGCAGCATCGACACGTCGTACGCCGTGTTGAAGGGTCGCTCCAACTACGCCTGTCTCCACCGCATCCGCGAAGGCGTCCCCGACGACCAGGGCGTGCTCGTCGACGCACCCACCGGCTCGCTGGGCGGCGAGGTCATCAAGCTCCGCGAGTGGGCCGAGCAGCAGAGCAAGGACGGCGACAGCGGCGAGCGCGACAACGCGCCCCGTCATACCGACCGGGTCTGGCGGCAGGTCAGCGTCAACCACCGCGAGTGTCTCGGCGCCACCAAGTGCCCCTTCGCCCAGGAGTGCTTCGCCGAGCGCGCCAAGGAGAAGGCCCAGCGCTCGCACCTGATCGTCACCAACCACTCGCTGCTGGCCATCGACGCGATCGAGGGCGTGCCGATGATCCCCGACTACGACGCGGTGGTGATCGACGAGGCCCACGAGCTCACCGCCCGGGTCACCCAGGCGGCCACCGACGAGCTCTCCGCCAACGATGTCGAGCGGGCCGCGCGTCGCGCCCAGCGGCACATCGACGGCGAGCAGGCCGACGACCTCGCCGACGCCGGCGAGGCCCTGGCCGACGCGCTGTCCCGCACCGAGCCGGGCCGCATCGACACGATGGGCGAGCAGCTCTCCGACGCGCTGGTGCTGGTGCGCGACGCCGCCCGGGCGCTGGTCTCGGCGTTCCCCAAGGAGTCGGCGGGCGACGGCGACGCCGACGCCGGTCGCACCCAGGCCAAGGGCTTCGTGCAGGAGGTGTTCGTCAACGCCGAGCGGATGGCCAAGCATGCCGAGGCCGACGTGCTCTGGCTCAACGAGGCCCGCGACCGCATCCCGGCCAGGCTCCACGTGGCGCCGCTCCAGGTGTGGGGGCCGATGCGCGACAAGCTGCTCACCGACACGACCGTCGTGTTCACCTCGGCCACCTTGATGCTGGGCGGCGACTTCAACGCCGTGGCCACCTCGCTCGGCCTCAAGCCCTCCGAGCGGGTGCTCGCCACGCCCGTCGAGCGCGCCGACGGCGTGCTGCCCTGGCGTGGCATCGACGTCGGGTCGCCGTTCAACTACGGCCAGCAGGCGATCCTCTACGTCGCCCGCCACCTGCCGCCGCCCGGCCGCGACGGCCTCGGCACCGCCCAGCTCGATGAGATCGCCGAGCTGGTCGACGCGGCGGAGGGCCGCACGCTCGGCCTCTTCTCCTCACGCCGGGCCGCCGAGTCCGCCGCCGAGGCGATGCGGCTGCGGCTCCCCCACCTCACGATCCTGGCGCAGGGCGACGCCCAGCTGCCCGAGCTGGCTCGGCAGTTCGTCGACGACCCGCACACCTGCCTGTTCGGCACCCTCTCGCTCTGGCAGGGCCTCGACGTCCCCGGTGAGACCTGCCAGCTGGTGATCATCGACCGGATCCCGTTCCCGCGGCCCGACGACCCGCTGATGTCGGCGCGCCAGAAGGCGGCCGACAAGGCCGGCGGCAACGGCTTCATGCAGGTCGCGGCCACCCATGCCGCGCTGCTCCTGGCCCAGGGGTCCGGCCGGCTCATCCGCACGACCACCGACCGGGGCGTGGTCGCCGTGCTCGACCCGCGACTGTCGACCGCCCGCTACGGCGGGTTCCTCAAGGCCAGCCTGCCGCCGATGTGGACCACGACCGACCCGGCCGTGGTGCGCAAGGCGCTGTCACGGCTGGCGGGCAGCTGAGGTGTCGCTCAGCGCTTGCGGTGGATCTGCCGGTTGACGCGGCTCTCCGACTGGCCGAGCACCTTGGCCAGCAGCTGGACCCGCATCTTCCAGGCCACCGCGGCGACCACGACGACGAGCAGGATGATGAGGAAGGTCATGCCTCGAGCCTACGCCGGGCGGTGAAGGGTGCTCAGATGACCGCGCCGGAGTCCTCGGGCTCGCGCGGGCGGCGTACCTTCGCGGCCCTCGACATCGGCCAGCGCTCCTGGAGGTAGGTCACCAGCGGGGTCGCGGTGAACACCGAGGAGTAGGTGCCGATGACCAGGCCGAGCAGGAGGGCGATGGCGAAGTCGCGCAGAGAGTCTCCGCCGAGCACGGCGAGCGCGGCCAGGATGAACATCGCACCCAGGCCGGTGTTGACCGTACGCGGCATCGTCTCGACGGCGGCCTTGTTGGCGAGCCGGTTGAAGGTGTCCTCGGCGCGAGAGCCCTGCCAGCGCTCCCGCACCCGGTCGAAGACGACGACGGTGTCGTTGACCGACAGGCCGACGATGGTCAGCGCGGCGGCCAGGAAGATGCCGTCGATGGGCTTGCCGAGCCACGCGAAGACACCGGTGACGATGACGACGTCGTGGAACATCGCGAGCACGGCCGCGACCCCGAAGGTCCACTTGAAGCGGATCGCCAGGTAGATCATCTGCACGAGCAGCGCGATGCCCATGGCGATCAGGGCCTTGTCGCGCAGCTCGGTGCCGAGGGACGCGCCGATCTTCTCGTCGCGCTCCTTGGTGGCGCCGCCGGCGGCGTCGCCGAGGGCCGTCTCGATCCGGACCGCCTCGTCGTCGCTGATCTGTCCGATGCGCACGGTGATCTTGTCGTTGTCGGACTCCTGCACCGTGGCCTCGGGGTAGCCGACGTCCGACACGACCTCGCGCGCCTTGTCGGCGGAGATCGGCGTGGTGGTGGAGTACTCCAGGACCCGGCCGCCGGTGAACTCGACGCCCAGGTTGAGCCCCTGGCTGACGATGCCCGACACGGCGAACACCAGCGCCGCACCCGACACGGCCAGCCACAGGGCGCGACGCGACATCAGGTCGGGGTCGCGACGCTCGAGCCAGGTGCGCACCTTGCCGACCGAGCCGATGCCGCTGAACGCGGGACGCTGCTCGACCCACCTGTTGGAGACGCCGATCTCGGTGAGCACCCGGGCGATCACCAGGGCCGAGATCATGGAGGCGACGACACCGATGGAGAGGGTGACACCGAAGCCCTTGATGGGACCGGAGCCCAGGATGAACAGCAGTGCGGCGGCGAGCAGGGTGGTGACGTTGGAGTCGATGATCGCGCTCCACGCCTTGTTGAAGCCGATCGTCAGGGCTCGTCGCAGGCCGGCCGACGGGTTCGCGGCGTACTCCTCCCGGGCCCGCTCGAAGACCAGGACGTTGGCGTCGATGGCCAGTCCGATCGCCAGCACGAAGCCGGCCAGGCCGGGCAGCGTCAGGGTCGAGCCGAGGCCGACGAGCATGGCGTAGGCGAGCAGGGCGTACGACGTCAGCGCGAGCGTGGCGAGGAGGCCGACGAACCGGTAGACCCCGGCGATGAACAGGCCGGTGAGCATGAGTCCGATCAGGCCGGCCTGCCACGAGGCGTCGATGGCCGCCTTGCCCAGCGTCGGGCCGACGACTCGCTGCTCGATGACCTCGACCGGCAGCGGCAGGGCGCCGCCCTCGATCAGGACGGAGAGGTCCTTGGCCTCGGTCAGGGTGAACGAGCCGGTGATGTCGGTGGTGTCGGTGATGGAGCCGCCGCACGGCACGTTCACGCTCGGGGAGGAGATGATCTCGCCGTCGAGCACGATCGCGATCCGGTTGGGGTCACCCTGGGCGCAGGCGGCGGCGGCCGAGAGCTGACCGAACGCCCGCGAGCCGTCGCCGGAGAAGTCGACCCTGACGACCCACTCGAGGCCGGTCGGCTGGGCTGCCTGGGCGCCGGTGATGTCGTCGCCCTCGAGGGCGGTCGGGCCGACCTCGATGAACTCCCCGCCCTCGCCGGGCAGGACCTGGTTGCCGGTCTCGGACGGCTTCTCGTCAGCCGACGCGAGGCCGCCCCGGACGACGGGGTGCACGGTGAGCTGCGCCGTACGACCGATGGTCTCGACGGCCTTGCGCGGGTCCTGCACGTCGGGCAGCTCGATGAGGATGCGGTTCTCGCCGGCCCGGGTCAGCGTCGGCTCGGAGATGCCGAGGGCGTCGACCCGGCCGCGCAGGATCTCCACCGCACGGTCGGTCGCCTCGGCGTCGGCCTTGACGCCGGACGGGGAGTCGGAGGCCTGGAGGGTGATCTGGGTGCCGCCCCGCAGGTCGAGCCCGAGCCGCGGCTCCTGGGTCAGCGCGAGCGCCGCGCACCCGCCGAGCAGGCCGAGGACGAGCAGGAGACGGACGATCGCACCGCGAGACATGGGACGAATCCTCCCTCAGCCGGGTGGACTGCCCCAATCCTCGGGATAGTCCAGTCGCAATCTGTCGTCGAAGCCCTGGGGATACGACGAGTTGCGACTGGACTATCCCGATCAGCGCCTGGCCGAGACCACGCCGGCGGCTCCGCCCCCTCGACGGACGGGCTCGGCGACGGCGGTCACCCGGCCCCGCCTACCGAACTCCATGGCGGTCGCTGCCCCGATCTCGGCGGCGCTGGTGAACTCGTCACCGGACTTCACCAGCGTGTGGCCCAACGGGGCGAGCAGCGCGTCGTACGCCGTGATGAAGTCCGGCTCCGCGGTGACGTTGGCGGTGTTGCGCTGCGAGGCCCGCGGCGCCGCGATCGCCTCCTGCAGCGTCATGTCGCGGTCGATGCGGTTGAAGATCATCTGCAGCACCGTCGTGATGATGGTCGAGCCGCCGGGCGAACCGAGCGCCAGGAACGGCTTGCGGTGCTTCAAGATGATGGTCGGCGACATCGACGAGCGCGGGCGCTTGCCGGGCTGGATCCGGTTGGGGTCGGCCTCGTCGTAGACCGTGGAGAAGTCGGTCAGCTCGTTGTTGAGCAGGAAGCCGCGCTTGGGTACGACGATGCCCGAGCCGCCGGTCTGCTCGATGGTGAGGGTGTACTCGACGACGTTGCCGTCCTTGTCGGCGACCGTCAGGTTGGTGGTCGAGATGTTCTCGGTGTCGGTGTCGACGCTGCCGCCCCGGGCCGACGGCGTGCACACGCCGTCGTACGACGTGGCGTCGCCGGCCGGAACCGGCTTGACGAGCGCCTTGGCGGGGTCGATCAGGCAGGCGCGCTCCTTGGCGAAGGTGTCGGTGAGCAGGTCCTTGAGCGGGACGTCGACGAACTTGGGGTCGCCGAGGTACTTGCCGCGGTCGGCGAAGGCCAGCGCACTGGCCTCCAGGTAGTGGTGCAGCGCGTCGGTGTCGGACATCGACTCGACGTCGTAGTGCTCGAGGATGTTGAGGGCCTCGGTGACCGTCGAGCCGCCGGAGGACGACGGCGCCATCCCGTAGACGTCGTAGCCGCGGTAGTCGGCGTTGCTGGGCTTCTGGGTGAAGGCCTTGTACTTCTTCAGGTCCTTGCGCGTCATCGAGCCGACCGGCACCGGCAGCGCGGTGGTGCTCGTCTTGGGCGGCGCCTTGACCGCCTTCACGATCTCGCGGCCGAGCTTGCCCCGGTAGAACACCTTGGTGCCCTTGCGGGCGATGGTGGCGTAGGTGCGGGCGAGCGCCTTGTTCTTGAACACCGAGTTGACGGCGGGTGCGTCGCCGCCCGGCAGGTACAGCCTGCGGGTGGACGTGAACGCGTCGAAGCGCAGCTTGTTGTCGAGCGTCTGCGAGCGGAACGTGTCGTCGACCCGGAAGCCCTTGCGCGCGACCTTCGTGGCCGGCTTCATGGCGCCGGCCAGGTCGAGGGTGCCCCACTTGCGGATCGCCTTCTCCCACGTGGCCAGGGTGCCGGGCACCCCGACCGAGACGCCGCTGGTGACCAGCTCGGGGGTGAAGTTGTAGGGCTTCCCGGTCGCCTTGTCGATGAACGCGTCACCCCTCATCGCCGCCGGAGCGGTCTCGCGCCCGTCGATCGTCGAGACCTTCTGCTTCTTGGCGTCGTAGTAGACGAAGTAGCCGCCACCGCCGATGCCGGCACTGAAGGGCTCGGTGACACCGAGGGCGGCGGCCGTGGCCACCGCGGCGTCGACGGCGTTGCCACCGCGCTTGAGCACCTTGAGGCCGACGCGGGTCGCCGTCGGGTCGACGCTGCTGACCGCGCCGCCGTAGCCGGTGGCCGTGGCCTTCTTCGCCTGCCCGCCCGCCTGCTGGCCCGCGGCGGACACACCCGCCGAGCGCTCGGCGGGGGCCTGCGCCGAGGCGCCGGTCGCGGTGAGGGCGAGCGAGCCGGCCAGCGCCAGCGCGAGGCCGGGCACGAGCAGGGCACGAGGAGAGATTGGAACGTGGGGCATGAGGTGGACCTCCCGAGTCGTCATCGGATCACCCTCCCCCTCACGGCCGGGTTTTGTCGAGGCACCCAACCGATGAGCCTGTTGCCACGGCGTACGCCGCGGGCCCGCCGGCGACTCCTTCACCGACGGGCCCACACAGCGGCGTGACGTCGGGGGTGTCGTTCTCGACGATGTACTCCTCCACCTGGTGCTTCTTGAAGATCTTGGCGAAGTCGATGACGCCGGTGCCCAGGTCGCACATGTCGCCGGTGGCAGCGTCCTTGTCCTTGACGTGGTACTGCCGACCTCCTGAGGGGCCTTGCGGATCACGTCGTTGCCGACGTCCTCGGCGACGATGCCGCAGCCGATCCCGGTGCCGAGCTTGACGAACAGGAGGTCCCGGGTCTTCTCGGCGACGCCGGAGTGCAGCACGGGCACATGGCGCCACGGCCGCGCGGTGGACGAGTCGGGTCAGACGGCGTACGCCGCGAGCTCCCCCGCGAGGTCGTCGTTGGCGCGGCCGGTGACATGGGTCCCGTCGGCGGTGTGCTCCAGCGTCGCGATCTCGCCGTGCTGGTGGATGCGGTTGAGCAGGTCGCCGCGCTCGTAGGGCAGCAGCGCGGCGAAGGCGACGTCGGGCCGCGGCAGCTCGCTCTCGATGACGGCGAGCGCATCGGCGATCCCGGCCCCGGTGCGGGCACTGACGACGACCGAGTGCGGCTCCCGCTGCTGGAGGCGGGCGATCACCATCGGGTCGGCGGCGTCGGCCTTGTTGATCACGACGAGCTCGGGCACGCGGTCGGCCTTGATCTCGGCGAGCACCTCCCGCACCGCGGCCAGCTGGCCCTCGGGGTCCGGGTGCGAGCCGTCGACGACGTGCAGGATCAGGTCGGAGTCGCCGACCTCCTCCAGCGTCGAGCGGAACGCCTCGATCAGCTGGTGGGGCAGGTGCCGCACGAAGCCGACCGTGTCGGACATCGTGTAGACGCGGCCGTCGGTGGTCGTCGTACGGCGCGTGGTGGCATCGAGCGTCGCGAAGAGCGAGTCGTCGACGAGCACCCCGGCATTGGTGAGCCGGTTGAGCAGCGATGACTTGCCGGCGTTGGTGTAGCCGGCGATCGCGACACTGGGGATGTGGTGGCGGACCCGCTCCTGGCGCTTGGTCTCGCGGGTGCCCTCGAGGTCCTTGAGCTCGCGGCGGAGCTTGGCGATCTTGGTGTTGATGCGGCGCCGGTCGGTCTCGATCTTGGTCTCACCCGGGCCACGGCCACCGATGCCGCCACCGTCGGCGCCGACCCGGCCGCCGGCCTGCCGGGAGAGGTTGCCGCCCCAGCCGCGCAGCCGCTGCTTCATGTAGTTGAGCTGGGCCAGCTCGACCTGCGCCTGGCCCTCCTTCGACTTCGCGTGCTGGGCGAAGATGTCGAGGATCAGCCCGGTCCGGTCGATCGCCTTGACCTTGAGCTTGTCCTCCAGGTTGCGCAGCTGGCTGGGCGCCAGGTCACCGTCGAGGATGACGGTGTCGGCGCCGGTGGCCTGCACGATCTCGCGGAGCCCGTCGACCTTGCCGCGACCGATGTACGTCGCGGGGTCGGGCTTCTGGCGGCGCTGGTAGATCGCCTCGAGCACCTCCGAGCCGGCGGTCTCCGCGAGCAGCGCGAGCTCGGTCATGGAGTTCTCCGCGTCGGCGACGGTGCCCTCGGTCCACACGCCGACGAGGACGACGCGCTCGAGCCGTAGCTGGCGGTACTCGACCTCGGTGATGTCCTCGAGCTCGGTGCGCAGGCCGTCGACGCGGCGCAGCGCATGGCGCTCCGCGAGGTCCTGGGCGCCGGTGGTGGGGTCGGCCTCCGGGTCGGGGCCGTCGGCGGAGACGCGCTCGTAGGCGTCGTCGTCCTCGTCCCACCCCTCGGTGGCGGACAGCTCGGTGTCGAGCGTGAAGTCAGGTGCGTTCGTCATATGACCCCCAGAGTAGGTCGGCCGAGGTCACGAGGCGAGCCGGTTTCGGCGGACTCACACGAGCAGCGCGCTCAGCGCGGGCTCGGCGGCCTCGCGCGGCAGGTGTCCGAGCATGATCAGCTGGGCCATCCCGTGCACCGTCGACCACAGTGCGGCAGCCAGCGCCATCGGGTCGCGGCCGGCGTAGCCGGGCTCGGCGACCAGGGCCACCACCTCGCCGCCCAGCAGCTCCTCGTTGCGGGCGATCAGCGGCGCCATCTCGGCCGACGGCTCACCGGCAGCGCAGTATTCCGGGTCGAAGATCAGCGCGAACGCCTGCGGGTGCTCGGCGGCGTACCCGACGTAGGCAGCCCCCAGCGCCCGCAGCCGGGCCGCGGGATCGGTGTGGGCCGCGACCGCCGCCTCCTGCGCGGCCAGCAGGTCGGCCATCGCCCGCACTCCGAGGGCACCGAGCAGCGCGGCCCGGTCGCCGAAGTGGTGGTACGGCGCGTTGTGGCTCACACCCGCCCGGCGAGCCACTTCGCGCAGGCTGATCTTGGCTGCGGGACGGGTCTCGAGCAGCGCGAGCGCGGCGTCCTCGAGTGCTGCCTGCAGATTGCCGTGGTGATAGGTGGCGCTGGATCTTGACACGCGCAACATCCTACCGCAAAGTTGTCAGTGTCCAGATTGTTGACATTGTCCAGATAGGAGCACGCCATGTCTCGCACCCTCGTCATCGACGGCCACCCCGACGCCGGCTCGCTGACCGCCGCCCTGGCTCGGCAGTACGTCGCCGGGGCCGGCGACCACGCTGCCATGCTGACCCTCCGCGACCTCGACATCGACCCGGTCCTGCACGCTGGCTACCGCGGGGACCAGCCCGTGGAGACCGACCTCGCGCGGGCCCGCGAGCTCATCGAGTGGAGCGAGCACATCGCCGTGCTCACCCCGGTGTGGTGGGGCTCGGTGCCCGCACTGCTCAAGGGCTTCTTCGACCGCGCGCTGGTCATCGGCTGGGCGTTCCGCTACCAGGAGAACGGACGGCCCGAGGGGCTGCTGCCCGGTCGCACCGGCCGGCTGGTCGTGACGTCCGACTCGCCGCGGTGGTACCTCCCGCTCGTCGGCGACAGCACCGTCAAGCAGGTCAAGGGACGGACGATGGAGTTCTGCGGCATCAAGCCGGTCAGCGTCACTCGCTTCGCCGACGTGCGCAACGCCAGCGACGCGAAGCGGGCGGGCTGGCTCGAGCAGAGCCGCGCGCTGGGCGCAGCCGACGCCGGCGCCTCGCCGCGGGCGAAGGTGGCTACGCCTGCCTGAGACGGGTCACTTCGGTGGCATCCGGATGCCGCCGTCGACGCGCACCGTCTCGCCGTTCATGTAGGAGTTGGTCACGCACTCGATGACCATGCTCGCCAGCTCGTCGGGCTGCCCGAGCCGCTTCGGGAACAGCACCGACTCCCCCAGCTTGGCCTTGAACGCCTCGGCCTGCTCGCCCTCGCCGTAGATCGGGGTGTCGATCAGGCCGGGCGCCACCGTGTTGACGCGGACGCCGACCGCGGCCAGGTCGCGGGCCACCGGGAGGGTCATGCCGACGATGCCGCCCTTGGACGAGGAGTACGCCGCCTGGCCGATCTGGCCGTCGAACGCCGCCACGCTCGCCATGTTGACGATCGCGCCACGCTCGCCGGTCTCGGTGGGCTCGAGGAGACCCATCGCGGTGCCCGCCAGCCGGATCGCGTCGAAGGTGCCGATCAGGTTGATCGCGATCACCCGCTTGTACAGGTCGAGGTCGTGCGCCGAGTCGAACGTGCCGTCGCGTCCCACGGTGCGGGCGGCCGGGCCGATGCCGGCGGAGTTGACCAGGACGCGCAGGGGGCCGAGCTCGCCGGCCCTGGTCACGGCAGCCTTGATCTGCTCGGTGTCGGTGACGTCGACGTGCGCGAACACGCCGCCGATCTCGGCTGCGAGGGCCTCGCCCTTGTCGTCCTGCACGTCGGCCACGACGACGCGGGCACCCTGGGCAGCGAGCCGTCGGGCGACGGCTGCGCCGATGCCCGAGGCGGCGCCGGTGACGAGGGCGGATGCTCCGGTGATCTCCATGCCGACGAGGTTAGTGGCGGCCTACAGGTCGGTCGTGCCCCGGGCCACCACGACGGCCGGGCCGGTGAGCAGCACGCGGTCGTCGGCGGTCCAGGTGACCGCCAGCTCTCCCCCGGGTACGTCGACCCGGTAGGTCACCGGTCGTGCCGCCCCGTCGGCCAGCGCACTGGCCACCATGACCGCGGCCGCGCCGGTGCCGCAGCTGCGAGTTTCGCCGGCACCCCGCTCGTGCACGCGCATGGCGACATGGCGCTCGCCGCGGCGTACGACGAACTCGACGTTGACCCCGTGCGGGTAGACGTCGTGGTCGTGGTCGGGCGGCGTCAGCCGGTGCCCGGCATCGGCCAGGTCGTCGACGAAGGCCACCGCGTGCGGGTTGCCCATGTCGACGTGCAGCGCGGGCCAGGACAGCGCGCCGACCCCGACCTTGGTCTCGCCAAGGGTGCGAGCGGACCCGAGGTCGGCGGTGAAGACCTCGCCGTCACCCTCGACGGTCTTGACGCCCGCGCGCGTGCCGATCTCGACCGGCAGCGTGGCCAGGCCCTCCTCGACGAGGTGGCGCACGAAGACGCGGATGCCGTTGCCGCACATCTCGCTGGCAGACCCGTCGGCGTTGCGGTAGTCCATGAACCACTCCGGACCGTCGAGGCCCATCGCCGCGGACCGGATCACCCGCAGCACGCCGTCGGCGCCCAGCCCGGCCCGGCGGTCGCACAGCGCGCGCACCCGGGCGACGTCGAGGTCGCCGTGCACGGAGCCGTCATGGTCGGGCAGCAGCACGAAGTCGTTCTCGGTGCCGTGGCCCTTGAGGAACGCGTAGGTCACCCGACCAGTCTCGCATCACCTCACCACGGTGAACCTGCTGCAGACCAGCTCGCGGTTGCGCACCACCTCCTCCAGCCTCAGCTCCAGCCGTCGCGGCAGCAGGGGCGCACCCGAGCCGAGCGTCACCGGCGCGTGCTGCACCCAGATCTCGTCGAGCAGACCCTCGTCGGCGAACTGCCCCACCAGGTCGCCGCCCCCGACGATCCACACGCCCAGCCCGCCGGCGGCCTCGACCATCGCGCGATGGACCTCGGCCACCGGCGCCTGGGTGAACGTCACGCTCGGAGCCGGCGGCAGGTCGCGGTGCGTGAAGACCCACGTCGGCTTGGCCGACCAGCCGTCACTGTCGTTGTCGCAGATCCACTGCCAGGTCGTCGCACCCATCGCGCAGGCGCCGATGAGCGGGCGGAACGTCTCGAACCCCATGTCGACCTCGTGGTCGACGTCGCGGCTCAGCAGCCACGACAGCGAGTTGTCCTCATCGGCGATGAAGCCGTCCAGCGACGATGCCGTGTAGTAGTAGGTCGTCATGCGCCCATGCTGCACCCGACCACCGACACCTGCTTGATCACGGTTGCGCCGCAGCGGCCGCCTTGTCGAGCCGGTCGGGGTCGTCGTACCGGATCCAGACGACGCGCGGGTCCTTGCGGAACCACGAGTCCTGCCGCCGTGCGAAGCGACGCGTGGCGAACACCGTGCGATCCCGCGCGGCGGCCAGGGTCAGCTCGCCACGGAGGTGCGCCACCACCTCGCGGTAGCCGATCGCGCGGCCGGCGGTGACACCGTCCGCCAGGCCTTCGGTCAGCAGGCGGTCGACCTCGTCGACGAAGCCCGCCTCGAACATCGCGTCCACGCGTGCCTCGATGCGGACGTCGAGGGTGGGCCGGTCGATGTCGACGCCGATCTGCACGCTGGCGGGGTCGACGTACACGAGCTGCGGGAGGTTGGCGCTGTAGGGCCGGCCGGTCAGGGCGATGACCTCGAGGGCCCTGACGATGCGGCGGCCGTTCTCGGCGAGGATCCGACCGGCGGCGTCCGGGTCGAGACGCTCGAGTCGCTGGTGGAGGGCGGCCGGCCCGATCTCGGCCAGCTCGTCCTCGAGACCGCGGCGTACCGAGTCATCCGTGCCGGGGAACTCGAAACGGTCCAGGACCGCGCGGACGTAGAGCGCCGACCCGCCCACCAGCACCGGTGTGCGGTCTCGACCGCGGATGTCGGCGATCGCGGCCCGGGCCCACTGCTGGAAGTCGGCCACCGTCGCCGTGTCGCGGACGCCCAGCATGTCGAGCAGGTGGTGCGGGACCCCGCGCCGCTCGGCGACCGGCTGCTTCGCCGTACCGATGTCCATGCCGCGGTAGACCTGCATCGCGTCGGTGTTGACGATCTCGCCGCCCAGGCGTTCGGCGAGGTCGAGGGAGAGGCCGGTCTTGCCGGAGGCGGTCGCGCCGACGACGGCGACGATGCGACGGGGGTGTGCGGGGATGACCACGCTGGCTAGTGTTCCAAACAGCATCGTGTTCCGACTGAGGAGATGACATGGGATTCCTGGACAACGCCAAGGACAAGCTCGCGAAGGCGGTCGACGACCACGGCGACAAGATCGCGGACGGCATCGACAAGGCGTCGAAGGCGGTTGACGAGAGGACCGGCGGCAAGCACTCGGACAAGATCGCCTCCGGCACGGCCAAGGCCAAGGACGCACTCGACAAGCTCGACGGCAAGAACGACGACATCCGCGACACGACGACGCCGCCGGAACCCACCGACCCGACGATCCCGACGCACCCGGCGCCCGCCGACCCCACCGACCCGCTCCCGCCCGGCCCGCCCACCGACCCGACGAACCCGACCGGTTCACCGCGCCCGTAGGACGTCTAGCCTGCTCGGCATGCGTTTCGTCGTCGTGCCCGCGTCCTACGTCTACCTGTTGCGCGGCACCGACGACGGCACCGAGGTGCTGCTGCAGCTGCGCCGCGGCACCGGCTTCATGGACGAGCACTGGGCCGCAGCGGCAGCCGGTCACGTCGAGCGCGGCGAGACGGCGTACGACGCGGCGCACCGCGAGGCGCGTGAGGAGCTCGGCATCCGCGACCTCGAGCTGGTCTTCGAGAGCACCATGCAGCGGACCCGGCACGCCGAACCGGTCGACGAGCGCGTGGACTTCTTCTTCTCGGCTCGCTCGTGGACCGGCGAGCCCGTGATCGTCGAGCCGGACAAGTGCGCGGAGCTCCGCTGGTGTCGTCTCGACGACCTCCCGCAGCCCGTGGTGCCGCACGAGCGTGTCGCACTCGAACATCTGGGTACCGGCACGGCGTACCTCACCCACGGTTTCTGAAGAACGGAGCAGTCATGGCGGACGACAGCAAGCTCAGCCCCCAGCCCGAGCCCCGGATCGAGCCGGGCGAGCCGAACCCCGGCGGTGCCGACGCCATCGACCAGGTGGAGGACATCCCGCTCGCGCGCGACCTCGACCCGAACGACAACCCGGCAGTCGACGACGTGCTCCCCGAGGAGGTCTCCGAGGCCGACGACAAGCCGCAGCAGCCCAGCAGCGACGGCGCCAGTGAGCCCGAGAAGGAACCACCCGTCTGATCGTCGTAGCCGAGCGGGAGTATCGACGGCGGCGGCCGGCCCTCAGGCTGAGCGGCAGCCGCGACAGGGCTGATGCTCCCGCTCGGCTACGGCAGCGGCGACCGTGGCCTGCACCTGGTCGGGCGCGAACATGACGTCCTCCCAGGCGAACCGCAGGACCAGCCAGCCGGCCAGGCCGAACCGGTTGTAGCGCCGGGCGTCACGCGCGAGCGCTCCGCGACTGCCGTGCCACTCGAACGAGTCGGCCTCGAGGACGATCCGCAGCCGCTGATCGACGAGGTCCGGTCGGCCGAGGAAGCCGCCCTCGTGGATCGAGACCTGCGGCTCGACGTGGAGACCGGGGACGCTGTGACAGATCGCCCGGAGGCCGGACTCGAACGGGTTGGCCGCTCGTGCGTCGGCGTGCCCGGCGACTCGCCGGACCGCCGCCGAGGAGGGACCCCTGGCTGCCTGCGCGATCGCCAGCAACCGGGACTTCGGAAAGCCCTCGCGCAGGGCCGAGTCGGCGACCGCCAACGCCTCGGCGTAGGGCAGCACGCGGAGGCAGTCGACCAGGGTGCGGTCTGCCGTGGTCACCAGGCCGTCGACGTCGTCGGGGCCGAGTCGCGACCAGTGCAGCTCAACGCCGCGGCGCTGCTCCGGCGAGATGCGCCGGTTCGTGGCCACGGTGACGTCCGGTCGGCGAGGAGGCTGCAGCACGCTCCACCCCAGCGCAAGCGCAGCGCTCAGGTGCGATACCGACCCGCACAGGCGATGGGCGGCCAGGACGGCCGACCCCGCCTGCGGGAGTGCGTAACGGCCACGTGCCACGACGGTGAGGTCACCGGCCGCGAGGGCGGCGTCGACCGACGCGCGGGAGCTCACCCGGATCAGGGTCGCGCGGGTGGCCACGCCCCCCATCCGCTCGAGGTGCTCCAGCACTGACATCCCTCGAGCATCGCCCCACGTCGGGCCTGGGCGCGGAGCTCATCCACAGGCAGGCGCCGGCGGCAGCGGCGCGGGCACGCCCAGCGCCGGCATGCCGAGGCCCACCGCCGCCGGACCGGTCGGCGCGGCATTGCGCGCCTCCCAGGCATCGCCCGAACGGGTACGGCGCAGGTCCAGCACGGCGCCGTCGGCGACCAGGTGGTGCGGGGCCGCCTTGGTGATCTCGACCTTGACCATGTCACCCGGACGGACGCCGTCGGCCCCTGCCGGGTTGAAGTGCACCAGCCGGTTGTCGGGGCCGCGGCCCGAGAGCCGGTGGGTGGCGGCGTCCTTGCGCCCCTCCCCCTCCGAGACCATCAGCTCGACCGTGGTGCCGACCAGCTTCTTGGCCTCGTCCCAGGCGACCTCGTTGACCAGCTCGACCAGCCGGTCGTAGCGGGACGAGATCACCTGGCCGGCACTTCCCCCGCCATCGTGGCGGCGGGGGTCCCGGGGCGCTTGGAGTAGATGAAGGTGAACGCGCCGGAGAAGCGCGCGCGGCGGACGACCTCCAGCGTCTGCTCGAAGTCCTCCTCGGTCTCGCCGGGGAAGCCGACGATGATGTCGGTGGTGATCGCCGCGTGCGGCATGGCCGCACGCACGCGCTCGATGATGCCGAGGTACTTCGACTGCCGGTAGGACCGACGCATCTCGCGCAGCACCTTGTCGGAGCCCGACTGCAGCGGCATGTGCAGCTGCGGCATCACGGTCGGCGTCTCGGCCATCGCCGCGATCACGTCGTCGGTGAACTCGGCGGGGTGCGGCGAGGTGAACCGCACCCGGTCGAGCCCCTCGATCTCGCCACACGCGCGCAGCAGCTTGGAGAAGGCCTGCCGGTCGCCGAACTCCACGCCGTACGCGTTCACGTTCTGCCCGAGCAGCGTGACCTCGCTGACGCCGTCGGCGACCAACGCGCGGATCTCGGCGAGGATGTCACCGGGGCGACGGTCCTCCTCCTTGCCGCGCAGCGCCGGCACGATGCAGAACGTGCACGTGTTGTTGCAGCCGACCGAGATGGAGACCCACGCGGCGTACGCCGACTGGCGCTTGGTCGGCAGGGTCGAGGGGAAGACCGACAGTGACTCGAGGATCTCGACCTGCGCCTCCTCCTGCACCCGCGCACGCTCCAGCAGCGCCGGCAGCGAGCCGATGTTGTGGGTGCCGAAGACGACATCGACGTACGGCGCCTTCTCGGTGATCGTCGCGCGGTCCTTCTGCGCGAGGCAGCCGCCGACGGCGATCTGCATGCCGGGGCGCGCCGCCTTCACCGGGGCCAGGTGCGAGAGGTTGCCGTAGAGCTTGTTGTCGGCGTTCTCACGCACCGCGCAGGTGTTGAAGACGACGACGTCGGCCTGCTCGCCCGTCGGCGCGGCGGCGTACCCCGCGTCCTCCAGCAGGCCGGTCAGCCGCTCGGAGTCGTGGACGTTCATCTGGCACCCGTAGGTGCGGACTTCATAGGTGCGCATGACGTGCGGATTCTACGGCGGCAGCGCGGGCGTCCCTGCATCGCAAACGCATGGAGCGCGACCGGGGCCAGGGCGGCCCCGGTGCCCTCGAGCCTCCGTCTCGGTCCGGCAACGAAACCCCCGACCCCCAGCGTCGCCGTAGCCCCTGGCCGCACGATGCCGATAGGTTGCCGATATGACTGTGCAGCAGGAGTCGGCCGGCAACGGCCACGGTGAGCCCCTGGTCGTCCTCCAGAGCGTCGACAAGTACTTCGGATCCCTGCACGCGCTGCAGGACATCAACCTGTCGGTCAACAGCGGCGAGGTCGTGGTCGTGATCGGCCCCTCGGGATCGGGCAAGTCGACGCTGTGCCGGGCCATTAACCGGCTCGAGACCATCGACAGCGGCTCGATCACCCTCGACGGCAAGCCGCTGCCGGCCGAGGGCAAGGAGCTTGCGGCGTTGCGCGCCGAGGTCGGGATGGTGTTCCAGAGCTTCAACCTCTTCGCCCACAAGACGATCCTCGAGAACGTCACGCTGGGGCCGATCAAGGTCCGCGGCATCAAGAAGGAAGCGGCCGAGAAGCACGCCCGCGAGCTGCTCGACCGGGTCGGCGTGGGTCATCAGGCCGAGAAGTACCCCGCCCAGCTCTCCGGCGGCCAGCAGCAGCGCGTGGCGATCGCGCGGGCACTGGCGATGGACCCCAAGGTGATGCTCTTCGACGAGCCCACCTCGGCGCTCGACCCGGAGATGATCAAGGAGGTCCTCGACGTCATGGTCGAGCTGGCCAAGGAAGGCATGACCATGGTCGTGGTCACCCACGAGATGGGCTTCGCACGTACGGCGGCACACCGGGTGGTCTTCATGGCCGACGGCGCGATCGTCGAGGAGAACACTCCCGAGGAGTTCTTCACCAACCCCGCGTCCGACCGTGCCAAGGACTTCCTCGGCAAGATCCTCAAGCACTGACAAGACGAACACATCAAGGGAGATGCAGATGCGATTCACGAAGATCAAGGCCGCTGTGGCGGTCGCCGGACTGGCGCTGAGTCTTGCCGCATGCGGCGGTGACGACGGTGGCGACGTCAAGGTGTCCAACGACACGGACTTCGAGTCCGGCACGACCATGGCCAAGATCGCCGACGCAGGCACGGTGACCATCGGCACCAAGTTCGACCAGCCCGGGTTCGGTCTGCAGAACCTCGAGGGCGTCCCCGAGGGCTTCGACGTCGAGGTCGGCAAGATCATCGCCGGCGCACTCGGCATCACCGAGGACAACATCGAGTGGAAGGAGTCCACCTCCGACATTCGTGAGCAGGTGATCGAGGACGGCGACGTCGACTTCGTCGTCGCGACGTACACGATCAACGACGAGCGCAAGCAGCGGATCACCTTCGCCGGGCCCTACTACGAGGCCGGCCAGATGCTGATGGTCGCGGCCGACAACGACGCCATCACCGGCCCCGACGACCTCAAGGCCAACCCCGACAGCAAGGTCTGCTCGGTGACCGGCTCCACCCCGTCGGAGAACATCAAGGAGTACCTCGCCAGTGACAGCCAGCTGGTCCTGTTCGACGTCTACGACAAGTGCGCCTCGGCCCTCGGCAACGGGCAGGTCGACGTGGTCACCACCGACAACGTGATCCTGGCCGGCTTCGTCGAGGAGTCGGAGGGCGCCTACAAGCTGGTGGGCGAGCAGTTCACCCAGGAGCCCTACGGCATCGGCATCACCAAGGGCGACGTCGCGTTCTGCGAGTTCATCAACACCACCCTGGCCGACAACGAGGACGCCTACACCACGGCATGGGAGAACACGGCGGGCAAGGTCGAGGGCTCCGAGACACCCACCCTCCCCGAGCCCGACCCCTGCGCCTGATCCATCGATCCACTGGTCGGGCGGCGCCGCCGGCGCCGCCCGACCGCACCAACTGAGAGGGACGCGGTGGACGCGGTCACCGAAAATCTGGACCTGTTCTGGTCCGGCTTCCTGAGGTCGCTCGGGATCTGCCTGTGGGCCATGATCGGCTCGCTGGTGCTCGGCACCCTGATCGCCGCCTGCCGCGTCTCCCCGGTCCCGGCCCTGCGCGCCTTCGGCACCGCCTGGGTGACCACGATCCGCAACTGCCCGCTCACCGTGGTGCTGTTCTTCATGGCGTTCGGGCTGCCGGAGGTGGGCGTCAACGCGTCCTTCTACGTCTTCGGCGTCTCGGCGCTCGTGATCTACACGAGCGCCTTCGTGTGCGAGGCCGTCCGTTCGGGCATCAACTCGGTCTCGGCCGGTCAGGCAGAGGCCGCCCGCGCGATCGGCCTGACGTTCACCCAGTCCCTGAGCCAGGTCGTGCTGCCGCAGGCGCTGCGCAGCACCGTGCCGCCGCTCGGCAGCGTCATCATCGCGATGTTCAAGAACTCCGCCGTCGTGGGCGCCTTCGGAGTGGGTCGCGACCTGTGGTCGGTCTACAAGAACCTGACCAGCGCGCAGGGCTACGACAACCTGCCCGTCATCACCGGGGTGGCCCTCGGCTATCTCGCCATCACCATCCCGGCAGGGCTCTTCCTGGCGTACGCCGAGCGAAAGGTGGCGATCGCCCGATGAGCAGCGTGCTGTACGACCAGCCCGGACCCCGCGCCCGCCGTCGCGCGCTGATCGGCACCGTCGTCGCCATCCTCGCCTTCGTCGCCCTGGCTGCGCTCGTGGTCAAGCGGCTGGCCGATCGCGGGCAGTTCGCGGCCGAGCTGTGGTCGCCCCTGATCAACCCGGGAGACGAGAACTTCGCCGCCGTGTGGCGCCTGCTCGGCCAGGGCCTGCTCGCGACGATGACCGCAGCGCTGCTCGCGATCGGCTTCTCGTTGGTGGTCGGCACCATCATCGGCACGGCCCGCATGCTGCTCGGCCGCGCCGCCCGGGTGCCGCTGGTCGGCCTGATCGAGCTCTTCCGTGGGCTGCCCGTGATCGTGACGATCTTCTTCGTCTTCGTCCTGATCCGGCAGCTGAAGATCGACATCTCGTTCCTGCCGGGCGAGGACGGCCTGTGGTTCCTCGTGATCGGGCTGACCCTCTACAACTCGGTGATCATCGCGGAGATCATCCGCGCCGGCGTGGCCGCCCTGCCGCGTGGCCAGGGCGAGGCGGCGCTGGCCATCGGCATGACGCCGCGGATGGCGATGGCGACCGTGCTCCTGCCGCAGGCCTTCCGGATCATGCTGCCGGCCCTGATCAGCCAGCTGGTCGTGGTCCTCAAGGACACCTCGCTGGCCGCCGTGCTCGCCCTCTACACCGAGCTCCTGCGACGCGGCAACCTCGTCGCCCTCAACCTCGACAACCCCATCCAGGTGCTCTTCATCGTCGGGGCCATGTTCATCACGATCAACTACGCGCTCTCCCGCGTGGCCACCTGGCTCGAGCACCGGCTCGGCAGGTCGCGCGGCGGGGAGGTCGCGATGTCCCAGCTCGAGTCGGTCGTCCCGCCGACCTGATCACTGCCTACCGGGCCGAGCTCGTCCTCACCTCGGTCGGAGCGTGACCCAGAGCCGGATGACGCCCTCGATGACCACCGTGCCGTCGTCTCGCACGCCCTTGACGCGGACGCCGACGTCGGGGTCGTCGCCGGTCCACTGCTCCGGGTCGGTCTCGGCGCTGCACACGATGTGGCTGGTGGCCTTCGCGGTGTACGCGACGTCCATGCCCTTGGGGATCCAGCGCTTCTCGCTCGGGATCGTCGACTCGGCCAGCGCACCCATCGCGGCCTCCAGCCCGTTGCAGAGCGCGATCGCGTGGACGGTCCCGAGGTGGTTGTGCACGCGGCGGCGCTTGGGGATGACCAGCTCGGCGTAGTTGGGACGGACCTCGGTGAAGCGCGGGCTGATCGTCGCGAAGTACGGCGCGCGGTGCGAGAAGAGAAGCGAGAAGACGCGGCTGCCCTGCGGGAGGGCGCTGGTCCTCCTCCAGAGGTCGAGTACCTGGGCCATGCACAGATATTACCCGCAAGTAACCGATTTCACGGACTCCGGAGCCACGCCAGGATCTCCGCAGCGGCCGCCACGGGCGAGAGGGCGCTGTTGTCGATGCGCAGGAAGGGGTGTCGGTCGAGCAGGTCCTCGGCGGCCGTCCGGTGACCGGCGCCGGTGTTCATCACCAGCCTCTCCGCCTCGCGCACGTTGCCGTCGGACCACTCCACGTCGCGCTTGGACGCCTTGTGGGTCAACCGGTGCTCGGTGCGGTTTCGCTCCAGCCGGGTGTCGAGCGGGGCGGCGAGCTCGACGAACGCGACCTGCTGGCCGGCGTCGACGTACGGCGCGATGTAGCGCTCGACCGTGGCCAGGTCGTCGACGTCGTCGAGCGGCCACAGGAACGTGAAGACCAGGTCCAGGTCGCAGGCGGCTGCCTCCTCGACGATGCGGATCCGGAACTCGTCGTTGAGGACGGTGAACGGCCGGGTGCCGTAGCCGAAGAGCTCCAGCAGCGGCTCGATGGTCATGTGGTTGTGGAGGAGCCGGAAGTCGCTGGCGTCGGCGAGCGCCCGGCCGACGGTCATCTTCCCGACGGCCGGCGGGCCGAAGATCATCAGCAACATGCGCGCGATGGTGTCACGCGCGCTCCAGCACCTCGACCCGATTTCCGTGGCCGTCGAAGGTGTGCAGGCGGCGGTGGCCAGCGAAGGAGTGCTCCTGGGAGCGGTCGACCTCGAAGCCCAGCCCGGCCAGCCGGTCGGCGATCAGGTCGAGGTCGTCGACGACCAGGGCGGGATGCGCCTTGCGCGCCGGGACGAACGGGTCCTCGACCCCGACATGGATCTCGGCTGTGACGTCGCCGTGGTCGGCGTACCCGCGGAACCAGGCGCCGCCGCGGGCGCGCAGGTCGGCCGGCTTCTCGACCTCGGTGAGGCCGAGACCGTCGGCGTAGAAGCGACGGGCGAGGTCCTCGCCGCCCGCGGGCATGGCGACCTGGACGTGGTGGAGGGTGATCATGCCGGCACCTGCGCGACCGCGAAGACCCGGCGGAACGGCAGGGCGACGCCGTAGGGGCGCTCTGGGTACGCCGCGCGCAGGCGCCGCTTGAACTCCGCCACGAACTCCTCGCGCAGCCCGTCGGGCAGCATGGCGAGCACCGGCCGGGCGCTGGTGCCGGAGACCCAGGTGAAGACCGGGTCGTCGCCGGTGAGGAGATGGAGGTACGTCGTCTCCCAGGCGTCGACGGTGCAGCCGAGGGCGGTCAGGGCGGCGACGTAGGTCTCGGGGTCGTGGCTCGCGGGCTCCGCGGCCCCGGCGGTGAGCTCGCGGTAGGGCTCCTCGGCGGCGAGCTCGGCCCGGATCGTGTGGCTGGGCTGGTCGAAGTTGGCGGGCACCTGGAAGGCGAACCAGCCGCCGGGCGCGACCTGCTCGACCAGCCGGGGCAGCAGGTCGAGGTGGCCGGGCACCCACTGGAGCGTGGCGTTGGAGACGAGTACGTCGACCGGTCGGGGCGGTTGCCAGTCGCGCAGGTCGGCCACGTCGTACTCGATGGAGGAGCCTGCCGCCCGGGCCCTCTCGACCATCTCGGGGCTGGAGTCGAGGCCGACCACATGGGCGCCGGGCCAGCGGTCGGCGAGCAGGCCGGTGAGGTTGCCGGGGCCACAGCCGAGGTCGACCACGGTGCGCGGGCCGGACACGCCGACCCGCGCGAGCAGGTCGACGAACGAGCGGCCCCGCTCGTCGGCGAAGGCGAGGTAGCGGTCCGGGTCCCAGCGAGAGGTCATGGCTGCATCGTCGGCCACAAACTATCTTGATGTCAAGATTCTCGACGCGTCTGGTTCAATGTCCGCATGAGGGACGAGGTCGACACGCTGGTCGAGGCGTGGGCGCGCGAGCGCACCGACCTCGACCTCGCGCCCGTCGAGGTGTTCAGCCGCATCGGCCGGCTGGCCCGGCACCTCGACCTGGCCCGCAAGGACGCGTTCACCGCGCACGGGATCGAGAGCTGGGAGTTCGACGTGCTGGCGGCGCTGCGGCGTGCCGGTGACCCCTACGAGCTCTCCCCCGGCCGGCTGCTGCGCGAGACCCTGGTGACCAGCGGCACCATGACCAACCGCGTCGACCGGCTGGTCGCTCGCAGCCTGGTCGAGCGGCTGCCCGACCCGCGCGACCGGCGCGGCGTGCTGGTGCGGCTCACCCCCGAGGGCAAGACCGCCGTCGACGGCGCGTTCGAGGCGCTGCTCGAGGCCGAGGGCGCGCTGATGTCGGACCTGTCGGCGCGCCAGCGCACCGAGCTCGCGCACCTGCTGCGGGCACTCCTCGCGCCGTTCTCCCCACCCGACTCCTGAGCGTTCAGCGCCGCGTCACCTGGACCACGCTCGGCCGGGGACCCGCGAACTCCCCGCGCGCCGCGCCGCGCTTGGCGAAGTCGGGGAAGTACGACTGCGGGGCGTCCCACGTGCCGTCCTCGCCGGGGTGCTGGACGGCCACGAACACCGATCCGTCGCGGTCGTGGACGACCGGACCGCAGGTCTCGGCACCGGCGGGCACGGCCAGGAACTGCTGCACCCTCCCCCGCTCCGGCCCCGCCACCGGCACCTTGAACAGGCCGTCGGCCAGCTGGATCGCGCTGGGCTGGCCGTCGGTGGCGATCCAGAGGTTGCCCTCGCTGTCGAAGGTGACGTTGTCGGGACACGAGATCGGTGAGACCGGTCCGGTCCAGCCGCCGAAGTACGTGCCGGCGGACGCACTGTCACCACAGATCAAGATCAGGTTCCAGCTGAACGTGGCGGCCGTGTGGTCGCCGCCCTCCTCGGTGATCTCGACGACGTGACCGTCCTTGTTGGCGCTGCGCGGGGCGGCCTCGGTCGGGCCTTCCTTGCCGGGCTTGCCGCGGTCGGTGTTGTTGGTGCACGCCACGTAGATCCGGCCGTTGACGAGGTTGGGCTGGACGTCCTCGGGCCGGTCCATCTTGGTGGGCGCCACCTTGTCGGCGGCCAGGCGCGTGTAGACGAGCACCTGCTCGACGGACATGCCCGCCACCATCGACCTGCCGTCCTTGGTCAGCGGGATCCACTGGCCGGTGCCGTCGCTGACACCGTCGTCGAGGCCGTCGCCGGTGAACCGGGCCACGTACAGGTCGCCTTCGGAGAGCAATCGCTTGTTGTGCTCGCGCGCCTTGCGGCCCGAGCCCCTGACGTACCGGCCCCTCGAGACGAACTTGTAGACGTAGTCGAACCGTTCGTCGTCGCCCATGTAGGCGACCACACGGCGGTCGCGGGCCACGATCACGTTGGCGCCCTCATGCTTGAACCGGCCCATCGCCGTGTGCTTGACCGGGGTGGCGTCGGGGTCCTCCGGGTCGACCTCGATGATCCAGCCGAAGCGGTTGGGCTCGTTGCGGTAGTCATCGCTGGTGGCGTCCCAGCGCGGGTCGACGTTGCGCCAGCCGCGGGAGTCCTCGGCCGCCAGGCCGTAGCGGGCCTCCTCGGGGCTGGTGCCGGTGGCGTGGAAGTACTGGTTGAAGTTCTCCTCGCCGGAGAGCACGGTCCCCCACGGGGTGGTGCCGCCGGAGCAGTTGTTCATGGTGCCGCGGACCTTGCGGCCGGTGCGGTCGGCGCGCGTCTTGAGCAGTGCGCTGCCTGCGGCCGGGCCGTCCACGTCGAAGATCGTGTTGAGAGTGATCCGCCGGTTGCGCCGCGCGCGCGGCTGGTACTCCCACTGGTCGCCCGCGTGCCGCCGCTTGAGCTCCACGACGGAGAGGCCGTGCGCCGCCCACGCCGTGCGTACGACGGTCTCGGCAGGGGTGCCGGGCGGGAACATGAGGCCCTCGTTGGTGTACTCGTGGTTGGCCACCAGCAGCGCGCGCCGGCCCTGCCGGTCGGTGACGATGATGTCGAGGTAGTCGCAGTTGTAGCCGAACTGGCCGGCCTGCGAGCGCGGCGTCTGCCGGTCGGCACGGAACCTCGGGGCTCCTGGCAGGATCGGGTCGCCCCAGCGGATGATCGGCTCCCAGCGATAGCCCGAGGGCACGGTCACGTCGTCGACCGACTTCACGACCGGCGCGATCGGGGTGAACCGCAGGCCGTGGTGACCGCGCGGGCCTGCGGTGGCAGGCGCCGCACCGACCGCGGTGGTGGCGGCGACGGTCAGGGTGAGCGCGCCGGCTCCACCCAGGACGCCGCGACGGCTGAGCGCGGTGGCGGCGATGTCGCGGAAGTAGCCGTTGTCCGTGGTGTTGGGCACCGGGCGGCTGCAGGCGTCGCCGCAGCGGAGGTGACAGGTGACGGCGCTGCGGTTGCCGTGGGTGAGGTTGAGCATCGGAAGCAGGCTGCGGCGTTGCGGGGTGGTGGTCACGACGTCGACTCCAAGACTGTCGGGGGCGGTGGACCTCGCGAACCTAGTAGCGCACCCTGACCCGTTGACCGTCAAGCAATGACGGGCAGATGAAGTCTGAGTGGCCGGCTACTCCAGGATCTCGGAGGCCTCGAGCCATTCGTGCTCGACCTTCTCGCGCTCGTCGGCGAGCGCCGCGCGCTGCTGGCCGAGCTCGGCCAGCCGCTCGTAGTCGGTGATGTTCTCGGCCATCTCGATCTCGAGCTTGGCCTCCTGCTCGGCGATCCGCCTGAGCTGCCGGTCGAGGCGGGTGAGCGCCTTGCGCGCCGTACGCTCCTCGGCGCTGCCGGCCTTGGCCCGCTGGGTCGAGGGACCAGCGGCGGCCGGGGTGGCGGCCGGCGCGGTGGGTGCACTGAGTGCGGCGGCCCGGCGCTCGAGGTACTCGTCGACACCGCGCGGCAGCATCGAGATCTGGCCGTCGCCGAGCAGCGCCCAGACGGAGTCGGTGACGCGCTCGAGGAAGTAGCGGTCGTGCGAGACCACGACGAGCGTGCCGGGCCAGCCGTCGAGGAAGTCCTCGAGGACGTTGAGGGTGTCGATGTCGAGGTCGTTGGTCGGCTCGTCGAGCAGCAGCACGTTGGGCTCGGTCAACAGCAGGCACAGCAGCTGGAATCGGCGCCGCTCGCCACCGGAGAGGTCGCCGATGCGGGCGGTGAGCCGGTCGCCGGTGAAGCCGAAGCGCTCGAGCATCGAGGTCGCGGTGATCTCGCCGTCTGCGGTGCGGGTGATCCGGCTGATCGACTCGACCGTCGGCAGCACCCGCTTCTCGGGGTCGAGGTCGTCGAGTGCCTGGGTGAGGTGCTGGAGGGCGATCGTGCGACCGTGCTTGACGCGGCCGGCGTCCGGCGTGAGGTCGCCCGACAGCAGGGACAGGACCGACGTCTTGCCCGCGCCGTTGACCCCGACGATGCCGACCCGGTCACCGGGGCCGAGGCGCCACGTGGCGTGCGAGAGCAGCTGCTTCTCGCCGCGGCTGAGGTCGGCGTCCTCGATGTCGATGACGTCCTTGCCGAGCCGCTGGGCGGCGAAGCGCTGGAGCTGGAGCCGGTCCCGTGGCTCGGGCACGTCCTCGATGAGGGCGGTCGCGGCGTCGATGCGGAACTTCGGCTTCGCCGTGCGGGCCGGGGCGCCGCGACGCAGCCACGCGAGCTCCTTGCGGGCCAGGTTCTGGCGGCGCGTCTCGGACGCCGAGGCCTGGCGGTGCCGCTCGGCGCGCGCCAGCACCATGGCGGCGTACCCGCCGTCGTAGGCGTCGACCACGCCGTCGTGGACCTCCCACGTCGTCTCGCAGACGGCGTCGAGGAACCAGCGGTCGTGGGTGACGACGACCATCGCGGAGGAGCGACCGACCATGTGCGCGGCCAGCCACGCGACGGCCTCGACGTCGAGGTGGTTGGTGGGTTCGTCGAGGATGACCAGGTCGTGGTCGCCCAGCAGCAGCGCGGCCAGGCTGCAACGACGACGCTCCCCGCCCGAGAGCCCGAGCACGGCGCGGTCGAGCGAGACCCCGGCGAGCAGGACCTCGACGATCTCCCGGGTGCGCGAGTCGGCCGCCCACTCGTGGTCGGAGCGGCCGGCGAGCACCGCCTCGCGCACCGAGTGGGTGTCGACGAGCTCGTCGCCCTGGTGGAGGTAGCCGACGTGCAGGTTGCGCGAGTGGGAGACGCGGCCGGAGTCGGGATCCTCGAGCCCGGCCATGATCTCGAGCAGCGTGGTCTTGCCGTCGCCGTTGCGGCCGACGATGCCGATGCGCTCGCCCTGCGAGATGCCGAGGGAGACCTCGGTCAGCAGCGGTCGGACGCCGTACGCCTTGGAGACGCGTTCGAGGTTCAGGAGGTTGGCCATCAGGCGTACTCCACCACGTGGGCACCGGCGACCGGACCATTGGCCGTCAGCACGACGTCGCCCACGCCCCGGAGGGCGACCGCCACCTCGCGCGCGTGGTCGGCGGAGCGGCAGAGGAACAGGCACGTCGGCCCGGAGCCGGACAGCAGGCCACGGAGGGCACCGGCCTCGTCTCCTGCCTTGAGCACGTCGCGCAGCTCGGGCCGCAGGTCGAGTGCGGGCTCCTGCAGGTCGTTGTGGAGCAGGTCGGCGATCTCCTCGACGGGGTCGGCGAGGAACGCGACCAGCTTGTGCGGGGCAGGCGGTCGCACGGGGGCATCGGGATGCCGCACGTCGAAGTGGCGGTAGACCGACGGTGTGGACAGGCCCTCACGCGCGGTGACGACCACCCACCACCGGGCGACCTCGCCGCCACGCACCGACTCGACGACCTCGCCGCGACCGGTGCCGAAGGCGTTGCCGCCCATCAGGGCGAACGGCACGTCGCTGCCGAGCCGGGCCGCGAGCCGGAACATGTCCTCGTCGCTCGTCTGCACGTCCCACAGCCGGTCGAGCGCGACCAGCGCCGCGGCGGCATCGGCGGAGCCGCCGGCGAGCCCGCCGGCGACCGGGATGTCCTTGCGGATGAGCACCTCGGCGTGCGCCGGACGCCCGTGCAGGTCGGCCAGCAGCCGCGCCGCACGCGTGACGAGGTTGTCGTCGCCCAGGGGCACGTCGGCCGGGTCGACGTGGTCGGCGGGCTCGAGGGCCAGCGACCAGGAGTCGGCGGTGCGGACGGTGACGTCGTCGTAGAGGCCGATGGCCTGGTAGACCGTCATCAGGGGGTGGAAGCCGTCGTCGCGCGGACCGCCGACGCCGAGGAACAGGTTGATCTTGGCCGGCGCGCGCACCGTCACTGCGTTCACTTAGAAGATCCCTTCGGCGATGCGGGCGAACTGCTCGACGCCGATGATCTCGCCGCGGGCCTGCGGGTCGACACCGGCCGCCTCGATGGCCGCCTCGGCAGCCTCTGCGGAGCCGGCCAGCCCCTTGAGCGTGGAGCGCAGCGTCTTGCGCCGCGTGGCGAAGGCCGCGTCGACGACGGTGAAGACCTGCTGGCGGGTGGCGGTGGTGACCGGCGGCTCGCGGCGGGTCCACGCGACCAGCCCGGAGTCGACGTTGGGCATCGGCCAGAAGACGTTGCGGCCGACGGCGCCGGCGCGTCGTACGTCGGCGAACCAGGCGGCCTTGACCGAGGGCACGCCGTAGATCTTGCTGCCCGGCCCGGCCGCGAGCCGGTCGGCGACCTCGGCCTGCACCATCACGAGCCCGCGCTCCAGCGACGGCAGCAGGGTGAGCATGTGGAGCAGCACCGGCACCGAGATGTTGTAGGGCAGGTTGGCCACCAGCGCGGTGGGCGCGGGGCCGGGGATCTCGTCGATCCGCAGCGCGTCGGCCAGCACCACCTCGAAGCGGTCGGCCTGGCCGGGCGCGTGGTCGGCGATGGTCTGCGGCAGCAGCCCCGCCAGCGCCGGGTCGACCTCGACGGCCACCACGCGACGTACGACGTCGAGCAGGCCGAGCGTCAGCGAGCCGAGTCCCGGGCCGATCTCGACGACCACGTCGTCGGCGGTGACGCCCGAGCCGCGCACGATGCGGCGCACGGTGTTGGCGTCGATGACGAAGTTCTGCCCGCGCTGCTTGGTGGGCCTCAGGTCGAGGCCGGCGGCGAGCGCACGAACCTCCGCCGGGCCGAGAAGCCTCGGCCCGGCGGAGGTGTCGTGGTTCACGGTGGTCAGGGTACGGGGGAACCCTGACGACTCGTTGATCAGCGAGGCAGCCCGAGCTTCGCGGAGCAGCCCGGCCACGCGCCGTACCCGCCGGAGGCGTTGCGCACCTTCGTCGCGATGGCGATCTGGGTCTCGCGGCTGGCGTTGCTCGGCAGGCCGGTGCCGCCGTAGGACTGCCAGGTGCCGAGGTTGAACTGGAGGCCGCCGTAGTAGCCGTTGCCGGTGTTGATGGCCCAGTTGCCGCCGGCCTCGCACTGCGCGAGGGAGTCCCAGACGGAGCTGCCGCCGGCGAAGTTGGCGCCACCGGTCTGCTTGGTGCCGACGTTGACGATCGCGTCCGTGGGCCGGCGGTCCACGTTGGCGGAGACGACCTTGCGGCCGACCAGCTTGCCGTTCTCGTAGGTCAGCCTGTACGTGACGTTGCGCAGGCCGACGCGGCCCTCGCGCTCGGTCGAGGACTCGCCCTCGTACATCGAGGCGTCGTCGCGCTTGATGGTGTCGAAGTCGATGACCTCGTCCTTGACCTTCTTGGTGAGGACCTTGACGCGGGTGACCGACACCGAGTCACCATTGGTGATCTCGCGGCCGAGCGCGGGCTTCACGCGGTCGTTGGAGTCGACGTCGACGCCCATCTCGTCGAGGACGTCCTCGACGGTGAGGGCGGTCACGGCGACCTTCTTCTTCGCCTTGCCGGCGATCTTGACGGTGAGCTTCTTGGGGGTGACGACCTCGAGGGCCATCCCACCGCGCTGGATGCCCGCGCCACGGCTGGTCGACAGATCGGAGCTGTCGTAGGTGCGGCCGATCTGGCTGAGCGCCTCGCTCACGCTGAGGGCGGTCACCCAGTGGGTCTGGGTCTCGCCGTCGACGCTGAGCTCGAGCGGCCGGCCGAAGCGGACCGCGATCTCACCGCCGTCGGTGACGGGCTGGTCGAGGGAGGGGGCCACCTCGTCGTGCGGGCCGATCTCGATGCCTTCGCCTTCGAGGACGTCGCCGACGGTGCCACCCATGACGCTGACCTGTTCGGTCTGGCCGTCGAGGGTCAGGGTCACCGACCGGGAGAGGGCTGCGTAGCCGACTGTCGTACCCGCCACTGCGGCGACGACCACGGCGACGAGGATGGCCAGGACGGCCTTGCTGCTGCTGAGCTGTGCGATACGGGGGCGCACGGTTCTCCGAACGTCGATCTCTCCGGGCCTCGGGATCAGTGCCGCTCGGTCCGCCGCGCGCAGCACTCACCGGATCAGGTGGGTGGGGGTGCGAGCGGGGGTCTCGCGAAGGTGACCTCATACTCCCGATACTCCGGGGACCACCTGGTTGCACTGGCTGAAATCGTCCCGATCCCGGCCATCAGTCACAGAACGATAACGGCGACCTGGTGGGATGCAAACTCCTCGGCCACCCGGGCCGTCGCCCGGCGGTCACCAGGCCGTCACTCAGATCGTCACCAGGGACCACCGAACGCCGTCTCGGTGTTGGCGTCCACGGCCGCGCACAGCTCCCCCAGATCCGCTCCCCGGACCTCGGCCATCACCCGCATCGTGTGCGGCACGAGGTACGACGCGTTGGGGCGGCCGCGGTAGGGCATCGGGGTCAGGTACGGCGCGTCTGTCTCGACCAGGATCCGGTCCGCGGGCGCCATGGCGAGCGCCCCGCGCTGCGCGTCGGCGTTCTTGAAGGTGACCGTGCCGGCGAAGCTGAGGTGCGCGCCGCGGTCGAGGCACGCGCGGGCGAAGGCCGCGTCGCCGGAGAAGCAGTGCATCACCCACCGGTCGGGCGCCCCCTCGGCGTCGAGGACGCGCAGCACGTCGTCGTGTGCGTCGCGGTCGTGGATGACCAGGGTCTTGTCGAGGCGCTTGGCCAGGTCGATGTGCCGGCGGAAGCCGTCCTCCTGGGCGGCCAGCCCGTCGGCACCGGTGCGGAAGTGGTCGAGGCCGGTCTCGCCGATGGCGCGCACCTTGTGGTGCGCCGTGGCCAGCTCCTCGATCTCGGCCATCGCCTCGTCGAGGGTGCCTGCTGCCGCCACGCGGGGCACCTCGTTGGGGTGCAGGGCGACGCCGGCGATCAGCGCGTCGTGCTCGGCGGCCCTCGCGACGGCCCAGCGCGCGCCCGGCAGGTCGCAGCCGATCTGCACGATCCGGGTGACGTTGACGGCGCGGGCCGCCTCGATCGCGGCGACGGTGTCGAGCCACTCGCCGTCGGCGATGTCGAGGTGGCAGTGGTTGTCGACGACCGGGTGCGGGAGGGGCTCCGGGGCCGGGGGCCTCTCGCGGTCCCGCCGGCTGCCGGACCGCTCCTCGGTGGCCGCGCGCTCACGGCTGGGCCGATCGCTGGAGCGGCTCATGCGCCGTGCACCAGGTTGTAGACCTCCCGCTTCGGCACGCCGGCCGACCGCGCCACCTCCACGATCGCCTCCTTGCGGCTCACTCCCTGCTCCTCCCTCTCCGCCACGGCGGCGCGCAGCGACTCCGGGTCGCCCGCGATGGACGGTCCGCCGGGCGCCCCGGTCACGACGATGGTCACCTCGCCGCGCACTCCCTCGGCAGCCCAGTCGACGAGCTCGCGCAGGCCGCCACGACGTACCTCCTCGTGGGTCTTGGTCAGCTCACGGCACACGGCAGCGGCCCGGTCGTCGCCCCAGGCCTCGGCCATCGCGGCCAGCGCCGCCTCGGTGCGGTGCGGGGCCTCGAAGAAGACGAGGGTGCGCTCCTCCGTCGCCAGCGCGGTGAGGCGCCGGGCCCGCTCGCCGGCCTTGCGGGGCAGGAAGCCCTCGAAGCAGAACCGGTCGACGGGCATGCCGCTGACGGCCAGGGCGGTCAGCACGGCGGACGGCCCGGGCACGGCGGTCACCCGCACGCCCTGCTCCACGGCGGCGGCCACCAGCCGGTAGCCCGGGTCGGAGACGCTCGGCATGCCCGCGTCGGTGACGAGCACGACGCGCTGACCGGCCAGCAGGGCGTCGACCAGCATCGGCGTGCGGGCCGCCTCGTTGCCCTCGAAGTAGGAGACGATCCGGCCGGTGACGGTGATGCCGAGGTCGGTGGTCAGCCGCCTGAGCCGCCGGGTGTCCTCGGCGGCGACCACGTCGGCGCCCGCCAGCTCGGCCGCGAGCCGGGGCGGGGCGTCCCCGGCCTGGCCGATCGGCGTACCGGCGAGCACCAGGACGCCCGACTCTTCGCTCATGCCCCCATCCTGCCCGGTCGGCTCCCGGCCCGCGGATACAGTGCCGACCGTGAGCACTGCCGCGCCGGAGCAGGAGACCCTCCCCCTCTCCCGCACCAGCTCGGGCCGCGAGGTGCCGCCCGCGAAGGACCGTGCACGCGGCTGGCGCCGCACCGAGGACCCGATCCTCGGCTGGACCGGCGCGATCGCGATCACGCTGCTCGCCTTCTTCCTGCGCGTCTGGCGGCTCGGCACGCCGCACCAGTTCTCGTTCGACGAGACCTACTACGCCAAGGACGCGTGGTCGATGCTCAACAACGGCTACGTCCGCACCTACGTCGACGAGGCCGACCGCACGATCCTGAACGGCCAGGCCACCGGTCTCTGGAAGGACGAGCCGTCGATGATCGTCCACCCCGAGGTGGGCAAGTGGCTGATCGCGCTCGGCGAGAAGGCGTTCGGCATGGACCCGTTCGGCTGGCGCATCGCCGCGGCCGTCGTCGGGTCGCTGATGGTGCTGGTGATGTGCCGGTTCGTCCGCCGCGTCACCGGGTCGACCGCGCTCGGCCTGGTGGGTGGGCTGCTGCTGTCGTTCGACGGCCTGCAGCTGGTGCTGTCGCGGCTCGGCCTGCTCGACATCTTCGTGGCGTTCTTCCTGCTCTGCGGGGTGCACTGCCTGGTCGCCGACCGGGCCTGGTTCCGCGACCGCCTCGCGCGCCGTACGTCGGCGTCGTCACCGGGCTGGGGTGCGCGCGTGCTGTGGCGGCCGTGGCTGGTCGCGGCCGGGGTGTCGTTCGGGCTGGCGATCGGCACGAAGTGGACCGCGCTCTACCCCCTCGCCGCGTTCGGCGTCATGGTGTGGCTGTGGAGCGCCGGCGCCCGGCGCAGCCACGGGGTGCGCTGGGCGACCGCGAAGTCGGCACTGGTCGACGGGGTGCCCGCCTTCTTCTCGCTCGTCCTGGTCGCCCTCGTCGTGTACGTCGCGACCTGGGGCGGCTGGCTCGCGCACGCGGCGGAGTACGAGCAGTCGTCGCTCAGCGACTCGCAGTACACGAAGTACGGCGGCGGCACGCAGTGGCCGACGGCCACCGAGCCCGACGCGACCGGGCTGGGCGAGGTGGTGCAGTCGCTGCGGTCGCTGGCGCACTACCACCACGACGTCTACGCGTTCCACGCCCACTTCCTCAACGACAGCACGCACGTCTACGCGTCCAAGCCGAGCGGCTGGCTGCTGATGAACCGCCCCGTCGGGGTGGACGCGCAGCTCGACATCCAGCCCGGCACGCAGGGCTGCGAGGCCCCACCGGGCAGCGACTGCCTGCGCCAGGTGCTGCTGCTCGGCAACCCGATCCTGTGGTGGGGCGGCTGCCTCGCGCTGCTGTTCGCGGTCGTGATGTGGGCCGGCGCCCGGGACTGGCGCTTCGGCGTGGCCGTCGTCGGCGTCGCCTCGACCTGGCTGCCCTGGATGCTCTACGACGACCGGCCGATCTTCATCTTCTACGCGATCTGCTGCCTGCCGTTCGTCGTGCTGGCCATCACGCTAGCGATGGGCAAGCTCATCGGGTCGTCCCCCCGGCCGTCGCCCCGTCGTACTGCCGGGGTGATCGTGGCCGGCTCGTTCTTCGTGCTGGTGCTGGTGAACTTCGCCTGGTTCTGGCCGATCTGGACCGACGTCCTGCTCACCCATGCCGAGTGGGTGGACCGGATCTGGTTCAAGCGCTGGATCTAGGCCTGCTGATTGGGAGGCGCCTCCGGCCGGGTGCTATCTTTTCGGACGCACAAGGGGCTGTGGCGCAGTTGGTAGCGCGTCTCGTTCGCAATGAGAAGGTCAGGGGTTCGAATCCCCTCAGCTCCACCATGTGATGAGTCGGGACTTAGGTCTCATCTGAGTCGCGACAAATGTCACCTAGAGAACCCCGGGCCATCGGCCCGGGGTTCTTTGTGTGTTGCGCCAGTAGCTCTTGGTGGGGTCGATGTCGTGGTGGGACAGGATCTCGGCGGTGGTGAGGTTGATGACGGTGACGGTGGTGTGGTCGGCGATGGCGAGGATTCGGGTTCCTCGGTGGGCGTAGCCGACGCCGAGGTGATGCATCCGTCCGGCTCTGCGGAGGCTGACTTTGCCCCAGGTGTCGACGTGGTCGTAGCGCAGCCGGTAGTGCCCGGGTGGGTGTTGTTGCTCGACGGGTGGGCTGGCCTTGGGCAGCGCTTGGTAGGCGCTGGCGGGGGTGGCTCGGTCGAGTGCTCGGTGGGGGCGGTGGTTGTTGTAGACGTCGCGCAGGACGTCGAGTTGGGTCTGCAGGGTGGCGAGGGTGTCGGCGGGTGGCTGTTGGGCGAGCCAGCGTTTCTGGGTCTGGTGGAGGCGTTCGACCTTGCCCTGGGTCTGGGGGTGGTTGGCGGCGCCGTTCTTCTGGATGACGCCGAGCGCGGCGAGGGTGTACTCGAAGGCGTTCCTCCCGCCGCCGAAGCGTGCGGTGTAGACGCGACCGTTGTCGGTGAGGGTGGCGGCGGGGATGCCGTGTTCGTTGCAGGTCTGGAGGAACTGGGTGACCACGAGATCACCGGTCACGGGTGCGTGGACGGTGCAGGCCAGGAGGTAGCGGCTGTGGTCGTCGAGCCAGTTCAGGATCTCGACGTCGGTGCCGTCGGCCAGGCGCCAGTGGGTGAAGTCTGATTGCCAACATTCGTTGGGCTGGGATGCCTCGAAGCGGTGGTAGGACGAGCGGGGTCGTTTCCTGGGTTCGGGGACGACGAGTCCGGCTGTGTGGAGGATGCGCCGGATGGTGGAGGTCGAGGGCGCGGTGTGGCCTGCCTGGGTGAGGTGCCAGGCGATGGTGAGCGGTCCGGCGTCGAGGCCGGCAGCGGTGAGGTTCAGTCGCAGCTCAACGATCAGTTCCCGGACGTCGTCGCTGGTGGCGTTTCCAGGGACGTGGGGGCGCCGCGAGCGTGGGTCGACGGCGTCGATGCCACCCTCGCGGTAGCGGGCCAAGAGACGATGGAGGTGGCGCCGCGAGAGGCCATACTGCGCTGCGGCCGCGGTGACCGAGAGTTCCTTGGTGATGACCTTGAGCACTGCGACGCGGGCTTTCGACATGCTTCCAGACAGTGACGCATGTCCCGACTCACGTGAGACCTGTCAGGTGAGACCTATGTCGTGAGCCCAGACACCCTCAGCTCCACCACCTGCGCAGATCGCTGGCCGGTCCGGGATCCTCATCGAGGAGACCGGCCACGCCAGCTCGACACCGGCCTCCGGGTCGCCCGGCAGCGCCGCCTCCGCCGCTCCCGCGAAGCACGCCTGTGCGCAGCGTCGGCCCGGGCGCCATCGTCACTCATTTCAGGCGTTGCCACGACGCACCCGAGGGCGGACCATGGACGGGAGTGGGCCTGAGGCGTGAGTCCGCCCCGCACGCCCGCCAGGCCAAGACCCGCTGCCGCTGGCATCCCCGATGTCCGTGGCGTCGGAAGGGGAGGTTGCCATGCTCGACTACCGCACCCAGTCGGCGGCGCTCGGCGCGCTCGAAGACGCACTGGCCGCCCTTGCGATCACCGATCCGGACGTTGCCCGGCTTCGCGACCTCCACCTCGACGACGTGTCGTCGTCACCGGCCAGCGCGCTGCTGGGGTCACTGCTCGACCACGTGATCTGGCACGCCACCCTCGGCAAGCAGGAGCTCGACCTGGTCGAGGAGGCGGCCACGCTCTGGGGCCACGGCCTGGACCTGTACGACGCGCTGGACAGGTTCCGGGTCGCGCTACAGCAAGCCCTCGACCACCCTCTGGATGCCACGACCGTGGCCACGCTCAACACCGCCGGCAACGCGCTCCGGGTGCTGGTCCCCTCCGTCCAGCAGCAGATGCGGGACCTGCAGGCACTGCGCGCGAAGGTCGCCGGCCACGACTACGTCCCGGAGCACCCTCGCCAGCACGACGCGCCTGTCGACACGTGGAGCTGGAGCGACCTGTTGCAGGCACGCCGGACCGACGCCCTCGTCCGAGAGCTGTTCCACCAGGCTTCGACGGTCTCCACCCGGGCCTTCGCGCTGGGGGTCCTCGCGCGCTACGGGGCCGACGTCTCGGGAGCGCTGTACGTCTCGCAGACCGTCGGCGGCCCCCGACGCGGCCACCTGGTGCGCAACCGCGTGGCCCGCAACTCCGTCGGATCCTGGCTTCAGGCACATCACCCGGGCATGTCGTCCCTCACCGGCCTCGCCGACCTGCTCGAGGCGCAGCTGGCAGGTGGTGTCGGGCCCGACCTCGAGACGCTCCTGACCGACGCCCTCGACGCGACGTACCCCATGCCCTCACTGCCGTCGCCTCCCTCGCTCCAGGACGGCTTCGAGCGCCTGCTCACCCACCTCCGACTCCTGGACGGCTTCCGCGTCCCCCCGCCGCCGTCCGCGCTCTCGGACCGGGTCGTGGCGAGCCTGCTCGGTGATCCCACGGCACCGTACGTGCCGACCCTGACCGAGCAGATCAGCCTCGTCGAGTCCGGCGGGCAGCCGGGTGTCGCGGGCAGCGGTGCCGGCGTACACATCCAGTCGGTCGGTGACGACGGCCCGGCACACCAGGAGCCACCGGACTCCACCGAGGTCAAGTGCGGTGCCTTCTGGGAGTCGTTGGGCTGGTCGTTGCTCTTCCTGCTCGGTGGCTGGTTCGCGTGCGTGGTCAAGTGGGCCGGAGGCGACCGATGCAAGCTCTGGGACGACATCACCCAGAACTGGGAGGCAGCCTTCGACAACGGCGTGTACGTCGGCAGCGAGGTCGACACCGACTTCGGCGCGCAGTCGCTGACCACCACCGGCATGGAGGCCCTGGCCCAGCGGCAGGAGCCGTTGCAGCTGGCCGCGGACCTGTTCACCCTCCAGGCCTCGCTGTGGGAGGGCCTCCACAAGGGCGCCGACTTCCTCGCCCTGCACGGGCTCATCTACCCCGACGAGCACCTCACCCGCTGGCGCTACCGACAGTTCACGGTCATCCCCGCTCACGACAAGGGCTGGCCACGCCTCCCCTACCTCGGTGCCCGATTCGACAACTACCCAGGCACGGCACCCGAGCTGCCGCACGAGGAACCCAGGTTCCTTCCCGGCGCGCCCCCCAGCGCCATCCTGACCGGCATCTCGGGCGGCGGGCAGCTCTCTGCCACGTCCGTCAGCCTGTCCCTCTGGGGCCAGATCGCCTCAGGCGCCTTCGACGCCGACAACCTCGACCTCGACGCCGACCGGGGCTGGCGCCACCCGTGCTGGCAGCCGCGTGGCTCGATCGGTGACCAACCCCTCGATGTCGTGCAGCTCACCTACACCGACATCTGACCCACGCGAGGAGGCCGGGCCATGCATGACGACGAGCACAACGGGGAACACCAGGACGCGCGTCCGTTCCTCGTCATCCCGTACTGGCCCGCCACTGCGACCGACCCCGGGGACACCGGCTCCGCACGCCCCGTGCCCACGACCGTCCCCTGGTACATGTGCGGGGGCATCCGGACGTCGACCTACCAACCCGGACAGGTGCTCGAGGTCGCCGTCGACGTCCGCAACTTCGGCGGGTCCAACGCACCCTCCCTCGCCCAGGTCACCGTCTGGTGGACCGACCCCACCCTCGGCTTCCTGGTGAAGCCGGAGAACCTCATCGGGTTCCGCACCGTCCCCGTCCCGCCGCGCGGGGGGACAGCGACCACGGCGATCATGGCCAAGGAGATCCCGGCCTCCGCGCCGGACCACATCTGCCTCCTCGCGCGGGTCTCCCACCAGCTCGACACCGCTCCCCCGCTCCCCGACCCGGTCAACGACCGGCACTGGGCCCAACGCAACCTCTCGGTGGTCACGGTGACGCCCGGGGCTCCTGCCACCCTGTCCTTCGTCGTCACCAACTTCCTCGCCGATGCCGCCACGTTCCGCATCCGTATGGCGCCCGTGGAGCACGTCGAGATGCTGGCCGGCACCGACGGCGTCGACGGCCGACCGCTGACCGACGTGCAGGCGACCATGCGCCTGGGCGACCGAAGCGGCGAGGGAAGGATCGAGATCGACGTCGGCCTGTCAGCCGGCGAGGTGCGAGAGCTCGATGCCGAGATCGTCGTCCCCGCCCTCGACGACGGCTCGTTCGTGGCCTTCGAGATCTCGCAGATGCTCGGAGACACGACCCTCGGCGGCCTGGGCCTCGTGGTCGTCGCCGACGCCGATCGTTGACGCTACGACGCCGGGCCGGGGGTGCAGTCGGTCGCAACCGCTGTGAAAGAGGTGTCGGCAAACTGACCCGCACAGCTGGGCGACCGACGCGGGTCGGCGCGGTCGACCTGCCACGCTCCTGGCCAGCTGGTCGCCCGCCTCGCTGAGCCAGGCGCTTGAAAAAGGCGCTGCACCCCGCCCAGATTGCAGCGCCCTCGTGGGTAGTTGAGGGGCGCAAGTCAGGGCGAGCGCACACTGGGCGAGAGGTCGTTCAACCTTTCAGGCGACGTCGCGCGTCTTCTAGTGGAGGCTCGAGGACGAACCTCGTCAGCGAGGAGGAGTGCCATGGCCGTGCTGCGCACGCCAGATCGTGATGCTTTCTCCGCGTTCGTCTCCGCCAGGTCGGGAAGTCTGTTCCGGATCGCCTACCTGGTCATGGGTGACTACCAGCTCGCGCAGGACCTGGTACAGGAGTCGCTGACCAAGACCTATCTGGCCTGGCCGCGGCTCCGCGACGTCAACAACGCCGATGCCTACACCCGCCGGGTCATTGTCACGACGTCCATCTCATGGCGCCGCCGGCGCTCCTTCGGCGAACGGCCAGCAGAGACTCTTCCCGATCGGGGTGTGGTCGATGCGAACCAGACGCTCCCCGAGGATGACGAGCTCTGGGCTGCGGTACGTGGGCTGCCTCCCAGACAGCGGACAGCAGTCGTGCTGCGGTTTTGCGAGGACCTCTCGTTAGCACAGACAGCGGAGCTGATGGGTTGCTCGGTCGGCAGCGTCAAACGGCAGGTCTCGGTCGCCTTGGGCAAGCTCCGCCTGTCGATGGGCCCCCGATTCATCCTTTCGAACGTTGACGAGAAGACGGTGACGCCGTGAATGCATCCCTGCGCGACCTCAAGCGCCGGGCGGACGAACTCACGCCCCCATCCTTCAACATCGACGACATCGTCGAGCGAGGCGACATGCGGCTCGGCCGGCGACGCGCTGGTTTGGCGGCCGGAACGGTCGGTCTGGTCGTTGCCGCGGTCATCCTGGGCGCGACGTACGCGGGGCCGAGCAAGCAGACCAACCCACCGATCGACCGCCCGACGCCGACGACCACCCAGACGGCCGGAGCCAGCAGCACGCGCCCGCTCACCTACGCCGACGTCCCCAGCGAACAGGCACCGAACTGGAGGATCCACTCCATCCGCTACGGCGAGCAGACGCTCCGCTTGGGCGAAGTCCTCCACATGGACGTCACAGACGAGGGCCTGGCGCTGCTTGTCGAGGACGGCACCGTCTATTTCTCCGACGGCTCGTCGATCGAGGAGATCGGCCGCACGAGCAGCGGCACCAGCTTCAGCGACTCCGGGGTGAAGGCTGCCAGTGCAGGCCCGCTGATGGCCTGGTTCACCCCGGCGGAGCCGGATCCGTCCCTCGTGGTCTACGACACCCGTGAGCGCGAGGTCGTCGCACAGATTCGCGTTCGCGGGTGCCTCCCGGGCCTGTGTCGTCTGGTGACCGTCGTCGGCGACCGCGTCTATTGGTCCGAGTCGGACCCTCCGCCGGCAGAGCGGCCACTGACCGTCCTGGAGCTGTCCAGTGGGACGGTCTCCGCAACCGACGAGGCAGCCCTCTCGGAGTACCTGCGCACCCTTCCGCGCGGGTTCGTCGCGGGTGACTCCTTCCCCGACGGAGAAGTAGTCACCCACGACGTCAACCAGGAGAATGTCTACTTCGAGCCCCGGGGCTCGTCCCTGGAACTGCGACACCTGATTCGAGAGACACCTGACGGGGTGGCCGTCCACGGCTACGGCGGCTTCGACACCACCGGCAGGCGACTGCACCTGAAACTCCCCGACGACTACACCCCCGCGACCTCCGACTACACCCTGTTCCAGTGGCTCAACGACGACAGGTTCGCGGTGATGGCCGGGGCCGCGCACAACGAGTTCGGCTGGAACGGCTTCCCGGGCTACGGCGACATCCTCGTGTGCGACATCGCCCACGAGCGCTGCACCCTGGCTTCCCCGGGGCCGACCGATGACGGCTACCGGATCGTCCCCCACCTCGATGTCCCGAACTGATGCAGGCGCCAAGCATGGCCGTGGCTGCGATCCGCACGTTCGCGGGTGAGTCTTTCCGCCGCAAGTCGGCGTACAGAGACGCAGCGTCACTGCGCTGACGAGCGCACGCTTCGCGAGTTGACGTTGCGGGCAGGCAGCGATGCCCACATTCACCGTTCGTCGGACAGCGCTCCAGCCTGGCCCTAACGTCGAGCGCATGACCCGCCTCCAAGACTTCCCCGGCACCCTCGTCACCGTCTTCACGATCGGCATCGTCCGAGCCAAGTGGATCGCGGAGACGAACCGGCAACTCGGTGCTGGCGGAGCCGGGTTCATGTTTGCCTGGTTCCTCTCTCCGTTCGCCAACTACGGAGTGGTTGGCCGCATGAACAACGCACTCGCCGCCGCGGGGTCCAGTCACCGCGAGTCGCCCATCCTCTGCTTCCTGCTCAACGGATGGCCGTTCATCGGTGCGAAGAAGCGGATGAAGCGAGCCACCCAAGCCCTCAACAACGCCTGGGCCGTGCGCCAGCAGGCCGCCGGGGTAGTCGACCAGGCGGCGGCCTTCATGCCGACGACGCCGGAGAACCCGGCCGCGACCGTCTGAGCAAGGAGCGCCCTGCCCCGGCCGCATCGACCTAGCTGTACCTGGCGGGACGTCGGCGTCTCACACACGAGCGCGCGTCACATCGCCGGCTGTCGACTACATTCGTACTGCTCGATGCGCGGGTTAAGTTCAATCTGTGCTCGTACAACTTTCTGGAGTGCCCGGCTCGGGCAAGTCCACTCTTGCGAGATCTATCGCGAGGGCCACAGGCTTGGCGGTCATCGACACCGACGTGCTGAAGAGTTCGATCATCGATTCCGGTGTAGCCGTCGCGGCCGCAGGAGCGGTCACGTATGCCGCTGCCTTGGCGCTCGCGGAGGACTTGCTTGGGCAGGGTCGGGACGTGCTCGTGGACTCGCCGTGCAGGTATCAAGAGCTGCTCGATTCCGGTCGACAGATCGCTCACGCCCAAGGGGTGCGTTATGCATTCATTGAACTGTGGGTCCAAGACTGGGCGGCTGTGCTGGCTCGTCTTGATGCGCGATCGCCAAGGCCCTCGCAGGTGGCGTCGGCAACAGCACCGGTTCCAGGAACCGAGTGGGAGTTCGGCACAGCCGAAGAAACACTTGCGACCTGGCAGACCCAACTCGTTCGTCCGGAGCATGACTGGCTTCGACTCAACGCCGAGAGCGTGGCGGATCAAAATCTCAGCCGAGCTCTTCGCTATCTCGGTCCCCAGAAGTAGGACGAGCAGCAGCATCGAAACAGCCGGATCCGTCGCGACGAGTTCGTCTAACCGCCGCGAGCGGGCGGACCCGTTGGACGGACATGGCCACCGCCTGGCGATCAGTCAGGAACTTGCTGTCCTTGTGATCGCGGCACCTAGCTCGCCGTACGGGACCGGGTCGCCGGCGATCCTGGAGAGGGTTACGAGCCCCATCTGACGGGTTGTGCGCTCTTCGACTGCTTGACGACTCGCCACGTAGAACCTCCATTGTGAGGCGTCCAGCGGGTCATAAGCCTCGTGCGATGTAGCCGTGTGGAGGCAGAACACGTAGACGTCCGCGTTGAAGCTCTGTGCCTCCGACCAAGTCCCAGTAGACGGATCCCAGCCGTACGCCGGAGCGACTCGAAAGGTCGGGACGCTCAACTTGGTCTGTGCCCACGCCTGTAAGTACCCCGACGTCTTGACCTCGATCTTGACGTTGTCGGGCGAAGTTACGTCCCAGGGATCCCACTCCACTCGCGGTGTGGTGGCGCCAACAGCACGAGCAACCAGGAACTCTGCGAGGTAGCCGCGCACGTTGTTGGTCTTCAAGTCGCTCATCGCAAACCTCCAGAAATCAAGCACCGAAGCGTCGAGGTCCTGGAACGATTCGTTCCCTGTGAGAGTCGGCGGAGGTGGAGGTTCGAAGGTCACACCTCATCGAAGCAGGCGGCCAGGATGTGCATCGGACTTTGTAAATCTCAGGTGGACTTGCCTGCGTCTTTTCGCCGCCTGTCGGCGCGTGTCCGACTTACCGGATCTGCCGATGAGCGGGCGCGACGTCGTTCCGCGTTGACGGTCCTTCTTCACGACAACGGCTCTGTCGACGCGAGAACTACTTTCGTGCCCTGTGGGCGGCTGCCTTGACCCGGTTCTGGCAGGTCGTGGAGCAGTACCGTCGGCTGCCGTTCTTAGAGGTGTCGATGTAAACGCGGTCACAACGAGCGGCGTCGCAGAGCCCCAGGCGCCCGGCGAGATTGCTGCCGAGGGCGAGGGCAAGGCCTGTGGCGCACCCCGCTGCCCAGCCGGTGACGAGGGTGTCGTCGGTGCCGTGGAAGTGGACGTGCCACCCGCCGCCCAGGGGGTCCAGCTGGGGTCGCGCCCCGGTCTGAGCGAGGAGGGCGTTGATCGTGCTTGCCGCCAGCGCAAGGTCGCCGTCGTGCACGGCTTGGAACGCTCGACGCATGTCGATCGCGTGGTGTGCGAGCGTGTCGGCCTCGGAGGCGGTCACGTCTGGGGTTCGGCGTCCGTTGCTACCTAGGGCGCCCGCGGCCGCGTGGATGCGGTCAACCCCCACTGGAGCGTCGTAGACGTACCCGCCGCGATGCCCGGGCGTGAGGTTGTTGACGAGATGCGTCGAGACCTCCACCAAGGTCAAGACATGACTATCAAACAGCACTTGACCAGTCACCAAGCCTCTCGTACGGTTCTCCCACACAGCATCACTGACAAAGAAGACTTTATCAGTGACAGGCGGCTAGGGCTGGGAGCAGGCAGATGACATCGACCAAAGATTCAACCTCCATCAATGGGTGGCGGGGGCTGTCCAGGGCTGTGTGGATTCTCGTGTTCGCTCGCGCGGTCAACCGGCTGGGGGCCTTCACCCTGCCCTTCTTGGCAGTCACCCTCGTTCAGGACTTCGATGCCTCGGTGAGCCAAGCGGGCTACGCACTCGCTGCATTCGGACTGGCGACCATCCCGTCGCGGCTTCTCGGCGGCCGGCTCGCGGACAAGATCGGTGCGAAGGCGACCATCGTGATCGGGTTGATCGGTACCGCAACCGCGCAGCTGTGCGTCGCCGGATCACAGAACCTGACCCAAGCAACAGCGGCAGTGGTGGCGCTTGGCCTGATGTTCGAGATCTACGAGCCGCCCAGCCAGGCGATCATCGCCGACGTGACGCCCGCCGATCATCGCCCGGCGGCGTACGGGCTCCTTGCCGCAGCGATGGCGGCGGCCGGGATGGGTGCCGGTCTCTTGGCTGCGCTGCTCGCGAGCGTGGACTTGCGGTGGTTGTTCGTCGTCGACGCAGTGACGTGCCTGATCTGCGCCACCGTGGTCACCGCGCTGTTGCCCCAAAGGCACGACGACCCGCAGCGGCCGGGCAACGCGGAGAGGGTCAAAGCGTGGGCAGACCAGCGGCTGCTCGCCATGCTTGCTCTCGGCACTGTCTTCGCGGTCGTGTACCTGCAGATCACCATCGCCCTACCGCTGACCCTGACCGAGCGTGGGCACAGCCCCGTTCTGATCGGCATCCTGCTGACCCTGTCGGCCACCACCATGGTTCTGGGGCAACCCCTGCTTGCCCACCCCAGGATGCGAACCCTGGATCACTTCACCGCCATGACCATGGGCTTCATCATCTTGTCCGCAGGCCTCCTCCTGAACGGGTTCGTCACCAGCGTTCCTGGATTCATCGCAGCAACCATCATCTGGAGCATCGGTGACCTGCTCCTCCTAGGCCACGCCTACACCATCGTCGCGAGCATCGCCCCCGACACAGCACGCGGCCAATACATGGCCGTCTACGGGATCAGCTGGGGCCTCGCAGCAGTCGGCGCACCCCTCCTGGGCACCCAGCTACTCCAACACAGCGGGCCCGAGCTCACATGGTCATGCGCTGCCGCTGTGTGTCTGGCCATGGCCCTGGCCCAACCACGACTACGAGCTTCAGTACAGATGCGATCAGAGAGCCACCCATAACGATCACGCGGCGGAAGATCTGCGGTCGCCCATGCCACTCAGCGGGCTCCGCCGACCATCGGCGTGAGGCGTTCTGCGCCGTTGTCGATGCGCCCGACTTTGCCGCGATCCGCGCGGCGCGTCCTACCGTGAGCTGGCTGACAGCCGCGACGCCGCTCACACGCTTCTTCCTTGACGTCGGGCTCCGGTTCTACCCTGAGTAGATGCTCGACCTGGACGGAATCGACGTTGAGGAGATCGCCAACGCACTCGCGGATCAGACTGACTACGAACACCGATGGCTGCTCGACCCGCGAACAGGCCAGGTGGCTTTCTGGACCAGCGACACGGGCATCGATGGGGAGAACCCCGTCGAGATCGACGAGCTCGATCTCATCCCCATCGACCCTCTCCCGTCCCACGTGTGGTTTCAGGACATGGCCGACTTCGCTGACGGCATCAGCGACAGCGCGGCCGGCCGACGCCTGACCCAGTCGCTACAGGGGCGGGGACCGTTCAGACGATTCAAGAACCAGGTCTATGAACACCACCCCGAACTGATCTCGCCGTGGCATGCCCTGCGCGATGTTCGAGGCCAGCGCCGGGCCGTCGAGTGGCTTCTTGACCAAGGACTCATCCACGACACCGTCGCGCAACAGTTCGCCAGCGCCCACCCAGATCCCGGCCTCCCATGAAGCCAGTCCGCTTGGCATGTTAGGGGAAACTCCGGCTGCTGACGCCCGCGACCAGCCGCGTCATACCGCCGCGTGTCGGCGCGCGCGCAAAGGTCCGGATCCCGATGAGCGGTCGAACCGTGACCAACTCGTGGCCCGGCCAGTGGCGCCCTGAGGATCTGTCTATGAACAAGGCGCCTGCCACGGCGGGGCTAAGGCTCCGGGCGGACTCAGTCGCGCTTGTCTGTGTCGTGGCCACCGGTCACAGCACGGAACTCGTTGTGCGCCGCGTTGTGTGGTCCCCATTGGTCCCGTAGGCCAGACGCCAGGGGCTTATTGCGAGAGCGCCATTCGAAGAAGCCGAGGACGGCGACGACCAGAACGACTGCCACGATCCACCACATGGGGACCTCCCCGGTTGTGCGGAATGTTCACGATACTCCCGCTCGACCGCTTGGACCATGGCCAATCAGAGTGGGTGGTGTACCGGGTGATAGCCGTTCGGGGGACATGGTGACGGCGACTTCGACGAAGCATCTGCCAGCCGGGATGGGCGGGTCCAAACACTCCGGCGGAACGCACCCTGCCCTGATACGCGCGCGGATCTGCCGCGAAGAGGCAACTACGCAACTGCTCATCGACGACCACGCGGCTAGGTCGTTGGGCTTCCGGGCCGATCGACAGGTCCCATGAGCTTCCGACCCACCATCACCGCGACCACTGCCAGCGCCGCTCCAATGATGGTCAGGCGCGCGGCACGCTCCAACGGCGACAGCCACTCGAAACCGTCAAGGTAAGTCGCCGACTCCGCAGCGAACCCCAACGGGGCAACGACCATGGCTACCAGGCCCAGCCACGTGCCATCTCGGCGGGCGCGCCAGCCAAGCAGCCCTAAGGGTGGCCCGACAACGAGAGCCCCCAAGATCCAGAAGCGCAGATCTTGGAAGTCGTCGGCAAGCGGGCTGCCGGCGGCAACAGAGTCCGCCACGTAGTACGCCACGACTGCGGCCGCCAGGGAGAAGAACGCGGCTGCGACGGACAGCACGAGTCGACGCCGCCACCAGGCGGCCATCAGGATCCCGAAGGTGGCCCATCCCGCACCGCCGCCGATGACGATAGACAGCGACCGCAATAGGGGCGACTCGGCGTGGTTCGACGCCACCACGACGACACCGAAAGCCGCCCCGACCAGGAGGGTCACGAACGCGTGGGTCTGGAGCGGGACCGCTGCCGGGCCAAGCACTCCGCGAGACAAGCTACCCCCCATCGACTCGTGCCGCCGTCCCGGTCACGTGCGACTGCCGGATCATACTGAAGACACGGGCCACCCCACACTCCGAGCAGGCTCACATGCCCTAGTCGCACGTTCGCAAAAACCGCGTCATACCGCCGCGATCAGGCGTTGTCCGTCTCCCGTTGGCTACGGGCAACGTCGAGGTGATGCGTCATGACCTCACCCAGCGAGACGGAGTCCACTGAGACGGTCACGATAGTTGCTCCCTCATCGGCATAGCGTGCGGCGTCGTCTCCGTTGTAGGCATGCACACCGACAGGCATGCCGGCGGAGACGGCCCGGGCGATGATCGAGGACAAGATCTGGCGCAGGTCCGCGGAGCGATCCGCGCCTGCGAGCTCCAGGGACAAGGAGAGGTCCCCCGGGCCGACGTAGACCCCGTCCAGACCATCCACCCGCAGGATGGCGTCGAGGTCGTCGAGTGCTGTCCCGGTCTCCACCATGACGATGACCAGCGGCTCATCGGCTCCACCCGACAGACGCCCGATAGACCGCCCACCGGCTGGGGCGTAGCGGGTGGCGGCGACGACTTCCCGGGCGTGATCGGCGTCGCGCACGTTCGGCACGATGACGCCGCTGGCACCGAGGTCGAGCGGGCGGCCGACATCGGCGAACAGAGGGCTGCGTGTCCGCACCAGCGGCGTCGAGCCTGCTGCCCTGATGGCTGCGGCGACCCCGGGAAGCTCGGCTTCTGTCACAGCCCCGTGCTGCAGGTCCACAACGACGTAGTCGGGACCGGTCCTTGCGAGGACCTCAGCGCTCACGGCGCCTGGCAGCAGACTCCACAGCCCATGGCAGGGCTGTCCCTCGGACCACCGCCGCCGTACGCCGTCCTCGTTGATGACCATGCCGACATCTTCCCTTGGCTCTTCCGGCTGTGATCAGCAGGTTGATCAGTAAGCCCCACGCGGCCGAAATCATCACCTACTTCCACACATCTCCGACGCTGCACCAAAGTGCGTCTATCCGAAGGGGACGCGCCGATCCGATGGGGCAAGGCCGTCATCGTGCACACGTCGCTGCTAACTGGGGAATACAGCCCCACCCACCGGGGCTGGCGCACGGGCCACGATGCTCCCGTGCACCCGCGACCGACGGCCGACGACCGAAGGCCCCATCAGGAATAGGCCAGCCACCGCGGTAAGCAGACCGGAGATCGCCTCATACCAGGGCTGCGAGTCGTAAGGCCCCACCCCATAGGTGAAAGCAGCTACCAGCGGCGAGGCCACAACCAACCAGAGCGACGCGGCCAACGCCCACCCGCGGGCGTGAATCGCGAACCGAATCAGCAGGGCCGGAGGCGCGAAGGCCCAGACGTAGCCAGCCAGGCCGTAGGCGGTCGGCTCAACGACGCTGCCGGTGAGTCCGGAGCGGAGGGTGGCGACGCCCACGACCCCCATGGCCAGCACCGCACCGACCAGCGCGGCAGTGGAGAAAACGCCTGCCTTGCGGCCCGTCAGTGCCCATGGCAGTAGGACAAAGGCGACTGCGAGGACCAACAGCGACCAACCTGCAAACTG
>CAWAGL010000009.1:0-41242 GCA_963781515.1 uncultured Actinomycetota bacterium
CTACGTCGGGCAGACACCCGTTCGTCCAGCAGACCCCCATCGATCAGCAGAGGCAGGTGCCCGACGGCGTACGTTCGGTGTTGCACTCGACACAGGTGTCGCGGATGACCGCGACGGGCTGACGGCGGGCCGTACTGGCCCTGGGTAATGGGTTGGCGCGACGCGCGCCGTAGTGAGCGAAGCACTCCTCTTGGCGCTCCACCTTCTGCTCGTCCGTGTGCTCGCGCCAGTAGCCCGAGCCGAGGCCGGTTGCGGCGTTCACCACCAACGTCCACAGCGGGGGGGAGATCGCGGGACAAGCACAGCGCCACGATGGGATTGATCGACCGACCGTTGGTGGTTCGCCTGTTACCTCGTCCCAAGAACTCCACGAACTCTGGAAAGGTCAGCGCCCTGCCTGCTTGAGCACGGCGGAACAGCTCAGGGAGCACCTTCTCGGCGTCCTCAACCCGCCTCGCATGCTTCGCGTCCGTCAGGTCATCCAGGTCGAAACCCGTTCAGGTGGTGGTGTCGAGGCTCGCTGTCGGTTCTCAGCCACTCGGCAAGGTCAGCCGGCGGGTTCTCAAACAGGTCATCGGCGAACTTCTTGACGCTGTCCCGCATTGTGCTCCCGTCCTGGCCCCGGGGCGACCGGAGCAAACTGAGGCCACCCTTGGGTCGTGGCAATGGACGATGCTCGCAGTTCGGTCGCACACCGCTCGTTCCGGCCGCGACACCGATGTCTGAATCCGCAGTGCCGAAGCCTAGGTGAGTTGACGCTTGAAGTAGTGCCGATCAGCGACCACCCATATGAGCTCCCAACCGTCTCGTCCGAGTTCGCCAACGAGGTCAGAAAAGACCCGCGCGGACTTGTCGCCGAGGATCTGGCCGGGCGCTGCTCTCTCCGGTGCATTGAGATTCGTCGGCGCGTCACCTGCCTTCGTCCACCGGACGACCGGCGTCAGGTCGCTCACCTTGAGAATTTCGATCCAGCCGTGTTCGAACTCATCCATAGGGGAAACGTAGCCGCTGAGTACGGGGGGACACGCCCACTCCAAGTTGAGAGAGACGTCAACTAGGCCGTTTGGCGGCGGAATGGGGCAGCTGAGACTGACACCTCGTCGTGCAGCAGACCCGATCCCGGCTGTCGGCAAGCAGGTGTGCCCTGCCTGAGCGATACCGATTCCACGAGATGCAGTGGCGGACTAGCAGGGTCATGTCAGGTCGACGGTCTTCTTGTCAAAGCTGAGGTCCACGGTCATGGAATATGGCAACTCGATCTGCTCGCCTGCCCTCGTACTGAGCTTGATGACTCCGTCCTGCCATACGCGCTTCCAGGCCAAGGTGACACGCACATGCTTACGTGGGGGCACATGAATCTCCGATGTCCTTTGAAAGTTAAGCGTTGACGACATCCCCACGGAATGCGGTGGCGGCAGCTGCTGCTCCTTGCCGGAAGCAGCGAGGCCAATCAACGCGACGGAGCCGCCGCCAGCCCGGTCGCCGCCTCCTCATCCAGTTGAGCCTCGATCGTGGTGTGGCTCCGATGTGTAGGTCTCTACTGGCGAGGAAAACTCTCTGAATTGTCATCCGTGCTGTCGGTAGCCATGGGCTCCGTCGGCGCTTCCTGAAGAGCGGCCACTCACGGTGAGACGTTTCGAGTGGGGGACGCCGCTGGAGCTAACTCGCGCCGACCTCGTTGGAGCGCGCTGGCAGTCGCGGGATGGCGGGCGACGCTCATGGGACCGTCGTCGGCCGGTTGCAACGTCTTAGCCACGTGGGCGTCGGGAGAGTTGCGTGGTTGCCACGTGTCGGGAGAACGCGCGCGAACAGGGCAGGGAGGGTGCCGCCGTAGATAACTGCTCATGCCGCAGAAACAACGGCGAATCGCCGAGAACATGACCTCTAGTATCTGCCGGTATAGGCACTCCCGCAGACCGGGCATGTCACGCCCCACCCGATCTCGGCGCGGGCCTTCTTTGCTATCTCTGAGTGAGGGTATGGGTTAGCCCGCCCTCCAGGGTCGCGCGGACATCGACCCGTGTCCCGGATGGACCGCGCCTCGAAGCTCAGATACCAGAGTGGCCCGCTCTGGCCAGGGGGTGTCGTCATGGGGATCCTTGTCGGTCATTGTACTGAGGCTCATGAGCGGACGGCAACGCAAACTCCGCCTGATCATCCGCCCAACACCCCGCTTGGCCCATGCGCAGATGGCAACTTCTCGCGATCCAGCGGTTGTGCAGGTGAACTCGATCGGTCCAGCGGTCGGGGGAGACCTTGTCCGCTTCGCGGCGAAGTGACGCGGTCTCGTGCCACGCCTTCTAGTGGTACTCGAGATTGAGTTCGAGCATCCGCTGCTTGTACACATCGTCCGTGATCCGGCAGGCTTCGTAATCTGCTTTCAGTTCGGCGTCTTTGCGTTCGTACTCGATCTGGCGCGGCGGCTTGCCGGGCGGCTGCACGGGCGGTGGTGGCGGCGGTCTTGACACCGGAAGACCCCCGGCGATCGACCCTGGTGCCGACTCCTTGACAACAGAGGAGCCTGTCCGGTCACCCCCCTGCGGCTGTGAGACGCGCGGGCTCACAGGCCGCACCATGTGGTGCGTATCGGCCTACCTAGGTGCGCCTCAGCAGCTGACAGTGTCGCGAACCGATCCCTCGGCGTACCGTGTTTGTTTGCCCATATTTCTGTCCGCGGCGGTGCTACCGAAGGGAGATGAACGCAGTGGAACCCATGGAACAGTGGCTGAGTGAAAATCCCGATCTCAAGGACCGGATTCCAGCAGCCTTCGCGCATGACTCGCGTCTCAGTGGGATGGCCCTTCCGGACGCCCTGCTGAATGACCCCGCACTCTTGGCCGACATGGCGAAGGAGATCACGTGCGAGGCCATCCGGCGCGACGCCCCTATAGGAGTCCCCGAAGAGCTTCTTGAAGCAGCGAGAAGGATGACGAAGGGGTCTGGAAGTCTGTCGCCCTTCGTCCGGCAGACCCTCAGAGACCTGACAGGTCTCAGGGACCAGAGTGAGATCGAACCAATACTGATGGGGGCACTGCAGTACGCAGACGAGGCGGACAAGCCGAAGATCGAGGGGATGCTCGACGTCGTCCGCAAGTCATCGTCCATCGACACGTTGATGACGGAGACGGGGGATGGAGGGGAGCTCGGATTCGCTCCGATCCACTGCGTCGCCTGTTGCGCGCTCGGTTGTATCGTCCTGCCGAAGGTCTGCCCGATCGCGTGCGTCGTCGGCTGTGTCGTCTGCGGCTCGGTCGACGTCTGAGCGAGGACGGCCGCCAGCAGGTCGCTTGCCTTCTCGTAGGTAGGGGTCTTCGACCTGGACCCTCCAGTCGTCGTTCACGCGAGCACTAGACCTCCGTGCGGTGATGCCGTTGCCGTCATTGACTACCTTAAGATTCTGCTGCTAGTTTCCGAAGCAGCGCTAGGCGCTGCAGAATCATGAGCCCGCCTCTGATCGGGTTCGCGCCTCATTCGATGAGGTCTTCTCACTGCGATCACTACAGAAGCTGATCAGCAATGGCCGAATTTTTGGGGATCACGGGCAACGTCCTGATCTTTACTGACAGCACGTTCACCGCTGGCGGAATCACCCGTGGAGCCGTGCCTGCCACCATCCTGACCCGTGGAGCGACGCTCTTGCTTCGCGACATCTTCTTCCCCGAGGCGGGGCAGGGTCCGGGGGAGGACCCCCTGTCGTTCCAGGCGGTGGGTGCACGCGTCGCGGCAGCAACCGGGGCTGGTGGAGGCGAGCAGGGCGACATGTCCACCCTGGCGACCGGTCTCACCGAGATCCCGTATCTGCTGTCGACGGACAGCCATCCGACACTCGGGCAGGTGGTGGTGCAGGAGTTCGAGGACAGTGGGGCAGTGGAGCTGGCTATAGGTACGACAGTCTTCAGACCCGCCGGCAAGCTCTACAGCCGTGAGGTTGGCCCAAACAAGATGTGGTTCGCGGTCGCCGATGAGTCGCTGGTCGGGATCGTCGAGCCCAACTCCGGGCTGACAGCCCTCACCACGGACGCCGACGGAGTCCAGCTGCGCCACGTCAGCGTGGTCAGGAGCGGCAGCGGCTGCGGTTCCTGTGGCGCCTGCGGTGCGTGCGGGCTGTGCACGTTCTGTGGCGAGTTGAACCTCGGCTCGGGAGTAGCCGCGGCGGTCGCCGTCACGGCGTTCGCGGCCCTGGGTGAGACTGCGAAGGCTAAGCCGATCTTCCAGTCGGCAGAGATTGATCGGCCTTCCGCGACACATGTTCTGGAAGAGGTGAACCGTCGCCTGCGCGAGCTCGGGCTCGTCGCCAACGCTGTCAACGACGACTGGGATATCGCCCAACCATGACACTGGCGCCGACCCATCTGTACGGAGAAGGTCCGGACTTTCCCGTTGCTCGGCCGACTCTCGAGATCCACCGAACTGCGGCCGGTGGCACCCTCTTCACCTACGACGACACCATGACCGACGGTCCTGCGCACTTGCTGGACCAGTTCGAGACCGAGGCGTATTTGCTGCGCTGGCTCGAACTGGCCGATGGCACCCGGAGCTTCTCCGCCCTCGAGACTCAGTTCGCCGAGGAGTTCGGCGCGCTGTTCGGTCAGAGCCTGGCCCGACAGGCTGCCGCGACGGCCCTCACGGCCGGGCTCTGCGGCGTCACCAAGCATGCGAGGGCGGCGCCAGCTGGCGTCCGCCGGGTGACGGGATCGCCCACGGCGTTCTATCCCCTCCACGCGACTGTTGAGGTGATCGAGACCTGCAACTTCACCTGCACCCACTGCTACTACTCCTCATCACCGCAGAAGAGGGGGCGCCTTTCCTTCGACGAGTTCACGACCGTCGTCGACAGTCTCATCGAGATGGGCGTCCGAATCATCGAGGTGACCGGCGGCGAGTGCACGATCCATCCCGAGTTCCTGGACATCGCGCGCTATGCGTCGGAGCACTTCGGCATGTTCGCACTCATCAGCAACGGGTATCTCCTCGGTCGTCGGCCAGAGCTCCTGCAAGAGGTTGCCTCCCTCGGCAACGTCATCGTCCAGATAAGCATCGACGGTCTGGAGGAGCACCACGATCGATGGCGCCGTCAGAAGGGGTCGTTCCGCGCGGCAGCCTCCGCAGCAGGAGGACTCTCCCGCCTCGGCATCCCCGTACGGATGGCCTGCACGATCTCCGATCGAAACGTTCATGAGGTCGCGCCTCTGTACCGGCTGGCGAAGGCGCTGGATGTAGCCGCGGTGTCGTTCGCTCCCGTTGCTGCCCTGGGCCGCGGTTGCAACCTCACCGAGCCGGGGCTCGGAGCCAAGGATCTTGTCGAGGCCATCAACGCAGAGCTCAAGCCATTCAGCGGCGACCCCATCCTCAGCTGGGGAGACCCGAGCGGGGTGGCTGGGACCAGGCCTGCTCACAACTGCGGAGCCGGATCTCGTACCTACGCCGTCGACTACGACGGCAACGTCAGGGCCTGCAACTTCTCGCGTGACTCCAAGGCATTCGGCAACCTGCTGCACGAGTCCCGCGACGCAATCTTTGGCCAGTCCGCCAACTACAAGTTCCGAAACGCCCCGTCTCCTGGCGGCCCGGAATGCGCCGGCTGTCGCTACTACTTCTACTGCAAGGGTTGCTTCGTGAAGGCGTTCATGACGTCGGAGTCCGACTATCCCGAATGTCCATGGCGGCAAAAGTGGTTCGGCGACATGCCACTGACACGTGACGACGATCGGGCGACTCCAGCCCGCAAGCTGTTGCCCCTGATCATGACGAACCAGACCATGATCACGACCTGCCACTGCGGCCAGGAGTAGCTGCCCGGCTGCACCACACCGCTGAGAACGTCAGTTCAGCTGGAGTTCTGCCTGTGCGGCCGGCAAATAGTTCGGGGTCGGATCCCGACTAGCTCTCGCGCGCGCGGATCGTGGGCCGCGTCTATTTTGGCGCCGAGTCGCGGCGGAATAGGTCACCTTTGCGACGGCGCGCAGAGCGGCCGCAGGTGGGGCCTTCCTGTCAGTGTCGGTGTCCGACCAGTAGCTGTGTTGTCGTCCAGCACTCGACTCTCGAGCGGCTCGAGGCCGAGTCGCTGTCGCTGTCGCGGCGATCGGACTCGAGGACGAGCTGCTCTGTTTCATGTGTCGTTCGACGTGGGCATCGATGTGGGCGTGAGGACCGGTCGAGCAGACCGACATCGTCGCCTTCGGCGCGGAACCGCGCGACCCAGCGGTGCGCGCACTGCCGGGAGATCCCGAGCTCCTTGGAGACGTGGGCCACTGGTCGGCGGTCATCGATCACGCGTGAGACGAGCAGACGGCGACCGTGCAGATTCAAACGAGCGTTAGCGTGGGCCACGAGGACCTCCTGGTTGGTGAAGACGTCAGACATCTCCACTAAGCCGGGAGGTTCTTCTCGTTTACAAGACCCAGACCGTCACCAACGTCCCTGCCGTAGGCCCACAGATCCCGGCCACCAAGGAGCTCGCGATCCGGCGAATAGCGGGTGCGCGTCGATGTGATCAATCGTCTTGCGGGAGAGATCGGCAGTGCGAGTCAGGCGGCAGGCGCCATCCTCGAAAGGTAGGGGAGCGAGACATCGGACCGGCACACGCGGCAGGGACTTGCATGCATCGTCTGCACCGCCGGGCGGGCAGCCTGCGCACCGACCCAGTGCCGAAGACACTCCATCGGCGGCGAACAACCGGTCGACGGCGCGTCGGGCGCGGCCACCGAGGATGACCACCGCCAGCGTGGCGATTCGGACCGGTTCGACGGCCACGGCGATCGCCGCGTCCTGGCTGGAGCGGTGCCTAGTCGCCAGGTCCCAGCGGATGCCGAACAGCACGCGCACGCCGCGCGTTCGGACGGTTTCAGCGGCGTCGGCGATGACCGGGCGGCCATCCGGTCGGAGACACCGGGGAGTGATGCGACCTTCGAGACGTGGGCAGCAGCGAGGGCGACGACGTCGAGGACACCGACCGTACGCAGCTCGACTGCCGGGTGGTGTCGCCGATGCCGCGGATCTCGACGAGCAAGGCGTCGACCTGCAGTGGATCCGGCGCTACCGATGCACCGGCTGCGGTCATGTGGCGTCAAGACACCAGCCGCGCAGCAGAACCAGGCACGAAGACCCCGCGCCGTGGGCTGGGGTGGCACTGCAAGCGATGGCGGTCGCCCACCTCACCGTCGCCCACCTCACCGTCGCCCGCGTCGCCGACGAGCTCGGCGTGGCGTGGAGCGCCGGCAACGACGCCGTCCTCGCTGAGGGCAAGCGGGTCCTGATCGATGACGAGCACCGCTTCGACGGCGTCAGGGTCCTCGGCGTCGATGAACACGTCTGGCGCCACTCAAGGTGCGGGAACAAGTACGTCACGGTGATCATCGACTTCACTCCCATCCGCGACGGCGCCGGCCCAGCCAGGCTGCTCGACATGGTCGAGGGCCGCTTGAAGCAGGCGTTCAAGCAGTGGTTCGCCGAGCGGCCCCGAGCGACCCCGAGCGGCCCGAGCCTGGCGCGATCAGCTCGAGGTGGTCGCGGTGGACGGCTCCACCGTTCAAGGCCGCCACCACCGAGGCGTTACCCGCGGCTGCGGTCATGGATCCCTTTCACGTGGTCCGCCTGGCTGGTGACCCGTTGGACAAGTGCCGCCGCCGGGTCCAGCAGCGCATCCACAAACACCAGGGCCGCCAGGGAGGACCCCCTCTACTCCGCGCGCCGCACCCTGCGCACCTGTTGTGACCTCCTCACCGACAACCAGTCCGCCCGACTCGAGAAGCTCTTTGCCGACGATGAGCACGTCGAGGTCGAGGTGACCCGGGTGGGTCTACCAGCGGGTGACCACTGCCCACCGCTACCCCGACCGAGCACACGGCCGCGAGCTGATGGTCAAGCAGATCGCTTCCGTCAGCCACGGCGTCCTGCCGCGCTGAGTACGTTCACCAAGCTGGCCGGACGCTCGAGCACCGCGACAGCGTCAGGCGGCGGAAAGCCTGCATTGACGAGATGAGGTGCTCTGCCTGACCGAACGCCTCGATGAACCGCTCCTCTTCCCCGGGCTTCACCGGCAGGAGCACGTGTTCGAGCACCAGGCGAGCGATACTAGCGACGGCTCGCCGCGGACTTAGTGCCCTGTGCCCGACATTCCGAGTGACCGTCTATTGACATGAAACTAACTTTCGTGTCAACGTCAAGTGATATGAAAACAACACGCGCCTACACGATGGGGGCCCGCGCCGAGGCAGTTGCTGAAACCAGGCGGCGCATCATCGACGCGCTGTTCGACCTCGGTCGCGAGCGGATGTTCCCCGACATCTCCCTCGACGACGTGGCGGCTGAGGCGGGAGTGAGCGTCCAGACGATCCTGCGGCACTTTCAGAGTCGGGCGGGACTGACCCAAGCCACGATGGACCACGCGATCGCGAGGGTGAACGAGGAGCGAACCGCTCCGGTGGGCGATGTCGACACTGCCGTCGCGGTGATCGTCGGACACTACGAAGATCGCGGCCGGACGGCGCTTCTGATGCTCGCGCAGGAGTCGTCGGATCGGCAGGTCGCCGAGCTGACTCGCCGCGGTCGCGCCATGCATCGCACCTGGGTGACCGACGTGTTCGCGCCCTTCGCGGGCCCGGCTGACCCGCTCATCGACCTGCTCGTGGTGGCGACTGACGTCTACACGTGGAAGCTGCTGCGCATCGACCGTCGCTATTCGCGGGCACGAACCCAAGACCTCATCCATCGCATGGTGACCTCCCTTCTCGACGTACCCCCGCAGAACGGAAGATCGACATGAAGAACGTCCTCTTCATCACGTGGGACGGTGGCGGCAACGTCCCACCCGCACTCGGGATCGCCACCGAACTGCAGTCGCGTGGCCACCACGTCCGCGTGATGGGGCACCCTGCGCAACGCCAGCAGGTGAAGGCCGTTGGGCTTGACTTCACGGCGTTCCACACTGCCCGGCCCTTCGCCGCGGTCGACAACAGCACCCCCATCGACTACGCGGGCGTGTTCGGTGACCGGGCGATGGGGCGCGACGTTGTCGAGGAGCTGCGGCGACAGCCCGCTGACATCGTGGTCATCGACTGCATTCTGTTCGGGGCGATGGAGGCGGTCGCGGCACACGGCGTCCCGTACGTAGTTCTCGAGCACATGTACGACGCGTATCTGGTCCGCAAGTGGCTGCGCGGCCCGATGGGCATCGCCATGGCGCTCAAGCGAATCCCGGCGCGCCGCCTCCTGGATGCTGCCGCCGCGCGCTTGGTGGCCTGCCTGCCGGAACTCGATCCATCCGGCACCGGCCGGCGACCGAGGAACCTTCGGTTCACCGGGCCTGTGGTGGCGGGCGCTCCGGCCGCGCCCACTGCCCCGACCGTGCTCGTCAGTCTCAGCACGGTCAACTTCCCTGGCCAGGCTCGCGCCATGCAGAACATCCTCGACGCACTGGGCACGCTGGAGGTGCGAGGCATCGCCACCGTTGGACCAGCTATCGGAATCGAGAACCTGGCGGCGCCACCGAACGTCGAGCTCCGCGGCTTCGTCCCGCATGCGGAACTGCTACCCACGCTGTCGATGGTGATCGGACACGGCGGTCACGCGACGACCATGGCCGCCTTGGCCCACGACCTGCCGGTGCTGGTGATGCCCATGCATCCCATGTTGGATCAGAGGATGGTGGGCCAGTCGCTGGTCGACGCCGGCGCCGGCCTGTTGTTGTCCAAGAAGGCGAGGCCCGCCGAGATCGCGGCCGCCGTCGCTGAGTTGATGATCGACGGTCCCCACCGGGCGGCGGCCGCCCGGCTGGGCGACGCCGTCCGGTCGGTCTCGGGTGCCTCGGCGGGGGCCGACTTCGTCGAATCCGTCAGCAGCAGCCCTGCCGTCGCCTGAACTCGTCAAGCAGTCCTGGGGTGACTGAGACCAGCCAGGGGGCAGGGCCTGACGGTGGAGGTGTGGTGGGGGAGTCGACTGCGGCCGACGTGCTGCGGGAGTCGTCGACCATCGGTGCTGCGTAGACTCCGAGCCACCCACGGCCCAAGGAGCACCCACACCCATGAGCGCCCTCCAGACCCTTGATCGAGGCCTCGAGGCGATCGAGATCATCTCCCAGCGCACCGGCGGCATCTCTCCTGCTGCGCTCGCCGACGAGCTGGGTGTGCACCGGGCCGGGGCCTACCGGATCCTCAGCACCCTCGAGCAACGTCACCTGGTGGCCAAGGGAGGTGACGGCCTCTACCGGCTGGGCAGCGGAGCGCTCATCGTCGCCGGTCGCTTCATGAGCCAGTACCGCTCCGCCGCGCAGCCGGTCGTCCAGGAGCTCGCCGACCGCAGCGGGTTCACCGCCTTCGTCGCCATCGCCGATCGTGCCGAGTCGGTGGCCCTCGCGGTGGCCGAGCCGGCCGTCCGGGGCTCCATCGGCATCAGCTACCAGGTCGGCGCGCGCCACTCCCTCGAGGAGGGGGCCGACGGCCTGGCGATCCTCGCCCAGCGCCCCGTGCGCCCCACGGACAGCGAAGCCGTCCGGCGTACCCGGGCACAGGGGTACGCCCTGTCGGACGGTGAGGTCCAGCCCGGCGCGGTCGGGCTGGCCGTCGGCACCGGCGGCGCCTCCACGACCGGGGTCGAGGCCTCCATCGGCGTCGTCCGACTCGGCCGCCCCGGTGACCTCGACGTCGACCGGCTCCTGCCCCTCGTGCAATCGGCACGCGACGCCCTCGGCGGCCTGTACTAGGTCCGGGCACTCCCACCCTTGACCGCGGATGTGATGCGCATTACCTTGTGCGCATAGCGCACACATCAATGCTCTGAACGCACAAGGGGAATGACGACAGCATGACTGCCCTTCGCCCCATCTCGCGTGAGGCCGCCGAGTTCGATCCCTTCGGTGACGCCTACCAGCAGGACCCGCCCGGCTATGTGGCGTGGTCACGGGAGAGCGAACCGATCTTCTACAGCCCCAGGCTCGGGTACTGGGTCGTCACCCGGTACGACGACATCAAGCTGATCTTCCGCGACAACACCACGTTCTCCCCGGCCGTCGCCCTGGAGAAGATCACCCCGACGAGCGACGAGGCCAACGAGGTGCTGGCCTCCTACGGCTACGCGATGAACCGCACCCTCGTGAACGAGGACGAGCCGGCTCACATGGAGCGCCGGCGCGCGTTGATGGAGCCCTTCGCCCCCGAGCACCTCGCGGACCACGAGCCGATGGTCCGGGCCCTCGTGCGCGAGTACGTCGACCGGTTCATCGACGACGGTCGCGCCGACCTGGTCGACCAGATGTTCTGGGAGATCCCCCTGACCGTGGCACTGGAGTTCCTGGGTGTCCCGGACGACGACCGGCCCAGGCTGCGTGAGTACTCCGTCGCCCACACCGTCAACACGTGGGGCCGGCCGAAGCCGGAGGAGCAGGTGGCCGTCGCCCACGCGGTGGGCAACTTCTGGCAGTACGCCGGCGAGGTCCTCGACCGGATGCGCGAGCGCCCCGACGACCACGGGTGGATGCAGTACGGCATCCGCAAGCAGCGCGAGCTGCCGGACGTCGTCACCGACTCCTACCTCCACTCGATGATGATGGCCGGCATCGTCGCCGCTCACGAGACCACGGCGAACGGCATCGCCAACGCGGTCAAGCTGCTGCTGGAGAACCGCGACATCTGGGAGCAGGTCTGCGCGGAGCCGGGCCTGATCCCCAACGCCGTCGAGGAGTGCCTGCGGCACAACGGGTCCCAGGCCGCGTGGCGTCGCATCGCCACCCGGGACACCGAGGTCGGCGGGGTCGCCATCCCCGAGGGTGCCCGCATCCTGATGATCTCCTCGTCCGGCAACCACGACACGCGCCGCTTCGAGGACCCCGACCTCGTGGACGTGCGCCGTGACGACGCCGCCGACCACCTCACCTTCGGCTACGGCGCTCACCAGTGCCTCGGCAAGAACCTCGCCCGCATGGAGATGCAGATCCTCCTCGAGGAGCTCACCGGGCGGCTGCCCCACATGCGGCTGGCCGAGCAGGAGTTCAGCTACGTGCCCAACACCTCGTTCCGGGGGCCGGAGCACCTCTGGGTCGAGTGGGACCCCCAGCTCAATCCGGAGCGCACCGATGAGTCGGTGCTGCGGCCGCGGGTCCGGGCGAACATCGGCGAGCCCACCCCGGCACACCGCAGCCGCCCGATGCGCGTGGAGAGCGTCGTCGACGTCGCCGACGGCGTCCGCCACTTCACGCTCGCCAGCGCCGACGGCACGGCTCTGCCGGCCTTCACCCCGGGATCGCACATCGACATCGAGTGCGGGGACGCCGACGTCATCCGCCAGTACTCGTTGTGCGGTCACCAGCCGGCGCCGGTGCAGCCGGACGGCTGCCCGGTCCCGCACACGCCCCGCCCGCAGGCCTACGAGATCGCCGTCCTGCGCGACGAGGACTCACGTGGCGGCTCCGCCTGGATGCACGACCACGTGGGCGAAGGGGACCTGGTCACCGTCCGCGGTCCGCGCAACCACTTCCGGCTGGCGGAGCAGGCGCAGCGGTACGTCTTCGTCGCCGGAGGCATCGGCATCACGCCGATCCGCTCCATGGCATCGCAGGCAGCACGCGACGGCATCCCGTACGAGCTGCACTACCTGGGTCGCCGGCGCGCGAGCATGGCCTTCCTCGCGGAGCTCCAGGAGGAGCACCGCGAGCACCTCGTCGTGCACTGCTCCGGCGAGGGGACCCGTGCGGACCTCGTCGGCCTGCTCGAGGCGAATCTCGAGGACGCCCGTGCCGGTCGGGTGCACGTCTACGCGTGCGGTCCCCAGCGGATGATCGACGACCTCACGACCGCGAGCTCCGCATGGCCGGAGGACACGGTCGTGTTCGAGCACTTCTCCTCGCAGCTCGGCGAGCTCGACCCGGAGCTCGAGCACGAGTTCGCCGTGCACCTCGCGGACTCCGACATCGACCTCGTCGTCACTCGCGACCGCACGCTCCTGCAGACCCTGCGCGATGCCGGGCTGGAGATCTCCGCCAACTGCCAAGAGGGGTTGTGCGGCACCTGCGAGGTCCCCGTCCTCGACGGAGACCTCGACCACCGAGACGTCGTCCTGTCCGCTGCCGAACGCCGCGAGGGCGACCGCATGATGTCGTGCTGCTCCCGCGCAGCCGGCGACCGCATCGTCCTCGGACTCTGACCACTCACCACCCACCCACCAACAAAGGCAACCCATGTCGCTTGCACTCCTGGGCATCCTGCTCTCGCTGGCGGTCCTCATCACGCTGGCCTACCGCGGTCACTCGGTGATCGCGATCGCTCCCTTGGCCGCCTCCATCGCGGTCATCATGTCGGGGGCGCCGCTCCTGGCCAGCTACACCCAGATCTTCATGCCCGCCCTCGGCGGGTTCATGGTGGCCTTCTTCCCGCTCTTCCTGGTGGGAGCCATCTTCGGTCGCCTGATGTCGGTCAGCGGATACGCGCAGGACCTCGCCGGATGGATATCCGGGCTGCTGGGCCCGCGCTTCGCCGTCCTCGTCACCGTCCTGGCCACCGCCCTGCTGACGTACGGCGGCGTGAGCGCCTGGGTCGTGGTCTTCACGATCTTCCCCATCGGGATGGCGCTCTTCGAGGAGGCGGACATCCCCAGGCGGCTCATGCCGGCGGCCATCGCGTTGGGCATCTTCACCTTCGCGACCGCGGCCCTGCCCGGCTCGCCCCAGATCCACAACACCATCCCGACGAAGTTCTTCGGCACCAACACCTTCGCCGCGCCCGGCCTGGGCCTGCTTGCCGCCGTCCTCGTGTTCGGGCTGGGCATGCTCTGGCTCGACCGTCGGCAGAAGCAGCTGGCGCGCGCCGGTGAGTCCTTCTGGGACTCCACCGTCGCCGAGCGCAAGGAGGCCGCGCGGATCGGTGGCCCGGTGCGCCCCCTCGACGGCGGCCCGGCTGGCCGTCCGTCCGCGGACGTCGACCCCGGCCACCTGGACGACGACCAGGGGAGCCGGCCCGCCACCACCCGTGGCCCCGCCGTGGCCACCCGCAACGCGGAGCCGGTCGCCGATGAGCGCACCCGTACCTCGGCCCTCACCGGACTGATCGGTCTCAGCCCGATCCTCGTGGTCGTCGTCGCCAACGCGCTGTGCACCTACGTGATCTTCCCCGCCATGGACTTCGGCTACCTCGCGGATGAGAAGTTCGGAGCGACCTCGATCGACGGCGTCGCCGGCATCTGGTCGGTGACGGTGGCGATGCTGGCCGGCATCGTCCTGGTCTTCCTCATGCGCATCGGCTCCTTCAACGAGTACGTCGAGGGCGTCACCGAGGGCGCGAAGAGCGCCGTCCTGCCGGTCTTCAACACCGCCAGCGAGGTCGGCTACGGCGCCGTGATCGCGTCCTTGGCCGTCTTCGCGGTCATCCGTGACGGCCTGTTCGGGCTGAGCGACAACCCGGCCATCGTTGCCGCCGCGTCCACCTCCGGCATCTCCGGACTGACCGGGTCCGCGTCCGGCGGACTGACGATCACCTTGCAGACCTTCGGCGCCGAGCTGGCCACGATGGCCGCGGATCAGGGCATCCCGATGGATCTCATGCACCGCGTGACCGCGATGGCCTCCATCGGGTTCGACTCGCTCCCGCACAACGGGGCCATCATCACCCTGCTGCTCGTGTGCGGCCTGTCCCACCGGGAGTCGTACAAGGACATCTTCGTGGTGACCGTCCTCGTCCCCCTCGCGGGTCTGCTCACGGTGCTCGGACTCGGCCTCACGGTCGGCTCGTTCTGAATCGCTGACCGTAGGTCTCTGCCGCACCAGAGGCGTGCCTCACGGCCCCGGGGCCAGGTAGGGCAGCGTCGACACGCGTACGGCGATGCGGCAGACGCCGTCCGGGACCCGGCACACCAGCAGGTCGACGAGACCGGCACGGTACGAGTCCCCGGACCCGATCTCGTCGGGGTCCTGGTCGACGGTGAGCACGACCCGGTCGTCGTCGAGCCACTGCGCCAGGGCGATGGCGTCCCTGGCCGCGGCGTAGCCGGCGGGCAGCCGGAGCCGGATCGGCTCGCCGCCCGGCATCGCCAGGACCGTGTCGCCGCCGCCGTTCGGCCCGGTGGGCACGAGCCGACGACCCTCCTGCCGGAAGACGGCTCCGCGGGCCGTGAGCATCGTCGAGAGGTCGTTGCTCCGCTCGGTCCCGACGAGCAGACGGGGCTGGGCGGCGAGCTCCGCGTCGTACTCGGCCCGCGTGATCTTGCGCGTGGTCCCGGCCACCACGTCGTAGCGGAACAGGTGCGGATCGGCGCAGTTCTGGACGTCGTACAGCCAGCACCCCGGGGTGGCGCTGTCGGGGTTGGCGAAGACGTGGCCGGCGTCGACGTGCAGCACCAGGCCGTAGCGCCCGGCTCGTGGCACACCGGCCACCTTCAGCCTGCGTGCGGTGTCGTAGACGACGAACTCGGTGGCCTCGTCGGCCTCGTCGGGCCCGGGGTGGCCGGTCCCGTCCGGCCAGACCAGGAGCGAGCCGGGGTTGGACGCATGCACGTCGTAGGAGCCGAGATGGTGTCCGGCCAGCCGACCGATCGGCTCGGTCGCCGAGCCGTCGTCGAACCACACCCGACCGTCGCGTTCGGTGATGAACACGACGCCGTCGTCGGTGGCGTCCACGAACATCACCCTGGCGTTCGCAGCGATGGTCCGGTCGCCGGCGTGCACGGTCGAGCCGACCGCGTACACCAGCGGGCGGGTGCGCCCCGACGCCTCCACCACCGCAGGCGAGGGCCGGGGCACGGGCCCAGGGTCTCGCGGCGGCCCGCCCCAGTGCGTCAAGGTGCCCACCACGACCACGGCGACGAGGACCACCACGGCAGCGAGGCCGGGCAGGAGGTCTCGGAGCCGGCGCCGGCGTTGTCGAGCCCTAGCCCGGGCGGCCGCGTGGGCGCCGGACGCAGAGACGTCGTCCGCTCTTCCCATGTCGCCTCCTCGGGCGGGACCGCCCGACACCGATGATCCTCCTCTTCCTCTAGAAGCTCCGCGAGGAGTGAGGACGAGGCGCGGCGGTGACGACCAGGCGGGCAGCCCGGCGATGGAGCCACCAGGCGACGACGCCGACACCGATGGAGGCGATCACCCCGAAGACCGGGTGGCCGGCCGCCTCCAGGTCCGGGTAGACGAGCCAGTGGGTGAGGTAGATCCACAACGAGGCGCCGGCGACGACCTGGGTCAGCCGCGCCAGCGGGGCGGGCAGCAGCAGGGGCCGCGCGCACAGCAACAGCGCGATCCCGACGAACACCAAGGTCTCGCGCTGGAGGTCGCCGAAGAAGCCGTACGCGGCCCCGGCCGTCAGGGCGAGCACCACGACCCGGTGGAGGTGCGTGCGCGCCTCCGCCGCGGCCCAGCCGAGGGCGATGGCCCAGAGCACCAGGGGCACCGAGTACCGCTCGGTCGCCCCCGCCTCGACGCCGGTCCAGGCGTAGCGCAGCGCGACGGCGGCGAGCACGAGGAGGGCGGGGAAGGCGAACCGGTGGCGGCGCTGCCACCGGTCCATCGGCGCCCAGGCGAGCAGCCCGGCGAGGGCGACGGTGGTCCACACGACCGCCTCGAGGAACCAGTACTGCCAGTCGTCGCTCCAGCCGTCGCCGCCGAGGGCGCCGTTGAGGAGCAGCGCCGTGGTGGGGCGGTAGGCGTCGGCGAGCACGACGCAGCCACCGATCCACAGGACGGCCGGCACAGCGACGCCGGCCGCGGCCATCAGCAGTCGGCGGGTGCGCTCGCGCCGGCCGGGGACCGTGATCGCGAAGCGGGCGAGGTTGAAGCCGAACACGGCGAGGAGGACGTGCGCCCCGCCCGGCACCAGGACGATGTCGGTATGGGTGACCAGGATGAGCAGGATCGCCACGGACCGCAGCACGATGCTCATCTCGACCGGTGCGGTGAACCGGCGGCGGGGGCGGGCGTCGCCGGCGAGCGCCCTGATCGAGCGGTGCTGCCAGCCTGGAGGCAGGTGCCCCAGCGACTGACCGAGCCGGGTGGACACCTCGACGAAGGAGAGCGAGTCGCCGCCCAGGGTCACGAAGGTGTCGTCGAGTACGGCGTCCGGTCGCCCGAGCAGGACGGCGTACATGTCCCGCAGCGACTCGGCGGTCGCGACCGCAGGGGTGGGCGCCGCCGGGGGCAGCTCGGCGCTGGCCGCTGCGTGCCGGGTGAGGGCGGCGTGGTCGGTCTTGCCGGAGGCGGTCACGGGGAGTCGTTCGAGGTGGTGGACGACGACGGCGCTCGCCGGGATCCCGGCGAGCGCCGGGAGCGCCTGTCTGGCACTGGCCCTGGCCCGACGGTCGGTCGCGAAGGCGTGCAGCCGGTCACCGTGGACGACCAGGCTCGTGGGCGGGGCGAGCCGCCGCTCGAGAAGCTCGAGGTCGAGGCGCAGCCCGAAGAGCTTGGCGTGCCGGTCGACCCGGCCGACGACCTCCCACAGCCCGTCGGCCCCGCGTCGGCCCAGGTCACCGGTGCGCAGCTCGGCCAGCTCCGGGCCGCGGGCCAGCGCGCCCGGCCCCTCGGCGTACCCCATCATCACGTTGGGACCGCTGTAGACGAGCTCCCCGGTCGTGGGGTCGAGGCCGGCGACGGGCTCCAGCCGGATGCTGCCGCCCGGGATCGGGATGCCGACGGCGGTCGGCCGGGTCGCGGCGAGGTCGGGCGGGAGGTACGCCATCCGTGCCGTCGCCTCGGTCTGGCCGTACATGACCACCAGGTCCCAGCCGCGGCTCCGGCCGAGCTGGGAGAAGCGGGTCACCGCGTCGGGAGCCAGCCGCCCGCCGGCCTGGGTGACGAAACGCAGCGACGGGAGGTCGCGATCGGCGAACCCGCTGGAGGCAAGCAGCTCGAACGTGTGCGGCACACCGGCCAGCGACGAGACGCCGTGCTCCCGGACCAGGTCCCAGAAGCACTCGTCGGTCACCGAGAGGTCGGTGAGGACCACGGCGGCCCCGCTCACCAGGTGGCTGGTCAGGACCGACAGGCCGTAGCAGTAGTGGAGCGGCAGCGAGGTCACGGCCCGGTCGTCGTCGCGGATGTGGAGGTAGTCGGCGATGCTGCGGGCGTTGGCCAGCACGTTGTCGCGCGAGAGCCGCACGAGCTTCGGGGATCCGGTCGACCCCGACGTGGAGAGCAGGAGCGCGAGGTCATCGTGGAGGTCGTGCGCCGCGGCGTCCGGGTCGGAGACCTGGCGGGTGCCGCGGTGGTCGGCGACGACGTCGGGGCGGTAGGTCGCGTGGATCTCCGCGGCGCGGGCCCGGTCACCCGCGCCGACGAGCAGGACCGGGTGCCGGCCCTCGAGCGCGGCCAGGAAGGTGATGACCGTGCGGGCGTCGTTGGCCGCCTCGAGCAGGACCAGCCGGCGGGTGGACCCGATCTCGGCGGCCGTCCGTCGCACCTCGTGCGCGAGCTCGGCGTAGGTCCAGGACCGGTCGCCCTCGACGAGGGCGGTGGCGCCGGGCGCACCACCGAGCAGCTCGGTGGTCGCGGTCCCCGGGCGCCGGCCGGTCGGCGTGGTCGTCACCGCTGCTCCCGGGGGAACGCCGTCACGTCCCCGGTCACCCGCACCCGGACCCAGGCCCCGACGCTGGGGATCGACGCGGCAGGGGTGCGGGCGACCAGGGTCGTGGCCGACGGCTCGAGGCCGACCCGGACCGTCGCGTCGTGGCCGAAGTAGCTCACCTCGAGCACGCGTGCCGGCGTACCGTCGGGGTCGTCCGCGGCCACCAGCTGCACCTGCTCGGCTCGCACGGCGACCCGGAGCGGACCAGGGGGTACGACGCCGCGCAGTCGCAGCCGGCCGAGCTCGCTGGTGGCGTGGCCGTCGTCGGCCGGTGTCGCGGTGGCCTCGATCATCGAGGCGCGGCCGATGAACGCGGCGACGGTCGCGTCGACCGGGGAGAGGTAGAGGTCGGCGGGGGAGGCGACCTGCCGGAACGCGCCGGCGTCCATGACGGCCACCTGGTCGGCGAGGGACAGCGCCTCACCCTGGTCGTGGGTGACGAGCAGGGCGGCCGCGCCACTGGCGCGCAGCGCCCTGACGACGGCGCGACCGGTGTCCTCGCGCAGCCCGGCGTCCAGGGACGAGAACGGCTCGTCGAGCAGCACGAGCGCCGGCTCGGGGGCCAGGGCCCGGGCCAGGGCGACCCGCTGCTGCTGTCCGCCGGAGAGCTCGTGGGGCTGGCGCGATCCCACCGAGCGCGGCAGCTCGACCAGGTCGAGCATCTCCGGCACGCGTCGTCCGCGCCGCTGGTCGCGGGGCAGCCCGAAGGCGATGTTGGCCGACACGTCGAGGTGCGGGAACAGCGCACCCTCCTGGGGGAGGTAGCCGATCCGCCGGCTCCGCGGGGGCACTGTGGCCCCGGCACCGTCCAGGGTGCGGCCGGCGACCGTGACCGAGCCCGCGGTGGGTCTCAGGAACCCGGCCACGACGCGGAGCAGGGTGGTCTTGCCGCTGCCCGAGGCGCCCAGCACGGCGGTGACCCCGGTCTCGACGGTGAGGTCGACGCCGCGCAGGACCGGTGCGCCGTCGTAGGAGAACGCGATCCCGGAGATGACGAGCGCGGCGCTGGGGGTCTCGGTCATCGGGTCCCTCCGACCGTCAGGCGGCTGAGCAGCCAGGTCGCCGGGACGGACAGGATGATCAGCGCCAGGGCGTAGGGGGCGGCCGCCCCGTAGGCCACCGACGACGCATCCGACCAGAACCGGGTCGTCAGCGTGTTGGTGCCGATCGGGGCCAGCAGCAGGGTCGCGGTCAGCTCGGTCGACACGGCGAGCGACACCAGCGCCACCGAGGACGCCACCCCCGGCAGGATGAGGGGCACGGTCACCCGGCGGGCGGTCTGCAGGGGAGTGCACCCCAGTGACCGGGCCACGTCGTCCAGCACCCGAGGCGCCAGCTCGAGGGTCGAGCGCACGCTCACCACGGCCCGGGGCAGGAACAGGATCGCGTAGCCCACCAGGAGCAGCGCGACGGTCTGGTAGGCCACCGGCACCGCGCGGATGGAGACCGTGACCAGGGCCAGGGCCACCACGATGCCCGGCAGCGCGCTCGCCGTGTAGGTGCTGCGCTCGATGGCCGTGCTGAGCCAACCGCGGTGCCGGACCGCGAGCCAGGCGACCGGCAGCGCGGCGAGGGTGGCGAGCAGGCCGCCGGCGAGGGCCAGGCCGAGGGTCGTGGACGCGGCGGCGGCCAGCTCGACCGAGTCGAGTCCGGCCGACGACCCGCGCACGAGCCAGCGGACCAGGCTGATCAGCGGCACGCCGAGGGCCAGGGCGACCAGGGCGGCCAGCCCGCCGAGCACGACCGGGGCCCGTCGGCGCAGCTGCACCCGGGGGACCACGCGGGAGGCGCCCCCGCCGACGCGCGAGCGGCGCCGGCGTCCGCGGGCCCAGCTCTCCAGCGCCAGCAGGACGAGGCAGAAGAGCACCAGCACGCTGGCCAGCAGCGTGGCCGCCGGGCCGTTGAACGCGGCGCCGTACTGCTGGAGGATCGCCGTGGTCAGGGTCGGGTAGTTGAGCAGCTGCAGCGCGCCGTACTCGGCCAGGAGGTGCAGTCCGACCAGCAGGGCCCCGCCGAGGACGGCCGGGCTGATCGTCGGCAGCACGATCCGCCAGAACGTCGCGACCGCGCCGCGCCCCAGCGAGGCGCCGACCTCCTCGAGACCCGGGTCGAGACGCCGCAGCGCGGCGACGGTCGGCAGGTAGACCAGCGGGAAGTAGGACAGGCTGACCACGAGCACGGCGCCCCAGAAGCTCTGCACCGCATGGGTCGTGGACACCCAGCCGTAGCCGTTGACGAACGCCGGCACGGCGAGGGGGGCGCACATGAGTCCGTGCCACCAGCCACGGCCGGGCACATCGGTGCGCTCCACGACCCACGCGGCGCCGACGCCGATGACCGTGCTGAGCAGTACGCCGGCCACCAGGAGCCGGGCGGTGTTCCACACCAGCTCGCCGATCCGGGGCCGGACCAGGAAGTCGTAGGCCAGCCCGGGCCCGAGGTCGGCGGTCGACCACACGACGTACCCGAGCGGCACGAGCGTCGCCGCTGCGACGGCCAGTCCCACCAGGACCAGCGACAGCGGGGCCGCCTGGGTGCCGTGCGTGCGGAGGCGACCGGGCGCTGAGGGTGCGACCGGATCCGGTCCCACCGCCGGACGCCGGTCGAGGTCGTTCAGAGGAACCCGGCCTCGGTCATCAGCCCGACCACCGTGTCGCTGTCGAGGTCGGACACGCTCACGTTGGGCGGCTGCAGCTCGCTGAGCGGCTTCACCGGCGGGGCGAGCTCGACGCCGGGGTTGAGCGGGTACTCCAGGGCGTAGCTGTCGGCGAGGCCCTGCTGGCCGGCCTCACTGGTCAGGTACGCGACGAACCTCTCGGCATCCGTCCGGTGCTCGCTGGCCGCGAGCACCCCGGCACCCGAGACGCTGACGAACGCGCCCGGGTCCTGGTTGCCGAAGAAGTGCAGCTCGCTGTTGTCACTGACCTCGCCGGACTCCTCCTGGTCGCGGTACCAGTAGTAGTGGTAGATGATCCCGACCTCGGACTCGCCGGCGTTCACCGACTCGAGCACCACGTTGTTGCCGTCGTAGACCGTGCCGTTGGCCTTGATCCCGGCCAGCCAGGCCCGGGTGGCGGCCTCACCCTCGAGGTCGAGCACGGCGGCGACGATGGCCTGGAAGTCGGCTCCGGTGGGGGAGAACGAGATCCGGCCGGCCCACGCGGGGTCGGCGAGGTCGAGCAAGGAGGCCGGCAGCTCGGACTCCTCGACCAGGTCGGTGTTGTAGACCAGCGCGGTCGCCCGTGCGACGAACCCGGTCCACAGCCCGCTCTCGGGACGGAACTGGGTCGGGATGCTCGCCACGGCCGACTCCGGCAGCGCCGAGAGCAGCCCGGCCCGCTCGACCGCGGACATGGCCGGCGAGTTCTCGGTGAGGAAGACATCGGCCGGTGACGCGTCCCCCTCGGCGACCAGCTGGGCCGCGAGCTCGAGGTCCTTGCCGTTGCGCAGCTTGACCTCGATCCCGGTCTCCTCGGTGAAGGCGGGAGCCAGCTCCTCGATCAGCTGCTCGTGCTGGGCGTTGTAGACGACGATCGACGGGCCGTCGTCGCCACCACACCCGGCCAGGGCCAGGGAGGCGACCACCGAGAGGGCGACGAGGATCGGTACGCGCTTCATGATTCCTTCGAATATTAGGGTTGGCTAACCATAGTCGGTCGGGTGGCGGGCGCGTGGGTGCGGGTGGCCAGCCTCGAGACGGCTGCCCGAGCCGGTGGGGGACTCGGCACCGGCCCCTCGCTCGTCGCCCGCTGCCTGTGCGGAGTCGGTCGAGGCCTCGTCGAGCCAGCCGGTCGACAGCGCGTCGGGTGCGGCCACCGTGACGCTGGCACTCCTGCCGCCGGTGGCAGCCAGCACGTTGGCAGCCAGGAGCATCGCGCCGCCGAGGACCATCCGCCAGGTCAGCAGGTCGCCGAGAAGGGCCACCGCGAGGCCCGCGGCCCAGATCGGTTCGGCAGCCATGATGATCGCCGCGTGCGTGGCCGGGATCCGCGTCTGCGCCCAGGTCTGCACGCCGATGGCGAGCGCGCCGGAGACCAGGGCCAGGTAGCCGATCGCGGCCCAGTCGGCCGCGCCGGCCGGCAGCTCGGGTCCGCGGGCCAGCGCCGGCACGCTGACCACGACGCTGATGGCGAGCAGCTGGATCGTGGTCATCGCCCATGCCTGCCCCGGTGTGCTCCACCGGCCCATGCACACGATGTGGAAGGCGTAGAGCACCGCGGCCAGGATCGCCAGCAGCTCGCCCACCCCGAGCCGGGCGTCCTGGAGCGAGAACGTCGTCAGCCCGACCCCGGCGAGACCGACGCCGAGATAGGTGCGCCTCGTCGACCTGACCCGCCACAGAAGCAGCGCGAGCGGTGGGGTGAAGATGACGTAGCTGCCGACCAGGAGACCGGAGGCGGACGCGGTGGTGAGCTGGAGGCCGTAGTACTGCGGGATCTGGGCCAGGCCGTAGATCGTGCCCAGCGCGGCGGCGCCCCACCAGGTCCGGCGCGGCAGTGCGCGCAGGCAGCCCGGCCGCACCAGCAACAGGCACGCGGTGGCGACGACGAAGCGCACCATGAGCACCGTGAGCGGATCGTTGTGCCCGACCAGGCCCTTGGACAGCACGAACGTCGAGCCCCACAGGGCGGTGACCATGCTGAGGGCCAGGACCGGGACCAGCGACGTGCGGGTCACCGACGGCGCAGCCGGGTGGCTCTCACCGCTGCACGGACTTGGTCTCGAGGAAGTCCTCGATGCCCCACCGACCCAGCTCGCGGCCGTTCCCGGACCGGCCGTAGCCCCCGAAGGGCGCCGCGGGGTTGAAGGCCGCGCCGTTGATGTCCACCTGGCCGGTGCGCAGCCGACGAGCCACGGCAAAGGCTCGGGCGTCGTCGGCGGACCAGACCGCCCCGTGCAGGCCGTACGGCGTGGCGTTGGCGCGCCGTACGGCATCGTGCTCGTCGGTGTAGGCCTCGACGCTCACCACGGGTCCGAACACCTCCTCCCGGAGGATCGCCGCGTCGTCGGGCACGTCGGCGAGCACCGTCGGAGCGACGTAGTGGCCACGGTCGAGCGGTCGGTCGGCGCCGCCGGTGACGACCCGGGCGCCCTGCTCGACAGCGCGGGCGACGTGGCCGACCACGCTCGAGCGCTGCGCCTCGGAGATGACCGGGCCCAGGTCGGTCCCCGGGGCAGCCGGGTCCCCGACGCGCATCGCACCGACGTGTTGCGCGGCCAGGTCCACGGCCTCGGCGTACTGCTCCTGCGGGACCAGCAGCCGTGACCAGGCGCTGCACGTCTGGCCGGAGTTGAGCATCGCGCCGTCCATGCTGCCCCGGACCGCCGAGGCGAGGTCGGCGTCGCGCAGCACCACGGAGGAGGACTTGCCGCCCAGCTCGAGGCAGACCCGCTTGATGGTCGCGGCCGCCGCGACCGAGACCCGGGCGCCGACGCCGGTGGACCCGGTGAAGGAGACCACGTCGACATCGGGATGCGCCGCCAGCGCCTCACCGACCACGCTGCCCTTGCCGGGCACGAGGTTGAGCACCCCGGCCGGCAGCCCGGCCTCGATCGCGGCGTCGACGAGCAGGTACGCCGAGAGGGGCGTGAGCTCGGCCGGCTTGAGCACCACCGTGCACCCGGCCACCAGGGCGCCGCCGATCTTGGCGAGCACCTGGTAGAGCGGCCAGTTCCACGGCGTGATGCACGCCGCCACCCCGATCGGCTCGCGCAGCACCACCGACGTGCGGACCTGCTCCTCCCAGGCCAGCCTGGGTGCCTCGTCCAGGTAGGCCTCGAGGACCGCCAGGCCCATGCCGACATGGGCCTCGGTGGCCACGGCCACGGGGGCTCCGACCTCGGCGACCGTGGTGTCGACCAGCAGCCCGTGACGCGCGGTGAGCACGTCGTGCCAGGCACGCAGCACCTCGACCCGTTCCTGCACCGGACGACGGCCCCAGCCCGCGAAGGCGCCACGAGCCGCCCGCACCGCGTCGTCGACGTCGTCCGCGCCCGCCTCAGCCGTCGTGCCGACGACCTGCTCGGTGGCCGGGTTCTCGACGACCCCGGTCATCGAGGTGCGGGGCGTGCGCCACTGCCCGTCCACGTGCACCTCGCCGCGCTGCCACTCGGGGCGGTCGCTCATCCGGTGATCCCGACGCGCTCGGTGACCGCAGCGGTGTGCCGGGCGGCCAGCTCGAGGGCACAGTCGCGCAGGGTCCGCCCGGATGCCCGGCTCTCGGTGAAGACCGTGTCGACCAGCCGCGCCATGACCGCGTCGATCTTGGCGTAGGAGGAGCCGGCCGTGGGAGCGACGTCGCCGAAGACGACCCACCACCACCAGGCGTTGGTCATCACGTTGGCCAGGAAGTCAGGCACGACGGGGATCCCGCGCTCGAGCAGCAGCCGCTCGGCCTCCGGCAGGGTCGGCATGTTGGCACCCTCGACGACGACCCGCGCCGAGATGCGGGCGACGTCCTCGGGCGCGATCACGTAGGACATCGCCGCCGGGACCAGCACGTCGCACGGCACATCGAGCCAGGCGTCGCGATCCCCGAGCAGTACGCCGGGCGGCAGCGCCGACCGGTCGATGACGCCCGACTCGTCCCGAGCGGCGAGGAGGGCCTCGACGTCGAGTCCGGCGTCGTCGCGGATCAGGCCCTCGCGATCGGCGACGGCGATCACCGTGGCGCCCTGGGCGGCCAGGTAGCGCGCGGCAGCACCGCCGATGGAGCCGAAGCCCTGCACGACGGCGGTGGCCTGCGCCGGCTCGATGGCGAGGTGGCGGGCGGCCCGAGTGGCCGCCTGGGCCACGCCGTACCCACCGACCAGGTCGCCGAGCGAGATGCCGTCGACCGAGACTGCGAAGGCCTCCGCGAGCCGCTGCCGCGCGGCAGGTGCGTCCTGCATGGTGGCGAAGACGGCCTCGACGGTGGAGGGCATGCCCAGGTCGGCAGCGACCTTGTCCAGCGTCTCCTGGCGCAGGCCGAAGTCCTCCCCGGTGTTCCACTGCTCCCTGACCACCGGCTGCACCGCGGCCAGGAAGCGCCTGAGCACGTCGACGGACCCGGGGTCGGCCGGGTCGACGTCGATCCCGCCCTTGCCGCCGCCCAGCGGCACGTAGTGGTCTTGAGGGTCGTAGACGAGAGCCTCCTTGCGGGTCATGCCCTGGGCCAGGCCCCGGACCTCCTCCAGGGTGCAGCCCTTGCGCAGGCGCAGGCCACCGCTGGCCAGGCCGCGCACCAGGGTGTCGATCACGACGAACCCCTTCGTGCCGGTGACGGGGTCGGTCCAGGTGATCTCGAGCAGGGAGCCGGGGTCCTTCATGCTTCGCCTCCTTCGGAGGTGGGGTGGGTCGCGGGCACGGGGAGGTGGATGAGGGTCGGCCGGTCCGCCGCGAGGGCGGCGACGACCGACGCAGCCAGGTCCGCCGGGTCGGTGACGGTCTGGCCGTGACAGCCCAGCGAGCGGCCGAGAGCGGCGAAGTCGGTGCCGCCGAAGGTCACCGCGTGCACGGGGTCGTCGCGGTCGAGCATCTCGTTGCGGATCTCGCCGTAGCCGCTGTTGTCGACGACGAGGACGGGCAGCGCCAGGCCCAGCTCGGCGGCCACCGCGAGCTCCTGGATCGTGAACATCACGCCGCCGTCGCCGAGCATGGCCAGGACCGGCCGGTCCGGGTTGCCCACCTTGGCCCCGATCGCTGCCGGCAGGCCGTAGCCGAGCGTGCCGAAGCCGGTCGGGAAGAGGAACGAGCCCGGCGTGTACGTCGCCAGGTTGGTCATCGCCCCGTAGTAGCAGGCCATCGCGTTGTCCGCGCTGACGATGACGTCGCGGGGCAGGCACGGCCCGAGGGCATCGACGATCGCGAGCCACTGGGCCCCCTCGGCACGGGCGTCGGCCTGCTTGCGCTCCCGCGAGCGCGCGATCGCGGCGGCACGCTCGGCACCGGTGGCAGTCGCCAGGTCGCGCCCAGCGAGCGCCCTCGTGAGCGAGGAGAGCACCGCCGCCGCGTCACCGACGACGGCCACGTCGGGTCGGGCGTTGGTGAGCAGGGCGACCGGGTCGACATCGATGCGCACCAGCTTCCCGGCCAGGGGCAGCGGGCCGTACCAGAGGTCGGCGGGAGCGAGCTCGGTCCCGACCGCGACGACGACGTCGGCGTCCTCCACCAGCGCGCGGACGGTCGGCAGGTGCACGCCGGCACCCAGGGCCAGCGGATGGTCCTCCGGCAGCACGCCCTTGCCGTTGGTCGTGGTGACGACCGGGGCGCCGAGCAGCTCGACGAGCTCCCGGAGCTCGTCCACGGCGCCCTTGGCGCCGCCACCGACCAGGACGACGGGTCGGACGGCGTCGGCGAGCCGTTCGACGGCTTCGGCGAGGACACCCGGGTCGGGCACCGACCGGGGCAGCACCACGGGTGCGGTGACGTCGCCCCGGGTCGTCTCGGCGACCTCGGCGAGGACGTCGAGCGGGATCTCCAGGTGCACCGGACGGGGGCGCCCTCCCAGCATCAGCGCGAACGCCTGCGCGACGGCGGTGGGGATCTCGTCGACCGAGGTGACGCGCAGGCTGGCGGCGCCGACGGCGGCCAGCGCCGCCTGCTGGTCGCGGGCCTCGTGCAGCAGACCGTTGCCCAGGGCCGGGTGCCGCAGTGGCATGCCCGGCGAGACCAGCAGCACCGGGACCGAGTCCGACCAGGACTGGGCCAGCGCGGTCGCGGCGTTGAGCACGGCCGGGCCGGTGGTGACCACGGCGACGCCGACCCGGCCCGTGGTGCGCGCGTAGCCGTCGGCGGCGTACCCGGCGCCCTGCTCGTGCCGGGCGCCGACGTGGCGCACCCCCAGCTTCGCGAGATGCCGGTAGATCTCCAGGTTGTGCGTGCCGGGGATGCCGAAGACGGTGTCCACCCCGTGCGCCACGAGGGCGGAGACAACCGCCTGACCGCCCGTCATCCGGGCCGTCGTCATCACTGCTCCGCCTTCGTGGAGTCCGCGTAGACCGACTTGCCCAGCCACTGGCCGCCGTCGACCGACAGCACATCGCCGTTGACGTAGGCCGCCCGTGCATGGCTGAGCAGGAAGGCGGCCGACTCCGCGACCTCGTCGGGAGTGGTGAACCGTCCGGCGGGGACGCTGGCCAGGACCCGGCTCCGGTCGGCCTCGGTGGGCCACAGCGCCGCACCGGCCCCCTCGGTCTCGGTCGGGCCCGGTGAGAGGCAGTTGACGCGCACACCCCGACCGCCCCACTCCGCGGCCAGGGTCCGGGTCATCGCGAGCACCCCGCCCTTCGCGGCCGCGCTGTGCACGGTGCCCGGATGACCGTGCCAGGCGTAGCTGGCGATCACGTTCAGGATGGCCCCGCGGCCGGCGGGCAGCATGTGCTGGGCCGCGGCCCGGGTCACGTGGAAGCTCCCGTTGAGCACGATGTCCACCACGGCCTTCCAGCCGCCGGGGGAGAGGTCCTCGGCCGGGCACACGAAGTTGCCCGCAGCGTTGTTGACCACGGCGTCGAGTCGACCGAGGTCGGCGACGACGCCGTCGACGGACTCGGTGACCGCAGCCGCGTCGCGCACGTCGCAGCTCACCACCCGGGTCCGACCGCCGTGCTCGGCGGCGCGCCGCGCCGTCTCCTCCAGCGGCTCGACGCGGCGACCCAGCACCACGACGTCCCCGCCGCCGGCAGCCCAGCGCAGGGCGATGGCGCGGCCGATGCCGGAACCACCCCCGGTGACCAGGGCCACCTGCCCGGCGAACTCGGTCCTGGGATCGATCATCGGCCTGCTCCTGACGTGGATGTGTGTTCGATGAGTGGTGCGTCGACGGCAACGGCGACAGGGGCGGGGCCCGGGGATGCGTTCCTCAGGACCAGGGTGTCGAGTGCCACGGCCCCGTCGGGCCCGACCCGCAGGGGGTTGATCTCGGCCTCGACGATGTCGTGCTGCTCGCACAGGAGCCGGGAGACCGCGGCGACGACACGGGCCGCGGCGCGCACGTCGGTCGCTGGTCGTCCTCGCCATCCGGCCAGCAGCGGGGCCGACCTGAGCGAGAGCAACATCTGCTCGGCCTCGTCCTCGCTGACCGGTGCCAGGGCCACCTCGGTGTCACGGTGGAGCTCCGCGGTGACGCCACCGGCACCCACGAGGACCATGGGTCCGAAGGAACGGTCCCGACGGGTGCCGACGATCAGCTCGACCGTGTCCGGCCGGGTGTCCATCTCCTCGACGACGTAGCGCCCCGGACCGAGCCGGCCCCACATCTCGTCGAGCGCGGCGACCGCTGCTGCCAGGTCGCCGAGACCGAGGACGACTCCGCGGGCCTCGGTCCGGTGCTCCAACCAGGAGGCCTTGAGCGCGTACGGCGCTCGCAGCCGCGCCAGGACCGCGGGGAGCTCGCCGGGGGAGTCGACCGGGAGGGCCGCCGGGTAGCCGACGCCGAGTGCGGCCAGGGTTGCCCGGCCCGCGAGGTAGTCCACGGCGGTCCCGGCCTCGGGCCCCTGCCCGGCGGGCACGACCGGGGCTCGGGGCGCCCGGCCCTCCCAGAGCTGCGCCGCATGGGCCAGCGACCGGGCGACCGCGTCGATGGTGTGCAGCGCCGGCACAGCGCGCGCGCGCAGCGACTGCACGACCTGCGAGTCATGGCTCATCGAGTGCACCAGCACCGGACGGTCGTAGCGGGCGACGCCGTCGGCGAGGGTCTCGACCACCTCGAGCTCGCGCTGCTCCAGGGAGGGCGTGTCGGAGCCGTAGCAGCCGAAGTAGCCGGTCAGCACGACCGAGTCCACCTCGCCTGACGCCAGCAGCGTGTCCACGACGTGGTGGTAGGTGCCGAGGTCCTGCTCGCCGCCCCCGGCGAGGTCGATCGGGTTCGCGACCGCCGCTGCGGCCGGCAGCAGCGCCGCGAGCGTGGCCGACGTCGTCGCGCTGAGGCGGGGCACGACCAGACCGAGACGGCTGAGCGTGTCGGTGGCCAGCGCGCCCTGCCCACCGGAGTCGCTGACCACCGCCACCCGACGACCCCGCGGCAACGGGCTGCCGAGCAGCAGGTGGGCCAGGTCCACGGCCTGGGCCGGGGTCTCCACCAGCACCGCGCCCGCGGCCCGGCAGGCCGCGGCGACGACCTCGGTGGAGGAGGTCAGCGAACCGGTGTGGGACCGCGCGGCCATCCGGCTCGCCTCGCTGGCCCCCACGGTGAGGACGACGACCGGCTTGCCCGCGTGGCGCAGTCGAGCCATCGCCGCCACCAGGGTGCGGCCCTCGGTGAAGTCCTCCAGGTAGAGCACCACGGCTCGCGTCGCGTCGTCCTCGACGAGGTCGTGGAGCAGGTCCACCGCGGTGACGTCGACCTGGTTGCCGACCGAGACGAAGCGGGAGATCCCGAGGCCGGCGTGCGCCGCGAGCCCGGCGATCTCGAGGCCGAGCTGGCCGGACTGCGAGATGACGGCGAGGTGCCCGGGTGTGAAGGCGCCCCACGCCAGCTCGAGGTCGTGCGCGGCGTCGTACAGGCCGAGGCAGTTCGGCCCGATCAGCCGGGCGCCTGCTGCGCGGATCCGCTCAGCCATCCGCCGCTCTGCCCCGTCGTCACCGAGCGCGGCGTCCAGGCCGGCGGTGATGCCCAGGAAGCCCCGGGTGCCGCGGGCCAGCGCCGCGTCGACGACGGCCGGGATGCTGGCTGCCGGGGCACAGAGCACCACCAGCTCGGGGGTCTGCGGCAGCTCGTCGATGGAGGCCACCGACCTGGTGCCCTCGATCAGGGCCCGGCCCGCGTTCACCAGGTAGACGTCGCGTCGCGCCGAGCCGCGCAGCGCGCCGCGCGCCAGCCAGTGGCCCCACTTGGCCGGATCGGCGGAGGCGCCGACCACGGCCACCGACGCCGGATCGGTGAAGACGCGCAGGTCGGTCATCGCGGCACCGCGCCCCGGGAGATGATGAGCCGCTGGATGTCGCTCGTGCCCTCCTCGATCTCCTCGAGCTTCGCGTCGCGCAGCCACTTCTCGACCAGGAACTCGCGGCTGTAGCCCCATCCACCGTGGGTCTGCAGGGCCGCGTTGACCACCCAGGTGGTGTTCTCCGAGGCCGTGAGCTTGGCGATCGCGGACTCGACCGCCACGGGGCCGCCCTCGTCGAACAGCCGCGCGGCGCGCATCGTCACCAGGTGGGACACGTCGGTGCGAGCCATCATGTCGGCGATCCGGAAGGCGACCGCCTGGTGCTCGATGATCGGCTTGCCGAACTGGGTGCGCTCCTGCGCGTACTGGATCGTCGCGTCCAGCGCGGCTCGGGAGAGCCCGGTCGCCCCCGCCCCGATGAGGATGCGGGAGGCGTCGAAGGTGCGCATCAGGCCGTAGAAGCCCTGCCCCTCCTCGCCGAGCCGCTGATCGAGCGGCACGCGGACCTGGTCGAGGAACACCTCGGCGTTGACGATGCCCCGCTGGCCGAGCTTGCGCATCGGCTTGCCGATGGTCACGCCGGGCGTGTCCCGCTCCACCATGAAGGCGGTGATCCCCTTGCTGCGCAGCGCCGGGTCGACGGTGGCGAAGACGATGATCCAGCGCGCGTACGGGGCGTTGGAGATCCAGGTCTTCTGGCCGTTGAGGACGTAGTGGTCGCCCTGGCGCACCGCCCGGGTCTGCAGGCTGGCCGAGTCGGACCCCACACCCGGCTCGGTCACCGCCACCGCGGTGATCGGCGGCTCCTGGCCGGCCAGCGGGGTCAGCCACCGCTTCTTCTGCTCCTCGTTGCCTAGTGCCTCCACGGGTCCGGCGAAGAACGCGCTGGAGGTCAGGAAGTTGCCGATGCTGATGTCGCCGTAGCAGAGCTCCTGCTGGACCAGGCACTGGCTGACCAGGTCGGTGACGCCGCCGCCGCCGTACTCGGAGGGCAGCATGTAGGCACCGAGGCCGATCTCGGCGGCCTTGCGCCACAGGTCCAGTGGTGACTCGACGTCGGCCTCGTCGACCTCCCTCGACCGGGGACGGATCTCACGCGTCGCGAAGTCGCGGGCCAGGGTCACGAACTCGCGCTGCTCGTCGGTGAGGGGGATGCCGTCGGTGATGGTGCGGGCCATGATGATTCTCCTAGCTGGGGTGGGCAGGCTCGCGCTCGGCGAGCGGCCCCGGGACGGGGTCGGGTACGTCGGGACGGGCGGCTTCAGCGTGGGCCGGGCCGCACCAGGACGCTGAGACAGGTGACGCAGCCCTCGAGCTTCTCGAACTCGCCGATGTCGACCACGACCGGCGTGAAGCCCAGGTCCGAGAGCCGGTCGGCGGTCCGCGGTGCCGACGCGCTGATGAGCAGACGCTCGTGATCGAGGGGTACGACGTGGCAGCCGGCCTCCTCGTCCACGGGTCTGGTGGGCGGGAACACGCCGGTCTCGAGCAGCTCCGGCAGCGCCAGGAAGGTGCCGTCGGGCAACGCGGTGACCGCCGACTTCAGGTGCAGCACGGCGGTGAGCTGCACCGGCACGACGGTGCGTCCCGGTGGCAGGAGGGCCCTGAGCTGACGGATGCCCTCGGCATTGGTGCGGCCACCCCTGCCGACGTAGACGCGGTCGCCCACCTGGAGCACGTCGCCGCCGTCGAGCGTCGCCGGGCCCTCGATGCGCCTGACGTCCAGTCCGAGCTCGCGCACGGCATGCTCGGCACCAGCCACCTCGCCGCGTCGGGACGGGGCGCCCGGCCTGGTCAGCACCGCGGTCCGGTCGACCACCACGACGGTGTCCTCGACGAAGACGGCGTCGGGACACCCCGGCGCGGCGTCGACCGCGCGGACCGTCCAACCGGAGGCAGTCAGGGCGGCGCAGTAGGCCGCGTGCTGCTCCCGGGCCAGCTCGACGTCGACCGGCACGCGCTCGATGTGGGTGACGATGCCCTGGCTGAGGTCGGCGCCGGGCGGCCGGACGAGCGCGGTGCCGCGGTCCACCGGGTTCACGACCGGCCTGCCGTCAGCACTCGGCTCAGGAACTGCTGGGTGCGCTCCTCCTGCGGGTCCTCGAACACCTGCTCCGCGGTGCCGCGCTCGAGGATGCGCCCCTGGTGCAGGAAGCACACCTGGGAGGCCACCTCGCGGGCGAAGCTCATCTCGTGGGTGGCCAGCAGCATGGTGAGCCCGTCCACCGCCAGCTCACGGACGATGGCCAGCACGTCGCCCACCAGCTCGGGGTCGAGTGCTGCGGTGATCTCGTCGAGCAGCAGCACCTGCGGGTTGGTGGCCAGCGCGCGCACGATCGCGACGCGCTGCTGCTGCCCGCCCGAGAGTGCGTCGGGGTAGCAGTTGGCCTTGTCGCCCATGCCGACCCTCTCGAGCAGCGCCAGGGCCTGCTCCTCGGCGTCGCCGCGCGGGACGCCCGCCACCCGGATGGGGGCCAGGGTGACGTTGCGCAGCACCGACATGTGCGGGAAGAGGTTGTAGGACTGGAAGACCATGCCGACGTTGCGGCGCAGCCGGTTGACGTCCACACCGGCGCCGGTGACGACGTCGCCGTCGACCAGGATGTCCCCGGAGTCGATCGGCTCGAGGGCGTTGATGCAACGCAGCAGCGTCGACTTGCCCGACCCCGAGGCGCCGATCAGGCAGACCACCTCGTGCCGGCTGACGTCGAGGCTGACGCCCTTGAGCACCTCGGTCTGGCCGTAGGACTGGTGGACTTCGCGAATCTGCAGGAACGTCATGACGTCCTCCCCGCGCGACGGCCCTGCTCGCGCGCGATCAGCCGGTCGACGAAGCGGGCCTGCGGGATCGTGATGATCACGAAGAGCACCGCGACCACGATCACCGGGGTCAGGTTGAACACGCTGGACGACACCAGTCGTGCCTGCATGAAGGCGTCGGTCACACCCATCACGCCGATGAGCGCCGTGTCCTTCTGGAGGCCGATGAAGTCGTTGAGCAGTGGCGGCACGATGCGGCGCACTGCCTGGGGCACGATGACGGTGCGCAGGGTCATCGGGTACGAGAGTCCCAGCGACCGGGCGGCCGACCACTGGCTCGGGTGGATCGACTCGATGCCGGAGCGGTAGACCTCGGCGACGTAGCCCGAGTAGGTGAGCGTCAGGGCCATGATCGCCAGCCACACCGGCGAGAAGTCCCGGACGATCGGGACCTGTGCCAAGGAGAGGCCGAAGCCGACCAGGTACAGCACGATGATGCTCGGGATGGCGCGGAAGACGTCGACGTAGAACGTGGCGATCCAGCGCAGCGGCCGGCCGGCGCGGCCCGGCAGGAGCCGCATGACCGCCAGGACGAGGCCGACGACCAGCACCAGCACCTGGGCGCCGACGGCGACCTCCACGTTGACCAGGAACGCGCGAGCGATGCCGCGCCAGGCCTGCTGGATGAACTCCCAGCGCAGGAACGTCGTCGAGATCGCACCGTCGTTCGCGGTGACGAACGCGAGGATCGCCGCACCGAGCAGCACGGCCAGCGCGTAGCCCATCGCGGTGGCGGCGAGCTCACGCCCGCGCGCCGAGACCTGCCGCGCTCCCGCGAGGTCCCCGCCGTCGACCAGGGCGGTGAGGCGAGGTGCGGTCAGCACCGCCCGAACGGCGTTGACGATCGGGACGGCGGCGGCAGCGGCAGCCAGCCACAGGATCGCCGTGACGAGCAGGGACGGGGTGCCGATCAGCCGCTGCACCGACACCAGCGCCAGGGCCGTGCAGACGAACGCCACGGCAGCGCAGAGCACGGCGAGGACCGCCAGGGGGACCACCCGCGCAGGAGGAGTCGGGGGTGGGCTCGGACGATCCTGCGCCAGCAGGGGTGTCAAGGTCGGCACCGCCATCAGCGAAGCGTCCACACCGGGACGCTGGCCGGGTCGCCGCCCAGCTCGGGGCCGAGCCAGGTGCCGGAGAGCTTGTCCAGCGTGCCGTCGCCGCGCATCGCCTCGATCGCGGCGTCCATGGCTTCGGAGCCGGTGGAGCCCTGCGGGTAGATCGCTGCGTACTGCTCACCGGACTCGTACTGGCCGATGACCTCCAGGGCGCCTCCGGAGTTCTTGGCGAAGCCGAGCATGATCGCGGTGTCCTGGATCGCGACATCGGTCAGTCCGCTGGTGATCGCGGTGACCATCGTGGTGGTGTCCTGGAAGTTCTTCGGCTTCTGGCTCGGGGCCAGCACGTCGTTGACCCAGTCGACCGACGTGGTGCCCACCTGGACGCCGATCGTCTGCTCGCCGATGGTGTCCTCGGTGACGTCGGAGCCGGTGGGAGCGAGCACGCCGAGGTTCGAGTCGAAGTACGGCGCGGAGAACGACACGACCTCCTCGCGCTCGGGAGTCACCGAGATCTGGGCCATCGCGACGTCGAAGTCCTTGGTCTGGCCGGCGACCAGGGCGTCGAAGGAGACGTTGACGACCTTGACGCCGTCGAGCCCCGCCCGATGGGCGATGTTGGCAGCCAGGCAGTACTCGTAGCCACCCTCGATGGACTCCGGCGCGATGCCCTTCCACCACCCCGGGGAGGGGAGGGTGGTCTGCACGGTCAGGACCCCGTCGGTGACCGGGCTCATGTCGACCGTGCCGGCCTCCCCGTAGACCTCGCAGTCGCCGAAGTCAGCTGCCGACCCGCTGTCGGACGATGCTCCCGAGCAGGCTGTCAGTGCCATGAGACCGGCTGCCGCCAGGCCTGCCATCAGGTTGAGCTGGGGCTTTCGCACGCTGTCCTCCATAGTTGATCGGCGCGTCAGTTAAGAACTCTGCCGAGTGTGAGGAACATCGCCCGTGATGTCAAGCACTCCGGGACGCGAAGGCGTGATCGGAGCACGGCGGCCCGGCCGCGCGCCGGGGCGGGCGCGGGTGGGGCCGACCCGGTGGTGGCGGTCAGCTGCCCGCGGTGAGGATCAGCTCGACCGACTGGGCGCAGACCTGGCGCATCTCGTCCAGCGTCATGTTGCGGGAGCCAAGCAACACTTGGAGGGCGAGACCGTCGACCATGCTGACCAGCCCGTTGGCCAGCAGCACGGGATCTCCGGCGACGAAGAAGCCGCTGTCCTGGCCCTCTCGGATGATCCCGGCCACGGTCCGCCGCCACTCGCCGTAGACGGTCTCGTTGAGCTCCCGCAGCTGGGGATCGTGCAGCGCGGCAGTCCACAGCTCGATCCACATGTGCCACGACTCGATGACGACCTCGTCGACGGGCAGGTAGGAGTCGAGGAACGCACGCAGCCGGTCTCGGGGGTCCGTCTCGGAGTCGATGAGGGGGTTCCGACGCGCCTGCGAGGCATGGAAGTTCCACTCGAAGGCGGCCTGCATGAGGTCGCGCTTGGTCTCGAAGTAGTAGTGAACGGTGCCCGTGCTGGCGCCGGAGCGCTTCGCCACGTCAGCCACGCGCATGGCGCGGAACCCCTTCTCGGCGACGACCTCACGGGTCGCGGCGAGGATCTGCTCGCGCCGCTCGGCCTCAACGCTGGGGCGGGACACGGCATCCTCCGTCGGTAGCAGGGCTCGGCGCGATACCTGACCGCCCCGTCAACAATAGCGGTCGGAGCGCTGGAGCCCGTGGCTGCTCCCATCGTGCGGCGCGGGTGCGGTCAGGGCCGGGTCACGGGCGGACGCCCGAGGCCAGCCTGGTCTGCACCTCGACCTCGGAGTGCAGGGTGCGGTGCACCGGGCACTTGTCCGCGATCTCGAGAAGGCGCTGGCGCTGCTCGTCGTCCAGGTCTCCGGTGAGCTCGATGGTGCGCTCGATGCGGTCGAGCTGACCGGTCGCGGTGTCGCACTCCGCGCAGTCCGACGCGTGGATCCGGGAGTGGCGCAACGAGACGCGGACACTCTCCAGGGGCCACTGCTTGCGGGCCGCGTACATGCGCAAGGTCATGGAGGTGCAGGCGCCGAGGCCGGCGAGGACGAGGTCGTACGGCGAGGGGCCGGTGTCGTGTCCCACCGGCTCGGGTTCGTCGGCCACGAGCACGTGCCGGCCGACGGTGATGCGCTGGCCGTAGGGGCCGCGGCCGTTCTCGGCCACGACGACGAGTCCGTCGTCCTCCTCTGCCGCGGGGGTCGCGCCCTCGGTGTCCTCGGTGTCCTCGGTGTCCGGCGGGACGCCGGAGTCGAGGTACCTGCTCGCCCAGGCCGCCAGCATCGAGGCGGCGAAGCGGGCGTCGGCGGCTCGGGTGAGCAGGTGGTCGGCGCCGTCGAGCGACACGAACGACTTCGGGTGGCGAGCCGCGTCGAAGATGATGCGGGCGTTGTCGATCCCGACCGTCTCGTCGCTCGGGGAGTGCATGACCAGGAGGGCGGCGTCCAACCCGCGGATCCTGTCCGCCTGGGGTTGGTCGGCGATGTCGTCGAGGAACTGCCTCTGGATCCGGAACGGCCGCTCCGCCAGGCAGATCTCGGCCTCGCCCGCCTCCTCGATCTCGCGGATGTCGTCACCGAGCACGTGCAGCAGGTGCCCGGTGTCGGCGGGCGCGCCGATGGTGGCGATCGCGCGCACCTCGTCGATGTGCTCGGCAGCGGCGAGGACGGCGGCACCGCCGAGGGAGTGCCCGACCAGGATGGTGGGAGCCGTGTGGTGGTCGCGCAGGTAGTCCGCGGCGCTGACCAGGTCGGCGATGTTCGAGGTGAAGTTGGTGTTGGCGAAGTCGCCGTCGGAGCCGCCGAGGCCGGTGAAGTCGAAGCGCAGCACCGCGATGCCGAATCCCGTCAGGGCCTGCGCGATCCTCGACGCGGCGAGCACGTCCTTGCTGCACGTGAAGCAGTGGGCGAAGAGTGCGAACGCCTGCGGCCGGCCATCGGGGCTGTCCAGCCGGCCGGCCAGCGGCGTGCCGCTCGAGCCCTGGAAGGTGACCTTCTGACTGCGCATCGGCGGGACTTCCTCTCAGCCGGGGGAGGCTCCCGCGGTTGCGTCGGGAACCCGGTGAGCACAGCGCATGATTCCATCGGTCCGACCGAGCGGCCAGTCGTCGGACCCCGTGGCGGACCACCGGTCACTTGCGCGCGAGCACCACGGCGAAGTCGTCGTCGGTCCACCATCCCTCCACGGTCAGCCCGGCACCTCGGAGCTCGGCCTCGACACCACTGCGGTGGAACTTGGCCGAGATCTCGGTGCGCAGGTGCTCGCCGCGCTCGAACGCGATGTCGAGACCGATCGCCGACAGGCGCGCAGACATCGCCCGGCGGGCTCGCAACCGCATCTCGATCCACTCGTGCTCCGGGTCCCAGACGGCCACGTGGTCGAACTCATCGACATCCAGGTCGCCGAGCAGCTCGCGGTTGAGCACGCTCAGTACGTTGCGGTTGAACGCCGCGGTGACCCCGGCATCGTCGTCGTAGGCGGCCACCAGCCGGTCGGGTGCCTTGACCAGGTCGATCCCGAGCAGGAACGTCTCGCCGGATCCCATCGCAGCCGCCAGGCCGGCCAGGAAGGTGCGCCGCTCGCGCGGCGGGTAGTTCCCGATCGTGCCACCCAGAAGGGCGAAGAGGCGGGTGCCCGGTGCGGGGAGCAGGTCGAGGTGGTGGTCGAAGTCCGCCACTGCTCCGTGCAGGTGCAGTGTCGGGTACTCGCGACGCAGACCCGACATCGCCTGACGCAGGGCCCCAGCGCTGACATCGACGGGCACGTACGCCGCCAGGCGGCCGGCTCGCTGCATGGCATCGAGCAGCAACCGGGTCTTCTCGCTCGATCCCGAGCCCAGCTCGAGGAGCACGTCCGCGCGAGCCGTCGCTGCGATCTCTTCGGCGTGGCGGACGAGGATCGCCCGCTCGGCGCGGGTCGGGTAGTACTCCGGCAACCGGGTGATCTCGTCGAAGAGGCGGCTGCCGTGGTCGTCGTAGAAGTACTTCGGCGGCAGCCACTTGCGGGCAGCTGTCAGCCCCACCCGGGCGTCGAGCTCCAGGTGGGCACGCAGGTCACCGGGCTCGAGCAGCACCTGGATCTGCTCGTGGGCGCCGCCGGTGAGGCGGTCCGTGGTCACGGGGTCTCCAGGGTGTGTCCGTCGGCGAGGCGGAGCCCGGTCAGGGGCCAGCGGGCTCCCGGGGGGAAGAAGTTGCGGTAGGACGCGCGAGCATGACCGGGCGGTGTGAAGGCGGAGCCCCCGCGCAGCACCATCTGGTTGGACATGAACTTGCCGTTGTACTCGCCGATCGCCCCCGGGGCCGCCTCGAAGCCCGGGTACGCCAGATAGGCCGACGAGGTCCACTCCCAGCAGTCGCCGAACAGCTGGCGCAGACCCCCGTCGGGCGGCCCGGCGACACCCGGGTGCACGTTCCCGGGATCGCCCGGGAGCGGCCCGGTCGAGGAGAGACCGGCCGCGTGCTCCCACTCCGCCTCGGTGGGGAGTCGCTTGCCTGCCCACGCGGCGTACGCCTCGGCCTCGTAGTGGCTCACATGACAGACCGGCAGCGCCGGGTCGACCGGGAACGTGCCGTGCAGGGTGTGCTCGAACCATGTCCCGTCGATCTCGGTCCAGTAGAGCGGCGCCCGCCATCCCTCGGCGTCGATCCGGCTCCATCCGTCGGAGAGCCAGTGGCGATGGGTCCGGTAGCCGCCGTCGGCCATGAACTCCAGCCACTCCCCGTTGGTGACGAGGCGGTCGGCGAGTCGGAACGGCGCGAGCCACTGCCGGTGACGAGGCAGCTCGTTGTCGAAGGAGAAGCCGTCGCCGTCATGTCCGATCTCGACCAGGCCGCCGTCGTACTCGACCCATCCGACCGGGGTGGGCTCGCACGGAACGCTCGGCCGCTGCGTGTAGGTCGGCTGCAGGGGGTTGAGGGACAGCACGTGCTTGATGTCCATGAGGAGGAGCTCCTGGTGCTGCTGCTCATGGTGGAAGCCGAGCTCGATGACCGGGCTCAGCTTGCGCAGGCTGCCCTCGTCGAGTGCGTCGAGCAGGTCGCGCATCCGGTCGTCGACGTTGTGGCGGTAGACGCCCACGTCGTGGGAGCCGGGTCGGCTGATGACCCCACGCATGGGTCGGGCGTAACGGGGTCCGACCGACTCGTAGTAGGAGTTGAACAGGAACCAGTAGGTGTCTTGGAACGGGGCGAACGAGACCTCGCGCTCGGCCAGCACGAACGTCTCGAAGAACCACGTCACGTGGGCTCGGTGCCACTTGGTGGGGGAGGTGTCCGGCATGGACTGGACGGTCTGGTCCTCGGGCGACAGGGGTGCCGCCAGCCTTTCGGTGTGAGCGCGCACCCGGTCGAAGCGTGCGATCAGGGTGTCGGCGTCGTCGGCCTCATGAGTGCGCGTCGTCATAGGCCCTAGGCTGCACGCCAGCACCGGGCCGCGAAAGTGTCCACGCTTACACAAGGCCGACTACGCGTGGTCCCGCGAGCAATCCCCGAGCGCGTGCCGACGGGTGGTCGAGGTCGGTGCCCACGAGGTGTTCGCCGGCACTCATCTCGCCCGTTGGGTCCTGCGCCGGACCACGACGGTCAGGACGACGCCGAGCGCCAGCAGACCGTAGACGGTGGCGGCGAACGGGCTGGTCACCAGCGCGGTCGGGTCGCCCTGGCTGATCGCCAGGGTGCGTCGCAGCTGCTCCTCGGCGATCGGGCCGAGGATCAGGCCGATCACGGCCGGGCCCACGGGGTACCCGAAGCGGCGCATCAGGTAGCCGAGCACGCCCACCCCGAGCAGCACCCACAGGTCCGTGCGGACGCCGTTGAGGGAGTAGCCACCCAGGGCCGAGAACATCAAGATGCCGGCGTACAGGTAGGGCCTCGGCACCTGGAGCAGCTTCACCCACAGACCCACGAGCGGCAGGTTCAGCAGGAGCAGCATCACGTTGCCGATGTAGAGGCTCGCGATCAGCGCCCACACCAGCGGACCCTCGCTCTTGAACAGCAGCGGCCCCGGCTGGATGCCGTAGGTCTGGAAGGCGGCGATCAGCACTGCCGCCGTCGCCGAGGTCGGCAGGCCGAGCGTGAGGAGCGGGACGAGGACGCCGGCGGCGGAGGCGTTGTTGGCCGCCTCCGGACCCGCGACGCCCTCGATGGCGCCGTGGCCGAACTCTGCCTTGTTCTTCGAGAGCCGCTTCTCCAGGGCGTACGACATGAACGTCGGGATCTCGGCGCCGCCGGCGGGCATCGCTCCGATCGGGAAGCCCAGGGCGGTGCCGCGCAGCCACGGCTTCCAGGAGCGGCGCAGGTCGTCGCGGGTCATCCAGCCCTTGCTGACCGGGATGATGTGCAACGGTCCGTGTCGCAGCCTCGACGCCACCCAGAGGGCCTCGCCCACGGCGAAGACGCCGACCGCGAAGGTCACCACGTCGATCCCGTCGGCCAGCACCGGAAGGCCCAGGGTGAAGCGCTGCTGACCGGTGAGGCTGTCGGTCCCCACCAGTCCGACGAGCAGCCCCAGGCTCAGCGCCGCCACCCCTCGCGAGACCGAGGTGCCGAGCAGGGCCGAGACGGTCAGCAGGGCGACCACGGTGAGGGCCACGTAGTCGGGTGGACCCACCTTGACCGCGAGGTCGGCGAGCGTGGGCGCCGCGATCGTGAGCCCGACCGTCGCGATCGTGCCCGCGACGAAGGAGCCGATCGCAGCGGTCGCCAGGGCGGCCGCCCCCCGCCCGGCTCTGGCCATCTTGTTGCCCTCGAGGGCGGTGATGATGGACGCGGACTCCCCGGGGGTGTTCAGCAGGATCGAGGTGGTCGAGCCGCCGTACATGCCGCCGTAGTAGATGCCGGCGAACATGATGAAGGCGGCGGTCGGCTCGAGCGTGTAGGTCAGCGGCAGCAGGAGCGCGACGGTCATCGCCGGGCCGATCCCGGGCAGGACGCCCACGGCGGTGCCCAGCG
>CAWAGL010000010.1:0-45216 GCA_963781515.1 uncultured Actinomycetota bacterium
CCCCGAGCAGCACCCACAGGTCCGTGCGGACGCCGTTGAGGGAGTAGCCACCCAGGGCCGAGAACATCAAGATGCCGGCGTACAGGTAGGGCCTCGGCACCTGGAGCAGCTTCACCCACAGACCCACGAGCGGCAGGTTCAGCAGGAGCAGCATCACGTTGCCGATGTAGAGGCTCGCGATCAGCGCCCACACCAGCGGACCCTCGCTCTTGAACAGCAGCGGCCCCGGCTGGATGCCGTAGGTCTGGAAGGCGGCGATCAGCACTGCCGCCGTCGCCGAGGTCGGCAGGCCGAGCGTGAGGAGCGGGACGAGGACGCCGGCGGCGGAGGCGTTGTTGGCCGCCTCCGGACCCGCGACGCCCTCGATGGCGCCGTGGCCGAACTCTGCCTTGTTCTTCGAGAGCCGCTTCTCCAGGGCGTACGACATGAACGTCGGGATCTCGGCGCCGCCGGCGGGCATCGCTCCGATCGGGAAGCCCAGGGCGGTGCCGCGCAGCCACGGCTTCCAGGAGCGGCGCAGGTCGTCGCGGGTCATCCAGCCCTTGCTGACCGGGATGATGTGCAACGGTCCGTGTCGCAGCCTCGACGCCACCCAGAGGGCCTCGCCCACGGCGAAGACGCCGACCGCGAAGGTCACCACGTCGATCCCGTCGGCCAGCACCGGAAGGCCCAGGGTGAAGCGCTGCTGACCGGTGAGGCTGTCGGTCCCCACCAGTCCGACGAGCAGCCCCAGGCTCAGCGCCGCCACCCCTCGCGAGACCGAGGTGCCGAGCAGGGCCGAGACGGTCAGCAGGGCGACCACGGTGAGGGCCACGTAGTCGGGTGGACCCACCTTGACCGCGAGGTCGGCGAGCGTGGGCGCCGCGATCGTGAGCCCGACCGTCGCGATCGTGCCCGCGACGAAGGAGCCGATCGCAGCGGTCGCCAGGGCGGCCGCCCCGCGCCCGGCTCTGGCCATCTTGTTGCCCTCGAGGGCGGTGATGATGGACGCGGACTCCCCGGGGGTGTTCAGCAGGATCGAGGTGGTCGAGCCGCCGTACATGCCGCCGTAGTAGATGCCGGCGAACATGATGAAGGCGGCGGTCGGCTCGAGCGTGTAGGTCAGCGGCAGCAGGAGCGCGACGGTCATCGCCGGGCCGATCCCGGGCAGGACGCCCACGGCGGTGCCCAGCGTGACGCCGACGAAGGCGTAGAGCAGGTACTCCGGCTGCAGCGCCACTGCGAAGCCGTCCATCAGGGCAGCGAAGTCACCCATCGAGGAGGGTCACCCCCTCGAACGGACCGGCGGGGAGCGTGACCCCGAGCGCCGAGACGAACAAGGCCTGGACCGTGAACCCGAGGACCACGCCCACCAGGGCGGCCCTGCCGATGTGCGCGCCCAGGGACCAGGCGACCAGCGCGAACAGCAGCGCGCCGGCCAGGGCCCAGCCGACGACGTCGACCACGGCGATGTGCGCGGCGAACGCCGCGACGATCTTGGCCAGGGACACCCAGTCGGTGGGGGCGTCGGCGTCGACGTCCTCACCCTCCTCCGGGGCGCCGAGCCGGCCCCGCAGGGCATCGACCAGCACCGCGGCGCCGGAGATCAGCAGCGCCACCCCGACGGCGTACGGGAAGACCCGGGGGCCGACGACGTTGGAGCTCAGCGGCACGGTGATCCGGGTCGCCCCCAGCAGCGTCGCGGCACCCAGGAGGACGACGCCCGCGGCCACGACCACGTCGGGGGCGACGGCGCGCGCCGCCCCTGACGTCGTGCGAGCAGGAACGGACATGTCAGCTCACGAGCCCCAGGTCGCGCAGGACCGTGGTGGTCACGGTGCGCTCCTCGTCGATGAAGGCGGCGAAGTCGTCGCCCGTCATGAACGTGTCGTCCCAGCCGTTGGTCGCCAGGGCGTCCTGCCACTCGGTCGACTCGTGCATCTCGGTGACCAGGTCGACCAACCGCTTCGTGGCGTCGTCGGAGAGCCCGGCGGGCGCGACGACTCCGCGCCAGTTGATGAACTCGATGTCGAAGCCGGCCTCGGTCAGCGTGGGGGCGTCGATGCCGTCGACCTGGTCGGGTCCGGTCACCGCCAGCGCGCGAAGCTTGCCGGCCTTGACCTGCTCGGCGTACTCGCTGACACCGGAGATGCCCGCAGAGACCTTGTTCCCGAGCAGCGCGGCCAGGGTCTCGCCGCCGCCCGAGTAGGCGATGTAGTTCAGGTCCTCGGGGCTGGCTCCGGCCGCCTCGGTCAGCAGCCCCGCCACGATGTGGTCGGTGCCGCCGGCCGAGCCGCCCGCGATGGCCACGTCGCGACCGTTGGCCGCCAGGTCGTCGGCGAGGTCCTGGATCGTCTCGTAGGGGCTCGCCTCGGGGACGACGATGATCTCGTCCTCGGCGGTCAGCCGGGCGATGGGCGTGACGTCGTCGAGGGTCGTCTGGGACTGGTTGGTCTCGATGGCGCCGACCATCACCAGCCCCATGACCATCAGGTAGTCCTCACTCTTCTCGTTGGCGAGCTGGGCGAGGCCGATGGTGCCGCCCGCTCCCGGCACGTTGGTGACCTGCGTGGACTTCGCCAGTCCGGCTCCCTCCATGCTGGCCGCCATGGCACGCGCCGTGCCGTCCCAGCCGCCGCCGGGGTCGGCCGGGGCCATCAGCTGGATGCGGGAGATCTCGCTGTCGGACCCGGTGTCGGTGGTGGACCCGCCGCAGGCGGAGAGGGTCAGTGCGGCTGCGCCGAGGACGGCGACGATGGAGCGTCCCCGGGTCACGCGTCGCCGGGTGTTGGTGCGGGCGGTCGAAGGGGCTGAGGGCAAGACCATGGGTCTGACCTTTCGTCGGGGGTGGTGTGCGGCTGGGTGGGGTGAGATGCCCGGACGCTAGGCGCGGCCGCCGGGCACCGACCAGCCTCTGGTCGTACCGGTCGTATTGGTCGTTCTGGTCGTGATGCACGAACACGTCGCAGGTGGGGCACGATGGCCGGGTGAGACGACGGCTCCCGCTGGCAGCGCAGCTGTTGGCCATGCAGATCGCGATCGTGCTCGCGGTGCTGGGGGCCGCGGGCCTGCTCGCCTTCCACCTCCAGCAGGAGCAGATCCGCGCGACGTACGCCGGGCGCGTCCTGGAGATGGCGCGCAGCCTCGCTCAGCAGCCGGCTGTGCGTGAGGCGTACGCCTCCGACGACCCGTCCGCGGCACTCCAGCCGCTGGCCGAGCTGGTGCGCACGTCGGCCGGCGCGGAGTTCGTGGTGTTCACCGACACCGAGGGGGTGCGCTACTCCCACCCGGACCCGGAGAAGATCGGCCGCCGGGTGTCCACCGACCCCAGCATCGCCCTCGGTGGTGGGGAGTTCGTCGGCACCGAGACCGGGACCCTGGGAGTCTCGCTACGCGCCAAGGTGCCGGTGCGAGACCCCTCCGGAGCGGTCCGGGGCGTGGTCTCGGTCGGCATCCTCGAGCGCGAGCTGTCCGCCGACCTCGCGGGGGTGCTCCCGCGGCTGGTGGCGTGGCTCACCGGGGCGGCCTTCGTCGGGGTCGCCGGCGCGGTGGCCCTGACCCGCCTGGTCCGGCGCCGCATCCACGGCCTAGAGCCGGAGGAGATCGCGGAGCTGCTCCAGGCCAGGGAGGCGATGCTGCACGGCATCCGCGAAGGGGTGCTGGCCGTGGACGAGCGCGGTCGCCTCGCGCTCGTCAACGACGAGGCGATGCGTCTGCTCGGCCTGGACGAGGACCCCACCCGACGGCACGCGGAGGAGGTGCTCGACCCGGACGACCTGCTGCCGCTGCTGCGCCAGCCGGAGGATGTGTCGGACCGGGTCGTCCTGGTCGGCGAGCGGGTGCTCGTCGTGAACAGCAGTGCCGCGCGGGTCGAGGGTCGCGACGTCGGCCGGGTGCTGGTGCTGCGCGACCGGACCGAGCTGTCGGAGGCGTTGCGCGCGCTCGAGGGCCAGCGCACCATCACCGACGCCCTGCGTGCCCAGGCCCACGAGTTCTCCAACAACCTCCACGTCCTGTCCGGGCTGATCGAGCTGGGACGCGGCGAGGAGGCGGTGGGCTTCATCGAGCGGGTGGGCGGTGGCAGCGGGACCGCCACCGGTGCCTCGGTGCGTCATGTCGAGGATCCGGCGGTGGCAGCCGTCGTCCTGGCCAAGGCCGCGACCGCCCGCGAGCAGGGGATGACCCTGCGGCTGGACGCCGACTCGCACGTCGCCGACGGCGTGGGCGACGACGTCGTCACGATCATCGCCAACCTGGTCGACAACGCGCTCGAGGCGTCCGGCGCAGGGGGTCTGGTCGAGCTCCTGGTCCAGCACAGCAGCGGGGGCGACGTCACCGTGAGGGTCGGCGACGACGGCCCCGGTGTTCCCGACGCGTTGCGCGAGCGGATCTTCCAGCTCGGGGTGAGCACGAAGCCGTCGTGGAACGAGCACCAGGGCCGCGGGATCGGGCTGGCGCTCGTGGCCCGGATCGTGGCCCGTCGTACCGGCTCGATCACGGTGGCCGAACGCCCCGGCGGCGGCGCGCTGTTCACCGTCCTCCTGCCCGCGGTCGAGCTGGTCTCCGCAGGCCCCGGACCGGCCGGCGGTGACCGATGAGCCAGGAGGCCCCGATCCGGGTGCTCGTCGTCGACGACGACTTCGCCGTGGCGGAGATGCACCGGGCCTACGTGGAGAGCCTGCCCGGTTTCGTCGTGGTCGCCGTCGCCCACAACGGCGCCCAGGCACTGCACGCGGTCGACGAGCTGGGCCCCGACCTCGTGCTGCTCGACATCCACCTCCCGGACATCTCGGGCCTCGAGGTGCTGCGCAGGCTGCGCGCGAGGAGCGACGGCGCCGATGTGGACGTCCTCGCCATCACCGCCGCTCGCGAGGTCGACACCCTGCGGACGGCCATGACCGGGGGCGTGTCGGACTACCTGATCAAGCCGTTCCCGCTCCGGCTGTTCAAGGAGCGTCTGGAGAGCTACGCCGCACAGCGAGACAGCCTGCGGCGGCTGTCGGCGCGGCAGGTCACCGTGCAGGACCAGCACGAGGTTGATCGGCTGCTGTCCTCGCGCCCTCGCAGGGGTGGGGACAGCGACCTGCCCAAGGGGCTGTCCCGGCACACGCTGTCGCTGGTGGCGGACACGTTGCGCGACGCGGGACGCGACCTGTCGGCCGGTGAGGCGGCGACCCGGTGCGGACTCTCGAGGGTCAGCGCCCGCCGCTACCTCGAGCAGCTCGCGACCATGGGCCTGGCCGACGTGCACCCCAGGTACGGCTCAGCCGGTCGGCCCGAGCACGGGTACGTGTGGCGGGACGTGCCCGGCTAGGACAGCCAGCGCGCGCCTCGTGAGACCAGGCGGAACGGCCCTGAGCCACCGCCTCCGGCCACCGGCGTGGTGTCCGGCAGGGGGATGGAGAAGTGCGCGCCGTCGATCTCGTAGCCGTCGGCGAGGACCGAGACGAGGTACTTGCCGGGCTGGAGCTCAGGCCGGCGGCCAGGGTGTCCTGGTCGCCCCGGGCCGGAGCGAACCAGCGCGGCTCACCAGACCAGGCAGAACGGCTGCACACCACCGAGGTACGTCGGATGCATCTGCGGCCAGTACCCGCCCTTCTGGACGTCGAAGAACCACTGCGTCGCGGCGTACCAGCTGCCTGGGGTGGCGTTGAATGTCAGCTGGTCCGCCTGAAGCCCGTTCGACAAGGTCCAGGCCTGCGAGAAGCGGGGCTTGGTCGCCAGCGGTCCCCAGCCCACGCCGGCCCACTGCGCGCCGTCCCATCGCCAGAGGTAGTCGAGGTAGGCGTCGACCAGCGGGCTCAGCGAGGTGGGAGTCTCCGGGGCGAAGACGTCGAAGAGCCCGGTCGCGTGCGGGCAGTTGAGCCGGCCGGGGAGGACGGCCGCGATCTCGGTGGGGCTGGTGCCCGAGTGTGTCGTCGGTGCGGCCATCGGAGGAGGACCTGTCAGGGGTGCAGTGGGGGGTGGCGGAGGTGGAGGCGGTGGGGGAGGTGGGGATGGCGGGGCAACCACCCGGATCGTTCTCACCGGTGAGGTGCCCAGCTTGACGCCCCTGCGACGTACGACGGTGCGGAAGGGGTAGTCGCCGGCACGGGTGAACTGGCGCTTGAACCGGTAACGGCCGTCGTCCTGTCGCGTCTGCCGTCCTGCGACGTGCCAGCGCCCGGCGTACTGCTGCTGGAGCACGACGACCTTGTCGTTGGCGCTCCCCGTCCGCTTCAGGCGACCGCGCAGCACGACGACGGTGTTCACGGTCGTGACCGGCACCGACTGCAGGGTGATGCCGGGCCGCGCCTCGAGCGGCGACGACACGGCCGGGGCCAGAAGCCCTGCGACCAGCGCGGTCAGGACCGCGACCGTCGTGCTGCCGAACACCGGTGCCCTCCCGACTCGTCCGAGAGCGATGGACCGAGACCTCAAGGATCCGCCCGGGAGGCGCCGCGGGCAACCCCGATTCGGTCGAGCCCGCGGGCCGGTCGGCAGCCGTCAGCGGAAGCGGCGCAGCCGCAGGCTGTTGCCCACGACGAAGACCGAGCTGAACGCCATCGCCGCTCCCGCGAGCATCGGGTTGAGCAAGCCCGCCGCGGCGAGCGGGAGTGCCGCCACGTTGTAGCCGAAGGCCCAGAACAGGTTGCCCTTGATGGTGCCGAGGGTGCGCCGCGACAGCCGGATCGCGTCGGCCGCCACCCGCAGGTCGCCGCGCACCAGGGTGAGGTCGGAGGCCTCGATGGCGACGTCGGTGCCGGTGCCCATCGCCAGGCCGAGGTCGGCCTGCGCGAGCGCCGCAGCGTCGTTGACGCCGTCACCGACCATCGCCACCACGCGGCCCTCCGCCTGGAGCCGCTTGACGGTGGCGACCTTGTCGGCGGGGAGCACCCCGGCGATCACGTCGTCGGTGGCGATGCCGACCTGCCCGGCGACGGCGCGGGCCACTGCCTCGTGGTCGCCGGTGAGGAGCATGGGTCGCAGGCCGAGGTCGCGGAGCTCCTGGATCGCTTGTGCCGACGTGGGCTTGACCGTGTCAGCCACGACGACGATGCCTCGCGCCTGCCCGTCCCAGCCGACCGCGACGGCCGTGCCGCCGCCGTCCTGGGCGTCGTCGAGCGCCTTCTGCAGGTCGTCGGGGAGGTACTGCGACCAGTCGGCGAGCAGGCTCGGGCGCCCGACCAGCACCGCGTGGCCGTCGACGACACCCTGCACCCCGAGCCCTTCGAGGTTGGTGAAGCCCTCGACCGGCTCGAGCGGCGCGCGCTCGGCGGCGGCCGCGGCGATCGCCCGGGCGATGGGGTGCTCGGACGCGTGCTCGAGGGCGCCGGCGTACCGCAGCACCTCGTCGGTGCTCTCGCCCGATCCGGCGACGACGTCGGCCACGGCCATCTGGCCGGTGGTGACGGTGCCGGTCTTGTCGAGCAGGATCGTGTCGACGCGGCGGGTCTGCTCGAGCACCTCGGGGCCCTTGATCAGGATCCCGAGCTGGGCGCCGCGACCGGTGCCGACCATGAGTGCGGTCGGCGTGGCCAGGCCCAGGGCGCACGGGCAGGCGATGATGAGCACGGCGACGGCGGCCGTGAACGCCGCGCCCCAGCCGCCGCCCGTGCCGAGCCAGAAGCCGAGGGTGGCGACGGCCAGCGAGATCACGACCGGCACGAAGATCCCGGAGATCCGGTCAGCGAGTCGCTGGGCGGCGGCCTTGCCGTTCTGGGCGTCCTCGACCAGCCGGGCCATCTGCGCGAGCTGGGTGTCCGCGCCGACGCGGGTGGCGCGCACGACCAGCCGGCCGCCCGCATTGACCGTCGCGCCGACCACGGCGTCCCCGACGCCGACCTCGACCGGCACCGACTCTCCGGTGAGCATCGACGCGTCCACGGCGGACGCGCCCTCCTCGACGAGCCCGTCGGTAGCGACCTTCTCGCCGGGACGTACGACGAACAGGTCGCCGACGGCGAGCTGCTCGACCGGGATGTGGGTCTCGACGCCGTCCCGGAGCACCGCCACCTCGCTGGCGCCCATCTCGAGCAGGGCGCGGAGGGCGGCCCCGGCCTCTCGCTTGGACCGCGCCTCGAAGTACCTGCCGGCGAGGATGAACGTCGTCACCCCGGCGGCGGCCTCGAGGTAGATGTTGCCGGCGCCGTCGCTGCGGGCGATCGTCAGCTCGAAGGGGTGCGTCATGCCCGGCGTGCCGGCGGTGCCGAGGAAGAGGGCGTACAGCGACCAGCCCAGGGCCGAGAGGGTGCCGAGCGAGATGAGGGTGTCCATCGTCGACGCCCCGTGCCGCAGGTTGGTCCAGGCGGCGCGGTGGAACGGCAGGGCGCCCCACACGACCACGGGGGCCGCCAGGACCAGCGAGAGCCACTGCCAGAAGTCGAACTGCCAGGCCGGCACCATCGCCAGCACGATGACCGGCACCGTGAGCACGGCGGAGACGGTCAGCCGCTGGCGCAGCGACGCCGCCGGGTCGACCGGTGTGCTGTCGGGCTCGGAGACGGGCGAGGGCAGCCGGGCGGCGTACCCGGCCGACTCGACCGCGGCCAGCAGGGCGTCGGTGGTGACGGCGTCGTCGTAGGAGACCTTCGCCTTCTCGGTGGAGTAGTTGACGGTCGCGGTGACGCCGGGGACCTTGTTGAGCTTGCGCTCGATGCGGTTGGCGCACGAGGCGCAGGTCATGCCGGTGATCTCGAGCTCGACGCTCGACGGCTTGGACGGCGCGGTGGTCATGAGCGGCCTCCCTCGAGGGCGAACTGTGCGGTGCGGACGACGCCGTCGTGCAGGAAGTCCAGGTAGAGGTGGTAGCCCCCGGCGCTCGGCACCTCCGCGCTGAACTCGATCCGGGGCCCGGGCTGCGTCTCACCGTCACCCGGCTCGCCGCTGGGGTGCACGTGCAGGTAGGCGAGGTCACCCTCGCGCAGCGCCACCAGGTGCCCGTAGGCGCCGAGGTAGGGCTCGAGGTCCGTGACCGGCACGCCGTCCCTGGCGACGTCGAGGGTGAGCTTCGAGTGCTCGCCCGCGACCAGGTCGCCGGCCAGGGTCACGGTGTAGCCGTCGACCGTCGCCACGCGGGAGTCGGGGAGGTCGTCGCTGGGCCGCACGTTGCCGGGCACGGCCAGGTCGGCGCCCAGGGTCAGCGCCTCGCCACCGGTCGGCTTGAAGTCGGCGAACACCCGCCACGCGCCGGGCGTCAGGTCCACCGGCACCTGCCAGACCCCGTCGGTGCCGAGCTCGGGGTGCACGTGCTGGAACCCGCGGAAGTCGCGTCGGACCACGATGAGGTGGAGCTGCTTGTCGTGCTCGACGTCGTACGACGTCACCGGCAGGCCGTCGGGGCCCTCGATGCTGAAGGCGATCACCCGGTCGCGACCGGCCCGTTGCCGGGTCTCGCCGAGCGCGAGGCGGTAGCCGTCCTGGGAGGTCATCAGGCCACCGGGCGGCTGCTCGACCGAGCTCGCCTCCATCGACTGGTGGCCGCCGTCGCCGTGGCCGCTGTCGCCGTGGCCGCCGGTGTCGTGGGACTCCGGCTCGGCGGCCACGGGGCCGACCAGGCTGCCGACGGCGAACGCGCCGACGAAGAGGGCGGCGACGCCGAGCAGGAAGCCCGCGACCCGGGTCGGGGTGTTCACGCGAGCTGGTAGCCGGCCTCTTCGACGGCTGCCTTCACGGCGGTCTCGGAGAGGGGCTGGTCGCTGGAGACGGTGAGGGCGCCGGAGGCCAGGTCGACGGCCACGTCGGTGACGCCGGGGATCTCCTGCACCTCCTCGGTGACGGACATGACGCAGTGGTTGCAGGTCATGCCGGTGACGGTGAACTGGGCGGTCTCGCTCATGGTGTGCTCCTCGGGAGGTGGGTCAGGAACGGACGAGGCGGGCGATGGCGTCGGACGCCTCGCGCAGCTTGATCTCGGCCTCGGGGGAGTCGGCGCGGGCGGCGTCGAGCACGCAGTGCGCCAGGTGGTCGTCGAGCAGGCCCAGGGCGACCGCCTGCAACGCCTTGGTGACGGCGGAGACCTGGGTGAGGATGTCGATGCAGTACTTCTCGTCGTCGACCATCCGGGCGATGCCCTTGACCTGGCCCTCGATGCGGCGCATCCGCTTGAGGACGTCGTCCTTCTGGTTCACGGTAGCCCGGAGGTGTCGCGATCTGGCTCATGCCGGATACCATACCCCCCTAGGGTATTGAGCGCAAGGCCGGGGAAACCCACGCGAGATCCGCGGCACCCCGCCGATACGATCAGCGGGTCAGATCCACAGCCAGCCATCCGCCAGCCATCCGCCAGCCATCCAGGGAGTCCCACCGTGTCCGAGATCAAGGTCGTCCGCATCCACGCCGGTGAGCGTCAGGAGCGGACCACCACGACGGGCACCAAGGCATGGGAGCTGTTCGCCGACGACGGCGACGTCATCGCCGCCCGCATCGGTGACCAGCTCAAGGACCTCGCCCACGAGCTCTCCGACGGCGACGAGGTCGAGGGGGTGGTGATGGCCAGCCCCGACGGGCGCGACATCCTGCGCCACTCCACCGCGCACGTGCTCGCCCAGGCCGTCCAGCAGCTCTTCCCGCAGGCGCGCCTCGGCATCGGTCCGCCGATCGAGAACGGCTTCTACTACGACTTCGACGTCGAGACCCCCTTCGTGCCCGAGGACCTCGCCAAGATCGAGACCGCGATGCGCAAGATCATCAAGGAGGGCCAGAAGTTCGACCGTCGGGTGACCACCGACGCCGAGGCCCTCGTCGAGCTGAAGGACGAGCCCTACAAGGTCGAGCTGATCGGCCTCAAGGGCAGCTCGAGCGAGGCCGCCGAGGGTGCCTCGGTCGAGGTCGGCGCCGGCGAGCTGACCATCTACGACAACCTGCGGCGTGGTGGCGAGGTCGCCTGGAGCGACCTGTGCCGCGGCCCGCACCTGCCCACCACCAAGCGGATCCCGGCGTTCAAGCTGATGCGCTCGGCCGCGGCGTACTGGCGCGGCGACGAGAAGAACAAGCAGCTGCAGCGCATCTACGGCACCGCCTGGGAGACCAAGGAGGCGCTCGAGGAGCACCTCCACCGGATCGAGGAGGCCGAGCGGCGCGACCACCGCAAGCTCGGCCGCGACCTCGACCTCTACTCGTTCCCCGACGAGATCGGCTCCGGGCTGGTCGTCTTCCACCCCAGGGGTGGGGTGATCAAGCGGGAGATGGAGGACTACGTCCGTCGCCGGCACATCGAGGAGGGCTTCGAGTACGTCGGCACCCCGCACATCGCCAAGGAGGGGCTGTTCCACACCTCCGGCCACCTGCCGTACTACGCCGACGGCATGTTCCCGCCGATGGAGATGGAGGGGAGCAACTACTACCTCAAGGCCATGAACTGCCCGATGCACAACCTGATCTTCAGGTCGCGCGGGCGCTCCTACCGGGAGCTGCCGCTGCGGCTGTTCGAGTTCGGCTCGGTCTACCGCAACGAGAAGTCCGGCGTCGTGCACGGCCTGACCCGGGTGCGCGGCCTGACCCAGGACGACTCGCACTCCTACGTCACCAAGGAGCAGGCGCCCGGCGAGGTCAAGCACCTGCTCGACTTCTGCCTCGGCCTGTTCCGCGACTTCGGCCTCGACGACTACTACCTCGAGCTGTCCACCCGCGACGACATCAAGCCCGACAAGTTCGTCGGGACCGACGAGGAGTGGGCCGAGGCCACCGCGGTGCTCCAGGAGGTGGCGACCGAGTCGGGGCTCGAGCTCGTCGACGATCCCGGCGGGGCGGCGTACTACGGGCCCAAGATCTCCGTCCAGGCCCGCGACGCCATCGGCCGCACCTGGCAGATGTCGACCATCCAGTACGACTTCAACCAGCCGAAGGGCTTCGACCTGCAGTACCAGGCGGCCGACGGCACCCGGCAGCAGCCGGTGATGATCCACTCCGCGAAGTTCGGCTCGATCGAGCGCTTCATCGGCGTGCTCGTCGAGCACTACGCCGGCGCGTTCCCGCCCTGGCTCGCGCCGGTGCAGGTGCAGGCGATCCCGATCGCCGACGTGCACTCCGACTACCTGCACGACATCGCCAGGCGGATGAAGGCGCAGGGGCTGCGGGTCGAGGTCGACGACTCCGACGACCGGATGCAGAAGAAGATCCGCAACGCACAGCTGCAGAAGGTGCCGTTCATGATGATCGCCGGCAACGACGACATCGAGGCCGGCGCCGTGTCGTTCCGCTACCGCGACGGCCGCCAGGACAACGGCGTGCCCGTCGACGAGGCGATCGCGCGCGTGGCGGCCGCCGTGGCGGCGCGGGAGCAGGTCTGAGCCGGAGAGCCACCACGGGTCGAGGAGGTCGCGGCTGAGTCACCGGCACGTCGACCGGTCAGGCGTCGTCGCTGTCGTCCGGATCGGCTGCTTCGAGCACTCGCTGGATGATGTGCGTGGTGGAGATGCTGCTCGTGCGGGGGATGCAGATGAAGTTCCCCGCCGCCACGGCCGGTCCGTAGATCGACTCCGCCGCCTCCGGTGACAGGTCGTCACCATGGACCACGGCTGTGATCGCGTGCTCGGCGAGGAAGTCCTCGCTCCGCGGAAGGGCGCGTCTGGCACCACCTCGTCGACGTGCCGGCAGGACTCGATCACAGCCACGCGCTCGGCGAGCGTCCTGATCGGGCGTCGCTTGTAGGCCGCTGCGGTGTCGTCCGACAGCACCCCCACGACGAGCCGGTCACCGTGGCGGCGGGCCTCGCGGAGGAGCGCCACGTGGCCCGCGTGGAACAGGTCGCCCACCATGTCGACGTAGACCCGTGACGCCGCGTGCGAGGTCTCGACGTGCTTGGTGTATCTCCGACACGGCGACACGAACGTCTCGCCGCCCGCCACCACCTCGTACGGCAGGTCGCCCTCGTCGACCCATCCGTACTTCTCGTAGAAGCGCCTCGCCCGCGCGTTGCCCGCGACCACGGCGAGCCAGGCCTCCTCGTGCCCACCGGCGGCGACCTGGCGCTCCGCCTCGGCGAGCAGCACCGCAGCCAGGCCGGTGCCTCGCCCAGCCGGCCCGACGAACACCTGCTCGACCTCGTCGCCGACCACCATCACGAAGCCCAGCAGCTCGTCCCGGTCGCCGAGCGCGACCGTGGTGTCGGGACCCTGGCCGGCGTGCGCTCGTGGAAGGCATCCAGGGTCCGGGCCGCGGTGAGCCCCTCGGGCACGTGCCCGGCGTGGCCGGTGTGCCAGCCCGCGTGCCACAGGTCGGCGACAGCAGCCATGTCGGCGCCCGTGGCCGGTCGGATCGACGTCATGGCGCCACCCTAGGATCGCCGACATGACCGGTGGCACGAGTGATGGGGGCGCGGACGGCCTCGAGCGGCTCTGGACGCCGCACCGGATGGCCTACATCCGCACGGCCGTCGAGGACCAGGGCTGCCCGTTCTGCGCGATCCCCGGCACCCCGATGGTGAGTCGCTGGTCGTCGCGCGGGGCGAGTCGACGTACGTCGTGCTCAACCTCTACCCCTACAAGCCGGGGCACCTGATGGTCCTGCCCTACCGCCACGTCGCGGACCTCACCGACCTCAGCCCGGAGGAGTCCGCGGAGCTGATGGCGATGACCCAGCAGTCGCTCCGTGCGATCCGCGCGGTCAGCGGTCCCCACTGCTTCAACGTGGGGATGAACCTGGGGCGCTCGGCGGGCGGGTCGCTGGCCGACCACCTGCACCAGCACGTCGTCCCGCGGTGGACCGGCGATGCCAACTTCATCACCGTCATCGGCGGTGCCAAGATCCTGCCCCAGCTGCTCGAGGACACCCGCGACCTGCTGGCCGAGGCCTGGGCCGAGGGTCAGCCCACGGGGTAGGGGTGCTCCTCGGCCCGTCCCTGGAACGCCAGGATCGCCGGGTTCAGGATCCGGCCGTCGCGGATCTCGATGGCGCGGCTGATGGTCTCGTCGGCGTCCCACGCCTCGGCCCCGGAGAGGACCGTCTCGATGAACGGCAGCAGCGCCTCGCTGTTCTCCCACGTCGCGGAGTTCCAGAGGTACGACGGGCTGTGGTCGACCGCGTAGTAGTGGACGTTGTCGCCGACGGTGAACATCGGGTCGTCGAACGTCGTCGGCGTGGCCCACTCGAAGCCCATGCCCTCGTCGCACGAGACGTCCACGATCAGGCTGCCCGGACGGAACGCGGCGAGGTCGTCGTTGCGCAGGTAGGTCAGCGGCGCCGCCGTGTCCTGCAGCGTGCAGTTGACGATGATGTCGTTCTCGGCGAGGTACGGCGCGAGCGGCACGCGGCCGCGGTCGGTGATGACGTGGCTGGCGGACGGATCGTCGGGGTCGTGGTCGAACTGCCGGATCCGCACCGAGTGGATGGGCGAGCCGACGGCCGCGACGCCCCGGGTGGTGAGCACGGCGACCTCGTTGACGCCGTGCGCCTTCAGGGCCGTCACCGCGCCGCGGGCGGTCGCACCGAAGCCGATGACCACCGCGCTCAGCAGGCGGCCGTAGTCGCCGGTGATGCCGACGAGCTCCATCGCCTGGAGCACCGAGCAGTAGCCCGCGAGCTCGTTGTTCTTGTGGAAGACGTGCAGGCCGACGTAGCCGTCGAGGGTCCAGTGGTTCATCGCCTCGAAGGCGATCATCGTCAGCTTCCGGTCGATCGCGAGCTGGGTGATCTCGGTGTCCTGGACGCAGTGCGGCCAGCCCCAGAGCACCTGTCCCTCGCGCATGGCCGCGACGTCCTCGTGCTGCGGCTTGGGCAGCACCACGACGTCGGAGTCCCTGAGGATCTCGTCGCGCGAGGCGAAGCCGGCGACGAACTCGGCCAGGTCGTCGTCACTGCGGCCGAACCGCTCGCCGTACCCGTGCTCGAGGGTGATCCGGGCCGCGATGTGCGGCTCGAGCCGCGCGAGGTGCTCGGGGTGCAGGGGGAGACGGTGCTCGTTCTCCTTGGCGGAGGTGCCGATGATGCCGAGGCTGAGGAGGGTCACTTCTTCTTGTTGCCCAGGTTCTCCACGGCGGTGTTGCCGCCGGCGGCCTTCGCGTGCTTGTCGGCCCGCTTCTCCTTGATGGACTTGCTGGACTTCTTGGTCATGCCTTGCCGTGGCGACTTGTCGGCCATCGGGGCTCCCTTGTTGGAAGCCTGAATGGCTCCGTGCCGCCACAGTACGCCCCGGCACGCCGCACCGTAGCCCGCTGGCTCCGGCCGTGCGACCGTGGATGACCGCAGCTGGCCGCCGACCTGGTGCGTGAGGCGGGGGCACTCGCCCCCCGCATGCTCGGCGAGGGCGTCGACACCGAGCGCAAGACGTCGGTCTCCGACGTCGTGACCGCCGCCGACCTGGCCGCCGAACGCCTCGTCGTCGACCGGCTCAGGGCCGAGCGCCCCGACGACGCGATCGTGGGGGAGGAGGGCGCCGACCATCCCGGCACCAGCGGCCGGACCTGGGTCATCGACCCCGTCGACGGCACCTACAACTTCTCCCACGGGCTCGGCTGGTGGTGCTCCGCGGTCGCCCTGTCCGACGCCGACGGCGTGATCATCGGTGCGGTCCACCACCCCGAGGCCGACATCTTGTACCTCGGCGGGCCGGGCCGCACGCCCACCCGCAACGGCGTCGCCCATGGCACCGATCGGTGACGTCTCGCTGTCCCAGACCTGCGCCGCGACCTACCTCCACCCGCCCATCGACGACGAGCGCGGCGCCGCCTTCGCCCGGGTCGTGGGCGGCCTGGCGACGCTGCGGATGCTGGGCTCCGGGACCCTCGACGCCATGGCGGTCGCGCAGGGCCAGTTCGGCGTCACCTTCCAGCACTCGGTGGCCGACTGGGACCGGTTGCCCGGCGAGGCGATCATCCGCGGCCTGGGCGGCGAGGCTCGTCGTACGACCGCAGCCGGGGTCGAGTGGACCGTGGCGGGGGCGCCCACCGCGGTGGCCGAGGTCTGCGCCGCGCTCGAGTCCCGGTAGCCTGCGCCCGTGCTCGACAGGTTCAAGAACTTCTGGCAGGGCGTCATGCTGGCGCCGTTCGTCAACCTCTTCATCAGGCTCGGGATCAGCCCCGACGTGGTGACGCTCGTCGGCACCCTCGGGGTGTCCGCGGGCGCGCTGATCTTCTTCTCGCAGGGCATGGTGTGGCAGGGCGTCGTGTTCATCACCGCCTTCGTCTTCAGCGACCTGATCGACGGCGCGATGGCCCGCAAGACGGGCCGCAAGGACGACTTCGGCGCCTTCCTCGACTCCACGCTCGACCGCGTCGCGGACGGCGCCCTCTTCGGCGGTCTCGCCCTCTTCTTCGCCTGGCACGCCGAGAGCCGCCTCTACCTCGCGCTGTGCCTCGTGATCCTGGTCATGGGCGCCGTGACGTCGTACGCCCGCGCGAAGGCAGAGCACCTCGGCTACGACGCCAAGGTGGGCATCGCCGAGCGCCCCGACCGCCTCGTCGGCATGCTGGTCCCGGCCTTCTTCGCCGACGTCCTCGACCTCTGGATCCTGCTCGAGATCGCGCTCTGGGCACTGGCGATAGCGGCGACCGTGACGGTCGCCCAGCGGATCTGGGTCGTGCGCCGCCAGGCCCTGGCCCGGGCGGCCTCGCAGGGCTGACGCCTGGTCCGGTTTGCTGCCCGGCCCGATGCGTCCTTCGGGGTGTGGCCGCACTACGATCGCGGTATGGCTGAGCACACCCCCGAGACCCCCATCGAGCACGGCACCAGCCGCGTGAAGCGCGGCATGGCAGAGATGCTCAAGGGCGGCGTGATCATGGACGTCGTCACCGCCGAGCAGGCCAAGATCGCCGAGGACGCCGGCGCCGTCGCCGTGATGGCCCTCGAGCGGGTGCCTGCCGACATCCGAGCGCAGGGCGGCGTCAGCCGGATGAGCGACCCCGACATGATCGACAGCATCATCGAGACCGTCTCGATCCCGGTGATGGCCAAGGCCCGCATCGGCCACTTCGCCGAGGCGCAGATCCTGCAGAGCCTCGGTGTCGACTACATCGACGAGTCCGAGGTGCTGACCCCGGCCGACTACGCCAACCACATCGACAAGTGGCACTTCACCGTGCCGTTCGTGTGCGGCGCGACCAACCTGGGCGAGGCGCTGCGCCGCATCACCGAGGGCGCCGCGATGATCCGCTCCAAGGGCGAGGCCGGCACCGGCGACGTCTCCAACGCGGTCACCCACATGCGCACCATCCGCGCCGAGCTGCGTCGGCTCCAGGGCATGGAGCCCGACGAGCTGTACGTCGCGGCGAAGGAGCTGCAGGCCCCCTACGACCTGGTCAAGGAGGTCGCCGAGGCCGGCAAGCTGCCGGTGGTGCTCTTCACCGCAGGCGGCATCGCCACCCCGGCCGACGCCGCGATGATGATGCAGCTCGGTGCCGAGGGCGTGTTCGTCGGCTCCGGCATCTTCAAGTCCGGCAACCCCGAGCAGCGCGCCGAGGCGATCGTCAAGGCCACCACGTTCTTCGACGACCCCGACGTCGTCGCCAAGGCCAGTCGCGGGCTGGGCGAGGCGATGGTCGGCATCAACGTCGACGAGATCCCGCAGCCGCACCGGTTGTCCGAGCGCGGCTGGTGACGGGCGCCCAGTCCACGGCACCGCCCACCATCGGCGTCTTCGCCCTCCAGGGCGACGTCCGCGAGCACCTCTCCGCGCTCAGCGCGCTGGGTGCAGCCACGCTGGCCGTACGACGTCCCGAGGAGCTCGCGCGCTGCGACGGCCTGGTCCTGCCCGGCGGCGAGTCGACCACGATGTACAAGCTGGCCCGCACCTTCGGCCTGCTGGATCCGCTGCGGCAGCGGGTGCGTGAGGGCATGCCAGCCTTCGGGACCTGCGCCGGGATGATCATGCTGGCCGACGAGGTGCTCGACGGCACCGCCGACCAGGAGACCGTCGGCGGGCTCGACATCACGGTGCGGCGCAACGCGTTCGGGCGCCAGGTCGACTCGTTCGAGGGCGACCTCGACTTCGACGGGCTCGACGCCCCGGTGCACGCCGTGTTCATCCGCGCACCGTGGGTGGAGCGGGCCGGTGCGGACGTCGAGGTGCTGGCCCGCGTCGGGAGCGGCCCGGCCGCGGGTACGATCGTCGCGGTCCGCCAGGGCCCGTTGATGGCCACGTCGTTCCACCCCGAGGTCGGGGAGGACGCCCGCATCCATCGGCAGTTCGTGGACCTGGTGACCGAGCACCTGTCCCGGAAGTCGTAGGAAGAGAGCTCATGTCCGGCCACTCCAAATGGGCGACCACGAAGCACAAGAAGGCCGTCGTCGACGCCCGTCGCGGCAAGATGTTCGCCAAGCTGATCAAGAACATCGAGGTCGCCGCGCGGATGGGCGGCGGCGACGTCACCGGCAACCCGACGCTCTACGACGCGATCCAGAAGGCCAAGAAGTCGTCGGTGCCCAACGACAACATCGACCGCGCCGTCAAGCGCGGGTCCGGTGCGGAGACCGGCGGCGCCGACTACCAGACCATCATGTACGAGGGCTACGGCCCGTCCGGCGTCGCGATGCTCATCGAGTGCCTCACCGACAACCGCAACCGCGCCGCCATGGAGGTGCGCACCGCCATGACCCGCAACGGCGGCTCGCTGGCCGACCCGGGCTCGGTGTCGTTCCTCTTCCACCGCAAGGGCGTCGTGATCGTGCCCATCGACCAGGACGGCAAGAAGGTCTCCGAGGACGACCTGCTCGAAGCCACCCTCGAAGCCGGCGCAGACGCGGTCAACGACCTCGGTGAGGCGTTCGAGGTCGTCTCCGAGCCCACCGACCTGGTGGCCGTGCGCACGGCGCTCCAGGCCGGCGGGATCGACTACGACTCCGCGGAGGCGTCGTTCGTGCCCGACATGCAGGTCGAGCTCGACGCCGACGGTGCGGCCAAGGTGTTCCGCCTGATCGACGCCCTGGAGGACCTCGACGACGTGCAGAACGTCTTCGCCAACTCCGACGTCTCCGACGACGTCATGGCGCAGCTCTCCGACGACGACGAGTAGGGCGCGTCGGCGGACTCGCCCGGGCTGCCCGGCGTGTCGGGGCGCAGCGATCACACCGCGGGCCTACCGTGGGACCGAACACACGTTCGGACGAAAGGTCACTCATGCGGGTGCTCGGGATCGATCCCGGCCTCACGAGGTGCGGCATCGGCATCGTCGACGGCGAGGTCGGCCGCCCGCTCACGCTCATCGACGTCAACGTGCTCCGCACCTCGGCCGACCAGCCGGTGGCCCAACGGCTGGTGACCATCGAGAAGGGCATCGACGCCTGGCTCGACGAGTACTCACCCGATGCCGTCGCGGTCGAGCGGGTCTTCGCCCGCTCCGACTCCAGCACGATCATCGGCACCGCGCAGGCCAGCGGCATCGCCATGGTCGCGGCGGCCCGGCGTGGCCTGCCGATCGCCCTGCACACGCCGTCCGAGGTGAAGGCCGCCGTCTCCGGCAGCGGCCGGGCCGACAAGACCCAGGTGGGCGCGATGGTGACCCGCATCCTGCGCCTCGACGCCCCGCCCAAGCCCGCCGACGCGGCCGACGCCCTCGCCCTGGCCATCACCCACATCTGGCGCGGCGGCGCCCAGGCCCGCATCGACGCGGCCCTGGCCCGCCAGCAGCTCGCGCTCGCCGCACACTCGAGGAGCAGCATCCGATGATCGCGTTCGTCCGTGGCGAGGTCGCCGCCGTCACGTTGAGCTCGGCCGTGCTCGAGGTCGGGGGAGTCGGGCTCGAGCTGATGTGCACCCCCGGCACCCTGGCCACCCTCCGCACCGGCCAGCGGGCGATGCTGCCCACCAGCATGGTGGTGCGCGAGGACTCCCTGACCCTCTTCGGCTTCCTCGACGACGACGAGAAGGCCACCTTCGAGCTGGTGCAGACGGCGTCCGGCGTCGGGCCCAAGCTCGCGCAGGCGATGCTGGCCGTGCTGCCTCCCGACGACCTCCGTCGCGCGGTCGCGTCCGAGGACGTCGCGACCCTCACCAAGGTGCCGGGCATCGGGCAGAAGGGCGCCCAGCGCATCATCCTCGAGCTGCGGGACCGCCTCGGCGCCCCGGCCGACCTCATCCGGCGCGGCGGACCGGTCGCCGCGGCCACGTGGCGTGAGCAGGTGCAGCAGGGCCTGGTGGGGCTGGGCTGGTCGGCGAAGGAGGCCGACAAGGCCGTGGACGCCGTCGCCGACGACGCGGGCGACACCCCCGACGTCGGTGCGCTGCTGCGTGCCGCCCTGCGCACCCTGAGCAAGGCCTAGGCGCATGTACGACGACCACCTGGACGCCGCCGAGGAGGAGCACTTCCGCTCCCTCACCGTCGCGGAGGCCGACGGCGACGAGCGGGCCGTCGAGGCGGCCCTGCGTCCGCGCAGCCTCGACGAGGTGGTGGGGCAGACGCGGGTGCGCGACCAGCTCGGCCTGGTGCTCGAGGCGGCCAGGCAGCGGGGCCGCGCCCCCGACCACGTGCTCCTGTCCGGCCCTCCGGGCCTCGGCAAGACGACGCTGGCGATGATCATCGCCGCCGAGATGTCCACACCGCTGCGGCTGACCAGCGGCCCGGCCATCACCCACGCGGGCGACCTGGCAGCGATCCTCTCCGGTCTCAACGACGGTGACGTGCTCTTCGTCGACGAGATCCACCGGATGTCGCGACCCGCCGAGGAGATGCTCTACATGGCCATGGAGGACTTCCGGGTCGACGTGATCATCGGCAAGGGCCCCGGGGCCACCGCCATCCCGCTCGAGATCCCGCCCTTCACCCTGGTCGGCGCCACCACGAGGGCGGGCCTGCTGCCCGGCCCGCTGCGCGACCGGTTCGGCTTCACCGCGCACCTCGAGTTCTACGAGCCGCACGAGCTCGACCGCATCGTCAAGCGCTCGGCCGGGCTGCTCGACGTCGATGCCCGCCCCGACGGCACCAGCGAGATCGCCTCCCGGTCGCGCGGCACCCCGCGGGTCGCCAACCGGCTGCTCCGCCGGGTGCGCGACTTCGCGCAGGTGCGCGCCGACGGCGTGGTCGACCTCGAGGTGGCCCGGGCAGCGCTCGACCTCTACGAGGTCGACGAGTCGGGTCTCGACCGTCTCGACCGGGCCGTGCTCGACGTGCTCTGCCGGCGCTTCGGTGGGGGACCGGTCGGCGTCTCCACGCTCGCCGTGGCGGTCGGCGAGGAGCGCGAGACCGTCGAGGAGGTCGCCGAGCCCTACCTGGTCCGCTGCGGGTTCCTGGCCCGCACCCCGCGCGGCCGGATGGCCACGCCTGCCGCGTGGCGACACCTCGGGCTCGCCGTACCTCCGGGTGCCGGCATCGGCGACGCCACGCTGTTCGAGGAGTAGGCGCGCGCCGCGTTGTGACGCGGCGTACACTCCTCCGTTGGTCGGCCTGTGCGGGGAATCCCCGCCCAATCGGTGGCCGCCACCCACCGTCGTGATCGTTAGGAACCTTCTGTGCCGGAGTCGCTCGCCACTCTGCTGCCCATTGTGGCCATTGCCCTCATCTTCTGGTTGCTGATCGTGCGCCCCGCGTCGCGCCGGCAGAAGCAGATCGCCCAGCTCCAGTCGGGGCTCAACACCGGTGACAAGGTGATGCTCAGCGCCGGCATCTACGGCGTCATCACCGCCACGACCGACGACCGCGTCCACGTGCAGATCGCCGACGGCGTCGTCGTCGAGGCGGCGCGCGGCGCCGTGGCCTCGGTCGACCGCGCGGTGGTCGCCGACGACGTCGAAGCGCCGCGCGACACGGACGAGAACTGACATGGCGGGCCGCACCAAGCGCTATCGCCCCGGGCGCACCCTCGTCGCGTACTTCGCCGGGCTGGCGATCCTGTTCGGCCTGGTCGCCATCGGTGGCGCCTGGAAGCCCGAGCTCGGTCTCGACCTGCAGGGCGGCACCCGGATCACGCTGATCGCCAAGGGCAACCCCGACGCCGCGAACCTCGAGGAGGCGCGCAAGATCATCGACCAGCGCGTCAACGGCTCGGGTGTCAGCGAGGCGGAGGTCGTCAAGGAGGGCAGCGGCATCATCGTGGTCGAGATCCCCGGTGACAACCGGCGCGACCTCGTCAACACCGTGGAGCGCCAGGCGCAGCTGAGGTTCCGGCTCGTGGCCCTGGCCGCCCAGAGCGCCACCGGCCCCGCCCAGCCGACCGACCCCGTGCCCACCGACACCCCGGGCAGCGGCGTGCTCGCCCCGACCCCGTCGCCGAGCCCGACCGCGAAGCCGCAGGGCGACACGTCGGGTGCCGAGCCCAGTGGCTCGCCCACCGCGACGCCCAAGAACCGGGCGCCCTACGCCTGGGCCGGCGGCGAGTCGCCGGCTCCCAGTGAGCAGGCCAGTGAGCAGGCCAGCGAGCCCGCTGCCCCGTCCGGCGACGCCACCGTCGTCGTCCCCGGCGACGGCTCGGGCGACGGGGCCACCACCGGCGACGGCGGCGCGGCCTCGGTCGACAAGCCGCTGGAGTGGATGAACAACCCCGGCACGCAGTGGACGCAGAAGTTCGACGAGTTCACCTGTCCGCCCGGTGGCGCGATCCCGGTCGTCGACGACGACCCCGACAAGCCGCTGATCACCTGTGACGAGAACGGCATCAAGTACCTGCTCTCGAAGGCCATGATCGAGGGCACCGCGCTCGACAGCGCCGCGACCCAGGCACCCAACCAGCAGCAGACCCAGTGGGGCGTCGGCCTCCAGTTCGACGGCCCCGGCACCAAGACGTTCACGACGATCAGCCAGGCGCTCTACAACACCGAGAAGCAGTTCGCGATCGTGCTCGACGGCAACGTCATCTCGGCGCCGACCATGAACGGCCTCATCACCGACGGCCAGGCGTCCATCACCGGCAACTTCACCCAGACGACCGCCGACAGCCTGGCGACCAGCCTCAAGTTCGGCGCGCTGCCGATCGCCTTCGAGGACCCCTCGACCGAGACCATCGGGCCCTCGTTGGCCGGTGACCAGCTCACCGCGGGCCTGACGGCCGGCGCCTTCGGCCTCGGCCTGGTGCTGATCTACTGCCTGTTCTACTACCGCGGACTGGGGCTCGTGGTGGTCGCGTCCCTGCTCGCGGCGGGCGCCACGACGTACGCCCTGGTCCTGCTCCTGAGCAAGACGGCCGGATTCACGCTGACCCTGCCCGGCATCGCCGGCCTGATCATCGCGGTCGGCATCACGGCCGACTCATTCATCATCTTCTTCGAGCGCATCCGGGACGAGATGCGCGAGGGCAAGTCGATGCGCGTCGCCGTCGAGACCGGCTGGAAGCGGGCCAAGGTCACCCGACTGGCGGCCCAGGTCGTCTCGCTGCTCTCGGCGTCCGTGCTCTACATCTTCGCCACCGGCGTCGTGAAGGGCTTCGGCTTCGCGCTCGGCCTCTCCACGCTCGTCGACCTCGCGATCCTGTTCTGGTTCACCAAGCCGATGGTGTCGTGGCTGGCCAGGTTCAAGTTCTTCAACAGTGGACATCGACTGTCCGGACTCAGCACCGACACGCTGGGCATGGACCCGGTCGTCGTGGGAGGTAAGGCCTGATGGGCAAGTTCTCGCGTCTCGGAAACGACCTGTACCAGGGTCGCAAGTCCTACGACTTCGTCCACAAGGGGACCGTCTGGTACTCCATCTCGATCGTGCTCGTCCTCGGCGCCATCGCGATCGTCCTGCTCCGGGGTCTCAACTTCGGCATCGAGTTCACCGGCGGCACCCAGTACAAGGTGTCGCTGCCGACGACCTCGGTGACCCAGAGCAACGCCGACACGATCCGTGAGGCGGTGGCGGGCGCGGGCGTGCCCGAGGCCGGAGCGCCGATCGTGACCACGGCAGGCGAGGCCATCCTCGTGCAGATCGAGGAGCTCACCCAGGCCGAGAGCGACACGATCACCGCCGCGATCCAGGGCTCGGTCGACGGGGTCAAGGACATCTCCCAGGACGAGATCAGCGCCAGCTGGGGTCAGGAGGTCGCCCAGCGGGCGGCCCTGGGCGTGGGCGTCTTCCTGGTGCTGGTCATGCTCTTCATCGGCGTCTACTTCCGCGAGTGGAAGATGTCGGTGGCCGCGTTCGTCGCGCTGTTCAACGACATCGCGATCACCGTGGGCGTCTATGCGCTGTCCGGCTTCTCGGTGACGCCGTCGGCGGTGACCGGTCTGCTCGCCATCCTGGGCTTCTCCCTGTACGACACCGTCGTGGTGTTCGACAAGGTCAAGGAGAACACGCGCGACATGCGCAACACCCGCCAGACGTATGCGCAGGCGGCCAACCTGGCGGTCAACCAGACCCTGGTGCGCTCGATCAACACCGGCATCGTGGCGCTCATCCCGATCGGGGCGATCCTCTACGTCAGCGCGACGCAGCTGGGCTCCAGCTCACTGAAGGACCTGGCGCTCTCGCAGTTCGTCGGCATGGCGGCCGGCGTCTACTCCTCGATCTTCTTGGCCCCGCGCGTGCTGGTGCGCCTGAAGTCCAACGAGACCGAGGTCGTGCTGGCCGAGAAGCGCGCCAAGGCCCGGGCCAGGGCGGCCGCCGACAAGTACGCCATGGTGCCGACGACACATGCCGAGGACACCCCGGTGGTCGAGCCGGCCGACGTCGTACCCGGCGAGGAGGTCGTGCCGGCGGGCGCCGGGCCGGCGCGTACGACGCCGCCCCGGCAGCCTCCGGCCTCCGGCCGCGGTCGCGTGGCCCCCGAGGCTCGCGGACCCGTCGGACCCAGCCCCAGCTCCGGCGGCCGCAACCAGCCCAGCCGCAAGCCGCGGTCCAAGCGGGGCAAGTCGTGACCGACGCCCGCGAGGCGATGGCACGACTGGTTCGAGACGTACCCGACTTCCCGGAGCCGGGCGTGGTGTTCAAGGACATCACCCCGTTGCTGGCCGACCACGAGGCCTTCGCGGCCGTGGTCGCCGCGCTGGCCGCGGCGGGGCGTGACGCCAGCGGCGCCACCGTCGTCGACAAGGTCGTGGGCATGGAGGCGCGCGGGTTCATCCTCGGCGCCCCCGTCGCACTCGCGCTGGGTGTCGGCTTCGTGCCGGTGCGCAAGGCCGGCAAGCTGCCGGGCGACGCGCACGCGGTCTCCTACGACCTGGAGTACGGCTCGGCGACCCTGGAGGTCCACCGAGACGCGATCGCACCGGGTGAGCGGGTCCTGCTCGTCGACGACGTACTCGCCACCGGTGGCACCGTCGCCGCCACCCGCCGGCTCGTGGAGGCGTGCGGTGGCACGGTGCTCGGGGTGGCCATGCTGATGGAGCTCACCTTCCTGCCGGGCCGCGCCACGGTCGGCGACCTGCCGCTCACCGTGCTGATGGCCGTCTGACGCCGGGTCAGTCTGCAGGCGTGCTGGCGCACGTCACTAGACTTGCCCGCATGGCCGAGGACGTCACCACCCCGCAGCGGCGGGGGAGCGCGCCCGAGGCGCCCGGGAGGTCCGCTGCGACGGTCGCGCCCAGTGGTCAGCCCAGTGGCCAGTCGAGTGGTCAGCCCAGTGCCCAGCCCAGTGGTCAGTCGAGTGGTCAGCCCGCAGGCGAGCCCATCGCCCACTCCGGTCGTGGCATGCGCGCCCGCCTGGCCCGCATCGGCACCCGCAGCCAACCCGGCAACGCCGTCCTCGAGCCGCTGTTCCGGGCGATCCGCGCCAATCACCCGAAAGCCGATCTGGCCCTGATCGAGCGCGCGTACCTGATCGCCGAGAAGATGCACGCGGGCCAGATGCGCAAGAGCGGTGACCCCTACATCACCCATCCGCTCGCGGTGACGACGATCCTCGCCGACATCGGCATGACCGAGCCGACCCTGGTCGCGGCTCTGCTCCACGACACCGTGGAGGACACGCCGTACACCCTCGACGAGCTGCGCTCCGACTTCGGCGACGAGGTCGCCCACCTCGTCGACGGCGTCACCAAGCTCGACAAGGTGAAGTACGGCGAGACCGCGCAGGCCGAGACCATCCGCAAGATGATCGTGGCGATGTCGCGCGACATCCGGGTCCTCGTGATCAAGCTGGCCGACCGGCTCCACAACATGCGCACACTGCGCTACGTGCCGCACGCCTCGCAGGAGCGCACGGCCCGGGAGACGCTCGACATCTACGCGCCGCTGGCCCACCGGCTCGGCATGAACACCCTCAAGTGGGAGCTCGAGGACCTCGCCTTCGCGACCCTGCACCCGAAGATCTACGACGAGATCGTGCGGCTGGTCGCCGAGCGGGCGCCCTCGCGAGACCAGTTCCTGGCCGAGGTGACCAGCCTGGTCGACGCTGACCTCAAGGACGCCAAGATCAACGCGAAGGTCACCGGACGGCCCAAGCACTACTACTCGATCTACCAGAAGATGATCGTCGGCGGCCGCGACTTCTCCGACATCTACGACCTGGTCGGCATCCGGGTGCTGGTCGACGACGACCGCGACTGCTACTCCGTGCTCGGCGTCCTCCACTCGCGGTGGAACCCGGTCCTGGGACGGTTCAAGGACTACGTCGCGATGCCGAAGTTCAACATGTACCAGTCGCTGCACACCACCGTGATGGGCCCGCAGGGCAAGCCGGTCGAGCTGCAGATCCGGACCTTCGCCATGCACCGCCGCGCCGAGTACGGCGTCGCCGCGCACTGGAAGTACAAGGAGGACGGCCGCAACGGGGTCGACACCGACCGGGCCGGCGACCAGGACGACATGACCTGGTTGCGTCAGCTGATGGACTGGCAGAGCGAGGTCGAGGACCCGGGCGAGTTCCTGGAGTCCCTGCGCTTCGAGATCAACCGGGCCGAGGTCTACGTCTTCACCCCGCGGGGCGACGTGATGGCACTGCCGCTCGGTGCCAGCCCGGTGGACTTCGCCTACGCCGTCCACACCGAGGTCGGGCACCACACCATCGGCGCCCGGGTCAACGGGCGACTGGTCCCGCTGGAGTCCACCCTCGACAACGGCGACGTCGTCGAGGTCTTCACCAGCAAGGCGGCCACGGCCGCGCCGTCGCTCGACTGGCTGGGCTTCGTGAAGTCGCCGCGCGCCCGCTCGAAGATCCGGCAGTGGTTCACCAAGGAGCGCCGCGAGGAGGCCATCGACCGCGGCAAGGAGCAGATCGCCAAGCTGATGCGCAAGGAAGGTCTTCCGCTCAAGCGCCTGCTCTCGCACGAGTCGCTGATGCTGGCCGCGGTGCACTTCAAGCTCGCCGACGTCTCCGCGCTCTACGCCGCCGTCGGCGAGGGCAACCTCTCCGCGCAGGCCGTCGTACGCCGCGTGATCGACCTGCACGGTGGCGACGACGGCGCCGCCGAGGACCTCGCCGAGGGCGTGACGATCACCGGCACCCGCGGCCGCTCCAAGGCGTCCAGCGGCGGCGACAGCGGTGTCATCGTCAAGGGCGTCGACGACGTCTGGGTCAAGCTCGCCAAGTGCTGCACCCCGGTGCCACCCGACCCGATCCTGGGCTTCGTCACCAAGGGCGGCGGCGTCTCGGTGCACCGCCGCGACTGCACCAACGCCGCGGCGCTCGAGAAGCAGCCCGAGCGCCTGCTGCCGGTGGAGTGGGCGCCCACGTCGCAGTCGACCTTCCTGGTCAACATCCAGGTGGAGGCGCTCGACCGCTCACGCCTGCTCTCCGACATCACCATGGCGCTCTCCGACACGCACGTGAACATCCTCAGCGCCACGCTCTCGACGACTCGCGACCGGGTCGCCAAGAGCCGCTTCACCTTCGAGATGGCCGACGCCAAGCACCTCGACAACGTCCTCCGCGCCGTACGCGGCGTCCCGGGCGTCTTCGACGCCTACCGGGTCACCCACTAGCACCCCCCGCTGGTTGCCCGCTGGTAGAGGTGCGGGCGCGGCTACCCGGGCAGCTGCTGCGGGAGCGGTGAGTTGGGGTCGGTCTGCCGGGTCGAATGCGGCCGTCACTCACCGCTCGAGCGGGCTGGTGCCTGCTGGCACCCCGGGGCGGTGAGTGGGGGTCGGTCTGTCGGGTCGAATGCGACCCCAACTCACCGCTCGAGCGGGCTGGTGCCTGGTGGCACCCCGGGGCGGTGAGTGGGGGTCGGTCTGCCTGGTCGAATGCGACCCCAACTCACCGCTCGAGCGGGCTGGTGCCTGGTGGCACCCCGGGGCGGTGAGTGGGGGTCGGTCTGCCTGGTCGAATGCGGCCGTTACTCACCGCTCGAGCGGGCTGCTGCCTGCTGGCACCCCGGGGCGGTGAGTCAGGGTCGGTCTGCCGGCCCGAAAGCGACCCTCACTCACCGCTCGAGCCGGCTGGTGCCTGCTGGTGCCCGCTGGCACCCCGGGGCGGTGAGTCAGGGTCGGTCTGCCGGGTCGAAAGCGACCCTCACTCACCGCTCGAGCGGGCTGCTGCCTGCTGCTGCCCGTTGGCACCCAGGGGCGGTGAGTTGGGGTCGGTATGCCGGCCCGAAAGCGACCCGCACTCACCGCTTCCACCGGTTCGGACCCTCGTTGCCGCGACGACCGGGTAGCAGCGGGGAGGGTCAGCCGCCGAACTCCGAGGATGCCTTCTTGGCCATGTCCAGGAACGCCTGGCGGGAGGCGAGGTTCTCCTCGAGCGACTTCACGGCCTTCTCGTTCCCGGCGGCCTTGGCCTGGTCGAGCTCGGCCCGGGTCTCGGCGATGGCCGCCTCGAGCTTGCCGATCATGTCGTCGGCGCGGGCCGACTTCTCCGGGTCGGTGCGCTTCCACCTGTCGTCCTCGACGCCGCGGATCGCCTGCTCCACCTTGCGGATGCGGGCCTCGAGCTCCTGCATCCGGTCGCGTGGCACCTTGCCGGCCGCGTCCCATCGGTCGGAGAGGTCGCGGAACGTCTTCTTGGCGGCCTCCAGGTCGGTGACGGGCACCAGCTTCTCGGCCTCGACCAGGATCGCCTCCTTGACCTCGGCGTTGGCGGCGAACTCCTTGTCCAGCTCGGCGTTGGCGGCGTCGCGGGCCCCGAAGAAATGATCCTGGGCGCCACGGAAGCGCTTCCACAGCTTGTCGTCGACCTCGCGGGGGGCAGGTCCGGCGGCCTTCCAGTCGCGCATCAGGTCACGGAACAGGCCCGCGGTGGGTCCCCAGTCCGTGGAGTCGGCGAGCGTCTCGGCCTCGACGGCCAGCCGCTCCTTGATCGCGCGCGCGCCGTCACGCTTCTCGTGCTGCTCGGCGAAGTGCGACTTGCGGCGGCGGGTGTACGCCGTGCGGGCGGTGGAGAACCGGCGCCACAGCGCATCGTCGGTGGCCTTGTCGAGACGGGGGAGCGCCTTCCAGTGGTCGAGCAGCTCGCGCAACCGGTTGGCGCCGTTGCGCCAGTCGTTGCTCTCGGCCAGCTTCTCGGCCTCGCCGACGAGCTTCTCCTTCTCGTCCTTCGACTCCGCGGTCTTCTGTGCCCGCTCGACCTTGCGGGCCTCGCGCTGGGCGGCGATGACCGGACCCATCGAGTCGAGCTTCGCGGTGAGCGCGTCCAGGTCACCGACCGCGTGTGCCCCCGACACCTGCTCACGCACGGTCTTGACCGAGGAGGCCGCCTCCTCGGGGCTGAGCACGCCGGCAGCGATGCGCTGGGTGAGCAGTCCCACCTCGAACTCCAGCGCGGCGTAGCGCTCGGTGAAGAACCTCAGCGCCTCCTCCGGCGTGCCCTCGGGGTACTGACCGACGGCACGTTCGCCCTCGGCGGTCTTCACGAAAACGGTGCCGTCCTCGGCCACCCGGCCCCAATCGGACTGCTTCTGCGCGCTCATGGGCGCCCATGCTAGTCAATGCCGATTCGACGCGGTGCTGCCGCTCGGTAGGCTGGCCCACCGATCGACAACACCTTCATCGAGCGCTAGGACCCACGTCGTGTTCATCGCAGGCTTCCCCGCCGGCCCCTGGGGGACCAACTGCTACGTCGTGGCGACCGGCCCCGGAGCCGAGTGCGTGGTCATCGATCCCGGCAAGGACGCCGCGGCCGGTGTCGACGAGGTCGTCCGGGAGCACCGGCTCAAGCCCGTCGCCGTACTCGTCACCCACGGTCACGTCGACCACATGTGGTGCGTGGCGCCGGTCGCCGGCAGCTACGACGCCACCGCGTTCATCCACCCGAGCGACCGGCACCTGCTGACCGACCCGATGGCCGGCATCTCCGCCGACACGGCTGCGATGCTGCTCGGCGGCGACCACCGATGGGCCGAGCCCGACGACGTCCGCGAGCTCGCCGACGCCCAGACCCTCGAGCTCGCCGGCGTCGGCTTCGTCGTCGACCACACCCCCGGCCACACGCAGGGATCGGTCACGTTCCGGACGCCGTACGACGAGCAGGACGTCTCCGAGGTGATGTTCTCGGGCGACCTGCTGTTCGCCGGCTCGATCGGCCGTACCGACCTGCCCGGCGGCGACCACCCGACGATGCTGCGCAGCCTGACCGACAAGGTGCTGCCGCTCGCCGACGACATCGTGGTGCTGCCCGGTCACGGGGAGCAGACCTCCATCGGTCGCGAGCGTGCCACCAACCCCTTCCTGCAGGAGCTCCTCGAGGGCGGCACCGCAGGCCGGATCACCCGAGGACTGTGACGAGATGAGCAAGCCCAGCCCGCTGAGCGGGTTCCCCGAGCTGCTGCCTGCGCAGCGGTACGTCGAGCGCGAGGTCGTCGCCTCGCTGTCGCGCACCTTCGAGCTGCACGGCTTCGCCAACATCGAGACCCGCGTGGTCGAGCCGCTCGACCGGCTGGCCAAGGGCGGTGAGATCGACAAGGAGATCTACGTGCTGCGGCGGCTCCAGGCCGACGACACCGCGAGCGACTCCGGTCTGGGCCTGCACTTCGACCTCACCGTCCCGTTCGCGCGCTACGTGCTCGAGCACGCCGGCAGGCTGGAGTTCCCGTTCCGGCGCTTCCAGATCCAGCCGGCGTGGCGCGGCGAGCGCCCGCAGGAGGGGCGCTACCGCCAGTTCACCCAGGCCGACATCGACATCGTCGGCCGCGACGAGCTCGGCTTCCACCACGACGTCGAGGTCGTGCGGGTGATGGTCGAGGCGCTCGACGCCCTGCCCCTGCCCGCGCTGTCGTTCCAGGTCAACAACCGCAAGCTGATCCAGGGCTTCTACCGCGGCCTCGGCATCCCCGACGTCACCGCCGCGATCAAGGCGATCGACAAGCTCGACAAGCTGCCCGCGGACGACGTGGCCAGGCTCCTCGTCGATCAGGCCGGTGCGACCGCCGAGCAGGCGCGACGCTGCCTCGAGCTGGCCACCATCCGCGTGTCCGACACGTCGTTCGTCGAGCGGGTGCACGACCTCGGGGTCGAGGACGAGCTGCTCGAGGTCGGCCTGACCGAGCTCGCCGCCGTCATCGACGGCTGCGCGTCCGCCGTCAACGACCACGTGCGTGTCGAGGCCAACCTCCGCATCGCGCGCGGTCTCGACTACTACACCGGCACCGTCCTGGAGATCTTCATGGACGGCTACGAGCGGCTGAAGTCCGTCGGCGGCGGCGGGCGGTACGACGCGCTCGCCAGCGACGGCCGGACGACCTACCCCGGCGTCGGCGTCTCGTTCGGCGTCTCCCGCACCCTGATCCCGCTGCTGGCCGACGGGACGCTCGACGGCAGCCGGCCGGTCCCCAGCGCCGTGCTGGTCGCGCTGGCCGACGAGGAGTCGCGAGGAGCCAGCCTGGGCGTGGCGCAGCAGCTGCGGGCGCGGGGCATCGCCTGCGAGGTCGCGGCGTCCCCCCAGAAGTTCGGCAAGCAGATCCGCACCGCAGAGCGGCGCGGCATCCCCTTCGTGTGGTTCACCACCGCCGACGGGACGCACGAGGTCAAGGACATCCGCACGGGGGAGCAGGTCACGGCTGATGCAGCCGCCTGGCTCCCACCCACCGAGGACCTGCGTCCGCAGGTCGTCACGAAGGAGCAACAACTGTGATCCGCACCCATGACGCCGGCGCCCTGCGCGCCGAGCACGTCGGTCAGACCGTCATCCTCGCCGGCTGGGTGGCGCGCCGCCGCGACCACGGCGGGGTGGCGTTCCTCGACCTCCGCGAGGCCAGTGGCATCGTCCAGGTGGTCGTCCGTGACGAGGCCGTGGCACACAGTCTGCGGAGCGAGTTCTGCCTGAAGATCACCGGTGAGGTGAGCCTTCGGCCCGAGGGCAACGCCAACCCCAACCTGCCGTCGGGCGAGATCGAGGTCATCGCCGCCCAGGGCGCGAGCGGGGTCGAGGTGCTCTCGACCTCCGCGCCGCTGCCCTTCCCGATCGACGACCACGTCGACGTGGGGGAGGAGGCACGGCTCAAGCACCGCTACCTCGACCTGCGGCGTACCGGCCCCAGCCGCGCCCTCCGGCTGCGCAGCAAGGTCAACAAGGCGGCCCGCGACGTCCTCGACCGACACGACTTCGTCGAGATCGAGACCCCGACGCTGACGCGCAGCACCCCGGAGGGCGCCCGCGACTTCCTGGTGCCGGCCCGCCTGCAGCCGGGCAGCTGGTACGCCCTCCCGCAGAGCCCCCAGCTGTTCAAGCAGCTGCTGATGGTGGCCGGCATGGAGCGCTACTACCAGATCGCCCGCTGCTACCGCGACGAGGACTTCCGCGCCGACCGGCAGCCGGAGTTCACCCAGCTCGACATCGAGATGAGCTTCGTCGACCAGGACGACGTGATGGCGCTGATGGAGGACGTCCTCGCCGCGATGTGGAAGCTGATCGACGTCGACATCCCGCGCCCGATCCCGCGGATGACGTACGCCGACGCGATGGCCCGCTTCGGGTCCGACAAGCCCGACCTGCGGATGGGCAACGAGCTCGTCGAGTGCACCGACTACTTCAAGGACACGCCGTTCCGCGTGTTCCAGGCCGAGTACGTCGGCGCCGTCGTGATGCCCGGCGGTGCCAGCCAGCCCCGCAAGAAGCTGGACGCCTGGCAGGACTGGGCCAAGCAGCGCGGTGCCCGGGGGCTCGCCTACGTGCTGGTCGCCGAGGACGGCACCCTGGGTGGTCCGGTCGCCAAGAACCTCTCGGAGGACGAGCTGGCCGGGCTGGCCGCGCACGTGGGCGCCGCGCCGGGAGACTGCGTCTTCTTCGCCGCCGGTGCGACCAAGCCCAGCCGTGCCCTGCTCGGCGCCGCACGCCTGGAGATCGGTCGCCGGGGCGGCCTGATCGACGAGAGCGCCTTCGCCTTCACCTGGGTCGTCGACGCGCCGATGTTCGAGCCCGCCTCCGACGCGGTCGCCAGCGGCGACGTCGCTGTCGGTGCCGGCGCCTGGACGGCGGTGCACCACGCCTTCACCGGGCCCAAGCCGGAGCACGCCGACACGTTCGACACCGACCCCGGCAGCGCCCTGGCGTACGCCTACGACATCGTCTGCAACGGCAACGAGCTGGGCGGCGGGTCGATCCGGATCCACCGGGAGGACGTGCAGAAGCGGGTCTTCGCCGTCATGGGCCTCACCGAGGAGGAGGCGCAGGAGAAGTTCGGCTTCCTGCTCGACGCGTTCACCTTCGGGGCACCGCCGCACGGCGGCATCGCCGTCGGCATGGACCGGATCTGTGCGCTGCTGGCCGGCACCGAGTCGATCCGCGACGTCATCGCCTTCCCGAAGTCCGGGGGCGGCTACGACCCGCTGACCGCCGCTCCAGCACCCATCACCGCGGTGCAGCGCAAGGAAGCCGGTGTCGACGCGCCTGCGGCGAAGGACGTCCCGCCGGCGGGGTGACCCGCGGGAGGGTGTGCGCACGGCGTGCCGGGCGGCAGGAGAACGCGTCGAGACCAGATCGTTACGCGCGGGTGATCGCTCGTGCGGTCTGTGTCACATAGAGTCCCGTTCCGGCGCCGTCGGCGTCACCGGGAGCTCCCGGCGCGGACCCAAGACGGTGTGGCCGTCCGAACGAGGTGAGTATGTCGGTTCCTGGCGAGGGCGAGGTCATGACCACGCACACAGTGGACTCGGTCGTCGAAGACTCCACAGCACCCAGGGAACCGATGTCGGGCCGTTCGCCGATGCGCATCGCCATCGGCCGGCTCCGCAAGGACGTCGTCGCCATGGTCTGCCTGGGGATCGTGATGATCTTCGTGCTGATCGCGATCTTCGCCGGCACCCTGGCCGACCTCTTCAACGTGAACCTCACCGTGGGCAGCCCGGCCCAGCAGCTCGACTTCCTCGGTGACGGCATGCCGCTCAAGGGGCCGCCCAACTACGGCTTCGACCCCGAGCACCCGTTCGGCATCGCCCCTCGCACCGCCAACGACAACCTGGCCTACTGGCTCTACGGCTGCCGTACGTCGTTGACGGTCGCCACCAGCGCCGCCGTGCTCGCCACCTTCATCGGCGTGGTCCTCGGCCTGGTCGCCGGCTTCGCGGGCGGCCTGCTCGACAAGGTCATCTCGTTCGTCATCGACCTGTTCCTCACGCTGCCGTTCCTCCTGATGGCCCTGGTCATCGCCCCGATCATCAACTCCCGGTTCGCCGACCAGCCCGATCTCTACCCGACGCTCCAGAAGTGGAGCCTGATCGCGATCCTGGTCTTCTTCGGCTGGATGGGCGTCGCTCGTCTGGTCCGAGGCGAGACGCTCTCCCTGCGCGAGCGCGAGTTCATCCAGGCCTCGCGGGTGATCGGCATGCCGACCGGGCGCATCCTGTTCAAGGAGCTGCTGCCCAACCTGGTGGCACCGATCGTGGTCTCGGTCTCCTTGATGCTGCCGGCGTTCATCGCCGCCGAGGCGGGCCTGGCCTTCCTCGGTGTGGGCATCACCCAGGGTGCGTCGTGGGGCCAGACGATCCTGCGTGCGAGTGCCTACTTCGAGAAGTACCCCCTCTACCTCTGGGAGCCCCTCCTGGGCATCGTCTTCCTGACGGTCTCCCTGAACCTTCTCGGCGACGCCATCCGCGACGCCGTGGACCCCAAGACCCGGCGCTGACCGGGATCGACCTGCCGACCGGCAGGTCCTCACAGATGTTGTCGCGGGCGCCCGTCGCGCGGCACGAAGAAAAAGGAAGGCAGACAACATGAAGCGCACCAAGTCGCTTGCCGTTGTTGCCGGCTTCGCCATGGTCTCGCTCGCGGCCTGTGGTGGAAGTGGTGACGGTAAGTCAGCAGATTCCGGTAACAAGGACACATTCATCGACCCGGGCTCGAGCTTCGAGCAGATCGAGGCCGAAGGCCCCGCCCCCGAGGTCGAGGGAGCCACCACCGGCGGCACCATCACGGTGCTCGTGCCCAGTGACCCGGGTCCCGAGGACCTCGACCCGACCAACGGCTGGTCGGTGCTCGGCAACTCGATCCAGCAGGCCCTCACCAACCGGTCGCTGACGCAGTACCGCCGCAACGCCGACACCGGCGCCATGGAGCTGGTCCCGGACCTCGCGACCGACCTCGGCACGCCCAACGAGGACTTCACCGAGTGGAAGTTCACGATCAAGGACGTCAAGTGGGAGAACGGCAAGCCGGTCACCGCTGAAGAGGTCAAGAACGGCATCCTGCGCTCCTTCGACACCGAGACGTTCACGTCGGGCCCCGGCCAGGCGTACACCGTCGGCTGGGTCGACTGCCCCGAGGACTACGCCGGCCCGTCCAAGAGCGGCGACTGCGACGCGGTCCAGGCTGACGGCCAGGACCTCACGATCCGCACCAGCAAGTCCTTCCCGGACTTCAACTTCTGGTCGACCTTCATGGCCAACGGCCCGATCCCGCTCAAGAACTCGGACTTCCCGGCCTACGGCCGCAGGCCGCTCTCGACCGGCCCGTACAAGATCAAGGAATTCCGCGTCAACGAGTCCCTGACCCTGGAGAAGAACGACCAGTGGGACCCGGCCTCTGACCCGGCTCGTCACCAGTACGCCGACGAGTACGTGATCAAGTTCGACCAGGACCAGGAGAAGGTCGACCAGATCCTCCTGTCGGGCAACGCCGGCTCGGCGACCACGATCACCAACGGCCTGGGTGCCACCAACGCCAACGAGCTGAAGTCGGCCCTCGGCGCGAACTACATCCAGCAGACCGGTCAGTGCATCAACAACCGCACCCCGGACTACACCAAGATCACCGACATCAACATCCGCAAGGCCATCGCCTGGGCCTACGACTTCGAGAACATCACGCTGGCCGGTGGCAACATCCCCGGTGTGACTCGTATCCCCGGCAGCTCGATCATGCCTCCCGGCATGGCGGGTCGTAAGGAGTTCTTCGCCGACGGCGAGCAGTTCGCCTACAACGCCGACAAGGCCAAGGCCCTCCTCGAGGAGGCCGGCGAGCCCGGCTACAAGCTGTCCTTCGTGTACGACGACTCCGACCCCGAGGCCGCTGCGGCTGCCCAGGCGGAGAAGAAGGGCTACGAGCAGGCCGGCTTCACCGTCGAGATGATCCCCTACCAGGAGGACGCCTACGCCCTCTGGGACGACCCGGACAACCCGATCAACAAGAAGCTGAACCTGCGTTCGGTCAACTGGTGCTCGGACTGGCCCGCCGGCTCGACGATGATCCCGCCGCTGGTCGAGACCGGTCAGCCGTACAACACGTCGTACTTCTCCGAGCAGGAGGTCGACGACCAGATCCAGGCGATCACCACCATGCCCATCGAGGACCAGGCTGCCGCCTGGGGTGACCTGGACGAGCTCATCGGCACCAAGTACCTGCCGATGATCACGACCGCGTACCGCAACGACCTCTTCGGTGCCGGTGCCAAGATCGGTGGCTTCAGCGGTGACGCCGCCATGAGCGCGATCAACTACAAGGACCTGTTCGTCAAGCAGTGACGAACCGCTCCAAGTAGTGCTCAACTAGTAGTAGGTGTGGTGGGGGCCCGGCGATCTGCCTGGCCCCCACTCCGCCCGTCAGCAGCGTCCGTCACGGGACGCTCCAGCGGCTCCGTCGCGGGTGTCGCGCACGGACCGGAGGGAAGGCAAGCATGTTCGCCTACATCGTCAAGAGACTGCTGACCGGCGTGGTCGTCGTCATCTTGGTCTCGATGGCTGTCTTTGCGCTGCTGTGGTACGGGCCCGAGAGCCCTGCGCGGCCGATCTGCAACCAGGAGACCAGTGGTCGCTGCACCCCTGAGCGACTGGCCAACTTCGAGAAGTCGATGGGCTACGACAACCCCATCTACGAGGAGTACGGCAAGTACGCCAAGGGCATCTTCACCGGCCGCGAGATGAAGCTCGGCAGCACCGCCGTCGTCGACTGCGACGCCCCGTGCTTCGGCTTCTCCTTCCGCTCCCGCAACCTCGTCTGGGACGAGCTCAAGCAGCGTCTCCCCGCCACCATCTCCCTGGCCATCGGCGGAGCCTCGCTCTACCTGCTGATGGGCATCCCGATCGGCATCGCCGCCGCCCGCCGTCGCGGCACCCTGGGCGACAAGCTCCTGGTCAGCAGCTTCCTGGTGGTCAGCTCCATCCCCTATTACCTCTTCGCCCTCGTGGCCTGGCTGTACTTCACGCTGGTCTGGGACGTTCCGATCCTGGGTGACAGCGGCTACACGCCCCTGTTCGACAACCCTGCCAAGTGGTTCGCCGGGCTGCTGCTGCCCTGGCTGTGCCTGGGCATCTTCAACTCCACCCAGTACACCCGTTTCACCCGTGGCGCGATGGTCGAGTCGCTGGGCGAGGACTACATCCGCACCGCGAAGGCCAAGGGCCTGCCGCCACGGACCGTCGTCTACCGCCACGGTCTGCGCAGCGCGCTGGTGCCGGTCGTCACCGTCTTCGGCATCGACCTCGGACTGCTGCTGGCCGGCACGATCTTCACCGAGCGGATCTTCGAGATCCAGGGCATCGGCCTCTGGGGCCTGCGGGCGGTCGTGGCCTTCGACCTGCCCGTCATCTCAGCGACTGCCATGTTCGGTGCCATCGTGATCATTGTCAGCAACATCGCAGTCGATGTCGTCTACGGCGTCCTTGACCCCCGAGTGAGAGTCTCATGACCGTGAGCATGACCAAGCCCCGCGACCACGGCATGTCCGAGGAGGGCGCCTACCTCACCGTCGAGAACCTCACCATCGAGTTCCCGACTCCCGACGGGCCGCTGCGTGCGGTCAACGACCTCTCCTACACCGTCGGCATGGGTCAGACCCTCGGCATCGTGGGGGAGTCCGGATCGGGCAAGTCGGTGTCGAGCATGGCGGTGCTCGGCCTGCACGACAGCGCGAGCACCAAGATCACCGGCTCGATCCGCATCGGTGACAAGGAGGTCGTCGGACTCGGTGAGCCCGACATGCGCAAGCTGCGCGGCAACGCCGTGTCGATGATCTTCCAGGACGCGCTGGCCGCCCTCCACCCGTTCTACCGGGTGGGCGCCCAGCTCGCCGAGGCCTACCAGGTCCACCACGGCAACGCATCCAAGCGCGACGCCCGCCGCAAGGCGATCGAGATGCTCGACCGCGTGGGCATTCCGCAGCCCGACAAGCGCGTCGACGACTTCCCGCACCAGTTCTCCGGCGGCATGCGGCAGCGCGCGATGATCGCGATGGGTCTTATCAACGACCCCTCGCTGCTCATCGCCGACGAGCCCACCACGGCGCTCGACGTCACCGTGCAGGCCCAGATCCTCGACCTGCTCCAGGATCTCCAGCGCGAGTTCAACTCCGCGGTCGTCATCATCACCCACGACCTCGGTGTGGTGGCCGAGATGGCTGACGACGTGCTGGTGATGTACGCCGGCCGCGCGGTCGAGTACGGCACCACCAAGCAGATCCTCTCGCACCCCGAGATGCCCTACACGTGGGGCCTGCTCTCGAGCATCCCCGACGTCACCCGCGACATCAACGCCAGGCTCATCCCGATCCCGGGCAACCCGCCCAGCCTGTTGAACCCGCCCTCGGGCTGCGCCTTCCACCCCCGCTGCGCCCATGTCGACAAGGTGCCCGGAGGCCTGTGCTCCGAGCAGCTTCCCGAGCTCACCCCCGCCTCCACCGGCACCGCGCACCTCAAGCGCTGTCACCTGCCCGATCCCGACGCGATCTACCAGAGCGAAGTGCTGCCCGAGATCGCACCTGACCTGGTCGAGGAGAACTGATGGCCTCCCCCGAAGACACCGACGCCCGGCCCGCCGGCCGGCACGCCGAGGCCGCCGAGCCGAAGACCGCCGCCGTCGGCGTGGATCCCAACGCCGACACCTCCGACGAGGGCAACGAGCTCTCGACGACCTACTCGTCGTTCGGTGACCAGGCCCACCACGGCCACACCGCCTCGAGGCTGGACCCCGACGCCAAGCCGGTGCTCGAGATCGAGAACCTCAAGATGTACTTCCCGGTGAAGTCCGCCGGCCTCGTACGTCGCACCATCGGCCACGTGCAGGCCGTCGACGGCATCTCGTTCCAGGTGCCGGCGAGCGGCTCGCTCGGCCTGGTCGGCGAGTCGGGTTGCGGCAAGTCGACCACCGGTCGGCTGATCACCCGCCTCTACGACCCGACCGGCGGCTCGATCCGGTTCGAGGGCCAGGAGATCGCGAAGCTCTCGCAGCGCGAGATGAAGCCGCTGCGCCGCGACATCCAGATGATCTTCCAGGACCCCTACACCTCGCTGAACCCGCGGCACACGGTCGGCTCGATCGTGGGAGCGCCGCTGTCGGTGCACAACATCGTGCCGAAGAACCAGATCCTGGGCCGCGTCCAGGAGCTGCTCGAGGTCGTGGGCCTCAACCCCGAGCACTTCAACCGCTACCCCAACGAGTTCTCCGGCGGTCAGCGCCAGCGCATCGGCATCGCCCGCGCCCTCACCCTGAACCCCAAGCTGCTGGTGGCCGACGAGCCCGTGTCGGCGCTGGACGTGTCGATCCAGGCCCAGGTCATCAACCTGCTCCAGGACATCCAGAACGAGTTCAACGTCGCCTACCTGTTCATCGCCCACGACCTCGCGGTGGTGCGCCACTTCTGCCCTGAGGTGGCGGTGATGTACCTCGGCAAGATCGTCGAGATCGGCGACCGCGACAGCATCTACTCCCAGGCACACCACCCCTACACGCAGGCGCTGCTCTCGGCGGTGCCCGACGTGAAGCAGGCGGTCATCGGCGGGCGTCGCGAGCGCATCATGCTCGAGGGTGACGTGCCCAGCCCGATCAACCCGCCCTCGGGTTGCCGGTTCCGCACCCGGTGCCCGCTGGCGCAGGAGATCTGCGCCAAGCACGAGCCGCCGCTGCTCCAGATCGGCCCCCGCCACAAGGTGGCCTGCCACTTCCCGGGCGAGATCACCAACCACCCGAGCACGCCGATCACCGCACGCCTGCTCGGCACCGACGACCAGGGCAACGCCGACCCCGGCGCCACCCCGTCGCCCGAGCTGAGCAACGCGCCCGGCTACGCCGACACCTGGTTCGACCTGGACAAGAAGACGTTTGGACGAGCCTGACGCACTGTTCGAGACCACGTCGACGGACGGTCCCTCACGGGGAGGACCGTCCGGCGGTGGCTCGCTGACCGGCGTCTCGCACTCCTCGGCTCCGCTCGCGGTGCGGATGCGACCGCGCACGCTCGACGAGCTCGTGGGGCAGTCCCAGCTGCGTGCCCCCGGGTCGCCGCTGCGGCGGCTGGTCGAGGGCGACCAGCCGATGTCGCTGATGCTCTGGGGGCCACCGGGCACCGGCAAGACGACGATCGCCTCGATCCTGAGCCAGCAGACGAACCGACGGTTCGTCGAGGTCTCCGCGGTCGCCGCCGGGGTCAAGGAGGTGCGGGCCGCCATCGACGCTGCCCGGCGCGAGCTCGCCCGCGGCGGGTCGGAGACGGTGCTCTTCGTCGACGAGGTGCACCGATTCACCAAGGCCCAGCAGGATGCGCTGCTGCCCGGCGTCGAGAACCGCTGGGTCACCCTGGTCGCAGCGACGACCGAGAACCCGTTCTTCTCGGTGATCTCACCGCTGCTCTCGCGCAGCCTGCTGCTCCGGCTCGAGTCCCTGACCGACGACGACGTGCGCAGTGTCGTCGCCTCGGCGCTCACCGACGAACGCGGACTGGCCGGCGAGCTCGAGCTGGCCGACGACGCGCTCGACCACCTGGTGCGGTTGGCCGGGGGAGACGCTCGTCGCTCGCTGACCTACCTCGAGGCGGCGGCCGGCGCCGCTCGCGACCAGGGGTTCGACGTGATCGACCTGAAGACCGCCGAGACGGCCGTCGACCAGGCTGCGGTGCGCTACGACCGCCAGGGCGACCAGCACTACGACGTGACCAGCGCGTTCATCAAGTCCGTGCGCGGCTCCGACGCCGACGCCGCGCTGCACTACCTGGCCCGGATGATGGAGGCGGGTGAGGACCCGCGCTTCATCGCGCGGAGGCTGATCATCTTGGCCAGTGAGGACATCGGCCTGGCCGACCCGACGGCGCTCACCACCGCGGTCGCCGCTGCCCAGGCGGTGCAGCTGATCGGCATGCCGGAGGCCAGGCTCAACCTGGCGCAGGCCACCATCGCCCTGGCCGTGGCGCCGAAGTCCAACGCGGTCATCACGGCGATCGACGCCGCGAGCGCCGACGTACGCGCAGGCAAGATCGGCACCGTGCCACCGCACCTGCGCGACGCGCACTACTCCGGCGCCAAGAGACTCGGTCACGGCAAGACCTACACCTACAGCCACGACGAGCCGTACGGCATCGCCGAGCAGCAGTACGCCCCCGATGTCGTCGTCGACGCGGCCTACTACCGGCCGACCGCCCTCGGGGCCGAGGCGGCGGTCAAGGAGCGCTGGGAGCGCATTCGGCGGATCATCCGCGGCAGGTAGGGTTCGGCACTGTGATGGAGTGGACCGGAGACGGATCGGTGTGGGCGGTGATCGGCGCGTTCGCGCTGCTCGCCGCCCTGGCCGCGCTCGCGCTGGCCCGGGTGCGGGCCTCGTCCCGACGTGACCTCGCCAGTGCCCGCGCCGAGTCCGCCGACCTGCGGCATCGCCTCGACGAGCTCGAGCGCACCATGGCCAGGGCGCAGGAGGCCGCGATCGAGCCGGTGGTGCTCACGACCTCCCCGGAGCGACCGGGCGTGGTCCCGACCTCCCTCGACCAGCCGGGCAACCCCATCGAGGGGCGGCTGTTCGCCGACCTGGTCCTGCGTGAGTCGGTCGTCAGGGCCGCGTCCTGGGCCCATGGCCTGCGCCGGGCGTTGGCGCCCGAGACCCGCAACCGGATCAGGTTCGAGATGGGTCGCGAGGTCAAGCGCGCCCGCAAGTCGCGACGCGCGGAGATCCAGGAGGCACTGCGCGCCCACCGGGCCCGCCAGCGGGCCGCCGGTGCCGACCAGGGGTCGGAGGACGCCGCATGAGCCGAAGCATCTGGTTCGTGGCAGGTGCGGGGGCCGGTGTCTACGCCGTGACCCGCGCCCGCAGGGTCGCCGAGACCTTCACCAGTGAGGGCCTGCGCGACCGGCTCGGCGCGCTCGCCGTGGGCGCGCGGCTGTTCCGCGACGAGGTCCGCGCGGGCAGGCACGACTCCGAGACCCAGCTGCGTGAGCGGATGGGCCTGGTGCCTCATGGGATCCCGGAGCTGGGGTCGGGTCTCGATACGCTCGCTGGCGCTCGCTACTACTCGACCACCGAGGGAGCGGAGGGCGCTCGCTACTCGACCACCGACGAAGTCGCTCGCCACCAGACCACCGAAGAACCGGAAGGCATCACCCGTGGACACCGCTGAGATCCGCCGTCGCTTCATCGAGCACTTCGAGGCGGCTGGTCACACGGCTGTGCCGTCGCGCTCGTTGCTGGCGGAGGACCCCAACCTGCTGTTCGTCAACGCGGGCATGGTGCCGTTCAAGCCGTACTTCCTCGGCCAGGAGACACCGCCGTACGACCGGGCGGTGAGTGTGCAGAAGTGCGTGCGGACCCCCGACATCGAGGACGTCGGCAAGACCACCCGGCACGGCACGTTCTTCGAGATGTGCGGCAACTTCTCGTTCGGCGACTACTTCAAGGAAGGCGCGATCGAGCTGGCCTGGGACCTGGTCACCAAGCCGGTCGCCGACGGCGGCTGGGGCTTCGAGGAGAGCCGCCTCTACCCGAGCGTCTACCAGGACGACCCGGAGGCGGTGCAGCTCTGGAAGAGGATCACCGGCCTGCCCGACGACCGGATCGTGCGTCTGGGCAAGTCCGAGAACTACTGGTCGATGGGCGTCCCCGGCCCCGGCGGCCCGTGCTCGGAGATCCTCTACGACCGTGGTCCCGAGTACGGCGCTGACGGCGACTTCGGCGCCGAGGACCGCTACCTGGAGTTCTGGAACCTCGTCTTCATGCAGGACGAGCTCAGTGCCGTGCGAGCGAAGGAGGACTTCGACATCGCCGGCTCGCTGCCGCAGCAGCAACATCGACACCGGCATGGGTCTCGAGCGGGTCGCCTTCTTGATGCAGGGCAAGCAGAACATGTACGAGATCGACGTGATGTTCCCGGTCATCTCGCGGGCCGAGGAGCTGACCGGCAAGCGCTACGGCGCCGACCACGAGGACGACGTCCGCTTCCGTGTCGTCGCCGACCACGTGCGCAGCTCGATGATGCTCATCGGCGACGGCGTCACGCCCGGCAACGAGGCCCGCGGCTACGTGCTGCGCCGGCTGCTCCGCCGCGCGGTGCGCTCGATGCGGCTGCTGGGCTACGAGGACCCGTCGCTGCCCGAGCTGATGCCGATCAGCCGCGACAAGATGGGGGAGACCTACGCCGACCTGGTCCGCGACTGGGACCGCATCTCGCGGGTCGCCTTCGGCGAGGAGGAGGCGTTCCGCAAGACGCTGCAGGCCGGCACCCAGATCTTCGACCTCGCCGCCCGCGACGTGGTCCGGCGTGGCGCCACCCGGCTGTCGGGCGACGAGGCGTTCGCGTTGCACGACACCTACGGCTTCCCGATCGACCTCACCCTGGAGATGGCCTCCGAGCAGGGGCTCGCCGTCGACGAGGAGGGCTTCCGCGGGCTGATGACCGAGCAGCGCGAGCGGGCCAAGGCCGACGCCGAAGTCCAAGAAGGGCCAGCACGCCGACACCGGCGTCTACCGCGGCATCCTCGACGCCCACGGCCCGACCGAGTGGCTGGCCTACGAGACGCTGACGAGACCGAGTCGCGCCGCTGGCGCTGCTGCGCGGTGGGCGGCCGTGCGGTCCCGCGCGGCACGGCGAGATCGGCGAGCTCGTGCTCGACCGCACGCCGTTCTACGCCGAGTCCGGCGGCCAGGTCGCCGACGCCGGCACGATCGAGTTCGACGGCGGGCGCCTCGAGGTGCTCGACGTCCAGCGGCCGGTCCGCGGCCTGGTCGTGCACCAGGTCCGGGTGGTGGACGGCGAGTTCGACCCGAGCGGGGACCTGCAGGCCCGCGTCGACCCCGAGTGGCGCATGGGCGCCCGGCAGGCGCACTCCGGCACCCACGTCGTGCACGCCGCGCTGCGCGAGGTGCTCGGCCCCACCGCGCTCCAGTCGGGCTCCTACAACCGGCCCGGCTACCTGCGGCTCGACTTCGGCTGGACCACCGCGCTCACGCCGAGCAGGTGCGCGACGTCGAGCAGGCCGCCAACGAGGCGCTGCGCGCCGACCTGCCTGTCGGCGGAAGTACATGACGCTGCCGAGGCCAAGGAGTGGGCGCGCTCGCGCTGTTCGGCGAGACCTACGACGAACCAAGGTGCGCGTGGTCGAGATCGGCGGGCCGTGGTCGCGCGAACTCTGCGGCGGGACGCACGTCGAGCACTCCTCGCAGATCGGCACCATGGTGCTCACCGCGGAGGCGTCGGTGGGCTCCGGCAACCGGCGGATCGAGGCGTTGACCGGCTCGAAGGGTTCGCCTACCTGGCCCGCGAGCGCGACATGGTCGCTCAGCTGACCGGACTCTCAAGACCCAGCCCGACGACTCGTCGGCCGGGTCGGCGACCTGGTCGAGCGGCTGCGCGCTGCCGAGAAGGAGATCGAGGGGTGCGCCGGGCAGCTGCTCGCCGGCGGCGGCCAGCTGGCCGGGGGGGCGGTCGACTGGACGGTGTCGACGTCGTAGGCACCGCGTCGACGGCGCCGGCGGGGGCGACGTGCGCACTCTGGCGCTGGACGTCCGCGGCCGGGTCCCCGTGGCCGGCCCGGAGCGGTTCTGGTCATGGGGGTCGAGGCGAGAAGGTCCCCGTCGCGCCGCGGTCAACGAGGCCGGCCGGCGACGCCGGTGTCTCGGCCAACGACCTCGTCAGGGCTGCAGCAGACGCTGCTCGGTGGCAAGGGCGGCGGCAAGGACGACGTGGCCCAGGGCGGCGGCACCGACGCGTCCCGGGTCTCCGATGCCCTCGAGGCGGCCCGCGCCGCGATCGCTTTTGCTCGCTGAGCATGACGGACCTGGAGCCCCGGGGGGTGCGTCTGGGGATCGACCCCGGCGACGCCCGGATCGGGGTCGCCAGCTGTGACCCGAGCGGGATCCTGGCTACTCCGGTCGAGACGGTGCAGCGCGGCGACGGTGACCTGCGCCGCCTCAAGGCCATCC
>CAWAGL010000011.1:0-32882 GCA_963781515.1 uncultured Actinomycetota bacterium
CTCGCTCAGCTCACCGGGGTTCAGCTCGTACGGCGCCCCGGAGCGCCGCAGCGCCGCGAGGACGTCGAACTCGCCGTCGGACAGGCCGGCCTCGGCGAAGACCGGGCGCAGCTGTTCGTGCAGCGCCTCGGACAGCCGGTGCAGCCGGCCGATGACGCCCATCGGTGACACGTCGAGGTCGGGGCGCTCGACGTGCCACTGCTCCATCAGCCGGGCGACGTGGTCGGGTTCCATGGTTGGAATATATCTGCTCGGGAAAGTATTATACTTTCCATGGAAACTAAAGGCGCTGGCCTCTCCACGATCCTGCTGACGGCGATCGCTCCCCTGGCCTGGGGCACGACGTACATCGTGACCGAGCAGTTCCTGCCGCCCGACCGGCCGATGTTCGCGGCGCTGGTCCGCGCGCTCCCCATCGGCCTGCTCCTGCTGGCCTGGCGTCGCCAGCTGCCCCAGGGTGACTGGTGGTGGCGGGCCGTGGTGCTGGGCCTGTGCAACATCGGCGCGTTCTTCCCGTTGATCTTCGTCTCGGCCTACTACCTGCCCGGCGGTCTCGCTGCCACCATCCAGGCGCTGTCGCCGCTGGCCGTGATGGGCATCGCGTGGCTGCTGATCGGCGAGCGCGCGGGCGTCCTGCGCGTGCTGGCGGCCCTGGTCGGACTCACGGGTGTCGCGTTCCTGGTGCTGGGCAGCCCCGACGGCGTGACGCCCCTCGGGCTCACCGGAGCCTTCGGCTCCGTGCTCGTCTCCGCGCTCGGCTTCGTGCTGGTCAAGCGCTGGCCGGCGCCGGTGGACCTGCTCACGCTGATGTCCTGGCAGCTCGTGGTCGGCGGGCTCTTCCTGCTGCCGGTCGCCCTCCTGATCGAGGGCGCGCCACCGGTGATCGACGGCCGGGCCGCGTTCGGCTATGCCTGGTTGGCCATCGTCGGCACCGGCCTCGCCTACTTCTGCTGGTTCCGCGGGCTGACCCGGATGCCGGCCGGCGGCACCGCGCTGATCGGGCTCATCAACCCCGTCGTCGGCACGGTGCTCGGGGTGGCGTTCGCCGCCGAGGCGTTCGGCCTCACCCAGGTGTTCGGGATGCTGCTCGTGCTCGGCGGTGTGCTGGCCGGACAGCCGGCGGTCGTGGCGCTGCTGCGTCGTCGTACCCGCGATCAGGTGGAGGCCCCGACTCCGCTCGACCGGCGGGAGCAGCCTGCGCTGGTGGGGGCCGTCAGCCGACGGTGACGACGACCGCGTTGGACTTCGCGGCGGTGTCGGTGTCGACCACGCGGAACTTGTTCCTCCCGGAGCGACTGGTCATGACGTATGTCGCGAACGTCTGGTCCCCGACCGAGACCGTGACAGGGAAGTCCCTCCACGAGCCGTTCTCGAACCGCTGCACCTGGAGGATCGCGCCCTCGCCCTGCGGGTAGACGCCCGTCAGGTCGATCTGGGCCATCGCCGCGACCTGGGTCTGGCCGACCGACAAGGTGATGCCCTTGGCCGGCGGGGTCGATGCGGGGGCCTCGGTCGGCACGATGGACGGGGTCGGCAGGTTGGGATCGAGGGTCAGCAGCGGATCGGCGGGCTTCTCGGTCTCGACCAGGTCCGGCAGGAACAACGACTGGCCGGACGACACCTGCTCGGTCGCGTCGGCGTCTCCCCCGCCGATGCCGAGCACCTTGATGCCCATGAGGGCCGTCAGCCCGGCCAGCAGGCCGACGACGAGACCGACGCCGACCAACGCGACGAGGCCGGTCAGCACGGGTCGTTCGGTGGGCTCAGACGGGCGGTCCGCCACGGTGGTCTCCAGGTTCTTGTGGACTCAGGTACGGCGCCATTGTCCCCGATGGCCAAGTGCGCTCGTGCACGCCGGTTGGCCGCGGGACGGAGGCGGCCCCGTGGGCGACCTCAGCCCAGCCTGATCCGCGCGCCCCGGCGCGGCACGGAGGTGATGTTGCGGACCTTCGGCTCGTCGTCGCCGACGGCGGTGACGTCGTAGGCCACCAGCACCTCGCGCAGCACCGCCACGCCCTCCATGAGCGTGAAGCCGGCGCCGATGCAGCGGCGTACGCCACCGCCGAAGGGGATCCACGTGTGGGGTGGCGGGTTCTGGCCCAAGAAGCGCTCCGGCCGGAACACCCCGGGGTCGGGGTGGTTGTCCGCACGCAGGTGCGCGACCAGGATCGACGGACCGACCGTGGTGCCGGCAGGCAGGTCCCAGCCGCCGACCGTGGCCGGCCCCATCAGGGTGCGCACGACCATCGGGATGACGGGATGGAGCCGCATCGACTCCTTCAGCACGGCCTCCAGCCAGGCTCCGTCGCCCCCGCGGGCGGCCTCGCGGGACCTGGCCAGCAGCCCCGGGTCGCGGCCGATCTCGTAGAGCGCCCACGCCAGTGCCGTCGCGGTGGTCTCGTGGCCGGCGAGCAGCAGGGTCACCAGCTGGTCGCGGAGCTCGGTGTCGGAGAGCGCGTCGCCGCCGTCCTCGACGCAGATCAGCCGGGACAGCACGTCGGTGCGCTCGGTCAGGTCAGGGGCCCGGCGGCGCTCGCGGATCTCGGCGTAGATCAGCCGGTCGAGCTCGATGGCGTTGTCGACGGTGCGCCGCCACGGGCCCAGGCGCTGGAGCAACGGCTTGCCCCAGCCCAGCAGCACGACCGGTGAGATGTCGACCGTGCGGTTGACGCGCGGGCGCAGCGCTGCCAGCCGGGCCTCGTCGCTGACCCCGAAGACCACCCGCAGGATGACCTCGAGCGTGAGGGAGTTCATCCGGTCGAGGGCGCGCAGCTCCTGGCCGGGGTGCCACGAGCCGACCTCGGCGCGGGCCACCTCGGCGACAAGGGCGGCGTACCCGTGCAGGGCGTGACCGTTGAAGGCCGGCATCAGCAGCTTGCGAGCGCGCTGGTGCTCGCCGCCGTCCTGGAGGAGCAGCGAGTGCTCCCCCATCATCGGGCCGAGGATCGCGTTGCCCTTGCCTGCGTGGAACACCTCCGGATCGCCGCCGAAGATCTCCTTCGCGTGCTCCGGACGGGTGAACAGCACCAGCGGCCGGCCCAGGGGGATCAGCCGGACGGTGAACACGTCGCCGTAGCGCCGGTGCAGCCACGGCACGAAGCGGTGCCGGAAGCGCAGCAGCGCGGCGCTCTGCAGGAACACCGGCCAACGCGGGCCCGGGGGCAGGGCACGGCGGTCGACCGCGGGCCAGTCACTCCCACCGAACGGGCTCATCGAACGGTAGCGCTGGGCTGCGAGCTCGGCTATCTCGTCGGTCCCGATCGGGGTGGCCATGCTCTGCACACTAGGCGCACGGCCCTCGCCGGGCGGCTGCTACGTCCGGCCGACGTGGGTGACCACGTGGCGCAGCACCCGCGACGGCTGCCCTGCCTGACAGGTCAGCAGGGCCTCGTCCGGCCCGTGGGTCGTCTCGACGCGCACGCTGAACCCGCCGTCGGGCGTGTCGAACCGGGCGGTCACGACGTAGTCGCCTCCCGGCAGGTCGGTGTGGTCGTGCTCCACGTGGTGCACGGCGCCCGCCCGCGTCTCCGCCAGCTCACGGCGCAGCGCGATCTCCGCCGTCTGCACCGACATCGGCAGGTTGCTGCGACCCCGCATCAGGTCCAGGTCGAGGTGACCGGCCAGGTGGTTGTCCACCAGCCGGGCCGCCGAGCCGGGCTCGACCCGTCCGTAGGAGACGCCCTCGGGCAGCATCAGCAGGTTGCCGGCGAACCGGTCGCCGCCCAGGTGCGAGCACTCCCAGGAGTCGATGCCTGCCGCCGCCAGCGCGAGCGCGACGGGCCGGCCCAGCTCGGCGCAGCACGCGTCGTGCCGGCCGTGGGTGCAGACCAGGACGAGCGGGTCGTCGTACGCCGTGAGGCCCATCGAGCGTCCGGCGGCCAGGGACGCGAGGTCGAGCCGGGTGACGTCGTGCACCGAGTCGAGACGGACGGACTCGACCCAGCCGCCCGCCGCGTCCACGCGGACGCCGAAGACCCGCACGCCGTCCGCCTGGCTGCGGCCCGTGCGCCGGATGAGCAGCGGGCGCACGCCGCGCAGCGCACCGAGCGCGGCGCGGACGTCGGTCGGCAGCCGGCTGTCGCGCAGGATCGCGGTGCCCCACGGGCCGGGGTCCTCCACGAGGAGGAACGCCCGCACGGTGGAGGCGGTGCCGGCCAGCTCGTCGCCGCGCGCGAGGCTCGCCGCCGAGCAGCGGCTCACCCGGGCACCGTGAGGGAGCCCTCGCGCACGAGCCGGCGGCACAGCACCAGGGCACTCTCGGGATCGAGCAGGTCGTGGAGGTCGGCCGGCCGGAGCTCGTGCCGGTCGGCGACGAGCTCGAGACCCGGCCGCACCCAGGCGGGCACGTCGAGGTGCCGATCGCCCAGCAGCACCCGGACCCTGCCCTCCGGGCCGTCGACCAGCGTGAACGGCCGGCCCTCCCGGCGACGCAGCAGGGTGTCCCCCGTGATGCCGGGCAGGGCGAACCGGTCGCGCAGCCCACCGGCCACCGACATCGGGCGCGACGACAAGAAACCCTCGGCCTGCTCGCGGGCCAGCGCCTGCGCGTCGAGTCCGCGCACGGCGTCGGCCAGCGCAGTCAGCCGGTCGGCGAGTCCCTCACCCAGCGACCCCGGGTGATCGGCGTACCCCGCGGGCAGGTGTCCGTCGTCGACGGCGTCGAGGAGGGGCGTGACCGCGCGGCGGACCAGGTGGCGCCAGGTGAGCTGGTTGATCCCGAGGGTGACGTGGAGGGACGCGGTGTCCTGGGCGCGCGCGGCGTGCGGGGTGCCGGTGGGGAGGTACATGACGAGGCCGGGCTCGAGCAGGATGTCCTGCACGGCGCCGTCGGCGTGCACCTCCCAGCGCTTGCTGCCGTGGGTCTGGAAGACGAAGACGTCATGGGAGTCGGAGTGCACCGCGAAGCCCTGCGAGCCGGGCGGCGTGAGGTAGGCGTTGGCCTGGCAGGGGTGGCCGAGCTCGGCCTCGAGCTCGCTGACCAGCCGGGTGAGCGGCGGCCAGTAGCGCTGGAGCCCTTGCAGCACCACGCTGGCACCGTCATCGACGAGGTCGAAGAGCTTGCGGGGGTCGACGAGCCCGGTCAGCGGCTTGCCCGCCAGCGTGCCGCTCCTCGTGTACGACGACTCCGGCAGCACCGACCCGTTGTGGGCCAGCCGGACGGCAGGCGTGCGGATCGCGGTGCTGGTCAGCAGTGCGTCGACGTCGTCGAGCGAGAGCATGTCGACCAGCCGCTCGGGGGCGGTCTGGTGCAGGTGCACGCGGGAGGCCCAGACCTTCTGCGCGAAGGCCTGGGCATCACCGCTGAGCAGGTCGAGAGCGCTCAGGACGTGGCCTCAGCTGTCCGTGCCGTCGGTGCCGTCGGCGTCGGTGGAGTCGCCGTCGGTGCCGTCGGCGTCGGTGGAGTCGCCGTCCGTGCCGTCCGCGTCCGCACCGTCGGTGCCGTCGGCGTCCGAGCCGTCGGTGCCGTCAGCGTCCGCCCCGTCGGTGCCGTCCGCGTCGGCCGGGCCGGGCTCCGCGGTCGCCTCCGGGGTGGCGGAGGTGGCCATCTCGTCGTCGCTGAGGCCACCGGTGGGGTTCTGGGGAGTCGTCATCGCTGTCTCCTGGATAGTGCGCGGCGGCCGATCCACCGCTGCCACCAGTCCTACCTCGCGCGTCAAGAGGCGGCTACACCGGTGCGGGTGAAGCGTCCCTCAGGCCAGCAGCCCCCGGCGCCGGGCGATGGCCGCCGCCTCGGTGCGGGATGCGGCCCCGAACTTGCCGAGGATGTTGGACACGTGCACCGACACCGTCTTGGCGCTGATGAACAGCTGCTTGCCGATCTCGCCGTTGCTGCGGCCCTGGGCCACCAGCTCGAGGATCTCCTGCTCACGCGGGGTCAGCGCGTCGACGGCGGCCGGCTCGCGGCGTACGGGCTGTGAGCCGAGCGCGACCAGCTCGCCCACCAGCGGTGCGGCACCCAGCTCGCGGGCGGACGCCCGGGCGGCGTCGGCGAGCTCGCGCGACGTGGCCGGGTCGGTGCCGCGCAGGACCGCGGCCAGCCGGGCACGCACCCGCGCCAGCTCGTGGGCATGGGCGTACTCGGCGAACCTCGCCTCGGTGTCTCGCCAGGCCTCGACCAGCGAGGCCTCGTCGGGTGGGTCGAGCTGGGCGGCCCAGCGCCAACGCAGGTGCTCGGCGTCAAGGCGAACGATCCACGCGCGCGCCTCGGGGCCGAACTCGACGCCCAGCTCACGGTGGTAGTCGTAGACCCGGTGCCCGTCTGCCAGCACCTCCGCGGCCACGGGTGCGAGCTCGTCCCGCTCCGAAGCGCTCAGGCGGGCCGCCGCCGTGCCGAGGACGCCGATCGCCTGTGCGCCGAGCCGGAGCCGTGCCTGGAAGCGGTCGTGCCAGGTCTTCGACAGCACGCCGACGATGTCGTCGTACGTCGTCAGGGCCAGGTCGACGTCCGCGGCCTGCTCGGCCAGCTCGAGCAGGGCGGTGGCGGCGGTGAGGCCGACGACGCCCTCCTTGGCCCAGAACGACCGCACCGACCGGGCCCGCTCGATCGCGCCGGAGTCACCGCGGCCCGCCATCAGCTGGGCCGAGACAGCGGTCAGCATCGCTTCGTAGATGGGCGGGGGCGACTGGCCGGACGTGTCGGCGAGCGCCGCGGCGGAGTCCCACCGGCCGGCGATGTAGAGCACCACGGCCTCCATGAAGCGGCTCTCGAACGCGAACGGCGCCCAGGGCGTGCCGACCTCGACACCGCGGCTCCGCGCGGCCGAGTAGGCCGTCGCGGACTCGTCGAACTCGGCACGGTCCTGGTGGAAGCGGCCAAGCAGGTAACGCGCGCGGAGCTCGGCGTTGACCGCGCCGGCGGCGCGGGCCTGCTCGATCACCTCGCGCAGGGAGACACCGATCTCGTCGACGAGGGCCCGCCGGTCCAGCCCGGCCAGGGTGGTGTGGATGTCGGCGCTCAGGCGCGGCATGTCGAGCTGCCGGGTCAGCGCCAGCGCCTCGGTCGCGGCGTCGCGCGCCTCGTCGTGGCGCAGGTGACCGCTGAGGATGCGCGCATAGCCGGCCAGGGACCGGGCGCGCTGCTGCGGGCTCGCGTTCGCGACCAGCTCGACCGCGAGGCGGGCCATCTCCACCTCGTCGTCCGGGTGGTCGGTGATCGCCAGGCCGAGCGCGAGGCTGGTCATCAGCCGACCCCGGTCGACGTCGGTGGCGTCGGCCGGCAGCTGCTCCAGCTGCTCGCGGAGCATCGCGTTGGCTCGCGGCACGTGGCCGGCGGCGGTGAGCGCGTCGGCGGTGCGGACGACGAGGTCGGGAAGGTCGATCTCGGCGAGATCACCGACGGCCGGGTCGCACACGAGGGTCAGGGCCTGCTCGAAGTGCTGCGCCGCCTCCTCGGGGCCGCCCACCCGCATCGCGTCGGTGCCGGCCTCGATGCTGGCGAACAGGGCCGTGCGCGGGTCCTGACCGAGCCGGGCGTGCCGGGCCAGCTCGGCGGAGGTGCCGACGGCCGCACCGGTGCGCAGCACCGCGGCGTACGACGCGTGCAGCCGCACCCGCTCACCGGGCAGCAGGTCGTCGTAGACCGCCTCACCCAGCAACGCGTGCCGGAACGCGTAGGCCTCGCGCACCGGCACGAGCACGTTCATCTCGACGGCGTCGCGCAACGCGCCGTCCAGGGCCCGGGGGTCGACCCCGGAGGCGGCGGCCAGCAGGTGGTGGGAGACCTGGCGGCCGGCGACCGCGGCGGTGCGCACGACCTGGCGGGCGGCGTCGTCGAGGCGGTCGAGGCGGACGAGGAGCAGGTCGGCCAGGTCGGCCGGCACTCCGCCGGTCTCCCAGGTGGCGCCCACCAGCTCCTCCACGAAGAAGGCGTTGCCCTCGGCCCTGGTGACGATGTCGACCACATCGGACTCGGCGATCGGGTCGGGGTGCAGCAGCCGGACGAGCCGGCGTACGTCCGGGGCAGCGAGCGGGTCGAGCTGGATGCGCTCGACGTCGCGCAGGCGCGACCACTCGGCGACCTGGCGGCGAAGCGGGTGGCGGCGGTGGAGGTCGTCGGAGCGGTAGGACACCACGAGGTGGACCGCCGTCTCGAACGGGCGGGTGAACAGGAAGCTGAGCAGGTCGCGGGTCGACTGGTCGGCCCAGTGGGTGTCCTCGACGATGACGAGCAGTGGTGCGTCGGCGGCGGCGCGGGTCAACAGCGCGTGCACCGCCTCGAACAGGTCGGCGCGCTGGAGGCCGCCGTCCTCGCGGCCGTCCTCGAGCGAGCGGATGCGGCGGCCCGGCTGGAGCCGGGCGAGGGCCGGGTGGTCCTCGAGGGTGGCCGCGATCATGCCGGGCTGATCGACCACGAGCCGCCCGAGGATCTCGGAGAACGCGAGGTAGGGCAGCGCGCTGTCACCGAGGTCGAGGCTGTGCCCGGCGACGGCCTGCCAGCCGGCGGCGTGGGCCCGGTCGCGCAGCTCGGTGAGCAACCGGGTCTTGCCGACGCCGGCGTCACCGGCGAGCAGCACCATCTGCTGGCCGGGCCGGTCCGGTCGGCCGGACCGGTCGCCGTCGGTGCGTGCGGACGCGACGATGCCGAGCCGGGAGCTCAGCTCCTCCAGCTCGGCATCGCGTCCGACGAGATCGGCGCTGTGGGCGGGCACGGTGACCATCATGTCGTGACCCGCCGACGACGTCGCGGGGATTGCCACGGGCGACGCGTCGATCAGCGGGTGGTGCGGGTGGACCCACCCGGGACCGGTCGAGCGACCGCGGTCCCGTCCCGGCTCCCGCCGCGGCGCTTCCGCCCGCCCCACGAGCTGCGGACCCGGTTGACGCGGTACTCGATCTCGGCGTTGAGGTAGTTGTCGGTGGTGTACATCGCTGTCTCCTTCTCCGTGCTGCTTCCTGCAGTGAGAAGAGATTGCGTCGCTGAGGTAGCCCCGCACATCGGGGTCGTGACCTATCTGCGCGACCCCGGCTACCTCAGATGCGGGCGACCGGCTACCTCAGAGGGGCCGTCCGGCCTGCCACACACCGGAGACGAGGGGTACGCCGGGGCGGTAGGCCAGATGGATGTGGCTGGGTGCGTCCAGCACGGTCAGGTCGGCCCGCCTGCCCGGCGCGACCACTCCCACGTCGCCGCGGTCCAGGGCGGCCGCACCGCCTGCCGTCGCGGCGTACACCGCCTCGGCGGGGCTCATCCGCATCTCACGCACGGCCAGCGCCACGCAGAACGGCATCGAGCTGGTGAAGCACGACCCCGGGTTGCAGTCGGAGGCGATCGCGACCCTCACTCCGGCGTCGATGAGCCGCCGCGCGTCGGGATACGGCTGGCGGGTCGAGAACTCCACACCGGGCAGCAGGGTGGCGATGGTGCCGGAGTCGCGCAGCGCGTCGACGTCCTCGTCGGCGAGGAAGGTGCAGTGGTCGACGGCGACCAGGCCGAGCTCGGCGGCAAGGCGCACGCCCTCGCCGTACGTCAGCTGGTTGGCGTGGAGGCGGCCGCGCAGTCCGGCAGCGGCCCCGGCGGCCAGGATCGTGCGGGCCTGGTCGGCGTCGAAGGCACCCTCCTCGCAGAACGCGTCGATCCAGCGCGCGTGCGGCGCTGCGGCGGCGAGCATCGGGCCGGTGACGAGGTCGACGTACGCCGCGGGGTCGCTGCCCTGGGGGACGACGTGCGCGCCCAGGAACGTCGTCTCCTCGGTGAACTGGCGGGCGACCGCGAGGCTGCGCGCCTCGTCGTGGACGCTGAGGCCGTAGCCGCTCTTGATCTCGAGCGTGGTGGTGCCCTGGCGGGCCATCTCCTGCACGAGGTGGGCGACGTGGGAGGTGAGCTGCTCGTCGGTGGCCGCGCGGGTCGCGGCGACGGTGGTGCGGATGCCGCCGGCGGAGTAGGCCTCGCCGGTCATCCGGGCCGCGAACTCCGGCGCCCGATCGCCCGCGAACACCAGGTGGGAGTGGGAGTCGACGAAGCCGGGGAGCACCGCGCGGCCGCCCACGTCGTACTGCTGGTCTGCGGCCGGCGCCTGGCCGGACGGGCCCACCCAGGCGATCCGGCCGCCCTCGATGACGACCGCGGCGTCGCGGACGAGGCCGAGCAGCCCGTCGCGCTCCGGGTCGTTGGTGACGAGCTCGCCGATGTGGGTCAGCACGGTGGTGGTCATGTCCACACCCTCTCGATGGCGGTGGCCAGCGCTCGGCCGATCTCGTCGCGATCACCCTGTCGTACGACGACGCAGCCGTCGACCACGACGTGCGTGACGTCGGCGGCCGTGGCGGCGAAGACGGCGGTGTTCTCGTCGGCGCCGGTGCCGGCGGTGGACGGGGTGTCGGTGGCGATGGTGACCAGGTCGGCGCGCTGGCCGACCGCGATGGCGCCGGCGTCGGCGAAGCCGAGGCTGTCGTGCCGGGTGACGGCGTCGAGCAGCTCCCCGGCGGTCCAGTGGCCGCGCTGCCGGGTCGCGAGGCGCTCGTCGAGCTCGGTCGCGCGCATCTCCTCGAAGAGGTCGATGACGGCATGGCTGTCGGACCCGAGGCTCAGCGGGCTGCCCGCGTCGTGCAGGCGGCGGCTCGGGCCGATGCCGTCGCCCAGGTCCCGCTCGGTGGTGGGACAGAAGCACGACGTGGTGCGGCTGCCCCCGAGCAGCGCGATGTCCTCGTCGGTCAGGTGGGTGGCGTGGACGGCGCTCGTCAGCGGCCCGAGCGCGCCGGCGTCGTGCAGGAGCCGCGTCGGCGTCACGCCGTACGCCGCCAGGCAGGCCTCGTTCTCGGCCACCTGCTCGCTGAGGTGGACGTGCAGCGGCCTGCCCGAGCCCGCCGCCACGACCTCCGCGAGCTGGTCCCTCGGCACCGCCCGCACCGAGTGGATCGCCGCGCCGATGGTCACGCCGTCCTCCTCCTTCAGCGCGGCGACGCGCTCGGCCCACGCGCCGGCGCCGCCGTCGTCGTACCGCACCTGGACGCCCTGTGGTGCGGCGCCGAAGCCGCTGCTGAGGTAGCACGTGTCGAGCAGCGCGATCCGGATCCCGGCATCCCTCGCCGCGGCGATCAGGGCGCTGCCCATGGCGTTCGGCTCGTCGTACGGCGTGCCGTCGGGCTGGTGGTGCAGGTAGTGGAACTCCCCCACGCTGGTGATCCCGGCCGCCAGCATCTCGCGGTACGTAGCCCGCGCCAGCGCATAGTAGGAGTCGGGGTCCAGGCGCCCGGCGACGGCGTACATCTGCTCGCGCCAGGTCCAGAACGTGCCGCGCTCGCGCTGCGTGCGCCCCCTCAGGGCGCGGTGGAACGCGTGGCTGTGGCAGTTGGCGAGGCCGGGGAGGGTGAGGCCGGGGAGCCGGTTGGAGTCACCGGATATCCGGTGACTCCCGGGGTTAGTGGCCTGTGCATTGCCCTCAAACCCCAAGACTCGCCCACGAACCTCGACCGACGTGAACCGCCCGCCCTCGATCTCCACGTGTACGTCGTCGCGCACGGCGCCGTCGACCCACGCCCGCTCGAGCAGGTAGGACGTCATCGGGCCAGCCGGGCGAGCGTGTCGGCCAGCGCCTCGACCCCGATCAGGCAGTCGGCGGTGTCGGCGGACTCGTCGGGCGAGTGCGAGACACCGGTCGGGTTGCGGACGAAGAGCATGGCGGTGGGCACTCCGGCGGCCGACAGGATGCCGGCGTCGTGGCCGGCCTGGGTCGCGATGACCGGCCAGTCGCCGCCCTCGTGGTCGGCCGCGATGCCGGCAGCCAGGGCCGCGTCGAAGCCCACGGCACCCGACACGGACTCGGCGCTCACGCGGAGGCGGGTGCCGTCGCGGCCGGCCCGGTCGGCGCCCTGTCGCTCGATCTCACCGACGAGCGAGGCGAGGGTCTCCTCGCTGTCGCAGCGGGCGTCGAGCCAGGCGGTCACCTGCGACGGCACCGCGTTCGTGCCGTTGGGGGTCACCTCGACGCGGCCGAACGTCGCCCGCTGTCCGGCGAGCCGGGCCTGCTTGTTGGCGGCGAGCGCGGTCATCGCATAGGTCAGCATCGGGTCGCGGCGGTCCTCCATCCGCGTGGTGCCGGCGTGGTTGGCCTCGCCGAGGAAGTCGAAGCGGTAGCGCCCGTGCGGCCAGATCCCGCTGGCCACGCCGATGGCCGCGCCACGGTCGACGAGGTCGCGGCCCTGCTCGACGTGCAGCTCCACGAAGCAGCTCACCGAGGTCAGGTCGACGAACCCCAGCGTCGGGTCGAGCCCCGCGTCGGCCAGCGCGTCGGCCAGCCAGATGCCGTCGCGGTCGCGGAGCTGGCGCGCCTCGGCCCACGTCGTGGTGCCGGTCGCCAGCCGCGAGCCCAGGCAGGCCAGCCCGAACCGCGAGCCCTCCTCCTCGACGAACACGCCGATGCCGATCGGCACGGAGACGGCGTCACCGCGCGAGCGCATCAGGTCGAGAGCCGCGAGCGCGGACACGACGCCCAGCGGGCCGTCGTACGCGCCGCCGTCGAGCACGGAGTCGAGGTGCGAGCCGGTCAGCAGTCCGCCGCGACGACCCTGTCCGGCCGGGTCCCACCAGGCGATCAGGTTGCCGATGCCGTCGGCCTCGACGTCGAGTCCGCGCGCCGAGGCCTCCTCGCGGAACCACGCCCGCAGCTCGTTCTCGGCGCTGGTCCACGGCTGCCGGAAGTAGCCACCGCTGCGCTCGTCACGGCCGACCGGGCCCAGGTCGCGCCACATGCGTTCGAAGCTCACCTCGGCAGTCCACCCTGTTGCTGCCCGACGGGCAACCACGCGCCCGGCCCGAGGCTCTCGGATCCGAGACTGGACAGGCACGGCATGCTCAGGGCATGGAGTTCCAAGACGTCGTACGACGCCGCCGCATGGTCCGCAGCTATGCCGACCGCCCGGTCGACCCGGCGGTCGTCGAGCGCTGCCTGGCCAATGCCGTGCGCGCCCCCAGTGCCGGCTTCAGCCAGGGCTGGGCCTTCGTGCTGCTCGACGACCCCGACGACGTGGACCGCTTCTGGAAGTGCACTGCCGACCCGTCGGCGCCGAGCTCCTGGCTCGCGGGCATGATGCGGGCGCCGGTCGTCGTCCTGCCGTGCTCCAGCAAGCAGGCCTACCTCGACCGGTACGCCGAGCCCGACAAGGGCTGGGCCGACCGCGACGAGTCACGCTGGTCGATGCCCTTCTGGCACCTGGACACCGCGATGGCCTCGCTGCTGATCCTCCAGACGGTCACCGACGAGGACCTGGGCGCCTGCTTCTTCGGGATCCCGCCGGGCCGGGTGGACGACGTGCGCGGCGAGTTCGGCATCCCGGATACGCACGAGCCGATCGGCGCGATCACCATCGGCCACCGGGCCGACGACCGCGCGACCGGCTCGCCGACGAGACGGCGGCGCACTCCGGTCTCCGAAGTCGTCCACCGCGGGGGCTGGTCGGAGTAGGTTGCGCCAGTGACTCTGCGCGACGCCGACTTCGACGTGGTCCGCGACCGTGCGGTCGCCAAGCTCCAGGCGCTGGTGCGCATCCCGACCGTCTCCCACCGCGACCCCGCGCTGGTCGACGACGCCGGCTTCGATGCCTTCCTCGTCGAGCTGGCCGCGCAGTTCCCGCTGCTGCACGCGCGGCTCGACCTCACCCGCATCCACACCCACGGGCTGCTGTTCCACTGGCCCGGTCGCGCCGACGACCGACCGGTCGTGCTGATGGCCCACCTCGACGTCGTACCGGTCGAGGGTGAGTGGCGGCACCCGCCGTTCGACGGCGTCATCGAGGCCGGCGTCCTCTGGGGCCGGGGCACCCTCGACGACAAGGGCTGCCTGGTGGGCATCTGCGAGGCCGTCGAACGCCTGCTGGAGCGGGACTTCGAGCCCGCCCAGGACGTGTGGCTCTCGTTCGGCTGTGACGAGGAGGTCTTCGGACAGGCCGCGCCCGAGGCCGTCGCCGAGCTGGGACGACGTGGGGTGCGCCCGTGGTTCGTGCTCGACGAGGGCGGCGCGATCGCGTACGACGCCTTCCCCGGCGTCAGTCCCCCGATCGGTGTGATCGGCGTGACCGAGAAGGGCGTCACGTCGCTCGTGCTCACCGCCGAGGGCCGCGGCGGACACGCCTCGACCCCGGCCCGGATGGGCCCGACGGCCCGCATCGCCCGGGCGGTCATGCGGCTCGAGAGGTCACCGTTCCCGGCGTCGACCCCCGCGCCGACCCTCGAGCTGATGCGTCGGATCGCCCCGCACGCCCCGCGGGCGCTCCGGCCGCTGATGGCCCACGCCGTGCGCATCAGGCCGGTGCTGACCCGTGCCCTGCTCGCCGCCGGCCCGGAGTCGGCGGCGATGACCCGCACCACCGTCGCGGTCACCACGCTCTCCGGCTCCCCCGCCCTCAACGTCATCGCCGCCACCGCGACGGCAGGCGTCAACATCCGGATCATGGTCGGCGACACCGTCGCCGGCGTGCTCGACCACGTGCGCAGGGCGATCCGCGACGACCACGTGCACATCGACGTCGTCGAGGCCAACGAGCCGTCGCCGGTCTCGCCCTACGTCGACGACGAGGCGTTCGCCCTGCTGGAGAGCACGATCCGCGCCGCGTTCGACGACGCCGTGCCCGCGCCGTACGTGATGATGGCGGCGACCGACAGCCGCTCGTTCACCGAGATCTGTGACCGCGTCTACCGTTTCGCGCCGTTCCGCATGACCAAGGAGCAGCGCGAGTCGATCCACTCGTACGACGAACGCATCGGGCTCGACGACTTCGCAGACGGGGTGCTGTGGTACCAGCGCCTGATCGAGAGGATCACATGACCACCACCTCGAGCCCGCCCGTGCGGATCCCCGGGCTGGCCGCGATCGTCGGCTTCCTGGTCGCCGTGGAGATCGCGTCGGGAGTGCTGCAGGGCTACTACACACCGATCTTCCCGCAGCTCGCCGACCACCTCTCGATCTCCGAGGGCGACATCAACTGGTTCGAGGCCGCGCAGCTGATCCTGTCCGCGCTCTGCATCCCGCTCCTGGCGCGGCTCGGCGACCTCATCGGGCACAAGAAGGTGCTGGTGCTGGCGACGGCGGTGACGGCCCTCGGGTCCTGGATCACCGTCATCGCGCCGTCGTTCACGACGTTCCTCATCGGCTGGGCGCTCCAGGGAGCGGCCGTCATCTGGCTGCCGCTCGAGGTCGCGATCATCCACCGGCGCACCCGCGACTCCGGTCGCCAGGAGCTGCTCACCCGGCGCGGCGCCGCGGTGCTCGTCGGCGCGCTCGAGCTGGCCGTCATCGTGGGCGCGCTCACCAGCGGAGCCGTCGTCGAGTCGCTCGACATGACCGTGGTGCTCGCGATCCCGGCCGTCGTGGTCACCGTGGTCCTGTTGCTCATCTGGGTCGGGATCGAGGACACCCCCGGTGAGGCCCGGGGCGGCATCGACTGGGGCGGGCTCGCACTCGTCACCGCCGCGATCGGCATCCTGATGGCCGGCCTCGTCGTCATCCGCCTGGAGGGTGCGGGCTCCCTGACTGCCTGGGCTCTCGTCGCCCTCGGCCTGCTCGCGTTCGTGCCCTTCATCCGCTACGAGCTCGACCATCCCGACCCGATCATCGACGTCCGGCTCGTCGCCTCCTCCGGCCAGTGGCCGATCCAGCTGACCGCGTTCCTGTTCGGCATCCCGGTGCTCGGTGGGCAGATCCCGCTGTCGACGTTCGCGCAGGCCGACCCCGCCGTCCGCGGCTACGGGCTCGGCGCCGACTCGGCGTTCGTGTCGACCCTGATCGGCGTCTACGTCATCACCCTGGCGATCGGCGCGTTCACGTTGCCGCTGACGACCCGCTGGTTCGGAGTACGACGCACGCTGGTGCTCGCCTGCCTGCTGGTCGCGCTCGGCTACGCCCTGTGGATCCCCTTCCACGACCACACCTGGCAGGCGCTGACCAACATGGCGATCGCCGGCCTGGGCTCCGGCGCGCTCGTCGCCTCCCTGCCTGCCGCCGCCGCCGCGGCGGCCCCGCCCGACCGCACGGGCATCGCGACCGGCCTCACCAACGGCACCAAGACGCTCGGCGCAGCCATCGCGTCCGCGGTCTTCGCGATCGCCCTGGCGTCGACCGGATCCATCGAGGGAGTGACCGAGGCGGAGGCGCCGTTGTCCGGCTACCTCACCGTCTGGGCCGTCTGCGCAGGTGCCGCGCTGCTCGCCGCTCTCTCGCTCCTCGCGGCTCCCCGGCACGCGTTCTCGGATGCTCGGACCGTGCCGGATGACGGGGCGGCCGACGTACCCTCGTGACATGAGCGAGGAGCCGAAGCCCACCGCCGCGGACCGCTCGACGCACCGGTCCCCCCAGCGTGATGAACGGACCGGACGGTCGGCGGCCGCGGCCCGGATCCACAACCAGGCCCGCTGGGTCGACCTGCAGGTGCAGCAGGCCATGGAGCGTGGCGAGTTCGACGACCTGCCCGGTCGCGGCAAGCCCATCCCCGGCATCGGCACCGACTCGGCCGATGGCTGGGACCCCGACTGGTGGGTCAAGAGCCTCATCGAGCGCGAGCAGATCACCGGCGTCCTGCCACCGGCCCTGGCGATCCGCAAGGACGACCTCGAGCTCGACGGCCGGCTCGACAAGATCACCACCGAGCGGGACGTGCGCCGCGAGGTCGAGGAGTTCAACCAGCGGCTCCACAAGGCGATCTACACGCCGCCGACCGGACCCACCGCGCCGCCGGTGATCACCCAACGGCGCGACGTCGAGGCCGAGGTCGAGGCCTGGCGCGCGCGGCGTACGGCGCGGGTCGAGGCGCAGCGAGTGACGCTGGCCGAGCAGCGGGCCGCGGACCAGGCGGTCCGCCGCCGGCGTTGGTGGCAGCGCACCCGCGACTGAGGCCCGACCGCGTGAGCGGCCGCCGCGCCGTGGGATCCGTCATACCCGCCCGGCGCGCGGGGCGATAAGTTCCGCTGCATGCGTTCAGCAAAGGACTTCTTCGCCCCGCTCGCCGTCGGCGCTCCGGCACCCGTCCGCGAGGTGCCGGCCCGGCCGAGCCGCGCCATCCACTTCTTCGACCCCGGCAACCCCAAGATGGCCGACAAGGTGCCGGGGATGGTCGGCAAGGTCGACGTGCTCCTCGGCAACCTCGAGGACGCCGTCAAGGCCGAGAACAAGGAGGTCGCGCGCGCGGGCCTGGTGCGGATCGGCCAGGAGACGGACTTCGGGCCCACGCAGCTGTGGACCCGCATCAACAGCCTCGACAGCCCCTGGGCCCTCGACGACCTGACCACGCTGGTGCCGGCGATCGGCGACAAGCTCGACGTGATCATGGTGCCGAAGGTGCAGGGCGCGGAGGACATCCACTACGTCGACCGGCTGCTCGCCCAGCTCGAGGCGAAGGCCGGGCTCGACAAGCCGCTGCTGGTGCACGCGATCCTGGAGACCGCGCGCGGGGTGGCCAACATCGAGGAGATCTGCGCTGCCTCCCCGCGCATGCAGGGGCTCTCGCTCGGCCCGGCCGACCTCGCCGCGGACCGCCGCATGAAGACCACCCGCGTCGGCGGCGGCCACCCGGGCTACCTCGTCCGCCAGGACCCGCCCAGGGACGACCTCGGCCAGACGCAGTACGGCGCCGCACGGGCGACGTACCAGCAGGACCTGTGGCACTACACGATCGCGCGGATGGTCGATGCCTGCGCCATGCACGGCATCTACCCCTACTACGGGCCGTTCGGCGACATCGCCGACGAGATCGCGTGCGAGGACCAGTTCCGCAACGCGTTCCTGCTCGGCTGCGTGGGCGCGTGGAGCCTGCACCCCAAGCAGATCGCCATCGCGCACCGGGTCTTCAGTCCGTCGGTCGAGGACGTCGCGCACGCCCGCCGGGTGATCGCCGCGATGGGTGACGGCACCGGCGCGGTGATGCTCGACGGCAAGATGGAGGACGACGCGTCCGTGAAGCAGTGCCAGGTGATGGTGGCGCTGGCCGAGGAGCTGGCCGCGATCGACCCGGACCTCGAGGCGCTGTACGCCTCCATCGAGGGGGAGGTCTGACATGGAGCTCGTGCCCCGCCGGTCCGTCCTCTACATGCCCGGCTCCAACGGGCGCGCGCTGGAGAAGGCGAAGTCGATCCCGTGCGACGCGCTGATCCTCGACCTCGAGGACGCCGTCGCCCCCGACGACAAGCCCGCGGCCCGCGAGGCCGCGTGCGCTGCCGCCACGAGTGGCGACTACGGCCGCCGGGAGGTGACGATCCGTGTCAACGGGGCCGACACCGAGTGGCACGCCGACGACCTCGCCGCAGCCTGCCAGGCCGGGCCGGCCGCGATCGTCGTACCCAAGGTCGACAGCGCCGACGCGGTGCTCGCCCTCGTCGAGGCGATGGCGCACCACGACGCCCCCGAGCACACCAAGCTGTGGGCGATGGTCGAGACGCCGTACGCCATGCTGCACGCCGAGGAGATCGCGTCGGCCGCCGACCGGCTGACCGTGCTGGTGATGGGCACCAACGACCTGGCCAAGGAGCTGTACGCCGAGCACGTGCCCGGCCGCCAGCCCCTCCTCGCCGGGCTGGGCCTGGCCCTGCTGGCGGCGCGCGCGACCGGCAAGGTGATCATCGACGGCGTCTACAACGACGTGAAGGACAGTGACGGGTTCCTCGCCGAGTGCCGGCAGGGTCGCGAGATGGGCTTCGACGGCAAGACGCTGATCCACCCCGGTCAGGTCGAGGGCGCCAACACGGCGTTCGCCCCGAGCCCGCAGGCCGTCGAGGACGCCCGCGGCATCCTCGAGGCGTGGGAGGCGCGCACCTCGGGTGTGGTCACCTACAACGGCCGGATGATCGAGAACCTGCACGTCGAGTCCGCCCAGCGGATCCTCGGCATCCACGAGGCGATCCTTGCCCTCGAGGCATAGCCTGAGCCGGTGAGCTCCTCCGTACGACGCCTGCTGGTGTCGCTGGTCGTGGTCGCCGTGGTGCTCGTGGCAGCGGTGGCCCTGCTCCACGACGGCGACGAGCCCGCCGGGCCGGTCGCGGTCGACCCGGCGGTCCCGAGCGCGAGCCCGACGACGGTGCCGACGACCTCCCCGTCGCCCGTGCGACAGCCTCCGAAGACCCCCTTCGCGTGCCGCTCCACGCCCGACGCGTTCACGCCGACGAGCATCTCCGTGACGGGCGTGACCACGGGTTCGCCGGTGGTCGGGGTGCCGCGCGACAGCAACGGGGTGTTCGGGGTGCCTCCGCTCACCAGCGCCGGCAAGGCCATGTTCGCGTGGGACGCACCCGGTGTCGCGCCCGGCAGCCGGGCCGGCGTGGTGCTCCTGGACGCCCACACCTGGCCGGACGGGTCGGCCCTCGGCAACCGGCTGCTCGGCGGCCTCCAGAAGGGTGGGCGGCTCGTCGTCCGGGGCGCGGGCGGCGAGCAGCTCTGCTACGACGTCTCCCGTCGCGACGAGGTCACCGCCGAGACCAGGATGCCGGAGCTCTACAGCGCCGAGGGCCCGCCGCAGCTGGTGATCATCGTCTGCTCGGGCGCCCGTCGCGGTCCCGGTGACTGGAGCCACCGGACCCTGTGGTTCGCCACCCCCGTCACCGCGTGAACGTGACCGGCACGAACTCGCCGGCGGCCCACACGGCCAGCTGGTCGTGGTGGTGCGGTGAGTCCGCATCGCCCGCAGCCCCGAGTGGCACGACCCATCGGCTCGTCTCCTGGTCGGCCAGGCACCAGACGTAGCGCGCGACCGAGCCGCGGATGCTCTCGTCGCGGCCGGGCAACCACCCCGTGGCCATCACGCAGTTGACGTCACCGGACAACGGCACGGCGGGCGGCGACGCCTGCCCCTGCTGGGCGAGCGGCGTGAACCGGTGGCGCGCGCCCCACGACGTCTCGACCTCGCGGCCTGCCTGCTCCAGGGCGTCTCGCAGGAGCAGGTCCAGGTCGAGGCCGAGGGGGTGGTCGGCGGCCAGCAGCATCTCGAGGGAGTTCGCCACCTTCGCGTCCAGCGCGAACCACGGCGCCAGCAGGTCGCCGTACGGCGAGGGGCCGCGGAGCGGCGCCAGCACCTCCGAGCCGGTGATCGCCGTGACCAGGTGACCGCGTACGCGTGCGAACAGCGCGGCGTCGACGCTGTCGGCGCACATCTCGCGGTCCCAGGCGGCCAGCCGGTCCGCCACCTCACCGCCGACGGCGGCGATGCGGTCGAGCAGTGCCGCACCTGCGGTCTGCCGGACGTCGCTGAGCACCCGGCCGGCGGCTGCGACGTCGAGTGCCTGGTGCGCGTCCAGCAGCTCGGAGAGCCGGCGCGCCCGGTGGGGTGGCGCGAAGTCGACCCCGATCGCGTCGTACGACGCGGCAGCACGCTCGTTGGCGGTGACGACGAAGCCGCCAGGTGTGACCTCGGTGCGGGGCAGCTCGTCGACCCAGCCGGCCCAGCGGTGCCCGTCGAGGGCGTGGCCAGGCAGCCGCCGCAGCGCCTCGGGCCGTCGTGGCACCCGACCGACGACCCGGTGCCGGACCGTGCCCTCGGTGTCGGCGATGACCACGTTGTTGACGGGCTCGACCCAGTGGGTCAACGCCCGCTCGACGTCGGCGACGGTGCGGGCGCGCAGCAGCGGCAGCCACGCGTCCAGGCCGAGGTCGCCGAGGACCAGCGAGGGCGTGCGGAGCGACCAGCCGCCGTCCGGCAGCGGGAGCACGACGGGGCCGCGGTCGGTCACGACGACCTCGACGTCGACCGCCTCGCCGTCGCGCACCAGCACCGTCTCGGTGTGCCGCCGGGCGCCGGCCAGTGACTGCGGCGTCTCCCGGTAGAGGTCCTGGTAGTCGGCCATCGCGTTGGTGATCGCCCACGCCACCCCGCCCGCGTGACCGAAGTGCTGGATGCCCGGCACGCCCGGGAACGCGAAGCCGGCCACGTCGAGCTCGTCGCACGTCAGTCGCACCTGCGCGTAGACGTTCGGGTCCTCGAAGGCCCGGTGCGGGTCGCCGGCGATGAGAGGGAGGCCGGTCGCCGTGCGGGCGCCCGTGACGGCGTACGCGTTGCTGCCCTGCGGTGGACCCTCCGCGCGGAAGAGGCCGGCGGTCTCCGGGCCCAGCTCCTCGACGGCATGGTGTCGCCAGAGCTTGGCCGGGAACGTGCCGAAGAGGACGTGCTGCACCAAGAAGTTCGTGGCCGGCGTCCACGGCTGCCAGGGCTCGTGGTCGGCGGGCAGCGCGGCGTTGACGCCGTCGACGTACGCCGCGACGAAGGCCTGCGTCTCGGGCATCGACCCCGCGAGGGCCCGGCGGCCGGTGTCGTCGAGAAGCACTCGCCGGGCGAACCGGTCCCACTCGAGGCCGGCGACGCCCACCAGCTCGGCGGAGCGACCCTGGCCCCGCAGCCGGTCGACGAGCAGCTGGCCGGCCCGGTCCTCGACGCACGCACGACCCTGCTCACGCGCCAGGTCGAGCACGCTCGATCCGGTGACGTGAGGGATCCCCCACGCGTCGCGGCGTACCGGCATCAGTCCTCCGCGCGCCGGAGCTTCTCGTCGAGCCAGACCTTGACGCTGCCGGCCACCCCGGCCAGGTCGTGGACCAGCTTGCCGACGGTGTCCTGGGAGGAGCGGAAGCTCTCGGCGTAGCTCGCCGCCGCAGCCTTCGCGGCCTCGCTGGCCTTGGCCTCGTCGTCGTCCTCGCGGCGCGGGTAGTCGCCGCTGAGGCAGCGGGTGTACGCGCCGGAGTCGACCCAGCGGCGGAGCTCGGCGGCGCGGACGACGGCGAACGGGTGCGAGCGGTTCTCGATGAGGAGCAGCTTGAGCACGGAGTCGCGCAGGTCGATGGCGTCGAGGTACTCCTGGCCCTGCGCGAGGAACGACGTGGTGTCGAGGTCCGCCAGGTGACCCCCGCTGGCCAGCTGCATCTGCACCCTGACGGCGACGGCAGGGTCCTGCGTCGCGAGCAGCCCGGCGCGGTCCGCGGACAGCTCGGCCTTGCGCGACCACTCGTAGAGCGCCGCCACGATCGCACGCACGCCCAGGCCGCCGAACGGCAGCGAGCTGAGGATCCCGGTCATCTGGAGCAACCGCTGCAGGAGGGTCTGGTAGACCGCGTGCCCACTGAGGGCATGGCCGAGCTCGTGGGCGACCACGAAGCGCAGCTCCTCCTCGTCGAGCAGGTCGACGAGCCCGCTGTTGAGCACGATGACCGGCTTGTTCATGCCGATCGTCGTCGCGTTGAGCACCGGGTTGGCCGCGACGTACATCTCGGGCACCTCGGTGGCGTCGAGCACCCGCGCGACGTCGTTCAACGCGAAGTGCAGCGCGGGGAACTGGCGCTCGTCCACCCGCACCGCCGAGCCCAGGAACACCAGCCGCACGGCACGCTCGCTCACCAGACCCGACATCGTCTTGAGCACCGTGTCGAAGCCCTTGAGCCGGCGCAGCGCCACCAGCGCACCCTGGTCGGCTGGGTGCTCCCAGGCCCGGGAGCTGATCCCCGTCAGGGTCGCGCGGGCCCGCGCCGGAGTCGCGGAGGGCTGGTCTGTCGAGTCGCTCACCCGCTGAACTCTGACACGGATCTCCCGGCTCGCGGGGGATAGTCCGGTGCAAATTTGTCGCGAACGGGCCGGCGAAGCGCAGATCCGCACCGGACTACCCCGACGACGGCGACTCAGGCCGCGGACCACCAGGCGGGCGGCTCGAGGGTCCAGGCGCGCTCCCCCTCGGGGAGGAAGCGGGCGCGCTGCCGAGCCCGCAGCATCCGTCGTACGACGGCCGCCCGGTCCTTGAGGTCACCGGCGACCAGCGTGAAGTACTCCAGGCCGTGGTCACGGAACCGCTCCTCCCGGGCCACGTCCGCACGCCGGTTGGCGGCAGAGCGGTGCACGGCTCCGTCGTACTCCCCCACCACGCCGGCCACCGGGTCGAACAGGTCCGGGAAGCCGAGCAGGGTGCCGTCCCGGCTGAAGAGCGGAACGTTGCACAGCGGGCGAGGGAGCTCGCCGTCGAGCTCCCACACCAGCCGCATGGACGTCTCTGGCGGCGAACCCGACGAGTCGACGGCCAGGGCGACCGCCCGCCTGGCCAGCTCGACGCCCGTCTTGGGGCCGGCCATGCGGACGTGGTGGCCCACCGCGGCCACGGTGGTCAGCCCCGCCGCCGTCGCCATGTCGATCGCCTCGACGCCTGCCCGCAGGGAGCCCCGGCGCCGCACCTCGTCGAAGACGGCACGCTCCGGGCTGGCACACCAGAGTCCCGCCACCCGGATGCGCTCGGCCAGGGCAAGCTGCTCCCGGGACACGACGATGCGTGCGTCGGGCCTCAGCTTCGAGTGCGAGATGACCGGGATCGGCAGGGGCGACCGGTCGGGCGCCGTACCGTCGAAGTACGCCGCACCCTGCCACCGCAGTGCCGCCCACCCGGTGACGGCGCCCAGCAGCCGACGGGAGCCCTGCTCGACGATGCGCTGCTCCACGACGTCGTGGCTCACGGAGACAGGCACGAAGCGACCCGCGGCGGTCTGGCGGAACCGCGGGCCCCTGGCCGCTCCCGGCGTGGGGCCGGTCCGCCCGGTCGGGTCGGCCTCCACCGGCCACACCACTCGGGGACGCACGACGCGGGTGCTGGCCAGCGGGTCCATCCGACCACGGTGCCGCCTCGCGCGGCCCGCGGTGGCCGACGATCGCCCGACTGTGGATTGCTGCCTGGTCGAGTCGTCTGTGGACGACTACCGGTCGGGTAGTCCGGTGCAGATTCGTCGTGCAACGGGCCCGGGGCGACGAATCTGCACCGGACTATCCCCCCTGCCGCCGCGCGGACGCAGCCGGGGACCCGGTCAGGACTCCGTCATCGGGATGCGTACGTCGCGCTCGGCGGCCACCTCGACGGCCCGGTCGTAGCCGGCGTCGGCGTGCCGGATGACGCCCATCCCGGGATCGTTGGTCAGCACCCGCTCGATCTTCTGCGCGGCCAGCTCGGTGCCGTCAGCGACGCACACCTGGCCGGCGTGCAGCGAGCGGCCCATGCCGACGCCGCCGCCGTGGTGGAACGACACCCACGAGGCACCCGACGCGGTGTTGACCAGTGCGTTGAGGATCGCCCAGTCGGCGATGGCGTCGGAGCCGTCGAGCATCGACTCGGTCTCCCGGTACGGCGAGGCGACCGAGCCGCAGTCGAGGTGGTCGCGGCCGATCACGATCGGCGCCTTGAGCTCGCCGGAGGCGACCATCTCGTTGAACTTCAGGCCGGCCAGGTGACGCTCGCCGTAGCCGAGCCAGCAGATCCGCGCCGGCAGCCCCTGGTAGGACACCCGCTCGCCGGCCATCGTGATCCACTTGTGCAGGCGCTCGTTGTCGGGGAACAGCTCGAGGATCGCCTTGTCCGTCGCGGCGATGTCGGCCGGGTCGCCCGACAGCGCGGCCCAGCGGAACGGCCCCTTGCCCTCGCAGAACAGCGGCCGGATGTAGGCGGGCACGAAGCCGGGGAACTCGAACGCCCGGTCGTAGCCGCCCTTGCGGGCCTCGTCGCGGATCGAGTTGCCGTAGTCGAAGACCTCGGCGCCGGCGTCCTGGAACTCCACCATCGCCCGCACGTGTGCCGCCATCGACTCCTGCGCCCGCTTGGTGAAGCCCACCGGGTCGGCGGTGCGCTCGCTCTCCCAGTCCTCGAACGCCGTACCGGCCGGCAGGTAGTAGAGCGGGTCGTGCGCGGAGGTCTGGTCGGTGACGATGTCGATCGGCGCGTTCGTCTCGAGCAGCTGGGGCAGCATCACCGCGGCGTTGCCGAGGACGCCGATGGAGAGCGGACGCCGTTCGTCTCGGGCCGCGACGGCCATCGCGACGGCCTCATCGAGGGAGTCGGCCTGGACGTCGAGGAAGCGGTGCTCGATGCGTCGCGAGATCCGCGACTGGTCGCACTCGATGCAGATCGCCACACCGTCGTTCATGGTGACGGCCAGCGGCTGGGCCCCGCCCATGCCACCCAGCCCGGCGGTGACCGTGATGGTGCCGGCAAGGGATCCGCCGGCCCCGGTGATGGTGCCGGTGGCGAGCTTCTCGGCGACCGCGGCGAACGTCTCGAACGTCCCCTGCAGGATCCCCTGCGTCCCGATGTAGATCCAGGATCCCGCGGTCATCTGGCCGTACATCGTGAGGCCGAGGTCCTCGAGCCGCCGGAACTCCTCCCAGTTGGCCCAGTCGCCCACCAGGTTGGAGTTGGCGATGAGCACCCGCGGCGCCCACTCGTTGGTCTTCATGACGCCGACCGGCTTGCCCGACTGCACGAGCATCGTCTCGTCGTCGCCCAGCGTGCGCAGCGTGCGGACCAGCGCGTCGTACGACTCCCAGTTGCGCGCCGCCTTGCCGGTGCCGCCGTACACGACGAGGTCCTCGGGACGCTCGGCGTTGGCCGGGTCGAGGTTGTTCATCAGCATCCGCAGCGGCGCCTCGGTCTGCCACGAGCGGCAGCTCAGCTCAGGGCCGGTGGCGGCGTGGATGGGGGGTCTCGACACGCCGTCTCGTTCCTCGGCGGCTGCTCGACCACCGACAGATGATGCGTTCACTTGAGCTCTCCGATCACTGATTCGACGGCGGCCAGCACGGCGCCGGACTGGACGAGGGAGACCGCGATCTCGATCTCCGGGGACAGGTGTCGGTCGGTGCCGGGTCCTTGGACACCCGAGGTGCGCAGGAGCGACACCACGGCGGCGGTGGCCGGCGACGGCACCAGCGGTGCCCGCAGGTCGAGCGCACGCGCGGCGGTGAGCACCTCGATGGCGACCACCCGGGACAGCCCGTCGACGGCGCGACGCAGCTTGCGAGCCGCCGACCACCCCATCGAGACGTGGTCCTCCTGCATGGCGCTCGAGGGGATGGAGTCGACACTCGCGGGGTTCGCCAGGCGCTTCATCTCCGAGACGATCGCCGCCTGGGTGTACTGCGCGATCATCAGCCCGCTGTCGAGGCCGGGGTCGTCGGCCAGGAACGGCGGCAGTCCGTGGTTGCGGGCCTTGTCGAGGAACCGGTCCGTACGCCGCTCGCTGATCGAGGCCAGGTCGGCCGCCACGATCGCCAGGAAGTCGAGCACGTAGGCCACCGGCGCGCCGTGGAAGTTCCCGTTGGACTCGACCCGCCCCTCGTCGGCCAGGACGACGGGGTTGTCGACCGCGGATGCGAGCTCACGACCGGCGACCGTCGTGCAGTGCTCGATCGTGTCGCGCACCGCACCGTGCACCTGCGGCGAGCACCGCAGCGAGTAGGCGTCCTGCACGCGGTTGCAGTCGGGGCCACGGTGGGAGGCGACGATGCCCGAGTCGGCCAGGAGGGCCGTCAGGTTGGCCGCGGACGCAGCCTGTCCGGGGTGCGGCCGGATCGCCTGGAGCTCGGCCGCGAAGACCCGGTCGGTGCCGAGCAGGCCCTCGACCGACATGGCCGCCGAGATGTCGGCGGTCCGCACCAGCATCTCCAGGTCGCTGATCGCCAGCACCAGCATGCCCAGCATCCCGTCGGTGCCGTTGATCAGCGAGATGCCCTCCTTGGCGGCCAGCTCGACGGGCAGTGAGCCCGGCGGCAGCCAGCGCATCGGCGGCCGGCATCCGATTCCCCGAGGCGTCGCGGACCTCACCCTCCCCGATCAGCGCCAGCGCACAGTGCGACAGCGGGGCCAGGTCGCCGGAGCAGCCGAGCGAGCCGTACTCGAAGACCAGCGGCGTGATGCCGTGGGAGAGCAGGTCGGCCAGCAGCTGCGCCGTCTCGCGGCGTACTCCTGTGTGCCCGGTCGCCAGGGTCGAGAGCCGCAGCAGCATCAGCCCGCGCACCACCTCCCGCTCGACCTCGGGCCCGGATCCGGCCGCGTGGGAGCGCACGAGCGAGCGCTGCAGCTGTGCGCGCGACTCGGTCGGGATGTGGCGCGTGGCGAGCGCACCGAAGCCGGTGGAGATCCCGTACGCCGGCGTGGGGGCCGCCGCGAGCTCCTCGACCACCACGCGGGCCCGGTCGATCGCGGCGCAGGCCTCCTCGGTCAGCTCGACCGGCGCACCGTCGCGCGCGACGGCCACCAGCTCGGCGAAGGAGACGGGACCGGTGCCGACCGGCACGGGGGTGAGGGTGGTTGCTGACATGGCTCCATCCAAGCCTCCCGGGCTGGGACCGTGCCAGACCCGCGGACGCGCGACGGTCTCGGATTCCAGACTCACCCCACGGGAGGTGGTGACCGCCGCCGGGGATGTGGCACGGTGACGGGCAGGTACGGCGCCACGCCCGGGGGCCGCACGGAGGAGGGACCCACGATGAGCACCACCGCAGTCGTCTTGACGATCATGATCGTCGTCGTCCTCGTCGTCGTGATCGGCCTCGTCGCCGCATCCATGCGCAAGAAGAGCCGGCAGGACAACGCCGCTCGCGCCGCCCAGCTGCGCGAGCAGGCCGACGCCGAGGCCGCCGCCGTGATCCCGGGCGCTCACGCCCAGGCCACCGCGGCCGAGGCCGAGGCCGCGCGAGCCCGACACGAGGCCCAGCAGGCCGAGGAGCGCGCCGCAGTGGCGAAGCAGGACCTCACCCAGCAGCAGGCGGCCCACGAGGACCAGATCCGAGCCGCCGACCGTCTCGACCCCGACGTCGACACCCGCGCCGACGACTACTCGCCCCGGACGATCCTCGACGACTCCACCACCGCGGCGCCTGAGACCGCCCGACCCGTCGACGGGACCGAGTACGACGCCGACGGCCGGCCGATCGACGACCCGCACCACACCGGACCGCGCTTCGACGGTGAGGGCCGACCGACGCAGCGGCGCCAGGGCGGTAGCCACCGCGCGTGATCGCACCCCGGTGAGGCACTGGGGCAGGATGCGGTCATGAGCCAGGTGCCGGCCGCGACGAAGACGTTGCGGGTGCTGCGGTTCCTGGCCAGCCAGCCCGACCCGGTGCCGCTCGACCGGATCGTGCGCGCCTGCGAGCTGCCTCGCTCCACGGCGTACCACCTGCTCAACGCGATGATCGACGAGGGCTTCGTCGTGCATCTGCCCGACGAGCACCGCTACGGCCTGGGCGTGGCCGCGTTCGAGGTCGGCAGCGGCTACGCCCGCCAGGCCCCCCTGCAGCGCCTCGCCCGTCGGCACCTGATGGCGCTGGTCGACACCACGGGCTGTGCCGCGCACCTCGCGGTGCCGCACGGCCGGGACGTGCTCTACGTCCTGGAGGAGAGGGTCCCCGGTCGGCCGCCCCTGGTGACCGACGTGGGGGTGCGGCTACCCGCCCACCTCACCGCCAGCGGTCGGGCGATCCTGGCTGCGCTGCCCGCCGCGCAGGTCCGCGCGCTGTACCCCGACAAGGAGTCGTTCGTCGAGCGACACGGTCACGGGCCGCGCTCGCTCACCGCCCTGCGGACCGTGCTGAGCGACACCCGGCAACGCGGGTACGCCGTCGAGGACGGCGAGGTCTCCCCCGGCTTCGCCAGCGTCGCGGCCGCCGTGCTCGACCACAACGGGCATCCGGTCGCCGCAGTGGCGGTCACCTGGTCCGCGGTCGACCACCGGGAGCCGGACGCCACGGCCGGGGCGGTGCGCCAGACCGCGCGGCTGCTGAGCCGTCGGCTCTCCGGACGCTGACGCACAAAGCCGCCGGCCCGACTCGTGGATTCGAGTCGGGCCGGCGGATTCGGGGAATTCTCAGATGGTGCGCGTCCGGCGACGGCCACCGGTGACCAGGAGGCCACCACCAGCCACCAGGCCGAGACCGAGGAGCAGCGCCAGGCCGAGGAAGGCCGGGCTGCCGGTGGCCGGCAGGCCACCCTCGTTGGACGGGTTGTCGGAGCCGGAGCCACCGGCGCCGCCGCCACCACCATTGTTGTTGTTGTCAGCGTTGTCAGCCGTTGCCGGCGCCGCCGCCGTTGCCGCCGCCACCGCCACCGGTGCCGCCACCGCCGCCGGCCGCGGCGCAGTCGACGATGAAGCTTCCGGTGACGAGCTGGGCGCCGCCCGCAGAGACGGTGATCGTGTAGCTACCGTCCTCCACCACCGGGCCGGTGACGTTCTGGGTCTGGCCCGCGGGGACGGTGACGACCTGGCTGACGCCGTTGACGTTGACGGTGAACTCGACCGGGACGTTGGAGCCGGTGTTGTTCAGGGTCGCGGTGTAGGTGGTGCAGTCGTGCGTGACGGCTGCCGCCGGGGTGAAGGTCTCGCAGTCCTGCGTGAACGTGCTGCTCACCAGCTCGGCTCCGCCACCGCGCACCGTGATGGTGTTGGTGGAGTCCTCCACGACCGTGCCCGTCACGTGACGGACCTGACCGGCCGGCAGCGTGACCAGCTGGTCGACACCGTTGACGGTCACCGTGAACTCGACCGGGATGCTGGAGGCCGAGTTGTCGAGCGTGACGTCGTACCCGGCACAGGACTGGGCGACGATGGCGGTCGGCTTGACGCAGTCGACGGTGAACGCGGACTGGGCGAGCGTCTCGTCACCGTTGGCGACCGAGATGATGTGCGAGGAGTCCTCGGCGACCGGACCGGTCAGCACCTTGGTCTCACCAGCCGGCACGGTCTCCGTGGAGACGGCGCCATCGATGGTCACGGTGAACTCGACCGGGAGGGTCGAGGCCGAGTTGTCGAGCGTCACGGTGTAGTCGGTGCAGGTGTGCGTCACCGTGGCGACGGGCTTGACGCAGTCGATCGTGATGACCTTCTCCGCCAGGACCGTGGTGCCGCTGGTGACCGTGACGTCGTACGTCGAGCCCTCGAACGCGGGGGTCGTGACCACGAGCGTGTCACCGGCCGGGACCGTGTGCGGGGTGTCGACGCCGTTGACCGTCACCGTGAAGTCGACCGGCACCGTGGAGGCGCTGTTGTCGAGGGTCACGGTGTAGTCGGTGCACGACGAGGTGATCGTCGCGGCCGGCTGCTCGCAGTCGACCTCGAACGTCTCGCTGTCGAGCGTGGTGGAGCCCTGCGACACGGACACCGTGTTGGTGGAGTCCTCGGCCACCGGACCGGTGACGACCTCGGTGTCACCCGCCGGCACGGTGGTGTCGGTGTCGGTGCCGTTGACCGTGACGGTGAAGGTCACCGGGACGGTCGAGGCCGAGTTGTCGAGGTTGGCGGTGTAGGTCGTGCAGGTGTGGCTGACCGTCGCGGCCGGCTGCTCGCAGTCGACCTCGAACGTCTCCTGCGCCAGCTCGGTCGAGCCGGTCGCGACCTTGACGGTGTTGGTGGAGTTCTCGGCCACCGGGCCGGTGACGACCTCGGTGTCACCCGCCGGCACGGTGATGTCGGTGTCGGTGCCGTTGACCGTGACCGTGAAGGTCACCGGGACGGTCGAGGCCGAGTTGTCGAGGTTGGCGGTGTAGGTCGTGCAGGTGTGGGTGATCGTCGCGGCCGGCTGCACGCAGTCGACCTCGAAGATCTCCTTGGCCAGCTTGTCCTCACCGGCCATGACCACCACGGTGTTGGTGGAGTTCTCGGCCACCGGACCGGAGACGGTCTCCTTCTCGCCGGCCGGCACCACGACGTCGGTGCTCACGCCGTTGACCCGCACGGTGAACTTCACCGGCACGGTGGACGCTTCATTGTCCAGCGTGACCGTGTAGGTCGTGCAGTCGTGGGCGATGGTGGCGGCAGGCTTCTCGCAGTCGATCGTGAAGGTGGTCTTGGCGAGCTCCTTGGAGCCGTCGGTGACCACGATGGTGAACGAGTCACCCTCGGCTGCGGACTTGACGATCAGCTTGTCGTCGCCCGCGGCGACGGTGTGCTTGGTGTCCGTGCCGTTGACCGTGACGACGAACTCGACGTCGACCCTGGAGTCGCGGTTGTCGAGGTAGACCGAGTAGCCGGTGCACGACGAGGTGACCGTGGCCTGCGGCTTGGCGCAGTCCTCGGTGAAGGTGTCGGTCTTCAGCGTCTCGCTGCCGACCTTGACCGTGATCGTCGTGGCCTGGTCGTCGACGACGTCACCCGTGGCGGTGTCGGTCTTGCCGGCCCCGACGGTGTAGGTCTTGGCGGCGCCGTTGACCGTCACCACGAAGTCGACATCGATGGTCGACTTCGAGTTGTCGAGGGTGGCGGTCCAGGTGGTGCAGGTGTGGTCGATGGTCGCGCTGGCCTGCACGCAGTCAACGGTGAACGACTTCTTCGCGAGCTCGTCGTCGCCGTACTTGACCACGACGGTGTTGCTCGAGTCCTCGGCCACCGGGCCGGTGACCGACTTGGTCTGGCCGGCCGGGACCGTGTGCTCGGTGGTGGTGCCGTTGACGGTGACCGAGAACTTCACGGCGACCGCGGACTCGGAGTTGTCGAGCTTGGCGGTGTAGCTCGTGCAGTCGTTGGTGACCGTGGCGGCCGGCTTCTCGCAGTCGATCGTGAAGGTCTTCTTCGCGAGCTCCGTCGAGCCGTGCTTGACGATGACCGTGTTGGTCGAGCCCTCGGCGGCGTTGCCCGTGAGGGTCTTCTTCTCGCCCGCGGCCACGTCGTAGTTGGTGGTGGTGCCGTTGACGGTGACGGCGTACCGCACCGCGACCTGCGACTTGGAGTTGTCGAGGCTGACGGTGTAGCCCGTGCAGTCGTTGGTGACCGTGGCGACCGGCTTCTCGCAGTCGATCGTGAACTGCTTGGAGTCGAGCACGTTGCCGGCGACCTTGACGCTGATGTTGAACGAGTCACCCTCGACCGCGTCGCTCTTGGTGAGCGTCTTGTCCGCGCCCGCCTTGACCGTGTAGGTGGTGGCCGAGCCGTTGACCGTGACGACGAACTTCACGTCGGCGCTGGAGGTGCGGTTGTCGAGGTAGATGGAGTAGCCCGTGCAGGTCGAGGTGATCTTGGCTGCAGGCTTCTCGCAGTCGACCTTGAAGCTCTTCTCGTCGAGCGTGGTCCCGTTCCAGGTCACCTTGACGGTGTTGGACGAGTCCTCCACGACGTCACCGGTGACGGTGCGGTCGGCGTTCTTCGCGACCTTGTACTCGGTCGCCTTGCCGTTGACGGTCACGGTGAAGACGGCTTCGACGTTGTTGCCGCGGTTGTTGAGGTAGACGGAGTACGTGAGGCAGTCGTTGTCGACCTTGGCGGTCGGCTTGTTGCAGTCGACGGTGAAGGTCTCGGTCTTCACCACGGAGCTGCCCTGCGAGACGGTGACGGTGTAGGTGGTGTCCTCCACGAGACCGGTGAACTTCACCGACGCGGTGCTCTTGCCCGGCACGGTGAGGGACTTCGTCGCCTCGCTGGCCTTGGGGCTGATGCTCACGGTGTAGGTGACTGCCGCGACGCCGGTGTTGGTGACCGAGACGGTGGTCTCGGTGCACGTGTTGGTGACGACCACGTCGGTGCCGCAGTTGGTGGGCGCGAAGAGGGTGAGGTACCGAGGGTTGCCACCGTTGGCGCCGGAGCCCCACTTGGCCACGTCGAGGACCTTGATCTTCACCGACGGCGCGGAGCCGATGTCGAAGGTGCCCGAGAACTGGTAGTTGTTCGCCTTGTTGAAGGCGCCCGACTTGACCGGGGCGTAGGTCGCGCCGCCGTCGAGGGACATCGAGACCCGGATGTCCGGGTTGGTGCGCTGGGCCTCGGTGGACCCGTTCCAGGCACGGGCGGTGTACGACACCGCGCCGTTGCAGTCCACCGAACCGGTGATCTCAGGGTGATGGGCGCTGGCCGGTCCGGCGATGATGACCGGAACGCCTACCGCGACCACGAGGATGGCAACGAGGCGCAGTAGATATTTGCGCGCACGAACTGACACTGACGACATGGGCGATCTCCCCAACTCGAACGATGCTCCAATCAGCCTCGCCTTGTTGGCGAGACCGCGGACCCCCCGGCCCGAGCACTCGACGTCGGTCCGCTGAGACCGACGCAATGATCGTCACATTCGGTCGTCCAACGACCGTCCACACCCGTTCCACAAACCGGTAACAGTCTTTGCGGAGCGGGTCATTGATGTGACGCACGTCTCCCGAAACGGGTCGCCTGCCAGCGTGCTCTGAGGCGAGCTCCTCG
>CAWAGL010000012.1:0-53606 GCA_963781515.1 uncultured Actinomycetota bacterium
ACGTGCCGCCACCGAGGTCGAAGACGAGGATGGTCTGGTCGTCGCCCTTGTCGAGGCCGTAGGCCAGGGCCGCCGCGGTGGGCTCGTTGACGATGCGGCTCACGTTGAGGCCCGCGATCTCGCCGGCCTCCTTGGTGGCCTGGCGCTGCGCGTCGGAGAAGTACGCCGGGACGGTGATCACCGCGTCGGTGACCGGCTCGCCGAGGTAGGCCTCGGCGTCCCGCTTGAGCTTCTGCAGCACGAAGGCGCTGATCTGCTGGGGGGTGAAGGACTTGTCGTCGATGTCGACCTTCCAGTCCGTGCCCATGTGGCGCTTGACCGAGCGGATGGTGCGGTCGACGTTGGTGACGGCCTGGCGCTTGGCCACTTCTCCGACGAGCACCTCGCCGGACTTCGCGAACGCGACCACCGAGGGGGTGGTGCGAGCGCCTTCTGCGTTGGCGATGACGGTGGGTTCTCCACCTTCGAGGACCGATACGACCGAGTTCGTCGTACCGAGGTCGATGCCGACCGCGCGAGCCATGGATTACCTCCGGTGTGAGTCTGTGGATGCGGCCTTCGAGCGCCGCGCAGATGATTGTGGCAAACAAGTTGAGCCGAATCAACTCAAGTTCGTTCACTGGGCACAACGCAGGAGCGTCGGGCTTTTGTTCCCGCCGACGTACCAAGGTCTCCGACCAGCGCCTCAGCCCGGCTCGGGACGGGTGTGCTCGCGCGCGGTCCGGGCGACCCTGCGGTCGGTCGTGACGATCCAGGTCGTCATCGCGACCCCGGCGAGCACCGCGAAGGTGAAGAAGAACAGCGCCACGGCCGGCAGCCCGAGGACCCTCGCCCCGCCCGGCACCCGCATCATCAGCGCCGACCCCATGATGGTCGCCGCGATCACCATGCCCAGCGTGATGCGGTTGGCGACCCGCTGCAGCACGGTGTGCAGTCGCTCCTCGTCGATCGCGTTGACCCGGAGGTGGAACTCCCCCTCGGCGAGGGTGTCGAGGATCCGGTTGGCCCGCTTGGGCAGCAGTGCGGTGAACTCCTTGGCCTCGATCGCCGCCGCCATCAGTCCGGCCGGGCTGATGCTGAGCCCGCTGGTGAGCATGTCGCCGACGTTGTCGCGCAACGCGTCGGCCGGGGAGAAGTCGGGATCAAGGTGCAACGTGGTCTGATCGAGGTTGAGCAGCGCCTTGCCGATCAGTGACATCTCGGCCGGCGGCATCAGGCCATGCATGCCGGAGAGCCGGCTGAGCTCGACCAGGACGGCCCCCGCCTTGAGGTCGCTGCCACTCTCGACTGCCTCCGAGACGACGTACGACACGTCCTCCCGGAAGGCCGCCGCGTCGTAGTCGGACAGCGGGTGACCCATCGAGGCCAGCACCCGGCTCGCCTCGTCGCCGTCACCATCGGTGATGGCGAGCAGCAGCCTGACGACCTTGTCCTGGAGCCGGCCCGGCACGTTGGCGACCATGCCGAGATCGATCAGCGCGAGCCGGCCGTCGTCGGTGAGGATCAGGTTGCCCGGGTGCGGGTCGGCGTGGACGACACCGTCGTCGAGCATCATCTTCAGGTAGCACGAGAACAGCTGCTCCACGATCGGACCGGCGTCGACGTCGGTCAGGCCGAGCGGGCCGACGTCGGTCGTCTTGCGACCCTCGATGCGGTCCATCGTCAACACCCGGCCGGTGGTGTGCGTCATCACCGGGGCCGGCACCACGATCAGGTCGTGGTCGCGGGTGAGCTCGATGAACCTGAGCAGGTTGCGCGCCTCCCGCCGGTAGTCGAGCTCGCCGGAGACAGAGCGCCGGAACTGTGCGACGAGCTTCTCGAAGCCGTAGCGCCGGCCGACCTCGGTGCGCTTGTCAGCCATGGCCGCGATCCGGGCCAGGGCGTCCATGTCTCCCCGGACGACCTCGCGGGCCTCGGGCCGCTGCACCTTGACGACGACCTCGCGACCGTCGCGCAGGGTCGCCCGGTGCACCTGTCCCAGTGACGCCGCAGCCATCGGCTCGCGCTCGAAGTGCGCGTACAGGTGTCGCAGCTCGGCTCCGAGCTCCGACTCGACGATCTCCTCGACCTTCTCGAAGGAGAACGGCGCCACGTCGTCCTGCAGGCGCGCGAGAGCCGTCGTGTACGCCACGGGCAGGAGGTCGAAGCGTGTCGACAGCAGCTGCCCGAGCTTGATGTAGGTCGGACCCATCGACTCCAGGTCCCCGGCGAACTGGGCGGCCTTCTCATCGTCCCCCAGCGGGGTCTCGTCGTCGAAGGTGAAGTCGTCGAACCCGGCACCCGCCAGGAGGTCGGACCTGCCGTGGCGCCACGCGAGCCGAGCCAGGGCGGCGTAGCGGGCACGGTTCGAGGAGGGCACGGCGGGTGTCGTATCGACGTCGTTGATCACCGGGCAAGGATGAACCGTCCGCCCGCGTGCGTCCACGCCGACCCCCGGCACGGCCAGACCACTCTGCAGGTTTATGCAGTGCACGTTCATGGCCCACGGCGTTCATTGACGCAGCGTCCTCTGATTGCGAGTTTCTGCAGTGGACCCGCGCACCCTTATAGCGGGGACATCCCCTCCGGGTCTGATCGACCCGATTCGTGGAAGAAGCACGCACATGACCTCAGCACCTCTCCGCAGGACGGGCGCGCTCGCGGCGCTCGCGCTCGCGGCCTCCACCCTGGCCGGGCTCAGCCTGCCCGCCACGTCGGCCCAGGCCGCCGACGACGGCGTCTCCCTGCAGGGCGCCCAGGACGCCGTCTCCACCTGGATCGGCAAGCACGACGCCAAGCTCAAGCGCGCCGACGGCGACGCGTTCCGCAAGGCCGGCACCTACCGGGGCGACAACGGCACCGTGGCCGTGGCCTACCAGCGCACCCACGAAGGCCTGCCGGTGATCGGCGGCGACTTCGTCGTCATGACCGACAAGGCCGGCCAGGTCGTCAGCAGCTCCGTGGCGCAGACCCGGACCGTCGACGTCGCCTCGACCACCGCGACCGTGGGCGCGGCCCGCGCGGCCGAGGTGTCCCGCGGCCAGCTCGACACCGTCGCAGGGGTCGAGCCGAGCCGGCTGGTCGTCGTCCAGGACGGGGCGAGCTCCGCGCTCGCCTGGGAGACCATCGTCCGCGGCACCGACGGCGGCCAGGCCTCGCGCCAGTCGGTCTACGTCGACGCCCGCAACGGCAAGGTGCTCAGCACCACCGAGCACGTCGTCTACGGCCAGGGCAATGCGGCCTACAGCGGTCCGAACCCGCTGACGCTCAACACCCGGCTCGTCGGCAGCACCTACTCGATGACGGACCCGGCCTCCACGTCGCGCGTCTGCCAGGACGCCGCCAACAACCAGACCTTCTCGGGCCCCGACGACGTGTGGGGCAACGGCAACGCCACCAGCCGCGAGACCGGCTGCGTCGATGCCTTCAAGGCCACCCAGGACATGAAGGGCATGCTCACCTCCTGGCTCGGCCGCAACGGCGAGAACGGCAGCGGGGGCTGGGTGCCGATGCGCGTCGGCCTCAACGACATCAACGCCTACTACGACGGCACCCAGGTGCAGATCGGCCACAGCCAGGCCGGCAACTGGATCGGCTCGCTCGACGTCGTGGCCCACGAGTACGGCCACGGCATCGACGACAAGACCCCCGGCGGCATCTCCGGCGGCGGGACCCAGGAGTTCGTCGGGGACGTCTTCGGCGCGCTGACCGAGGCCTACTCCAACCAGACCGGCTCCTACGACGTGCCCGACTACACCGTCGGCGAGGAGATCAACCTCGTCGGCCAGGGCCCGATCCGCAACATGTACAACCCGTCGGCCGTCGGTGACCCCAACTGCTACTCGAGCTCGATCCCGAGCACCGAGGTGCACGCGGCAGCCGGCCCCGGCAACCACTGGTTCTACCTGCTCGCCGAGGGCACCAACCCCTCCGGCAAGCCGTCCAGCACCACGTGCAACGGCTCCACCGGCCTGACCGGCATCGGCATCCAGACCGCGGGCAAGATCTTCTACAACGCGATGCTGCTCAAGACCTCGGGCGCCAACTACCTGAAGTACCGCACCTGGACGCTGCAGGCCGCGAAGAACCTGACGCCCAGCGACTGCACCAACTTCAACAAGGTCAAGGCCGCCTGGGACGCCGTCTCGGTGCCCGCGCAGTCCGCCGACCCGACGTGTGGCACCACCCCGCCTCCCACCGGCGGCAACCTGCTGCTCAACCCGGGCTTCGAGTCGGGCGCGACGAGCTGGTCCGGCAGCGCCGGTCCCATCACCAACAACTCGGGCAGGCCGGCCCGCACCGGCACCTGGAAGCTGTGGCTCGGTGGCAACGGCTCGACGTCGACCGAGACGATCACGCAGAACGTGAGCGTCCCGGCCAGCGCCACAGCGGCCTCGCTGTCCTACTGGATCCGCACCGACACCGCCGAGTCCGGCTCCACGGCCTACGACACCATGAAGGTCCAGGTGGTCGTCAACGGCGTCACCACGACGCTGAAGACGTTCAGCAACGTCGGCACCAACGCGACGTACACGAACTTCAGCCACAGCCTGCTCGCCTACAAGGGCAAGACGGTCACGGTGAAGTTCCTCATGAGCGAGGACTCGTCGCTGCAGACGAGCTTCGTGGTCGACGACACCGCAGTCACCGTGTCGTGACCTGATCCACCCCACCTCGGACGCCGGCGGTTGCTGCTCGGGCAGCAGCTCGCCGGCGTTCGTCGTTCCCGCACCCCCATCTCGTGAGCCAGGAGAGACCATGAAGCGACTTCCCGTCCGCACCGCCTGCGCCGTCGCCGCCGTTGCGGCCCTCGTCGCCAGCGGCGTGCCGGCCACCTCCGCTGCGCCGACCGCCCCTCCGGCGCTGGCCGGACCGGACATCTCGGTGGCCAACACGGGTGGCCACCTCGACCAGCTCCAGGCCATCGCGACCGCCAACGGCGGCAACCGCGCCACCGGTCGGCCGGGCTACCTCGCCTCGGTCAACTGGGTGAGGTCCAAGCTCGACGGCGCCGGCTACACGACCACCGTGCAGCAGTTCTCGACCTCCTCGGGCACGTCGTACAACCTGGTCGCGGAGTGGCCGGCCGGCGACGCCGACCACGTCGTGATGACCGGCGGTCACCTCGACAGCGTGTCGGCGGGTCCCGGCATCAACGACAACGGCACCGGTTCGGCCGGCATCCTCGAGACGGCGTTGACGTGGGCCGCCAGCGGCCAAGTGCCGAGGAACCGGGTGAAGTTCGCGTTCTGGGGCGCCGAGGAGCAGGGGCTGCTCGGCTCCAAGCACTACATGGCGAGCCTGCCGACGGCCGAGAAGGACAAGATCGAGCTCTACTTGAACTTCGACATGATCGGCTCGCCCAACCCCGGCTACTTCGTGTACGACGACAACGCGGCCGGCAACGGAGCGCGCGACGACCTGACGGCGTACTTCGACTCCGTGGGCGTGCCGTGGGAGTACATCGACGTCCAGGGTCGTTCCGACCACGCCGCGTTCCGGACCTACGGCATCCCGACGGCAGGCACCTACACCGGCGCCGAGGAGTACAAGACCGCGGCGCAGGCGCAGAAGTGGGGCGGCACGGCCAACACGCCGTTCGACCCGTGCTACCACCGCTCGTGCGACACCCGGGCCAACGTCGACACCACCGCGCTCGACCGCAACATCGACGCGATCGGGCACATGGTGTGGAGCTACGCGCAGAAGGCCTACGGCACCCCGCCGCCGGCCGGCGCGAACCTGCTCCAGAACCCGGGCTTCGAGTCCGGCGCCGTCAGCTGGACGGGCACGGCGGGCGCCATCACCGCCAACGCCGGCAGGCCGGCCCGCACGGGCACCTGGAAGGCGTGGCTCGGCGGCAACGGCCGCACGGCGACCGAGAACATCACCCAGTCGGTGACCATCCCGGCGTCCGACGAGTGCCGCGACGCTGACGTTCTGGGTGCGCATCGACACCGCCGAGTCCGGCGCCACGGCCTACGACACCACCAAGGTCCAGATGGTCAGCGGCACGACGACCTCGACGCTGGCGACGTACTCGAACGCGAACGCGACCGGGGGCTTCGTGCAGAAGACGCTCGACGTGTCGTCGTACAGGGGGAAGACGGTCTCGGTGAGGTTCCTGACCACCGAGGACGCCTCGCTCCAGACGAGCTTCGTGGTCGACGACACCGCGCTCATCGTGTCCTGACCGACGCTCATCGGGAATGTTTCCCCACTGGCCGTTGTAGGGCCCTGTATGACTGTCCCGAAGATCGAGCTCATCAACGGCACATCCATCCCCCAGCTGGGCTTCGGTGTCTACCAGGTGCCGCCGGAGGACACCGCCGACACCGTGCGCCAGGCCCTGGAGGTCGGCTACCGCCACATCGACACCGCCCAGATGTACCAGAACGAGGCGGGCGTGGGTGCGGCGATCCGTGACGCCGGCATCCCCCGCGACGAGCTCTACATCACCTCCAAGCTCAACAACGGCTTCCACCGGCCCGACGATGCTCGCCGGGCCTTCGCCGACACCCTCGAGCGGCTCGGCCTCGACCGGATCGACCTGTTCCTGATCCACTGGCCGCTGCCCACGCAGTACGACGGCGACTTCGTCTCCACGTGGAAGACGCTCGGGGAGTTCGTGGAGGACGGCCGGGCCGCCTCGATCGGCGTCTCGAACTTCCAGCCCGACCACCTCGACCGGATCGTCGCCGAGACCGGCGTCGTGCCCGTGGTGAACCAGGTCGAGGTGCACCCGTTCTTCGCCAACGAGGACGTCCGCTCCGCCAACGCCAAGCACGGCGTGGTCACCGAGGCCTGGTCGCCCATCGCCCAGGGCAAGGTCGGCGACGACGACACCATCGGCGAGATCGCCACCCTGGTCGGCAGGTCGCCGGCCCAGGTGGCGCTGCGCTGGCACGTCCAGCGCGGCGACGTCATCTTCCCCAAGTCGATGAAGGTCGAGCGGATGAGGCAGAACTTCGAGATCTTCGACTTCGAGCTGTCGCCCAGCGCGATGTCTGCCCTCGACGAGCTGGACCGTGGCGAGGAGGGCCGCCTCGGCCCGAACCCCGACGTCTTCGACTACATCCCGAGCTGAGGGCTCCTGCCCCACTGCTCCAGCAGGTGAGCTAGCCGGCTGCGCTCCAGGTCACTGAGATCGGAGAGCAGCCGGTGCTCGTTGGCGACGTGCACGCCGATCAGTCGCTCGACCAGCTCGAACCCGGTCGGGGTGAGCCTGATCCGCCGCGACCTGGCGTCGTCGGCGGAGACCGTGCGGGTGACCAGGCCGGCCCTCTCGAGGCGGTCGACCCGCTTGGTCACCGCACCCGACGTCACCATCGTCATCTCGCTCAGCTCACCGGGGTTCAGCTCGTACGGCGCCCCGGAGCGCCGCAGCGCCGCGAGGACGTCGAACTCGCCGTCGGACAGGCCGGCCTCGGCGAAGACCGGGCGCAGCTGTTCGTGCAGCGCCTCGGACAGCCGGTGCAGCCGGCCGATGACGCCCATCGGTGACACGTCGAGGTCGGGGCGCTCGACGTGCCACTGCTCCATCAGCCGGGCGACGTGGTCGGGTTCCATGGTTGGAATATATCTGCTCGGGAAAGTATTATACTTTCCATGGAAACTAAAGGCGCTGGCCTCTCCACGATCCTGCTGACGGCGATCGCTCCCCTGGCCTGGGGCACGACGTACATCGTGACCGAGCAGTTCCTGCCGCCCGACCGGCCGATGTTCGCGGCGCTGGTCCGCGCGCTCCCCATCGGCCTGCTCCTGCTGGCCTGGCGTCGCCAGCTGCCCCAGGGTGACTGGTGGTGGCGGGCCGTGGTGCTGGGCCTGTGCAACATCGGCGCGTTCTTCCCGTTGATCTTCGTCTCGGCCTACTACCTGCCCGGCGGTCTCGCTGCCACCATCCAGGCGCTGTCGCCGCTGGCCGTGATGGGCATCGCGTGGCTGCTGATCGGCGAGCGCGCGGGCGTCCTGCGCGTGCTGGCGGCCCTGGTCGGACTCACGGGTGTCGCGTTCCTGGTGCTGGGCAGCCCCGACGGCGTGACGCCCCTCGGGCTCACCGGAGCCTTCGGCTCCGTGCTCGTCTCCGCGCTCGGCTTCGTGCTGGTCAAGCGCTGGCCGGCGCCGGTGGACCTGCTCACGCTGATGTCCTGGCAGCTCGTGGTCGGCGGGCTCTTCCTGCTGCCGGTCGCCCTCCTGATCGAGGGCGCGCCACCGGTGATCGACGGCCGGGCCGCGTTCGGCTACGCCTGGTTGGCCATCGTCGGCACCGGCCTCGCCTACTTCTGCTGGTTCCGCGGGCTGACCCGGATGCCGGCCGGCGGCACCGCGCTGATCGGGCTCATCAACCCCGTCGTCGGCACGGTGCTCGGGGTGGCGTTCGCCGCCGAGGCGTTCGGCCTCGCCCAGGTGTTCGGGATGCTGCTCGTGCTCGGCGGTGTGCTGGCCGGCCAGCCGGCGGTCGTGGCGCTGCTGCGTCGTCGTACCCGCGATCAGGTGGAGGCCCCGACTCCGCTCGACCGGCGGGGAGCAGCCGCGCTGGTGGGGGCCGTCAGCCGACGGTGACGACGACCGCGTTGGACTTCGCGGCGGTGTCGGTGTCGACCACGCGGAACTTGTTCCTCCCGGAGCGACTGGTCATGACGTATGTCGCGAACGTCTGGTCCCCGACCGAGACCGTGACCGGGAAGTCCCTCCACGAGCCGTTCTCGAACCGCTGCACCTGGAGGATCGCGCCCTCGCCCTGCGGGTAGACGCCCGTCAGGTCGATCTGGGCCATCGCCGCGACCTGGGTCTGGCCGACCGACAAGGTGATGCCCTTGGCCGGCGGGGTCGATGCGGGGGCCTCGGTCGGCACGATGGACGGGGTCGGCAGGTTGGGATCGAGGGTCAGCAGCGGATCGGCGGGCTTCTCGGTCTCGACCAGGTCCGGCAGGAACAACGACTGGCCGGACGACGCCTGCTCGGTCGAGTCGGCGTCTCCCCCGCCGATGCCGAGCACCTTGATGCCCATGAGGGCCGTCAGCCCGGCCAGCAGGCCGACGACGAGACCGACGCCGACCAACGCGACGAGGCCGGTCAGCACGGGTCGTTCGGTGGGCTCCGACGGGCGGTCCGCCACGGTGGTCTCCAGGTTCTTGTGGGCTCAGGTACGGCGCCATTGTCCCCGATGGCCAAGTGCGCTCGTGCACGCCGGTTGGCCGCGGGACGGGGCGGCCGGGTGGGCGACCTCAGCCCAGCCTGATCCGCGCGCCCCGGCGCGGCACGGAGGTGATGTTGCGGACCTTCGGCTCGTCGTCGCCGACGGCGGTGACGTCGTAGGCCACCAGCACCTCGCGCAGCACCGCCACGCCCTCCATGAGCGTGAAGCCGGCGCCGATGCAGCGGCGCACGCCACCGCCGAAGGGGATCCACGTGTGGGGTGGCGGGTTCTGGCCCAAGAAGCGCTCCGGCCGGAACACCCCGGGGTCGGGGTGGTTGTCCGCACGCAGGTGCGCGACCAGGATCGACGGACCGACCGTGGTGCCGGCAGGCAGGTGCCAGCCGCCGACCGTCGCCGGCCTCATCAGGGTGCGCACGACCATCGGGATGACGGGATGCAGACGCATCGACTCCTTCAGCACGGCCTCCAGCCAGGCGTCGTCGCCGCCGCGGGCGGCCTCGCGGGACCTGGCCAGCAGCTCCGGGTCGCGGCCGATCTCGTAGAGCGCCCACGCCAGCGCCGTCGCGGTGGTCTCGTGGCCGGCGAGCAGCAGGGTCACCAGCTGGTCGCGGAGCTCGGTGTCGGAGAGCGCGTCGCCGCCGTCCTCGACGCAGATCAGCCGGGACAGCACGTCCGGGCGCTCGGTCAGGTCAGGGGCCCGGCGGCGCTCGCGGATCTCGGCGTAGATCAGCCGGTCGAGCTCGATGGCGTTGTCGACGGTGCGCCGCCACGGGCCCAGGCGCTGGAGCAACGGCTTGCCCCAGCCCAGCAGCACGACCGGTGAGATGTCGACCGTGCGGTTGACCCGCGGGCGCAACGCGGTCAGCCGGGCCTCGTCGCTGACCCCGAAGACCACCCGCAGGATGACCTCGAGCGTGAGCGAGTTCATCCGGTCGAGCGCGCGCAGCTCCTGGCCGGGGTGCCACGAGCCGACCTCGGCGCGGGCCACCTCGGTGACAAGGGCGGCGTACCCGTGGAGGGCGTGGCCGTTGAAGGCCGGCATCAGCAGCTTGCGAGCGCGCTTGTGCTCGCGGGAGTCCTGGAGGAGCAGCGAGTGCTCGCCCATCATCGGGCCGAGGATCGAGTTGCCCTTGCCGGCATGGAAGACCTCCGGGTCGCCGGCGAAGATCTCCTTGGCGTGCTCGGGGCGCGTGAACAGCACCGTCGGACGACCCTGCGGGATCAACCGGACGGTGAAGACGTCGCCGTAGCGGCGGTGCAGCCACGGCACGAAACGGTGCCGGAAGCGCAGCAGCGCGGCGCTCTGCAAGAACACCGGCCACCTGGGGCCGGGCGGCAGGCCGGTGCGGTCGACCGGCGGCAGGTCACGCGCACCGAACGGGCTCATCGAGCGGTAGCGCTGGGCGGCGAGCTGAGCGATCTCGTCGGTATCGCTCCGAGAGGTCATGCTCTGCATCCTAGGGGGACGCTTTCGGGGCGGGGACGGGCTGACGCCTCCCGATCACCCCGCTCGGGAGATGGCGGTGACGCGGTGACGCAGCACCCGAGACGGGCTCCCCGCCTGGCAGGTCAGCAGCGCCTCGTCGGGGCCGTGGAGGGTCTCGACGCTCACGCTGAGCTCGCCCTCGGGTGTGGCGAAGCGAGCGGTCACGAGGTGGTCGCCGCCCGGCAGGTCGGTGTGGTCGTGCCCGAGATGGTGCACGGCGCCCGCCCTCGTCTCCCCCAGCTCGCGGCGCAGGGCGATCTCCGCCGACTGCACCGACATCGGCAGGTTGCTGCGTCCACGCATCAGGTCGAGGTCGAGGTGGCCGTCCAGATGGGCCCGCACCAGGGCTGCCGCCGACTCGGGCTCGACGCGCCCGTACGACACGCCCTCGGGGAGCACCAGGACGTTGCCGGCGAAGCGGTCGCCACCCAGGTGCGAGCACTCCCAGGAGTCGACCCCTGCGGCGGCGAGCGCCACCGCGACCGGGCGGCCGAGCTCGGCGCAGCACGCGTCGTGCCGGCCGTGCGTGCAGACCAGGACGAGGGGGTCCGGGTGGGGCGTGAGGCCCATCGAGCGACCGGCGGCGAGGGATGCGAGGTCGAGCGCCGAGACGTCGTGCACCGAGTCGAGCCTGGCCGACTCGACCCAGCCGCCGGCCGCGTCCACGCGGACGCCGAAGACCCGCGCTCCGTCGTCACGCGACCGGCCCGTGCGCCGGATCAGCAGGGGCCGCACCCCGCGCGCCGCCCCCAGCACGGCGCGGACCTGCGCCGGCAGTCGGCTGTCGCGCAGGATCGCGGTGCCCCACGGGCCGGGGTCCTCCACGAGGAGGAAGGACCGCACGGTGGAGGCGGTGCCGGCCAGCTCGTCGCCGCGCTCGACGCTCGCCGGGGCGCAGCGGCTCATGTGGACACCGTGAAGGCGCCCTCGCGGACCAGTCGTCGACAGAGCACCAGGGCGCTGGCGGGGTCGAGCAGGTCGTGCAGGTCGGCGGGGCGGAGGTCGTGCTGCTCCGAGATCCGCTCGAGGACGGGACGCAGCCGCCCCGGCACGTCGAGGTACCGATCACCGAGCAGTACCCGGACCCCGTCCACGCCCGGGTCCGTCTCGACGACGGTGAACGGACGGCCCTCGCGGCGGCGCAGCAGGGTCCCGCTGGTGATCCCCGGCAGCGCGAACCGGTCGCGCAGGCCGCCGGCCACCGACACCGGGCGCGACGACAAGAACCGCTCGGCCTGGCCACGGGCCAGGGCATCGGCGTCGAGTGCGCGCACCGCGTCGGCCAGGGCGCTCAGCCGGTCGGCGAGACCGTCGCCGAGCGAGCCGGGGCGGTCGACGTACGCCGCGGGCAGGTGCGCGTCGTCGACGTCGTCGAGGAGCGGCGTGACCGCGCGGCGTACGAGGTCGCGCCAGGTGAGCTGGTTGATGCCGAGGGTGACGTGCAGGGACGCGGTGTCCTGGGCGCGTGCGGCGTGCGGCGTGCCGGTGGGGAGATACATCACCAGACCGGGCTCGAGCAGGATGTCCTGGACACCGTCGTCGGTGTGCACCTCCCAACGCTTGCTGCCGTGGGTCTGGAACACGAAGACGTCATGGGAGTCGGAGTGCACCGCGAAGCCCTGCGAGCCCGGCGGGGTGAGGTAGGCGTTGGCCTGGCAGGGGTGACCCAGCTCGGCCTCGAGGTCGCTGACCAGCCGGGTGAGCGGCGGCCAGTAGCGCTGGAGCCCCTGGAGCACCACGCTCGCGCCGTCGTCGACGAGGTCGAAGAGCCTGCGGGCGTCGACGAGCCCGGTCAGCGGCTTGCCCGCCAGCGTGCCGCCCTTCGTGTACGACGACTCCGGCAGGACCGACCCGTCGCGAGCCAGCCGGACGGCGGGGGTTCGGATCGCGGTGCTGGTCAGCAGCGTGTCGACGTCGTCGAGCGACAACAGGCCGACGAGCCGGTCGGGATCGGTCTGGTGCAGGTGGACGCGGGACGCCCAGACCTTCTGCGCGAAGGCCTGGGCATCACCGCTGAGCAGGTCGAGAGCGCTCAGGACCTCAGCCGTCCGTGCCGTCGGCGTCAGTCGAGTCGCCGTCGCTCGCGTCGGAGGAGTCGCCGTCGGTGCCGTCGGCGTCCGCGCCGTCGGCGTCACTGCCGTCGGTGCCGTCGGCGTCACTGCCGTCGGTGCCGTCGGCGTCATGCCGTCGGTGCCGTCGCGTCGGCGCCGTCGGTGCCGTCGGCATCGGCCGGTCCGGGCACCGCACTCGCCTCGGGAGTGGCCGAGGTGGTCATCTCGTCGTCACTCAGTCCGCCGGTGGGGTTCTGGGGAGTCGTCATCGCTGTCTCCTGGTCGTCCGCGGCGGCCGATCCACCGCTGCCCCTAGTCCTACCTCGCACGTCAAGCGGGGGCTACACCGATGCGGGTGAGGGCCTGTCCGGGCTCAGCCCAGCAGGCCGCGCCGCCGGGCGATGGCGGCCGCCTCGGTGCGGGAGGCGGCCCCGAACTTGCCGAGGATGTTGGACACGTGGACCGAGACCGTCTTGCCGCTGATGAACAGCTGCTTGCCGATCTCGCCGTTGCTGCGGCCCTGGGCGACCAGCTCGAGGATCTCGCGCTCGCGTGGGGTCAGCGTGTCGCCGGCCGCGGACTCGCGGCGCACGGGCTGGGAGCCGAGCGCGACCAGCTCGGTGACGAGCGGTGCGGCACCCAGCTCGTGGGCGGTGGCCCGGGCCGCGTCGGCCAGTCCGCGGGACGCGGCCGGGTCGCTGCCGCGCAGGATCGCGGCCAGCCGGGCGCGCACCCGCGCCAGCTCGTGGGCGTGGGCGTAGCCGGCGAACCTCGACTCGGTGTCCCGCCAAGCCTCGACCAGCTCGTCCTCGGCGGGAGGGTCGACCTGGGCGGCCCAGCGCCAGCGCAGGTGCTCGGCGTGCAGGCGGACGATCCAGGCGCGCGTCTCCGGGCCGAACTGCACGCCGAGCTCGCGGTGGTAGTCGTAGACGCGGTGCCCGTCGGCCAGCAGCCGGTCGGCCACGGGGGCGAGCTCGTCGCGCTCGGCAGCGCTCAGCCGGCCGGCCGCCGTGCCGAGGACGCCGATGACCTGTGCGCCCAGTCGGAGCCGGGCCTGGAAGCGGTCGTGCCAGATCGTCGACAGCACGTCCACGATGTCGTCGTACGTCGAGAGGGCCAGGTCGACGTCGGCGGCGTGCTCGGCCAGCTCGAGGACGGCCGAGGCGGCGATGAGGGCCACGATCCCCTCCTTGAGCCAGTAGCCCCGCACCGACCCGGCCCGCTCGCTGGCCCCCGGCTCGCCACGGCCCGCCATCAGCTGGGCCGTGACGGCGGTCAGCATCGCCTCGTAGACCGACGGGGGTGACTCGCCGGACGTGTCGGCGAGCGCGGCTGCGTCGTCCCACCGACCGGCCAGAAGAGCACGATGGCCTCCATGAAGCGGCTCTCGAAGGCGTAGGGCGACCAGGGGGTGCCGACCTCGACCCCTCGGCTCCGGGCGCTCGAGTAGGCGGCCACCGCCTCGTCGAACTCGGCACGGTCCTGGTGGAAGCGCCCAGCAGGTAGCGCGCCCGGAGCTCGGCGTTGACGGCTCCGGCGGTGCGGGCCTGCTCGATCACCTCGCGCAGCGAGGCACCGATCTCGTCGTCGAGCGCCCTGCGGTCGAGACCGGCCAGGGTCGTGTGGATGTCGGCGCTGAGGCGAGGCATGTCGAGCTGCGGGTCAGTGCCAATGCCTCCGTCGCGGCCTGGCGGGCCTCGTCGTGGCGCAGGTGGCCGCTGAGGATGTGGGCATAGCCGGCGAGGGACCGGGCGCGCTGCTGCGGGCTCGCGTCGGCAACCAGCTCGACCGCCTGGCGGGCCATCTCCACCTCGTCGTCGGGGTTGTCGGTGATCGCCAGACCGAGCGCGAGGCTCGTCATCAACCGGCCCCGGTCGACATCGGTGGCGTCGGCCGGCAGCTGATCCAGCTGCTCGCGGAGCACCGCGATGGCGCGCGGCACGTGGCCGGCGGCGGTGAGCGCGTCGGCGGTGCCGACGACCAGGTCGGGGACGTCGACCTCGGCGAGATCACCGACGGCCGGGTCGCAGACCAAGGTGAGCGCCTGCTCGAAGTGCTGGGCCGCCTCCTCCGGACCACCCACCCGCATCGCGTCCTTGCCGGCCTCGATGCTGGCGAACAGCGCCGTGCGCGGGTCCTGGCCGAGCCGGGCGTGCCGGGCCAGCTCCGCAGAGGTGCCGGCCGCCTCGCCCGTGCGCAGCACCTCGGCGTACGCCGCGTGCAACCGCACCCGCTCGCCGGGCAGCAGGTCGTCGTAGACCGCCTCGCCCAGCAGTGCGTGCCGGAAGGCGTAGGCCTGGCGCACCGGGATGAGGACGTTCATCTCGACGGCGTCGCGCAGCGCCCCGTCGAGGGCCTGCGGGTCGACACCGGAGGCGGCGGCCAGCAGGTGGTGGGAGACCTGCCTGCCGGCGACGGCGGCCGTGCGGACCACCTGGCGGGCGGCGTCGTCGAGCCGGTCGAGCCTGACGAGAAGCACGTCGGCCAGGTCGGCCGGCACCCCACCGGTCGCCCAGGTCGCCCCCACCAGCTCCTCCACGAAGAACGCGTTGCCCTCGGCCCTGGTGACGATGTCGAGCACGTGGGACTCGGCCATCGGGTCGGGGTGCAGCAGCCGCACGAGCCGGCGTACGTCCGGGGCGGCGAGGGGGTCGAGCTGGAGACGCTCGACGTCGCGCAGGCGGAGCCACTCGGCGACCTGGCGACGGAGCGGGTGGCGGCGGTGGAGGTCGTCGGAGCGGTAGGACACGACGAGGTGGGACCGGTGTCTCGAACGGCCGGGTGAACAGGAAGCTGAGCAGGTCGCGGGTCGACTGGTCGGCCCAGTGGGTGTCCTCGACCACGACGAGCAGTGGCGACTCGACGGCCGCGCGGGTCAACAGCGCGTGCACCGCCTCGAACAGGTCGGCACGCTGGAGCCCGCCGTCCTCGCGTTCGTCGTCGACCGAGCGGATGCGGCGGCCGGGCTGGAGGCGCGCGAGAGCGGGATGGTCCTCGAGGGTGGCCGCGAGCATGCCGGGCTGGTCGACCACGAGCCGGCCGAGGATCTCCGAGAACGCGAGGTAGGGCAGCGCGCTGTCACCGAGGTCGAGGCTGTGCCCGGCGACCACCTGCCAACCGGCGGCGTGGGCGCGGTCGCGCAGCTCGGTGAGCAGCCTGGTCTTGCCGACGCCGGCGTCACCGGCGAGCAGCACGACCTGCTGGCCGCGCCGGCCGGGCCGGTCGGGCCGGTCGGCGTCGTCGCGTGCGGACGCGACGATGCCGAGCCGGGAGCTCAGCTCCTTCAGCTCGGCATCGCGTCCGACGAGATCGGCGTAGCGGGTGGGCACGGTGACCATCATGTCGTGGGCCACCGTCGGCGTCGCGGGGATTGCCATGAGCGCGGCGCCGCGGGGTCAGCGGCTGGTGCGGGTGGACTCGCCCGGCACCGGTCGGGTGCCCGATACCCGGTCCCTGCTCTCTCCGCGGCGCTTGCGCCCGCCCCAGGCGCTGCGCACCCGGTTGACGCGGTACTCGATCTCGGCGTTGAGGTAGTTGTCGGTGGTGTACATCTGGTCTTCCCTTCTCCGTGCTGCTTTCTGCAGTGAGAAGAGAGTCCGTCGCTGAGGTAGGCGCGCACATCGGGGTCGTGCCCTATCTAGGCCGGCCCAGCCACCTCAGATGCGGACCACCGGCTACCTCGAGGGGCCGGCCGGCCTGCCAGACGCCGGCGACGAGGGGTACGCCGGGCCGGTAGGCCAGGTGGACGTGACTGGGCGCGTCCAGCACCGTCAGGTCGGCGCGCATGCCGGGCGCGACCACTCCGACGTCGTCGCGGTCGAGGGCCGCGGCACCACCTGCGGTGGCGGCGTACACGGCCTCGGCCGGGCTCATCCGCATCTCCCGCACCGCCAGCGCCACGCAGAACGGCATCGAGCTGGTGTAGCACGAGCCGGGGTTGCAGTCGGAGGCGATCGCGACGCGCACGCCGGCGTCGATGAGGCGACGGGCGTCCGGGTAGGGCTGGCGGGTCGAGAACTCGACGCCCGGCAGCAGGGTGGCGATGGTGCCGGAGTCGCGCAGGGCATCGACGTCGGTGTCGGCGAGGAAGGTGCAGTGGTCGACCGCGACCAGCCCGAGCTCGGCGGCGAGGCGCACGCCCGCGCCGTAGGTCAGCTGGTTGGCGTGCAGACGGCCACGCAGCCCGACCGCCGCACCGGCGGCGAGAACGGCGCGGGCCTGATCGGCGTCGAACGCGCCCTCCTCGCAGAACGCGTCGATCCAGCGCGCGTACGGCGCGGCCGCGGCCAGCATCGGGCCGGTGACCAGGTCGACGTAGCCGGCCGCGTCCTCGACGAGCGCGGTAGTCGCCCTGCGGCACGACGTGGGCGCCCAGGAACGTCGTCTCCTCGGTGAACTGCCGGGCGACCGCGAGGCTGCGCGCCTCGTCATGGACGGTGAGCCCGTAGCCGCTCTTGATCTCCAGCGTGGTCGTGCCCTGGCGGGCCATCTCCTGGACGAGGTGGGCCACACGGGAGGTGAGCTGCTCGTCGGTGGCGGCACGGGTGGCGGCCACGGTGGTGCGGATGCCGCCCGCGGAGTAGGCCTCGCCGGTCATCCGGGCGGCGAACTCCGGTGCCCGGTCGCCCGCGAACACCAGGTGGGAGTGGGAGTCGACGAAGCCGGGGAGCACCGCGCGGCCGCCCACGTCGTACTGCTGGTCGGCGGCCGGCGCCTCGTCCGACGGGCCGACCCACACGATCCGGCTGCCGTCGATGACGACCGCGGCATCGACCACGAGGCCGAGCAGCCCCTCGCGCGTGGGGTCGTTGGTGACGAGCTCGCCGATGTGGGTCAGCGCGGTGGTGCTATGCCCACACCCTCTCGGTGGCGGCGGCCAGGGCCCGGCCGATCTCCTCGCGGTCACCCTGCCGCACGACCACCTCACCGTCGACCACCACGTGCGTCACGTCGGCCGCGGTGGCCGCGAAGACGGCGGTGTTCTCGTCGGCGCCGGTGCCGGCGGTGGCCGGGGATTCGGTGGAGACGGTGACCAGGTCGGCCCGCTGACCGACCGCGATGGCGCCGGCGTCGGCGAAGCCGATGCTGCCGTGCCGGGTGGCGGCGCCGAGCAGCTCGGCCGCGGTCCAGTGACCGCGCTGCCTGGTCGCCAGCCGCTCGTCGAGCTCGGTGGCGCGCATCTCCTCGAACAGGTCGATGACGGCGTGGCTGTCGGACCCGAGGCTGAGCGGGCTGCCCGCCTCGTGGAGGCGCCGGCTCGGGCCGATGCCGTCGCCCAGGTCCCGCTCGGTGGTGGGGCAGAAGCAGGACGTAGTAGGCTGCAGACCAGCAGGGCGATGTCGTCGCCGGTCAGGTGGGTCGCGTGGACGGCGCTGGTCAGCGGGCCGAGCGCCCCGGCATCGTGCAGCAGCCGCGTCGGCGTGACGCCGTACGCCGCGAGGCAGGCCTCGTTCTCGGCGACCTGCTCGCTGAGGTGGACGTGCAGGGGGCGGTCCGCAGCGGCCGCCACCACGTCGGGGAGCTGGTCTCGCGGCACGGCGCGTACGGAGTGGATCGCCGCACCGATGGTGACGCCGTCCTCCTCCTTCAGCCCGCCCACCCGCTCGGCCCAAGCGCCGGCGCTGCCGTCGTCGTACCGCACCTGGGCGCCGGTGGGCGGCTCGCCGAAGCCGCTGCTGAGGTAGCACGTGTCGAGCAGCGCGATCCGGATCCCGGCGTCCCGGGCCGCGGAGATCAGCGCGATGCCCATCGCGTTCGGCTCGTCGTACGGCGTGCCGTCGGGCTGGTGGTGGAGGTAGTGGAACTCCCCCACGCTGGTGATCCCGGCCGCCAGCATCTCCCGGTACGTCGCCCGGGCCAGCTCGTAGTACGTGTCGGGGTCCAGGCGGCCGGCCACCGCGTACATCTGCTCGCGCCAGGTCCAGAACGTGCCGCGCTCGCGCTGCGTGCGGCCGCGCAGGGCGCGGTGGAACGCGTGGCTGTGGCAGTTGGCCAGGCCGGGGAGGGTGAGGCCGGGGAGGCGGTACGGTTCACCGGATATCCGGTGAACCCCGGGGTTAGTGACCTTTGCAATGCCCGCAAACCCCGAGACTCGCCCACGAACCTCGACCGAGGTGAACCTCCCGCCCTCGATCTCCACGTGTACGGCGTCACGCACCGCGCCGTCGACCCAGGCCCGTTCGAGCAGGTAGGCGGTCATCGGCCCAGCCGGACGAGCGTGTCGGCCAGCGCACTGACGCCGGTCAGGCAGTCACTCATGTCGGCCGACTCGGCGGGCGAGTGCGACACCCCGTGGGTGCGGACGAACAGCATCGCGGTCGGCACCCCGGCGGCGGAGAGGATGCCGGCGTCGTGGCCCGCCTGGGTGCGGTGGCTCGGCCAGTCGCCGTCCTCGTGGTCGGCCGCGATGCGAGCCGCGAGCGCCGCGTCGAAGCCGACGGCGCCGGTCACCGACTCCGCGGTGACCGTGAGATGCGTGCCGTCGCGACCGGCCCGGTCGGCGCCCTGACGCTCGATCTCCTCCACCAGAGCGGCGAGCGACGTCTCGCTGTCACACCGCGCGTCGAGCCAGGCGGTCACGGTCGACGGCACCGCGTTGGTGCCGTTGGGCGTGACCTCCACCCGACCGAAGGTGGCGCGCTGGCCGGCGACCCGCGCCTGCTTGTTGGCGGCCAGGACGGTCATCGCGTAGGTCAGCATCGGGTCGTGGCGGTCCTCCATCCGGGTGGTGCCGGCGTGATTGGCCTCGCCCCGGAAGTCGAAGCGGTAGCGCCCGTGCGGCCAGATCCCGCTCGCCACGCCCACTGCCGCGCCGCGGTCGACCAGGTCTCGTCCCTGCTCGACGTGCAGCTCCACGAAGCAGGTGACCTCGGACAGGTCGACGTAGCCGCGGGACGGGTCGAGCCCCGCCTCGGCGAGCGCATCGGGCAGCCGGGTGCCGTCCCGGTCGCGCAGCTCGCGCGCTTGGCCCAGGACATCGCACCGTCCCCAGCCGCGAGCCCCAGGCAGGCCAGCCCGAACCGCGAGCCCTCCTCCTCGACGAACACGCCGATCCCGAATCGGCGTGGAGACGCTGTCGCCTCGCGAGCGCATCAGGTCGAGAGCCGCGAGCGCGGACACGACGCCGAGCGGACCGTCGTACGCGCCGCCGTCGAGCACGGAGTCGAGGTGCGAGCCGGTCAGCAGACCCCCGCGACGACCGCGACCGGAGGGGTCCCACCAGGCGATCAGGTTGCCGACGCCGTCGGCCTCGAGATCGAGGCCGCGCGCCGAGGCCTCCTCGCGGAACCACGCCCGGAGCTCCGCCTCGGCGCTGGCCCACGGCTGCCGGAAGTAGCCGCCGCTGCGCTGGTCGCGGCCAACCGGGCTCAGGTCGCGCCACATGCGTTCGAAGCTCACCTCAGCAGTCCACCCCCTCGGCGTCGGCCGGGCAACCATGCGTCCACCCCAGCGATCTCGGATCCGAGACTGGTGGGGACACGGCATGCTCTGCGCATGGAGTTCCAGGACGTCGTACGACGCCGCCGCATGGTTCGCAGTTACGCCGACCGGCCGGTCGACCCTGCGGTCGTCGATCGTTGCCTCGCGAACGCGACCCGGGCCCCGAGCGCCGGCTTCAGCCAGGGCTGGGCCTTCGTGGTGCTCGACGACCCCGACGACGTGGACCGCTTCTGGAAGTGCACGGCCGATCCGTCGGCCCCGAGCTCCTGGCTGGCGGGCATGATGCGCGCCCCCGTCATCGTCCTCCCGTGCTCCAGCAAGTCCGTCTACCTCGAGCGGTACGCCGAGCCCGACAAGGGCTGGGCCGACCGCGACGAGTCCCGCTGGTCGATGCCCTTCTGGCACCTGGACGCGGCGATGGCCTCGCTGCTCATCCTCCAGACGGTCACCGACGAGGACCTGGGTGCCTGCTACTTCGGGATCCCGCCGGACCGCCTCGACGAGGTGCGAGACGAGTTCGGGATCCCGGACACGCACGAGCCGATCGCCGCAATCACCATCGGCCACCGGGCCGACGGCAGTGCGACCGGCTCGCCGACCCGGCGCCGCCGGACTCCGCTGACCGAGATCGTCCACCGGGGAGGCTGGTCGGAGTAGGTTGCGCCCGTGACTCTGCGCGACAGCGACTTCGACGAGGTCCGCGACCGCGCGGTCGCCAAGCTCCAGGCCCTGGTGCGCATCCCGACCGTGTCCCACCGCGAGCCCGCGCTGGTCGACGACCGGGCCTTCGACGCGTTCCTCGTCGAGCTGGCCGCGCAGTTCCCGCTGCTGCACGCGCGTCTCGAGCTGACCCGCATCCACACCCACGGCCTGCTGTTCCACTGGCGTGGCCGGTCGGCCGAACGGCCCGTGGTGCTGATGGCGCACCTCGACGTCGTACCCGTCGAGGGCGCCTGGCAGCACCCGCCCTTCGCCGCCGCCATCGAGGACGGCGTGCTGTGGGGTCGCGGCACCCTCGACGACAAGGGCTGCCTGGCCGGCATCAGCGAGGCCGTCGAACGGCTGCTGGAGCGGGACTTCACGCCCGCCCAGGACATCTGGCTGTCGTTCGGCTGCGACGAGGAGGTCTTCGGTCAGTCCGCACCCGAGGCCGTCGCAGAGCTGGTACGCCGCGGGGTGCGCCCCTGGTTCGTGCTCGACGAGGGCGGCGCGATCGCGCACGACGCCTTCCCCGGCGTCGCTCCCCCGGTGGGGGTCATCGGTGTGACCGAGAAGGGCGCCACGTCGCTCGAGCTCACCGTCGAGGGCCGCGGCGGCCACGCCTCCACCCCCGCCAAGATGGGGCCGACCGCCCGCATCGCCCGAGCGGTCCTGCGACTGGAGAAGGCACCGTTCCCGGCGTCGACGCCCGCCCCCACGCTCGAGCTGATGCGCCGGATCGCCCCGCACGCGCCCCGCGCCCTGCGCCCGCTGATGGCGAACGCCGGGCGCCTCAAGCCGGTGCTGACCCGCGCCCTGCTGGCCGCCGGGCCCGAGTCGGCGGCGATGACACGCACCACCGTCGCGGTGACGACGCTGTCGGGATCACCCGCCCTCAACGTCATCGCCGCCACCGCGACCGCCGGGGTCAACATCCGGATCATGGTCGGCGACACGGTGGCCGGGGTGCTCGACCACGTCCGCAAGGCGATCCGCGACGACCGTGTGCACATCGAGGTCGTCGAGGCCAACGAGCCGTCGCCGGTCTCGCCGTACGTCGACGACGAGGCGTTCGCCCTGCTGGAGAGCACGATCCGGGCCGGGTTCGACGACGCCGTGCCCGCGCCGTACGTGATGATGGCGGCCACCGACAGCCGCACCTTCACCCAGATCTGCGACCGCGTCTACCGGTTCGCACCGTTCCGGATGTCCAAGGCGCAGCGCGAGTCGATCCATTCCTACGACGAACGCATCGGGCTCGACGACTTCGCCGACGGGGTGCTCTGGTACGAGCGTCTGATCGAGAGGATCACATGACCACCACCACGAGCCCGCCGGTGAAGATCCCCGGGCTCGCCAAGATCGTCGGCTTCCTCGTCGCGGTCGAGGTCGCGTCGGGAGTGCTGCAGGGCTACTACACGCCGATCTTCCCGCAGCTGGCCGACCACCTCTCGATCTCCGAGGGCGACGTCAACTGGTTCGAGGCCGCTCAGCTCATCTTGTCGGCGCTCTGCATCCCGCTCCTCGCACGGCTCGGGGACCTCATCGGCCACAAGAAGGTGCTGGTGCTGGCCACGGCGGTGACGGCCCTCGGGTCGTGGATCACCGTCATCGCGCCGTCGTTCACGACGTTCCTGATCGGCTGGGCGCTGCAGGGTGCGGCCGTGATCTGGCTGCCGCTCGAGGTCGCGATCATCCACCGGCGCACCCGCGACTCCGGCCGCCAGGAGCTGCTCACCCGTCGCGGCGCGGCGGTGCTGGTCGGTGCACTCGAGCTGGCCGTCATCGTCGGCGCGCTCACCAGCGGCGGCATCGTCGAGAAGCTCGACATGACCGTCGTGCTGGCGATCCCCGCAGCCGTGGTCACCGTGGTCCTGCTGCTCATCTGGGTCGGCATCGAGGACACACCCGGCGACGCGCAGGGCGGCATCGACTGGGGTGGGCTGGCCCTCGTCTCGGCCGCGATCGGCATCCTGATGGCCGGCCTGATCGTGATCCGCCTGGACGGTGCCGGGTCGCTGCTGGGGTGGTCCCTGGTCGTGCTGGGCCTGCTGGCCCTCGTGCCCTTCGTGCACTACGAGCTCGGCCACCCCGACCCGATCATCGACGTCCGCCTCCTTGCCTCACCCGGCCAGTGGCCGATCCAGCTGACCGCGTTCCTGTTCGGCATCCCCGTCCTCGGCGGGCAGATCCCGCTGTCGACGTTCGCCCAGGCCGATCCCGCCGTCCGCGGCTACGGGCTCGGCGCCGACTCGGCGTTCGTGTCGACCCTGATCGGGGTCTACGTGATCACCCTCGCGATCGGCGCCTTCACGCTGCCGCTGACCACCCGCTGGTTCGGGGTGCGGCGCACCCTGGTGCTCGCCTGCCTGATGGTCGCCCTGGGCTACGCGCTGTGGATCCCGTTCCACGACGAGACCTGGCAGGCGCTCACCAACATGGCGGTCGCCGGCGTGGGCTCGGGCGCCCTGGTGGCCTCGCTGCCGGCCGCCGCCGCCGCGACCGCGCCCCCCGACCGCACCGGCATCGCGACCGGCCTCACCAATGGCACCAAGACGCTCGGTGCGGCGATCGCCTCGGCGGTCTTCGCCATCGCGCTGGCCTCGACCGGCTCGATCGAGGGGGCCACCGAGGCGGAGGCGCCGCTGTCCGGCTACCTCACCGTCTGGGCCGTCTGCGCGGGTGCCGCACTGCTCGCCGCACTGTCGCTGCTGGCGGCTCCCCGGCACGCCTTCTCGGACACGCGGGACCAGCGGGGAGGTACGGCGGCCGACGTACCCTCGTGACATGAGCGAGGAGCCGAAGCCCACCGCCCCGGACCGCTCGCCCGAGCGGGACCAACGGACCGGCCGGTCGGCGGCCGCGGCGCGGATCCACAACCAGGCCCGCTGGGTGGACCTGCAGGTGCAGCAGGCGATGGAGCGGGGCGAGTTCGACGACCTGCCCGGTCGCGGCAAGCCCATCGCCGACCTGGGGCCCGACCACGATCCCGACTGGTGGGTCAAGAAGCTGATCGAGCGCGAGCAGATCACCGGTGTCCTGCCGCCTGCCCTGGCGATCCGCAAGGACGACGCCGAGCTCGACGCCCGGCTCGACAAGGTCACCACCGAGCGTGAGGTTCGCCGCGAGATCGAGGACTTCAACGAGCGGGTCCACAAGGCGATCTACACGCCGCCCACCGGGCCGTCCGCACCGCCGGTGATCACTCGCAAGCGCGACGTGGAGGCCGAGGTCGAGGCCTGGCGAGAGCGGCGCGCGGAGCGGGTCGAGGCGCAGCGCGCAGCGCTCGCCGCCCAGCAGGCCAGGGACCCCGACCACAGGCGCCGGCCGTCCTGGTGGCGCCGCCGCTGATCGGACTCCGGCGTCCCTCGCCGACACCGTCACCTCACCCCATGTAGCGCGGAGTTGCGTCAACTGGGATACCCGCAGACCTGGCGCCCAGTCGCTCCAGCTCCGCGCTACATGAGGGCGGCCCCGTGGGATCCGTCATACCCGCGAGCCACCGGGGGCGATAAGTTCCGCAGCATGCGTTCAGCAAAGGACTTCTTCGCCCCGCTCGCCGTGGGGGCCCCGGCTCCCGTCCGCGAGGTGCCGGCCAGGCCGAGCCGCGCGATCCACTTCTTCGACCCGGGCAACCCCAAGATGGCCGCCAAGGTCCCGGGCATGGTCGGCCACGTGGACGTGCTGCTCGGCAACCTCGAGGACGCCGTCAAGGCCGAGAACAAGGAGATCGCGCGCGCCGGCCTGGTGCAGGTCGGCCAGGAGACGGACTTCGGCAAGACCCAGTTCTGGACCCGCATCAAAGCCTCGATCACCCCCGGGGGCTCGACGACCTGGCCGACTACCGTGGTGCCAGTGCTCGGCGAGGGGCTCGACGCGACGAGATCCCGAAGGTCGAAGGCCGAAGAAGAGATCCACGACGTCGACCGCTCTGTTTGCTGAAGTTCGGAGGCCAAGGCCGTGACTGTTTTTTTCCATCCTGATCGATGCGATCCTCTAGATGTAGTATGACGTGTGGCGAACGTGGAGGCAATCTGCTCCGCCTCGCTCTCGGACTTCAGGCCTTCGTCGTTTGGTCCTGCCACCCTCGCCTGGGACCCGCTGCATGAAGACGCACCAGGGTCGGCTGCGGGCGACCGGGCGACCTCACTCGCTGGGTCGTGCACCGATCTGATTGGGCCAACGACCTTGAGGCCCGTGGCCCCGGGGTCGACGCCCCGGAACAGGACCTGTGGCACGAAGACGATCGCGACATGGTCGACGCCGGCGCGCTGGCGATGGTATCTACGCCTACGACGGCCTCTTCGGTCAGATCCGCGACTACCGTCGCCTGCGGAGGACGAGTTCCGCAACGCTTCCTGCTCGGCTGCGTCGGCGCCTGGAGCCTGTACCTGGTGCAGATCCTGATCGCCAAGAAAGGGGCGTTCAGCCCCGTGATCCAGCCGACGTCGCCGATGCCAGGGCGTGTCATCGAGGCCATGGGTGAGTGAAACGGTGCGATCATGCTCGACGGCAAGATGGAGGACGACGCATCGGTGAAGCAGTGCCGTGGTGATGGTGGCCCTCTGCCGAACAGCTTTAATCGATAGAATATTTGCGAAATAATCCGTACCTCGCGACCCAGGGATCCTGGAGAAACGCCGACGACCGACTCCCGCCTCGCTGCTCGGCGCCCTACATGACTGCGTGCCAACGAGCGCGGCCCCCGAAAAGGCGAAGGGCTCTGCGCTCTCGACGAGCCTGAGCCTCGACGGCGAAGATGCCGTGGGCGCCGACGCGAAGGACGAGGCCCCAAAGGCTGCGCGTCCGCGCTGCAGTTGACATTGATGGGCGCGGCACGCCGAGAGTGGGCGATCAGGGGGAAGAACGTGGCCTCGACGGAGTGGGATGCCGGCAGACGCGGGCCGCCATCGTGGCCGCAGGTCCTCGACGGACTCCGTGGTGCCGATATTAAACCGGGCGGCAGACGTCGACGCGGTCGAACAGGTGCTCGTCGTCTCGCTGGCGCGCAAAACCGCCAAATCGCATACGAAGACCGCGGGCGATGGCGTCGAGATGCTGATCGCCATGCTCGACGCCGAGGAGATCGACTCTGCATCCGATCGACTGACTTGGTGCTGGTGATGGGGCACTGGTGACCTGGCGAAGCAGCTGTGAGGCGAGCACGTGGCGGGGAAGGGCAATCCGCCTGCTCTCTGGGCTCGGCCCCTCGCTGCTCGCGGCTCGTGCCGATGGCCAAGGTCGACCTCGACGGCGTCGACAACGACATCAAGGAGGACGGCGGCTTCGAGGCTGAGGCGCCGGAAGGGCATGAGAGACGGGCTTCTACGGCAAGACCCTGATCCACCCCGGCCAGGTCGACGGCGCCAACTCCGCCTTCGCGCCGAGCGAGCAGGCGGTCGAGGACGCCCGCGGCATCCTCGAGGCCTGGGAGGCGCGCACGTCCAGCATCGTCGCCTACCGCGGCCGGATGATCGAGAACCTGCACGTCGAGTCGGCGGAGCGCATCCTCGGCATCCATGAGGCGATCGTCGCGCTGGCCACGTAGCGTGGACGCGTGCAGCTCATCCGCCAGGCGCCTGCTGGTGTCGCTGATCGGGGTCGCCGTCCTGGTCCTGGTCCTGGTGGCGGTGGCCGTGCTCAGCGACGGGGACGAGCCGGCGCGCGAGGTCGCGCTCGACCCGGCCGCCCCGAGCACCACTGCGACGACAGCGCCGAGCGCCACGCCGAAGCCCTTCGACAAGCCGCCTCGGACGCCGGTGGCGTGCCGGGCCGGCTCGGGCGCCTTCACGCCCACGAGCATCTCCGTGGCCGGTGTGACGACGGGGTCGCCCGTGGTCGCGGTGCCGCGCGACAGCAACGGCGTGTTCGGGGTGCCGCCGCTCACCACCGCCGGCAGAGAGCCAGTTCGCCTGGGACGCGCCCGGGGTCCCCCCTGCGGCAGTCCGGCCGGGGTGGTGCTCCTCGACGCCCACACCTGGCCCGACGGCTCGGCGCTCGGCAACCGGCTGCTCGACGGCCTCCAGACGGGTGGCCGGCTGGTCGTCCGCGGGGCGAGCGGGGAGACCGTCTGCTACGACGTCGCCCGCAGGGAGCAGGTCACCGCGGAGACGCGGTGCCCGACTGTACCGCTCCGAGGGCCCGCCCCAGCTGGTCGTCGTCGTCTGCTCGGGGGCACGACGCGGGCCGGGCGACTGGAGCCACCGGACCCTGTGGTTCGCCGATCCCGCTAGGGCCTAGCCGCCACCGGCACGGTGCCGCCCGCGGCCCAGGTCTGCTGCTGGTCGTGGTGGTGCGGGGAGTGGCCGTCGCCCGCGGCCCCGAGTGGCACGACCCACCGGCTCGCCTCCCGGTCGGCGAGGCACCACACTAGCGCGCGACCGACCCGCGGATGCGCTCTCGCGGCCCGGCAGCCAGCCCGTGGCCAGCACGCAGTTGGTGTCGCCGGACAACGCAGGGCCGGGGGCGGGGCCTGGCCGACCGGGCTCAGCGGCGTGAACCGGTGACTCCTGCCCCACGGGGCGTCCTGGTCGCGGGCCGCCGCCGCCAGGGCCTCTCGCAGGAGCACGTCGAGGTCGAGACCGAGAGGTCGGTCGGCGGCCAGCATCGTCTCGAGGGAGTTCGCCACCTTCGTCGGCAGCGCGAACCATGCCGCCAGCAGGTCGCCGTACGGCGAGGGGGCGCGCAGCGGCGCGAGCACCTCCGCGCCGGCGATCGCCTCGACAAGGAGTCCCCGCACGCGTACGAACAGCGCGGCCTCCTCGCTGTCGGCCGACATCTGCCGGTCCCAGGCGGACAGCCGGTCGGCCACTGCGCCGCCGATGCCGCCGATGCGGGCCAGCAGGGACTCGCCGGCGGTCTGGCGCACGTCGGCGAGCACGCGTCCCGCGGCCTCGACGTCGAGAGCCGGCTGCGTCTCGAGCAGGTGGGCGATCCGACGCGCCCGGTGGGGCGGAGCGAAGTCCCTGCCGATCGCGTCGTACGCCGAGGTCGCCCGGTCGTTGGCCGTGACGACGTAGCCGTCCGGCGGGACCTCGATGCGGGGCAGCCCGTCGACCCAGCCGTCCCAGCGGTGCCCGTCGGCGGCATGGCCCGGCAACCGCCGCAACGCGTCCGGCCGGCGGGGCACGCGGCCCACGACCCGGTGCCGCACCGTGCCCGCGGTGTCGGCGACGACCAGGTTGTTGACGGGCTCGACCCAGCGCGCGAACGCACGCTCGACGTCGTCGACGGTGCGAGCCCGCAGCAGCGGGAGCCAGGCGTCCAGGCCGAGGTCACCGAGCACCAGCGACGGGGTGCGCAGCGACCAGCCGCCATCGGGCAGGTCGAGGACGACCGGGCCGCGGTCGGTGACGACCACCTCCACCTCGACGGACCCACCGTCGCGCACGTGCAGCGTCTCGGTGTGCCGCCGGGCGCCGACCAGCGTCTGCGGCGTCTCCCGGTAGAGGTCCTGGTAGTCGGCCATCGCATTCGTGATCGCCCAGGCGACGCCGCCCGCATGGCCGAAGTGCTGGATGCCCGGCACCCCGGGGAACGCGAAGCCGGCCACGTCGAGCTCGTCGCACGTCAGCCGCACCTGCGCGTAGACGTTGGGGTCCTCGAAGGCCCGGTGCGGGTCGCCGGCGATGAGCGGCGCGCCGGTCGCCGTGCGCGCGCCCGTGACGGCGTACGCGTTGCTGCCCTGCGGTGGGCCCTCGGCACGGAAGAGGCCGGCTGCCTGCGCGCCCAGCGCCTCGACGGCGGTGTGGCGCCAGAGCTTGGCCGGGAACGTGCCGAACAGGAGGTGCGGCACCAAGAAGCTGGTGGCCGGCGTCCACGGCTGCCACGGCTCGTGGTCGGCTGGCAGCGCCTCGTTGACCCCGTCGACGTACGCCGAGACGAAGGCCCGGGTGTCCGGCTCCGCCGAATCGAAGGCTCGGCGGCCGGTGTCGTCGAGCAGGGCCCGTCGGGCGAACCGGTCCCACTCGAGACCGGCGACGCCCAGGAGCTCGGCGGACCTGCCCTCGCCGCGCAACCGCGTGAGCAGAGCTGCCCGGCCCGGTCCTCGACACAGGCTCGACCCTGCTCACGCGCCAGGCCCAGCACGTCCGACGCGGTCACGTGCGGGATCCCCCACGCGTCGCGGCGTACCGCCATCAGCCTTCTCCGCGCCGCAGCTTCTCGTCGAGCCAGACCTTGACGCTGCCGGCCACGCCGGCGAGGTCGTGGACCAGCTTGCCCACGGTGTCCTGGGACGAGCGGAAGCTCTCGGCATAGCTCGCGGCTGCGGCCTTCGCGGCCTCGCTGACGTTGGCCTCGTCGTCGTCCTCGCGGCGGGGGTAGTCGCCGCTGACGCAGCGCGCGTAGGCGCCGGAGTCGACCCAGCGGCGCAGCTCGGCGGCGCGGACGACCGCGAACGGGTGCGAGCGGTTCTCGACGAGGAGCAGCTTGAGCACCGAGTCGCGCAGGTCGATGGCGTCGAGGTACTCCTGTCCCTGGGCGAGGAACGACGTGGTGTCGAGGTCGGCCAGGTGCCCGCCGCTGGCCAGCTGCATCTGCACCCGGATCGCGACCGCCGGGTCCTGGGTCGCGAGGAGCCCGGCACGGTCCGCCGACAGCTCGGCCTTGCGGGACCACTCGAACAGCGCCGCGACGATGGCCCGCACGCCGAGGCCACCGAACGGCAGCGAGCTGAGGATCCCGGTCATCTGCAGCAGCCGCTGCAACAGGGTCTGGTAGACCGCGTGCCCGCTGAGCGCGTGCCCGAGCTCGTGGGCGATCACGAACCGCAGCTCCTCCTCGTCGAGCAGGTCGACGAGGCCGCTGTTGAGCACGATGACCGGCTTGCTCATGCCGATGGTCGTGGCGTTGAGCACGGGGTTCGCCGCGACGTACATCTCCGGCACCTCGGCGGCGTCCAGCACCCGCGCCACGTCGTTGAGCGCGAAGTGCAGCGCCGGGAACTGGCGCTCGTCGACCCGCACCGCCGAGCCCAGGAACACCAGTCGGACGGCGCGCTCGTTCACCAGGCCCGACATCGTCTTGAGCACCGTGTCGAAGCCCTTGAGCCGGCGCAGCGCCACCAGGGCGCCCTGGTCGGCCGGGTGCTCCCAGGCACGCGAGCTGATCCCGGTCAGGGTGGCCCGGGCTCGTGCCGGAGTGGTCGAGGGCTGGTCAGTCGAATCGCTCACGCACGGAACTCTGACACGACTCGCCGCCCTCAAGGGGGGTAGTCCGGGGCAAATCTGTCGCGAATCGGCCCAGTGACAGCAAATTCGCACCGGACTACCCCGAAACGACGCGCCTCAGGCAGCGGACCACCAGGCAGGCGCCACCAGGGTCCAGGCGCGCTCCGCCTCGGGGAGACAGCGCGCGCGCTGCCGGGCTCGCCGCATCCGTCGTACGACGGCGTCCCGGTCGCGCAGGTCGCCGGCGACCAGCGTGAAGTACTCCAGACCGTGGTCGCGGAACCGCTCCTCACGGGCCACGTCCGCGCGCCGGTTGGCGGCGGCCAGGTGGACGGCCCCGTCGTACTCCCCCACCACACCGGCCACCGGGTCGAGCAGGTCGGGGAAGCCGAGCAGGGTGCCGTTCCGGCTGAAGATCGGCGCGTTGCAGAGCGGACGAGGCAGCTCGGCATCGAGCTCCCACACCAGCCGCATTGAGGTCTCGGGCGGCGAGCCCGAGGAGTCGACGGCCAGGGCGACCGCCCGCCGAGCCAGCTCCACGCCGGTCTTGGGACCGGCCATGTGGACGTGGTGACACACCGCGGCGACCGTGGTGAGTCCCGCCGCCGCAGCCATGTCGACGGCCTCGACGCCCGCCCGCAGCGAGCCGCGGCGACGGATCTCGTCGAAGACCGCTCGCTCGGGACTGGCGCACCACAGCCCCGCCACCCGGATGCGCTGGGCACGGGCGAGCTGCTCGCGCGACACCACGATCCGGTCGTCGGGTCTCAGCTTCGAGCGCGAGATCAGCGGGATCGGCAGCGGCGACCCGTCGTGGGCCGTACCGTCGAAGTACGCCGCTCCCTGCCATCGCAGTGCCGCCCAGCCGGTGACGGCTCCCTGCAACCGGCGGGTGCCCTGCTCGACGATCCGTTGCTCCACCACGTGGTGGCTCGCCGTGACCGGCACGAAGCGCCCGGGCGAGGTCTGGCGGAACCGCGGCCCCCTGGCCGCTCCCGGCGTGGGACCCGTCCGCCCGGTCGGGTCAGCCTCCACCGGCCACACCACGGGAGGACGGGCAAGCCGGGTGCTCGCCAAGCGGGTCCATCCGTCCACGGTGCCGCCTCCCGCCGGGGCTACGGCCCGACGTACGACCGGTTGTGGATCGCCGCCGGATCGGCCCTCCTGTGGAGGGTTTGCGGACCGGTCACCGGCGGGGTAGTCCGGGGCAAATTCGTCGTGCCCGAGGCCCCGGGCAGCAAATCTGCACCGGACTACCCCGCCACCCCCCGCCAGGACGGCGCGTAGAGGAGGAGTCAGGACTCCGTCATCGGGATCCGTACGTCGCGCTCGGTGGCCACCTCGACGGCCCGGTCGTAGCCGGCGTCGACGTGCCGGATGACGCCCATGCCCGGGTCGTTGGTCAGCACCCGCTCGATCTTCTGCGCGGCCAGGTCGGTGCCGTCGGCGACGCACACCTGTCCGGCGTGCAGCGAACGACCCATGCCGACGCCGCCGCCGTGGTGGAAAGACACCCACGAGGCCCCGGACGCGGTGTTGACCAGCGCGTTGAGGATCGCCCAGTCGCCGATGGCGTCGGAGCCGTCGAGCATCGACTCGGTCTCGCGGTACGGCGACGCGACGGAGCCGCAGTCGAGGTGGTCGCGACCGATGACGATCGGCGCCTTGAGCTCGCCGGAGGCGACCATCTCGTTGAACTTCAGCCCGGCCAGGTGGCGCTCGCCGTAGCCCAGCCAGCAGATCCGTGCCGGCAGCCCCTGGAAGGACACCCGCTCGCCGGCCATCTTGATCCACTTGTGCAGGCGCTCGTTGTCGGGGAACAGCTCGAGGATCGCCTTGTCCGTGGCGGCGATGTCGGCCGGGTCGCCCGACAGCGCGGCCCAGCGGAACGGGCCGCGGCCCTCGCAGAACAGCGGCCGGATGTAGGCGGGCACGAAGCCGGGGAACTCGAACGCCCGGTCGTAGCCGCCCTTGCGGGCCTCGTCGCGGATCGAGTTGCCGTAGTCGAAGACCTCGGCGCCGGCGTCTTGGAACTCCACCATCGCGCGCACGTGCACGGCCATCGAGGCCTGGGCGTCCTTGGTGAAGCCCTCCGGGTCGCGCGCGGCGGCGTCGCGCCAGTCCTCGAACGCCACCCCGGCGGGCAGGTAGGACAGCGGGTCGTGCGCCGACGTCTGGTCGGTGACGATGTCGATGGGTGCGCCACTCGCGAGCAGGGCCGGGAACATGTCCGCGGCGTTGCCCAGCACGCCGATCGACAGCGGCTCGCGCGCGTCCCGGGCGGCGACCGCCCTGGCCACGGCGTCCTCCAGCGAGTCCGCCTGGACGTCGAGGTAGCGGTGCTCGATGCGTCGCTCGATGCGGGTCTGGTCGACGTCGATGCAGATCGCGACGCCGTCGTTCATGGTCACGGCCAGCGGCTGCGCACCACCCATGCCGCCGAGGCCGGCGGTCAGCGTGATCGTCCCGGCGAGGGTCCCGTCGAACCGCTTGTCGGCCACCGCAGCGAACGTCTCGAACGTGCCCTGGAGGATCCCCTGCGTGCCGATGTAGATCCACGAGCCGGCGGTCATCTGGCCGTACATCGTGAGCCCGAGGTCCTCGAGGCGGCGGAACTCCTCCCAGTTGGCCCAGTCGCCCACCAGGTTGGAGTTGGCGATGAGGACGCGCGGCGCCCACTCGTTGGTCCTCATCACGCCGACGGGCTTGCCGGACTGCACCAGCATCGTCTCGTCGTCACCGAGCGTGCGGAGCGTGCGGACGAGCGCGTCGTAGGACTCCCAGTTGCGCGCGGCCTTGCCGGTGCCGCCGTACACGACGAGGTCCTCGGGCCGCTCGGCGTTGGCCGGGTCGAGGTTGTTCATCAGCATCCGCAGCGGGGCCTCGGTCTGCCACGAGCGGCAGCTCAGCTCGGTCCCGGTGGCGGCGTGGATGGGGAGCCTGGGGTTGTCGTTCACTTGAGTTCTCCGATCATGGCTTCGGCGGCGGCCAGCACCGCGCCGGACTGGACGAGGGAGACCGCGATCTCGATCTCCGGGGACAGGTGCCGGTCGGTGCCGGGGCCCTGCACACCCGACGACCGGAGCAGGGACACGACCGCACCGGTGGCCGGCGACGGCTCCAGCGGGGCGCGCAGGTCGAGCGCGCGCGCGGCGGTGAGCACCTCGATGGCGATGACGCGCGACAGCCCGTCCACCGCCCGGCGCAGCTTGCGGGCGGCCGACCACCCCATGGAGACGTGGTCCTCCTGCATGGCACTCGACGGGATCGAGTCGACGCTGGCCGGGTTGGCCAGCCGCTTCATCTCCGAGACGATCGCGGCCTGGGTGTACTGCGCGATCATCAGCCCGCTGTCGAGGCCGGGGTCGTCGGCCAGGAACGGCGGCAGCCCGTGGTTGCGGGCCTTGTCGAGGAACCGGTCGGTACGCCGCTCGCTGATCGAGGCCAGGTCGGCGGCCACGATCGCCAGGAAGTCGAGCACGTAGGCCACCGGGGCGCCGTGGAAGTTGCCGTTGGACTCCACCCGGCCGTCGTCGGCCAGGACCACGGGGTTGTCGACGGCGGACTCGAGCTCACGGCCGGCGACCGAGGCGCAGTGTCCGATCGTGTCGCGCACCGCGCCGTGCACCTGGGGCGAGCAACGCAGCGAGTAGGCGTCCTGCACGCGGTTGCAGTCTGGGCCACGGTGGGAGGCGACGATGCCGGAGTCGGCCAGGAGGGCGGTCAGGTTGGCCGCGGACTTGGCCTGGCCGGGGTGCGGCCGGATCGCCTGCAGCTCTGCGGCGAAGACGCGGTCGGTGCCGAGCAGGCCCTCGACCGACATCGCCGCCGAGATGTCCGCGGTGCGCACGAGCATCTCCAGGTCGGTGATCGCCAAGACCAGCATGCCGAGCATCCCGTCGGTGCCGTTGATCAGCGAGATGCCCTCCTTGGCGACCAGCTCGACCGGCTCGAGCCCGGCCGCGGCCAGGGCGTCGGCGGCCGGCATCCGCTCGCCGGAGGCGTCGCGGACCTCGCCCTCCCCGATGAGCGCCAGGGCACAGTGCGACAGGGGCGCCAGGTCCCCCGAGCAGCCGAGCGAGCCGTACTCGTAGACCAGCGGCGTGATGCCGTGGGTCAGCAGGCCGGCGAGGAGCTGCGCGGTCTCACGACGGACGCCGGTGTGCCCGGTCGCCAGTGTCGAGAGGCGCAGCAGCATCAGGCCGCGCACCACTTCGCGCTCGACCTCGGGGCCGGAGCCGGCCGCGTGCGAGCGCACCAGCGAGCGCTGCAGCTGGGCACGCATCTCGGTCGGGATGTGCCGGGTCGCCAGCGCACCGAAGCCGGTCGAGATGCCGTACGCCGGCGTCGGGGCGGCCGCCAGCTCCTCGACGACCGCACGCGCCCGGTCGATGGCGACACCGGCCTCCTCGGTCAGCGCGACCGGCGCTCCGTCGCGCGCGACGGCCACCAGCTCGGAGAAGGAGACGGGGCCGGTGCCCACGGGCACGGGGGGGTGAGTCGTCGCAACCATGGCTCCATACAAGCCTCCCGGGTCACGACGGGCCAGACCTGCCCAGAGCACTCCGTCTCGGATTCCAGACTCCATCCGAGCGGAGGTACCCGGCCCCGACCGGGTGTGGCACGGTGGCTCACTGGCACGGCAGCGCAACGGCTGCCGCGCGGAGGGAGGAACTCGAGATGGACACCACCACAACCATCCTGACCGTGATCGCCATCATCGTCGTGCTCGCCATCATCGGGCTGGTCACGTTGTCGATGCGCCGGAGGACCCACCGGGACAACGCCGTCCGCGCCACCCAGCTGCGCGAGCAGGCCGACGCCCGTGCGGCGGCCGAGATCCCCGACGCCCTGGCCCGGGCCACCGCGACGGAGGCGGAGGCCGAGCGAGCTCGCCGCGAGGCGCAGCGGGCCGAGGAGCGCGCGGGCGAGGCGAAGCAGGACCTGACCCAGCAGCAGGCAGCCCACGAGGACCAGATCCGAGCCGCCGACCGGCTGGACCCCGCGGTCGACACCAAGGCCGCGGACTACTCGCCGCACACGATCCTGGACGACACGACGACCTCGTCACCCGAGACCGTCACCTCGCGTCCTGCGGACGACGCCCAGGGACCCACCGAGGCGGGCGAGCCGGGCAGCCATCGCGCCTGACCGCCGGGTGAGCCGGGGCTGGGGCAGGATGCGGACATGAGCCAGGTCCCCGCCGCGACGAAGACGCTGCGGGTGCTGCGGTTCCTGGCCAGCCAGCCCGACCCGGTGCCCCTCGACCGGATCATGCGCGCCTGCGACCTGCCGCGCTCCACGGCGTACCACCTGCTCAACGCGATGATCGACGAGAGCTTCGTCGTCCACCTGACCGACGAGCATCGCTACGGCCTGGGCGTCGCGGCGTTCGAGGTCGGCAGCGGCTACGCCCGGCAGGCACCGCTCCAGCGGCTGGCGCGCCGCAACCTCACGTCCCTGGTGGACAGCACCGGCTGCGCCGCGCACCTCGCCGTTCCGCACGGGCGAGACGTGCTCTACGTGCTCGAGGAACGGGTGCCGGGGCGGCCACCCCTGGTGACCGACGTGGGGGTCCGGCTGCCCGCCCACCTCACCGCCAGCGGCCGCGCGATCCTGGCCGCACTGCCGGCCGCCCAGGTCCGGGCGCTGTATCCCGACAAGGGGGCGTTCGTCGCGCGCCACGGTCACGGCCCGAGCTCGCTCACCGCGCTGCGGACCCTGCTGAGCGACACCCGTCAGCGCGGGTACGCCGTCGAGGACGGTGAGGTGACGCCGGGCTTCGCCAGCGTGGCGGCCGCCGTGCTCGACCACAACCAGCATCCCGTCGCCGCCGTCGCGGTGACCTGGCCGGTCGACGAGGACCGCAGCCCCGCGGTGACCGCCGGGGCGGTCCGCCAGGCTGCGCGGCTCCTGAGCCGGCGGCTGTCCGGCCGCTGACACGCCGAAAGACCGCCGGCCCGACTCGTGGGTACGAGCCGGGCCGGCGGTCTTGAGGATGTGTCAGCTGGTGCGCACCCGGCGACGGTCGCCGGCGACCAGGAGGCCACCGCCGGTCACCAGGGCGAGACCGAGGAGCAGCGCCAGGCTGAGGAGGGCCGGGCTACCGGTGGCCGGCAGGCCACCCGCATCGGTGGTCGGGCTGGTGGTGGTGCCGCCGCCGGCTCCACCGCTGCCACCGCTTCCACCGCTTCCACCGCTTCCACCGCTGGTGCCGGCGTTGTCGTTGCCGCCGCCGCCGCTGGCGCCACCGCCACCGGCCGAGACACAGTCGACCGTGAAGCTGCTGGTGGCGATCTGGGCGCCGCCAGCGGAGACCGTGACGGTGTAGGCACCGTCCTCGACCACCGGACCGGTCACGACCTGGGTCTGACCGGCCGGCACGGTGACGACCTGGCTGGCGTCGTTGACGACCACGGTGAACTCGACCGGGACGGAGGACCCGACGTTGTTCAGGGTCGCGGTGTACGACGTGCAGTCGTTGGTGACGACCGCAGCCGGCTGGACACAGTCGACGGTGAACGCCGACTCAGCGAGCGACACGCCGCCGCTGGCCACCGAGATGATGTGCGAGGAGTTCTCGGCCACCGGACCGGTCAGCGTCTTGGTCTCGCCGGCCGGCACGGTCTCCTTGGAGGGAGTGCCGTCGACGGTGACGGTGAACTCGACCGGGATGGTCGAGGCCGTGTTGTCGAGCGTCACGGTGTAGTCGGTGCAGGTGTGCGTCACCGTGGCCGCCGGCTTGGCGCAGTCGATCACGATGACCTTCTCCGCCAGCAGCGTGGTGCCGCTGGTGACCGCGACGTCGTACGTCGAGCCCTCGGCCGCCGGGGTCACGATCGAGCGGGTCTCGCCTGCCTCGAGCGTGTACACCGTGTCGACGCCGTTGACCGTCACCGTGAAGTCGACGGGCACCGTGGAGTCACCGTTGTCGAGCGTGACGGTGTAGTCGACGCACGACGAGGTGATGGTCGCGGCGGGCTGCTCGCAGTTCTCGGTGAAGGTCTCGCTCTCGATCGTCTTGTCGCCGGAGGTCACCGTGATCGTGGTGGCCTCGTCCTCGACGACGGGTCCCGTGACGTCGACGCTCTCGCCGGCGTCCACCGTGTGGGTGGCCGGCGTGCCGTTCACGGTCACGACGAACGTCGTGGCCACGTCGGACGTCGTGTTGTCGAGCGTGACGGTGTAGGTCGTGCAGTCGTGCTCGATCTTGACGCAGTCGACCGTGAAGGTCTTGCTCGCCAGCTTGACGTCGCCGGAGACGACCTCGATCGCGTTCTTCGAACCCTCGGCGACGTCACCGGTGATGGTCTCGGGCGTCTTGCCGACCACGTGGGTGGTGGTTTCGCCGTTGACGGTCACGGTGTAGGTGGCGTCGACGTTGTTCTTCGAGTTGTCGAGCACGATCGTGTAGGAGGTGCAGTCGCTGGAGATGCTGGCGGCCGGCTTCTCGCAGTCGACGGTGAACGTCTTGGACTTGATGGTGTCCTCGCGGACGCTCACCGCGATCGTGGTCGGCTCGTCCTCGACGACGTCGCCCGTGACGGTCTTCTTGTCGTTGGCCGGCACCGAGACCGGAGTCGAGACACCGTTGACGGTGACCGTGAACGTCACCGCGACCGAGGACTTCAGTTGTCGAGCATGACGGTGTAGCCGGTGCAGTCGTGCGTGATCTGAGCGGCAGGCTCCTCACAGTCGATCTTCACCGTGCGGTCCACCAGGGTGGTGCCGTCGAAGACGACCTTGACGGTGCGGGAGGAGTCCTCGGCAGCCGGGGTCACGATGGACTTGGTGGTCTTGCCGGCAACGTGCTCGGTCGTCGTGTCGTTGATCGTGACGAGGTACGTCGCGTCGACGTTGCTCTTGGAGTTGTCGAGGAAGATCGTGAACGACGTGCAGTCCTGGGTGAGCGTGGCCTGGGCTGCTCGCAGTCCTCGGTGAACTTCTCGCTCTTGATCGTGTCCTTGCCGACGGACACGGTGATCGTGGTCGCCTGGTCCTCGACGACGGGTCCGGTCGCCTTCGCGGTGTCCCCGGCCTTGACCGTGTAGGTCTTCGCGGCACCGTTGACGGTGACGGTGAAGTCGACGTCCACCTTCGAGGCCCGGTTGTCGAGGCTGACGGTGTAGCCCGTGCAGTCGTGCTTGATCACGGCGGCGGGCTGCACGCAGTCGATCGTGAAGGATGCGGTGTCGAGCACGTCGCCGTCGATCGCCACGGTGATGGTGAGCGAGTCACCCTCGTCGAAGCCGGACACGGTCTCGGTGCGCGTCTCGCCCTTGGTGACCGTGAAGTTGGTGGTCGTGCCGTTGACGGTGACGACGAACTTCCGCCGTCGTGGACACGCGGTTGTCGAGGAAGACGGTGTAGCCCGTGCAGGTGGGGGTGATCTTGGCGGTCGGCTTCTCGCAGTCGACGTGAAGGTGCTCGTGCGAGCGTGGTCCCGTTCCAGGTGACCTTGACGGTGTTGGACGAGTCCTCGACGACGTCGACGGATGCGTGTCGACTTGTTCTTCTTGACCTTGTACGTCGGTCGCCTTGCCGTTGACGGTGACGATGAAGATGGTGGCGTTGTTGCCGGGGTTGTCGAGGCGGACGGTGGCCTGAGTGCAGTCGTTGTCGACCTTGGCGGTCGGCTTGTTGCAGTCGACGGTGAAGGTCTCGGTCTTCACCACGGTGCTGCCGTGCCGATATTGACGGTGACGGTGTAGGTGGTGTCCTCCACGAGGCCGGTGAACTTCACCTGACGCTGGCCCCGCCGGTGAGGGACTTGGTCGCCTCGCTGGCCGGGCTGATGCTCACGGTGTAGGTCTGCCGCGACGCCGGTGTTGGTGACCGAGACGGTGGTCTCGGTCGCAGTGTTGGTGACGACCACGTCGGTGCCGCAGTTGGTGGGCGCGAAGAGGGTGGTCACGCGAGTTGCCACCGTTGGCGCCGGAGCCCCACTTGGCACGTCGAGGACCTTGATCTTCACCGACGGCGCGGAGCCGATGTCGAAGGTGCCCGAGAACTGTAGTTGTTCGCCTGTTGAAGGCGCCACTTGACCGGGCGTAGGTCGGGCGCCGCCGTCGAGTCGAGACCCGGATGTCCGGGTTGGTGCGCTGGGCTCGGTGGACCCTTCCAGGACGCGCGGTGTAAGACACCGCGCCGTTGCAGTCCACGCACGGTGATCTCAGGGTGATGGGCGCTGGCCGGTCCGGCGATGATGACCGGAACGCCTACCGCGACCACGAGGATGGCAACGAGGCGCAGTAGATACTTGCGCGCACGAACTGACACTGACGACATGGGCGATCTCCCCAACTCGAACGATGCTCCAATCAGCCTCGCCTTGTTGGCGAGACCGCGGACCCCCCGGCCCGAGCACTCGACGTCGGTCCGCTGAGACCGACGCAATGATCGTCACATTCGGTCGTCCAACGACCGTCCACACCCGTTCCACAAACCGGTAACAGTCTTTGCGGAGCGGGTCATTGATGTGACGCACGTCTCCCGAAACGGGTCGCCTGCCAGCGTGCTCTGAGGCGAGCTCCTCGACCCTGTCGTCCCGCTCGACGCCGCTCGCTCCCCACAGACGCCCGTGGTGCGGCAAGGTGGGAGCGTGACCGACACGACACCCGACCCGGCGTACTGGTTCCTCGGCAAACGCGAGCGCGCCAACGACCAGACCGTCCTCGACGACCAGCACCCGGGCGACCAGGCCTGGTCGGAGGGCAACCACGTCCGGCCGTTGATCCACGGGGCGACGTACTTCGCCGAGCTCTTCGAGCGCATCGAGGGGACCCGCGCGGGTGACCTGCTCTTCTTCACCGACTGGCAGGGCGACGGCGACGAGCGGCTCACCGGTGAACCGGGCAGCGAGGTGGTCGAGGTGCTCGCGCGGGCCGACGAGCGCGGCGTCGACGTGCGCGGCCTGGTGTGGCGCTCGCACTCACAGTGGTTCGGGTTCACCTCCGAGGTCAACCGACGCCTCGGCAAGCAGCTGCAGGACCGCGGCGCCGAGGCCCTGCTCGACATGCGCGTGCGCACCGGAGGATCCCACCACCAGAAGATGCTCCTGATCCGCTACCAGGACGACCCCACCCGGGACGTGGCCTACGTCGGAGGCATCGACCTGTGCCATTCCCGCCGCGACGACATCTTTCATCACGGCGATCCGCAGGCCCTCGACGTGATGGCCGAGGAGTACGGCGAGACGCCGCCGTGGCACGACGTGATGGGCGCGATCTCCGGGCCGGCCGTGCACGACGTCGAGACCGTCTTCCGTGAGCGGTGGGAGGACCCGACGCCGCTGAGCCGCAACCCGGTCATCTTCGCCAAGGACCGCCTCTTCGGCATGGACATGGACCCCGACCCGCTGCCCGCACAGGCGCCGCCCCCGCCTGCGGTCGACGGCGGCACCCACGCCGTCCAGCTGTTGCGCACCTACCCCAACCTGCGGCACGGACGGGACTACCCGTTCGCGCGGGGCGGGGAGCGCAGCGTCGCCCGTGGCTACACGAAGGCCGTGACGCAGGCGCAGCGGCTGGTCTACATCGAGGACCAGTACCTCTGGGGTCATCACGTCGCCGACGTGTTCACCCGGGCGCTGCGCGACAACCCCGACCTGCACGTCATCGCGGTCGTGCCGACCTATCCCGACCTCGAGGGCCCCCTCGGCCGCACCCCCCAACAGCTCGGCCGTCGCCGGGCCATGCTGGCCATGCGGAACGCCGCCCCCGACCGGGTGGCCGTGTACGGCGTCGAGAACGCCGCCGGCACGCCTATCTACGTGCACGCCAAGGTGTGCCTGGTCGACGACGCCTGGGCCTCCATCGGCTCCGACAACTTCAACAGGCGCTCGTGGACCCACGACTCCGAGCTCTCGGCGGTGGTGGTCGACACGGCCGGCGCCCACGCGCGCGACCTGCGGCTGACGTTGGCCGCCGAGCACCTCGACCGCGACCCCGACCAGCCCGGCTCCATGGACGACTGCGTCGACACCCAGGGCATGTTCGCCGTCTTCCGCGACACCGCCGCCCGTCTCGACGCCTGGTACGCCGGCGGCCAGGTCGGCCCGAAGCCGGCGGGGCGGTTGCGCAGCCTCGAACCGCCGAAGGTCGGCTTCCTCGCGCGCCGCCTCGCTCTGCCGGCGTACCTCGTCATGCATGACCCGGACGGCCGTCCGGGGCCGCTGCGCAAGCGCAACGCCTTCTGAGCCCACTCCGCACGGCGCCGGGGACCTCATCGCGGCGGCGGTTACCCACCCGTAGGATTCTTCTCACCTGCGCGAGCCCTGCCGTGGCGACGTACGCCGCAATAGGCTCCGCCTGACGGCCGGCGACCGGGCGTCAGACCGCCTGAACGAGGAGCACCGCCTTCATGCAGATCTTCGCCATCGCCGTCTCGCTGGGGCTCACGGTTGCCGCGCTCGCCCTGCTGGTGCCGGCCGTGCGCAGCATGCTCGCGGTGATCCGCACCGGCCAGCCGGCACCGGGTCGCAGCGACAACCCGGTGGGCCGCACCGCGCACGATGCTCAAGGAGACGGTGCTCCACACCCGGATGCTCCAGTGGACCGTCGTCGGCGTCATGCACTGGTTCGTCTTCGCGGCGTTCATCTTCCTCAGCACCGCGGTGCTCGCGGCGTACTTCCAGCTCTTCGAGCCCGACTTCGCGTGGCCGCGTCGTCGGCCACTGGTACCCGTTCGAGTGGTTCAGCGAGCTCATCGGGCTGCTCAGCACGATCGGCATCGTCTACCTGATCGTCTACCGCCAGAGGCACCACCCCCGCAACGAGGGCCGCCAGAGCCGCTTCTTCGGCTCCACCATGTGGCAGGCGTACTTCGTCGAGGCGCTGGCCCTGCTGGAGGGTGCCGCGATCCTGTTCGTCCGCGCCGCGGAGTGGAAGCTCGACGAGGAGGTCGGCCGCGCCCACTACCCGATCTCGTCGTGGCTCGGGGACGCGCTCTACCCCGTCTCGCCCGGCTCGCTGGAGAACCTCATCTACTTCATCGCGATGTTCAAGATCGCGCTGGCGATGGTCTGGCTGATGGTGATCGCCCGCAACCTGACCATGGGCATCGCCTGGCACCGCTTCACCGCGTGGTTCAACATCTTCTACAAGCGCGAGTCCGACGGCAGCACCGCGCTGGGTGCCATGAAGCCGCTCACCTCCGCGGGCGTGCCGGTCACCCTCGACGACATCGAGGAGCTCGACGAGGACTCCACACTCGGCGTGGGCAAGATCGAGGACTTCTCCTGGAAGGGGATCCTCGACTTCACGACCTGCACCGAGTGCGGCCGCTGCCAGTCGCAGTGCCCGGCCTGGAACACCGAGAAGCCGCTCTCCCCCAAGCTCCTCATCACCGCCCTGCGGGACCACGCGTATGCCAAGGCGCCGTACGTGCAGGCCGGCGGCGAGGGCAGCGAGGCCGCCACCGCGCTGCTCGAGAACGACGAGGTGCTCGCCCGGGAGGCCCAGCGCCCACTGGTCGGCGACACGGGCGACGGCTGGTTCTACAACCCCGACGACGGCTCGGCGGTCATCGACTCCGACGTGCTGTGGAACTGCACGTCCTGCGGTGCGTGCGTGCAGCAGTGCCCGGTCGACATCGAGCACGTCGACCACATCATGGACATGCGCCGGCACCAGGTGCTGGTGGAGTCGAACTTCCCGGCCGAGCTCAACCAGCTCTTCAAGGGCCTGGAGAACAAGGGCAACCCGTGGAACATGTCCACCACTGCCCGGATGGACTGGGCCAAGGACCTGCCGTTCGAGGTCAAGGTGGTCGGGGACTCGATCGAGTCCCTCGACGAGGTGGACTGGCTGTTCTGGGTGGGCTGCGCCGGCGCCTACGAGGACCGCGCCAAGAAGACCACCCGCGCCGTGGCCGAGCTCCTCGACATGGCGGGCGTGAGCTTCGGCGTACTCGGCAACGGCGAGACCTGCACCGGCGACCCCGCGCGGCGTGCCGGCAACGAGTTCGTGTTCCAGGGCCTGGCCGCGCAGAACGTGGAGACGTTCAAGGAGTACCAGGTCAAGAAGGTCGTCTCGACCTGCGCCCACTGCTTCAACACGCTCAAGAACGAGTACAAGGAGTTCGGTGTCGAGCTCGAGGTCGTCCACCACACCCAGCTGCTGAACCGGCTGGTCCGCGAGGGCAGGCTGACGCCGGTCAAGGACGGCGCGGGCGCCTCGCCGCGCAAGATCACCTACCACGACCCGTGCTTCCTGGGTCGGCACAACCAGGTCTACAGCCCGCCGCGCGACCTGCTGCAGGTGCTGCCCGGCGCGGAGTACGCCGAGATGGAGCGCAACTCCGAGAAGTCCTTCTGCTGCGGCGCCGGTGGCGCCCGGATGTGGATGGAGGAGAAGATCGGCGAGCGGATCAACCTCAACCGCACCAAGGAGGCCGTCGGCACCGGCGCCGACCAGATCGCCGTCGGCTGCCCCTTCTGCCGGGTGATGCTCTCCGACGGGCTGACCTCCGAGCAGGCCAACGGCAACGCCCGCGAGGAGGTCGAGGTCCTCGACGTCGCGCAGATGCTGCTCGCCTCGGTCAGGGGCGAGTCCGCTACGCGCACGAAGAAGTCCGACGTCCCTGCCCAGGCCGCCGCTGCCGCTGCCGGCCAGACCTCGTCGGTCTCCACGTCGGACTCCACGTCGGACTCCACGTCGGACGACGAAGCCACCAAGGCCGAGCCCGAGCCCGGCGACGTCACGCAGACCGACGAGACCGTCACCGAGACCGCCGACGTCGGGCCTGCTGCCAAGGCGAGCGGCGGCTCGTCGCTCTTCGACGTCGGCAACGAGACGCCGGCCACCGAGGACAAGCCGGCAGCCAAGACCGAGCCCGCAGCGCCCGCCTCCAGCGGGTCGCTCTTCGACGTCGGCAACGAGACGCCAGCCACCGAGGACAAGCCGGCAGCCAAGACCGAGCCCGCAGCGCCCGCCTCCAGCGGGTCGCTCTTCGACGTCGCCGCGACCGACACCCCGGCTGCCCCGCAGCTGGCCGAGGACTCGTCGGCACAGGTCGAGCCCGCAGCGCAGGCGGCTGCGCAACCTGAGCCGGCTCCAGCAGCGTCCTCCGGCTCGCTGTTCGACATCGCGTCGCCCGAGCCGGTGTCTGCGCCCGCCGCACCTGCGGCCCCGCAGCCCGCGACGAAGATGGAACCGGTCGAGTCCGAGCCTGCGCAAGAGCCGAAGTCCGAGTCCGAGTCGACGGAGCTGCGCCGGACCCGGAGCCATCCGAGGCCGTTGCGCCCGCACCAGCGGCGTCGCCTCAGACGAGCATCCCCGAGGGTGGATCCCTCTTCGACATCACCGCTCCGGAACCGGCGGCACCAGTGGCCGCGTCCGTGCCCGAATCCGCGTCCGAGCCGGAGGCAGAGGCGGAGCCCGAATCCGACACCACGGTTGCCGAGCCCGAGCCCGAACCCGAGTCCGCGTCGCAGCCGCAGTCCGAGCCCGAGGCCGAGCCCGACTCCGAGCCTGCGCCGGACCCGGAGCCATCCGAGGCCGTTGCGCCCGCACCAGCGGCCACGCCTCAGACGAGCATCCCCGAGGGTGGATCCCTCTTCGACATCACCGCTCCCGAACCGGCGGCACCAGCCGCTGTGTCGACGACCGAGGCAAGGCCATCGAGTCCGGTTGCAGAGCACGAGTCGGACGAAGAGCCGGCCGAGTCCGACGACTCCCTCTCGGCAGGCGCGGCCCTGAGCCAGGCCGCCACCTTCGGCTTCGACGACCAGGTCGAGGCCAGTGCGGCCGCACCGGAGCCCGAGGCCGACGCGGAGGACCCGCTCGAGACCGAAGCAGACGGCGACGGTGACCCGCAGGTCGAGAACGACGACGAGTTGGCAGAGCCTGCAACGGCCGAACAGCCGAAGCCGTCCGGCGACGTACACACTCCGCGATCGGACGTGGACATCAACGAGTCCGGATCATTGTTCGACCTCTGATCGACGTCTCACTCGCGGCGGTGGAAGGTGATCGTGCCGGCGGGGGTGTGGGTGGTGGTGTAGCGCTGGTCGTGGGCGAGGCGGTGGTGTCGGTGGCAGAGGAGTCGTCCGTTGTCGAGGCTGGTGGGTCCGCCGTGTGACCACGCGATGTCGTGGTGGGCGTGGCACAGGCCTGGTGGCATGTCGCAGCCCTCGGCGGTGCAGCCACCGTCGCGCAGCGCCATCGCGAGGCGTTGGGGTTTGTCGTGGAGCCGTCGGGTCCGGCCGAGGTCGAGGACCCGGGACTCCCCGCCCAGCACGGCCGGCACGAGGCCGGCCTCGCAGGCCAGCCGCCGGGCCTGGCCGGCGCTGAGCCGGGCACCGGTGTCGAGGGTCGCGGCGCCCAGGGCGCCGTGCAGGGTCTCGAGGGTCATCGTGACGACCACGGTGGCCGAGACACCCCCGCTGGTGGGCAGGTGCTGGGCGGGGTAGGTCTCGACCCATTCCGCGAACGCGTGCCCCAGCCGCAACCCCGTCGGCACCGGCTCGGCGGGATCAGACGCCGTGGCGTGGGTGGCGGACCGGTGGCGGGGTGCGGCCAGCGCGAGGAGCTGCTTGCGGAGCATCTGCCCCACCACCGTGGGCACGGTGAACCGGCCGTGGCAGCGGCCGTGGCCGTCGTCGGCCATCGTGAACCGGGTGGTCGCCTCGGCGTGGGCCTCCTCGGCGGCGAGCTGGCGGGCCTCCTCGGCCTCGGCGACCTCGGGGGCGACCACGTCGAGGATCCGCCGACCCAGGACCCGCAACGCTCCCGCGTCGTGATCGGCCGCCAGGCCCAGCAACCGGGACTGTGCCCGGTCGACCACCGCCACCTCCACGGTGCGGGGCAGTGCCTCGATGGCCTCGACCAGCACCTGGGCCTGGTCGGTCAGCACCTCGCCGCGGGCGAGGGCGTGCCGGACCGGGGCATGCCGATCTGAGTCCAACGCCCGGGCCATGGTCATCGCGCGTCGGGCGCCGGCCCGGGTCTGCCCGGTGGACACCGCCCACCACACCGCGGTCGACGCGGCACCCGTCACCTCCCCCAACCGGCGCCGGTCGGCCTCGGCCGCGACCCTCAGCTCGAGCTCGCGGACCCGGGCCCCCAACCGGCCCAGCTCGACCAGCGCGGTGGCGACCTCACCATCGGCCAACGCCACCAACGACACCCCCGCCACCTGGCCCACACCCGCATGCACGCCGGCGAGCCCGGACACCAACGGCCGCGACGGGGTCTGCCACAACGTCATCGAGAGCCACCTCCAGCACGGGTCGGAGAACGTGACCGGCAACAGCAGCCGGCATCCCACGGTCTCGACACAGCACGCCTGTGAGAGGCGAACCACCCAGGGTGGTCCGGGCCGAGCCCATCAGCGTCGACATGTTGACTCGAACTTGTGTTCGATTGTAGGCGCTCGGCGCGAGGTTGTCAACGGCAGCGACGAAGCCCCGATTCAGGCCGGGGCTGCCGGCAGAGCCCGTCCGCTCCGGAGAACGACGACCCCGGCCAGGATCAGGACCACCGCGGTCGCGTCCCAGATGTCGAGGGGCTCGCCGACGAGGAGCCAGCCGATGGCGAGGGCGACGACCGGGGGGATGTAGGTGGCGCTCGACGCGGCGACGGCCCCGAGATGGTCGACGATGAAGTAGTAGAGGATGTACGCGACCCCGGTGCCGAGGATGCCCAGGCCGATCACGAGGCCGAGGGTCGCCCGGCCGTCCTCCGCGATGGCGGTGACGCCGTCCAGGTCGGTGATGACGAGGAGCGTCAGGAGCGCCAGCCCGATCTGGTAGGTCGTGAGGGCGACCGGTGGGATGTCGAGGTCGCTGAGGAATCTCTTGGCGTAGACGAAGGACAGGCCGACGCTGGCCGAGCCGAGCAGCATGTACACCACGCCGGTCGTGTCGACAGGGTCTGTCGTCGCCCACGGACGTGCGATGAGCAGCACACCGCCGAAACCGACGAGGATCCCGAGCAGTCGCCGGCCCGTGACCTGCTCGCTGCGCAGCAGCAGGGCGGCACTGAGGAACGTGAAGAGGGGGATCGCGCCGCTGAGCGCCCCCGCGATCCCCGACGGGAGCAGCGAGGTCCCGGCGGCGAACGCGAAGTAGTAGACGCTCGTGGCGAGCAGGGACATCACCAAGAAGTGGTGTGCGTGTCGCAGGTGGTGTCGGTCGAGTGCCCCACGCAGTACGGCGTACGCGCACACGGGCAGGAAGCCGAACAACACGCGCAGCAGGGTGATCTGTCCGGCCGTGATCGTCTCGGAGGCCCACTTCATGAAGATGAAGTTGCTGCCCCAGATGACGCCGAGGGCAAGGAATGCTGCCGTGGCCCGGTTCCTCACCCGCACAGGCTCGCACAGCGCCGGCGGCGGTCCCGGAGCCGGCGGGAGCGATCAGCGCGAGTAGACGCTGATGTGGCGCGGGCTGTCCGCGGTGAACGCCTCACCCTGCCAGCCGCCCCACCGTCGGACCAGCCGCAGGCCGGCGATCCTGGCCATCAGGTCGTGCTCGCTGGGGTAGGACAACCGCTGGGAGATCGGGCCCATCCGCACCCCCGCGGCGCTGAGGTGCACATGGTTCTCGTCGGCGACCTGGGTCACGGGGTCGTAGCTGGTCACGTCGAGGACGACCTCACCCGCGGCGACGTACTCCGCGTCGACGAACCGCCGGCGCCCCTTGAGCCACGCATCCGGGACGCCTGCCTCGACGACGAAGACGCCGTCGGGGGCGAGGTGGCGCGCTGCGTTCTCGTAGCAGCGCACCTGGTCGTCCTGGCTCAGCAGGTTGTGGATCGTGTTGAACACCAGGTAGACGAGGCCGTAGTCGCTGCCCGGCGCGTCGACCGTGGCCATGTCCCCGATCGTCACCGGCAGGGCGCGTCCCGCAGGCTTGGCCCGCAGCTGGGCGACCATGTCGGGCGAGAGCTCGACGCCGTGGACCTCGACCCCGCGTCCCGCCAGGGGTACGGCGACCCGGCCGGTGCCGATCGCGAGCTCGAGCGCCGGGCGGGCCCCCGCCAGGCCGACCATGAAGTCGACGGTCTCGTCCTCGTCGCCGCGCAGCTCGTCGTCGTACCGCTCGGCCGTCTCGCCCACGAAGCTGCTCGCCGGATCGAATCCATCCATGCGAGGCACGCTCGCGCACCCGGCGGTCATCGGCAACCGGGTTTCGCGCAGGGACATTTGTACCGACGGATCCACGACATGCTCCCCTGCCCGACATGACCCTGCCCTTCCTAGCGTGAGCACGTCGCCCAGGGAGGGCGAGGAGAAGGAGGCACGAGATGAGGAACCAGACCTGGCTCAGGGAGGCGGCCATCGCGCTGGAGGCGATGCTGGCCGCACTCGTCGCCTGGGCGCTGTGGTCGTCGGTAGGAGACGTCGAGCTGGTGGTCGGCACTCCCCCCGACCTGACCCACGTCGGCGTCGGTGCGGCCGTCGCGACCGCTCTGGTCGTGGCCGTGGCGGGCGCCCTCGCCCTGCGGGCGTTCGAGGCCGCGAGCCGGCGCGGGCGCACCTGGTGGACCGTGCTCGCGGCAGCCGTGTGGGTGCTCTCGCTGGTCGGTCCGTTCGGCGCAAGCGACGCCACCGCGTGGATGGCGCTCACGTCGCTGCACCTGGTGGTCGGTGCCGTCGTGCTGTTCGGCCTTCGTTGGGCGCACGCCGACGAGTCCCGGCGCGTAGCGTGAGAGCCGTGCGAATCTCGGTCGGTTGCGCCTGGCAGCGCAACGCGTCGGTGCTGATCTGGACGCCGGTGCTGTTGCTCGGCCCGGTGCTCGACGTGCACGGCGGCGCCGCCATGGTGGCGTTCCAGCTCGGGCTGGTCGTGGTCATGGCAGCGTGCGCGGCAGCCGCCGTACTGACGAGCGGGATCACGCCGTCCGTGGCGCTGACCACGCTGGTCGCGGCCACGTTCGCGGGCGCCCAGCACGGCAGCCAGTGGCTGCCCACCTGGATCCTGCTCGCGCTCACCGTGCCGTCGGTGCTGCGCGGCCGATGGCTGGCCGCTGCGCTGCCCGCGGTGGCCGCGGCGTCCATGTGGGCCGCCTGGCTGGTCGAGCCACACTCCGCGCAGCGCATGTGGAGCCAGGGGTTCGTCGTCCTCCTCGCCGGACTGGCCAACGCCGCGGTGCTGCGGCTGATCATGACGATCGAGGAGCTGCGCCGTACTCGTCAGGAGCTCGCTCGCCGGGCGGTGGCCGATGAGCGGGAGCGCTTCTCGCGCGACCTCCACGACCTGCTCGGCCACACTTTGTCGGTGATGGTCGTGAAGGCGGAGGCGGTACGCCGACTCGTCGACCGCGACCCCGGCGCCGCCGCGACGCATGCGGCGGACATCGAGCGGGTCGGCCGCGAGGCACTCGTCCAGGTGCGCGAGGCCGTCGACGCGACGCGGGCCCTGAGCCTGGTCGACGAGCTCGATGGCGCCCGGATGGCGCTCGACGCAGCAGGGATCCGCACCGAGGTCTCGACGTACGACGGACCGCTGCCCGCGCAGGCGGAGGACGCGTTCGCCTGGGTGGTGCGCGAAGCGGCGACGAACGTGCTGCGGCACTCCGCCGCAGGGCGCTGCCGCTTCGAGCTGCGCGGCACCGACGACCAGCTCGTGCTGACCGTCGCCGACGACGGCGTGGGCGGTCCGGCCGTCGGGGTGGGGCGCGAGGGCGGACTCGACGGGCTGAGCCGCCGCCTGGTCGCTGCCGGCGGCCGCCTCGACGTCGACCCGACGCCAGACGGCTTCCGCCTCACCGCCCGCATCCCGCAGGGGGTCGGATGATCCGGGTGCTGCTCGCAGAGGACCAGGCGATGATGCGCGGCGCCCTCGCCGTGCTCCTCGGGCTCGAGAGCGACCTCGAGGTCGTGGCCGAGGTCTCCGACGGGGCAGAGGTCGTGCCGCGGGCCCTCGCGACTCGTCCCGACGTGGCGCTGCTCGACATCGAGATGCCACACGTCAGCGGGCTGGACAACGCAGCCGAGCTCGCGACGCACCTGCCGGAGTGCAAGGTCGTGATCGTGACGACGTTCAGCCGCACCGGCTATCTCCAGCGGGCGATGACCGCCGGAGCCCGAGGCTTCCTGGTCAAGGACGGTCCGGCCGACGGCCTCGCCGACGCGCTCCGGCGGGTGGTCGCCGGCGAGACGGTGATCGACCCCGAGCTGGCCGGGGCCGCCCTGCGGGCGGCCCACTCACCGCTGACGGCTCGCGAGCGCGACGTGCTGGCAGCGGCCGAGGACGGGTCCACGATCGGTGACATCGCCGGTCGCCTGCATCTGTCCGAGTCGACGGTGCGCAACTACCTCTCGGCCGCGATCGGCAAGACCGGGACCCGCAACAAGGTCGAGGCAGCCCTGACCGCCCGGCACCACGGCTGGCTCTGACGCCGTACTGACGTCATCTTGGCGTCATCTGGCGTCAGAATCACTTGACGTGACGTCATGGTGATGTCAAAGTGATGCACATGGACATCACGCCGTACGTCGACAGCCTCCGCCGTGACCTCATGGCGGCGGCCGACTCGGGAGGCGAGGAGCTCCGCAACGCCGCCGAGCGACTCGCGTTCGCGCTCGACCCGGCCACCCGACTGGCCCTGATGGAGGCCATCAGCCAGGCCGCGGCCGAGATCACCACCGAGCTGCCGTCGGGCAGCGTCGACGTGCGGCTCAACGGCCGCGAGCTCGACTTCGTCGTGCAGACCGCGCCGTCGTCGGCGGCACCGCTCCCGCCGCCGCCTCCGGCGCCGCCCACGCCCGAGGAGTCCGACGAGGGCGGGCTGGCCCGGGTCACGCTCCGCATCCCCGAGTCGGTCAAGACGCGCGCCGAGGAGAAGGCCGCCCAGGCTGGCCACAGCCTCAACACCTGGCTGGTCGGCGTGGTGCGCGCAGCCACCAACGACTCCGCGATCCGGGTCGACGTCGACCTCTCGAGCATCCCGTTCTTCGGGGGCAACGACCCCTTCAGCAACCACGGCAAGAGCAGCCGCCGGATGTCCGGCTGGGTGTAGCCGGCAACTTCCATCAAGCACCACCCGCGGGCCAGCGCCAGGCTGGTCGCGCCGACCGAGCACGCCCGAAGGAGACCCGATGACCGACCACACGTTCACCACCGACACGCCCGTCGACCTGTACGTCGAGATCAGCAAGGGCAGCGTCGCGATCCGCACTGCCGACACCTCCGAGACCACCGTCGTCGTCGAGGGGCAGCACGCCGACGACGTCGCCGTCAGCCAGGAGGGCCGGGCCGTCCACGTCGTCGGCCCGAAGACCCGGCTGGGCTTCCTCGGCGGCCACGAGCCCACCTTCGACGTCGAGATCACCGTCCCCCACGAGAGCCGAGCGACGGTCCGGACCGGCAGCGCCGACATCACCTGCCACGGCGCGCTCGCCGCCTGTCAGTTCCGGACCGGATCCGGTGACATCGCGGTGGAGGACCTGACCGGCCCGGGCGTCATCGAGACCGGATCGGGCGACGTCCGCGTCGCGACCGCTTCGGCCGAGCTCCGGATCAAGAGCGGCTCGGGTGACATCCAGGTCGACCACGCCGACGCCAGCGCCGCCATCTCGACCGGCTCGGGCGACGTCTCGATCGGCACCACCGCCGCCCCGGTCGCCGTCAAGAGCGGCTCGGGCGACGTGACCGTCGTCGAGGCCGACGCCGACGTCGCCCTGTCCACGGGCAGCGGCGACCTGGTCGTCAGCACCGCCCGCCGCGGCAAGTTCACGATCAAGGGCGCGTCGGGCGACGTACGCCTCGGCATCCCTGCTGGGACGCCGGTCTGGACCGACATCAACACCCTCAGCGGCCGGATCGACTCCGACCTCGCGGGCACCGGCGAGCCCGCGGAGGGCCAGGACCACGTCGAGGTCCGCGCCAAGACCGCCAGCGGCAACATCGTGCTGCGCCAGGTCTGAGCCCCGGATCACTCCCGAACCCGACCCACAGACCCCAACCCACAGACCTCAACCCACAGACAGGGACACCGTCATGCACGAGAGCGCCTTCGAGGCCGAGCTCATCGCCCGCAACAAGATCAACGAGCGGATCGCCGGCACCCCGGTCCGCACCCGGACCGTCCGGCCCCGGCGCCGTACGTCGATCGCGCGCCACCTGCGCCGCGCCGCCGACCTGCTCGACGGCTGAGCACTCGGCCGGCCGCCGGGCCTCAGATGCTGGTGCGGTGGAAGTTCTTGAACGAGCGGGACGGCGTCGGGCCGCGCTGGCCCTGGTAGCGCGAGCCGTACTTCTCCGAGCCGTAGGGGTGCTCGCTCGGCGAGGTGAGCCGGAAGAAGCAGAACTGGCCGATCTTCATGCCCGGGTAGAGCTTGATCGGCAGCGTCGCGACATTGGCCAGCTCGAGCGTCACGTGGCCCGAGAAGCCCGGGTCGACGAAGCCGGCCGTGGCGTGCGTCAGCAGACCGAGCCGGCCCAGCGACGACTTCCCCTCGACGCGGGCCGCGATGTCGTCGGGCAGCGAGACCACCTCGTAGGTCGAGCCCAGCACGAACTCGCCCGGGTGCAGGATGAACGGGTCGTCCCCCTCCGGCTCGACCTCGCGGGTGAGGTCCTCCTGATCGGCGGCCGGATCGATGTGCGGGTACTTGTGGTTCTCGAACACCCGGAAGAAGCGGTCGAGCCGGACGTCGATGCTCGACGGCTGCAGCATCTCGGGATCCCACGGTTCCATGGCCACCCGGCCGGCGTCGATCTGGGCGAGGATGTCGCGGTCACTGAGGAGCACGACGGCACCCTACTCGGTGCCCGTCGAGGTGCGGCGGAGACAATGGCGCCATGGCAATCCATCGCTACGTCGCCATCGGCGACTCCTTCACCGAGGGCGTCGGTGACCCCGATCCGGCCCGCCCCAACGGGCTGCGCGGCTGGGCCGACCGGGTCGCCGAGGTGCTCGCGACCGAGACGGATGACTTCGGGTACGCCAACCTCGCGATCCGCGGCCGCAAGCTGCGCACGATCATCGCCGAGCAGCTCGAGCCGGCACTGGCGCTCGGCCCCGACCTGGTGACGATCCACGCGGGCGGCAACGACGTGCTCCGCCCCAAGGTCGACCTCGATGCCCTCGCCGCGGCGTACGACGACGCCGTGGGGCGGCTGACCGCGTCCGGCGCGCGAGTGGTCATGTTCACCATCTTCGACCCGGGCGGCTCGGGCATCTACGCACCGGTGCGCGGGCGGATGGCGATCTTCAACGAGTGGGTCCGCGAGATCGCCGACACGCACGGCGCCACGGTGGTCGACATGTGGCGGATGCGCACCGCCGACCTGACTCAGATCATGGACACCGACCGGATGCACCTCAATGCAGCCGGCCACCAGCACCTGGCGATGGCGGTGCTCGACGCGCTCGGCGTCGAGCACCCGCTGGAGCCGCACCCGACCCGGCTGATCCCGACGCTGGCCCGTCGTGCGCAGGTCGCCGCGAACGTCCGGTGGACCCGTGAGTTCCTCGGCCCCTGGGTGCACCGCCGGGTGACCGGACGCTCGTCCGGCGACGGCGTGCAGCCCAAACGCCCGACCCTGGAGCCGATCGCGCCGGCTCGTTGATACGATCGGCGCGCATCGTGCGGATGTAGCTCAGTTGGTAGAGCGCGACCTTCCCAAGGTCGATGTCGCGAGTTCGAATCTCGTCATCCGCTCCAAAGTC
>CAWAGL010000013.1:0-277090 GCA_963781515.1 uncultured Actinomycetota bacterium
TCCCCGGCACATGTCGCGCCCCCGGGAGTAGTCCAGTCGCTTTCGGTTGTTCCGACCGGGGTTCGACGACCGAAGGCGACTGGACTACCCGGCATGACCCGTGAGCCCGGCGGAATCACAACCTTGTCATTCAGCGGCGTGTCGCTGCGCTGGTACAGATGTGACTGGTGGGACACTTGCGCCTTTTGGGACTGTCGGGGACAGTGAGGCGTCAGCACCGCCACCACCACGATCGAGGTCTTCCCCAGATGCTCCGCCGCACCCTCTCCCGGCCCACCCTGTCGAGGCCCGCGGCCATCGCGCTCGGAGCCCTCGCTCTCGTCGTCGCGGTCGCACCCTTCCTGCCCAACGCCGGCACCGAGCCCGGCCTGACCCCGTCCGGTCGCGACGCCGCGTTCCGCACCAGCTCCACCGCTGGACGCGGGCAGGTCACGCCGGCCATGCGGGCCGAGATCGACCGCGTGGTCGCTGCCGGCGCCGTCCGCCCGGGCGCCCGTGCGAGCGCCGCCGGGTCCGCCCGCTGTGCCAGCTTCGACGGCCAGCGCTACTGCCTCGGCGTGGGCTGGACGACGCAGTCGCAGGCCCAGGTGCAGGCCCGCATGTCGTACGCCGCCCAGGCGATCGCCGCGCGTCGTACCACCGCGGTCGAGACCACCGGCGACCTCGACGCCGTCTCCGCCCTGCAGCGCATCGCGAAGCTGAGCCCCCAGGCACGAGAGCGTCGCGAGCGGGCCGAGCTCACCGACGCCGCCCGCTCGGTGGCGAAGGTCTGGCTGCTGCGTCACGAGATCCAGGGCGCACCGCTGCCCGACGGCTTCGCCGCTGCGCACCCCGAGGCCAGTGCGGCCCGCCGGGGAGCCTCGACCGCACCGACGGTAGCGGCCAACGAGGCCGCCGCGACGGCCAAGGCCGCGACCGACTACCCGCAGCTCGCCACCGTGCTCGACGAGACCCAGGTGGCGCAGCAGAGCCGCTACTACTGGTGCGGCCCGAGCGCCATGCAGATGATGGCGTGGGGGTGGCGCCAGAAGCGGCAGCCGCAGAAGAAGTGGGCGCGCAAGATCGGCACGTCGAGCGCCGGCTCGGCGATCACCGACGTCGTCCGGGTCATCAACAACAACACCGGCTGGGACCGCGCGGAGCACGCCGGCACCTTCGTCACGCTCGACATCGGCGACTTCACCTTCGATCAGTGGTACCTGCTGATGATGCGCCACGTCACGGACTACACGGCCCCCGTGCTGCTGCACCCGGTGCTGGTGAAGAAGTACTACCCCTACCTCGACGACGACGCCTCCGGCCACTTCCAGGTCGGTCGCGGCTACGACCAGAACCCGACCGGGGAGCCGCTGCTGAGCTACTTCGAGCCGTGGAACCAGCAGGCGTTCGACCCGAGCGAGCCCTACATCGAGCGGGTGCAGTGGCAGTCGGCCTACCAGCAGTACCGCGCCAACAAGGCCCACTTCCAGCACAACGTCGGCGTCTGATGCGGGGCCTCGCGGCGTACGGCGCGGCGGCGGCCCTGCTGACGGGGCTGCTTGCCGGGTGCGCCGACGACGAGCCGCGGGCCCTGCCGACACAGCGTCCTTCCCCGAGCTCGACCGAGAGCCCGTCGACGATCGTCTCGCCGGCCGGCGACGTCACGCCCACCACCGCCCTGCTCGACTGGGAGAGCACCGGCTTCGACCCCGAGGACCTCGTGGTCAAGGGTGCCGGCTGGACCGTGCAGGTCACCGGCCAGGGCACCCGCGCCGACGTCAACGGCGACGCACCGGGCACGCACGGCTCCATCGAGGCGGGCCAGGGGCGGCGCATCGACGACGTGCTCCTCGACGACGAGTGGCTGGTCGTCGTGGCGCAGGACGAGCAGGAGGCTCGGCCCGCCCAGGCGACCGTCATGGAGCTGGCGACCGGGGACCGACGCAAGCTCACCCCCGTCCCCGCAGCCGGCGGGTCGTGGGCGATGCACGGTGGCACCCTCCACTACCCGACCACCGGACCGCGGGACGCCTACTGCCTGGCGGCCTTCGACCTTGCCTCGGGTGAGGGCGAGGTCGACTACTGCGCCCCGCCGAAGCACGGGTTCTCAGGCGTCGTCTCGAGCAGCACGGCGACCGCGCTGATGACCTTCGACGACGCGCGTCCGGTGTCGTGCCGCACGCTCGCCACCCTCACCGACGGCATCGCCGAGCCGGTCCCCAACGTGCCCGACTGCACCGGCTGGGACATCGCCGCCACCGACACCGGGTCCGTCTGGTCGGTGCTGCCCGACGAGAAGCAGGTGGAGGCCGGAGACTTCTCGGCGAGCGCCGACGGTGCGACGTACCACCTGGGTGTGGGCGCGACGGGCACGCTGACTCCCTGCGGCGACTCCGTCTACTTCGCCCGCAACGGGGTCGGCGGCGAGCCCGCCGAACTGCTGCGCTGGACTCCCGAGGCCACGCTCGAGGTCGCCTACGCAGCCCCCGGCGACGGTCCCGGCTTCCTCGGCAAGCCGGCCTGCGCGGGCAACGTCCTGACCGTCAGCGCGTTCGGCGCCGGCGGGGACGAGCAGGTCTTCGCCGTCGCGCCGTAGGCTCGAACGCGTGACGTTCACCGGCTTCCCGACCGCGGCCCTCGACTTCTACGACGACCTCGAGGTCGACAACACCAAGTCGTTCTGGGAGGCGCACAAGGCCGTGTACGCCGACGCGGTGGCCGCCCCGATGAAGGAGCTGTGCGCCGAGCTGACCCCCGAGTTCGGCGCTCCGAAGATCTTCCGCCCCTACCGCGACGTGCGCTTCGCCAAGGACAAGACGCCGTACAAGACCCATCAGGGCGCCTTCGTCGCTGTCGGTCCGTCGACCGGCTACTACCTCGAGCTGTCGCCTCGCGGGGTGCGGGTCGGCGCCGGGTTCTACGAGGCCGGCGGCCCGCGGCTGGCGGCGATCCGCGAGGCGATGGCCGACGAGAAGGAGGGCCGCAAGCTGGCCCGCCTGTTGAAGGCCTACGACAAGGACGGCTGGGAGATCGGCGGCGACCAGCTCAAGACCGCCCCGCGCGGGTACGACCCCACGCATCCGCGCATCGACCTCCTGCGCCGCAAGCAGCTGTTCGTCGGGCGCCCCTACGGCTTCGGCGAGGACGCCATCGGTCCGGGCCTCGTCGAGCGCGTGCGCGGCGACTGGCGGGCTCTACGACCCCTGGTCGAGTGGCTGGCCGCGCGCTCGCAGTGACCGGGCCGGGAGTCGCCTGGGCCGAGTCGCGGCTCGGGCACCGGGTGACGCGGACCACGCCGCTCATCGGTGGCTGGACCTCCACGATGCTGCGCCTCGACGACGAGTCGGGACGCGCCAGCGTGCTCCGCCTGATGACCAACGAGCCCTGGCGCACCCACGGCGCCGAGCTCACGTCCCGTGAGAGCCACGTGCAGGCGCTGCTGTCCGACTCCCCCGTGCCGGCGCCGAGCTCGATCGCGCTCGACGTCGCCGGCGAGCTGGCCGGTCACCCCGCCCACCTGATGAGCCTGCTGCCCGGCGCCGTCGACGAGGACCGCATCGACGACGCGGGGCTAGGCCGGCTCGCCTCGGCGCTCGCCGACATCCATGCCACCAGGCCGCCCGCGCCGCCGCGCGACTACCAGTCCTGGGCCTGGCCGGCGAAGTGGGTGGTGCCCTCGTGGGCAGCCGATCCCGTCGTGTGGGAGGCGGCGTTCTCGATCCTGGCCGCCGATCCCCCCGCGTTCGAGCCGACGTTCCTGCACCGCGACTTCCACCTGCGCAACGTGCTCTGGCTCGACGGTGGGATCACCGGGGTCGTCGACTGGGTCGAGACCTCCTGGGGCCCGGCCTGGCTCGACGTCGCGCACTGCCGCACCAACCTGGCGATCCGACACGGCACCGCTGTCGCCGACCGGTTCGCTGCGGCGTACGTCGCGGAGTCCGGCCGCGAGCCCGACCGCTACTGGGACGTGATGGACGTCGTCGGCTTCCTGCCGCCGCCGGGAGGTGCCGGCTTCATCACCGACCCGGCCGAGCGAGTCAGGCTCGAGGGGCACCTCGCTGCTCAGCTCAGCTGAACCACACGTCGTCGAGGACCATCTGCTCGAGCACGTCCGGCGTCAGCTGCGGCCCCTCCGACAGCACCGGGCTCTCCTTGCCCTCGGCGGCGTTGTAGGAGCCGACACTGATCTCGTAACCGTCGCTCCACGCGGTCGCGGAGTTGTAGCTCACCCCGTCCTGCGGCCCGCCGGCGTTGGACCCCACCCACGCCTCGCCGACCAGCCGGCAGTTGTCGAAGGACTGCCGGCACGACTTCTGGTTGCCCGCTGGGTCACCCGCGCGGACGTACGCCGAGGTCAGCGCGCCGTTGAGCCGGAAGAAGGCCGACCACTCGTCGGGGCCGTCAGCCACGCCGTACGGCGGCTCCGTCAGCGGTCCCTCGACGTCTTGGATCCCCGCCAGACCGGCGACGATCGACGCGAAGTCCTTGGCCGGGGCCGTGAACACCCGCGGCGAGGGAGCCGAGGACGGCGGCGCGGTCGTCTGCGACGGCCCGACCGTCGGCTCGACAGCCACCTCGGAGCCGTCGCCACCGCCGCTGCCGCCGAGCGGCAGCAGGGTCACGCCGAGTCCCACGGCACCCACGACGGCGGCCGCGGCGAGCGTCGTCCGGACGCGGCGGTTGCGGCGGCGTACGCGCCCGCGGCGGACTCCCCCGGTGACGACGCCCTCGAGGTCGAGGGGCAGGTCGTCGGTGGCTCGCTCCAGTAGGTCGAGTGCTTCTCGTTGTGTCATGGCAGGTCCTTCAGGGAGGTGGTCATGGTGCACGCAGGTCGGAGAGGTCGGCTCCGAACCGGGCTCGCAGTCGGTCGAGGGCGCGCAGGCTGCGGTTGCGTACCGCGCCGTCAGTGATCCCGAGCTCGTGGGCGACGACCGCCACCGGAGCGTCGTCGAGGTAGCGGCGCACGAGCACGACGCGGTCGAGCTCGTCGAGCCCGGCCAGTGCGTCCGCCAACGCGAGCCGCACGACCGGTGAGTCGTCGACACCCTGGTCGGGCAACGTCTCCATCGGTCTCTCGTGGGCGCTGCGCCGGCGGCGGCTGTCGATGAACACCCGCGTCAACGTGGTCTGGGCGTACGCCGCCGGGTTGTCGATGCGCGCACCGAACCGGCGCGTCCAGCGCACGTAGACCCGCGCCAGGGTCTCCTGCACGAGATCCTCGGACTGGTGGACGTCGCCACACATCAGCCACGCGGATCGATGGAGATGCCGGGCCCTCGCCCGGGCGAACTCCTCGAACTCGGCTTCGGTCGGCATAGCGCTCCTTGTCGGCACGAGACGGTCTCACCCGTACGACGCATCGACCACCCGTCCCGTCACACGATGGTCGCACCGCCTTCAGGGTTCGGAGGTCAGGACTGGCCACGCCGCCGGCCTGGGCGCGAGAAGGTGGCCCCGGGACGTCACCGTGGCCCCCGGCTTCAAGGTTCGCCCGCGAGTCGTGGGGTTCGTGCCCTTTGCAATGGTCACGAACCCCAGGAGTCACCGGACATCCGGTGACTCCCGACACCAGACCGCCCACCCGGTGACTCCCGACGTCAGACCGGCCACCCGGCGTCCGCGTGCAACCTCTCCGGTCGCGCGGCGGTCCCTCGGCGTCAAGGTTCGTCCGCGAGTCGTGGGGTTCGTGCCCATTGCAATGGTCACGAACCCCAGGAGTCACCGGACATCCGGTGACTCCCGACACCGGACCCGCCACCCAGCGACCCCCGACACCAGACCGCCCACCCGGCGACCCCCGACGTCAGACCGCCACCGCCTCCCCGGCCACGTCCTCGTCGAGCACCGGCCAGTCCCGCGGGCGGGGGACGCTGCGGACGGCTTGGCTGAGGGTGGGGATGAGAGCGGTGAGCACGGCGGCCACGAGCAGCCCGAGGGTGCCGGCGCGGGCGCCGTACTGCTCCAGCAGGAAGCCGCCCAGGATCGGCGCCAGCGGCATCGTGACCATGCCGAGGAACTGGCTGGCCGACGACACCCGCCCCTGCAGGTGGGAGGGGGTGATCGCGACGCGGTAGGACTGCGCACCCGCGTTGCCGGCCGGGTTGAGCAGGATGCCGAGGAAGAGCATGGCGCCGATCAGCACCGGAGAGGACCAGAAGAGCAGGGGCACGATCAGCGGCACCCAGCTCCACGCCACCAGGATCGTGAGCCGCCCGGTGCGCACCCGGTCGATGACGTACGGCGCGGCGAGGGCGCCCAGGATCCCCCCGACGCCGGCCAGCGCGTCGACCACCCCGATGGCCGCGGGGTGCACGCCCTGCTGCACGAGGCGGATGATCGCGACGAAGAAGACCGCGTTGACGACCAGGTTGCACGCGGCGCCGAAGGCGACCATGGTGCGGAAGTAGGGCCGCACGAGGACGTAGCGCACCCCGTCGGTGAGGTCGCGACGCACGGAGCGCCACCCGCGACCCTCGCCGCGCCGCGCGGGTGACAGGTCGGTGCGCAGCCGTCCCAGGAGCACGAACGACAGCGCGAAGGTGACCGCGTCGAGCACGAACGGCAGCGCCCGGGACAGGCCGTACAAGGCGCCACCGAGCGGGCCGCCGAGAAGGGTCGCGATGTGGTCGCGGGCCTGGTTCTGGCTGATCGCCGTCGGCAGCTCCTCGCGGCTCACGACGCTGCGCACGGCCGAGGCCTCCGCGGGTCGGAAGACCCCCGAAGCGATGCCGGTGCCGAACGCGACGGCCACGAGCTGGCCCAGGGTGAGCGCGTCGAGCAGCGCGGCCACGGCGAGGGAGCCGTAGAGGAGCACGCCGACTCCGCTGGCCGCGCGCATGACCGTACGACGGTCGCACCGGTCGGCGAGGACGCCACCGGCGAGCAGGGCCACCGACATGCCGAGCATCAGGGCAGCGGCCGGCAGCGCGGAGCGGGTGGCGGAGCCGGTCAGGGCGAAGCCGACCAGCGGGAAGACGAACATGCTGGTCGCGCTGCCGAGCTGGCTGACGACCTCACCGGTCCAGAGGATCGTGAAGTCCCGGTTGCGGGAGAGGGAGCGGTAGCCGGTCATATGCGCACGATAACTTGCGCAATATATGTTGCGCAATAGTCGGTGCGCATATACTTGGACCATGACCGACGACTCCCGTGCCGTCCACGACGCCACCGCGCTGCGCGCGATCGCGCACCCGATCCGCAACCGGATCCTCGGCGAGATGTCGGCGACCGGCCCCACCCGCGCCGCTGACCTCGCCCGCGACCTCGGCCTCCCCGCCAACTCCGTGAGCTTCCACCTGCGACAGCTCGCCAAGTACGGCCTCATCGAGGAGGCCACCGGCGAGGCCCGCGACCGACGCGACCGCGTGTGGAGGCTCGTCCACGAGGAGGGCCTGACTATCGACACCGGCGACCTGTCGAGGAGTCCCGGCGGCGAGGCGGCCGTGCGGGTCTTCCGCAAGAGCGCGCGGACCTGGGCCCACCACGTCGTCGACGTCGCCTACACGGCCGACAAGGACCCCGACACACTGCGCTCCATCAGCAGCTACACAGTCAGGCTCACCAAGGAGGAGGCGGCCGAGATGGCGGCCGAGCTCGACGCCGTCATCCAGACGTGGTCCCGGCGGACCCGTGGCCGCGACGCGTCCCGGCGTACCTACAACTACCTGTCGTTCCTGCAGCCGTACCCGGACGAGAGCAGCTGACCGGCAGACTCGTCGGCCGTGCGCGGCGACACGCGACGGGCGTCCCACCCGTCGCGTCGGTCACAGATCGGGCGTTCGTGTTGCATCCGGAGAGATCCCGAGGCATGATTTTGTTACCGGTGAGTAGCGCACGTGCTGCCCGCCGCACCACGACGTGTAACCGAGATGGAATGGGTGGGTCCGTGAGCCACTACAAGAGCAACCTCCGCGACATCGAGTTCAACCTCTTCGAGGTGCTCGGCCGCGACGACGTCCTGGGCCAGGGCCTCTTCAGCGAGGTGGACGGGGAGACCGCACGCGAGATCCTCGCCGAGGTCGACCGGCTCGCGCGTGAGGACCTCGCGGCGTCGTACGTCGACAGCGACCGCAACCCGCCGGTCTTCGACCCGAGGACCAACACGGCTCCGCTGCCGGAGTCGTTCAAGAAGAGCTACCAGGCCTGGATGGACGCCGAGTACTGGCGCCTCTCGATGCCCGCCGAGCTCGGCGGCACCCCGGCCCCCTCCAGCCTCAACTGGGCCATCGGCGAGCTGGTGCTCGGCGCCAACGCGCCGATCTGGATGTACGGCGCGGGACCGGCGTTCGCAGCCGTCATCCACCGCAACGGCAACGACCGCGACAAGCAGATCGCCCAGTACGTCGTCGACAACCGCTGGCTCACCTCGATGGTGCTCACCGAGCCCGACGCGGGCTCCGACGTCGGCGCGGGCCGCACCAAGGCCATCGCCAACGACGACGGCTCGTGGAACATCACCGGCGTCAAGCGCTTCATCACCTCGGCCGAGGCCGACATCGCCGACAACGTCCTGCACATGGTGCTGGCTCGTCCCGAGGGCGTCGAGGGCGTCGGCGGACCGGGCACCAAGGGCCTGAGCCTCTTCCTCGTGCCCAAGCACCACTTCGACCTCGAGACCGGCGAGCTGACCGGCGAGCGCAACGGGGTCTACGTCACCAACGTCGAGCACAAGATGGGCATCAAGGTGTCCAACACCTGCGAGCTCACCTTCGGCGACACCTCCGTCGGTGGCGGCGAGCCCGCGAGGGGCTGGCTGCTGGGCGAGGTGCACGAGGGCATCGCCCAGATGTTCCAGGTCATCGAGAACGCCCGGATGATGGTCGGCACCAAGGCCATCGCCACCCTCTCGACCGGCTACCTGAACGCGCTCGACTACGCCAAGGAGCGCGTCCAGGGCGCCGACCTCACGCAGGCCGCCGACAAGACGGCCCCGCGCGTCACGATCACCCACCACCCCGACGTACGCCGCTCGCTGATGACGCAGAAGTCGTTCGCCGAGGCCATGCGCGCCCTGGTGCTCTACACCGCGACCTGGCAGGACCAGATCCAGCTGGCCGAGCACTCCGGCGACAAGGGCGGCGAGAACGACGACCTGGCCGCGGCCGTCAACGACCTGCTGCTCCCGATCGTGAAGGGCTATGGCTCGGAGCGCTCGTGGGTCCTGCTCGGCACCGAGTCGCTGCAGACGTTCGGCGGGTCGGGCTTCCTCCAGGAGTACCCCCTCGAGCAGTACGTCCGCGACGCCAAGATCGACACCCTCTACGAGGGCACCACCGCGATCCAGGGGCAGGACTTCTTCTTCCGCAAGATCGTCAAGGACCAGGGCCGCGCGCTGGGTCACCTGGCGAAGGAGATCGAGTCCTTCATCGCCTCCGAGGCGGGCAACGGGCGCCTCAAGGTCGAGCGCAGCCTGCTCGCCACCGGGCTGGCGGACGCCAACGCCATCGTCGGCCACATGATCAACGACCTGATGTCGGCCGACGCGTCCGCCGAGGGCGGCGACCTGCGCAACATCTACAAGGTCGGACTCAACACCACCCGGCTGCTGATGGCGCTCGGCGATGTCGTCTGTGCGTGGCTGCTGCTGCGCCAGGCCGAGGTCGCGCTGCGCAAGCTGTCGGGCGACGTGAGCTCCAAGGACAAGGCCTTCTACGAGGGCAAGGTGGCGGCTGCGCAGTTCTTCGCACAGACCAACCTGCCCCGCCTCACCGCCGAGCGGGCCATCGCCGAGTCGACCGACCTGGCGCTGATGGACCTCGACGAGTCGGCCTTCTGACGGACCCCGCCGGTCCGGGGGACAGAGACCGCAGCCGAAGGGCCGCTCCTGGTGGGGGCGGCCCTTCGTCGTGGCTACTCGGCCAGCTTGCGGAGCTCGATGTGCTCGCCGCGGGCGGCGAAGCGCTCACAGGCGGCACGGAGGTCGGCCTCGTCGTCGGTCTCGATCAGGTAGAAGCCGACGATCTGCTCGACCGACTCGCTGAACGGCCCGGCCGTGACGAGCGCTCCCCGGCTCCGTCGGGGCGCATGGACGTCGCGTCGGCCGAGGGCTCGAGCGGGCTGGTGACCACCAGCTGGTGGTTCGCCCGCGCGAGGTCCTCGTGGAACTGCATGTGCGAGGCCATGCCCTTCTCGTGCTCGGACTCGGGCAGCTCCGCCCATTCGGCCTCGGGCGCGGGCAGCAGGACCAGGAAGCGGCTCATCGATGTCTCCTCGTTGTCGTGGGGGTCACGGGCGTGCCCCCATCACAGTGACGGCCCACCGGCGGACGAATCGACACCTCAGGCGGTCGACGAGGATCCCTTGCGGACCCGGGCGAAGTCGGTCCAGTCGCCGGGACCATGACCGTAGATCGTGGTCGCCTTGAACGTGGCGAACCGGCCGTTCTCCGGCAGGCACGCCTGCGGGACGCGCACCGTGACCATCGCCCGGTCGTAGTCCCACGCGCCCCTGATGCCGTCACACTCGACGGGCGTGCCGTCGAAGTCCATGCCGAGGGCCAGGAGCAGCCACGTCTCCCCCTTGAGCCCCGGCCGCTTGACCGACTCGACGAGGTACTGCGTGTCGTCCCGAGGTGCGGGGTCGATCAGGATCTTCGCGCGTGCGCGCCTCTCCGGATCGAGCTCCTCGAACTTCAGCCGCAGCCTGACGTTGGTCTCGCCGTTGTTGATCTTCAGCTGGGAGATGTCGAGGTTGGGCCGCAGCCCGTCGTCCGGCCCGTCCACGATCACCCTCTTGTCGGCGTGGGCCGGGGCGGCGAGCGCCAGGACCGCGAGCCCAGCTGCCGCGGCAGCGGCCAGTCGATTCATGGCGTGCAGTCCCCCTGCGTCGGAGCCGGTGTCGTGTCCACCCTGCCACGGATGGCGCGTCCGTCGTCGAGCAACGCCTAGGTTCGACACCGTGCTCTCCTCCGCGACCGCCGGCCTGCTCACCGGCCTCGCGCTGATCATCGCGATCGGCGCGCAGAACGCCTTCGTGCTGCGCCAGGGCCTGGCCCGCGAGCACGTCGGGCTGGTCGTCGTCATCTGCGCGGTCGCCGACATCGCCCTGATCGCCGCGGGGGTCGCCGGCATCGGGGCGGTCGTCGAGAACGCCGGCTGGGCCGTGGGCGTGGTGCGTTGGCTCGGCGTGGCCTTCTTGACCTGGTACGGCGTGAGCGCGCTGCTGCGGGCGCGACGCTCGGAGTCGCTGCGCGCCGCCTCGGCGGTGACGACGTCTCGATCGCGCATCGCGGTGCGCACCCTGGCGCTGACCCTGCTCAACCCGCACGTCTACCTCGACACCGTGCTGCTGCTCGGCTCCATCGCCGCGCACCAGGGCAGCACCGGGCGCTGGTGGTTCGCCCTCGGGGCGTCGGTGGCGAGCGTCGCGTGGTTCACCGGTCTCGGGTACGGCGCCCGGGCAGCCTCGCGATTCTTCGCGCGACCCCGGGCCTGGCAGGTGCTCGACGTGCTCATCGCGATCACGATGCTGGCCATCGCGGCCACACTCGCGCGCGGGGTCTAGGCGGACACGCCCTAGGCTGCGCGCATGACCGATGAGGACACCCTGCGCGGCTACGTGGACGTGTGGTGGCAGGCAGTCGACGACTTCACCCACCTGCTCGAAGGGCTCGCCCCCGACGACTGGGCTCGCGAGACGGACCTGCCCGGCTGGGACGTGCGGGCCGTGGCCGCGCACACCGCACACCTCGAGGCGGTGCTGGCCGGCGCGCCCGACGAGCCTGTCGACATCGGCGAGCGCGACCACGTCAGGGGCGTCATCGGCGCCTACGCCGAGCAGGGCGTGGTGGCACGGGGTGAGGCGTCGCCCGACGAGCTCATCACCGAGATCCGCGTCTCGACGACCAAGCGGCACACCGCGCTGCTGCAGGAACCGCCGCGCGACGCCGCCGCCAAGCCCGACAACGTCTTCGGCGCGATGGGATGGAGCTGGGCCACGCTGCTGCGCAACCGTCCGCTCGACATCTGGATGCACGAGCAGGACATCCGTCGCGCCGTGGGCCGGCCCGGCAACCTCGACTCCGCGCCGGCCGAGCACGCCGCGGTCTACCTGGCCGAGAGCCTCGGCCTCGTCGTCGCCAAGCGGGTCGGCGCCGAGCCGGGCACCACGGTCGTCCTCGACGTCGAGGGCCAGCCGACGACGGCGGTGGCGGTCAACGACGCCGGGCGAGGAGAGCGGCTCGCCGATGCGCCCAGCCTCCCCACCGTGTCGATCAGCACCGACCGCGAGTCGTTCATCGTGCTCGCCGGCGGACGCCGGGCACCCGAGGCGGGGCGGGTGACCCTCAGCGGCGACATCGCCCTCGGCCAGCGCGTGCTCGACCTGATGGCGGTGACGCCGTGACCGGTTCGTGGACGCCCGCGCAGATCCCCGACCAGGGTGGGCGCACGGTGCTCGTGACCGGTACGACGCGCGGCGGGCTCGGCCACCACACGGCCCTCGAGCTCGCCCGGTGCGGTGCTCGCGTCGTGCTGGCCGGGCGCGGCCAGGAGAAGCTGGACGAGACCGCGGCCACCATCCGCGAGGAGGTGCCCGACGCCCGGCTCGAGCAGCTCGTCGTCGACCTGGCCAGTCTCGACTCGGTGCGCTCGGCGGCCGGTCGGGCGTCGGCGATCGGCGCGATCGACGTGCTGGTCAACAACGCGGGCGTGATGGCGCCGCCCCATCGCCGCACTCCCGACGGCTTCGAGTCGCAGCTGGCCACCAACCACTTCGGGCCGTTCCTGCTCACCGGGCTGCTGCTCCCGCAGCTCGTCGAGTCGGGCGACGCCCGCATCGTGACGGTCTCCTCGATGGCCCACCGGATGGCGCGCTCGGCGCCGGTCGAGGACCCGCGCACCCCGCACGGTCGCTACCAGCGGTGGCCGGTCTACGGCCAGACCAAGCTGGCCAACCTGCTCTTCACCTTCGAGGCGGACCGACGCCTGGCTGCGGCCGGGCTGCCGGTCCGGGCGATGGCCGCGCACCCCGGCCTGGCGGGCACGCACCTGGCGGCCAACGGCCAGTTCGGACGGTCGCGTGGTGGGATCGCGACGATCCTCGACGCCGGAGTGAAGGTCGTCTCGCAGTCGGCGGCCGCCGGCGCCTGGCCGTCGCTGATGGCGGCGACCGCGGACCTGCCGGGGTCGACGTACTGCGGCCCCGGTGGCGTCCGCGAGGCGCGCGGCCGGCCCCAGCTCGTCGGCTGCAGCTCCCTGGCGCGCGACGTCGAGCAGCAGCGCAGGCTGTGGGAGGTCAGCGAGGAGGCCGTCGGGCTGCGCTGGCCCTGATCACCGCTGGCGCGGGCCGAACTGCGGGACGGCCTTCTGGTACGCCGCCTCGCGGGCGATCCTGGTGTTGTGCGCGGCCAGCAGCCGCAGCTGCTCGATGCGCTCACGACTGAACGTGTGGCGCGTGCTGCCGTGCCAGGTGCCCTCGAAGAGCCGCTTCGTGGCGGCGAGCTGGTCGGGTGACCGGGTGCGCAGCCGGGCGACGAGGTCGTACGCCGCGGCGTACGGGTCGTCGGCGAGGTCGGTGACCAGCCCCAGCTCGTGGGCCTCGGTGCCGTCGATGGTCTCGGCGGTCATGGTGAGCCGCTTGGCGGTGTCGATGCCGACCAGCTCGCCCAGGCTGCGCACGCCCGACATGTCGGGGATGATGCCCCACTTGCCCTCGAGGACCGACCACGTCGAGTCGGGCGTCGCGAGGCGGAAGTCCGCCGCGAGCGCGATCTGCAGGCCACCGCCCAGGCAGTGTCCGTGGACCGCCGCGATCACCGGCACCGGCACGCGACGCCACGCCCAGCAGGCCTCCTGGAACGTGTTGGTGCCCCGCCACGGCCGCGGCACGAACGCCGCCGCGATGCCCTTCGGGTCCTTCATCACGGTGCCGAAGTCGAGGCCGGCGCAGAAGGAGTCGCCCTCGCCGGAGATCACCACCGCGCGCAGGTGCTTGTCGCGGCGCAGCAGGCGTGCGGTCGACACCAGGTCCCGCAGGGTCTGGAGGGTCAGCGCGTTGAGCTTGTCGGGACGGTCGAGACGCACGTCGGCGACGCCGTCGGTGACGGTGCAGGTCACGGTGGACATGGGACCACCTTATGTGACTCGCGGGTAACTTGTCGTCCGCCCCGGTCAGCGCAGGGAGAGCGCCGCCAGCGCGGCGTTCACCACGGACCCGGCGTCCAGGTCGTGCGCGCGGTAGAGGTCAGCCACCGTGCCGGACTGGCCGAAGCTGTCGACTCCCAGCGAGACGCACGGGGCACCCAGCGCGCTGCCCAGCCACGACATCGTGTGGGAGCTGGCGTCGTGCACGGTCACCACCGGTGCGTGCAGGTCGAACGCCTGCCGCACCGCGCCGGCGATCGACGGCGTGGTGGCGGTGCGGATGCCCTGACGCAGGGTGCGCTGCCACGCGGCGTACAGGCGGTCGACGGAGGTGACGTCGACGACGTGGGCCCGCACGCCCTCGCTCTCCAGCTCCGCGGCGGCCAGCAGCGCCTCGGGCACCGTCGCCCCCGACGCAGCGATCTGCACGACGGGCCCGTCGCCGTCGCCGCGCGGGGACTCCACGAGGCGGTAGGCACCCGACAGCACCTGGCGGCGCAGGGTCGCGTCGCCGATCCGCGCCCGGGCCGCCTCGAACGGCTCCTGGTCGAGCGGGCGGGTGGTCAACCGGAAGTAGTAGGAGCCGTCCTCGACCTGGCCCACCGCGTCCGCCTTGGCGCCGCCGGGCGCAGCGGCAGCCGCGATGTCGCCGAGGGCCGCGCAGAGCAGCCAGTCGAGCGCGACGCCGTACGCCGGCTCGAGCAGCGTCACGTTGGGCAGCTCCATGCCGACGCTGGCGGTGATCGTCGACTGGTGCGCGCCGCCCTCGGGCGCCAGGGTGACGCCGCTGGGGGTGCCGGCGACGACGAAGCGGGCGCCGGAGTAGACCGAGTAGATGAACGCGTCGAGCCCGCGCAGCACGAACGGGTCGTAGAGCGTGCCGACGGGCAGCAGCACCTGGTCGGAGAGATCCCAGGTGAGGCCGAGCTGCCCCAGTAGGAGGAACAGGTTCATCTCCGAGATGCCGAGCTCGATGTGCTGGCCGGTCGGACCCTCGTGCCACTTGATCATCGGGTCCTCGGACCACCGCGGCCGATCGGTGGGCGCGAACACGCCGGCACGGTTGATGAAGCCGGCCAGGTTGGTGCTCGTCGCGACGTCCGGCGCGGTCGTCACCAGGTGCTTGCCGACCGACTCGTCTCGCGAGAGCCCGACCAGGATCCGGCCGAACGCCTCCTGCGTCGAGATGGGCTTGCCGGAGCGGAACTCCGTCGAGGTGGGTACGACGACCGCCGGGCGCGCCGTGCGTGCCGGCTTCTGCAGGGCCTCGGCGCGCACGCCGGCCCACTGGCCCGCGGACGTGGTGGGGTCGAGCCGGTCCCACTCGTCATCGGTGGTCAGCCCGGTCCGGGCGCGCAGCGCGTCGATCTGCTCACCGGACAGCAGGGCGCTGTGGTTGCGCGGGTTGCCGGCGATCGGCAGCCCCCAGCCCTTCACGGTGTAGGCGAAGACCACGCTCGGCCGCGTCGTCTCGGCGTCGCACTGCGCGAACGCCTCGAGCATCGCGCCCACGTCGTGGCCGCCGAGGTCGGTCACCAGCAGGGCGAGCTCGTCGTCGGGGACGTCGGCGAGGTAGTCGGTCACCGCCGCGGGCGCACCGTTGACGAACCGGGTACGGATCTCGTCGGCCGGCAGGCCGAAGAGCGACTGGTAGCGCTCGTTGGGCATCGCGTCGATCCAGGTCTCGAGCTCCGGGCACGCGACGTACGCCTTCTGCAGGCGGGGTCCGTACTTCACCTCCACGACGTGCCAGCCGGCCGCCTGGAACTGCGACCGCCACTGCTCGATGCGGATGCCGGGGATGACGCGGTCCAGCGACTGCCGGTTGAAGTCGACGATCCACATGACGTTGCCCAGGCCCTTGGTGGCGTCGTCGGCGAGCGCCTCCCAGATGTTGCCCTCGTCGAGCTCGGCGTCGCCGAGCATGGCCACGAAGCGACTGGCCGGCCGCGCCCCGAAGTGCGCGTCGACGTAGCGGCGGGCGGCGGCGGCGAACAGCGGCGCGGCCGGGCCGAGGCCCACCGAGCCGGTGGAGAAGTCGACGGGGTCGGGGTCCTTGGTGCGACTCGGGTAGGACTGGAGGCCGCCGTACTCGCGCAGCCGGGTGAGGTAGGAGCGGTCGAGGTTGCCCAGCAGGTACTGGATCGCGTGGAAGACCGGGCTCGCGTGCGGCTTGACGCTGACCCGGTCCGGCGCGTCGAGATGGGCGAAGTAGAGCGCCGTCATGGTCGTCACCAGGGAGGCGCTGGACGCCTGGTGCCCGCCGACCTTGACGCCGTCGCCGGTGTCGCGTTCGCGGTTGGCGGCGTCGACGATGCGGGTCGAGAGCCACAGCACCCGCTGGGCGATCTCGTCGAGCACGGCGTGGTCGTTGGCGGCAGGCATGGGGTCAGACTTCCAGAGCCTGCGTCCGGGTGAACAACCCGCTGTACGCGTTGAGCGCCGGCTGCCCGCCGAGGTGCGCGTAGAGGACGTGAGAGTCGTTGCCGATGTCGCCCTGCCCGACGAGGTCGATCAGGCCCGCCATCGACTTCCCCTCGTACACCGGATCGATGATCATGCCCTCGAGCTGGCCGGTCAGCCTGATCGCGTCGAGGGTCGACTGCACCGGGACGCCGTACAGGTCGCCGGCCCAGCCACCCAGCACCGTGATCTCGTCGTCGCGCAGGTCGCGCCCGAGGCCGATCAGCTCGGCGGTGCTGCGCGCGATCCGCTCGACCTGGTCGTGGGTCTCCTGCAGCCTGGCGCTGGCGTCGATGCCGATGACCCGGCGCGGCCGGCCGCCGGCCTCCGCGAGGGCGGCGAACCCGGCGACCATGCCGGCGTGCGTCGAGCCGGTGACCGAGCAGACCACGATCGTGTCGAAGAAGACACCGAGCTGCTGCTCCTGCTGCTCGACCTCGTAGGCCCAGTTCGCGAAGCCGAGCCCGCCGAGCCGGTGGTCGGACGCGCCGGCCGGGATGGCGTACGGCGTGCCGCCGCGGCGCTCGACGTCGTCGATCGCCCGGCTCCACGAGTCCTTGAACCCGATGCCGAAGCCGGCAGGGTCCAGCCGTACCTCCGCGCCCATGATCCGGCTGAGCATGATGTTGCCGACCCGGTCGTTGACGCAGTCGGGCCAGTCGACCCAGTTCTCCTGCACGAGCACCGCCTTCATGCCGATGCTGGCGGCGACCGCGGCCACCTGCCGGGTGTGGTTGGACTGGTAGCCGCCGATGCTCACCAGCGTGTCGGCACCCTGAGCGATCGCGTCCGGCACGAGGTACTCCAGCTTGCGCGTCTTGTTGCCGCCGTAGGCGAGACCGGAGTTGCAGTCCTCCCGCTTGGCCCAGATCTGCGGTCCGGCGAGGTGGGCGGTGAGCCGTTCGAGCGGGTGCACCGGGCTGGGGCCGAAGGTCAGGCGGTGGCGGGGGAAGTCGTGGATGGACATGGGAATCCTTTCGCTGGTCGGGTGAGGCCGAGGAGCGGGCTCGCTACAACGTCGTACGTCCCGGCTGCCGAGGCAACCGGGACGTACGACGTCGATGGAACAGGGAGGCGGTCAGCCCTTGATCTTGCCGACCTTGGTGACGGTGGTGGCGGGCAGGCTGCCCGGCGAGGTGGCCGTGACCTTGAGCGAGACCTTCTTGCCCTTGAGCTTCTTGGTGACCTTGAGCTTGGCCTTGGTGGCCTTCTTGATGGCCTTGCCGTTGGCCAGCCACTGGTACTTCACGCTGGCACCGGCGGGGATCCACGAGGCGACCTTCGCCTTGAGGGTCGAGCCCACCTTCTTCTTGCCCTGCACCTTTGGCTTCGAGGAGCTGTCGACGTGCGTGACCTGAGGAGCGGGCGGGGTGACCACCGGAGGCGTCACGACGGGCGGGGCGACCACCGGAGGCATCAGGACGGGCGGCACGACGACCGGCGGGGCCGGGGGCGTGTCCGGGGTGGCCTTCGCGAGCTCGGCGTTCTTGCCGGCGGCGGTGTCACCCGCGCCGAGGGCCAGCGCGGTGGCCGCCTCGAGGCTGTCGACGTTGTCGAAGAACTCCCCGACGTGGGTGTTCTCGTACGTGAGGAACTCGACCTTGTAGGTGTCGGAGCGCAGCCCATCGATCGCGTAGGTGCCGGTGTCGCTCGTCCAGCCGAAGCCCTGGGCGTACCAGTACGTCTCGTCGCCGTCCACGACCTGTGCGTAGGCGACCGCCAGCGCGTCCGTCAACGGACCGTCGGCGTCGGTGATCTGGCCGGTGATGTGTGCGGCGAGCTCGAGCTGGGCGTCCTTGTCGACGGCCGGGCTGCCGACGCTGGTCACCACGTCGGTGGCGGTCTCGATGGACGAGGCGTCGTCGAAGAACTCGGTGGCGTAGTCGCCGTTGTAGTCGTAGAACCGGAGACGGTAGGTGCCCGCCGGGAGGCCGCCGAGGTCGTAGTTGCCCGAGCCGTTGGTCTCGGTGCCGTAGCCGACGTGGTCCCAGGACGTGTAGCCGTCCTCGGTGATCGGTGCGAACACCGACACGCCGACGTTGTCGAGCGGCACTCCAGCCGTGCCGGTGACCTGACCGGTCACGTGCGAGGCGACGGCCAGGTCGGCGTCGATCCCGGAGGTGGTCGCGCCGCCGAGGATGATGTCCGTGGCCGACTCGACGTCGGGAGCGTCGTCGTAGAACTCGGGCACGAACGCGCCGGAGTAGTCGTAGAAGCCGATCCGGTACGTGCCCGCGCGCAACCCGTCGAGCTCGTAGTTGCCCTGGTCGTCGGTGCTGCCGTAGCTCGTCTCGGACCAGTAGGTCTCTCCGCGGTAGGTGACCTGCGTGTAGGCAGTGACGTCGATGTTCTCGGCCGGCCCGCCGCTGCCGGTCACCTGACCGGTCACGTGCGAGGCGACCGCCAGCTCGGCATTGATGCCCGTACGCGCCTCGCCCGGAGCGACGACGACGTCAGCGGCCGCGTCGATGGTGGCGGCGTCGTCGTAGAACTCCCCGACGAAGTTGCCGGTGTACTCGTAGAACTCGACCCGGTAGGTGCCACCGGCCAGGCCGGAGATGTCGAACGTCCCGTCCGAGGCGACCGGCACCGAGCCGGAGTAGCTCCAGTCGTCGTACGTCGCGTCGTACACGTAGGCCTGAGCCTCGACGTCTGCGGACAGGAAGTCGCCGGCGGCGACCGTGACGGTGCCGGCGATGTGGCCGGTGTCGGCCGCCGAGGCGGGCGACACCGTCAATGCGAGCGCGGCCGTCGCGAGCGACGCGACGATCACCGTGCCGCGACGGGCGAACGTGCGGAGTGGGAGGCTCATGGGGGCCTTTCTGGGCCGTGGACCCGCTCGCGCACCGGGTGTGGCAGCGGATGTCGCGGACGCTAGCGACGCCGGGCCCGGCTCGTGGCGGAATCGCTGCGGGACCACCCCTTTGGGCAAGGCGCACCGCCGATTCGGGACCTTCGTCCCGAAGATGTCCACCCCGGCGACCGCGCGCCGAACGCGAGAGACGCCGCACCCTCGAAGGAGGGGGCGGCGTCTCGGGCGGTACGTCGGGGCTCAGGCAGCGGCGGCTTCCTGCACGCGCCGGGCCTCCTGGGTCAGTCGTGCCTGGGCGGCACGCCGCACCTTCGGGCCCTTGGTCGACATGGCGTAGAGCGTCTTGAGCTTCTCCGGGGCGTTGGACACCCTCGTGGTGGCCAGCCAGCCGTTGGGCAGCGAGAGCCGGACGACCTTGTGCCAGGCGGAGTAGACCTGCGGCACCAGCGGGCGCGAGCAGTAGACGAGGTCGTACTTGTCGAACAGCGCCTGCACCTTGGGCGCGATCTCGGCGTACCTGTTGGAGGGCAGGTCGGGGAAGAGGTGGTGCTCGATCTGGTGCGAGAGGTTGCCCGACATGGTGTGCATGAACTTCGAGCCGGAGATGTTGGCCGACCCGAGCATCTGGCGGACGTACCAGTCACCCTTGGTCTCGCCCTCGATCGAGCGACGCTCGAACGTCTCGACACCCTCGGGGAAGTGGCCGCACATGATGATCGAGTGGCTCCACAGGTTGCGGACCGTGTTGGCCGTGAGGTTGGCCACGACGGTGGAGAGGAACGAGCCGGTCGCCACCGACAGGGCCGGGTGCACGACGTAGTCCTTGGTGACCTGGCGACGGATCTTGGCGAGCACGCCCTTGAGGTTCTTCTTGAACTCAGGGGTCTTGGTCGTGCCCTTCTTGGTGGCCGCACCGAGCTCGAGGTCGTAGGCGGCGATGCCGTACTCGAAGAACAGGGCGTTGATGAAGTTCCACAGCGGCTGCGCCAGGTGGAACGGCACCCACGGCTGGTCCTCGTCGACGCGCATGATGCCGTAGCCGAGGTCGTTGTCCTTGCCGACGACGTTGGTGTAGGTGTGGTGGATCTCGTTGTGGCTGTGCTTCCACTGCGCGGCAGGGGTCGCGGAGTCCCACTCCCAGGTGGTCGAGTGGATCTTCGGGTCGCGCATCCAGTCCCACTGACCGTGGAGGATGTTGTGGCCGATCTCCATGTTGTCGAGGATCTTGGCCGCGCTCAGGCCGGCGGTGCCCACGACCCAGGCCGGCGGGAAGATGCTGAAGAGCAGCACCGCGCGGGAGCCCAGCTCGAGGGAACGCTGGGTCGTGATCATCTTGCGGATGTACGCCGCGTCGGCGGCGCCGCGCGAGTCGAGGACGTCCTGGCGGATGGCGTCGAGCTCGACGCCGATCTGCTCGATGTCGGCACGGGTCAGGTGCGCGATCGGGTTGTGCGCCTTCTTCTGGATGACAGTCATGGCGTCTCCTTCTGGTGATCGAGCGAAGTCTGCGGTGATCGAGCGAGGTCGGGACCTCGGCGGATCGGTCAGTGGTCGATGCGGCAGGCGCCGGCGGCGGCGCTGATGCAGGTCTGGATCTTGATGTCGTTGCTCTCGCCCGGGACGGCGGTGGTGATCTCGCCGTTGCGCAGGTCGCGCACGCTGCCCTCGCGCAGCGGCAGCACGCACCCGAAGCAGATGCCCATCCGGCAGCCGCTCGGCATGAGCACGCCGGCGGCCTCGGCCGCGTCGAGGATCGGCGTGGCGCCGTCGGCCTCGACCTGCTGCTCGCCGCGGAGGAAGGAGACGGTGCCGCCGTCGCCCGGGGCGACGCGGTTGGCGCGGAACTGCTCGGTGAACAGCGTCAGGCCGGCGCGGTCATGGTGGTCGGCGAGGGCGTCCAGCAGGCCGCCGGGGCCGCAGGCGAACGTCGTACGCGCGCCGAGGTCGGGGACCAGGTCGGTCAGTCGCTCGACGTCGAGCACACCGTGCACGTCGTCGTACCGCGCGACGAGCGAGATCGCCCCGGCCGCGTCGAGCGCCTCGAGGTCGCGGATGAAGATCGAGTCGGGCCGGCTCGGCGCGACGTGCACCACCACGATGTTGTAGTCGGCGCTGCGCGGCAGGCGCACCACGCCGTCGGCGGTGGCCGGGAACAGGTTGCGCAGCATCCCGATGACGGGCGTGATCCCGGACCCGGCGGTGAGGAACAGCAGCTTGCCGCCGTCGGTCGGCAGCACGAACTCACCGGCCGCCTGCTCGAGGTGCACCAGGGTGCCCTTCTGTGAGCGGTGCACGAGGTGGTTGCTCACCTTGCCCTCGGGCACGGCCTTCACGGTGATCGAGATCAGGCCGTCGGCGCGGGGGCCGTGGGTCAGGGAGTAGGCGCGCCAGAGGCGTACGCCGTCGACGTCGATGCCGATGCGGACGTACTGGCCGGGCAGGTGTCCGGCCCAGTCGGCGCCGGGCCGGATGACGATGGTGGCAGCGTCTGGGGTCTCGGGCTGGACCGAGACGATGCGCCCGCGCAGGTCGGCGCCGGATCGGAGGGGGGCGAAGAGGTCGAGGAAGTCGGCCGGCACCAGCGGGGTGGTGCCGGCCTCGACGACGCGGGTGACGCGTTCGCGAAGGCTCGGGCTCATGACAACCATGCTGTCCGACTTCTAGGATGAATCCCTGACCTACCGGCGTGAACCTGTCGCCCTGTATTGTTCGCAGAGGACAAAGAATGACGGAGACGCCTCGACTCGACCTCGATCTGATCGAGGTTTTGCGCACCCAGCTGCCAGAGGTGGCCACCCACACCATCGATGCGGTGCGCGACGAGGTGCCGGCGTACACGCGGGACTTCGGGGGGCCGCTCGCCGCCAACATCGAGAACGCCGTGCAGATGGCACTGGCAGGCTTCCTCCGGCTGGCCGGCCGGGGGGCGACCAGCGATCCCGGCACGCCGCTCACCCCCGCCCTCGACGGTGCCTACGCCCTCGGCCGCGGCGAGGCGCGCAGCGGGCGCTCCGCTGACGCCCTCCTGGCCGCCTATCGGGTGGGCGCCCGGGTCGCCTGGCGCGAGCTGTCGGCCATCGCGGTGGAGGCGGGGGTCGAGGCCGATGTGGTGGCCTCGTTCGCCGAGCTCGTCTTCGCCTACATCGACGAGCTCTCCGCCGCCAGCGTCGCCGGTCACGCCGACGAGCTCGAGACCACCGGCCGGGTGCTGCACCAGCGGCTGGACCAGCTCGGTCAGGCACTGGTGCGCGGCGACAGTCCCGAGGCGCTCGAGCAGGCTGCCGACCGGGCCGACTGGAAGCCGCCACTCACGCTGACCGCCGTGCTCCTGCCGCAGGCACAGGTGCGTCCGGTGCTGGGCGTGGTCGACGGCCGCACCCTGCATCCGAGCGAGACCACGCCGAGCCTCCCCGACGGCCTGGCCGCGCTGCTGGTGGCCGAGCTCGGCGGGCCGTCTCGCACCCGGCTTCTGGAGATCCTGGCCGGCCGGGATGCCGTCGCCGGGCCGGAGCGGCCGTGGCAGGACGTGCGTACGTCGTACCTCCGGGCGGTGCGGGCCCTGGAGCTGGACTCTCCTGGCCCGGCGGCCGTCGACACCGAGGCCCGGCTGGTCGACCTGGTCGTCGGCGCCGACCCCGAGGCGCTGGCCGACCTGCGCCGCCGAGCACTCGCGCCACTGGAGGACCTGCGCCCGTCCACCCGCGAGAAGCTCACCGAGACGCTGCGCGCCTGGCTGCTCCACCACGGCCGGCGCGAGGAGATAGCCGACGCGCTGTTCGTGCACCCGCAGACCGTGCGCTACCGCATGGGCCAGCTCCGTGAGGTCTACGGCGACGCGCTCGACGACCCCGAGACGGTGCTCGCGCTGACGGTCGCGCTGGCCTGAGCGTTCGTCGGCCGCCGCCCTTGTAACGCGCAGTTACTCACTCTTCCGCGCCCGCCGGTGGGCGCGGAAGTGTGGGTAACTGCGCGTTACATGAGGAATCCGCCGCCAGATGCAACCATCCGTGCCCCGGCACCGAATACCTAGGTGTGGACGGTGGTCGCAACATCGGTGTACGACTCGCGCAACGCGAGGAGTCGGCACTCGAGGACGCGTACTCGGCGTACGGACCGAGCGTCTTGTCCTTCCTGCGGCGCTACGTCGCGGTCGACGAGGCCGAGGACGTCTTGCAGCGCACCTTCCTGGACGCCTGGCGCCATGCCCATCGCTACGACCCGAAGCAACGGTTCACCACCTGGCTGTTCACCATCGCGCACCGGCGCGCCGTCGACTCCCTGCGCACCAAGCGGCACCCGGTGATCGACGTGGACACGCTGCACGACCTCGTGGGCGAGGACGGCCGGGAGACGGTCGACCGGTTCGCCGACGCGGCCGAAGTGCGCCACGCGGTCTCCCGCTTGCCCTCGCACGAGCAGCAGGCGTTGCTGCTGGCCTACTTCGAGGGCCTGACCCAGGCCGAGATCGCGCGGCGCCTGGAGATTCCGATCGGCACCGTCAAGGCGCGCTCCTCGCGTGGGCTGCGGCACCTGGCGACCCTCATGACCACGAACGGGAAACGGGACCCCTCATGACAGAGCACGTCGAGCATGCCGACCTGGTGGGTCTGGTCCGCGGTGAGATCGACACGGCACACGTCGTCTTCTCGAGGCTGCACCTCGACGGCTGCACCGTGTGCCTGGACGAGCTCGTCGACGTCGTCGTCGGGCACGCCCTGGCAGCGCGCACGGCCACGACCCTCGCCGCGCCGAGCGGGGGACCACGGCACCGGCCGATCCCGACCGAGCTCGACGCCGCCCTGCCCGCCCTGCGGAGCCCTCGCAACCGACTGATGCGCGCGCCGGTGCTCGTGGCTGCGGCCTGCGTCGCCCTGGCCGCGATCTTCGTCGGCGTCCTGCAGAGCGACGATGCCCCCGATCCCCTCTCCCCGCCCGTGGCCGCGACCACCTTGGAGCCACTCGGCGATAGCGGAGGAGGCAGCGTCGAGATCACCGGCGCCGACGGTGGCGGGAGCCGGCTGGCGATCGAGGTCCACGACCTGCCCGCGCTCGGCGACGGCCAGTACTACTACGCCTGGCTGCTCGACCCGGCCACGAACAAGATGCTGCCGCTCGGCCAGGTGGGCACCACCGGCGACGCGGCTTTCGAGCTGCGCGACGGCATGGTCGACGCCTACTCCGCCGTCGACGTCAGCCTCGAGGACGACGACGGCGACCCCGACCACTCGCCCACGTCGGTCCTCCGGGCCGCCTACCCGTGACTCCCCCGCTCCCCCGATGAGAAACCCCGAGGAAAGGAACACGAGATGAAGAAGTACCTGGGCGCCGTCGCGCTCTCACTCGCTCTGGGAGGCACGGCGCTGACGCCGACGACCGCCCTTGCGAGCCCGACCACCGCCGCACGTGGCACGACCAGCCTGGCCGAGGTCCTCGCCGCCGACGGCGTGGAGTTCGACCACGACTGGGGTGACTTCGACATCGTCGAGGCGGCTGTCTACGCGGTCATCAAGGCCAAGCCCGACAGCCCGGTGGCCCTGCTCGCCGACGGGAAGACGCGGCTGACCGCCTTCATCCCCAACGACCGCGCCTTCCGCATCCTGGTGAAGGACCTGACCGGCAAGAAGCTGCACCAGGAGAAGAAGGTGTTCAAGGCGGTGGCCGGGCTCGGCATCGACACCGTCGAGGCCGTGCTGCTCTACCACGTGGTCCCCGGCAAGAAGCTCAACTCCAAGAAGGTCGTCAAGGCCGACGGAGCGGCCGTGCCCACGGCCCTCGACGGCGCGTCGGTGACGGTCAAGGTCAAGCACAACGGCAACGTCAAGCTGGCCGACCTCGACCGCAACGACCGCAACCCCAGGGTCGTCGTGCTCGACATCAACAAGGGCAACCGGCAGATCGCGCACGCGATCAACCGGGTGCTGAGGCCGCTCGACCTCTGAGCCCCCCCAGCGGCGTCCCCGGGTCCCAGGATGGCCCGGGGGCGTTTTGCCGTCCGCCCTCAGACGTGTCGGCGCGACTGGATGACCCGGAAGCGCGAGGCGACGTACGCACCATCGGTGTACGCCGCGTTGGCGGCCGGGTTGGCGCCGGTGCCGTGGAAGTCGGAGAAGGCCGCCGACTGGTTGACGAACACCGCGCCCAGCAGGTTCTCGCTCAGCGCCACCCCGGCGTCGAGGGCGGCCTCACGCATCTGGTCGATCACCCCGGCGCCGGTGGAGTAGACGGCGGCGGTCATCGCGCCGTGCCGCTGCACCGTGTCGCGGAAGAGCGCGATCGACGCATCGGTGCCGTCGGTGCCGATGAGGTAGGCGACCGGCCCGAAGCACTCGGCCTCGTAGACGTCGCTGTCCTTGGTCGCGTCGAGGGCGATCAGGGTGGGCGTGCGCACCGTCGCGTCGGCGTACGCCGGGTGGGCGATCTCGCGGGACGCCACCAGCACCTCGCCCTTGCTGGGCGCGTCGGCGAGCCGGTCGAGGACGCCGGCGTTGACGACGCCGCCGAGCAGCTCGACCGCGCGGGCGTCGTCTCCCAGCAGCTTGCCGAACGCCGCGTCGATGCCCGCGCCCACCTCGGCAAGGGTCTTGCGACCCTCGTCGGTCTCGATGCCGTCGGCGGGCAGGTAGACGTTCTGCGGCGCGGTGCACATCTGCCCGGAGTAGAGGGCGAAGGAGAACGCGAGGTTCTGGCACATCGCCTTGAAGCTGTCGGTCGAGTCGACCACGACGGTGTTGACGCCGGCCTTCTCGGTGAACACGACGGCCTGGCGCGCGTTGTCCTCGAGCCAGTCACCGAAGGCGTTGCCGCCGGTGAAGTCGACCAGGCGCACCTCGGGCCGGGTGGCGAGCGCGGCGGCGAGCTTGTCGGCGGGGTCCTCGACGGCGAGGGTGACGAGGTCGGGGTCGAAGCCGGCCTCGGCCAGCACCTCGCGGCAGACCTGCGCGGTGATCGCCAGCGGCAGCACGGCGCCCGGGTGCGGCTTGATGACGACCGGGTTGCCGGTGACCAGGCTGGCGAAGAGGCCCGGCCAGGAGTTCCACGTCGGGAACGTGTTGCAGCCGATGACCAGCGCCACCCCGCGCGGCACGACGGTGAACGTCTTCTCCATGGCGATCGGGTGCTTGCCCGGCTTCTCCCAGCGCGCCGTGGCGGGGGTGCGGGTCATCTCGGTCCACGCGTAGGCGACCGCCTCGAGGGCACGGTCGAGCGCGTGCGCGCCGCCGGCCTGGAACGCCATCACGAACGCCTGGCCGCTGGTGTGCTGCACGGCGTTGGCGAGCTCGAAGATGCGACCGTGCAGCCGGTGCAGGATCTCGAGGCAGACGCCCGTGCGGCCGTCGGGGCCGGCGTCGCGCCAGTCCCTCATGCCGGCCTGCGCCGCAGCCATCAGGGCGTCGAGGTCGGCGGCCCGCGGGTAGCGCACGTCCAGGTCGATGCCGTACGGCGACCGCTCGGTCGCGACGGTGCCGGCGCTGCCCGGCGTCTCGATCGCGAAGTCGGTGCCGAGCCACGCGTCGTACGCCGCCCTCCCCCGGTCGGCGGCTTCCTCGCCGTAGACACGGGGCGACGGGGACTCGTCGAACGCGGAGTAGTAGCCCCGGGTGGCACAGGCCTCGACCGCCTCGTCGAGGCGGGTGCGGTGGGTGGCGAACAGGTCGGCGGCAGACGTCATACCCCCAGCCTCCCGCGTGTGACAGCGTCGCGCAACACGGCCTCGTCCCTGTCACACGGCCGGCCGCGAATTAGGCTGGCCGCATGCGGGGTGCGGTGGTCGGGGTCGTGAGCACCGCTGCGCTGGCCTGCGGGGCGGTGGCCGGCGTGCTTCTCTCGATGGCCCAGGCCGAGCCGGCAGGCGAGCAGGCCGCGCCCGTGCCGGCGGTGTCGCCGTCGGTGCCGGTCGATCCGGCACCCTTCCATCGGGCCGACCCCGACACCCCGGCGCTGCAGCCGAACCTGGTCTACGAGAACGGGAAGATCGGGGCCGGCTCCTTCTCCCTCGACATCCGCACCCCCGTCGGCTGGAAGCGCATCGATCTCGCGTCCGACGAGGCCAAGTGGCTGGTGCCCGACAACCGGCGGAACACCTTCGTGCTGCGCATCGAGCAGGTGGATGGCCAGCGCCAGAGCATCGCGACGATCAAGGAGCAGAAGAAGGCCGACCTGGACAGGCTCACCACGGACTTCAGGGTGGTGCAGGAGACCGACACGAGCCTCCAGGTCGTCTACACCGACGACGGGCTGGTCCGCTACGGCAACGTGCGGTGGATCGCCAACCCCGACCCCAAGATCGACCGGGCGCTCGTCGAGATCTCCGCGAACGGTCGGGAGCGCGACCAGCCGGGCCTCGTCGACCTGATCACCCGGGTGGGCAACAGCATCGAGGCCCGTCTCTAGCGATCCGCGAAGACGCCCGCCGGGAAGGCACCGGCGGCCAGTGCGCGTTCGACCAGCGGCTGGCACAGCTCGGTGAGCCGCTCGGTCGCGCCCGCGCCCAGGGCGTCCCACGGCCCGACGGCCAGCACCTCGGTGGCCCGTTCGACCGACGAGCGCAGCGCCCGACCGTCGTCGGTGAGCGCGCCCTGCTCGGTCATCAGCCCACGGCCGGCGAGACCGCGGACCCCCTCGTCCCACTGCTCCTCGGACCAGCCGCGGGTGCCCTGGGCCACGGGCACGGTGAAGCCGTGACCGGTCGCACAGTGGGTGATCTGCGCCTCGAGACCACTCAGCCCCAGCGACAGCAGGGTGGCGACATGCCCGTCACCGCGGTGCTCGCGCAGCAGGGTGAGGGCGTGGAAGAGCGCCAGGTGCGGCTCGGTCGGCCAGTCCAGGTCGGCGTGCGCGGCGTACAGCGCCCGCCCGGGCACGGCGCAGCCCGCGGTCGCCGTGCGGGCCAGCTCGGCGGCCTCGGCGACCTCGGCGGAGGCGAGCGCGTCGGCGCCGAGAAGCCGCTCGTAGACGGCGCTGACGCCGCGGTACCTCGCCTCGGTGACCTGCTCCGGGCTCGCCGCCTCCCAGCAGGCGGGGACGAAGTGCGCGACCAGGCCGGGGTTGAACACGTAGAACGCCGCCGCCACCGGGCCCGCGCCCACCCGGCCCATCGGGCGCCGACCGGGAGGCGAAGTACGTCATCCGGCCGGGCCGCAGCCCCACGGCCGTCAGCTCCGCTCCGACCTCGTCGGCGAAGTAGCCGAGGGCGTGGAGGGGCTCCAGAAGGCGGGCCGTGCGGCCGGCGACACGTGGGTCCATGGGTCCTGTCTACAGGCCGAACGTGCTGACCGAGTCGAGCACCCTGTTGGCCGTGGCCCGGTCGTCGCTGCGCACCTGCACCCACAGCAGCCGATCGGTCGTCACCTGGAGCACGCGTTCGACGATGTAGCCCGGGCAGCCGACGTAGGTGACCGTGCGTTGGGGCGCGCCGTCGACGGTGTTGTTGGAGACCGGCCGGGCGTCGCCGCACTCCGGGTGCTGCGGCATCTCCGTGGGCAGGACCAGGGCCGGGATGAGACCCACGAACACACCGTCGCCGTCCTCGCGCCACCTCGCCCGGGAGCCCGCCGACAGCGCGGGCTGGTCGTTCTCGGCGCCCGGAGGGGTCCAGCCGTCGAGGCTCTCGACACTGGTCCACGAGGCCGGGACGCTCACCGACAGCGTGCCCTCGGCATCGGTCAGCTCCACGGTGCGGACCGCCGCACGGTGCACGCCGTAGCCCGCCGACCACGCCGACGACCAGGGCCGTCGCCACCAGGGCCCAGGCCGGCACGCGACGACGCCGGGGCGGGACCGGGTCGAGGGTGACCGGGACGACCTGGGTCCGCTCGGGTTCGGTGGCCGTCCAGTCGGGCGTCGTCGACGGGGCGTCGTCGCCGTACGCCTCCCGCAGCGCCCGCGTGTACGACGAGACGTCGGGGTGGCGGTCGTCTCGCTGCGGCGCCAGGGCCCGCCGGACGACGGCGTCGACCTCGGCCGACACCGCCTCGCCCATCGGCGCCGGCGGCCCGGGATCGGCCGCTGCGGCGATCGTCGCGTGGGAGTACGGCGCCCGGCCGGTGAGCAGGAGATAGGTGAGCGAGGCCAGGGAGTAGAGGTCGGCGCGGGCGTCGAGGCCCTCGCCACGCGCCTGCTCGGGCGCGACGTAGGACGGGGTGCCCGCGATCATGGTCAGCCGCGAGGACATGTCGAGGGTCTTGCCGAGGCCGAGGTCGGCCACCATCGCCCGGACCTCGCCGTCCACGCCGGTACGGAACAAGACGTTGGCCGGCTTGACGTCGCGGTGCAGGATGCCGCGCACGTGCAGGGCGTGCAGCCCGTCACCCACCTGGCGGACCACCCCCAGCGCGGCCGCCGGGCTCAGCGGCCCGAGCTCGAGCCGATCGGCGAGGGTGCCCTGGTCGGCGTACGTCATGACCAGGAACGGCCGACCGTCGTCGAGCTCGCCGGCGTCGTAGACCGACACCACGTGCGGCGACTCGACCTTGCGCAGGTAGCGCCCCTCGTCGACGAACCGCTGCCGGACGTGCTGGTCCGCGGCCCAGTTGTCGGCCAGCACCTTGATCGCGACGTCGCTGTCGAGCTGCTCGTCGTGCGCGAGCCACACCGTGGCGAAGCCGCCGGCGCCGATGCGGCGACGCACCGGGTAGCGACCGAGGCGCGAGGGTGTGGACACCACTGCATTATCTTGCAGGGGACCACGGAAAGGGGTGCGGCATGCAGGCAACGGCAGTGACGCCTGACGAGATCGACGATCTGGCGCGCCGCGCGCAGGCCGGCGACCAGGACGCCCTCGACGCGCTCCTGGGCGCGATCCGCCCCCGCACGCTCAACGTCTGCCGGGGCGTCCTGCCCTACTCCTCCGACGCCGAGGACGCCTGCCAGGAGGCGCTGATCAACGTGGCGACCAGGATCGGCTCGTGGCACCGGCGCGGTCGGTTCACCACGTGGCTGCACGTCGTGGCGGTCAACAGCGCCCGGACGACCTACCGCAAGCTGAAGAGCCAGGCCACGCCCTCCGACGTGCTCCCTCTCGAGCGCCCCGACCCCCGCACCACCAGTGTCATCGCCGGCACCCGCCTCGACCTGCTCGAGGCGATGGAGACCATCGAGGGCACCAGCCCCCAGCTCGTGGAGCCGCTGCTGCTGCGCGACGTCTACGGCCTCGCGTACGACGAGATCGCGACCCTGCTCGATCTGCCCCTGGGCACCGTGAAGGCGCAGATCCACACCGGCCGCAAGCTCGCCCGGCCGCTCCTGCGGGGCGACGCGTGACCGTGGACGACCGGGCCCTGCCCGACCACATCCGCCGGATGTGGGACGAGGACCGGGCCTCCCGGGCCCTCGGCATGCAGCTCACCTCGGTCGCCCCCGGCCGCGCCGAGATGTCGATGCCGGTGCGCGACGACATGGTCAACGGGCACGGCATCGGCCACGGTGGGCTCACCTTCACCCTGGCCGACTCCACGTTCGCCTTCGCGTGCAACTCCCACGGGCCGGTGACGGTGGCGCACAGCGCGTCGGTCCGCTTCCATGCACCGGTGCGGCTCGGCGACGTGCTGACCTCCGTGGCGGTGGAGCGGTCCCGTGCAGGGCGCCGCGGCGTGTACGACGTCGAGGTGCGTGCCGGTGACCGACTGGTGGCCACGTTCGAGGGGCACGCGACGCAGCTGGCGGGGGAGCCGACATGAGGAAGAGGACGACGGCGGCGCTGGCGGTCCTACTGGTGCTGGCGACGGGGTGCTCGGGTGGTCCCGACTCCGCCCGACCGGCCGCGGACCCGAGCCCGACCGCGGACGCCGGCCCTTCCGGGGACGCCAGCCCGGCGCTCAGCACGCCCGTCGAGGACAGCGTCTACCCCGACGTCGGCGACCCCGGGGTCGACGTCCTGCACTACGGGCTCGACCTGGCCTGGGACACCGCCAGGCGCCGGCTCGACGGCACCGCGACCATCAGCCTGCGGGCCACCGACGACGCGGACCACCTCCAGCTCGACCTCGGTCCGCGGCTGAAGCCGCGCAGCGTGACCCTCGACGGCGCCGAGGCGCCCTTCGAGCACCCCGGCAAGGACCTCGTGGTCGACGCCGCCGTCACCGCCGACCAGGAGTACGAGCTCGTCGTGACCTACCGCGGCCGCCCCGGTCCCGTGCCCGCGCCGACGCGCCGCGGCGACTTCTCGACCCTCGGGCTGACCGTCACCGACGAGGGCGGCGTGTGGACGATGCAGGAGCCGTACGGCGCCTTCTCGTGGTACCCCGTCAACGACCAGCCCTCCGACAAGGCGCTCTACGACTTCACCATCACCGTCGACGCGCCGTACACCGGGGTCGCCAACGGCGAGCTGGTCAGCACCGAGACGACGGACGGCCGCACCACCACGCAGTGGCACCTCGACTCCCCCGCGTCCTCCTACCTCACCACCCTGGCGATCGGCGACTACCGGCACGCGACGGGCCGGACGGCCAGCGGGCTGACGATCGACTACTGGTACCCGCGCGGCTCCCCGAGGATCCTCAAGGCGCTGCGGAAGGCCCCCCGCGCCGTCGACTGGCTCGAGCAGAAGCTCGGCCCCTACCCGTTCTCGACGCTCGGCCTGGTCGTCACGCCCTCCGAGAGCGCGATGGAGACCCAGACGATGGTCACCCTCGGCACCAACGACTACGTGCTGTCGGAGCCGGTGATCATGCACGAGATCGCGCACCAGTGGTACGGCGACCTGGTGGGCCCGTCCGACTGGCGCGACGTCTGGCTCAACGAGGGCATGGCGATGTACCTCCAGGGGCGCTACGAGGCCGACCGGGCCTCGATCACCGTGTCCGAGCAGCTCGGGCCCTACGCCGGTTACTGCCGCAGCTCGCTCGCCGACGACGGGCCCGCCGGCGACTACGACGCGGGGAGCTTCGGCGCGGGCAACATCTACTACTGCCCGGCGTTGATGTGGGACGAGCTGCGCCAGCGCGTGGGCGACGACGAGTTCTGGCGGATCGCCCGCAGCTGGCTGGACGCGAACGCCGGCACCGCAACCACCCGCGAGCTGCTCTACGACCACTGGGAGAAGGCGACCGGCCTCGAGCTGTCGTCGTTCTTCGACGGCTGGATCCTCGGTGCGACGATGCCCGAGGTCACGAACCCCTGACGACGAAGGTGGGCGTCATGCGACTCCTCGTGCTCGGCGGCACCCGCTTCCTCTCCCGCGCCGTGGCAGCCGAGGCGGTGGCGCGCGGGCACGACGTCACCTGCGCCTGCCGCGGCGTCTCCGGGAGCGTGCCCGACGGTGCCGCGCTGCTGAGGTGGGACCGCGACGACGACCCGCCGGCCGCGATCACCGAGGCGGCCTGGGACGCGGTGGTCGACGTCGCCCGGCAGCCCTCGCACGTGCGGCGCGCCGTGGCCGCCGTACCCGATGCGCACTGGGTGTTCGTCTCCACGATCAACGTCTACCCCGACAACCACGTCGCCGGCACGCCCGCGACCCTGCGGCTGCACGAGCCGATCACCGACGACGTCGACCCGGACACCGGCCCCGAGGCGTACGGCGCGATGAAGGTCGCCTGCGAGCAGATCGTGGCCGCGGGCGCAGCCTCGAGCATGTCGATCCGGCCGGGTCTCATCGCCGGGCCCGACGACGGCACCGGCCGGTTCACCTACTGGCCGTGGCGGCTCGACCGCGGTGGCGAGGTGCTGGCGCCGGGGTCACCCGACGACACGGTGCAGATCATCGACGTGCGCGACCTGGCCTCGTGGGTCGTCGACAGCGCCGAGTCGCGTCGCAGCGGCACCTACGACGGCGTCGGCGAGATCCACGCGCTGGGTGATCTCCTGGCCCAGGCAGCGCTCGGTGTCGGGGCCGAGTGCATGTTCACCTGGGTCGACCAGGCGTTCCTGGCCGCCCAGGGCGTCGAGCCGTGGGCCGGCGACGACGGGCTGCCGCTGTGGCTCCCCCGCCCGGAGTACGACGGGATGCTGGCGCACGACCCCACCCCGTCCTTCGAGGCCGGGCTGCGGGTGCGCCCGGTCGCCGACACCGCCCGCGACACGCTGGCCTGGCTGCGGGCGACCCCGGACGCCGTACGCACCGGACTGTCGCCAGACGCCGAGGCCCGGGTCCTCGCCGCCTGGCGCGCGTCGTCGGCTGGTTGAGGTCGCCTCAGAACAGCAGAGCTGAGGCGGGGTCCTCGAGGATGCCGGCCACGTCGGAGAGGAAGCGCGACCCCTTCTCGCCGTCGATGTGCCGGTGGTCGAACGACAGCGCCAGCGTGGTGATCTGACGGGCCACGATGTCGTCGCCCACCACCCACGGCTGCTTGCGCACCGCGCCGAAGCACATGATCGCCGACTCACCCGGGTTGATGATCGGGGTGCCGGAGTCGACGCCGAACACGCCCACGTTGGTGATCGTGAACGTGCCGCCGCTCATCTCGGCCGGCTGCGTCCTGCCCTCGCGGGCCGTGGCCGTGAGCTGGTTCAGCGCACCGGCCAGGCCGACCAGGTCGAGCGTGTCGGCGTCCTTGACGTTCGGCACGACCAGGCCGCGCGGTGTCGCTGCGGCGATGCCGAGGTTGACGTAGTGCTTGAGGACGACCTCCTGGGCCTGCTCGTCCCAGAAGGAGTTGATCTCCGGGGTACGACGCATCGCGAGCATGACGGCCCGGCTCAGCACCAGCAGCGGGCTGACCTTGACGTCCTTGAACTCGCGGCGCGCCTTGAGCCGGTCGACGAACTCCATCGTGCGGGTGACGTCGACGGTGACCCACTCGGTGACGTGGGGTGCGGTGAAGGCGGAGCCCACCATCGCGCTCGCCATCATCTTGCGGACACCCTTGATGGGCTCGCGGGTCTCGCCGCGCTCGGGGGTCGCCTGCCCGGTCGGTCGAGCGGCCTCGGCGGGTCGGGCGGGGCCTCCCGAGGCACCCTCGACGTCGGCCCGCGTGATCGCTCCACCCGTGCCGGAGCCCGTGAGGGTGGCCAGGTCGATGCCGAGGTCCTTGGCGAGCTTGCGCACCGGCGGCTTGGCCAGCGCACGCACCTCGGAGGGCGACTGGACGCGTGAGGGCACCAGGGCGGGCGCGGGCTCGGACGACGCCGGCCGGGCCGAGGTCGCGGGCACGGCCGGCTCGTCGGACTCGACCACGGGCTCGCTCTGGGCGCCGCCGGGCGAGAACGCGCCCTGCACCTGCATCTGGGTGGAGGCCGCTGCCTCGGTCGACGGTGAGGCCGAGCCCTTGCGGGCCCGGCGCAGCGGGCCGCGGTCGGCCTTCATCCGGCCGACCAGCGACTCGCCCTCGCCGCTGCCGCTGGCGGCGGGGTTGGACAGGTCGATCTCCATCTCCGGCGCCGGCGTGGCAGCAGCCGGGGCGGCGGCCTCGGACGGGTCGCCGATGGAGATGATCGGGGTGCCCACGGGCACCATCTCGCCCTCGGCGACCATCAGCGCGAGCACCGTGCCGGCGTACGGCGACGGCAGCTCGACCAGGGACTTGGCGGTCTCGATCTCGACGATCACGTCGTTGATCTCGATGACGTCGCCCACCTTGATCTTCCAGGTGACGATCTCGGCCTCGGTGAGGCCTTCTCCGACGTCGGGCAGCTTGAACTCAGACATGGATCAGAACTCCAGTGAACGGTCGACGGCGTCGAGCACCCGGTCGAGGTCGGGGAGGTAGTCCTCCTCGATCCGTGACGCCGGGTAGGGGATGTCGAAGCCACCGACGCGCAGCACCGGTGCCTCCAGGGAGTAGAAGCACTCCTCGGTGATCCGGGCCGACACCTCGGCGCCCATGCCGAGGTTGACGTGCGCCTCGTGGGTGATGATCGCGTGGCCGGTGCGGCGCACGGACTCGAACACCGGGCCCATGTCGAGCGGCGAGAGGGTGCGCAGGTCGATGACCTCGAGCGACTTGCCCTCGGTCGCCGCAGCCTCGGCGGCCTTGAGCGCCGTCTTGACCGTCGGGCCGTAGGCCAGCACGGTCGCGTCGGTGCCGGCGCGGACGACGCGGCTGGTGAACAGCGGGTCGGGGGTCGCCGACTCGTCGAGCTCGGCCTTGTCGGCGTGGTACTGCCGCTTGGGCTCGAGGAAGATCACCGGGTCGTCGCTGGCGATGGCCTGCTGGATCATCCAGTAGCCGTCGACCGGGTTGGAGCACGCCACGACCTTGAGGCCGGGGGTGTGCGCGAACTGCGCCTCGGGAGACTCGGAGTGGTGCTCGACCGCGCCGATGCCGCCGCCGAACGGGATGCGGATGACCATCGGCATCTTCGAGCGGCCCTTGGAGCGGTAGCTCATCTTCGCGACCTGGCACACGATCTGGTCGTAGGCCGGGTAGACGAAGCCGTCGAACTGGATCTCGACCACCGGGCGGTAGCCGCGCAGCGCCATGCCGACGGCGGTGCCGACGATGCCGGACTCCGCCAGCGGGGAGTCGATGACGCGCTCCTCGCCGAAGTCCTTCTGGAGGCCGTCGGTGATGCGGAAGACGCCGCCGAGCTTGCCGACGTCCTCGCCCATGATGAGGACCTTCGGGTCGTCCTCCATCGCCTTGCGCAGGCCCATGTTGAGGCCCTTGGCGAGCGTGATCTTCGTGGTGCTCATTGCCCTGTTCCGTTCACTCGCAGTTCGACCAAGGAGTCTCGGTCCGTTGCCGGGTGCAGACCGCAGCGGCCTCTCGCCTCGCTCACGAGTGGCTCCCCTCGAAGCTCTGGAGGTAGGCGGAGTAGCCCTCGCGCTGGGAGGCGATCTCGTCGGTCTCCTCGGCGTAGACGTGGTCGAACATGCTCAGCGCCTCCGGGTCCTTGAGCGCCTTGCAGCCCTCGCGGAGGTAGTGCCCGAGCTCGTCGGCCTCGACCTTGAGGTCGTCGATGAACGTGTCGTCGGCGAGCCCGTTGCGGCGCAGGTAGGCCGCGAGCCGGGCGATCGGGTCCTTGAGCTTCCAGTTCTCGACGTCGTCGGAGAGCCGGTAGCGGGTCGGGTCGTCGGTCGTGGTGTGGGCGCCCATCCGGTAGGTGTAGGCCTCCACCAGCGTGGGCCCCTGGCCGTCGCGGGCACGCTGCAGCGCCGCCTGCGTGACGGCGTACGTCGCGAGCACGTCGTTGCCGTCGACGCGGACGCCGGGGAAGCCGAAGCCGAGCGCGCGCTGGTAGAGCGGGATGCGGCTCTGGCGCTCGATCGGCTCGGAGATGGCCCACTGGTTGTTCTGGCAGAAGAACACCACCGGCGCGTTGTAGGACGCGGCGAAGATGAACGCCTCGTTGACGTCGCCCTGGCTGCTGGCACCGTCACCGAAGTGCGCGACCACGGCTGCGTCGCGGTCGGGGTCACCGGTGCCGACGTCGCCGTCGCGCTGGATGCCCATCGCGTAGCCGGTGGCGTGCAGGGCCTGCGCGCCGATGACGATCGTGTAGAGCCCGAAGTTGTTGTCGTTGGGGTTCCACGCACCGTGGTCGACACCGCGGAAGAGGCCGAGCAGGTTGAGCGGGTCGACGCCGCGGCAGTAGGCGACGCCGTGCTCGCGGTAGGTCGGGAAGACGTAGTCCTGCGGGCGGAGCGCGCGGCCGGCGCCGATCTGGGCGGCCTCCTGGCCGAGCAGCTGGGCCCAGATGCCGAGCTCGCCGTGACGCTGGAGCGCCGTGGCCTCGGTGTCGATGCGGCGGGTGAGGACCATGTCGCGGTAGAAGCCGCGCAGCTCCTCGGCGCTGAAGTCCCGGTCGAACTCCGGGTGGTGGACGCGCTCACCCTCGGGGGTCAGCAGCTGGACGAGCTCTGGGCCGCCGTCTTGCTGGGAGGGTCCGAAGACCTCCGCAAGATCGGGGCCGAATCCGTGGTGGCTCAACGTGGGCTCCTTCGTGTCACCGGGGCGTCGCGGGGTCACCGCTCCGCCACCTTGCACCTGCACCGGACAGGGTGCCAGTCGGGGTGTGACCGCCACCACATGTCCGGCGACCAAACCTACCGGCGAGCCTCCCCGGGCCGCCAATCCGGGTCGGCCGGTCCAGCCCTAGGGTGGCGCCCATGCCTGCGCGCCGAGACCACCCCGTGAAGCGACTCGTGGCCGGAGCACTCGGCGTACTCGTCCTGCTGGCCCCTGTCGCCGCAGTCGTCGCGGTCGTCGCACTGCCCACCGCCGCGGCGACGGCGGCCGGCCGCGGGGCGCCCCGCCCGATCCTGTCGGGCAACTTCGCCGACCCGGCCGTCGAGGCCTACGGGAAGGGCTACGTCGGCGTGGCCACCGGCGCGCGCGCTCCCCGGGCCTGGACCCGTTCGGCCCAGGGCACCTGGACCCGCACCGGCCCGGCACTGCGCCGGCTGCCCGGGTGGGCCCGCTCGGGCGACATCTGGGCGGCCGACATCCAGCGCGTCGGTGGGTGGTGGCTGCTCTACTTCTCGGCCCCGGTCGACGGCCTCGGCGAGAGCGGCCGGTGCACCGGCGTGGCGAGGTCGCGCTCCCCGCGGGGCGGCTTCGTGCCGGTCGGCAGCACCCCGCTGGTGTGCCCGGCGTACGCCAAGGTGCCCCCGGCCCAGGACCAGCTGCTCCCCCGGGACCCCACGCTGCCGCGCGCCGGCACCATCGACCCCTCGGTGTACGTCGACCCGTCCGGCTCGCGCCACCTCGTCTACAAGACCGACCGGATCCCGTCGACGATCCGGATGGTCGAGCTCAGCGCCAACGGGCGCCGGGTGCGCACCGGAGCGACGAGCCAGGAGCTGATGCGTTCGCCGGGGGTCATCGAGAACCCGGTGCTCATCCACCGGCCCCAGGGCTGGGTGATGCTGCTGTCGGAGGGCGACTACACCCGGTGCAGCTACCGCACGCTGTGGTACCGGTCCGCGTCGCTGCTCGACTGGTCCGTCGTCGAGTACGGCACCCTGCTCGACAGCGCGGGCACCCGACTCTGCGGCCCCGGCGGCGCCGACGTCGCCGACGGTCCCGGCGGCCAGCAGCGGATCTTCCTGCACGGCTGGACCTGCCACAACAAGCCCCGCCCCTGCGGATCCGGCCTCGACTGGTCCAAGCGCGAGAGGCAGAAGGCCGTGCGCTCGATGTACGCCGCCCGGCTGCGCTGGCACGACGGCCTCCCCCGGATCCGGGGCTGGCTCAAGCCGAGCTGAGTGCCGGCGCGGCTGCGGCTGCGGCTTCGATGCGGCCGGGGTTCGTGGGCGAGTCGTGGGGTTCGGGGGGTTTGCAAACCCCCCGAACCCCAGGAGTCACCGGATATCCGGTGACCCTCAACGAGCTCACCCCCGGCCGTGCGAGGTCCGCCAGCCGGAGAGGTCGGGGCCGAGGGGCACGATGCCGGTGGGGTTCACGTCCCGGTGCACGACGTAGTAGTGCTGCTTGATCTGCTCGAAGTCGACGGTGCTCCCGAAGCCGGGCGTCTGGAACAGGTCGCGCGCGTAGGCCCACAGCACCGGCATCTCGGTGAGCTTGTTGCGGTTGCACTTGAAGTGCCCGTGGTAGACGGGGTCGAAGCGCACCAGCGTGGTGAACAGCCGGACGTCGGCCTCGGTGATCGACTCCCCCATCAGGTAGCGACGGTCGGTCAGGCGCTCCTCGAGCCAGTCGAGGGCGTCGAAGAGGGTGGCGTACGCCGCGTCGTACGACTCCTGCGAGCCGGCGAAGCCGCAGCGGTAGACGCCGTTGTTGACGTCGTCGAAGATCCGTCGCATCACCTGCTCCATCTCGTCGCGCCGGTCGGCGGGCCAGAGGTCGGGGGCGTCGGTCCTGTGGTGATCGCGCCACTCGAAGAACAGGTCCTCGGTGATCTGCGCGAAGTCGTTGGTGACGACCTTGCCGGTGGGTACGTCGACCATCGCCGGCACCGTGACGCCGCGCGGGTAGTCGGGCACCCGCGCGAAGTAGGCCTCCTGCAGCCGTTCGATGCCGAGCACCGGGTCGCGCCCGCCCGGGTCCAGGTCGAACGTCCAGCTGTTCGCGTCGTGGGTCGGGCCGGGCGCACCGAGCGAGATGACGTCCTCGAGGCCGAGCAGCTCGCGCACGACGATGGCACGGCTGGCCCACGGGCAGGCGCGGGCAGCCACCAGCCGGTAGCGGCCGGGCTCGACGGGCCAGCCGTCGGCGCCGTCGCGGGTGATCCGGTCCGGGAGGTAGTTCATGTCCCGGTCGAAGCCGCCCTCCTCGACGTACGTCGGAGTCTGGTCATCGTCGGGGGCGCCCATGCGCACCACTGTCTCAGACGAGACCGCGATCGTCGAAGTTTCAACCACCGCGCGGCGGGCGGGCCCGGGACGGCTCAGGCCCGGTGCAGCTGCGGTCGCGACGGTGCCGGGGTACGGCGCGCGGCCCGCGCGGCCCGGATCGACTCCCGGCTGGCCCGGTGACGCGACGTGGTGCGCCTCTGACGACCGACGAGCAACAGCATGATGTTCCGCATGACGACCCCCACAACGATGGCACGGGCGCCCCTCGCGCCCCCGAACGTCCGGCCGCGGACCGGCGGACGTGACGAGAGTGCGTGATCGATCGGCGGGCGTCTCGACGCCGGTCGCGGCATACCTCAAATTGGGTAGTGCGTGTCTAGCTCACCCGTCTAGCGCACCACGATGGGCCGCAGCCGCGCCCAGGTGAGGAAGGCGATGCCGACGACGAGCAGGCCGAGCCCGGCCCACAGGTTGGCGTTCACCCCGCCGGTCTTGTCGGTCTGGGCGTCGCCGAGGAGTCCGACCGCAAGCAGGATGACGCCGTAGACCGACAGCAGCCCGCCGATGATGTTGCGGATGTCGAGTGCGCCCGCGGTGTGGGCGCCCTCGCTGTCGGTGCCGGGGGTGTTCTGTCCAGTCATGGGTTCCTCCTCAGAACGCGGCGTTCAGGACGATGACCATGGCGAGCGCCACGCCGGCGAGCGGGACGGTGCGCCGGTACCACGGATAGGTGTGCTCCTGGGGGTCGGTGCGCTGTTCCTTCGGGGTCTCTGAGTAGACGAGGCCGACCAGCTCGGAGGCGGGCTTGGGCGTCGTCACCATCGAGACCGCGACGCTCAGCACGATGTCGACCACGAAGGCCACCGAGGCCGCCAGGAACGCCGCACCCTGGCCGGGCAGCGAGATCACGCCGGTCTCGTTGAGCACGAAGACGAAGATGGCAGACGCCGTACCTGCGACCAGGCCGACCCACCCGGCGGTCGGGGTCATCCGCTTCCAGAACATGCCGAGGATGAACGTCGCGAACAGGGGTGCGTTGAAGAAGCCGAACAGGGTCTGGAGGTAGTCCATGACGTTGGAGAAGTTGCCGGCGATGGAGGCGGTGAAGATGGCGATGCCCGTCGCCCCGACCGTCGCCCAGCGACCCACCTTCAGGTAGAAGCCGTCCGGTCGGCCCTTGACGAGGTAGGTCTCCACGAGGTCGTAGGACAAGACGGTGTTGAAGGCCGAGATGTTGGCAGCCATGCCGGCCATGAACGCCGCCAGCAGACCGGTGATCGCCAGCCCCAGCAGGCCGTTGGGCAGCACGTCGCGCATCAGGTAGAGCAGCGCGTCGTTGTAGGCGACCTTGTCGCCCGACGCCCCGCCCGCCGGTGCGCCGCCGTTCTTGAGATCCATGATCTCGGTGACCATGACCGCGGCGACCATGCCGGGGACGATGGTGATGAACGGGACGAACATCTTGGGGAACGCCCCGATGATCGGCGTCTTGCGTGCCGACGAGATCGAGTCGGAGGCCATCGCCCGCTGGACCTCGACGAAGTTGGTCGTCCAGTAGCCGAACGACAGCACGAACCCGAGCCCGAAGACGATGCCGATCACGGAGAACAGCGGCGAGTCGAAGCCCGAGAGCGCCTGGCCGGGCCACGACTCGAGCTGCTGCGCAGCAGGTGGCACCCCGGCGTCGGCCGGGGCGTTGGCGGCGAACGCGGTGATCTTGTCCTGCAGCCCGCCCCAGCCGCCGACGCGGTGGAGCCCGATCAGCGTCAGCGGGAGCAGCGAGGCGACGATCACGAAGAACTGGAGGACCTCGTTGTAGATGGCGGCCGACAGGCCGCCGAGGGTGATGTAGGAGAGCACGATCAGCGCGGACACCACGAGTGCCACCGGGAGCGGCCAGCCGAGCATGGCGCGCAGGATCGTGCCCAGGAGGTAGAGGTTCACGCCGGCGATGAGCAGCTGCGCCACGGCGAACGAGATCGAGTTGACCAGGTGCGCGCCGGGACCGAACCGGCGGAGCATGAACTCCGGCACCGAGCGCACCTTGGAGCCGTAGTAGAACGGCATCATCACCACGCCGAGGAACAGCATGGCCGGGATCGCGCCCACCCAGAAGTAGTGCACCGCCGGAAGTCCGAACTGCGCCCCGCTCGCCGACATGCCCATGATCTCGACGGCACCGAGGTTGGCCGAGATGAAGGCGAGGCCGGTCACCCACGCCGGCAGCGAACGGCCCGACAGGAAGAAGTCGACCGAGTCGGAGATGTGCCGTCGGGCCATCAGGCCGATGCCGAGCACGGCGGCGAAGTAGATCCCGACGATCAGGTAGTCGACGAGGGCGGCGTCGATCAGCGTGCTGGCCATGGCAGTGACCTGAGTGGTCACCGAAGGTGTCGACATGTGGGTCCTCCCGAAATCGGCTCACCGTATTACGGGAGGAGCGACGCCGACCTCACCCCAGCCGGTGGCCTTGACCGCGCGCAGCCGCGTGGTCGAACGGCCCCGGCCACCGGCTCAAGGGCTGACGGGGAAGCGCCTCGCCAGCTCGATGACCCGCTCGACGCTCTCGGGCTCGCCGATCGTGACCCGGGCACCCTCGCCGGCGAACGGGCGCACGGTGATGCCGATCTCCTCGGCCGCCGCGGCGAACTCGCCGGTGCGCTCCCCCAGGGCGAACCAGACGAAGTTGCCCTGCGCGTCCGGCAGCTGCCGGCCGAGGTCGCGCACCCCCGCCACCAGCTCGGCCCGTCGGGCCACCAGGTCGTCGACCCGGGCGAGCAGCTCGGGCTCGGCGGCGAGCGAGGCGATGGCGGCCGCCTGGGCGACGCCGGAGACGCCGAAGGGCAGCGACACGGCGCGGAGCGCCCCCGCCAGCGGGGCCGGCGCGATCGCGTAGCCGACCCGGAAGCCGGCCAGCCCGTAGGCCTTCGAGAAGGTTCTTGTCACGATGACGTTCTCGTGGGTGCGGTACGTCGCGACGCCGTCGACCGCGTCGTCCATCCGCACGAACTCCAGGTAGGCCTCGTCGACCACGACCACCACGTGCGGGGGAACTTCGTCGATGAACGCGTCGAGCTCGCTCTGCGTCACCGACGGACCGGTGGGGTTGTTGGGGGTGCAGACGATGACCACCCGGGTGCGCTCGGTGATGGCTGCCGCCATCGCGGCCAGGTCGTGATGTCCGTCGTCGCGGAGCGGCACACGCACCGAGGTGGCCGCCGCGGCAGCCACCGCGATCGGGTAGGCCTCGAACGACCGCCAGGCGTAGACGACCTCGTCGCCCGGGTCGCAGAACGTCTGCAGCAGCTGGTAGATCAGCGCCACCGACCCGGTGGCGGCGGCGAGGTCGCTCACCGGCACGTCCAGCTTCGCCGCGAGGGCGTCGTACAGGGCGGAGTTGCCCATGTCGGGGTAGCGGTTCATCTGCTCGACCGCCGCCAGCGCCGCCTCGACGACGCCGGGCAGCGGCGGGTAGGGGTTCTCGTTCGACGACAGCTTGTATGACGTGAGGCCCGGCCGCGGGGCGGGTGGCTTGCCCGCGACGTACGTCGGGATCTCGAGCACGTTGCGGCGCGGCGACGGGGAGGTGGGCGTCTGCGACATGCGCGTCACCCTAACCGCTGGCCGAGGTGCGACGAGCGCCGGCGAGGGGCCTCGAAGCCGAGGTCACCGCCCCCGGCGCTGCCACGGACGAAGGACCAGCATCAGCACCAGCCCGATGCCGAACCCGACGACCGCGCCGGCGACGTTGTCGACCACGTCGGTGATGTCACAGGCCCGGTCGATCCGCGCCAGCTCGAACTGGGTCTTCTCGATCAGCAGCGAGTAGCCGGCGAGTCCGGCCAGGCCGAGCGGGGCGAGCGCCAGCCCGGCCCGCCACCGGGAGACCGCCAGCACCAGGAAAGCCCCTGCGGGCATGAAGAGCAGGGAGTTCAGGGCGCGCTGGCCACCCTGGAGGATCCAGAAGCCGTCGGGCGCCGGGCCGCCGTAGTCCATGGAGCATCCCGATGCCCGGGACTCGATGGGCACGACCCCGACGGAAGCCTCCGTGGGCAGGAGGGTGACCAGTCCGATCACGACGACCGACCACACGAACCCGGCTATCGACCAGGCGGTGACCCAGCCCAGGCGGCGCTGGGCGACGGCGGCGACCGGTGCCAGCAGCAGCCCCGCCAGCAACGCTCCCGCCACCATGCTGCTGGTGCCCCCGAACCCCGCCACGCGCAGAGGTTACCCAGCGCAGGGAGCGGGGCCCTCACGCCGCGCGAGCCGAGGGCCGGCGGCCGGCGGACCGGGTCTCGGCGATGATGGAGCCCATGGCAGACCAGTGCGCGTCCGAAGGCGCCGGACGGAGCGGTACGCCGCTGCGTGCGGTCGCCGAGGGCCCGGCCACCCGCGAGCCCCACCGCGGAGCGGCCGCCAGCGGGGCGGCGTACCAGCGCCGGTGACCGCCTCTGCCAGCCGCATCGTCGGCGTCGACGTCGCGCGCTGCCTCGCGCTGCTCGGGATGATGGCCACCCACGTCCTGGCCGCGGTGACCGCCGGCGGCGAGTCCAGCACCAGCCATGTGATCGCGGCCGGGCGGGCGTCGGGCCTCTTCGCGCTCCTCGCCGGGGTGTCCCTCGCGATCGTCACCGGTGGCGCCACCCCGCACCGCGGGCGGCGGCTGATGGGCGACCGGGCGGGCATCGTCGTACGCGCCCTGCTGATCGGGTTCATCGGGCTGCTCCTCGGGGCCCTGCCGACCAACATCGCGATCATCCTCGTCTACTACGCGGTGCTCTTCGCGATGGCATTGCCGTTCCTCGGGCTGGGGTGGCGGCCGCTCGCCGCCCTCGCACTCGGCTGGGCGGTCGCCGGCCCGGCGCTCAGCCTGGTGCTGCGCGAGCCCATCAGCTCGCCGGCGCGGGTCGTGCCCTCCTTCGAGCACCTGGCGGCGCCCGGCGAGCTGGCGCAGAGCCTGCTGCTGACCGGCTACTACCCGGCCATCAGCTGGTTCGCCTACCTGCTGGCCGGGCTCGCGATCGGACGCCTCGACCTGCGCCGGCCCGCCATCGCCGCCCGGCTGGCGATCGTCGGCCTGCTGGTGGCGGTCGTGACGTGGGTGGTCTCGGCCGACATCACTCGGGACGCTGCCGTACGCCGCGCGCTGCTGCGCACCGACGAGGGCGGAGCCACCACGTGGTCCCAGCTGCGGACGCAGCTCGACCAGGGGTCCTACGGGACCACGCCCACGGGGTCGTGGTGGTGGCTGGTGCCGATCGGCCCGCACTCCGGTACTCCCTTCACCCTGCTCCACACGATCGGCTGCTCGATGGCGGTGCTGGGCGTCGCGGTGCTGGCCGCCCGGGTGCTTCCCCGGGCCTGGTCGGTCGTCTTCGGGGCGGGGGCCATGACGTTGACGCTCTACTCGCTCCACATCGTGATGCTCACCCCCGAGGTCCCGCCGCGGGAGGTCCCGTCGAGCTACCTGCCCCAGGTGGTCGTCGTACTCCTCATCGGGGCTGGCTACGCGCTCACCCGCCGTCGCGGGCCGCTGGAGACGCTCGTGGGCCGCCCCAGCAAGGCCACGGCCGAACGGGTCCAGGGGGTGCGCCGGCGGGGCCTGCCTTAGAGCCGGGCCTGACCGCCCAGCTCGCCACCTCGGCTCGACCTGCCGTGCCACTAGTGTTGACGCATGCGTTTCGTGACCTGGCTGCTGTCCACCGCCGCCGCCGTCGCGATGGCGGCGTGGCTGCTCGACGACATCTGGTTCGACGGGCCCACCACGGGCATGGACGAGATCCGGGAGAAGATCCTGCCCCTGCTCCTGGTCGCGCTGATCCTCGGCGCCGTCACGGTGTTCGTCGAGCCCGTGGTGAAGATCTTGTCGCTGCCGTTCATCGTGCTGACCATCGGGCTGTTCCTGCTCGTCATCAACGCGCTGATGCTGCTGCTGACGGCCTGGATCGCCGACCAGCTCGACATCGGCTTCCACGTCAAGGGCTTCTGGGCGGCGCTGCTGGGGTCGCTGATCATCACGATCGTCAACGGCTTCATCGACATCGCCGTCCTCGAGGACGACTGAGGCACCCGATGGCCGACGTACCCCCGCCCACCGGGCCCGGTCCCTACCGGATCGCCCTGGTCTGCCTGGGCAACATCTGCCGCTCACCCATGGCGCAGGTCGTGCTCGCGTCGACGCTCGAGTCGGCAGGACTGGCCGGCCGGGTCGAGGTCACGAGCTCGGGCACCGGCGACTGGCACGTCGGACGGCCGATGGACACCCGGGCCGCCGCGGCCCTGATCGGCGGTGGGTACGACGGCTCCGCGCACCGGGCGCGGCACTTCGACGCGAGCTGGCTCGACCACGACCTGCTGCTCGTGATGGACGAGGACAACCTGCGCGACGTGCTCGCGCAGGGGGGTGGGACCGACCGCGTGCGCCTGTTCCGCGAATACGACCCGATCGAGCCGGGGAGCGAGGTTCCGGACCCGTACTACGGTGGGGAGGACGGCTTCCGGGAGGTGCTGGCCATGGTCGAACGCACGAGCGCGACGCTTGTCGCCGTCCTCCAGGACGCCCGCATCGGCGCGGACTCATGACCCGGCAGCCGCTCGTGGCCCGACGGGCCGAGGATCTGCTCGGCGTCTCGGTCGTCAGCACGGCGCCGGTCGCCGGCGGCGACATCGCCACCGCCACCCGCTTGCGCCTCAACGACGGGACGACCGCGTTGATGAAGACCCTGCCGCACGCCCCCGACGACTTCTTCGAGACCGAGGCCGCCGGACTCCGCTGGCTCGGCGAGGTGCCCGGCGGGGTGCCGGTGCCGGAGGTGCTGGGTGTCGACCACGAGTGCGTGGTGCTCCGCTGGGTGGAGCCGGGCAAGACCACGCTGGAGGCGGCCGCCGACTTCGGGCAGCGGCTGGCGGTGACGCACCGCGCCGGCGCCGCGACGTACGGCGCGAAGCGTGACGGGTTCATCGGCAAGCTCCCCCTGCCCAACCGCACGGCACCGTCGTGGCCGGAGTTCTATGCCACCCGACGGGTGCTGCCCTACCTCAAGATCGCGCGCGACCGGGGCGCCGTCACCGACTCCGACGCCGCCGCGGTCGAGGCGATCATCGGCAGGCTGGCGGCGCTGCTGCCCGACGAGGCTCCCGCGCGCCTGCACGGTGACCTCTGGAACGGCAACTGCCTCTGGGGCCTCGACGGGCACGTCCACGTCGTCGACCCGGCGGCGTACGGCGGCCACCGCGAGCTCGACCTGGCCATGCTGGCGCTCTTCGGTCTGCCGCACCTGCCGCGCGTGATGGCGGCCTACGACGAGGCGATGCCGCTCGCCGACGGTTGGGAGGACCGCCTCGCGATCCACCAGCTGCACCCGCTGCTGGTGCACGCGTGCCACTTCGGCGGCTCCTACGGCGCCCGGGCCGCGGAGCTCGCCCGCCGCTTCGTCTGACCCCCGCCGGGATAGTCAAGTCGGGTCTTGTCGCTGCGGCCGCCTGACCACGACAAGATCCGACTGGACTATCGCTCTCAGGCGCGGTTCAGGGGCGACTGGCAGCATGGAGGGGTGCCCAGCCCCGCCACCCCCACGAGCCCAGCCCCGCGCGTCCTCGTCGTCGACGACGACCGGGCGGTACGCGAGTCGCTGCGCCGCAGCCTGGAGTTCAACGGGTACGCCGTCGCGGTGGCCGCCGACGGGGCGGAGGCGCTGGCCGGCATCGCCGCGGCCGCACCCGACGTCGTGATCATGGACGTGATGATGCCGCGGCTCGACGGGCTCGAGGCGACGCGAGCGTTGCGCACCGCCGGCAACGACGTGCCGATCCTGGTGCTGACCGCCCGCGACGCCGTGGGCGACCGGGTCGAGGGGCTCGACGCCGGCGCCGACGACTACCTCACCAAGCCGTTCGCCCTCGACGAGCTGCTCGCCCGGCTGCGGGCGCTGCTGCGCCGCGTCGTACCCCACGACGACGACCCCGACGAGACCCTGACGTTCGGCGACCTCAGCATGGACATCGCCACCCGCGTCGTACGCCGAGGCGAGCGCTCGATCGAGCTGACCCGCACCGAGTTCACGCTGCTCGAGATGTTCCTGCGCCGGCCCCGGCGGGTGCTGGAGCGCTCCTTCATCCTCGAGGAGGTGTGGGGCTACGACTTCCCGACGACCGCCAACTCGCTCGAGGTGTACGTCGGCTACCTGCGCCGCAAGACCGAGGCCGAGGGCGAGCCGCGGCTGCTCCACACCGTGCGTGGCGTCGGCTACGTCCTCAAGGACGCGTAGGCCTTGCGCAGCCTGCACGGCGACGGCCGTTGGCACTACCGTCGCTCCCTCGCCAGCCGGGTCGGGCTCCTGACGACCCTCGCCGTGGGACTGTCGGTCGCCGCGGTGGCGCTGGTGGGCTACCTGACCGTCCGCATGCAGATGCAGTCGACGCTCGACGAGTCCCTGCTCGGGCGGGCCGAGGCGGTGGCCTCGAGCGGCGCCCTGTGGACGATCACCGAGAGGGTCCCGATCCCGTCGGAGGCACTCGGGGCCGCGGACATCCGGATCATCTTCATCAACGAGCAGGGCCGGGGGCGGTCGGCCGACGAGCTGCCGCCGCTGGACCTCGGCAAGCCCGAGCTGGCCGTCGCCGCGGGGCATGCTGAGCACTCGATCCGCACGAGCAGGGAGGCCGGCGAACGCTGGCGGATGGTGACGGTGCCGACCCAGCCCGGCGAGGCGGTCGTGGTCGCGCAGTCGCTGGAGCCTCAGGACCTCGTCCTGCGCAAGCTCGGTCTCGTGCTCACCTTCTTCGGGATCGCGGGCGTCGTCGCCGCCGGTTTCGCGGGCTGGGGCGTGGCCCGCAACGGCCTGCGGCCCGTCCGCCGCCTGACCTACGCCGTCGAGGACATCGCCCGCACCGAGAAGCTCACGCCGCTGGCGGTCGAGGGCGACGACGAGGTGGCCCGGCTGGCCACGAGCTTCAACCAGATGCTGATGGCGCTGTCGGCGTCCCGCGACCGCCAGCGGCAGCTGGTCGCCGACGCCGGCCACGAGCTGCGCACCCCGCTCACCAGCCTGCGCACCAACATCGACCTGCTCACCCAGGCAGGCGACGGGCTGCCCGCCACTGCTCGTACCGAGCTGATGTCCGACGTACGCGCCCAGACCGAGGAGCTGACGACCCTGGTCGGCGACCTGGTCGAGCTCGCCCGTGACGAGCCCATCGACCACGTCGTCGAGCGCATCGACCTCGCCGAGGTCGTCGAGCGGGCGGTCGCCCGGGTACGCCGCCGGGCGCCGGCAGCGACCTTCGACGTCGACCTCGAGCGGTGGCCGGTGCGGGGCGAGTCGGCCGCCCTGGAGCGCGCGGTGACCAACCTGCTCGACAACGCCGCCAAGTGGAGCCCTCCCGACGGCACGATCACGGTGCGGCTCGACGAGGGCGTGCTCACCATCGACGACCAGGGCTCGGGCATCTCCGAGAGCGACCTGCCCCACGTCTTCGAGCGCTTCTACCGGTCGGAGGAGTCGCGCTCGATGCCCGGCTCCGGCCTCGGCCTCTCGATCGTGCGCCAGGTGGTCGAGCGGCACTCCGGTGCGGTACGCGCCGACGCCTCGCCGGCCGGCGGCGCCCGGGTCTCGATGTGGCTGCCGGCCGCGTCAGCCTGACCTCCCCCGGTCCGGACGCAGGGCCGCTTCGAGGGCGTACGCCTTCCACCACGACTCCGCCCACTCCTCGCGTACGTCGGAGCGCACGGTGATGCCGCCACCCGTGCCCAGCAGCCAGCGGCCGTCGCCGGCGGTCATGAGCGAGCGGATCACCACGCCCAGGTCGGCACGGCCGTCGGCACTGACCCAGCCGAACGCGCCCGCATAGGCGCCACGCGGCGTCGCCTCGACGTCGCGGATGATCTCCATCGTGCGCAGCTTCGGCGCACCGGTCATCGAGCCGGCCGGGAACAGTGCGCGCAGTGCCCCGATGCTCGTCACGTCGTCGCGCAGCCGACCGCGGACGGTCGAGACCAGCTGGTGCACCGACGCGTAGGACTCCACCTCCATCAGCGTCGGCACCTCCACGGTGCCCGGGCCGCACACCATCGACAGGTCGTTGCGCAGCAGGTCCACGATCATCAGGTTCTCGGCGCGGCACTTCGGGTCCGCCGCCAGCAGTTCCCGCTGCTGGTCGTCCTCGCTGGGCGTGCGGCCGCGCGGCGTCGTGCCCTTGATCGGCTTGGTCTCGATGGTCCGTCCCGCACCGATCAGCGCGTACCGCTCCGGCGACGAGCTCAGCAACCAGGCCCGGTGGCCGGGCAGGTCGTGCTGGAGGAAGCCGGCGTACGGCGCGGGGCTGGCCTGCCGGAGCCGGTGGTAGACGTCGACCGGCTGGGCCGTCGATCGGCGCTCGTGCCGGTAGGTCAGGTTGACCTCGTAGGAGTTGCCGGCGTGCAGCGCCTCCTGCACCTGCGAGTACGCCGCGTCGTACTCGTCGGGCATCGGCGGCGCGTCGCCCTGGGGGGGCCGGCTGCTGGTCACCGGGCCGGGTTCGTGGTCGAAGAGGCGCACGTGCCGGGCCCGCATCCACACGGCGTCGGGCAGTCCCGGGCGGGTGCTCGCCGGCAGGTCGGGGCGAGCCGCGTAGCCGAGGTAGCCGAACCACTGGTCGTCGGCGCGCCCGGTCACCAGCTCGTGCTCGAGCACCTCGAAGACGTCCTCCCCGACCACCCTCGACCGACCGCGGGCATGGCGGCTCACCGTGCCCCGGGTGGCGTCGTAGGTCAGCGAGACGTCGTCGTCGTCGAGCCAGCCGACGATCGAGCGGCGCCCGGACCACTGGCGGGCACCGCCGCCGTCGAGCCAGAAGCAGCGCGGGTGGCGCGCCGCGATGGCGGTGAAGAACTCCTCCGGACGTGTCATCGCCGGCCCAGGAAGTTGGCCACGAGCTCGGCACCGTTGGTCGACAGGATCGACTCGGGGTGGAACTGCACGCCCTCCAAGGGCAGGTCGCGGTGCCGCACGCCCATCACCACGCCGTCCTCCGACCAGGCGGTCGCGACCAGGTCCTCGGGCAGGTGGACCGCGGCCAGGGAGTGGTAGCGCACCGCCTCGAAGTCCTGCGGCAGCCCCGCGAACACCCCGGCCCCGTCGTGCCGGATCCGCGTAACCTCCCCGTGCGCCGGCTCCACCCGCTCGACGCGGCCGCCGTACGTCGTGACGAGACCCTGCATGCCCAGGCACACGCCGAGCACCTGCCGGCTCGCCTGCCGCAGCAGGTCCGCGCCGACCGCGAAGTCGGCCGGCGTGCCGGGGTGGCCGGGCCCGGGCGAGAGCACGATGTGGGTGAAGGCGCCCAGCGCCGCGACCGTCGTCTCGTCGTGCTGCACCACCTCGGGCAGGTGACCGGTGACGCCGGCGATCAGGTGCACGAGGTTCCAGGTGTAGGAGTCGTGGTGGTCGACGACGACGACATGTGGCACGGGCTCAACGTAGTGGTCGCGGCGGCCTCGACACACCCGCTCGTTCCTCGCGGGCACTCGACCACCGAGCCTCGTTCGGTGGTCGCGGCGGCCTCGATACACCCGCTCGTTTCCTCGCGGGCACTCGACCACCGAGCCTCGTTCGGTGGTCGCGGCGGCCTCGATACACCCGCTCGTTCCTCGCGGGCACTCGACCACCGAGCCTCGTTCGGTGGTCGCGGCGGTCTCGACACACCCGCTCGTTCCTCGCGGGCACTCGCCCACCGAGCCTCGTTCGTTGGTCGAGTAGCGAGCGCCAGCGAGCGTATCGAGACCCCTGCTCCCTCAGCGGCCCAGATCACGACAGGGGCGCGTCACCGCGGCACCCCTCGTCGTCTTGGCACACCGGTCGAACGCCTTCAGCTTGGCCATCAGCACGGCCACCTCGGGACCGAAGCGAGGGGTCGCGAAGTCGTTCTTCTTCTCCCACGACCTCGACCTGTAGGAGTAGAACTCATACCCGCGCTCCGTGCGGCCGGAGCTGCGGCGGAGGTCGTAGCGGATCAGCAGGCCGGTGCGGCTGCGCACCGCGACGTAGGAGGGGATGCGGGCCAGCTCGTCGCCCGTGAACGCCTGGTCGGGGTCGCCGCCGGTGGCGGGCGAGGTGTGCTCGAAGAAGACGAAGTTGCGCTCGACCGAGCCGGGCGCCTTCAGCGAGGGGACCAGCGAGCTGCCGGAGCGGTAGCGGGGCGACCTCACCCCCGCCAGGTCCTCGAACGTCGGCGCCAGGTCGATGTTGTTGGTCATCTCCTCGCGCCTGCCGGGCGCGACGCCCGGCCCCGAGATCAGCAGCGGCACCCGCACATCGGTGTCGTACGCCGTGCCCTTGCCGCGACCCAGGCCGAGCTGCCCCAGGTGGAACCCGTTGTCCGAGGTGAGCACCACGTAGGTGTCGTCGCCGACCGCCTTGATGATCTTGCGCAGGGTGCGGTCGACCGACTGGGCCATCTGCGCGCGCGAGCGCAGCGAGTCGAGGTAGGTCGCGGTCGACAGCCGGTCGGGCAGGGTGTTCCAGGCGGTGGCGGGCTTCCCGTTGCGACGTCGCGGCCGGTTGTCGGCGCGGTCGTCGCCGAAGCCGGGCAGGTCGGCGGTGGTCAGCCGTCCGCACGGGACGCCGCAGTTGCCGGCCGCCTTGCGACCGCCCGGACGGTCGCGGAACATCGGCGGGAAGAGCGGGTCGCCCGGGTAGGCGCCCTGCGCGTTGGTGCGGCTGTGGGTGGCATAGGGAGCCACCTCGAGGAAGTACGGCGAGGAGTCGTTGCGGTGCGCGCGGATGAAGTCGAGCGCGTAGTCCTCGACGATCTCGCCGGCGTAGGCGTCGTCGAGCACCTCGGCCGTCGACCCGGCCGGCGGTGCGGGGTGGTTGACCAGCTGGAGCCGGCCGTCGTTGATCGTGGTGCTGTCGAAGCCCCACCCGTCGTAGGCGGAGCCGAAGACGACGTTGAACTGGGACCAGCCCGGCGGCACCGGCGGCACGGGCTTGCGACCGGGCACGTACTCGTACTCGTTGAGGTACTTGCCGACGAAGCCGGTGGTGTAGCCGGCGTCCTCCAGCCCGACGTTGAAGCTGCGCTCGCCGTTGCCGTAGGTGTCGAACGCCTCCCAGCCACCCGTCGGCCCCGACGGCGTGGGCCCGGCCGCGGTGTTGGTGCGCACCCCCGTCTGGTGGGGGTACTGCCCGGTGAAGATGCTGCTGCGCGAGACGCAGCACAGCGAGTCGACGACGAAGGAGTGCGGGTACGACGCGCCCTTGCGCGCCAGCCGCCGCGCACCCTTCATCGTCTGGAGCAGGTCCATCGAGAAGTCGTCCATCAGCACGAAGACGATGTTGGGACGAGCGACGCGAGCCGGCGCCCGTCTCGCCCGCTGCGAGACGGGTGCCGCGGCCTGCGCGTGGGACTGGTCGGAGACCGGCCGAGAGGGAGCGGCGGCCGAGTCGAGACGTATCCCGACCGTGCCGCAGCCCGCAAGCAACGCCGAGCCGGCCGTCAGGCCGATCAACGCTGCGATGCCCCCGTGACGTCGCATGCTTGCGGTGTCCCCCTCGAAACCGGTCTCCACACAGGTAGACGCATCCAACTGCAAAGGCGTTGCCCCCGAACCCGAACTATTTTGGCTCAGTTCCCGGACGGGATCGTGGTGGGCGCGCCGACAAGGTCCCGCACCAGGTCGTGGATGAGGTCACGGCCGTGCTCGGTGAGGATGGACTCGGCGTGGAACTGGATGCCGCGGTAGTGCGGCCCGCGCACCAGGTGGATGTCGCCGGTCGCGTCGTCGGCCTCGATGCTGACCCCGTCGGGCAGCGGCCCACCGGCCTTGGCGACGAACGTGTTGTAGAAGCCGACCCGCTCGACCCGGCCGTCGATCTCGACCGGCGACTGGGTGCCCTGGAAGACGATGTCCTTGAAGTCCAGCGGGATGCCGAGCCGGTCGCAGAGCGTCTGGTGTCCCAGGCACACGGCCAGGAAGGGCTGGCGGCGCTCCAGCAGGCGGTCGACGGCCGCCCGCATCCGCCGCATCTTCGGATCGGCGTCGTCGCGCGGGTCTCCCGGGCCCGGGCCGACCACGACCAGGTCGAAGTCGTCGAGAGCGCCGTCGACGTACGCGTCGTGCCGGATCACCTCGCTGGTGAGGCCGAGCACGCCGAGGACGTGACGCAGCATGTTCACGAAGTCGTCCTCACCGTCGAGGATGCCGACCCGCTGGCCGGCGAGCGACGGGTCGGGCGGGGCACCGGCCTGGTCGGTCAGCCAGAACCTGCTGAGCCGGCGGTTGCGGGCGTTCAACGCGATCAGCACGTCCTCGTCGTTGACCAGCTCGGCGACGTTGACGCTCGGGCTGGGCGCCGCCGGCACCAGGCCGAAGGCACTGAGGATGCCGCCGGCCTTGGCGTGCGTCTCCGCGACCTCGTACGCCGCGACGGAGTCGCGCACCAGCGTCGCCCCCGCTGTGACGGTGAGACTGCCGTCGAGGCCGACGTCGGCGGTGCGGATCACGATCGGGCTGTCCACGACCGGCCCGCCTGCGGAGTCCCGGCCGAGGATCGCGAGCGCCGCGCCGTAGTAGCCACGGCCGACCGACTCGTACCGCTTGATCAGCCGGCAGGCGTTCTCCACGGGCGAGCCCGTCACCGTGGCGGCGTACATCGTGTCGCGCAGCACCTCGCGGGGGTCGCGGGTGGTGTGGCCGGCGAGGAGGTACTCGGTGTGCACGAGGTGGCTCATCGGCTTGAGGAACGGGCCGAGCACCTGTCCGCCCTCGGTGCAGATGTCGCACATCATCTTCAGCTCCTCGTCGACGACCATGAAGAGCTCGTAGATCTCCTTCTCGTCGTGCAGGAAGTCGAGGAGCCTGCCGTGGACGTCGCCGTCGTGCGGGATGCGGAACGTGCCGCTGATCGGGTTCATCCGGACGTCCCCGCCATGGATGGTGACGTGCCGCTCGGGGCTGGCGCCGATCAGGTAGCGGTCGCCGGTGAAGAAGACGAAGGTCCAGTAGGCGCCGTGCTCGCGGGCGAGGAGCCGCCGGAACACCGTGAGCGCCTTGCCGGCGTCCCAGTCGGCCACGGTGGCGCGGTAGTGCCGGCCGATCACCAGGTTGGCGCCCTCGCCCTGGCCGATCTCGTCGCGGATGATCGCACCGACGAGCTCGGCGTACTCGTCGTCGTCGGTCTCGAAGCCGCCCCGGTCGGCGAACTCCACGCCGGTGTCGTCGATCGCGTCGATCACCTCGGCGACGGAGAACTCCAGCTCCGACTCGACGTCGACGACCACGAGCGGGGTGCCGTCGTCGTGGGCCTCGTAGCCCCGCTCGCGGACCTGCCGGAACGGCACGGCCAGCAACCGGTCGGCGATGTGGCCGTCAGCCGGCACGCCCTCCTCGAGGGGTACGTCGAGGAGCGACTCGACGACCCGACGGGCGCCGCCGACGACGCCGACGGTGTCGCGGTCGCCGGCGCGGGTCGAGCGCCGGATGATCGCCCACGCCTCGTGCGCCTGGATCGCCTCGATCGCGGCACGGGCGGTGAGCGGCTCGGTCATGCCGAAACCCTACGGCCGCGGGGCCCGCGACCGGTCGTGGTGTCCGCGCCGCCTGGCGCCGGGCACCCGGTCGGTAGAGTCGCCGCCGTCGACGGCCGACCACCTGGGAGGACAGCTCGTGCCTGCACTGACCGAGCGCGGCGCGCCGAAGCGGCGAGCAACGCGTCCGGTTCCCGAGCCCGCGCCCCGTGTCCGCCGCCGCTCCACGTGGGCGGCCGCGGTCCTGGCGATCCCCGTCGCGGTCGGCGTGCTGCTCACCACCACGGGCAGCTCACCTGTCGTCCTGCTGCTGGCGACGACGCTGGCCATGGTCGTGGCCCTGGCCCGGCGCTGGTCGTGGTCGACGTCGTTGGGCGGGACCACCCTGCTCCTGACCGCGCTCCTGTGCTGGCTCCTCCAGCTGAACCCGCTGGTCGGCATGCCGTACGCCGCGATGATCACCCTGGTGCTGGGGCTGCTCGGAGCGGGTGCGACGGCGAGCCTGCTCCTGGGCCCAGCCGACGTCCGGCTGCCGTCACGGCGCCAGGCGCTGCTGGGGCTGGCGTGCACCGCGGTGCCCGCAGCCTGGTTGATCGCCCTCGCGTCGATCCAGGCCGCCGCCACGCTGCCCAAGGTCAGCTGGCGGATGTTCAACGACAGCGTGTGGAACCTGCTGCAGAGCCGGATCGTGCTGCTCGACAACGGGGTCGACGCAGCGCTCCACACCAATCCCGCCCCCGTGACTGCTGGTGCGGTGGGCGCGTTCCTGGCCCCGGGGCGTGATGACGTCTCGCCGGCAGGGCAGCTGGCGTTCGACCTGTCGCGCAGCGGCCAGGCGCTGGCCGTGGCCATGGCGGTGCTCAGCGTCCTCGTCGCGGTCGTGGCCGTGCGGGGCCTCGCCAACAGGCCCGGGACCGCCGTCGCGGCGGCCCTCCTGGGCGGCCTCCTCCCGTTCACCTGGCTGGTCTCGGGGTTCGCGTTCCAGTACGGCTTCTGGAACGCCATCTTCGCCGCGGTCCTGCTGGCCGCCACCTGGCTGGTGTGGCTGGACGCCCGGCGCAGCCCGACGCTGACCTCGGCCCTGCTGGCCCTGAGCGCGCTGGGCCTGGTGGCGACCTGGGCCCCGCTGCTGGTAGTCCCGGGAGGACTGTGGGCGGCCCTCGTCGCCACGCACCTCCGGCAGCACCTGCGCCTTCGCGGGTGGAGGCTCGCCCTCTGGCTGGCCGCGCACGTCGCGCCGGCGTCGTACGTGGTCGTCGTCACGCTGGCCGACCTGGACGCCCAGGGGACCGCCCTGGCCTTCGACGGCGCGTACTTCACTCCCCGACTCAGTGTCGGCGTCGTGGCTGCGGCCCTGGCCTTCGCGGCCGCGGTGCTCGCCGCACGGCACGACCGCAACGGGAGGTGGGTCCTGCTCGGCGCCGCCTCCGGCCTCGCCGCCTGCGGCGCCGGCATCGGCTACCTGATGTGGCAGCGTCACGACTCACCGACCGGGCTGTGGGGCTACTACCCGGCCAAGCTCGCCTGGCTGGTCATCATCCTCTCCGTCATCGTGGTGCTCTCCGCGTCCGCCGTGCTCGCCGCACAGGGTCGCGCGACCCGCTTCAGCGGGCTCGGGCCCCTGCTCGCCGGCGCGATCGTCGCGGCCGTGGTCATGACCCAGCTGCCGCCGCTCGACCCCAGGCCGGCCTCCGCAGTCACCAACCCCACACCGCGGCCGATGCCCGACTACCGGTTCTCGTCGATCTTCCCGATCCTGTCGATCGCCTCCCGGGACGGCGCGTCGGACTTCGACGACGCGGCGGCCGCGCTGGTCGCCCACTCCGACCCCCGGCGCAAGGTCCTGTTCTCCCGCTACTTCGAGGACCCCTCGCGGGACGGCTTCGTGAACTTCTTCCTGCTCCAGCAACCCGCGGTCCAGGGCATGGAGGACCTGCGTGGTCTCAGCTACGTCCTGGACCCCCAGGATGCCGCCAGCGTCTGCGGCGTGGTGACCGCGTGGGGTCCAGGGGTCGAGGTCCAGACCACGGCGCGGGGTTGGGAGCGGGAGCTGCGGCAGGCGTGTCCCGATGCGGAGTTCTCGGTCGAGACCTCGGCGTCGACCGACTAGTCCTCCGGCGGCGCGCGGTCGTCGGCCGGGTGGCCGAGTGCGTCGCGCGGGGCGTCGCGATCGCGGTGGCGATCACGCAGCTTGTCCTGCTCGAGCTGCAGGAGGGCGAGCTCCTCCGCCAGCGTCTGGGTCCGATCCTCCAGGCGACCGATCTCGTAGCTGTGCTGCATGCTCACGATCAGCAGCAGCATGCACGCACCGAAGAACAGCAGGTTGGCCGGCACCGCGATGCCGAGGAGCTCGGAGACCCAGCTGAGGGTGCCGGGCGCGGCGGCGACGACGGCGGCCACCACGGCCACCACGATCCACAGCGCGGCGTACTTCTCGCGCAGCCGGCGGCGTCGCAGCATCTCGAACACGATGATGATCGTGACCAGGGCCCCGACCAGGCCCAGGCCGACGTTGGCGGTCACAGCGCCTGCTCCGCCGACAGCGAGGGCTCCTCGGGGGCGAACCCGCGGGGCGTCGCCTCGAGGGCATCGGGCCATCGCCGCACCAGCGCGAGGCCGAGCGCCATCACCGCGCGGATCAGGTAGAGCCCGGCACGGAACGGGCTCTGGCTGGCCCGCCCGCCTTGCCGCGTCCGCATGCGCACCGGCACCTGGGTGACGGAGCAGCCCACGCGCATGGCGATCACCAGGGACTCGACGGTGTCGCCGAGGTACTCCGCCGGGTAGTGCGCAGCGAACACCGTGGTGGCCCGGAGGTTGGCGGCTCGGAACCCGCTCGTGACGTCGGTGAGGCGGGTCCGGGCCATCCGCGACATGACGGCGGCGAGCATCTTCATCGCCCAGCGGCGAGGCCCCCGGACCGCATAGTCGCCCTCACCGGCGAACCGGGCGCCGACGACGATGTCGGCATGCTCCAGCCCCGCCAGCAGCGGACCCAGGTACGCCGGGTCGTGCTGGCCGTCCGCGTCGATCTGCACCGCCACCTGGTAGCCGTTGCGCAGGGCGTAGCGGTAGCCGGCCCGCATGGCGCCGCCCACCCCGAGGTTGAACGGCAACCGCACCACCGGGACCCCGGCGGCGCCTGCGACCGACGCCGTGGCATCGGTCGAGCCGTCGTCGACGACCAGGACGTGCAGCGTCGGGTAGGCGCCCGTCAGCTCGGCGAGGGTCCCCGCGAGAGCGACTTCCTCGTTCCACGCCGGCACGATGACGAGGACGTCGGCGAGGGTCGGTGGGTTGCTGGGCATCTGGTGCATCCTATGGTCAACAGGGTCTGGTCCCCGCGCGCGGCCGATGTCAGGGCTCCCCGGATCCGGCTCGACCCGGCCCGCCACGACCCACGACGGGTGTGACGGGACGACCGCGCAGGTCGGCCACGAGGAGCCGGAGCTTGTGCCGGGCGCCGCGGCCGCGGCGGCCCACGAGGTCCACCAGCGCCTTCTGGAGCAGGTGCCCACGCAGCATCCACCGGACTCGGGCAGCACGCTCGGCCCGGGGCCAGCCGCGACCCTGGGCAGCGGTCGCCAACGAGCGGTACAGCTCGACCTCCTCACTGAACCGCGAGGCGTCGAGCGTGTAGGCCTCCGTCTGGTTGCCCTCGTGACGGCGGTACTCGAACAGCGCCTCCCGCACACTCACCAGCTCGCGGCCCGCCAGGAGCTGGCGCGTGGTGAAGTCCAGGTCCTGCACCATCCGCCACCGGGGGTCGAACGGCTCCGGGCCGATGACCGACCGGTTCAGGCACAGGCTCGGGCAGTAGATGTAGTTGTTCGCCACGATCGCCGCCAGGCCCCGGTCGCCCTGAAGCGCGTAGTCGTGCCGCGGTCGGCGGGCCAGCCTCTTGGCCAGGTCGGCGGCGCTGGTCGCGGGGTCTCCCCCGGGTCCGATCACGCGGACGTCGGTGAAGTACGCCGCCGCGCCGGGGCGGGACTGCGCCGCCCCCAGCACCCGCTCGGCGTACCCGGGCAGCAGCCGGTCGTCCTGGTGGAGCAGGGTGACCAGGTCGGCTCGGGCCAGGTCGACGCACGCGTTCCAGTTCCTGGTCATGCCCACGTTCTCCGGGTGCCGCACGTAGCGGATCCGCTGGTCGCCGTACGCGGCGACGAGGTCTGCTGCGGGCTCCGGTCCGGCATCGTCGACCACCACCAGCTCCCAGTCGTCGACGGTCTGCGCGAGGACGCTCCGGATCGCTTCGTCGAGCAGCGCCTGGTTGCGGAAGTAGGGGATCGCGAAGGTGATCGACGGTGTTGCGGCGGCCGCCACCTCAGACCCCGGCCGGCGTCGCCGGCACCTCGACCCGGCGACGTGCGCGGGCGCCGCTGCCCACCTTGTGCCGCAGTCCCATGCTCGGCCTCTCGATCACGTGCCACGACAGCCAGGCGAGGCCCGAGGTGACGGAGACGACGAGCAGCAGGTTGACCGCCATCCGCTCGACGCCGATCAGGTGCACGACGAGCTGCTGGACCGGGAAGGCCCAGATGTACAGGCCGTAGGACAGGTCGCCGAAGCGCGCCGCGCGTCGGACGTAGGGGGTGCTGGCCAGGCCGATCGTGAGGACCACGTAGGGCAGCGAGATCCAGGCGACCTTGCCGAGCTGGGGACCCCACAACGAGATGAAGCAGACGTAGCCGGCCATGAGGGCGACGGCGACGTCGGTGCGGAAGAGGCCGGACCACCGCTCGTGGGCCAGCCGCAGCAGGGCTCCCGCCGCGAAGAACACCCACATGCCGGCGGCGTCGCTGAGCCGCGAGCCGTAGACCACCGGCGACTCGACCGCCGGCGTGAGCGACAGCCATACCGACGTCAGCAGGGCGACGGCGATGAGCGGCCCACGGAACGCGCGGGGCGCGATGAGCAGGAGAGGGACCACGAGGTAGCAGAAGAACTCCGCCGGCAGCGTCCACAGCGACCCGTTGACGACGTTCGGGTAGGGCAGGTCGAGGAACACCGCGGGCAGGTCGTACTGCGGCAGCATCCGGATGTTGTCGAGGTAGCTCCACGTGCGCGGGTTGTGCAGGTAGTCCCCGAACGAGAGGCTCGTGACGGCCGGCCCGATGACGAGCACGCACACGAGTGAGACGACCACCAGGGCCGGGAAGATCCGCAGGCACCGGGCGGCGAAGTAGGCCACCGGATCGCGCGTCCGGTTCCACGACGCGGTGATCAGGTAGCCGCTGATCGAGAAGAAGATGACCACGCCCAGCGTCGAGACGGAGTAGCCGATCATCCCGGGCACCTCGGCCGGACGGCCGAGCAGGTGGTAGGCGTGGCCGACGATGACCGCCACCGCTCCCACCAGCCGGAGCGCGTCCAGGTTGTTGGCGCGGTGACCCGTCATGCCGACGAGACCGTCGCCTCCTGCTCGGCGATCCACTCCTGCAGGGCGGCGATCCCGCGGGCGAGGTCCCACTGCGGGCGCCAGCCGAGGCCGGCCAGTCCCTCGTCGGGTGCGCAGGCCGCGTGGCGCACGTCGCCGTCACGGAACTGGCCGGTCACCCCCGGCGCGGGAGCACCGTGGAAGTCGGCCACGGTCTCGGCCAGCCCGCGGATCGTGGTGGCCACGCCGCTGCCGACGTCGAAGCGACGCACGCCGGTGCCGGGCGACTCGATGACCGTGGCCAGGGCCTCGGCGACGTCGGCGATGTAGACGAAGTCGCGGGTGATCTCGCCGTCCTCGTAGAGGGGGATGGACCGACCCTCCCGCGCGAGCCGCGAGAAGAGCGCGACGATGCCGGTGTAGGAGTTGGTCAGGGACTGACCGGGGCCGTAGACGTTCTGGAGCCGCAGTGCCGTCAGCGTGGTGTCCCGGGCGCCGACCCAGGCCGCGGCGATGTGCTCCTGGGCGAGCTTGGTCGCACCGTAGACGTTGATCGGCGCGGGCTCGCTGCCCGCCACCGAGTGGGCCACCGGCTGGCCGTCGTGGTCCCACCGGGCAGCCTCCAGGGCGGCATGGGTGCGCAGGCCGGGGAGGTACGTCGACCCGTCCGCGCGGCGCCAGACGCCCTCGCCGTAGACCGCGCGACTGCTGGTCAGCACGACGTGCGCGGGCACGTGCGACGCCCTGGTCATCGCGTCGAGCAGCACGGTGGTGCCGACCACGTTGACCAGGCCGTGCCGGGTGGCCTCGTCGAGCGACTGGGCGGTGCCTGTCTCGGCGGCGAGGTGGACCACCACGTCCGGGCGCAGCTCGGCCACCAGCGGGTCGACGTCGGCAGGCACGGTGACGTCGCCCTCGACGAGCTCCGCGGAGGGGTGCAGGCGGTCCGGTCGGCGACGCTCGGCGTGGACCTGGGGGTGGAGGTTGTCCAGCACGACCCAGCGGTCGGCGGTCTCGGCCAACCGGTGCGAGAGCTCGCACCCGATGAAGCCGGCCCCGCCGGTGACGAGGACGCGACCGAGCCGCTGAGACATGTGAGGATTCCGTTCGACGCGGGGTCTGCGTGGTCAACCGTCGGTCGCTGAGGGACCGAGAGAAGGTAGTAGCATACGCGACTCAGCCGTCCCCCGGCTCGGCCTCGTTCGGGTCCCGGCCCGACGTCCCACGCCTGACCGACACGAGACACCGCAAGGGAGCAACGTGCCTGCGAGCACATCGGGTCCGCGCAGCGTCACCATCCAGTCGATCGTCTACAGGACCGACCCGGACGCCATCGAGCGCACCCTCGACGCGCTCGACAACTCCGCGCGCGTCGGTCTCGCCGAGGGGTCGTGCGAGAGCCTCCGGGTCGTGCTCGGAGACGCCTCGCCGGAGGCGGTGCTGACGGACGCCGACGTGAGTCGGCTGGCCGGTCGTTTCGAGCACCTGGCCGGGCTCGACTACCACTTCTTCGACGCCAACACCGGGACCGCCCGTGGCCACAACCGGCTGGCCCGGGAGCACGACGGTGCCTACATCGTGACGTCGAACCCGGACGTCGTACCGGACGCGCGCGCCCTGTGGCGGATGCTCGAGCTCTTCGACGACGGGGCGACCGGCATGGTCGAGGCCAAGCAGCTGCCCGTCGAGCACCCCAAGGAGTACGACGACGCGACCGGTGAGACGAGCTGGGCGGCGACCGCGTTCGCCATGACCTCTCGCACGGTCTTCGACCTCGTCGGCGGCTTCGACGAGCAGACGTTCTTCATGTACTGCGACGACGTGGACTACTCCTGGCTGGTGCGCGAGGCCGGCTACGCCGTGCGGTTCCAGCCCGCCGCCGTGGTCTTCCACGACAAGCGGCTCACCAACGACGGTCACTGGCAGCCCACCGACGCCGAGCACTACTTCTCCGCGCAGGCCTCCCTCCTGCTGGCGCACAAGTGGTCCCGGGAGGACGTCGTGGAGCAGGTCTCCCAGGCCTACGCCGAGTCCGAGGTCTCCCAGTTCAAGGAGGCCCTGGAGGAGTTCGAGCGGCGCCGCGCCGGCGGCGAGCTGGTGCCGCAGCGCGACCCGGAGCACCTGGTCGCGACGTTCCTCGACGGCTTCTACGCCCGCCACAGGTACCCGCTGTGACCGCCCACAGGTACGACAACCAGGTGCACCCGGACAACGTCTACGGGCACACGCTCGACCTGCTGCGTCGCCACGCGGCCGACCGCCCGGCCGACGGGATCCATGTGGACCTCGCCTGCGGGTTCGGCAACATCGCCGAGCACGTCAGGGACGACCTGGGCCTCACCTACGTCGGTGTCGACATCGACGACGAGGAGCTCGGCGCGGTCCGGGGCCGGGGTTTCGAGGCGCACGCGCTGGACCTGACGGCCGACGACCTGATCTCGCGTCTCGACGCCGTGGTCGCCGGTCGCACGGTCGTCTCGGTGTCCTTCCTCGACGGTCTCGAGCACCTGACCGACGGCTCCACCGCCCTCCTGGCCGTGCGCCATCTCGTCCGGGACGCGCCGGCGGTCGCCGTGCTGTCCGTGCCGAACGTGACGCACCTCGACGTGGCGACGAAGGCACTGCTGGGCTCCTGGGACTACACCGAGTCGGGGCTGCTGGACCGCACGCACTACCGCCTCTGGAGCGCCCGTGGGCTGTCCGGGGCACTGACCTCGGCGGGACTCGCGGTGGTCGACGAGTACGACGTCGAGATGGAGCGCAGCGACCAGGCCTTCCCCGAGGGCCATGTCGGCCTGTCGAGGACGACCTCGATGGGCGCCTGGCTGCACGCGGTCCGCGACCGGGTCGAGCCGCACGCCCTCACCAACCAATTCGTCTGGGCCCTGCGGGCCACCGGCCCCGCTGTCGACGAGGCGCCCAGCACCGGGGACGACGCGACCCCCTTCCTCAGCGTGGTCATGCGCACCCAGGGGCGGCGACCGCAGGAGCTGCGCGAGGCGCTGCTGTGCCTGGCGGCCCAGACCGTCAGCGACTTCGAGGTGCTCCTGATCGCCCACCGGGTCGACGCCGCGGGTCTCGAGCAGGTGCGGGCCCTCGTCGAGGACCAGCCGACCTACCTGCGCGAGCGGATCAGGGTTCTCCCGCTCGAGGAGGGTGGCCGGTCCGCGCCGCTGAACTTCGGGCTGCGCGAGGCCCGCGGTGACTACGTCTCGATCTTCGACGACGACGACATCGTGTTCGCGCACTGGGTGGAGCAGCTGCAGCAGGGCGCCATCTCCCGGCCCGGGACCGTGGTGCGCGGGGTCCCGCTCAAGCAGCTCGCCACCCGGGCGACGGTCGGGTCGCACACGGGGATCCGGGCCGTGGATGCACCGCTGCCCATGTACAGCGTCCGGTTCTCGGTGCCCGAGCACCTCTCGTCGGGGCAGAGCCCGCCCATCTGCTTCGCCTTCCCCCGCTCGCTGCACACCGACCTCGGCCTGCGCTTCGACGAGTCGCTCAACACCGCCGAGGATCTCGACTTCCTGCTGAGCGCGGTCCAGCTGGCGGGGGTGACCGACCTCGACCTCGTCGTGAGCATCTACCACTGGTGGCACGACCAGGAGTCCTCCCTGACAGCGCACTCGGAGGACGAGTGGCTGGCTGACTGGGAGCGCCTCCTCGACCGCATCCATGCCCAGCCCTACCTGCTGCCTGCCGGCGCGACCCGCCAGCTGATCCGGGACCGCGTCCGCCTCAACGAGCTGGAGGACATGTTCGAGCGCGACGAGCGACTCGTGCTCAAGGAGAACCACATCGTCAACATCGAGGCGATGCTGGCGCAGGAGCGCACGCGCGTCGCCGACCTGTCCGCACGGCTGAGGTCCCAGCGGCAGCGGTCCCGCCAGCTGAAGCGTCGCGTGCGCAAGCTGCGGCGCCGGCTCGCGGGCGAGGGCGCTCCGCGGCGCGGCAGCATCGTCCGGGCCGTGGCGTCGCGCGTTCGATCTCCGCGCCGGTCCGACTAGCTCCGGGGCCGGCGCCCCGCCAGGGAGCGCAGCGAACGACGCCGACCTGACTTCACCGTCGGCGTCGCGAGCAGCGCACGCAGCTCGGACATGCTGAGGTCGGCGACGGCCCCGTCGGTCGGCGGCAGGCTTCCCTCACGGATCCTGTTCTCGACCTTCCGCATCAGCGCGAGCTGCTGTTGGAACTTCTGGGTCCGCTTGGCCAGCTTCTCCTTGACCTGGGTCCCGGCCGCGCGCGCAGCCTCGACCCGCGCCTCGGCGGCCTGCCAGTTCGCCACGGCCTGGTCGTGCGCGACCGCGGTCTTGTTCATCTCGAGGATGATCTTGTGCTGGGACGTGGCCACCTCGGCCGCCTCGTCCCACCCTTCCTCGACGGCCTCCCGCAGCCGCTTCGCAGCACCGGGCGGGAGCAGGATGACCGACTGGTCGATCTTTGCCTCGACGCGCTTGCGCGCCTCGTCCCACTCCTCGTTGGTGTGGACCTCGCGCGACGAGGCCTGGTCCAGCCACCAGCGGTAGACGCTGGTCACCTCCGGTGAGGAGCAGGCGCCGACCATGCCGGCGGTGCGGACCAGGAAGTCCCAGTCCTCGGTGGTGTCCAGCGTCTCGTCGAAGCGGAAGCCGAGGTGGTGGAACACCCCGCGCGGGAAGGCCATCGACATGCACGGGCTGTAGTTGGCGCGCAGGTGGTCGATGAGCTCGAACGCCAGCGGCCACTCGCGGATGTTGTTGCCCACCGGCACGGCGCACAGCTGCTCGTGGCCACCCAGCGGTACGACGTCCTGCCGCACCGTCGCCGCACGCAGCAGGCGACCGGCGGCTTCGCGCTCGAGGCCGGCGAACGTCTCGACCCAGTGGGCGAGCACCGTGTCGTCGTCGTCGAGCATCGCGATGTAGCGGCCGCGGGCAGCCTCGAAGCCGTCGTTGAGCGGAGCCGCTCGGCCCGGCCGCTCGACGTCGATCGTGCGGACCCTCGGGCGCAGCCAGCCGGGCAGGGCCGCCACGATCCGCAGCACCCCCGCACGAGCCTCGTCGTCGACGCGGTGGCACATGACCAGCACCTCGAAGTCCCGGTCGGTCTGACCTGCCAGGCAGGTGAGGACCTCCTCCAGGCACTGGGAGCGCCTGCCCTGGGTGCGGGTGACGATGCTCAGGAAGGGACGGTCCCGGACGGCGTCGTCGTCCGGATCGGTCCAGGGCAGGCCGACGGCAGCCAGCACCGACCCCAGCGACGTGGCCGGCAGTGCGGCGGGATGCAGGCTGGCGGGGGGCTCGTACTCCTCGACCGGCTGGCGAGCGCTCGCATCCGGGGCGGGTAGAGGCAGACCGTCGGCGTCGACGCGGATGTCGAGGAAGACGGTGGCGGTGGGCTCGACCACGATGTCGTGGCCGCCGGCTGCCGCCCACTCGGAGAGGAGCCGGCCACGATCGGCGAGCACGGAGGTGCGCCAGAACCGCCCGACCGAGGCCAGCGCCGCCACCTCGACGGCGCAGCACGCCCCGGAGACGCGCAGCTCCGGCGCCAGCGAGTCGACCCGGTCGGCCAGGTCGTCCTGCTCGTGGGGGTCGCCGGGCTCGGCGCGTGCGTGCGGCCTGCGCGGATCGTCCACGCGGACGACCTCCACCGGGAGGACCCGTGCGTCCACGACGGCTCCGGGGCGGTGCCGCGATCGAAGCCGGTCGAGCAGGTCCGGCCCGGGGACCCACGACGCGTCGGCGAGCACGACCAGGTCGTCGCCCGCGAGACCCTCGAGCACCGGACTCGTCGTCCACCAGTCCTCGTCACCATCGACGACGGCCACCGGGACCTGCTGATGAGCGGCCAGCTCCTGCCAGGCATCGACCTGGTGGGGGCTCGCGTGGTCGCCCTGAGCGAGCAGGAGAACGACCAGGTGGGGCGGCGTCGTCACGGTGCGGACTTTCCGGTCGGGGTCGGGTGGCCTTCATGCTAGGTCAGCGCCCGGGGCGGGCCGGTCGACGCGTCAGGACACGATGGTGAGCAGCTGCGTGGCGCGGGTGAGCGCGACGTAGAGCGTGGCCCGGCCGGTCGCGGACTCGGCCTCGACCTCGGCGGGCCGCACGACCACGATGCCGTCGAACTCGAGGCCCTTGGTGTCCACACCGGTCAGCACGACGATGCGGTCCTCGCCGCTCGGCGTGACCGACGAGTCGACTGCCGCACGCGCGCCGGCGGCGTCGTCGGCGAGCTCGGGCCAGCCGGCCAACCAGGCGTTGACCTCACTGCGCCGGGCGACGGGCACCACGATCGCGACCGTGCCGCCGACCCGGCCCGCGACATCGGCCACCGCCTCGCGGGTGACCCCCTCGAGGTCGTCGGCCGAGGACACCTCACGGGGCGCCACCCCGGTCGAGCGGACCGCGGTCGGCAGGTCGGCGTCGAGCCCGACCCGACGGGCGTACGCCGCGGCGTACTCGTAGATCTCGGCGGAGTTGCGGTAGTTGGTGGAGAGGTGGAACTCGTGCAGCGCCTTGCCCTCGAGCGCCTCGGCGCGGGCCCGCGCGGACTCCTCGGGCACCGGCCAGGACGACTGCGCGGGGTCGCCGACGATGGTCCAGCTCGCGGCACGGCCGCGTCGGCCGAGCATCCGCCACTGCATCGGGGTGAGGTCCTGGGCCTCGTCGATGAGCACGTGGGCGTAGCCGTCGTCCTCGATGCGGTGGGTGGGCGGCGCCCACGAACGACCGCTGGGGGCGTACTCGCGGTCGGCTGCGGTGGTGAGCTCCTGCAGGTCGATGCCGCCCTGGGCAGCGGTGAGGGTGTCGTCGTCCTCGTGCTGCTGCTGCGGCACGTCGCCGATGGCGTAGCGGAGCTCGTCGAGCAGCGGCACGTCCTCGACGCTGAGACCACCGCTCGCCCACGACTTCGAGAGCAGGCGCTGGTCCTCGTCGCTGACCACGCCGTCGCCGACGCGTGCCAGGACCTCGGGGTCCCGCAGCCAGCCGAGCACCGTCATCGCGTCGAGCGGCGGCCACCACGAGACGGCGAAGTCGACGAACGCCTGGTGGGAGAGCATCTCGTCGTCGAACGCCTCACGGCCACGCTCGCGCCCGCGCTCGCCGCGCACCTGGCGCCACATCGCGTCGAGGAGGCTGGGCGCGACGCGGGAGAGCTGGCGGTTGCGCCGGCCCTGGGTCATCAGCTTGCGGCGGACCCGGCCCAGGACGGCCTGGTCGAGCCTGATGCGGTCGTCGCGCCAGAACACCGAGAACTCGTTCGGGCTGTTGGGCGCCTGCTGCCGCGCCGTACGACGCAGCAGCTCGGCCATCCGGGCCGAGCCCTTGACGTCGGCCACGGCCGGCTCGTCGTGACGGGTGGCGCGCACCCCGTTGACGACCTCGCCGAGGCTGCGCAACGCGACGGCGGTCTCGCCGAGGCTGGGCAGCACCCGCTCGATGTAGCGCATGAAGACGCCGCTGGGGCCGACGACGAGCACGCCGCCGCCTTCGTAGCGGCGCCGGTCGGAGTAGAGGAGGAAGGCCGCGCGGTGCAGCGCGACGACCGTCTTGCCGGTGCCCGGACCACCCGAGATCGAGGTGACGCCGCGGCCGGGGGCGCGGATCGCCTTGTCCTGCTCGGCCTGGATGGTGGCCACGATGGAGTGCATCGAGCGGTCACGGGCCCGCGACAGCTGGGCCATCAACGCGCCCTCGCCGACCACGGGCAGCTCGGCGGCCGCGGGGTGCTCGGCGTCGAGCAGCTCGTCCTCGACCCCGACGACGGTCCGGTGGTCGGACCGCAGCACGCGACGTCGTACGACCTGCTGGGGCTCGGCCGCGGTGGCCTGGTAGAACACCGCGGCGGCCGGGGCGCGCCAGTCGATCAGGATCGAGTCGCGCTGGTCGTCGCGCAGCCCGATGCGGCCGATGTAGCGGGGCTCGGGGTCGAAGCCGGGGTCGAGGTCGAGGCGGCCGAAGACCAGCCCCTCGTGGGCGGCGTCGAGCTGGGCGATCCGGCGGGCGGCCTGGAACACCATCGCGTCACGCTCGACGAGCCCGCCCTCGTGACCGAGGTGGGCGCGACCGTGACCCTCCGTCGCGAGCTGGGCGGCCGCGACGGCGGAGCGCTCCAGCTGGACGTAGACCCGGTCGACGAACGCCTGTTCGGCAGCGATCTCCCGCTGCTCGAGCTGATCGGCCAACTCCGCTTCCCCCAACGCTTGACGAGAACTGGCAAGGGAGGAACTCTACCCGTCGCGGCTTTCGTCTATCGCTTTCGCGACAAGAAGGCCGCCATCGCCTCGCGCGCCTCGTCGGAGGCGAACAGCCGGGCACTCAGCTCGGCCATCTCGGCCCCCCGGGCGTCGATGCGCGCGACGAGGTCGGCGTTGAGGATGCGCTTGGACTCGCGCAGGCCCTGTGCCGCGCCCGTGGCCAGGCTCTCGCACACCCTGTCCACCTCGGAGTCGAGGTCGTCGGCCGGCACCGCCCTGGTGACCAGTCCGTACGCCGCGGCCTCGGTGCCGCTGAAGACCTCACCGCCCAGCGTGGTCAGGGCGGCCGCCCGCGGGTGCATGCGGTGGTGCACGGTCAGGCTGATGATCGCGGCGGCCAGCCCGAGCTTGACCTCGGTGAGGGCGAAGGTCGCCTCCTGCGCACTGATCGCGATGTCGGCGGCCGCGACGAGGCCGATGCCGCCGGCGCGGACGGCGCCCAGGTTGGCCGTGACGACCGGCTTGTCCATGGTGACCACGAGCCGCTGGAGCTCGACGATCCGGCGGGCGCCCTCCTCCATGCCGTCGGCGGTGGCCTCCGAGATGTCGGCGCCCGAGCAGAACACCTTCCCGCTGCTGCGGATCAGCACCACCCGCACCTCGTCGTCCGCGGCCGCCTGCTCGAGGAAGCCGAGGAGCTCGCTCACCAGCTGCCGCGACAGGGCGTTGCGGTTGTGCGGCGAGTCGAGGGTGATGGTGGCGCGGTGGCCGGTGACGTCGTACTGCACGAGCGCGGTCATGGTGGTCATCCTGTCAGCCTGCACTCCCCTCATGTAACGCGGAGTTATCTCGACTGGGACACCCGTGGACGGGGCGCCCAGATGGGTTGACTCCGCGTTACATGGGCGGCGGCGGTCCGCAAGGCATCCACAGGAGGCGCGATCGGGCCGTCGTCCACAGCCGGCCGCTCGTCGGCCACGAGGACGCGGCGGTACGCCGGAGCCTGAGCCATGCGCCACGACTTCCTCCCGACCGTGCTCCCCGGTCACCACGGACTCATCACCCACGCCGCTGCGATCTCGGCCGGTCTCGAACCGACCGACGTGCAGGCACTCGTTCGCAGTGGCGAGTGGGTGCGCGTACGACGCGGTGTCTTCGCCGCTGCCGCCGACTGGGCACGCCAGCGCAGTCGCAGCGACCGGTGCCGCCAGGAGTCGCGGGCGGCCAGCCTGAACATGTGGACCGCCCACGTCCTCTCCCACGAGTCGGCCGCCCTCGAGCACGCGATGCCGGTCCTGCTGCCCGACCCGTTCCTTCCGCACATCACGCGGCCCGGCGTCCTGGGCAGCCGGCGCCGCAACGGCGTGGTGCACCACAAGGCGGTCTTCCGCGACGACCAGGTGGTCGAGCGCAACGGGTTCGCCGTGCTCGACCCGGCCCGGACGGCGGTTGACATCGCCCGCTGCTCGGGTGAGCGCGCGGGGCTGGTCGCCTGTGACGCCGCGCTTCGGCACGGCGCGACCCGCACGGCCCTGTGGGGAGCCGTCGAGCCGATGGTGTGCTGGCCGGGCGTGCGCACCGCGAGACGCGTCATCGAGCTCGCCGACGACCGTGCGGACGGGCCGGGAGAGTCGCTGATGCGGCTCATGGTCCACGAGCTCGGCCAGGGGCGTCCGCAGACCCAGCTCGGGCTGGCCGACCGCCACCGCACGGCGTTCTGCGACGTGGTGCTCGGCCGCCACGTCTTCGAGTTCGACGGGCAGGTCAAGTATCGGTCCACCGCGCACGGGGGCGTCGCCGACCGGGACCCCGCGGAGGTGCTGTGGCAGGAGAAGCTGCGGCAGGACTGGATCGCGTCGTACCGGCTCGGGGTCTCGCGCGTCGTCTGGGCCGACCTGATGCCGTCCCGGTGGGACACCACGCGGGCGCGGCTCGCCCGGGAGTACGCCGCGACCTGTCGCCTCTTCGGCACCGACACCACCGACCTGGCCGGGCTCCGCGTCGCCGGCTGACCCGGCCATACCCACCCCGGCCGCTTGCCGGCTGCCCGCGAAGCCCCATGTAACGCGGAGTTATCACCACTGGGACACCCGCGTACGGGGCGCCCAGACGGCTTGACTCCGCGTTACATGGGGCAATCCGAAAGGCCCACCGCGACGAACGACCTACATGGCCAACCAACTGCGCTCCGCCCTGAGAACGGGCATCCCTGCCGCTGCTGGTGGCATCCTCGCCACGCTCGCCGGCCTCGGAGCCGCACACCTGACCGCGGCACTCACCGACCCCGCGACCAGCCCGGTGGTCTCCATCGGGTCCACCGTCATCGACCTCACGCCGACCCCGGTCAAGGAGTGGGCGGTCAGCAACTTCGGCACCGCCGACAAGCCGATCCTCATCGGCTCGGTCTTCGCGGGCACCCTGGTGCTGGCCGGCGTCGCCGGCGTCCTGGCCCGTCGCCGCTTCCCCGTCGGCGCGGCGCTGCTCGTCCTCCTCACCGCCCTCGCCGGCGCTGCCGCCCTGGCCCGTCCGACCGCGACCCTCACCGACGTCGTCCCCGCCGTGGTCGCCGCCATCGTGGCGGTGCTGACGCTTGCCCTCCTCTTCCGCACCCGCGCCGTGTCCGCGGAGTCGAGGACCGGTCCTAGGTTCTCGCGGCGCGGCCTGCTCGGCATGGGCGCCGTCGCCGTCGCCATCGGCGTGATCGGTGGTGCCGGCGAGTGGATCACCCGGGCGCGCGCCAAGATCAGCGACATCAAGCTGCCCATGGCCGACAAGCTCGCCAAGGCCCTGCCCGTCGGCCTCGAGGAGCAGTACCCCGGCATCACCCCGTTGCAGATCCCGAACAGCGAGTTCTACCGCGTCGACACCCGACTCACCCTGCCGATCGTCGACGTCGACTCCTGGTCTTTGACCATCGACGGTGACGTCGACCAGGAGCTCACCTTCAGCTTCGACGACCTCATGAAGATGTCCCTCGAGGAGCACGACATCACCATGACGTGCGTCAGCAACGACGTCGGCGGCAAGTACATCGGCGCAGCCCGTTGGCTCGGCGTCCCGATCACCGCGCTTCTCGACCAGGCGGGTGTCGGCTCCAAGGCGGACCAGATCCTCTCCACCGACGTCGACGGCTTCACCATCTCGACGCCGCTCGCGCTGGCCACCGACGGCCGCGACATGATGGTCGTGATCGGCATGAACGGCGAGCCGCTCCCCCGCGAGCACGGCTTCCCGTGCCGCCTGATCACCCCGGGCGTCTACGGCTTCGTGGGCGCGACCAAGTGGCTCACCAGGCTCACCTTGACGACGTACGCCGAGCAGGACGCCTACTGGACCGAGCGCGACTGGGCCACCGACGCACCGATCAAGGTGTCCAGCCGCATCGACACCCCCAAGCCGCTGGCGCGCATCAAGCCCGGCATGACGGCCATCGGCGGCGTGGCGTGGGCCCAGACCCGCGGCATCAAGACGGTCGAGGTCCGCATCGACGGTGGGGCCTGGCAGCCGGCCGAGCTCGGCCCGGAGGTCAACCTCGACTACTGGCGCCAGTGGTACCTGCCGTGGGACGCCCCGAAGGGCACGCACATGCTCTCGGTCCGCGCGACCAGCCAGGACGACGAGGTCCAGACCCCCGTCCGGGCGACGCCTTTCCCGGACGGCGCCAGCGGCATCCAGGAAGTCACGATCTTCGTCGAATAGTTCCAATCCGTTTCGGCGGCCGCACCGAATCCCTGACATCACCGCAGCAAGTTGAACCCAACGAAAGGCTCCATCATGAAGCGCACCTCCCTCCGCACCGGCGGCTCGCTCGCCGTCCTCGCCCTCACCCTGTCGCTCGGCCTCAGCGCCTGCGGCAGCGACGACGACACCGCGGCCAGCACCGGCACCGACACCGAGAGCTCCGCCCCGGCCGAGCCCACGCCCGACGAGCCCTCGACCGAGGCCGCCGCAGAAGGCGCCGCGGCTCAGGTCTTCGGTGAAGGCTGCGCAGCCGTTCCCGCCGACGGCGGCGGCTCGTTCGACGGCATGGCCACCGAGCCCGTCGCCAACGCTGCCTCGGCCAACCCGCTCCTCACCACGCTGGTCGCCGCAGTCACCGAGGCCGGCCTCGTCGACACGCTGAACTCGGCCGAGGACATCACCGTCTTCGCCCCGACCGACGACGCGTTCGCCAAGCTGCCGAAGAAGGACCTCAAGGCCGTGCTGGCCGACAAGGCCCTCCTCACGCAGATCCTGACCCACCACGTCGTCGGCGGCGCGCTCTCCCCCGACACCCTGGCCGGCGACCACGACACCCTCAACAAGGACACCGTCACCGTCGAGGGCAGCGGCGACGCGTTCACCGTCGACGCCGGCGGCGGCAACATGGCCAACGTCATCTGTGGCAACGTCCCCACTGCGAACGCCACGGTGTACATCGTCGACTCCGTGCTCATGCCCTCCTGATCGATCAGGCAGAATGACTCGCATGTCTGGTCTGGCGTCCGTGCCCTCCGGTGACTCGTCATCGGGCGGCACGGACGCGCCAGACCTCGGCGAGCTGCTGCGTCGCTCCTCTCGCGGGGACGAAGCCGCGTTCGCCGAGCTGTACGACGCCACCTCTGCCCGGGTCTACGGACTCGTGCTCCGGGTGGTCCGCGACCCGGCCCAGGCCCAGGAGGTCACGCAGGAGGTCTTCCTGGAGACCTGGCGCACGGCCTCCCGGTTCGACGCCCAGCGGGGCAGCGCGATCTCGTGGATCCTCACGATCTCGCACCGCAAGGGGGTCGACCGGGTCAGGTCGGCGGAGGCCGCGAGTCGCAGGGACACCTCGTACCACCAGACCAACCACACTGTCGCCCACGACACCACCGCCGAGTCGGCAGCGACAGTGATCGAAGGCCAACGCGTCAGGCAGGCCATGGCCGACCTGACGGTAGCCCAGCGCACGGCCCTCGAGCTTGCCTACTTCGGCGGATACACACACACAGAGGTGGCCACGATGCTCGACCTACCCGTGGGCACCGCCAAGACCCGCATCCGAGATGGACTCATCCGGCTGCGCGACACGATGGGAGTGGGACATGAGTGACAGTCACGCCCTCGTGGGCGCGTACGCCGTCGACGCGGTCGACGACCTGGAGCGAGCCCGTTTCGAGGAGCACCTCGCCGGCTGCGACGACTGTCGCGCCGAGCTCGACGGCCTGCGTGCCGCCGCCTCCATGCTCGCCGCCGCGACCCCGGTCGCCCCGCCCGCTGGGCTGCGCGACCTGGTGCTGTCCAACATCGCGACCGTGCGGCCGCTGCCGCCGCTCATCTCCCCCGCGCACGAACGACGTCGGCGGTGGGCCCCCTTTCTGGCGGCCGCCGCGGCGGTGCTGATCGTTGCCGGTGTCGGAGCGACCTGGCAGCCCTGGAACGACCCGGCCGACAACCCGTCGGTCACGCTGAGCGCGGCCGACCGGGTGCTCCAGGCCCCCGACGCCGAACAGGTCTCCCTCTCGATCGACCAGGCCGAGGCCACCGTCGTGCGCTCCAAGAGCCAGGGCCGGGCCGTCGTGGTCACGAAGGACATGCCGTCGCCGCCGACCGGCAAGGTCTACGAGCTGTGGCTCCGCAACGACAAGGGTCGCCTCTTCCCGGCCGGGCTGATGCCGCCGGGCAGTGACAACACCGTGGTCCTCGAGGGCGACGCCACCCAGGCGACCGGAGTCGGCATCACCCTCGAGCCCGTGGGCGGCTCCGACGTGCCGACCCAGCCGGCACTCGCCATGTTCGAGTTCAGCGAGACCACGGCGTGAGCACCGCACCATCCCGGCGCCGCGTAGCGGTCGTCGGGTCAGGAGTGGCGGGCCTGCTCGCCGCGCACGTCGCCTCGCGCACGGCGGACGTCACGCTCTACGAGGCCGATGACCGCATCGGCGGCCACGCCGACACCCACGACGTCGACGGCCTCCAGATCGACACCGGCTTCATCGTCCACAACGAGCGCACCTACCCGACGCTGCTCCGCCTGTTCCGCGAGCTGGACGTCGCGACACAGCAGTCGGAGATGTCGCTGTCGGTGAGCGACGACGCGACCGGCCTCGAGTGGGCCGGTGCGCTCGGCCGCCGTGGCCTGTTCCCGACCTCCCGCAACCTGCGCCGGCCGGCGTACCTGCGGATGCTCACCGAGATCCCACGGTTCCACCGCCGGGCGAAGTCCCTGCTCGCCGACGACGGCGCCGGTGGCGAGCAGACCCTCGGGGCCTTCCTGGACGCGGGAGGCTTCTCGGCGTACTTCCGCCGGCACTTCATGGAGCCGGTCGTCGCCGCCGTGTGGTCGTGCGACCCCGACGTCGCGCTCGACTACCCCGCCCGCTACCTCTTCGCGTTCCTCGACCACCACGGCATGCTCGGCGTCTTCGGGTCGCCGACCTGGCGCACCGTCACGGGCGGCTCCCGCGCCTACGTCGACAGGGTCGTCGCCGGACTGGCCGACGTCCGCACCGGCACCAAGATCACCTCGGTCGCAGAGACCGCCACCGGCGTCGAGGTGGTCGACGGCAACGGCGAGCTCACGACGTACGACGCCTGCGTGATCGCCACCCATCCCGACCAGGCCCTGGCGATGCTGGCCGACCCCACAGTCGACCAGCGCGACGTGCTCGGCGCGCTGCCCTACAGCGCCAACACGGCGCTGCTGCACACCGACCAGTCGCTGCTGCCCCGCGCGGAGGGCGCCCGGGCCTCCTGGAACTTCCGCCGGCCGACCACCGCGAGCGGCCAGGTCACCGTGACCTACGACCTCACGCGGCTCCAGCGGCTCGAGACCGGTACCCACTATCTCGTCACGCTCGGCGGCGACGACCTGGTCGACCCCACGACCGTGATCGCCCGGCGGGAGTACTCCCACCCGCTCTACACGCCGGCCTCGGTGGCCGCGCGCGGACGACTGCCCGAGATCGCCACCGACCGACTGGCCTTCGCCGGCGCCTACCACGGCTGGGGATTCCACGAGGACGGCGCGCGCTCGGGCCTGGCCGCGGCCGAGCGCCTCGGCTTCAGCTGGGGCCCCGAGCCCGACCGGGAGCCGGCGCAGCCCGAGGCCGGCACGATCTACCGGACGACGATCACCCACACCCGTCGCAGGCCCTGGAAGCGCGTCTTCACGAACCGCTCGCACATGTGGCTCGTCGACCTCGACGCCCTGCCCGACCATGGCGTCCTGGCGCGGTTCGAGGCGCGCGACCACCTCGGCGAGCCCGGCCTCTCGATCCGGGCCAACGTGGAGCGGCTGCTCGAGCGCGAGGGCATCGACGCCACCGGCGGCCGGATCCTGATGGCCGCCCTGCCGCGGGCGTTCGGCTACTGCTTCAACCCGATCTCCGTGCACTGGTGCCACGGCGTCGACGGCGAGCCGCTGGCGACCGTCGTCGAGGTGCACAACACCTACGGCGACCGGCACGCCTACGTCGTGCACCCCGACGCCCAGGGCCGCGCCACCACCGACAAGCAGATGTACGTCTCGCCGTTCCACGGCACCGACGGTCACTACGAGCTCGCCGTGCCGCTGCCCGGCGAACGGCTGAGCATCTCGGTCACCCTGCACTCCGACGCCGGCCCCGACGGTCCAGCCGTGTTCAGCGCGCGCCTCGACGGACGTCGTACCCACACCAAGCCCCGGCGGGCGGCCCCGGCTGCCCTCATCGGGTCACTGCTGATCCGGGCCCACGGCATCGTGCTCTGGGCCCGTCGCCTCCCCGTCCGCACTCGCCCCGCACACCACCAGGAAGGAGTCATGCGATGACCCTGACTCCCGCTCGTCCCACCGCTCCTCCCGCAGCAGACACCTGGCCCGGGCTCACCCTGGTGCCGTCCGGCACCCGCAACGTCGTGGCCGCACCCGTGGCCCGCGCCCTGTTCACTGCCGCGGTCAGGCGCCTCGACGTCACGGTGCACATCGGCGACGACGGCCCCTCCCTCGGTCGCGGCGGCCCCGAGATGACCGTGCACCGCCCCGACGAGACGTTCGCCCGCATCGGGCGGGACGGACTCATCGGCTTCGGCGAGGCCTACCTGACCGGCGCCTGGGACGCACCCGACCTGGCCGGCTTCCTGACGGTGCTCGCCGAGCGGATGGCCACCCTGGTCCCCGAGCCGCTGCAGAAGCTGCGCAAGGTCGTCAGCCTGCGGCCGCCGTCGAAGCACCGGCCCACCGAGGACAACTCGCAGGACAACATCGCGCACCACTACGACCTGTCCAACGACCTGTTCGCGCTCTTCCTCGACCCGACGATGAGCTACTCGTCGGGCCTGTTCGAGTCCGGCCTCCGGGCGCCCCACAACCTCGCCGAGGCCCAGGAGCGCAAGATCGAGCGGCTGCTCGACTGCACCGGCGTCACCGCCGGCAGCAGGGTCCTCGAGATCGGCACCGGGTGGGGCGAGCTCGCGATCCGGGCGGCCCGCCGGGGGGCGCACGTCACCTCGATCACCCTGTCCGTGGAGCAGCAGCAGCTGGCCCGCGACCGCGTCGCCGCCGCCGGCTACAGCGACCAGGTCTCGGTGGAGCTGCGCGACTACCGCACCCTCGGAGCCTCGACCCCGCTCGACCGCTCGACCGAGCACTACGACGCGGTGCTCTCGGTCGAGATGATCGAGGCCGTCGGCGCGGAGTTCTGGCCGTCCTACTTCTCCACGATCGACCGTGTGCTCGCGCCCGGCGGCCGGGTCGGGATCCAGGCGATCACGATGCCGCACGACCGGATGCTGGCCACCCAGGGCTCCTACACCTGGATCAACAAGTACATCTTCCCTGGCGGGTTCCTCCCCTCCGTCGACGCGATCGAGGACGTCACCCGCACCCACACCTCACTGCGGGTCACCGACCGGCTGTCCTTCGGGCAGCACTATGCCGAGACCCTCCGACAGTGGGACAACAGCTTCATGGAGTCCCTGGACGAGGTGCACGCCCTCGGCTTCGACGAGACGTTCGTCAGGATGTGGCACTTCTACCTCGAGTACTCCCGCGCCGGCTTCGCCTCGGGCTACCTCGACGTCGCCCAGCTGGTCCTCACCCGGCCCGGCGAGCACGCGTGACGCTCGTCGACGGCCGGGCGACGTCGACCCGGCGCTCGGCCGGCGCCGCCCGGAGGCTGGCCGACGCGCTGGCCCCGTTCGTGGGCGGCGACCTGCCGGTCCGGCTGGAGGCCTGGGACGGCTCGTCCGCCGGCCCGGTCGACGCCCCGGTGGTGCGGGTGCGCTCCCGCGACGCCGTACGGCGCCTGTTGTGGCGCCCGGGCGAGCTGGGGGCCGCGCAGGCCTACGTCAACGGGGAGATCGACGTCGACGGCGACCTGGACGAGGTGCTCACCTACGTATGGGGCGTCGTCGCCCAGCGCAACCTGAGCAGCATCCGCCCGACCCCGGCCACCCTCGCCGCCGCCGCCCGCGCGGCGTACGGCGTCGGCGCCCTCGGCCGGCGTCCGGCGCCGCCGGCCAGTCAGGCGCGGGTGCGCGGCCGCCTGCACAGCAAGCTGCGGGACCGGGCGGCGATCAGCCACCACTACGACTTCTCCAACGAGTTCTACGCCGCCATCCTCGACGAGCAGATGGCCTACTCGTGTGCGTACTTCACCTCCGACGAGGCGTCGTACACGCTCGAGGACGCGCAGCGCGACAAGCTGGACCTCGTCTGTCGCAAGATCGGGCTCGAGGAGGGCATGACGTTCCTCGACGTCGGCTGCGGGTGGGGCTCGCTCTCCCTGCATGCCGCCGAGCACTTCGGCGCGAAGGTCACCGGCATCACGATCGCCAGGGAGCAGAAGGCGTTCATCGACGCCCTCATCGCGGAGCGTGGGCTGGAGGACCGGGTCGAGATCCGGCTGCAGGACTACCGCGAGGTGACCGGCACCTTCGACGCCGTCGCCTCGCTCGAGATGGGTGAGCACGTCGGCGAGGCCAACTACCCGACCTACGCGTCGGTCCTGCACGACCGCGTGAGGCCCGGCGGGCGGGTGCTGGTCCAGCAGATGTCCCGGCCCGGCAAGGGTGGTGGCCGCTTCCCCGGTGGCGGTCCGTTCATCGAGAGCTTCATCGCCCCCGACATGCACATGCGGCCGGTCGGCGAGACCGTGGCGCACCTCGAGGCCGGCGGCCTGGAGGTGCGCGACGTGCACGCCATGCGCGAGCACTACGTCGCCACCGTCGCGGGCTGGCTGGAGCGCTTCGAGATCGCCGCGCCCCGACTGACCGCGCTGGTCGGCGAGGAGCAGGTGCGCGTCTGGCGGCTCTACCTCGTCGGTGGCGCGATGGCCTTCCGCGACGGCCGGATGGGCGTCGACCAGATCCTGATGGTCCGTCCCGGCGCAGCGCACACGCTCGCGCCGGTGCGCACCCCGTGAGTGTCGTCTGGACCCTGCTCGCCGGCCTCCTGACCGCCGCCCTCGCCATGGCGCTCGCTGCTCTCGCCGCGAAGGCCCAGGGCCGCGTCGCGGTCGTGGATGTGGCGTGGGGCGCGGGCTTCGTGCTCGTCGCCCTCGTCACCGGCATCGTCGGCCAGCTGCTCGACTCGGGTGGCACCGGACGCCGGTGGCTGCTCGTCGCCATGGTCGCCGCCTGGGGCCTGCGCCTGGCCTGGCACATCCGCAAGCGCGCCGTCGGTGAGGGCGAGGACCCCCGCTACGAGGAGCTGCTCGGCGGCTCGCTGGCCGAGGTCGGCATGGGCCTGGTCGTCCGCAAGGTCTTCCTCGTGCAGGGTGTCGCGATGGCGCTCATCTCCGTGCCCGTCGCCCTCGGGGCGGTGCTCGACGTCGAGTGGTCGCCGCTGGTGTGGGTCGGGGTCGCCGTCTGGGCGACCGGGATGGTCTTCGAGTCGGTCGGCGACGCCCAGCTCGCGGCGTACAAGTCCGATCCCGACCGGCCGCCGGTGATGGACCGCGGACTGTGGGGCTGGACCCGGCATCCCAACTACTTCGGCGACGCGTGCGTGTGGTGGGGACTGTGGCTCACCGGTGCGCTGGCCTCGGGTCTGCTGCCGGGCCTGCTCGCGGTGGTCTCGCCGATCGCGATGACCTACTTCTTGATGTTCGCGACCGGCGCGCGGCTGCTCGAGCGCTCGATGATGCAGCGGCCCGGCTACCCCGAGTACGCCGAGCGCACGTCGATGTTCTTCCCGCGGCCGCCTCGCCGCTGACCGCCGCGAGGCGTGGTTGACTCGGTGGCATGGACGCCGTCGGGGCCGCGTTCGCGGCCGTGCCACGGGTGGGCTTCCTGCCGCCGGGGGCGCGGCACCGCGTCGACCACGACGGCCCGCTCGGCATCGGTCGCGGCCAGACCAACTCCCAGCCGCGGACCGTCGCGGCGATGCTGCGACTGCTCGACGTGCGGCCCGGCCAGCGGGTGCTCGACGTGGGGTCCGGATCGGGCTGGACCACGGCGCTGCTCGGCCGTCTCGTCGGTCCGACCGGATCGGTCGTCGGCGTCGAGCTGGAGGCGACCCTTGTCGCGTTCGGTGCGGCCAACCTGGCGGCCACCGGTCAGCCCTGGGCGTCGATCCGGCTGGCTGCACCGGGCATCCTCGGCGTGCCGGAACGGGCGCCGTACGACCGGGTGCTGGTGTCGGCCGAGCCCGACTCGCTGCCGGACGAGCTCGTCGGCCAGCTCACCGACGACGGCGTGATGGTGATCCCGGTGGCCGGCGTGATGTTGCGCGTGCGGCGCGTCGGCGGTGACGTCGAGGTGAGCCGGCACGGGCACTACCGGTTCGTGCCGCTGCGGTCGTCGTAGCGCTCAGCCCGGCCGGGGCACCTGCTCGGCGAGCCTGACCGGCGCCAGGAGACAGTAGGAGTCGGTCAGCAGCTCGCCCAGCTCCACCCAGTCGGTGTCGTCGTCGAGCAGCATCCCGACCACGTTGGCTCCCCACTGCCCGCGGAAGTAGGGCGGCCCGAGGTGCTCGAAGGCCATCACCTCGTCGGCCTCCGCACGGAACGTGATGCGCAGCAGCTGGTCCTCGCCGCCGAACACGTGCGCCACCGTCGCCGAGCCCACCCGCCAGCGGACGCCGACCCAGGCATCCTCCTGACGGCACTCGGGGAAGCCCGCCAGGATCGCGTCGAGGCGGCGCACCATCTCGTCCGGCACCACCGCTCGCTCAGCCACGAGGTCAGCCTGCCACGAAGCGACGGGGGTCCGCCGTACACGAGCGGGAGCAACGCCCCGAGCAGCGCGCGGCTCACGCGGGAGCACCCGGGACGACGGCCGGATGCTCCCGCTCGGCTACGAGGTCGCTCAGTAGGACTTCGGCAGCCCCAGCGAGTGCATCGCCACGAAGTTCAAGATCATCTCGCGGCTCACCGGGGCGATCCGCCCGGCGCGGGTGGCGACCAGCAGCCCCGCCATTCCGTACTCCTGCGTGATGCCGTTGCCGCCGTGCGCCTGCACCGCGCGGTCGGCGGCGTCGCAGGCGGCCTCGGCGGCGGCGTACTTCGCCATGTTGGCTGCCTCACCGGCCGCTATGTCGTCGCCGGCGTCGTAGAGCGCGGCCGCCTTCTGGGTCATCAGCCGGGCCAGCTCGATCTCGATGTGCGACTGCGCCAACGGGTGCGCGACGGCCTGGTGGGAGCCGATCGGCACCTGGAAGACCACCCGCTCCTTGGCGTACGCCGCGGCCCGGTCGAGGGCGAAGCGCGCCAGGCCGGTCCCGAACGCCGCCGCCATGATCCGCTCGGGGTTGAGCCCGGCGAAGAGCTGCACGAGGCCGGCGTTCTCGTCACCGACGAGCGAGTCCGCGGGCAGCCGGACGTCGTCCAGGAACACCTGGAACTGCAGCTCCGGCGACACGATCTCCATCGGGATCGACCGGGCCTCGAAGCCGTCGGCGTCGGTCGGCACCACGAACAGGCACGGCTTGAGCTTGCCGGTGCTGGCGTCCTCGGTGCGGGCGACGACGAGCACGTTGTCGGCCTCGTCGACACCCGAGATGTAGATCTTGCGGCCCGTCAGCAGCCACTCGTCTCCGTCGCGCCGTGCGGTGGTGGTGATGTTGTGGCTGTTGGTGCCGGCGTCGGGCTCGGTGATGGCGAACGCCATCGTGCCGGTGCCGTCGGCGATGCCGGGCAGCCACCTCTGCCTCTGCTCGGGCGACCCGTAGCGGGTGATGATCGTGCCGCAGATCGCCGGGCTGACGACCATCAGCAGCAGCGGACAGCCCTGCGCCGCCAGCTCCTCGCACACGGCCGCGACGTCACCGATGCCGCCTCCCCCGCCGCCGTACTCCTCCGGGATGTTGATGCCGAGGTAGCCGTTGCGCGCGATCTCCATCCACAGCTCGGTCGTCTTCTCGCCGGCGCGCGCCTTCTCGGTGAACCACTCGCGGCCGTACTTGCCGGCCAGCCTGGCGACCTGCCTGCGCAGCTCGCGGCGCTCGTCGGACTCGGTAAAGGTGCTCATGCGTTCTCCTCCACGATGGCCAGCACGTCGCCCGCGGCGACCTGGGATCCCTGCTGGACGTTGACCTCGGTGACCGTGCCGTCGGTCGGCGCACCCACGGTGTGCTGCATCTTCATGGCCTCCAGCACGAGGACGACGTCGCCGGCGACCACGCTCGCGCCCCGCTCGACCGCCACCCTCACGACGGTGCCCGGCATCGGCGCGCGCAGCGAGCCGCTCGCGACGGCGTCGGCCGGGTCGGTGAACCTCGGCACCCACGTGAGCCGCACGTGGCCGTCCGGCGAGTCGACGTCGACGGCCCGCCCGCTCACCGCCACGTCGTAGGCGGTGCGGACCCCGTCGACCTCGAGGGTCACCGAGGTCGGGCCGGCCGCGACGACCGTGAACCCGTCGACGGTGTAGCCCCGGCCGCCGAGCCACTCGACCACGACGCCACCCACGAACTCGGTGCGCTGCGGCTGCGACACGACGCTGCGCCAGCCCACCGGGATGCCGCGCTGGACCGTCCGGGCCTGCCCGGCCCGCTCGGCCAGGGCGATCGCCGCCGCCACGGCCGCCCCGCTGGTCGCGGGGGTCGTGCCGGCGGCCGGCTCGAGGTCGTCCAGGAAGGCCGTGCTCACCCGCTCGTCGAGGAACTCCGGCGAGGTGAGGACCTGCACGAGCTGGTCGCGGTTGGTGACCGGACCGTGGATGCGGGCCCGACGGAGCACTCCGGCCAGCATGCGCGCGGCCGTACGCCGATCGGGTCCGTGCGCGATCACCTTGGCCAGCATCGCGTCGTAGTGGGTCGACACCTCCGACCCGGACTCGAAGCCGCTGTCCACCCGGATGCCGTCGCCACCCGGGATCTCGAAGGTCGTGAGCACGCCGCTCTGCGGCTGGTGGCCGGCGGCCGGGTCCTCGGCGTACAGCCTGACCTCGATCGCGTGGCCGTCGGTCGCGCCGATGACACCCTCGTCGAGCGGCCGGTCCTCGGCGACGGCGATCTGGAGCTCCACCAGGTCGACGTCGTGCACCAGCTCGGTGACCGGGTGCTCGACCTGGAGGCGGGTGTTCATCTCGAGGAAGAAGAAGCGGTCGGTCGCGGCGTCGTACAGGAACTCGACCGTGCCGGCGCCGCGGTAGTCGATCGCGGCAGCAGCGACTCGCGCGGCCTCGTGGAGCGCTGCCCGGGTCGGCCCGGGCAGGCCCGGCGCGGGCGCCTCCTCGACGACCTTCTGGTGGCGCCGCTGGATCGAGCAGTCCCGCTCGCCCATCACCAGGACGCCGTCGCGGTGCCCGACGACCTGCACCTCGACGTGGCGGCCGCGCTCCACGTAGGTCTCGACGAAGACGGTGCCGTCGCCGAACGCGGAGGCGGCCTCGGCCTCCGCCTTGGCGATCTCCCCCGGCAGGTCGGCCAGGGCTCGGACGATCCGCATGCCGCGGCCCCCGCCACCCGCGGACGCCTTCACCAGCAGCGGAAGGTCGGCCTCGGTCGCCGTGTCGACCGTGTGGTCGGTGAGGACCGGCACGCCCGCGGCCGCCATCAGCCTCTTCGACTCGATCTTCGAGCCCATCTGCTCGATCGCCTCGGGGTCGGGTCCGATCCAGGTCAGCCCCGCCTCGATCACGGCGCGTGCGAACCCGGCGTGCTCCGACAGGAACCCGTAGCCGGGGTGGATCGCGTCCGCCCCGCTCCTGCGCGCGGCGTCGAGCAGCAGGTCGACGCGCAGGTAGGTGTCGACCGGCGCGCTGCCGGGCAGGCGCACGGCGTGGTCGGCCTCGCGCACGTACGGCAGCGCGGCGTCGGCGTCGGAGTGCACGGCCACGGTCTCGATGCCGAGACGCCGGCACGTGCGGAAGACGCGGCCGGCGATCTCGGCCCGGTTGGCCACCAGGAGTCGCGTGATCACGTCCGGAACACCCCGAAGCGGTCGGTGCCGGCGTACGGCACGGTGTCGATCACCGACAGGCAGATGCCCAGCACGGTGCGGGTGTCGCGCGGGTCGATCACGCCGTCGTCGTACAGCATGCCGGAGAGGAAGAACGGCAGGCTCTGCTCCTCGATGCTCTGCTCGACGTAGGCGCGCATGCCGGCGTCGGCGTCCTCGTCGTACGCCGGGCCGCCCTGGAGCTGCTTGGCCTCCGCCGCCGCGCGCGCGACCAGCGACATGACGCCCGCCAGCTGGGCCGGGCCCATCACCGCGGACTTCGCGCTGGGCCAGGTGAACAGGAAGCGCGGGTCGAAGGCGCGGCCGTTCATGCCGTAGTTGCCGGCGCCGTACGACGCGCCCATGATCACGCTGAGGTGGGGCACCCGACTGTTGGAGACGGCGTTGAGCATCTGCGCGCCGTGCTTGATGATGCCGCCCTGCTCGTACTCCTTGCCGACCATGTAGCCGGTCGTGTTGTGCAGGAAGAGGAGAGGTACGTCGATCTGGTTGGCGAGCTGGATGAACTGGGTCGCCTTCTGGGCCTCCTCGCTGAACAGCACGCCCTGGGCGTTGGCGAGGATGCCGATCTGGTGGCCGTGCAGCCTCGCCCAGCCGGTGACCAGGGAGGCGCCGTACAGCGGCTTGAACTCGTCGAAGGCCACTCCGTTGGCCGGGCCGACGCCGTCGCAGATCCGGACGATCACCTCGCGAGGGTCGAAGGGCTCCTTCAGGTCCGTGGGGATCAGGTCGAGGAGGCCGTCGGGGTCGGCGTCCGGCTCGGCGAAGCCGCTTCCCGGCTGGTCGAGCGGGGTCGGGACCGCCTTGCGCCAGTTCAGCCGCGCGATGATCCGCCGGCCGATCCGGATCGCGTCGCGCTCGTCCTGCGCCAGGTAGTCGGCGAGCCCGGAGATCCGCGCGTGCATCTCGGCGCCGCCGAGCGACTCGTCGTCGGACTCCTCGCCGGTGGCCATCTTGACCAGCGGCGGGCCGCCGAGGAAGACCTTGGCCTGCTCCTTGACCATCACCGTGTAGTCGCTCATGCCGGGCACGTAGGCGCCGCCCGCGGTGGAGTTGCCGAAGACCAGCGCGACCGTCGGCACCTTGGCCGCGCTCGACCGGGTGAGGTCGCGGAAGACCTTGCCCCCCGGGATGAAGATCTCCTTCTGCGTCGGCAGGTCGGCGCCTCCGGACTCGACGAGCGAGATGGTGGGCAGTCCGTTCTCGGCGGCGATCTGGGCGGCCCGGAACCCCTTCTTCACCGTCCACGGGTTGCTCGCTCCGCCCTTCACCGTCGGGTCGTTGGCGGTGATCATGCACTCCACGCCCTCGACCACCCCGATGCCGGTGACCAGGCTGGCGCCGACGGCGAAGTCGGAGCCCCACCCGGCCAGCGGCGAGAGCTCGAGGAAGGCCGAGCCCTCGTCGACGAGCAGCTCGATGCGCTCCCGGGCGAGCAGCTTGCCGCGGGCGTGGTGCCGGGCGACGTACTTCTCACCACCGCCGGCCACCGCCTTGGCGTGCTCGGTGTCGAGGTCGGCGAGCTTGGCGAGCATGGCGTCGCGGTTCGCACTCACGACGAGTACCCCAGCAGCTTCGCGGCCAGATCGGTCAGCACCTCGGTCGCACCTCCTCCGATCGGCAGGATCCGGGCGTCGCGGTAGTGCCGCTCCACCTCGGTCCCGTGCAGGTATCCCGCCCCGCCGTGCAGCTGCACGGCTTGGTTGCACACGTACGTCGCGGCGTCGCAGGCCGTCTGCTTGGCGAGGCAGGCCTCCGCTACGACGGACTCCCCGGCGTCGTGCCGTGCGGCGATCGACCGGGTGTAGGTGCGCGCCACCTCGACCTGCCGGTGCATCTCGACCAGCTGGTGGCGCACCACCTGCCGCGCGATCAGCGGCCTGCCGAACGTCTCGCGCTCCCGGCAGTACGCCGCGGTGAGCTCCAGCGAGCGGGCCGCGATGCCGTAGCCGTGCACCGCCAGGGAGATGCGCTCGACGACGAACTGCTGGGCGATCCGGGCGAACCCGGAGTCCGGCTCACCGATCAGGTTGGCGATCGGCACCCGCACGTCGACGTACGCCAGCTCGGCGGTGTCACTGCAGTGCCAGCCCATCTTGTCCAGGCCGCGGTCGACGGTGAAGCCGGGCGTGCCCTTCTCGACCACGAGCAGGCTGATGCCGGCGTGGCCCGGGCCGCCCGTGCGGACGGCGGTGGTGACGAAGTCGGCCCGGACGCCGGAGGTGATGAAGGTCTTGGCCCCGTTGACGACGTAGTGGTCGCCGTCGCGGACCGCGGTGGTGCGGATCGACGCGACGTCGGAGCCGCCGCCCGGCTCGGTGACGGCCAGCGCGCCGATCGTCTCGCCGGCCAGGGTGGGCCGGACGAACCGGTCGACGAGGTCGGTGTTGCCCGAGGCGGCGATGTGGGGCAGGGCGATCCCACCGGTGAAGAGCGCAGCCATCAGCCCGCTGGAGGCGCCGGCCTCGAAGAACCCCTCCTGCAGGGTGACGCTGTCGGACAGCGTGCCGCCCTCGCCGCCGACCTCCTCGGGGAAGGCGACCCCCAGGAGTCCTTTGCGTCCGGCCGCCAGGTGGAGGGCGCGGGGCACCTCCCCGGCGTCCTCCCACTCCTGGAGGTGCGGGGCGACCTCGCGGCGGACGAACTCGCGGGCGGCCCTCCTGAGCGCCTCGGTCTCGCCGGTGGACGAGTGGCTTTCGGTGGTCGAGTGGCTCGCGAGGGACGAGCGAGGTGTATCGAGACCCACGGCTCGCTCGCTCCCCGCTACCTCGTGCTCGGTCATACCAGCCCGTCCTCGACGTGCACGAGCCTCGACCGCGCCCACTCGCCCAGCCCCTTGGCCTGCGGGTCGAAGCGCGTCGACGCTGCCACGCCGGCCCCGAGCAGGCCGCGGATCACCACGTTGACGGCCCCGAGGTTGGGCAGGTTGTAGACGTCGATCTCGAGGTCTGCTGCCTCGGGGATCAGCTCGCGCACCTTCTGCGGGGTGATCAGCTTGGTCAGCCAGGTCACCCGGGCGGCACGCTTCTCGGGCTGGTCGTGGGTGACCCAGAGACCGAGGTTGGCGTCTCCGCCCTTGTCGCCCGAGCGGGCGTGCACGAACGTGCCGAGCGGCAGCCGCCTGGTGCGGGTGTCGGTCGGGGCGGGGTACGGCGACGGGCGTCGGCCACTCGCCGGGTCGTCGGCGCCGAAGCCGGTCGGGTCGGCGATCACCTCGCGGGTGCCGTCGGCGTGCACCACGGTGTGCTCGACCCGGTCACGGTCGACGTACTCCGCGCGGTAGACGCCGTACGGCGTGGGCTGGGCGGGCGGCGTCGTCATCGTGAAGCCGGGGTACGACGCCAGCGCGAGCTCGACGGTGGCCGCGGTGAACACCCGTCCGACCGGTTCGGGCCGCGGGTCCTGGACCGTGCACCGCAGCAGCACCGAGGCGGCCTCCTCGGTGTCGGCGTCGGGAGCCGGCGGGCTCGGCATCGTCCACGTCACTGTGTCGCAAGTGAGGACCGGAGCGAGCTGCGCGCGCACCCACGCGGCCTTGGCCTCGATGTCGAGACCGGTCAGCACGAGCTCGACCTGGTTGCGGTAGCCGCCCAGCTCGTTGACGCAGACCTTCAGCCGCGGCGGGGGTGCCGAGCCGCGCACGCCCCTGATCGCGACCCGGTCTGTGCTCTGCTGCGTTAGCTCGACGGTGTCGAGATGGGTCGTCACGTCGGGTCCGAGGTAGCGCGTCGACGCGATCTCGTAGACCAGCTGCGCCGTCACGGTGTCGACGGTCACGGCGCCGCCGGTGCCGTCGTGCTTGGTGATCACGCAGGACCCGTCGGCGGCGATCTCGGCGAGGGGGAAGCCCAGCGGCGTGGACCTGTCCAGCCGGGCGAAGCCGGAGAAGTTGCCCCCGGTGGCCTGTGTGCCGCACTCGAGCACATGCCCGGCGACGACGGCGCCGGCCAGCTCGTCGTACGCCGTGGGGTGCCAGCCGAAGCGCGCGATGGCCGGCCCGACGACCAGCGAGGCGTCGGTGACGCGGCCGGTGACGACGATGTCGGCGCCGGCGGTGAGGGCGGAGGCGATGCCGAAGCCGCCGAGGTAGGCGTTGGCGGTGAGGGCGTCGTCGAACCCCAGCGCGCGCACGTCGTCGCCCTCGACGTGGGCGATCGCCGGGTCGAGTCCCAGGCCGCGCGCGACCTCGCGCAACCGGTCGGCCAGGCCGGCCGGGTTGAGGCCGCCTGCGTTCGCCACGATGCGCACCCCGCGCTCCAGCGCGAGCCCGAGGCAGTCCTCGACCTGACGCACGAACGTCCGCGCGTAGCCGAGCGAGGGGTCCTTGAGCTGGTCCCTGCCGAGGATCAGCATGGTCAGCTCGGCCAGGTAGTCGCCGGTGAGCACGTCCAGTTGTCCTCCTGACAACATCTCGTGCATGGCGCTCATCCGGTCGCCGTAGAAGCCGGAGCAGTTGCCGATCCGCAGGGTCCCGGTTGTCACCGCCGCGCCCGGCCCTCGCCCGGTCTGCCCGCGAAGCACTGCGCGATCCCGAGCCAGGCGTCGGCGTCGGGCCCGTTGGCCACCAGATCGGTGTCGGCACGGTGGATGCGCTGGGTGGCGAGGAGACACAGGTCGTACGCCGACCCGGTCACCGTCTGCGCGGCATCCTCGGGCCCGTAGCTCCAGACCTCCTCGGACGGCGAGACCAGGTCGATCCGGAACTCCTCGGCCGGCGCCGCGAGACCACGGTTGACGAACGAGAAGTCGCGCGTGCGGACGGCGAGGTGGGCCACGTGCCGGATCCGGTCGGTGATCTCGGGCTCGACCCCGAGCGCCTCGTGCACGTCGAGCGAGTGCGCCCACGTCTCCATGAAGCGCGCGGTCGCCATCGACGCGGCCGACATCGGCGGCCCGAACCACGGGATCTTCTGGCCGTCGGGCTGCGCCCGCAGAGCCTCCACCAGGTCACCTCGCGCCGCGCGCCAGCGCAGCAGCAGCTCGCCCGGCTCGACGAGGGTGCCGGCCAGCGCCTCGGCGCCGACGTAGCCGTCGGGGTCGCCCATCGCCTCCGTCACGATCTCGTCCCACCCGGCCCTGTCGGTGGCCGCGACCACCGCCACCTCGTCGGTCCAGGCCAGGTGCGAGATCTGCGTCGCGACGTCCCAGCCGGCGGCCGGGGTGGGGGTGCGCCAGCCGTCGGCGCCCAGCGACGCGACGACCGTGTCGAGCCGGTGTCCCTCGATGGCGAGGTCGGCGATGACGGCGTCGAGGACGGACTTCATGGGGTCTCCTTGAGGGCGATGTCCAGGGTGGCGGCCCACTGGTCGAGGATGCGCGCGCGGCGGCGGGTGTCGTCGGTGATCGTGGTGGCCAGGCCGAGGCCACGCACCAGGTCGAGGGTGGCCTGCACGAGCTCGCGCACCCCCGGCCGCGACTCGTCGGCGCCGAGCGCCAGCACGGTGAGCCGGTGCGCCTCTCGGCCCAGGCGCTGCTCCAGCGGCGCGACCGCGGCGAGCAGCTGCTCATCGGTGCGGGCCGCGACCCACAGCTCGAGCGCTGCGGTGAAGACCGGCGAGGTGAAGTGGTCGCCGAGCACCCGCAGGACCTGACGAGTACGCCGCGGCCCGGCCGGCACCCTCGACAGCGCGGCCTCGAGCTCGGCGCCCCGCAGGTGGGTGATGTGCTCGACCGCGGCGAGGACCAGGTCGTTCTTCGTCGGGAAGTGATGCAGCTGAGCTCCCCGGGAGACACCCGCGCGCTCGCTGACCAGCGTGGTCGACGTACTGCCGAAGCCGCGGTCGACCAGGCACTCCACCGTCGCCTCGAGCAGCCGCGCCCGCATGGCGCGGCTGCGCTCCTCCTGCGGCACGCGGGTGGTGGTCACCCCGCCATCGTGCGCGGTGACGAACAAACAGTCAAGCCTGACTGTTTATTTCACCAGCAGGCGCAGGGTCTCCTCACGGGCCGGCGAGGCCTCGGCGGCGGTGCCGACCAGCGCGCCCGCGACGGGGTGCACCATGACCTCGTCCACGCCGTACTGCGCTGCCAGCTCGGCGAGCCGCGTCCGCGCTGACTCGCCGTCACCGATCACCCAGCGCGCAGCCATCGCCCGCAGCAGGCCGGCATGCTCGGCGGGCACCTCGACCGCCTCGGCCTCCTCGACCAGGCGTTGGGCCGTCAGCGGCTGACCGGTGCGCAGCGCCAGCATCGACAGCAACTGAGGCAGCGCGACCCGCTCGGCCTCCTCCTGGGTGGTGGCGGCGGCGACGTTGACCGTCAAGAAGGTCTGCGGCTCGGGGTGCCGTTCGCTCGGCCGGTACGACGACCGGTACAGCTCGAGCGCCTCGGCGGTGCCCTGCCCGGCGAAGTGGTGCGCGAAGACGTAGGGCAGGCCCTTCTCGGCGGCCAGCCGCGCGGAGTAGTCGGACGAGCCCAGCAGCCACACCGGCGGCACCGACGCGGCGTGCGGCGTGGCACGCAGCGGGTGTGCCCTGCCGGCGACCGACATCGAGGCACCCTCGGGGCTCATCAGCGTCATCACGTCCGCGACGTACTGCGGGAAGAGGTTGACCGGGTCGTCGCCGCCCGCGCCCTGGCGCAGCGCGTAGCGGGTGAGCTGGTCGGTGCCCGGAGCCCGGCCGATGCCGAGGTCGATCCGGCCGGGGTGCGCGGCCTCGAGCAGCGCGAACTGCTCGGCCACGACCAGCGGCGCGTGGTTGGGCAGCATCACGCCGCCGGAGCCGACCCGGATGCGCGACGTCGCCGCGGCGACCATCGCGATGAGCAGCGGCGGGTTGGTCGCAGCGACGGCCGGCATGTTGTGGTGCTCGGCCAGCCAGTAGCGCCGGTAGCCGAGGTCGTCGGCCACCCCCGCCAGCGACCGGGTCGCCGCGAGCGCGTCCCCGGTGGTCTGGTCGCTGCGGACGGGCACGAGGTCGAGGACGGACAGGGCAGGCAGGACGGTGCGGACGTCTGGGCTCACGTCTGGTCAACACGACCGACCCTCCGGATTCATCCCGTTTCGTGGACCGATCGCGGGGCGGCAGACGACCGTGGCGTCACCCGTCGCCTACCGTGTGACGCGCCACTGAACGCCCACGAGGGAGAGACATGTCCGACTACGGCAATCCGCCGCAAGACCCCTACGGCCAGCAGCCGCCATCCTCCGACCCCTACGGCCAGCAACCGCCGCAGAACCCGTACGGCGAGCAGCCGGCGTACGGGCAGGCGCCCTACGGGCAGCAGCCCGGCTACGGACAGCCCGCCTACGGCGCACCGGCGAACTACGCCCACTGGGGCAAGCGCGTGGGCGCCCTCGTGATCGACCAGCTGCTCGTCTACGCCGCCTACCTCATCCCAGCGCTACTCGGCGCGATCGTCAGCGGTGACTCGACGTCCACGACGGCGTCGCTCTTCGGCCTCGTCGGCACACTGGCCGGGCTGGCCGTCTTCGTCTGGAACATCTGCCTCAAGCAGGGCCGCACCGGCTACTCCATCGGCAAGGGTGTCCTCGGCATCAGGCTGATCAAGGAGGAGACCGGCCAGCCCATCGGCGCCGGCATGTCCTTCGTGCGGCAGATCACGCACATCCTGGACGCGCTCCCCTGCTACCTCGGCTTCCTCTGGCCGCTGTGGGACTCCAAGCGCCAGACCTTCGCGGACAAGATCCTCAGCACCGTGGTGATCGACCAGCCGAAGGGCTGATCCCTCCCCCCGCCTCATCGAAGGGCGCCGCAGCGACATGCTGCGGCGCCCTTCGTGCGCGTCGGTCACACTGGCGCGCATGACGAAGACGATCCTGATCACCGGCGCCTCCTCGGGGCTCGGCGCCGAGATGGCCCGCCAGTTCGCCACGCTCGGCTACGACCTGGCCCTGTGTGCGCGCCGTACAGAGAGGCTCGAGGAGGTCAGGGGCGACGTCCTCGCCACCCACCCCGACCGCCGGGTCGAGATCCGTGCGCTCGACGTCAACGACGCCGACCAGGTCTTCGAGGTGTTCCGCGCGTTCGGCAAGGACTTCGGTCACCTCGACCGGGTCGTGATCAATGCCGGGGTCGGCAAGGGCGCGCCCCTCGGCACCGGCGGCTTCGAGGCCAACCGCGAGACCGCGATGACCAACTTCGTGGCCGCGCTGGCGCAGTGCGAGGCCGCGATGGAGATCTTCCGGGCGCAGGACGCGGGCCACCTGGTGATGGTCTCCTCGATCTCGGCGATGCGCGGGCTGCCCAAGTCGATGGCGACGTACGCCGCCACCAAGGCCGCGGTCGCGCACCTCGCCGAGGGGCTGCGCGCCGAGATGCACGGCAAGCCGGTCAAGGTGACGGTGCTCTACCCGGGGTACATCGCCTCGGAGATGAACAGCGGGATCGCTGCCGCCGAGAACAAGATGATGGTCTCGACCGAGAAGGGCGTGCGCGCCATGGTGGCCGCGATCGAGAAGGAGAAGGACTCCGCATGCGTGCCGCCCCTGCCCTGGGCGCCGCTCTCGGTGCTGCTGAAGCACGCACCGATGCCCCTGTTCAAGCGCCTGATCTGACCCGTTCACTTGCGCCCCTGTCCCTGTTGAGTTGCGCCCGCGTCCCCGTTGACTTGCGCCCGCGTCCCCGTTGACTTGCGCCCGAGTCCCTGATGAGTTGCGCCCGAGTCCCGTCGTACGGCGACGCAGGCGCGACTCGACGGGGACAGGGGCGCGGCTCGCCGGGGACAGGGGCGCGACTCAACGGGGACAGGGGCGCGACTCGACGGTGACAGGGGCGCGACTCGACAGGGACAGGGGCGCGACTCAACGGTAGGTCAGCAGGTCCCCGGAGAGGTGGCTGTGCTCGTTGAAGGTCAGGAGCCGGGGCCCGGTGCGGCCGACGACCACCCGGGTCACCCCGGTGTTGACGTACGTCGTGTTGAAGGGCGCCCAGAGCCGCGCCCGTCCGCCGGCGCCGGCGGCCGGGTCGACCAGACCCGAGCAGGCGGCGGCGATCGGGCCGCCGGAGCTCACCACGACCACCGTCGCGCCGGATCCGGCCGCGGCGGCCGCCGCGACCAGGGAGGCGTCGACCCGGCCCACGAATCCGCCCCACGACTCGGCGTACTCCTCGTCGTGGGCACCGCTCGTCCAGCGGGCGGTCGCGCCCTCGAAGACACGCTGGAAGCCACGGCGGTCGAGCTCGCCCGCGGGCAGATCCGGGTAGGCGGCGACGACGGCGAGGTGGTCGAACTCGTCCCAGCCCTCGTCGACGGTGGCGTCGCCGGCACTGGGCCGACCGAGGCCGGACAGCAGGCCCGCCACCGTCTCGCGGTGCCGCCGCATGCCGCCGGAGACCACGGCGTCGGGGGAGACTCCGTGCTCTCGCAGCCAGCGACCGAGCACCCGCGACTGCTCCCAGCCGTCCTCGGAGAGCACGTCGTAGTCGGCGGCGCCGAACGACGCCTGGCCGTGCCGCACCAGCAGGAGCAGGCCCATCAGACGAGAAAGGCGCGACAGCGCTGCTCGAGATAGCCGACGGCCGGGCCGAACACGGCGTACCGCTCGTTGTGGGTCTGGCCGTGGAAGTAGCGGTACCAGATCTGCTGGGCGATGACGGCGAGCCGGAACAGCCCGAACACCTCGTAGAACCGCCACTGCTCGGGCGTGACGGTGAAGCCCATCCGCTCGCAGTAGCGCGCCACGATCTGGTCGCGCGTCCACATGCCCGGCGCGTTCGACGGCTGGCGGCGGAACTGGCGGAAGAACTCGTCGTCGTCGTCCTGCACCCAGTAGCCGAGAGCGCCGCCGAGATCCATCAACGGGTCACCCACGGTGGCCATCTCCCAGTCGAGCACGCCGACGATCCGCGACAGGTCGTCGCCGTCGAGCACGAGGTTGTCGAGGCGGAAGTCGTTGTGGATCAGGCAGCTCGCCACGTCCGCCGGCTGGTGCCGGTCGAGCCAGTCGGCGATGTCTGCCCAGTCGCCCATGTCGTCGGTGCGCGCGTTGGCGAGCCGGGTCGTCCAGCCGCCGACCTGCCGGGCGACGTACCCCTCGCCCTTGCTCATCGCCGCCAGCTCGGGCACCGAGGCGACGTCCACCGAGTGCAGGTCGACGAGTACGTCGAAGGTGTTGCTGCACAGCTGGGCGGTCGCGGCGACGGACATGCCGGGTGGCAGCTCGCGTCGCGGGATGACGCCGGCGACGGCCTCCATCACGTAGAACGGGGTGCCGATCACCGTCTCGTCGTCGCACCACGCGACCATCGCCGGCACCAGCGGGAACACCGGGGCGAGCGCCGACTGGATGCGATGCTCCCGCCCCATGTCATGGGCACCCCGGGCCTTCACACCCGGAGGCGGACGGCGCAGGATCACGTCGCGCGCGGGGTAGCCGAGCCGGTAGGTCAGGTTGGACGCCCCGCCCTGGAACTGCTCCACCTCCGGAGTCCCGACCAGCTCGTCGCGCACCTCGGTCGCTGCGTGCGCACGCAGCCACTGCGCCACCGCCTCGACGTCGAAGGCGTCCTCGTCGCGGACCGGCCTGGCCGGGTTGCCCTCAGTCACCGGCGCTCTCCTCCAGCTTGCGGGCCTGCGCCCGCATGGTCGCGTCGTACGCCGGCCGGTCGGTCGTCTTGAACGTGTACGCCGCGCGCGCCGCGTCGTCGGGAAGGATCAGCTCGTCGCCGCGCTCGATGCCCTCGATGACCGCGCGGGCGATGTCGTCGGGACCCCAGCGGCGACTCCTTCACGAGCCGGCCGATCACCCGGCCGACCGAGCTGTCGCTGCCTTGCATGTGGTCGACGAGACCGGTCCGGAAGTACGACGGGCACACGACGCTCGCCCGCACGCCGAACCCCGCCAGCTCGTGGCCGGTGGTCTCGGTGAGCGCGACGACCGCCGCCTTGGTGGCGTTGTAGGAGCCCATGCCCGCGGGGTGGACGAGGCCGGCCAGCGACGCGATGTTGACGATGTGCCCGCCGCGCTGGGTCTTGAACATCGACACGAACGCCTTGGTGCCGCGCACCGCGCCCATCAGGTTGATGTCGACCAGGCGCTGCCACTCCTCGATGGTGTCCTGGTCGAGCCGGCCGCCACCCGCGATGCCGGCGTTGTTGACGAGGATGTCGAGGCCGCCCCAGGTCTGCTCGACGTGGTCGCGGGCCGCGGCCCAGTCGGCGTCGGAGGTGATGTCGAGAGTCAGCTCGGCGTCGGCGAGGTCCGTCCCGAGGACGTCGTCGCCCCGGGCCTCGAAGGCCGCGACGAGTGAGCGTCCCAGTCCGCCGGCCGCACCGGTCACCAGCACCCGCGCCATCAGGAGTGCCTCGCGATCTCGAGGCGGGCCACCATGCCCTGGTGCACCTCGTCGGGTCCGTCGGCCAGCCGCAGCGAACGGGCGTTGACATAGGCCATCGCGAGCGGGAAGTCGTCGGACATGCCGCCGCCACCGTGCAGCTGGATCGCCATGTCGATGACCTGCTGCGCCATCCGCGGCACGGCCACCTTGATCTGGCTGACCTCGCTGAGCGCGTTGCGCGGGCCTCCCTCGTCGAGCTTCCAGGCTGCGTGCAGGACGAGCAGCCGGGCCGAGTCGATGGCGATACGGGCGTCGGCGATGCGCTCGCGGTTGCCGCCCAGGTCGAGCAGCGGCTTGCCGAACGCCGTCCGCTCGAGGCCGCGCCTGATGGCCCGCTCGAGCGCCATCTCGGCCAGCCCGATCAGGCGCATGCAGTGATGCACCCGGCCCGGCCCCAGCCGGCCCTGGGCGATCCCGAACGCCTCGCCGGGCCCGGACAGCACGTTGGCGAGCGGCACGCGCACGTCGGTGAAGCTGACCTCGCCGTGCCCGACCGGCTCGTCGAAGTAGCCCATCGTGTTGAGCAGCCGCTCGATCCTCACGCCGGGGGTGTCTCGTGGCACCAGCACCATCGTGTGCCGGTGATGACGGTCGGCGTCGGCGTCGGTCAGCCCCATGAACACGAAGATCCGGCAGTCGGGATGGCCGACGCCGCTCGACCACCACTTGCGGCCGTTGATGACCACCTCGTCACCGTCGACGACCGCGGTGGCTGCCATGTTGGTCGCGTCCGAGGAGGCGACATCGGGCTCGGTCATCGTGAAGGCACTGCGGATCCGCCCGTCGAGCAGCGGATCGAGCCACGCGTCCCGCTGCGCCTGGCTGCCGTAGCGCAGCAGCACCTCCATGTTGCCGGTGTCGGGCGCGTTGCAGTTGAAGACCGTCGGCGCGAGCGCGGAGCGACCCATCAGCTCGGCCAGCGGCGCGTAGTCGACGTTGCTGAGTCCCTCTCCCCCGTCGGTGCCGAACCGGGCGGCGTACTCGCCGGCGTGCTCCTTGGGCAGGAAGAGGTTCCACAGCCCCTGCTCGCGGGCCTTGCCCTTGAGCTCCTCGATGACCGGCAGCGGCTGCCACGGATCGCCCGTACGGCGCCTCTCGGCGAGGTCACGGTGGTAGTCGCCCTCCACCGGATCGATCTCGGCGGCCATGAACGCCGCCACCCGCTCACGGAGCTCGGCGGCGCGGGACGAGGCGGAGAAGTCCATGCCCGCGACCCTAGCCGGGGCAGGTCGGCTCAGGCGGCGACGGTCAGCACGACCTGCGCCCGCTGCGGCGCGTCGAGCCAGCGACGGCGGGCGCGGAACAACCGGAAGGTCGACCAGGCCAGGAACGGGACGGCCACCAGCACGGAGACCCGCCAGTCGGGCACCAGGGCCAGCGCCGAGAACACGAGTCCGGTGAGCGTCGTGCTGACGGCGAGTCGGGTCGAGTAGCCCACCATCACCAGGGGCGGTGCGGGGGTGGCCCGGGCGGAGCGCATGTCGACCGAGAACGGGCGGCGCCCAGCCCAGCCCATCGCCACCGCGACGACCTGCGCGGTCACCACCACGAGCGTGCACGCGATGGCGGTCGCCTCGGCGGCCGTGGGCATGCCGGCTCGCAGGGACGCGAGCACGACGGTCACGACCGCACCGAGCAGCAGCCACTCGGCCAGCACCCAGCTGCGGGCGGAGAACACGGAGGACGGTCTGACCGGGAGGCTCTCGCGCCACAGTGCGCCCCGGCCGTCGAGGCACCAGGCGTTCACACCGAACAGCAGGGCGCCGCCGCTGGCGACGAGGCCGGGGAGCACGGTGATCTGGGTCCAGTCGAGACCACCGGCCATCGCGATCGCACCGGGACCGATCGCCAGCACGATCAGGCCGCGGCGCATCGGCACCGACCGCCAGATCGAGCCGCGGTCGATGCGCACCAGCATCGGCAGGTCACCGCGCAGCGCCGGCCGCGACGGGTACACACCCGCTTCGATCCGCAGCTCGTCACGGGGCACCCGCCGGGCGGCGACCTGCGCCGGTATGACGCCGACGAGCACTGCGGCCACGGTCACCACGGCCAGGACGAGCATCACCAGCGGCCACGTCCAGGTCGGCCCCCCGATCATCGCCGCCGACGCGACGACGATGTGCTTGGTGGGCATGGCGTCGAAGAAGTCGGTCAACCGGCCGCTGAGCTGCAGCCACACCGCCCCGACGAGAGCGGCCGTCGTGAGGCCGCGCACGATCCAGGCACCGTGTGGCCCGCGGCGTACCGCCTCCGACGTCCAGGCCACCACCTGCGCGAGCGCAGTGGCGGCGAGGATCCAGAGCACGGTCGCGGGCAGCAGGTACGGCAGCCCACCGGGTCCCATGGCGTAGGCGCCCGCGCCGAGCAGCGTCCAGGCCTGGAGGATCCAGGCGATGTTGAGCGGCGCCATCACCAGGGCGCCGAGGTGGTCGGTGGTCGGGCTGACCGGGAAGGCCACGGCGTGGTCGCGTGCGAGCAGCTCGCGGCCGCCACCGGACGCGACGGCGGACACGATGGCCAGGGCGAGGAAGCCGGCGAGCATGGAGGGCAGGACGAGGAGCACGCCGAAGGCCTGGTCGGCACCGCCGGCACCGGGCGCCCACGCCGGCGCCAGCGCGGCAGCGGCGGTCAGCCCGGAGAGGACGGCCAGGAACCGGCCGGCCGCACCGGGGCGTCGTACGGTCCGGGCGCGGAAGCGGATCAGCTCGCGGGTCTCCGAGACGGCCCGGCGCAGCTCGGCGGGCTCAGTCCAGGAGTGCGCGGTAGGCATCGGCTCCGGCCTCCCCCACCAGGTCGTCGGCCCCGAGCTCGGCGACGCGAGCACCGCCGCGCAGCACGATCGCCGTCTCGCAGGCCTGGACGGCGAGGTCTCGCAGGTGCGTGGACAGCAGGACGCACGCCCCCTGGGCCCGCGCGTCGGCGATGACCTCGAAGGTGGCCTCGACACCGATCGGGTCGACCCCGTCGAAGGGCTCGTCGAGGAGCAGCACGTCGGGGCGGTGGAACGCCGCGAGGATCACCGACAGCCGGCGTCCCATGCCGTGGCTGAAGCCCGCGGTGACCCGGTGGGCCACGTCGCCGAGCTCGAAGCGCTCGAGGAGGTCACGGGCACCGGCCTCCCAGTCGGGCATCCGGCGCAGCCGGGCGGACAGCTGGAGGTGCTCCCACGGCGTCGCGCGCGGCACGAGGCCGCCGACGTCGGGGCAGTAGCCCACGAGCCGCTTCACCGTCAGCGTCTCGGTGCGTACGTCGTGGCCCAGCACGAGCGCCTGCCCAGCGGTCGGCGGCACCACGCCCGCGAGCACGCGCATGGTGGTCGACTTGCCCGCTCCGTTGCGCCCCAGGAGCGCGGTCGCCTGCCCCGCGCTGGCGTGCAGGTCGACCCCGGACACGGCCTCCACCTCGCCGAAGCGGACGTGCAGGTCGCGTACGTCGACGGCGAATTCACTCACGCGTCAAGTGTGGATGACGACGGGGGTGCGTGCGTGGGGAATGGCGTGATGGGCGGTCGACGATCGAGACGGGAGCGCAGGCAGGGGGCGGTGCCGCTAGGTTCGGCGGATGCATCAGCGCTTGGCGCAGGCTCGCGGGCTGCAGCCCTGGATGGTCGCGCACCGGAGACACCTCCACGCGGAACCCGAGGTCGGTCTCGACCTGCCCGACACCACTGCGTACGTCGCGCGCGTGCTGGCGGAGTGCGGCCACGAGCCGGAGGTCCATCCGGGCGCGGGCGTCACCACCACCATCGCCGGACGAGACCGCTCACGCGTGCCCGTGGTGCTGCGCGCCGACATGGACGCGCTGCCCGTCGGGGAGCAGACCGGTCCGGAGTTCGCGGAGTTCGCCTCCCGGCGCCCCGACGCGATGCACGCCTGCGGGCACGACCTGCACATGGCGATGCTCCTCGGGGCGGCGCGCGGCTATGCCGAGGAGCCCCCCACGGGCGACGTGGTGCTCGTGTTCCAGCCGGGCGAGGAGACCGACCGCGGTGCCGTGGCCACGCTGCAACGACACCGCAACCTGCGGCTCGAGTCCGCCCGGACGTTCGCCCTCCACGTGCACGCGACCTGGCCGGCACACTCGATCAACTACACCCGCGGCACCTTCATGGCGTACGGCGACTGGTTCAGCATCGTCTTCCGGGGGCCGGGCGGCCACGCCAGCCAGCCCCACCTGGCCGGCAACCCGATCGAGGCGGGCGCCCTGTTCGTGAGCGCGGCGCGTGACCTGGTGAAGGAGCTGTCGACCGACGAGCACCTGGTGGCGACGGTCACCGAGTCCGTCATGGGCAACACCGTCAACGTCATCCCCGCCCACGGCAGGCTGCGTGGCACCATCCGCACCCTGAGCGGCGCGAAGCGCACTGCCCTCGTCGACGGGCTGCGCACCGCTGCGGCACGCGCGGCGGAGACGACCTCGACCGAGTCGTCCTTCGAGCTGTTCGAGGGCTACCCGGCGGTCGTCAACGACGCGCCGTACGTCGACCGGTTGCTCGCGCATCTCGCCGGCACCGAGCTCGGCGCCGGGCTCGTCGAGATGACCGAGCCGTCGATGGTCATCGAGGACTTCGCCTACTTCCTCCAGCGCTGGCCCGGGGCCATGGTCTACCTCGGGGCGAACGTCGCGGGGCACTCAGCGTTCAACCATGCCCCGGACGCGGTCTTCGACGAACAGGTGCTGGCCACCGGAGCGGCCCTGCACCTGATGGCGGGCGACGGCTTCTGAGGCGCGCTCAGCCGCTGAAGTCGGCGGGCACCTGGGCGCCCGTGAGCGTGGTACTGACGGCCGCTGCCCCGTTGGCCCGGCGTACGCAGTCCACGAGCGGGTCACCGGCAGCCAGCCGGTGGGCAAGGACACCGCAGAACACGTCCCCGGCGCCACTGGTGTCGACGGCGTCGACGGGGACGGCCGGCACGGAGATGAGCTCGCCCGACTGCCAGACGACCGCCCCCTCCGAACCCAGCGTCACCACGACCGCCCCATCGAAGTCCAGGGCCTCGATGCAGGAACGGACCTCCTCCGGGGTGCTCGGCGTCGGGCGTCCGGCCAGCCGCCCCAGCTCGCCGCGGTTGGGCACCAGGATGTCGACGAGCGGAAGCAACCCCGTCACCGCGTCGAGACCGGGTCGATCCGCGGGCATGGGGGCGGGATTCAGCACGAACAGCGGGGCACCCGTGGTCGTCCCGGCCGCGGCACGTGCCGCCGCCTTCAGGCAGGCCACCGGGATCTCGAGCTGGCCGAGGATGACCGCGGGTCCACGGCTCTCGACGGCTGCCTCGACGTCCGGCTCCTGCAGCCAGGAGTTGGCGCCGGCGTCCACCACGATGAGGTTCTCGCCGTCGTCGGCGATGAGGAGGACCGCGGCGCCTGTCGCCTGCCCCTCGCACGTCACGACGCACGACACGTCGACCCCCCGCGAGTGCAGGGACTGCAGCGCCTCTCGGCCGGCATCGTCGTCGCCGACCGCGCCCACCATGACCACCCGGGCGCCCAGCGCCGCCGAGGCGGCCGCCTGGTTCGCACCCTTGCCACCGGGCGAGCGGGACCGGCCGGTGGCCAGCACGGTGTCCCCACCTGCCGGCAGGGCAGGGACCCGCAGCGTGGTGTCCTGGTTGATCGAGCCGACGACGCAGATCAGCGGCGTCGTCACCGGTTCCGCCCCAGCGCGTCCAGGCTCGCCATCACCAGGTCCCAGTAGCGCGGCGCGTCGAGCGTCATCGCGACCGAGACGTTCGGCGCCTGGTCGGGGTAGCGGCCGAAGAGGTCCACGACCGTGGTGCCCCGGGTCCAGGTCCCGTCCAGCTCGACGGCCACGAAGGCCTCGCGCCACTCGATCACGTCGGGGTCGATGAGCGCCGCGATGGTGCACGGGTCGTGGACCGGCGGCGCGTCGAACTCCCAGACGCGCTCGTAGGAGTCACCGAAGAACCCCATCCAGGCGGCGCAGGTGCGGCCCACCTCGTGCTCCATGGCGGACATCCGGGCCACGATCTCGGGCGAGGCAAGCGCCTGGTGGGTGAGGTTGAGCCCGACCATCCGCAGCGGCAGCCCCGAGCGGAGCACGACGTCCAGGGCCTCAGGGTCGGCAAAGGTGTTGAACTCGGCGGTCGGCGTGTGGTTGCCCCGCTCCGTGGAGCCGCCCATGAAGATGATCTGCTCGATGTGCGGGGTGACCTCCGCATGCTCACGGAGCAGGCGGGCGACGTTCGTGATGGGGCCGACCGCGACGATCGTCACCGGGGCGGGCGAGTCGCGGAGCCTGCGCGCCAGGAACTCGACGGCCGGCTCACCGACCGCCGGGGTCTCCACACCGGGCATCTCGGGCCCGTCCAGGCCGCTCGCGCCGTGCACGTAGTTGCCGAGATGGGTGTCGCCCGACAGCGGGCCGGCGGCACCGACCGCCACCGGGACGTCGGCCCGGCCGGCCAGCGCCAGGACCTGTTGCGCGTTGCGGGTCGCGTCCTCGACGGCGCAGTTGCCGAACGTCGTGGTCACCCCGAGGAGCTCGACGTCCGGGGAACCGAGGGCGAGCAGGATGGCCACGGCGTCGTCGTGTCCGGGGTCGCAGTCGAGCAGGATCCTGGTCGGCCCGGGCATCAGGCGTCCTCGCGCTTCGCGAGCCAGTTGAGCATGGCGGCGACCACGGCGGGGAAGCCCTCCCACGCCAGGAACGGCTCGGGGCACCAGTGCGGGCCGATGTCCGAGGTCCACACCAGCGAGCGACCGGCGTCTACCTCCATGGTGGCGAGCAGGACGTCGTCTCGCACCGTCGCCACGACGACGGCACCGTCCCTGGCCTCGACGTGGTTGTAGCCGAGCAGCTCCGGAGCGCCGTCCGGCCAGGCCCTCCCCACCGGGTGGTCGGCCTCGACGACCGCGGTGCGGGCGCCCTGCGGCACCTCGGCCCGGTCGTCGAAGTCGTGCATGGTGACCGGCAGGACATCGGCGATGGGCGAGCGCGCGAAGTTGGCGCGTGCCTGGAACCCCTGGAAGCTCAGGTAGCCGCCGGCCATCATCAGCCCGCCACCGGCGCGCGTCCACTCGGCCAGGGACTCCAGCGGGTTGTCGGCCCGACGGCCCGCCAGCCACGTCTCCGGCGGCAGGACGAAGCTGTTGGCCCCGATGTCGGACAGGATCACCACGTCGTAGGCCGACAACGCCTCCACGGTGCGGGGGAACTTCTGCGGCACGTCGTGGGCGTACATCTGCTCGACCTCGATGCCCTGCGACGCCGCAGCGGCGATGAAGTCGTCTGCACCCGTGTGGAACGTCGTGCTGGAGAACTCGTCGAAGCCCTTGATGTGGGTGGCCTGCGAGATCCAGCTCTCTCCTGCGAGCAGGACGCGGATCATGGTGTCTCCTTCTGCTGGTCGCCTGTGAACAGGCGTCGTGGGTTGTCGATCAGAAGCCGGTCGATGTCGGCGGACCCGAAGCCGTGCCGGGTCAGCCGCGGGACGAAGTACTGCAGGAGGTGCGCATAGCCCGGACCACCGTGACGGCGCAGGAGCGACTTGATGAAGACGTCCTGGCTGACCAGCAGGCGGTCGCCGAGGCCGAGGTCGTGGAGCCGGGCCAGCCAGGCCGCGTTCTGCTCGTCGGAGGGGCACTGCACGCCCTGGTCGGCGTAGAAGACCTCCATGCCGATCATGTCGTACTGGATCCAGGCGCCGCGGCGCAGCAGCTCCCGCTGGTAGGCCAGGTCATCGCCGGAGGGCCCCATGTGGCACAGCACCACCTTCGCGGGGTCCACCCCGGCCTCCTCCGCGGCGTCGAGCACCGCGCCGCCGAGCCGGAACCACGCCGGGAGGTGCACCTGGATCGGCAGACCGGTCTCCCGCTGGGCGAGCAGGGCGCCCCGCAGGCTGGTCCGCTCGGCGTCGGTGAAGTCGGCACCGACCCCGATCTCACCGATGAAGCCGGGCCGTACCCCGTCCTCACCCTCGGCGAGGTCACTCAGGATCCGCTCCGCGATCTCCTCCGCACGGAGGGTCTTGACCTCCGCGGGCTGGGCAGCGTCCAGGTAGTAGCCGGTCCCGGCGATGATGGCGATGCCGGTGCTCTCACTGACCGCCCGGAGGCGGGCCAGGTCTCGGCCCACGCCGAGTCCGGTCGCGTCCATGATCGTCCGGCCACCCAGTGCGGCGAAGCGCTCGACCTCGGCCCGGGCCGTCTCGAGGTCGTCGAGGCGGCAGTTGTCGAGATTGGCGAAGGGGTCGTGGCGCAGGTCCCACAGGATGTCCTGGGTGACCGGGAGGTGCGCGAGCGTCTCGGGGTCCCAGCCGCGTGACTCCGTCCGGTGCGACCACGAGGTCACGTCGTTGAAGATGTGCTCGTGGGTCAGGGTGATCCCCATGTCGGAGGCGGGCATGGGGCCTCGGACCGTCATGACCTCGACACCGACGGCAGCGGCTGGGTTCACGTGTGGCCGCCCATGATGCGCCCGAAGAGCCGGCTGTTCAGGAAGATCGCGACGATCAGGATCGTGCCCTGGACGATGGGCACCCAGTAGACGTCGACACGGAGCAGCACGAGGCCGTTGCTGATGATGCCCAGGGTGAGGGCGCCGATGGCGGAGCCCAGGATCGAGCCACGCCCGCCCATGAGACTGGTGCCGCCGAGCACCACCGCCGTGATCACCTCCAGCTCGAAGGCCGTGCCCGAGTTGGACGAGCCGCTGGCCAGGCGTGCCGCGGTGATGACGCCGGCCAGGCCCGCGAACAGCCCGGTCATCGCCAGGGCCGCGAGCTGGATCTTCCGGATGTCGACACCCGAGCGGCGCAGCGACTCCGCGTTGGAGCCCACGGCGACGATGTAGCGACCGAACCGGGTCTGGCTGAACACGTACCACCCGCCCACGACCACGAGCAGGGCGATCCACGTGGGCGTGTAGAGACCGAGGAGCTTGCCCTGTCCGAGGGGCAGGAGGAAGGTGGAGGTGACCGGGGTGCTGTACCCGTCGGTGATGAGCAGCGCGATCCCACGGACGGCGGTCAGGGCGGCCAGCGTGACGATGAAGGACTGCAGGCGTCCGTAGGCGGTGAGCGCGCCGTTGATCAGGCCCACCCCCAGGCCGATGGCCAGCGTCATCACCAGGGCGAGCACGGCGTTCCCGGTCTCGGCGAAGATGGCCAGCGCGGCCGCGGTGAGCCCGACGATCGAGCCGACGGACAGGTCGATGGCTCCGGTGGTGATCACGAAGGTCATCGCGACCGCCACGATCACGGTCGGCGCGATCTGACGCAGCACGTTGACCAGGTTGTTGGTCGTCAGGAACGCGTCGGCCTGGATGCTGAAGAAGGCGAACAGGATGAGGAACACCGCCCCGATGGACAGCAGCCCGAAGTGGGCGGCCACGAACTCGTGACGGGCACCCCTCCTGCTCCGGCTCCGGGCGGCGGCCTGCTCGGCCTGGGTGTCACTGGTGTGCGTCTTCACGGGTTCACTTCCCCATCATCGCGTGGACGAGACCGGTGAGATCGGTCTCGGAGGGGGCCATCTCCTTGTGGTTGACGCCCTCGTAGAGGACGACGAACCGGTCGGCCACCTCGAAGAGGTCCTGGAGCCGGTGCGTGATCAGCACGACGCTCACGCCGCGCGAGGACACGTCCCGGATCAGCTGCAAGGTCATCTCGACCTCCCGGGCCGCCAGGGCAGCCGTGGGCTCGTCGAGCACCAACACCTTCGGCTCGAACGTCACCGCCCGGGTGATCGCGATCGCCTGGCGCTGGCCACCCGACATGTTGCCCACGGTCTGGCGGGTGTTGGTGATCCGGATGTGCAGCCGGGACAGGTCCTCGGCCGCCTCGGCGTGCATGCGCCGATGGTCGAGGCGCCGGGTCAGCGGGTGGTACTTCTCCCGGCCCAGGAACAGGTTGCTGGCCACATCGAGGTCGTTGCACAGGGCCAGGTCCTGGTAGACCATCTCGATCCCGTGCGCCCTCGCGGCTCTCGGCCCGGTCCCGGTCAGCTCGACCCCGTCGATGAGGATCTGGCCGGAGTCCGGGACCACGGCCCCGGCCAGCATCTTCATCAGGGTCGACTTGCCGGCGCCGTTGTCGCCGATCAGGCCGATGACCTCGCCGGGCGCGACCCGCAGGTCCACTCCCCTGAGGACGTCGAGCGCGCCATAGCTCTTGCGGATGCCACGCATCTCCACGCGGTCGACGGTCATGGTCGTCGCTCCTCGTCCATCCGCCCGGGCAGGGCGTGCTCGGCTCCCGGGTCGCGCACGGCGATCACTCGAAGATGGAGCGGTAGTCGTCCACATTGTCGGTCGTGACGATCGTGATCGGCACGTCGATGAACCCCGCCGCGTCGGCACCGCCCAGGAGGGACTTGAGCTCGTCGACCGCCTCCACGCCCTCCTGCTTCGGGTCCTGCTGGACCACGGCGGTCACCAGGCCGCTGTCGATGCCGGCGATCACCTCCGCGGTGAGGTCCCAGCCGATCACCTTGGTCGACCCGGCCGGGTCCAGCGCGGCAACGGCGCCGACCGTGGCGGGCTCACCCGTGGTGTAGACGAAGTCGAGGTCCTCCTGCGCGGTCACGAGGTTCTGGGCCGCCGTCGCTGCCTTCTCCTGCACGTTGTCGCCGTTCACGCTCTGCGTGTAGGTCGCGCCGGCCTCGTCGATGGCGGCCCGGAAGCTGTCCTCGCGCTGGTTCTGGATGAACGAGTTGCGCGCGTCGACCACGCCGTACGACTTGCCGTCGGCCAAGCCCTCGTCGATGACCCACTGGCCCGCCTCGGCGCCCGCCTTCTCGTTGTCCACACCGACGAACGTGTCGGCCAGGCCCTCCTCGAGCTCGGCGTCGATGGCCACCACCTTGATGCCCGCGCTCTTCGCCGCCTCGACCGCGGGGACGACGCCGTTGACGTCGATGGCGACCACGATCAGGCCGGTGACTCCCTGGGACACGAAGTTCTCGATGTCGCTGTTCTGCTTGGCCGAGTCGTTGTTGGCGTTCGCGATCGTCACCTCACAACCGGCCGCCTCGGCCGCTTCCTGGACCCCCTCGTTCATCTGCGTGAAGAACGCGGCGGTCTGGTTGATCTGGGTCATGCCGATCACGCAGTCGCCGCCGTTGCTGCCTCCGGCATCCGTCGCGGTGGCCGACGGCTCCTCGTTGCCGGTGCTGCAGCCGGCCAGGACCAGCACGCCTGACGCAGCGAGCGCGGCTCCGAGACGGAGACGGGAGCGGGTGGGGGTCTTCATCATTGCCTCCAGCGAAGTCGGTAATCGATTTCCGAGTTGCCCGATGTTAGCGTTCCCCACCGGTGGCGTAAAGGACCTCACCGAGATTTCCGGACTTTCGCGCACCGCTGCACGGCACCGGTCGAGGCCGGGGGAAGGTACGACGCCGATGGCTGCTGCGGGACCACAGGCGCCGACCATGGCCGATGTCGCCCGGTTGGCGAGCGTCTCCACGGCAACGGTCTCCCGGACGCTCAGCGGCATCCGCGACGTCGATCCCGTGCTCCAGGGTCGGGTCCTGGCCGCGGCAGACGAGCTGGGCTACCGGGTCAACCTCGTCGGCCGGACCCTGCGCCAGCGCCGCAGCTCGACCGTCGGGCTTATCGTGCCGGACTTCGAGAACCCGTTCTTCTCCTCGCTCGCACAGCACCTGACCAAGTCGTTCGCCGCGCCGGGCATCGACCTGCTGGTCTTCAGCGCCGACAGCTCGTTGGAGCGCGAGCTACGTGGGGTGCAGTCCTTCGTCGGGCGCCAGGTCGACGCCCTGGTGATCATTCCCGTCCACGAGGTCGACAGCGCCGCGAGCATCTCGCTCGCCGCCGCCTCGGTCGCGACCATCCAGCTCGACCGACGGGTCCCCGGCACCGGCGCCCACTTCGTCGGGGTCAGCAACCGGCGAGGGATGCGGCTCGTCCACGACCACGTGCAGACGGCCGTCGATCTGACCCGTCAGCCGGTCGTCTTCGTCGGCGCCGAGCCCACGTCGTCGTCGGCCCACGAACGCCTCGACGGGTTTCGCAAGTGGTTCGGCGCGGACGCCCCGACGCTGCTGGGCTCCTTCGACGCCGTCTGGGGTCAGGCCGCCGCGACCAGGCTCCTCGCCGACGGCTGGACCGAGGGCACGATCGTCACCGCCGCCGACGTCATCGCGATCGGGTTGATGAGCCGGCTGCAGGCCTCCGGCCTCGCCATCCCCGACGACTTCCGGGTGATCGGGTTCGACGGGATCGGCATGGTGCGGATGGCCAGCCCCACCCTCACGACCGTCCGCCAGCCGGTCGAGTCGATGACGCAGGTGATCCGAGAGCTCGTCGAGTCAGGCGGGCGCCCCGCCGCGGACGAGCCGGTCTCGAAGCGGATCAAGCCGGAGCTCGTCCTCGGCGCCTCGAGTCCCGGGGCGGTCGGGTAGGTGGGCCCGAGCCCACCACACGGTCACACCGGGAAGGACTCGCCCCGCGCCACCATGTCGGTGAGGTACGCCGAGGGGCGGAACCGCTCGCCGTACTTCTCGGCCAGCTCGTCGGCGCGGGCCACGAAGGCCGCCAGCCCGAGCTCGCCGGTTGCGCTCTCGTAGCCGGTCATGAACTGCGCGGCACCGCCGGTGCTGGGTGGGAAGCCGATGCCCATGATCGAGCCGATGTTGGCGGCGGCGGCGGAGGTGAGGACGTTCTCCTCGAAGCACTTGGCGGTCTCGAGGGCCTCGATGAACAGCATCCGGTCCTTGACGTCCTGCAGCGCGATCTGGTCGGGGGCGACCGGGAACTCCGCGGCCAGGCCCGGCCACAGCGAGGCGCGCCTGCCCGCCTCGTCGTACTCGTAGAAGCCGGCGCCCTTGAGCCGCGAGGGCCGACCGAGCCCGATCATCGTCTCGATGACCGCGGTGGCCGGGTCGGACTCCACCTCGCGGCCCGCGAGCCGCAGCGCCTCCTCGTTGGCGAGACGGATCTTCCTCATCAGCTCCATGTTCAGCTCGTCGCTGATCTGCAGCGGGCCGACGGGGTAGCCGGCCTGGGTGGCCGCCCGCTCCAGCGAGACCGGGTGCACACCCTCGCCGAGCATCCGCAGGCCCTCGTTGATCTGGGTGCCGATGACGCGGGAGGTGTAGAAGCCGCGACTGTCGTTGACGACGATGGGCGTCTTCTTGATCTGGCGCACCACGTCGTAGGCCTTGGCCAGCGCGAGGTCGGAGGTCTCCCGGCCGCGGATGATCTCCACCAGCGGCATCTTGTCGACGGGCGAGAAGAAGTGCAGGCCGATGAAGTCGGCCGGCCGGTCCACGCCACCCGAGAGCTCGGTGATCGGCAGCGTCGAGGTGTTGGAGCACAGCAGCGAGTCGGCGTTGACGTACGGCGCGATCTCGGCGAAGACGCGCCGCTTCAGCTCCGGGTCCTCGAACACCGCCTCGATGACCAGGTCGCAGCCGGTGAGGTCGGCCGGGTCGGCAGTCGCGGTGATGCGGCCCAGCAGCTCGGCCTTCTTGTCCTCCGTCGACCTGCCTCGCGAGATCGCCTTGTCGAGCAGCGCCTCCGAGTAGGCCTTGCCCTTGTCGGCGCTCTCCTGGGCGACGTCCTTGAGCACGACCTCCATGCCGGCGCGGGCGCACGAGTAGGCGATGCCCGCGCCCATCATGCCGGCGCCGAGCACCCCGACCTTGACGGCCTTGTACGGCGCGATCCCCTCGGGACGCAGCGATCCGGAGTTGATCGCCTGCAGGTCGAAGAAGAACGCCTGGATCATGTTCTTGGCGTTCTGGTTGACGACCAGCTTGGTGAGGTAGCGACTCTCGACGCGCGAGGCCGTGTCGAAGTCGGTCGACGCCCCTTCGATCGCAGCCGACAGGATCGCGCGCTGGGCCGGGTAGACCGCGCCCTTGGTCTGCTTGCGCAGCAGCGCCGGGAACGCCGGCAGGAACGCCGCGACCTTGGGGTTGGTGGGGGCACCACCGGGCATCTTGTAGCCCGGCACGTCCCACGGGTTGGCGGCCGACTCGGGGTTCGCCAGCAGCCAGGCCTTCGCGGCCGGCACGAGCTCGTCCTGGCTGCCGACGAGCTCGTCGACCAGGCCCTTCTCCTTGGCCTGCGCCGGCTTGAAGCGGGTGCCCTGGAGCAGCACGTCCATCAGCGCCGACTGGATGCCGAGCATCCGCACGACGCGGGTGACGCCACCGCCGCCGGGCAGCAGGCCGAGGCTGGCCTCGGGCAGGCCGATCTCGGTGCGGGGGTCGTCAACGGCGATCCGGTGGTTGCACGCCAGCGCGATCTCGAGGCCACCGCCGAGGGCGGCACCGTTGATGGCGGCCACGACCGGGCGCGGGAACTTCTCGAGGAGGCGCAGCGAGGCCTTGATCGACTCGGCCGACGCGAACACGTCAGCGGCGTCGTCCTTGCTCGCCGACGAGAGGAGGCTGAGGTTGCCGCCGGCGAAGAAGGTCCTCTTCGCACTGGTCACGACGACGCCGGTCACGACCTCCTGCTCGTCGTACAGGCGCTGCACGGCGGCCTGCATCGAGCGCTGGTAGAGCTCGTTCATGGTGTTGGCGCCGGCGGTCGGGTCGTCGAGGGTCAAGGTGACGATGCCGTCGGCGTCGCGGTCGTAGCGGACCGCGGTCTGGGTCTCGGTGTCAGTCATGGTGATGTCCTTGGGGTACGGCGGGATGGTTGCGGCTGGCTTTCGGCTTCGGCTCAGCGGGTCTTCGGCTCACTGGCCTTTCGGCTCACCGGGTCTTTCGGCTCACCGGGTCTTTCGGCTCACCGGGTCTCGACCCGCGGGTCACGGCTTCGTTCCTCAGCCGTGCCGCTCGCTCGACCTGGCGACCTGCAGGACCGCGCTCGTTCCTCGCCCGCTCCTGCGTCGCACATCACACCAGCTCGACGATGGTGGCGACCCCCATGCCGCCGCCGACGCAGAGCGTGGCGAGGCCGCGCTTGAGGTCGCGGCGCGCGAGCTCGTCGATGAGGGTGCCGAGGATCATCGCGCCGGTCGCGCCGAGAGGGTGGCCCATCGCGATCGCGCCGCCGTTGACGTTGGTGATCTCGTGGCTGATGTCGAGGTCCTGCATGAAGCGCATCGCCACGGCGGCGAAGGCCTCGTTGATCTCGAAGAGGTCGATGTCCTCGACCTCGAGGCCGGCCTTGGCCAACGCCTTGCGCGCTGCCGGCGCGGGTCCGGTGAGCATGATGGTCGGGTCCGCGCCGGACACCGCGGTGGCGATGATGCGGGCACGCGGCGTGAGCCCCAGGTCGCTGCCGACCTGCTCGCTGCCGATCGCCATGATGGCGGCGCCGTCGACGATGCCGGAGCTGTTGCCGGCGTGGTGGACGTGGTTGATCCTCTCGACCCAGTGGTACTTCTCCAGCGCGACGTCGTCGAACCCGGCGTCGGCACCCATCTGGGCGAAGCTCGGCTTGAGGCCGGCGAGGCCCTCGGGCGAGGTGTCGGGGCGGATCGTCTCGTCGTGGTCGAGCACGGTCAGTCCGTTGAAGTCCTTGACGGGCACGACGGACCCGGCGAAGTAGCCGTTGGCCCACGCCTTGGCGGCCCGGTGGTGCGACTCGGCGGCGAACGCGTCGACGGCGTCGCGGTCCCAGCCGCCGATGGTGGCGATCAGGTCGGCGCCGATGCCCTGTGGCACGAAGCCGGTGGTGAGGGCGGTGGCCGGGTCCATCGCCCAGGCGCCACCGTCGGAGCCCATCGGCACGCGACTCATCGACTCGACACCGCCGGCCAGGATGAGGTCCTCGAAGCCGCCACGGACCCGGGAGGCGGCCTGGTTGACGGCGTCCAGACCCGAGGCGCAGAAGCGGTTGAGCTGCACGCCCGCCACGGTCTCGGGGTAGCCGGCGGCCAGCGCGGCCGTCTTGGCGATGTCGCCGCCCTGCTCACCGATGGGGGTCACCACACCCAGCACGACGTCGTCGACCCGGTGGGTGTCGAGAGTGGGGTTGCGTCGTTGGATCTCGTCGAGCAGGCCGACCATGAGGTCGACGGGCTTCACCTCGTGGAGGGAGCCGACCGCCTTGCCCTTGCCGCGCGGCGTACGGATGTGGTCGTACACGAATGCTTCTGCCATGACCGTCCTAACGGAGAGATGCGTGCCTCGATTGTGACATCATCACTGTCACCGTGGTCAAGGGCAGCCATGTGTCGCCTGTCACCCGGCCCGTCCGAACGATCGAGGAGAGTACGCCGTGTCCGAGGCACCGGAGTCCGAGAGCCCCGACGACGCCGTCGAGAGGCCAGGGGGCCTGCTGACGCTCGGCGAGCTGACCAACCGGGTCCAGATGAGCGTGCGCAACGTGCGGTTCTACACCACGCGCGGGCTGGTGCCGCCGCCCATCCGGCGCGGACGCTCGGGCTACTACTCCCCCGACCACGTCGCGCGGCTCGAGCTGGTGCAGGAGCTCCAGGGCCACGGGTTCACCCTCTCGGCCATCGAGAAGTACGTCGCCAACATCCCCGCCTCGGCCACCCCCGAGGACATCGCCCTCCACCGCGCGATGCTGGCGCCGTGGGAGGCCGAACGGGCCGTCGAGATGAGCCGCAAGGAGGTCACCGCGCGGGCGGGCCGCGCGCTCACCGACGACGAGCTGGCCACCCTGAACGCGCTCGGGATCGTCTTCCCCGTCAAGCGGGGTCGCTTCGAGGTGGCGGTCTCCCAGCTCTCCGTCGGCGTCGGGCTGCTGGACCTGGGCTTCCCGACCGAGGCGGCGGTGGCGGCCGCCGACATCTACGCGGCGCACGGTCGCTCACTGGCCAACGAGCTCCAGGAGCTGTTCCTGACGACCGTCTGGCCGGCGTACAAGGAGTCGGGCACCAGCCCCGAACGGCTCCGCGAGGTGGTCGAGAAGCTCAAGCCGCTGTCGATCGCGTCGCTCGTCGCGGCCTACGAGTCGGCGACGGACGACACCAAGCGCGAGAGCATCGCCCGGCGTACGCGCTGAGATGCACGAGACCCCGCCACACGAGACGTGTGACGGGGTCGTGAGGCGCCTGATCAGGACTTGAAGGCGTCCTTGACGTCGTTGGCGGCGTCCTTGACCTTCTCGCCGGCGTCCTTGGCGTGCGCCTCGGTCTGGTCGGCGCGACCCTCGGCTTCGAGGCGCTCGTTGTCAGTGGCCTTGCCGGCGCCTTCCTTGGCGTGACCCTTGGCGTCTTCGACCTTGTTCTGTGCCTTGTCCGCGAGACCCATGAGGAGTCCTTTCATCGGGGCTGGATCTCCCCAGCCAAGCACGGAACCGGTTGCCGTCAACTCGTCCGTACCGGTGAGGGTCAGCCTCGACGCGAGCTGAACGACGCCGCGCTGTGCGAGCCGCCTCCGGCGCTGCCGGCAGTGGCGCCGCTGCGCCGGGAGCGCTGGGCGCCCTGGCCCTGCGCCTTGGGAGCAGCCTGCCTCTGGCCCGACGACTTCGGACCGCCCTGGGCGCCGCGGCCGCCGCCACCGGCACCAGCACCGCCGCCGCGGGCGCGGTTGCGGCCGCCGCCGGAGCGACGGGGCCGGCCCTGTCCGGTCGACGACGAGCCGCCGCCCGAACCGGCCGGCACCTCGACGGCGTAGCCACCGGGCACCAGGGTGCGGTCGCCGGGGACCAGCTGCACCAGGATCGGGTGCTCGGCTCCGTTGACCTTGGTGATGGTCGGCTTGATGCCGGCCGCGCGGGTGAGGTCGCGGACCTCGCGGACCTGCTCGTTGGTCATCATCGTGACCACGGTGCCCTCGGCGCCGGCTCGCGCCGTACGACCCGAGCGGTGCAGGTAGGCCTTGTGCTCCGACGGCGGGTCGGCGTGCACGACGAGCGACACGTCGTCGACGTGGATGCCGCGGGCCGCGACGTCGGTGGCGACGAGCGTGCTCGCCAGGCCGGCGTGGAACGCGTCCATGTTGCGGGTGCGGGCGTTCTGCGACAGGTTGCCGTGCAGCTCGACCGAGGGCACACCGAGCTTGTTGAGCTGGCGGGTCAGCGCCTTCGCGCCGTGCTTGGTGCGGGTGAAGACCACCGTGCGGCCGGGGCCGCTGGTGAGGTCGACGAGCACGGGCAGCTTCTGCTCACGGCCGCCGAGGTGCAGCACGTGGTGGGCCATCGTCGAGATCGGCGACTGGGCCGAGTCGGCCTGGTGGGTGACCGCATCGGTCAGGAAGCGCTTGACCAGGCTGTCGATCGCGTTGTCGAGCGTCGCGGAGAAGAGCATCCGCTGACCCGACTGCGGGGTGCGGTCGAGCAGGCGGCGCACGGACGGGAGGAAGCCGAGGTCGGCCATGTGGTCGGCCTCGTCGAGAATGGTGATCTCGATGGCCGACAGGTCGCAGTGCCCCTGGCCGATGAGGTCCTCGAGGCGGCCGGGGCAGGCGATGACGATGTCGGCGCCCTTCTTGAGGCCGGTGACCTGCGGGTTCTGGCCGACACCGCCGAAGACGGTCTGCGTGCTGAGACCGGCGGCCTTCGCCAGCGGCTGGAGGGCCTGGGCGATCTGGCCGACCAGCTCGCGGGTCGGCGCCAGGATCAGCGAGCGCGGCTTGCGCGGCATCGCCGGCAGCTTCGCGGCGTCGAGCCGGGCGACCAGCGGCAGCAGGAACGCGTAGGTCTTGCCGGAGCCGGTGCGGCCGCGGCCGAGCACGTCGCGACCGGCCAACGAGTCGGGCAGGGTCGCGGTCTGGATGGGGGTGGGGACGGTGATGCCCTGCTCGGCGAGGAGAGCGGAGAGGGCAGTGGGCACGCCGAGATCGGCGAAGGTCTGGGAAGACAAGGGAAAGTAGCTTTCGGTTGGCGTCTCGCCAACACATCACGCCCGGAGGCGGAAACGTGTGCCTCCAAGAGCGGAGGGCGCCGTCTCGAGCGTGTCGAGAGCTGCGCTGCGGCCCGAGGCAAGACTGGACGGGCTGCTGTCTACAACTGTAGTGGCTGGGACCGCGAAGCGTTGCATCCCGGCTCGATGCACCGCCCCTTCACCCTTGACACCCGATCACTAAACCGGTTTAGTCGCGGTGTGACGCCCACCACTATCAACGATGTCGCCCGCCGCGCCGGGGTGTCGAAGGGTGCCGTCTCGCTGGCGTTCAACAACCGTCCCGGCCTCTCCGACGACACCCGGGCGCGGATCCTCGAGTCGGCCGCCCAGCTCGGCTGGCGACCCAGCGCCCGGGCCCGCGCCCTGTCCGTGTCACGGGCCCTGGCGGTCGGGCTGGTGATGGCCCGGCCCCCGGAGACGCTGCGGGCCGACCCGTTCTTCCCCTCGTTCATCGCCGGCATCGAGAGCGAGCTCTCCCGCCACGGCTACGCACTGCTGCTCCAGGTCGTGCCGGAGCACGAGGCCGAGCACCAGACCTACCGCCGGCTCAGCGACGAGGGGCGCGTGGACGGGGTCTTCGTCACCGACCTGTACGTCGACGACTCCCGGCCGGCCCTGCTCGCCGAGCTCGGCCTGCCGGCGGTCATCGTCGGCCCCGGGCAGTTCGACACCGACTGGCCCGCGGTCGGGGTCGACGACCGGCCCGGCATCACGGCCGCCGTCGAGCACCTCGTCGAGCTGGGGCACACGCGGATCGCCCACGTCGCCGGCCCGCCCGAGATGGTGCACGGCAGGTCCCGCCGCGAGGCCTGGGCCGACGCCCTCACCCGGGCCGGCCTGCCCCCGGGCCCGTCGATCGACGCCGACTTCTCCGCCGAGGCCGGCGCCGCGGCGACCCGTCAGCTGCTCGACCTGGCGGACCCGCCGACCGCGGTGGTCTACGCCAACGACCTGATGGCCATCGCCGGGCTGTCCGTCGCCCTGGCCCGCGGCCTCCACGTGCCGCGCGACCTGTCCATCACCGGCTACGAGGACACCGAGCTCGCCGCCCACGTGCAGCCTCCGCTGACGACGGTGAGCAGCGACGTCATCGGCTGGGGGCGCGCAGCCGCCCGCCGCCTCCTCGAGCTCGTCGAACGCCACGAGCCGACCGACCTCCCGCTCCAACCGCCCCGGCTGGTGGTGCGTGGGTCGACCGGACCCGCGCCCGCCTGATCCCGGGGCGACCGCACGAGCACAGCACTGTCCAGGCAGTACACGAAATGGAGAAGCACATGAGATCGAAGGTTGCCACCGCAACACTGACCATGCTGGCGCTCAGCATCACCGCCGTGTCGTGCGGGGGTGGCTCGGGTGACTCGGACGCCGCCACGTCCGTCGGCCCGATCAAGGTGTGGCTCTCCAACAACCCGGAGGAGATCGCCTGGGGCAAGCAGATGGTCGAGGCCTGGAACGCCGACCACCCCGACGAGGAGGTCACCGCCCAGGAGATCCCCGCCGGCAAGACGTCCGAGGAGGTCATCGGCGCGGCCATCACGGCTGGCAACGCCCCGTGCCTGGTGTTCAACACCTCGCCCGCCGCCGTACCCCAGTTCGAGAAGCAGGGCGGCCTCGTCGCGCTCGACACCTTCGAGGGCGGCACCGACTACGTCGAGTCCCGCAGCGGCGACGTCGCCGAGCAGTACCAGTCGCCCGACGGCCAGTACTTCCAGATCCCCTGGAAGTCGAACCCGGTGATGATCTTCTACAACAAGGACATCATGAAGAAGGCCGGTGTCGACCCGGAGAACCCGCCACTCGCCACGTACGACGAGTTCCTCGACACCTCGCGCAAGATCGTCGACAGCGGTGCGGCCGATGCGGCCATCTGGCCGGCCCCCACCAGCGAGTTCTTCCAGTCCTGGTTCGACTTCTACCCGTTGTTCGCTGCCGAGAGCGGCGGCCAGCAGCTCGTCGAGGACGGCACGGCGACGTTCGACTCCGAGGCGGGCACCTCCGTGGCCGACTTCTGGGCCACGATGTACGAGGAGGGGTTGGCCCAGAAGGAGAAGTACAACGCCGACTCCTTCGCCGACCAGAAGGCCGCGATGTCGATCGTCGGCCCGTGGGCCGTCTCGGTGTACGGCGACTCGGTCAACTGGGGCGTCGCTCCGGTCCCGACCTCGGCCGGCACCAGCCCGGAGGACACCTACACCTTCTCCGACGCGAAGAACATCGGCCTCTACTCGGCCTGCGACAACCAGCAGACCGCCTTCGAGGTGCTCAAGTTCGCCACCAGCGAGGAGCAGGACGGCAAGCTCCTCGAGCTGACCGGCCAGATGCCGCTGCGCGGCGACCTGTCGGCCACCTACCCGGACTACTTCAAGGAGAAGCCCGAGTACGAGACGTTCGCAGACCAGGCCTCGCGCACCGTCGAGGTGCCCAACGTGCCGAACTCCATCGCGATCTGGCAGGCCTTCCGCGACGCGTACTCCAAGTCGGTCATCTTCGGCGAGGGCACCGTCGACGAGGCGCTGACCGGCGCCTCCGACGAGGTCACGAAGCTCGCCGGCGAGTCCTGAGCCCCGACGCGATGAACACCCAGGGCGCGACCACCAGGCCATCAGGGGCATCAGGGGCACCCACGCGGTCCAGGAAGCTGGCGGCCCTCCTGGGCCGCCAGCCCCTCGGGATCGTCCTCGCGGCTCCCTACGCCGTCTTCCTCGCCGCGGTGTTCGCCTACCCCCTGGGGCTCGCGGTGTGGATCAGCTTCCACGACTACTTCTTCACCGCACCCGGGGCCGAGGTGGACCGCCCGTTCGTCGGTCTCGACAACTACAAGGAGGTGCTCGGCGACCCCGCCGTACGACGGTCGTTCCTCAACGTCCTCGAGTTCCTGGTGATCAACGTCCCGCTGACCGTCGCGCTCTCCCTGGTGCTGGCCGCGTCGCTCAACGGGGCCATCCGCGGGCGCTCGTTCCTGCGGATCGCCTACTTCGTCCCCTACGTCACCGCCAGCGTGGCGCTGGTGTCGGTGTGGCTCTTCCTGTTCAGCCAGGGCGGCATGGTCAACCAGCTGCTCGGGTCGCTGGCTCCCGACCCCTCGTGGCTGGTCAACAAGGGCCTCGCCATGCCGGTCATCGCGATGTTCGTCACCTGGAAGCAGCTCGGCTTCTCCGTCCTGATCTACCTGGCTGCCCTGCAGAACGTCCCCAAGGAGCTCTACGAGTCCGCCTCGGTCGACGGCGCGGGCCGGGCCAGGTCCTTCTGGAACGTGACCGTCCCGGGCGTGCGGTCGGCCACGACGCTGGTGCTCATCTTGGCGATCATCACCGGCGCCAACCTGTTCACCGAGCCCTACCTGCTCACCAACGGGGGCGGCCCCAACGGCGCGTCCGCGTCACCCGTGCTCGTGATGTACCAGAAGGGCATCGAGCAGGGCAGTCCCGACACCGCCGCGGCGATCGGCATCCTGCTGGTGATCGGCGTGCTGCTCGTCGCGCTGGTCAACAAGTACCTGCTCGAGAGGGACTGACATGACCCGGATCCTTCGACACCTGGCGCTCTACCTCGGCGCCCTGCTGTTCCTGTTCCCCTTCTACTACATGTTCGTCACGTCGCTGCAGAAGGAACCCGACACATCCCTCTCCGGGGTGTTCCCCACGGGTGGCTTCACGCTGCACAACTACGTGCAGATCAACGAGCGCATCAACCTCCTGCAGTCCCTGGTCAACTCGGGGATCTTCACCGGCGGCGTGCTCCTCGGCACGGTGGTCTTCGGCGTGCTCGCCGGCTACGCCCTGGCCCGGCTGCGCTTCCGTGGCCGGGGCACCCTGTTCTCGGTGATGCTGCTGGTCCAGATCGTCCCGTTCCAGCTGCTGATCATCCCCATCTACGTGATGATCGTGCGCACCTACGGGCTCTCGGACTCCTACCTCGGCATGATCTTGCCGTTCGCGATCAACTCCACCGCGGTGTTCTTGTTCCGGCAGTTCTTCCTGCAGCTGCCCGAGGAGCTCTTCTCGGCCGCCCGGCTCGACGGCGCCGGCGAGCTGCGGATCCTGTGGTCGGTGGCGCTGCCCCTGGTCCGCCCGGCCCTGCTCACCGCGGTCCTGTTCACGTTCATCGGGCCGTGGAACGAGTTCCTGTGGCCGTTCCTGGTCACCAAGGACGCCGACATGCAGCCGCTCGCGGTCTCGCTGGCCAACTACATCAGCAACATCGCCGGCCGTGCCGCCAACCCGTACGGCGCGATCCTGGCCGGCGCGGTGGTGCTGGCCGCCCCGGCAGTCGCCCTGTTCGTCGCATTCCAGAAGCACTTCACCACCTCCGACATCGGGTCGGGAGTCAAGGGATGACCCGGACTCTCGCCCGCCACCTCCACAGAATGGAGAACCCCGTGCACCGCCAGCCCGTACTCAGCTGGGTGACCGCGGCCGTGACGACCGTCGTGCTCGGCGTCGCCGTGTCAGCCGGCTCGACGCCGGCCGTCTCGGCCTCGACCGCACCCGCCGCCTCCTCCGCGCTCACCAACCTCGACCACCTCGACTGGCTGAGCGTGCCCGTGTCGCCGCCGGCGCAGGAGGGCCACACGACGTACCGCCTCGCCGAGGAGCCGGCGGTCGGGACCCTGTGGACCTACGCGGAGCCCAACCCTGACGGCAGCTACCGGCCCGTCGGCGGCGGCGCCTACGACGCGGCCACCGACACCTGGGGCCAGGGCGCCTTCAACGCCGACGACATGGCCCGCGCGGCCGTCGTCTACCTGCGGCACTGGCGGGCCACCGGCGCGGAGGCCAGCCGCGACGCGGCGTACGAGATGCTGCGGGGAGTCACCTACCTGCAGACCGCCACCGGCCCCGACGCCGGCAACGTGGTGCTCTGGATGCAGCCCGACGGGACGCTGAACCCCAGCGCCGACCCGGTCGAGCTGCCCGACCCCTCCGACAGCGACGCGTCCTACTGGGTGGCCCGCACCATCTGGGCGCTCGGCGAGGGCTACGCCGCGTTCGCCGACAGCGACCCCGACTTCGCGGCCTTCCTGCGCGACCGGCTCGAGCTCTCGATCGACGCGATCGACCGGCAGGTGCTCGACACCTACGGCCAGCACCTCGACATCGACGGCGAGCAGACCCCCGCCTGGCTGATCGCCGACGGCGGCGACGCATCGGCCGAGGCCGTGCTGGGGTTGGCGGCCTACGTCGACGCGGGAGGCTCCGATAGGGCCCGCACCACCCTGGCGAGGCTGAGCGAGGGCATCGCCGGCCTCTCCGGCGGCGACGCCCGGAGCTGGCCGATGGGCTCGATCCGGCCGTGGGCCCTGTCCCGGTCACTGTGGCACGCCTGGGGGTCGCAGATGCCGGCCGCACTCGCCCGCGCCTCGGTCACCCTCGACGACCCACGACTCGCGCGGCCCGCGACCGACGACTCCTTCACCTTCGACCCGTGGCTGCTCACCTCCGGCGGGCCGGACAACGGCCGGCTGCCCACCCGCGGCGACGCCTCGCAGATCGCGTACGGCGCCGACGCCAGGCTGCAGTCGCTGCTGGCCACCGCCGACGCCACCGGCAAGGACGCCGCCCGGCAGCTCGCGGGCATCGTGGCCGCCTGGTTCTTCGGGGCCAACCCGGCCGGCGAGGCCATGTACGACCCGGCCACCGGGCGCACCTTCGACGGGATCTCCTCCGACGGCGTGATCAACCGCAACTCGGGCGCGGAGTCCACGATCCACGGGCTGCTGGCGATGATCGCCCTCGACCAGGAGCCCGAGGTGGCCCGGCTGGCCCGGACCGCCACGATCGTCGAGCGGCAGGGCACGCTCACCGTGCAGGCCGAGGACGGCGCACTCGCCGGCGACGCCACCGCCGTCGTACCGGAGTCGCTGTGGACGGGCGAGTCGCTGTTCTCCGGCACCGGCTACGCCGCACTCGGCTCGCGCGGCTCCACGACCATCTCCCTGCCCGCCCACGGCGACTCACTCGTCATGCCCGTGGTCGACCTCCGGCCGGACAGCGCCGCCGTCACGGCGTTCAGGGCGGGAAGGAAGGTCCTCGGCACGGTCGACTCCGGCGACATCGGTGCGCAGGGCGACTCGCCCGCCCCCGGTGCGCTGCTCCCCGTGACGCTGCCGCGGACCCTGAAGGCCGGTGCGAGCACCCTGACCGCGACGACCTCGACCGTGCCGGGCGACCCCGCAGTCCTCGACGCCGTGATGCTGGAGCCCCTGGTCTCCCGGCTCGTCCTGCAGGGCGACGGCCACAGCACCGCGCTGCTGCGCAGCGCCTCGGACTCGACCGAGCGTGCTCGGGTGCGGCTGCCGGGGAGCCGTCCGGCCCTGGTCCGGGCGTACGACGGCCGTGGCAGGCTCGTGCAGACCCGAAGCTCCCGCGCGACCACCGTCTCCGTCGCCGTACCGGCCGGAGGGTTCGTCCTGGTCCGTCGCTGACTGCCCCCCTGAAAGCACCGTTCGACACGAACAGATCTGAGGAACCATGTCTGCACCCACCGCACCGGCCAGCTTCCCGCTGGGACCGTTCACGCCGTACGAGAACAACCCGATCCTCAGCCCTCGGGGGGACGGCTGGGAGTCCGCGAACGTCTACAACCCGGCGGCCATCGTCAAGGACGGCAAGGTCGTGCTGCTCTACCGGGCGCACGCCGACGACATCGTGTCGTACGTCGGGCTGGCCACCAGCGACGACGGCATCCACTTCGAGCGGCACCCGGACCCGGTGCTCTCGCCGACCGAGCCCTACGAGGAGTTCGGCGCCGAGGACCCGCGGGTCAGCGAGATCGACGGCACCTACTACCTGACCTACACCGGCTGGGACCGGACCTCGGCGCAGCTGTGCCTGGCCACGTCCACGGACCTGGTCGACTGGACGAAGCACGGCCCGATGTTCCCCGACTTCAACACCTTCCTGCCGCAGGGCAACGGTCAGGACGCGCCGTGGAGCAAGGCCGGCGGGATCCTGCCGGTGCCGATCGACGGCCGCTACCTCATGTACTTCGGCGAGGGCTCGATCTACCACGCCTGGTCCGACGACCTCATCCACTGGACGCCGGGCTCCAACGACGAGCCGATCATGGTCCCGACCGGGCCGGGCACCTTCGGCGAGTTCCTCGTCGAGGTCGGGCCGCCGCCGATCATCACCGACGACGGGCTGATCCTGCTGGTGCACAACGCCGCGGTGAAGAACCCGGACGGCTCGGTGCGCTACTCGTGCGGGCAGCTGCTGTTCGACCCCGCGGCACCGACCGAGATCCTGGCGCAGATGAACAAGCCGTGGCTCGAGCCGTCGACGTACGAGGACACCCACGGGCTGGTCTCGAACGTGACCTTCGTCGAGGGGCTGGTGCACTTCAAGGGCACCTGGTTCGCCTACTACGGCCAGAGCGACTCGACCCTCGGCGTCGCCACCTACGAGGTCGGGACCCGCTACTCCAAGCTGGGCTCGTGATCACCCCCGCACACGACCGCTGGCTCGAGGGCGAGGGCGACCGGCTCCTCGACTTCAGCAGGGCCGCGCGGCACCCCTCGGGGGGCTTCGCGTGGCTGGACGAGGCGGGCCGGCCACAGCTCGACCGGGCGGTCGAGCTGTGGATCACCTGCCGGATGACCCATGTCTTCTCGCTCGGGCACCTGATGGGCCGCCCCGGCAGCGGCACCCTGGCCGACCACGGCCTGGCGGCGCTGGCCGGGCGGTTCCGCGACGCGACCAACGGCGGGTGGTACGCCGCGGTGACCGACGACGGCCCGACGGGCCACGAGAAGTCCGCCTACCCGCACGCCTTCGTCGTCCTCGCTGCCGCGAGCGCGACGTGTGCCGGCCGCACGGGCGCCCGCGAGCTGCTGGACGAGGCCCTCTATGTCCTGCTCACGCGGTTCTGGGACGACGAGCACGGCATGGTCGTCGAGGAGTGGGACGAGTCGTTCTCGACGCTCGACCCCTACCGGGGCGTGAACGCCAACATGCACACCGTCGAGGCGCTGCTCGCCGCGGCGGACGCCACCGGGGACCGCGGCCTGCTCGACCGGGCGCTGCGCATCGTGACGCGGGTCGTGCACGAGCTCGGCCCGGCGCACGAGTGGCGGCTGCCGGAGCACTTCGACGAGCAGTGGACGCCGTTGCTCGACTACAACATCGACGCACCGGCCGACCCGTTCCGCCCGTACGGCGCCACGATCGGCCACTGGCTCGAGTGGGCGCGGCTGGCCCTGCACCTCCGGGCCGCCCTGGGCCCCTCCGCGCCCGACTGGCTGCTCGACGACGCCGTCTCGCTCTTCGACGCCTCGGTGCGCGAGGGCTGGGCGGTCGACGGGGCGGACGGCTTCGTCTACACCGTCGACTGGGCTGGCCAGGCCGTCGTCCGCGAGCGCATGCACTGGGTCGCCGCCGAGGCGACCGCCACCGCGGCCGCCCTGCACGCGGCGACCGGCGACGCGTCGTACGCCGCGTGGTACTCCACCTGGTGGGACCACCTCGCGGAGGTCTTCGTCGACCGCGACCTGGGCTCCTGGCGGCACGAGCTCGACGCGCAGAACCGGCCCAGCGCGGTGGTGTGGAGCGGCAAGCCCGACACCTACCACGCGTTCCAGGCCACGTTGATCCCCCGCCTGCCGCTGACCCCGACCCTGGCGGCGGCGCTGCGGGACGGGTTGCTGGGATAGGTCAGCTGAAGGTGAGCACGCCGTCGTCGATCGGCGCACGGCGGATCACGCGGATGTCGGACAGGTAGCTCTGGCCCAGCCGCCACGGCTGCACGGCGCCCTGCTTGGGCAGCTGGTCGATGGCGCGCAGCACGTAGCCGGCCATGAAGTCCATGAACGGCAGCCGCTCGACGTCGGGGTCGTCGACAGGCACGACGATGCGCCGGCCGTGCTGGTCGAGGTGCGCGAGCACCCGGCAGACGAACTCCGCGACGAGGTCGGCCTTGAGCGTCCAGGACGCGTTGGTGTAGCCGATCGTGTAGGCGAAGTTGGGCACGCCCGAGAGCATCAGCGCCTTGTAGGCCATCGTGTCCGGCAGCGCGACCGGCTCGCCGTCGACGACGAGCTCCATGCCGCCGAACGCGACCAGGTTGAGCCCGGTGGCGGTGACCACGATGTCGGCCTCGAGCCGCTCACCCGACGCGAGCAGGACGCCGGACCGGGTGAAGCGCTCGACCGTGTCGGTGACCACCGTCGCGGCGCCGCGGGAGATCGCCCTGAAGAGGTCGCCGTCGGGCACCAGGCACAGCCGCTGGTCCCACGGGTCGTAGACGGGTCGGAAGTGGGTGTCGACGTCGTAGCCGTCGGGCAGCGCCTTGAGCGTCGCCTTGCGGATCAGGCCGCGCACGAACGCCGGCCGTCGTTGCGAGAGGTGGAAGACGCCGGTCGCGAACACGATGTTCTTCCACCGCGTCGCGGCGTACGACGCCTTGTCGGGCAGCACCCTGCGCAGGCCGCGCGCGACCCTGTCCACAGCCGGCAGCGACATGATGTAGGTCGGGGAGCGTTGCAGCATCGTCACGTGCGCAGCGCCGGAGCCGGCCAGCGCCGGCACCAGCGTGACCGCGGTGGCTCCGGAGCCGATGACGACGACCCGCTTGCCTGCGTAGTCGAGGTCCTCGGGCCAGAGCTGCGGGTGGACCACCCGGCCACCGAAGTCGTCGATGCCCTCGAAGTGCGGCGTGAAGCCCCGGTCGTAGCTGTAGTAGCCACTGGTGCACCACAGGAAGCCGCACGTCATCGCGAACGGCGCACCGTCGTGGGTGCCGGTGACGGTCCAGCGCGCGGTGCCGGAGTCCCAGGACGCTCCCGTGACGTGGGTGGCGTACTGGATGTGCTCGTCGACGCCGTGCTCACGCGCGGCCTCGCGGACGTACGCCAGGATCGACGGCCCGTCGGCCAGCGCCTGGTCGCCGCGCCACGGCTTGAAGCGGTAGCCGAGGGTCAGCATGTCGGAGTCGGACCGCACCCCGGGGTAGCGGAACAGGTCCCACGTGCCGCCGCTCGCGTCCCGGCGCTCCAGGATCGCGTAGGAGCGCTCGGGGTGCTCGCGGCTGAGCCGGCAGGCCGCGCCGATGCCGGAGAGGCCGGCGCCGACCAGCAGCACGTCGACATGCCTCACGCCTGGACCGCCGTTCCGCTGTCGATGAGGTGCTCGATGTCGTCGATGCCCCACGCCGCCAGCGCCTCTCGGGTGTGGGCGCCGACGGCCGGCGCGGGCGGGCGACCGAGCCCCGCCCCCGTGCGCGAGAAGCGGGGAGCCGGGGCCGGCTGGGTCAGGCCGTCGGCCTCGACGAACGTGCCGCGGGCCGCGAGGTGGGGGTGGGCCGCCGCCTCGGAGAGCGGGATGATCCCGGCGACGCAGGCGTCGGTGCCCTCGAGGAGGGAGACCCACTCGGCCTGGGTGCGCTCCCGGAACCTCGCGGTGAGGGCCGCGCGCAGCGCCGGCAGGTTGGCCGGGTCGTTGCGGTCGGGCAGGTCGACCTCGAGGAGCCGCACCATCTCGTCGTAGAACTGCGGCTCCAGGGCCCCTACCGACATGTGCCGGCCGTCGGAGGTCTCGTAGACGTCGTAGAACGGCGTCCCCCCGTCGAGCAGCCCGGACACGCGGCGCTCGCCCTGCAGTCCGGTGGCGGACAGCGTGATCGCCATGGCGTTGAGGTGCGCCGTACCGTCGACGATCGCCGCGTCGACGACCTGGCCCTGACCGCTGAGGCGCGCCTCGAGGAGCGCGGCGAGCACCCCGATCACGAGGTAGGTCGACCCGCCGCCGAAGTCGCCGACCAGGTTGCTCGGGAAGTGCGGCCGGCCGCGGTCCTGGCCGAGGCCGAAGAGGGCCCCGGTGATGGCGATGTAGTTCATGTCGTGCCCGGCGTTGTGCGCCAGCGGACCGTCCTGGCCCCAGCCGGTCATCCGGCCGTAGACCAGCCGCGGGTTGCGCGCGAGGCACTCGTCGGGCCCGAGACCCAGGCGCTCGATGGCACCCGGCCGCATGCCCTCGATCAGCACGTCGGCGCCCTCGACCAGCTCGAGCACGACGCCCGCCCCGGCGGGGTCCTTGAGGTCGAGCGCGACGCTGGGCCGGCCGCGGTTGAGCACGTCCTTCTCGTTGGTCGCGAACATGCCGCCGGTGGGGCGCTCGACGCGGATCACGTCGGCCCCCAGGTCGGCGAGGATCATGCAGGCGTGCGGTCCCGGCCCGATGCCGGCGATCTCGACGACCTTGACGCCTCGCAGCGGTCCGGTGCCCTGTCCGAGCTGGTAGTCCATGGCGTGATCATGACAGAACCACTGTCAGGGTTGGCGGTCCTGGCTCCCCGCGCCCATGTCCTGGCTCCCCGCGCCCATGTAACGCGGAGTTAACTCGACTGGGCGCCCCGTGCACGGGGGTCCCAGTCCCCCTAACTCCGCGTTACAGGGGCGGGGACGCCCACGGAAGCCACCTTGCAACGAGTTGCATAGGGGTGTCAGACTGCCGTCCGTGGCCCTCGAACACGCGCTCCTCGTCGCCCTGCGCGAGCAGCCTGCCTCCGGGCTCGACCTCACGCGGCGCTTCGAGAAGTCGATCGGCTACTTCTGGCACGCCACCCACCAGCAGATCTACCGCGTGCTGGGGCGCATGGAGGCTGACGGCTGGGTGAGCGCCGAGGTGGTCGCCCAGCGCGGCAGGCCCGACAAGAAGGTGTACGCCGTCTCGTCGGCCGGCGAGAGCGTGCTCGCCGAGTGGCTGGCCGAGCCGACCCCGGTCGAGCCGTTCCGCAGTGCGCTGGCCGTCAAGCTCCGCGGGGCGTCGTACGGCGACCGGGAGGCGGTGCTGGCCACGGTGCGCGACACCCTCGCCGACCACCAGGCCAGGCTGGGGCACTACGAGCAGCTCGCGAAGCGTGACTACCCCGATCCGTCGGTGCTGGCGGGGCGCGAGCTCGACCAGTACCTCGTGCTGCGCGGGGGCATCGGGCTCGAGAGGTTCTGGATCGACTGGCTCGACGAATACCTGACCGCACACCTGCGTCTCGATGCGCCCGCTCGTTCCTCGCGGGCCACTCGACCACCGAATGAGAGAGACTCATGACCTACGACCACCTGCTCGCGCCGCTGACCATCGGCTCCCTGACGATGCGCAACCGGGTCGTGATGGGCTCGATGCACACCGGGCTCGAGGACCATCCGTGGGACATCGACCGGCTCGCGGCGTACTTCGCGGAGCGGGCGCGCGGGGAGGTCGGGCTGATCATCACCGGCGGGTACGCGCCCAACAAGCGCGGTTGGCTCAAGCCCTTCGGATCCGAGATGACCACGCGACTGCAGGCGATGCGGCACCGCCGGGTGACCGACGCCGTGCACGACGAGGGCGGCGCCATCGCGATGCAGATCCTGCACGCCGGGCGCTACGGCTACCACCCCTTCAGCGTGAGCGCGTCGGCCAAGCAGTCGCCGATCACGCCGTTCAAGCCGTCGGCGCTGTCGGCGCGCGGCGTCGACCGCACTGCGTCCGACTTCGCCAACGCCGTCCGGCTGGCGAAGAAGGCCGGCTACGACGGCGTCGAGATCATGGGCTCCGAGGGCTACCTGATCAACCAGTTCCTCGCCGCGCGCACCAACGACCGCACCGACGACTGGGGAGGTACGGCGAGCAAGCGGATGCGCCTGCCCGTCGAGATCGTGCGCCGGGCGCGCGAGCAGGTCGGCGCCGACTTCCCGATCATCTACCGGATCTCGCTGCTCGACCTCGTCGAGGGCGGGCAGAGCTGGGACGAGGTCGTCGAGCTGGCACTCCGGCTCGAGGAGGTCGGCGTCAGCGTGCTCAACACCGGCATCGGGTGGCACGAGGCGCGGGTGCCGACGATCATCACGCAGGTGCCGCGCGGGGCCTGGCGCGGCGCGACGGCGCGGCTCAAGGCCGAGGTGTCGGTGCCGGTGTGCGCGAGCAACCGGATCAACACCCCCGAGCTGGCCGACTCGATCCTGGCGGCCGGCGAGGCCGACCTCGTGTCGATGGCGCGGCCGCTGCTGGCCGACCCGGAGTTCGTGGCCAAGGCCGCTGCCGGCCGGGCCGACGAGATCAACACCTGCATCGCCTGCAACCAGGCCTGCCTCGACCATGTCTTCGTCAACAGGCGGGCGTCGTGCCTGGTCAACCCGCGTGCGTGCCACGAGACCGAGCTGGTGCTGATGCCCACCCTGCGGCCGGCCACGGTCGCCGTGGTCGGCGCCGGACCGGCCGGTCTCGCGGCCGCGGTGAGCGCGGCCGAGCGCGGCCTCGCCGTGACGCTGTTCGAGAGGTCGGCCGAGCTCGGCGGCCAGTTCCGCCTCGCCATGAACGTGCCGGGCAAGGAGGACTTCAGCGACACGCTGCGCTACTACACCCGGCGGCTCGAGGTCCTCGGCGTCGACGTACGCCTCGCGACGGAGGCCTCGCCCGGCGACCTGACCGGCTTCGACCACGTGGTCGTCGCCAGCGGGGTCGTGCCGCGGATGCCCGACATCGAGGGCATCGACCACCCCAGCGTGGCGTCGTACGCCGAGGTGCTGGACGGCAGCGTCACGGCGGGCAGGCGGGTCGCGGTGATCGGGGCGGGCGGCATCGGGGTGGACATGAGTGTCTTCCTGACCCACGACCCCGCCGACGACCTCGACGACTGGATGGCGCACTGGGGTGTCGGCGACCCGACGCTGCACGTGAGCGGACTGACCTCGCCCAAGGCGCGTACGCCGATCCGCGAGGTCACGCTGGTGCAGCGCAAGACCACGCCCATCGGCATCGGCCTGGGCAAGACGTCGGGCTGGGCCCACCGGGCCGTGCTGAAGCAGTCGGGGATCCGGCAGGTCGGCGGCGCGTCGTACGACCGGATCGACGACGCCGGGCTGCACGTCACCGTCGACGGGCAGCCGCAGGTCCTGGCCGTCGACACCGTCGTGGTGTGCGCCGGCCAGGACTCGGTGCGCTCCGTGTACGACGACCTCGAGCACCCGTCGGTGCACCTCGTCGGTGGCGCCGACGTGGCTGCCGAGCTGGACGCCAAGCGGGCCATCAAGCAGGGCACGGAGGTCGCCGCCTCGTTGTGACCCGATAGTCAAGTCGGAACGTGTCGCCGCGGCGCCGCTCGGGCGACGAGTTGCGACTGGACTATCGGGGCTAGCGTGACGTCCATGATCCGCGACTTCACCGATGACGAAGCCCGGCGGGCCCTGGTCCTCAAGTGGGGCATGGCCGCGCCCGACGAGATCCCGGCCTGGGTGGCCGAGATGGACTACGCGCTGGCTCCGGCGGTCGCCGAGGCGCTGGCCGAGGCCGTCGCCCAGGGGATGACCGGCTATCCGTCGATGGAGACCGGCGGCGAGCTGGGCAAGGCGTACGCCGGGTTCGCGGCGCGGCACTACGACCAGGACGTGGACCCCGAGCAGGTGCTCCCGGTGGTCGACGTGACGGCCGGGGTGCGGTTCGCCCTCGACGTGCTCTCCGACGCGGGTCCGATGGTCATGCCCGGGCCGGCGTACTCGCCGCAGCTCGAGGTCGCGCAGGTCACCGGGCGCCCGCGCGTCGACCTGCTGCTCGACCCCGACGCCGAGCGCGCCGAGATCGACCTCGACCACCTCGACCGGCTCCTCGCCGACGGGGCCCGGACGCTGCTGCTGACCCAGCCCCACAACCCGTGGGGGCGGGTGTTCACGCGGGCCGAGCTCGAGGGCGTCCGCGACGTGGTGGTGCGGCACGGCGCCCGGGTGATCAGCGACGAGATCCATGCCCCGCTGGTGCTTCCGGGCGCGAAGCACGTGTCCTACCTGGCCATCGACGGCACCGCCGACCACGCGGTGGCGGTCGTGGCCTCCTCCAAGGCCTTCAACACCGCCGGCCTGCGCTGCGCGCAGGTCATCACGTCGGACCCGGCCACGCGCGACCGGCTCCTGGCCGCGCCGATGGTGCGCAACGACTCGTGGTCGACGCTGGGCGTGGTCGCCGCCGTCGCGGCGTACCACCACGGGGACCCGTGGCTGGCGGCCCTCGTGCAGCGGCTCGACGAACAGCGCTCGCTGTTGACCAGGCTGCTGGCGGAGCACCTGCCGCAGGCGCGGATGCGGCCGCTCGAGGCGACGTACCTCGTCTGGCTGGACCTGCGGGCCTACGGGCACGACGAGGCGGCGCAGGTGATCCGGGACCGCGGGCGGGTGTGGCTGTTCGACGGGAGCGACTACCAGCCGGGCCTGGCGGGCCACGTGCGGCTGAACATCGCGACCTCCCCCGACCGGCTGACCGAGATCGTCCGCCGCATGGCGGATGCTCTCGCGACCTGACCGTCACGGGTTCGGGCACAATGCCGGGGTGACCTCCAAGATCGTCGTCGTCGGCCTCGGCTATGTCGGCCTCTCCATCGCCGTCCTCCTCGCCCAGCACCAGGAGGTGGTCGGTGTCGACATCGACCCCGGTCGTGTCGACCGGCTCCGTCAGGGCGTCAGCCCGATCAGCGACACCGAGATCGAGGACTACCTGAGGACCCGCGAGCTCGATCTCGCCTTCACCCTCGACGGGGCGGCGGCGTACGTCGATGCGGAGTACGTCGTCATCGCGACGCCGACCGACTACGACCCGGTCACCAACTACTTCAACACCGACTCCGTCGAGAAGGTCATCGCCGACGTGCTGGCCGTGAACCCCGACGCCACGATGGTGATCAAGTCGACGATCCCGGTGGGCTACGTCGAGGACGTGCGGGCCCGGCTCGGCATCGACAGCGTGATCTTCTCGCCGGAGTTCCTGCGGGAGGGCAAGGCGCTGCTCGACAACCTGCACCCGTCGCGGATCGTCGTCGGCGAGGACAGCCCGCGGGCGCAACGCTTCGCCGACCTGCTCGTCGAGGGCGCGACCGACAAGGACGTGCCCATCCTGCTGACCCAGCCGACCGAGGCCGAGGCGATCAAGCTGTTCGCCAACACCTACCTCGCGATGCGGGTGGCCTTCTTCAACGAGCTGGACTCGTTCGCCATCACACGGGGGCTCGCGACCCGCCAGATCATCGACGCCGTCGGCCTCGACCCGCGCATCGGGACGCACTACAACAACCCGTCGTTCGGCTACGGCGGCTACTGCCTGCCGAAGGACACCAAGCAGCTGCTGGCGAACTACCAGGACGTGCCGCAGAGCCTGATCGAGGCGATCGTCACCTCCAACACCGCGCGCAAGGACTTCGTCGCGACCGACATCTTGTCGCGCCGCCCGGCGGTGGTCGGCATCCATCGGCTCATCATGAAGGCGGCCGCCGACAACATCAGGTCGAGCAGCGTGCAGGGCATCATGAAGCGGATCAAGGCCAAGGGCGTCGAGGTCGTCGTCTTCGAGCCCGCGCTGCGCGAGGACACGTTCTTCGGGTCGCGCGTCGTGCGCGACCTCGACGAGTTCAAGGCGGTGTCCGACGTGATCGTCGCGAACCGGATGGTCGACGAGATCCGCGACGTCGAGGAGAAGGTCTACACCCGCGACCTGTTCGGCTCCGACTAGCGCCTTCCCCAGAGCCTCCGGCTCACCGGCGGCGGCGCGCCGACCGCCGGCCCCGGCGCCAGCTGCTCGTCGAGGAGCGCCGACGACGCCACGGGGTCCATCGCGGGCTTGGCGCGCAGCTCGAACCGCTCCACGACCCGGTCACCGACCGGCACGAACCCGGCCCGCGCCGCGTCGTACGTCAGCCGGCCGAAGGCCGCCTCCATCAGCGCGTCGGGGTCCTCGCCCTCGTCGACCAGCCGCGCGACCCGGGCTCCGGCGGCGATCCGGGTCAACCGGGCGGCGGAGCCGTCGGGGAAGGCGAGCACCCGCTCCCCGTGGTGGGTGCGCTCGAGGTCGTCGAGCAGCGCACCCATCGCGGCGTACGACGGCGCGAAGGCGACGCCGGGCAGCGTCAGCCGGAACTCCGCGTCGGTGGCCCCGTCGACCGACGACGCCAACCGCACCCGCGGCTCGCCGCGGTAGGACCGGTGCACGATGCGGGTCTCGAGCACCGGGTCCTCGACGGGCTGGATGCGGTCCTCGTGCACGTCGTCCCACGGCCCCACGACCACGACCCGCAGGTCGGGGACCGAGGAGTCGAGCAGCGCGTCGACGACGCGGACGGTCTCGTCGGCGGGCCCGAGCGGCACGACGACCTCGAGGTAGGGCACCTCGTAGGCCCGGCCGTGCCGGTTGCGCTTGGGCCGCATGGCCGGCACGAGGTTGGCGAGGTAGGGGTCGTTGTAGCGGTTGACCAGCTCGGCGCGCCGGAGCACCTGCGACCGGCCGAGGTGCCAGCTCATCGCCTCCCGGTCGACGACGAAGACGCCGCCGGCCTGCGCCAGCTCGTGCCCGAGCGCCATGTCCTCGCCGAGTCGCAGCATCGGGTCGAAGCCACGCGAGGAGAGGTAGAGGTCGCGCGAGACCGACCCGGTCATCCCGATGTGCACCCGCTGGGCACGCGGGCCGGCCCTCCGCAGGTCGTCGGTGCGCCTCCAGAAGCCCTCCACCCAGGTGTGCCTCTCGGTCTCCTGGCCGGGGAAGAGATCGGCCGCGCCGCCCGACGCGACGACGTCGTGCACCTCGGCCGGCGTCCGGTCGAAGAGCGTTGCCGGGTCGACGAAGCGCTTGTCCCCACCGGGCACCGCGTAGTCGATGAGGTGGTGCCAGCGCAGCTGCGCCTCGACCTCCTCACGATGGGCGAGCATGTCGGCGTCGTACCAGTGCAGCACCTCGCCGTCGCTCGCCAACGCCCCCTGGTGGCAGGCGTTGGCGCGCCCCCACCCCGACTCCACGCGCAGGATGCGGGTGTTGTCGGGCCGCAGGTCGGGCAGCTCGAGCGGCGGCGTGCTCTGGTCGTCGACGACGACGACCTCCATCAGGTGCGCGGGGTAGCTCTGCGCCGCGAGCCCGGCCAGCACGTAGGGCAGCGTGCGGTGGTAGTTGTAGGCCGGCACCACCATCGTGACGGTCCGGGTCGGCTTCCACGCCCCCAGCGCCGGCGGGGTGAGCGTGCTCCAGTCGTTGTGGCGTACGACGGTCTGCCGCGGCATCAGCCGTCCACCGGGATCTCGCTGCTCGGGCGGAACCCGGGCCACTGGGTCTCGGTGATCTCGGCGCGCCGGAACTGGTCGTCGTCCATCGCCCAGGTGTGCCCCGAGCCGGTGCGACGCAGCACGTAGCCCAGCCCGTGCGTGCGGTAGATCCGGCCACCGGCCGCCTCGACGCCGGCGAGCAGCTGGGTGTCGACGAATCGTCGTACCTGCCGGAAGTCGCCCAGCGCCCGCAGCATCGCGCGGTCGATCAGGATGGTGCCGCCGGCGACGAACCTCGTGAAGCACTCCGAGGGGTGGTTGCGGCGGACGGTGACGTCGTCCTGCTGGAGGTAGACGAACTCCGAGGGCATCCCCACGACGTCGGCGCCGCTGAAGCGGCGGGCCATCAGCAGGTCGTGAGCCGCGTGCGGGGAGTACCAGTCGTCGTCGTCGATCTTCAGCAGCACCTCGGCCGACGCGGCGCGCGCCGCTGCGGTCAGCACGTCGCCGAAGAAGGTCCCCTCCTCGAAGTCGAGCAGCACGTAGGGAGTCGCACCGAGCGCCGCCTTCACCTGCGCCTCGTCGGCGACGAACCCGTGGGTGGCGAGCACCAGCTCGACGTCGGCGCCGCGCTGCGCGGCGACCTGGGTCAGCGCGAAGTCGAGCTGCTGGGGTCGCATGGTCGCGAGCAGGACGCTCACGCCCGGCAGCCCGGCATGGCGTACGCCGGCGCGCGCGGCGAGGCCGGCCCGCCAGGCCAGCGTCGAGTGGTGGTCGAAGGTGGCGCGGCGGACGCGCAGGCCCTGCTCCTCGCGGGCGAGCGGGTCGCCCAGGTCGACGGGTGCGGCCAGTGCGGTCAGGAGGGCCGGGGCGAGGCCGGTGCTCTCGACTCCGCTCGACCGCCCGGGGGCGACCGACCGGCCGGTGGCGCCCGGTCGGTCGGACGGCACCAGCGGCACGCCGGCCATCGCCAGTCGCAGCAGCTGCCTGGGGTCGTCGCGACCGAGGTCGACGCGGACGCCCTGGTGGCCGCGCGCCCGCTGCACGATCGCCTCGGTGACGCCGGCCGGTCCGGGTGCCAGCCGGAGCAGGTCGATGACGGGCCTGTCCCAGTCCTTGCGCCACCCGACCGGGTTGAAGACCAGCTCGTCGACCGGGTCGGGTCCGGGGTCGGTGACGAGGGTGGGGGCGCGGTCGATGACGTGGTGGGGCGCCGGCTCGTCGAGCGAGGTCGAGACCACCACGTCGGGCGGGACGTCGCGGTCTGCGTCCCCGGCCTCCTCGACCGACGACAGGTGCACCGCCCGCGCGTCGAGCCCCGGGGCCGCCGGCCTCCCGGCGTACGCCGCGACCACGCCGCCGTGCGTGGCGTCGGCGGCCGGCACGGCCTGCCGGGCGAACTCGGTGAGCACGGCGTGGGCACCCACCGGGTTGTCGAAGCGTGCCACCGTCAAGAAGCCCTGGGTGAGGGGTCGCGCGTTGAGGCTGGAGAGGGCTGCCCACTCACCGCGAGGGTGCAGGACCAGCGGACCGGTGCCCTCGGTCAGCCAGACCCCGACGAGTCGGCACTGGCCCAGGCGCGGGATCACGGAGGCCGCCTGCCGCAGCGTGGCCCGGTCGGAGGCGACGAGGAGGACCGACTTCCAGCCCCGCTTCACCGGTGCACCCGGCGCGACCTGGGACAGCGCGAGCAGCGAGCCGACGAAGTCGGTGGGCAGCAGGGCGACCACGGGGTTGTCGGCCGCCACGACGAGCACCGGGGACGGGGCGTTGGCGAAGAAGCTGTCGAGAGGATGGGTCACGGTCGTGCCTTCCGCAGCGAGAGGCCTGGGGGGAGCGAGTGCGTGACGAGTGGCCGCGGCTGCTCGCGCAGCCAGGTGTGCGTGACGTGGTCGATGATGTGCACTCCGGGCGGGGCGGTCACCTTCACCAGCCCGCTGAGCGGGGCGCCGGTGCGGATCGCCTCGTCGACCTCGAACTCGCGCAGCTTGCGGTAGAGCCGGGTGTTGGTGAAGTCGACACCGTCCTTGCGCCAGTGCGCGAACTCGTCGGCGTCGTGCCACTTCACCTCGACGCACAGGCCCTGCGGCAGCACGATCCGCTCGGTGCCGGTGGGGTACTCACGCAGCTCCCAGTCGAACGCCTTCACGAACGTGAACTCCGGCCCCATCGGGTAGACCCACGGCTCGAGGAAGCTGAGGCTCAGGTCGATCCAGCCGGTCGACTCGTCCACCACCGTCAGGGGGTGCCGCGGCATCGCCACGATCGCGCGGCTGGTCTCGAGCTGCCACGCGAGGTCGCCCAGGATCGACACACCCTCGGGAGAGAGCACCATGTCGCCGTCCCACTTCATGGAGTAGGACGTCCGGACCTTGCTGAACGACCAGTTGTAGAAGTGGGTCAGCGAGTGCACGCTCGACGCCGGGGTGGCCAGGTGCTCGGCGCCGGCTCGGGAGACCTGGTGCGGGTAGGACAGTGCGGTGAACCGGTCGGCGGCGCCGCGCTCCTTCGCGATCTGCGCGGCGAGCTCGGGGGTGCCGTCGTCGGAGCCGTTGTCGACGAACACCACGTGCTGCACCGCGTCGAGGATCGGCGGCAGCACCCACGGCAGGTTGCGCGCCTCGTTGCGCACCCGGAAGACGCAGGTCAGCCCGGGTCTCAGCCGGTCGGCGTTCCAGGGCCAGGTGACGTCGTACTCGGGGAGGCCCTCGAGCGTGGTGATGTCAGCGCTCACGCCCGAGCGCCTTCCGGATCCTCTGGCGGGCCGCGGGCGGCACCAGCGCGCGGACGGCGTGCGGCACCTTGTCGGCCCTGCTGGCCGCCGACGGGCCGGCCTGGCCGGCCTGGGCGGCGCTGCGTGCGCCGTCGCGGCGGGCGGCGAGCGTGGTGGAGTGCGCGAACGCCTCCGCCTCGGCGTACAGGTCGGCGTAGGCCACCCGCAGCTGGTCGCAGGTCTCGTGCGCCTGTGCATCATCGCCGTCGTCGTCGGCGAGCCCGTCGAGGGCGTGCCAGGTCTCGTCGGCGAGCTCACGCAGGCGCGGGGGGACGTCGACGTCGTCCCAGGTGAGGGTGACCCGGCGCAGCCCGGGGTCGATGAACGAGTGCACCTCGCGGATGTCGTTGGCCATCGCGGTCTTCACGGCGTGCAGGTCGAAGGCGTCGCCGATGCGGAACACGGGGACGGTCCAGTCGGCCAGCATGTCGGCGTACCGCACGAAGGCCCGCGCCTGGCCCCGCGTCGCCCGCTCGGTGTGCAGCATCATGTTGATCCACGCGGCGGTGCGGGTGACCCCGCTCTGGCGGGCGTCGTAGTAGGCGTTCTTGCTGCCGACCACTTCGGTGACGGGCCGCAGCATCGTGACGTACGACGAGGTGGCACCGCTGCGGTCGGCGGCTGCTCGCCAGAGCCCGAGGAACCACGCGGCCCGGGGGTCCTTGATGACCAGCTCGTCCCCGGCCTCGAACTGACCCGCCAGCCACTGCGTGACGCGCTCGCGCACGGCGTGGTCGGCGCTGACCTTGCCCGCCTCGAGCCAGGCCTGGGGCCGGGCGTCGGACACCTGCACGTTGCTGCGCTTGAGCAGCTCGTCGTGGAGGTCGACCACCCACTGCGGCTCTCCGAAGCCCTTCGGGTTCGTCGAGTCGGCAGCCACCTCCGGCTGCGGGACGTGCAGGCCGAGCGTGCGGAGCGTGCCCGCCATGACACTGGTGCCGCTGCGCCCGGAGCCGGCGACGAAGACGATCCGGCGTGGCTGGTCAACCGTCTCGTCGGACGACTGGACCGGGGTGCGCGACATGCCGGGCAGCCTATCGCCGGGCCTGCCGGGCGGACGGGCAGGCGGGTCGGGGGCGCCACGATGGTCGACATTCTCCCCACGGGCTGTGTAGGAGACCCCACGTCGGGTACCGAGCGCTGAGCAAGGGCACCACCCATCCAGACGACGAGAGGTTCCACCTGTGAGCCAGATCCAGAAGTCCATCGATGTCGACGTGCCGATCAGCACGGCCTACAACCAGTGGACCCAGTTCGAGTCCTTCCCCGAGTTCATGTCGGGCGTCGAGTCGATCACCCAGGTCGGCGAGACCCGCAGTCACTGGGTCACCAACATCGCGGGGGTCGAGCGCGAGTTCGACACCGAGGTCAGCGAGCAGCACCCCGACGAGCGGGTCGCCTGGCACAGCGTCGGTGGCGACACCAAGCACGCCGGCGTCGTCACCTTCCACCGTCTCGACGAGTCGAAGACCCGCGTCATGGTCCAGATCGACTGGGACGCCTCGGGTCTGCTCGAGAAGGTCGGATCGATGATCAACGTCGACGACCACCAGGTGGCCAAGGACCTCGAGCGGTTCAAGGACTTCATCGAGAGCCAGGGCCGCGAGTCGGGCGCCTGGCGCGGCGACGTCGACGCCGGCTCCTGACCAGCCAACGCGAAGGGACGACCATGCCCAGCGTCGAGCGCACCGTGACCGTCGACACCGCACCGCAGAAGGTGTGGGACTACCTGTCCGACTTCCGCACCACCGAGGAGTGGGACCCGCCCACCGTCTCCACTGAGCGCACGTCGGGGGACGGCGGAGTGGGCACGACGTACCACAACGTCTCGAAGTTCCTCGGCTCCGAGCAGGAGGTCGACTACGTCGTCACCGAGTACGTCGCCGGGTCGCGGCTGCAGCTGGCGGGGGACGCCGGGTCGATCAAGCTGCTCGACACCATCACCGTGGAGCCCCACGGCACCGGCACCTCGGTGACGTACCACGCGGAGTTCGACCCGGAGGGTGCCGCGAAGGTGCTGGAGCCGTTGATGCCCGTCGCGCTGAAGCTCCTCGCCGACAAGGTCGCCTCGTCGCTGGAGGAGAAGCTCCAGCAGCTGCCGTAGCCGGTCGCGCCGGCCAGTCGGACAGGTCCCGCGTGCGAGCATGGGCCCATGGGACTTCGGGGGTCGGTCGGCCTGCTCTGCGCCGCCCTCGCCCTCACCGGTTGCTCGGGGCCCGACTACGGCGGCGAGGCGGTCCGCGACTACCTCGGAGCGGCGCCGGGCGTGGCCGGGGTGGAGACCGGGACCGGCTTCCAGTTCCCCGAGTGGATCGACATCGAGCTGACCCCGGACGTCACGCTCGACCAGGTCGATGCCCTGGCCGACCGCATGACCGGGCTCGACGACGGCCGCTTCGAGAAGAGCTGGATGGTCACCGACTACCGCCTGCTGCGTCCCAACGGGACCGACCACGCCGACGAGGTCCGCGGGTCGCCGCTCTACCTCGGCAAGGAGGTCACCCGGGAGTCGTTGCGGCGGTGGTTCGAGGCCGGCGACGCGTCCGAGTCCTCGGTCGTCGTCTTCCGCCTGACCGACTCCCCCGCCGACCTCATCGTCCTCGCCGACGACGAGGAGACCGCGGCCACCGAGGAGCGGGAGCACGGGCAGGACGAGCTGTTCGCGGACACGACCTTCCGCGAGTGGCACGACGGCGCCGACGACTGGTCCCCCTGAGCCAGGCGCGCGACGAGGGTCAGGCGTCCGCGGGCGGCTGCGCGGCGATCACGTCGGCGTACCAGTCGTAGGAGCGCTTGGGCGTGCGCTTCTGGGTCTCGAAGTCGACGTGCACGAGGCCGAAGCGCTGGGTGTAGCCCTCGGCCCACTCGAAGTTGTCCATCAGCGACCAGCAGTAGTAGCCGCGGACGTCGACGCCACGGTTGACGGCATCGGAGACGGCCCGGATGTGGGCGTCGTGGTAGTCGATGCGGGGCTGGTCGTCGACGACGCCACTCGCGTCGGGGCCCGTGCTGTAGGCGCAGCCCGACTCGGTGATGACGATGGGCGGCAGGGCTGCGCGGTAGCGCGCGCGGAAGAGGATCAGCCACTCACGGAGCGCCTCGGGCACCACCGGCCAGCCCAGGTCGGTCGTCTCGTGGCCGACGATGTCGACCATCTCGAAGGGCGTGGCCGCACCCTCCTCGGCCGCCGCGACGCGCATCGGGTGGTAGTAGTTGACGCCGTAGAAGTCGAGCGGCTGGCGGATCGTGGCCATGTCGCCGGGGAGCACGACGGGCTCGAGCAGCGGCTCGATGTCGATCGGGTAGCGACCCAGCAGCATCGGCTCCAGGTACACGCCGTTCCACAGCTGGTCGAAGATCTTGCTCATCCCCGTGTCGGCGGGATCCTCGCTGGCCGGCCAGATCGGGGCGTGGTTGTTGGCGCAGCCGACGCTCTCGGCGCCGTGCGACCGCAACGCCATCGCGGCCCGGCCGTGCCCGAGCAGCAGGTGGTGGGCGACCGGCATCGCCTCGAACAGCAGCTGCTTGCCTGGCGCGTGGACGCCGCTGCTGTAGCCGTGCATCGTGACCACGTTGGGCTCGTTGACCGGGATCCAGTGCGCGACCCGGTCGGCGAGCCTGGCGCCCACGATGTCGGCGTACTCCGCGAAGCGGTCGACGGTGGCGCGGTTCAGCCAGCCACCGTCGTCCTCGAGGGCCTGCGGGAGGTCCCAGTGGTAGAGCGTGGCCATCGGCTCGATGCCGTTGTCGAGCAGGGTGTCGACGAGCCGGTCGTAGAACTCGAGGCCCTTCGCGTTGGCCGGGCCGACGCCGGTCGGCTGGATGCGCGGCCAGGAGATCGAGAAGCGGTAGCCGGTGGTGCCCAGCCCCCTCATCAGGGCGACGTCCTCGTCGACCCGGTGGTAGTGGTCGCACGCCTCGTCGCCGGTGCTGCCGTCGACGACACGGCCCTCGCCGTGGGTGAACGTGTCCCAGATGCTGCGGCCCTTGCCGTCGGCGGCCGCGGCACCCTCGATCTGGTACGACGAGGTGCTGGTGCCGAACGTGAAGCCTGCGGGGAGCAACGGGAGGTCGCGCCCGCCAGGGCGCGCAGTTGTCTCCCGGTCGGTCACCCGGAGACGATATCCGCATGACCGCCGACCTGTACTCCGCTTCGTCGAGGCGGGTGACCCGACGACTGGACCGCTTGACGGCGCACTCCTTCTCGTTCGGCGAGCACTACGACCCGGCCAACCTGGGCTTCGGGCCTTTGGTCGCGCACAACGACGACGAGGTGTCGCCGGGAGGCGGCTACCCGACCCATCCGCACCGGGACCTCGAGATCGTCACGTGGGTGCTGGCGGGGGCGCTGGCGCACACCGACTCGCTCGGGCACAGCTCGGTGCTGGGTCCAGGGACCGTGCAGGTGCAGTCCGCCGGCTCGGGCATCACCCACTCCGAGATCGCGGACGCGGGCTCCGGGCCGACCAGGTTCGTGCAGGCCTGGGTGCAGCCGGACCTCCCGGGCGGCGCCCCTCGTCGTACGACGTCCAGGCCGGTGCTCGCGCCCGGGCTGCAGCTCGTGGCCGGGGGCTCGGAGCTGCCGCTGGGGGTGGCGGGTGCGTCGTTCTGGGTGGGGAGCGTCGCCTCCACCGTCACCCTTCCGGAGGCGCCGCTGCTGCATGTCTTCGACGCGGTGTCCGGCGACGCCTGGCGGATCACCGACGAGCCGGGGCGATCCCTGGAGCTCTCGGAGCCGGGGATGCTGCTGGTGTGGGCGTTCGGCTGACCGCCGCTGGCTGGTTCCTGTGAGAGGGTGCCGCGCGTGGATCTCCGCGAGCTGCCCCGCGTCGTGTGGGTGCTGGCGGCATCCCGGTTCGTCGGCTCCGCGACGGCGTTCGTCTTCCTCTTCCTCACGCTCTACCTGACCGGTCCACGTGATCTCGGCGCGCCGACGGCCGGACTGATCTCCGGCGTCATCGGGGTCGCACTGCTGGCCGGCAACTTCACCGGCGGACGCTGGGGGGACCGGTTCGGCCATCGCCGGGTGCTGCTCGTCGCGTCGTCGGTCGGCGCCGTCGTGCTCATGTCCGTCCCGTGGCTGCCGGTCTGGCCGATGGTCGTGGCCCTCCCGGTCGCCGCCTACCTCAGCGCCACGGGCGGCGTCTCGACCGGCGCCCTCACCGCTCTCGCCGTGCCTCGCGGCAACCGGCGCACCGCCGTCGCCATCAACCGGGCCGCCTCCAACGCCGGCTTCGTGATCGGCCCGCTGCTCGGCGCGCTGGTGGTCACGTGGAGCTACGACGCCCTGTTCATCCTCGACGGCCTGGCCGTGCTGGCGATCCGGGTGGCCCTGAGCCGGGCGCTGCCCAGGGAGGAACCCGCCATCGACGTCGAGGAGGGCCCCCGGCCCGGCCTGTGGCGCACCGTGCGCGCGGACCGGTCGCTGGTGGTCCTGCTCGTCGGGGTGGTGCTCGTCGACATCGTCTACCGCCAGCTGTACACCACGCTGCCGCTGCACCTGCGCGACTCGGGCGCGCCCGTCGGCCTGTACGCCACGGTCATCGCGGTCGGCTCCGGGATCATCCTGCTGCTGGAGATCCCTGCGACGCAGCGCCTGCGCCACCGGTCGGCGTACCCCGTGATCGCCACCGGCTACGTCCTCGTCGGGGTCGGCACCGTGATGTTCGGGCTGCCGGTGACCGTCGTGTCGGTGGTGCTCGCGATGACCGTGCTCACGGCCGGCGAGATCCTCTACAAGACCACCGCCACGGCGCACGTGCTCGACGCGGCGCCCGATCACCTCGTGGGGCAGTACCAGGGCCTCTACAACGGCGCCTCCACCAGCGGCATGATGCTGGCCGGCCCCATCGGGACGGCCGTGTACGCCGCCGCGCCGGGGCTGCTCTGGCCGGTGATGGGTGCCGTGGCCGTGGTGGCGGCCGCCTTCGTCCTGATGTCGTCCCGAGGCTAGGCGAGCACCGACAACGCTCCCGGGACCACCTCGACCACGAGCGGCGGTGCCGCCAGCGCGGGCAGGTCGGCCAGCGGCTCACCGTCGGCGCCGACCTGGATGGGCCGCCGGGCCCGCCCGGACAGCCCCACCCGCTGCCCCCGCAGCACGGTCACCTCGGGGCGCGCGACGTGCGAGCCGTCGTACAGGCTGGGCAGCGAGCGGATCAGCGCGACCCGCGAGGCTGCCTCGACCACGACGATGTCGAGGAGGCCGTCATCGAGGTCGGCGCCCGGCGCGATCTTCATGCCCCTGCCGTAGAAGGCCGAGTTGGCCACCACCACTGTCGCGGCAGAGAACTCGTGCACAGAGCCGTCGACGTCGAGGCGATAGCGTCCGGGACGGTACGACGCGAGCGCGCGGGCCGCGGCGAGCGGGTACTGCAGCGACCTCGGCACCCGCTGCGCCCGGCCCGCGATCGTGGCCGCCCGGGCGTCCACACCGGCATAGACCGAGCCGGCGACCAGCCGGTCACCCACGCGGAGCAGGTCCACCTTGCGGGGCGGCGCCTCCAGCAGGAGGGAGGCCAGCTGGGCAGGAGACGTGGGGAGCCCGAGCATCCGGGCGAAGTCGTTGCCGCGACCGGCGGGCACGATCCCGAGCGTGCCGCGGAGCCCGGAGACCAGCCCGGCGAGCGACGACAGCATGCCGTCACCACCCACGGAGACGACCACGTCACCGCGCTCGACCGCGGCGGTCACCAGCGTGCGGATCGCATGCGGTCCCGGCGAGTAGGTCACCTCGACGGTCGCTCCCGCGTGCCGCAGCACCCGCGCCACCGGCACCACGGCCTCCGGCGCGGCACCGCCGTCGGCGGCCGGGTTGACGAGGAAGGTGAACGTGCGCGTCACGGGATCAGCACCCCGGGGTTGAGCACGCCGGCCGGGTCGAGCGACGCCTTGACCGCCCGCAGCACCTGCACCCCGACCGGCCCGATCTCGCGCTCCAGCCACGGCTTGTGGTCGGTGCCGACCGCGTGGTGGTGGGTGATCGTGGCTCCGGCGTCGACCATCGCGTCGCTGGCCGCGGTCTTCGCCTCCTGCCACTGCGCGAGCGGGTCGTCGGCCTGCTTGACGGCGACGGTGAAGTAGAGCGAGGCCCCCGTCTCGTAGACGTGCGAGAGGTGGCACAGCACGATCGCCCCGTCGCCGAGCGCGCCGGTCAGCGCGGCCTTCACATCGGCGTACACACGGTCCAGGTTGGACCAGAACGTCGCCGTCTCGAGCGTCTCCACGAGCACACCTACGTCGAGCAGCGAGTCGCGGAGGTACGGCGCGTGGAAGCGCCCGCGCACCCACGCCGCACCCGCCTCCTCCCCCAGCGGGGTGCCACCGAGGCCCGCGAGGACCGCGGTGACGGCGACCCGGCGCGCGTCGACAGCTGCGCGGGTGCCCTCGAAGCCGGTGATCATCAGGCAGCCGCCGTCGCTCGAGGCGCCGATCGACTCCGGCCGGGCCAGGTTCAGCGCGGTCTCGGACTCGTCGGAGAGCCGGATGACGGTCGGCGTCAGCCCCGACTGCGCGAGCGTGCGCATGGCGGTCGCGCCGGCCTCGAACGACGGCCAGCGCCACCCGTCGTACGCCGTGGTCTCGGGCAGCGCGCGGACCCGCACCGTCACCGAGGTGATGACGCCGAACGCGCCCTCGGAGCCGAGCAGCAGCTGGCGCAGGTCGGGACCGGCCGCGTTGGCAGGTGCCGTGCCGAGGTCGAGGCGACCCGACGGGGTGGCCGCGGTGAGCGCCATGACCAGGGCGTCGAACCGGCCGTAGCCGGCCGATGACTGGCCCGACGAGCGGGTGGCGGCGAAGCCGCCGATGGATGCGTACTCGAACGACTGCGGGTAGTGCCCCAGCGTCAGGCCGTGCTCGGCGAGCAGCGCCTCGGCCTCCGGCCCGCGCAGACCGGGCTCGAGGGTGGCGGTCATCGAGATCGGGTCGACGTCGCGCAGCGCCTTCATCCGCAGCAGGTCGAGCGAGATCACGCCGGCCAGGCCGTCGCGCCGGGCGACCAGGCCGCCGGTCACGGCGGTGCCGCCGCCGAACGGCACCACCGCGAGGCCGTGGGCGACGGCCAGGTCGAGGACCCGCTGCACGTCGTCGTGGGTGGCCGGCCGCACGACCACGTCCGGGGCGTCGGCGAAGTCGCCCGCGCGAGCCTTGAGCAGGTCGGGCGTCGACTTGCCGCGGGTGCGCCGTCGCCGACTGTCGTCGTCGGTGAGCACCTGCTCGTCACCGAGGAAGGCGCGCAGCTCCGACAGCGCCTCCGCGGGGAGCCTTCTCAGCGGCAGCTCCGACGTCTCGACCGCGGGGGTGTCGGCCAGGCCGAAGGCCAGCCCGATGAGGTCCCGGGCGGCCTCGGGCAGGGCGGCGGCCGAGGCCGGATCGCCCCAACGGCTGGGGTGCATCTCGCGGTTCTCGACAGGGCTCATGTGTTACAGTGTGACACATGACGTCACTTCGTCACAACGACTCCTCGAAGGCCCTAGACGCCTACCTGGACGCGGCGAGGGCCTGCATCCTCGACGTCGGCTGGCGCCGTACGACGCTCACCGAGGTCGCCCGCCGGGCCGGCGTCAGCCGGATGACGATCTACCGCGCGTGGTCGGACATGCCCCAGCTGCTCGGCGACCTGATGACCCGCGAGTGGGCGAGCGTGGTGGCGGCGAGTCACGGCAAGACGCTGATGGAGAGCGTGCTGACGACCGTACGGGCGCTGCGCGAGAACGAGCTGTTCATGCGGATCGTCGAGCTCGACCCCCAGCTGCTCCTGCCCTACCTGCTCAACCGGCGTGGCCGGTCCCAGGAGGCGATCCTCGTCCTCATCGAGCAGGCGATCGTCGAGGGCCAGGCGGACGGCACCATCCGGTCCGGCAACCCGCAGGTGATCGCCCGGGCGCTGGTGCTGGCCGCCCACGGCTTCGTGCTGAGCGCGCACACGATGGTCGACGACGAGGTGACCGAGGCCGACCTCGAGGCAGAGCTGCGCACCCTGGTCGAGCGGGCGCTGGCGCCGTGATCCCGCGCATCACGCCCGGCCTGGCGGGCGTACCGACCGAGGTCGACGTCGTGGTCATCGGGCTGGGCGTCACCGGCGCGGGCTGCGCGCTCGACGCCGTCACCCGGGGCCTGACCACCCTGGCCGTGGATGCCCACGACCTCGCCTTCGGCACCAGCCGGTGGTCCTCGAAGCTCGTGCACGGTGGGCTGCGCTACCTCGCCAGGGGCCAGGTCGGCGTCGCCCACGAGAGTGCCGTCGAGCGGGGCATCCTGATGGAGCTCACCGCCCCGCACCTGACCCGGGCGATGCCGATGCTCCTCCCCCTCAACTCGAGCGTCAGCGGGTTCCAGGGCGTTCTCACCCGGGCCGGGTTCGCCGCCGGCGACCTGCTGCGCCGCAGCGCCCACACCTCCGCCGAGACCCTTCCCCACCCCCGCCGCATCTCCGCGACCGAAGCTCTCTCGCTGGCTCCCGGCCTGCGCCCGGCCGGGCTGCGCGGTGGACTGCTGTCGTGGGACGGCCAGCTCGAGGACGACGCCCGGCTGGTCACCACCATCGCCCGCACGGCCGCGTCGTACGGCGCGCACGTGCGCACCCGTGCCCGGGTCCTGTCCGCCACGGGCCACCGGGTCGAGCTGCGGGACGAGCTCACCGGCGCCACCCGCACCGTGCACGCCCGGGCCGTCGTCAACGCGACCGGAGTGTGGGCCGGCACGCTCGTCGACGAGGTCCGGCTGCGGCCGAGCCGGGGCACCCACCTGGTGCTGCGGGCCGAGACCCTGCCCGGCCTGAGGGTCGCGGTCACCGCGCCGGTGCCGGGAGAGACCAACCGCTTCGTGCTGGTGCTGCCCCAGCCCGACGGCACGATCTACGTCGGGCTCACCGACGAGCCGGTCGAGGGCGCCGTGCCCGACGTCCCCGAGCCCACGGAGGGCGAGATCGGCTTCCTGCTCGACGTCGTGGCGGCGGCGTTCGCGCGCCCGCTGCGCCGCAGTGACGTGGTCGGCGCGTACGCCGGGCTGCGGCCGCTGCTCGACAGCGGCGACGGCACGACCGCCGACCTCTCCCGCTCCCACGCGGTGCTGCGGTCCACGAGCGGCGTCGTCACGGTCGTCGGCGGCAAGCTCACCACCTACCGCCGGATGGCCGAGGACGCCCTGGACGCCGTCGATCTCGACGCCGGCCCCTGCGTGACGGCGCGGACGCCGCTGCTCGGCGCAGCCTCCCGCGCCGAGCTGGCCGCGCTCGAGCTGCCTGCACGGCTGGTCCGGCGATTCGGCACCGATGCCGCGCTGGTGCTGGAGAACGCCCGCGAGGTCACCGGCCTCGACGACGTGGCCCTGCTTGCCCCGGTGGCCGACGGAGTGCCGGCGACCTTGGCCGAGCTGGTCTTCGGGGTCACCCACGAGGGGGCCGCCGACGTCGGCGACCTGCTCGACCGGCGTACCCGGGTCGGGCTGATCCCCAGCGACCGGGCGCTGGCGGTGCCGGCTGCCGAACGCGCCCTGACGCTGAGTCGTCCGCCCCACCGGGTGCTATGAGACCCGGTCAGGCGGACGACTCGGGGCCTGGCCCACCTCGAACACCGCTGCGATCCGCACGTATCGTCCACGCGTGCAGCTCCGTGGCCTGGTGGCCGACACCCGCCCGTTGCAGAACCCGCACTTCCGCCGGCTCTGGTCGGCCAACATCGTCACCGTCATCGGTGCCCAGCTCACGGTCGTCGCGGTGCCGGCGCAGATCTACGCCGACACCGGCTCGTCGGCGTACGTCGGGCTCACCGGCGTCTTCGGGCTCGTCCCGCTGGTCGTCTTCGGCCTGTACGGCGGCGCGCTGGCCGACGTCTTCGACCGGCGCACCATGCTGGTGGTCACCACCCTCGGTCTGATCGCCACCAGCGGTCTCTTCTGGCTGCAGGCGGTGCTGGGCATGCAGAACGTGTGGGCGCTGCTGTGCCTGTTCTCCTTGCAGCAGGCGTTCTTCGCGGTCAACCAGCCGACGCGCAGCGCCCTGATCCCCAAGCTGGTCGGCGACGAGCTGCTGCCCGCGGCCAACTCGCTGAACATGACCGTCATGCAGGCCGGCGCGATCGGTGGCCCGCTCGTGGCCGGTGCGCTGATCCCGGTGCTGGGCTTCGAGTGGCTCTACCTCATCGACACGATCACCCTCCTTGCCACGTTGTCGGCCGTGGTGCGGCTGCCGGCCCTGCCGGTCGAGGGTGCGGTGGCCGGGGTGCCGGGGCTGCGATCGGTCGTCGAGGGGCTGGGCTACCTGCGCGGCCAACCGGTGCTGCTGATGTCCTTCGTGGTCGACATCATCGCCATGGTGTTCGGCATGCCGCGCGCGCTCTTCCCCCAGGTGGCGCACGAGAGCTTCGCCGGACCGGAGGAGGGCGGGCTGGCGTTCGCGCTGCTGTTCGCGGCGATCCCTGCGGGCGCCGTGATCGGCGGGATCCTGTCGGGCTGGGTCTCGCGGGTCTCCGCGCAGGGCAGGGCGGTCCTCGTCGCCATCGTGGTGTGGGGGCTGGCCATGGCCGGGTTCGGACTCGCCGTCGGGTTCGCCGACGTGTCACCACGCGCGATGCTCGTGATCGCCCTGCTGATGCTGGTCGTCGGCGGCGCCGCCGACATGGCGAGCGCCGCGTTCCGCACGAGCATGCTCCAGACCGTGGCGACCGACGCCGTGCGCGGCCGGCTGCAGGGCATCTTCATCGTGGTGGTCGCGGGCGGCCCGCGGATCGCCGATGTCGCCCACGGCGCGACCGCCGCAGTCGTCGGGACCGCGGCCGCCGCTGCCGGCGGTGGCGTGCTGGTCGTCGTACTCACCGTGGTCGCGGCGATCGCCGTGCCCAGCTTCGTGCGCTACCGCGTCACGATCCGTGGCCACTCGCCGGTCGAGTAGCGAGCGCCAGCGGGCACTCGACCACCGGCCGACGGGCGGCTCACAGCCACCGCATCGACGCCCCGTGCGGGTGCGTCCAGGCGACCGCCCGCCCGTCGAGCCCGAGCACGAAGGCGGTCCGACCGGGCGGCTCCCCCGTCGCTGTCTCTGTGACCGACGGGTGCACCCGCCTGCCCTCGTTGCTCACCCAGTGGCACCGGCCCTCGGCGACCAGCCCCGCCATCAGCGCCTCGAAGCGACGCCGCCCCGGCTCGTCGACGTAGGCCAGCACCGCGCTGTGGAACACCACCACCTCGCCGTACGCCGACGCCTCGTCCACCAGCGCCGGCAGATCCGCCAGCAGGTCGCCCTGCACCAGCCGGGGCGGCTCGGCGGCGGCGATCGCGACGGCCTGCCGGAGCCGCGCACGGCGGGCGTCCTGCTCGGGCCAGACGAGGTTGGCCAGCCAGGCCATCTGGTCTGCGTCGGTCACCGACAGCGGGTGCAGGTCGAGGCCGCCACGCCAGGCCACGTCAGGCAGCACGGCGGGGACCGGCATCGGCCCGGTCACCGCGCACCGCAGCTCCGGACCCGGGCCGGGCAGCGACCCGACCGGCGGCCACGCGTAGGACCAGCGATCGGGATACAGGCACAGGCCCGCCGACGCCCCCACCTCGAGCAGTGCGAGAGGTCGCCCGGCTGCTGCCTGGGTGAGGGCCGGCACGAGCGTGGCCAGCCGCCCGACCTCGTTGGTCTGGGTGGCCCGCGCCATGATCGTCGCCCGGATCGTGCCCCCGGTCGAGTCGTCGGCGAGCAGGGCGTCACGCAGCCCGGAGTACGGCCCGGGAGCGGGTACGCCGTGCCACCGGGCCGCAGCGAACACCAGGTTGGGCTGCTGCTTGATGCCCGGCAGGGTCGCGATCCAGGCAAGCACCTCCGGGTCGTCCAGCACCGCCCGCGCCCACGCCTCGAAGCAGGGCGAGTCCGCGGCGGAGGCCGCGAAGTCGCCGTACTGCGTGCCGACGTCGGCGAACAGCTCCATCAGTCGAGCTCGGTCACCGGCAGCGCGACATACGTCGTGTCGAGGTACTCCTCGATCCCCTCGAAGCCGCCCTCGCGACCGAAACCGCTCGACTTCACCCCACCGAACGGTGCAGCGGGGTTGGAGACGAGACCGGTGTTCATCCCGACCATGCCGAACTCCAGCGACTCGGCCAGCCGCAGCGAGCGGGCCAGGTCGCGCGTGTAGACGTAGGCGACCAGGCCGTACTCGGTCGCGTTGGCCGCGGCGACGGCCTCACGCTCGGTCTCGAAGCTGGTGATCGGCGCCACCGGTCCGAAGATCTCGACGGTGTTGATCTGGGCCTCGGCGGGCACGTCGACCAGCACGGTGGGCGGGTAGTAGTAGCCGGCGCCCTGCGGCGCCTCGCCTCCGCACACGACCCTGGCGCCGTCGTGGACCGCGTCCACGACGAGCTGCCCGACCGACTCGACGGCGGCCGGATCGATCAGCGGCCCCACATCGACTCCGTCGTCCTGGCCGCGGCCGACGGTCAGCGCCGACATCCGCTCGGCCAGCCTGGTCGCGAACTCCTCGACCACCGACGAGTGCACCAGGAACCGGTTGGCCGAGGTGCAGGCCTCGCCCATGTTGCGCATCTTGGCGACCATGGCGCCGTCGACGGCGGCATCGAGATCGGCGTCATCGAAGACGAGGAAGGGGGCGTTGCCGCCCAGCTCCATCGACACGCGCTGCAGGTTGTCGGCGGACTGCCTGACGAGCACCTTGCCGACCCCGGTCGACCCGGTGAAGCTGACCTTGCGCAGCCGGTCATCGCCCATCACGGCCTGGCCGATCTCGGCCGACGAGCTGGTCGTCACCACGTTCAGCACGCCCGCTGGCACGCCGGCCTCGGCGAAGATCGCAGCCAGCTCGAGCATCGTCAGCGGCGTCTGCGCCGCCGGCTTCACGACCATCGTGCAGCCGGCGGCCAGCGCCGGCCCGATCTTGCGGGTGCCCATGGCGAGCGGGAAGTTCCAGGGGGTCACGAACAGGCACGGCCCGACCGGCTTCTTCAGAGTCAGCAGCCGGCTCCGGCCGTCGGGGGCGCTCATCCAGCGACCGTGGATGCGTACCGCCTCCTCGCTGAACCAGCGCAGGAACTCGCGGCCGTAGGCGACCTCCCCCGCCGCCTCGGCCAGCGGCTTGCCCATCTCGAGGCTGATCAGCCGGGCGACGTCGTCGGAGCGCTCGACGAGCAGCTCGTACGCCGCCCGCAGGATCTCGCCGCGCTCGCGCGGGGCCGTCGCGGCCCAGGCCGCCTGAGCCTCGACGGCGGCGTCGAGGGCCTCGATCGCGTCGGCCTCGGCAGCGTCGGCGACGCTCGCCAGCACCGACTCGTCGGCCGGGTCGATGACGTCGAACCTCTTGCCGTCAGCGGCCTCTCGCCACTCGCCGCCGATGAACAGCAGGTCTTTGAAGTCGGACATGTGCCTCACCTCGTCTGGACCGGATCTGGATTTTGCCTTGCCATTCGGCGGAGTTGTGACGCGCGCTGTCCCGCCGTGCGAACATTGTCACGACTCGCCGCAAGGTCTGTCAGCGCAAGCCCCTTGCCGACCCCATGCGGCAAGGGGCTCCGCCATTTTCACGGTGTTCACGACGCGTCTCAGCGCGCCGCGCGCAACAGCGCCTCGAGCAGCGGTCCCGCCGTACGGCGGCCGCCGAGGCCCACGTCGACGAACGCCGCCACCGCCAGATCGCCCTGTGCGGCGACCATCCAGGCGTGCAGCAGGCGCTTGCCGTCGCGGTCGAACTCGGCGGTGCCGGTCTTCGCGATCACCGGCGGGCCGGGCAGCCCGGCGAGGAACGTGCCGCTGCCACCGGTGACCACGCCGCGCATCATCTTCCGCAGCGCGTCGGCCTCGGGGATCGGCGCCGGCTCGGTCGCCGCGGTCGCGGACAGCAGCCTGGGTACGACGGTGTGCCCGGCCTGGACGGAGCCGATCACCGCGGCCATCGTCATCGGGGAGGCGAGCACGCTGCCCTGGCCGATCATGTCGGCCGCACCCTCGGTGTCGCTGGCCGGCGGCGCGACCTGGCCGAAGTACGCCGGGAAGCCGAGGTCGTGGTCGACCCCGAGCCCCAGGGCCGCGGCCGCGTCGGCGAGGCCGCCCTCGGGGAGCTTGTCGCGCTGGGAGATGAAGGCGGTGTTGCAGGAGTTGGCCAGGGCCGTGCGCAGCGGGATGGTCCCGAGACGGTCGCCCGGATAGTCGTCGTAGTTCTCGAACCGCTTGCCGTCGACCACGACCGACGCCGTGCACGGCACCGGTGTGTCAGGCGTGAGTCCGGCCCGCAGCAGGGCCAGGCTGCTGACGGTCTTGAACGTCGAGCCCGGGGCGAACTGGCCGAACGTCGCGTTGTTGTAGCCCCCCGCGCCGGGGCCGTTGGCGGCGGCCAGGATCGCCCCGTCGGAGGGCCGGATCGCCACCAGCGCGCTGGCTGGTCCGACGTCGGCGAGGATCTTCTCGGCCGCGATCTGGAGGTCCTCGTCGAGGGTGGTGGCGAGCGGCTGCCCGTCCACCTCGTCGACCCGGAAGACCTCCTCCTCCCCGTCGTCACCGACCCGGTTGACCACCAGGCCGGGGGTGCCGCGCAGCTGGTCGTCGTACCTCGCCTGCAGTCCGGACAGCCCGGCCACGTCTCCGGCGGCGTAGGTGTCGGGATCTCTCGCGACCATCTCGGCGGTCACCGGCCCGACGGCGCCGACGATGGGCGCCGCGAAGCCGCGGGTGGGGCCGAGCTGCTGGGTGCCGGGTACGGCGCGGGCGCCGGGGATGGCCGCGAGCCCGGTGGAGAGCGCCGGGTCGACGTCTTGACTGCGTAGCGCGATGGCCTCGACGAACGCCTTCTCGCCGGCCGCGACGACCGAGGTCGCGAACCGCTCCGGGTCGACCTCCATCAGCGCGGCCAGCGCCCGGGCGGACGCGTCGGCCTGAGCCGGCTCGACCAGGGTGCGGTCGATGCCGACCCGCACCACGTCGCGCCCGGTCACCAGCGGCAGGTCGCCCGCACCGGTGATCGGGCCGCGGGCCGGATCGATCGTGGTGGTGGAGAGGGTGTCGCCGTCGCCCAGATCGGGGTGGATGAGCGCCGGGGTCCAGTCGAACTGCCAGTCGTCCCCGACGAGACTCAGCTCGACCGGCACGTCGTACTGCCAGGGCTGCCCCGCCACCTCCCACTGCCACGTCAGCGCGGACGTCGCGGTGTCCTGGTCGACCTGCGCGGTCGCCGCCGTGACCGAGTGCGGGAGGTCGGCCACCCCCGCGAGCACGGGCACGAGCTCGGCCGGCACCTCACCCGCCTCGAGCGCTCCGGCCAGCTCGTCGAGCACCGGCTCGGGGTCGGGGCCGTCCGACCAGGGCAGGTCGCAGGCGGTCAGGGTGAGGGAGAGCGCAGCAAGGGCGAGGGCCGCCGAACCGGTCCGGAGGTGCATGGCACCTGTCTATCAAAGCCCCGCTTCCCTCGGTGGTCGAGTAGCGACCGCCCGGCCTTTCTCGGGTGGTCGAGTAGCGAGCGCCCGGCTCCCTCGGTGGTCGAGTAGCGAGCGCCCGGCTCCCTCGGTGGTCGAGTAGCGAGCGCCCGGCTTCTCTCGGTGGTCGAGTAGCGAGCGCCAGCGAGCGTATCGAGACCCCACCCGATCGCGCCGTCATCTCGGTCTCGATACACCCGCTCGTCCCTCGCGGGCACTCGACCAACGATCCTCGGTGGTCGAGTAGCGAGCGCCCGGCTTCCCTCGGTGGTCGAGTAGCGAGCGCCAGCGAGCGTATCGAGACCCCACCCGACCGCGCCGTCATCTCGGTCTCGATACACCCGCTCGTCCCTCGCGGGCACTCGACCACCGAACCTCGGTGGTCGAGTAGCGAGCGCCCGGCTTCCCTCGGTGGTCGAGTAGCGAGCGCCCGGCTTCCCTCGGTGGTCGAGTAGCGAGCGCCAGCGAGCGTATCGAGACCCCGCCCAGCCGCGCCGTCATCTCGGTCTCGATACACCCGCTCGTCCCTCGCGGGCACTCGACCACCGATCCTCGTCCGTCGCGGGCACTCGACCACCGATCCTCGTCCCTCGCGGGCACTCGACCACCGAACCTCGTCCCTCGCGGGCACTCGACCAACGATCCTCGAGACCCGGCCCGCGCGCTACTCGACCGTGACCGACTTGGCGAGGTTGCGGGGCTTGTCGATGTCGTGACCCAGGTGCAGGGCGGCGTGGTAGGCCAGCAGCTGGAGCGGAAGGGTCATCAGGATCGGGTCCAGCTCCGGCTCGCTCCTCGGTACGTCGAGACGCGTGGCCGCGACCCCGCCGAGATCGACGTCCGCGTGGGTGACCACGACGAGCGGGCCGCGTCGGGCGGCGATCTCGTGCAGGGCCCCGACGTTGCGATCGGTCAGGTCGTCGGCCGGCACGACCGCCACGGTGGGCAGGGCGGGGTCGATCAGCGCCAGTGGACCGTGCTTGAGCTCGGAGGTCTGGTACGCCTCGGCGTGCCGATAGCTGATCTCCTTGAACTTCTGCGCGCCCTCCCGCGCCACCGGGAATCCGCGCACGCGGCCGATGAAGAAGAGGCTCGGCGCCTCGGCGAGGGTGCGCGCCACGGCGGCGTACTCCTCCTCCTTGCCGAGGATCTCCTCGATCTGCCCGGGCAGCGCGGACAGCGCCGTGACCAGCCGCTTGCCGTCGGCGATCGAGAGGTCGCGCACCCGGCCGAGCTGGATCGCCAGCAGGGCGAAGCCGAGGAACATGTTGGTGAGCGCCTTGGTGCTCGCCACCGCGACCTCGGGCCCGGCGTGCAGGTAGATCCCACCGTCGCACTCGCGCGCGATCGCGCTGCCGACGACGTTGACCAGGCCGATGACCCGCCCGCCCTTGCGCCGGATCTCCTGCACGGCCAGCAGGGAGTCGATGGTCTCACCGGACTGGCTGACCACGACGTAGAGCGTGTCGGGCTCGATGATCGGGTTGCGGTAGCGGAACTCGCTGGCCGCCTCGGCATCGGCCGGGATGCGCGCGAGGTCCTCGATCAGGCCGGCGCCCATCTGGCCCACGTAGTACGCCGAGCCGCAACCGAGGATCTTCACCCTCCGCATCGCGCGGAACTCCCGGGGCTCCATGTTCAGCCCGCCCAGGTGGGTCGCGCCGAAGCGCTCGTCGAGCCGGCCGCGCAGCATCCGCTCGGCGGCGGCGGGCTGCTCGAGCATCTCCTTGTGCATGTACGACGCGTGCTCGCCGGCCTCGTACGACGTGGGGTCGACGTCGACGCGCGTGGCCGCCTTCGCGGTGGCCGTCAGGTCGTGACGGAAGGTGGTGAACCCGTTGGCCGTGACCGTCGCGAGCTCACCGTCGTCGAGCATCGCCACGGTGGTGGTGTGCCGCACCAGGGCGGCCAGGTCGGAGGCGACGTGCATCTCCTTGTCGCCCACCCCCACGATCAGTGGGCTGCCGTTGCGGGCCACGACGATCCGGTCGGGGAAGTCGGCGTGCAGCACGGCCAGGCCCCACGTGCCGTCGATCACCGACAGCGCGTCGCTGACCTTGCCCTCCAGGGTGTCGGCCTCCGACCGCCCGATCAGGTGCGCGATGACCTCGGTGTCGGTGTCCGAGACCAGCTCGACACCGTCGGCGGTGAGCTGGGCGCGCAGGGTGGCGGCGTTGTCGATGATGCCGTTGTGCACGACGGCCACCCGCTGACCCGCATCGGTGTGCGGATGCGCGTTGACGTCGTTGGCCGGGCCGTGCGTGGCCCAGCGGGTGTGCCCGATGCCGGCCGTGCCGGTGAACCGCTTGGGCAGCCCCTCGGCGAGGTCCCGCACTCGGCCGGCGCGCTTGGCGACCTTGAGGGCGCTGGAGCCGCGACCGTCGGCGCGGACGACGAGGCCCGCCGAGTCGTAGCCGCGGTGCTCCAGCCGGCTGAGGCCCTCGAGCAGGATCGGTGGCGCCTGCTGGGCCCCGATGTAGCCGACGATGCCGCACATGTCTGTCTCCGTTCAGCCGTAGATGATCCGGCGTAGCTGCCGGGTGGTGAGCTCGGGCGCAGCGACCACCCGCTGGGCCAGCTCGGTGGCGATCTGGTCGTAGATCTCGGGGTTCTTGGCGCCGTAGGTCTTGAGCTCGGTGTGCCGACGCCGTACGTAGGCCTCCGCCGGCTCACGGAAGAAGGCGACGACGTCGTCGACGACCCTTCGCGCCTCGGGGGCCGAGAGCCCGGTGGTCACGACCACGTGCGCCACGAGGTCGTCGGTACGGGACTGATCGGCAGGCACCCGCCGATCCTGCGGTTCCAGCGACCGCGATCGCAACTTCCTGCCCGAATTCGGGCAGATCGACGCTTGTCTGATCGCTGGACACGTCCCGTCTCGGCAGCGTCACAGGCTCAGGTGGAGGAGTCCTCGGCGTGTCGTCGGCCGCTCCTCCTCGGAGTGGGGAGAACGCCACTCGACCCAGGCGATGGTTGGCGCGCAGGTGGGGATTCGCGTAGTCTGATGAACAGCAGGTGAACAGGAGGTGTCACATGAGCAGCGCACAGATGACCCAGCAGGGCCAGCAGGGCCAGGTCGGGGGTCTGCACATGCAGTGGTTCGAGGTCCGCGACGAGCGCGGCCGCACCCACATGGAGGCGCACTGGGTCAGCGACGCGCCCACTCCGGGCCTGCCCCACCCGCACGCAGCCTGACGCGCGCCACCGTCGACGCCACCCCCGGGAATGAATCGGGCTCCTTGTTGTTGAGGTAGTTGAAAATACAATCAACTACCCAGGAGATCCCATGACGCAGCAGGACTTCGACGCCCCCACCACCGCCATCGACGACATCACCGGCGACTACACGCTCGACGTCTCGCACTCGCGACTCGGCTTCACCGCCCGGCACGCGATGGTCACCAAGGTCCGCGGCCAGTTCCAGGACTTCGCCGGCACCGCGCACGTCGACGCCACGGACCCCGCCGCCTCCTCGGTCAACGTCGTCCTCCAGGTCGCCTCCGTCGACACGGGCAGCGCCGACCGCGACGGTCACCTGAAGTCGGGCGACTTCTTCGACGCCGAGAGCTTCCCCGAGATCACGTTCACCTCGACGTCGGTCGAGCGCAACGGCTCCGACTGGAACATCACCGGCGACCTCGTCATCAAGGGCACCACCAAGTCCGTCACGATCCCCTTCGAGGAGTCCGGCTCGGCCCAGGACCCGTTCGGCAACGTGCGGATCGGCTTCGAGGGCCGCACCACGATCAGCCGCAAGGACTGGGGCCTGACCTGGAACGCCGCGCTCGAGACCGGTGGCGTCCTGGTCTCCGACAAGATCGTCCTCGAGTTCGACATCTCGGCGATCAAGAACGCCTGACCCTCCGGCACCAGCACCCGCAGCAGGCGAAGAGCCCCGAAGCCGACCGGCTTCGGGGCTCTTCAGCGTCACTGACCTGGCTGGCCCACGCGACTACTTGTGCCGCGCCTTGCGGGGCGGCCGGTCGTCGTCTCCACCGCGACGCGGGGGCGGGGAGCCGGTGTCCTTGCTCAGCTCGATGAGCTTGCCGGAGATGCGAGTGTCGCGCAGCCGGTCCCAGGCGCCGGCGGGCAGCTCGATCGGCAGGTCGACCAGCGAGTGGTCCATCCGGATGTCGATCCGGCCGAAGTCGGCGCGCCCCAGCCCACCCTCGTTGGCCAGCGCGCCGACGATCTGGCGCGGCTCGACCTTGTGCCGGCGACCGACGGAGATCCGGTACGTCGCGAGGTTGGCGTCGTTGCCGACGCGACGAGCACGTGCGGGCGGGCCGCCCCGCTCACGGGGCTTGCCGCTGCGCTCGGGGCGCTCCTTGTCGTTGCCCTGGAAGGTCCGGGCCGCCGGCTCGGGGAGCGCGTCGATCAGCAGCGGGCTGTCGGCATACATCACGGCAGCCAGCGCGGCGGCGACGTCGAGCTCGGGCACGTCGTTCTCGCGGACGTAGTGACCGACCACCTCGCGGAAGAAGTCGAGCCGCTCCGCGTCGGCGCGCATCGCGGTGATCGCGTCGTCGAAGCGGTTGAGCCGCGACTCGTTGATGTCCTCGACGGTCGGCAGCTGCATCTGCGTGATCGGCTGCCGGGTGGCCTTCTCGATCGACCGCAGCAGGTGCTTCTCGCGGGGGGTGACGAACGCGATCGAGTCGCCCTTGCGGCCGGCCCGGCCGGTGCGGCCGATGCGGTGGACGTAGGAGCCCGGATCGGTCGGGATGTCGAAGTTGACGACGTGGCTGATGCGCTCGACGTCGAGGCCGCGGGCCGCGACGTCGGTCGCGACGAGGATGTCGAGCTTGCCGGTGCGGAGCTGGTTGATGGTGCGCTCCCGCTGCACCTGCGCCACGTCGCCGTTGATCGCCTGGGCCGAGAAGCCCCGGGCCCGCAGCTTCTCGGCCACCACCTCGGTCTCGCTCTTCGTGCGGACGAACACGATCATGCCCTCGAAGTTCTCCATCTCGAGGATGCGGGTGAGGGCGTCGATCTTCTGCGGGTAGGCGACGATCAGGTAGCGCTGGGTGATGGTGGAGACCGTCTGCGTCTTGTTCTTGACGGTGACCTCGACCGGGTCCTTGAGGTGCTTGGCGGTGATCCGGCGGATCGCGGCCGGCATGGTCGCCGAGAACAGCGCGACCTGCTTGGTGTCGGGGGTGCCGGACAGGATCGTCTCGACGTCCTCCGCGAAACCCATCTTGAGCATCTCGTCGGCCTCGTCGAGCACCAGGAACCGCAGCTGCGAGAGGTCGAGCGTGCCCTTCTCGAGGTGGTCCATGATCCGGCCCGGGGTGCCGACGACGACGTGCACTCCTCGACGCAGGGCGGAGAGCTGTACGCCGTACCCCTGGCCGCCGTAGACGGGCAGGACGTGGATGCCGGGTAGGCGGGCGGCGTACTTCTCGAAGGCCTCGGAGACCTGGAGCGCGAGCTCACGGGTCGGTGCGAGCACCAGGGCCTGGGGCGACTTCTGACGCGTGTCCAGGTTGGAGAGGATCGGCAGGGCGAACGCTGCGGTCTTGCCCGTGCCGGTCTGGGCCAGGCCCATGACGTCGCGCCCGTCGAGCAGCGGCGGGATGGTCGCCGCCTGGATCGCGGAGGGAGACTCGTAGCCCACATCGGTCACCGCCTTGAGCACACGGGCGTCCAGTCCGAGGTCGGCAAAGGTCGGCTGGTCGGTGCTCAGGTCGTCGTCCACCCGTCAACGGTAGTGGCTCGACGCCGCTGCGGGGGATTCGTGCCGGGTGCGACCCCGCTCACGCGGGGTCCAGGGACCACCGAATCCCGGCGATGCCGGGCCCGAAGCCGTGGAGCACGAGGTGGGCGGTGTGGCCGGGCTGGTCCAGCGCCGCGACGACCTCCTTGCCGTCCATCCGGGTGTAGGACTCGCAGCTGTGGGCGCGGCTGTCGGGATGGAAGCGCACCCAGATCACCAGCTCGTTCATGCGTCGCTTGATCGACAGGTGGAAGTCGGTGTCGCGGACCTCGCCGAGACCGCTCATGACGTACTCGATGATCGTCGTCTCGCCTCTCTTGAGCGGGCGATCGAAGATCAGCTCGTAGGCATGGGCGCACTCGCCCGCGTCGGACACCATCCGGCCGACCCGGCAGCCGGAGACCGGGGTCACGACGGCCCGGCCCGGATCGTCGCCACCCGACTGGGCGGTGACCGCCTGCGGCACCCGGTCCACGCCGTCCACATCGGCCTGCCAGACGCCGCGCCAGGTGATCTTCTCCAGCGTCCCGTCGGCGCGGACGTCCATGATGCTGTGACTGCTCAGCTCGGTCGCCTGGGCTCCGTCGGGGAAGCCGAGCTGCCTGACCAGCGCCGCCACCTGAGGACCCACGAGCTCCTCGTAGGTCAGCTCCCGTCGGGGTGGGCCGGGCCGCTTCGACGGTCCGAGCCCGCGACGCAGGTGACCCGTCGGCAGGGCCAGGATCTCCTCGAGCGCGTCGAGTGCCTCGAGCGACGCGGTGCGCTCGGGGTGGCGCCGGCCGGACCGCCAGTAGCTCAGTGTCGCGACGCTGAGCTTGATGCCGCGGCGGGCGAGCCGATCCGAGAGGCCCTGGAGGGTCATCCGGCGGTCCGCGATGGCCTTGGTCAGGACGGCCGGAAACGTGGCGGCGTCGTCGTCGTCCATGGGACTCCCGAGTCTGGTCCTGCGTCGCGAAGATTGGAGCCGATTTCACAGATTGTGTCAGCCGTATGTGATTTCGGCAGGCCTACTGTGATGTCGGCAAGGCGTCGGAGACCGGGGGGCTCCGGCGCCTCGCCGACTCCACGCCGACTCCACGCCGAAAATCGCATGACAGTCGCGTCGAGCGGGCCGCACACTGGGCTGGTGGAAGCGCTCGCCGGCCCCCTGGACGCCCTGCCCGACGGGCTCACCAGCCGCCCCCTCACCGCCGCCGACGCGCGAGCGGTCTTCGAGGTCATGGCCGCGGTCGAGCTGCACGATGTCGGCACGGTCGAGATCGAGGAGGCCGACATCGTGTCCGACTGGCAGCGGCCCAGCTTCGACATCGCCGCCTCGACGATCGGCGTCTTCGACGGCGACCGGCTCGTCGGCTATGCCGAGGTGTCCGGGCACGATCGTGGAGACGCCGCCGTGCACCCCGACCTCAACGGTCGAGGCATCGGTACGGCGCTCGCCCGCTGGATGCAGTCGACGGTGCGCGCTCGCGGAGGAGTGCGCATCGGCATGCCGGTGCCCGAGGGCTCGCCGGGCGACCGGCTGCTCGCGGCACTGGGCTACCACGTGCGGTGGTCGAGCTGGATCCTCAAGCTTCCTGCCGGGCGCGACATCGTCGAGCGGCCACTGCCCGAGGGGTACGTCGTGCGCGAGGCGACCGAGGCCGACCGTCGTACGGTGTGGACGGTCATCGAGGACGCCTTCCTCGAGTGGTCCGACCGCGACCGCCAGTCGTTCGAGGACTGTGCCGCGGGGATGTGGCTGCGGCCGGGCTTCGAGCCGTGGAACCTGCGCGTCGTCACCGACCCGTCCGGTGAGGTCGTGGGCGTCTCGTACGTCATCAGGGCCGGGGACGAGGTGTACGTCGAGCGCCTCGCCGTCCGTCGCGACCAGCGCGGCCGGGGCCTAGCCCAGGTGCTGCTCGTCGACTCGTTCGCCGTGGGCCGGGCGCACGGCGCCACGGTGTCCGGCCTCTCCACCGACTCCCGCACCGGCGCCCTGCCGCTCTACGAGAAGGTCGGCATGGAGGTCACGAGCGTGTGGGTGAACCGGGCCATCGACGTCTGACACCCGGCCCGCTGGTCGAGGTGCGGTCGCCAGCGCTCCTCCGCACCTCAACCAGCGGCGGGACTACGGGTGCGCGGGAGCCGAGGGGTCCAGCTCCGGCTCGACGCCCTCGTCGCCGGCGTCGGCGACGTAGTCGTCCTCACGGGTCTGGTCGACACCCTCGTCGACGTTCATCGCCCGCAGCACCACGGTCAGCACGACAGCCACGAGCAGGTTCAGCAGGAACGCGACCAGTGCGATGTAGACCTTCGTCTCGGTGAACGGGAAGGCCGTGAGCGGTCCGCCGAAGTGCGAGCCGGGATCGCCGGGCACCGGGACGCCGTACGCCGTCCAGGTGCCCCAGAGCATGCCGACCGCCCAGCCGGTGAACAGCGCCCATCGGTGGAACCAGCGCGTGTAGAGCCCCGCGACGATCGCGATCATGGTCTGCAGGATCCAGACGCCGCCGAGCAGCTGCAGGTTGATCGCGAACTGCTTGGGGAGGCCCAGCACGAAGGCCAGCGCGCCGAACTTCACCACCAGCGACATCAGCTTGGCCTGCTTGGCCTCCTGCTGCGGGGTCGCGGCCGGGTTGATGTAGGCCTTGTAGAGGTTGCGGGTCCACAGGTTGGCCGCCGCGATCGACATGATCGCCGCCGGCACCAGCGCGCCGATGCCGATCGCTGCGAAGGCGACACCGGCGAACCAGCTCGGGAACTCGTTCTCGAACAGCTGCGGCACCGACTGCTGGGCGTTCTCGACCTTGACCCCGGCCGCGATGGCGACGAAGCCGAGCAGGGCGAGCAGGCCTAGCAGGAAGGAGTACGCCGGCAGGAGGGCCGCGTTGCGCCGGATCACCGAGCGGTCCTTGGTGGAGAGGACGGCGGTGACCGAGTGCGGGTACATGAACAGTGCCAGCGCCGAGCCGAGCGCGAGGGACGCATAGGCCCAGTGGGCCGCCGCCGGCGGGATCATCGCCTTGCCGGCCACCTCACCGGCCGCGATCGCGTCGGCGTTCTCGGTGTTGAAGGCGTCGAAGTTGTCCTGCGCCGCCTGGAAGATGGAGTCCCAGCCGCCGAGCTGCGAGGGCAGGTAGAACACCGCGACGATGATCACGATGTAGATCAAGGTGTCCTTGACGAACGCGATGAGCGCCGGCGCCCGCAGGCCGCTGGAGTAGGTGTAGGCCGCGAGCACGGCGAACGCGATGAACAGCGGCAGGTGCTGGAGCACCCAGGCGGACTCCTCGCTGCTCTGGAGCCCCATCACCTGGAGCACGACCTCGATGCCGATCAGCTGGAGGGCGATGTAGGGCATCGTCGCGAGGATGCCGGTCAGCGCCACGGCGGTCGCGAGGGGTCGGCTGTCGTAACGGCCCTGCACGAAGTCGGCGGGGGTGACGTAGCCGTGCCGGTGCGAGACCGACCACAGCCGGGGGAGGAACAAGAAGATCAGCGGGTAGACCACGATCGTGTACGGCACCGCGAAGAACCCGACGGCACTGCCGGCGTACAGGGTCGCCGGCACGGCGATGAAGGTGTAGGCCGTGTAGAGGTCGCCGCCGATGAGGAACCAGGCGATGAACGTGCCGAAGCCCCGGCCGCCCAGGCCCCACTCGTCGAGGTTGTCGAGCCGGTCGGCGCGGCGCCAGCGGGCGGCCGCGAAGCCGAGCACGGTGACCAGCAGGAAGAAGAAGACGAAGATGCCGACTGCGATGCCATCCATCAGCGTGCCTTCCGTTCCCGGTCGGCGCGCTTGGACAGGTAGAAGGCCGCGATGGTCAGCACCGCCGCCATCGGGATCAGTGCGAACTGGAACCAGTAGTAGAACGGGAACCCGAGCAGTGTCGGGTCGGTCTTGTCGTAGATCCCGACCAGTAGCGGCAGGATCACAGCCGGCGCCAGGAGCAGGCAGATCAAGGCCCATGTGCGGTTCATCGTCACCTCCGAGTTAGCAGAACCGCTGCACCCTAGCGGACATGACCGCCGTCACATCAGCCCTGAACGACGCCTTTCGAGGAACGCTCTCTCGGCCTCGTTGTCGATCAGGGCGATCGCCGCGTCGTACGCCGCCCGCGCCTCGGCGTGCCGGCCCAGCCGGCGCAGGAGGTCGGCCCGGGTCGCCTGCCACGCGTGGTACGTCGCGAGGTCGAGGCGGTCGACCAGCTCGAGCCCCGCCTCGGCACCGTCGAGCTCGGCCACGGCGACCGCCCGGTTCAGCGCGACGACCGGTGAGGGGTCGATGCTCGCCAGCTGCCCGTAGAGCGCGGCGATCTGCGACCAGTCGGTGTCGGCGGCGGTCGCCGCGTCGGTGTGGACGGCGTTGACGGCGGCCTGGATCTGGTAGGGCCCGGGCCGGTTGAGCGCCAGGCACGCGCGCACCAGCTCGTGCCCCTCGTCGACGAGGTCCCGTCGCCACCGGGTGCGGTCCTGCTCGTCGAGCGGCACGAGCACGCCGTCGCTGACCCGCGCGGGTCGACGGGCATGGGTGAGCAGCATCAGCGCCAGCAGGCCGACGACCTCGGGGTCGCGCGGCAGCAGCACCCGCAGCAGCCGGGCCAGCCGGATCGCCTCCTCGCACAGGTCGTCGCGCACGGACTCCTCGCCGGCGGTGGCCAGGTAGCCCTCGTTGAAGACGAGGTAGACCACGGCGAGGACCCCGGCGGTGCGGGCGGGCAGGTCCTCGGCGCGCGGCACCCGGTAGGGCACCCTCGCCGCCTTGATCTTGGCCTTCGCCCGGGTGATGCGCTGAGCCATGGTCGTCTCCGGGACGAGGAACGCCGCCGCGATCTCGGGCACGGTGAGCCCGGTGATGAGACGCAGGGTCAACGCCACCCGGGCGGCCGGTGCGAGCGCCGGGTGGCAGCAGGTGAAGACGAGCCGGAGCCGGTCGTCCTGGACCGGGCCGGTGTCGGGTGGCGGTGTGTCGTCGTGGGTCATGGCTGCCTGCCGATGCCTGGTGTCCCGGGTGGACTCGCGGCGGATGCGGTCGATCGCCTTGCGGTGGGCGGTCGTGGTGAGCCAGCCGCCCGGGTTCGGGGGTACGCCGCCACCCGGCCACCGCTCCAACGCCGCCACGACCGCCTCGCCGGCCGCCTCCTCGGCGATGTCGAGATCACCGAAGCGGCGGGCCAGCGCGGCGACGACGGCGGCGTACTCCTCGCGGAAGATGCGGGAGATCTCCGCGGAGGTGTCAGCGTCGCCCGGCACCATCGGGACTAGTCCTCCTGGAAGGGCCGGACCTCGACCTTGCCGCGGCACGCCTTCGAACCCTTGGCGGCCCAGTCGAGCGCCGCGTCGAGGTCGGGCGCCTCGATGACCCAGAAGCCACCGAGGTACTCCTTGCTCTCGGCGAAGGGACCGTCCGAGACGACGGGCTGGTCACCGCGGCCGTCGACGGTGGTGGCGGACTCGATCGGGTGCAGGCCCCCGGCGAAGACCCAGGCGCCGGCCTGCTGGACCGACTCGTTGAACCGGCCGACCGCGTCGAACATCTGCTGCATCTCCTCCTTGTCGGGTGTCGGGTCGTCGACCGAGCCGTGCACGGAAAGCAGGTACTGCGTCATGGTGTCCTCCTCGAGTGGGAGGGGCCCGAGTGGCCCCCCGTCACCCATCCCACGAACGGGACCGGGCGCATACGACACTGTGCCAACCGACGAGTCAGTGTCGGAAGAGCGGTTCGTCGACGGCCTCGTCGTCACGCGGCAGCCGGACGTTCATCGTGGTGCCCTCTTCCGGCTGGGACTCGACGTCGATCGTCCCGCCGTGCGCGGTCACGACCGCGTGCGCGATGGAGAGCCCGAGCCCGGTGCCCTGGATGGAGTTGTCGATGGCCGACGACGCCCGGAAGAACCTGCCGAAGAGCTTCTCCTGCTCCTCGAGGGCGATGCCCAGACCGTTGTCGGCCACGGTGATCACCGCGCAATCGGGGTCGTCGCTCAACGTCACGTCGATGCGGCCCCCGTCGGGGGTGAACTTGATGGAGTTGCCCACCAGGTTGACCAGCACCCGCTCGAGCTCGTGGGCGTCGGCCCACAGGGTCACCGCCTGGTCGGGCACGTGCAGCCGCAGGTCGAGCGACCGGGCGCGAAGCTGCTCCTCCAGCAGCATCCCCACCTCCTCGACCAGCGCCACCAGGTCGGTGCAGCTGCGGTGCAGCACCAGCGCGCCCGACTCCAGCTTGGAGAGGGTGAGCAGGTCCTCAACCAGGCGGATCAACCGCTGGCTGTTGCGGTCGATGCGGGCCACGACCTCCAGCTGGTCACCAGTGAGCCCGCCCATCGCTTCGTCGGCCAGCAGCTCGGCGTACCCGTGGATGCTCGTGATCGGCGTGCGCAGCTCGTGGCTGACGTTGGAGACCAGCTCCCGCTTGACCCGGTCGACCTCGCGCAGCCGCTTGACCGACTCGTGCTCGTGCTCGAGGGCCGCCCGCATCGCCTCATCGGCCACGTGCCGCTCCGTGGTGTCCTCCCCCACCGCGAGGTAGCCGATCAGGGAGTCGTCGTCGTCGACGATGGTGGTGAGACTCACCGAGACGAAGCGCGGGTCCGTTACGGGTGACGACCTCCCAGTCCCAGCGTTCGCCCGACTTCGCCATCGCCTCGACGGTCCCCCGGAAGTCGTCGTCGGCGAGCCCGCGCCGGCGCGCCTGCCGGACGAGCTCCTCCTCGCTGTGCAGGACCGCCGGGTTGCGGCCGAGCAGCTCGGCCGCGTCGTACCCCAAGATCAGCTCGGCTCCCCGGTTGACGCGGGTGATGACGCCCATCGCGTCGGTGGTGATGATCATCGACTGCCGGGCCGACTCGAACAACCGCTCCATCGTCGACGCCGACGCGGTGGCCTCAGCCGTCACCGCCTGCAGGCGGGAGATGCTGGCCGAGATCGGGATCGCGGCGTAGGCGGAGGCGACGAGGAAGAGGTAGAGCATGATCGGGCCGGTGATCTCCGGCATGCCGGCGGGGGTCTGGGCGAAGGGTCCGCGGCCGTTGAAGGTGAAGAGGTAGGCAGCCACCGAGACCACCAGCAGCTGGTAGTGGCTCGAACGCGTGGCGCCGCGGTTGGCGCTCCAGCTGAGCGCCGCCGGAAGCAGGAACACCACGGGCAGGGAGCTGTCGGGGAGGAACACGGCTGGGACGACGATGAGCAGGACGACCCACATCAGGATCCGTTCCGCCGGATGACCGGGGCTCGACCGAGGGCTCCGTGGGATCACCGGCAGCACCGCCAGCTGGGCGGCGAGGGCACTCAGGAACGACATCAGGCCGGTGAGCAGCGCATCGCTCGCGCTGACCTCCGCCAACGACAGGAGCCCGCCGATGACCGCGCACACCGCGGCGCCGAGGGTCGTGGCCCTGAAGAATCGACGCTCGCCGGCCAGTGAGTCGACCTCGAAGCTGCGTCGCCCGCCGCGGGTCAGCAGGTGCCAGACCAGCAGCGCCGGGACGGTGACCGTGATGCTCCCGAGCAGGCCCAGCACCGGCGCGATGTCGTAGGTGCGGGTGAGGGCGGCACTGACGAGGACCGTCTCCACCAGCAGGGCCCACCCCAGCCAGCGGCGCCCACTGAGCAGGAGGAGTGCGACCGCGAAGCCCACGGCCGGGTAGCCGCCGAAGGTCCGGAAGTCGAGACCGTCCAGGGACAGCGGCAGGACGATCATCACCAGGCACAGGGCGACACCCAGCGCGGACCTGATCGATCGTGTGCTCATGACTCCCCATCCGACGAGAACCCATGATGGGGCATGCGGGGCCCGCGCACAGTGCAAGCTCGGATGCCGGAGCCCGGGTCGTCCGCCTGAGAGGGGGTTATCTCCCCCTCTCAGGCGGACGACCCGAGGCTGTCAGTCGGCCAGCTTGTCCAACCGGGCACGCAGCCGGTCGATGCGGTGGGCGTTGCCGTGCAGCGCGACGTAGACGTCGGCGTAGCTGGACAGCAGGGCGTCGTCGAGACGGCGTACGGCGCCGGTCGGGCTCTTGTAGCCCATCCGGCGGTCGAGCTCTGCGGAGTCGACGCCCCGCACGACCTCGGCCAGCTCCTCGAGCGAGGTGATGCCGAGCTCGAGCAGCAGGCCGGAGATCCAGGCGTAGTGGCTCTCGCGCGACCACCCGGCGTCGGCGTACTGCCCGGCGAGGAACGCGGCGAGCTCCTGGGCGTCGATGCGTGGGTCGTCGTCGCGGGCCTGCTCGCGGACGGCGTCGGCGTCTCCCCGTAGGCGGTCGCGGATGGTGGAGAACTCACGGTCGGCGAGCTCGAGCAGGCCGGCGGCGAGCGTGAACCGGCGGTCGAACTCGGCCCGCTGGACGGCCGGGATGCTGCCCTTGTAGCGGATGTCGTGCTCGAACTCCGCCCAGGCGTGCTGCAGGACGGTGCGGATCTGCACCTGCACCCGCTGCCCCACGAGGTCGGGGTGCACCTCCGCGGCGTGGGCGTCCTCGGGGTCGAGCTGGATCAGGAGGTGCCGGCTGGCGTAGCCGAAGCGACCCTCGCTGGCGGTCTCGCGGCCCATGTCCCGGTCGTCGAGCACGACCGCCTCGTTGGCGAGCAGCTCGGCCACTGCCTCCACATCGCTGTGCACGTAGGTGATGACGCGTACGCCGATGACGTCGGTGATGTCGCTGACCGGGTCGGCGAACGCGCGCTCGCCGTCGACCACCCGGGCCGCCTTGGCCGCGAACGACGCCACGCTCTTGGCCCGGCCGGTGACGGTCAGGTAGTTGATGCCGGCCTCGTCGAGCACGGTCGTGACCAGCGCGGTCGCCTGGACGGCCGCGTTGCGGAGCGCAGGCTGGCTGGCGGCGTAGGTGCGGACAGCCGCGGCGACCGGGTCCTCGACCTGGCGAGGTGGCCGAGGGCTGGGCACCTGGCCGGCGGGGAGGGTCGGGGTGACGATGTAGCCGGACCGGAAGTCGCCGTACGTCGTGGTCTCGGCGGGTCGCCGTTGCCGGAAGAGCGCCACGTAGGCGCACACGACGGCATCGACCTGGTCCTCGGACCGGCGCAGGTCGGCCTTGCGCTCGGCGGTCTCGATGTCGCCGACGAGGCGGCGCCAGGCGTCCTGGTCGGCGAGGTGGAGGGCCGGGTCGGCGGTCGCGAGCCCTTCGAGCAGTCCGGTCAGGGTGAGCAGCTCGGCGCGCATCGAGACCAACGACCGCCCCGGCTTCGCCTTGTACTTGAGCGTGCGGCCGAGCCCGAACAGCGCGACCATCGCGGAGTGCGGGTAGACCTCGACGGCTCGCCGCGGGCCCCGCGAGTCGGGGTCGATGTCGAGGCCCAGCCGGGCGCTGAGCCGGGCGCCCCGGGGCACGTCGGCGAACTCCGGCTTGCCGGTGTTCGAGGGGTGTGCACCGGCGTCGTACCTCGCGAAGTCCTTGTTGAGCGCGCGCTCCGCCGCCCGGTTGCCGGTGGGGTTGGTGACCACGAGGGGTGCATCGATCGCGACCAGGCAGTCGCCCGCGATGTATGTCGCGATGCTGGCGCCGATCTCCTGGTCGGAGCGCACCGCCTCGATGTGGACCAGGTGCCCCCGGCCGTCGAGGACGGCCACACCCGTGGGCTTCTTGTCGCCCCACGCGAGGTCGAGTCCGACGAAGTACATGCGCGCAGCCTCCCACGCCCCGGTCTGCTCGCCGGGCTGCGACCGCAGCGAGCCTCGAAGCCAACGACTCCGCACTCGCGCCGTACCATCGGGCGGTGAATCATGACGACCGCATCGACCCGGCGGACCTCGCCACGACGGTCCGGGTGCTGGGGATGCTCCACGAGCTCCCCGACGACCACCCCGACATCAGGTCGGTCAAGCACGCCGCGTCGCACATGTACAAGGCGCTCAAGCGCGAGCGCCGCACCCGCAAGCGCGAGTCCGAGCTCGCGCACGACCGGGCGATCACCGAGCTGACCGCGACCGGGTCGCCGATCCGCATCGACGACGAGACGGCCGGCATCGCGCTGGTGTCGACGGCGTCCGGCGCCTTCGCGGGCGAGCTGATCAACCCGCGTGGCTGCTACATCTGCAAGAACGACTTCACGCTCGTCGACGCGTTCTACCACTGGCTCTGCCCCGAGTGCGCCGCCATGTCGCACGCCAAGCGCGACCAGCGCACCGACCTGACCGGACGCCGGGCACTGCTGACCGGCGGCCGCGCCAAGATCGGCATGTACATCGCCCTGCGGCTGCTCCGCGACGGCGCGCACACGACCATCACGACGCGCTTCCCGAAGGACGCCGTACGCCGCTTCTCGTCGTTGCCCGACAGCGCCGAGTGGCTGCACCGGCTCAAGGTGGTCGGCATCGACCTGCGCGACCCGACGCAGGTCGTCTCGCTGGCCGACGAGGTCGCGGCCGCCGGTCCGCTGGACATCCTGATCAACAACGCCTGCCAGACCGTACGTCGTACGCCGGGCGCCTACGCGCCGCTCGTCGACGCCGAGCACACTCCCCTGCCGTCGGGGATCGACCTGCCGGAGATGCTGACCTTCGACCGGATCTCGGAGGCGCACCCGGCCTCGATCGCGGGTGCCCTGGCCTCGGACCCGGTGGCCCACCACGAGGGCGAGTCGCTGGAGCACGCGCGGGCCGCGCACTCGGCCGCTGCGATGACCGCACTGGCGCTGAAGGCCGGTCACGCCTCGCTCGACGCCCACATCGCGGGCACCGCCGTCGACGCGGGGGGCCTGCTGCCGGACCTCCAGACCAACAACTCCTGGACCCAGACCGTCGACGAGGTCGACCCGCTGGAGCTGCTCGAGGTGCAGCTGTGCAACTCGATCGCGCCGTTCCTGCTGATCTCGCGGCTCCGGCCGGCGATGGCCGCGGCTGCCGCCGAGCGCCGGTACGTCGTCAACGTCTCGGCGATGGAGGGTCAGTTCTCCCGCCGCTACAAGGGCGCCGGTCACCCGCACACCAACATGGCCAAGGCCGCGCTGAACATGCTGACCCGGACGTCCGCGCAGGAGATGTTCGAGACCGACCAGATCCTGATGACCGCCGTCGACACGGGTTGGATCACCGACGAGCGCCCCCACCAGGACAAGCTCCGCATCGCCGCCGAGGGCTGGCACGCACCCCTCGACCTGGTCGACGGCGCCGCCCGGGTCTACGACCCGATCGTCCTCGGTGAGCGTGGCGAGGACCTGTACGGCTGCTTCGTGAAGGACTACCGCCCCAGCCCCTGGTAGCCACCGGGTCGGGGTGGGGATCGGGAGTTCTCCCGATGTGCCGAGTGCCCCCTTAGGCGAACAGTCGTGGTCATCAGGAACCACGACTCCAGGAGCTCATCATGAACAACGAGTACATCACCCAGACGCTCGCCCGCCAGCGGCTGGACGAGGCGGCCCGCTACGCCCGGTCCGCCCACGTCCGCCGGGCCTTCGCGCGCACCCCGGCCCGCTGGCACTTCCCGCGCGTGACCTGGCAGATCCGAGTGCCCACCCGGGTCACCGGAGCGTGGCGGTGACAGGCACACCGGGCCGCACCAGGCCGCGAGACCTGTGCGGGAGGGACCACGAACTCGCAGCCACGGCGGCGGCGTACGCGAGGCGCGAGGCGTCTCAGGCCGCCCCGAACAGCAGGCCCAGCAGGTACGTCGCCCCGGCCGCGCCCATCCCGATGGCGAGCTGGCGCAGCGCACGCCGCAGGGGAGGTCCGCCGGAGAGCAGCCCGACGATGGCACCGGTCGTGAGCAGCGCCATCCCGACGAGCACGACCGCGACGGCCACGGCAGCGGTCTCCTCGAGCCCGAAGAGGTAGGGCAGCACGGGGATCAGTGCGCCCACGGCGAAGAAGCAGAAGCTCGAGCCGGCGGCGCCCAGGCCGGTGCCGATCGACTCGTGCTCGTCGGGCGGGGAGTCCGAGCTCGGTGCCACCCGGTCGTGCAGGCCGTCGGCGAGCACCTCGGCGGCACGCGCCTGTGCTGCGGCCTCCGACATGCCCCGCGCCCGGTAGACGAGGGTCAGCTCGTTCGCGTCGACGTCCAGGTGCGGGATGGCCGCCGCGGCCGTCGGATCAGGGGTCGATGCCTCGAGCAGCTCACGCTGCGAGGCCACCGAGACGTACTCCCCCGCACCCATCGACAACGCACCGGCCAGCAGCCCGGCCAGCCCCGTGATCAGCACGGTCCGGTTGGACGCCCCGGTCGCGCCGATCCCCAGCACCAGGGCGAGGTTGCTCACCAGGCCGTCGTTGGCGCCGAAGACCGCCGCGCGGAACGAGCCCGACAACCGGCTTCGGCCGCGGCTGGCCAGCCCGCGGACAACCTCCCCGTGGATGCGCTCGTCCGCCGCCATCGCCGGCGTCGCGTCGTCATCGGCGCTGTAGGGCGACCTGGACTCGGCGCGCTGCGCGAGGGCGAGGATGAAGACCGAGCCGAATCGCCGGGCGAGCACGGCGAGCACGCGGGTCTTCAGGTCCGGACGCGCCGGGGAGCGGGCGTGGTCACCGAGCAGCTGGCGCCAGTGGTTCTCGTGCCGGCTCTCGGCCTCGGCCAGGGCGAGCAGGATCTCCCGCTCCTCCCCTGTCTTGCGGCGGGCGAGGTCGGCGTAGACCGCACCCTCGGCACGCTCGTCGGCCAGGTAGTGCTGCCAGCGTTTGATCTGGGATCGAGTAGGCGTGCTCATCGCCCACGAAGGATAGTCGGCCCCGGCGTTGCAGACCTGGTCGAGGCCCCAGGCGACTCAGGCGACGTCGAGGAAGGCGTGGACGTGGGCCAGCGCCTCGGTCCGGCTCTGCACCCCGAGACGGAGGAAGACGTTCTCGAGGTGCTTGCGCACCGTGGCGTCGGAGAGTCCGAGGGTGCGGGCGATCTGCGTGTTGCTGGCTCCCGTGGCCACCTGCCGCAAGACCTCCCACTGCCGTGGCGTGAGGTTCGGTACGCCACGGAGCTCCCGGTCGCGGCGAGTGTGCAGCTCAGCCACGTGCGGGCGAACCAGCGCGAGCATGGCCTTCTCGCGCTCGGAGAAGTCGGGCGCGCCGTTGTCGCGCCAGAGCAGCAGCCGACGGTCGGTGCCTTCGAGCGGTGTCATCGGCACCAGGATCTCGTCCTTGACCCCCATCGCGGACCACAGCGAACCGAGCGGCGAGTTCGCCCAGGCCCGGGTGCGCGAAGTCTCCGCATGATGAAGCAGCGTGGAGTAGTCGCCGGTCGTCACGCGGGCCGGCGCAACCGTCGTCCTCCCAGAACCGCTGCCAGAACAGCGTCGCGAACTCGTCGGCCATCCCGACGCACTCCTCGCGCTGCACTCCCTCGTCGGTCACGCACAGCGTCGTGACTCGTTGTTCGGCGACGTCCATCAGCTGGAAGGTGATCTCGTCGCACGGGATCAGCTCGCGCAGGCCGGTGAGGACGTGGGCGTAGAAGATGTCGTCGTCGGCAGCAGCCGGCTGACACCGTTCGAACACGCCGAGCAGGGCGCGGACATCGGTGTCGGTGATGGCCCAGTTGTCCGTCACGGCGCTACCTCCGGTCTGTCCGTGCCCACCAATCTACGGCGGTCGAGCCGGATGAGACATACGCGTTATCGCGTACGCCGATCCGCCACCGCCGAACGTCGCATTCCGATCTGCCCGCGCCCGGAGCACCGTCGAGTCATGACCACATCAACGAACAACCACCGTCCGGCGACCTTCGTCGCCGCCGCCGTCACCGGACTGGTCGGCGCCCTGCTGGCCAGCGCCCCCCACAGCGCGCAGGCCATCCCCGAACGCGACCACCCGCGGGCCGTCGTCGGCCGCACCACCGGCCACTACGTCGAGCGCGCCTGTTTCATCAAGCCACTCAGCTGGAACGAATCCGTCGACGGGCGCCTGCCCCGCTGCCACACCTACGTCCCCTGACCGGGTCACCCCTCACCGTTGGGGACCCTGCGGGAGCGGGCCGCGGAGCCCGAGCTCGACCTCTTGACATGTGACCCACATCACACAATCGTGGTGTCGGTCTCCGAGGATCCGAGGTCGACCATGCGTTCCACCGCAGCCGCACTTGCCCTCGCAGCCCTGGCCGCCGGGCTGCTCGTCGCTGCTCCGCCAGCGAGCACCAGCCCCGCCTCCACCGACCGTCACACCGACCTCGAGGTCTACGTCGTGGAGGCCCCACCGGCCGACCTCGAGAAGCTCGAGGAGGTCGGCCTGGACACCGAGCACGCCTCCCAGTCGGGGGGCGCCGAGGGCAAGGTCCGCCTCGACGCAGTCATCACCGAGGACCAGGCCGAGGCCCTCCGCGCCGAGGGCCTCTCGGTCCGGGTCAAGAAGATCAACGGCCGCACCGCGTCCGAGGAGGCGCGCCTCCAGAACCTCGCCGGCTACGACGCCTACCGCTCCTACAGCGAGCCCGGTGGCATCGCCGACGAGCTGCGCGCGGCTGCGGCGGCGCACCCCCGGATCAGCAAGCTCGTCACCATCGGGCAGACCGTCCAGGGGCAGGACATCCTCGCGTTGAAGGTCACCAGGAAGGCCAACCGCCTCAAGGACGGAAGGCGTCCGTCGGTCCTGTACGCCGGCGCCCAGCACGCGCGCGAGTGGATCACTCCCGAGATGGTCCGCCGCCTCATGCACCACTACCTCGACGGCTACGGGAGCGACCCGAAGCTGACCCGGATCATCAGGACCACGGAGCTGTGGTTCCTGCCCGTCGCCAACCCCGACGGCTACGACTACACGTTCAGCACCGAGCGGCTGTGGCGCAAGAACCTGCGCGACAACGACGCCGACGGAACGATCACCGCCAACGACGGTGTCGACCCCAACCGCAACTTCGCGGTCAAGTGGGGGTGGGACAACGAGGGATCCTCGGCCGACCAGGCCAGCGAGACCTTCCGCGGGACCGGCCCCAACTCCGAGCCCGAGACCCGGGCCCTGGACCGGCTGTTCGACCGGGTCGGCTTCGAGTTCTTCGTCAACTACCACTCCGCGGCCGAGCTGCTGCTCTACGGCATCGGCTGGCAGGTGAGCACACCCTCGCCCGACGACGTGATCTACGAGGCCATGGCCGGCGACGACGAGGCCCCGGCCATCCCCGGCTCCGACCCTGACATCTCCGCCGAGCTCTACACCACCAACGGCGACACCGACACGCACGCCACCGTCGAGTACGGCACCTTGGGCTTCACCCCCGAGATGACCACCTGCGAGACGGCCTCGGCCTCGGTCCCCGACGACGAGTGGGCACCCGAGGACTGCATCAGCGGATTCAACTTCCCCGATGACGAGGGACTGATCCAGGCGGAGTTCGAGAAGAACGTCCCGTTCGCGCTGGCCGTGGCCGAGTCGACCCACGACCCGGACGACCCGGTCTCGGTGGTCGGTCGCACGGCCGCCGACATGGTCTCCGACCCGTTCGCGGTCTCGTACGGCACCACCCAGCCGGTCGCGGTCACGGCCAAGAGGGCGATCAAGAACCTCCGCCTGCGCTACTCCGTGAACGGCGGACGGACCAGGACCCACAAGACGTGGCAGTGGAAGGGCGGCGAGCGCTACGGCGACACCCACGACGACTACTACGCCGAGTTCCGCGGCAAGGTCACGCGCACCGCTCCAGGCGACTCGGTCCAGGTCTGGTTCACCGGGCGCAAGCCGGGCCGGGGCTGGGTCAGGAGCGATCGGTTCACCTACCGGGTCGCGGACGACATCGGGGGCGACGTACTCATCCTGGCCGCCGAGGACGTCACGGGCATCAGCCCGGTCCAGGAGGTGACCTCCGCGAACTATGCCGACGACTACGCCGCCGCACTGTCAGCGGCCGGCTACAGCTCAGATGTGTACGACGTCGACGGCCAGGGACGCACCGCGCCGCACCCCTTGGGGGTGCTGTCCCACTACGACGCGATCGTGTGGGAGTCCGGCGACGACATCATCACTCGCGCCGTCGGCCAGCCGGGTGGCTCGGCCGACAAGCTCTCGCTCGACCTGGAGCTGGCGGTGCGCGACTACCTCAACGAGGGCGGCAAGGCACTGGTGACGGGTCAGTACAACCAGTTCGCACAGTCCGCCAACGGCGTCTACGACTACAACCCCTTCGCACCCCCGCAGTGCACCACGGTCGACACCTACCCCTGTCTCCCGCTGGCCAACGACTTCCTGCAGTACTGGCTGGGGGCCTACAACTACGTGAGCGACGGCGGCACCGACGGCGAGGGCGCCCCGTACCCCGTCAACGGTGAGGCGGGAGTGTTCGACGGGTTCGACGGCACGTTCAACGGTGGTGACTCGGCCGACAACCAGTCCCACACGGCGGCGATCGTGACGACGTCGACCGTGCTGCCCGTGGCCGACTTCCCGCAGTTCGCCAGCACGGCGCCCGTGCACTGGGTGCGGCCCGGTGCCGCGCCGTACGACCCCTTCACCGGCGAGTGGTTCATGTTCAGCCAGTGGGCCGACGAGGGCTGGAAGCGGATGACCCGCACCGTCGACCTCACCTCGGCCACGTCCGGCGAGCTGGCCTTCCAGGTGTCCCTCGACACCGAGCCCGACTGGGACTTCGTCATCGTCGAGGCCCACGAGGTCGGCACCGACGACTGGACCACGCTCCCGGACACCAACGGCAACACCCAGCAGGACACCGGCGGTTCGTGCGACGCGGGCTGGGTGGAGATCCACCCGTTCGTCGAGCACTACCAGGGCGCCGACTGCTCCCCCACCGGCACGACGGGCGCCTGGAACGCGGCCAGCGGCAACAGCTCCGGCTGGGGCGAGTGGAACGTCGACCTGACGCCGTACGCCGGCAAGCAGGTCGAGGTGTCGATCAGCTATCTCACCGACTGGGCCACCCAGGGTCTCGGTGTGTTCGTCGACGACACCTCGGTCGTCGTCGACGGCGCGCTCACCGAGGAGACCTCCTTCGAGGACGGCCTCGGCGGCTGGGCCCCGGCACCGGCGCCAGCGGGCAGTCGCGAGACGAACACCTGGTCACGCACGCAGAAGGCGTTCGACGAGGGCTCGGTCACCACCACTGACGACACGGTGTTCACCGGCTTCGGCGTTGAGGGGTTCACGTCCACGGACATGCGCAACGACTTCATCTCGCGGGCGATGGCACACCTGCTGGGCTGATCGTTCGCGAAGTTCGCCCAACGCGGGGGGCCGACCCTCAGGAACCGGTCCGTCTCATGGACGTGGTGCGACAGCCCCGTCGACCGGCAGGACGTCGCGCCAGGAGTGCAGGGGCTCGTACCCGAGGAGGGCGCGGGCCTTGTCGATGGCGAAGAACGTCTCGTCTCGCCCCATCTCCCGGCGTACCTCCACCCCGTCGTAGAAGCGGTCCCGGATCTCCTGGGTCGACGCGGCGACCGAAAGATCGGCGTTGGCGACGTTGAAGACCTCGTAGCCCAGCCCGTCGGTCTCCAGGCAGCGCCGCACGACTTGGGAGAGGTCGCGGGTGTCGATGTAGGCGAAGAGGTTGCGTCGCCGCAACGACGGGTCGTCGAGGAAGGCCGGGAACATGTCGGCGTACTCGTGGGGCTCGATGACGTTGTTGATCCGCAGGCCGTAGACGTCGGCCCCGGTGCGGGCCTGGAAGGAGCGCGCCGTCGCCTCCCCCGCGACCTTCGACATGGCGTAGGCGTCCTCGGGGACCGTCGGGTGCTCCTCGTCGACCGGCAGGTACTGCGGTCGCCGCTCCCCTTGGGCGAAGCAGACGCCGTAGGTCGTCTCCGAGGAGGCGAACACGATCTTGCGGACCCCGAGCCGCGTGGCCGCCTCGAGCACGTTGTAGGTGCTGAGCACGTTCGTCGCGTACGTCGTCGCGTCAGGTGCGAGCAGGATCCTCGGCACGGCGGCGAAGTGCACGACGGCGTCATAGGTCGGCTGCTCGGGCAGGTCGAGCTCGTCGAAGGTGGCCAGCCCGGCCATCGCCGAGTACGTCTCGCCCGCGTCGGTCAGGTCGACCCGCACGTCGGCCACGCCCGGGTGTCCCAGCGGCACGAGGTCGGCGTTGGTGACCTGGTGACCCTGGTCGGCCAGGTAGGCGGCCACGTGCCGGCCGGCCTTGCCGCTGCCTCCGGTGAAGAAGATGCGCATGACGTCGCCAACCACGCGGACCGCCCGTTGCTTCCCGTCTCGGGGTGCCGGGAAAAGATTCTCCGTCGCCTCGTGGTCCGGTCGGGAGCCGCGGTGCGACAGTCCTTGTATGGCTACCCGTGATCTCACGGATGCCGACCTGCTTCGCGCACTGGCCGGTAGGGACGAGGGTGCGCTGCGCGAGCTCTACGACCGCCACGCGCTGTGGATCTCGGCCCGGCTGGCTCGCCGGTGCGCCGATCCCGACGCCGTCTCCGACGTCCTCCAGGACACCTTCATCGCGGCATGGGACGGTGCGTCCCGCTTCCGCGGCGACGGCGAGGTCGCGGCCTGGCTGTGGGGCATCGCCATCCGCCGGCTCATCAGCAGGCTCCGCAAGCGCGCCGACTTCCGGCTGGGGCCGGCACTCGTCGAGACCGACAACCAGGAGATCTCCACCGAGGAGCGCGTGCTGCTGCAGCTCGAGAACGTCGACGTCGGCAGCGCGATGGCCCGGATCGCTCCGGAGCTGCGGGTCGTGCTGCAGCTGACGGTGCTGGACGGGCTGACCACGCGGGAGGCCGCCGTACTGCTCGGCATTCCGCGCGGCACCGTGAAGTCCCGGCTGCAACGGGCTCGGGCGACGATGAGGGAGGAGCTGGCATGAGCTGGCAGCGCACATCGGCATGGCACGTCGACGAGGCGACACTGCGGGCGTACGTCGACGGGCAGCCGCTGGTCGTGGTGGGTGCCTCCGTGGAGGCCCACCTGGTGGGCTGTCCGCCCTGTCGGAACCGGCTCGGGGAGCTGATGTCGCACGAGGTGGTCGATGAGGCCTGGAGCGCCATCCGCGCCCATGTCGAGACCCCGCGACGCAGCCTGCCGGAGCGGCTGATCCGGCGGCTGGGCATCTCCGGCGAGGTGGCACGGCTCCTGGTGGCGGTGCCTGCCTTCCGGGGGGCCTGGCTGCTCGGGTTGTTCACGGCCACGCTGTTCGCCGGACTGGCAGCCCTCTTCGCCGGTGAGTTCGGCCTGACCCTGTTCCTCATCGTCGCGCCGCTCGCCCCGGTGGCCGGGGTGGCGGCGTCGTTCGGTGGGGACGCGGACCCGTGCCACGAGCTGGTGACGGTCACGCCCTACCCCGCCGTTCGCATGCTCCTGCTGCGCACGGCCGGGGTGCTCGCCACCTCCCTCCCGGTCACCCTGCTCGCCGGTCTCGCCCTGCCCGGGCCGGACTGGGTGGGGGTGGCCTGGCTGACCCCCGCGGCGGCCGGGGTGGCCCTGACCCTCCTCCTCGCGCCGGTCCTCGGCGCCACGACCACGGCCGCGACCATGGCGGCCTGCTGGTCAGCCGCGGTCGTCCTCGCCTCCCGGTTGAGCGGCCCTGTCGAGGTGGTCGAGCCGACCATGCAGGTCCTCTTCGCCGCCCTCACGCTGGTCGCGCTCGCGGCCCTCGCCATCCGTCACCCGTCGTTCGAGCAGTTGGGAAGGCAGTCATGAACACCGTCACCCTCACCGGCCTGTCCAAGTCCTACGGGCGCGTCGCCGCACTCTCCGGAGTCGAGCTGGCCCTGTCTCCCGGCGTCACCGGGCTGCTCGGCCCCAATGGCGCCGGCAAGACCACCATGCTGCGGATCCTGGCCACTGCGCTCGCTGCCGACCGGGGCTCGGTCCGGATCCTCGGAAAGGACCCGACGACGACCGACGGCCGGGTCGCGGTACGCCGCCGGCTCGGCTACGTGCCCCAGGACACCGGCTTCCCTCGGGGCTTCACGGCGTTCGCGTTCGTGGACTACCTGGCGATCCTCAAGGAGTGGACCGATGCCCCCGCCCGGCACGACGAGGTGCGTCGCGTCATCGACCTGGTCGGCCTCACCGAGGTCGCCACCAAGCGGGTCAGCGCCCTGTCGGGAGGGCAGCGGCGGCGGGTCGTCCTGGCCCAGGCCCTGATCGGGCATCCCGATCTGCTGGTCCTCGACGAGCCCACCGCCGGTCTCGATCCCGCGCAACGCGGACGGCTGCGCGACGTGCTCGGTCGAGCGGGGGTGACGTCGACGGTCGTCATCTCGACCCACCAGACCGAGGACGTGGCCGCCCTGTGCGAGCGGGTGGTGGTCCTCGACGGGGGCCGGGTCCTCTTCGACGGCATGGTGGCCGACCTGATCGACCAGGCCGTCGGCCGGGTCTGGATGGCGGACCTTCGCGACCCGGCCGCCCAGCACGCCTGGCGCACCGGCAGCGGCCGGTTCCGCAACGTGGGCGACCCGCCTCCGTCGGCTGAGCTCATCGAGCCGGCCCTGGAGGACGCGTACCTGCTGCTCGTCGGGGACACGGCCCTCGCCAACGAGATGGAGGCAGCGTCATGAGCACCGCGACCTCCCCGCACCCCGAGACCCCGACAACCGGTGACTGGACCGCGCTGCCCGCCCTGGCCCGCGTGGAGGCGAAGCGGTTCGCCCGGCACCCGCTGTTCCTGCTCGGCATCGCGATCATGCTGATCCCGATGGTTGGCGTTGTCTGGCAGCGGGAGCTCGACGCGAACCCGATGACCGGCACGCTGTTCATCGCCTTGCTCATCGGCGTGTTCGGCTTCATCGTCGCGCACCGGCTGACCACCTCGCTGCTGCGCACGCGCGACCTCGCGGGGACGACGCCCGTGGACCGCCAACAGCGCACGCTCGCCCTGTGTGTGGCCTGCCTGGTCCCCGCCGCCGCCGGGGTGGTGGTGATGATCTTCATGCTGGTCACCGCGGCCATCTGGACACCGGTCGGCGATCCGGTCAGCGCCCACGTCGCCTGGTTCCGGGACGACCCCGCCATCGACGTGCTGGCCACCCTCATCGCGATGGGGCCGGTCGCAGCCCTGGGCGGACCGTTGCTCGGGGTGGCCGTGGCCCGGTGGGCGCCGTTCCGGGGATCTGCCCTGATCGCGGTCGTCACGCTGGTGTTCCTGACCGCGTTGCCGAGCGAGGCGCCCAGCCCCTGGCGACTGTTGTCGGCCTGGCCGGTCCTGGTCGACGAGCACGTGAACGACGGGAGCGGCCCGATCGTGCGGTCCAACTTCGTCCCGGATGTGGAGCCGATCTGGGCGCTGCTCTATCTCCTGTGCCTGTGCGGTCTGGCCGTCGTGGCGGGGCTGCTTCGCGACCCCGGGCACCGGCGACCCCTGCTCCGTGCCTTCGCCGGTCTCAGCATCGGGGCGATCGGGTTCTTCCTGCTCGCGGTCGCATGACGCCCAGGCCACCGCGGGCGCTGGTGGGGTTGGCAGCGGCCGCGGTCATCTTCGTGCTCGTCGCCGCCGTCGCCCAGCCGAGCTCCGGCGTGTCGAGGCTCGCGGTGCTGATCTCCGAGCTCCTGCTCGCCGGTGGAGCGGCGTACCTGCTCGATGACGCGGCGGTCGCGCTGACCACCGTGACGCCGGTCGGGTTGTGGCGGCGCCGCTCGCCACGACTCCTGTCGGGGGGCGTGCTGCTCGCGGCGGCCTGGGCGGTGGTCCTAGCTCGTGCTGCGGTGGCAGGACTCCCTTCCGCCGTTGTGGCTGGCGACCGGTGAGCTGGGCGTGCTGTGCCTGGTGGCGCTGGCCGCGGCGGCAGTGCTGGCCGCTCGCGGGGAGGGCGAGCCCGGTGCACTGGTCGCCCCGGTCGTCGGGCTGTTCGGCATCGGTGCGCTCATCGCCGATCTCCTCATCAGGGCCGCGATCTTCATGCCGTGGGACGGGTCGGGTGGCGCCGCGGTCCGGCTGGCCTGGGCCCTCACCGGCGTCTCGGCGGTGCTCGTGGTCGCCGTCGCGTCACGCGATCCCGCACGGTCCGGTGCACTGCGGTCCGCGAAAGCCCGCCAGCGGCCGGTCTGACCCGCCCCCGGGTGCCGGGCCGGCGGACGCCGCCGGGGCGAGCTCAGCGTCGTGTCCGACGTCTGGAGACGCCGTCGGTCGCGTCTCCCCCGAGGAGCTCGGCGGCAGCCGACCGCGCTATCCAGTCCGCGTACTCGGCGCGGGTCCAGCCGTGCTCGCGCACGAGTGTGCGGTGCACGGCGGGGTCCATGAGCACCAGGGTCGCGGCCACGGCGCGCTCGGTGGTCAGTCCCGGCCGCAGACCACCGATCAGCGCGAGGCGCGCCACGAAGAACCTCGCGCCCTCGAGCCGGTTGCGCTCGGACACGGCATGCACGTCGGCGGCCTCCGGGTCGGCGTCCGCAGCCACCACGAGCACGTCGGCCAGGGGCGCCGCGCGCTCCTCCAGCTCGGCGACGAACCGGGCCCACTGAGCGACCAGGTCACGAGGATCCTTGAGCTGCTCGAGCACCGCGATGCCCTCCCGAGCGGCCAGCGGAACCGGTTCGTCGTCACCCACGAGCGCCCAGTCCAGGGCCAGCCTCAGGAGTGCCGCCTTGCCGCCGACCGAGGTGAACACCGTCTTGCGGCTCACCTCGGCGCGGGCGGCCACGGCATCGATGGTCGTGCCTGACCACCCGAGCTCGACGAAGAGGTCGCGGGCCGCGCCGACCACTGCTCGGCGAGTCGCTCGTGCCTGGTTCTCACGCAGGGTCGACCGGTACGGACGGCGCGGTGCGGGCATCTTGACAGGCGCTCACTTTCGAGTGACTATTAGTGTAATCAACGCATCATCAGTATAGCGGAGGTGGCGGACCATGCGAGCACTCGTCGTGGGTTCGGGTCCCACCGGCCTCGTGCTCGGTGCCGCCCTCGCTCACCGCGGCCACCAGGTCACCTCCGTGGACCGCGACCCCGGCCCGCACGGAGACGCCTGGGTCCGCCGCGGCGTCATGCAGTTCGAGCACGCCCACGGCTTCCGTCCCCAGGTGCCGATGACCCTGCAGGCTCAGTGGCCCGCAGCCCTGGACAGCTGGTGGAGCCAGGGCGCCAGCCCGGTCGAGATGCCGAGACCCGCCGGTGGCGGCCAGGTGCTCGGGGTGCTGTCCCGTCGGTCGACCTTCGAACGCGCCCTGCGCCACGCGGCGGCGAGGCAGCCGGGCCTGGCGTTGCGCACCGGCCACGTCGACGCCCTCGCCATCGACCGCGGACGAGTCATCGGTGCTCGGGTCGAGGGATCCCTCGTCGAGGCCGACCTCGTCGTGGACGCCTCGGGCCGAGCCGGGCGCCTGGCGAGGTCCGGCGCAGCAGGCGACCCGGACCTCGACGGCGACTGCGGCCTCGCGTACGTCGACCGCACCTACCGGCTGGTGCCCGGAGCGGAGCCGGGACCGCTCGTGAGCCCGATCGCCTACCTGGCCGACTTCGACGGCTACCAGTGCCTGGTCTTCCTGCACGAGGCCGGCCACTTCTCGGTGGTGCTCGTGCGACCCACCGCGGACGCCGCACTCAAGGCCCTGCGCCTCGAGGCCGCCTTCGAGGCCGCGTGCCGGGCCATTCCGGCGCTCGCCGAGTGGACCCGACCCGAGCGGGCGCGCCCCACCTCGGCGGTGCTCGTCGGCGGGGCGCTGCGCAACGTCTACCGACGACAGGCCGGCACGCCGGGGCTGGTCTCGGTGGGGGACTCGGTGGCGACCACCACCCCGACACGAGGCCGCGGGATCGCGATGGCCTGCATGCAGGTGACCGCACTGCTCGATCTGCTCGACGACGGAGCCGACCCGGCCACCGTGGCCGAGCCGTTCGGTGCCTGGTGCGACCGCGCCATCGAGCCGTGGGTGGCCGACCACATCGCGATCGATGGCGGCATGGTCAGGCGCTGGCAGGGTGAGGACCTCGACCTGGGCATCCCGCTCACCTCCGATGTCATCGCCGCCGCGACCGAGGCCGACCCCGCGATCGGCGCGCAGGCCGGGGGCTACTTCGCGATGACCGCGCTGCCCGAGTCCCTGCGACCGGCCGAGCCGCTGGCCAGGGCGGTCTACGAAAGCGGCTGGCGGCCGTCGTACGCACCCGGCCCGACGCGTGACGAGCTGGTGGACGTCATCCGCAGAGCGGTCCCGTCCGCTCGATCGTGACCACGACGGCGGGTCCTGCCCGAGCAGGGGGTCCGGACCGTCACGGGCGGAAGGCGGAGCCGGTGTCCTCCAGAGCGCCCTCGGCGACCGGGACCACCCCCCGGCGGACCGCTCGGACCAGCTCCGCGTGGTCGGCCTCGGTCTGGTCCGCGTAGGCCCGGCCGAACCGGGCCATCGCCCGGTCCAGCTTCGCGGAGCGGCCGGCGTACCCCGCGATCATGGAGGCGCCACTCGTGCGCGCGTGGCCCTTGGCCAACAGGTGTCCGACGATGCCGGCATAGTCGGCCAACGCCGCGGGATCGATGGCGTCGAGCGGGATCGTGCCCTTCATGTTCCGGAACTGCCGGACGTAGTACTGCCGCTCGCCGACAGTGGTCCACCCGAGGAGCGGGTCGCTCACCGTCTGCAAGGCCTGCTGGTACTCGACCACTCGCTGACCCTGGTGGGCGTGCCAGGCCGACTCGCCGTGCACGTGCTCGGCCAGCACCGATCGACGTGCCTGTTTCAGCTGGAGGAACAAGACGTCCTCCGGGCTGCTGCCCTCGAGGAGCGCCACATAGGCGCGCAGGCCGACGCTCCCGACGCCCACGACCTTGTGCGCGATGTCGACCAGGGTGTAGCCGCCCAGCACCCGCCGCCAGTGCGGAGCCAGGGTGGTCAGGTACTCGTCCAGCGCGGCCGCGATCAGCTCGCCGTCCTCGTCGGAGACATGGGTGATCAACGGTGGCTCGTCCACGATGTGCCGACGCCCCTCGTGCTCGCGGGTGAACCGTGGCAGCGCGCGATCACTGGTGCGGTTCCGGGCCCGTTTCGCGGAGCGCCCGATCTCGGCCCTCAGCGTCTTCTCGGTGGCGGTCTCGTGCAGGCGCTTGACGTCGAGCCGGTTGTAGGAGCGCATGAGCAATGGCTGTTCTGCCAGGAAGTTCACCTCCGCCCGATAGGCCGACACGCACGACCGGACGGCGTCCGCGCACTGCTCCTCACTGGAGGAGTTCTCCCGTCCGGCCACCCAGATGCTGGCAACGAGTCGTCGCAGGTCCCACTCCCAGCCGCCCGGGTGCGCCTCGTCGAAGTCGTTGAGATCGATGACGAGCTCACCCTCGGGTGAGGCGTAGAAGCCGAAGTTGCCCAGGTGGGCGTCGCCGCAGATCACCGGAGTGATCCCCGTGGCCGGCAACCCGGCGACGTCCTGGGCCATCACGATGGCGGTCCCGCGCAGGAAGCCGTACGGCGAGCTGACCATCCGGCCGACCCGGATCGGGATCAGCTCGTCCACCCGACCCCGGTGGGATGCCTGGATCAGCTGGACCGGGTCCCGCCGGCCGGCCGCTGCCTCCCACCGCCCCAGGGACTTCCGGGGCACCTGCTTGCGCAGCGCTCGGCCCAGGGCGAACCGTTCGAGCCGGGACGTCGGTCGCTTCCGCAGCGAGCCGAACGCCTCACCCTCGGTCGTCGCCAGGACGGTGTGCCCTCCCGGACCGCTGGTCACATCGTCACCTCCACTGCCGGACGCGTACTTGTTCTATCAGAGTCCATGGGCCGTCGGATGCCCAGCGAACTCCCGCACCGGCACCGCCATTGCCTCCGCAGGGCCCGATATCCCGTTGCCAGGCGCGATCGGCCGGCGCAGACTCGAAGGATGACCACGATCTTGCTTGTCCATGGCGGGTTCTGTCGAGGTTGGGTCTGGGGTGAGACCGTCGCTGCTCTGCAGGCGGCCGGGCATCGAGCGGAACCGCTCGACCTGCCGAGCTCGGGCCAGGCAACGGACGGCCTGGGCGACCTGCGTGCCGACGTCGACGCCGTCGGCGCCGTCCTCGACGACCTCGACGCCGACGAGGGCGTCGTGCTCGTCGGGCACTCGAGTGGAGGAATGGTGCTGACAGAGCTGGCAGGCCACCCAGGTGTCCGCCACCGTGTGTACGTCGCCGCCCTGTGGCCGCAGCGGGGTCAGTCGGTGGCCGACCTGCTCGGCGGTCAGTTCCCCGACTGGATGACGATGCGTGACGACGGAGCGGTCCAGGTCGCCAACGACGCCGACGTGGTCTGGGACGCGTTGTGCCACGACGTCGACCGGAGCCGGTTCATGGCAGACGTCTACCCGCGCTACGTCCGCACCTCGATGTCCAGCCTGGGTGCCGCCAGCACGGCGCCAGATCCGACGCACCCGTCCAGCTACCTCGTCTGTGAGGACGACCGTGCGGTGCCGCCCGAGGCGCAGGAGGCCATGGCGAGCGCTGCTGACCACGTGCACCGGCTGGCTTCGTCCCACTCGCCCCTGCTCTCCATGCCCCAGCAGCTGGCGGACGCGATCGTTGCGACGAGCCACGGTCGCGCGGCCTGAAGGAGCAGCAGACAGCGCCTGACGCCGACGTCCTCAGCCGGGTCTGCGCCCCACGACGTACAAGCGATCGGTCGTCTCGCCGCGGTCGGTGACCGGGCCCCGCAGGTACCACTCGGCGCAGGTCAGTCCGGCCGCCTCGACCGTCGCGATGACGTCCGCCGGATCGTGCAGCACCAGGTCGAGGTCGACCTCGTGGCCGAACCACTCCTGAAGGTGGCGGATCTCGTCCCCCGCGTGCAGGGCCAGGACCAGCCACCCGCCGGGTGCGAGCGGACGGGCCATGGCTGCGACGGCGGCGGGCAGCTCGGAGGCCGCGAAGTGGATGAGGGAGTACCACCCCAGGACCGCCGCCCACCCCGAGCTCGTCGTGGGACGGGTCAGCCGACGCAGGTCGCCGACCTCGAAGGTCACCCCCGGGAAGCGTCGCCGGGCCTCGGCCACCATCGCAGGCGAGAGGTCGATGCCCGTGGCGTCGGCGCCGCGCCCAGCCAGGTAGGCGGTGACGTGTCCCGGCCCGGACCCGAGCTCGACGACGGGCTGCCCCGCCGCACCGGCGGCCACCCGGTCGAGCAGCCAGGTCTCGAACGGCTGCGCCTCCAGCTCGTCGACGAGGTGGTCGGCATAGGCGGTCGCGACGGCGTCGTACGACGACGTGACGCGCTCGTCGCGCGCATCGGCTCCGCCGGCGATCACCGCCTCGCGATCGACCGCCTCGCCAGCGGCAGCCTGCTGAGGGACCGGGCCGAGGAGGTGGATCCATCGAGCATCCTGCTGGCCGGGTCTGCGCTCCAGCTCGCGGACCAGGGGCTCGGGTCGTTCGGCCATCCGGGCCAGGCACGCCTCCACCGCACCCCGGTCGGCGAAGCCGTGCATCCGTTCGGTCCGGGTGCGCAGCTCCCCCGGCGCCTGCTCGCCCCGCAGCAGCAGCACCGTGAGGAGCGCCCGCTCGTCGGGTCCGAGCCCGAGACGCTCATCGAGGACCTGGTGGTACTTCAACGTCCGTCGACCGGTGGCCGCCCACACGATCCGCACCAGTCCTCGATCCTTGAGGTCACGGGCGGTCTGCTCGACCGTCCGCAGGTCGAGGTCGACGACGGGATCACGATTGTTCGACTGGTTGCAGGCGGAGCGCAGCGCGTTCGCGGTGAGGGGGTAGGACCCCGGCACCGTCGTCTGCTTCTCCAACAGGGCACCCAGGATGCGCTGGTCGTCGGCGTCCAGGACGGGGAGCTCGCTCACACCCACGACCTTAGGTCCCTGAGGAGGCACCATGACGCACATGCCCTTGTCACCCCCGACCCTGCGCACCACCCGCCTGCGACTGCGCGCCTTCGACAACTCGGACGCGGACGCCCTCTTCGCCCTGCACAGCAACGCGTTCGTGCTGCGCTACTGGGACGCACCGCCCTGGAGCGAGCCTGTGCACGCCGAGCGGTTCATCACCGCGTGCCGGCAGATGGCCGACGCAGGCACCGGGACGCGGCTGGCCGTGGACCGGGTGTCGGACGGGACGTTCATCGGCTGGTGCAGCCTGACCCGGTGGAACCCGGACTACCGCACCGCGTCGATGGGCTACTGCCTCGACGATGCAGCATGGGGTCACGGCTACGCGACCGAGGCTGCGCGCGCCGTACTGCGGTGGGCGTTCGACACGCTGGACCTGAATCGGGTCCAGGCCGAGACCGATACCCGCAACGCGGCATCCGCCCGCGTCCTGGAGAAGCTCGGATTCCTGCGTGAAGGCTTGCTGCGGGAGGACTGCGTCGTGAACGGCGAGGTCTCGGACTCGTGGGTGTACGGGCTGATCAGGCGGGAGTGGCGGCCGTCGCCGGAGTCGGTTCCCGGCCCCTGATGACCGCTCGCGCGGCCCCTCGCCCCGGCCGCCTCGCCCCGCTGGTCGACGCCCCGGCGCCTGCTCGGCAAACTTCCCGTTCGGGCCTCGCGAGCCCGCGCCTCGCCTAGCGTGACGCCACACCATCATCCTCAGGAGGCTTCGTGCTCGTCCGTCGAGTTGTCGCTGCAGTGTCCCTGTCCGTCCTGGCGGTCGGCCTGTCGGCGATCCCTGCCGGGGCCGCGCCTGCCGCCCCGAAGAGGTTCGCCAACTGCACCGCCATGCAGCAGGTCTACCCGCACGGCGTCGGCAGGCCCGGCGCCGTCGACAAGACCTCCGGCAGGCGGGTCACGACCTTCAAGCGCGACCGGGCGCTGTACGACGCCAACAGCCGCTCCGACCGCGACAAGGACGGCATCGCCTGCGAGAAGGCCTGAGCGTCCGGGACGGGCCGGGCTACTCGCAGCCCGAGCCGTCGCCGTCCCGGTCCAGATGGCTGCCGTAGCCGGGATCACCGCGGCGGACCGGCGCCGCACCGGCGGCCCGCGCCGCGTCACAGTTGCGGAAGTACACCGCATCGTCGCCTGCGACGGGCGCGGCCGGCGCCGGAGCCGGCACGCGGTCCCGCCGAGAGTCCGCAGGGTCTGAGATGTCGTGGTCGACCGCGGTGGCGGCACCCCAGGTGTCGGGTGTGAGCACCTGGCTCGGACAGGAGGCCAGCACCCGCTCGATGGCCGCCCGCTCCGGGGCGGTCACCCACAGGTCGTACTTGTCCTTCACCGCGACCTGGCGCGAGACGTAGCGACAGCGGAAGCCCCTGCTGGGCGGGAGCCAGGTTGCCGCGTCACCGTCTCCCTTCTGCCGGTTGGCGCCCGCGTCGGTGGGCAGCAGGTTGAGGGGATCGTTCGCCAACGCTGCTCGCCTCTTGATCTGCCAGCCGAAGGCCCCCGTGACCCAGGCGTTCGCCAGGGGCACCACGTGGTCGATGTCGATCAGCGCCCCGTGGCCCTGCCGGTAGTCGATCCGCACGCCCGTGTACGGGTCGTCGTAGACGCCGGTGGCGACGACGCACCCGTTGCTCTCCAGGGTGATCGAGCGCAGGTACTCGCCCAGGACGTCGTTGCGGGTGTCGCACCCGTTGCGGTCCGCGTCCAGCCAGGCCGGACCGAACCGGTCCCGGTCGTAGCCCGTCAGGGGCGCGCGACCCTTGACCGCCAGCAGGGTGAGCGCAGCGAGGGTGGTGCCGGCCGCGCTTGCCGGACCGGTCGACGATGGGCCGCCGGACGACGGTGCGGACCTCGGGGGCTTCGCCTCACGCTGGCGGCGACTTTCGGCCTTGGACGTCTTCGGCGTTGCGTCCGGGTCGGAGACGGCGGCCTGCTCGGGGGGCTTCGGCTCGGCCTGCTCGAGGGCGGGGTCGCTGCCGCACCGACCGAGCACCAGCACCGCCAGCGCCCCGATGGCGACGTACTTCAGCTTCAAGACCCACCCCGACCGCGTTGGACCGACAGGATGCCCCGACCCGGTCCTCCATGCACGTCGAATCGCTCAACCGGTTCGGTCCCATGGGTCTCGACAAACCGATCCGGTGGGCGCAGGGTGGTGGCCGTGCCACGCGTCCCTCCCCCCCTTGCGGCCCTGGTCGCCGCCGTGGCCCAGCGAGCACTCTCCCGCGAGAGCCCGGCGCCCGACAGGGTGCGCGCGGCGTCAGCGGCAGCCCTGTCACTGGCGTCCGCGTCGATGGCGGGCACGGCAGCAACGCATTTCCGGCGGAGTGGGACGACGCTCGAGCCGCTCCAACCTGATCGTGCGTCGGTGCTCGTGACCAGTGGCGCCAACGCGTTCAGCCGGAACCCCATGTACGTCGGCCTGGCAGGCCTCCTGCTCGCGCATGCCGTGTGGCGAGGCTCCTGGGCCGCACTTCTCCCACTGGCCGGCTTCGTCGGCTTCACCGACCGCGTACAGATCCAGGCGGAGGAGGCGGCGCTACTGGCGAAGTTCGGCGCGCAGTACGACGCCTACCGCGCAGCGACACCACGGTGGATCGACCGGAGGTCTCTCGGGCTCGCCTGGAGCCCGGCACCCGGTTGACGTTCGTTGATCGGCTGTGCGGTCAACCGGGCACGGGGCCCTCGAGCACCCCGGCGTAGCAGTGGCGAACGTGAGGAGGGAAGGGGGACAACTGCGGAGTCACCCTGGGCAGTGAAGCGGCGGCATCCGTCGGATCTGACCTGTCGAGTGGCCCGTGGCGCGCCAGGACGTCGGTCGCCGTCATGGGCCCGGCGGGCGTGACGGTCGGCCCGGGCCGCGCACGCAGGGTCGGGTCACCCGCAGGTGAAGGACTCGCGATCGACGGTGACGGTGCCCTTGGCGTTGAACGTCAGCTTGCCCGAGAGCGCGAGGTCGAGGCGCGACCCGTCCGTGCCGTGCAGGGTGCTGCGCAGCCGATACTGGCCGACCCGTTCGACGTCGTCGCCGTCGATGGTCACCGTGAGGACGCCGTTCACCTTCTCGCGGTAGTCCCCGACGTAGGTCGGCAGCGCGGTGTCGTCCGGGACCAGCTCGACCGATCCCTCGATCACACCGTTGACGTGCAGCTCGCCGGGCTGTTGGCCACCCGGTGCGGACACCAACCGGTACCCGCCCCTCCGCACCTCGTGAGAGGTGCCGGGCCAGTCGACGCAGAGGCCCTCGCCCGCGTCGAAGTGCTCGTAGGCGTCGTAGTCCTCGGGGTAGAAGGCGCGGACGGCGCCGCCGGCCGTGGCTGGGCCGGCGACCGCGCCGGCGAGCAGGGCCGCGGTGCCGACCAGGGTGAGGATTCGTTGCTTCATGCGGGTTCTCCTTCTCGGTGGATGTGGGGGTGTGGTCAGCCCGTCAGGCAGAGGAGCGAGGTGGCCGCGAACACGACGACGCCGAGGATCAGCGCGCTCGTGGTGACGCCCGAGAAGGACCCGACCCGGCGGCGGTGCTCCAGCGCGAGCACGATCCCGACGGCGGAGAAGATGTGCGGCCAGCCCGACCAGAACGCGACGAAGGTGACGGCACTCGCCAGGGACAGCCCGAGTGCCGTCACCGACAGGCGGGACGGTGCTCCCGCACGGGCACGGCCGCCGAGCCAGAGCGCGATTGCTGCCGCGACGAGCACGAGGCCGGCGTACGCCGCGAGCTCGGCAAGGCCGGGGTTGCCGCCCTCCTCTGCCTGGAGGTCGAACAGGTCGCCCGCGACCATGGTCGCGGCGAACGTGACGGCGCCGACCCCGACGGCGACCAACGGATGGAGTACGTCGAACCGGTGGCTCGACCTGATGGTGGCGGTGGTCATGGGGAGCGCCTTCCGATGAGGTGATGAGACTGCGAGCACACCACCGCATGCCGCCGGGCAGGACCTGTCGACAGCCGCGCATCGTCCGGGAGAACCTCCCGTCGACCTCGGGACTCCCGTCCCGGGACACCGGGGCGGGATCGGGCGCACAATGCAGGGATGGCAGCCGTGCAGGGTGACCGGTGGCGCCGCATCGGCGGCTGGTCGCTGGCCGGGCTCACGCTGGCGCTCCTGGCCACGGTGCCGCTCTCCCTGGCCGACGGTGTCCTGTCGCGGCCGCAGGTCGTGGGCCGTGGCCCGGACGCCTGGGTGGCGGCCTTCGTGCCGAGCTTCGCCCTGACCGGCGGCATCCTCGTCCACCTGCGTCCACGCAACCCGATCGGGTGGATCCTGGTCGTCTCCGGACTGCTGCAGGTGACGAACGTCGCGGCCGACGCCTACGCGACCCGGGCGCTGACCGATCCCGACGGGTCGCTCCCCCTCGGACTCGCTTTCGCCTGGCTGGCCTCCTGGACGTGGCCGCTGTCGCTGCTGCTGCCGATGCTCGTCCTGCCCGCGCTGTACCCGACCGGCCGACCGCCGTCGCGCTACTGGTCCTGGCACGTACGGCTGTCGTTGCTGGGCATCGGTCTGGGCGTGATCGCCATGGCCACCGGCCCGGGGGGCGTCGACGACACCGTCGTGGGGACCGAGCTGCCGTGGACCGCGCCGGTGTGGATGTCGTACGTCTTCGGGCTGGCGGCTGCCGGGCTGCTGATCCCCGCCGCGGTCAGCATCGTCGTCGGCACCCTGGCGCGCACCTGGCGCGCCTCGTCACCCGAGCGGCAGCAGCTGCTGTGGCTCATCACCATGGTGGTCGGGCTGGTCGCGACCATCCTCAACGGCCCCGAGATCGTCTTCGTCCTGTCCTACACGCTGATCCCGGTCGCGGTAGCCGTCGGCGTGCTGCGCTACGGGCTTCTCGGCATCGAGGTGGTGCTGCGGCGCACGTGGCTCTATGTGCCGTTGACCGTCCTGGTCGCGCTGGTCGTCGGCGGGTTGACCACCGTTCTGGCGCGGCTCGCTCCGGGAGGTCCACTCCCCCTGCTCATGGCCTCCGCCGTGGTCGCGGTGATCGTCGTGCCGGGCGCGGACCGCCTCCGCAGGGTGGTGGACCGGTTCGTGCTCGGTGACCGCGCCGACCCGCTCACGCTGGTGGACCGGGTCGGAGCCGGCCTGGAGGTCGAGCACGACGACCCGGTCGAATCGATGCTGGAGGCGGTCGCCTCGGCGACGGAGGCGTCGTACGCCGCGGTGCGGGACGCCGAGGGCCACCTCGTCGCCGAGCTCGGCCGGCCCGACGGCGCCCCGGTGGAGATGACGCTGCGCCATGGCGGCGTGGACCTGGGCACCCTGGTGGTCGGTCCCCGGCGCGGTCAGCTGCAGCTCGGGGAGGCGGACCGCCGGCTCGTCGCCGCGTTGGCACCGCATCTCGCGGTCGTGCTGCGGTCCCGCCGGCTCACCGAGGACCTGGCCCGCGAGCGCCACCGCGTCACCACGGCGACGCTCGTCGAGCGCGACCGGCTGCGCCGCGACCTGCACGACGGGCTCGGACCGTCGTTGTCCGGCATCGCGCTGGGGTTGCAGGCGGCCGCGACCGCCCACCGGACCGGCGCCGACTCGGTCCCCGACCTGCTCGAACGCACCCGCGTGGAGGCGGAGGCTGCGGTCCGGGAGATCCGCCGCGTGCTCGACGGGCTCCGACCCGGCGCGCTCGACCTGCACGGGCTGGAGGGCGCGGTCCGGGACGCCGCGACCTCGCTCGGGATGGGTCGCCCGGGTGCGTCGGAGTTCCTGCTGTGCGCCGACGTGCTGCCGCCACTCTCGCCGAGCGTCGAGGAGACGGCCTTCCGGATCGTCGCGGAGTCGCTGACGAACGTCGCGCGGCACGCGGCGGCCGAGCACTGCGACGTACGCCTCCAGCGAGCCAACGGCGACCTGCGCGTCAGGGTCGCCGACGACGGCGCGGGGATCGGGCCGGGGACCGGGCACGGCCTCGAATCCATGCGCCGGCGAGCGGCCGACATCGGTGGCAGCCTGCAGATCGGCCCGGCCGACCCACACGGCACCGTGGTGACCGCCGTGCTTCCCCTGGAGGCGACACCATGACCCTGCGGATCGTCGTCGCCGACGACCACCCCATGTACCGCTACGGCCTGACCGCAGTCCTGGCGCAGGCCGAGCACGTCGAGGTCGTGGCCAGCGTCGGCGACGGGACGGCGCTGGTCGCCGCCGTCGCCGAGCACCGGCCCGATGTGGTCGTCACCGACCTGGCGATGCCGGACCTCGACGGCGTCGGCGCCATCCGACGCCTCCTGGAGGAGCAGCCGGACCTGCCGATCCTGGCACTCACGATGCACGAGGACGACGAGCACGTCTTCACGGCCCTCCGGGCCGGGGCCAGCGGCTACCTGGTCAAGGGGGCCGACGCGGAGGAGATCGTCCGGGCGGTGCGCGGCGTGGCCTGCGGCGACGCGGTGTACGGCGGAAGCGTGGCCCGGCGGATCGTGGCGTTCTACGCCGGCCGCGAGGTGCAGGCACCCATCGAGCGGGCGTTCCCCGAGCTCACGCCACGGGAGCGGGACGTGCTCGAGCTGCTCGCCGTCGGCTGCCGCAACCACGAGGTCGCCCGGCGACTCGGCCTGTCCGAGAAGACGGTGCGCAACCACGTCTCCCAGGTGCTCACCAAGCTCCAGGTGCCGGACCGGACCGCTGCTGCCCTCAGGGCCCGCGAGGCCGGCCTCGCCTGACGGCGTCCACGGCGGGACCACGGTGCACAGGGAGCCATGGCGCGACCGCTCGTCCACCCGCTAGCGTGACCGCAGATCCGCCGGCTCCGGCGGATGGGTCGTCCCCGGAGGTCGTGATGCGCCTGCTGCTCGCCGACCGGCTCCCCGAGCAGACGGTGGCCGACCTCGAGGCGCGCGGACATGTCTGCGTCATGGAGCCCGGGCTGTCGGCCGACGATCTCCCGGGGCGCATCGCCGGCTTCGACATCCTGGTCGTGCGCAGCACCAAGGTGACGAGCGCCGTCTTCGAGTCCGCGGACTGTCTGGCCCTCGTGATCCGGGCCGGGGCGGGCACCAACACGATCGACACCGATGCCGCCGCCACCCGCGGCGTGCTCGTCTCCAACGTGCCGGGCCGCAACGCCGCCGCCGTGGCCGAGCTCACCATGGGGCTGCTGCTGGCGATCGACCGGCGGATCCCCGACAACGTGGCTGATCTGCGCAACGGGCACTGGGACAAGTCGGGGTACAGCAAGGCGCGCGGCCTGCTCGGCTCCACGATGGGGATCATCGGGCTCGGCTCGATCGGATTCGCGGTCGCCAAACGCGCGGCGGCCTTCGGCATCGGCCTCCAGTCGCTCGCCAGGCCCACCCGCAGCGCCCACGTCGTGTCGCGGGCCGAGGAGCTGGGCATCACGATGTGCGACTCGATGGACGAGCTGTTGTCGTCCTCGGACATCGTCACCCTCCACGTCCCGTCCTGCGAGGACACCCGGCACCTCGTCGACGACGGCTTCCTCAGCCAGATGCGCAGCGGCGCGATCCTGCTCAACACGTCGCGGGGTGACGTGGTCGACGAGCGCGCCCTGCTCGCGGCGCTGGAGTCCGGAGCGGTGCGCGCCGGCCTGGACGTCTTCGCCGACGAGCCGGGCTCCGGCACCGGGCCCTGGGACTCGCCGCTCGCACGGCATCGCGCCGTCGTCGCGACCCATCACATCGGCGCCTCGACCGAGCAGGCTCAGGACGCCATCGCCGAGGGCGTCACGGAGATCATCGACGCCTTCGTCGCGGGCGAGGCGCAGCACAGCGTGAACCTCGAGCCCCGGCGCCTGGGCTCGATCACCCTGGCGGTCCGGCACCTGGACCGGGTCGGCGTGCTCGCGCAGGTGCTCGACCTGCTCAGCAGCGAGGGCCTGAACGTCGAGCACATGGAGAACCGTGTCTTCCGCGGCGGTCAGGCGGCCGTCGCGTCCATCGACGTGGCGGGCGAGACCTCCGACGAGCTGCTGGCTGCCCTCCGCGCGATCCCCCACGTGCTGGGCGTGTCCGAGGCCACGCTCCGAGACCGCGAGCAGGGTCGGTGAGCGCACGGACGCCGTCACGACGGTCTCCGGCGGCCCCGCGCCGCGGGTAGCGGCCGCGGGCCCTCAGGTCCACCTCGACGGATGCGGTGAGTTCCTGGGGCCGCCCCCGGCTAGGTTGTGCGGTGACGCGGCGGACAGGTACGCCCCGACGACGGGCGTGGGAGGTGCCGAATGGACGGGACATCCGACATCGACGACCTGTGGCGACTGACCCTTCAACACTCACCGATCGGCATGGTCCTGGTCGGCCTCGACGGTGCCCTGCTCATGGTCAACCGGGCGATGTGCACCATGCTCGGCTACGACGCGGAGAGCCTGACGCGGAAGGACTTCCAGGAGCTGACCCATCCCGCGGACCTCGAGGGTGACCTCGAGCAGTTCGGCCGGGCCGTCGCCGGCGAGATCGACTCCTACCGCCGACGCAAGCGATACGTGCATGCGGACGGCCACATCGTCTGGGGAGATCTCTCGGTGGCCCTGGTGCGGGGTCAGGACGGCAGCCCGCGCCACCTGATCTCCCAGATCCTCGACGTGACCGAGCAGCGCGACCACGAGCAGCGGCTCGAGGCCGCTCGCGAGGAGCTCGAGCGCGAGCACCAGACGCTCGAGGCGGTCTTCGAGGCGGTGAGCGTGGGGCTGCTGCTGATCAGCAGCGACGGTCGGTACGAGCGGATGAACCGACGCCACCGGGAGACCCTGTCCATGCCGTTCCCCGAAGGGCACGACGGCGAGGCCGGACAGCTCGGGCACGTCTACCTCGTGGACGGCAAGACGCTGATGTCCAAGGAGGACATGCCGTCGTACCGCGCGGTCCAGGGTGAGGAGTTCGACGCCTACACCTACTGGGTGGGCGACGACCCCCTCACGCGCGCGGCCTTCTCCTCCTCCGCCCGCCAGGTGCGCGGCCCCGACGGCGAGCGGCTCGGTGCCGCGCTCGCCTACCAGGAGATCACCGACCTGATGCGCGCCATGAAGGTCCAGGACCAGTTCGTCTCGTCGGTCTCCCACGAGCTGCGCACTCCCCTCACCTCGGTCCTCGGCCACCTCGAGATGCTGTGCGAGCACGAGGGCCTTCCGTCCGACGTCGTCGCCCAGCTGCGGGTCGTCCAGCGCAACGCCCTCCGGTTGCAGGCGCTGCTGTCCGACCTGCTCCACGTCGGGCAGGCAGGCGAGGACAGCCTCCAGCTGCAGCGCGCTCCGGTGGACCTGGCCAGGCTGGTGGACGACGCCGTCGTCGCGGTGCGTCCCGACGCGGAGAAGAGTGGGATGACCGTCGAGGTCGAGCTGCCGGCTCACCTGCCTGCCGTCGTCGACGAGCAGCGCATCCGGCAGGTGGTGGACAACCTCCTGTCCAACGCCGTCAAGTACGGCGGAGCCGATGGCTCGGTGACCGTGGCCCTCCGGCAGGGCGCAGACGAGATCGAGCTCGCGGTGAGCGACACCGGGATCGGCATCGCCCCGGAGGAGGTCGACCACGTCTTCGGGCGATTCTTCCGCGGCGGCGCCGCGCTCGGGCAGCACATCCCGGGCACCGGGCTCGGCCTGAACATCGTCAGCTCCATCGTGGCCGCGCACGACGGTCGGGTGACCCTGGAGAGCGAGGTGGGCCGGGGCAGCACGTTCCGGGTCACCCTGCCGCACCAGGGCGGCTGACCTACCGCCGTCGTGCGGTCGCCTCCTGTACGGACCCTCAGCCGCCGAGCATCCCATCCACGTTGGGCAGCCCCTCGAACCGGGAGAACGTCCCGGTGTCAGCGATCTCCCCGGCAGCCTTCAAGAAGCCGGCCCACGCGGTGCGTGCGAGCGTGCCGCCGACACTGACGCGTCGCACGCCCAGCCGCTCCGCTTCCGCAACCGTGGTGAAGGGAGAGTTGATCAGCAGGTTCACCGGCCTCGGTGACACCGCTGACACGATCGCCGCGACGTGCCCGAGGTCGTCGATCCGGGGTGCGTAGAGGCAGTCGGCCCCGGCTTCGGCGTAGGCGCGAAGCCGGCGGATCGTCTCGTCGATGTCGGGACGACCGCACACGAAGCCCTCGGACCGGCCGGTCAGGACGATGCCGGTCCCACTCTCGTCGATCGCTCGGCGTGCGGCAGCAACTCGTGCCACGGCGAGGTCGAGGTCGAACAGTGGCTGCGCCTCGTCACCCGAGGCGTCCTCGATGGAGAGCCCGGCGATGCCCGTGTCCGCGGCCATCTTGACGTTCTCGGCGACGTCGGCCGGGTGCACCGCATAGCCGCCCTCGAAGTCGGCATTCACCGGCACCGTCACGGCGCCGGCGATCACACGGAGATGCTCGAGTGCCTGGTCGCGGGTGACCTCGGTGTCCGCGCGGCCGAGCGTCCAGGCGAAGCCGGCGCTCGTCGTGGCCAGCGCCTTGAACCCCAGCTGCTCGAGGGCCCGCGCGCTCCCGGCGTCCCACGGGTTCGGCATCACGAAGCACCCCGAGGAGTGCAGTCGGTGGAACTCGGCTGTCCGGCTGTCGCGTTCGTCCATGCCACACCTCGTCGACGTTCCAGGCTCCGCACTCTAGTCCGCCCGGATCCCCACCGCGAGCCTCACCGGCCGGGCGTATCCCCGTCGATCCTCGCCGTCGTGGTCGTGCCCCGGCCAGAGCCGAGGCTGCCCCTCAGTCGGCCGGGGTGGGCGGGATCTCGTCGGCCGGCGGGGCGGCCGGGGACCGGTCGGCGGCGCGCTGCGCAGCGACCTTGTCGACGCCGAGCTCGATCTGGCCGCGCACGGTGGCGACCTGGTCGGCGTACCGGCCCTCGGTCCGCTCGTTGATGACCTCACCGGCCTTGTCGAGCCAGCCCTCGATGTCGGGGCGACGCTCGTGGGCGAGGCTCCCGACCTTCCCGACCGCCTCGATGACGGCGCGCTCGAGGTCCGCAGCGGCCTCCGTGACGTGGCGCTCGATCTCGAGCTCGTCGAGCTTCTGCTTGAGGGCGTCGGTGATGGTCATGTGGTCCCCCTCGGGATGGTGCGGTCAGCGGACGGCGTCCGCCCTGTTGTCAACGGCGGTGGCGGTGCGGTTGTTCCATCTCGGGTGTGGACCGGGTGCGCAGCAGCCAGGCGATGCCGAAGAACGGCAACACCAGCGGCAGCCAGCCGTAGCCGCTGCCGAAGCGCGACCACACCGTGTCGTCGGGGAACCACGCGGACTCCACCAGGCTGAGCGTACCCACCACCAGCACCCCGGCCAGCTCGACCAGGCAGGCCGTCCAGGCCACCCGGCGCGGGCTCGGGCCGACCTCGGCCAGCCCGAGCGTCGCAGCGATGTAGACCACCGCCGCGAGGGCGGAGAGCCCGTAGGCCAGCGGCGCGTCGTCGGCCTTCTGGATCAGCTGGACGCTGGAACGTCCGGTCGCGGCGAGGGCGAACACGGCGTACACGGCGATCAGGACCCGGCCCGGGCCGGTGCTCGTGGCGGACACCTCAACCCCAGATCTGCTGCAGTCGCACGACGAGGAACGCCGCGGTGAGCGCGGCCACGATCAGCACGGCCGTGCCGGACCGGCTGCGCTCGGCCAGCGACCACAGGGCCCCGATCGGCAGCACGACCAGGGCCCCGATCAGGTAGCCCACGAACACCGCCCCGTTGACCTCGCGGTCGGTGCCGGCCAGCCGGACGATCCCGATCACGGCCTGGGCCAGGAAGCCCAGCTCGACGACTGCCAGCCCGAGGAGCAGCGGGTCGTCGACCGGCCGCTCGAGGGCGACGTACACGACCACGACCAGGGCCAGCAGGAGCGAGGCGGCGATGAGTACGACGGGCAGCGGGTCGAGCATGAGGCCATCGTCCCTCACGCCTCCGGGCTCCGACGCCCTAGGCTCCTCCCATGCCTGCGACCGACTTCGCCTATCCGGCCACTCCCGCGCGGGTCGCGGTCTACATCGACTTCGACAACGTCGTCATCTCCCGCTACGACCAGGTGCACCGCGAGCCCAACCGCACGCGCAGCGACGCCTGGCGCACCGACAACGCCAAGGACCACGCTGCCGCCGACGAGAGCGACGACCCGATCGCCGTCAAGCTGGCCGAGGCCCGGGTCGACATGGGCGCCCTGCTCGACTACGCGGCGTCGTTCGGCACGGTCGCGATCGCGCGCGCGTACGCCGACTGGTCGGTCCCCGCCAACGCCGCCTACCGACGCCAGCTGGTCGACCGGGCCGTCGACCTGACCCAGCTCTTCCCGGTCAGCGGCACCAAGAACGGCGCCGACATCCGGCTGGCCGTCGACGCGGTCGAGGACGTGCTCCACTACACCGACCTGACCCATGTGGTCATCGTCGGCGGCGACTCCGACTACATCGCGCTCGCCCAGCGCTGCAAGCAGCTCGGGCGGTCCGTCATCGGCGTGGGCGTCACCGGCTCCACCAGCCGGGCCCTGATCGCCGCCTGCGACGTGTTCAGCCAGTACGACGACGTGCCCGGGGTCCGCCCCGTCCCCACCCGCCGTGCCGCCGCCGCTGCCCCGGCCGCCGAGAGGAAGCCGGAGAAGCAGACGGCGAAGCAGGCCGAGAGCGCGCCGGCCGCGAAGAAGGCCACCAAGAAGACCGCCGCGCAGCGAGCCGCCCAGAAGGCCGCCCCCACGGCCGAGGAGACCCGCCAGCAGGAGGCGACCAACCTGCTCGTGCGCGCGCTGCGCAACTCCGACGAGTCCGAGGACGAGTGGCTCTACGGCGGCGGCGTGAAGAGCCAGATGCAGCGGATGGACTCCTCGTTCAAGGAGAAGTCGCTCGGCTTCAGCTCGTTCCGGGCGTTCCTCGAGTCGCGCTCGGACATCGCCGAGACCGACACCGAGGGCGGCCACGTCCGGGTGCGGCTCCGCGACCGCTGATCGTCGCTCAGTCGATCTCGGGGCACACCGACAGCGCCTCACCCTTCTTGCCGAGTGTGTAGCTGCGGGTGCCGTCGGCGTTGAACGTCACCGACGTGCCCTTGCCGGACAGCACGAAGAGTCCCGTCGAGGGCGTGCTCCCGGCCGGCATGGTGGCGCCGAACGGGCCGCGCGTCGAGGTCAGTGAGGCCGGCGTGCCGTCCTCGTTGAAGCGGAAGAACGCGGTGGCGCTGAGGTCGTGCACGACCGACGCGCCCGACGTGAGGTTGGTGTAGCGCTCCACGAGGGTGCCGGTGAACTCCTGCACGCGCGGCGACCCGTCGGCCCATGTCTCGACCGTGCGGTAGCGCTCGTCGTCCTCCACCACGGTGATGGAGACGTCGAAGGCGCAGGTCGAGCGCGCGGCGGTGACCACGACGTCCTGCTGGTGGTACGGCGTCCAGGGCGAGCCGGCGCTCGCGGCCGACGTGGTCAGCCCGACCAGGGCCAGCGTGCCCAGCATCGTGAAGGTTCCTGCGGCAAGTCGTCGCATCAAGTGCTCCTAACCAGTTAATGTGTGCTTACTGGTTAGCACCCGAACGGAAGGCGCGTCAAGGATGCCGGGTCCGCACTGGGTCGAGGTCGACGGCCTCGTGCTGCCCCGCCCGATCGGCGGCCACCCCGCCCTCGACTTCGTCAACACGTGGGCGGGCTGGCGCAGGCCGGTGCCCGCCGACAAGGCCGACTACCTGGCGTCGTACGACCATCTCGTCGTCTGGTCGGCCCATGCCGGGCTGCTGGACGCCGAGTCGGCCGATCGCCTCCGGCGTCGTGGAGCACGGCGGCGCGCCGAGGCAGAGGAGGTCCTGGACGAGGCCCGTGCGCTGCGCCCGCCGCTGCGTGCCGCTCTGCTCGACCCGGGTGACGACAAGGCCGTGAAGGCGGTCTCGTCGCTGGCCACCCGCGCGGCCTCCGCAGCTCGGCTGGCAGCGGGCGAGCAGCCGGCCTGGGAGATCGGTGGCGGGCTCGCGCAGCCCCTGCTCCGGGTGGCGTGGTCGGCTGCCGAGGCGCTCACCCGGGCCGACCTGACGTCGGTGCACGCATGCCCCGGCGAGGAGTGCGGCTGGCTCTTCCTCGACCCCCGCGGGCGCCGGCGCTGGTGCAGCATGGCGTCGTGCGGCAACCGCGCGAAGGTCGCCGCGCATGCGAGGCGCGCCCACCCGATGGGGTAAGCAGGGTCCATGAGGGCTGCCGCACGACGCGCCATGGACGACGCGCTGTTCTGGGTCGACCTCGTCCAGTCCGCGAAGACCGTGCTGGCCGGGGTGCTCGCCTGGTGGATCGCCCGCGACGTGCTCGGCCTCCAGCAGCCGTTCCTGGCGCCCTGGTCGGCGATCTTGATGGTGCACGCGACCGTCTACCGGACCTTCGCCCGAGGGGCGCAGCAGGTGGCGGCCACCGTGCTCGCCGTCGTGCTGGCCTCGCTGGCGGGACACGTGCTCGGGCTGGGCGTCGTCGGGATGGCCGTGCTGCTCGTGGCGGCCGTGCTGGTCGGCCGCCTCCGCTGGCTGCGCGCCGAGGGCCCCACCCTCGCCACGACCGCGGTCGTCGTGCTCGCCACCAACTCGATCGCCGAGACGACCCTGCTGTGGAGCCGCCTGCTCGACACCACCACCGGCATCGTCGTCGGGCTCCTCGTCAACGTCGTGGTGTGGCCGCCGCTGCGCGACCGGGCCGCCTGGGCCGAGACCGCGAAGGTGCCGGGCCAGATCGGGGAGGCCCTCTCGGAGATCGCCGACCAGCTGTCTCCGGCGTTCGACAACGACCAGAGCGACCGGCTGCTGGGGCTCCTGCGCCAGGTCGACGTGCGGATCGACAAGTGCTGGGGGCTGCTGCGCCAGGCCCAGGAGGGCAACCGTCTCAACCCGCGCCGGCGCAAGGGCTGGTCGCCGCTCGACGACCTGGTCGAGGTGCTCCACCGGCTCGAGCACGTCCTGGCCGACACCCAGAGCCTGCTCCGCACCGTGGTGATCAGCGCCTCCCACGGCACCACCTGGGAGGACGGCTTCCGCACCCACCTCGTCGAGATCATGAACGACGTGTCGCGCGTCATCGACGAGGACGACCCCGAGCGGTTCGACCCGGTCCTGGCCAGGCTGCGGGAGACCGCCGCCTCGGTGTCGACGGGCGACCTCGGCGAGTCCTGGCAGGAGTACGGCGGGGTGCTCATCAACCTGCGCAACGTCGTCGACGCACTCTCCTACCTGCCGCCCACCTCGCAGCTGCGACCGCACACGGGGCCGCACGTGCCGGGGCGTCAGCGCCGGAGCACGAGGTAGGCCAGCACCGCCGCACAGAGCCAGACCGTGATCGCGGCGCCGGTCGCCGTCGGCGAGACCAGCATCGGTGCGCTCGTCACGAGCACCATGTCGGGGCCGCGCAGAGCGCCGGAGATCATGCCCGGCGGCAGCGCTCCCATCGGCGTCGAGACGGCGGGCACGCCGTAGTTGACCGGCCGGGCCGCCATCCACCACGCCGTGCTCGTGAGGGCACCGGCGCCCACGGCCAGGCCGAGCTGGGCGGCGGCACCTCCGTCGACGGACATCGCCGACCCGAGGGCCGGCGAGCAGGCCAGCCCGAAGGCGACGAGCACCACACCCGGCACCGCGAGGGTGCCGCCCCTGGTGACGGCGTCGGTGAACGGCATCATCCTGGCCAGCGCCGGGGTCCGGGTCACCACCCGCAGGGCCAGGCAGAGCGGGACGCTCGCGACGAACCCCACCAGGGTCGCCACCAGGACGGTCAACCGGCCACCGCCGGCCTGAGCCACGGCGTACGGCGCGACCACGGCCGCCGCCACCACCAGCAGGGGCATCGGTCGTCGACGCAGCCGGACCAGGTCGCGCCACACCAGCGCCAGGGGTCCGCGGGGTCCGCCGCGGTGCGACCGGACCGTGCCGCGCGCCCGCGCCGTGTGGGCGACCACGACGTCGTAGGCGAGCGCCAGGTCGAGGGTGGCCAGCGCCCCCGAGAGGCCGGACGACAGGTTGCCGCCGGGCTCGAGCTCACGCCGCCGGAGCCGGGACAGCCCGCGCCAGCCGGCGACCACCAGCGGCAGCACCCCGGCCGCGACCACCACGAGCGCCACCACCGCGACACCCATCGGGGGGCCGCCCCGCCAGGACGGCGACTCGTCGACGGCGAGGGCGAGCAGACCGGCCCAGGTCACTGCCAGCAGCAGCCGGAGCAGCCATCGCGACTCTGCTCGGCCGCGTCGCTGCGACGCGGCCGCCACGGCGACCACCCCGACCCCCGCGACCGCCACGGCAGCACCCGACGCCGCCACGACGGGCAGGGGTAGGCCCGCCAGGGCCGTGGCCGGCACGGCCACGACGAGGACGATCGTCGCCGCGAGCACGCAGAGCCCCACGAAGCGCCGGCGCAGCAACGACGCCCGGTCGACCGGGGTGCTCAACAACCACGCGCCTGCGGCGGGGGTCGTGAAGACCGGGCCGAGCAGTCGTGCCATCGCGAGCACGACGGCCAGCGTGGCGGTGATCGTCAGCCACGGGAGCACCACCCGCGCGCTGACGCAGCCGGCGGCGACACAGAGGTCGTCGGCCTCGCGGCGGAACCCCACCACCACGTTGACCAGCATCGCCCCGAGCATGAGCGCCGCGAAGGCGAAGACGTAGAGATCCTGGAGCACGTCCCCCATCGAGGCCGTCGCCCGGCCCCGCCGCCACTCGCGGATGTCGGCCCGCAGGTCGCCGATCCCTGGTCCGGGCTGCGAGGCCATCAGGGTGTCCCGAGCTCGACGACCCGGTCGGCCACCGCCTCCACGAGAGCGTCCGAGTGGCTCGCGAAGACGATGGCGAGCCCCGCCCGCTTCTCCTCGACGAGGCGCCGGGACAGCCAGGCGACCCCGTCGGTGTCCAGGCGGGCCTCGGGCTCGTCGAGCACGAGCAGCCGGCGCGGCCGGACGAATGCACTGGCCAGCGAGAGCCGGCGGCGCTGGCCCGACGACAGGGTGCCGGGCAGCTGACCCGACTGCGGGATCAGCCCGAGGTCGTTCAGGATCTGGTCGACCACCTCGTCGGCCTCGACGACGCGGTGCGCACGGGCCAGCAGGTCGAGGTGCTCGACCACGCTGAGGTCGGGGAAGAAGTCGAGGTCGTCGAGCACGACGGCGACGTCGCGGCGCACGCGCACCGTCCGCTCGTCGTACGGCGCCCCGTCGAGCTCCACGGTGCCGGAGGTCGCCTCGTCGGTGCCGGTGATGCAGCGCAGCGCGGTCGACTTGCCCGAGCCGTTGGGGCCGACCAGCGCCACGGCCGAGCCGGCAGGCACGTCGAGGTCGAAGCCCGACAGCACCTGCACCTCGCCGAAGGTGCGCGCCAACCCGCGGACACGCAGCACGGGACCTTCCCCCGGGTCATTCACGAGGCCCAGCCTGACACCCGCCGAGATCGAGCGCGCACCGGATGCCGGATTCGCCGAGATCTTGCCGTCCAGACGTTTACTCTTCACGCCCGGGGGCAGGGTGCCTCCGGGGGCCGCACACGGGTGCGGGATCCATCAGCACCACACCAGTCAACGAGGGAGATCTTCCACATGCGTCGCATCACCAGGTTCGCCGCCTCCGCGGTCGCCGCCACGCTGCTCGCAGCGCCGGCCGTCGCGATCGCCCCGGCCAACGCCGACACCACGACCACCGTCGCAGCGCCCGTCCACGCGCTCAAGGCGAAGAAGCTGACGCTCAAGCTGAGCAAGAAGTTCTCGCACTACGGCCAGCAGGGCGTCAAGGTCACCGCCAAGGTGAAGGGCAAGGGCAAGGTCAAGTTCACCCAGAACGGCACGGTCCTGGGCACCGACAAGATCAAGAAGGGCAAGGCCTCGGTCCGGCTGCCCCAGACCAACGCCCCCGGCGTCTACAAGATCAAGGCGAAGTGGAAGAAGTCCAAGGCCAAGACCAAGGTCATCGTCTACAACTCCTCCCTCTCGCTGTCGGCGGTCAACTTCACGGTCTCCAAGTCCACGCCGTCCTACGACCTGCCCGCCCTGACCGGGGCGGTCGTCTACAAGGGCAAGACGGCCAACAAGGGCTACGTCGACATCTACAAGAACGGCAACAAGAAGGGTGGCAGCGGCAGCCCTGACTACTGCTGCATGGACGCCGTGAGCGAGGGTGGCACCTTCGAGTTCGGTGGCTACAGCTTCCTCGGCCGGGTGGCCGAGACCGAGGCTCCGGGCACCTACACCTACCAGGCCTTCTACACCGAGACCGCGTCGTTCGCCGACTACATCTACTCGGCGCCCATCGTCGTCACGGTCGTCCCCTGATCGTCCACCAGCACCCGCACCACCACGGCACCGCCGTCCGACTCGTTCGGGCGGCGGTGTTGTCGTAGGCCCTAGTGTCGAAGCCATGGAGAACAACGACGAGTACGACGTCATCGTGGTCGGCGGCGGGCCGGCGGGCGAGAACGTCGCGCAGTACGCCGTCCAGGGCACCGACCGCACGGCGGTGATGGTCGAGGCCGAGCTGTTGGGCGGGGAGTGCTCGTACTACGCCTGCATGCCGAGCAAGGCGATGCTGCGGCCTCTCGACGTGCGGTCGGCGGCTGCGCACGTCGGCGGGCTGCAGAGCGTGCCCGACGTCGACGTCGCGGGGTTGCTGAAGCGTCGCGACACCTGGGTGTCCGACTACTCCGACGAGGGCCAGGTCGCCTGGGCCGAGGGCGCCGGGCTCGCGGTGGTGCGCGGGCGGGGCCGCATCACCGGTGAGCGCACGGTCGCCGTGGCTGGTCGCACCCTCACCGCGCGCGAGGCCGTGGTGATCGCGACCGGCAGCGTCGCGGTCATCCCCCCGGTGTTCGCCGACATCGCACCGTGGACCTCGCGCGACGCCACCGGTGTGCGCGAGGTGCCGGACCACCTCGTGATCGTCGGCGGCGGCGTCGTCGCCTGCGAGGCCGCGCGATGGATGCGTGGCCTGGGTGCCCGGGTGACGATGGTGGTGCGCGGTCAGGGTCTGCTGGCGGCGTTCGAGCCGTTCGCCGGGGCGCTCGTGCTCGACGCGCTCCGGGCCGACGGCGTCGACGTACGGCTCGACGACGAGGTCACCGACGCAGCCCGTCCCTCGCCCGACGACACCGGGCTGGGCCGGATCCACGGCGGGCCGGTCCGGCTGACGCTCTCCTCGGGCGCCGAGATCGAGGCGTCCGAGGTGCTCGCGGCGACCGGGCGCCGGCCCGCCACCGACGACCTGGGCCTGGAGACCGTCGGGCTCACCGCGGACGACGTGACGTCGGGTGGCGCTCTGCCCGGCTGGCTCCACGTCGTCGGCGACGTCAGCGGCGAGGCCCCGCTCACCCACTGGGGCAAGTACCAGGCCCGGATGGTCGGCGCCCGGATCTCGGCCCGCGCGACGCACGCGGCACCGCCGACGGCGCCGGACGTCGTGCCCGTGCCGCAGGTCGTGTTCACCGACCCGCAGGTCGCGTCGGTCGGGCTGACGGCGCGGCAGGCGAAGGACGCCGGGCGGTCGTTCCGCACTCTGGACCAGCCGCTCGCAGGCGCGTCGGGTGCCGCTCTGCTCCGCGACGACCTGGCCGGTGAGGTCCGGCTGGTCGTCGACGAGGAGACGGACACCCTGATCGGCGCGACGTTCGTCGGCCCCGAGGTGGCCGAGCTGGTGCACAGCGCCACCGTCGCGATCGTCGGGCAGGTGCCGCTCGACGTACTGCGTCATGCGGTGCCGAGCTATCCCACGTCCAGCGAGATCTGGCTGCGCCTGCTCGAGGGCTAGTCGATGCCGGCGGTCCTGTCGAGGTGCTGGAGCAGCTCGTGGGCGGCCAGCTCGACCTGCTTGTGCCGCCACTCCGCAGCCCGGTAGACGCACGCGATCAGCGCCGCGCGGTGCACGCGGCGGAAGTCGCCCACCACGAACGCGTGCCGCGCCTTGGTCTCGTCGTTGGCGCCCTCGGTGAGACCGAGGTGCCAGGCGGCGTAGTCGGGCCACCCGTGCCGCTCGAGGTAGGCGTTCTGTGCATCCGCGTCGGGCTGCACGTCGCCCCAGTCGCTCTCGAGGACGTACTGCCTCGCATCGATCAACTGCCGGGTCGCGGCCACCGCCGCGTCGTTGACTGTGTAGCGGGCCATGCGCCGACCCTGCCATCCCAGGCGTCTCGGAAGCGAGTGCGTGGTGGCTGGTTCCCTAGGGTGGTGCGTCCCCGTCGACAGGAGCAGTCCATGTCCACCGCCGCACCCACCCCCTCCGCGCGGGGCCGCACCCTCCAGGTCACGGCTGCGGACGGCCCCGCCGAGGCCTACCTGAGCAAGCCGGACGGGGGCCCGCACCCCGGCGTGCTCCTCTACGTCGACGCGATCGGGCTCCGCCCGCGGATCGAGGAGATGGCCGACCGCATCGCGTCGTGGGGGTACGTCGTGCTGGTGCCGCACGTCTTCTACCGGTGGGGCCTCGCCGACGCGCTGGCACCGAAGGCCGACCTGCGGGCGCCCGGCGAGCGGGACAGGTTCTTCAAGGGGGCGATGAGGCGGGTCGGCGGGCTCACCCCCGACCTCTCCGACGCCGACGCGCCCGCCTGGGTCGCGACCCTGCGCGAGCACGCGGGGCCCGGCCCGATCGGCGTCACCGGCTACTGCATGGGCGCGCGGCTGGCGATCCGGACCGCCGCCCTGTTCCCCGACGACGTGGGCGCGGTCGGTGGCTGGCACGGCGGCGGCCTGGCGACCGACGCCGACGACAGCCCGCACCGGCTGCTGCACGGCACGCGCGCGGCGTACTCCTTCGGGCATGCCGACCACGACCGCTCGATGCCTGCCGACGCGGTCGCGACGCTCGGCGACGCGCTGGCCGCTGCCGGGGTCGAGCACCGCAACGAGGTGTTCGCCGGGGCGGCCCACGGCTACTCCATGTCGGACACGTCCACCTACGACGAGGCGGCGACCGAGCGGCACTTCGAGGCGTCGCGGGAGCTGTTCGCGCGCTTGTAACGCTCCGTTATGGGCACTTCCCACCCCGAATACGGGGTGGGAAGAGGTAGTAACGGAGCGTTACAAGCGGGGGGTGAGGGCGGCGCGGACGTCCGCCGACACCTGAGCGGCCGCGGCGTCGGCGGCGGCCGAGACCCCGCCGAGCCCGAGGAAGCTGTGGTGGAGCGTCGGCCACGTCCGGAACGTCACGGGCGTGCCGGCGGCGGACAGCGCGTCGGCGTACGCCCGACCCTCGTCACGGAGTACGTCGAAGCCCGCGGTGTGCACGATCGCGGGCGCCAGCCCGGCCAGCGACCCGGGGGCTGCCCGGGCCAGGATCGGTGAGACCCGCCAGTCATCGGCCCAGTCGTCTTCGGAGCCCACCGCGTAGTGATCCACGAACGCGGCCATCGTGGCCAGCAGCAGTCCGTAACCGGTCGCGTTCTCGGCGCGCGAGGGGTACTCCGCGTTGCGCCCGGGGTCGGCATAGGCGCCGCGCGCGTCCACGACGGGTACGACGAGCAGCTGGGCGGCGAGGTCCAGGCCGGTGTCCCGGCAGGCGATGGCCACCGAGGCCGCCAGCTGCGCACCCGCGCTGTCACCGCCCACGACCAGCCCGGCCGCGGCTCCGCCCAGCTCCGCCAGCGAGCCGGCGGCCCACCGGGTGGCGGCCAGGCAGTCGTCGTACGCAGCGGGGAACGCGTGCTCCGGGGCGAGCCGGTAGTCCACCGACACCACCACGACCCCGGCCTCGACCGCGAGCCGCCGGGCGTGGTGGAGGTGGGTGTCGATGCCGCCGAAGATCCAGCCCCCGCCGTGGAAGTACAGGAGCGTGCCGGCCACGTCGCCCTCGGCCGGGCGGAAGACCCGCGCCGGCACCCCGTCCGCACTCACGTCGTGCTCCGTGGTCGCTGCCAGCCGGAGCCGCGACCGGGCCGCGGCGTTGGTGATCCGGGCATGCTGCCGCGCTCCGCCGATCGTGGCGTCGGCGGCGCTCGGCTCGGCGGCCCAGTGCTCGAGCCACGCGTCGATGTCGGCGTCGAATCCGGCGTCTGTCTCACTCATGGGTCGATCCTCCCGGCCGGCCTAGCAGTGTGTCGAGGTGGTCGTTGGCGAAGGCGCCGGCCGGGTCGAGCCGGTCGCGCAGCGCGACGAAGTCGTCGAAGCGCGGGTAGCGGTCGCGCAGCTCGGCCGCGGAGAGCGAGTGCAGCTTGCCCCAGTGGGGTCGGCCGCCGACCTGGGCGGCCAGCCGCTCGAGGGTGGCGAAGTAGGCCGCCTGGTCGGGGCTCCCCGGTGGCACGTGGATGGCGACGTAGCCGGTGTCGCGGCCGGAGGCGGTGGACAGCCCGATGTCGTCGGCGGCGGCGGTGCGCACCTCGACCGGGACGGCGATGCGCCAGTCGCTCGCCTCGACGGCGGCGACCAGCTCGATGAGCAGCGGGAGCAGCGCGGCGCGCGGGACGGCGTACTCCATCTCGACGAACCGCACCCGTCGGGGGGTGACGAAGACCTTGTGCGAGACGTCGGTGAACTCGCGGCTGCCCAGCGCGGCGGCGGCCACGCGCGCCGCCGGCCGGACCAGGGCGGGGACGCGGCGGCCGGCGGCGACCAGGCCGCCGAAGACCGTGTTGGACAGGAAGTCGTCGTCCCACCAGGCCCGCCTGCGCGAAAGCGGGTCCAGCCCACCGGCGAGAGGGACCCGGGTGTTGAGCTTCACGTTGGTCCGGCGGGTGTGCGGGAACCAGTAGAACTCGACGTGGTCGTGCGCGGCGCTCAGCTCGTCGAAGCGGGCGAGGGTCTCGTCGAGCGGGGCTGGGAACTCGTGGGCGTGGAGCGCGAACGCCGGCACCGCCTGCAGCGTCACCGTCGACAGCACGCCGAGAGCACCGAGCCCGACCCGCGCGTGCTCGAACACGTCGGCGTTCTCGACGGCCGAGCAGGTCACCACCTCGCCCGAGGCGGTGACCAGCTCCAGACCGCGCAGCTGGCTGGCGATGCCGCCGAACGCCGCCCCGGTGCCGTGCGTGCCGGTGGACACCGCGCCCGAGACGGTCTGCCGGTCGATGTCGCCGAGGTTGGCCAGCCCCAGGCCGTTGGCGTCGAGGACCGCGTTGAGGCGGTGCAGCGGCAGGCCGGCCTCGACCGTGACGAGCCCGGCGTCGCGGTCGACGGAGAGGAGGCGGTCGTGCCGGTCGAGCCGCAGCTGTACGTCGCGTGGCAGGCCGATCGCGGTGAACGAGTGACCGCTGCCGATCGGGCGCACGCCTCGGCCGGCTGCGGCGGCACGGGCGACGGCCTGCGCGATCTCGGCGGTGCCGCGGGGGCGCAGCACCTCGATGCCGGTGGCGTGCTGGTTGCCGGCCCAGTTGGTCCAGCTCTGCGCGGGCGGGGTCAGCCCCACGCCGAGCGCACCTCGTCGGCGACCTCGGCTGCCTGCCGGAGGCCGGAGCGGGCGGCGTCGGCCCGCTTCGACGGATCGAGCACGTTCTTGCCGATGGCGGCCAGCGCCGCGGCGTCCGGCGAGACGAGCGACGTGTGGGCGGCGCGCAGCCGTCCGAGCTGGCTGGCCGGGCGCGCCGTCCTGCCGAAGGCCTGCACCAGCGGTGCGAGCACGACGACGCGGTCTGCCCCCGCCGCCAGGTCGACGTTGGCGGGCGAGCGCATCCCCCCGTCGATGTAGGCCGTGCTCTGGAACTCGACCGGCGGCCACACGAACGGTACGGCGCAGCTCGCGGCGACTGCGTGCACGACGGGGACGCCACTGTCGCGGTCGAGCACCCGGAAGCGACCGGTGCGGGCCTCGACCGCCGTCACCCGCAGGTCGCGCTCGGGCCAGCCGTCGATGCCGATGCGCCGGCTGATCACCTCGACCCGGCCGTCGCCGCTCCCGGGGTGGGCTCGGAGGGCTCCCCGACCGATGCGCCGCCGCTTGGCCTGGGGCGAGCCGGGCAGCAGGACCAGCGGCAGCAGCCGCACCAGGAACATCGCACCGACCTCGGCGCCGATCTCGTGGTCGGCGGGCGCCAGCTGCTCGTCGTACAACGTCTCGAGGGTGAGGCCGCTGGTGACCTGCGCACCGACGACGGAGCCCGCCGACGTGCCGATCACCGTGTCGGCGTCGGTGAGATCGACGCCCGCGCGTTGCAGGCCGGTCAGCAGGCCCAGCATCCAGGCGATCCCGGTCACGCCCCCGCCGCCGAGGACCAGCGCCCGGCCCTGCACACCGTCAGTCATGCGGGTCAACCTACCGGCCGGTACGACAGTTTTGGTACGGCAGGGCCGGCACGACAGTGAGGTCGTCACTCACCGGACGGGCCGGCGCGGGAGCGCGAACAGACCCGCGGCGTACAGCGTGACGAGGCCGGCCATCACGAGGCCGGAGAGCACGGCGGCGATCGGTGCCGACGTCTCGAACCTCGCCAGCTCGGCACCCAGGCCGGCCAGCCCGAGACCGATCAGCGCCCCGCCGAGCCAGTAGAACATCCGCTCGCGGAACGCCCACGCGAACGGGACGAAGTGCAGCCCGACCACCGCCGCGATCAGTGCCGGGCGGGCGTCGGCGTGGCCGTTGTCGCTCAGCGCCGACGACCCGAGGCGGATCAGCAGGAGCTCCCCGAGGACGCACGCCACGTAGACGACGATCGCCGTCGTGGTGGGGATGAGGAACCGACCCAGCCACCGCGGGAAGGCGAACAGCAGCACCAGCGCGGCGACCACCAGCAGCACCACGACGACGCGGGCCGTCGCGGAGACGTTGCCGGCGAGGTCGGGCGAGTAGGAGAAGACGAACAGGACGGCGCCGGCGAGCCCGACCAGGGCCCCGATCCGGCGCGGGTCCGCGAAGCGCGGCGGCACGAAGTCCGCTGGCGGTTGGCGTCGGCTCACCTACGTCAGGGTGCCATGTGCCGTGACCCGGGTGGGCCCGGCCTCACACCGGCGAGTGCACGCCGGCCAGCGTGGCGGGCAGCGCGGCGACGCCGTACACGGCGGACAGCTTGCGGAACTCCAGGTCCTCGAGCTCGGCGGTCGGGTGCAGGTCGGGGAACCTGCGGACCAGCTCGCGCAGGGCGATGCGCAGCTCCATCCGGGCCAGCTCGGCGCCGACACAGCGGTGCAGGCCGTGGCCGAAGGCCAGGTGCCGCGACGGCGCGCGGGTCGGGTCGAAGGTGTCGGGGTCGACGACCAGCCGCGGGTCGCGGTTGGCGGCGACGAGCGAGAAGCCGACGACGTCGCCGGAGGCGATGACGCGACCGTCGGGCAGGGGCACGTCGAAGCGGGCGAACCGCGGGAACGCGACCTGCACGACGGTGAGGTGGCGCAGCAGCTCCTCGACGACCCGGTCGGCCGACTCGTCGTCGGCGAGCAGCAGCTCGCGAGCCGCCGGGGTGCGCGAGACGAGGTAGGCGCCGAGCGCGAGCATGCTGGCCGAGGTCTCGTAGCCGCCGAGGAACACGCCGTCGGCGATGCCGCCGAGCGTGACGTCGTCGAGCTCGTCGCCGTGCTCGGTGAGCAGTCCGCCGATCAGGCCGGGGCCGGGCTGGTCGCGCTGGCGGGCGACGGCGCCGATGAGGAACTCCCGCGACGCGGCGGCGGCGCCGAACGAGCCCACCCCGCCCTGGGAGAGGTCGAAGCGAGCGATGCCGAGGCCGGAGAACAGCTCACGGTCCTCGACGGGGAGGCCGAGCAGCTCGCAGATCACCTCGAACGGGATCGGGAAGGCGAAGTCGTCGACCAGGTCGAGCTCGGGCCCCTGCGCCTCGATCGCGTCGAGCTGCGCGGCCACGATGCCCTCGATCAGGGGCTCCAGCCTGGCCAGCTTGCGCTTGGTGAACTCCGGGGTGAGGTAGCGCCGCAGCGTGGTGTGCAACGGCGGGTCGGTCATGCCGAGCCCGCCGATCTGCTCCTCGGCGCTGCGCCCCTCCTGGGAGACGAGCTGACCCATGTCGTTGGAGAACGACGTGCCGTCGGCCAGCAGGGCCCGGGTCTCGTCGTACCCGGTGACGAGCCAGACGCCGCGACCGAAGAAGTCGCCCAGCCGGGCGACCGGGGTGTGCTCGCGGAGCTCGCCGGTCTGCGCGACCGGGTCGAGGCCGTCGCGACGGAACGGGAAGGTGAGCCGGTCGGGCATCCTGCGGAGCGCACGCAGGTCGAGGCCCTTGGCCATGGTGCGCCCCAGGACCAGTCGGCCGATGCGTGCGGTGATGTGGGAGCGGATGCTCATGGGGAGATTCCACCGCATCCGCGGCCGGTCCGCATCGGGGTATCCCCTGAGAGTGCCCGGGCGACGGGTCATCGGTCGCTCCTCAGTCTCTCGATGAGCGCCCGGGTCGCCGGGACGCTCTCGGCGCCGGGCCGGTGGACGAGCCCGACATGGCGGGTGCCGAGGGTGGTCGAGGTGCGGACCACGACGTCGGCGTGCTGGAACGCCTCGAGCGCCGACCGCGGCAGCAGCGTCACCCCGAGCCCCGCCGCGACCAGCGCCTGGACGGCGACGTAGTCGTCTGACTCGTGCGCCAGCCGCGGCTCGAACCCCGCCTCCCGGCAGCGCGCCACGAGGTGCTGGCGGCAGCGCGGGCAGCCGCCGATCCAGGTGTCGGCGGCGAGGTCGCCCAGCCGTACGGCGCGCCGCCGGGCCGCCGGGTGGTCGGGTGGGAGGACCAGGTCGACCGGTTCGACGCCGAGGGGGATCCACGTCAGGTCGCCGTCGTCGGGCGGCGGGCCGTCGTACCCGAAGACGAGGCCGAGGTCGGCCTCACCCTCGCGGACGGCGCGCCAGGTCTCGGGGGGCTCCGCCTCGACCATGCCCACCTCGACGGCGGGGTGGTCGCGGGCCAGGCGCTTGAGAGCGGCCGGCACCAGGGTGGCGGCCGCCGACGGGAAGGCGATCAGCCGGACGCGACCGCCGCGCAGCTGGGCGAGCGAGGCCATCTCCTCGGCGGCCATGTGCAGCTGGCCGGCCATGGCGTCGGCCCGGCCCAGCAGCAGCCGGCCGGCCTCGGTCAGCGTCACCCCGCGGGTGCTGCGGACGATCAGCGGCAGACCGGCCTCGCGCTCCAGTCGCTGGAGGTGCTGGCTGACGGCTGGCTGGGTCCACCCGAGCTCACGCGCGGCGGCGCTCAACGAGCCCGCCCGCGCGACGGTCCGGAAGACGAGCACCCGCCTCGGATCCATCCCCCAAGTATCGCTTATGACTCGGGCTAGGAGAAGAGGTCTACCTTGGGGCCTTGGCGGCGTCCATGCTGGACGCATGCAGACCATCGGACTCATCGGCGGCATGAGCTGGCACTCGACCGCGAGCTACTACCGGATCATCAACGAGACGGTGGCGGCCCACCTCGGCGGCCACGCCTCGGCACGGATCACGATGCAGTCGCTCGACTTCGCCGAGGTCCGGGCCTGCCAGCTGGCCGGCGACTGGGACGCCGCGGCCGCGCTGCTCACCGACGCCGCGACGGCCTGCGCCGCGGGAGGGGCCGACGTCGTCGCGATCTGCACCAACCTCATGCACAAGGTGGCACCGCAGGTCGAGGCCGGCGGCGGCGTGCCGCTGCTCCACATCGCCGACGCGGTGGCCGGCGCTGCCGAGCCGCACGGCTGGAGTCGCCTCGGCATCCTCGGCGCCCGCTGGGTGATGGAGGAGTCGTTCTACGCCGACCGGCTGGCCGGACACGGCATCACCGCCCTGTCTCCGGAGGCCGCCGACCGCGGGCTGGTGGACCGGGTGGTCTTCGACGAGCTGACCCAGGGCCGGGTCGAGGACGCCTCGCGCGCCGCGTACATCGGGGTCATCGAGCGGCTCGCTGAGCGCGGCGCCCAGGCGGTCGTGCTGGCCTGCACCGAGATCGGCCTGCTCGTCTCTGCCGAGGACAGCCCGCTGCCGCTCATCGACTCGGCCGAGGCGCACGCGACGGCGCTGGCCGGGTTCGCGCTGGCCCCCGCTCACGCCTGACGCGTCAGCGGTGGCGGCCACGCGCGCAGCGGAACAGGCAGAAACCGTCTCTTCGGTTCGAATTCACCCGAAACCAGCACTTCTGCCCGTCCTACGTGACCGGGAGGACGTCTGCGACGGTTTCGGCACCGGTCCCGCGAAACCACCTTCACGTCCCTGATTTCCGTGGCAGGCTGCGTCTCGAGCAGCTCGTCTCCCACCGGGAACCGCCGCTGCTCGAGCAGCTTCGCACAGAGTGCCATTGAACAGTCCCATTGTCGGTGCCGCCACGGCGGCTTTCGTTGGATCCTCGGAGGGGTCATGCAGGGGTGGACCCTCTTCCTCGTCACGGTCGCGTTGTACTCCGCGCTGCCGCTGATCTTCGCGGTGCGCCGCTCGAGCTACCAGAACCTGCTCATGTACGCGCACATCGCCGGGCTCAAGACCCTCGGCGGCCTGCTGGGCGCGGTCTACGTCTACGACTTCGGTGACTTCCGCCTGAGCGCCGGACAGGTCGCCTTCGGTGGCTTCGTGTTCTCGACGCTGATCATGGTGATCGTGGGTCGCGACCTGCAGGTCGTGCGCAACATCATCGCGCTGACCATCTCCGTCAACGTCTTGGTCTACCTCACGTTCCAGATCAGCGGCACCGCCCTGGACGCCGATGGCGTGCTCAACCCGTCGGGGACGTCCACGGACATCTTCGGCGAGTCGCTGCGAGTCGTGGCGCTCGGCGGCCTGCTCATCGTCCTGCTGCTCCTCGTGCTGCTGGCGATCCTCGAGCTGGCCAAGCGCCGACTGCCGTCCTCGGCCATGCCCGTCGTCTACGTCGGCGCGTTCGTCGCCATCCTCACGCTGGACGGGGTGCTGTTCCCGACGCTGGCCCTCACCCCGACCGACGACTACCTCGGCCTGATCCGCAACGGCGTGCTGGCCAAGCTCGTGCTCGCCGCGGCGTACTCCGTGCCCCTGCTGGTCTTCGTGCTCTTCTTCCGCCCCGTCATCGAGCGGTTCGAGGCCAAGCCGCTCAACCTGCGCGGACTGTTCGCCGTGTCGCGCGGCGAGCTGGAGGAGCGCCTCGAACGGCAGCAGTCCGAGCTCCAGGTCCAGCGTGACCAGCTGCGTGAGTCGACCGAGAACGCCGGCCGCGCCACCGCCACCGTCGACCGCATCCTCGACTCGGCCACCAACACCATCCTGGTCGCACTCGACCAGGAGTTCCGGGTCACCCAGTTCAACTCCGGCGCCCAGCGCCTCCTCGGCTGGGCGAGCGCCGAGGTGACCGGTCGCAGCCCGGTGATGTTCCACGCCGCGGACGAGATCGCCCGCCAGGCCGAGGAGCTCGGCACCGACCCCGACTACGCCCAGGTGATCGTCGCGCAGGTGGGCACCGGCAAGCGTCGCGACTGGGAGTTCCTGGGCCGCGACGGCGCCGTGCACATGGTCTCGCTCAGCGTCACCGAGATCATCGTCGGCGGGCGCGGCCTCGGCTACCTCGCCGCAGGCGAGGACGTCACGAGCCGCCTGCGCGAGGAGAACGCCGTGAAGTCGGCGCTGCGCCGCGAGCACGAGGCCGTGGTCCGCCTCCAGGAGGTCAACCGCGTCAAGCGGGACCTCGTCTCGACCGTCAGCCACGAGCTGCGTACGCCGATCACCAGCATCCACGGCTACACCGAGCTGCTCAGCGACGGCAGCTTCGGCCAGCTCACCGAGGAGCAGGCCGGCGCCCTCGAGCGCGTGCGGCACAACGCCGGCCGCCTCGAGGCCATGGTCAACGACCTGCTCGTCCTCGAGCGCGCCGAGACCGGCGACCTCGAGCTCGAGTTCACCTCGCTCGACCTGCGCGAGACCGTGCACGACTCCGCGGCGATCCTCGACGAGCTGCTCACGGGCCGCGAGCTCGACGTGAACATGAACCTCTCCCCCTCGCCCGTGCCGGTGTACGGCGACCGCGCGGCCATGGAGCGGGTGCTCGTCAACCTGCTCAGCAACGCCGTGAAGTTCACGCCCGGCGAGGGCCGGATCACGGTGACGGTGGCCGCCGACGACGGCCGCGCCGTGCTCACCGTGTCCGACACCGGCATCGGCATCGGCGAGGAGGACCAGGCACGACTGTTCAACCGGTTCTTCCGGGCCGAGGAGGCCAACCGGATGGCCATCCCCGGCTCCGGTCTGGGCCTGAGCATCGTGCACGCGATCGTCTCCGGTCACGGTGGTGTCGTCGGCGTCGAGTCGACGCCCGGCGGCGGCACCACGATCAGCGTGAGCCTGCCGCACTCCGACGAGACGGCCGACGCGGCCGACGACATCGAGGGCGTCAACGGCCTGGACAGTGTGGACAGTGTCGACGGCGTGGATGGCCTGGACAGCGTCGACGCCGAGCCGGTCAGGGCCTCGGCCTCCAGCTGATCCCCTCTGGGTGGTGGGCGGCAGAGACCCGCCGCCCTGCCCTGCCGTACGTCGGAGGCTCAGCAGCGCTGGTGCAGCCAGCCGACGACGTCGGCGGTGACGGCGTCACGGTTGGTCTCGTTGAAGATCTCGTGCCGGGCGCCGTCGTAGAGCCGGACCGTGACGTCGGTCAGGCCGGCGTCGCGGTAGCGCTGGCCGAGCAGCTCGACGAGCGCACCCCCGCCGGCGAGCGGATCACCCGAGCCCGACGTGATCAGCAGCGGCAGGTCGTCGCGGATGCGGGCCAGCTCCAGGGGGTCGGCCAACCGCGCGGCCTCGTCGAAGAGGGAGGGCACCGTCGCGTCCGGCAGGTCGAAGCCGCACCACGGGTCGGCGACGTAGGCGTCGACCTCGGCGGTGTCGCGGGAGAGCCACTCGTAGCCGGTGCGGTGCTCGAACCCTGCGTTGAACGCCTCGAGACCGGCCGGCTCCTCCGACTGGGCGAGGTTCGCCGCCAGCACGTCGAGGGTGGTCGAGCCGGAGAGCACGACGCCGGCGTACTGGGCGGAGTGGTCGAGCAGCACCGACTGGGCGGCGAACGAGCCCATCGAGTGCGCGAGCAGGAACAGCGGCAGGTCCGGGCTCTCGGCGCCCAGCCGGGCGCCGTACTCGGCGACGTCGGCGATCAGCCCGCCGAACCCCGCCTCGCCGAAGTCGCCGAGGTGGTCCCTGCCGGTCCGGCCGTGGCCGCGGTGGTCGGTCGCGCCGACGACGAAGCCGGCTGCGTTGAGCGCGGTGGCCAGCCGGTCGTAGCGGGCGCCGTGCTCGGCCAGGCCGTGCGCGACCTGGACGACACCGCGCGGCTGCTCACCCGCGTCGGGCCAGGAGTACGACGCGATCTCGATGCCGTCGACGGCGGAGGTGAAGGTGGACGAGGTGGGGGGCATGCAGGGATCGTGCCATGAGGACATCTCGGTAGTCCGGTGCGAAATGGGCGTTGCACCGGCCAGTTCGGCACGAAAACGCACCGGACTACCGAGATGTGCGCACCCGGCACGCACGGGCGGAGTTGGGCCGCGTGGGATCGTGGCGGCATGAACTCCTCTCCTGTCGTCGTGGTCACCGGCGCCAACGGCCTGGTCGGCTCCCATGTCTGCACGGCGCTCGTCGAGCGGGGCGCGACCGTGCGTGCCGTCGTCCGGCGAGCGGGCACCGCCCCGGCCCTGGCCGGCGTGGAGGAACGGGTCGGCGAGTTCTTCGACCCGACCTTCGCCGCATCGGTCGTCGACGGCGCCCACGCCGTCGTCACGACCGTGCACCCGATGGCCAGCGACCTCGAGGCCCAGCACCGGATCGGCGTCGAGGGCACCCCCGTCCTCGCCCGGGCGGCGGCCTCGGCCGGCGTGGAGCGGTTCGTCCACATCTCGACGGCGGCCGTCTACGACCGCAGTCCCGGCGTCGGCGACGTGGCCGAGTCGTCGGCCCTGGTGGACGACGACGCCGGTGACTACCCCGTCACCAAGCGCGACACGGACGCAGCCCTGGCCGAGGTGGACGGTCTGACCCGCGTGCTGCTCCGCCCGCCCGCGATCCTCGGAGCCGGTGAGACCTCGGTCTGGAACACGTTGCGGCCCGCGGCCATCCGCGACCAGGAGCACGCCCGCCACGCCCTGCCGGAGCAGACCTTCGCCTGGGTGCACGTCACCGACCTCGCCGCCTTCGCCGCCGACATCGCCGCCGGCCGGGTGGCCGACGCGCCGGACCCCGCGACCGGACCGGTCGCCGGCGCCTGCACCCCCGTCAACGTCGCCGCCGGGCCCGCGACCGTGCGCGACTACCACGCCACCGTCACCGGGGCGCTCGGTGTCGAGCCCGTCTGGGACGACGCGCCGGCGTGGACCGGCCAGATCGTGGCCGAGCGGGCGCGGGGGTGGGGCTGGGTGCCGGGCACCGATCTCGCCGGCGCGCTCGCCGAGATCGAGGCGGGGCTGAGGGCCTAGCCCGGTGTGAGCGACCCCGGGGCGATCAGGGCCGGCGCTTCGCGCCGAGGAGCCGCTCCAGGCCGTCGAGGATCAGCTCGAGCCCGAAGTCGAACTCGTCCTCGAAGTCCCAGCCGGGCTGGAGCACGTGCTGGGTGGCCAGCTCGACCAGGTGCGGGAACGCGTCGGCCGGCAACGGGTGGATCAGCCCCTCGGCCACCGCCCCGGCCGAGCGGTCGTCGTCGAAGGGCAGGTTGGCCGACTGCGACGAGAAGCCGTAGATGAAGCTGTCGAGCAGGGCGAAGGCGTGCCCGGTGTCGGCTAAGGAGAAGCCGCCGGCGCGCAGGGCGCCGATCACCGAGTCGTGGTGCGCCAGGGTGGCCGGCCCGGCGTTGGGGCGGGAGTCGACCAGTCCCACGGCCCACGGGTGGGCCCGCAGCACCCGCCGCGCGGCATGGGCCCGGTCGCGCATCGAGGTGCGCCAGCCGACCTCGGCCGACGCCGTACCGAAGTCGGCGAAGATGCGGTCGACGATGCCGTCGAGCAGGTCGTCCTTGTTGGCGACGTGGTGGTAGAGCGACATCGCCTCGACGCCGACCGCCTCCCCCACCTTGCGCATGCTGAGCGCCGCGACGCCGGCCGCGTCGGCCAGGTCGAACGCGGCCTCGATCACCTCGGCGCGGGTCAGCGCCAGCTGGCGCGGTGACTTCCTCGCGGCCATCGGACCTCCACCCCTTGACTTTCACTTACGGCGTAAGTTGTACTACACCTTACACCGTAAGTCACTCTTCTGGAGGCCATCATGCACACCCTCACCCGCACCATGCGAGCGGTCACCCAGCACCGGTACGGCGGCACCGGCGAGCTCGTCCTCGCCGACGTGGCCGTGCCGGCCCCGGGTCCGGGAGAGGTCCTGGTGCGCGTCGAGGCCGCCGGGGTCGACCGCGGCGTCTGGCACCTGATGACCGGCCTCCCCCGAGTCCTGCGCTTCGCGGGCTTCGGCGTGCGCGCACCCAGGAAGCGGCTCGGGATGGACCTCTCCGGCATCGTCGTGGAGGTCGGCGACGGCGTGACCGGCTTCGCCGCCGGCGACCCGGTGCTGGGCATCGGCAGCGGCGCGTTCGCCGACTACGCCGTCGCCCCGGCCGCCAAGCTCGTCGTACGCCCGCCGTCGCTGAGCGCCGTCCGCGCCGCGGCCCTGCCCATCTCGGGCCTCACCGCGCTGCAGGCGGTGCGGGCCGCCGGGGTGGGGGCCGGGCAGACGGTGCTCGTGCTCGGTGCCGCCGGTGGCGTCGGGTCGTACGCCGTCCAGATCGCCCGCCACCGCGGCGCCGTCGTCACCGGGGTCTGCAGCGCGGCGAAGAAGGAGTTCGTCCGGAGCCTCGGCGCCGAGCGCGTGGCGGCCTACGACGAGGAGTCGATCGGCGGCCTCGGGCGGTTCGACGTCATCATCGACACCGGCGGCTCACGCCGCCTGGGCGAGCTCCGGGCGGCCCTGACTCCACGCGGCACCCTGATGATCGTGGGCGGGGAGGGTGGCGGCTCGTGGCTCGGCATGGGTCGTCAGGCCTGCGCCCTGGCGCTGTCGCCGTTCGTCTCCCAGCGGCTCGCGATGATGATCAACAGCGAGAACGCCGCCGATCTCGCCGAGCTCACGGCCCTGACCGTCGACGGTCATGTCGTCCCGCGCGTGGAGCGCACGTTCACCCTCACCGAGACGGCCACGGCGATCGACCACCTCGTCGACGGGAAGACCGTCGGGAAGGTCGTCGTCGTGACCGGGTCGTCCGCCTGACCGGGTCCTGGACGCCACCCTCAGGCGGACGACTCGACGTCAGTCGGGGTAGCGCTGCGAGAGTGCCTCGAGCAGCAGCGCCACCAGCGCCTCGAGCTGCAGGTCGGCCGACGAGGCGACCTCCTCGTCCGATCCGTCGAGCGCACGGGCGGCGAGGCCGGCCTTGCTCTCGATGAGCTCGGCGATCTTGGTGTCGATGGTCTGCGCAGCGATGATCCGCCACGCGGTGACCGGCTCGTCCTGGCCGATCCGGTGCACCCGGTCGATGGCCTGGGTCTGCTCGGCGTCGGTCCACGACAGCTCGGCGAGCACGACGTTGGAGGCGACCTGGAGGTTCAGGCCGACACCCGCGGCGAGCAGCGAGCAGACCACGATCGAGACGTCCGGGTCGGTGAGGAACGCGTCGATGTTCTGCTGGCGCGCCTTCGGCGTCTGGTCCCCGCGGATCGAGGAGTAGCCGATGCCGCGTTCGGCGAACGTCGCCTCCGCGATGTCCATGACGTCGACGTGTCGGGCGAAGAACACGACCTTGCCGACGCTTCGCGCCAGCTGGGCCGCGTAGTCGGCGGCCAGCCCGGCCTTCGCCTGGCCGATGCGGCGCATCATCGCGAAGACGTTCTCGTCGGTGGACGCCGTGTCGTCGCGCTCCCAGCCGGCGACGCGGCGCACCAGCTCGTGGTCGATGCCCTCGACGGTGACACCCGACGTCCGGGCCTGCAGGGCACCGTCGTAGCGGGAGACGAGACGCTTGGTCAGCTCGCGCTCGGCGTCGCGGATCGAGCGGCCGAGGGCGCCGTCGAGCTCGACGGGCAGGTCGGCGATCCGACGGGCCGGGATGTCGGCGGCCACATCGACCTTGCGGCGCCGGACGATGCCGAGGTCGATCACGCTCTGCCGCGCCGCGGGGTAGAACCCGGGATCGGCCGGCGTCAGACCGGTCTCCTCGAGCGCGAACATCAAGTCGATGCCCGGTGAGGTGGGCTTGATCCAGCCGAGGAACTCCCAGATGGCGCGGAAGTCCTCGATGTCGTTGATCAACGGGGTGCCGGTCAGCGCCATCAGCAGCGGCCTGGCGATGCGGGTGCGGATCTTCTGCGACAGCGCCAGCACGTTGCGAGAGCGCAGCGAGGTCTTGTTCTTGATGAAGTGCGCCTCGTCGATGACCATGCTGCGGAAACCGAGGTCCCCGAGCCAGCCGACGTGGCGGTCCAGGATGTCGTAGTTGACGACCATGATGTCGGCGAATCCGTCGACGGTGTCGCCGTCGCCGTGCACGACCGTGGCCGTGCGACCGGGCGTCCAGAGTGCTGCCTCGTGGGCCCAGTTGGCCTTCACGACGTTGGGTACGACGGCCAGCATCGGGTAGGCGTCAGCGGCCTGGGTCGCGAGCAGGGCCTGCGCGGTCTTGCCGAGGCCGGGCTCGTCGGCGAGCAGGAAGGTGCGGTGCCCGGCGGCGGCTGCGGCGACCACCTGGCCCTGGTGGTGCATCAGCTCGAGGTCGGCCGGCGCCCGCAGGGACCGGGGCTCGGGCAGCTGCATGCACGCGGAGGCGCCGCCGGCGGCACGCTCGAAGGACGTGAGCAGCGGGCCGATCAGCTCCCACGTCTCGAGCCGGCGCGGCGTCGCCTTCAGCTGGGCCTGGCGCTCGGCGGCGGAGAAGTCCTGGGTCAAGAAGGGGTTGGCCAGCTGGCGCGAGATGACGGAGCGGGGCACGACGCGGCGCTGCTCGACCGGGGCGGCGGGCTCCTCGGCCGCTTCCTCCTCCGGCACCTCGATGCCGGCGGCCTCGAGCATCTCGACACGCATCGTCTTGGCGGCGTCGGAGATCACGGCGTCCTCGCCCAGCAGCTCGAAGAGCGCGGGCTCGAGGGTGGCGGTCTTGGCCAGGATGATGGCGATGCCGTCGAGGCGCTGGAGCTGCTCGCTGCGGTAGTTCTCCGACGACTCGGTGTCGGCCTTGACCCGAGCGCGCTCCTCGCGCACCAGCAGCGCGACGACCTGGAACCTCACGTGCGACAGCCGGGTGAGGTTGTTGCGCTGCACGGCGTTCTCGACCTCACGCGCGGCGCGGGCCAGCTGCGGGATGATGCCTTCCTGGTCGCGCGCGCGGCCGCCCTTGCGGTTGCGCGCCTGGGTCCGCGTGTTGCCGGACCGGCGTTGGCTTCGTGGGGCCAAGGAATCCTCCTCATGGCTGGTGCTCAGCCGGTGGTGCGCCTGCGCCCGGGCCACCGGCTGATCCGGGGCCCCGACACGTCGTACGACGCGGCAGCGGGCCGGAGTCCGCTGCGCGTGAGCCCTGCGACCCGGGACAGGTCAACCGGGCCGCGATGGCGGCCGGGGCAGGGTGTCGACGTGCGACCAGCATATAGGTGATCTCGTCCACCACGACGATCCGGTGACGAATCTGCCCAATCGCCCACCCAACCGCCTTCGCGATGACACAGTTTTCCCGTTGGGGCGATGCGTGCTGAGGGGTGGCGACTGTGACGGGTGATCGCCACGGCCGGACCCCCGCCACGAGCCTCGTCCTGGTCGGCCTGCTCACGCTCCTCGCCGCGGCGACGTCGGCCTGGACCCTCGGCCTGTGGCACCCGGTGGCGGCCGTCGACGGCGACTCGGTGAGCGTCCTGACCGCGCTCGTCTCCCTCGCCTGCTGCGTGTGGGCCGCCTACACGAAGACCGGCTGGATGCGCCGGGCCTGGGCGCTGTTCGCCGTGCTGATGGCGATGAACGCCGTCGGTGACTACCTCAGGCTGGCCGCCCAGGGCGGCCCGGCCGACGCCGGCGGGATCATCGTCGCCGATGTGCTCTACGCCTGGGCGATCGTCCCCACGATCGCGGCGCTCGCGGTCTACCCGGTCCTCCGCGACATCCGCGCGTCCTGGCGGCCGATCCTCCTCGACGCGGTGGTGCTGTCGGCGGCGCTGCTCTACCTCAGCCACGTGCTGGTGCTGCGGACGGTCTTCGATGTCGAGGAGTCCGGCCTGGCTCGGCTGAAGCTGATGTTCTACCCCGTCGCCGACGTGCTCTTCGCCAGCCTCGCCCTCCTCCTGCTGCTGCGCAGCATCGGCCAGCCCCGCCTCGACGTCGTGCTGGTGGGGGCCACCTTCGCCGTCTACACCGTCGCCGACAACGGCTACGCGGTGCTGTCGATCCAGGGCCGGGGTACGGCGGGCACCTTCGTCGACGTCGCGCTGACCGTGGCCCCCCTCGTGCTGGCCTCCGCCGCGGTCCTGGCGGCGACGACACCGACGCCGCGTCGTACCCTGAAGCGACATCTGTCGGGGGTGCTGGCACCTCTGCTGCCCGACCTCACCGCTCTCCTCGCCCTGGCCGTGGCCATCGCGACGGGCGCCGACGACACCCTCTCCACGGCGCTCGGGGTCGTGACGCTGGTGGCCGTGGGGGTGCGGCAGGTGGCGCAGACCCACTCGGGCCAGGAGCTGAGCGTCCAGCTGCAGCGTCGCGTGGCCGAGCGCACCCTCGAGCTGGCCGACCTGACGGCCCAGTACCACCGCCTGGACGCCATGAAGTACGAGTTCGTCACCACCGTGAGCCACGAGCTGCGCACCCCGCTGAGCGCGATCCGCGGTTCGCTGGAGATGCTCCACGACGGGGACGTCGGCACCCTGCCACCCCACGCACGCAAGGTCGTCGCGATCGCCAGTCGGGGCAGTGAGAGGCTCTCGCGCCTGGTCAACGACATCATCGACCTCGAGCGCCTCGAGAGTGGCGGCTTCGGCTTCTCGCCCGCGATGCACGAGGTCTCCGGCATCGTGGCCGAGGCCACGCAGTCGCTGCTGCCGCTGGCGCGCGAGCACCGGGTCGAGATCAGCGTCCGGGCGGCCCCCGGCCAGGCCTGGTGCGACGCCGACCGGGTGGTGCAGGTGCTGGTCAACCTGCTGGGCAACGCGCTCAAGTTCACCCCCACCGACACCACCGTGACCATCACGGCGGCCCGGCACGGCGGTGAGTTCGTCATCTCCGTGCGCGACGAGGGCCGCGGCATCCCGGAAGCCGACCTCGCCGCCGTCTTCGACCGTTTCCACCAGATCGAGGTCGACGACAGCCGCGAGAAGGGCGGCGCGGGGCTGGGGCTGACCATCTGCCAGCGCATCGTCGACAAGCACGGCGGCCGGATCTGGGCGGAGAGCCCGAGCTCCGGCGGCGCCAGGTTCACGTTCACCCTGCCGGCAGTCGAGCAGGCGCCCGACGAGCGGCAGCCACGCCCGGAGGGGGCCGGCTCACCGCCGGCAACCCACCGCGGCAGCGGTGAGTCAGCGTCGGTCTCGGGCCACCGAACGACCCCGGCGCACCGCTGAGCCAGCCGGAGGGCTCGCCGGACCCTGGACGGATGTCTGTGGAAACGGCCGCGGGCCGCCCTCCCCGGTGGCAGACTCGACGTCGGCCAGCAGGGGGCTCGCCGGTTCGGACGTGCACGGGGGTGTGGCGATGTCTTTGGACCTGCGCCTGCCACGACGACTCGTGCTCGGCTTCGCCCTCCTGGCCCTGGTCGCCGTCCTGACCTCGGGCTGGGTGCTTGCTCTCTGGGCGCCCACCACGGTCATCGGCCGCGATGCGTTGAGCGTCCTGACCGGGGTCATCGCGGCGGTCTGCTGCGCCGCGGCGGCCGTGGCGAACCGCGGGTCGATGCGCATCGCCTGGTCCCTGTTCACGCTGCTGATGACGATGTACGCCGTCGGGGACGTCCTGTGGCTGGTCTTCGGCGTCGGGGACGAGGACACCTTGATCCTGAGCCTGGCGGATGCCCTCTACATGGGCGCCTTCGTCCCCGCCACGCTGGGACTCGTCGTCTACCCGGTGCTCTCCGAGGTCCGTGGCAGGTGGTGGCCCCTCCTGCTCGACGCCGTGGTGGTGCTGGCGGCGGCGCTGTTCCTCAGCCACGTGCTCGTGCTGCACGAGGTGTTCTCCGGGGCCGGCAGCCTCGTCGAGGCCTTCCTGTTGACGGTCTACCCCGTCACCGACGTGCTCTTCGCCAGTCTGGCCCTGCTCCTCCTGCTCCGCAGCATCGGCCGGCCCCGGCTCGATGTGGTGCTGCTCGGCGCGACGTTCGCCATCTACGCCGGAGCCGACAACGGGTACGCCCTGATGGCCATGCGCGGTCAGGACTCCACCGGCACCCTGGTCGACGTCGGCTACGCCGTCGCCCCCCTGGTGCTGGCAGCGGCTGCGCTCGTGGCCGTGCTGACGCCCACCCCGCGCCGCCCGCTCCGTAGGCACCTGACCGGGGTGGTCGCGCCGCTGATCCCGGATCTGACAGCCCTGGTCGCCATCGCCGCCGCACTGACGGTCGGCGCCCGCGACGGCGTCTCGGTGGCCCTCGGCCTGACCACCCTGACGGCCGTCGGCCTGCGCCAGGTCGCCCAGACCCGGTCGGGGCACGGGCTTCGGACCGAGCTCCGCCGACGGGTGACCGACCGGACCCGGGAGCTCGACGAGATGACGGAGCACTACCGCCGTCTCGACGCCATGAAGTACGAGTTCGTCAGCGCCGTGAGCCACGAGCTGCGCACTCCGCTGAGCGCGATCCGGGGCTCCCTGGAGATGCTGCAGGAGGGTGACGCCGGTGCGCTCCCCCTCCCCGCCACGAGGGTGGTCGCGCTCGCCGCCAGGGGCAGCGAGCGTCTCTCCCGCCTGGTCAACGACATCATCGACCTCGAGCGCCTCGAAAGTGGCGGCTTCGGCTTCGCACCGTCGCTGAGCGACGTCTCCGACCTGGTGGCCGAGGCGACCCAGTCGATGCTGCCCCTCGCGCACGAGCGTGAGGTCGACCTGCTGATCCAGACGGCCGCGGGGCAGGCCTGGTGCGATCCGGACCGCGTGGTGCAGGTGCTGGTGAACCTGGTGGGGAACGCGTTGAAGTTCTCACCGCCGCGGTCCACGGTGACCGTCACGGCCGAGCGCTCGGACCACGAGTTCGTCGTCTCCGTGCGCGACGAGGGCCGCGGACTGCCCGCCTCCGAGCTCGAGGCCGTCTTCAGGCGCTTCCACCAGGTCGAGGTCGACGATGCTCGCGAGAAGGGCGGTGCGGGGCTGGGGCTGACCATCTCGCAGCGCATCATCGACAAGCACGGGGGCCGGATCTGGGTCGAGAGCCCGGGCGAGGCCGGCGCCACGTTCCGCTTCACCCTGCCCTGCGCCGCGCCGAGTGCCGGAGCCGTGCGCCCGCCGGACGGCCGGGCCGGGATCGTCAGCGGCCGGTCGGCCTGAGCGCTGCGGGGCCGCGGCGGGGTGGCCCCGGCGCCGCGAACGCTAGGACAGCGTCGCCAGCACGGGTCGATGGTCGGAGCCGGGGACGTCGATGCGCGCCGTCGGGTCGTCGGTGACCGACCGCGGGACCGGCCCACCGGTGGTCGCGTCGGTCACCCGCAGCACGGCTGCCCGGCTGACGAGCAGGTGGTCGATGAGCTCGCGCCGGCCCCGGTAGACGCGACTCCAGCGAAGCTCCTCGGGGATCAGCGGAGCGAGATTCCACAGCCGGGCGCCGTCACCCGCGTCGGGGGTGTCGAAGCCGCGGGTCCCGATCTCCGAGCCCGGCGGGCCCAGCAGGATCTGGGTGGTCGCCGCCTCCGGCACGTCGTTGAGGTCACCGGCGACCACCACGAGCCGTTCGGCCCCCGCCCCGTCGAGCAACCGGTCGGCGTACGCGCGCACGGCGGCCGCCTCGGCGGCGCGACGGTGCACGGCGAACACGGCGTAGCGCGCCCGTTCACCCTCGTCGCGCGGGCCGAAGCGTCCGTCGGGGTAGCTCAGCAGCTTCGACTTCAGGTGCACCGAGACGAGGTCGACGTCACCGACGCGGGCCCGGACGGCCGGCCGGCCCATCGCCGAGATCGACGTGCCGTCGTCGGCGACGCGCACCGGACCCAGCCGGTCCGGGAACGCCGACACCTGCTCCACCGAGGTCAGGGCCGAGGTGGCGATGAGACCCACCCGGATGTCGCGCTGGTCGGGGTCGGCGAGCGCCACCTGCCAGGTGCCGTCGAGCCGGTCGACCAGGTCGTCGAGGGCTGCTCGCGACCCGACCTCCTGGACGGCGAGCGCGTCGGGCGCCAGGTCGGTGATCGTCTCGGCGAGCGACGTCAGCTTGGCGTCGTACACCTCGGGGGTGGGGCTGGAGTCGCTCTCGCCCGGCCGGAAGAGGTTCTCGAGGTTCCACGTGCCGATCCTCATGACACCCAGTGTGCTCCCGCCGGGTCACCCCAGGAAGAACTCGGCGAGCACCGGCGTCAGCACGTCGGCCGGCACCTCGTGGAACCCGCCCTCGAGCTCGACGTGCCGCCCGTGCGGGAGCGCCGCGGCAACGGCCGCGGGAGCCTGGCGCAGGAACGGCTTCTGAGTGCCGGTGCTCGCGATCGTCAGCACGGGCGCGTCGATCGAGGCGAGCCGGTCGACGGGCAGGCTGCTGTCACCCAGGCACAGCGCGTCGTACCGCACGGTCGGCGCCATCGCCAGCAGCGACTCCCACATCGGCGTGCCCACCATCTGCTCGAGCATCTCCTCGGGCAGGCCGACGGCGGCGGTGTGGAAGTAGCGCACGATCCCGGCGCGGTCGCCCGCCGCCTCCAGCCGCTCCAGCGTGGCGACGTAGTCGACGGGCACGGGGGGTGCGCCCTCCACCCGGTACGGCGGCTCGAGCATCGATGCCCTGTCGACCCCGATGCCGGTGGCCAGCGCCTCGATGACCAGGCCCCCACCCGACGAGATGCCGTGCGCGAACCCGCGACCGGTCGCGGAGGTCGCCGAGATGACGGCGGCCAGGTCCTCGACCTCGCGGACGACGGCGTACGGCGCGGTGTCGCCACTGTCGCCACGGCCCCGGCGGTCGTAGGTGACCCCGGTGAACCCGGCCTCGCCCAGCGACCTGGCCAGGTCGCGGAAGGCACCCCGGTCGCAGAACGCGCCGCCGACGACGGCCACGACCGGCCCCGATCCGTAGGCCTCGTAGGCCACAGCGGTGCCGTCGGCCGAGCTGGTGGTCTCGTGCATGGTGATCCCCTTGTCGCAGGTGCTCGCCGGTGCGAGCTCTCGTCATCAGGTCGAACGGCGCGCAGCCGTCTCGACATCGACACACCGACGAGGTTCGGCAGGATGGGCCCCATGAGCAAGACGACCCTCCGCCCCGCGACGTACGACGACGCCCCGGCGGTCGCCGCCATCTGGGAGGCCGGCTGGCGCGAGGCCCACCTGGGCAACGTGCCGGACGAGCTGGTCGTCGCGCGCACCTCGGCGTCGTTCCTGCAGCGGGCGGGCGAGCATGTCGACGCCACCACCGTGGCGGTCGTGGCCGGCGTGGTCATCGGCTTCGTGATGGTGGTCGGCGACGAGGTCGAGCAGGTGTACGTCGACCCGTCGCACCGCGGCACACCGGTCGCGGCCGACCTGCTGGGCGAGGCCGAGCAGCAGGTGCGGGCCGCGGGCCACGGGAGCGCGTGGCTGGCTGTGGTGGCGGGCAACCCGCGGGCGCGGCGGTTCTACGAGCGCCGGGGCTGGGTCGACGAGGGCGGCTTCACCTATCTCGCGCCCGGCGGTACCAACGTGCCGGCGCACCGGTACGTGAAGCGGCTCTAGGTCGCCGGCTGGTCACCTCGGCGGACCCCCCACCCCCAAGCAGCGGCCCGGCGCTATCATCGCCAGATGACGATGATGCGCGACTCGGCCACCCTCGGGCCGGCCGCCGGCCTGTTCCACGGCTTCAGCGACCCCTCGCGTCTGACGATCCTGCGCCACCTCGCCCTCGGCGAGCACCGGGTCGTCGAGCTGACCGAGCACCTCGGGCTCGCGCAGAGCACCGTCTCCAAGCACCTGGCCTGCCTCAAGGGCTGCGGCCTGGTCGTGTCCCGGCCGCAGGGCCGGGCGTCGGTCTTCTCGCTGGCCCACCCCGACGCGCTCCTCGACCTGCTCACGGCCGCCGAGCAGCTGCTCGAGCTCACCGGCGACGCCGTGGCGCTCTGCCCAACCTCGGGCGCCTCGTGACCACGACCACGACCCTGACCTCCGGCGTTCGGCGTCGCGGATGAGCGGCCACGGGCACGGTCATGCCGGTGGGCGGCACCGCTGGCGGCTGGCCCTGTCCTTCGGGCTGGTCCTCGCCTTCTTCGTCGTCGAGCTGACCTTCGGACTGCTCTCCGGCTCGCTGGCCCTGCTCTCCGACGCGGGCCACATGGCCGCCGACGTCGTCGCGCTCGGCGCCGCGCTGGTGGCCACCAAGATCGCGGCCCGCCCCGACGCGAGCGGTCGCCGCAGCTACGGCTCCTACCGGGCCGAGGTGTTCGCGTCGGGGCTGGCCGTGCTCCTCATGCTCGGCGTCTCGGTGTACGTCGTCGCCGAGGCCGTCGCTCGGATCGGCACCGACGTCGAGGTGCAGACCGGGCCGATGCTCGTCGTCGGCGGCCTCGGCCTGGCCGTCAACGTCGTCGCGCTGCTGCTCCTGCGGGGCGGTGCCGCCGAGTCGCTCAACGTGAAGGGCGCCTACCTCGAGGTGGTCGCCGACACCGCCGGCTCCGTCGGCGTCATCGCGGCGGGGCTGCTGGTCTCCGTCACCGGCGACCCCGTGTGGGACACGGTGGTCGCCGTCGCGATCGGCGTGTTCGTGGCCGTCCGCGCGGTGTCGCTCGGGCGCCAGGTGCTCGCCGTGCTCGGCCAGCACGTGCCCGCCGGCATGCAGCTCGACGAGGTGGCCGGCGACCTCTCAGCCGTCGACGGGGTGGCCGACGTGCACGACCTGCACGTGTGGACCCTGACGTCCGGCATGCACGTCGCCACCGCGCACCTGGTCACGTCGGCGGCCGCCGACCCGCAGGCCGTGCTCGACGACGCGCGCGACGTGCTGCGCGTGCAGCACCAGATCGAGCACGCCACCTTGCAGGTCGAGTCGACCCAGCGGCAGGAGTGCCACGAGCTCGACTGGTGAGTCGCCGCTAGGTTCACCGGGTGCCCGCTCGCGATCCCCGCCCGTTCCTCGCCGCGCTGGCGACGGCAGTCCTGTCGATCGCGCTGCTGGCGCTGGCCGTCCGCCTCGGGTGGCTCGGCGCCGACGTCGGGCGTGGGGCCAACTTCTGCGAGGCCGCCCGGGACGGCTGGATCAAGCAGCCGGCCAACGCGCTGTCCAACCTCGGCTTCGTGGTCGCCGGGCTGGCGGTCGGCTGGCGTGCCCGGCGACCCGAGCACCTCGGCGACACCCTGCCGCGCTTCCCCGGGCTCACGACCGGGTTCGCCTGCATGGTGGTGCTCCTCGGGCCGGCGAGTGCGGCCATGCACGCGACCCAGTCGGCGCTGGGCGGCCTGCTCGACCTGACCTCGATGTACCTCGTCGCGAGCTTCGCGGCGGCGTACGCCCTGACCCGCTGGCGGCACCGCGACCCGGTGTTCTTCTGGCAGGTCTTCCTGCTCCTGGTCGCCGCGTGCGAGCTCATCGGCCTGTGGGACCGCGAGATCCCGGTGGTGCACTTCTCCGGCAACCTCGCGTTCGGGCTGCTGCTCGTGGTCGCCGTGGTGGTCGAGACCCGGCTGTGGCGACGCGGGCCGGCACGCTCGGACCTGAGGTACGGCGCCGCCGCACTCACATCGATGCTGGTCGCGTTCGCCGTCTGGAACCTGTCGCAGCACGGCTGGTGCGACCCGGACTCGCTGGTGCAGGGACACGCGGTCTGGCACCTGCTGGGTGGCGTCGCGGCGTACCTGCTGTTCAGGCTCTACGCGAGCGAGCGCGACGGGACCGCCACCCCACCGCCGCCAGCCCGATGAGGACGGGCCACAGGGCGAGGCGCTCCAGCGCACCCGCAGCGGCCGACTCCTCGCCCGACAGCACGAACGCGACCGCCGCGCCTCCCGTGACCACTCCGGTCACGAGCAGACCGCGTGCCAGCAGCGGCGACTCCTTGCGCAGCCGGTGCCCGATGACGAGCAGCGACAGCGGCTGGGCCACGAAGAGCGGCGTCGCGGCGAGCGCGTGCAGCGCGGCGTCCTGGTCGAGGGGCGCGACCCCGGTGGCGACCGAGCTCAGGCCCGAGACGACCAGCAACCCGGCGGCCCACGGTCCGAGCTCACGAGCGAGCAACGCACCACCACCGGCCAGCAGCACCCCGAACCCGATGAAGGAGCCGTTCATCAGCTCGTGCCGCGGCGAGCAGTACGCCGCCGAGCAGCCGACCTCCCCGAGCCTGCTGACCGAGTCGCCGACGAAGCTGTAGCCGCCCGTGGTCGCCGCCGCGACGACGTACTCGGTCGCGATGTAGGCCGGTCGCACCATCAGGGCCAGCGCTCCCCAGCGGGTGGCGCGCGTCATGCGCTCACCAGGCGACGCAGCGCCAGCTGGGCGACGGGTGCGTACGACGCCACCACGGGCAGGAACCCGTGCAGGTCGAGCGTCGTCCGGGTGCCGCCGGCATGCGCGGCCACCCCGTGGTCAAGGCGTACGCCGACCGGTCCGATCCGCACCCGCCAGCTCCACGTCATCGCGTCCTCGTCGACGGCGGTCACCTCGAAGGGCACCGGCAGGCCGCCGATCGCGATCACCCGGCCCCGCCGGCCGGCGGCGATCCGGTCGTCGGCGCCCTCCAGCTCGACGCGGCTGATCTGCGGGGACCAGGTCGACCACAGGCGTGTGTCGGCGTACCGCTCCCAGGCCGCCTCGGGGTCGGCCGGCCCCTCGGCGTGCAGCGAGAGATGGGTCATGCCTCGATGCCCAGCGCGCCGCGCACCCAGGTCCAGACCCGCTGGCGCTCGGCCTCACCGGTGCGCGTCTTCCTCAGCAGGTGGGTGGGCCGGTCGCGCCGGTCGTGCCAGAGCAGCGCGGTCCGCGGCACGGGCTGCACCGCCGACAGCCACACCGTCGTCTCCGCACCTCCCTCGGCATCGCGCAGCAGCCGCTGGGTGAGCTTGTGGAACAGCGGCAGCGAGCTCGACACGCCGGGGGTGTCGGCCCAGCCCGGGTGGGTGGCGCCGACGAAGATCCCGTCGCCGCCCCAGTGGCGCGCGAGCACGGGGAGCAGCTCGACCTGCGCGCGCTTGCTGCGGGCGTAGGCGGTGGTCGGCGAGTAGTCGCCCGTGAGGTACTCCGGGTCGTCGGCGCGCAGCACCTGCCCGTACATCCCGCCCGACGTCACGAAGACGACACGCGCGGCGTGCCCGGCGAGCGCGGGGCGCAGCAGCTCGGTCATCAGCACCGGCCCCAGCACGTGCAGGGCCATCGTCATCTCGTGACCCTGCGGCGACTCGGTGCGCTCGGGCGGCATCGCGCCGGCGTTGTGGACCAGCACGTCGAGGCGGTCGAGGCCGGCCTCCTCGGCGAACCGTCGTACGTCGTCGAGGTCGGCCACGTCGCAGCGGTCGACGACCAGGTCGGCGCCCGGAACCCTCGAGGCGATCTCGGCCCGGACCCGCTCGCCCTTCTCGACGTCACGGACCACGAGGTGCACCCGGGCACCGAGCCGGGCCAGGCCCTCGGCCGCCGCCAGCCCGAGGCCCGACGTCGAGCCCGTGACCGCCGCGACCTTGCCTGCGAGGGCGCCGGGTTCGGGGTCGGCGGGCCAGGTCGGCAGGCGTCGTCGTACCGCTGGACCGAGGACGGTGAACCCCGGGGCCACCGTGCGGTTCATCAGGGTGTCGACGCCGCGCGCCAGGGTCCGGGCCAGGTCAGTCATGCCACCACGCTAGCCACCGGCCTTGTAACGCTCCGTTACTGCCTCTTCCCACCCCGAATACGGGGGTGGAAGAGGGAGTAACGGAGCGTTACATGCGGGGGGGCGGGGTGCGTCTATCGTCACGCAGGTGACCGAGGTCCACCAGCTCTCCCGCACCGACGCCCGCCGGATCGCCGTCCGCGCGCAGCTGCTCGCCCGCCCGCGGCCGACCGACCTGCTCGAGGTCGTCGCCCACCTCACGCTGCTGCAGCACGACCCGATCAGCGCGGTCGCGCCGAGCGCCGACCTGGTGCTGTGGAGCCGGCTCGGGTCGTCGTACTCCCCCGACGACCTGCGCGACGCGCTCGACCGGCAGCAGGTCATCGACCACCGGGGCCTGCTCCGGCCGGCCGAGGACCTCGCGCTCTACCGCGCCGACATGGCCGCCTGGCCGGGGCCGGAGCCGCTGCGGCCGTGGCAGCACGACCTGCGCGACTGGGTCGAGGCCAACGAGGCGTGCCGCCTCGACCTCTTGGCGAGGCTGCGCGGCGACGGGCCGCTGCCCCTCAGCGAGCTGCCCGACACCTGCCAGGTGCCGTGGGCGTCGAGCGGGTGGAACAACGACAAGAACGTGCAACAGCTGCTGAGGGCGATGGTGGCGCGGGGCGAGGTCGCGACCGCCGGCCGTGACGGCAACGAGCGGCTGTGGGACCTCGCCGAGCGGATCTATCCCGACGACCCCGTGCCCGGGGCCGACGAGGCGCGGCGCACCAGGGATGAACGGCGTCTCACGGCGCTCGGGATCGCCCGGGCCCGCGGTCCGGTGGTCAACGAGGAGGGCGTCGTCGGTGAGACCGGCGAGCCCGCCGTCGTCGAGGGCGTGAAGGGCCAGTGGCGGGTCGACCCGGCGCAGCTCGGTCAGCCGTTCCGAGGTCGCGCGGCCCTGCTGTCGCCCCTGGACCGGCTCGTCTACGACCGCCTGCGGATGGACGAGCTGTTCGAGTTCGACTACACGCTCGAGATGTACAAGCCCGCCGCCGCGCGCATCTGGGGCTACTACGCCCTCCCGATCCTGTACGCCGACCGGCTCGTCGGGAAGCTCGACGCCACCGCCGACCGCAAGGGCGGGGTGTTCCGGGTCAACGCCGTGCACGAGGACGTGCCGTTCACGAAGGCCATGACCGCGGCCGTGGACCGCGAGATCACCGACCTCGCGCAGTGGCTGGGGCTCGAGGTGGACCTCACGTGTCGTCACGCTGGTTGACCGGGCTGGGTGTCGCCGCCGGCTGCGTCGTGCTGAGCTGGGCCGTGCTGCTGGTCCTGGCCAGAAGCCTGCCGCCGGGCATCCTCCGCGACCTGGCGGCCTTCATCCCCGACAGCGTCACGACCGTCCGCAGGCTCCGCAAGGATCCCCGGGTGCCGCGCCGCGCCAAGGTCGCGGTCGTCGTCGCCGGCCTGTGGGTCGCCAGCCCGATCGACCTGATCCCCGAGTTCATCCCCGTCATCGGCCCGCTCGACGACATCGTGGTCGTCGCCCTGGCGCTGCGGTACGCCGGCCGGCAGGTGCCCCGCGCCGTGCTCCTCGAGGCCTGGCCCGGCGACCCGCGACTGATGGAGCGCCTGCTGGGCCCGGACCGGACGACGGGTTGAGACGCCCGACGGGACCACACTGCGGACCACACTTCGGGCCGCGCCGCCCCTTGCCGAGGGTCACCCGCCGGCGGGACACTGGGACCAGGGGTGGGACCTGAGCAGGAGCCGACCGGTGCGCATCCTCTTCGCCTCGACCAACGGCCAGGGACACCTGAGGCCGCTGCTTCCGTTCCTCGCTGCTGCGCAGGCCGCCGGCCACGAGGTCGCGCTGCTGGCCTCGCCGCAGGTGGCCCTCGACGGCGTCGCCCTGCTGGCCCTGCCGGAGCCCGACGACGACGAGGAGCGTGGCCGGCTCGTCCAGCAGGCCGTCACGCTCTCACCCACCGAGGCCGACCGGATCGTGGTCACCCACATCTTCGGGCGGCTCAACACCACCGCCACGCTGCCGGCCGCCGTCCGGCACCTGCAGGAGTGGCGCCCGCACCTCGTGGTGCACGAGTCGGCCTGCGCGGCAGCCCGGCTCGCGGCTGAGCACGCGGGGGTCCCGACGGTCGCGGTGCACCCCTCGCTGCCGAGCCTCACCCACTTCCTGGCGTTCCTCAGCGCCGGGGTGGCCGACCTGCGGGCCGGGCTCGGTCTGGCCCCGGACCACCACCAGATGAGCTCGGGGGCGCACGCGACGTTCTTCCCGGCCTCGATGGAGATCCCCGGCGCCGACCTGCCCGAGGTACGACGGTTCCGGGTGGACGCCGAGCGCTCCTCGCGCACGGGCGGCGCCTACGTCACCCTCGGCACGATGGCTCGCTACATGCCGTTCTTCGCCGACGTCATCCACGCGGCGATGAAGGGCACGACGCGGGCCGGCCTGGCGACCACCGTCGCCACCGGGGCCGAGGTCGACCTCGGCGAGCCACCCGACGGCGCCGAGGTGCACGCCTGGGTCGACCAGGCCGAGATCCTGCGTACGGCACGGGTGATCGTCTGCCACGGCGGCTCGGGCACCGTCCTCGATGCCCTCGCTGCCGCCGTACCCCTGGTCGTGGTGCCGCTGTTCGCCGACCAGTTCCCGAACGCCGAGCGGGTCGAGGCCCTCGGGGTGGGCGTGCGGGTCGACCCCGGGCCCGACCTGGCGGAGCGCATCACCGCTGCCGTCGGCGCCGCGCTCACCATCGAGACCTCGATCGCGGCCGAGATGTCGGCGCTGCCCCATGTCGACACGGCCATCCCCTGGTTCGAGGAGGTAGCGCTGGCCGGGCCGGCGGTCGGGTGACGGGCTCCCTCGACCGTGACATGCTGGCGCTCCCGCGAGCGTGGGGACGAGTTCTGGGGGCAGCGGCGTGACGACCTTTCTGGTGATCGGGTTGATCGGCCTTGCCCTGCTCGCCGTCTCGCTGGTGCTGGGCGACCTCTTCGACGGCGTCCTCGACGCCCTGGCCGGTGACGTGTTCTCCAGTGCCGTCCTGGGCGCCTTCGTGGCGGCCACCGGCTTCGGTGGGGCGGCCGTCCAGGGGTACGGCGCGCCGACGGCCCTGGCGCTCCCGATCGGACTGGTGGCCGGGGTGGCCTTCGGCGGCTTCGCCTACTGGCTCACCCGGCTGATCCGCGACGGCAGCAGCGACGCCACCTTGACCATCGACGACGCCATCGGCCGGGAGGGCAAGGTCGTCACCGCCATCCCCGAGGCGGGCTTCGGCGTCGTCAACATCCTGGTCGGCGGTCACACGATGCGCCTCAACGCCAAGGCCGAGCAGCCCATCGAGCCGGGCACGCCGATCCACGTGACAAGCGTCCTGTCACCCAGTGCCGTCACCGTGGCCCCGGTCTGGGACCCGCTCCCGTGAACCCGAATCCCCTCTCAAGGAGACCCTGATGGACCTGTCGAGCCCGATCGTCGCGATCGGCGGCCTGATCGCCGTAGTCGTCCTGCTCGTGCTGCTCGTCACGAGCCGCTACAAGGTGGCCGGGCCCAACCAGGCCTACATCGTCACCGGGCGCAAGGGGAAGGCCGTCCTCAACCCCGAGACCGGCGCGCTGACCACCGACCTGTCGGGGCAGAAGGTCATCCTGGGCGGCGGCACGTTCGTCATCCCGTTCGTGCAGAAGCTCGGCACCCTCGACCTGTCGTCGCGCCGCATCTCGGTGCAGATCCGCGGCGCGGTGTCGGGCCAGGGCATCAAGCTGAACGTCGAGGGCGTGGCCATCGTCAAGGTGGGCGGCAACGCCGACCAGATCCGGCTCGCCGCGCAGCGGTTCCTCAGCCAGCAGGCCGACGTCGAGGCGTTCACCCAGGAGGTCCTCGCGGGCGCCCTGCGCTCCATCGTCGGCGGCCTGACCGTCGAGCAGATCATCCGCGACCGCGCGGCCTTCGCGCAGCGGGTGGCCGACGAGTCCGAGAACTCCCTGACCGGCCAGGGCCTGATCCTCGACACCTTCCAGATCCAGGACGTCACCGACGACGGCACCTACCTCGCCGACCTCGGTCGTCCGGAGGCTGCCCGCATCGGGCAGGCGGCCTCCATCGCCGAGGCCAACGCCCGGCAGGCCGCCGAGCAGGCGCGGATCGCCGCCGAGCAGGAGATCGCCATCTCCCAGCGCGCGCTGGCGCTGAAGCAGTCCGAGATCAAGGCCGAGACCGACGCCGCGCTCGCCAACGCCGCCTCCGCCGGGCCGTTGGCCCAGGCCGACCGCGACCAGGCGATCCTGCTCGAGCAGGAGAAGGTGGCGGTGCGCCAGGCGGCGCTGACCGAGCGCAACCTCGAGACCGAGGTCCGCAAGCCGGCCGACGCCGCCCGCTACAAGGTCGAGCAGGAGGCCGAGGCCCAGCGCTCCGCCGAGATCGCCGCCGCCGAGGCACGCAAGGCGGCCACCATCGCCGGCGCCCAGGCCAAGGCGGAGGAGGCCCGCCTCAGCGGTGAGGCCGAGAAGTCACGTCGTACGGCGCTGGCCGAGGCCGAGGCGATCGAGGGTGCCCGTCGCGGTGAGGCCGAGAAGGCCCGCCGGGTCGCCGAGGCCGACGCCACCCGCGCCGAGGGCGAGGCCACCGCGGCCGCGACCCTCGCGGTCGGCCAGGCCGAGGCGGAGGCGATGGACAAGCGCGCCGATGCGTTCGCCCACTACAACGACGCCGCGGTGCTCCAGATGCTGATCGAGGTGCTGCCGCAGATCGCCCGCGAGGTGGCCGCGCCGATGTCCAACATCGACCAGCTCACCGTCATCTCCACCGACGGCGCGGGCGCCCTGCCCCGCCAGGTCAACGACAACGTCGTCCAGACCCTGAACATGCTCAAGACGTCGACCGGCCTCGACCTCGAGGCGCTGATCAAGAAGTCGATCGGCAAGGCCGCCGAGGGCTCCGGGCTCGACCTCGAGAGCAGTCAGCCGGCCGGACAGGGGTCGTAGAGCACGCGCGTGCCGGTGCGCGCCGGGTCGCTGAACCGGCAGCCGTACGTCGGCGACGCGACCACCGCAGGGTCGAGCACGTCGTCACCGGCCGGCGTACGCACGCCGCCGTGACCGTGCCCGCGACGGCCCCTGCGCGCTGACTCCACCCAGGTCGTCAGGTCGTCCCATGCGCGGCCGACCTCGGCCGGGCTGAACTCGCAGTGTCCGGCCGACCGGATCGCGCGCTGCACCAGCAACGGGCTCCGGCGCTGCTGCGCCACGTCCCGCGCGTAGACCTGCTCCATCGAGAACGGCACGAACATGTCGCCGAGCCCGTGCAGCGTCAGCACCGGCGCCTTCGGCCGGCCCTCGATCCTCGGGATCTCGATCAGCCGCCGCGTCGCGCGGGAGCGGGGGTCGGCCGGCGTCACCCGCTGCACGGACGCGTTCACGTCGACCGGCGCCGTGGGCGTGTAGACCGTGTCGGCGTTCTGCGCGAGGCGGCCCGGGTTGAGGGCCAGGGGCCCGCCGTCGTCGGGGGCGTACACCGAGAAGAGGAAGTCCTTCCACACGGCGAACGCCGGGGTCGAGCCCGGTCGCGCCCCGCCGCTGCGCTCGACCGCGATCGCGCGCAGCTGCTTGCCGAGGTCGTTGGTGGTGTCGTTCGCCGGCGAGAGGCCGACCAGGCCGAGTCGCTGCTGGATGACCGGCACCGCGGTCGTGAGGTAGTCGGCGGTGGGCGGGTACGCCGGCACGTCGGCCAGGTCCTGCGCCACGAGGTTGTAGTCGAGGAAGTAGTCGAAGAGCTCCTGGTCGCCGAGCACGCCGCACATCGGCAGCGCGCCGTCGTAGAGGCGGGGGTACTGCTCGAGCGACCGGCCGATCACGTGCCCGCCCATGGAGATGCCGGTGAGGTAGACCCGCGACGGCCGGCGGTGCAGCAGCCGCCTGCTCAGGTGGGCCAGCCCCCTGGTCGTCGTCACACCGGTGCGCACGTCGTACCCGTTGCGGGCATAGCTGGAGGCCGCCCAGGCATAGCCCTCCGCGAGCAGCTTCTGCCGCAGCCCGTAGTCGGGAGGGTCGACGGTCAGGACGGTGCCGGTGCCGCGGTAGCCGTGTGCCCACATCACCAGCTCGCCGTTCCAGTCGGCGGGCGCCTCCACGACGTACGCCGCGTGCTGGTGGGTGCCCTGGAAGACCCTGGTCGGCGCGCCGTCGACCGTCACCGGGGCCAGCGGCGGGTTGGAGATGGTGTAGCCGGGCAGCGGCTGGTCGCCGTGGTGGTGGCGGTCGCGACCCGCCGCGGTGGCCGGGGACCAGAGCAGCGTGGTGGCGACCAGGCAGGTCACCACGGCGAGGACGAGAGCACGGGCGCGGGTCATGGATCCTCCGGAGAGCGGCTGGTTACGGCAGCAGGCGCGGACCGTCGGGGTCGAGCACGTCGATGGTGGCGCCCTCCGGCACGTCTCCCTGCGGGACCGGAGCCGTCCGGGCGTCGGCCCGGGCTCGGTCGACCGACGCGTCGACGTCGACGCCGGCCTCCCTGGCTCCCTCCGCGGTCTGCGCGTAGGCCGCACCGGCCAACCCCCACGCCCACGGGTAGCGGTGCCGCGCGAACGCCCGCTCCGCCCGACCGACCAGCCGGTCGGCTCGCCTCAGCTCGTCGTAGGCGCGTCGGGGCTGCGGAGCCTCGAGCGCCTCCGCGGCGAGGCGGTTGGCGGCCTCGACGTACGCCGCGGTCTGGAAGCGGGCCATGTTGTCCTGGTCGAACTGCGAGAAGTCCCAGTTGAGGTCGATGTAGCTCATCATCGAGTTGACCGCGTCTCCGTGCCACGCGAAGTAGAAGTCGCCGGTCGGCGAGATGTCGGTGCCGCTCTCGGAGTCGTAGCCGTCGTGCGGGTGCGAGAGCCCGACGTGATGACCGACCTCGTGGATCTGCGTGGTCGTCAGCCCGTAGCCGGCCTCGACGAGGAACGGGTTGATGAAGCTGAACACGAAGCTCTGCGTCCCGTCCGACCAGTTGTCGTCGGCGAACCCGAGCGGGGTGGGGTCGTCGGACTCGACGGCGTAATTGAAGAGGCCCAGCTCGTAGTCGACGGTGTCCTGGTCGTCCTGGGTCCGCGCGAGCTCCTCGAGGTTCTGGAGGAACAGGTTGGCCTCGGGCGGCAGGGGGACCTCCGGGAGGCACGGCTCCCCGGTCAGCCAGCCGGTGTAGCAGGCGAGGGCGAGACCGGTGAGCGGAAGGTCCTGCTCGTCGTAGCTGATGTCCTTCTGGCCGAGCAACAGCTCTGAGAGCTCGGCCTGCAGCAGGTCCGGCTTGATGTAGCTGTCGCTCGCGTCGACCCCCTCCCAGCTCTCGTAGGTGTTGCTGTCGAGGTTGATGCTCGTCGGGGGTTCGGCGGTCGGCAGCTCGACCGGGTAGATGGGTGAGGTCGTCATCAGCAGGTCGAGGGCGACGTACCGGGTCAGCTTCGCCAGGTCGCCGGTCAGGGCCTCCGGTGAGCGATAGCCACCGGCGGTGTACTCCCAGATCGGCGGCATCCGGTAGTCCGGGACGTCGTCACCGTCGAGGTCGGGGTTCTCGACGTCGTAGCTGCCGGCGAATGCCTCCGGCCCCGCCGACAGGTCGTGGAACCAGACCCGCCGGGTGGCGCCGAGACCGCTCTCCTCGTCGTCGGCCGTGGTGCCGCCCCACGCGACGAGCTTGCGGCTGTCACGCAGGAGCCCGAAGTTGTAGCCGGTGTCCGGCTCGGCCTCGTCGGTCTTGGTGTAGACGTGGAAGCGGAAGTCCGGCCGACCGAACCAGTTCACGAGGAAGACGGTGTTCTCGCGGGTGTCGACGCCGCGGGGAGGGTTGAAGGCCAGCCACCTCTCCACCGACGGCGCGTCGATCCAGGCGTTGTCGGTGACGTCGAGGACCCCGTCCTGGGCGTTGTACTCCTCTTGGAAGACCGTCGTGGGCTTGGGCGTCGCCAGCGTCTTCAGGCGCTGGAAGAAGCGGTTCTCGTAGCGACGGTCGGCGAAGGTCAGGTCGTAGTCGTAGCGGGAGCTGATGCCGAGCTTCTCCTGCTCGCCGTACCACTGGCGTGAGCGCACCTCGGGCTCGTAGCTGCCGGCCAGGCCCCGCAGGAACTCGGCTCCGTCCACGTCACGGCGGTCGTAGCCGAGGAACACGACGTTGACGGGCACCTTCTCGCTGAGCGCCGGCTGGCCGCCCGGGTCGAGGTGACGCAGGCTCGGTGGTCGGCTGGGCCCGCGGTCCGCGGAGGCGGTCGACGGGCTGAGGCCGGACAGACCGGCAGCCAGCGTGATGGAGGCGATGAGCGAGGCGAAGGCACGACGAGCCACGAGACTCTCCCGACGAGAACATCACGTCCCACTGGCGTGATAGGGCACAGTAGCGGCGGAGCGAAGAGCCCTGTCAAGGGTTGCGTGGGCGACAGCTCGGCGGCGGACCTGTCGACGGAGACGCTGGTGCCTCGGCTCAGGGACCGGCGGTCCGGCGGGCCGCGGCAGGCAGCACCACGACCGCCAGGCCCGCGACCACGAGGAGGGCCGTGGTGAACGACGTCTGGACCGCCATCACACCGACCGCGACCGCGCCGAGCGCCGTACCCGCGTCGAACCCGATGTTCCACACGGAGCTGGCCAGGTTGTGGTGCCGCCGGGAGACCACGCCGAAGGCGACGACCAGGGTCAGGTTCTGCAGCGCGCCGTAGGACAGCCCGAGCAGGGCCGCCGCCACCAGGAAGAGGGCGGCGTCGGTCTCGGCGTCGCGCACCGACCAGGCGACGAGCGCCGTGCTCACCCCGGTGACGATCACCAGCGGCCACAGGAAGCGGTGCGTGCCGTACCGGTCGGACAGCCTGCCCGCCCGCCACCGCGCCAGCGCCGTGACCAACCCCATGAGCAGCAGGCCGGCCGCGCCCAGCAGGTCGCCCGACACCATCTGCGGGACGAAGGTGATCGCGGCGCCTCCGGCCATCGTGACCGACAGCAGCACCACGGTCGGACGCAGGAGACGGAGGTACGCCGCGGACGGCCGGGTCGTCCGCCGCCGAGGCCGCGTCCGCCGTGGCGTCCGGTCGGTCCGACGGCTTCTCCTGCAGCACGACCCCCAGGCGCCGGGCCGCCGGGACGCCGGCCAGCGGCAGGGCACTGACCGCGAAGACCACCCCGTAGCCGACGTGCTGCGCGACCCAGGGCGCGGCCGGCAGCAGGAGCAGGTTGGGGATGCCGACGGCCAGCCCGTAGAGACCGATCGCCTCACCTCGTCGATCGGGGTCCACCAGCGCGGCCACCGCGGCGCTGCCGGTGACGGTGAGCACGCCGAAGCCGACACCGCGCGCCGCGGAGAGCGCGAGCACCGGAGCCAGCGCGTCGCTGACGACGTACAACGCCGCGGTGGCGCCGAGGAAAACCATCCCGGTCGTCAGGACGCGCACCCAGCCGAAGCGGCGCAGGGCGGTGGGGACGAGGATCTGGGTGAGCACCGTGAACAGCAGCAGGATCCCGTTGACCAGGCCGGCGCCCGCGCTGTTGGCACCGCCGTGCACGGCCCACAGGGGTGCGACCGGGAGCAGTGCCGCGTAGCCGGAGAAGCCCGTGACCGTCATGGCGAGCAGCGGCGCGATGCCGGGCGTGCGCCAGATGGAGGATCTCACCGGGGCACGCTACCGGCGGCGTCCGCCGATCGAGCGACGGGCCGGCTCTCGGGGGGCGACAGCCGTCGTCTCGCTGAGCCACACTGAGACGATGGACCTCGGCACGTTCTACGCCGTCGTCGCAGGGACCTGCTTCACCCTCGTCGGGCTGTGGTGGAACGTCGTGGAGAGGCGGCCGGACTGGCTCGCCGACCCCGGCCTGCGCCGCCTCGTGGGTGGGGTCTACCTCTCCTTCCTGCTGCCGGCGGCGATGAGCCTGTTCGCGCAGATCAACCCGTCGGAGCCGCTGATCTGGCGGGTCACCTTCGTCGCCGCGTCGGGGATCGGGGCCTACAGCACCCTGCGCCTGATCCGGGTGGACCGTCAGGTCGGCACGCCCGGCCCGATCCGGCGTCACCGCTGGCTGGTGGCCCTGGTCTACGGCCTGGTGGCGGTGCTGGGCGCCGTGCCCGAGCTCGCCGGGCTGGTCGGCCTCTCGGCTCCGCAGGCTGCCGCGTTCCTGCTCGTGCTGCTCGTCCTGCTGGCCCACGCCCTCACGTGGGAGTTCCTGACGCAGACCCGCCGGCCCGCCGCCTCCGAGTAGACGGTGAGAGGCTGGCCCGGTGACCGAACTCAACGTCCTCGGCGACGACCTCGAACCGTGTGGCACCGATCCGGTGACCGGCTTCTTCCGGGACGGGACCTGCACCGTCGGGCCGGAGGACGTCGGGGTGCACGGCGTCTGCGCCGTGATGACCGACGAGTTCCTGGCCCACCAGCAGGCGGTCGGCAACGACCTGCAGACTCCGCACCCGGAGTGGAGCTTCCCCGGCCTGCAGCCGGGCGACCGCTGGTGCGTGGTCGCCGTGCGGTGGCTCCAGGCGTACGGCGACGGGGTGGCCGCGCCGGTCGTGCTGGCCTCCACCCACGAGTCGGTGCTGCGCGTCGTACCCCTCGAGGCCCTCCGGGAGCACGCTGTCGACGTGCCCCCCGACCTGAGTGAGTGGGACCAGCCCTGACCCTGCCCCGGTAGGACCACCTGGGCCCGCCGAGGACTACGCCGACGCCGCGACCGCGCTCGCCAGGAACATGCCGTGCGACCACAGCAGCGGGTGCGCGGGTGGGCCCCAGCGTTCGAGCCACTCGTCGAGGACGTCGCCGGCGAGCAGCGGCGGCGCCTGCTCCGGCAGCAGCAGGTCGGCGTCGGCGGAGGCGACGACCCGGTCGAGGAGCTCCGCGGCCCGGTCCGGGTCACCGACGCGGGTGTGGTGCCGGGCCAGCAGGGCGGCGAGGACCGGCCACTGGCCACCGCCGTAGAACGTGTCCGCCTGGTAGCGGTGGACACCGCCGTCGACGAGGGCGGCCTCGATGGCCGCCACGGTCGAGGTCACCAGCGGGTCGTCGAGCGGCAGCACGTCGTAGAGCGCCGCCACGGCCAGGAGCGACGCGTCGACGTCGGCACCGCCCAGCCACTTGACCAGGTGGCCGTCACCCACGCCGGCAGCGCGGATCAGGGAGACGCACTGCTCGGCGACCTCGAGCGCCTGCGCGGCCACGGCCGCGGGCAGGGTGCTCATCCGCACCGCGGCCCGCAGGCCCCCGGCCACGCCGGCCAGGGTGGTCACGTGGGTCTGGTCCCGGTGCTCCTCCCACCAGTCCCGGCAGGTGCCGGTGCCGGTGGCGACCAGGTAGCGCACGGCGGTCTCGATGCCCGCGGCGTACGTCGAGGGTCCGCCGGAGACGACGCGGGCGAGGTGTCGTTCGAGCGCCCACAGCCAGGTGCCGTAGCCGTCGACCTGGAAGTTCCACCAGTCGTCCTCGTGCCGGCTGCCGTCGAGGTTGTAGCGCGCCGGGAGGTAGTCCGAGTCGGCCGGCTGCCGCCCGTCGGCGAGCATGCTCGAGACCCGCTCGACGGCCGGGGCCTCACGCTCCAGGACACCCGCGCACCAGGCGTGGAAGCGGTCCGCCTCGGCGTGCAGGCCGGCCGCCGAGGCGCCGTCGGCGATGAAGGAGCCGTCTCGGAACCAGGAGTACCGGTACGGCGCGAAGCCGGGCGACGCGGGCCACGCGCCACCCGGGTCCTGGTGCTCGCGGAGCAGCTCGGCCGACCGCTCGGCCAGCGCTCGCCAGCGGTCGGGAACCTCGGCCAGGGGGTTGACAGGGGCGTCCATGTCCGGCACCTTAACGGATGTAACCGGTTTCTGTAACCGGTTACATTTCCCGGAGAGGAGGCTCGGATGTTGCCCACGATTCGCGATGTGGCCCGGCAGGCCGGCGTCTCCATCGCCACCGTCTCCCGGGTGATGCGCGAGTCCGAGGGCGTCCGCGACGCCACCCGGGTCCGCGTGCTGGCCGCCGCCGAGGAGCTGGAGTACACCCCCAGCCAGCTCGGCCGGCAGCTCGCCGAGCGGCGGCACGCCGCCAACGGGATCGTCTTCCCCGACCTGTCCGGCCCCTACTACGCCGAGGTCGTCCTGGGCTACGAGGCGGTCGCCGCCGAGCTGCGTCGCTCCGTGCTGATCCTCTCGACGCACGGCCGCAGCGACGCCGAGTCCGCCGTCCGCGACATGGCCGGGCGGTGCGACGGGCTGGTCATCCTCGGCCGCACCGTCAGCGACGCCGCCATCCAGCACCTCGCCGCCCGCGGCACCAAGCTGGTCCTGGTCGCCCGGCCCCCGATCGGGACCGTCGACTCGGTGAACGCCGAGAACCATGCCAGCGCCCGCACCCTCACCGAGCACCTCCTGTCGGAGGGGGTCCGCGACCTTCGCTTCGTCGGCGACCCGGTGGCCTCGCCCGATGTCGCCGAGCGCTGGGCTGGCGTCCGGACGGCCTTCCGGCAGTCCGGCTCGGGCAGCACGCCCGAGCTGGTGACCGTCCAGGATCTCGACGAGGAGTCCGGCGCAGCCGTCGCCGCGGCCGCCCTGGCGGCCGACGACCTCCCCGACGCCTTCGTCTGCGCCAACGACGAGCTGGCGCTCGGTCTGCTCGGCGGGCTCAAGGCGGCCGGCGTCGACGTCCCGGGCACCGTCATGGTGACCGGCTGGGACGACGTGATGGCCGCGCGCTACGCCGGCCTGACCACCGTCCGCCAGCCGATGCGCGAGCTCGGTGCCACCGCCGCCCGACTGCTCGACGAGCTCATCGTCGACGAACGCACCGAACCACGCCACGAGCTGCTCTCGACCCAGCTCGTGATCAGAAGCAGCAGCAGCTCCACCTCCCCTAAGGAACTCACATGAAGCGCACTGCCACCGCCCTCGCCGTCGTCGCCGTCACCAGCCTCGTGCTCACGTCCTGTGGGCGCGACGAGTCCGGGGGCGGTGGAGAGGCGCAGAGCTCGGCGGTCGCCGACGGGGCTGCCACCGGCACCATCGAGGTCTGGGCGATGGGCACCGAGGGTGACGAGCTCCAGGCGTTCTCGGCCGACTTCGAGAAGGCCAACCCGGACGCCGAGGTCAAGGTGACCGCCATCCCGTGGGACGCCGCGCACAACAAGATCGCCAACGCGATCGCCAGCGGCGAGACCCCCGACGTGAGCCTGATCGGCACCACGTGGATGGGTGAGTTCGCCGAGGCCGGCGGCCTGATGCCGACCCCCGAGGACCTCGTCGACGAGGCCGACTTCTTCCCCGGCGCCTGGGGGTCCACCGAGGTCGGCGGCACGTCGTACGGCGTCCCCTGGTACGTCGAGACGCGGGCCCTCTACTACCGCAAGGACATGGCGGAGAAGGCCGGCTGGACCGAGGCGCCCCAGACCTGGGACGAGCTGCACCAGTTCGCCACCGACATGAAGGACAAGGGCGGCGCCGACTACGGCCTGAGCCTCCAGCCCGGCCAGACCGGCTCCTGGCAGTCCGTGCTCCCGTTCGCCTGGTCCAACGGCGCGGCGGTCACCAACGAGGACGGCACCGAGTACACCATCGACTCCCCGGAGATGGTCGAGGCGCTGGACTACTACACGTCGTACTTCGACGAGGGGCTCTCCCCGGCCCGGTTGCTCGACCCGGGCGAGCTCGAGAGCGGCTTCGCCGACGGCAGCTACGGCGCCTTCATCTCCGGTCCCTGGCACACGGGGCTCGTCGAGGAGGCCGGCCTGACCACCGACGAGTACGCCGTGGCGCCGCTGCCCGGCAAGGACTCCGCACCCGGCACGTCGTTCGTCGGCGGCGGCGACCTCGCGGTCTTCTCCGACTCCGACAACACCGACGCCGCCTGGAAGTACGTCCAGTGGCTCAGCGAGCCGGAGACCCAGCAGGGCTTCTACGACACCGTCGGCGACCTGCCCGCCGTCCAGGCCGCCTGGGACACCGGCGAGCTCGCGGAGGACCCGCAGCTCCAGGTCTTCGGCACGCAGCTCGAGACCACCGAGGCCCCGCCGGCCGTCCCGACCTGGGAGCAGGTCGCCGCGACGATCGACACCCTCGTCGAGCAGGCCTCGAAGGGCGACACGTCGGCCGAGGACGCGGTCAAGGAGATGCAGGCCAAGGCGTCGTCGATCGGCACCGGTCTCTGACATGACCGCCACGGCGACGCAGGCTCGACGGGAGCGGCCGGCCAAGGACGGTCGGCCGACCCGGTCGCGGCACGTGGATCCCGCGCGGCGCGGCCAGGCCGTGGCCGCGTGGATCCTGGCCCTGCCGTTCTGCGCACTGTTCCTCGTGTTCACCGCGGGACCCGTGCTGGCCAGCCTCGGCATGAGCTTCACCGACCTGCGCAGCACCGACGTGCGCAACCCGCTCGGCGTCGAGTTCGTCGGCCTGGCCAACTACGCCGACCTGATCGCCGACCCGCTCTTCCGCAAGGTCACCCTCAACACCCTGCTGTACCTGGTGCTCGGCGTGCCGCTGACGATGGCCCTCGCGCTGGCCGTCGCGGTCGCCCTGAACCGGATCACCCGGCTCCGCGCGTTCTTCCGGGTCGGCTACTACCTGCCGGTCGTCACGAGCATCGTGGCGGTCTCGGTGGTGTGGAAGTTCCTGCTCCGCGACAACGGCGGGCTGGTCAACGTGATGCTCGCCTGGGTGGGGGTCGACGGCCCGGGCTACCTCGACTCCACCACCACGGCGCTGCCGACGCTGGTGGTGATGGCGGTCTGGCGCAACTTCGGCACCCTGATGGTGATCTTCCTGGCGGGCCTGCAGACCATCCCGAAGGAGATCGCCGAGGCCGCCGAGACCGACGGCGCCTCGGCCTGGGCGAACTTCCGCTACATCACCTTGCCGATGCTCCGCCCGACGCTGCTGTTCGGTGCGGTGATCACCAGCATCGGCTACCTGCAGTTCTTCGAGGAGGCGTTCGTGATGACCAAGGGCGGCCCGCTCGACTCGACCAAGTCCGTCACGTTCTTCACCTACGAGCAGTTCGGGTTCGGCAACTACGCCTACGCCTCGGCAGCCGCCTACCTGCTGTTCCTCGCGATCGTGCTGCTGACGCTGTTCCAGTTCCGGATGCTGCGAGAGAGGGACTGACATGGCCAGGAGCAGAGCAGTGGAGCGTTCCAGCGGCAGCACGCGCGCACCCGGCTGGCTGTACGCCGTCATGGTCGTCGGCCTGGTCCTCGTGGTCATCCCGTTCGTGTGGATGCTGCTGTCGTCGTTCAAGCCCGAGGCCGAGGTGCGCGCCGTACCCCCGACCTGGTGGCCGGAGACGATCACCCTGGACAACTACAGGCAGCTGTTCACCCAGCTGGACTTCCTGCGCTTCTTCATGAACTCCGCGATCGTCGCGGTCGCGGTCGCGGCCGGCAACATGGTCTTCTGCTCGATGCTGGGCTACGCCCTCGCGAAGCTCGACTTCCCCGGCAAGAGGGCCGTCTTCGCCGTCGTACTCGGCACGTTGATGGTGCCGGGCGTCGTCACGTTCGTGCCGCTGTTCGTGCTCACCACCAACATCGGCCTGACCAACACGCTGCCCGGGATGATCCTGCCGTTCCTCGCCGGACCGTTCGGCGTCTTCCTGATGCGGCAGTTCATCGCGAGCCTGCCCGACGAGCTGATCCAGGCCGCCCGGATCGACGGGGCGGGAGAGCTGCGGATCTTCTTCTCGATCATCCTGCCGCTGTGCGGTCCGGCCGTCGCGACCCTCGGGGTGCTGACGTTCCTGGCGTCCTGGAACAACTTCCTGTGGCCGCTCGTCGTCGCCACGTCGGAGGACAAGTACACGCTGCCGGTGGCCCTGGCCCTGTACGCCGTCGGCCAGAACGCCACGAAGTACGGCCTGCTGCTCGCCGGCGCGGTCGTCGTCGTGATCCCCGTCCTTGCCGTCTTCCTGCTGCTGCAGCGCCGGATCATGCAGGGCATCGCCATGACCGGCATCAAGTGAACCCACCCACCGCGCCTCTCGGAGGAGACCCCATGCGCGTACGTCGAACACCCGTCCTCGCGGCCCTCACAGCCGCGGTCGCCCTGATCGCCACCACGGCCGCCGTCCCGTCGGCCCCCGCGGCGCCCGAGCGGCACCACTCCGACAAGCGCGTCCTCGAGCAGTACGCCGCCGACACCTGGAAGTCCTTCGAGGCGATGGCCGTGCCGGCCACCGGCCTGCCGGCCGACAACATCGGCGGCGACCTCGACCCCGCGACCCGCAGCGGCTTCACCTCGCCCACCAACATCGGCGCCTACCTGTGGAGCACCGCCGCTGCCCGGGACACCGGCCTGATCGGCCGGCGCGAGGCCAGGGCGCGGATGGCGCAGACCCTCGACTCGGTCGGCGGCCTCGAGCGCCACGAGGACAGCGGGATGTTCTACAACTGGTACGACCCGGCCACCGGCGCGAAGCTGTCGACCTTCCCCGAGTCCGGCGACCCGATCAAGCCGTTCCTCTCCTCCGTCGACAACGGGTGGCTGGCCGCCGGACTGCTGCTCACCGCCCGCGCCGAGCCGTCGCTGGCCAAGAAGGCCGACCGGATCCGCGAGGACATGGACTTCGGCTGCTTCTACAACCCGCTGGAGAACGCGCCCGCCGGTCAGCTCCGCGGCGGCTTCTGGGACGAGGACCCGCACGAGGACGCCGCGGTCAAGGGCGACTACTGCGGTGGCGACGACGTGTGGTTCACCGGCCACCACTACGGCGCGTTCAACACCGAGCCCCGCATCGCGTCGTACCTCGGCATCGCCGCCGGGCAGATCCCGGCCCGCCACTACTTCGGCACCTACCGGACCTTCCCCAACGACACCTGCGACTGGTCCTGGACCGAGACGAAGGCGGTCGGCTCCTGGACCGAGCACGAGGGCGTCCGCGTCTTCGAGGGCGCGCTGCCCTACCGCGGCATGCAGATCGTGCCGACGTGGGGCGGCAGCATGTTCGAGGCGCTGATGGTGCCGCTGTTCGTGCCCGAGGAGACGTGGGGCCCCCGCTCGTGGGGCGTCAACCACCCGCTCTACGTGCGCGGCCAGATCGAGCACGGCATGCAGGAGGCCGACTACGGCTACTGGGGGTTCTCCCCGTCCAACAACCCCGCCGGCGGCTACCGCGAGTACGGCGTCGACCAGCTCGGCATGGACGGCCCCGGCTACACCACCGACCAGCAGCGCACGTCGGTCGACCAGCCCTACGAGGGCTGCCCGGGTCGGGAGGGCTCGCCCGCGCCGACGTCGTACGGCGACGGCGTCGTCACCCCGCACGCGTCCTTCCTGGCCCTGCGCTACGCCCGGGGCGCCGCCCTCGACAACCTCTCGAACCTCCGGCAGGACTTCGACTCCTACGGCCCCGGCGGCTTCTACGACGCCGTCGACGTGGGCACCGGCACGGTCTCGAAGCGCTACCTCTCACTCGACCAGGGCATGGTCATGGCCGCCCTGGGCAACGCGCTGGCCGGCGACGACATGCGCACGTACGTAGGACGAGGCGCGATGGAGAAGACCTTGCGCCCGCTGATGAGCGAAGAGATCTTCGCCAGCAAGGGGACCCAGTGAACAACCCAGTGACCGACCCAGTGACCGACCCAGGAGCACCGACGCACGCACCGACTGGGAGAGCCGGATCGGCCTGCGCAGCGGGCACGCCTTCGGTGGCTCCGCACCGCGACTCAGCCCGCCCGGAGGCCTCTGGGCCGTGGCCGGTGGCTCTCAGGTGACGCTGACCTGGTCGCCCGTGAAGGGCGCGATCGGCTACCAGGTGCACGTGGCCGACTCCGCAGACGGGCCCTGGGCGCCGCTGGACCACCACGGCCGCGACGTCACCTCGGTGCCGCACCCGCCGTACGTCGACACGACCGGGACGCCGGGGGTCGAGCGGTGGTACGCCGTGTCCTCGCTGTCGGACGTCCACGTCGACGGACCCCCGTCGGCGATGGTGTCGGCGACGCCGCTGGCGGAGGCGACCGGACCGGTCACCGTGGCCGTCGAGGCCGCGACGGTGGTCGGCGAGCTGGACCGCCCGTGGCGTCCGATGATCGGCAGCGAGCACCTCTCGCACGCCCTCTCCGCCGACACCACCGGCGGCCGCGTGGTCGGCGAGGAGCTCAGCGCCGCACTGTCCGCGGCGCACCTCGAGCTCGGGGTGACGCACGTGCGCGCGCACGGGATCCTGTGCGACGACCTGGCGGTCTACCGCGAGGTCGACGGCGAGCCGGTGCACGACTTCACCGGCATCGACCGGGTCTACGACCACATCCGGTCGATCGGGCTCTACCCCGTCGTGGAGATCTCGTTCATGCCGCACGACCTGGCCAGCGACCCGTCCAAGACGGTCTTCGGCTACGACGCGATCATCTCGCCGCCCAAGGACTGGGAGCGCTGGTACGACCTGGTCCGCGACCTCACCGCCCACCTCGTGGAGCGCTACGGCGACGAGGTCGTCGAGCACTGGTCCTTCGAGGTGTGGAACGAGGCCAACCTGGAGGTCTTCTGGTCCGGGCAGCCGGAGGACTACCTCAAGCTGTACGACGTCACCGCGGCCGCCGTCCGCGAGATCGACTCACGGCTCGTCGTCGGCGGCCCGTCGTCCGCCGCGGCCGGCTGGGTGGAGGAGCTGCTGGCGCACGCCGAGAAGTCGGGCGCCCCGGTCGACTTCGTCTCGACCCACACCTACGGCGCCCCGCCGCTGGACTTCCGGCCGATGCTCGCGCGGCACGGCCGGGCCGGCACCCCGATCTGGTGGACGGAGTGGGGCGTCACGCCCACCCACTTCAACGAGATCAGCGACGCCGTCTTCTCGGGCGCGTTCCTGCTGCGCGGGATGAAGTCGGCGATGGGCCGGATCGAGTCGCTGGCCTACTGGGTGGTCTCCGACCACTTCGAGGAGCTCGGGCGACCGCCGGAGCTGCTGCACGGCGGCTTCGGCCTGCGCACCGTCGGCGAGCTGCGCAAGCCCCGCTGGTGGGCGCTGGCCATGATGGAGCGGCTCGGCACCCACCGGCTGGCCGTGTCGTCGTCGGGAGACGGCGGCGACTCGCTGGTCGAGACGGTCGCGGCGTCGACCGACGCCGGCGAGGTCTCGGTGCTGCTGTGGAACCTCACCCTCGACCAGACCAAGGCGGCCGGCTCCCCGGCCCTGGGTCGCGACGTGGAGGTCGAGGTGCGCGGCCTCGCCGCCGGGTCGTCGTACACCCTGCGCCACGACCGGGTCGACGAGGACCACTCCAACGTCGCGTCGGTGTGGGCCAGCCTGCGCGAGCCCGGCCAGGCCTGGCCGGACGACGCCCAGTGGGAGACCCTGCGCGAGGCCGACCGGCTGGCCCGGCTCGAGCCGGACCGGGTCGTGACCGCCGACCCGTCGGGTGTGGTCAAGGTCGACGTGGTGCTGCCGATGCCGTCGATCAGCCAGCTGACGCTGGTGCCCGGGGCGTAGCCCGCGGAGAGCGAGCAGCGCGGCGAAGGCCCGGACCCTGCTGGGTCCGGGCCTTCGTCGTCTGTGGCAGGTGGGACCGATCAGCCGCCCATGAACCCGGCCACGTCCTCACCGACGAACTTGTCGGAGACCGACTGCGCGCCACCGGGCACGTCCGCGGCCCGGAAGATGTAGCTCGCGTCGCTCGGCGACTTGCCGACCTCGAACGTCAGCGGGACCGCGAGACCGCCGGTCTCGACGGTGCCCAGCTCGTCCTTGGCCTTGGAGACACCCTCGGGGGTCAGGTCGCCGTTCTCGCACGCCTTGTCCAGGATCTGGCGCATGACGTCGGCCGCGGCCGTGCCGAACACGACGCCCAGCGTCGGGTCACCCGGGTAGACGGCCTGGTACTCCTTGAGCAGGTCGGGCAGCTTGTCGAAGGGCGCCACCGGGGAGGCGACGTACAGGTTCTTCTTCAGCGCGGGGCCCGCGGGTCCGGCCAGCAGGGCCGGAGCGAAGACCGGGTTGTTGCCGACGATCGGGACGTCGAGGCCCTGTGCGGCTGCGACACCGGCGACCGAGGCCGTCTGTCCCGGGGCCACCGTGAGCGCGATGGCCTTGACGCCCTCGGCCTTGAGCTTGGTGACCTGGGCCGTCATGTCCGCGTCCGTGGACTGGATCTGCTGCTCGACGACCTTCATGCCGTGCTGCTCGGCGAAGTACTTCGAGCCGGCCAGGCCGCCGGCGCCGTACTCGCCCTCGAAGTAGATGTGGCCGATCTTGTCGCCCTCCTTGAGCTTGCCGTCGTCGAGGAGGTAGTCGAGGACGTTGATCATCTCGACCTCGTACGTCGCCCCGACGATCGCGATCTGCGGGTCCTCCGAGAGCGACTGCGCCCACGCGGCCGGGATGTTGACCATGTGGTCGGCGTCGAACTGCGGCAGGAGACCGGTGTTGATCGGGGAGCCGATCGTCTGCTCGATGGCCAGCACGTCGTTGTGGATCGAGCTGTAGAGCTGGATGCCGCGCTGCGTGTCGTAGCCGTGGTCCTTCACGGTCTCGTCGACGGTGTAGGTGCCGCAGATCTTGTCGCCGCTGTTCTGGCTCTTCCAGTAGAGCGACTGGGCGTTGGTGATGTCCTTGCCGAGCGCCGCGAAGACGCCGGTCAGGTCGGTCAGGGCGCCGAGGGTGATGGTGGTGCCGTCGATCCCGCGACCGATCTTGACGCCGTCCTGCTCGGACGTCTCGTTGTCCGACGACTTGGTGCTGCACCCGGCTGCGGCCAGCACCATCGCGACCGACACGAGCGTGACGGCGCCTCGCTTGGTGTTGCTCTTCATCTGTTGTCTCCTCCGGTTGACGGATCGGCTTGCGCCGTTGTGCTGGTCTGGTCCTGATCGGCGCCGGGAGCGGCTGCGGCAGCAGCACCCGGGGCACGCTTGGGGCGTCGCAGTCGACGCACGAGGCCGGCGAGGCCGCCGGGCTCGAAGAGCACGACGAGGACGATCGCCCCGCCGTACATGAAGGCGGCCGCCTGGCTGGCCACGATGCCCGGCTCCCCCGGGTCCACGATGAACGGCAGCGACCCGGCGTACTGCTGGAAGACCAGCGGCAGGGCGCTGACGAACGTGGCGCCCAGGATCGAGCCCCACACCGACCCGAGCCCACCGAGCACGATCATCGCGAGGAACTGCACGGAGAGCGCGAGCCCGAACGAGTCGGGCGCCACCGAGCCGATCGACAGCGCGTAGAGCACTCCGGCCAGGCCGGCGTACATCGACGAGACGAGGAACGCCTTGGCCTTGTAGTCGCGGACGTCGACGCCCATCACCGACGCGGCCACCTCGCTGTCGCGCAGCGTCTGCAGGGCCCGGCCCGGGCGGGAGCGCACCAGGTTCGCGGCGAACCAGGAGGCGCCGATGCACAGCACGAGGCCGAGGTACCACAGGCGCTCCGCCTGTCCGAACGGCACGCCGAGGATCGCCAGGGACGGTGCGTCGTTGCCGCCGAAGTTGAAGCCGAACAGCGAGAAGGCCGGCACCAGGCGACCGTTGAAGCCTCCCGTCACGGAGGTCCACGTGTTGAGCACGTGGACGCCGATGAAGACCAGGCCGAGCGAGGCGATGCCGAGGTAGATCCCGCGCAGCCGCGCGGCGATCGGGCTGAAGACGACGCCGGCCACCCCGGCAGCGACCACTCCCAGCACCATGCCGACGACCGGCGGCCACTCGAGCCCGCTGTAGGCGTTGGCGGTGCCGCCCGGTGAGCCCGAGACGTAGGTGTAGGTCACGGCGCCGACGGCCAGGAAGAAGGCGTGGCCCAGCGAGAGCAGGCCGGTCGTGCCGACCAGGAGGTTGAGCCCGAGCGCCCCGATGACCGCGGCGAAGACGGCGAACCCGGTGCGCAGCCAGAACTCCTCGACGTAGAGCGGGAGCATCAGGAGCACCACGAGCAGCGCGGCGATGGCAAGCAGCTTGGCGACGCGAGCGGTGGTCCAGGCCGCGCGGGCGGGACGGTCGTCTCGGGGGCGGTGCTCACGGACGGCGGTGGTGGTCTCAGACACGTGTCATCTCCCGGGTCCCGAACAACCCCGATGGGCGCACCAGCAGGACGGCGACCATGACGACGTACGGCACGACGTCGCCGAAGCCGCGGCCGAGGAAGGCGATCTGGTCCTGGTAGCCGGCCGCCATGGACTCGGCCAGCCCGATCAGGACACCGCCGACCAGGGCACCGCCGGTCGAGTCCAGACCACCGAGGATCGCCGCGGGCAGGGCGCTGAGGGCGACGGTCGCCACCGCCGGGGTCACCCCCGGGGTCGGCGCGCCGACCGCGAAGAGCCCGGCGACGGCGGCCAGGATCCCGGCCACCATCCAGGCGAACATCGAGACGCGGCCCATGTGGATGCCCATCAGCGCGGCCGCCTCGCCGTCCTCGGCGGCGGCGCGCATCGAGATCCCCCAGTTGGAGTACTTGAAGATCACGAAGAACGTGCCGATCAGCACGGCCGCCACCACGATGGCCAGCGCCCTGTTGGTGGTGATGCCGACGCCCCCGAACGAGATGGCGCCCCCGCCCCAGGGATGACCGAGGTTGAGGATGTCGGACCCGATACGGCGGGTCAGCTCGGTGATGATGATCAGGTCGACGCCGATCGTCAGGATCGCCAGGCCGATGACCGGCGCCCCGCGCAGGCGGTTGATCAGCAGGCGCTCGACCAGCATGGCCGCGATCGCCGAGCCGGCGATGCCGACCGCGGCCGCGCCCCAGAAGCCGAGGGTCTCGTGGAAGCGGCCGATCAGGTAGGCGCCGAGCAGCAGCAGCGAACCCTGCATGAAGCTGGTGACCTCGCTGGCCTTGAAGATGATCACGAAGCCCAGCGCGATGAGCGCGTAGACCGCCCCGAGGGACAGTCCGTTCAGCAGGAGGGACAGGAACTGGGTCATGGTGAGCTCTCCTCGTGGGTGGCCTGGTCCGCTGCTCCGGCGGGATCGATCTCGTCACCGGCGCCGAGGTAGGCGCGGATGACCTCGGGGTCGGCCTGGGTCTCCTGCGGTGTGCCGTCCGCGATGCGGCGACCGAAGTCGAGGACGGTGATGCGGTCGGCGATGCTCATCACCATCCCCATGTCGTGCTCGACCAGGACGATGGAGATGCCGAGCTCGTCGCGGATCTCGAGCACCGCACGTGCCATCCGCTCGGTCTCCTCGGCGTTCATGCCCGCCACGGGCTCGTCGAGCAGCAGCAGTCGCGGCTCGGTGCACAGCGCCCGGGCCACCTCGACCCGCTTCTGGTCCCCGTAGGAGAGGACCCCGACGGGCAGGTCGAGCTTGTCGCCGAGCTCGAGGAACTCGGCGATCTCCCGGATCCGCTGCCCGTGGCGGTAGCCCTCGCGGGTGGCACTCGGCAACCGCAGGCCCGAGGCGAGGAAGCCGGCACGGGTGAGGGCGTGCCGGCCGAGCATCAGGTTCTCGGCGACCGTCTGGGTGCCGGACAGCGCGATGTTCTGGAAGGCCCGGGCGACGCCGAGCCGGGCGATCTTGTGCGGCCGCATGCCGTTGAGCACGGTCGAGCCCAGCCGCACCTCGCCCGCCGTGGCCCGGTAGACACCGGAGAGCACGTTGAACATCGTCGACTTGCCGGCGCCGTTGGGCCCGATGACGGCGTGCACCGTGCCCGGCTGCACGGTGAACGAGACCTCCGAGAGCGCCTTCAGCGCACCGAACTCGACCGTGATGTTGTCGACGGTCAGGGTCTCCACGTCCTCGCGGAGATCGACCGCGGGTGACGGACTCATTGCGACCACCTCGTCAGCTTCCTGGTGTTGGCGGCCGCCACGGACCGCTTGACGGAACCGTCGGCTCCGTGGCCGAGGTAGAGGCGCTGCACGGCGTCGGACTTCGCCAGCTCCGCGGCCGAGCCCGACAACGACACCGAGCCGACGTCGAGGACGAAGGCGGTGTCGGCCACGCCGAGGGCCATGGTCGCGTTCTGCTCGACGAGCAGGACCGAGGTGCCCTGGCGGTTGATCTCACCGATCACCTCGCCGATCTGGCCGATGATGCGGGGCGCGAGCCCCAGCGAGGGCTCGTCCAGCAGCAGCAGCCGGGGCCGTGACATCAGGCCCCGCCCGATCGCGAGCATCTGTTGCTCACCACCCGAGAGCAGCCCGGCCCGCTGGGCACGCCGGTCGGCGAGGACGGGGAACATGTCGTAGATGCGCTGGTAGTCGGCCGAGCGCTCGCCGCGACCCCGGACCGCGAGGCCGCCGGCCTTGAGGTTCTCCTCCACCGTCAGCCGGGTGAAGATGCGCCGCCCCTCGGGGACCTGGACCAGGCCGCTGGAGACACAGCGCGCCGGGTCGCGCCCCTTGAGGCTCTCGCCGCGGTAGACGACGTCCCCGCGCTCGACCCGCCCACGGTGCAGGCGGAGCGTCCCGGACAGGGTGCGCAGCAGGGTCGTCTTGCCGGCCCCGTTGCTGCCGAGCAGGGCGACGACCGCGCCCTCTCCCACGGTGAGGCTGACGCCCCTCAGGGCCTCCACCACCCCGCCGTACGTCACGACGAGGTCGCGGACCTCGAGGATGGGACTGCCTGCCGGTGAGGTGCTCATGCTCTGCTCTCCAGACGGATCTCGCGTTTGAGGATCTTGCCGGTCGAGGACGTGGGGATCTCCGCGACGACGTCGACGGTGCGTGGGCACTGGTGGGCGGCGACCCGCTCCCCGGCGAAGTCGCGCAGCTCGTCCGGCGTCACCGTCGTACCGGGCCGGAGCGTCACGACCGCGCGCACGTCGGCGCCGTGGGGATGGGGCACGCCGATCACGGCCACCTCCGCGACCGCCGGGTGCGCCAGGAGGACCTCCTCGACGTCGCTCGGGTAGACGGTGTGCCCGTCGCGGAGGATCAGGTCGCTCGTGCGGTCGACGACGTAGAAGAACCCGTCCGCGTCCTCGACCCCGACGTCGCCGGTGCGCAGCCAGCCTCCGACGGTCGCCGCCGCCGTCTCCTCCGCGCGACCGAGGTAGCCCTTCATGACGTTGGGGCCGCGCACGACGAGCTCGCCGCGCTCCCCGAGATCGACGTCGTCGCCCGCGTCGTCGACCACCCGCAGCTCGACGCCGGCGACCGGGGTGCCGACGGAGCCGACCCGGCGGCGGTCCATCCGGTTGGAGCTGACCACCGGAGAGGTCTCCGCGAGGCCGTAGCCGTCGAGGACCAGGCACTCGAAGGCCTCCTCGAACCCGAGGAGCACCTCCGTCGGCAGGGCGGAGCCACCGGAGAGACAGACCCGGAGGCGGGACAGGTCGTAGTCGGCGTGGCCCGGGTGGTGCAGCATCGCGGCGTACGTCGTCGGCCCGCCCTCCATCACCGTGACCCCGCGGTCGTGCAGGGTCAGCAGCACCGCCCCGCCGTCGAGGTGGGAGCCGAGGTGGGAGCACAGCGCCAGGCAGGCACCGGAGCGGACGGCGGCGTTCAGACCCGCCGTCTGCCCGAGGGAGTGGCACAGCGGCAGCCCCGCGAAGACGACGTCCTCGGACGTCAGGTGGACGAGGTCGTTGACCACCACCTCGCAGTTGCGGGCCAGGTTGCCGTGGGAGAGCTCGGCGCCGCGGGGCGGACCGGTCGTGCCTGCGGTGTAGAGGATGACGGCCGTGTCGTCGGGATCTCTCGGCTCGACCGGCTCGTGGGGTGGGGCGTCGCCCACCAGGGCCGGGAGGCCACCGGGCTCGAGCAGCCAGACGCGAACCCCCAGCGCCCGGGCCGCCGGCTCGACCGACGCGCGGCTCGCCCACCCCGCCACCACGACGCGGGCGCCGCAGTCGTGGAGTCGGAAGGCGATCTCGCGCTCGTCGAGGTGCGGGCTCATCGGGACCACGACGGCACCGAGCCGCAGGATCCCGTAGTAGACGGCGGCGTACTCCAGGACGTCGGGCAGCACGAGTCCGACCCGGTCCCCCACCTGGACGCCGTGGCTCGCCAGGAGTCCGGCGACCTGGCGGCTCGATCGGTCCACCTCGGCGTAGCTGACCGCTCCGTCATCGAGGGTCACCGCGGTGGAACGTCCGCGAGCGCGGGCGGTCCGGTCGAGATTCTCTGCCAGGTTCAACCCGTGACTCCTTTCGAGGAGATCGTCAGCGTCTTCATCGTTCGGGTGCCGACCCCTTCCCGGCCATAGTGACGGGACTCACATCGGGCTAGAATGTTTGTTCCCCGGCACAAAGGAGGCAACACGGTGTCCGTCGACGTCGCCCGCATCAACCCGCGCATCACGGCTGCCTGCGAGCACCTGCTGGACGGGGTCGACGACATCGCCACCGCCTGCGCGGGGGTCATCCGCCGCGAGGAGCCGCACTACGTCGACATCATGAGCTTCGAGGACCTCGCCCGCGCCGTACGCCCCAACATCATCGGGCTCGTGGAGAGCGTGATGGTCAACGAGACCAGCCTGCTGGCCGCACCGCGCCGCACCGGCCGCGAGCGCGCCCAGGCCCGGGTGCCGCTGACGATGGTGCTGCACGCCTACCGGCTGACCGCCCTCTACATCTGGGACCAGCTGGTCCGCCTGTGCGGCGAGAACACCGAGTCGAACCGCGCCCTGCTCGACTCCGCGTCCGCCCTGTGGAGCGCGGTCGACGTCTACTGCCAGGAGCTCGCGGCGGCGTACCGCAACGTGGAGACCGAGCAGCTGCTGCGCGACGTGCGGGTGCGTGAGGCAGCGCTGGCGTCGCTGTTCAGCGGGGTGAGCGGCACCGGCCAGCACTTCGCCGACGTCGCCGACGCCCTGCGGCTGCCCAAGGTGGGCCGCTTCGTCGTCGTCGCCTCCGACTCCTGGCGCGACGAGCACGAGCGCGCCCCGGCCACGGCGGAGCGCGCGTTGGCCTCGCTCGGCGTCCGCTCGGCGTGGCGCTCGGAGGCAGACGGCGAGGTCGGCCTCGTCGTGCTGACCCACGCCCACCGCGTCGACCGCCTGATGGAGTACCTCACCTCCCTCACCGTCGGGCGGGTCGGCATCAGCGAGACCTTCGAGGCCGTCGTCGACACGCCCCAGGCGGTGCACCAGGCGCGGCTGGCCCGCGACACCGCGACGCCCGGCGAGGACGGCGTCATGCGCTTCGGCGAGGCCCGGGTGGCCGCGCTCGTCGCCGCCACCCCCGACCTCGCGCTCGGGCTCGCCCACCAGGTCCTGGGCGCCGTCCTGGATCAGAACGACGAGGAACGGCGCCTGCTCGTCGGCACGCTGCGGGCCTGGTACGACGCCCAGGGCTCGGCCGCCGGCGCCGCCAAGCTGCTGCACTGCCACCCCAACACGGTCCGCTACCGCCTGACCAAGGTGACCCAGCTGACCGGCCGCGACCTGCACGTGCCGACCGACGTGGTGCACCTCTACCTCGCCCTGGAGGCCACCCGGCTGTGGCCGCCGACACCGATCGAGTGACCCGTCGGTTGTAGCCCAGAACAAACGCGTGGGTAGGGAGAGGGTCTCGGTCTGCGGCTGTCGTGGTTGCCGGGGCCGCCGTGGTCTGGCCGCCCGAGCGGTGAGTGGTGGTCGGTCTCGTGGGATGCAGGCGACCACAGGTCACCGCTGGACCACGCCCGCCCTCCTTTGGCTGTTCGGGCGGTGAGTAGTGGTCGGTCTCGGCGTCACCAACCGACCCAGCTCACCGCTGGACCACGCCCGCCCTCCTTTGGCTGCTCGGTCGGTGAGCAGTGGTCGGTCCCGGCGTCACCAACCGACCACAGCTCACCGCTGGACCACGCCCGCCCTCCTTTGGCTGCTCGGGCGGTGAGTAGTGGTCGGTCTCGGCGTCACCAACCGACCACAGCTCACCGCTGGACCACGCCACCCTCCTTTGGCTGCTCGGGCGGTGAGTAGTGGTCGGTCCCGACCCCACCAAACGACCACACCTCACCGCTGGACCACGCCCACCCGCCCGGGCGGTGAGTAGTGGTCGGTCCCGACCCCACCAACCGACCACAGCTCACCGCTGGACCACGCCCACCCGCCCGGGCGGTGAGTAGTGGTCGGTCCCGACCCCACCAACCGACCACACCTCACCGCTGGACCACGCCCACCCGCGCGACCGGGCGCTCTCCCCGCTCCGCCGCACTCAGCTCTCCACTCCCGCGGATGCCGACGAGACACCGGGCGGCCCTGATGGGAGCATGCTCGGCATGTCGAGTCGTGCCCTCAGCTTCGGAGCGATCGCGGACGCCTACGAGCGGTTCCGGCCCGGATACCCCGACGAGCTGTTCGACCTGGTGGCGTCGTACGCCGGCCGCCCGCTGCCGACCGCGCTCGAGATCGGTGCCGGGACGGGCAAGGCCACCCGGCTGTTCGCCCAGCAGGGAGTGGCGATCACCGCGACGGAGCCCGACGAGGCGATGCTCGGCGAGCTGCGCCGGGTCGCCCTGGCCAACGTCACCACCGTCCGGGCTGCCTTCGAGGACGTGGTGCCCGACCGGACCTACCCTCTGGTCTACGCGGCGGCCGCACTGCACTGGACCCGCCCGGAGGGCCGATGGTCGCGGGTGGCGGCGCTGCTGGAGCCGGGGGGCGTGTTCGCGTCCTTCGGCGGGCCCGTGCGGTTCGCCGACCCGGCGCTGGAGCAGGCCGTGCTCGCTGCCCGTGCGCCCTTCCTGGAGTCCGATGAGATCCCCCTCCTCGACACGATCGCACCCGGTCAGGAGATGCAGTGGCCGAGCACGGAGCTGCTGGCGTCCGAGCTGTTCACCGACGTCCAGCAGCACGTCATCGAGCGGCGGCTGACGAAGAGCGCCGACGACTACATCGGCCACCTCTCCACCGTGTCGGCCTATCTGGAGCTGGAGCAGGCCGAGCAGACGGAGGTCTACCGCCGGATCCGGGCGGTGCTCCCCGACTCGGTCGATCTCGACGCCGACATCACCGCCCATCTGGCGCGGCGCGCCGCCAGGGTCTAGGAGCGGGCCGAGGCCGCCCCGGCCTGCGGCGTACCGACCCTTCCTGCGTGCCGGGATGAAACACTCCCCTCCGACCGGACAGGTGCATGACGTGACGACATCGGACCCGGCCTCGCAGCCGTCGCGGGAGGCGCGCTTCCGCGCGGCCTACGAGGCGACGTACGACGACCTGCTGCGGTTCGCGCAGCGGCGCGTCGACCCCACTCATGCCGAGGACGTCGCCGCCGACGTGTTCCTCGTCGCCTGGCGGCGGCTCGACGACCTGCCGGAGCTGATCAGCGACTCCCGGCCGTGGCTGTTCGGCGTTGCCCGGGCCACGATCCTCAACCATCGACGGGGCAGCAGGCGTCGGGAGGCCCTCGCCGTCCGGCTCGCTGACGCAGCGCTGCCGGTCGGCGTCGACGCAGGTGACGACCTCGCTGCGAGCCGCCTCGACCTCGCCGCCGGGTGGGCCCGGCTGTCGGACGCCGAGCAGGAGGCGATCAGCCTCACCGTCTGGGAGGGCCTGGACTCTGCGCAGGCAGGCGTCGTCCTCGGCTGCTCGGCAACGGCGTACCGCATCCGGCTCTCCCGCGCCCGCCGCTCCCTGCGCCGGCACCTCGACACGACGACCGCCTCCGACTCGCGCACGAGCGTGACCGCACCCGAGGGACCCCAGCGATGACCACACCCGACGACTCGACCACCCGCCTCCTGCGTGACCTCGACGCGGCCGACCGCGAGCTGAGCCAGGCGCAGCGCAGCCGCGCCGCCGTCACGCTCGAGCAGATCCTGGCGACCGATCCGGAGAGCCCGCCCGCCGAGCCCAGACGTACGCCGCTGCGTCGGCCACGCGTCCTGCTGCTTGCGGGCGGCGTGGTCGCCGCTGCCACCGCTGCGGTGGTGGTGGTCCCGATCATCACCGGAGGCACCGAGGCCTTCGCCTCCTGGTCGGCGACCCCGGTCCAGCTCCAGGGCGCCGAGCGGACCGCCGCGTTCAGGGCCTGCGTCGTGCTCCAGAGCAGCGACGAGGGAGAGCTCGCCCTCGATCCCGACGCGCGCGGCTCGATCCTGGTGGCCGAGGCCCGCGGCGGCTGGGACTACGTCGTGTTCACCGCGACCGGCTCGTCGGGGCGCGAGCTCCAGGGCTCCTGTCTGGTCCCGGACCGGCTCGCCGCCGACCCGCGTCCGGGTCAGGGCGGCTTCTTCGGGGGCCTCGGCGATGCTGAGGAGGTCGCGGGCCCGCCGCCGGCCCCCGACGCTGTGCGCGAGGACACCTACGGGGCCGGATCCGTCGATGACGAGACCTTCGTGTACGCCGAGGGCCGGGCCGGCGTCGACGTGACGAGCATCGAGGTCACCACCCCCGGGGGTCGGCACGTCGAGGCCTCCGTCGAGAACGGGCACTGGGCCGCCTGGTGGCCCGCCGGCGACGACCCGCTGCGCAGCGCCGAGCTGAGGGGGGCGCCGACCTACGAGGTGAGCCTGCGCGACGGCACCCGCGTCCCGGAGTGACCGGAACAACCCTGCATGCCCTGCGGGATCGGGCTAGCCTCTCACGAGACCACTCGCCCGGCTCGGGCGCGACGAGAGGATTCCTACCGATGCACGTCCTGACCCGGCTGACGGCACTCGCCGCGGCGACCTGCCTGACCGTCGCCGGCCTCGGCGCTCCGTCGGTCGCGGAGCCCTCCGCCCCGCATCCCGCCCGGGCGGACAGGTGGGTGACGACGCCCGGCCCGTTCACCGGCTACGGCTTCGACACGTGCGCCGCGCCCGACCAAGCGACGATGGACGCGTGGCGGACCTCCTCGCCGTACGCCGCGGTCGGCATCTACACCGGCGGCACCAACCGGCTCTGCGAGCAGCCCCACCTCACCGCCGACTGGGTCCGCACCCAGGCCGCCGCGGGCTGGCACCTGATGCCGGTCCACGTCGGGCCGCAGGCCGCGTGCACGGCGTACCCGAGCGTCATGGCCGCCGACCGGCCGACCGCCGAGGCCCAGGGCCGTGCGGAGGCGGCTGCTGCGATCTCCTCGGTGCAGGCCCTCGCCATCGGGCCAGGCAGCACGCTCTACTACGACCTGGAGGACTACGACATCACCGATCAGGGGTGTCGCCAGGCGGCGCTGTCGTTCCTGTCCGGGTGGACCCGGCAGCTGCACACCCAGGGCTACCGGTCCGGCGTCTACTCGAACGTCGCCGCGGCGATCACGTCGCTCGACCTCGCCAACAACCTCTCGCCCGGCTCCTACGCGATGCCCGACGACATCTGGTTCGCGTGGGGCAACGGAGCCGCCGACACCAAGGCGAGCACCTGGGTGACCACCTCCGAGTGGGACGACCACCAACGCGCCCACCAGTACGTCCTCGACGTCGAGCAGACCTACGGCGGCGTGACCCAGACGGTCGACCTGAACTGGGTCGACGTGGACGGTGGCTCCACCGCCCCGAAGGACAAGAAGACGTGCCGAGGGGTCCAGGTCGACCAGCGGAGGTACCCCCGGCTCCGTCCCGGCTCGCGCGGCAAGCACGTCGAGGCACTGCAGTGCGTGCTGCGCAAGCAGCACCTCGGCAAGCCGGCCACAAGCGGACGCTACGACAAGAAGACGGCCCGCGCCGTCCGGAAGGCCCAGCGCAAGCTCGACCTCAAGGTCACCGGCAAGGTCACGCGCCAGACCTGGACCGCCCTGCACGCCCGCGGCAGCCGACCGCTGCTCAAGGTCGGATCCACGGGTGATCCCGTACGCCGCCTGCAGCGTGCGCTGACCTCCACCCTCGGCAAGCGGGTGCGCATCAGACGGGGTGATGGGCGTCAGGACCCGCGCTGCGGTGATCAGGCTCCAGCAGCGCGAGCACCTGGACCCGACCGGCAACGTCGACATCGCGACCTGGGAACGGCTGGCCGCCGGCGGCTGAGGCGGGGCGGGGCGGGGCATCAGCTCGCCGCGGACACCGGCCCGCACCCGTGCGGAGCCTCAGGGGGCTGGCGGGGTCTCCGTCGTCGGCACCTCGGTCGGCACCTCGGTCGGCAGGGTGGCCGCCGGCTCGCTCGGGACCGGATCGGTGGGCTCCCCGGTGGGCGCCACCGTGGGCTCGGCCCCGTCGGACGCGTCCTCGGTCGGGAGCACGTCGTCCTCGTCGGCCGGGACCGGCTGCTCCTCGGGCTTGTCCGGTGTGCGGTCGCCGCCCCCGCTGAGGCCAGGGATCGACGTACGCCGGTCGGGGTCGCTGCCGCCGGTGAAGGAGGAGATGGCCCGACCGGTGACGAGCTCGAAGGCCAGGATCGCCACCATCGCAGCGACGAAGATCGCCGTGGCGCCCGCCGCGATGCGCTTCCACGGCAGACCGCCCAGGACGCTGCGCCAGTCGAGCCGCTGGTCCGCCTCACCCGGTTCGTCCTCGAGCGCGGCCCGCGCCCGGTCGAGGTCGACCTCGGCCTTGGCGAGGTCCTCCACCGAGTCCTCGGCCGCGCGCGGCCGACGCTCCGCCACCTCCTCGGAGGCCTCCCGCACCCGGGCCTGGGCTAGCCCGATCCGGGCGGCTGCGACGGTCTGTGCCGTCACGACCCTGTGCCTGGTCGTCCGGATGGAGTAGGAGTAGACCGCGCCACCCACGGTGATCACGAGCGAGCCGATCGCAGCGCCGATCAGTGTGCCGGCGACCCCGAACGTGGAGAGCAGGACCGCGGAGGAGACAGCCGCCAGGGCTCCGCCCGTCGACTGGACCCAGTTGATCTCGAGACGGGGCCGCTCGTCGTTGTCACTCATCACGGCCCAGTATCCGGGTCGCGGCAAGTCACCGCGAGCCCTCGCGTGCGACATCCGAGCGAGGCTGGGGCGGCCTCTGAGGAAACCCTCATCGCGGCAGTTCCCGGAGAGCGTTGCCGCCCTCGACGCGGCATGGCGTGCAGCCGACGACACCGCGCGTCGGGCCGTCCTCTCCGTGACAGGATCGTTCTCGACCCCACAGGGCCGAGCGAAGGAGAGGCTCTGGTGAAGTCCGACCACGACGACACCTTCGCCGGGTGGCTGCCTGCCGGAGCCCGGCGTGGACGCTGAGGAGGGTGTGAAGATGACTCGTCATCGCCGTACGGCTCCGCAGCTCGACGTGGAGAAGCTGCCGCCGGACGTGCGCGCCGCCCTCGAGGAGGCGATCGCAGGCGTCGGCATCACCCTGCGTCGGTCGGGCGCGGTGATCGGCTCGCTGGAGTTCCGCTCCGACGTGCTGCAAGGAGCCGTCATCGAACGCCCGTCCGACCCGGTCCCGTCGGCACCGGTCCCTGACGGAGTCACCGTGATCGCCACCGCGATGAAGCTGTCCGACGCCGCCCGTCGTCGCCTGTCCGACGAGTTCGGCGCCGCCTACGTCGTCCTCGACATCCACGCTGCGCCGCCCAGCACCGACGTTCTCCTGACCCACCCCGTCAGCCCGCAGCTGCTCGGGATCCTTCGCCAGCAGTTCCCCCACGCGCGGGTGGTGATCACCGAGATCGAGGACGAGGAGCTGGGTGTCCGCTACCCGGGTCCCGTCAGCCGTCTGCTCGATGCTGGCGCATCCGCCTACCTCCCGCCGCGACCGATCGCTGAGCTCGCCGCCACCGTGCACGCCTACCTCACCCACGACGGGGAGCCGATGCTCGAATCCGGCGCGAGGGCCGCCAGGGCCTTGGCGCGACCGCGCAGCGCAGCGCCGGGGGCAGGCGGCCTGGTCGGCCCTTGACGTCCCCGGCAGGGCTCGCGATCCTGTCGGTCAACACTTTCCCGGGCAGCGGTGATGGAGCGATGACGACCTATTCCGGCACGAAGGAGTTCGAGGGCGCGACCTTCGTCAAGGCGAGCCTGAAGGCCGCAACCCTGCGATTCTCCGATGTCAGCGGGGTGACGATGCGCAGCGTGGATGTGGACGGACTCGACATCGACAGCCACGACCTGTTCTTCGGCAGCCTCTTCGTCAACGGGGTCGACGTGGTGCCCCTCGTGGACGCCGAGCTCAACCGGCAGTTCCCGGGCCGCGAGCTGCAGAAGGCGCAGACACCCGAAGGTCTGCGCGAGGGCTGGGTCGCTGTGCAGTCCGCGTGGGAGACGACGGTGGCGGACACCCCGCCCGACCTGGTCGACGCCCACGTCGAGAACGAGTGGTCCTTGGCCCAGACCCTGCGGCACCTCATCCTCGCGACCGACGCCTGGCTCCGGGGCGGGGTCCTGCGGACGCCGCAGCCGTTCCACGAGATCGGCCTGATCTTCACCGGTGCCGAGGAGATGGGCTTCGACATGTCGATCTTCCGCGTCGACCCGCCGGCGTACGACGAGATCCTCGCGGTGCGGGCCGAGCGACAGCGGCTGGTGACCGACTTCCTGGCCGAGGCCACGCCGGAGCTCCTCGCAGAGGAACGCGCGAACCCGTGGGGCGGTGACGACTGGCGTCCGACCGTGGGTGACTGCGTGCGCGTGATCCTGGAGGAGGAGTGGGCGCACCTGCGCTACATCCGACGGGATCTGGCTCGGCTGGGTTGAGCCAGCCAGGAGCGGCGGGGCTTCGAGCTGTGGAGCGGACGCGAGGATTTGAACCTCGACCCCTTCCCTGGAAGGGAAGCGTGCTGCAACTACACCACGTCCGCGGAGCCAGCCTCTGTCGAGCCTGGCACGTCCGTAGTATGAACCACCCTCAGGTCCATCCGCGGAGTGGGGCACCCCGGGTGGTCGACCTTCTGCCAGCGGCTGGGTGTGTCTCGCGACGGCCAACCTGTGAGTTGTCGATGCGCGCCCGGTTGCGCCACTCGGTCACGGTGCTGTGTCGAGTGCCAGCGCGGCGCCGTTGATGCACCATCGCTGGCGGGTGGGCGCAGGACCGTCGCCGAAGACGTGTCCGAGGTGCCCCCCGCACCGGGTGCATGTCACCTCGCGGCGGGGGAGCAGCAGCTTGAAGTCGGTGCGGACGCGTACGGCAGATGGGGTCGCCGAGCAGGAGAAGCTGGGCCAGCCCGTCCCGGAGTCGAACTGGTCCTCGGCGCGGAAGAGCTCGGCCTCGCAGCCCAGGCACCGGTACACCCCGGCTGGGTTCTCCGGCGGGTGCTCGTACGGGCTGGTCCGGGGCGCCTCCGTGCCGGACCGGCGGAGCACGCGGTAGGCCTCGGGTCCGAGACTCGCTCGCCACTCGGCGTCCGAGCGGACGACCTCGGGCGGGGGTCGGGAGAGGCGCCTGAACATGTGCCCAGCCTAGGGATGGGGTCCTGACGGACGGGAGCAGGCGCAGGAGCTTGGCAAGGTCGACATGAGCGCGGGCAACGGACCCTAGCGACCTCAGGTCTGCCAACCGGTCTCCGCGGCCCACTGCTCGGCCAGGGCCATCAGCAGCGGCTGCGCGGTGGCCTTCACCTGGCCGTAGGCGTAGATGTCCAAGCGCTCCTGGGCGAGGCGGGTCTTCAACCGTCCCCAGGTGTCTCGATGGTCGTCGCTCGCGCGCAGGAAGTCACGGAACAGCAGCGCGTACCGCGTCGTCGCGGCGCCTGCCTCCCGGACGTGGATGTTGACCGACCTGCCGCCGACCGGTGGCGCGAAGACCCGCTTGGGATAGGTGGAGGCCCCCAGGGCCTCGACGTGGTTCCACTCCTCCGGCCGCTCGCGGTAGCCCGACTTCGGCCAAGGGGCGCAGATCGGTGTCTGAGAGGAGCCGGACGCGGACCATCAGGTCGATGCAGTCCTTGGCGGGCAGCCCCGGCACGGAAGTGGAGCCGATGTGGTCGACGGCGCGCGCCGCGGGGAGCATTCGCGCAAGCCTGGCTGAGAGCTCGTCGCCCTCGGTGGCCCACTGGGGTCGGTACGGCACCACCTCGACGGTGTGGGAGGACCTCTCATCTGGGAAGGGCACGGCGACAGTCTCCCAGCCGCCGGTGGACCGACACGCGCGTCGCGGCCCACCTCCGGGGAGGTCAGGAGGTCACTTGGTGCACCGGACCTCCGGGATCACGACGACCGGATAGCTGACGGGGTCAGCGATGGAGTAGAGGTCGTAGCGCAGCTGGAGCGCGCCGGTGAGGTCGGTGGTCGACTCCACCACCTGGCCCTTCACGAGCCCCTGGTCCACCTTGGTCACGCCGTCGAGGGCAAGCGTGATGCGGGCCGAGGAGCCGGCGGCCGCGCTGTCGTGCATGGCGTACGTCGTGCGCAGCCCGGTGCAGAGGCCCTTGAGCGGGTACTCGACGTACGACGGCGCACCGCGCGTGAAGGGCTGGAAGGAGTACGCGTAGGCCTTGCCGCCGATGACCGCGGTGCTGGACACGGCGATGTTCTCGTAGGCATCGCGCGGTCGCTGGGCGAGCTTCTGCCACGAGTAGACCCGGACCTCGACGATCGGGCTGCTCCCCTTCCTCAGGCCTTGGGAGCGGCGCTTCACGACGCGGTACTCACGGGTGCCGATCGCGTCCGGCTTGTCCTTCAGCAGGTAGCTGCCGTTGCGCTTGATCCTCGCCCTGGTGCTGACGGTCCACTTCTTCGTCCCGCCTGGGCGCTGCTGGAGGATGACCTTCTTGCCGGCGGCCCGCGGCCTCACCTTGCCGCGGAGCTTGACGACGCCCTCGCCGAGCGTGACGTCGTGCGTGTTGACCTTCGCCTTCACGGTGTACGCCGCCGGCTTGCGCGCGTCGTCGGGGGCGGCCTGGGCGGTCGTGGTGGCCGCCACGACCGCCGGGCCGATGACCACGGCCGCGGCCGTGATCAGGGCGGTGAGACGCTTCATGGAGTTCTCCTCGCAATTGCTGCGGCGGCCCGGATCCAGCCTTCTTCGGATCCTATGACGGTCGGCGCCGGCGCGCATGCCCACTTTGTGCACCGGATCCCCATGGTCGCGACGACCGGCCAATGGGCGGCGCGAAGACCTCCGGCCATCGAGATCGGCGGTGGTGTGCCGCACCCATCGCGGCGGCGGACGTCCGCTTGCGTCAGCGACGGCAGGGACCGTCAGTTGGGCTCGCCGAAGAGCCGTCTCAGCGCGGCTTCGATGACTGGGAGGCTCTCGGCGACCGGGAGCCCGACCACCTGCGACACCGCCTCGCTGTCCGCCGGCATTCCGGCGTGGAGCAGGGTCTCCTCGACGGAGAACCCCTCAAGGTGGAGACGACCGAGAGTGCCGTCGGCCCACACGTCCAGGACAAGGTCGACGCAGGTGCCGCCCTGCTCGTGCGGGTTCGCCTGCGGCAGTCGCGGATACCGTCGGCTGAACTCGTCGTGTCCGGCGCAGAAGATGACCTGGACATCGCCCTCGCTGTCATCACCGCACTGACCTCCCTGGAAGCCTGCCGGCACGAGCACAGGATCAAGCGCGAGGCTGACAAGGCGCCCCCGGTCTACGGCTGCCACGTCGTCATAGTGCCTCACCAGCAGCGATGGAGCTGCTCGCTTGGGTGGTCTCCGCCCATACGGCCCGGCGAACAGGTTGGTTCGGGTACGCCTTCCGCTCTGCCTCCGCGGTGGAGCGACGCATAGGAGATGCGCTGCTTGCCGGACCGGCCGGTGCCACCGGTCGTCGAGCGGCCTAGGAGGCGCTCACGACATCGACCGAGATCTCCGTGGCCGTGACCGTCCCCCTGTTCTCGAGCCAGTGGAGAGTGTTTCGGTCCTCGGACCAGCCCAGACCTGGTCCGTAATCGGTAGCCACCCCGTCGCGATGGTCGGTGATCGTTCCTTGCAGCACATAGACCGTGCCGGGTCTGCCCTTGTGGTCATGCACCGGACCGAAGACACCCTCCGGCTCGATGGTCACCAAGCGCATGCGGAGCTGGCGCCCTTCCATCCCCTCGATCTCGGGGCCGAGATCGACGGTGGCCAGCAGTTGCACCGTGACGCCCGTCGTCTCCGGCGCCACCTGTTCATCGCTCATGGTGCGCTCCTCTCCATAGCCGGCCCAGACACTGACGGTCCCAGACCCCTCAGCAAGGCTCAACGCTTGATGGGTTGATGATTTTTCACCTACGAGGACCTGCGGACGGCTTCCGTGGACCGGCCCTTCGTCAGGCGCTGACAGCAAGCACCACGCGGCCGACCGCCTGTCCCGAGGCGAGGTAGCGCAGTGCCTGGCTGGCTTCCTCGAGCGGGAGCGCCCGATCGATCACTACGCGGAGCTGACCGGTCGCCAGGAGCTGGCTCAGGGTGGCCATCAGCGAGCGCTTGTCCGGCGCCGCGAACGACCCACCACGCAGCTCGGGGGCCACGGCAGAGCGGGCCACCAGCCCCAGCATGTGCGGGATGCTGCCGAGCCAGGTGCCGGTCGCGCCGAACTGTCCTGTTGTTCTATCCTTACGGCGCTGGGGCAGGTTGTTGAGCGCGATCAGGCCAACGGTCGGGACCGCTGCCGCCTCCTCGAAGCTGATCGTGGACGGCATGAGTGCCAGTCCGTCCTCGGCCGCCGTGGCGAACTCCGCGAAGGCACCGCCGTTGCGCCACTGGACGCCACGGATGGTCTCGCCGAAGACTTCGTCCCCGCGCTGGAAGCGGGTCACGCGATCACCCACGGACACCACCACCCCAGCGACGTCTGTGCCTGGCACGCGCACCTTCGGATGGCGCAGACCGGACCCCATGAGGCGCAGCACTGCCGGTTGTCCGGTCACGACGTGCCAGACGTCAGGATGCACAGAAGCCGCTCGCACCTGGACGAGCACCTCGTCCTCGGCCGGCACCGGGGTCGGCACCTCCTGAAGGCTGAGGTCGTCGATCGAGCCGTAACGGTCTTGGACGATGGCTCTCATGCTTCGGACCGTAGCGTCAGCGGGCGAGCACCGGAAGCGAGGAAGCGCCCAGGGCGCAAGCACTGTGTCGGGGCGGTGCCCCGTGGGTCGGCTACGCCTGACCGGGTTCGGAACTCAGGGTCCGCAGCGGCGTCCAGTGCCCTTCGGACACGACGTGGACCTCCCCGTCGACCACCGTGATCGCCGATCTGGTCGTCCATCGCGTACGCCGCGTTCGGAATGTGTGCCGCCCACTCCTCGGCCTCGGCCAGGGAGTTGCCCGGCATACCGTCGGCGGCCAGGTGAGGGCAGATCGAGAAGTCGACGACGCCCAGCGTGGTCTCGTCGCCGGTGGGTGGCCGCCACTGGATGAAGTCGTCCCCGACGACGGGGGTCATCACCATGCTCCCCGCGCTGAGCCCCACCCACACGGTCTCGGTCAACGACGGCAGCAGGTCGGCCAGCCCGGACTCGCGCATCCAGTGACACAGGTACAGGACGTCGCCGCCCGCGACGAGCAGGACGTCGGTCTCGCGGACCAGCGGCACCCACTGCTCCTTGTCGATGCTGGGCAGCGCGGTCAGCTCCAGCACGCCGACGGACTTCCAGCCCAGGTCGACCATGGGGTTCTGGGCGTTCCCGCTGATGAACTGCCACGCCATGACCCCCGGGCCGAGCATGGGATGCCCGTACTGCGCAGTGGGGATGCACAGCGCGCTGCACTCGGCGATCGGCCGTCCGAGGAGCCCGACGAGCGCATCGCGGATGCTGGCGTTCGTCACGCCCCCGGACGTGAGCAGAAGCTTCACGGTGTCTCCTGGTCGTGAGTGTGATCGATGCAGAACGGCCCCCCGGCGGCGGGGATCAAAGAATGGCTCGGCTGCCGCTGCCGAGCGAGGGAGCTGGGCCTCGGGCGCCCAGCGCGGCGGCGAAGGCGTCCGCGATGACGGTGTAGCCGGCATCCGAGGGGTGGCCGTCGGCGCCGCCGGTCAGGCAGAGCAGGGAGTACGCGCAGATGGCCGCGATGCGGTCGGCGTCGTCGGGCGGGTTCAACACGGCGCGCGGATCGGCGACCCTCACCCGTGACGCGGCTGCGGTGGCGGCGACCGCGGAGTTGAGTGCGTCGTACAGGGCGTCGATCTCAGGGGTCGGCGGCGGGATCGTGTGGGTGGCTGCCAGGACCGCGATGCGGGCGGAGGGGGCGGCCGCGCGCAGCGACCGCAGGATCGTGCCCAGCCTGACTGCGAACGCCGCGATCTCCGCAGGCGCCCGCTCCGAGATGCATGCCAGGTCGGCATCGCAGGCATCCCTCAAGGCGAGGATGTCGTTCCCCCAGATGGCCAGGGTGATCGCACCGCGGGACCTGCGGTGGGCCCTGAGGAAGGACACGGCGGCATCAAGCTGGCTTCCGTCGTACTCGTCATGCAGGGCCCAACCGGCCCCGCTCCAAGGGCACCCGCCGCCGATCATGGTGGTCGTCGTCTCACCAGGACAGCTGAAGTTGGTGACGTGGAGCGACGGGTTTCGAGCGGCCAACACATCGACGTAGCCGCTGTCGAAGGCCGACGGGTCCGGGGGGATCGTCACCTTGGGTCCCTGGAAGCCGAAACTGATGGAGTCACCGAGAGCCAACAGGTATGGGGCACGTCGATGGTCGACCCCCGCCGCCGTGGCTGCCGGCGCGAGGCTCACCATCGTCGCCATGGCCAGCAAGACGGCGATGAACGCGACGAACCGCGGCACGCGCTGGGCGACTACCGACCTCGTCTCCACCGATCGACGGTACTCCCGATCCGTGCCGAGGCGGAAGGTCGAGAAGGGGACGGCGTACGCCGCTGCTGAGGCCGGACCAACGGTTCGCCCGTTCCCGCACAGGGCTGTCCTCCGGTCGCGAGTCCTACAACACCCAGCGAGCCCACCTCGTGCCGTTCGTCCTGGGAACGTTGTTGTCGAGGTTGGCACGTGCTGCCGGTTCGGTGTCGAAGGGCGCTAGATGAACGTGGTGCCGCAGACGCCCTCACGGTCGTCCGGCAATGGACAGGAGAGTTCGTCGCCCTCGGCGACGGGCGGATGCGTGAAAGATGTGACCCCAGCAGCAGAGCCACCACTGCTCGACCGGTCGGGCAGACTTCGGTGGGTCGATCCTCGAATGGGGATCTCAGTCGATCGTCTCGCGGTGAACCCATCCGACGAGATCGTCGGCCGCGAGGGATCGCACGCGCGCTGCGTACCGGGCGAGGTCGGCGTCGTCCAACAGTTCGCGCCACTGGCCGCTCGTCCCGCGGCTGAAGAACGCGGCCGGGTCCACCCAGTGCTCCACGGAATGGCCGGGGACCGTCGTGGAGGCCCTGCTGCGCATCGACTCGAACGTCGCGGCATCGACCAATCGGGGCCATAGGGGCTCGTCGACGACGATGCCGAGGCGGGTGGCCAGCTGCCGCATCTGCCCTTCCAGGTCCGCCTTCAGGTCGTCGTAGTGCAGGTAGGTGACGTCAAGGTCGTGGGCGGCCTCACGGAACGTTTGTAGGTGCTCCATGGTGCGCCGCAATGACGACCCGATCTGCGTCGAAGGCGTCTCGTCGTCGACCCAGTGCCAGAAGCGGGCGAGCTCGCCCTCGGGCCGCGGCGCCTGTCGTCGCAACGGACCAGGTTCGATGCCGTCGATCGCTGCCGCCTGCTCGCGGGCTTGAAGAAACACCTCGATGTCCATGTTGTCGATGTGGCGATCCATTGACAGCGCCACGTCGCGAGGGTCACGCCCGACGCAGATGTAGCTGAGGGTCGGATCGTTGGGTATCCCGTCGAGCGGCGTGTGGGTCTTGATGAACCGGCGGTGCGTCTGGGCCTGCAGGTCCGCGACCACCTCACGACGGGGTCGGGTCACCATGTCCATCCACGGCGAGAGCGTGTCGAGCGGGAGCGGGAGCTGGGGCTCTTGCAGGATGAGCAGCGCGCAGATCATCTGCGTCCACGTCGTTCCGCACTTCGGCGGCGAAGAGATGATGATGTCGCCGGGGCGGAACTCGAAGCCGGTCCAGCGTTTGCTGTCGTAAAAGGTCCCCACGTAGTGGCGCACGAGTGCCATTCTCGCAGCGGTTCCGATCCAGCGAGACCCGGAATCTGCATCGAGGCGACTCCTGATGAGGCCGCGCGGGTCGCCGCCCGCCGCTCCATCCCAACCTGTCTCTGAACCGCATTGCCCAGCCGCGGCCGAGCGGTGGAATCGATCGGGACCTCTACAACACGGCCCCGCTGACCGTACGCGCGTGACCGGGACCGGTCCTTCGCCGCCGGTATCGCGAGGCTAAGACTGGTCCACCCGGTCGAGCCGACCTGATCTTCACCGCCGCAGGCACGACTCGCTCTCGCGATCGAGGTCGCCGCCGTACCTCAATGGGTCTGGCACCTCTGGGATCGGCGCCAGCCGCCGGTACGAGGATCGCAGCTGGATCAGGACGGCGCGGATCGAGGCAGGACGATCAACTGATGCTGACGACGTGAACGATGACGCCTGCCGGGCAGGGGCTCCGCTGCTCTAGGCTCGGCGCCGCCGGTACAGGTGCCCGCGGATGCGATTGATGAGCGGCATGACGACGAGCGTGAACGGGGCGATCCCGACGAGAAGGGCCGGCCAGAAGTGGTCGGCCCAGGGCGAGTGTTGGCTGGCCACCTCGCCGTCCGAGGTCACCCAGATGTCTTGCGGACTATCCACCGCGGCGTCGCAGTCGGTGTAGGCCCCGGTGCGCTCTTGCCCGTCCTGGATCCAGGTCAACGTGACCCTGATCCGGGGCGAGTCGCGATCGTAGACCTCGACTCCGTTGCAACTGCCGGTGCTGGTCGACTTCTCGACAGTCGCCTCCACCTCGGTGGTGCGGAAGCTGAGGTGCTGCATGATCGCCCCGGATGAGGGCGTCGGAAAATACACGAATAGGCCGTAGACGATGGCGCCGAGGATGACCGAGGACATCAGCCCGACCGTGCCAGCGCTCACCCGCTGGCGCCACGACGCCGGCGGCGCGGCCGAGGGGCGGGGCTCGACGGCGATCAGCGGCACACCGTCCACCTCGGCGAACTCGTGGCGAACGGTGTGCAGCACTGCGATGCTGGCGGTCAGGTCGCGCTCGTCGGGATGCCGCAGGGCGACTCCGCCGCTGCACTCTCGCCACCCCCGCTCCTTGAGTCGCTTCCAGCCGGTCTCGGTGACAAGGAGCTCGACGCGCTCGGCGGTCGAGGAGCGGTCACGAGCAAGACCGTGGCCGACTCGACCCACGACGTACTCGCCTGCGGGCAACTTAAGCCGTCGTACGACGCTGCTGAGGCGCTCCCAGGTCCACGACACGCGGCCACCCTGTCACGTACAGGCCTTCTCGACTGCGGGATCGTCCGGGGTCATGGTGGGTGTGACTCGCAGGCGCCAATGGGATGGTCGGCCCAGCCACTGCGTTCCCAGCAGTCAAGAAGCGCGTCCCCGGCACGGGGGAATCACCGATCGCTCGCGGGCCGCCACATCCGCCCATCGTCAGGTAAGCGCGTACTGCCCACTCCCATGGCGGCGGATAGGCACCGATGCCCGGGCGCGAGGATCGCGGCATGAGAGTGCCTTTCGGCCTAGCGGAGCGCGTTCAGTTCTTCGAGGGCTCGATGGCCGCACTTGACCACCCCTGGAACGACATCGTGGCGCCCGTGGCGGATGGGGATCTCGAGCATGTGGAGGATCTGTGCTGCTGCGAGGACCGCCGCCCCCTCCCAGCCGACCAGGTCAAGGATTCTCGTCCACATCCGCCGTCGGACGTCGTCCAGCAGCGGATCCTCGAAGGTGGCCCACACGAGGGTGGCGAGATCGATCGCCCGCGTGCCGCTACCTGCGTTCCCGATATCCACGACCGCCACCACCGCTCCGTCACGGACCAGAACATTGCTGGAGGTTGAGAGATCGGCATGGACCATGTCAGGTGCCTCTCGTGGTGGTGGGACGTCGGCACACACGAGCCGCAGGCGCTCGACCAAGGCCGACACCACGGAGGAATACCCCGAGAGCCTGGCCAGGGACTGGCGGAGAAGCGACTGCTCGGGCGTCTCGTTCAAGTCCAGACTGGCGACAGCCGATCCCGCACCGGTGGCGACCCGCCAGGCGTACGACCAGTGGTCGTAGGGCTCGGAGGCTTGGCCAGCCTGGAGTTCGACGATCTCCATCAACTGTTCAACGAGGAACGGGGTCAGCTCTTGCGCGGGAGCCGCGTCAATGAAGTCCGTCAGATGCCACACATGTGCGGCTGTGGCTCCCACTCCGAGCCAGGCCGGGGTGGGATAGCCGCGCCTACGCATGTGCTCGACCACTCTTTGGGCTCGCAACGTCTCGTCCAGGTGATCGGGGTGTGCCCGGGGCACTGCTTTGAGAACTGCAGTTGCCCTTCCAGCCAACTGGACGCGCACGGCACCACCATTGACGCCTCCGGGTAGGCGACTGAGAAGAGTGACCTCTGCCCCGACCACGCTGGCCACGTCCTTTAGGACCTCGGCCGGCAGTTCCACCATCCGAGCATCCGTCATAGCCGCATCGTGCCACGACCGCTCACCGGCAGATCGGGAAGTTCATCTGGCCGGATCGCGGTGGTGTGACGCACCAATACAAAACGTGCGGGCGCCGACCGGATAGGAACTTCAAGAGTTCCCGGCGTTCCCAGCGACGACTCTGACAGAGGGCGCAGATCATCGAAAACCTGCACATTCGTTGGCTGAACGCGATAGACACGGCCGGGTCGGGTGCCACGAAGCGCGCCCTATGAAGCTGAGGAGGCCGGGGCATGGACTACGTGGTGATTCAGGTGACGCTCAAGGAGAAGTTCCTCGGAACAGGCTCGGGAAACCTCTCGGAACTTGAGGGCGAGCTTAACAAGCAGGCGTCTAAGGGGTACCGCCTCCATACGATCACGACCGCGTCCGCGAAGAGTGCCGGATTCGGTGGTGGTGACCGGATCCAGGCAACGATGGTCTTCGAGAAGCTGCGTTGACGCGACGCTTCGCGACTCGTCGCAGCGCCAGTGAGGGATTGAGGCCGAGAGCGCATCATTGACGCATGCTCACGGCCGCTGCTGCGGCAAATTCACGCGGCCGCGGCGCCACTATCTGCGTCGCTGTCGAGCCGCCTCCGGCTCATCGGCCCGAGAGTGCACACGCGGCGAAGAGACGCACGCCAATCACGGATCCTAGGCGGACTCGGAGGTTCGTGGCCTGCGGGCAGCGGAGCGCTGATGCCATCCTTGTGATCAGTCGGGAGCGAAGGTGCGTGGGAGATGAAGGTCCGGGCTGCCGTGCTCGAGGATGCGCCCGTGCTGGGGCGTGTGATGGTCGAGGCGTGGCTGTCGGCGCACCGCGGTCAGATGCCCGACTTGGTCTGGCAGAAACGTGTCGACGAGTGGACGCCGGATGTGTCTGCGCAGGCGTGGGCACGGCTGCTTTCCGAGCGGGCTGGCGGCGATCACGCACGAATCGTGCTTCTCGTCGCTGAGGAAGACCCCGGCGATCCCCTGGCACTGGTGCTGGGTACTGAGGCCGAGGAGGACGAGTCAGGCGCAACCGCTCAGGTCAATGCGCTCTATGTGCTTCCGGATCGTCAGGGTCAGGGCATCGGGCGGCGGCTTCTCCAAGACGCAGCACGGGAGTTGGTCTCGCTCGGCTTCTCAAGGCTCCGCATCGGCGTCCTGAGCGCCAATCTCGCGGCTCGGGCCTTCTACGAAGCTATGGGTGGACACGAGATGGGCCAGCGGACATTCGATGAAGAGGGCTACCCGCTCGCCGAAACCGTCTACGCGTGGCCTGACTTCACCGCCCTGTTGGGTGATCTCGACCAGCGGGCGTGAAAACCTTCGGTGATGCAGAGACGGCTGCTTGATGGGGCTGCAGGTGCGATCGTAGGACGCCGATTGGCGGCGGAATGGGGCACCTTCGGACCGGCGCGGATCACGTGCATAAGCATGAGCGGGCGTGTGCGCTACAGATCCTTCGGGAACTAAGTGTCTGCTAAGCCGCACTGTGTGACCGGCGGATCCATGCGCGCCCAGGCGGCTGACTACGGCTAGGTACCGATGTGGGCATCCAGACTCCCGTCGTCGTTGTGCAGGTAGAGCGCCAGCGAGACGAGCATCGCGCGACGGGCACCTCAGGGCTCCAGCACGACTTTGCCGGTGCTGCGCCGAGCCTCGATGTGCTCGTGGGCCCGGCCCGCGTCGGCCAGGGGGTACGACGAGTCGACGTGCGGACGCACCCAACCGGACCCGATGCCCTCGAGCACCTGTCCCATCCAGCCGCGGAGCCTGTCGACCTCGTCCCACATGTGCCCGAGGTTGACGCCGAAAGCGCCCTGGTTGGCGTTCATGAGTGTCACCGGGTGAAACCGCGGCATTAGAGCCGCGGTCCTGGCCAGCTGCAGCTTGCCGCGCAGGCCCTGGTTGCTGGAGGCGGCGGAGACGCCGTACATCCCGAGCCGGCCGGTGGGGCGCAGCACGCTGCGGGACCGGCGGAAGCTCTCTCCGCCGAGCGGGTCGATCACCAGCTCGACGCCCCGGTCGTCGGTGAGGGCGCGGACCTCGCG
>CAWAGL010000014.1:0-142376 GCA_963781515.1 uncultured Actinomycetota bacterium
ACTGATCGAACTGCAGATGGAGGGTGCTGTCGGATGACGGCGACTGTTGAGAGTGTCCGCAACTCGCTGGAGATGGCCCCGGACACGACGGAGTCCTCGAAGGTCGAGTCGCACCTGCACCCGGAGGGGTCCTTCGACGTCTCCGACCACCCGGTGCCGACCGGACGCGAGGAGACCTGGCGGTTCTCGCCGCTGAAGCGACTGCGTGACCTGCACGGCGAGGCCGTCTTCAACGCCAGCACCATCGCGAGCACCTGGAACGCCCCCGAGGGCCTCCGGGTCGCGACGGTCGAGGGCGACGAGGCGCGTGGCCTGCGGGGCATCAGCGGGCTCGTGCCCGACAGCCGGTTCGCCGCACGCGTGCTGGCCGAGGTGCCGACCACCCTGCTGGTCGACGTGCCCGCCGACGCCGACGTGAGCGAGCCGGTCATCGTCGAGCTCGCCGGCAGCGACGCCGCCAACACCGAGGCGGGCCACGTGGCGCTGCGCTTCGGACGGCACTCGCGGGCCACCGTCGTGCTCAACCACACCGGGAGCGCCGCGCTGGCGCAGGTCGTGGAGGTCCAGGTCGGTGACGGTGCGCAGGTGACCGTCGTGTCGATCCAGGACTGGGCCGACGACGCCGTCCACCTCACGCACACGCAGGCGGTCGTCGGTCGCGACGCCCTGTACAAGCACGCAGCCATCTCGTTCGGCGGCGACGTCGTACGCATGGACGCCAACGTGACCTACGACGGTCCCGGCGGGTCCGCGGAGCTGCTCGGCCTCTACTTCGCCGACGCCGGTCAGCACATCGAGCACCGGCTCTTCGCCGACCACAACGCGCCGCACACCAAGAGCAACGTGTCCTACAAGGGTGCGCTGCAGGGTCAGAAGGCGCACACCGTGTGGGTCGGCAACGTGCTGATCCGCAAGGTGGCCGAAGGCATCGAGACCTACGAGGAGAACCGCAATCTGGTGCTCACCGACGGCTGCCAGGCCGACTCGGTGCCCAACCTCGAGATCGAGACCGGCGAGATCGCCGGTGCCGGCCACGCGTCGGCCACCGGTCGGTTCGACGACAACCAGCTCTTCTACCTCCGCTCCCGCGGGATCGACGAGAAGGAGGCGCGCCGCCTGGTCGTGCTCGGCTTCTTCAACGACCTGATCCGCAAGATCGGCGTCGCGGAGATCGAGGAGCGGCTGGTGACGACGGTCGAGGCGGAGCTGACCAAGAACGTCACCGGGAAGTCCTTCTGATGGCGTTCGCGCGTGCCTGTGCGCTGGCCGACATCCGTGCGGGCGAGGCGCTCGGCGTGACCATCGACGGCCAGGACGTGGCAGTGGCTCGCCACGACGAGGAGGTCTTCGCCGTCGAGGACCTCTGCAGCCACGCGGCCGTCGCCCTCTCCGAGGGCGAGGTCGAGGACTGCACCATCGAGTGCTGGCTGCACGGATCGCGGTTCGACCTGCGCACCGGCAAGCCGACCAGCTTCCCCGCCACCGAGCCCGTGGCCACCTTTCCCGTCGACGTCCGCGGAGATGACGTCTACGTCGACATCCAGTCCACCCTGAATGGAGTAGTACCCGCATGAGCATCCTGGAGATCACCGACCTGCACGTCTCGGTCGACACCGAGGACGGCCCCAAGGAGATCCTGAAGGGCGTCACGCTGACCATCAAGGACGGCGAGACGCACGCGATCATGGGCCCCAACGGCTCGGGCAAGTCCACGCTGGCCTACTCGATCGCCGGTCACCCCAAGTACGCCGTCACCGGCGGCACCGTCACCCTCGACGGCGAGGACGTCCTCGCGATGTCCGTCGACGAGCGGGCGCGGGCCGGCCTCTTCCTGGCCATGCAGTACCCCGTCGAGGTGCCCGGGGTCTCGGTGTCCAACTTCCTGCGCACGGCCAAGACCGCCATCGACGGCGACGCCCCCAAGCTGCGTACCTGGGTCAAGGACGTCAACGCCACGCTGGCGGCGCTCGACCTCGACCCGACCTTCGCGTCCCGCTCGGTCAACGAGGGCTTCTCGGGTGGAGAGAAGAAGCGGCACGAGATCGCCCAGCTCGAGCTGCTCGACCCCAAGGTCGCCGTGCTCGACGAGACCGACTCCGGCCTCGACATCGACGCCCTCAAGGTCGTGTCCGACGGGGTCAACCGCTTCGCGTCGAAGGGTGACAAGGGCGTCCTGCTCATCACCCACTACACGCGGGTGCTGCGCTACATCAAGCCCGACCACGTGCACGTCTTCGTCGACGGCCGGATCGCCGAGCAGGGCGGGCCCGAGCTGGCCGACCAGCTGGAGGCCGAAGGCTACGACAAGTACACCAAGTCCGCGGTCTGACGGTCCGGCGTCAGCGAGACCGCCGAACGGAAGGAGGAAGCATGATCGAGGGACTGCTCCCTGAGCTGGAAGTGATCCGCAAGGACTTCCCGATCCTCGAACGCACCCTTCCCGGGAGCGGCGGGGTGGGGATCCCGCTGATCTATCTCGACAGCGCCAACACCTCCCAGAAGCCGCAGGTCGTGATCGACACGATGGTCGACCACCTCGAGCGCCACAACGCCAACATCGCCCGGGCGATGCACGTGCTGGGCGCCGAGTCGACCGAGGCGTTCGAGTCGGCCCGCGACCGGGTGGCGGCGTTCATCAAGGCCCCGTCGCGCGACGAGGTCATCTTCACCAAGAACGCCACCGAGGCGCTCAACCTGGTGGCCAACACGCTGGCCTGGCCGGGTCCGCACCAGCTCGGGGAGGGCGACGAGGTCGTCATCACCGAGATGGAGCACCACTCCAACATCGTGCCGTGGCAGCTCGTCACCGAGCGCACCGGCGCGACGCTGCGCTGGTTCGGGCTCACCGACGACGGCCACCTCGACCTGTCGAACATCGACGACCTGATCACCGAGCGCACCAAGGTCGTCTCGCTGACCTGGGTGTCCAACATGCTCGGCACGATCAACCCCGTCGCCGAGATCACCCGCCGGGCCCACGAGGTGGGTGCCCTGGTCGTGGTCGACGCGTCGCAGGCCGCTCCGCAGCTGCCGATCGACCTGGCGTCGTACGACGACGCCTCGCGTCCCGACTTCGTGGCCTTCACCGGCCACAAGGTGGTCGGCCCGACCGGCATCGGTGTGCTCTGGGGCCGCGGTGCGGTGCTCGAGGCGCTGCCGCCGTTCCTCGGTGGCGGCGAGATGATCGAGACCGTGCGCATGGCGTCCTCGACGTACGCCGGGATCCCGCACCGGTTCGAGGCCGGGACCCCGCCCATCGTCGAGGCCATCGGTCTCGGCGCGGCGGTCGACTACCTCGACCACATCGGCATGGCCGCGATCCACCGGCACGAGCAGGTCCTCACGGGCTACGCCCTCGACGGCCTCGCGACCGTGCCCGGCCTGACGGTGCTCGGACCGCTGGACCCCACCCAGCGTGGGGGAGCGATCTCGTTCGAGCTCGCCGGTGTGCACCCGCACGACGTGGCCACGGTGCTCGACACCCGCGGCATCGCCGTCCGGGCCGGCCACCACTGCGCCAAGCCGGCGCACGCCCGCTTCGGGGTGCAGAGCTCCGTGCGGATGTCGTCGTACCTCTACACGACGCCCGCCGAGATCGACGCGCTCGTCGAGGGCCTGAACTTCACCCGCGACTACTTCAAGGTGAGCTGATGTCTGCTGAGCTCGACTCGCTGTACCAGGAGATCATCCTGGACCACTACAAGCACCCGCACCATGCCGGTCTGCGCGAGCCCTTCGGGGCCGAGGTGCACCACGTCAACCCGACCTGCGGTGACGAGCTCACCCTGCGGGTGCGGGTCGCCGACGGCGCGATCGCCGACGTGTCGTACGACGCGGTCGGCTGCTCCATCTCGCAGGCGTCGGCCTCGGTGATGACCGACCTGGTCATCGGCAAGTCGGTCGACGAGGCCCTCGAGATCCACCAGACGTTCCTGACCCTGATGCAGGGCAAGGGCCAGGTGGAGCCCGACGAGGACGTCCTCGAGGACGCGATCGCCTTCGCCGGCGTCGCGAAGTTCCCCGCGCGCGTGAAGTGCGCCCTACTCTCGTGGATGGCCTGGAAAGACGCCACCGCACAAGCCCAGGAGGAGTCACATGCCTGACCACAGCGATCTGCCCGAGGTCCCCGAGGCGAGCGGATCGGTCTCGACCGTGACGGTCGACGACGTGACCGAGGCGATGAAGGACGTCGTCGACCCCGAGCTCGGCATCAACGTCGTCGACCTCGGCCTCGTCTACGACGTGCACCTCGACGAGGGCCACAACCTGGTCCTCGACATGACCCTGACGTCGGCGGCCTGCCCGCTGACCGACGTGATCATGGACCAGACCAACCAGGCGCTCGAGGGCATCGTCAACGACGTCGCCATCAACTGGGTCTGGATGCCCCCGTGGGGCCCCGACAAGATCACCCCCGACGGCCGCGAGCAGCTGCGCGCCCTCGGCTTCAACGTCTGAGCCGCGCCCGCGAGCGAAGCGAGCGGGCGCGACGCGAAGAGGTCGAGCAAGCCCCGCGGGCGAGGAACGAGCCCGCGACGGGCGGGTCGAGACCTAGGTCAGTCGGGCGAGCGAAGCGAGCGGGCGCAACGCGAGCGGGCGCAAGCCCCGCGGGCGAGGAACGAGCCCGCGACGGGCGGGTCGAGACCTAGGTCAGTCGGGCGAGCGCAGCGAGCGGGCGCACGCCCCGCGGGCGAGGAACGAGCCCGCGACGGGCGGGTCGAGACCTGGGTCAGTCGCCGCGGGCGCGAAGGGCGGTCCCGTCGCGTGAGGTGGTCTCCGGCATCCTTGGACCATGCGCTTCACCGAGCACGAGCTGACCGTGGCGGTCACCGCCGCTGCCAAGACGGTGGCGGGTGCGGGCCGGTCGCGCCGGCGCCGCGGCGAGCACGGCGACCAGGCGTGGCAGGCGATGGATCCCCGCCAGCGCTACCAGGTGCTCGACGGGGTCGGCAGCCAGGTGCTGCCGGTGCTGCTGGCGCTGCCCGACGTCGACGTCGCGGCGGGCAGCCGCCCCACGTTCACCGACGCCCAGGTGCTGACCGCGGTCCAGGAGACCCTCGGCGAGGTCGGTGGACGATTGCGGCGCAAGGTGGTGGTGGCAGCGAGGGTCGCCCTGGTGCGTACGGCGCTGGCCGAGCTGCCCCCGCGCCAGGATCCCGACGCGTTGGTGGCCCCCGACCTCGACGGCTGAGCCACTCGTCGTCGGACCGGGCCGCAGGGTCCCGGCTAGGCTCCGGTGGGTGAAGACACCCGTCGAAGCCTTCTGGGAGCTGGCCCGGTTCCACGCCAAGCTCAACAGCGCGCCGTCGTACTTCGGTCCGACGACCCTCGAGGTGGTGCCACCGCCGGCCTTCTCGTACGGCGCCAGCCCCGAGCAGTCCGACGAGCTGCTGGCCCTCGTGCTGGACGGCACGAAGACCGCCACGGCCAGTGCGCTGCGGGACTACGAGACCGAGGACGAGCAGCTGCCGGAGCCCGGCACCATGAGCATCCTGCTCGACGGCGCCGGACACCCCAGGGCGCTGGTCGAGGTCACCGACGTGTCGGTCGTGCCGTTCGACGAGGTGACCGAGGAGCACGCGTTCCTCGAGGGCGAGGGCGACCGCTCGCTGGCGCAGTGGCGAGAGACGCACGAAGAGTTCTTCAGCCAGAGCGCCCCCGACAGCGGCTTCAGCCCGGACCTGCCCGTGGTGCTCGAGCGGTTCCGGGTGGTCTACCAGTCCGAGTGACGCCCCGGCCCCGGCCACCCGTCATGATGTGCACGTGCGAACCATCGGGGTCGAGGAAGAGCTGCTCATCGTCGACGTCGACGGCGGGCCGCGAGCGGTCGCGGCGGCCGCGCTGAGGGCGATCGAGCCGCCTACGGACACGTCTGGCAGCGACCACGACGATGACAGGGATGACGGGGACGACGACGGGGCCGGCGGCGCCGTCGTCGGCGAGCTCATGCTGCAGCAGCTCGAGACCGGGACCAAGCCGTGCCGGACCCTGGCCGAGCTGTCCGACGAGCTGGCGACCTGGCGTCGACGGGCCGACGAGGCGGCCAGGGCGGCCGGATGCCGGGCGGTCGCGCTGGCGACGTCGCCGCGGCCCGTCGTCCCCGAGACGACATCGTCGCCGCGCTACCAGAGGATGGCCGAGGAGTTCGGGCTGACCCAGGCCGAGCAGCTCGCCTGCGGCTGCCATGTGCACGTCTCCGTCGAGTCCGACGAGGAGGGTGTGGCCGTGCTCGATCGCATCCGGGGCTGGCTCCCGGTGCTCGTCGCGCTGTCGGCCAACTCGCCGTACTGGCAGGGCGTCGACACGGGCTACGCCAGCTTCCGCTCGCAGCTGTGGCGCCGCTGGCCGTCGGCGGGGGCGACCGACGTGTTCGGCTCGGTCGAGAGCTATCAGGGGGCCGTGCACGCGATGGTGGCCACGGGCACCGTGCTCGACGAGGGGATGATCTACTTCGACGCGCGACTCTCGAGCACCTACCCCACGGTCGAGGTGCGGGTCGCCGACGTCTGCCCGGACCGCGAGGTGGTGGTGCTGGTCGCGGCCCTCGTCAGGGGTCTCGTGGAGACGGCAGCCGTCCAGTGGCGGGCAGGCGGCGCACCGCCGTCCGTGCCGACGACGCTGATCGGCCTCGCCATGTGGCGCGCCGGCCAGGCGGGCCTCGGCGGAGACCTGGTCGACGTGTTCACCGGCAGGCCCCGGCCGGCGGCCGAGGTGGTGCAGGCGCTCGTCGAGCACGTGCGGCCCGCCCTCGACGAGGTGGGGGACACCGAGCTCGTGGAGCGGGTGGTCGCCCGGCTGCTGCGCGACGGCACGACCGCCGACCGGCAGCGCGCCGTGATGGCCCGGACGGGGGAGCTCTCGGAGGTCGTGCGGGACGTCGTCGACCTCACGCACCGCTGACCTCTGGCCTGTCGGCTCGATCGCCGAAGCGGGCTAGGCGCGGGGGAGCCGGACCACGAAGCGCGTCGGCCCCTGCGCGTGCTCGAGCTCGACGTCGCCGCCGACGCTGCGGGCCATCCGGCGGGAGATGGCCAGACCCAGACCGGCACCGGAGCCGCCGTACGACGTCGTGCCGGGCACGAAGATGTCGCCCGAGTCGGCGCTGACGCCGGGCCCGTCGTCCTCGACCACGACCAGCACGAAGCTCGGGTGGCTGGTGTCGCCCGAGATCCGCACCCTGGCCCTCGCGAAGCGGACGGCGTTCTCGACGACGGGAGCCAGCGCGCGGTGCGCGATCGCCTGCGGTGCGCCGATGCGCTGGTCGGGCAGCTCGACGTCGATGAGCACGTCCCCCGCGGCGATGCCCTCGACCACCTCGGTGACCACCTCCGCCACCTCGCACGACGCGGCGTCGTGCAGCGCCGACTCGGACCTCGCGAGGTCGAGCAGGGTGGTGATGGTCGTGGACATGCGCCGGGCCCCGGCCGCGACCTCCTCGAGGTTCTCGCGCGTCTGGGGCGACAGGTCGTCCTGCATGAGGCCCAGGTCGGCGGCGCCCAGCACGGCTGTGAGCGGGGTGCGCAGCTCGTGCGCCAGCTCGGACGTGAGCCGCTGCTCGCCGCGGATCGCGGCCGACACCCGGTCGAGGAGGGTGTCGAGGACGGCGGCGAGCGCGGTGATCTCGTTGGTCGGCGGGCCGAGACCGAACCGTCGGGACAGGTCGTGCTCGCTCCACTCGGCCGCGGTGGTGGTCAGGACGGCGACCGGCCGGAGCGCCCGCGAGGAGACCCACGCCACGAGGCCGGCGGCGGCCGCCGTGGCCAGCAGGCCGGTGACCAGGCTGACGATGAGGGCGTACGCCTCGGCCTCCTCGTACGGCGCGAGGCGCTCGGCCACCACCACGACACCGCGCACGCCGGTGGGGGTCGCGAACGGCTTGGCGATCAGCCGGAACAACCGGTCGGGATCGTGGTAGCGCGTCGACCGGACCCGCGCCAGCGCGTCGTACGCCGCATCCAGACCCTTGGCCGGCACACCCACGACGGGCTGTCCGCCCTCGTCGTAGACGACCACGCCGGCGTCCAGATCCGTGGCGGGAACGACGAGCGACTGGCCGGTGGACGCTCCGATCGTGGAGCTGACCACCGCGTCGGCGCGATCCTCGAGCACGCGGTCGACGTTGTTGCTGCTGAGGTCGGCCAGGATCAGCTGCAGGACGACGGTCAGCAACAGCATCGCGAGTGCGGTCACGCACGCCGTGAGCACCACGAGCTGGCGACGGAACGAGCCGGTGGGCAGCGCGGAGGACGCCGACGGGAGCCTCACACCGACCGGAACCCGACTCCGCGCACGGTCTCGATGGTGACCGGCGAGGACACCGACTCGAGCTTGGTGCGCACCCTGCGGATGAAGGAGTCGATGGTGTTCTCGCTGACCACGGCGCCGTCGGGCCAGGCCGCGGCGACGACCGTACGGCGGCGCACGACCTCGCCCGGCCGCGACGTGATCGCCGCGAGCATCCGGAACTCGGTCGGGGTCAGCAGCACCTCGCCGGCCGTCGTACGGATGGAGTGGGCGGCGGGGTCGAGGGTCAGTCCGGCCAGTGCCGGTGCAGCGGGGCGTCCGCGCCGGCCCATGGCCTCCACCCGGGCGATGAGCTCCTTCACGTCGAACGGCTTCGAGAGGTAGTCGTCCCCGCCGGCGCTGAACCCGGAGAGGCGGTCGTGCACCGCACCGAGCGCGGTGAGGAAGACCACCGGTGCGGACTGGCCGGCCGACCTCAGGGCCTGCGTCACGTCGCGTCCGTCGGAGTCGGGCAGACCGATGTCCATGACCAGCACGTCGACACCGCTGTCGGCACCGAACAGGCGCAGGGCCTCACTCCCGTCGTGGGCGCTGAGGACCTCGTGGCCCGACAGCCTCAGGGCTCGGAGCAGCACGCTGCGGATGGGTGCGTCGTCCTCGCAGATGCCGATCAGCACGACCTCACCTCCCCGGTGCAGCGTCCGCCGCGTCGCCCCAGGCCGCCCGGGCGCCGGAGTCGCCCACCCGGTAGACCTGGATGCCGGCAGCGAGCCCGGCGATCACCGCGACCGCCGCGACCAGGTCAGCATAGGGCTGCGGGTGGAGCCGTGAGCACGGTCTCCTCGACGCTGCAGGTAGACCAGCAGGGCCGACGAGACGAGCAGCGCCAGCGCGAACCACACGAGCTGGTCGCCCAGGGCGGCGTGATTGCCGGGGTCCCCGACCCGTCGCTCCAGCTCCTCGCCGCTGGACGTGGCGACCGGGCAGAGCACGGTGGCCACCAGCGCCGCGGCCACGACCAGTGGGCCGTACGTCGTGCGCCATCTGGGGCGCACCGCGATGGCGATGGTGCCGAGGGTCGCCAGCGGGAGCAGCACCACGATGGCGTGCACCACCAGTGGATGCAGGGGAATGCCGTTGATCAGGTCGAACATGGGTGTCCTCACGTCAGCTGGCGGTTTCGCCTAAGCACGGCGAGCCTGCTGCACCGCACCTGCCGACAACCTGACCGTCCGCGTCAGGCAGCGCCGAGGTCACTGCAGGCGTGATCACCTCAGGGTGGTGAGGACCGAGGAGAAGTCGTCGGTCCAGGCGCGCCTCTCAGTGCCGGCCCGGCGCCAGGCGGGGCGGGCGAGGAGGGCGTCGATCTTCGCCCGGTCGCTCGAGAGCGCCACCCATCGCGAGCGCGTGCTGGCCTCGACCACGCCACCACCCTCACCCACGGCGACCGACCAGCCCAGGTGATCCGCAGCGGAGGCGACGACCGGTTCGAGGTTGAGGATCCGGTTGGTGATGTGGACCATCAGCAGGCCGTCCTCGGCGAGCACCCGGGCGTAGCCGTCGAACGCCTCGTGCGTCAGCAGGTGGACCGGGATGGCGTCGGAGGAGAACGCGTCCAGGACCAGGGTGTCGAACGCCTCGTCCTCGACGCCGGCCAGCTTCAGTCGCCCGTCCCCGACGACCACGTCGACCGCTGCCTGCGAGTCGGAGAGATAGGTGAAGAGGTTGGGGTCCTCAGCGACCCGGGCCACCTCGGGGTCGATCTCGAAGAACGTCATGGCCTGGCCGGCGCCGACGTACGCCGCCAGGGTGCCGACGCCGAGGCCGACGACGCCGACGTCGCCCGGAGGGTCGCCGGGCAACGAGAACGCGTCACCCATGGGGCCGCTGCGCGAGTAGTAGCTGGTGGGCTCGGTGCTGCGGTCGCCGTTCAGCTGCAGTCCGTGGACGGTCGTCCCGTGCAGGAACTGGCGGTAGGTGCCCCCGTCGAGCACGGAGTAGCTGCCGTAGAAGGTCCGGCTCTGGTAGATCGCCGACGGACCGAGCAGCGCGAAGCCCAGGATGCTGACGGCGAGCGCTGCCGCCATGGGGCCCGGCCGCCTGGAGCCCAGGTAGGCCACCACGACCCAGAGGGTGAGGCCCGCGACGACGGCCAGGGTGCCGCGGTGCATGAGGCCGACCCCGCCGAGCGCCGAGTAGAACACCAGCATCGTCAGCAGCACGGCCTCGACGACGACGACCGCGCGGGGCTGGAAGCGCGCCATGAACCGCAGTGGGCGGCTCCGGCCGAGGCCGAGGGCGAGGACGCCCAGAAGGGCGATCGGGTACTCCCACACCGCGTTGAAGAACACGGGAGCGACCATGCCGTTGAGCAGGCCGCCCAAGGCGCCACCGGCCGCGACCACCAGGTAGAACCGGGTCAGGTGGGCGGGGTCCGGTCGCGTCGTGGCCAGGCGCGCGTGCGCGGCGTAGGCGGCCGTCGAGAGCAGCAGCAGGTCGGTCAGCAGCGCCAGCCACAGCGGTATCCCGTCCCTGCCCACCAGGTAGACCAGCCCGGCGAGCGCGGCCATGAAGACCGCCGAGCCGGTGACCCCGGGGCTCAGCTCGCGGCTCGTCCTCGCGAACGCCAGCACGAAGGTGGCCAGGTAGATCGCCAGCGGCACGACCCACATGAGGGGGATGGCGGCGATGTCGGTGGAGATGTGGGAGGTCACGCCGAGCATCAGCGTCGAGGGGAGGAAGGAGAGGGCCAGCCACTGGAGCATGAGTCGTCTGGACGGCCTGGCGGCGACAGCGGCGACCGCTGACCGCGGGCCGGCATCCCGGCGCTGCGGGTCTGCGGGGCTCGGCTGGCCACGCCTGGCGATGATGCCGCACGCCGACATCAGCACCATGAAGACCACGAAGCCCCACGACCAGGCATGGCGCTGCTGCTCGAGGGTCAGGAACGGCTCCACCAGGAACGGGTAGGCCAGCAGCCCGCCGAAGCTGCCGAGGTTGCTCGCGGCGAACAGGAAGTAGGGGTCCTCGGACCGCCGACCGGCCGTCCAGGAGTACCACCGCTGGAGCAGGGGCCCGGTCGTCGCGATCACGGCGAACGGCAGCCCGATGGTCAGCAGCAGGGTGCGCAGCAGCCACAGCACGGGGGACGCGTCGGCGGAGGGTGCCGCGTCGGAGGGGAGCACGACCGGCAGGGCCATCAGCGGCAGGAGCAGGATCGCGAGGTGCAGCAGCGGTTGCCGGCGCGGGCCGAGGCGCTGGGTCGAGGCGTGCGCGTAGACGTAGCCCAGCAGCAGCACGACCTGGAACAGCAGGCTGCTGGTGCTCCACACGGAGGCCGAGCCGCCGTAGCTGGGCAGGACGAGGCGGGCGATCATCGGCTGGACGACGAAGAGCAGCCCGGCACCCACCAGCGAGGTCGTCGCGAACAGCGCCGTCAGCAGGCCCGATCGTGGACCCGGCGCCGCGGCACCCGACCTGGTGGCAGGCATGTCCTGGACGTCGACGCTCATGGGTTCCCCTGGATCGTGACGCGGGAAGGGCCCCGCCGAACGGTGCCCAGAACGATATCGACGCCGGGCGGCCACCCGCAGCGAAAGCCGACAACTGGGGCGCAGGGCCCAGCCGGGTCGGGCGGGAGGCCCGCCGGGTCCGTGTCGCTGGATAGCCTCGCCCCGTGGCCACCCTCCTGCTCGCGCCGACCCGGCTCGTGCGCTGGGTCGAGAACTTCGAGTCGCGGCACGGCGCCACCGCACTCGCGGCCGCAGCGGGCGGGCTGGCCGGCGAGGCGGTCGACGGCTCGACGTTCACCGCCCGGCTGCCCTTCGCCGCGTCGTACGGCGGAGCGGCCGAGGTCGCTGCCTTCGTGAGCGCCGTCGAGCTGCCTGCGACATGGGGCGTGCTGCTGGTGCGCAAGGGCGGGTTCGCGATCGCCCGGCTCGAGCGCGACGTGATGGTCGAGCACAAGATCGGCCAGCGGCACGTGCAGGGGCGCACCAAGGCGGGTGGACAGAGCCAGCAGCGGTTCGCGCGGCGTCGTGACAACCAGGCACGGCAGGCCTACGAGGCCGCCGCCGAGCACGCTGCGCGGATCCTGACCGGCGTGCCCCTCGCGGTCACGGGCGGGGACCACGCGGCCGTCGAGGAGGTGCTGGCGGACCGCCGGCTGGGTCGTCTCGCCGTGGTGGGGCCGTGGCTGCCCGTGCCGGACCCCAAGCGGGTGGTGCTCGACCGGGCGGTCGTCGACGCCGCGGCGATCGCCATCGAGGTCACGAACGCCTGAGCTCCCGCTCGATCTGCTGGCGACGCCTCTCCCAGCGCGCGGCCAGCTCGGTCATCTCGGCGTCGACGAACGCCAGGAACTCGCGCATCAGCAGCAGCCGGAGCCGGGCGTCGGAGCTGGGGTCGAGCCGGTCGACGGCGTCGTCGAGGGCGGTGAGCATGGGCGCGTACGTCGTGTCCCTCGACATCATCGCGCTGTGCCAGGCATCGTCGTCGACGACGTAGACGTCACGACGCGACCCGCGCTCGCGCTCGCGGTGCACGAAGTGGATCTGGACGAGGAACTTCACCGCGCCGGAGACGGCGGCCGGGCTGACCCCGAGCGTCTCGCCGAGCTCGGCGGCCGTCATCCGGCCGTCCTCGTCGATGCAGAGGGCGGCGAACACGCGCGAGGGGAGACGCTGCAGGCCGGCGGCCGCCAGGGCGCCGCCCATCCGCTCGATGAACTGCTCGCCGGGGTCCCTGGACATGAGCGGCACGTTACAAGATTCAGTAAAGAGTGAACAATGTGTATCGTGACGGGAGTGACCACCCACGGCACCGACCCGGTCATCGAGGTGACCGGCCTGATCAAGAGCTACGGGTCCGTGCGCGCGCTCGACGGCCTCGACCTGTCGGTGGCTGCCGGCGAGGTGCACGGCTTCCTCGGGCCCAACGGCTCCGGCAAGTCCACCACCATCCGCGTCCTGCTGGGCCTGTTGCGCACGGACGCCGGTGAGGTCCGCCTCCTCGGCGGTGACCCGTGGCGCGACGCCGCGCAGCTGCACCGGCGGCTGGCCTACGTGCCCGGGGACGTGAACCTGTGGCCGAACCTCACCGGCGGCGAGGTCATCGACCTGCTGGGTCGGCTGCGCGGCGGCCTCGACGAGGGCCGCCGGGCCGACCTGGTCGAGCGCTTCGAGCTCGACCCGACCAAGAAGGGCCGCAGCTACTCCAAGGGCAACCGGCAGAAGGTCGCCCTGATCGCGGCGTTGGCCAGCGACGTCGAGCTGCTCCTGCTCGACGAGCCGACCAGCGGACTCGACCCGATCATGGAGTCGGTGTTCCAGTCGTGCGTCGACGACTTCCGCAACGCCGGCCACACCGTCCTGCTGTCGAGCCACATCCTGGCCGAGGTGGAGCGCCTCTGTGACCGGGTGAGCATCATCCGCGCCGGCCGCTGCGTCGAGACCGGCACGCTCGGCGAGCTGCGCCACCTGACCCGGACCTCGATCATGGCCGAGACCGTGCGCGGGCCCGAGGGTCTCGACGCCCTGCCCGGCGTGCACGACCTGGTCGTCGAGGGCCTGCGGGCGTCGTTCGAGATCGACACCGCGGCCATCGACGGCGCCCTCGCAGTGCTCCAGCAGGCCGGCGTCCGCAGCCTCACCGCCTCTCCGCCCACGCTGGAGGAGCTGTTCCTGCGCCACTACGGTGACGAGCTCCCCGGTGCCGGCAGCCGGGAGGACGGCGCGGAGGTGGCGTCGTGACGGGCACCGGCCGGTTGCTGCGCGCCTACCTGCGCCGCGACCGGTGGATGCTCGCCTGGTGGACGCTCGGCATCACGGTCCTCTACTGGTCGCAGGCCGTCAGCGTGAAGGGTCTCTACGCGACGCAGGCCGAGTTCGACAAGGCGGCCGCGAGCATGGACGGCAACGCCGCGCTCGTCGCGATGGCCGGCCCGGCCAGGGCCCTCAACACCATCGGCGGCCAGGTCGCCTGGCAGGCCACGGCGTTCGGCGCCATCACCATCGGCCTGATGTGCATGTTCCTCGTGGGCCGGCACACCCGCGCCGAGGAGGAGAGCGGCCGGGACGAGCTGCTGCGGGCCGCCGCCGTCTCACGGACCGCGCCGCTCGCCGCCGCTGCCCTGCTGAGTGCCTTGGCGAGCATCCTCGTGGGGGTCTGCGTGGCCCTGAGCCTGGTCACCTTCCCGCTCGCCGCCGCCGACTCGTGGGCGCTCGGGCTGGGGTTGACGGCCACCGGCTGGGCGTTCACCGGCATCGCCATGATCGCCGCCCAGCTGGTCTCCGGAGCCCGGGCGATGTACGGCCTCACCGGCGCCGTCATCGGCGCGGCCTACGTGCTGCGCGCCATCGGTGACATCGGGTCACCTGCGCTGACGTGGATCTCGCCGATCGGGTGGTACCAGGCCATGCATGCGTTCTCCGGCCTGCGCTGGTGGCCGATCGCGCTGCCGCTCGCCGCCACTGCGCTGACCGGCGCCGCGGCGTACGCCGTGTTCACCCGGCGCGACCACGGCGGCGGCGTGCTGGCCGCCCGTCCCGGCCCGGCCCGCGCCTCGACGATGCTGATGAGCCCCCTCGGGCTGGCCTGGCGCCAGCACCGGGGCTCGATCATCGGCTGGACGATCGGCCTGGCGGTGACCGGCCTGTCCTACGGCTCGCTCGGCAACGACGTCGGCGCCCTGCTGGGTGACAGCCAGGCCTCCAGCGACATCTTCCTGCGTGGCGGCGGGGATCTCGTCGACGGCTTCTATGCCACCTCGATCGTCATGCTCGGCCTGATGGCCGCCGGCTTCGCCGTGTCGTCGGCACTGCGCCCGCGGACTGAGGAGGACGACGGCCGGGTCGAGGGGCTGCTCGCCACCGCGCTCACCCGACCGGGCTGGCTGGGTGCGCACACGGCGATGACCGTGCTCGGCACGGTGTGCGTCGTGCTCGCGGCCGGCCTCGGCCTCGGCGTCGGCTACGCGTTGACCGCCGACGACGCCGGTGCCGTCGGCCGCCTCACGCTCGCGACCGTGCCGATGGTGGCCCCGGTGCTGGTGCTCTCCGCGCTCGCACGCCTGCTGTACGGCGTGCTGCCGCGCGCCGCCACGCTCGGCTGGCTCGGCCTCGGGTTCGCCGTCGTGGTGCTGATCTTCGGTCCGCTGCTCGACCTGCCGATGTGGCTGCAGGACGTCTCACCCTTCCAGCACCTGGCCCTGACACCGGTCGAGGACTTCCGCTGGACCCCCTTCGTCGTGCTGCTGGCGCTCGCCACGCTGCTCTCGTTCGCTGGTCAATGGGGCTTCCGACGGCGTGACCTGCGCTAGCGTCCCGGACATGTGGGAGCCGCAGCCGGACTGGCGGGCCATGCCGCCGGGCACGGGCACGTCCACCGTGGGGGTGTGGCGCGCTGCGCTGGGGGACCGGCCCGTGGTCATCAAGCGGCTGCGCCGGCCCGACGCCCACGACCCCGGTGAGCTGCTGGATCCGACCCACTTCGCCTACTGGCGGCGCGAGGCCGACGTGCACGACACGGGCATCGTGCAGCAGACCGTCGGGCTGCGCAGTGCGATCGCTGCCGTCGAGGAGGACGAGCAGGGCGTGACCCTGACCCGCGAGTGGGTGGAGGACGCAGCGACCAGCGGCCCCTTCATGGCGATCGGGATGGGCCGCTTCGCCGGCTCCGACCTGCCCCGCACCCGCTTCCTGGCCAAGGACCAGCTGCGCCACCGGCTGCTGCGCGTCGAGCGGGGCGGCGGTTGGCCGACCCTGGCCCGGACCACGGCGGCCGACGTCGCCGACCACCTCTGGCAGCGGCGGGAGTCGTACCTGCAGCGCATGGACCTGCTGCCCCAGGTGCCGCAGCACGGCGACCCGGCGCCCACCAACATGCCCGGGCGCGACGGCGACCACGTGGTGGCGATCGACTGGGCCACGCTCGGCCTGGGTCACGTCGGCGGTGACCTCGGCTACCTGGCGCTCACCTCACGCGAGGATCTCGAGCCCCTGCTCGACGCCTACCTGATCGGTCTGCCTCGTGCCGTGGCGGACCCCGAGGACGTGCTCCTCGGTGCCCGCGTCACCGCCGTCTACACGGCGCTGAGCCGGTCGGAGTGGGCCCTGGCCCGCGTCGCGCCCGGCGAGGGGGCGCTCGCCGGGAAGCTCAAGCACCCCAGCGTCGCGCCGTACCTCCGCTCGCTCCAGCGCCTCGTCCCGCACGTCGAGGCCCTGCTGGAATAGGGCTCGAAGAGGTCCTAGAGCGCGGTGGCGTTGAACGTGTCGCAGGAGCCGGGGTCGCCCGAGTCGTAGCCGGCGGAGAACCACTTCATCCGCTGCGCGGCCGAGCCGTGCGTCCAGCCCTCGGGGTCCACCCCGCCGCCCGATCGCTGCTGGATGCGGTCGTCGCCGACAGCCTTGGCGGAGTCGAGCGCCTCGGTGATGTCCTGCTGGTTGATCTCCGCGAAGATCTCGACGCCGCTCTTGTCGGTCGTGCCCGTCGCGGCGTGGGTCCAGACGCCGGCGAAGCAGTCGGCCTGGAGCTCCAGCCGCACGGCGTCGGACTCGGGACCCTTCTGGGTCCGCACCTGGCCCATGATGCCGAGCAGGTTCTGGATGTGGTGGCCGTACTCGTGGCCGATGACGTAGGGCTCGACGAACTCGCCGCCCTGCCCGCCCAGCTGGCCTTCGAGCACGTCCTGGAAGAACGTCGTGTCGAGGTAGATCGTCTGGTCCGGCGGGCAGTAGAACGGCCCGACCTGGCTGGTGGCCTGGCCGCAGCCGGTGTTGACCGCGCCGCTGAAGGTCATCATCTGGGCGGGCTCGAAGTCGGCACCGAGCTTCGGTGCCTCCTCGCCCCAGTAGTTGAACAGCGAGTTCTCGACGCCGATGCGGGCGCAGTCCTCGTCGGTCTCGGCGTCCGCGCCGGTCTTGCAGTTCGCGTAGCGCTCGGAGTCGATCATCCGGCTGGTGTTGCTGCCGCCCTGCGCCTGGCCGCCGCCGGTGGGCAGCCCGCTGCCGCCGCCCATGCACTGGCTGAGCGTGAAGATCAAGACGATCACCAGGAGCGCGCCGATGCCGCCGCCGGCCTTGGTGCCGCCGGGCAGGGGGATGCGCATCGGGCCGCCGCCGCCCCCGGCACCGCCGCCTCCGCCATCGCCGACACGGCTGGTGTCGAGGCGGGCCTTGGGGTTGAAGCGCATCTCGCGTCCTTCCTGAGTCGGTCGCCGAGTCGTCGTCGGCCGCCACCGGTCCGTAGAGTAGCCACCCTGATGATCACCGCCCAACAACTCGAGGTGCGCGCAGGTGCACGTCTCCTGATGGAGGGCGTGTCCTTCCGCGTGGCTCCCGGCGACAAGGTCGGCCTAGTCGGCCGCAACGGCGCCGGCAAGACCACCCTGACCAAGATCCTCGCCGGCGAGGCCCAGCCGGCGTCGGGTTCCGTGCACGCCGTCGGCGAGGTCGGCTACCTGCCCCAGGACCCGCGCATCGGCGACCCCGAGGTGCTGGCCCGCGACCGCATCCTGTCGGCCCGTGGCCTCGACGACGTCGTACGCCGGATGCGTGAGGCCGAGGCCGAGATGGCCAGCGACGACGTGAAGGTGAGTGAGCGCGCGATGCGTCGCTACACGCGCGCCGACACCGAGCTGCACGCCGGCGGCGGCTACGCCGCGGAGTCGGAGGCCGCTCAGATCGCGCAGAGCCTCGGCATCGAGGAGCGGGTGCTCACCCAACAGCTGAAGACCCTGTCCGGCGGACAGCGACGCCGCGTCGAGCTCGCCCGGATCCTCTTCTCCGGCGCCGAGACGCTGCTGCTCGACGAGCCCACCAACCACCTCGACGCCGACTCGATCGTCTGGCTGCGCGAGTTCCTGCGGGCGCACCGCGGTGGCCTGATCGTGATCAGCCACGACAACGCCCTGCTTGAGACAACCGTCAACAAGGTGCTGCACCTCGACGCCAACCGTGGCGTGATCGACGTCTACAACATGGGGTGGAAGGCCTACCTCAGCCAGCGCGAGACCGACGAGCGGCGCCGCAAGCGCGAGCGCTCCAACGCCGAGTCGAAGGCCAAGACGCTCACCGACCAGGCGAACAAGATGCGGGCCAAGGCCAGCAAGGCGGTCGCCGCGCAGTCGATGCTCAAGCGTGCGGAGAAGATGATGGCCGGCCTCGAGGGGGAGCGCGCGGCCGACAAGGTCGCCCGGATCAAGTTCCCCGCGCCCGCGCCGTGCGGCAAGACCCCCATCACCGCCGAGGAGCTGTCGAAGTCCTACGGCTCGCTCGAGGTGTTCACCGACGTCGACCTGGCCATCGACAAGGGCTCCCGCGTCGTGATCCTCGGTCTCAACGGTGCCGGCAAGACCACGATGCTGCGGATCCTCGCCGGCGTCGACCAGCCCGACACCGGCCAGGTGGTGGCCGGGCACGGGCTCAAGCTGGGCTACTACGCCCAGGAGCACGAGACCCTCGACACCGAGCGCACCGTGCTCGAGAACATGCAGTCGGCGGCCCCGCAGCTCACCGACAGCGAGACCCGCAGCGTCCTGGGCTCGTTCCTCTTCTCCGGCGACGACGCGCACAAGTCGGCGTCGGTGCTCTCGGGTGGCGAGAAGACCCGCCTGGCGCTGGCCAGCCTGGTGGTCTCGAGCGCCAACGTGCTGCTGCTCGACGAGCCCACCAACAACCTCGACCCCGCCTCCCGCGAGGAGGTGCTGGCCGCCATCCGCACCTACGAGGGCGCGATCATCCTGGTCACCCACGACGAGGGCGCGGTGCGCGCGCTCGAGCCGGACCGGGTGCTGCTCCTGCCCGACGGCGACGAGGACCTCTGGAACGACGACTACGCCGATCTGGTCAGCCTCGCGTAGGGAACAACCCGCCCTCGGGCCGCGTTCGCCACAGTGGCGGAAGGACGACACATGTCATTGAGCTCAGGGATGGGTCCGGCGTGGCGACACATGCGCACGGACCGCAACGTCGACCAGGGTCGCATCGACCGGGGGACCGTCCGTCGCGTGCTGGGCTTCGCGCGCCCGCACCGTGGCCTGATCACCGTCTTCCTGGCGATCACCGTGGTCGACGCCTGCCTGGTCGTGGTGACGCCCGCTGCTCGTGCAGCGGCTCGTCGACGACGGCATCGTCGGCAAGGACAGCTCGCTGGTCACCTGGCTCGCGCTCGGGATGGCGCTCGTGGCCGTGATCGGAGCCGTGCTGTCGGTCGTCGGCGGCTGGTTCTCCTCACGCATCGGTGAGGGCCTGATCTTCGATCTCCGCACCCAGGTCTTCGGCCACGTCCAGCGGCAGTCGCTCGCGTTCTTCACGCGCACCCAGACCGGTGCGCTCGTCTCGCGCCTCAACAACGACGTCATCGGCGCCCAGCGGGCGTTCACCTCGACGCTCTCGACGACCGTCTCGAGCATGATCTCCGTGGTCGTGGTCGGCATCGCGATGCTGGCCCTGAGCTGGCGGGTCACGCTCCTGTGCCTGCTGCTCTTCCCGATCCTGCTGCTGACCTCGCGCTGGGTGAGCGGCCGGCTGGCGGGCCTCACCCGTCAGCAGATGGACGGCAACGCCGACATGGGCAACGCGATGACCGAGCGGTTCAACGTCGGCGGGGCGATGCTGCTCAAGCTGTTCGGCCGCCGCGACGTCGAGGACCGCCTCTTCGCCGGCAAGGCCGCGAACGTGCGCGACCTCGGCATCCGCATCTCGCTGATCACCCGGGTCTTCGTGGCGGCCATGCTGCTCGTCCCCGCGCTGGCCACCGCGCTCGTGTACGGCGTCGGCGGGCACCTGGTCATCAGCGACGCCCTGACCATCGGCACCGTCCTCGCGCTCGGCACCCTGCTGCTGCGCCTGCTCGGACCCCTGCAGAGCCTCTCCAACGTCCGCATCGACGTGATGACCGCCCTGGTCAGCTTCGACCGCGTCTTCGAGGTGCTCGACCTGCCCTCGCTGATCGAGGAGCGGGCCGACGCCGTCGACCTTCCGGTCGGCTCCGCCCGGCTGGAGTTCGACGACGTCTCGTTCCACTACCCGCGTGCCGAGGACATCTCGCTCGCCTCGCTCGAGTCGGTCGCGCGCAAGCCGTCCAACGACACGGGGGAGGTGCTGCGCGGGGTCTCCTTCGCCGCCGAGCCCGGCCAGATGGTCGCGCTCGTCGGGCCCTCCGGCGCCGGCAAGACCACGATCACCCACCTGGTCGCCAGGCTCTACGACCCCACGGCCGGCACCGTCCGGGTGGGCGGTCGCGACGTCCGCGACGTGACCCTCGAGTCGCTCGAGGACGTCGTGGGCTACGTGACGCAGGACGCCCACATGTTCCACGACACGATCCGCACCAACCTGCTCTACGCGCGGCCCGGCGCCGACGACCAGGAGGTGTGGGCCGCCCTCGAGGCCGCCCAGATCGCCTCGCTCGTGCGCGCCCTGCCCGACGGTCTCGACACCGTCGTCGGCGACCGCGGCTACCGGTTGTCCGGGGGAGAGCGCCAGCGGCTCGCGATCGCGCGGCTGCTGCTCAAGGCGCCGGCCATCGTCGTGCTCGACGAGGCGACCGCGCACCTCGACAGCGAGTCGGAGGCCGCCGTGCAGCGTGCTCTCGACGCCGCCCTGGCGCAACGGACGTCGCTCGTCATCGCCCACCGACTCTCGACCGTGCGCAACGCCGACCTGATCCTGGTGCTCGACGACGGTCAGGTCGTGCAGCGCGGCACCCACGACGAGCTGCTGGCGTCCGGTGGCCTGTACGCCGACCTGTACCGCACGCAGTTCTCGCGCGGCGGCCTCGAGGAAGTCGGCTCCTAGCCGGCGCAGGCACGAGCGGCGGTCGCCTCCGTGTCACGATGACATGAAGACTTCTTCAAGTGATGTAGTCTGCAAGCGAGCGTCGCGCCGGGCGACGGCGACGAGGAGGAGGTCGACACGTGGGACAGGTCCCGCTGTACGAAGCCAAGGCCGAGCTCTTCCGCACCCTGGGCCACCCGGTCCGGATCCGGGTCCTGGAGCTGTTGCAGGAGGGCGACCGTCCCGTGCACGAGCTGCTCGCCGAGATCGACGTCGAGGCGTCGAACCTGTCACAGCAGCTCGCCGTGCTCAGGCGCTCCGGTCTGGTGAGGTCCGCACGCGACGGCGCCACGGTGCGGTACCGGCTGGCCAGTCCCGACATCGCCGACCTGCTCCTCAACGGACGTCGCATCCTGGCCACCCTGTGGTCCGACCAGCAGGGGCTCCTCGCTGAGCTTCGAGAGTCAGCAGACACCACGTGAACGACTCGATCGGCAGGCTCCTCCCCAAGAAGGCAGACCTGTCCGCGATGGGACGGCACCCCAGGCAGGACCTGCTGGCCGGGCTGACCGTGGCCGTCGTCGCGCTGCCACTCGCGCTGGCCTTCGGTGTCGCCTCGGGTCTCGGGGCCCAGGCCGGACTCGCCACCGCTGTCGTGGCCGGCATCGTCGCCGCCGTGTTCGGGGGCTCGAACCTGCAGGTCTCCGGCCCCACCGGTGCGATGACCGTGGTGCTGGTGCCGGTCGTGTCCGCGCACGGCGTCTCGGGGGTCCTGATGGTCGGGTTCCTGGCCGGCCTGATCCTCATCGGCATGGCGGTGGCGCGCCTGGGTCGGTACGTCCGCCTGCTGCCCGTCTCGGTGATCGAGGGCTTCACCGCGGGGATCGCGGTGGTGATCGCCCTGCAACAGGTGCCCGCCGCCCTCGGCGTCACCGACGCCTCGGGAGACAGGGTCTGGGCGCTCGCCTACGACGCGGCCCAGCGATTCAGCGCACACCCGCATCTCGCTCCGCTCATCGTCTCCCTGGCGGTCGCCGCGTTGATGCTGGGCGGCGCCCGGTGGCGCCCACGAGTGCCGTTCTCCCTCATCGGCGTCGGCCTGGCCACGCTGCTGGCGCAGTTCCTCGACCTCGGCCTCGCGCCACTCGGTGACCTGCCGGCCGGACTTCCCGTGCCCTCCCTCGGTTTCGTGGATGCCGGGGCGGTCACCACCCTGGCCACCTCCGCCTGCGCTATCGCGGCCCTGGCCGCCCTCGAGAGCCTGCTGTGCGCCACCGTGGCCGACGGCATGAGCGTCAACGAGCAGCACGACCCCGACCGTGAGCTGTTCGGACAGGGCCTGGCCAACATGGTCGTCCCGATGTTCGGCGGTGTTCCCGCCACGGCCGCCATCGCGCGTACGGCGGTCAACGTCCGGGCCGGTGCCAGGTCCCGGCTCGCTGCCGTGACCCACTCGGTGGTGCTGCTGGTGGTGATCTTCGCTGCGGCGCCGCTGGTCTCGGACATCCCGCTCGCCGCGCTCGCGGGCGTGCTGTTCGCGACCTGCGTACGCATGGTCGAGGCCGGCTCCCTACGCACCCTGATCCGCTCCACCCGGGCCGACGCCATCATCGTGATCCTGACGTTCTCGGTCACGGTGGTCATCGACCTCGTGGTGGCCGTCGGCGTCGGCCTGGGTGTGGCGATCATCCTGGCGCTCCGCACCGTGGCACTGAGCGCGCGACTGGAGCAGGTGCCCCTGGAGACCGGTGACCACACGGAGGAGGAGCACTCGCTGCTCAGCGAGCACATCGTCGCCTACCGCATCGACGGCCCGCTCTTCTTCGGCGCAGCCCACCGTCTCCTCCTCGAGCTGCCCGACATCGTCGACGTGGCCGTGGTGATCCTGCGCATGTCGCGTGTCACCACCATCGACGCAACCGGGGCGCGCGTCCTGAGCGACACCGTCGCCAGGCTCGAGGGCCGGGGCATCATCGTCCTGCTCTCCGGAGTCGCGCCCGCGCACCTGGCTGTGCTCGCCTCACTCGGAGTGGCGCCGACCCTGCACGGCGGGCGGGTCCTGCCCGACACCCCCACGGCCATCGCGCATGCCAGAGACCTGCTCAACGCGACCCGGGATCCGATCACGACCTGAGGGCGGAAGGCACCACGGCAACCGGCACTTCGGCGTGGTGCAGGACGTTGCGCGTGACGGACCCGAAGGGGAACCCGCCCAGCCGGCTGTCGTCGTGCCGCCCGAGGACGAGCAGCTGGGCTGACTCCGCCACCTCGAGGAGCACGGTCGCGGGATGTCCGTGCCGGGGCACGAGCTCGACGTGAACGCCCGGGTAGCTGCTCCGGGCCGGCCCCACGACGTCCGTGAGCCTGGCCAGGCAGTGCTCCTTCCAGGACGCGATGTCTCGAGAGACGGCGGCAGGGTCGCGGATCAGCAGCCCCTTCGCCTCCCAACCGTGGGCGATCACGAGGCGGACGCCTCGACGGCGGGCCTCCGCGAACGCGTAGGCCAACGCCTCGGCGTGTACGTCGTCCGGGTCCAGGCCGACGACGACGGGGTCGTGGCCGTGCCTGGCCTGGTCCCAGGTGTCGGGGACGATCACGGTGGGCACCCGGGACCGGCCCGCGACGGCGATCGACGTGGAGCCGATGAGCAGCCGGGCGAAGGTGCCCAGCCCGCGCTTGCCGACGACGAGCAGGGCCCGGTCGGCCGAGTGGGCCACCAGGGCGCCGATGGCTCCGCCCGCAACGAGCTCGTGGTCGACCGTGAGCTCCGGCCGCTCCAGGGCGATGTCGGCCGCGAGTCGCCGAAGCAGGGTCCAGTCCCGGTCGTCGTCCGTCGCGGCGGAGTGGTGTGGGATCGGCACCTCGTCGTCGAGCACGCAGACCAGGTGGAGGGGACGCGCACTCGCCTCGGCCTCGTGGGTCGCCCAACGAACGGCCGCGCGGTTGCGCTCGGACCCGTCCACGCCCACCACGACGGCCCTGCGGGGGTCGACTCGGGGCGCTTCAGTGACGGCAGCGAGGCTCGTGCCGAGGGCCCGGCCCGCGATGTCGGTCATCTGTCTGTCCTCATGGTCCCAGCCTGTGGCAGTGCGGTGATCCTGGTCAGGGCAGTCGGTCGGCGGCTGGGAGGACGTAGGTCCTGTCGCGCACCGAGGACTGACGCAGGACCATCCACAACACCGCCAGGGTGACGGCGGCAATGACCCCGACAGGTGGCATGACGGACCACGGGGGGACATGTCCTCGGGCGCTGGCGACGAACGGCGTGATGAGGATCGGCAGGCAGGTGAGCTCCACGAAGACCAGCTGAGCGGCGGCTGTCGCGCCACCGAGCCAGTGCCGCCGCAGCAGCAGCACCCCCGTGACCAGGACAGCCGGCAGGAAGAACGCCAGGTCGAGAACGTGGACCGGGTTGGTGGGCACGTTCCAGTCGCCGGCGCTCGTGGAAGGGCGCCCGGCGACGAGGTCCGGCACGATCTCACGAAGCCATACGAACGTGAAGAGTGCCGCGACGAAGATCAGGAACCATCCGGTGAGGCGTCGCGACTCGGGTGTGAAGCGATCCTCGACGGACGACTCGTGCACGGCACCGAAGCCCGTGACGAGGGCGAACAGGGAGGAACCGAGCACGGCGACCCAGACGAGGAACAGCGGACCGAAGTGGATGGAGAACGCGTAGATCGCGGAGTTGTAGGCGGTGAAGCCCAGGGCGCCCAGGCAGCAGAGCCAGCTCGTGAGTGATCCGAGCGCTGCCGCCCGGACGAGCAGCAGCAGGAGCGGTGCCACGACGAGGAGGCCGACCAGATCCTGTGCGGTGGCGGCGTCGCGGAGCACGAGGGTCTCGTCCCCGTAGACGTCGGCACCTGCCACGAGACCGGTGACAGCGCCGGCGACGGAGAGTCCGACCGTTGACACGCTCAGCGCCACGCTCGTCCGCGGCACCCGGAAGGCCGGCCCGGGCAGCCGCGTCGTCGTCACCGGACGATCGCGACCGGGCAGTGCGCGCCGGACAGCACTTCCTGGCTGATCGATCCGAGCAGCATCCCTGCGAAGGCCCCCCGACCGCGCGAGCCGGTCACGACCAGGGAGGCGGTCGAGGACGCGTCCACGAGAGCCTGGCCCGGAGCCACCGGGATCGCCTCCTGCGTCAACGCGACGTCCGGATGGGCTGTGCGCACCCCGGCGATGCTCTCGGCCAGCAGCAGCTCCCTGCTCTCGATGTCGGCGCCGACGGTGGGCGGCAGCTGGCCGTCACGGCCGACCAGTAGGTCGCCGACCTTCCAGGCGTGCACGGCCACGACGTCCTCGCCTGTGAGCTCGGCGCGACGACACGCGAACTCCAGCGCCGCCATGCTGTCGCCCGACCCGTCGATCCCGACGACGATCCGCGTGGCCGCCGGCTGCGCAGCCGTGCGCACCACCACGACGGGGCACGGCGAATGCCTGGCCAGGTGCTGGCTCACCGAGCCGAGCACGGCTTCCGCGGCGCGGCCGTGACCCTGGCTCCCCACCACGAGCATCCTGGCGTCTCGCGACTCCTCGAGCAGGGTCGGGACGACCTGCCCGGTACGACGCTCGGTCGAGCCGAGCACCTCGGCCTCCTCGAGGACGAGGTCGACACCTGGGACGAGGTCGTGATCGGCCTCGCGGTGGCGCGTGCCCCACGACGATCTGTCCACGTCCTCGACCAGGACCACCCGCACGGGAAGGTGCTCGAGCGCGGCGGCCGTCGCTGCCCACTCCAGGGCCACGTCTGCGTCAGACGATCCGTCGTACCCGACGACGATGCCTCGAAAGGTCTCCATGCCCTGAGGCTGTCGCGTTCCGGCCACGGCTGACAGGGTCGATGGTCCCGGGTGAGCGGCCGTTCGGCCCGGGCCCGACAGACGACCGCCCGGCGACGGACGGGTGGTGGGCCACCGACGCAGCAGCCACCCCCGAGCCCGGGAGGGGGTCGGGGGTGGTCGCTGTGCGCCGAGGGCTCAGCGGAGCACGGGGTACTTGCGGACCAGCTCGGTCTGCTCGAGCCGGGCACCGAGTCCCCAGGTCGTGCCGGCGCTCAGGAGAGCGAGGGCGACCAGAGTGATCGCGCCGAGGAGGTGGTCGTCGAGCACGGGGTTGTTCTCGGGGGGCAGGACGACGGTCCACATCATCACGTACAGGAGGGCGCCGGCGCCCGCTGCGAGGCGCATCGCGAAGCCGAAGGTCAGCGCGAGCCCGATGCCGAGCAGCGCGAGCATGAACAGGGTGTCGGCCCAGGCCGCGCCGGCGATGCTGTTGTAGAACCCCTTGAAGGGTCCGTCCGCGCCGAAGGCGAGGAAGCCCTGGGTGGGGCTTCCGCCGTTGATCCAGGCGGCATCACCGAACCGGTCGAGCGTCCCGGCCTGGTCGTACCCGGTGTGGAAGCCGAGGGCGAACAGCTTGTCGAAGAACGCCCACAGGAACGTGACGCCGAAGGCGATGCGGAGAACGGCGACCGTCTTGGCTGCCGCTCCTGACGTGCGGGTCTCGCCGGCAGTGCCGGTCGAAGCAGCGGGTGTGACGTTTCGTTCCTGGATGACCGCCATGGTCATCACCTCCTCAGTTCGTGCTCTGAGACTGCCGTCGTCGGCTGCTGTCGGTCAGGGCTGTAGGTCATGAGCGGAGGTGCCCATGGTCCCGGGACCATCGGCCCTGGCCGTTCCCGCCGGCCGGGCGGAGGCTCGGATCCCCGAGTGAAGGAGTCACCATGCCCGAGAGCATCGAGATGTCCCACGAGGAGTCGGAGTCGTTGCTCCGTCTCGGTGTGGTCGGCCGGGTCGCGGTGTCGACCCCGACCGGGCCGCACATCGTCCCGGTCAACTACTCGGTCGTGGACGACGCGATCGTGATCCGCACGTCGCCGTACAGCCTGCTCGCCACTCACGGCCTCGACGTCGTCATCGCGTTCGAGGTGGACGACATCGACCACGAGTACCACCAGGCGTGGAGCGTCGTGGCGCGCGGCACGTCCGAGGTCGTGAGCGACCCGGTCGTCCTGGAGCGCATCGCGTCAGTCTGGGAGCCGCGTCCGTGGGCGGCGGGGAGCCGCAACCTCTTCCTGCGCCTGCCGTGGAGGGAGCTGACCGGCCGAAGGCTGGGCGTCGGCTGGAGCCCCCGGGCCGAGCTGGAGTTCGGCCGTCGCATCTGAGCCGGTCAGCGTCCTGAGCCGGGCATCGACACCCCGGTGACGTTCTCCGGCGTCGGCGGGACGTTCGGCCCTGATCGGGGAGCCGGTCCGGCTGGTTGCGTGTCGAGCGTGGACGGAGGGCTCGCCTTCGCCGGAGGAGATGCCATGACGCAGGTGCAGGATCGCCCGGCCAGGACGCCGGAAGACCGAACGGAGCAACTGCGACTGCCCCAGTCGACTGCTCTGGTCATGGGCAGCATCATCGGGGTCGGCATCTTCAGCCTGCCGTACGCCATCGCGTCGTACGGTCCGATCAGCCTGGCCGCGATGGGCATCGCCACGATCGGCGCCATCGCGCTGGCCATGATGTTCGCCGTCATGTCGCGCCGGCTCCCCGCGGACGGCGGGCCGTACGCGTACGCGCGCGCCGCCTTCGGCAACGGCCTCGGCTTCAGCAACGCGTGGTCCTACTGGATCACCGCCTGGGCGGGCAACGCGGCCATCGCCGTCGGATGGGTCTACTACGTCGAGACCTTCGTCAACAAGACCGGCAACGTCGGCTGGTCGATCCTCATCGCGCTGGTCGGTCTCTGGATCCCCGCGGCCGTCAATCTCACCGGTGTCCGAAACATGGGTGTGTTCCAGCTCTGGACCACCGTGCTCAAGTTCATCCCGCTCGCCTTGATGTCGTCGGTCGGCCTCTTCTTCGTCTCGTCGGCCAACTTCACCCCGTGGAACACCAGCGGTGACACCAACGTCTCCGCCATCGGTGGGGCGATGGCCATCTGCCTGTTCAGCTACCTGGGCGTCGAGACGGCATCGGTGGCGGCGGCCAAGGTGCGTGACCCGGCCCGCAACGTCGGACGCTCCACCATCTATGGAACGCTCGCCAGCGGGGTCGTGTACATGCTCTCGCTGGTCGCCGTGTTCGGGATCCTGCCGGCCAGTGCGCTGGCCCTGGACGGCAACAAGGCGTCGTACTCCGCGGCAGCGGACGCCATCGCCGGCAGCGGGTCCTGGGCCGGCACGCTCGTCGCTCTAGCCGTGATCATCTCCGGCATCGGGGCCCTGAACGGCTGGACGATGATCGTCGCCGAGATGCCGCTGGCGGCTGCCAAGGACGGTCTGTTCCCCCGGCGGTTCGGCGAGCTCTCGAAGCGCGGCGTCCCCGCCTTCGGCATCATCTCCTCGACCCTCCTCGCCTCCCTCGCGGTGGTCATCAGCTACGTGGGTGCCAGCGGAGCGACCGTCTTCACGACGCTGGTCCTGATGACCGGTATCACCTCTGCCATCCCGTACGCCTTCTCCGCCCTGGCCCAGATCAGCTGGCGCTGGCACGACCACCAACGTGGACACACTCCGCGCTTCTTCCTCGATGTCGCGGTGGCCCTGGTCTCGCTCGTGGTCTCGATCGCGTTCATCTACTACTCCCGCAACACCGGCAGCTCCTGGTACGTCGTGTGGGGACCGTTCCTGATGGCCGGTGGGGCCTCCCTCGTCGGTATCCCGGTCTACCTCCGGATGCGTCGCACGATGACCCGGCCAGACGCCGTACCTGCCTACCGATGACCAGCGACCACAGCCACCCACGAACCGAGAGGCAACCATGACCTTCCACGTCGACTCCGAGGTCGGAGAGCTCAAGCAGGCGATCGTGCACCGGCCCGGCCTCGAGCTGAGCCGGCTCACCCCCGACAACGTCGACGAGCTGCTCTTCGACGACGTCATGTGGGCCGACCGGGCACGACAGGAGCACGACGCGTTCGTCGGGCAGCTCGAGGCCGGGGGTGTCCTCGTCCACGAGTTCGAGACTCTCCTCGCCGAGGCGCTCGACCGGCCCGGTGCGCGCACCTTCCTCCAGGAGCGGCTCACCACGGCGACCCGCTTCGGGCCGGCCCTGGACGCTCCCCTCGACGAGCTCGTGGGGTCGACGCCGGCGGCCCGGCTCGCCAGCCTCCTGATCGGTGGCGTGCTCAAGCGCGACGTGGCGTCCCTGCTGCATGCGCCGAGCCTGCTGATGGACCACCTCGGCCCCGACGACTTCCTGCTGCGACCTCTGCCCAACCACCTCTTCCAGCGCGACAACTCGGCCTGGATCTACGGCGGGGTCTCGATCAACCCGATGGCCAAGCGAGCGCGCAAGAGGGAGACGATCAACTCGCGGGTGGTCTACAACTTCCACCCGATGTTCGACGCGACGCAGGTGAACTACCTCTACGGCAACGACTCCCTGGACCACGACAGTGCGACCGTCGAGGGTGGCGACATCACCGTCATCGGCAACCGTGCGGTCATGATCGGCATGGGGGAGCGGTCCACGCCCCAAGGGGTCGAGGTGCTCTCGCGAAGCCTGTTCCAGTCAGGCGACGTCGACACCGTCATCGTGGTGGAGCTGCCGAAGCAGCGTGCCTTCATGCACCTCGACACCGTCATGACGATGATCGACAGGGACGCGTTCTGCGTCTACCCCTACCTTCCGGCCGAGCTGCGGTCCTTCACGCTCACGGCGATCGACGACGGCGGTGACTTCAAGATCGAGGAGAACGCCGAGCTGTTCCCCGTGGTCGCGGAGGCACTGGGTGTCACCGACCTGCGCGTCCTGAGGACGCCCATCGACAAGATGGGCGCCGAGCGCGAGCAGTGGGACGACGGCAACAACTTCCTGGCGATCGCACCGGGGGTCGTTCTCGGCTACGAGCGCAACGTCGCCACCAACGAGTACCTCGCCGACCAGGGGATCCGGGTGATCCCGGTCGTGGGTGAGGAGCTCGGACGAGGTCGTGGCGGCCCGCGCTGCATGACGTGCCCCATCGAGAGGGAAGCGGTGACGGCATGATCTCGCCCAAGCTGGTCGGACGCAGCTTCCTCAAGGAGCTCGACCACACCCCCGGCGAGTGGCGCTCGTTGCTGGCCCTGGCCGCCCGGCTCAAGGCAGACAAGCGCAGCGGGACCGAGCAGCAGCACCTCGCCGGGAAGAACATCGCGCTGATCTTCGAGAAGGCGTCCACGCGCACCCGGTGCGCGTTCGAGGTCGCCGCCCACGACCAGGGCGCCCACGTGACGTACCTCGACCCCGCCGGCTCGCACCTGGGTCACAAGGAGTCCGCGGCCGACACGGCGCGCGTGCTCGGCAGGATGTACGACGCCATCGAGTACCGCGGCTTCAGCCAGACGACGGCCGAGACCTTGGCGACCTTCGCGGGGGTGCCGGTCTGGAACGGCCTCACCGACGAATGGCACCCGACGCAGTCACTCTGCGACATGCTCACCATGCGCGAGCACTCGTCCAAGCCCGACAGCCACATCGCCTTCGCGTTCGTGGGTGACGCCCGGGACAACACGGCCAACTCGCTGCTCGTCGCCGGTGCCCTGCTGGGCATGGACGTCCGGATGGTGGCGCCCGACTCGCTGGGCAACCACGAGGACGTGGTCAAGGCCGCCCGGGGGATCGCGGAGTCCACCGGCGCCCGCATCACGATCACCAGTGACATCGCGGCGGGCACGGCGGGGGTCGACTTCATCTACACCGACGTCTGGGTGTCGATGGGTGAGCCTCCCGAGGCCTGGGCCGAGCGGATAGCGCTGCTGGCGCCGTACCAGGTGAGCGCCGCCATGCTGGCTGCCACCGGCAACCCGCACGTCAAGTTCATGCACTGCCTGCCGGCCTTCCACGACCGGGGGACCGAGGTGGGCGAGGAGCTCTACCAGTCGACGGGTCTGACGGCACTCGAGGTCACCGACGAGGTGTTCGAGTCGCCGGCGTCCATCGTGTTCGACCAGGCGGAGAACCGGATGCACACGATCAAGGCCGTCATGGTCGCCACCTTGGGTGACGGCCGATGAGGATCGTCGTGGCTCTCGGCGGCAACGCGCTGCTGCGGCGCGGTGAGAGTCCGGAGTCCGCCATCCAGCTGGAGCACGTGGCCGAGGCTGCACCTGCTCTTGCCAAGGCCGCCACGGAGCATGAGCTCGTGCTCGTGCACGGCAACGGGCCACAGGTGGGCATGCTCGCCCTCGAGAGCGCCGCCGACCCGTCCATCTCGCACCCCTACCCGTTCAGCGATCTGGTGGCCGAGACGCAAGGGGTCATCGGCTACTGGCTGCAGCAGGGGCTCGCCAACGCGGGGTTGACGACCCCCGTCGTCACCCTGGTGACCCAGACCCTCGTGGATGGTGACGACCCTGCCTTCGGTGACCCGACCAAGTTCGTCGGCACGGTCTACGACGAGCAACGTGCTCACGAGCTCGCGGGCACCAACGGATGGACCGTCCGCGCAGATGGCAGCGGTTGGCGTCGGGTGGTGGCGTCGCCGATGCCGCTACGGATCATCGAGCTCGAGACCGCCCGGTCCCTGCTCGACGGCGGAACCACGGTCGTCCTCGCGGGAGGAGGCGGCGTGCCGGTCGTCGACGGACCCCTGGGCCTCGCGGGAGTCGAGGCCGTCGTGGACAAGGACCATGTGGCAGCCCTGGTCGCGGCGGAGCTGCAGGCCGACCTGTTGGTCCTGCTGACCGATGTGGACGGCGTGATGAGCGAGTACGGCACGCCGCGGCAACGCTTGCTGCGTGAGGTCAGGGCCGACGAGCTCGGGCGGATCAGCTTCCCTGCAGGCTCGATGGGACCCAAGGTCTCGGCGGCATGCCGCTTCGTGCAGGAGACGGGCAAGCATGCCGCGATCGGGGCGCTGGGTGCCGCCGGCGATGTGATCGGCGGAACGGTGGGCACTCAGATCCGGCGAACCTGATCGGGTCTGCGCGGTCGCGTCCGGTGACGGGTCCTCCGCCCAGCGTCGCGGGACCTTCGGCACTGTGTCGGCGATCGGGTCGCGTGGTGCGGTGGACCAGAGCAGGACGTGCTCGGCCACGACGAAGTTGGAGCAACACCCATGACCACGCCCGGCACGACCGCCGTCCAGGCGCCCGAACACTCGGATGCCGCCTCCGGCGCACATGACGGGGTCGCCGCCCAGGCCATCGGGCTCAGCAAGACCTACGGCGACGGCCCGGCCAAGGTGACGGCACTCGACGAGGCACCGTCGAGTTCGGCCGATAGGAGCCGCTCCACCGAGGCGACCCGTCGGGTCGGGGGAAGCACCTGCCTGGTCGCCGTCGACGGCTCCGTGGGAAGCGTCCGGGCACTGGTCTGGGGTTTGCGCCACGCGGCCGGACGTGGCATGTGCGTCGAGGTGCTGACGGTCTGGCCCGCGCACCGCAGCGTGTTCATCCACGAGGTCCCCGGCCACTTCAGTGCGGCCCGATGCGGCGCGCGCACCGCTCAGCAGGACGCGATCAGGCGTGCCCTCGAGGAGGTCTCGGATCGACCGATCACCGCCGTCCGCCTGGAGAACGCGGACGCCGAGGCAGCGATCGTGCACGCCTCTGCTCGGTGCGACCTGGTGGTCCTGGGGTCGAACGCGAACGACAGCAGCCGTTCGCTCACCGACCGTGTCCTCGAGCGGGCGGACTGCGAGGTCGTGGTGGTCGGGTCGTCAAGCGAGGTCATCTCGACGACAGGCTCGGTGCGCCCGCTCACCTGGCGGCCGACTCCGACGACTGCGCGCTGACGCCGGCCTTGCTCAGGTCTGGAGCCGGGTCGGGTTGCCGACCCACCTCCCTCCACAGGCAGACCACCAGCGGGGTGCCGGTGCCGACGGTCAGGCTGCGCGGACGCCGGTGCGGTCGAGGCGCCGGAGCGCGACGAGCTTGTCCGCGGCGATGACCAGCGAGATCGCGCCCGCTGCGCCGATGATCCGCACCCACGCCTCCACCTCGATCGGCGCCGTGCCGAAGATCTGGTTCATGATCGGCAGGTACGTGAACGCCGCCTGGGCCGCCAGCTGGACCAGGACGCCACCGATGATCCACCTGTTGGTGAACAGCCCGAGGCGCCAGGACGCACCGGCCAGGGAACGGCAGCTGAACAAATAGACGATCTCCACGGCGACGAACAGGTTGACCGCGGCCGTACGGGCTTCGTCGAGGCCGACGCCGCGCGCCTGCTCGGAGACGAACATCCACCAGGATCCGGCAACGAGCAGACCGGCCACCAGCGCCGTGCGCCAGACCAGCGTCGTGGTGAGGAGCGGGCGGTCGGGCGCGCGCGGGGGTCGGTCCATGATGCCGGCCTCACGTGGCTCGAAGGCCAGCATCAGTCCCAGGACGACCGCGGTGGTCATGTTGATCCACAGGATCTGGGTGGGCAGGATCGGCAACGCCGACCCGAGCACGATGGCGACGAGGATGACGAGGCCTTCGCCCATGTTGGTCGGCAGCGTCCACACGATGAACTTGGTGAGGTTGTCGAAGACCCCGCGGCCTTCCTCGACAGCCGCTTCGATCGTGGCGAAGTCGTCGTCGACGAGGACCATGTCGGCAGCATCCTTCGCGACATCGGTGCCGCCTCGCCCCATCGCGATGCCGATGTCTGCCGTGCGGAGCGCCGGGGCGTCGTTGACGCCGTCGCCGGTCATCGCCACGACGTGCCCGCGGGCCTGGAGGGACTCGACGAGCCGCAGCTTCTCCTCGGGTGACACGCGGGCGAACACGCCGGTGGCGGCCACGGCCTCCGCGTAGGCGGCCTCGGGCATGGTGCTGAGCTCGGCGCCCGTGATCACCCGGCGATCGGCCGCCGGCCGGTGGTCCAGTCCCAGCTCGTCGGCGATCGCCGCCGCCGTGGTCGCATGGTCGCCGGTGATCATCTTGATCTCGATCCCCGCGGCGTGGCACGCGGCGATGGCCGAGGTCACGGCGTGCCGCGGCGGATCGATCATCGCTTGCAGACCGGTGAGCACGCAGTCGTCGGCGAGGCTCTCGGCCGTGAAGTCAGCCGGGGAGGCCTGGGGTGCGACCGCGGTGGCGAGCACCCGGAGCCCGCGCGCGGCCAAGGCGTCCACGGCCTCCGCGACGACGACCCGGTCCAGCGGCTCGACCCTGCCATCGGCTCGCATCCAGCCCGAGCACAGCTCACTCACGCGTTCCGCTGCTCCCTTGACGAGGACCAGGTGCCGACCGTCGGAGGCACGTCGATGCAGCGTGGCCATGAACTGCCGACGCGAGTCGAACGGGATGGTGGCGACCCGGGGGTAGTCCTCGTCGACTCCGGCAACGTCGGTCTTGAGGATGACGACCTTCATCGCCGCCTCGGTGGGGTCACCGGAGATCGTCCAGCGCTCACCGTCGTGGGTCACGCTGGCGTCGTTGCAGGCGGACCCGGCGGCCAGGCACCACCAGAGGGCCTCGTTGCCGGCCACGTCAGCCTGGACGCCGTGCTGACGCAGCTGGCCGGCGGGGTCGTAGCCCTTGCCCGTGACCTCGAGCTCGGCGTCCGGCGTCCAGATGTGTCGCACCGTCATCTCGTTGGTGGTCAGCGTGCCGGTCTTGTCGGTGCAGATCACGGTGGTGCTGCCGAGGGTCTCGACAGCAGGCAGGCGCCGTACGACGGCGCGGCGACTCACCATGCGCTTGACGCCGATGGCCAACGTGATCGTGACGGCCGCGGGCAGGCCTTCGGGGATCGCCCCGACTGCCAGCGCGACGACCGCTGTGAACATCTCGGGTGCGCCCTCACCGCGCAGCAGCCCGACCGCGAATGCGACTGTCGCCAGGCCGATGATGACGACGGTGAGCAACGTGCTGAATCGAGCCAGCTTGCTCGTCAGCGGGGTGGCCAGCACGGCTGCGCCGCTGACAAGGCGGTGGATGTCGCCCAGCTCGGTGCGTTCCGCGGTGGCGACGACGATGCCGTGTCCCGTCCCGGAACGGACCAGGGTGCCGGCGTAGAGCATGTTGTGGCGGTCCGCGACGCGCGTCGCGGGCGTCAGGACGCCGTCGGTCTTCAGGACGGATGCGGACTCTCCGGTCAGGCTGGACTCGTCGACCAACAGCTCGTTCGACTCCACCAGGCGGAGGTCGGCCGGCACCTTCTCGCCCGGTTCCAACGCGACGAGATCCCCACTGACGAGCTCCTCGGAAGTGATGGTGCGGCCGAGTCCGTCGCGCACCACGCGGGCCTCCCCCTGGGCCATGGAGCGGAGTCCGTCGAGGGCTGACAGGGCCTTGGACTCCTGGACCAGACCGACCAGGGCGTTGACGAGCACCACGGCCGCGATGACCGAGGCATCGACGTGCTCACCGAGCAACAGCGTCGTTGCGGCGCACACCAGCAGGACATAGATGAGGGGGTTGTGGAACTGCAGAAGCACCCTGCGCAGCAGCGAGTCCCCGTGCACGCGCGGAAGCGTGTTGGGTCCGTCGCTGGCCAGTCTCGACACGGCCACCGACTCGTCGAGGCCACGCCGCCCGTCGCTCCCGAGCGACGCGACGACCTCGTCGGCCGCGACGGTGTGGGGATCGCCCTCGAGGTGGGTGGCCAGTGCGTTCGGGTCAGGCATGGGGGAACGGATCGAGACACGCTTGGACATCCATACCCTCCAGGCTCCGGCACGGAGAGCGACACCGGGAGCGACGGATGTCCTGTCCTGGCAGGACCTACGACCCTCTGTACGACGCACGTCCGGCCCCGTGGACACCTCGACCGGCTCGTTCGACGCGCCGTTTGATGCCGAGCAGCATCCCCGTGGGCGTCGGGTCGAAGTCGTCGCCGGGCATCTCGTGCCCGATCTCCACCTCGGTCGCACCCCAGTTGGTCATCGGGGCCCGACGGGACCGGGCGTACGCCCGGGACCCACCTCGCCGGAGAGGTCGCCCGCCGGAGGGATCTCCGACGCCGTCCGCCTGGCAACGACGAGTCCTGCCGACCACCCGGGCGCGCGCCCGTGGTCGGGGGGTGCCACGGCGTCGACACGGTGGCCGCTCCTGGCGAGAAGCCAGGACGTGAGCGAGTTCGAGTTCCACATGTCGCCCGTCGACTGCTCGTCTCTGCCCCAGGTGCCCACGGGGAAGCGCGGGACGAGCTCCAGCACCCGCCGGGCGTGCTGCTCGTCGTTGCTCAACCGCCGTGCGCCTCCCACTGCCTCGGCCAGATCAGGGATCACGCCGTGAAGCCAGCGATGGACCTCGTAGCGGAACAGTCGCGAGCGGCCCAGCAGCCGCAGCCCGACGGCGCCCACGGCAACGACGCCACGGTCGCCCGGGGGCAGCCCCCACTGGGGCGTCATCTCGATCACGTACCGACTTCCTGCAAGGTTCACCTGCAGGGCGGAGTGGTACAGCGGGCGGGCCGGTCGGTGGTCGCGTCGAGCCGACATCTGCTCGTAGACGCGCCCGACGCGTCGTACGAGACCCGAGGAGTCGCCGGCTCCGAGTGGCAGCCAGTACAGGTCGACCGACGAGAGCACGGGCTGGTCGTGCACCTCAGACCGTGACTGGCCGCGCGGCCGGCATGGGGGAGTACTCGAACACCAGGCGGGCGGCGACCTCGCCGGAGAGCACCTCGGCGATGGCCCCGTTGACGTCATCGATGCTGCGCGTCTCCGCCACGACGCGGGTGCGTCCCGCGGCATGGAGAGCGAAGACCTCGGTGAGGTCCTGCCTCGTGCCCACGATCGACCCGATGACCGAGATGCCCTTGAGCACCGTCTCGAAGATGGGGATATCCATCGTGGCAGCATCGCCGGGGAGCGCCACGCAGATGAGTCGTCCACCCCGGCGCAGGGACGCGAACGCCTCCTCGAAGACGTGCGGCGACGCTGCGAGCACCACGGCGACGTCGAGCCCGCCGAGCTCTTCGAGCGCCGCCACGGGCTCGGTCCGTCCGGCGTTGACGACGTGCTCGGCGCCGAGCTCAAGGGCGAGGTCCAGCTTGGCGTCCGAGATGTCGATGGCCACGACGGAGCCACCCATGATGGCGGCGTACTGGACGGCGAGGTGGCCGAGGCCACCGATCCCGAAGACGCCGACACGCTCGGTGGGGGCGATCTGGGCGACCTTCATGGCCTTGTACGTCGTCACGCCGGCACAGCTCAGGGGAGCAGCGTCCACGGAGCTGATGCCGTCGGGCACGGGCACGACGTAGGCCGCGCTGGCGACGGCATACTCGGCGAAGGCGCCGTCGACGGAGTAGCCGCTGTTCTCCTGCGTCTCGCAGAGGGTCTCGCGGCCGTCGACGCAGTAGCGGCAGGTGCCGCAGGCGGACCCGAGCCAGGCGATGGCGACGCGCTCGCCGATCCGACGGCTCGTGACGCCCTCACCGAGCTGTTCGACGATGCCGACGCCCTCGTGGCCCGGCACGAACGGAAGCGTTGGGCGCACCGGCCAATCGCCGCCGGCAGCGTGGATGTCGGTGTGGCACAGCCCGCACGTCTCGAGACGCACCAGGACCTGACCTGTTGCCGGCACGGGTACGTCCCGTTCGACGATCTGGAGCGCCTCGGAGAATGCGGTGACGACGGCTGCCTTCATGGCAAGCCCCTCTCGTTGCGGAGGCAGCTCGTGGGGCCTGACCCGAGTGAGCCAGCATCCACCACCGGCCTCCGTCCCCACCTTCGTGGCGCCGCGACGGTTGCGGGCAGGGCCGGAGGTCCCACCGGCTGCCGACCTCGGTCCCTGTCGCTGCGACCGCGCTGCGGTGAGAGTTGGGGATGACGAAAGGTGGAGCCATGTGGGACGACCACGGGAACAGGTACGACATGATGAGCGGCAGTGGAGCGTGGGTGGGTTTCGGGGTCCTCGCCCTCGTCCTGCTGGCGTTGCTCCTCGTCGCTGTCCTGGCCAACCTCTACCTGCACCTGGGTCAGCGCAGCCGTGGCGCGACGCCATCCGGGACGCCGGCGGAGCCCGAGGCGCGACGCCTTCTGGACCGGCGCCTCGCGCTGGGCGAGATCACCGCTGAGGAGTACGCGTCGGTCCGCGCGGCGCTCGAGGCATGACACCGACGCCGCCCGACCCCCTGCTCCCCGTGGTGGTCGCTGTGTCCGGGGACGGCTTCGACGCAGCGCTCCGCTTCGGCGCGGCCGAGGCAGTGCGCGACGGCGGCCCGCTCCACGTTGTCCACGTCGCCGAGCTCGCACCGGGCGCGGCAGCACGGTCCCAGGAGATCTGCCTCCGGGCCGTCGATCGGGCACGTGAGCTCGTCGGGCACGAGGTACAGGTGACGAGCGAGATCTTCCACGGGGAGCTCATCGAGGGCCTCGTCGAGCTGGGTCGGGCCGGGCGCGTCGTCGTGCTCCAACGACACGGTGCCGGTGGCCGGCGCACGGACCCGCGGGCGACCTCCGCCAAGGTGGCCGCGCGTGCGACCACGCCCGTCGTGTGCGTGCCACGCGACTGGACCGCCCGGGGGATGGGCACGGTCACGGTGGGCGTGGACGACACCCTGGGGTGCGGTCCCATGCTGCGCGAAGCCCTGGTGGCGGCCCGCTCGCGCGGCGCCTGGCTGCGGGTCCTGCACGTGGATCTGCCTGCGGACGACGGCGACTCCGAGCGCGAGATCCGCAGCGCCCTCCCGGCAGCCGCCGAGGGCCTGGAGGACGTGCCGGTGGGCATCGAGATCGTCGACGGCGGCACCCCACTGGCGGCCCTGATCGAGGCGATGGAGACGTCCGAGCTGCTGGTCCTCGGACGGCACCACCCGCTCAAGCCGCACAGGTCCCGTCTCGGTCCGGTGGCCCGCACGGTGGTGCGCGAGGCCTCGTGCCCGGTCCTGCTCCTCGCCGCATCGGCCTCGGTGTCGCCCGCCGAGTGGGTGTTCGAAGGCAATCTCGCCTGACCCAGCACCGAGCTCCCGGCTCGACCGCCCATCGACTCGACCGCCCATCACACACGTGAGGACTGCCCATGACACTGATCATCGACCCCGTCACCGAGCTGCATGCACCGACCGAGCAGGAGGTGGCCGAGCTCGATGCCTGGTGGCGCGCGAGCATGTACCTCACGGTCGGGCAGATCTACCTGCGCGACAACGCCCTGCTGCGCGAGCCGCTGACTGCAGAGCACATCAAGCCTCGGCTGCTCGGGCACTGGGGGACCAGTCCCGGCCTCGCCTTCGTCTACGCCCACGTCTCCAGGTTGATCCGGCAGACAGGTCAGTCGGCCATCTACCTGGCAGGTCCGGGCCACGGCGGCCCGGCACTGGTCGCGGCGTCGTGGCTGGAGGGCTCGTACTCCGAGATCTATCCCGACGTGACCCGGGACGCGGCCGGGATGCAGCGACTGTTCCGCCAGTTCTCCACTCCCGGCGGCATCCCGAGCCATGTGTCGGTGACCACGCCCGGCTCGATCCACGAGGGCGGCGAGCTCGGCTACGTGCTCGTCCACGCCTTCGGCGCCGTGATGGACAACCCCGACCTCCTCGCGATCGCGGTCGTCGGTGACGGCGAGGCCGAGACGGGACCGCTGGAGGGGTCGTGGAAGGGCATCTCGTTCATCAACCCGGCCAGGGACGGAGCCGTGCTCCCGGTCCTGCACCTCAACGACGGCAAGATCAGCGGACCCACGGTGCTCGGGCGCAAGCACCCCGACGAGGTGCGTGCGCTCTTCACCGGTCACGGGTACGACGTCGTGGAGGTCGAGGGCTCCGACCTGCCCGGCATGCACCACCGCTTCTCCGCGGCCCTGGCCGAGTGCTGGCGACGGATCAGGCACATCCAGGAGGCCGCGAGGGCCGGCACCTGGAACGGCGACAGGCCCCGCTGGCCGATGATCGTGCTACGCACCCCCAAGGGGTGGACGGGTCCGCACGAGGTCGACGGCGTCCAGATCGAGGGCACCTTCCGGTCACACCAGGTGCCGCTGTCCGGCGTGCGCGAGAACCCGGCACACCTGGCCATGCTCGAGGAGTGGATGCGGTCCTACCGACCCGACGAGCTCTTCGACGAGCAGGGGCGGCCGACGACCGACGGCGTGTGCCCGGTCGGTGACCTGCGGATGAGCGCCTCACCCCATGCGGGCGCGGGCCCCGCATCCCCGGACCTGGCTCTGCGCGACTTCCGGGAGTACGCCGTCGACGTCGGCGGCCCGGGAAGCCGGCAGCTGGAGTCGACGCGCCGGCTCGGGCGGATGCTGCGTGACGTCTACGCGGACAATCCCGAGACGTTCCGGTTGTTCTCCCCCGACGAGACCAACAGCAACAGGCTGGGAGACGTGCTCACCGTCTCCGACCGCGCCTTCATGGAGTCGCTGCTGCCCGGTGACGAACGTCTGTCACACGAGGGACGCGTGATGGAGGTCCTCTCGGAGCACAACTGCCATGGCTGGCTCGAGGGATACACGCTGACCGGCCGGCACGGTCTGTTCGCGACGTACGAGGCCTTCGCCATGGTCAGCGCCTCTCAGACCGTGCAGCACAGCAAGTGGCTCGAGGAGTCGCTCGTGCTGCCGTGGCGTGCAGCCGTCCCGAGCCTGAACGTCCTCCTGACCTCCACCGCGTGGCGCAACGACCACAACGGGTTCTCCCACCAGGGCCCGGGTCTGATCCAGGTGATGCTGACCCACCGAGGAGAGGTCACGCGGGTCTACCTCCCGCCGGACGCCAACTGCCTGCTGTCGGTGGCCGACCACTGCCTCCGGTCGCGCGACTATGTCAACCTGATCGTGATCGACAAGCAGCCGCAGCTCCAGTACCTCGGCATCGAGGAGGCGGCCGCCCACTGCGCCGCGGGTGCCGGCATCTGGGAGTGGGCGGGCAACGACGACGGCTCCGAGACTCCCGACATCGTGCTCGCCTGCGCGGGTGACACCCCGACCCTGGAGACGGTGGCCGCGGCGCAGATCCTGCGCGACCGGCTGCCGGACCTGCGCACCCGCGTGGTCAACGTCGTCGACCTGATGACGCTGCCCCGACCCTCTGACCACCCGCACGGGATGCCCCTCGACACGTTCACGGGCCTGTTCACCGACTCGGTGGACGTGGTGTTCGCGTTCCACGGGTTCCCCGGCGCCGTGCACCAGCTCGTGCACGGCAGACCCGACGCCGACCGCTTCCACGTGCGCGGGTTCATCGAGCACGGCACCACCACCACGCCCTTCGACATGACGGTCCTGAACAGGATCTCCAGGTTCCACCTGGTCATGGACGCACTCAACAACAGCCGGACCGCACTGCCCGGCGTCCACGAGCTGAAGACCTGGTGCCTGGACCAGCTGGACCGCCACACGGCGTACGTGCGCGAGCACATGGAGGACCTGCCCGAGATCCGTGACTGGCGGGTCGGTCGCTCCCAGTAGGGCATCGAGCCGGCGTGGACGTCGATGGTGGGACGGATGTCCCTTCAGGGCCGAGGGTCCCGCGTCGTGGTGCCCTACGACCCTGCGCTCCGGCAGGCGCAGGCGTCAGGCTGGGACCACCGTAGACAGCGGATCGAGAGGTGGAGGCCGTGAAGGTCGTGATCGTGTTCGAGTCGATGTTCGGCAACACTGCGGCGCTTGCCGGTGATGTGATGGCCGGACTGGCCGACGCCGGTGCAGACATCGCCCTGGCCGACGTGCAGTCCGCCCCGGAGCAGATGCTCCTGGGGTGTGACCTGCTGGTCCTCGCGGCGCCCACCCATGCGCTGACCCTGAGCCGGCCGGAGTCCCGGGAGGAGGCCGTCGTCCAGGGCGCCGACCCCGAGCACGCGGCACCAGGGCTCCGCGAATGGCTCAGCACCCTGGACTCGACCATGCCGCCCACGTCGCCGAGACCCGCGATCGCGGTCTTCGACACCCGCGTGATCAAGGCCCGGCACCTGCCGGGATCGGCGGCACGGAGCGCCGCGCGGATCCTGAGGAGGTCGGGATTCACGGTCGTGGACCGGGTGAGCTTCTTCGTCGACGGCACCACCGGTCCGGTCACCGTCGGTCAGCACGAGCTGGCGCGCGAGTGGGGCCGTGGCCTCGCGGGGCTCGTCCAGCCGGGAGCACCCACCCAGGGCGTGGGCTGAGCCGACGCCACGGCGCGGCGGGCCGGGCCGAGGGACCCCCGACCTAGGGACCTTCGGTCCGCCGTCCGGGCGACCTCCGCCTCTGCCGGTGCGCAGGCCGGCCGCCCAACATCGACTGCATGGACACCATCGGCAACCAGACCATCGTCGTCGGCATCGACGGCTCCGCGAACAGTGACGCCGCCCTGGACTGGGCCGTCGCCGAGGCCTCGGGCCGCAGACTCGGTCTCCACCTCTTCAGCGCGGGCATCCGGCAGCTCCCGGGCGGCGAGGCGATCTACCTCGACTCCGAGCTGGACTCCGCCGTCACCCACGAGGCCCTCGCGGCCGCCGACGAACGCCTCACGGCGGCCTCGGCCCGGGCCCGTGAGCTTGCACCCGAGCTGTCCGTCACGACCGGGAGCGCCGTCGACCGCGCTGCTGGTGGGCTGGTCGAGCTCTCCGCCCGCGCGGACACCGTGGTCGTGGGCCGCAGCGGTCACGGGCCGGTGGTGGGCGCCGTCCTCGGGTCGGTCGCCCTCCAGGTCGTCACCCACGCGCTCTGCCCGGTCGTCGTCGTGCACGCGGCGGAGGCTGACGGGGCACAGGCTCGGGGAGTGGTCGTCGGCATCGACGGGTCGGCCGTCTCCGAGCTCGCCCTCGGCTACGCCTTCGAGCAGGCCTCGCTGCGGGGAGTGCCGCTCGATGTGGTCCATGCGTGGTGGACCACCGTGCCCAGTGGCCTGACGCGGGACATCAAGGCCGACCTGTTCGCCCAGGAGCGACTCACACTCTCCGAGACGCTGGTCGGCTGGTCGGAGAAGTACCCCGACGTCGAGGTCCGGCAGAGCCTGCCCATGGGGCCCACGGTGCGCACGCTCACGGAGGCAGCCAGGAACGCCGAGCTGCTCGTCGTCGGCAGCCGCGGACGGGGCGGCTTCCGCAGCCTCCTGCTCGGCTCGGTCAGCCAGGGAGTCCTCCAGCACGCGACGAGCACCGTCGCCGTGGTGCGCGGGAACGGCGCCAACCATGGCCACTGAGCCCGTGGTCGGATCGCCTCGGGTCCGTGACCGGTTCCGTGTGGGACACTCGGATCGACCAGTTGCCCCGGACCCCGGTGACGCCAGGCTCGTGAGGCGAGGCGGCCGGATGCCTGAGGCACACATGCCCGGCGCGGGCGGCCGGTCGCCCGGGCTGATGCTGGCGCTGGCCACCATCGGCTTCGCGATCAACTTCTGGGCGTGGGCGCTGCTCAGCCCGCTCGGTCCGGTCTTCCGCGACAGCGGCACCCTGGGTGCTCTCAGCGAGTGGCAGGTCTCACTGATCGTGGCTGTCCCGGTCATCGTGGGCTCCCTCGGCCGGATCCCCGTCGGTGCGCTGACCGACAGGTTCGGCGGACGGGAGATGTTCGTCATCGTCTCAGTCGCGACGATCGTGCCGGTCCTGTTCATCGGCTTCTACGGGCAGACCAGCTACCCGGCACTGCTGGTCGGCGGATTCTTCCTCGGCATCTCGGGGACGTCGTTCGCGGTGGGTGTCCCCTTCGTCAACGCCTGGTTCCCGCCTGCGCGGCGCGGCCTCGCCGTGGGGATCTTCGGGGCCGGCATGGGCGGCACGGCGATCAGTGCGCTCACGACGGTCAAGCTCTACACGAACGTGGGCGACAAGGCGCCGTTCCTGTTCGCGGCCGCAGCCCTGTTGGTCTTTGCGGTCGTGGCGTGGCTGTTGCTCCAGGACGCGCCGGGCCGGCAGGCCCCGACGTCGTCGCTGGCTGAGCGGCTGAAGGCCAACGCCCGCCTACCCATCACCTGGCAGGCGAGCATCCTGTACGCCGTCGCGTTCGGCGGGTACGTCGCGTTCTCGGTCTACCTGCCCGCCTACCTCAAGACCGCCTACGACCTCGCGCCCGCCGACGCGGCCAACCGGATGGCCGGGTTCGTGGTGCTCGCCGTGATCATGCGCCCGGTCGGGGGCTGGCTCGCCGACCGGTTCGGACCCATCCCGGTCCTGGCCGGCGGATACGTGGTGGTCGTCATCGGTGCGGCGGTCGCGTCCACGACACCGGTCCTCGAACACGTGGGAGCGATCGCGTTCCTGGCGATGGCGATGGCGCTCGGCTCCGGCACCGGGGCCACCTTCGCGCTGATCGCCAAGGTGACCGACCCGTCCCGGGTCGGGGGAGTCACCGGACTCGTCGGCGCCGCGGGCGGTCTGGGCGGCTTCGTGCCCCCGCTGATCATGGGCTTCGTCTACGGCCAGACCGACTCCTACGCGATCGGTCTGTGGCTGCTGTCGATCACCGCAGCCCTCACGCTCGTGCTCACCCTGACCATCGTCCGCCGCACCGCACAGCGACAGGAAACGCATTGAGCAAGGACATCGGCATGGACGGACCCCTGGCGGAGGCACTGGTGCGGAGCCGGCGGTTCTTCACCCGGGGCACGGTCTCCGAGGACCTGCGGACCCTGTCGAAGGTCGGTGGCCGCGAGGCCGACGACTTCTACCGGGACCGGTGGAGCCACGACAAGGTCGTCCGCTCCACCCATGGTGTGAACTGCACGGGGTCGTGCTCGTGGAAGGTCTACGTCAAGGACGGGATCATCACCTGGGAGACCCAGCAGACCGACTACCCGTCGGTCGGTCCGGACTCACCGGAGTACGAGCCCCGCGGCTGCCCGCGCGGGGCGGCGTTCTCCTGGTACACCTACTCGCCGACCCGGGTCCGCTTCCCCTACGTGCGCGGTGTCCTGCTCCAGATGTTCCGCGAGGCCAAGTCCCAGCACGACGGCGACCCGGTGCGCGCCTGGGAGCACATCGTCGAGAACCCGGCCCGGGCCAAGGCCTACAAGTCCGCCCGGGGCAAGGGCGGCCTGGTGCGCGCCACCTGGGAGGAGGCCAGCGAGATCGTCGCTGCCGCGCATGTCCACACGATCAAGAAGTACGGTCCCGACCGGGTCGCCGGCTTCTCACCCATCCCGGCGATGTCGATGGTGTCGCACGCGTCGGGTGCCCGCTTCGTGAACCTGATCGGCGGCTCGATGCTGAGCTTCTACGACTGGTACGCCGACCTGCCCGTCGCGTCTCCGCAGGTGTTCGGCGACCAGACCGACGTCCCCGAGTCGGGCGACTGGTGGAACGCCGGCTACCTGATCATGTGGGGCTCCAACCTCCCGGTCACCCGCACCCCGGACGCGCACTGGATGACCGAGGCCCGCTACCGCGGCCAGAAGGTGATCGCTGTGGCCCCCGACTACGCCGACAACGTGAAGTTCGCCGACGAGTGGCTGCCCGCCAGGCCGGGCACCGACGCCGCGCTGGCGATGGCGATGGGGCACGTCGTGCTCAAGGAGTTCTTCGTCGACCGGGACACGCCGTACTTCACGGAGTACGTCAAGACCTACACCGACCTGCCCTACCTGGTGAAGCTCGACGACGCGGGTGACGGCGCGTTCACCGCCGGCAAGTTCCTGACAGCCTCCGACCTGGCCGCGACCGACGCGGCCGAGGAGAACGCCGCGTTCAAGACGGTCCTCATCGACGCGCGCACCGGTGCACCGGTGGTCCCGAACGGATCGCTCGGCCACCGCTACGGCGAGGCCGGGGTGGGCAAGTGGAACCTCGAGCTCGGCGACGTCGATCCGCAGCTCTCGCTGCTCGACGGCTCCGGCGCTGTCGGGGAGAGCGTGCTCGTGCGGATGCCGCGCTTCGACACGCCGGACGGCGCGGCGGCCGACCTGCCGCGCGGTGTCCCGGTCCGCCGGGTCGACGGACACCTGGTCACCACCGTCTTCGACCTGCTGCTCGCGCAGTACGGCGTGGGTCGCGACGGGCTGCCGGGGGAGTGGGCCAGCGGGTACGACGACGCGGAGTCGCCGTACACACCCGCTTGGCAGGAGACGATCACCGGCGTGCCGGCCTCGACGGCAGCTCGGATCGGGCGGGAGTTCGCCGCGAACGCCGAGGAGTCCAAGGGTCGCTCGATGATCGTCATGGGAGCCGGCACCAACCACTGGTTCCACTCCGACACGATCTACCGCGCGTTCCTCACCCTGACCAACCTCACCGGCTGCCAGGGCGTCAACGGCGGCGGCTGGGCGCACTACGTCGGTCAGGAGAAGGTCCGGCCGATCACCGGCTACACCCAGGTCGCCAACGCGCTCGACTGGAGCCGGCCGCCGCGCAACATGATCCAGACCGCCTACTGGTACCTCCACACCGACCAGTTCCGCTACGACCAGTTCGGCGCCGACACCCTGTCGGCCACCACCGGTGCCGGCCAGCTGGCCGGCAAGTCCACGGCCGACGTGATCGCGCAGAGCGCCCGCATGGGCTGGATGCCGTCGTACCCCACGTTCGACCGCAACCCGCTCGACCTCAGCGACGACGCCGCCGCCGCAGGCAAGCCCGTGGGCGAGTACGTCGTGGACCAGCTCAAGTCCGGCGATCTCGACTTCGCCGGCGAGGACCCCGACGCGCCGCAGAACTACCCGCGCATCCTGTCGATCTGGCGCGCGAACCTGCTCGGCTCGTCCGGCAAGGGCAACGAGTACTTCCTCAAGCACCTGCTCGGCACCGACTCATCGGTGCGGGCCACCGAGACGCCGGAGGACCAGCGCCCGGTCGACGTGACGTGGCGAGACGTGGCACCCGAGGGCAAGCTCGACCTGCTCATGACGATCGACTTCCGGCAGACCAGCACCACGATCTTCTCCGACGTCGTCCTCCCCGCGGCGACCTGGTACGAGAAGCACGACCTGAACACCACCGACATGCACCCCTTCGTGCACTCCTTCAACCCCGCGATCGCCCCGCCGTGGCAGACCCGGACCGACTGGGACGCGTGGCAGACGATCGCGGAGAGGTTCAGCGAGCTCGCGGCCACCCACCTGGGTGTGCGCAAGGACGTGGTGGCCGTGCCTCTGACGCACGACACCCCCGACGCGATGGCCAACCCGCACGGCGTCGTGCGCGACTGGAAGAAGGGCGAGTGCGAGCCGATCCCCGGCGTCACCATGCCCAAGCTGGTGGAGGTCGAGCGTGACTACGGCGCCGTGGCCGAGAAGATGAACGCCCTCGGACCGCTGGTCGACATCCTCGGCGCCACGACCAAGGGCGTCACGTTCGAGCTCGGCAAGCAGGTGGACTACCTGCGGCAGAAGAACGGCGCCGTGCGTGGCGGCGTGGCCGACGGCCGACCCTCGCTCAAGAAGGACGTCAACGTCTGCGAGGCGATCCTGGCGCTCTCCGGCACGACCAACGGCCACCTCGCCACCCAGGGCTTCAAGACCCTGGAGAAGCGGACCGGCGTCCAGCTGGCCGACCTGGCCGCCGAGCACGAAGGCAAGCAGATCACCTTCGCGGACACCCAGGGCCCGCCGGTGCCGGTGATCACCTCACCCGAGTGGTCGGGCTCCGAGACCGGCGGCCGGCGCTACTCGCCGTTCACCATCAACGTCGAGCGCAAGAAGCCCTGGCACACGTTGACCGGGCGGATGCACTTCTACCTCGACCACGACTGGATGACCGAGCTGGGTGAAGGGCTTCCGGTCTACCGGCCACCGCTCAACATGGCGGCGCTGTTCGCGGAGCCCGCTCTCGGGAACGTCTCCGACGGCTCTGCCGTCGACGGGGTCGACCAGGTCGAGGGGCTGACCGTGCGCTACCTGACTCCGCACAACAAGTGGTCGATCCACTCGGAGTACCAGGACAACCTGTTCATGCTCTCGCTGTCGCGCGGCGGCCAGAACATCTGGATGAGCGACCGGGACGCCGTCAAGGTCGGGATCAAGGACAACGACTGGATCGAGGCGGTCAACCGCAACGGTGTCGTCGTCGCCCGCGCGATCGTCTCGCACCGGATGCCCGAGGGCACGGTGTACATGTACCACGCCCAGGACCGGCTCATCGACGTACCGATCGCGGAGACGTCGGGCAAGCGCGGCGGCATCCACAACTCGCTGACGCGGCTGCTGGTCAAGCCCTCCCACCTCATCGGCGGGTACGCCCAGCTGACCTTCGCCTTCAACTACCTCGGCCCCACCGGCAACCAGCGCGACGAGGTCACCATCATCCGCAAGCGGTCACAAGACGTGGAGTACTGACGTGAAGGTCATGGCCCAGATGGCGATGGTGATGAACCTCGACAAGTGCATCGGGTGCCACACCTGCTCGGTGACGTGCAAGCAGGCGTGGACCAACCGGTCGGGCACGGAGTACATCTGGTTCAACAACGTCGAGACCCGGCCCGGCCTCGGCTACCCGCGGACCTACGAGGACCAGGAGAAGTGGAAGGGCGGCTGGGAGCTGAACAAGCGCGGCCGCATGAAGCTCAAGGGCGGCGGGCGGTTCAAGAACCTGATGACGATCTTCTCCAACCCCAAGCTGCCGTCGATCGGCGAGTACTACGAGCCGTGGACCTACGACTACTCCACGCTCACCGACGCGCCCGCCCAGGAGCACACCCCGGTGGCGCGGCCCAAGTCGCTCATCAGCGGCAAGGACATGAAGATCGAGTGGTCGGCCAACTGGGACGACGACCTCGGCGGCTCCACCGAGACGGCCCACCGCGACCCGATGCTCGCGAAGATCGCCGAGAAGGTGAAGTTCGAGTTCGAGCAGACCTTCATGTTCTACCTGCCCAGGATCTGCGAGCACTGCCTGAACCCGTCGTGCGCGGCGTCGTGCCCCAGCGGAGCGATCTACAAGCGCGAGGAGGACGGCATCGTCCTGGTCGATCAGGACAAGTGCCGGGGCTGGCGCAAGTGCGTGTCCGGATGCCCCTACAAGAAGATCTACTTCAACCACCGCACCGGCAAGGCCGAGAAGTGCACCTTCTGCTTCCCGCGCATCGAGGTGGGCCTGCCCACCGTGTGCGCCGAGACCTGCGTCGGGCGACTCCGCTACATCGGCCTGATGCTGTACGACGCCGACAAGGTGCTCGAGGCCGCGTCCACCGAGGACGACCACGGGCTCTACGAAGCCCAGCGCGACGTGTTCCTCGACCCGTTCGACCCCGAGGTGATCCGCGAGGCGGGGAAGGCCGGCATCGCGCGTGACTGGATCGACGCCGCCCAGCGATCGCCGATCTACGCGCTGATCAACACCTTCCGGGTGGCGCTGCCGCTGCACCCGGAGTACCGCACCATGCCCATGGTCTGGTACATCCCGCCGCTCTCGCCCGTCGTCGACGTGGTCCAGGAGACGGGGGAGGACGCCGAGGACAAGGGCAACCTCTTCGCCGCCATCGACGCGCTGCGGATCCCGGTCGAGTACCTCGCCGAGCTGTTCACGGCCGGCGAGGTGGCGCCGGTGGACGCCGTGCTCAAGAAGCTCGCGGCGATGCGCTGCTACATGCGCGACATCAACATGGGCCGCGACCCCGACGCCTCGATCCCGGCCGCGGTCGGCATGACGGAGGAGGAGATGTACGACATGTACCGGCTCCTCGCGATCGCGAAGTACGACGAGCGCTACGTCATCCCGCCCGCCCACGCCGAGCAGGCGCACTCGCTGGAGGAGCTGTCCACCGAGTGCTCGGTCTCCGAGTACGGCGGCGGGCAGCAGGACCTGTTCGGGGAGGGCTCCGGCGTGCCGACGCCGATCGCCGTCGAGAACTTCCAGATGCTCCAGGACCGGCAGAGCTCCGACTCGCTCGCCGGCCCGGAGGACAAGGGTGCCCGGGTGAATCTGCTCAACTGGGACGGCAAGGGGTCGCCGTCCGGGCTGTTCCCACCGAAGGCGCCGGGCTCATGAGCGGCCGACGCGGCAAGCCGGCGCTCCCGCCCGAGCAGCTGACCATCGTGTGGCAGTCGGTCTCGCTCCTCCTCGACTACCCCGACGAGCAGGTCGTCGCCCGCACCGAGCTGGTCCGGTCGGCCTCGCTCCGGCTGCCGGATGCGATCGGTGACTCGATCCGCGACTTCCTGGACCACCTCGGCTCGACGCCGCTGCCCGAGCTCCAGGCCGACTACGTCGAGACCTTCGACAACCGGCGTCGCTGCAACCTCTTCCTGACCTACTTCGCCCACGGTGACACCCGCAAGCGGGGGATGGCGCTGCTGCGCTTCAAGCAGACCTATCTGCGGGCCGGATTCGAGCTCGACGACGCTGAGCTGCCCGACCACCTGTGCGTCGTGCTCGAGTTCGCGGCCACCATCGACCGCGACCTCGGCCGGGACCTGATGCTCGACCACCGCGCCGGACTCGAGCTGCTCCGGCTCTCCCTGCGGGACATGCGCTCTCCCTGGGCGAGCCTGATCGACGCGGTGACCGCCACCCTGCCGCCGCTACGCGGTGAGGAGCGCGACGCCGTACGCCGCCTCGCAGCCGAAGGCCCTCCCGAGGAGGAGGTCGGGCTCGCGCCGTTCGCCGCCCCCTCGTTCAGTCCCGGGTCGGCCACGGGTGCCGCACCCGCGCCCACCCTCCTGCCCATGCCGTCGTTCCCGGGGGTCCGCGCATGAACGAGTTCCTCTTCGTCGTCCTCCCCTACATCTGCCTGACGGTCTTCGTCGTCGGGCACCTGTGGCGCTACCGCTACGACAAGTTCGGCTGGACCACGAGGTCGTCACAGCTCTACGAGAGCCGCCTGCTCCGCATCGGCAGCCCGCTGTTCCACTTCGGGATGCTCGGCGTCGTCGGCGGCCACGTCATCGGGCTCCTGGTCCCGCAGTCGTGGACGGACGCCGTCGGGATCGGTGAGCGCACCTATCACGTGGTGGCTGTCGCGGGGGGTCTGGCCGCCGGGGTCGCGGCGGTGGCCGGGATGGTGATCCTGATCTACCGACGGCGCACCGTCGGACCGGTCTTCTCCGCGACGACGGTCATGGACAAGGTCATGTACGCGTTCCTGGCCGTGGTGATCGTCCTCGGCATGTGGAACACCATCGCCGGCTCGATCCTGACCATCGGTGGCGAGTACAACTACCGCGAGGGCGTCTCCGTCTGGTACCGCTCGTTCCTGGCCTTCCAGCCCGACGCCGCGCTGATGGCCGACGCGCCGCTGGGGTTCCAGCTGCACGCGCTGGTGGCCTTCGGGCTGTTCGCGCTGTGGCCCTTCACCCGGCTCGTCCACGTGTTCAGCGCGCCGGTGGGCTACCTCACCCGGCCGTACATCGTCTACCGCAGTCGCGACGACACCCAGCTCGGCAGCCACCGGCCGCGACGTGGCTGGGACCGCGTCGGCTGACCCGACCCCCGCAACCCCCCCCGCAACGAGGAGAACCCATGCAGAAAGAGTCATTGACAGCCCTGGTCCGAAATCATCTGGAGACCGCATCCACCGCGTCGAGCGGTCGCAGTGCCCACACCATCTACGGAGGTCACGAGCACGTCCTGCGGCAGACGCTGATCGCACTGCGCGCCGGATCGAACCTGGACGAGCACGAGAACCCGGGTGAGGCGACCGTCCAGGTGCTGCACGGTCGCGTGACCCTGGTGGCGGGGGAGGACAGGTGGAACGGGTCGCCGGGCGACCTGATGACCATTCCCGACTCGCGGCATGCCCTCGAGGCGGTCGAGGACTCCGTCGTGCTGCTGACGGTGGCCAAGACGATCTGAACCTCAGCTGACCGGAAGCGGCACCGTCCAGCGCAGGTGCGTGCCGTCGTGCTCGGGCGCCGTGAGGGTTCCGCCGTGCCTCTCGGCGCGCTCCCGGAGGTTGGTGAGCCCACTGCGGCGGGTGGACGAGCCGATCCCGACACCGTCGTCGAGCACGTCCACCTCGACGTGCTCCCCCGTGGCGGTGACGACCACCTCGACGGTGGTGGCCTGCGCATGCCTGGTGACGTTGGTCAGCGACTCGCGCAGCACTGCCGAGAGGTCATCGACCAGCGCGTCCGGCACGACCTGGTCGATCGGCCCGACGAAGCTCAGCTGTGGCGAGAACCCGAAGGCTGCGGTGTGCTCGGCGATGACCTCCATGAGTCGCTGCCGGACCGATCCGGCTCCGGGGGTCTCGGCGCCGCGCAGGGCGAAGATGGTGGTGCGGATCTGGCTGATCGTGTCGTCGATGTCGTCGATGGCTCCCGTCAGCCGGGTCGCCAGGTCGCTGCTCCCGAGCGTCGACGCGACGCTCTGCATGGTCAGGCCGGCGGCGAACAAGCGCTGGATCACGTGGTCGTGCATGTCGCGGGCGATCCGGTCACGGTCCTCCAGCAGCACCACCCGCTGCTGGTCGACCCGGAGGTCGGCCAGCTCCAACGCGATGGTGGCGTGGTTGGCGAACGTGGCCGCCATGTCCAGCTCGACCTCGCTGAACCGCCGTCGACCCTGGAGGCGACCCACGACGATGGCGCCGAGCACGCCGCGGGAGCCGACGAGCGGGATCGCCATCACCGGCCCCACGTCGACCACGTCGGAGATGTGGACCCGGATGTCCGGCTCGTCGGCGACGTCGCCGATGAGGACCGGCTCGCCGCTGCTGATGGCGACACCCGAGATCGTGCCTGCGGTGGCGTAGGTCATGCCGGTCAGCTCGTCGGCGTGGACACCGGTCGCCACCTCGATCATCAGCTGGCTTCCGTCCGGGGTGGGCAGCGCCACGGTGACGACGTCGGCCTCGGCCAGGTCGGTGAGCCGGCGGGCGATCAGGCCGAGAGGCTCGACGCCGTCGAGGGTGAGCAGCTGACGGGTGACCTCGGTCGCGGCCTGCAGCCAGTCCTGGCGACGGCGAGCCTCGGCGTACAGCCGGGCGTTCTGGATCGCTGACGCCGCCGTCACGGCCAGCGCCGAGACGAGCTCCTCGTCCTCGACGGTGAACTCGCCGCCCTCGCGCTCGGCGAGGTAGAGGTTGCCGAACACCTCGTCCCTGATCCGGATCGGCACGCCGATGAAGCTGTCCATGGGCGGGTGGTGCTCGGGGAAGCCGACCGACCGGGGATCGTCCGACATCGTCCGCAGCCGGATGGGCCGGGGGTCCTCGATCAGGGCGCCCAGCAGGCCCTTGCCCTCCGGGAGGTGGCCGATCCGGAGGGCGGTCTCCTCGTCGATGCCGACATGGATGAACTGCTCGAGCCCCTGGTCCGGCCCGATGACCCCCAGTGCGGCGTACTTGGCGTGCACCAGCTCGGCCGCTGCCTCCACGATCCGACGGAGCACGACGGGCAGGGTCAGGTCGCCCAGGATCAGCTCGTTCGCGTGCAGCAGGCCGCGCAGCCGCTCCTGGGTGCCGATGACGTCCTGGGCGCGCTCGATCAGCTGGCCGAGCAGGGCGTCAAGCTCGAGGCGTGGGCCGGACGCGCCGACGTCGATGCTCCGGGAGGACATGTCTGCACCGTAGACCCGTCACCGCACCGACCACCGGGCCCGGCCCTGGGTGCCCACCCTGGGTCTCGTTGCCGTTCGGCCGTCTCGGGCGAGCCGAGCCGATCACCGGGCCGGACACAGCACGTCGACCAGCCGGCGGTTCCGAGACGGTGCGACCGCCGCGGGCGGCCCGAGCAACAGCACCGCCTGGATGTGTACGTCGAGTCCCAACGCGCCGCGCAGCTCGTCGCGGATGCGCGGGTTCTCGACCAGGTGCGGGAGCGGATGGACGCTGAGCCCGGGCCGCGACTCCAGGACGAGGTGCTGGAGCGCCTCACCGGTGCGCAGCCAATCCAGCGGGGTGTCGCTCGTCGTGCCCAGGACGACCATGTCCTGATCGTGGAAGCGTCCGTCGGCGGCGCGTGGCAGCTGCGTCCGCAGGGCGCGCAGCTCGGCGTGCCGGGCGGGATCCACCGCCCGCTCGAGCAGGGCCAGGCGGTCGAGCCGGCCGGCCAGGAGGAGCTGGTCGGGGTCGGTCACGGCGTGCTGGAGCACCCCGTGGACGGCGGGGCAGCCGTTGCCCGGCCCGCCCAGGGTGAGGCGGGCCAGCAGGTCCGGCTCACGGGCGTCGGGCATCCGCTCGACGAGGGCTCGACCCCCGGCGGCGGCGATGGTGACCAGGGCATTGGTCAGGGCACTGCCGCAGCTGATCGCGAGCTGGCGCCCGGTCGGGTCCAGCGCCCGCAGCTGCCGACTGCGGTCCGCACGGATCTCCAGTGAGGTCTCGCCGAGCACCATGCGCCACGGCTCGGTGCGATGGATCGACGGCGCGAGCGTCGCTCGTACGGCTGCCGCGCGCAACGTGCTCATGTCGGGCGCCGGCCTGCCAGCCGCCGCGGGACGCCGGCGTCCAGCCGTCCGGCCGGCACGTCCACCCGCACCTTGGCGTCGACGCAGGAGACACCCTCCGGCGTGACGATCACCGGGTTGAGGTCCAGCTCGGCGAGCTCGGGGACGTCCAGCGCGAGCTGCGCGACGGCCAGGATCAGCCGCTCCACCGCGGCGACGTCGACCGGGGGAGACCCCCGGTGCCCCGCCAGCAACGGCCAGATCCGCAGTGACCGCACTGCCCGCGCCGCGTCGACGTCGTTGATCGCCGGCATCAAGAACACCCGGTCCGACCAGACGTCGGTCGCGACGCCGCCGGCCGCCACCATGACCAGCGGCCCGAAGCGTGCATCGCGGACGACGCCGATGGCCAGCTCGACGCCGTGGCCGACCTGCGGCTGGACGAGCACCGGGACCATTCCGCCGCCGAGCTCGCGGCGGAAGTCGGCCACCGCGTGCTGCACGGCCGCGGCCGAGGTGAGGCCCGCGCGCACGAGACGCCGCTCGGTCCTGTGGACGACGGTGGGGTCGGCGACCTTGAGCACGACCGGGTAGCCGATCCGCTGCGCCGCGGCCGCCGCCTGGGTGCGGCCGATCGTCAGGTCCCCGGTCGGTGCGTCGATCTCGTAGCACCCGAGGAGTGCCTTGGCGTCGTCGTAGGACAGCCAGCCAGCGGTCGACGTGGCCTCCGAGGCCAGCGCGGCCGCTGCGATCGTCCGCGCGCGCGTCGCGACGCCGAGGTCCTCCGGCCGCGACTGACCACGCGGCGCCGCCAGCCACGCGGCGTACGTGACGGCGTGGGCCAGGGCCTCGGTGGCGTCCTCGACGGACCGGAAGCGTGCGAAGGCGCTCGGGTGCCCGGCGGGCACGTCGAGGTCGCCGAGTGCCACCAGCAACAGCGGCTTGGCCGCTCCCAGCTCGCGCTCCCGGACGAGGGCGTCGAGCAACGGCGCCGCATCGGTCACGGCCGTGGCGGCGACGACGGCGAGCACGGCGTCGACCTCGTCGGACGCCAGCATGGTGGCCAGCGCCGAGACGAAGCCCTCCGCGGAGGCTCCGGCACCCAGGTCGACGGGGTTGCTGAGGCCCGAGGTCCCGGAGACGTGCTGCGCCATCCGGTCCTGCACCTCGGCGGACAGCTCGGGGACCACCAGTCCGTCGTCGCCGGCGGCGTCCGCAGCGAGCACGCCGAGCCCACCGGCGTTGCCGACGATCCCCAGCCGGGGCCCGGCGGGGAGGGCCTGCGTGGTGAGCAGGCGGGCCGTCTCGGCGAGGCTCGTGATGCTGCGGCACCCGATGACTCCCGCCTGGGCGAACAACGCGTCGATGCCGACGGCTGGAGTCGCCGCGGCCGCCGTGTGCGACGCCCCGGCGCGACGGCCACTCGGCGGAGCGGCCACCCACGACGGCGAGGAGCGGCTTGCGCTCGGAGAAGGTCCGGGCCAGGCGGGCGAACTTCTGCGCGTTGCCGAAGGACTCCAGGTAGAGGGCGGCGGCCGTGACGCGGTCGTCGTACATCCAGGCGGCCAGCAGGTCGTTGCCGGAGACGTCGGCCTTGTTGCCGAGCGAGACGAACGACGCGATGCCGAGGCCGGAGTCGCGGGCGATGTCGAGCATCGCGATGCCCACGCCACCGGACTGCGACCCGATGGCCAGCCCTCCCGAGGGCGGCAGGCCGCGCGTGAAGGTGGCATTGAGGGAGATGGCCGGCTCGTTCGCGATGACGCCCAGGCAGTTCGGGCCGACGATCCGCATGCTGTGCCTGCGTGCTGCCGCCACCATCTCGTCCTGACGCCGGCCGCCGTCCGCGCCGAGCTCGCCGAAGCCGGAGGAGAGGACGACAGCGACGGCCACCCCCGCCTCGGCGGCCTCCGTGACGGCGGCGGGCACGTGCTCCGCCGGCACGGCGATCAGGGCGACGTCGACCCGGTGTCCGATGGCACCGAAGCTGGCGTAGGTCGCGATGCCGTCCACCTCGATCCCGCTCGGGTGGACGACGCAGAGGTCGCCGGTGAAGCCACTCTCGCGGACGTCGGCCAGGACGGCTCGGCCGATGCCGGTGCCGTCGCGACGTACGCCCACGACCGCGACGCTCCGAGGAGCGAACAACGGCGCCAGCGACCGGGCCTCGGCCGCGCACTCGCGTCGGTCGGCGGCGGCGACCGCCTCGCCGGTCGCCGCCGTGCTGAGCCGCAGCGTCACGACCCCCTGTGCGGACTCGTGGCGGACGTCGAAGCCGGCGTCGGTGAAGAGCCGCAGCATCGGCGCGTTGTCGGCGAGGACCTCGGCGGTGAAGCTCGTGATGCCGTCGGTGCGGGCATCGGCCGCGAGGTGCTCGAGGAGCAGCGTGCCGATGCCGAGGCCTTGGGCCCGGTCGGCGACGAGGAAGGCGATCTCGGCCGTCCCGGGGTCGATGCGCTCCGCGCTGGCGACGCCGAGCATCGTGTCGCCCCGGACCGCCACCAGGCTCGAGACGGCCTCGTCGACCACCGTCGTCAGCCGCTCGGCGTAGGTGTGGGCGGTGAGCCGGCTGACTCCGAAGAAGCGCAGCCGGATGCTGTTGTCGGACGCCTCGGCGTGCAGGGCGACCATGTCGTCGTGGTCGGCCGGGGTGACCGGCCGGATGGTGGCTACCTGGCCGTCCGCGAGCAGCACGTCGACGAGCCCCTGCCCGACGGCCGGGCCGGTATCGGTCGTGTCGATCATGTGGCGGTCCTCCTGAGGGACGGGGTGAGCTCGAGCCTGCTGGATCCCGGCGCACTCCGTCAGGGGACTCCGTCGCGGACCGACAGGACGTAGGTCCCCCGACTGGTCACCCGCGTAGCGTGGAGGCATGACAGCCGAACCCATGCCCAAGATCCGGGTGTTCCTGCTCGACGACCACGAGATCGTCCGACGCGGGCTGCGCGAGCTCCTGGAGAGCGAGGGCGACATCGAGGTGGTGGGGGAGTCGGGCCTGGCCCGGGAGGCCACCAGCCGGATACCGGCGCTGCGGCCGGACGTCGCCGTGCTCGACGGCCGGCTCCCGGACGGCTCCGGCATCGACGTGTGTCGTGAGATCCGCTCGCAGGATCCGTCGATCGCGGCGCTGATCCTCACGTCGTACGACGACGACGACGCCCTGTTCGCCGCGATCATGGCCGGTGCGGCCGGCTACGTGTTGAAGCAGATCCGCGGCAACGACCTGATAGACACGGTCCGCCGGGTGGCCGCCGGCCAGTCGATGCTCGATCCGGCGGTGACGCAGCGGGTCCTGGACCGGCTCCGGAGCGGGCCGGAGGAGGATCCCGCGCTGGCGTCGCTGACAGCCCAGGAACGACGCATCCTCGAGCTGATCGGCACGGGCCTGACCAACCGGCAGATCGCCGAGGAGATGTTCCTCGCCGAGAAGACGGTCAAGAACTACGTCTCGGCCCTGTTCGTGAAGCTCGGGCTCGAGCGGCGCACCCAGGCTGCCGTCTTCGCGGCGCAGCACCTCAAGGGAGGGGCGACCGGTCCACCGGCGCCGTGACGAAGTCGTCCGGAAGCCGTTGCCTCCGGCCCTCCACGCGCGGGTAACGTGCTGCCATGGATCTCGAACTCCGTGACCGTGTCTTCATCGTCACCGGCGGAGCCCGCGGGCTCGGCCGGGCGACCGCCGGCTGCCTGGTGGCGGAGGGTGCCCGCGTGGTCCTGTCGGGCCGCAGCGAGGAGTCCCTCGCCGCCGCCGAGGGCGAGCTGGGGGAGGCCGTCGTCACCGTGGTGGCCGACAACGCCGATGCCGGTGCGCCCGCCGCACTGATGGCCGCCGCACACGAGGCCTGGGGTCGGCTCGACGGGGCACTGATCAGCGTGGGCGGGCCACCCAAGGGGTCGGTGGACGCGATCACCGACGACCAGTGGTCGACGGCCTTCGGGTCGGTGTTCCTGGGTGCGGTGCGGCTGTGCCGCGAGATCGGCAGGGAGCTGCCTGCGGGCGGCTCGTTGGCGCTGGTGCTGTCGTCGAGCGTGCGGATGCCGCTGGCCGAGATGGCCATCTCCAACGGGCTTCGCCCCGGGCTGGCCATGGTCGCCAAGACGCTGGCCGACGAGCTGGGCCCCCGCGGGGTCCGGGTCAACGGACTCCTGCCCGGACGCATCGGCACCGAGCGGGTCGCCGAGCTCGACGCGTCGACCGGAGACCAGGAGGCCGCCCGTGAGGCGGCGATCCGCACCATCCCCATGGGTCGCTACGGCGAGCCCGAGGAGTTCGGCCGGGTGGCGGCGTTCCTGCTGTCCCCGGCCGCGTCATTCCTGACGGGCGTGATGCTCCCGGTCGACGGCGGGATGCTGCGCTCCCTGTGAGTCGCCTGCCTGTGAGTCGCCTGCGTCGTGCTGGCCGGTTCGCCGCGGGCGCACGCCCCGCCACTCGTCGTACATGAGGTAGAAGAAGCCGAACACCGCGAGCAGGCCGAAGAACCACCACTGGAGCCCGTAGAAGAAGTGTGGTCCGTTGTCGAGCTCGGGCAGCTCTGCCGGGGTCAGGGGGGTGTCGGCGACGGGCGACTCGCTCTTGAGGTCGACGAAGCCGCCTAGCACGGGCCGGCCGAGCGCGGCACCGATGCGGGTGCTCGAGATGGACCGCGTCGACTGGTCGGTGACGTCGGTGCTGTCCCCGGTCGCGTCCTGGCGCACCCAACCGGTGACCGTGACCTCGCCCGTCGGCGGGTCGGGCAGGTCGTCGGGGGTGCTGCCGCGGGTCTCGGTGGCGACCCAGCCGCGGTCGACGAGCAGCGCCGTACCGTCGGGGAGCACCAGCGGCACCACCAGGTCGACGCCGGAGGTGCCCTTGCGGGTGCGGTAGCGCACGACGACGGTGTCGCCGGGGTCGTAGGTGCCGGTTGCCTCCACGACCCGCCACTGCTCCTGGTCGGAGACCTCGTCGCCCACGGCCAGCACGTCGGCCACCGGCGCGGGCGGCAGGGCCTCGTTGCGCTCGATGATCGCGTTGCGCTCCTGGCGGTCGGCCAGGCGGTGGAACTGCCACTCGCCGAGACGCCAGGCCACCCAGGCCAGGGCGACGACGACGAGGAGGAAGATCACCCACCGGCGACTGAGCAGGAACCTGAGACGTCGCACCGCACGAGGTTATCTGCGTGCCGGGCGTCCCGTTCGGGCGGCTGGGGCCACCACCTAGGATGGGCTGGTGACTCACGCCTTGGAAGATCGCTTCGGCCGGGTGGCCACGGACCTGCGCGTCTCCCTGACCGACCGGTGCAACCTGCGCTGTTCCTACTGCATGCCGGCCGAGGGACTCGACTGGATGCCGACCGAGCAGACGCTGACCGACGACGAGGTGGTGCGGCTCGTCACCATCGGCGTCCAGCAGCTGGGGGTCCTGGAGGTCCGGTTCACCGGCGGTGAGCCGCTGCTGCGTCGCGGCCTGCCCGACATCATCCGGCGCACCCACCAGCTGGGCGGTGTCGAGACGTCGCTCACCACCAACGCACTCGGTCTGGCGCGCACCGCGCAGACCCTCGCCGACGCCGGCCTCGACCGGGTCAACGTCAGCCTCGACACGGTCCGCGCCGACACGTTCGAGCAGATCACCCGGCGCAACCGGCTGCACGACGTGGTCGCCGGCCTCGAGGCCGCCCGCGACGCCGGGCTCGGCCCGGTCAAGATCAACGCCGTGCTGCTGCGCGGTGTCAACGACGACCAGGCCGCCGAGCTGCTGCGCTGGTCGATCGACGGGGGCTACCACCTCCGGTTCATCGAGCAGATGCCCCTCGACGCCCAGCACGACTGGTCCCGCACCGAGATGGTGACCGCCGACGAGATCCTCGAGCGGCTCGAGCGGGAGTTCGAGCTCACGCCCGCCGAGGAGCCACGCGGCAGCGCCCCGGCGGAGCTGTTCACCGTCGACGGCGGCCCGGCGACGGTCGGCATCATCGCGTCGGTGACGCGACCGTTCTGCGGCGACTGCGACCGGGTGCGGCTGACCGCTGACGGCCAGGTCCGCAACTGCCTGTTCGCGCGCAGCGAGTCCGACCTGCGTACGGCGTTGCGCTCGGGCGCCAGCGACCAGGAGATCGCCGAGCGCTGGGTGATCGCGATGCGCGGCAAGCTCGCCGGGCACGGCATCGACGACCCCAGCTTCCTCCAGCCGACCCGGCCGATGTCGGCCATCGGCGGCTAGCTCGGGAGCCGGCTCTCAGTCCTGGTGCGGCACCACGTCGCGCAGGAACTGCCGGGCCGCCAGGAACTGCGAGAGGCTCTCACGGTGATCGGCGCAGGCAAGCCAGATCTTGCGCCGTTCGGGCGTGTGGATCTTGGGGTTGTTCCACTGCAGATCCCACACGGCCGGCGCGGTGCAGCCCCTGGCCGAGCAGATGGGCGGCTCGACGGGCTGGTCCATGGCTCCTCGCGCGGGGCAGGTCCGGGAAATGAGCGGTGCCGGACAGCCACGGGGGAAGCCGTCCGGCACCACAGCGAATTCAGACGGGGGATGCTGAATTCGCCGGATCGATCATTGCACGGTGGAAAGCATTTTCCAACTCATCCCGGGCCGTTCCGCCCGGGCGTGTCGAGCCCGAAATCGGACCTCGGCGGGGTCGGTCTCAAGGGCTCTGTGGGGCCTGCGGGGAGGGCGTTGCGCGAGAGGTCCTGACGCAGCTCGAAGTCGTCCGAGCGGGGTGCGGCCACGTTGGCCATCACCACGGCGACGTAGGGCAGCAGCAGGGCCCCGGCGACCAGCACCCAGCGCACCCAGCCGGGGCCGACGAGGATCGCTGCGATGAAGCACAGCGTGCGGATGCCCATCGAGATGACGTAGCGGCGCTGACGAGCGGAGATGTCGGCCTCGCGACTCTCGGCGGCGGTCGTGATCCGCACTGCTGCCGCATGGTCGTGGGCACGCAGGCGAGTCATGCTCAACACTGTACGTCGCTACCATGCAGACCCAGGCAGACCCAGCCCGAGACCTCAGGGAGCGACCATGTCCAACCGCACGTACCGGGTCAGCGAGATCGTCGGCACCTCGCCCGACGGCATCGACCAGGCCATTGAGAACGGCATCGCCCGAGCCGGGCAGACGCTTCGCCACATCGACTGGTTCGAGGTGACCCAGATCCGTGGCCAGGCCAAGGACGGCGCCGTGGAGCACTACCAGGTCGGCATGAAGGTCGGCTTCCGTCTCGAGGACGAGTGAGCAGGCGCAGCGAGCGACCCGTCTCGCAATCTGGGGCCGAATGGGCCTACCCCGCGGTAATGGCTAGCGTCGTTGCCCGTGAGTGAACCTCGTTCCGTCCTGGTCACCGGTGGCAACCGGGGCATCGGTCGCGCCATCGCCGAGGCGTTCATCGCCAACGGCGACAAGGTCGCGGTGACGACCCGCAGCGGGGGAGCGCCCGACGGCGCCCTCGACGTGCGGTGCGACATCACCGACCAGTCCGCGGTCGACGCGGCCTTCGTCCAGATCGAGGAGGCGCACGGGCCCGTCGAGGTGCTCGTCGCCAATGCCGGCATCACCGCCGACACCTTGGTGCTGCGGATGTCCGACGACGACTGGGACAGCGTCATCGCCACCAACCTCACCGGGTCGTTCCGGCTGGCCCGGCGGGCCTCCAAGGGCATGCTCCGGCTGCGTCGCGGCCGCATCATCTTCATCTCCTCGGTGGTCGGCCTGCTCGGCTCCGCCGGCCAGGTCAACTACGCGGCCTCCAAGTCCGGGCTCGTCGGCATGGCCAGGTCGCTGGCACGGGAGCTCGGCAGCCGCTCGATCACCGCGAACGTCGTGTCGCCCGGCTTCGTGGAGACCGACATGACCTCGGTGCTGACCGACGACCAGAAGAAGCAGATCAAGGACCAGGTGCCGTTGGGGCGCTACGCCACCCCGGACGAAGTCGCGTCCGCGGTTGCGTGGCTGGCCTCCGACGGCGCGGCGTACGTCACCGGGGCCGTCATCCCGGTCGACGGTGGACTCGGAATGGGGCACTGACATGGGAATCCTCGACGGCAAGCGCATCCTCGTGGCGGGCGTGACGATGGACTCCTCCATCGGCTTCGCCACCGCGAAGGTCGCCCAGGAGCAGGGTGCGACCGTGCTCATCTCCAACTTCGGCCGCGCCCTCAACATCACCAAGCGCATCGCCAAGCGACTGCCGGCCGAGCCGCCGGTGATCGAGCTCGACGTCACCGACCAGTCGCACCTCGACGGCCTCGCCGACGCCGTACGCGAGCACGTCGACGGTCTCGACGGCGTGGTGCACTCCATCGCCTACGGCAACCCCGCCACGTTGCTCGGCGGCAAGTTCCTCGACGGCCCGTGGGACGACGTCGCCCAGGCGCTGCAGGTCTCGGCGTACTCGCTGAAGTCGCTGGCCGTGGCCTCCCGCCCGCTGATGGCCTCGGGCGGCTCGATCGTGGGGCTGACCTTCGACGCGACGAACGCGTGGCCGGCGTACGACTGGATGGGGGTGGCGAAGGCCGCCCTCGAGTCGACCTCGCGCTACCTGGCCCGTGACCTCGGCCCCGACGGCATCCGGTGCAACCTGGTTGCTGCCGGACCCCTCAAGACCCTGGCCGCCAAGGCGATCCCGGGCTTCGAGGACCTCGAGTCGGCGTGGAAGGACCGCGCCCCCCTCGGGTGGAACGAGTCCGACCACGACCCGACGGCGAGGGCCGTCTGCGCGCTGCTGTCGGACTTCTTCCCCGCCACCACCGGCGAGATCGTGCACGTCGACGGTGGCTTCCACGCGATGGGGCTCTGAGCTGCCCGCTGGACCTTCTTGAGCGGTGAGTGGGGGTCGCTTTGCGGCTTCTCGAACGACCCTGGCTCACCGCTGGCGGGGCGTGGCCGTCTTGAGCGGTGAGTGGGGGTCGTTTTACGGCTTCTCGTCCGACCCTGGCTCACGTTGGTCGCTGGTCGGGCTGGGCTTTCTTGAGCGGTGAGTGGGGGTCGTTTTGCGGCTTCTCGTCCGACCCTGGCTCACCGCTGGTCGCTCGTCGGGCTGGGCTTCTTGAGCGGTGAGTGGGGGTCGTTTTGCGGCTTCTCGACCGACCCTGGCTCACCGCTGGCGGGCGTGGCCGTCTTGAGCGGTGAGCATGGGTCGCTTTGCGGCCCAGCAACCGACCCGGACGCACCGCCGGTCGGCGCTGACCCGCCTGGGACGGACCTGAAAGCATCCACAGGCTCGCGCTGAGGCGGCTCCTGCACAGGTGAAGTACGACGACCGCAGGGAGGTCGGCGGTCGACGCTGGGGTGACTCCATGCGACCGATACCGCGAGCCCTGACCGATGCCCCGTTCACCCGCGACCAGGCGATGGCTGCCGGTGTGACACCGCGGATGCTGCGCGGCGGCCGCTTCGTGCGCGTCTACCCCAGGGTCTGGCGTCATCGGGGTCACCCGATGACGGAGCTGGACTGGGTCCTCGCCGCCACCCTGGCGCTGCCGGAGCGCGCCCACGTCACCGGCATCACCAGATTGCAGCTGCTCGGTCTCGACTTCGGGCCGCGGCGACCGCTGCGCTTCGTGGTGGAGGGCGACCTGCATCTGGCGGTCCGAGACATCTTCGTCCACCGCACCCGCGACCTTCCGCCCATCGACGATGTCGGCGTGACCCCGGCTGCGGCCTTCGTGTCCTACTGCGCCACGGCCCGGCTGATCGACGCCGTCAAGGTGGGCGACTGGCTCCTCCGCCGCGGTCACATGACCCACGCAGAGCTGACGGCGCTGGCCCTGGCCCAGCTCTGGCGACGTGGCGCCGACGAGGCGCTCTGGGTCAGCCATCACCTCGACGACCGATCCCGATCACTTCGTGAGTCCGAGGTCCGGGCTCTCGTGGAGGCCGCTGGACTGCCGAAGCCGTCGTCGAACGCGCCCATCGCTCTCTCCGAGCGGCTGGTCGTGCTTGGTGACCTCTGGTTCGAGGAGTGGCGGACAGTCGTCGAATACGAGGGCGAGCAGCACCAGACGAGCCGCGACCAGTACGTCGCCGACATCGACCGCTATCGCCTGATGCGCGACCAGTCGATCTCGTACGTCCAGGTCACCAAGGAGAAGCTGGCGACGCCGCGCGCGATGCTGCGCGAGATCCATCGCTCGCTGGTGGCCAACGGCTACCCGGGCGGCGGACCCGACTTCGGGGCCGAGTGGGATGCGCTGTTCGCGAGGGTGAGCGACCTCCTGGGGGTCAGCCGCGCCGACCGATCTGTTGCCCAGCGGTGAGCTGGGGACGGTTTGTGCTGTCCCGAGCGACCCGGGCTCACCGCTCGGACGCAAACGCCCCGCGCTCCGGTGACCAGAGGTCGTTTCGGCACCCTTGAACCGACCCTGGCTCACCGCTCGGGCGCCACAGTGGCCGGTTCAGACGCAAGCGCCGCGCGCCCCGGTGACCAGAGGTCGTTCCAGCACCCTTGAACCGACCCTGGCTCACCGCTCGGGCGCCGCAGTGGCCGGCCCGGACCCAGGCGCCCCAGGCCCCGGTGACCTCTGGTCGTTTCGGCACCCTTGAACCGACCCTGGCTCACCGCTCGGGGTCGGCCCTGCCATGGACGGCGTGCCTTCGATAGCGTGCGGCCGTGACCTCACTCGTCGAACTCCGCGTTCTGGAGGGGCCCAACCTCTACTTCCCGCGGGCCGCGATCAAGCTGACCCTCGACATCGGTGCGATCGCCACCGCCCCCACCGATCGGGCGACCCGGTTCGCGAGCCGCATCGGGCTGAGGAACGCCCGGCCGGGGGAGCCCGAGACGGGGTTCCGGCAGCGGTTCGCGTTGCGAGCGGTCGAGCGGCTGGTGCGGGCGATCGCCGCCGAGTCGGGTACGGCGCGGCTCGCCGTACGCGTGCGCTCGACCACCGACCCCAACCAGGTCATCGTGGCGTTCCCGTGGCGCAACCGGGACCGTGCCCAGGCGATGGGCCTGGCGGTCGCCGACGTGATCGACCACCTGCCCAGCAGCGACGTCGACGCCGTGGTCAGCGAGGCGGCCGCCCGGGTGGCGGAGTCGCCTCGGGGGGCGGCCCCGCACACCATCACCCCGAGGGTGCCCGTGGTCGCGGTGACCGGCACCAACGGCAAGACCACGACCAGCCGGATGATCGCGCACATCGCGCGGACCAACAACATGCTCGTCGGCTGGTCCAACACCGACGGCATCTACGTCGACGGCGAGCTGATCGAGGCCGGCGACTACTCCGGCCCCAGTGGTGCGGGGCGCGTCCTGGCGCACGAGAACGTCCAGCTCGCCGTCACCGAGACGGCCCGCGGCGGCATCCTGCTCAAGGGCATCGGTCTCACCCGCAACGACGTCTCCGTGGTCACCAACGTGACGGCCGACCATCTCGGCCTCCAGGGCATCGACACCGTCGACCAGCTCGCCGAGGTGAAGGCGGTGGTGCCGCGCATCACCCGCAAGCAGGGTTGGGCCGTGCTGAACGCCGACGACCCGCGCGTCTACGCGATGCGCTCGGTGATCGTGGCCAAGCCGTGGGTGTTCTCCCGCGACCCCGACTCACCCGGCGTACGCGAGGTGCTCAACGACGGTGGTCGGGCCACGACCGTCATCGACGGCTGGCTGTGCGTGCTCCGCCCCGGCGCCGACCCCGACCCGATGCTCGAGCTCGTCGACGTACCCATGACGCTGGCCGGCCTCTCACGCTTCAACGTCGAGAACTCGCTGGCGGCCGCGTCGGCGTCGCTGGCCATCGGCATCCCGCGCGACGTCGTGATCGAGGGTCTGCGGTCGTTCCGACCCGACGCCGAGCACAACCCCGGCCGGATGAACTTCTTCACCGTCGCCGTGACCGAGGGCACGGCGTCGGTCGTGATGGACCTCGCCCACAACGAGGCCAGCCTCGAGGCGATGCTCGAGATCATGAACGGCGTCCGTGCTCCCGGCCGCCGGCTGATCCTCGGGCTCGGCGCGGTGGGCGACCGCACCGACGACCTGATCGAGATGCTGGGGGAGATCGGCGCCCGCGACAGCGACGTGGTGGCCATCGGGCACAAGGAGCGCTACCTCCGGGGCCGCAGCACCGAGGAGCTCGACGGTCTGCTCCGCGCCGGCGCCGCCCGGGTCGGGGTGACCGAGATCGAGTCCTGGCCGACCGAGGTCGAGTGCCTGGCCGCGATGGTCGCGCTCGCCGAGCCCGGCGACGTGATCGGGCTGATGTGTCACGCCGAGCGGGAGGAGTGCTACGAGTGGATCGCCGAGAGCGGTGGCACCGCCGACAGCTCGGAGGCACTGGCCGCGAAGGTGCGCGCCGCCAGCATCGAGCCGACGACCGCACGACCCGGCATCGCGGGGTAGTCCGGGGCAAATTCGCTGCCGGCCATCGGTCGAACGACAAATCTGCCCCGGGCTACCCGGTCCTGGGCGGGGCAGCAGCCGGCGCGACGGCCTTCACGATGCCGACCCGAGCGCGGCGACGGGTCGGACATCGCTCACCTCGGGGTGGCTCCGCTCGTGGTCACCGCTCGCACGAGCGCTTCACCTCGGCCCGGCACAGGTCGCTGCCGAGGCTGCCGTACGCCCTGTCGCGGCCGGGTCCGCCGACGAGCCGATCGTCACCGACCCCGCCCTTGAGGCGGTCGGCACCCCGACCACCCGAGAGGCGTACGCCGGCCCGGCAGTTACCCGGGGCCGAGAGCCTGTCGGGACCGCTGCCGCCCACGACCGCGCCGCAACCGTCAAGCGTCACCACGTCGCGACCCCCGCGGGCGCGCACCTTCGAGCCCTTGGTCGCGAAGACATCGATGCGATCGGGGCCGGCTGTCCCGACGACGACGGCGCGCCCGTCGAGGTGCTCGACACTCGCGTCCTCGAACGAACTCCAGGTGCCGAAGCGGACGCCGCCGATGAAGCCCCGCTCCTCGCGCAGGTCGAGGGTGATGCTCCGGCCGCCGAACTCGCCGTTGGAGACGTCCATCCGGTCCCGGCCCGCACCGCCGACGAGGGTCGGCGTGCCACCGGCGTCGCCCTCCCAGCGCAACGAGTCGTCACCTGCGCCGAGGTCCACCCGGTCGTCGTTGGGCAGCGAGCGGTTGCCGGTCCAGACCATGTCGTCGCCGCCGAAGGTGTGGATCACATCGATGCCGGACGAGCCGACGGGACCCTCGGACTCGTCGACGAACTCCTCGGCGCGGACTGCGTCGCTGCCCTCGGAGCCGAGGTAGGTGTCGGAGCCGTCGCCGAGGTAGACCGTGGTGCCGGGGCCGCCCGCACTGAACGACACCCAGTCGTTGCCGAGACCGGCGTGCACGTCGCGCTCACCACTCGACGTGACGGCCAGGCAGAGCGTGTCGTCGCCTCCTCGCGCGTCGAGGATGAAGAAGTCGGTGGCGACGATGACGTCGTCACCCTCGGTGCCGGTGACCGTCGCGGTGCCGTGCGCGGGGGCGATGGTGGCGGGCAGCCCGTTGCAGGTCGGAGCGGCGCTCGCCGGGCCGGCCGCTGCCATCAGGGATCCCAGGGCGAGCACGCCCAGGCACACGGTCGTCGTGGGCAGGGTGGACTTCACAACGCTTCTCCTCGAGGTCGGTGACGTGTCGTTGCTGGGACGCACCAGGGGCCGGAGAAGTTGTCCCTCGGCTCACTCGTCGCTGGCGGCCGGCACGTAGTCAGGGTCGGCGGTGGGGTTCTCGTCGGAGGCGCCCGAGCCGGCCTGTGCCGTCTTCGACCAGTTCTCCAGCTCCGACATCACCTGGCCGTGCTTGTCGACGCAGACGACCACCAGGTCGCCCTTGTTGGCGCGGCTCATCGCGCGGCGTACCGCCTTGATCTCGTCGAGCACCGTCTCGACCTGCTTGCAGCGGCTGCCCTCGGCCATCGCGGTCTTGACGCCCTCGGTGACCAGGGCGGCGATGTCGCCGCGCTCGCGACCACGCAGCGCCTCGTCCTCGCGCACGATCACCACGTCGAAGTGCTGGGCGGCGATGACGCCGAGCTCGGTCATGTCCTCGTCGCGTCGGTCGCCGGCGGTGGCGATGATGCCGATGCGGGAGAGCCGCGCGAGGTCGTGCGACGACTCCATGGACTCGCCGAGGCGGTCGACGAAGTCGCCGAGCGCCCTCATGCCGGGCGCGTTGTGGCAGTAGTCGACGATCACGTTGACGCCGTTGACCTCGACCTCGTTGAGGCGACCGGGGGACAGGTAGTAGTTGGTCGAGAAGGTGCGCAGCCCCTGGCGGATGTCGTGCAGCGGGGCGCCCGCGGCGAAGGCGGCGGCCGCCGCGCCGAGTGCGTTCTGCACGTTCATCCTGGCGCGGCCGCCGAAGGTCGCCGGCAACAGGTGGGTCCACGCCAGCTGCATCTCGCGACGGCCGTGCTTGACCACGATCATCTCGCCGCGGTCGGACGGGTTCAGCACCAGCGCCTTGCCACCGCGGCGGCAGTGGGCGTCGATCATCTCGCGCACCTCGGAGCCCGGCTCCTCCATCGAGAACCACACGACCTGGCCCGAGCAGCGCCGGCGCATCCCGCGCACCAGCGGGTCGTCGGCGTTGAGCACGGCGTGCCCGTCGCGCGGCACGGCCTCCACCAGCACGGCCTTCACGTCGGCGAGCTGCTCGATCGTGTCGATGCCGCGCAGGCCGAGGTGGTCGGGCTGCACGTTCAGGACGACGGCGACGTCGTTGCGCTCGTAGCCGAGCCCCTCGCGCAGGATGCCGCCACGGGCGACCTCGAAGACGGCGAAGTCGACGCGGGGGTTCTGCAGCACCATCCGGGCACTCCGCGGACCCGACGCGTCGGCCTTGATGAGCAGACGCTCGTCGATGACCACACCGTCGGTCGAGGTCATGCCGACCTTGCGGCCCATGCCCTTGAAGATGTGGCTGATCATGCGGCTGGTGGTCGTCTTGCCGTTGGTGCCGGTGACGGCCACGATGGGGATCCGGCTCTGTGCACCCGCGGGGAAGAGCATGTCGACGACCGGCTTGGCGATGAACTGGGGCTCGCCGATCGTCGGGTGGGTGTGCATCCGGAAGCCGGGAGCGGCGTTGACCTCGCAGATCGCGCCGCCGGTCTCGCGCACCGGCTCGGTGATGTCGGGGCAGATGAAGTCGATGCCGGCGATGTCGAGGCCGATCATCCGGGCTGCTTCCTCGGCGATCTCGATGTTCTCGGGGTGCGCCTCGAAGGTGCGGTCGATGGAGATGCCGCCGGTCGACATGTTGCCGGTCAGCGCCAGCTTGACCATCTCGCCCTGGTCGGGCACGGAGTCGAGGGTGTGTCCCTGGCCGGCCAGCACCTCGACGGCGGCGGCGTCGATCTTGATGCGGGTGAGCACCTTCTCGTGGCCGACACCGCGTCGCGGGTCGGCGTTGGTGAGCTCGACGAGCTGCTCGACGGTGGCGGTGCCGTCACCGACGACGTGCGCGGGCACCCGCTCGGCGATGGCCTCCATCCGGCCGTTGATGATCAGGCAGCGGTAGTCCTTGCCCGTCACGAACGACTCGACGATGACCCAGCCGCCCCGTGACTGGTCCTTGGCGGTCTCGAACGCCTCGCGCACCTCGTCGTCGCTGGTCAGGTTCAGGCAGACGCCGCGCCCGTGGTTGCCGTCCAGCGGCTTGAGCACGACCGGCCAGCCGATGCGGTGGGCGACCGTGACGGCCTGGTCCGCCGTACGCACGGAGTCCTGCTTGGGCACCGGGAGACCGGCCGCGCCCAGCAGCTTGGTGGTGAGGTCCTTGTCGGAGGCGACATCGACCGCGATGGAGGAGGTGTTGGAGGTCATCGTGGCGCGGATGCGCTTGGCGTGGACGCCCTGGCCGAGCTGCACCAGCGAGTGCGGGTTGAGGCGGATCCACGGGATGTCACGCGACACGGCCTCGTCGAGGATCGCCTGCGTCGACGGGCCGAACGCCGACCGCTCGGCCTTGAGGATGAAGCTCTCGAGCTCGGTCTCCCAGTCGAGGTCGGGGTCGCCCTGCACGAGGTGGTTGACCAGCCGTACGGCGAGCTTGCCCGCGAGCAGCCCCACCTGCTCGTCGACGTAGCCGTAGACGACGTTGTAGACGCCGGTCTGGCCCTTCACCTGCCGGGTCTTGCCGCGCCGGATGTCGTGGCCGACCACCTGCTGGAGCGAGAGCGCGACGTGCTCGGCGACGTGGCCCAGCCAAGTGCCCTCGTTGAGCCGCTCGACGAACCCGCCGCGGCGACCGCGGGAGCAGGAGTGCTCGCGCAGGCCGGGAAGCTTCGAGAGGAGCTCGTCGGTGAACCCGGGCAGCGTGTTGGTCGGGAACTGCTCCAGTGAGCCGAGGTCGACGACCAGATGGATCGCCTGGTCGTAGGACCACACGTTGGCGCCGCGGTAGACGCGGGTCTCGAGGATTCGCAGGTCGGGAGTGGGGCGCTCGCTCATGGGTTGTCTCCGTCGGGGGAGGTGGGGGACGTGCGGACTGATGGACGTTTGCGGGCGAGCCGGGCCCGCAGGGCCTGGGGCGAGCGGTCGGCTGCCGCGATGTCACGGGCGAGCTGGCGCATGTCGTGCTGGGCCTCGGCGATCTCGGCGGCGTCCTCGGGCGCCACCTCGGGGACGTAGGGGACCAGCTGCCGGCTGCTCAGGTCGAACGACTGGCCGGCGGGCAGGATGTGCAGCACGACGCCGCTCGCGAGCAGCGGCGACGAGCGCTTGGCCTCGTAGGCGTTGGTCACCATGTGCGACCCGTCGAAGATCGTCACGGCGCCCCGACCGGCGACGCGCAGCATCTCGCGGCCGTCCTCGAACGTCACGACGGCGGCGGTGTCCTCGTCGATGCCGATGCCGAGGAGCTGCGGAGACTGGCTGATGATCATCAGCAGCCGACCGTAGCGGTTGCGCTGGTCGAAGTGCTGGTCGATCACGGTCGACTGGACCAGTCCGAGACCGGCGGCGACCTGCGTCATCCGCTGCTTGGGTGTCGTCCCGCCCACGCCGAAGGCGACCATGTGGGACGACTGGATGCTCGCGCCCGCCGAGGTGCCGGCCACCACGACCCCCCGCTGGTGGGCCTCGACGATCGCGTCGCCGAGCGGGGTGCCGCAGATGATGGCGGACAGCTTGAGCTGGTTGCCGCCCGTCATGAAGATGCCGGTCGCCGAGGCCAGCCGGGCCACCAGCTCGGGGTCGCCGGCGTCGGCGCGGCTCTCCGGGCGCACCGGCACGACGTCGGCCGCGCCCAGCTTGCGGAACATGGCGTCGTACACCTCCGTGACCTCGTCGCCGAGCGAGGAGGCGGTGGGGATGACCGCGATGCGGGCCTCCGGCCCGCCGCTGGCGGTGACGAACTCCTTCAAGATGGTGCGCTTGCGGAGCTTGTCCTCGGCGCCGCCGATGATGAGCAGCGGGCCACGGGGGTGTTCAGGCATGACAGGGAGGTTAACGGCAGTCACACTGGGCCCGTGCACACGGACTCCCGACCCTCCTCGCGCCGCGTGGCGGTCATGCGTCATGCCAAGGCCGAGCAGGTCGCGCCATCAGACATCGAACGCACCCTTGCCGACCGGGGTCGTGCCGATGCCGCGGAGGCCGGCGCCTGGCTGGCGTCGGTGGACTTCGTGCCGGACCACGTGCTCGTCTCGAGCTCGGTGCGCACCCGCGAGACCTGGCAGTCCGTCGCCGACGCGACAGGCTGGAACGTCGAGCCCGACTTCGACACGGCGCTGTACACCGCTGGGCCGGAGTCGGCGCTCGACCTGCTGCGGCTGGTGCCCGAGCCGGTGCGCTCGCTGCTGGTCATCGGCCACAACCCGACCATGGGCTATCTCGCGCAGCTGCTCTCCGACGGCCTCGGTGACGAGGCGGCGATGAGCGAGATGGCGGGCGGATTCCCGACCGGTGCCCTGACGATCTTCGAGTACGACGGCGAGTGGGCCGACCTCGAGCTCGGCTCGGCCCGGGTCGCCGCCTTCCACGTCGGCCGTGGCTGACCGGCTCGGCGTCGACGAGGTCGCCGCGCAGCTGCGTGAGTCGGGCTCGGTCTTCGCCGAGGAGGAGGCCGGCCTGCTGCTCGCCCAGTTCGACGGGTCCGAGCTGGCGGCGGCGCTGCTCGACCGGGTGGCTGGCGAGCCGCTCGAGCACATCCTCGGCTGGGCGGAGTTCGCCGGGGTGCGGATCCACGTCGCGGCGGGAGTCTTCGTGCCGCGGCGGCGCAGCGAGATCCTGCTCCAGCAGGCGCTGGAGCACCTGCCTCGGCACGGCCTGTTGGTCGAGCTGTGCTGTGGCGCCGCACCGGTGGCGACCGCGATCGCAGCGGCCCGCGCTGACGCAACCGTGTTCGCGAGCGACGTCGACCCCGCCGCGGTGGCGTGCGCGCGCCTCAACCTGGAGCGGCTCGGCGGGCACGCGGAGGTGGGTGACCTGGCTGCGTCGGTGCCGGTCGACTACGTCGGCCGGGTCGACGTGCTCGTCGCGAACGCGCCGTACGTGCCGACGGACGAGATCGCGCTGATGCCCTCGGAGGCCCGGTTGCACGAGCCGACCGAGGCCCTCGACGGTGGCCCCGACGGCACGAACCTCCAGGACCAGGTGGCAGCGGCCGCGCGCCCGCTGCTCTCGCCGACCGGCGTGGTCATCATCGAGACCAGCCGCCGGCAGGCCGACGCGACGGCGTCGCGGATGCTCTGGCGCGGCTTCGTGCCCGAGGTGGTGCTGGACGACGAGGTCGACGGCACCTGCGTGATCGGCCGGCGCCAGTGATCCTCAGTCGACCGGCGGAGCCGGCGTGACGATGCCGAACTCGGCGTCCGCCGCCTCGATCTCCTCGCGGGAGATGCCGAGCAGGTAGACGATCGCGTCGAGGTAGGGCACGTTCACCGACGTGTCGGCCGCGCTGCGCACCAACGGCTTGGCGTTGTAGGCGATGCCGAGCCCGGCAGCGTTGAGCATGTCGAGGTCGTTGGCGCCGTCGCCGATCGCGATGACGGCGGCCTCCGTCACGCCGACCTTCTCGGCGAACTCCCGCAGTGCAGTGGCCTTCCCGGCCCGGTCGACGACGTCGCCGATGATGCGGCCCGTCAGCTTGCCGTCGACGATCTCGAGCTCGTTGGCCCGTGAGTAGTGGATGCCGAGGTCCTCGGCGAGCCGGTCGGTGATCTGGCTGAACCCCCCCGAGACGATCGCGAACCGGTAGCCGAGACGGCGCAGGGTGCGCACCATGGTCCGGGCGCCGGGTGCGAGCTCGATGGCGTCGTACACCTCGTCGAGAGCGGACGCGTCGATGCCCTCGAGCAGGCTGACGCGCTGCCGCAGCGACGACTCGAAGTCGAGCTCGCCCCGCATCGCTGCCTCGGTGACGCGGGCGACCTCGACCGCATGCCCGGCGTGGGCGGCGAGCATCTCGATCACCTCGCCCTGGATGAGGGTCGAGTCGACGTCCATGACGATCAGCCGCATGCCGCGCCGCATCAGGTTGGCCGGCTGGACGGCGATGTCGACGCCCAGGGTCGCCGCCTCGATGGCCAGCAGCGTGCGCAGCCGCTCGGGGCTCGTGCCCGAGACGTGGAGGTCGATCGCGGTGACCGGGTAGCGCGCCATCCGCTCGATGCGGTCGATGTTGGCACCGCTGTCGGCGATCCGGCCCGCGATGGCCGCCATCGCCGACGCCTTGAGCGGGGAGCCGATGATCGTGACGTGCGACCGACCCTCGCGGCGGACCTTGTTGTCGCCGACACCGCGGTCGACGTCGACGTTCATGCCGAGGTCGGCCGCGGTCTCCTCGATGACGGTGCGCAGCCTCTTCCAGTCCCGCGGGGCGGTGACCAGCACGCCGAGGACCAGGCGCCGGCGCAGCACGATCTGCTCGATGTCGAGCACCTCGACCCCGGCGGCCGCGAGCCGCGAGAAGATCGAGGAGGTCACGCCCGGCCGGTCCTTGCCGGTCAGGGTGATCAGCAGCGTCTTGGGCGGGTCCTCGTGGGGCGCGGGCAGATCGTCCATGGGAGACCGAGGCTACTGCGACCAGCCGGACGCGGCGGCGGCGCGTCGTGGCGTGGACCGGCGCGACCCACCGGTCGAGCGGTACGACGTGCGAGGCGAGCCGGTCAGGAGGGCCACACCTCCGGCGAGCAGGCGGCCACGACGGCCCGGCGGGCGGCGTACTCCAGCGGGCGCAGGGCGTTGCGGCGTGCCGTCATCTCCATGGTCGTCACCGCGCCCCCGTCGTCTGCCAGCGCCAGCTCGGCGATGACCTCGCACCGCAGTCCGCGCCCGGCCAGCTCGACGCAGCGCGGGGGAGTGCCGTCCGGAGCGTCGAGCGCGGTCACCCGGCGCAGGTCCATCAGCTCGTCGGCCACCTCCGGTCGCCAACGGGCGACGTCCAGCGCCGCGAGCGCGTTGGCGCTCTCGAGCAGCGCGGCGCGCAAGCCGCGGTCGGCCTCGCCGACGTCGGGCAGCTGGCGCCGCGAGGCCGTGTGCATCCGCCACAGCACGGCACGGCCGACCCGGTGCGGGACGAGCGCGATCCCGGCAGTCCCGGACACGGCAGCCTCGCCGACCTCCAGTGCGTCGATGTTGAGTGCGGCCGGCCCACCCAGGCCGAGCAGGTCGCCCTCGACCGGCAGGGCCAGGCCCAGCGAGTCGCCACCGCCGTTCCGCACGTCGAGAAGCGCGTCGAGCAGCGTCATCGGCGGGCTCCCGGCGGCCGCGTCCCGCACCTCGTGCACCGCGTCCGCACCCGTCACCGCATCCAGCAGGAGGTCGGTCACCACGTGCCCGCGCAGCCAGGCGGTACCCCACCAGGCGAGGCGGGCGGCGTCGGGAAGGCTCGTCACGGCGGTCGAGGCTACCTCCGCGTCGGCTCGCGACACCCCTTAGGGTGAGCGCCATGTCCGCCGTGCTCGAGTTCGCCGACGTCAGCGTCCGACGAGGCCCAGCCGACAACCCGGCGATCCTGCTCGACGGCATCGACTGGACGGTGGAGGAGGACGAGCGCTGGGTCATCCTCGGACCCAACGGCGCCGGCAAGACCACCCTGCTGCAGGTGGCGGCCGCCCAGATCCACCCGACGGGTGGCGTCGTCGGCATTCTCGGCGAGGTGCTCGGCACCGTCGACGTGTTCGAGCTCCGGCCTCGCATCGGGCTGACCAGCGCCGCCCTGGCCGAGCGGGTGCCCCGCGGTGAGCTGGTGCGCGACGTCGTCGTGTCCGCGTCGTACGGCGTGGTGGGGCGCTGGCGCGAGAGCTACGACACCCTCGACCACGACCGAGCACACAGCCTGCTCGTGGAGGTGGGTGTGGCCCACCTGGCCCAACGCACGTTCGGCACGCTGAGCGAGGGCGAGCGCAAGCGGGTGCAGATCGCGCGGGCGCTGATGACCGATCCCGAGCTGCTGCTGCTCGACGAGCCGGCCGCCGGTCTCGACCTCGGTGGTCGCGAGGATCTCGTCAGCACGCTCTCGGTGCTCGCGCTCGATGCCGACTCGCCGGCCACCATCCTGGTCTCGCACCACGTCGAGGAGATCCCTCCCGGCTTCACGCACGCACTGCTTCTGCGCGACGGGAAGGCCGTCGCCCAGGGGCCGCTGCCCGAGGTCGTGACCGAGGAGGCGTTGTCGGCGACCTTCGCCATGTCGCTGGTGCTGACCGAGTCCGACGGCCGCTACGCCGCCCGCCGACGCAACGGACGCCGCGCCGTCTGATGCCTGCCGTCGCGCAGCCGCCTACCCGATAGGCTCGACTCATGGAATGGCTACGCGACCACGCTTGGGAGACCTGGCTGGGTCTCGTGATCGTGCTGGGCCTGGCCGAGATGTTCAGCCTCGACCTGATCTTGATCATGCTCGCGGCCGGTGCCGCGGTGGGCATGGTCGCCGCCATCCTCGACCTCCCCGTCGCCGTGCAGATCCTCGCCGCGTCGGCCGCCTCGGTGGCCGCACTGGCCACGGTGCGGCCGACGATGGTCAAGCGTCTGCACGGGGGGCCCGAGCTGTCGCTCGGGCACGGCAAGCTGATCGGCAGGCAGGGCGTGGTCACCGAGGACATCTCGGGGCTGGCCGCCGGCCGGATCAAGCTCGCCGGTGAGGTCTGGACCGCCGAACCGTACGACGACACCACCAGCATCCCTGCGGGCGAGACCGTCGAGGTGCTGGAGATCCGCGGCGCCACGGCCGTCGTCCACCCCGTCGCCCGGCTCGAGTCCTGATCCACCCCTCATCTCCCGAAGGAGACGTCCATGGAGATCGCCCTGATCCTGCTGGCGCTGCTGGTCCTGTTCGTCATCGTGCTGCTCGCGAAGACCGTGCGCATCGTCCCGCAGGCCCGCGCCGGCATCGTCGAACGGTTCGGCAAGTACAAGGGCACGCTGCCCGCCGGCCTCAACATCCTGATGCCGTTCATCGACCGGCTCCGCTACCTCATCGACCTGCGTGAGCAGGTCGTCTCGTTCCCGCCGCAGCCGGTGATCACCGAGGACAACCTGGTCGTCTCGATCGACACCGTCATCTACTTCCAGGTCACCGACCCGGTCGCAGCGACCTACGAGATCGCCAACTACATCCAGGCGATCGAGCAGCTCACGATGACCACGCTGCGCAACATCGTCGGCGGCATGGACCTCGAGGAGACGCTGACCAGCCGCGACCAGATCAACTCCGGGCTGCGCGGCGTCCTCGACGAGGCCACCGGCAAGTGGGGCATCCGCGTCAACCGCGTCGAGCTCAAGGGCATCGACCCGCCGCCCTCCATCAAGGACTCGATGGAGAAGCAGATGCGCGCCGACCGTGAGAAGCGCGCGGTCATCCTGACCGCCGAGGGCCAGCGGCAGGCGGCGATCCTGACCGCCGAGGGTTCCAAGCAGTCCTCGATCCTCAACGCCGAAGGTGACCGGGAGTCGCTGATCCTGCGCGCCCAGGCGGACCGGGAGTCGCAGATCCTGCGTGCCCAGGGTGAGGGGCAGGCCATCCAGACCGTCTTCCAGGCGATCCACGACGGCCAGCCCGACCAGTCCCTGCTGGCCTACCAGTACCTCCAGATGATGCCCAAGATCGCCGAGGGCAGCGCCAACAAGGTGTGGGTCATCCCCTCCGAGATCACCAAGGCCCTCGAGGGGCTCGGCTCGTCGATCCACGAGGTCGCGGGCATCCCCGCGAAGGTGGACGGGCCGCTCAAGCGCGTCGACATGGGCTCGTCGGAGCCGCAGCTGACGACGCCCGACAGCGAGCTCCGCAGCACGAACGCCGCCGTCGAGGCGGCCATCGCCGAGGCCGAGCGCGCGGCCAACCCGGGCAAGCACATGCCTGCCCCCAAGCCCGAGACCGACCCGGCGGTGGCGCCGGGCGAGGTGCCGCCCGGAGAGGTTCCGCCAGCTCAGTGAGCCTGTTCGAAGCCGCCGCGATCCTCCTCGCAGGCGTCGCGGCCGGTGCCATCAACACGGTGGTGGGGTCGGGAACGTTGATCACGTTCCCGACCCTGCTGGCGTTCGGGGTGCCCCCGGTGACGGCCAACGTGTCCAACACCATCGGACTGGTGCCGGGGTCCATCTCGGGCTCCGTGGGCTACCGGCGCGAGCTCGTCGGACAGCGCCGACGGGTGCTGCGGCTGGGCGTCGCCTCACTGCTCGGCGGCCTTGGCGGCGCCGTACTGCTGCTGGGTCTGCCCGAGGGCGCCTTCGCCGCGATCGTGCCGGTGCTGATCGTGCTCGGCCTCGTGCTCGTGGTCCTCGGGCCACGCCTCTCGGCCTGGGTCGCCCGGCGACACGAGTCCGCGGGCGGGCTGCCCGAGAACGGCACCTGGTGGGTGTGGCCGCTCGTCGGCGTCGCGGGTGTGTACGGCGGCTACTTCGGCGCCGCGCAGGGCATCTTGCTGATGGCCATCATGGGCATCGGCATCGACGAGTCCCTGCAGCGGCTCAACGCCGTCAAGAACGTGCTCGCCACGATCGTCAACGCCGTCGCCGGACTGCTGTTCGTCTTCGTGGCGAACGTCGACTGGCAGGTCGTCATGCTCATCGCCGCCGGCTCCGTCGTGGGTGCGCAGATCGGTGCCACGGTCGGCCGCCGGCTGCCCGACGCGTGGTTGCGCGCGATCATCGTGGTGGTGGGCGTGGTCGCGCTCGTCGCCTTCCTGCGCTCGTCCTGACCGCTGCGCGGTTCAGTCGACGTAGGCCGTGACCCAGGTCCCGAGCTCGCGGTAGACCTCCTTGCGCACCTCGGGCAGGGAGAGCACGACGTCGTGGCGGGCGTCGGCGACGCCGATGCTGGTGACGTGGCGACCGAGCGCCGGCGCCCAGCGCCGGATCTGCTCCACGTCGAGCACGATGTCGTGGCGGTGCACGTCGTCACCCATGTCGGCGGGTGAGGTGCTGCGAGCGGACGAGAGGACCAGCGCCGGGCAGCCCACCTCCAGGCCCCGGTGCAGCTCGGCGTGGCCCTGGCGGATGGCGCGCAGCCAGCCGGCGTACACGGGCCAGGACGCGACGGGCTTCCAGTCGAGGTTGAAGTCGAACTCACCCTCGTGCGCGACGTGCAGCGATCGGGTGTACAGGCCGCTGACGGTGCGCGGGATCACCCGCTTGGGCTGGCGACGGCCGACCTCCCGGACGACGGTCGTGCCGACGTTGCGCAGCCACCACGCGCCCTGCATGTCGAACCACGGCGAGTTCAGCACCAGCCCGGCCAGCGCCGCCCGCCGGTCGTTGACCCACAACGGCAGCGTCAGCCCGCCGGTCGAGTGCGCCGAGCCGATGACCCGCTGGTGCCCGTCGCGCTCGGTGATCAGCCGCCAGGCCTCGTCGATCTCGGGGAAGTACTCGCGGAGGTCGGTCACGAAGTTGGGCGTCTGGTGCTCGAGGATGGAGCGGCCGTACTTGCGCAGGTCCAGGCCGTAGAACGCGTAGCCGCGCTCGGCCCACCAGCCGGCGTACTCGGTCTGGAAGAAGTAGTCGGCGAACCCGTGCAGGTGGAGTACGGCGCCGCGCGCGGCACCGACGGCCGGCCGCCTCACCAGGTGCGCCACGACATCGCCCTCGTCGTCCGGGTCGAGGACGATCGTCTCGACGGTGTACGGCGCGCCCAGCACGTCATCGCGGGTCATGTGGGAAGTATGCCCACGCCTCGTCGCGCCACCTCCTCCGGCACCGGACGCGACGAACCCGGATAGTCCAGTCGCAACATGTCGTCAGCTGCTGCGACAACGACAAGAGGCGACTGGACTATCCCGGGAGGGGCCGGTCGAGGTCAGCTGGGGGACTGTCCTTCTGCGTGGGTGGCGGTCTCCACGACGGGGTCGGACGCGTCGGCCCTGGCGTCGTCGGGCTGGCCGCCCGGGTTGTCGTTCGCGGCGGAGGAGCGCACCAGCTCCTCGATGCGCTTGCCGCAGTCGGCGTCGACGGCCTTCCAGTACTGGAAGGCGCGCTCGAGGACGTCGCCCTCCACGCCTCCGAGGAGGTGCCCGGCGACGGTGTTGACGAACGCCTCGCGGATCTCGTCGGTCCAGACGTCGCGCACGAGGGTTCCGGCCTGGCCGAAGTCGTCGTCGTCGGAGCGCAGGGTGTAGGCCTGCCGCACCATCGCGCCGTCGGTCTCCCAGCTCTCCTCGACCTCGCCGACCTCGTCGGCGTAGCCGCGGCCGAAGGAGTTCGGCGCGTAGACCGGGTCGTCGCCGCGGTGCTCGAAGGCCATCGCGCCGTCCTGGGTGTAGGTGTTGGCGTTCTCGACGCGGTGCTTGTTGACGGGCAGCTGCTGGTAGTTGGCCCCGATCCGGTAGCGGTGCGTGTCGGAGTAGGCGAACACCCGGCCGAGCAGCATCTTGTCGGGGGAGAAGCCGATGCCCGGCACCGTCGCGCTGGGCTCGAACGCGGCCTGCTCGATCTGGGCGAAGAAGTTCTCGGGGTTGCGGTTGAGGGTCATCGTGCCGACCTTGATCAGCGGGTAGTCGCTGTGCGGCCACACCTTGGTCAGGTCGAACGGGTTGAAGCGGTAGGTCTTCGCGTCCTCGTAGGGCATCGCCTGGATCGACAGCGTCCAGCTGGGGAAGTCACCTCCCGCGATCGCGTCGCGCAGGTCGCGGCGGTGGAAGTCGGCATCCTCGCCGGCGATGCGCGTCGCGTCGGCATCGTTGAGGCCCTCGACGCCCTGGTCGCTGTGGAAGTGGTACTTGACCCAGTGCTTCTCACCGGCGGCGTTGATCCACAAGAAGGTGTGCGAGCCGTAGCCGTTCATGTGGCGCAGCGTCTTGGGGATGCCCCGGTCGCCCATCAGGTAGGTCACCTGGTGGGCCGACTCCGGGTTGAGGCTCCAGAAGTCCCACTGCATGTTGTTGTCGCGCAGCCCTGATCCGCCGCGGCGCTTCTGGGAGCGGATGAAGTGCGGGAACTTCATCGTGTCGCGGACGAAGAACACCGGGGTGTTGTTGCCGACGAGGTCGTAGTTGCCCTCGGACGTGTAGAACTTCAGCGCGAAGCCGCGGGGGTCGCGCCACGTGTCGGGGGAGCCCTGCTCGCCGGCCACGGTCGAGAAGCGGGCGAGCATGTCGGTCTTCACGCCGGGCTGGAAGAGCGCCGCCTTCGTGTACGCCGAGACGTCCTCGGTGGTCTCGAACTCCCCGAACGCGCCGGTGCCCTTGGCGTGCACGTTGCGCTCCGGCACGCGCTCGCGGTTGAAGTGCGCCATCTGGTTCAGGAAGTGGGCGTCGTGGAGCAGGATCGGGACCGTCGGCGCCGAGCGTGAGGGAGTTGCGGTCGCTGCCGGCGGGGGAGCCGGTGTCGGTGTGCGAACCGAGGTTGGCCTCCTCCGAGGGTGCGGTCGCGATCGAGGTGTCGGCGGGCTGGGGGAGGTCTGGAGACATGCCTCCAACAAAGCACCTGATCTGGAACGAGTCAAGAAGGACCGTCCGGACGGACGAGCCGGCGCGTCAGGTCGCGAGCAGGTGCTCGGTGCCGAACATCCGGGCCGTCTCGCGCGCTGAGGGTGCCCCGGCGTCGGGGTCGGCGCCGGCCGCCAGCAGCACGCGGACGACCTCGTCCTCGCCCTTGAACAGCGCGCCGGCGAGCGGCGACTGGCCGCGGTCGTTGGGCCGGTCCACGTCGGCGCCGCGCTCGACGAGCATCGCGACGGTCTCGGCCTGCCCGTGGTAGGCAGCGAGCATCAACGCGGTGTTGCCGTCCGGGTCGGGATGGTTGGCCGGGAAGCCGCCGTCCACGTACGTCGCGAGCAGGTCGGTGCGACCCTCGCGGGCGAGGTCCATGGCGAACTCGACGATCCGTCTCTGGTCGGCGGGGTCGATGGTCACGGGACGAGATCCTCTCCGTCGGCCCGGGTGGCCGCGGCGACGAGCCCCGCGAGGAGCCCGACGTCGGCCAGGGTCTCCGGATGCCACTGCACGGCCAGGCAGAAGCGCGAGCCGGGCTGCTCCATCGCCTCCATCGTGCCGTCGGCCGCGTGCGCCGAAGCGACGAAGCCTGGCGCTGACGCGATCGACTGGTGGTGGTGGCAGTGCACGTCGAGCGAGTCGCCGACGAGTCCACCGACCCTGCTGCCCGCCACGGTGGTCACCGACACGGTGCCGAACTCGTCACCGCCGGGACTGTGCTGCTCGTGACCGACCAGGTCGGGCGTGTGCTGGTCGAGTACGCCGCCGGCGTGCACCGCCATCACCTGCATGCCGCGGCAGATGCCGAGCACCGGCAGCCCGCGCTCGCCGGCGGCGTCCAGCAGGGCCAGCTCCCAGGCATCGCGGTCCTCGCGCCAGCCGGCGGTGCGTGGGTGCGGCTGCGCGTCGTAGCGGGACGGGTCGACGTCGGCACCGCCCGACAGGATCAGTGCGTCGAGCCGTCCGACGACGGTCGCCGCAGCCTCCGGCCCGCCGACCGGCGGGAGCAGCACCGGCACCCCGCCGACGGCCTCGACCGCGCCGGCGTACCCCGCCGGGAGCAGGTCGGCCCGCTGGCGCCACACGCCCCACTCCGCCTGCTCGCGGTAGGTGCTGAGGCCGATGACGGGGAGCGCCATCTCAGAGTGGCGTGACATAGGCGCCGGAGATGCCGCCGTCGACCAGGAAGGTGCTGGCGGTGATGAAGCTGGACTCGTCGGAGGCCAGGAAGAGCACGGCGTTCGCCATCTCCTCCGGCTCCGCGAAGCGACCCAGCGGCACATGCACCAGCCGGCGCGCGGCGCGCTCGGCGTCGGTGGCGAACAGCTCCTTGAGCAGCGGGGTGTTGACGGGACCCGGGCACAGCGCGTTCACCCGGACCCCCTCCCGGGCGAACTGCACGCCGAGCTCGCGCGACATCGACAGCACCCCGCCCTTGGAGGCGGAGTAGGAGATCTGCGAGGTGGCCGCTCCCATCACGGCCACGAAGGAGGCGGTGTTGATGATCGAGCCCGACTTCTGCTCCAGCATGTAGGGCAGCGCCGCCTTGCAGCACAGGTAGACGCTGGTCAGGTTGACCTCCTGCACCTTGCGCCAGGCCTCGAGGTCGGTGTCGAGGATGGAGGCGTCCTCGGGCGGCGAGATGCCCGCGTTGTTGAAGGCGATGTCGACCGAGCCGTAGGTGTCCTTGGCGGTCTTGAAGAGCGCGTCGACCTGCTCCTTCGAGGTGACGTCGACCTGGACGTACGTCGCCATGGAGCTGCCGCCGAGGTCGGCGACGAGCGCCTGGCCGGCGGCCCGGTCGATGTCGCCGATGACGACCCGGGCGCCCTCCTCCGCGAAGCGGCGGACCGTGGCCAGGCCGATGCCCGAGCAGCCGCCGGTGACGACGGCGACCTTGCCCTCGATGCGTCCAGTCATTGTCTGGTGGTTCCTTCCGTTGATGCGCCGGTGCGCGGTGGTGCGCGTGGATCAGTGCGCGATGAAGACGTTCTTCTCCTCGGTGAACGCGTGCGGCGCGTCCGGCCCGAGCTCGCGGCCCAGGCCCGACTGCTTGTAGCCGCCGAACGGCGTCCAGTAGCGCACCGAGGCGTGGGAGTTCACGCTCAGGTTGCCGGCCTCGACGGCACGGGCCACGCGCAGGCCACGGCCGAGGTCACTGGTGAAGATCGAGCCGGAGAGCCCGTACTCCGAGTCGTTGGCCAGCGCGACGGCCTCCTCCTCGTCGTCGAAGGCCATCACGGCGACGACCGGCCCGAAGACCTCCTCCCGCCACACCTTCTCCTCGGTGGAGGTGGACTCCACGACGGTCGGCGGCAGCCACCAGCCCGGTCCGTCGGGGGCGCTGCCCGTGAACGCGACGTTCGCACCGTCGATGTAGGCCTGCACCGAGGCGCGCTGCCCCTCCGAGACGAGCGGGCCCATCTCGGTGGACTCCTGGCCCGGGTCGGCGACCCGCATCGCGGTCACGGCCTCCTCGAGACGGCCGACGAACTCGTCGTACGCCGACCGCTGCACGAGGATCCGCGACCGCGCGCAGCAGTCCTGGCCGGTGTTGTCGAACGCTGCGCCGGGCGCGCCCGCCGCGGCCGCAGCGATGTCGGTGTCGGCGAACACGATGTTGGCGCTCTTGCCGCCGAGCTCGAGAGTCACCTTCTTCACCTGGTCGGCGCAGCCGGCCATGATCTGCTTGCCGACGGTCGTGGAGCCGGTGAAGGCGACCTTGCGCACCAGCGGATGGGTGACGAAGCGCTCGCCGACGACCGAGCCCTTCCCGGGGATGACGGTGAGGACGCCCTCGGGGAGGCCGGCCTCGAGCGCGAGCTCCGCGAGCCGCATGGCGGTGAGCGGCGTCAGCTCGGCGGGCTTGAGGACCACCGTGTTGCCGGCGGCCAGGGCGGGCGCGAAGCCCCAGCCGGCGATCGGCATGGGGAAGTTCCACGGCACGATGATGCCCACGACCCCGAGCGGCTCGTGGAAGGTGATGTCGACGCCGCCCGCGACCGGGATCTGGCGCCCGAAGAGCCGCTCCGGCGCGGCGGAGTAGTAGTTGAGGCAGTCCCGCACGTTGCCGGCCTCCCAGCGGGCGTTGCCGATGGTGTGACCGGCGTTGCGCACCTCGAGCTGGGCGAGCTCCTCGTTGTGGTCGTCGACCACGGCGGCGAAGCGGCGGAGCAGCCGGGCCCGCTCGTCGGGCGCGACGGCACGCCACGGCCCGAAGGCCTCCTGGGCCCTCTCGACGGCGGCATCCGTCTCGGCCAGCGTCGCCGAGGGGACCTCCTGCAGGGTCTCGCCGGTGACGGGGGAGATCAGGGTGGTGGTCATGTCAGAGCCTCTCGAAGCCGCGGAAGAGCTCCCAGTCGGTCACGGCCGCGCCGTACGCCGCGAGCTCCACGTCGGCCATGTTCGTGTAGTGGTCGACCACGGCGTCGCCGAAGGCCGCCCGGGCGATCGACGACCCGTTGAAAGCCTCGCGGGCCGCGTGCAGCGTCTGCGGCACCCGGGCGTGCTGGTCGCTGGTGTAGGCGTTGCCGACCAGCTCGGGCTCGAGCTCCAGCTCCTCGTCGATCCCGTGGAGGCCGCCGGCGATCATCGCGGCCAGGGCCAGGTAGGGGTTGACGTCGCCGCCCGGCACCCGGTTCTCCATGCGCGCGCTGGGTCCGTGGCCGACCAGGCGCACCGCACACGTGCGGTTGTCGAGGCCCCAGCCGATCGTCGTGGGGGCGAACGAGCCGGGCGCGAACCGCTTGTAGGAGTTGATGTTCGGCGCGTAGATCAGCGTGAAGTCCGCCATGGTGGCCAGCACACCGGCGACGAAGTGGTCATACATCGGGCTGCGAGCGCCCGACTCGTCGTCCCAGAACACGACGTCGCCGTCGTTGCCGCGCAGCGACAGGTGGATGTGGCAGGAGTTGCCCTCCCGCTCGTCGTACTTCGCCATGAACGTGAGCGACTGGCCGTGCTGCGCCGCGATCTCCTTGGCCGCCGTCTTGTAGACGCTGTGGTTGTCGGCGGTGACCATCGCCTCGGCGTAGAGGAAGCCGATCTCGTGCTGGCCGAAGTTGCACTCGCCCTTGGCGCCCTCGACGTCCATCCCGGCGGCGTACATGTGGTTGCGGATGCCACGGAGCAGCGGTTCGACGCGGGTGGTGCCGAGGATCGAGTAGTCGACGTTGTACTGGTTGACCGGGTTCAGGTCGCGGTAGCGCGAGCGGTGCGCCTCCTCGTAGGTGCTGTTGAAGGCGATGAACTCGAGCTCGGTGCCGGCCAGCGCCGTCATGCCGCGTTCGGCCACCCGGTCGAGCTGCGTGCGCAGCACCGTGCGCGGGGACTGCACGACGGCCGCGTGGTCGAGCCAGACGAGGTCGCACTGGACCATGGCGGTCGCGGGCAGGTGGGGGAGCAGGCGCAGGGTGTCCCAGTCGGGCACGAACTCCATGTCGCCGTAGCCGCGCTGCCACGACGAGATCTCGTAGCCCTCGACGGTGTTCATGTCGACGTCGACGGCGAGGAGGTAGTTGCAGCCCTCCGTGCCCTGCTCGAGCGCGACGTCGAGGAAGTAGCGACCGTGCAGGCGCTTGCCCTGGAGCCGTCCCTGCATGTCGGTGAAGGCGAGCACGACGGTGTCCACCTCGTCGGCCTCGATCATGGTGCGGAGTCGCTCCAGGGTCAGGAAGCGGTCGTTGGGTGCGGTCATGGTGTCCTTCCGGGTCGGCTGGCTGTCAGCCCAGCAGGCCGCGCAGCAGGGCGGCGGTGTCGTCACAGTGTTCTTCCATCACCCGGCGGGCGCGGTCGGGGTGGCCTCGCTCGACAGCCGTCAGGAGGCTGCGGTGCTGGCGGTGGGAGTGGCCGATGTTGGCCTCGAGGACGGGGATGGAGCCCAGCATCTCGTGCAGGGACGACTGCACCGACGTGACCGCCTCGATCGTGCGGGGCGAGCCGGTGAGCGCCGCCAGGGTGAGGTGGAACAGCGAGTCGGCCTGTCGGTGGTCGGCGGGCCGGGTCGCGGCAGAGACGGTGGCCTCGGCCTCGCGGAGCTGGTCCAGCTGAGCGTCGTCGAGCGTCGCGGATGCGGCGAGGTACGCCGCGCCGGGCTCGATGACCCGGCGGAACTCGAGGGCGTCGAGCCAGTCCGAGCGCTGTGCCTTGGTGATCCGGGCCGCCCGGCGTGCGTAGGGGCTCTTCGGCCGGGCGATCACCACCGTGCCGCCACCCCGGCCGCGGGTCGTCTCGACCAGGCCGGTCTGCCGCAGCGCAGCCATCGCCTCGCGGAGGGTGGCTCGGCTGACCGCGAGCCGGGCGGCCAGGTCACGCTCGGGGGGCAGCGTGCTGCCCGTCGGGTAGACCCCGAGCCGGATCGCGCGACCCAGCTGCTCGACGCACGCCTCGAACGCGTGGTGACCACGCACCGGACGCAGCACCGACTCACTCAGGTGCTCGTGCGGTGCGGCGGTCATGGGGTGCAGTCTCCTGAGGATTCGTCGACGGTGTCAATGGTCGGAGTTCATACCAATTTTACCTCCAGGTCTGGACGGCGAATCGACGCGGGTCTAGCCTCCGAGCAATCGTCTTATCCGCAGCACCCTGGAGGGCCCATGGCCGGCAACGACAATCTCACCGACGACGAGAAGCATCTCGCGAGGCTCGGCTACAAGCAGGAGCTGAACCGGTCCTGGTCCGGGTTCTCCAACTTCGCCATCTCGTTCTCGATCATCTCGATCCTGGCCGGCTGCTTCACCACGTTCGGGCAGGGGTTCAACAACGGCGGTCCCATCGCCATCTCGTGGGGCTGGCCGATCGTTGCGCTGTTCATCTTGATCATCGGCCTCACCATGAGCGAGCTGGTGTCGGCCTACCCGACCTCCGGCGGGATCTACTGGTGGGCCTCCAAGCTCGGCGGCCCGGCCGCCGGCTTCTTCGCCGGCTGGCTGAACCTCATCGGCCTGATCGCCGTCACCGCCTCGGTCGCCTACGGGTGCGCGACCTTCATCGACCTCACGATCAGCACCTGGTCGGAGGGCTTCGCCGCCGACTACTCGCTGAGCCGCGTGTTCCTCATCTTCCTCGTGGTGCTGGTGCTGGCCTCGGTCCTGAACATCTTCAGCGGTCACCTGATGGCGATCATCAACAACGTGTCGGTGTGGTGGCACGTCGTCGGTGCGGCCGTGATCGTGCTGATCTTGATCTTCGTCCCCGACTACCACCAGAGCTTCAGCTACGTGTTCACCGAGCGCTTCAACAACTCCGGCTACAGCGACGGGTCCTCCTCGTCCGGCACGTACTGGTTGCTGGTGGTGCCGTTCGGCCTGCTGCTCACCCAGTACACGATCACCGGCTTCGACGCCTCCGCCCACCTGTCGGAGGAGACGTCGGCGGCGTCGTCGGCTGCGGCCAAGGGCATCTGGCAGTCGATCTTCTACTCGGCGATCGGCGGCTGGATCCTGCTGCTCGCCTTCCTGTTCGCCGTCCCGAACGGCGCCGACGGGCTTCCCGACAACGCCGGCGTCGGCGGTGGAGGGGTGGCCTACATCTTCACGTCGTCGCTCGGCGTGGGACTTGCCGGGTTCGTGCTGTTCATCTCCGCAGCCGGCCAGTTCTTCTGCACGACGGCATGCATGACCAGCGCGTCGCGGATGACCTTCGCGTTCAGCCGGGACGGCGCCATCCCCGGCTCGAGGCTCTGGTCGAAGCTCTCCGGTGCGAAGGTCCCGGCCAACGCGGTGATGCTCGTCGCGGTCGTGTCGGCCCTGATCACTCTGCCGGCCCTGATCGAGGTCAACATCGGCACCGCGGACGAGCCGCTCATCGTCCCGACCGCCTTCTACGCGGTCGTCTCGGTCGCCGTGATCGGCCTCTACCTGGCCTTCCTCATCCCGATCTGGCTGCGCTGGCGCATCGGTGACGCCTTCGAGGTCGGTGCGTGGAACAACGGTGCGAAGTACAGGTGGATGAACCTGGTGGCCGTGATCGAGATCGCGATCATCTCGGTCTACTTCGTCCTGCCGTTCGTGCCGCAGGGCAACCCGCTCAACGACGACTTCTCGCCGAAGTTCGTCAACTACGCACCGGTGCTCACGATCGGCGCCCTGCTGGTGCTCACCATCTGGTGGCACGCGTCGGCCAAGCGGTGGTTCAAGGGTCCCAAGCACACCATCGACGAGGCCGTGGTCGGGGCCTTCGACGCTTGATCACCTCCGAGATCGACGCGCTCCTCGACCAGGTGCCCTGCCTCTCCGGCCGGGTGCGGGTCGAGGAGCTGTCGGGCGGGCTGACCAACCGCAACTACCGGGTCGACACCCCCGACGCGTCGTACGTCGTCCGGCACAGCAGCAACGACACCCAGATGCTCGGCATCGACCGGGATGCCGAGCACCTGAACACCCGGGCCGCGGCCGCCGCGGGCGTCGGCGCGGAGGTCTTCGACTACCGGCCCGACCTCGCGCTGCTGGTGATCGGCTACCTGTCCGGACGCACCCTCGACAACGACTCCTTCGCCGACCCGGGCGTGCTGAGCCGCGCCGCCGAGGCCTGTCGGCGCCTGCATGCCGGGCCGCGGTTCGCCGGCGACTTCGACATGTTCGCCCGGCAGGCCGCCTACCGCAGGACGGTGCGAGAGCGCGGGTTCCCGCTGCCGCCCGGCTACGACGACCACGCCGACGCCTGGGCGGCCGTCGCCAGGGCATCGGCGTCCCGGCCGAGAGTCACGTCGCCCTGCAACAACGACCTGCTGGCGGGCAACTTCATCGACGACGGCGAGCAGGTGCGGCTGATCGACTACGAGTACTCCGGCAACAACGACGTGGAGTTCGAGCTCGGCAACACCGCGACGGAGTGCGAGTTCCCGCCCGAGCGGCTGGAGGCCTACGCCGAGGCCTACTTCGGCGATCCCACTCCCGGCGACCTGGCCAGGGTCCGGCTCGGTTCGCTGCGCAGTGAGTACGGCTGGTCCCTCTGGGGCTACATCCAGGCCGCCACCAGCCCGCTCGACTTCGACTTCACCGAGTGGGGCCGCCACCGTTACGAGAAGGCGGTGGCGACCTTCCGCGGCCCCCGCTTCGACCGACTGCTGAGCGAGGCCACCGATGACTGAGCCGACCAGGGGGCTGCCCACCCGTGCCCGCGTGGTCGTGATCGGTGGGGGAGTGGTCGGCTGCTCGACGGCCTACCACCTGGTCAAGGCCGGGTGGAGCGACGTGCTGCTGCTCGAGCAGGGGCACCTGTCCGGCGGCACGACGTGGCACGCGGCCGGGCTGGTCGGACCGCTCCGGGCGACCGAGGGCGGCACCCGGCTGGTGCAGTACTCGGCCGAGCTCTACGAGCGGCTCGAGGCCGAGACCGGCCTGGCCACCGGCTACCGCAACGTCGGCGGCGTGATCGTGGCCCGCACCGAGGAACGGATGGTAGCGCTGCGGCGGACCGCGGCCAACGCCACGGCCTACGACCTGGAGTGCCGGCTGCTGACGCCCGACGAGGCGGGTGAGCGCTGGCCGCCGATGCGCACCGACGACCTGCTCGGGGCGATCTGGCTGCCCGGCGACGGCAAGGTCAACCCGACCGACCTGACCCAGTCGCTGGCCAAGGGCGCCCGGCAGGGTGGTGCCCGGATAGCCGAGGGTGTCCGGGTCACCGGGCTGGTCACCGAGGACGGTCCGGGCGGCCCACGGGTGACCGGCGTACGCACCGACCAGGGTGACGTCGAGACCGACGTGGTCGTCAACTGCGCGGGCCAGTGGGCCAAGGCCGTCGCCGGGCTGGCGGGCGTGCCGCTCACCGTTCCCCTGCACAGCGCCGAACACTTCTACGTCGTCACCGAAGCGGTGCCGGGGGTGCACCCGGACCTCCCGATCATGCGAGACCCCGACGGCTGGACCTACTTCAAGGAGGAGGTGGGCGGCCTGGTCGTGGGCGGCTTCGAGCCGGACGCCAAGCCGTGGGTGGCCCCTGACGCCATCCCGCACCCCTTCGAGTTCCAGCTGCTCGACGAGGACTGGGAGCACTTCTCGGTGCTGATGGACCAGGCCGTGGTGCGCATCCCGGCGCTCGCGGAGACGGGGATCCGCAAGTTCTACAACGGTCCGGAGAGCTTCACCCCCGACAACCAGTTCCTGCTGGGGGAGCTGCCTGGGCTGCGCGGGTTCTTCGTCGGTGCCGGCTTCAACTCCGTCGGCATCGCGTCGGCGGGAGGCGCAGGTCGCGCCCTCGCCGAGTGGGTCGTCGCCGGCGAGCCCACCAGCGACCTGGTCGGCGTCGACGTACGCCGGTTCGCGCCCTACGCCGCCGACAACGACTGGCTGCGCTCCCGGGTCGCGGAGACGCTCGGCCTGCACTACGCGATCCCCTGGCCGCTGCACGAGCCGACCACGGGACGCGGCATCCGCACCTCGCCCGTCCATGACCGCCTGGCGGCCGCCGGTGCGGCCTTCGGCTCGCGGATGGGCTGGGAGCGTGCGCTCTACCTGGCGCCGACGCCGGCCGACGCGGCGGCCGCGGCGGGCGCCGGCACCTGGGGCCGGCCCGTCTGGCAGGACTGGTCGTCGGCCGAGCAGCGCGCCACCCGCGAGGCCGTGGCGGTCTTCGACCAGACGTCGTTCTCCAAGTACGTCGTCCGCGGGCCGGGCGCGCTCGAGGGGCTGCAATGGGTCTGCGCCAACGACGTGGACGTGCCGCCCGGCGGGTGCGTCTACACGCCGCTGCTCAACGCGCGGGGCACCTACGAGGCGGACCTGACCGTGACCCGCGTCGCCGCCGACGAGTTCCTCCTCGTCAGCAGCTCGGCGACCACGGTGCGCGACCTCGACTGGATCGGCCGGCACCTCCGGACGCGCGTCGGGGCCGCGGCGACCGTCGAGGACCGCACCGACGCCTACTCCGTCCTCGGCGTGATGGGGCCCCGCTCGCGAGAGCTGCTCAGCGGGCTCGTCGACGCGGACCTGGCCGAGGAGGCCTTCCCGTTCGCCACCAGCAGGGAGCTCACCCTGGCCGGCGCCCGGGTGCGCGCCACCCGGATGACGTACGTCGGTGAGCTCGGCTGGGAGCTGATGGTGCCCCGGGACTCCACTCCGGCCGTGTACGACGCCGTGGTCGGGGCCGGTGCGGCGCTCGGCCTCGCCGAGGCGGGCTACCACGCGATCGAGTCCCTGCGGCTGGAGAAGGGGTACCGCGCGTTCGGCCGCGAGCTGACCCCCGACTTCACGCCCGTGGAGGCCGGCCTGGTCTTCGCCACCGCGCTCGACCGGGACAAGGACTTCCTGGGCCGCGAGGCCCTCGCCGCCCATCGCGCCTCGCTGGCGGAGGGCGGGGCCCGTCGCCGTCTGGTCTCCTTCGTCGTCGACGACGCGGAGGCAGTGCTGTGGGGTGGTGAGCTGCTGCTGAGCCACGGTGAGCCGGTGGGTCAGGTCACCAGCGCAGCGTGGGGGGAGACCGTCGGTGCGGGCGTCGGGCTCGCCTACCTGCGCCACAGCGGCCCGGTGCGACAGGCCTGGCTGGACGGCGGCGATCTCGAGGTGGACGTCGCCGGGGTCCGGCACCGGGTCAGTGCGTCACTGCGGGCACCGATGTGAGGTCCTCGCACATAGGGGTGGTCTTTGGCCATCTCCCGGTTCTGGGGGTCCCCCCGACCTAGGCTTCGCGCATGTCGACCGTCCTCGGGAAGATCGCACGTCGTGTCGCGGCGTACGTGCGTGCCCAGGTGGCGGCCTGGCGCAGCGGCTCGAAGGAGAGCCAGGTGTTCGTGCTCCTGGTCCTGCTGGGCTGTGTGTCGGTGTCCTTCATCGTCTCCTGGAACGCCTACGAGCTGATGCCCCTGACCAGCTACTTCGTGTGGCTGCTGCTCGGCATGCTGCTGCTCCGCTTCGCGCCGCTCGTCGTGCTGGCGGCGTACGTCGCCCTGGCATCGATCTCCTCGCTCTTCCACGAGGGCCCGGTCATGGGGGTCCGCTCGGCGGCGCTGCTCTCGCTGGTCATCGCGATGGCGCTGATCCTCTACCAGGCCAGTCGTCAACGGTCCGGGCTGCCGATGCCGCTGAGCGAGGCGCTCCTGGTGGAGCTGCGCAACCGGCTCCAGGCACAGGGGACCATCCCGGCGTTGCCGGCCGGCTGGGAGGCACAGTCGGCCATGATCACGGCCAACGGCGCCGGGTTCGCCGGCGACTTCCTGGTCGCCGACCTGCGCGAGGGACGCCATCTCGAGATGGTGCTGGTCGACGTGTGCGGAAAGGGCCTGACCGCGGGACCGCAGGCGCTGCAGTTCGCCGGCGCCCTGGGCGGGTTGATCGGCGCACTGCCGCCGCGGGAGCTGATGCTGGCCGCCAACAACTTCCTGCTCCGCCAGCACTCCGACGAGACGTTCTCGACCGCGGTGCACGTGCTGGTCGACCTCCACGACGGCAGCTACTCGATCACCAGCGCCGGGCACCCGCCGGCGTTGCACTGGCATGCCATCACGGGCGACGGTCAGCGGGCCTGGGAGATCGACAACGCGCGGGGCACCGCCCTGGGCATCATGCCCGACCCCGAGCTGCACGGCAGCGTCGGCCAGCTGGCCCCCGGCGACGCGCTGATGTTCTACACCGATGGAGTCGTCGAGTCGCGCGACAGCGACCTGGACACCGGCATCGCCTGGCTGCAGGACGTGGCGCGTGACGCGGTGCGGCTGGGCTTCTCCGGCGCCGCCCGCCGGATCCTGCGTCGGGTCGACCGCGGCGACGACGACCGGGCGGTGCTGATCCTCGCGTGGTCGGTCGACCTCGGGGTCCGCGTCGAGAGTGCGATCACCGCTGCCCGGTGACCTCCCCTCTCTCCTGGGGAGCCCGTTGCGTGCCCCTCAGGAGCGCGAGTACAGCTGACGGATGACGTCCTCGATCTCGGGCTCCTGGATCGACAGGTCCGCCACGGAGTACGCCGCGGCCACCGCGGCCACGATGGGGGCCGCGCTGGCGTCGGCCGGGAAGCTCAGCCACTGCCGCGGGCCCTCGACGCGGCGCACGGTCGCCCCCGGCACCTCGATGGCCGGCGCCTCGTCGACCAGGTCGACCACGAGCGTGCGGGTGGAGCCACCGTGCTGGTGCAGGCCGGCCAGCGTGCCGTCGTACACGAGGGTGCCGTGGTCGATCACGATCACGCGGTCGCAGAGCGCCTCGATGTCCTGCAGGTCGTGCGTGGTGAGCAGCAGGGTGGTGCCGCGCTCGGCGTTGAGGGTGCGCAGGAACTCGCGCAGCCGGCCCTTGCTGATGACGTCGAGCCCGATGGTGGGCTCGTCGAGGTACAGCACGTCGGGGTCGTGCAGCAGCGCCGCCGTGATGTCGCCGCGCATCCGCTGGCCCAGCGACAGCTGCCGCACCGGGGTGTCGAGCAGGTCGCCGAGGTCGAGCAGCTCGACGAACGCGTCGAGGTTCTCGCGGTAGCGGGCCGACGGGATCTTGTAGATCCTCTGGAGCAGCTCGAAGGAGTCGCGCAGCGGCAGGTCCCACCACAGGGTGGTGCGCTGGCCGAAGACCACGCCGATCCTGCGGGCCAGCTCGGTGCGGTGCCTGCTCGGCTCCACCCCGGAGACGCGCAGCTCGCCGCCCGTGGGGACCAGGATCCCCGTGAGCATCTTGATCGTGGTCGACTTGCCGGCGCCGTTCGGACCGATGTAGCCGACCATCTCCCCGGGCTCCACCGAGAACGTCACGCCGTGCACGGCGTGCACCTCCTCGCGGGTACGCCGCAGCGCACCGGCCCTGCGTCGGACGACGAACGTGCGACTCAGGTCGTGCGCGTGGATGAGTGACATCAGCTTCCCGTCGAGGTGTAGTGGCGGACCCCGGTGCGCCAGGCGAGCGCCGAGACGGCGAGCAGCAGGACGGCCACGACGGGGGAGAGGAAGGCGAACCAGGAGGGCATGCCGAAGGGGTCCTCGCGGCCGAGGATGAACAGGCAGGGATACCAGTTCACGAACGCCACCGGCAGCAGGAACGTCAGTGAGACCACGACGTCGCGGGGGAAGATCGTGAGCGGGTACTGCGTCATCGTGTTGCCGCCGTAGGTGAACGCGTTGGCGAACTCACTGGCGTCGGCGGTCCAGAACTGGATGCACGAGAACGCTACGAAGAACGAGAAGAAGATGCCGAAGCCGGCGACCACCATCATCAGCGCGACCGCGGCGCGGGCCGGCGTCCAGTCGACCGGGACCGCCGCCCAGGCGAACACGACGACCGACTGGCTGATCCGCCCGAGCCGCCGCAGCGCGAACCTGTCGGCGCACACCTGGACCAGCAGGGGCACCGGCCGGGTCATCATCGTGTCGAGGCTGCCGGTGCGCACGTGCTGGCCGATCTGCTCGACGCTGCCGATGGCCATGTCGGCGAGCCCGAGGGCGATGCCGCTGGCGCCGTACAGCAGGGCGATCTCGCGCAGGCCGAAGGCGCCCAGCGTGTCGATCGTGGCGAACATGATCGCGATCCCGACGAAGTCGAGCCCGGTGATGATCGCACTCGACACGGTCATGATCCAGAACGACGCGGGATAGGCCAGCGCCGCCCGGATCCACATGAGCGCGATCCAGGCGTACTGACGCGGGGCGTCGCGCACGATGCCCAGGTCAGCCACCCTGCACCACCACCTTGCGCGTGGCCGCCGAGAGCACGACCTGGCCGATGCCGAGCAGGATGACGATCCATACGCCCTGGAGGGCGAGCGCGGCGAGCAGGTCCAGCCCCTCGCGCTTGCCGAGCCAGATGTCGGCGGGCGTCTGGAGGTACGACGCCCAGGGCAGTGCCAGCGCGATCGACCGCCACGGCTCGGGGAAGATCACGAGCGGCAGGGCCATGCCGCTGAAGAACAGGGCCAGGGCGCCGGCCATCATCCGCAGCCCGCCCTGGTCGAGCAGCCAGAACGACGAGCACGCCACCAGCCAGCGGATCGCGAAGCTCGTCACGACCGCGAGCACCAGGCTGAGCAGGAACCCGATCGCCGCCACGGCACCACCCGGGAGGCGGATGTCGAAGAGCAGGTAGCCCAGGACCGTCGGCCCGACGCCCCGGGTGAGCAGGTGGTACGCCGCCCGGCCGAGGTCGCCGGCGAGGTACCACCCCATGATCCCGACCGGCCGGTAGAGGTCGATCGCCACGTCGCCGGTGCGGATCCGCTCCGCCAGGTCGTCGGTCGTGCCGCCGCCCCAGGTGGCCACGGTCATCAGCAGCGCCTGCCCGATCCAGACGTAGGTGACGGCGTCGATCGCGTCGTACCCGCCGGCGTCGGGGCGCTGCGCCCACAGCGCCAGGTAGGCATAGCTGTAGATGACGCCGAAGACGGAGTTGGTGAAGATGCCGGCGACCGTCGCGCCGATGTAGGTGGAGTAGCGCCGGAAGGTCCGCGTCGCGACAGCGACGTAGAGCATGCGAACCCCCGGGTCGAAGCAATTGGACGGAGCCGCCCAACCTAGACCATCAGGTCAGCCGCGGTCACCCAGGTTGAGGACCGCCGCGTACTGGCCGTTGCCGTCGCTCCGGACGTCGATCCCGGCGAGTCGCGCGCGGGCGGTGAGCAGGATCGCGCGGTGCGGCGGGGAGTTCATCCACATGGTGACGAGCGACTGAGGCGTGAAGGCGCCACGCGCCATGGTCTCGCCGGTCCACGACAGCCGGCAGGCGCTCAGGACGCTGGACTGTTCGCGGTGCCGCCACAGGCCCTCGACGACCATGCGCTGGCCCCAGCTCTCGGCGAGCCCGTCGAGACAGCGGGCGACGCGCTTGATCGGGCGCAGCCCCTTCGCGGCGCGCACCCGGTTGACCTGCACGATGGTGTCGCGCTCGAAGTCGTCGGTGCTGGTGCCCCGGGTGATGAGGGCCTTGCGATCACCCACCTGCGCGGTCGCCGTGGTGGCGGGCAGGAGGGCGAGCAGGGTCGCGACGATGATCAGGGCGGACGCGGCGAGAGCCGTGTGGGCGCGTGTCTGCACGCGAACCTCCAGGGGGATTGGGATGCCCGGTCCACTGGACCGGCCCCTCGAGTGTCGTCGGCGCAGAGCGCTCGTGCCGTCCGCAGACCGGTCAGGAAATCCTGACCGAACGGGTTGCCGATTTGGTGGTCGGAATAGCGGCATGTATGCATCTGTTGAACGATATAGTTCAACTTTCAACCAGAGGAGGAGTCATGCAGATCGGCATCTTCAGCGTCGGTGACGTCACGGCGGACCCCACGACCGGGGTCACGCCGAGCGAGCACGAGCGCATCCGCTCGACCGTCGCGATCGCGAGGAAGGCGGAGGAGGTGGGGCTCGACGTCGTCGCGCTCGGCCAGCACCACAACCCGCCCTTCGCAGCGTCGTCGCCCACGACGACGCTGGCCTACATCGCGGCCCAGACCGAGCGGATCATCCTCTCGACGGCGACCACGCTGATCACCACGACCGACCCGGTCCGGATCGCCGAGGACTACGCGCAGCTCCAGCACCTCGCCGGGGGCCGGGTCGACCTGACGCTGGGCCGCGGCAACACCGGCCCGGTCTACCCGTGGTTCGGCAAGGACATCCGCGACGGCATCGAGCTCGCGGTCGAGAACTACGCGCTCCTGCACCGCCTCTGGCGTGAGGACGTCGTCACCTGGGAAGGGATGCACCGCACCCCGCTCCAGGGGTTCACGGCGACACCGCGACCCCTCGACGGCGTGCCCCCGTTCGTGTGGCACGGCTCCATCCGCAGCCCCGAGATCGCCGAGCAGGCGGCGTTCTACGGCGACGGCTTCTTCTCCAACCACATCTTCTGGCCGGCGTCGCACACCCGGCAGATGGTCGCGCTGTACCGGCGCCGCTTCGAGCACTACGGACACGGCACCGCCGACCAGGCGATCGTGGGCCTCGGTGGTCAGGCGTTCATGCGCAAGAACAGCCAGGACGCCGTCAGGGAGTTCCGGCCGTACTTCGACAACGCGCCCGTCTACGGGCACGGCCCGGCACTCGAGGACTTCATGAAGGCGACGCCGCTCATCGTCGGCTCGCCGCAGCAGGTCGTCGAGCGCACGCTCGGGTTCCGCGAGTACGTCGGCGACTACCAGCGCCAGCTGTTCCTGATGGACCACGCCGGGCTGCCGCTCAAGACGGTCCTCGAGCAGCTCGACCTCCTCGGCGAGATCCTCCCCGACCTGCGCGCGGGGTTCGCCCAGGGTCGACCGGCCCACGTCCCCGACGCTCCCACCCACGCATCGTTGCTGGAGCACTCCACTCAGCAGCCGTCTCGCCACCAGGCCGAGGAGGTCCTCGCATGACCCGCCGCATCGCCGTCGTGACCGCCGGGCTCAGCAACCCGTCGTCGACCCGGCTGCTCGCCGACCAGCTCGTCGCCTCGACCACGACGTCGCTGCGTGCCGCGGGCGAGCAGGTCGAGGTCGACGTGATCGACCTCCGCCCGCTGGCCCACCAGCTCGCCGACCGGCTGGTCACCGGCTTCGCGACCGGCGAGCTGGAGCAGGCGCTCGAGTCCGTACGCCGCGCCGACGGGCTGATCGCCGTGTCGCCGGTGTTCTCCGCGTCGTACTCCGGGCTCTTCAAGACGTTCTTCGACGTGCTCGAGCCCGGTGCGCTGCGCGGCACCCCGGTGCTGCTCGGCGCGACCGCCGGCACCGCCCGGCACAGTCTCGTGCTGGAGCACGCGATGCGTCCGCTGTTCGCCTACCTGAAGGCGATCGTCGCGCCCACGGCGGTGTTCGCGGCCACCGAGGACTTCGGCGGCAGCCGGGCCACCTCGCTCGACGAGCGGATCGGGCTCGCCGGCGCCGAGCTGGCCGCGCTGGTCAGGTCCGCGCCGGCCCGAGAAGTCGACGACCCGTTCGCCGATGTCGTCGACTTCGCGACCCTGCTGGCCAACTGACGCGGAAGTGCTCAGGGCTCGGACGGCGTCCGGGCCACGCGGCCGGACGACGAACAATGGGGTCGTGACCGACCATCCGCCGTACCCCACGGGCCTTCGACTCAGTGGCAAGCTGGTCGTCGTCGTCGGCGGAGGCCACGTGGCCCAGCGGCGGGTCCCCTCGCTGATCGCGGCGGGCGCGGTGGTGAGGGTGGTGTCGCCCGAGGTCACGCCGGCCCTGGAGGGGATGGCCGCCGAGATCAGCCTCGTGCTGCGCCGCTTCGAGGACGCCGACCTCGACGGCGCCTGGTACGTCATCGCCGCCACCGACGACCCCGACGCCAACGACGCGATCACCGCAGCGGCCGACGCCCGCCGGATCTTCTGCGTGCGCAGCGACGACGCCACCCGGGCGACCGCCTGGACGCCGGCCACCGGCCGGCACGGCTCGGTCACGGTCGCGGTCCTCGGCAACCGGGAGCCGAAGCAGTCGGCGGCGTTGCGCGACGACATCATCAATGCGCTGCGCGACGGCCGGCTGACCGCGACGGGGGCTCTCGACACGTCGCCGGGCGTCGTGCTCGTCGGTGGCGGACCCGGCGACCCGGACCTCGTCACCGTCGCCGCCCGCCATGCGCTGGCCAGCGCCGACGTGGTGGTGGCGGATCGGCTGGCCCCCCGCGAGCTGCTCGACCAGCTGGCCCCCGGGGTCGAGCTGATCGACGTCGCCAAGCTGCCGCGCGGCCGGTCGGCCCGGCAGGACCAGATCAACGAGCTGCTGATCGACCGCGCACGCAAGGGCAAGCGGGTGGTGCGGTTCAAGGGCGGCGACAGCTTCGTGTTCGGGCGCGGCTACGAGGAGCTGCTGGCGTGCCGGGAGGCGGGCGTCCCGGTGACGGTCATCCCCGGGCTGTCGTCGGCGCTGACGGTGCCCGGTGCCGCGCAGATCCCGGTCACCCATCGCGGCGTCGCCCACGACTTCACCGTCATCTCCGGTCACCTGCCGCCCGGCCATCCCGAGTCGCTGGTCGAGTGGCCCGCGGTCGCGCGGCTCCGCGGCACCGTCGTACTCCTGATGGCGGTCGAGAACGCCCCCGCCATCGCCGCTGCGCTCATCGACGGCGGTCGCGACCCAGGTACGCCGGTCGCCGTGATCGTCGACGGCACGATGCCCTCGGAGCGCACGGTGCTTGCCACGCTCGGGACTCTGGCCGAGCAGCTGGCGGCCGAACGTGTCGCTCCGCCGGCGATCATCGTGGTCGGCGAGGTGGTGCGGGTGGCGCGTGCTGGATACTTTGCCGACGATGGCCACCCTCACCCCGATCACTGACGCCGCCGACCCGCGGCTGGCCGACTACCGCGACCTGCGCGACGTCGAGCTCCGCAAGCACGTCGAGTCCGAGCACGGGCTCTTCCTGGCCGAGGGCGAGAAGGTCGTCCGCCGCGCCGTGGAGGCCGGCCTGACCACGCGCTCGTTCCTGATGGCCGAGCGCTGGCTCGACGGCCTCGACGACGTGCTCGCCACCACCGACGCCCCCTGCTTCGTGCTCACCGAGGCGCTCGCGGAGGAGGTCACCGGCTTCCACGTGCACCGCGGCGCGCTGGCGTCCCTCGAGCGCCGTGCGCTGCCGACGGTGGAGGAGGTCCTGGCGGGTGCTCGCTCGGTGCTGGTGCTCGAGGACATCGTCGACCACACCAACGTGGGGGCCATCTTCCGCTCGGGAGCGGCGCTCGGCTTCGACGCCGTACTCCTCGCGCCCCGCTGCGCCGACCCGCTCTACCGCCGGGCCATCAAGGTGGGGATGGGTGCGGTGTTCACGATGCCGTGGACCCGACTGCCCGACTGGTACGACGCCCTGCCCGCGCTCACCGACGCCGGCTTCACCACCGTGGCACTCACCCTCGCCCCCGACGCCGTACCCGTCGAGGACGCCGTGGCCGGCGTCGACCGCCTCGCGCTCGTGCTCGGCTCCGAGGGCCACGGGCTCAGCAGCCGCTGGGAGCAGAGCGCGGACCGTCGCGCGATCATCCCCATGCGCGAGGGCATCGACTCCCTCAACGTCGCTGCCGCCACGGCGGTCGCCTGCTACGTCGCCGCCCGCCGTACCGCGGGCTGAGGCCCCGCACCCAGCCGGCGCGGCCCGGTGCAGCGGTGAGCTGGGGTCGGTTGTGCGGGGTGGGAGCGACCCTGACTCACCGCTGCAGCGAGCAGTGGGCGGGCCGCCCGGTGCAGCGGTGACTTGGGGTCGGTTGTGCGGGGTGGGAGCGACCCTGACTCACCGCTGCAGCGAGCAGCGGGCCGCGCGCCCGGTGCAGCGGTGACTTGGGGTCGGTTGCGCCGGGTCAGAGCGACCCTCACTCACCGCTGCAACGAGCAGCGGGCGGGCCGCCCCGGCAGCGGTGAGCTGGGGTCGGTTGTGCGGGGTGAGAGCGACCCTCACTCACCGCTGCAGCGAGCAGCGGGCCGGGCCCCCGGGTACAGCGGTGAGCTGCGGTCGGTGGCGCCGGGTCAGAGCGACCCCTCACTCACCGCCGCAGCAAGCAACAAGCAGCAGCAGCAGAAGAAGCACCAGCAGCGCGCCCACACCCCGGCAAGCCGGTACGCCGCCGCCTCAGGCCGACGTGCGCTGACGCATCGCCGTGTACAGCACGAGCGACCCGGCCGTCGCGGCGTTCAGCGAGCTCGCGCTGCCGGCCATCGGGATGTGCACCACCTCGTCACATGCCTCGAGCCACCCCTGGCTGAGGCCGTGCGTCTCGTTGCCGACGACCAGCACGACCCGACCAGAGAGGTCGCAGGCGTCCACGTCGAGCGTGCCGGACTCGTCGGTGCCGACGATGCGGTAGCCGTGCTCCTGCGCCCACTCGACCACCGGCGCGTGGCCGGTCGCCCGGACCACCGTCAGCGCGAAGAGTGATCCGGTGCTGGCCCGCACGCACTGCGGGTCGTAGGGGTCGGCCGCATGCCCGGTGATGACCAGACCGGCCGCCCCGAACGCGTCCGCGGAGCGCGCCAGGGTGCCGATGTTGCCGGGGCTCGCGGGCCGGTCGAACACCACCACCGGGCCGTGGTGGGCGTGATCGGCCAGACGTTCCAGGTCGTCCTCGGGCATCTCCACGACGGCGACCAGCTCGGGTGACTCGTCCTTGCCCCCGAGCTCGGCCAGCAGCTCCGGAGCCACGAGGAAGCGCTCGGCGTCGAGGGTCTCCCACAGGTTGTCCGCCCAGGCCGACGTCTGGCTGCGGCCGTCGTGGAGCAGGGTCCGCACCCGCCAGCCGTGCTCGACAGCGAGCGTGATCGGGCGGACCCCCTGCACGAGGAACTCGCCGAGACGATGCCGCTTCGAGCGGTTGCTGAGCTGCGCCTCCCACTGCTGGAAGCGGGCGTTGCGGGTGGTGACGCGCTGCGGTGCGCTCACGCGTCCGCCCCCGTCTCGCCCACGGGCCACGCGGCGGGGAAGTCGTCAGCAGTCTTCTCCTGCGCCTTCTGGAGCTTCTTCCGGGCCTTGGCGGAGATCCGGTCGGCGAAGACGGTGCCGTGGGTGTGGTCGGTCTCGTGCTGAAGGCAGCGCGCGAGCAGGCCCTCGCCCTCGAACAGCACCGGCTCCCCGTCGAGGCCGTATCCGTCGACCCGGGCCGAGTCCGGCCGCGGGCACTCCACGAAGGCTCCGGGGAACGACAGACAGCCCTCGTCGTCGTCGTCGAGCCGGCGGTCCTTGCCCTCGGGCAGGGTGATGACCGGGTTGCAGACCACGCCGACCCAGCGCTCGCCGTCGTCGTCGGGGCAGTCGAAGACGAACATCGCGACGTCCTCACCGATCTGGCACGCGGCCAGGCCGACCCCGTCCGCGGCGTACATCGTGGCCACCATGTCGGCCGCCAGCGCCCTCAGCGTGTCGTCGTACGTCGTCACCTGCGCCTGCGGACGATGCATGACGGGAGTGCCCCAGCGGGTCATCGGGCGGACGGTGCCGCCCTCGGGGAGCAGGCCGTACGGCGCATGCAGGGTGGGTTCGGCGTTCTTGCGCGGCATGGGCGGCATCCTATGAGCGAGGTGGTCGGTGACCGGCGGCGCGCTGTGGCGCGACCTGTAACTCGGAGTTACATTAGGTGCATGCCCCACCTCTTCAAGCTGCGTCCTCCCGGCCGCACCGGCGCTCGCCTCGGGCTCTCCTCGAGCGAGCGCCGCGCTCCGATCGGCCTCGCCGTCGCCGCGCTCAACCGGTTGGCCCAGAGCGGGCTGATCGACCGCGTCGGCCTCCGTCGCCAGGCCGAGCGGGTCGTGCACTCCGCCACCCGCAGGGGGTTCCGGACCGCCACGGTCGCCGGCCGGGCGTTCTCCCGTCAGGGTCGGCGCGGCGCCGACGGGGCCCGTGTGCCTCCGACGAGGCCGACCGACCTCTTCGACCTGACGCCGACGGACGACGAGCAGATGCAGGTCGCGCTGGTCACCGAGTTCGCCGCCGAGGTCATCCGACCGGCCGCGTCCGCGGCCAACGAGATGTGTGCCGCGCCCGCCGACCTGCTCGCCGCCGGCGTCGCGATCGGGCTGCCGATCCTGGCTGTGCCGGAGAGCCTCGGGGGCGTCTGCGAGGAGCGTTCCGCCGTGGCGGGGGTCCTGGTCGCGGAGGCCCTGGCCCACGGCGACATGGGGCTCGCCGTCGCCACCCTGGCGCCGGGCGCCGTCGCCACTGCGCTGGGCCTGTGGGGCACCGACGAGCAGCAACAGACCTACCTGCCGGCCTTCACCGGCGCCGGTGACGGGCTGAGCGCACCCGCTGCAGCCCTCGCGCTGGCCGAGCCGACCGTGCTCTTCGACGTCATGGCACCCGCGACCACCGCGACCCGCACCGACAGCGGCTTCTCGCTGACCGGCGTGAAGTCGATGGTGCCGCGCGGCGCCGACGCCGAGCTCTTCGTGGTCGGCGCGTTGCTCGACGGTCAGCCCACGCTCTTCCTCGTCGAGTCCGGCGTCGACGGCCTCCAGGTCGAGGCCGACCCGTCCATGGGTCTGCGCGCCGCCTCCCTCTCGACCCTCACCCTGACCGACGTGCCCGCCGAGGTGCTCGGCGTGACCGACGGCACGACCTACACCGAGTGCGTGCGGCTCTCGCGTCTCGCGTGGTGCGCGCTCGCGGTCGGCACCGGCCAGGCGGTGCTCGACCACGTCACCCCCTACGTCAAGGAGCGCGAGGCGTTCGGAGAGCCCATCGCGCACCGGCAGTCGGTGGCGTTCATGGTCGCCGACATGGCGATCGAGCTGCAGTCGATGCGGCTGCTGACCTGGCGCGCCGCCAGCCGGGCCGCGCAGGGCAGGAGCATCGGCCGGGACGTGGCGCTGGCCCGCAGCCTCTGCGCCGACAAGGGTATGCGGATCGGGCTCGACGGGGTGCAGCTGCTCGGCGGTCACGGCTACGTCAAGGAGCACCCGGTCGAGCGGTGGTACCGCGACCTCCGGTCCATCGCGATCATGGAAGGCGGTGTCCTGGTGTGACCATCAACCTCGAGACCCCCAAGAAGCACCGCGGGCTGATCGACAACGCCCACCAGGTCGCGATGAACATGCTCCGGCCCATCTCCCGCAAGTACGACCGCGCCGAGCACGAGTACCCCAAGGAGCTCGACATGCTCGCGGCGATGATCGACGGGCTCTCCGAGTCCGGGTCGGCCGGAGGCGCCGGTGCTGCCGGCGTACGCCGTGACGAGAGGGCCGACAGCGGCGTCATCACGAACGGCGCCCACCTCGCCTCGATGCTGTCGATCGCCGAGATGTGCTGGGGAGACACCGCGCTGCTGCTCTCGATGCCTCGCCAGGGCCTGGGCAACTCCGCCATCGCCTCGGTCGCCGACGACGAGCAGATCAAGCGCTTCGCCGGCACCTGGGCGGCGATGGCCATCACCGAGCCCGGCACCGGCTCCGACACCGCCAACATCCGCACGACGGCGGTCCGCGACGGCGACGAGTACGTCATCAACGGCGAGAAGATCTACGTCACCTCCGGCGAGCGGGCCGACAGCGTGGTCGTGTGGGCCACCCTCGACCGGTCCCAGGGGCGGGCGGCCATCAAGTCGTTCGTGGTCGAGAAGGGCACGCCCGGCATGACCGTCCAGCGGCTCGAGCACAAGCTCGGCATCCGGGCCTCAGACACGGCGGCGATCGCCTTCACCGACTGCCGGATCCCGGTCGGCAACCTGCTCGGCAGCCCCGACATCGACGACAGGCAGGGCTTCGCCGGCGCGATGGCGACGTTCGACAACACCCGACCGCTCGTCGCCGGCATGGCTATCGGCTGCGCCAAGGCCGCGCTCGACCTGACGCACGACCTGCTCGAGAAGGCCGGTGTGGAGGTCGACTACGACCGGCCGCCCGTGGTGCAGAGTGCGGCAGCCGCGAAGTTCCTGCAGCTCGAAGCCGACTGGGAGGCCGCCCGGCTGCTCGCCATGCAGGCTGCCTGGCTGGCCGACAACCGCCTGCCCAACTCGCTCGAGGCCTCGATGGCCAAGGCGAAGGCCGGTCGGGTCGGCTCCGACGTCACCCTCTCGTGCGTCGAGCTGTGCGGATCGGTCGGCTACAGCGAGACCGAGCTGCTGGAGAAGTGGGCCCGCGACTCCAAGATCCTCGACATCTTCGAGGGCACCCAGCAGATCCAGCAGCTGATCATCGCCCGCCGCCTCCTCGGGCTGTCGTCGACTGAGCTGAAGTAGCCCCACGCACGACGAAGGCCCACCCGCAGCAAGCGGGTGGGCCTTCGGCCTGTCGTGGGGTGTCGGCTACGAGACGACCTTGAAGGGGTCGTGGTCGGCGAGGATCTTGTCGACGCGGGCCTGGTCGAGCCGGGACACGACGTACTGGTTCTCCTGGGCGTCTCGCACACACTTGGCGAGGGTGAACGCCGAGGTCGTCAGGTAGAGGGTCCCGATGCCCAGGAACGCGCGGATCCACGGGTCGACGGGCAGGTAGATGATCGCGAAGACCATCGTCAGCAGGGCGATGCCGAAGGAGACGCCGGCCTGCATGTAGAAGGCGTTGGTGTTCTTGGACTGGTTCGGTGTGCTCATGGGTCAACCCTGACCGCGATCCGGCGGACCGTGACCCGGCCGGGTACGCACCTGCGGGTGAGTACACCTACCCAACCCGACATGGGTCGGACGGAGCACGAAGCCGCGGCACCCTTCGACGCATGATCTCGGGCGTCCGACGACCTGGCCGCCGCCGGGCTCGCGCCTTCGGCCGGCGGGTGCCACCGATCTCGGCGTGACCTCGTCGGTGCTGGCGCGTTGTGCGGGTGTCCGATCGCCCCGAACCGGGAGTTGAACACATGCGTAGAACAGCGAGACTGCTGGCCGCAGCCCTCACCACTGGTGTTGCCGCCGCGACCATCCTCGTCCCCGCCACGCCGTCCGTCAGCGCCGGCACGGCCGGCGCCCCCGGCCCGGCCATCGCACCGGTCCAGGACTTCCTGGCCGGCCAGCTGGCCGACCTGACCAGCGGCAGGCTGACCGTGCTCGTGCACGGCCGCAGCCTGCAGGATGCGCGCTCCGCGATCACCCGCACGGGGATGGTCGAGGCCACCAGCTTCGACAAGGTCGCCGTCGTTGCGGCCCGCGGCACCAAGGCCCAGATCGGTGCCGCCCGGCTGCAGCCCGGGGTCACCTACCTCGAGGGCAACCAGGGGATCGAGCTCACCCAGTTCACCTCCAACAAGGCGACCAGGGGCGACGAGGCCCTGGCGACGCTCAGCGGCGCCGACGGCACCCCGCTGGACGGCAAGGGGGTCAGCGTCGGCCTGATCGACACCGGCGTCGACCCGACCCACCCCTACCTGCAGGACGGCGACGGCACATCGGCCGTGGTCAGCAACCAGAAGGTGCTCTGCGACCCGCTCGAGGCGGCCTGCCAGGTCCTGGAAGTTCCCAGCTCCGTCGACACCGACACGCTCTCGGTGGGCGGTCACGGCACCCACGTCGCCGGCATCATCGCCGGCCGCCGGACCACCCTCGCCGACGGGCGGTTGCTCCACGGCGCCGCGCCCGGCGCCAAGCTCGTGTCGCTCTCGACCGGTGCCGCGCTGTTCGTCCTGGGTGCCGACACCGCGCTCAACTGGGTGCTCGAGAACCACGCCGCCCCGTGCGGACCTGGAGTGTCGGCCACGCTGTGCCCGCCCATCAAGGTCACCAACAACTCCTACGGCCCGAGCGGCGGCGGCGAGTTCGACCCCAACTCGGCGGCGGTGAAGCTCCAGCGTGCCCTGGCCGCCGAGGGCGTCGTGACCGTGTGGGCCAACGGCAACGACGGTGGCGACGGCTCGGAGAGCCTGTCCAACCCGCCGGGCCAGGACCCGACCGGTGGCGTCATCTCGGTCGCGTCGTACAACGACCTGGAGACCGGCACGCGTGACGGTGAGGTCAGCGACTTCTCCTCGCGCGGCCGCGCCGGCGACCAGTCGACGTACCCCGACATCTCGGCGCCCGGCGACACGATCACGTCGTCCTGCCGGGTCTACCTGGTGATCTGCTCGACCGGGCTCGAGCCGATCGACGCGGGCAACTACAACACGATCAGCGGTACGTCGATGGCCGCGCCGCACATCGCCGGCATCGTCGCCCAGCTCTTCCAGAGCTCGCCGAGCTCGACGCCCGCTCAGGTGGAGTCGGCGATGAAGTCGACCGCGCACAAGTACACCTTCGGCGCGCCGTACGAGGCCGCGAGCGGGGGAGTCACCACCTCCTTCGACAAGGGCACCGGGCTGGTCGACGTCGTCGCTGCGGCCGACGCGCTGCCCTGACCCCACGCCTGACCCGACACCACGGTTCTGCAGCCACGGGCGCCTTCCTCCCTCGCGGGTAGGTTGGCGCCCGTGCGCTTCCTCCATGACCGGGCCCCGGCCCACGACCTGACCTACGACGACGTCTTCATGCTGCCCGGGCGCTCCGCGATCGCCAGCAGGTACGACGTCGACCTCGCCACCTCCGACGGCACCGGCGCCACCCTGCCGTTGGTCGTCGCCAACATGACGGCCATCGCCGGCAGGCGGATGGCCGAGACGGTCGCCCGGCGCGGTGGGCTCACGGTGATCCCGCAGGACATCCCGATCGCCGTCGTGGCCGACGTGGTGGCGTGGGTCAAGGGCCGGCACCTGGTCTTCGACACCCCCATCGAGCTGGCGCCCGACCAGACGGTGGCCGAGGCGCTGTCGCTGATGCCGAAGCGGTCGCACCACGCGGCGGTGGTCGTGGAGCGGGGCCGCCCGATCGGCGTCGTCGCCGAGTCCGACTGCGCCGACATCGACCGCTTCGCCCAGGTGCGCGACGTGATGAACCCGACGTTCGTGCGCATCGACGCCGACACCGACCCGCGGGACGCGTTCGACCGCATCGACTCGGCCCGCACACCGATGGCCGTGGCCGTCACGTCCGACGGCTCGCTCGCCGGCGTGCTCACCCGGCTCGGTGCGCTCCGCGCGACCCTCTACACCCCAGCCGTGGACGCATCGGGCGGCCTGCGCATCGCCGCCGCGGTCGGCGTCAACGGTGACGTCGCCGTGAAGGCCAAGGCGCTCCTGGACGCCGGGGTGGACTGCCTGGTCGTCGACACGGCTCACGGTCACCAGGACCGGATGATCGACGCCCTCGGTGAGGTGCGGGCGCTCGACCCGGGCGTGCCCGTGGCCGCCGGCAACGTGGTCTCCGCGGAGGGCACGGACGCCCTGATCGACGCCGGCGCCGACATCGTCAAGGTGGGCGTCGGGCCCGGGGCGATGTGCACCACGCGGATGATGACGGGCGTCGGTCGGCCCCAGTTCTCCGCAGTGCTGGAGTGCGCGAGCGCAGCCCGTGCGCGGGGCAGGCACGTCTGGGCCGACGGGGGAGTCCGGCACCCGCGTGACGTGGCGCTCGCCCTCGCCGCGGGAGCCTCCGCGGTGATGATCGGGTCGTGGTTCGCGGGCACCCACGAATCGCCCGGTGACCTGTTGCAGGATGCCGACGGCCGGTTGTTCAAGCAGAGCTTCGGGATGGCCTCCGCGCGCGCTGTCGCCCACCGTACGGCCACCGAGTCGGCCTACGACCGGGCCCGCAAGGGACTCTACGAGGAGGGCATCTCGTCCTCGCGGATGTACCTCGACCCGGCCCGGCCCGGGGTGGAGGACCTGATCGACGAGATCTGCTCGGGCGTGCGCTCGGCGTGCACCTACGCCGGCGCCGCGACCCTGGAGGAGCTGCACGAGCGTGCGCTGGTCGGCGTGCAGAGCGCGGCCGGCTTCCACGAGGGCCGCCCGCTGACGACGTCCTGGTAGCGACGCTCAGCGCGAGCTGCGCGACGTACGCCCCTTGGCGACGCCGACGAACGCCTGGGTCTCCTCATCGTCGCGGTCCCGCTTCCACACGAGCGCCATCTGGGTGGACGGCACGTCGGTGAGCAGCACGTGGACGACGTCCTTGCGCTGGTAGAGCCGGGCGATCGACATCGGCAGCACGACCACCCCGCTGCCGCTGGCGACCACCTCGACTGCGTCCTGCTGGCTCATCTGCGGGAAGGGGAGCTGGTCGACCGTCGGCGTCACGCCGGCCGGCGGGCCGAGCACGAACTGCTCGTCGAGCAGCTCGGCGATCGTCAGCTCGTCGTACGCCGCGGCCGGGTGCTCGACGGGGACGACCACGACCGGGAGCTCCTCGTAGAGGCGTACGACGTGCAGGTCGGCGTCCTGGATGGGCAGGCGCGCTATCACCATGTCGGCCGTGCCGTCGTCGAGCACGGCGCGCTGCTCCGACTCGTCGATCATCGTGAGCGTGAGGCGGGTGCGCGAGCGCTCGCGCCAGCGGGACGCCCACTTGTCGGGGGCCGCCCCGGTCACGAACGCCACCCGCAGACCGTCAGTCACGCCGACACCGTATCCGTCGTCGTGGGCGGCTCGGGGGGAGCGTTCGCGGGGTCGCCCCCGATTCCGGACCCCGGGTGTTGCTTTGCTACTGTTCACCCGCACTCGTCCGGGTGGCGGAATTGGCAGACGCGCTAGCTTGAGGTGCTAGTGCCCCAAAAGGGCGTGGGGGTTCAAGTCCCCCCTCGGACACTCAGAAGGCCCCGGCTCCACGGGGCCTTTTGTTCATTTCGGGCCGGGAACCACGGGGCTACGCTGCCAGCCATGGGCAAGGAGCGATCGGCGGACAGTCCTCGTGTGCCGGGCAAGGTCTACGACGCCGAGCTCTTCCGGCTGCAGGCCGAGCTGGTCAAGGTGCAGGAGTGGGTCAGGGCCCGCGGCCAGCGCCTCGTCGTGGTCTTCGAGGGTCGGGACGCCGCCGGAAAGGGCGGCACGATCAAGCGGATCACCCAGTACCTGAGCCCACGCGTGGCGCGCATCGCGGCGCTTCCCGAGCCCACGCAGCGCGAGCGGACCCAGTGGTACTTCCAGCGCTACGTCGAGCACCTGCCGAGCGCCGGTGAGATCGTGCTCTTCGACCGGTCCTGGTACAACCGCGCCGGGGTCGAGAAGGTGATGGGCTTCTGCACACCGGCGGAGCACCGTCGCTTCCTTCACCAGTGCCCCATCTTCGAGCGACTGCTCGTCGAGGACGGGATCCTGCTCCGCAAGTACTGGTTCTCGGTCAGCGACGAGGAGCAGCAGCGCCGCTTCACGGCACGGCTCCAGGACCCGATGCGGCGATGGAAGCTGTCGGCGATGGATCTGGAGTCGATCACCCGGTGGGAGGACTACTCGCGCGCCAAGGACGAGATGATGGTGCACACCGACGTCCCCGAAGCGCAGTGGCACGTCGTCGAGAGCGACGTCAAGCGGCAGGCACGGCTGAACATGATGGCGCACCTGCTCTCGACCCTCCCGTACGACGACGTGGCCGCTCCCCAGCTGGAGCTGCCACCCCGCCCCTCCTCACGCGGGTACGAGCGCACCCCGCGAGAGCACGCCACGTACGTGCCCGACCACTACGCCACGCTCGTGAGCTGACCACCGAGCTCGTGGTGGCCGTCGAGACGGCCCCGGGTGCTCAGGAGGGGAAGACGCGGCGGCCGGTGATCGTGTGCGGGGTGATGCGCACATAGATGTTCCGGGTGCCCTCGGCCCACGGCTCGGACCGGTCGTCGGGGTCGGGCAGCTCATCAGGCGGAATGAGCTCGGCGCGACCTCGCGCCAGAACGCTCCACCCGGACTGGGTGAAGTCGTCGAACTCATCGACCTGGAACGAGGCCGGGCCGGTCAGGAACCGCCTGGCGAGCTCGGAGTGTGGTGAGGTGCGGAAGATGACCGCGCTCTCCACGACCGTGTAGTTCACCGGCAGGACCACCGGGCCGTCCTGCTCGCACCAGGCCACGCGGCCGACGCTGTGCGCTGCGAGCAGCTCTCGGCACTCGTCCTGGTCGAGCTCCCGGAGATGACCTGGATGCCAAACATCTTGCTGGTTCATGGGGTCTCCTTTGTCTGTCTCCATTGCGCCACGAGGAGGGGTGCGCGCGAGAGGGCCAGAGGGCTCTCGCCATCGGGACCAATGCCCCAACCCAGCACCACGGCCACGACACCGTCCGGTCCACGGGTCCTGCCCGGTGTCCAGGACTCGTGGCTCATCGCGCCACGTCGACCTGCCGGGATGCACCGCGCACGGACACCACGATGAGAAGGGTCCCGAAGGCCAGTGCGGTCGCTGCCAGCACCAGCAGCACGGCGACGACCCACGGCAGCGCCGGCACCTCTGCCCCCACGGTCATGACGACGTCGACGTCACGGGTGCCGTCGGCGTTCATCACCAGGACCGCCCAGTCACCGTTCGAGGGGGACCAGGTGATCGTCTGCTCGCCGGCACCGGCGGCCTTCGTGGCCCAGAAGCTCGCCGGTCCCGGCAGGCTCTCGGGTGCGCCGCCCGTCGCCGTACGGAACACGGGTTCACCATCGACGACGTCCCGGACGGTCGCGTGCTCGACGCCCGCCAGGTAGCCGCGAACGTCGGATGCCGGTCCGAGACCGATGAACACCGCGCCGCCGTCATCTGCCGTGACGGTCAGCTTGGCGTCACCGAGAAGGGCGCCGGGAGTGAGGTCGGGCGGAGCGTCCACGTGCATCTCCAGGTCCTCGGACGCGATGGCGTACGTCGGGCTGGCGAACCGTTGTGCGGGTGTCATCAAGAACCCGGTCTCGTCGCGCACAGCTCGGTCTGCCACGAGGAGCGCAGACGCCGGCACGCCGAGCAGCATGGCCGTGAGGGTCAGGATGCACCCGGCGACGAGCGACACCGTGCGGCCCGTCGTCCACCCGGTGCCGGCCGAGGTCGGGGCTCCCGCCACACCAGACGCCTGCGGAGGTCGCCCGTCGGCCGCATCGCCCTCGGGGTCGCCGGGTTCGCGGCCGCCCTGGTCGAGCCGGAACGGTGGGTACTCGTCGGTCATCAGAGCGGCGTAGCCCGCAACCCTGAGGACCCATCGGTCGAGTCCCAGGACGAGGTCGAACAGTGGACGTGGGTAGCGACCGGTGACCAGCAGGACCACGCCTGCCACCAGCACGAGCAGTGGGATGAGTCCCAACCCCCACAAGCGGGAGCGACCGTCATCGGAGACGGCGTAGTAGCCGACGCCACCCAGCAGCAACCCCACCACGAGGTAGTGGGGGAGGACGAGCAGCCACCACTTCACCAGCACCAGTCCCCGCGAGAGGTGCACGGGGTAGTCGACCTCGAGCCGAGCCGGGTAGTCGGGCACGTCGTGAAGCGTGAACGGCGGATACCGATCGGTGCCCAGGGCGCTGTAGGCGTAGAAGGAGACGCGCCACTGCCAACGGAGCACCCCGACGTTGAAGTCGAAGATGCTGCGGGGGTAGCGCCCCGTCACGAGGATCGAGAAGAACGCCGCCACGCTCAGCACGCCGAAGGAGAGCCACAAGAAGAACAGCACGAGGCAGTGGGGCAGCACCAACAGCCACTTGACGAGCCACAGGCCGCGGCTCACCTCGGGGTCCAGCCGGGCCACCACATGCACGGGGTAGGCCATGACCATCAACTCCTCTCGGCAAGCCGCACCGGGTGACGGGTGCTCGCGATCAGGGCCGGTAGGTGTCTGTGGGTACGACGACGGCACGCCCGCGCACCGTCCCGTGGGCCAGGTCCTGGTAGGCCTGCGCGGCGTCATCGAGGGTGTACAGCGTGGTCTCCGCCTTGAGCAGCCCGCGGGCGGCCAGGTCGAGGACCTCGACCAGCTCACGTCGGTTGCCCCAGTAGGTCGTCTGCACACTGGCCTCGTAGGGCAGTCCGAAGAACGACACGGGGAGCGTCCCGCCCGCGATCCCGACGATCGTCACGTCGGCGAGCGGCCGGGCGCACCCTGCGGACGCGGCCAGAGTCTCGTCGGACCCCACGAAGTCGAGGACCACGTCAGCACCCAGCCCACCCGTGGCCTCGCGGATCTCGTCGACCAGGTCCTCGTCCGGAGCCAACGCCAGGTCGGCACCGCAGGCCATGGCCAGGTCACGGGCCGACTCCCGGGGATCGACGGCGACGATGCGTGCGGCTGAGGTGGCTCGCAGCACCTGTACCGCAAGGTGCCCGAGGCCGCCCACGCCGATGACGACCGCCGTCGACGTGGGTCCCAGCTTGTCCTGGGAGCGCCGGACGGCGTGGTAGGGAGTGAGGCCGGCGTCAGTGAGGGGTGCCGCCTGGGCGGGGTCGAGCCCGTCGGGCAGCGCCACGAGATGGCGGGCGGCGGGGACGAGCAGGTAGTCGGCCATGCCACCGTCCAGCCCCAGACCGCCCCCGCCTCCGGGGACCGGAGCGAGGTCCGGCCGGTCGCAGTACGTCTCCAGCCCATCGAGGCAGCGGCGACAGGTGCCACATCCCCACGCGCCGACGACGGCGACCGGTTGACCGGGCTCAACCCCACGGACCCCCTGGCCGACGGAGTGGACCCACCCGGCGTTCTCGTGACCGAGGGTGAAGGGCGGCGCCCAGGGCAGCACGTCCTCGTCGAAGTCGTGCATGAGGTGCAAGTCGGAGTGGCAGGCGCCCGCACCGCCCACCTGAATGACGACCTGGCCCACACCCGGGGTGGGGTCGGGCACCTCCTGGATCATCGGCTCGCTCTTCCACGACATGAGTCGCAATGACTTCATGGGGACTCCTTCGGGTGGGCTCGTGCTGGTAGCTCGACAGTGGCGCGCCCGCGGCCCGGGTGATCAGGGTCTTCGGACCACCAGACAGTGGCCCTTCGTCCCTAGAGCGGGCACGAGCATCGGCGCACGGTTGAGACACAGCCAGCGAATGCACCGGGAGGCCGTCATGACCGAGCAGAACCCCAACCCCGTCGTGGTCGCCGTCGGCCACGATCCGACGGGAGCGGCCCTGACGTACGCCGCGGGCGAGGCCTCGCGAGCCGGGTGCGGGCTGCACCTCCTGCACGTCGTCCACCGTGTTGCGCAAGGGCCGGAGACCGTCCTGGTGAGATCCATCGATCTTGAGCAGGTGGGCCGTTCGGCGCTCACCGCGGCCGCCGAACGGGCAGCCGACCTCGTAGCGGCGGACGTGCCCATCACCACCGAGCTCGTGCGGGGCGGCCGGGTGGCCACCGCCATCGTCGAGCGGGTGGCCGTCGACGCTCGGATGGTCGTCCTGCAACGTCGGTCGCTCTCGCGGCTGCAGCGGGTGGTCACCCGGTCGGTGTCCAGCGGGGTGGCAGCGCATGCGCTGGTCCCGGTCGTGTCGGTGCCGGCTGACTGGTCGCCGCGCGAGTCCGGCGCAGAGCCTCCCACGGTGACCGTCGGAGTGGACGCGCCCGAGCGCGCCGAGCACGTCCTCCGGGTAGCGGCCCGAGCGGCGGCCGGCCGGGGCGCACGCCTGCGGGTCCTCCACACGTGGTCGTTCCCGGCCGCCTATGACGACCTGATCCTGGACCGCACCGAGGAAAGGGAGTGGGCCGCGCGCGCCAGCGCAGAGGTCCAGGCGGCTCTCGACAAGATCGGAGACGACCTTGCCGGCGTGGACGTCGACATCGTGGCGCGACACGCCTACCCGAGCGACGCCCTGATCGAGGCCGGCGAGACTTCCGAGCTGCTGGTGATCGGCCGGCACGACGCGGTGGTGCCCCTGGGCTCGCACCTCGGCCCGGTCGCTCGCGCCGTGCTCCGGGAGGCGACCTGCCCGGTCCTGCTGGCAGACCCACGGCACGCACCGCGCTGGTTCGCTCGACACCAGCGCGCCGAGGGCGCGGGAGCCTGACCTGAGGGGGTCCGGAGTGCCGACAGCGGCGCGGAGTGGACATCCGGGCCTCGATGCCCGCCTACCGAGAGGACTGGTCCCATGTTGGTGCGAGAGGTCATGAGCACGCCGGCCGTCACCGTGGCCGGCACTGCCAGGGTCAAGGCGGCCATCGCCCTGCTGGACCTGCACGACATATCGGCGATGCCCGTGATCGGCCCGTCAGGTCACCTGACCGGTGTGCTCAGCGAGGCCGACGTCATCAGGGGGATGGTGGCAGCCGACCCACCCGGCAGCGAGATCCTGGTCCGTCTCACGGCGGCACCCATCCATGCCGTGGTGGCCGACCTCATGAGCGCCCCTCCCATCACCGTGTCCGGCGATGCCGATCTCGCGGTGGCCGCCGACCTGATGGTGAGGTCAGCGGTCAAGACCCTGCCTGTCGTCGACGACCACGACGGCGGAAGCCTGGTCGGTGTGGTCAGCCGGCACGACATCATCCGGGTGCTCGCGCGCCCGGACACGTGGCTCAAGTCCGAGGTCGAAGAGCTGTTCTGGCAGGCGGGCCTCGACTGGCGCGTGGACCTCATGGACGGTGTCGCCCTGGTCGACGGGCCGGGAGCCGGGTCGGATCAGGACCTGGCCGAGGTCCTGGTGAACTCGGTGCCCGGCGTCATCGGCGTCAGGTTCCGGTCGCCATCTCGATGAGGTCGGACCACCGGAGGACGCCGGCGACGTCGCCCCCAGGGTCGAGCACTCCCACCGCGTCGACGCCGTAGGTCATCATCAGCGACGCTGCCTCGGACATCGATGATCCGGGGGACAGCTGCACGGCAGGGCCGGCCGCGACGCCCTCCAGCGTCGGCCGGGTGGAGGCGGCGACCGCGCTGGAGGGAAGGACGCCGAGGAAGGCGCCGTGACGGTCCACGACCACGAGGTGCCTCTGCCCTGAGGCGAGCATGGCCTGCAGGGCTGCCCCGGGAGTGCTCCCCACCGATGCGACGACGACCTGCCGGCACATGTGAGCGGCGACCGGCGTGTTGGGCACCCCGGACCGGTCTGCCTGCGGTCCGTCACCGGCGCGCAGGGACTCGGTCATGCGCCTGGGTCGACCGGCACCACTGCCACCGGGCAGCTGGCGTGCTCGACCACGACCAGCGCGACCGAGCCGAAGAGCAGCGCGGCCGCCGTACCGCCGGCATGGCCGCCGACGACGACCAGATTCATCCGGGGTGCCTTCGCCAGCAGGCACTCGCCGGGCAGGCCACGTGCCAGCTCGCTGCGCATCTGCACGTCGGGGTACTTCTCCTGCATCCCGGCCAGCGTTTCGGCGAGCAGCAGCCGTTCCCGCTCGATGTCGTCTGCCCGGACATCGAGGACCGGCACACCGACCCCGCTCGCGCCGGTCCCGACGAGGATCGGGTCGATGAAGGTGTGCAGCACCGTCAGCGGAAGCCGGTGCAGCGACGCCTGGCGGCACGCGAACTCGAGCGTGCTCTGGGACCTGTCGCTGCCGTCGACGCCGACGAGCACCCCGTGCCTCACCAGGCCGGGGTTTCCGGGTCGTACGACGACGACCGGACACGAAGCGTGCCGGGTCACGGCGACGCCCACGGAGCCCAGCAGCAGGCTGCGCACCGGTCCGCGACCGCGCGACCCCACGACGAGCAGGGCTGCGTCCGCCGAGAGCTTCAGCAGCAGCTCGCGCGGATCGGCGACCACCATCAGCTCGTGCACGGCCAACGCCGGTGCCCGGCGGGCTACATCGTCGCGGGCGTGCTCCAGGATCTTCGATCCGTCGCCATGTCCGACCGGCGCCTCGGCGTACACGAGCGTCAGGGTGCGATGCTCGGCCGACGCCTGGTCGACCGCCCATCTCAGGGCTGTGTCGGACGACGACGAGCCGTCCACACCTACGACCACGGTGCCGGCGGGCACTCCATGGCTCTGCTTGACCTGCATGGTGATGTCCTCTCGTCGCCTCCACCCTGGGACGCTCCCCAGCGCGTCGCCAGGGCTCAAGGCACCCTGCTGGAGGGACCAAGGACCCCTGCCGTGACGCCCGGGACCTTCGGCCGCCAGGTCGGGCCCATCGGCACTGAACCCGGACCGGCACCGGGCGGGAGGCTGGGCGCGAGGGAACCATTCCCGACCGAGGAGGGCATCATGACCACGATCGACCGCAACACAGCCCACGGAGCGAGTCGCGACGCTTCTGACGTGCCGGCCGCAGAACAGCCGTCCTCGTTGGCCCGTCGTGTGCTCGCTGTGCTGCGCATCGCCTTCGGGCTCACCTTTTTGTGGGCGTTCTTCGACAAGGCGTTCGCTCTCGGGTTCCACACCGGGTACGACCAGGCCGGCAACCTCGACCGTTTCGGCGACGCGGCCTGGATCAACGGTGGCAGCCCGACGGAGGGCTTCCTGGCCTTCGGCGCGGACGGGCCCTTCAAGTCCTTCTACAACGGCATCGCCGGTGCAACCTGGGCGGACTGGCTGTTCATGCTCGGGCTGCTCGGCATCGGCCTCGCACTCACCTTCGGGGTGGGCATGCGTCTCGCGACGGCTGCGGGTGCCGTGATGTACGTGCTGATGTGGTCCGTCGTCCTGCCTCCGGAGAACCACCCGATCCTCGACGACCACCTCCTCGGCGCGCTCTCGATGGGGGTCCTGCTGCTCTTCCACGCCGGCAACACGTGGGGGCTCGGTCGCTGGTGGTCGCACCAGGGCGTCGTCCGCAGGTATCCCGCGCTGCGATAGCGGGGGACCGCACCACGGTCGCCTGCTCACGCAGCAGGCGGCCTGTGGTGTGCCGATCGCTGATCGTGCAGTGGGAGGCGAGCTCTTGCAGGGGTCCCGCCGATAGGGGACCAAGGCCACTGCTCCCAGGTCTCAGCCGTGGCTAGCGTCGAAGCACCAGACCAGACGTAGGGAGAGAGCCATGAAGAGCCTCGTCATCCTCGGCGCCGGAACAGCCGGGACCATGATCGCCAACAAGCTGCGACATCGCCTGGACCGCAAGGACTGGTCCATCACCGTCGTCGACCGCGACGACGAGCACCACTACCAACCCGGCTACCTGTTCGTGCCGTTCGGTGGGTACACCCGGGAGCACGTCGTCAGGTCCCGGCACGCCTTCCTGCCCGACGGCGTCGACTTCGTCATCGGCTCGGTCGACAAGGTCGACGCGAGTGCAAGCGTCGTCGTCCTCGACGACGGACGGAGTCTCGACTACGACCAGCTCGTGATCGCCACGGGCACGACACCGCGGCCGGACCAGACGCCCGGCATGCTCGGCCCCCAGTGGCGGCGCAGCATCTTCGACTTCTACACCCTCGACGGCGCCGAGGCGCTCGCGGAGGCGCTGGAGCGTTTCGACAGTGGGAGGCTCGTCGTACACATCACCGAGATGCCGATCAAGTGCCCGGTCGCTCCGCTGGAGTTCACCTTCCTGGCCCAGGCGTGGTTGCAGGCGCGGGGGCTCGGCGACCGGGTGGAGCTGGTCTACGTGACGCCGCTCGACGGTGCGTTCACGCAGCCGGTGGCGTCCGCCCACCTCGGCGGCATGCTGGACGAGCGCAAGGTGCACGTCGAGACCGACTTCCTCGTCGAGCGGATCGACGACGAGCGGAAGGTGCTCGTCTCCTACGACGAGCGCGAGGTCCCGTACGACCTGCTCGTGACGGTGCCGCTGAACATGGGCGCCGACTTCGTCGCCCGCTCCGGTCTCGGGGACGAGCTCAACTACGTGCCGGTCGACCGGCACACCCTGCTCTCGAAGCACTACGACAACATCTTCGCCGTGGGCGACGCCAGCGACATCCCCGCTTCCAAGGCGGGGTCGGTGGCGCACTTCGCGACCGAGGTCTTCGTCGGCAACTTCCTGGAGCACATCGCCGGGCGGCCGATGACCGGCTCCTTCGACGGACACGCGAACTGCTTCGTGGAGTCCGGCAACGACAAGGCGTTGCTGATCGACTTCAACTACGACACCGAGCCGCTGCCGGGGAAGTACCCGCTGCCGCTCATCGGGCCGATGGGCCTGCTGAAGGAGACCCGCGCCAACCACCTCGGGAAGCTCGCCTTCCGCTGGATCTACTGGAACGTCCTGCTCCCCGGGCGTCCCCTGCCCCTGCCCGCGCACATGTCCATGGCCGGCAAGGTCACTCCCCGAATCAAAGAGAAGCAGGAGGTATGACGATGCCCAGCACCACGATCGACGGTCACCAGATCCACGTCAACGACGAGGGGTTCATGACCGATTACGACGAGTGGACCGAAGAGCTGGGCACTGCCCTGGCCGGCCAGATCGGCGTGGCGATGAGCGATGACCACTGGCAGGCGATCCGCTTCCTGCGCAGTGACTTCCCAGAACAGCAGGAGACAGCGACCTTGCGTCGTGTCTCGACCGTCGGCGGGATCCCCACCAAGCAGCTGTTCGCCCTGTTCCCCAAGAAGCCGGCCAAGAAGATGGCCTACATCGCCGGGCTCCCCAAGCCCCGCGGTTGCGTGTGAGCGCCGAGAAGGAGACCGACATGACAACCACCAGCCCAGCACCCCTCGTGCCGACGTTCGACGACGACGCCGGATCGGAACGCAAGCTCGCGATCATCTGCTCCAAGGGCACCCTCGACATGGCCTATCCGGGTCTGATCCTGGCCAACGCGGCCCTCGGCGAGGGCATCGAGACGCATCTGTTCTTCACGTTCTGGGGCTTCGACATGATCAACAAGTCGACCATGGGTGACCTGAAGTTCACGATGCTCGGCAACACCGCGACCCACCTGCCCCAGGGCCTGGGTGGTCTCCCCGGCATGACGACGATGGCCACCCACCAGATGAAGAAGTCGATCGCCGACGTCGGCGTCCCCGAAGTGCCCGAGTTCCTCCAGCAGATCGTCGACTCCGGAGGGCACCTGTGGGCCTGCAGGATGTCGGCCGACATGCAGCACCTGGAGGAGAAGGATCTCTACGACGAGGTCGAGGCCATCATCAGTGCCTCGGACTTCATCGAGAAGACCGACGGCGCACAGCTGCTGTTCATCTAGGTCGGCCCAGCTCCGACTGGGCGCCAGCACCTGCGCACGCGATCTTTCTCCGCAGTCCGGGGCTGGTGTCCTTGTGAACCGGGCGACTCATGGGCACACTTTGTGGATGGGAGGGCGTGTGCGCGCGCCTTGAGGCAGTGGAAGTGGGACATGGCCGACGAGGCTGGAGCGATCGCGTCTGAGATGACCGCGAGCTTCGCCGCGCTGGGACAGTTCGTCGTCTCCGAACAGTCCCTCCAAGAGTCGTTGCAGCGGGTCGCCGAGCTGTCGGTACGCGTGGTGGACGGCGCGGACGGGGCCGGGGTGACCTGGGTCGTCGATGGCAAGGCGAGCACGGTGACCGTCGCTGGGGACTTCGTACGGCGGATCGACGAGATCCAGTACGCCCTGGACGAGGGACCCTGCCTGCAGGCGTATAAGACCCAGGAGCTGGTGCTGGTCGAGAGCCTCGAGCTCGAGAGGCGCTGGCCCCGTTTCAGCCCTGCTGCCCTCGGGCACGGGCTGAGGGGTGTCGTGGCCGTGCCACTGACCGCTCACGGGGCTCGGCTGGGTGCCCTCAACATCTACTCGCTGCGCGCCTGGGCCATGGACGAGGCCTCGGCCGGCACGGCATCACTGTTCGCCGAACAGGCCGCGATCGTGCTCGCGAACGCCGAGGCCTTCACCCGCGCGCGAACGGCCGCTGTCAACCTCGGTGAGGCACTCTCCTCGCGGGCGGTCATCGACATGGCCAAGGGCATCGTGATGGCGCAGCGCGGGTGCGATCCGGACGAGGCGTTCGACCATCTGCGCCAGCTCTCCCAGGCGCAGCACCGCAAGCTCCGCGACATCGCCATGGAACTCGTCGCAGAGATGTCGCACGGCAACCGGCAGGACGCCGACCAGCCGGCGAACGACGTGGATTGACCGTCTCTCAAGGGTTGCGGTGGGCTCGGGGGTCGCTACACTGAAAGTGGTTGAATCCACAGCCGCCCATGGGCCTCGGTGTCCGAGTCCCGCGACCAGCGCTGATCATCCGCGCATCGGTCGGGCTACGCGCGCATCCCGCAAGCTCGGACGCGAGACGAGTAGATCCATGACCGCCACCGTCGATGCCGCCGCCGCACACCTCCCGCTGCCACGCCTCCACGCCCGCGGGCGCTCGACGATCCTGTCGCTGTGTGGTGAGTGCGACCTGGCCACCCGCGGCCAGCTGCAGGTCGCATTGACCCAGGCGCTGGCCGGTGGAGTCGAGCACCTGTTGATCCTCGACCTGAGCCGCCTCGACTTCTGTGACCTGAGCAGCGCGCGGCTGATCTACGAGGCCAGCCGAGCCGACCGTGTCGTGGTGACCGGGATGTCGGCAAGCGTGGCCAGGATGTTCGACCTGCTCGACCCCGACCACACGCAGTCCCGCTCCAGCGCCCCGCACGACAACCCGCACCCGACCTCCCAACTCGGCCGAGGTCTCAGCACCTCGACCACGACGGTCAGCCCCTCCCCAGACACCGATGGAGCTCGTCCCGAGAGCACCGGTGAAGTCCGTTACCCCACCCCTGATGTGCGGACTTCATCGGCCTCAACGCCCCCCCAGCAGGGCGGGCTCCATCGGCACTACGCATGACGGCGCGGCGGGGCTGAAGTGCTCCGCCGACCGGCGTGGACCCGGGACGACGACATCGGGTCCTCCGGCCCCCTGGGCATGATGGACTGAGCTCATGATGATCAGACCCGCCGAGCTGGCGGCCATCGTGAGAGGTGAGATCGACCTGGCCTTCCGGCGCTGGGCACGACCGAGGCTCAAGGCCGGCACCCAGATGCGCACAGGTGTGGGTCTGGTGGACGTCACCTCGGTCGACGAGGTGGACCCGGACCTGCTGACCGAGGACGACGCCCGCCGGGCCGGTGCGCCGTCCCTGGCCGCCCTTCTCGCCGCACTGGCCGCGCGACCGGACGACCCGGTGTTCCGGGTCGGTCTGCGCCATGGCGGCCCCGACCCGCGCGAGGTGTTGCGCGAGTCCGTCCCCGACGCGGTTGAGATCGCGACGCTGAACGCCTGGCTGGACCGGCTCGACGCCTCGTCCACCGAAGGCCCCTGGACCCGTCTGACGCTGGACCTCATCGACCGGTTCCCGGGTCGCCGCGCTCCGGAGCTCGCCGAGCTGACGGGCCGGGAGACGGCGAGCTTCAAGCGCGACGTACGCAAGCTCAAGGAGCGCGGGCTCACCCAGTCGCTCGACATCGGCTACCGCCTGTCCCCGCGAGGCCTGGCGCTCGTCGACCACGGCCGGCCGCCTCGAGAGCGGACCTCGCTGCCGGCCGGCACACCGCTGCCACGCATCGGGGCACCCGCATCGCGTGCGCTGACAGCCGCGGGGCTCACGACGCTCGAGTCCCTCACCCAGGTCACCGAGGGCGCTGTGGCCGACCTGCACGGGGTGGGGCCCTTCGCCATGGACCGGCTGCGGGAGGCCCTCGCCGGGGCGGGCCTGTCGTTCGGTCGTGTTGGATGAGGACATGACCACGCCCGAGAGGACCATGCAGGCCGCGCACGACCCCGCCGGCGAGGTGGTCGACATCTGCCACCGGCTGATCCGCATGGACACGTCCAACTACGGTGATACCGAAGGACCGGGGGAGCGACAGGCCGCGGAGTACGTCGCGGGGCTGCTCGACGAGGTCGGCATCTCCGCCAAGCTCCATGAGCGCACCAAGGGCAGGACGTCGCTCGTCGCGCGCTGGGGGTCCGGCGACGGCCCGCCGCTGCTCCTGCACGGCCACCTGGACGTCGTACCGGCCGCTGCGGAGGACTGGCAGGTGCACCCGTTCTCCGGTGAGGTGCGCGACGGCTACGTCTGGGGCCGCGGCGCCGTCGACATGAAGGACTTCGACGCGATGCTGCTCTCCGTCGTGCGGGCGCGGGCGCGGGCAGGCCGGGTGCCCGACCGGCCGATCGTGCTGGCGTTCACCGCCGACGAGGAGGCCGGCGGCCACCACGGCGCCGAGGCGTTGATCGAGGACATGGCCGACGAGCTCGCCGACTGCACCGAGGCCGTGGGCGAGGTCGGTGGGTTCAGCACCACGGTGCGCGGCAGACGGGTCTACCTGATCGAGGCCGCCGAGAAGGGCATGGCCTGGATGAAGCTGACCGCACGCGGACGGGCCGGCCACGGATCGATGATCAACCGCGAGAACGCCGTGACCGAGCTTGCCGGTGCGGTGGCGCGGATCGGCTCCTACGAGTGGCCGGTGCGGCTCACGCCCACGATGGAGGTGCTGCTCGCGTCGGTGGCGTCACTGGCCGGCACGACGGCCACGCCCGAGAACGCGGAGGCGCTCATCGAGGAGTTCGGCGCTGCCTCCCGGATGCTCGGGGCGGTGATCCGCAACACCGCCAACCCGACCCAGCTCGACGCCGGCTACAAGGTCAACGTCATCCCGACGGAGGCCAGCGCGCACGTCGACGGCCGGTTCCTGCCCGGTTACGAGGACGAGTTCTTCGCGACCCTCGCCGAGCTGTGCGGCGAGAACGTCTCGATCGACTTCGTCTCGCACCAGCCGCCGTGGGAGACGCCGTACGACGGCACCCTCGTCGACGCGATGACCCGCTCGATCATCGCCGAGGACCCGGACGCGGTGGTCGCGCCGTACACGATGAGCGGTGGCACCGACGCCAAGCACTTCAACAAGCTCGGCATGCGGTCCTACGGTTTCGCGCCGCTGCGGCTGCCGTCGGATCTCGACTTCACCGCGCTGTTCCACGGCGTCGACGAGCGGGTGCCCGTGGATGCGCTGGAGTTCGGGGCGCGGGTCTTCGACCGGTTCCTGGACGACGTGTGACGCTTGCGGTTTGGGACCAATCCGCAGGTCATCCGCCGCGCGGCTGCGGTTTGGGACCAAACGACAGCATCTGAGTGGACGAGGTCGGGGGCTCGGCGTACCTCCACGATTGGGCACGAACCGCATGCTTGGGGCCGTTTCGGATGCGGTTTGGGACCAAACCACACCCTCGCCGCAACGTCTGTGGCTGATGTGACTCAGATCGACAGCGTCAGCCGCTGCCGGATGATCTTGCGCCGCAACACCACGCGCCGTGTGCCGTCAGGCCCGATGCGCACCCGGTCGAGCTCCCAGCCGCCGTGCTCGGCGCGTTCGACGAGCAGCTTGGTCACGACCCCCCGCGGGAACTCCCGGGAGAACGTCACCTTCTGGAACTCCCACTCCACCCCACGGGTCGTGGGCGGTCGGCGGTGGGCGCGGCTCATGGCCTCATTCTCCCGAGACGTCGTCGAGTGCGTCGACGATCTCGCCGGGCAGGACCAGTTCCTCCACTCCCAGGGCGCCTGACAGCTGGCTGGCGGTGCGAGCACCGACGATCGGGGCGGTCACCCCGGGCCGGTCGCGCACCCACACCAGCGCCACCTCGAGCGGGGTCCAGCCCAGGCCCTCGGCGGCGCGACACACAGCCTCGACGATGCTGCGGCCGCGCTCGTCGAGGTAGGTGCCGATGAAGTTGGCGAAGTGCGGCGAGGCGCCGCGGGAGTCCGATGGCGTGCCCTGGCGGTACTTGCCGGTGAGCACCCCACGCCCCAGCGGCGACCAGGGGAGTACGCCGAGCCCCAGGGCCGCGGCGGCCGGCACGACCTCGTTCTCGATGGCCCGGTTGAGCAGTGAGTACTCCACCTGCGTCGAGGCCAGCGGCGTACGCCCGGGCACTGCCCGTTGCCAGGTGGCCGCCTGCGCGGTCTGCCAGCCCGAGTAGTTCGAGACCCCGACGTACGACGCGCGCCCGGTGGTCACCGCGAGGTCGAGCGCGGTCAGCGTCTCCTCGACCGGCGTCTCGTCGGTCCACACGTGCACCTGCCACAGGTCGACGTGGTCGACCTTGAGGCGGCGCAGCGATGCGTCGAGACAGGTCAGGAGGTGCCCCCGCGAGGTGTCGGTGACCCGCTCGCCGGTGCGGCGGGAGATGCCGGCCTTGGTGGCCAGCACGATCTCGTCGCGGGCGACCACGTCGCCGATGAGGGTGCCGATCAGCTCCTCCGACGCGCCGTCGCCGTAGCCCGCAGCGGTGTCGACCAAGGTGCCGCCCGCCTCGGCGAACGCGATCAGCTGGTCGCGGGCCTCGTGCTCGTCGGTGTCGCGTCCCCAGGTCATCGTGCCGAGGCCGAGGCGGGAGACCTTGAGTCCCGTCGAGCCCACTGAGCGCTGTTGCATGGCGCCACGCTAGCGACCGGGTCCGCGTCCGACGAGCACCCGGCCCGGCGCCACGCCGACGCCCCGGACCGGCCGTAGGCCGGACGCAGCGGGAGCCCCCGTAGGCTTCGCGCCGTGTTCGATCTCTTGAAGGCCATGGTGCTCGGGCTGATCCAGGGCCTGACCGAGTTCCTGCCCATCTCCAGCAGCGCCCACCTGCGGATCTTCCCCGAGCTCTTCGGCTGGGGGGACCCGGGCGCGGCGTTCACGGCGGTGATCCAGATCGGCACCGAGCTGGCCGTGCTGATCTTCTTCCGCAAGGACATCTGGCGGATCGGGTCGACGTGGGCGGTCTCGCTCGTCAAGCCGGAGTACCGCGGACACTTCGACGCCCGGATGGGCTGGTTCATCATCATCGGCTCGCTGCCGATCGTCGTCCTCGGTGTGCTGCTCAAGGACGTGATCGAGCGCGACTTCCGCAACCTGTGGATCATCGGCTCGACCCTGATCGTGCTCGGCATCGTGCTCGGCATCGCCGACCGCTTCAGCTCGAACGACAAGCAGATCAAGCACCTCACCCTGCGCGACGCGATCCTGATGGGCGCGGCGCAGGCGCTGGCGCTCATCCCCGGCGTCTCCCGCAGCGGGGCGACGATCTCGATGGGCCGGTTCCTCGGCTTCGAACGCGAGGCGGCGACCCGCTACGCGTTCCTGCTGGCGATCCCCGCGGTCGTCGGGGCGGGGATCTTCGAGCTCAAGGAGATCCCGAACGGCGACAACACCTACGGCTGGGGCCCGACCGTCGTGGCGACGATCGTGTCGTTCGTGGTGGGCTACGCCGCGATCGCGTGGTTGCTGCACTACGTGTCGACGAAGTCGTACACGCCGTTCGTCCTCTACCGGATCGCGCTCGGCGCGGCCACCCTGATCCTGCTGGCGACCGGCGTGCTCGCCGCCTGACCGGCTACAACCACCCGGAGCGCTTGAACAGCCAGAGCAGCAGGCCGGAGCTGCCCACCATCAAGGCGATGGCGAACGGGTAGCCGAACGTCCAGTGCAGCTCCGGCATGTGGTCGAAGTTCATGCCGTAGATGCCCGCGATGAAGGTGGGTACGACGACCAGCGCTGCGCCTGCCGAGATCTTGCGCATGTCGTCGTTCTGCTGCACCGAGATCTGGGCCAGGTGCGCGTCGAAGGCGGACGACAGCAACAGGTCGAGGGAGTCGATGGTGTCGGAGACCCTCGCCAGGTGGTCTCCCACATCTCGGAAGTACGGGCCCGCCTCGGCGTCCATCCCGCGCACCATGCCGCCGGTGAAGCGGCTGATCGGGTCGCGCAGCGGCAGCACGGCGCGACGCACCTCGGCGAGCTCGCGCTTGAGCACGTAGATGCGGGCGGCGTCCTTGGTGCGGTCGGTGCTGAAGACCGACTCCTCGACCTCGTCGACATCCTCGGTCAGCGCCGCGGCGACCTCCTCGTAGTGGTCGACCACCTGGTCGCACACCGCGTAGACCACCGCCGACGGGCCGTGCAGCAGCACCTTCTGGCGTTGCTCGAGCCCCATCCGGGCGCCGTGGAGTGCTCCACCCGTGCCGTGCCGCACGGAGACCACGAAGTCGTCGCCGACGAACAGGCTGATCTCGCCCGTCTCGACGGCGTCGTCCTCGTCGACGTACCAGAGCGTCTTGAGGATGAGGAACAGGCTGTCGTCGTAGCGCTCGAGCTTCGGCCGCTGATGGGCCTTGAGGGCGTCCTCCACGGCGAGCGAGTGAAGATCGAACGCCGCCGCGACCTCCCGCATCTCGTCGGCCGTGGGCTGGTGCAGGCCCACCCAGACGAAGTCACCCGGGCCGATGCGCTCTCGCATCGCGGCCAGGTCGGCGATCTCGCAGTCGACCGGGACCCGGACTCCGTCCCGGTACAGCGCGTTGTCGACGATCACAGCACGCAGGCTAGCCCTCGTGGCTCCCCGGCTACAGTCGCCGCCATGGCAACCGTGATCCTCGTCCGCCACGGCCGCACGACGGCCAACGCCACCGGGGTCCTGGCCGGCCGCACGCCCGGCGTCCTCCTCGACGATGCCGGGGAGCAGCAGGCCCGAGCCACCGGTGAGCGCCTGGCCGCCGTGCCGTTGCGGGCCGTGGTGACGAGCCCGCTCGAGCGGTGCCGCCAGACGGCGGCCGCGATCGTGGCAGCCCACCCGGACGCCCTGAGGGCCCGCCGGGAGGCGAGGCTGACCGAGTGCGACTACGGCGACTGGCAGGGTCGTGCCCTCAAGGACCTCGCCAAGGAGCCGTTGTGGAAGCTCGTCCAGCAGCAACCCTCCGCAGCCGCCTTCCCAGGGGGCGAGTCCCTGCGCGCCATGCAGGACCGGGCCGTGGCCGCCGTACGGCGTCACGACCGGGAGATCGGTGACGAGCACGGCGACGACGCGGTCTGGGTCGCCGTGAGCCACGGCGACGTCATCAAGTCGATCCTGGCCGACGCCCTCGGCACGCACCTCGACTCGTTCCAGCGGATCGTCGTCGACCCGGCATCGGTGAGCATCATCAGGTACACCGATGCCCGGCCCTACGTGCTGGCGAGCAACACCCACGCCGGCGACCTCTCGTGGCTCCGGCCCCCGAAGTCCGCGAAGCGCTCGCGCCGCAAGGTGAGCGGCGATGCGGCCGTCGGCGGGGGTGCGGGCCCGACCCCGGCTGGAACGCGGTCATAGGGTGGGCGACATGCCTGTCGTGCACTCCTTCGACCCACCCGACCGCTTCGTCGTGGGCACGGTCGGCCTGCCCGGTCAGCGCACGTTCTTCCTCCAGGCGCGGACCGGTCCGAGGCTGGTCACCGTCGCCCTCGAGAAGCAGCAGGTCGCGGCGCTCGTCGAGCGTGTCGACGAGCTCCTCGACGAGCTGATGACGACCGAGGACACCCAGGGCCTGATCCCCGCGGTCGCGCCGCTGGACCTCGACGACGACCACCCGCTCGAGCAGCCGATCGAGGAGGAGTTCCGCGCCGGCACCATGACGTTGTCGTGGGACCCCGCCGACGAGCGCATCGTGATCGAGGTCTTCCCCTACACCGAGGCCGCCGTCGTCTCGCCCGAACAGCTCGACGAGGACCTCGAGGAGCCCGAGCCCGAGGAGATCTTCCTGGTCCGGCTGGGCGCCGCCATGGCCCGCGCGTTCGTGCAGCGCTCGGCGCGAGTCATCGAGGCTGGACGCCCGCCGTGCCCGTTCTGCGGCAACCCGCTCGACCCCGACGGCCACCTGTGCGTGCGTGCCAACGGCTTCCGTCGGCGCGACCCCTGAGGCTCGACCGATGTCAGAGCTGACGGTGGGCGTCGAGGACCTCTTCGAGGGCGAGCTCGAGCTGCACGGTCGGGTGATGCCCGCCTCCAACGCGACGTTCATCGGGACGCTCGGAGACCTCAAGGTCGTCTACAAGCCGATCGCCGGCGAGCGGCCCCTCTGGGACTTCCCCGACGGCACCCTGGCCGCGCGCGAGGTGGCGGCATACGCCGTCTCCGAGGTGCTCGGCTGGGGCGTCGTGCCGCCCACGGTGCTGCGGGACGGGCCGCACGGTCCCGGCATGGTCCAGGCGTGGATGGAGCCCGACCCCGAGCAGTCGGCGGTCGACATCGTCCGCACCGGCCGGCTGCCCGACGGCTACCTCCACGTGTTCGACGGCGTCGACGAGCGCGACCGGGCGGTCTCGCTGATACATGAGGACTCCGCCGCGCTGCGACGGATGGCGGTCTTCGACATCCTGGTCAACAACGCCGACCGCAAGGGCGGGCACGTGCTGCCGATGCCCGGCGGACACCGGTACGGCGTCGACCACGGCGTCAGCTTCCACGTCGAGCCGAAGCTGCGCACCGTGCTGTGGGGCTGGCTGGGCGAGGCGCTGTCAGACGACGACCTCGCCGGGGTCGGCCTCGTGCTGGCGCAGGTGCGCGAGGGCGTGCTCGGTGCGCTGCTCGACGACGACGAGGTCGACGCTCTCGAGGCACGATGCCGCAGGCTGCTCGCAGACCCGGTGATGCCCGCGCCGCACGCGCGGGGACCGGCCATCCCCTGGCCGCCGTTCTGACACCCGGCGCTGGGTAGGCTGCCCGCCATGCGTGCCTGGTCGACCCCCGACGTCCCCTCCCTCCCCGAGACCGGTCCGCCGGTGCGGATCCACGACACCGCCTCCGGCACGCTGGTCGAGACGAGTCCGGAGGGGCCGGCCCGCCTGTACGTCTGCGGGATCACGCCGTACGACGCCACGCACATCGGTCATGCCGCGACGTACGTCGGGTTCGACCTGCTCAACCGTGCCTGGCGCGTCGCCGGGCACGAGGTCAGCTACGTGCAGAACGTGACCGACGTCGACGACCCGCTGCTCGAACGGGCCCTGAAGGTCGACATCGACTGGGTGGCGCTCGCCGAACGCGAGACCGAGCTCTTCCGCCGCGACATGGAGGCGCTGCGGGTGCTGCCGCCGGCGCACTACATCGGCGCGGTCGAGTCGATCCCGCTGGTCATCGCGCTGATCCAGCGGCTGCAGGAGGCCGGTGCGATCTACCGGGTCGACGACGACCTCTACTTCTCCGTCACGTCGGACCCGCGCTTCGGCGAGATCTCCCGGATGGAGCGTGAGGAGATGCTGCTCGTCTTCGCGGAGCGCGGGGGCGACCCTGACCGCGAGGGCAAGCGTGACCCGCTCGACTGCGTGGTCTGGCGAGCCGAGCGGCCCGACGAACCTGCCTGGGACAGCCCCTTCGGTCCGGGCCGGCCGGGCTGGCACATCGAGTGCACGGCCATCGCGCAGGAGTACCTCGGTGAGTCTTTCGACGTCCAGGGCGGCGGCTCCGACCTGGTCTTCCCGCACCACGAGATGAGTGCCGGCGAGGGCCAGGTGGCCTCCGGCGGCGACTTCGCGCGTGCCTATGCCCACGCGGGGATGGTCGCCTACGACGGCGAGAAGATGTCGAAGTCACGGGGCAACCTGGTGTTCGTCTCCGCCCTGCGCAACAGCGACATCGACCCGATGGCGATCCGGCTGGTGCTGCTGAGTCACCACTACCGCGACGACTGGGAGTGGACCGACAGCGGCCTCTTCGACGCCGTCGACACCCTCGGGCGCTGGCGCTCGGCCCTGGCCCTGGGAGCTGGAGCACCCGCTGCCCCCGTGGTCGCGGCCGTCGTGGCCGCCCTGGCCGATGACCTCGACGCTCCCACCGCTGTCGCGGTGGTGGAGCGGTGGGTCGACGCGACCCTGGGGACCTCGGGGCTCGCCGACACCTCCGACGCGAACGCGGCGAGCGTCGTACGGCATCTGCTCGACGCGTCGTTGGGCCTGGCTCTCTGATCGGTGGTGGTTGCGGTTTGGGACCAATCCGCAGGGTGTGATCCGAATATCTGCGGTTTGGGACCAATCCGCAGATACCGCGGCCGGACCTGGGGGAGGTAGCCAGGTCTCAACGATTGGTCACGAACCGCACTCAAATCGGTCCGGCACGTGCGGTTTGGGACCAATCCGCAGCCAGAGGCCAGCCCCGTGCCTACTCGGGCTCCTCGCCTCGACTCCGCTTGAGGTAGCGCTCGAACTCCCGCGCGATCGCCTCGCCGGAGGCCTCCGGCAGGTCGGTGGTGTCGCGGGTCTCCTCGAGGGCCTGGACGTACTCCGCGATGTCCTCGTCCTCCTCGGCCAGCTCGTCGACGCCGCGCTCCCAGGCCCGGGCCTCCTCGGGCAGGTCGCCCAGCGGGATGCTGGCGCCGAGCAGCTCCTCGATCTGGCCGATCAAGGCGAGCGTCGCCTTGGGGCACGGCGGCTGCGCGACGTAGTGGGGTACGGCGGCCCAGTAGGACACCGAGGGGATGTCGAGCCGCACGCAGGCGTCCTGGAAGACACCGACGATGCCGGTGGGGCCCTCGTAGGTGGACTGCTCGAGCTTGAGGCGGTCGACCAGCTCGGGCTCGGTCGCCGTACCCGTCACCGGGATCGGCCGGGTGTGCGGGGTGTCGGCGAGCAGGGCGCCCAGGGTGACCACCATCTCGCCGCCGAGGTCGTCGCAGGCGGCGAGCAGCTCGGCGCAGAACTGCCGCCAGCGCATGTTGGGCTCGATGCCACGGATCAAGATGACGTCGCGGTCGAGGTTGGGCGGCGACGCCACCGCGATCTGGGTGGTCGGCCAGATCAACCGGCGATAGCCGTTGTCGTCGGTGGAGACCAACGGCCGGTTGACCTGGAAGTCGTAGAACTCCTCCGGATCGATGGCGCCCACCACCCTGGCGCCCCACACGTCGATGAGGTGGCCAACCACCTGCGAGGCAGACTCGGCGGCGTCGTTCCAGCCCTCGAAGGCCGCAATCACCACAGGGTTCACCAGGTCGCTCAAGTCATCGATCTCGATCACCCGGTAACCCTAGTGGGGACGTGGATTTCGCCGGGGTGTTTGGCCGGTGTCACGATGCGGGAACGCGGTCCGCCCCCTGGATCGCCTCCCTAGGCTGGGACGACTCGCACGTGTGCGGCCGCCCGAGAGGATGCTTCGTGAACGACCACCGACCCGACGCCACCGTGCAGCTCACAGCGCTGCTGAACGAGCGCGTGCTCGTCATCGACGGTGCGATGGGTACGGCGATCCAGCGGGACCGACCCGACGAGGAGGGCTACCGCGGGGAGCGGTTCGCGGACTGGCCGAGCGACCTGGTCGGCAACAACGACCTGCTGACGCTCACCCAGCCCGACATCATCCGGAGCATCCACGAGGAGTACCTCGAGGCCGGCGCCGACATCATCGAGACCAACACCTTCAACGCCACCGCCATCTCGCTGTCCGACTACGGGATGGCCGAGCTGTCCTACGAGCTCAACCTCGAGTCGGCGAGGCTGGCGCGTGCCGCCTGCGAGGCCGTGTCCACGCCCGAGCGCCCGCGTTTCGTCGCCGGTGCGCTCGGGCCGACCACCCGCACCGCGTCGATCTCGCCTGACGTCAACGACCCCGGCGCCCGCAACGTGAGCTACGACGAGCTCGTGGCGGCGTACCTGGAGGCGGCAAGGGGGCTCGTCGACGGCGGCTCCGACCTGCTGATCATCGAGACGATCTTCGACACCCTCAACGCCAAGGCAGCGATCTTCGCCGTCGAGCAGCTCTTCGAGGACCTCGGCCGCCGCTGGCCGGTCATCATCTCCGGGACCATCACCGACGCGTCCGGGCGCACGCTCTCAGGCCAGGTCACCGAGGCCTTCTGGGACTCCATCCGTCATGCCCGGCCCCTCGCCGTCGGCCTCAACTGCGCGCTGGGCGCCAAGGACATGCGGCCCTACCTGGCCGAGCTGTCCCGTCTCGCCGACTCGTTCATCTCGTGCTACCCCAACGCGGGACTCCCCAATGCCTTCGGTGAGTACGACGAGGCGCCCGAGGAGACCGCAGCCGTGCTCTCCGAGTTCGCCGACGCAGGCTTCCTCAACCTCGTCGGCGGCTGCTGCGGCACCACCCCCGAGCACATCTCCGCCATTGCCAGCGCCATGGCGGGCAAGGAGCGCCGTACGCCCACGCAGACCACGCCGGTGATGCGGCTCTCCGGTCTCGAGCCGCTCAACATCACCGAGGACAGCCTGTTCGTCAACATCGGTGAGCGCACCAACATCACCGGCTCCGCACGCTTCCGGAAGCTCATCAAGGACGGCGACTACGACGCTGCCCTGTCCGTGGCCGTGCAGCAGGTCGAGAACGGCGCTCAGGTCATCGACGTCAACATGGACGAGGGCATGATCGACGGGGTCGCGGCGATGGACCGCTTCACCAAGCTGATCGCCTCCGAGCCCGACATCAGCCGCGTGCCGGTGATGGTCGACTCCTCCAAGTGGGAGGTCATCGAGGCGGGGCTCAAGAACGTCCAGGGCAAGCCGATCGTCAACTCGATCTCCATGAAGGAGGGCGAGGACAAGTTCCGCGAGCAGGCCAGGCTGTGCCGCAAGTACGGCGCTGCCGCGGTGGTCATGGCCTTCGACGAGGACGGCCAGGCCGACAACCTCGAGCGGCGCAAGGCCATCTGCCAACGCGCCTACGACATCCTGGTCGACGAGGTCGGGTTCCCGCCCGAGGACATCATCTTCGATCCCAACGTCTTCGCGCTCGCGACCGGCATCGAGGAGCACGCGGCGTACGGCCTCGACTTCATCGAGGCCACGCGCTGGATCAAGGAGAACCTCCCCGGGGCCAAGGTCAGCGGCGGCATCTCCAACGTCAGCTTCTCCTTCCGGGGCAACAACCCGGTGCGCGAGGCGATCCACGCCGTCTTCCTCTTCCACGCGATCCGGGCCGGCCTGGACATGGGCATCGTCAACGCCGGCGCGCTCGTGGTCTACGACCAGGTCGAGCCCGAGCTGCGCGAGCGCATCGAGGACGTCGTGCTCAACCGGCGGCCCGACGCCGCCGAGCGGCTGCTCGAGATCGCCGAGACCCACAACCGGGTCGGTGAGGTCGACGAGGCCACTGAGGCCGAGTGGCGCTCGCTGCCCATCGGTGAGCGGATCACGCACGCCCTGGTCAAGGGCATCGACGCCCACGTCACCGATGACACCGAGATCCTCCGCCAAGAGATCGCCGACCGCGGTGGCCGGCCCATCGAGGTCATCGAGGGACCGCTCATGGACGGCATGAACGTCGTCGGCGACCTGTTCGGGGCCGGCAAGATGTTCCTCCCGCAGGTGGTCAAGAGCGCCCGGGTCATGAAGAAGGCCGTCGCCTACCTCATCCCGTTCATCGAGCAGGAGAAGCTCGACAACCCGGAGCTCGCCACCGTCAAGGACACCAACGGGACCATCGTGATGGCGACCGTCAAGGGCGACGTCCACGACATCGGCAAGAACATCGTCGGCGTCGTGCTCCAGTGCAACAACTACGAGGTCATCGACCTCGGCGTGATGGTGCCGGCGCAGAAGATCCTCGACACCGCCGCCGAGGTGGGCGCCGACATCATCGGCCTGTCGGGACTCATCACGCCCTCGCTCGACGAGATGGTCAACTTCGCGACCGAGATGCAGCGCCAGGGGCTCAGCATCCCGCTGCTCATCGGCGGCGCCACCACGTCTCGCGCGCACACGGCGGTGAAGGTCGACCCCAAGTACGACGGTCCGGTGGTCTGGGTCAAGGACGCCTCCCGCTCCGTGCCCACCGCGGCGGCCCTGCTGCACGACACCGGTCGCGAGAAGCTGATGGCCGACGTCAAGGCCGACTACGACTCGCTACGCACCCGCCACGCCACCAAGCACGACCGGCCGATGGCCACGCTCGAGCAGGCCCGGGCGAACGCCACCCCGGTCGACTGGGAGGGGTACCAGCCCCCCGTGCCGGCCCAGATGGGCGTCCACGTGCTCGAGGACTACGACATCGGGGAGCTGCGCGACTACATCGACTGGCAGCCGTTCTTCAACGCGTGGGAGATGAAGGGCAAGTTCCCCGACATCTTGAACAACCCGGCGACGGGTGAGGTCGCCCGCAAGCTGTACGACGACGCGCAGGAGATGCTCGACAAGATCATCGGGGAGAAGTGGCTCACGGCAAGCGGGGTCTACGGGTTCTTCCCGGCCAGCGCGGTGGGGGACGACGTCGAGGTGTACGCCGACGAGGCGCGCGCCGAGGTGCGCACCACGCTGCACCACCTGCGCCAGCAGGGCCAGCACCGCGAAGGAGTGCCCAACCGCGCCCTCTCGGACTACGTCGCCCCGCGCGAGACCGGCCTCGCCGACCACGTCGGCGGTTTCGCGGTGACCGCCGGCATCGGCATCGAGGACCGCATCAAGGCCTTCAAGGCCGACATGGACGACTACTCCGCGATCCTTCTCGAGTCGCTGGCGGACCGGCTGGCCGAGGCGTTCGCCGAGCGCCTCCACCAGCGGGTGCGCATGGACTTCTGGGGACACCAGCCGGCCGAGTCGTTGAGCAACGCTGACCTCATCGCCGAGCGCTACGAAGGCATCCGTCCGGCACCGGGCTACCCGGCGTGTCCCGACCACACCGAGAAGTCCCTCCTCTGGGACCTGCTCGACGTGGAGGAGAACACCGGCATCCAGCTGACCGAGTCCATGGCCATGTGGCCGGGGGCCGCCGTGTCCGGGTGGTACTTCTCGCACCCGAAGTCGCAGTACTTCGTGGTCGGCCGGCTCGCCCGTGACCAGGTAGTGGAGTACGCCGACCGCAAGGGCTGGACGCTCAAGGAGGCCGAGCGCTGGCTCTCGCCCAACCTCGGCTACGACCCGGAGGACTGATGAAGGCCATCCTCTGGGACATGGACGGCGTGGACCCCGGAGTGATCGGCATCGAGAAGCGTTGAGGTTCACGTCACCGCAGGTCAGCGGGCTGATCGACCGATCGTGACGGCATCGGGGAGTATCTGGATGCAACGGGATTCCGGCCACTCCGTTGCATGGAACGTTGCATGGTCACGCGGCGTCGTGGTCCGCCGGATCCCGACCTCAAACCGGGCCGCAAGAGCGGTGGGTCAGTCGATCGAGCGGCTGATGTCGGTAATCTAGTCGGACCGGACTCCTTCTCGGACGTGGAAGACCACCGTGGACGACCCGCAGGTCGTGGTCCGCGGGCCGGTCAACCACCAGGTGCGGACCAGCTGTGAGCCTTCGCGACCTCCGGGTTCCCGGGCGATCCCCACTGCTAGCGTGTCGTCCGCAACCAGCAAAGGCGATGGAAGGAACTCGGGAATGTCTGCGCAGCTGGGGCTCGAAGCGATTGCTTTCGACCTGGACGACACCCTTGTGGAGAGCACGAGGGCCATATACCTCTGGCAGGACGAGCTCGTCCTCGAGCACGACCTGGGCGAGCCGGGCCGTCAGTTCCTGCGGGAGCAGCAGGCGAGCCCGGACCCACCCTCGGTGACCTTCCACAAGATCGTCACGCAGTTCGACCTGTCGGACACGGCCGCCGAGCTGCGCGCGGCGTTCATGGAGCGCTGGCCCGACCTCGTCGAGCCCGTCGAGGGTGCGATGGACGTCCTGGCGGAGCTGCGGGACCGTGGGTGGCTGCTGGGCCTGGTGACCAACGGCCCCGAGGGACTGCAGACCGCGAAGATGGGTCCGGAGATGCTCTCGCTCTTCGACGCTGTCAGCTTTGCCGGAGGTGACGTACCCGCGAAGCCGGACCCGCAGCCGTTTCGTCACCTGTCCCAGGAGCTGGGAGTCGACCCCGCTGCGTGCTGGATGGTCGGCGACTCGCTCTCGTTCGACGTCGAGGGCGCGCGCCGTGTGGGGATGCGCCCGATATGGCTCACGACCGGGTCCGAGGCCGGGTCGGAGACGACGCTCGACACCGCGGTGGCTCTGACAGACGTCCTCGACCTCGTGGGCCGGCCCCACACTGCTCGCCGGCTGGTCCCGGCGGACTCCCGTGCAGACGGCTGAGGCCACCACGCCGCAGATCGACGTGCGGCGCGGGATCTTCTTCGCGAGTCTCATCGACTCCGTCGGCACCGGGATGTACACCACGGCCGGCGTCATCTTCTTCGCGCGTCACCTCCAGCTGAGCGGTGCGCAGATCGGTCTCGGCATCTCCATCGGGGCCGTATTCGCGCTGGTGGCCGCGCTGGTCATCGCCCGGGTCGCCGACCGGCTCGGCGTGGGTGGCACGCTCGTGATGCTGCAGCTGGTCAGCGGCGCTGGGTACGCCGGCTTCCTGCTCGCGGACGACTTCGCCTCGTTCGTCCTCCTCGCCTGCGTCGTCTCGGCGGCGGACCGGGGATGGCAGCCCCTGGCCGCGACGGTGGTGACCGCGGCGGCCGCCCCGGGGGAGCGGGCTCACGCCCTGGCGACGCTGCGGGTCATCCGCAACGTGGGCTTCGGGATCGGCGGCATCCTCACGGCCGGAGCCCTCGCCCTCATCGGCGACACCGCGCTCCCGCTCCTCGTGAGCGCGAATGCTGCGACGTTCCTGCTCAGTGTCGCGCTGCTGCTGGCCGTCGGCATCGCCGGCCCGAAGACGCGAGCGGTGCTGGACGCCGTACGCAGCGAGCAGGAGCGGGAGAGCGCCGACGGCACGCTGCCGCAATTCCGGTGGTCGCAGCGGCTGCCGTACATCAAGGTCGCGGCCCTGGACGGCATCGCAACCCTCCACGTCAGCGTCCTGTCGATCGGCATCCCGCTCGTGATCGCCCAGGGCGCCATGGCGGACTGGTGGATATCGGTCATCTACGTCAGCAACACGGTGGGTGTCGTGCTCCTGCAACGCATGGCCACCGCGCGTCTCGGCGGCTCACTGCGAGCGGGGCGGAGGACGATGGTCCTCGGGATGTTCCTCCTGGCCTCGACGTGCGCGTGCATGGCCGCCGCCGTGTCGGCGCAGCTTCCCCTCGTGTACGTCTTCATGGCGGCTCTGGCGTTCCTCATCACTGCCGCCGAGCTCGCACAGGCGACGGCGTCCTGGACGATGGCGACCGGTCTTGCGCCGCACCAGGGGTCCGCCGACGTGTACGCGACGTTCGACCTCGGATTCAACGCGCAGCTGGTGATCGGTCCCACCTTGATCGGAGCGGTGGCCACCTACGGGTCGCCGGCATGGCTGGGGCTGGCCGTCTGCATCTGTGCTGTCGGTCTGGTGACGCGACCCCTGGTGACCTCCGCGGGGCACCGCCTCGGCGCGGTGATGGACTGAGCTCGCGGCGACGCGGGCCGGTAGCAGGCTCCAATTTGCGAGCCTTGTCGGCCGCGGCTAGCCTGCCAAGGATTCCTAAAGCAGTCTCGGGCAGGGGGAACTCATGGCTGCCGCCATGCGCTGCGGACGATCGTCCGCGCGGTTGAACGGCGACCTCGTCGTCGCGTCGTCGACGGTGCTGCGCGCCGCGGCGCCCGCCCGTGTCGGCCACCTCGACCGGCCGTCCATGCCGCGAGCGGGGGGTCCGGGATGACGCACCTGGTGGTCGTGGGAGGCCGCGGATGGGTGCTGCGCGAGGCCCTGCGCAGTGCCCAGGAACGCGGGTGCCTGGTGACGCTCGTCCAGGAGCATCGTCACGTGCGCGACGACTACGCGCGAACTGCCCACGAGGTGTGCCCGGTCGACAGCCTGCGAGACGTGGACGAGGTCGAGCGTGTCGTACGCGACGCACATCAGCGCACTCCCGTAGACAGCATCTTCTCCCTCATGGAGTACGGACTCATGTCGGCTGCGCTCGTGGCAGAGCGCCTCGGGCTCCCGACCTCTGTCAGCCCCGTCTTGGTGGACATGCTTCGCGACAAGGGCGCGCTCCGCGACTTCCTCCGCACCTGCGACGCACGGTTCCACGTCGGACACGCCGTGGTGTCGTCCGCGCCGGAGGCAGAGGCGGCGCTCGCCCGCGTCGGCCTTCCCGTGGTGGTCAAGCCCACCTCGGCCGCGGGGAGCCTCGGCGTCACCGTCGCCAGGACCCGGGCCGAGGTGCGCGAGGCGTTCGAGAGTGCCCGACTGGTGTGCTCCGAGGTCGTCGTGGAGGAATACCTGGAAGGTCCCGAGTACAGCGTCGAGGCGTTCAGCCACCGAGGACGCCACCTCGTCGCGGCCATCACGCGCAAGCACGTCGCCAGCAGCCTCGTGGAGATCGGCCACGTCATTCCCGGAGCCACGGGCGACGACGAGGAATCGATCCGGCAATACGTCAGCGACTTCCTCTCCGCCATCGGGCTCACCGACGGGAGCTCGCACACGGAGATCATCGTGACGGCCAGGGGACCCAGGATCGTCGAGACGCACAACCGCCAGGGCGGGGACTCGATCCCGCTCCTCGTGCTGCACTCCACGGGGATCAGCCTCCCGGACCTCGAGATCGCGTCACGGGCACACGATCCTGCGTGGACCCTTCCCGGCGAGGCGATCCCGCAGCAGGCAGCGGCGATCACGTTCTGGGCGTCCGAGCGTGCCGGGACGGTCGTGGCCCAGCCGGCCGTGGCCGGCCTCGACCCCGAGCAGCAGGAGGTCACCCTGACCGCGGACCTCGGGGACCGTGTGGAGCCGCTGCTCCACAGCACCGACCGTCTCGGCTGGGTCATCACGCTGGCCGACAGTCCCCGGGACGCCTACAGCCGTGGCGAGGACGTCGTCCGTCGCCATCCCTTCGCCGTCGAGACCGACCTCGGGGACGATCCTCGACGTAGTCGGTCCCGCCGCCTCCGGCAGTACGCCGCCGAGGCGCGATAGTCCGCCAGACATGACCATCGTCGTCCCACCTCAAGGAGCAACCTCGTGATCGTCGTCCTCAACGGAGGATCAAGCTCGGGCAAGACCTCGATCGCCCGCTGCCTCAAGGCAACGCTCGGCACGCGCTGGCTGAGCCTGAGCGTCGATGACTTCGTCGACGCGCTGTCGGGTTCGCTCTGGGGCGCACCGGAGGGCCTGGTCATCGACGACAGTGGTGACGTACGCCCGGGTGCGGACTTCAGGGCGCTCGAGGTCGCGTGGCTCGCGGGGGTCCGCGCCATGTCGGAGGCAGGCGCCAACCTGGTGCTGGACGACGTGTTCCTCGACGGAGGGGAGTCGCAGGCGCGCACGGCCGAGCTGCTGGGGGATACCGACGTCGTGTGGGTCGGCGTGATGTGCGACGCCGAGATCGCGGCCGGTCGGGAGATCGCGCGCGGCGACCGGCAGTCCGGGATGGCGGCCAAGCAGGCCGCCCGGGTCCACCGGGGCGTCGACTATGACTTCTCGGTCGACGCAGGCGCGGACGAGGCGTACGTCTGCGCAGTCGCGATCGCACAGTTCATCCGGGAGCGCTGACAGCTTCGGAAAGCCCAGTCGGCCCAGCGGTCGGCGCCGTGGGACCAGGGAAGCCCTGGCCACCAACAACGTCCTGTCGGACACACTCGGGAGTGATGACAGATGAGCGTGAGCGTGCTGCCGGTCCACCGACCGCCACTCGACACGATGGCGCAGATGCTCGCCAGCGCGGTCGTCGAGCCGGACGTGAACCCGTTCCTGGCCTGGAGGGTCGGTCGTCACCTGCGCGATGACGTCCTCGCCCGCCTGGCCCGCATCGAGTCATGGGTCGACGCGTGCGGTCTCACCGACGCGCTCCACCGCGTCATCGGCGAGGAGGCCAGCCGCTCGGGGCACGTGCACCGCCATGACAGTCCCGAGACCGACGCAACGAAGGTCGCCCAGTGGTTCCGCGTGCACAAGCCGCTCGCGCCGTTCGAGGTCATGCGGGTCGACGTGGCGGTCGTGGGTGACGACCTCGTCATCGGCTGCCGGGTGAACCATCTTGTGGCCGACGCCGTCGACGCGTGCGACGTCTTCGCCAGCGTGGGCGATGTCCTCATGGCGCGGCCCCCGCGGCTGACGACGTACGCGCCGATGGTGCCGGTCTGCGACACCGGCTACTACAACGAGCCGGCCGCCGAGGACGACGTACGAGCCGCTCTCCCCGCGAGCAGCGCGGCAGAGGGAGCGGGCGGCGCCGGGCGGCTGGGAGCCGTCTCCACCGTCCAGGTCGCGGTGCAGCGCGGCGACGTCAGGTTCGACGAGGTCCTGCGCGCGTGCTCGGCGGCCCTGGCGGACCTGTGCGGCGACGTCCAGGTGTGGCGGTACCCGTTCGTGCACCCCGAGCACAGGGGCCTCCGTGGCTACCACTCGCAGCTCAAGATGATCGGGGTGCAGGCCCACGAGCCGCTCGAGGACATCCGTGCGCGCCGAGCCGCCCTCGAGGGTGCTGGCTGGTTCACCGAGCAGCCGGACGAGAAGTGCGCGCAGGAGGTGGCCGCAGCCGGATACCCGCGGCTCGTGCTCACCGAGACTCGCTTCTACGAGGGCCTGTGCCCGGAGTTCGAGGACCTGAGGACGAGCAGCCCCCGTTCCGTCGACGACCTGCAGGTGCAGATGCAGCGCGACGGGTCCTGGTGCCGGCTGCGCCTGCAGTACAAGAACCGGTTGATGGGCACCGCCGAGGCCGAGGAGATGGCTCGTCAGGTGGTGCTGCCCTCCGCGATGCGTGAGACCTGTTGACGAGAGAGCGTCCTGCGACGCCACGACCTGGAAAGCGAAGCTGAATGGCCATCTTTGACAACGTCCTCGACTTGGTGGGCTCGACCCCCATCATCCGACTGCCCCACATCGCACCGCCCGGGACCGAGCTCTACGCCAAGGTGGAGTGCGTCAACCCCGGTGGCTCCGTCAAGGACCGACTGGCGCTCTCCGTCGTGCTCGATGCCGAACGCCGTGGCGAGCTCTGTCCCGGAGACACCATCGTGGAGTGCACCTCGGGCAACGTCGGGATCTCGCTGGCGATGATCGCGGCCGCCCGGGGCTACAAGTTCGTGGCCGTCATCGGCAACACCTCTCCCATGGAACGCCGGAAGCTGATCCGCGCCTTCGGCGGCAAGGTCCTGTTGTTCGAGGTGCCCGAGATGGGGAGCGCCGGCGGTAATGCCTGGGCCGACGAGCTGGCGGAACGGCACGGCTGGTGGCGACCGAGACAGTTTGACAACCCGGCCAACCCGGCGTTCCACCGCGAGACGACCGCTTCGGAGATCCTCACGGACTTCGCGGGCAAGCGTCTCGACTACTTCGTGAGCGGGTTCGGGACGGGCGGCACCGTCACGGGCGTGGGCCAGATGCTGCGTCACGCGCGGCCCGGCGTACGCATCGTCGCGTTTGAGCCGGCCAACGCGGCCCTGCTGGCCGGTGGGGAGTGGAGCCGCCACAAGATCCAGGGACTCGCGCCCAACTTCACCCCCACCGTGCTGGACCGGACGGTGATCGACGAGCTGGGCGCGGTGACCGAGGAGGCAGCGAGGGACACGGCGCTCCGCCTGGCCACCGAGGAAGGCGTCCTCACCGGGATGTCGGGGGGCGCCAGCATCGCCATGGCCCTGGACGTCTGCAGCCGGGCCGAGGAGGGTGCGGTGGTCCTCGCCATGCTTCCTGACTCGGGTGAGCGCTACCTGTCGAGCTACCTCTTCGAGGACCTGCCCGAGGGGTCGGACCACGACTGGTTGGACAGCCTCGACCCGGACCTCGCCGACCGGGGGGACCGACCGTGAGCCGGGTGTCGGGCAACGCCCGGGTGCTCGAGGTCGACGGCGACTTCTCGCTCGCCTCCGGCGGACGGCTGTCGGGCGTCCAGTTGGCCTACGAGACGTTCGGCCGACCGGGTGCCCCTTCGTGGTGATCCTCGGCGGGCTGTCCGCGAACCCCCATGTCACCTCCAGCGGCGAGGACTCCTCACGCGGGTGGTGGGAGACGGTCGTCGGCGACGGCCTCCCCGTGGACACGCGCGAGCGGTTCGTGGTGTGTCTGGACTACCTCGGCGGTTGTGCCGGATCCACCGGGCCGGCCTCGCTCGACCCCGCATCCGGGGTGCCGTACTCCCTTGACTTCCCGACGCTCACGCTGGACGACCTGGCCCAGGCCGCGACGCGCGTGCTGGGCGCGCTCGACATCACCGATGTCGACCTGCTGATCGGCACCTCGATGGGTGCGATGGTGGCGATCCCCTTCGTGAGCGGCTTCGCGGGCACGGTCCGGCAGCACGTCAGCGTCTCCGGCTGCCTCCGCTCCTCGTCCGCCGCCCTGGCCATGCGCGGAGTCCAGCGGGACCTGGTCCGCCGCGCCTTCGACGGCATCGACGGTGCCACCTTCGACGACGAGCTGGTCAAGCTGGCCCGCAAGATCTCGCTGCTCAGCTATCGGCCCTCGACGGCGTGGGACGCACGCTTCGGTCGGCGACCGTCGAAGGCGCCGGGGGACTGTGAGAAGTTCGAGGACTCCTTCGAGATCCAGTCCTACCTCAAGGGTCACGCCAGCAAGTACGTCGAGACCTTCGATCCACGGTCGTTCGTCGTCCTCAGCGAGGCCCTGGACCGGTTCGACGCCTTGGCGAAACTAGTGCGCGCGCCCCGTGCCACCCCGCAGCGGGTGCTGGTGCTCGGCGCCCGGACGGACGCGCTCTACCCCCCGCAGCAACAGGTCGAGCTCGCGAGCTACTTCGAGGCGCAGGGTGCCTCGGTGGAGCTGCAGATCATCGACAGCCCGCACGGTCACGACTCGTTCCTGATCGACGCGGAGCTGTTCGGACGGCACGTCCGGCGGCTGTGCTCGACGCGGTCCGACGTGACCGCGAGGAGCGCCTAGCGCGCGGACACAGTCCCACGTCACCCGCGATGGCACGTGCCATCGCATTCGGACAGGAGAGACATTGCCATCCATGTAACAACCATCGAGGATCTGCTGGCCCCCCAGCACTACGCCACCGAGGCGTTCTTCGACACCTTCCGCCACCTGCGAGCAATGGGCGGTGTGGCGTGGACCGAGGAGACGGAGGGGCCGGGTCTCTGGTCCGTCGGCAGCCATGC
>CAWAGL010000015.1:0-125259 GCA_963781515.1 uncultured Actinomycetota bacterium
GACCGACCGTGACGGCGAGAAGGGCGAGGGCCGCGCGTTCTCGTCGCCCGCCGAGGCGTTCATGGCGTTCGACCTGGGCGAGATCTCGTTGCAGAGCAAGGTCAAGATCCGTCTCGACGGCATCGTGCCCCCGCTCGACCTCGAGCTCGGCGCGGACTGGGAGGAGGGCACGTCCCTCACCGTCGACACGACGCTGGGCCGCGCGCTCTTCAACGAGACCCTGCCGGCCGACTACCCCTTCGTGAACTACGAGGTGGGCAAGAAGGCCCTCGGCGCGATCGTCAACGACCTCGCCGAGCGCTACACCAAGGTCGAGGTCGCCGCCTCGCTCGACGCCCTCAAGGACGCCGGCTTCTACTGGGCGACCCACTCGGGTGTCACGGTCTCGATCGACGACGTGACCACGCCTGCCGACAAGAAGCAGATCCTCGAGAGCTACGAGGCGCAGGCCGCGAAGGTGCAGACCCAGTTCGAGCGTGGTCTGGTCACCGACGAGGAGCGTCGCCAGGAGCTCATCGAGATCTGGACCCAGGCGTCGAACGAAGTGGCCAAGGCCATGGAGAAGAACTTCGACCGCACCAACCCGATCTTCATGATGGTCGACTCCGGCGCGTCCGGAAACATGATGCAGATCCGTCAGGTCGCGGCCATGCGTGGACTGGTGGCGAACCCGAAGGGCGAGATCATCCCGCGCCCGATCAAGGCCAACTTCCGTGAGGGCCTCTCGGTCCTGGAGTACTTCATCTCCACGCACGGTGCCCGCAAGGGCCTGGCCGACACGGCGCTCCGCACGGCCGACTCGGGCTACCTCACGCGTCGGCTGGTCGACGTGTCGCAGGACGTCATCATCCGTGAGGACGACTGTGGCACCGAGCGCGGTCTGCCCAAGGTGATCGGTGTCCGCGGCGAGGACGGTGTGGTCCGCAAGGACGACAACGCCGAGACCGCGGCGTACGCCCGATCCTCCGCAGGCGAGGTCACCCACCCCGAGACCGGCGACGTGCTCGCCGGCCCCGGCGACGACCTCGGCGACGTCAAGATCGGCGAGCTCGTGGCCGCCGGCATCGTGGAGGTCAAGGTCCGCTCCGTGCTGACCTGCGACGCCAAGACCGGCACGTGTGCCAAGTGCTACGGCCGCTCGCTGGCCACCGGCAAGCTCGTCGACATCGGTGAGGCCGTCGGCATCATCGCGGCCCAGTCGATCGGTGAGCCCGGCACGCAGCTGACCATGCGTACCTTCCACACCGGTGGTGTGGCCTCCGCTGACGACATCACGCAGGGTCTGCCCCGCGTGGTCGAGCTCTTCGAGGCCCGCCAGCCCAAGGGTCTGTCCCCGATCTCCGAGGCCGCCGGCCGGGTCGAGATCGAGGAGACCGACAAGACCCGCAAGGTCATCATCACCCCCGACGACGGTGGCGAGCCGATCGAGTACCCCGTCTCCAAGCGCTCGCGCCTCTCGGTCGCCGATGGCGACCACATCGAGGTCGGGCAGCAGCTGACGGTCGGTACGCCGGACCCGAAGGAGGTGCTGCGCATCCTCGGCATCCGTCGGGCCCAGCAGCACCTCGTCGACGAGGTCCAGCAGGTCTACCGCAGCCAGGGCGTGTCGATCCACGACAAGCACATCGAGATCATCGTGCGGCAGATGCTGCGTCGCGTGACGGTCATCGAGTCGGGTGAGACCAACCTGCTGCCGTCCGACCTGGTCGACCGTGCCCGCTTCGAGGAGGAGAACCGTCGCGTGGTCTCCGAGGGCGGCAAGCCGGCCTCGGGTCGTGCCGAGCTGATGGGCATCACCAAGGCGTCGCTGGCGACCGAGTCGTGGCTGTCGGCGGCCTCCTTCCAGGAGACCACCCGGGTGCTCACCGACGCGGCGATCCACGGTCGCAGCGACTCGCTGCGTGGCCTCAAGGAGAACGTGATCATCGGAAAGCTGATCCCGGCCGGTACCGGCCTCGAGCGGTACCGCAACATCCGGGTGGAGCCGACCGAGGAGGCCCGCGCCGCGGCGTACTCCGTCACCGGCTACGACAACTACGACTACGACTTCGGTGCCAGCACCGGTCAGGCCGTGGCCCTGGACGACTTCGACTTTGGTTCCTACCAGAACTGAGCGAGGCGAAGGACTGGTAGTCAGGAACCAGGTCGAGTAGCGCTCGACGCAGGAGCCGCGGAGCGGTGACTGCGTGACGCGTATCGAGACACCAGCCAGCCATCGACCGGCCCCGTCACCCTCAAGGGTGGCGGGGCCGGTCCGATTTGGGTGCTTGGTGAGCTTGCGGGGATAGTCCAGTCGCCTCTTGTCGTGGTCGACGCCTGGATGCGACAAGAAGTGACTGGACTACCCCGGCAATCAGATCCAGCCCATGCGGCGGGCGGTGCTGACGGCCTCGTGGCGGTTGGCGGCGACGAGCTTGGTGGCGGCGCTGGAGAGGTAGTTGCGGACCGTGCCGGCGGCCAGGTGGGTGCGGCGGGCGATCTCGTCGACGGGGGCGCCGTCCGCGGCAGCCTCGAGCACCGCGGTCTCGCGCGGGGTGAGGGGGGAGTCGCCGACGGCCATCGCCTCGGCGGCCAGGCCCGGGTCGACGTAGCGCCCGCCGGCGGCGATCGCGCGGACGGCGGCGGCCAGGGTCTGCGCGCTGGTGGTCTTGGGCAGGAAGCCGCGCACGCCCGTCGAGAGGGCGCGTCGGAGGAGGCCGGGGCGGCCGTGGCTGGTGACGATCAGGCAGCCGCAACCGGGCAGGGACTCGGCGATCCGGGCGGCGGCGGTGATGCCGTCCAGCCCGGGCATCTGGAGGTCGAGCACGGCGACGTCGGGGCCGAGCACCTGGGCCTGGGCGACCGCCTCGAGGCCGGTGCCGGCCTGGCCCACGACCTCGATGTCGTCCTCGAGGTCGAGCATCTGCGCGAGTGCGACCCGGATCAGGTGCTCGTCGTCGGCCAGCAGCACGCGGATCACGACTCGACCTCGCTGGCGACCGGCGCGAAGTCGACCCGCACGACGAAGCGGTCGCCCTCGACGCCGGAGGTCAGCCGGGCACCGTGATCTGCCAGCTGGTCGGCGAGGGTGGTGAGTCCGCTGCCGTCGGCCGTGGGCTGACGGGCGACGATGCCGTCGTTGGAGACGACGAGCCGACTCGCGGCGTACGTCAGGTCGACCGTGCCGGCTCGTGAGTGGCGCAGCACGTTGGTGATCGCCTCGCGGATGACGCGGGCGACGAGCTCGTGACGCTCGGGAGGTACGTCGTCCACGTCGGCGTCCGCGGTGATGCCGGCCGAGGCGAGCAGGGAGACCGCACCGGCCACCTCCGTGGGCAGGTCGAGCGGGCGGTAGCCCCGAGCGAGCTCGCGCGCCTCACGTAGCGCCTCGTGGGCGGTGGCGCGGATCTCGAGCACCTGGTCGGTGGCTCGAGGGTCGCCCCGCGCGGCGAGGGTGGCGGCGAGCTCGGCCTGCACGGCGATGGTCGAGAGCCGGCGGCCCATCACGTCGTGGACGTCCTGGGAGAAGCGCAGTCGTTCGCGGGTCACGGCCAGCGCCGCCTCGCTGTCTCGAGCCCGCTCGAGCGAGGTGACCACGCCCATCAGCCACAGCGAGCTCTGCACCGTGAAGAGGAGGAACGCGGACACCGCCAATCCGTAGGCCGCGAAGGCGAGGCTGTAGCCGAGTACGGCGGTGATGACGGCTGACGCGACCAGGATCCCGTTGCGCACCCGGGTGTCGAGCAGCCCGCCGGCTCCCCAGGCGAGAGCGGCGACGACGACCAGGGACATGCCGGCGCGGGGGTCACCGGGGAGCAGGCGGGCCAGCGGCACGGCCACGACCACGAGCCCGAGCAGCACCGAGAGCGACCGCCACGGCAGGGGCGCCGTGTCCGGGTGCAGCCGGATCGAGTCTCGGAGCACGAGCGTGCCGGCGACGCCCAGCATCAGCGCGCCAACCCCGATCAGCGTGGTGGTGCGGGCCGAGGTGACCGTCGCGGCGACGTTGCCGGTGAGCAGGAGCAGGAAGAGCCAGTAGAGGGCATACATCGAGGCCAGCGTGTAGACGACGACGCGCTCCACCGGGCTCTTGTGCGTCCACCACCGCCAGGTCACCACCTGGCCATCTTGTCAGTCACGCGGCTCCCAGGTCATCGCCCGGCGAGCGAGCAGCGCGCCGAGGATCGCCCAGCCGAGCAGGTAGCCCAGGGCGGGCACCGCCTCGCCCCACGTCGCCGACCACGAGACGGCGTCGGTGCCGAGGACGCCGGGCTCCAGCCCGAACCACGCCACGCGGACCAGGTCCTCCAGCGCGGCACCCGGGAGCAGGTCGAGCCACGGCTGCGCCCCTCCCGGGAAGGCGGCGCGGGTGCTGCCGATGGTCGCGAGCAGCAGCACAGGCGCACTGGTGAGCTGGGCCGCCTCGGCGTTCCTCGTCCAGGCCGCCGTCCACAGGGCCAGCGCAGCGAACGACGCGCAGCTGATCAGCAGGCCGATCACGACCAGGACCGGGTTGGTGGGCAGGCCGAACCCGAGCGCCACCGACGCAACCGCCACCACCGCGGCCACCACGAGCACGATCGCCACGCCGGGCAGCGCCATCGAGACGATGATCTCCGCGTCCGTCGACTCGCCGGAGCGCAGCCGCTTGAGCACCAGGTCGTCGCGACGGGTCACGAACATCGACAGCAGGTTGTAGTAGACGGGGAAGAGCAGGGCCATCAGCAGGCACAGGGTCAGGGGTACGGCGCCGGCCGCTCCGGTCTTCTCGGGGGTGGCGGCCAGCATCGACAGCGGCACCAGCGGTACGACGACCGCGTAGACCACGGTCAGCAGGTTGCGGCGCATCAGCAGGGCGTTGGACTGGGCCAGTCCGAGCACGCGAGCGGTCATCGGGCCATCTCCTCGTCGGGGCTGACGTCGTGGTCTGCGCTGCGGCCCTCGGCGACGTCGAGGAAGATCGACTCGAGTGAGGCCGTGCGGGCGGAGAGGTCGGCCAGCCGGACGTCGTACTCGTGCGCCCAACCGAGGAGCGCAGTCAGCGTGCGCTGAAGGTCGTCGGCGGCCACGGTGGTGCGACCGGAGGCCTGTGCCACCTGCGCTTCGACGAACGGCGGGAGGTCCCGGTCCGGGGTGCGGAACGAGATGACGGAGGGCTGGCCCGCAACGATCTCCTCGCGGGTGCCGGCCAGGACGATGCGGCCGGCGCGCATGATCGAGATCCGGTCGGCGAGCGCCTCGGCCTCCTCGAGGTAGTGCGTCGTGAGCAGCACCGCCACGCCCTCCTCGCGCAGCGAGCGGATCAGCTCCCAGACGCGGTGCCGGCTCTCGGGATCGAGGCCGGTGGTGGGCTCGTCGAGCATCAACACCTCCGGGCGGCCGGTGAGGGTGCAGGCGAGGTCGACGCGGCGCTGCTCCCCGCCCGAGAGCGAGCGCATCCGGACGTCGGCGCGCCGCGTCAGATCGAGCAGCTCGAGCGACTCGTCGACCGGCCGGGGACCGGTCACCGTGGCCGCCCACATCGCCAGGGTCTCGCGCACCGTGAGGTCGCCCGAGAACCCGCTGCGCTGGAGCAGCACCCCGGACCGGCGACGTACCTCCGGGCGGTCGGCGACCGGGTCGAGGCCGAGCACACGGACGGTGCCGCCGGACGGGTCGGCAAGCCCTTCGACGACCTCGAGCAGCGAGGTCTTGCCGGCGCCGTTGACGCCCAGCAGGGAGTGGATGGTGCCGGACTCGACCTGCAGGGCCACCCCGCGGACGGCTTCGAAGGCCTGACTGCCGCTGCCGTAGACCCGGCGCAGGTCGTGGACGTCGATGGCGGGGTCCCTGACGCTTTCCATGTCGACCAGCCAACCGCTGCCGTGACGTCGCCGGTAGTGCGCCGTGTCATCGGTCGCCCTGACATTTGTCATGGAGCCGGTGGCAGGGCCGCGCCATCGAGGCCGTCTGCGCCTGACGTGCGGGCTCCGGATTCGGCCCGGTTGCCGCCGGCTGAGAGAATCGGCGGGTGACCGAGAGCCTGCCGCTGCGCACCGATGTGCTCGTCGTCGGAGCCGGGCCGGCGGGGTCTGCGGCGGCCGCGTGGTCGGCTCGCGCGGGGCTCGACACGCTGCTGCTCGACGCCGCGGTCTTCCCGCGGGACAAGACCTGCGGCGACGGGCTCACGCCGCGGGCGATCGGTGAGCTGGAGCGACTGGGTCTCGGCGACTGGCTGCGAGCACACACGGTCAACCAGGGGCTTCGCGCCCACGGGTTCGGTCAGACCCTGCTGCTGCCGTGGCCCGGTGGCTCGCTGCCCGACTGGGGTTCGGCCGTCGCCAGGACCGAGCTCGACGACCACCTCCGCACCACGGCGATCAAGTCGGGCGCAGCGGCTGTCGACGGCGCGCGCGCGGTCGGCGTACACATGGACGGCGACCGGGTCCGCTCGGTCGAGATCGAGCGCGGCGGCGAGGTCGTCGAGGTGCGGTGCGAGCGGCTGGTCGTCGCCGACGGCGTGCGGTCGCCGTTGGGCAAGCTGCTGGGCCGCGAGTGGCACCGCGACACCGTCTACGGTGTCGCCGGTCGGGCGTACGTCGACTCCGGCATGTCCGACGACCCGTGGATCAGCTCCCACCTCGAGCTGCGTGGTGAGGACGGCGACATCCTCTCCGGCTACGGCTGGATCTTCCCGCTCGGCAGCGGTGAGGTGAACATCGGAGTCGGCACGCTCGCCACCGCCAAGCGGCCGGCCAACATCGCCATCAAGCCGCTCATGAAGTTCTACGCCGGCGAGCGGCGCGACGAGTTCGAGCTGTCGGGCGACCTGCGGCTGCCGACGTCGGCCCTGCTGCCGATGGGTGGCGCCGTGTCGCAGGTCGCCGGCCGCAACTGGGCCCTGATCGGCGACGCCGCCGGCTGCGTCAACCCGCTCAACGGCGAGGGCATCGACTACGGACTCGAGACCGGCCGCCTGGTCGCCGACGTGATGGCAGCGGGCGGCGAGCTGGGCGCGGTGTGGCCGGACCTGCTGCGCGAGCACTACGGGGAGTCGTTCTCCATCGCCCGGCGGCTGGCCGGCCTGGTGACCGTGCCGAAGCTGCTGCCCGCGCTCGGCCCGGCGGGCATGCGCTCCGACTGGCTGATGACACTGGCCCTGCGCTGGATGGGCAACCTCGTCACCGACGAGGATCGTGACCGGGCGGCACGGGTGTGGCGCTGGGCCGGTCGTCGCTCGCTGGCGCGCGACGCGCGACCACCGTTCGCCTGAGCGCCAGCAGGCTGTTGACCGGGTCGACGAGCACGTTGAGCCGTCGTCCCACAGGTGGCGAGGCCAGCAGCAGCGCGAGCGCCACCGCGAACGCCACCGTGATGGCCAGCGCCAGCAGGTTGCTGCCAGGCATCCAGTCCTCGTAGCCCCGCGCCTCGACGTACCTGATGACGAAACCGTGGAACAGGTAGACCACCATGGTCCAGGCGCCCATCGCGGTCAGGAACGAGCGCCTGCTCGGGATCAGGCTGAGCACCGCGAAGATGCCGGCCAGCGCGATCACCAACAGCCGCAACCGGGTCCACGCGCCGTTGCCGAGGCTGCTGCCGAGCGCGTCGTACGACGTCCGGTAGTAGAGCCACTCGGTGCTCCAGTGGGCGTCGGTGTGGGCGGCGAGCCACCAGATGAGCAGGAGCACGACGACACCGGCCAGACCGCTCCATCGCGCACGGGCAGCGCTCAGCGCCACCTTCGGCAGGTGCAGTCCGATGACGAAGAACGGCAGCAGGCCGAGCATCCGGTTGATGTCGAACAGCTCGGTGTCGCGCAGCCCCGCGAGCATGCTGACGCCGATCGCGATGGGCACGAAGACCCAGTGCAGCTTGAGGATCGGCGTCAGCAGCCGCCACATGAGGAGCACGATGAGATACCACATCGGCCAGTGCGGGTTGAGCCACAGGCGGTCCAGGCTCTCCACCTCGTGGGTGACGTGGATGCGGAAGCTCGCCATCAGCCACTCGAAGACGATGTACGGGACGAGCAGGGTCGTCACCAGCGAGGTCAGGTGCCGCCTGCTCCACCGGAACGACCGCGAGAGGTAGCCGGTGATCAGCACGAACGCAGGGATGTGGACGTAGTAGATGAAGTCGTAGACCTGCGACTTCAGGCCGCTGGACGGCAGGAGCACCACCGCGTGCCCGACGACGACGATGGTGACGAGGACCATCTTGACGTTGTCGAGCCAGGGGTCACGCTTGCCGCCGGGTGCCACCCGGTCAGCGTAGCCGCGGCATAGGGTCACAGGCATGGAGGATCTTCCGCAGGTGCAGAGAGTCGCGGCGTACGCCGTGATCCTGCGAGTCGCCCCCGGCTCCACCCACCGGGAGGTCCTGCTCAGCCGGCTGTCGGCCCGGGTGACGCCCGACGAGCTGTGGACCCTGCCCGGTGGCGGGATCGAGCACGGCGAGGAGCCGCGGGTCGCGGTGCTGCGCGAGATCCACGAGGAGACCGGCCTCCGGGCCACGGTGAGCGAGAAGTCGCACGTCTACTCGGCGCACATGCCGGGTGTCCGTCGCCAGGGTCGCGTGGTCGATGCGCAGGCGATCCGGATCGTGTACGACGGTTGGGTGCCCGCCGATGCCCCCGAGCCGCAGGTGCTCGAGGTGGACGGCTCCACCATCGAGGCAGCGTGGGTGTCCTTGGCGGACGTGGCCTCGGGAGTCGTGCCGGTGGTGCCGATGGTGCACGAGGCGCTGGCCGACCACCGGCCGTTCCAGCTGCAGCGGGTGGCGGCGTACGCACTCATCCGCCGGGTCCGTGCAGGCTCGAGCAGCGAAGTGCTGCTGACGCGGTTGTCCGACCGGGCTGCGTTCCCTGGCCAGTGGGCGTTGCCCGGTGGCGGCCTCGACCACGGCGAGCGGCCGGTGGCGGCGCTGGCGCGGGAGGTGCAGGAGGAGTGCGGCATCGAGTGCGAGGTCGGTGAGCTGCTCGACGTGCACGACCTGCACTTCTCCGGTGTCGCCCCGTCGGGCCGGTTCGAGGACTACCACGGCGTCCACCTGATCTTCGCGGGCAGCGTCGCCGACGGGGTCCAGCCCCGGGTGGTGGAGGTCGACGGCACCACCGACGCGGTCGCCTGGGTGCCGGTGGCCGACGTGGAGTCGGGCGTCGTGCCGGTGCTCGACGTGGTCCGGCACGCGCTGGGCATACTGGAGCAATGAGCGAGACGGTCTTCACCTACGCATCACCCGCGCTGAAGTTCGGCTCCGGCGCCTCCGCCGAGATCGCCTTCGACCTCGGGCAGTACGACGTCCGGCGGGTGTTGCTGGTGACCGACCCCGGCGTCGCGGCCACCGGCCATCCCGCCCGCGTCGCCGAGCAGATGTCGGCTGCGGGCCTGGACGTGACGACGTACGACCGGGTGCACGTGGAGCCGACCGACGCCTCGATCGAGGACGCGGTGGCAGCTGCGCGTGAGGCCGGCCCCTTCGACGCGATCGTGGCGGTGGGCGGGGGCAGCAGCATCGACACGGCGAAGGCGGTCAACCTGCTGACGACCAACGAAGGTGGGCTGCTGGACTACCTCAACGCGCCGGTGGGTGCCGGGCGAGCCCCGACGAAGCCGTTGCTGCCGCTGGTCGCGGTGCCGACCACCTCCGGCACCGGCAGCGAGTCCACGACGATCTGCGTGCTCGACGTGCTGGCCCTGAAGGTGAAGACCGGCATCAGTCATCCGCGGCTGCGGCCGACGCTGGCGGTCGTGGATCCTGACCTCACGTTCACCCAGCCGTCGATGGTGACCGCCGCGGCGGGCATGGACATCTTGTGCCACGCGCTCGAGAGCTACACGGCGCGGTGGTACTCCGAGTTCGACGCCAAGACGCCCGACCAGCGGGTGCCCTACTGCGGCGCCAACCCGATCGCGGACATGTGGTCGGAGAAGGCGTTGAGCATGTTGTCCGCTGCCCTTCGCGTCGCCGTCCGCGACGGTGGCCTGGAGTCCTCGCGGCCGGCGCGGGAGCAGATGGCCATGGCGGCCACCTTCGCCGGGCTCGGGTTCGGCAACGCCGGCGTGCACATCCCGCACGCCAACGCCTACCCGGTGGCCGGGCGGGTGCGCGACTTCCGACCCGCGGGCTATCCCGGGACCGAGGCGATCGTGCCGCACGGCATGGCGGTGTCGCTGACCGCGCCGGCTGCCTTCGGCTTCACGTTCGAGGCCGCGCCCGAACGCCACCTGCACGCGGCGAGGCTGCTGGACCCGTCGGGCTCGGCCGCTGACGCGCACGCGCTGCCGCACGTGCTACGCACCCTGATGCGCGACATCGGGTTCCCCAGCGGGTTGGCCGAGGTGGGCTACCTCGACGCCGACGTGGACGACCTGGTGAGCGGCACCCTGAAGCAGACCCGGTTGCTGGCCACGGCTCCACGCGACGTGGCGGCCGACGACCTCGCCGGCATCTTCCGTGACTCGATGGAGAACTGGTGACGGGTCGTCGATTCTTCTGGCTCGGTGTCGGCCTGTTCCTCGCCGCGCTCCTCGTCTCCTGGGTCGTGCTGCCCGAGCGGGTCCCGATGCACTTCGGCACGGACGGCCGGGCCGACCGCTGGGGCACCCCTGCGCGTGCGGTCGCGGAGATGGGTGGGGTCGGCCTCCTGATCGGCGCGACGATGCTCTCCCTCGCGCTGTCGGCCTGGCGGTTGCCGTTCAGCTTCGTCAGCCTGCCGGACAAGGAGTTCTGGGAGCGCCCGGAGAACCAGCGCGTGGCCCGCCGTCGGCTGCAGGACGACATGTATCACGTGGGGGGATCGCTGATGGTGTTCCTCACCGGCATCTTGGCCTTCACGGTGCTGGTGGCCGACGACGCGACGCCCTCGCTGTGGCCGTGGGGTGTTGTGGTGCTCGTGGCGTTCCTGGCCGGGCTCGGGATCACGCTCGTGCTCAGGATGCGCTTCTACAAGCGCCTGCCCGGTGAATGACCTCGTCGGTGCGCCTGGCGCGGACGCTGAACGGCTCGAAGACCACCTGTGGCTGTCCCGCCCGTAGAATCGCCGGGTGAGCCCCCGTCATCGCCGTCTCGTCATCCCGCTGGCGCTGGCCGGTCTCCTGATCGTCGTCATCATCGCCTCGGTGCTGGGCTGATGAGCGAGCCGCTGCTCCGGGTGCTGTCGCGGATGCGCAGTCACATCCTCGCCCCCGAGGAGCTCGTCAAGGCCGTCGCCTCCGGTCGGCAGAAGGGCCTGACGCCGCGGTGGCGACGGGTGGAGCTCCGCTACGTCGACCTCAAGGCAGGCCGGCACCTCCAGGTCACGGCGTACGACGACACCCAGGCCCACACCGCGAACCACCTCGCCGGGGACGCCGCGCGCGACGCCGTCGACGACCTGCTCGACGAGCCGTTCGCCAACTGGCACGTCGAGACCACCACCCAGCAGCACCAGGTGCGGGTGACCAAGCGCCTCGAGGCGGTCGTGCACACCACCGACCGGGTCGAGGAGCTGGCGCCGGAGCGCGGCCACGACCGCGACAAGGACCGGCTCCTGCGCGAGGACGACCCGGTCTTCGTGGCGCTCGGGCTCTCCGACGAGGACGGCCGGATGAAGCCCAGCCGCCAGGCGAAGTACCGCCAGGTCGAGGAGTTCCTGCGCCTGCTCGACTCCTCGATCACCGACGCCATGGACAAGGGTCACCTGCGACGCCCGACGCCCGAGGACCCGCTGCGCATCGCCGATCTCGGCTGTGGCAACGCCTACCTGACGTTCGCCGCCCAGCGGTTCCTCGCCGACGTGCGCGGGCTGCCGGTCCGGCTGACCGGCGTGGACGTGCGCGAGCAGTCCCGCGACCACAATGCCGAGCTCGCCGCCGGGCTCGGCGTCGACGCCGACTTCGTCGTCGGCAGCATCCTCGGGGCCGAGCTCGACCCCGCCCCCGAGGTCGTCCTCGCCCTGCACGCCTGCGACACGGCCACCGACGAGGCCCTGGCCCGTGCCGTGGAGTGGCAGGCCTCCCTGGTCCTGGCCGCACCCTGCTGCCACCACGACGTCGCGGCACAGCTGCGCAAGGCTCCCACCCCGTCGCCGTACGCCGTGCTCACCCGGCACGGCATCCTGCGCGAGCGGTTGGCCGACACCCTGACCGACGGCGTCCGCGCCTCGCTGATGCGGATCCAGGGCTACCGCGTCGACGTCATGCAGTTCGTCGAGAGCCAGCACACCCCGCGCAACACGATGCTCCGCGCGGTGCGGTCCGGTTCGCCGGTCAAGGGCGGCGGCATCGTCAAGGAGTACGACGAGCTGGTGGCGACCTGGTCGCTGGAGCCGCGCCTCGCGGTGTTGCTCGATGCGCGCGCCTAGCTGGATCCAGCTCGACGCTGTCCAGCGCGGAGCCGCCACGCTGGCGGTCGCGACGCCGTTCCTGCTGGGGTACGCCGCGACGGGTGGTCCGCCGGCAGCCGAGGAGCGCGACGTCGTGTTCGCGTTCACCGATCCCGAGATCGTCGAGTCCAGCGGCCTGGTGGCGCTCGGCGACAGGTTCGTCACCGTCAACGACAGTGGCGACTCCGCGCGCATCTTCGTCATCGACCCCCGCACCGGCGACACCGTCGACGAGGTCACCTGGCCGGGGGAGGCCGTCGACGTGGAGGCACTGGCTCCAGCCGGCGACAGCGCCGTCTGGGTCGGTGACATCGGCGACAACACGCGAGCCCGCGACAGCGTCTCCGTGCGGCGGGTGCCGCTCGACGGGTCGACCGGGGAGGGCTACGAGCTGACCTACCCGGACGGCGCGCGTGACGCCGAGGCGCTGCTCGCGCACCCGCTCACCGGCCGGCTCGTCGTCATCAGCAAGATCGTCTTCGGCGGGCAGGTCTACGCCGCACCGCAGGAGCTGTCGGCCGACCAGCCGAACCGGCTGGTGGCGCTCGGCGACGTCACGGGGATCGTCACCGACGCCGCGTTCTTCCCTGACGGTCGGCACCTGATCGTGCGCACCTACACGCAGGCCGTCGTCTACGCGTGGCCGTCCCTCGAGTCGGTGGGATCCTTCGAGCTGCCGAAGCAGCAGCAGGGGGAGGGCATCGCCGTCTCGGCCGAGGACGAGGTGTTCGTGAGCTCGGAGGGTCAGCGCGCCCCGGTGCTGCGTGTGGCCCTGCCTGCCGACGTACGCCGGGCGATGGACCCCGCACAGTCACCCAGCGCTGCGCCGACCCCGACCCCGACCGCGACACCCGACGAGCCCGTGAGCGACGTCTTCGCCGACGCTGCGAACGATCGGCCGGTGCTGCCGTTCGTGATGGGCTTCGTGATCTTCCTGCTCGCGATCTTCATCGGTGTGAGGGCATCACGGCCGCCGCGTTGAGTCCTACGCTGCTGTCATGACTCGGCTGCGCAGGACCTCGCCCGACCAGCCGGGCTGGACCCGTCGTCGCGCAGGCAAGGGCTTCACCTACCTCGATGAGCACGGCAAGCGGCTCCCCGCGGCGGACGCGCAGCGGGTCAAGGACCTCGTCATCCCGCCGGCGTGGCAGGACGTGTGGGTCACGCCGTACGAGAACGGCCACCTGCAGGCGGTCGGCACGGACGCTGCCGGGAGGCGGCAGTACCTCTACCACCCGCAGTGGCGGGTCCGGCGCGACTCCGCGAAGCATCGCCGGATGCTGGGCTTCGGCAAGGCGCTCTCGAAGGCCCGCGAGCAGGTCGTCACCGATCTCGGCACCACCGGCATGACGCTCGAGCGTGCCTGCGCGGTGGCCTGCCGGCTGCTCGACCTCGGCTACTTCCGCATCGGCAACGACGTGTACGCCGACGAGCACGGCAGCTTCGGCCTGACCACGCTGCAGCGGCGGCATGTCAGCAGGACCCCTGCCGGACTGCGGTTCTGCTTCGTGGGCAAGTCGGGCATCGAGCACACCATCGACATCGAGGACCGGGCGACCGTCGACGCGGTCGAGGTCATGCGCAGGCGCCGGGCGGCCGGCGACGCCGAGCTGATGTGCTGGAAGGACGGCAAGACCTGGCGCAACCTGACCGCAGACCAGGTCAACGGCTACCTCCGCGACCGGACCGGCATCGAGGCCACCGCGAAGGACTTCCGCACCTGGCACGCCACCGTGCTCGCCGCCGTCGCCCTGGCCGAGACCGAGGAGCCGGGGGAGACGAAGGCGTCCCGCAAGCGGGCGGTGGCCGGCGCGATGCGCGAGGTCTCGGAGTTCCTCGGCAACACCCCGGCCCTGGCGCGGTCGTCGTACGTCGACCCGCGGGTGGTCGAGGCGTACGAGGAGGGCAAGACCATCGCCGCGACCGCGCGTCGCAGGCAGGCGAATCCCGACGAGCGCCAGGCCGCGCTCGAGCGCGCCGTCCTCAGGCTCCTCGGATGAGGATCGAGGTCGTCCAGGGCGACATCACCGAGCAGCACGTCGACGCCGTCGTCAACGCAGCCAACTCACGGATGCGCGGTGGTGGGGGAGTCGACGGCGCCATCCACCGCGCCGGCGGGCCGGCGATCCTGGAGGACTGCGTACGCCGGTTCCCCGACGGACTGCCCACCGGCCGGGCGGGCTGGACGACCGCCGGAGACCTGCCCGCTCGCTGGGTCATCCATGTCGTGGGTCCCGACCGCCGCGCCGGCCAGACCGACCGGGCACTGCTGACCGGCTGCTACTCCGGGGCGCTGGCGGTGGCCGACGAGCTCGGCGCGCGCAGCGTGGCGTTCCCGCTGGTGAGTGCGGGCGTCTACGCCTGGCCGCTCGACGACGCGGTCGCGGCAGCGGTGGAGACGCTCCGGGCCACCCCCACCGATGTGGAGACGGCCCGGATGGTCGCGTTCGGCGGTGCCGCCTACGAGCTGCTGATGCGCTCCACCACGTAGTCGATGCACGCGGTGAGCGCCTCGACGTCGGCCGGGTCGACGGCGGGGTACATCGCGACCCGCAGCTGGTTGCGGCCCAGCTTGCGGTAGGGCTCGGTGTCGACGATGCCGTTGGCCCGCAGCGTCGCCGCGATCGTGTCGGCCGGGATCGCGTCGTCGAAGTCGATGGTGCCGACGACGAGGGAGCGGTGGGCCGGGTCCGCGACGTACGGCGTCGTCCACGCCTGCTTCTCGGCCCAGCCGTAGAGCGCGCTGGACGAGGCGGTGGTGCGCTCGACCATGCCGGCGAGGCCGCCGTTCGCGTTCATCCAGTCGAGCTGCTCGGCCATCAGGAACAGCGCGGCGACCGACGGGGTGTTGTAGGTCTGGTTCTTCGCGGAGTTGTCGATCGCGGTCGGCAGGTCGAAGAACGGCGGCACGTAGCGGTCGGTGGCCGCGATCTCGTCGACGCGGGCCAGCGCGCGCGGCGACATGGCGGCGAGCCACAGGCCGCCGTCGGAGGCGAACGACTTCTGCGGGGCGAAGTAGTAGACGTCGACCTCGTCGAGGTCGACCGGCAGGCCACCGGCGCCCGAGGTCGCGTCGATCAGCACGAGGGCGTCGTCGGCGATGCCGGCGGGCCGGCGTACGGGCGCCATCACCCCGGTGGAGGTCTCGTTGTGCGCCCAGGCATAGGCGTCGACGCCGTCCTCGGCGACCGGCTCGGGCAGGGAGCCCGGGTCGGCCCTGATGACGGTGGGGTCGGCCAGCCACGGGGCGGCCTGCACGGAGCCGGCGAACTTCGAGCTGAACTCTCCGAACGCCAGGTGCTGGCTCCTCTCGCGGATCAGGCCGAACGCGGCGATGTCCCAGAAGGCGGTCGCGCCACCGTTGCCGAGGACGATCTGGTGACCCTCGGGGAGGCCGAACAGGGCGGCGAGCCCCTCGCGGACGCGCCCGACGACGTCCTTGACCGGGGCCTGGCGGTGCGAGGTGCCCATCAGGGACGTGCCGGTCGCGGCCAGGGCGTCGAGGTGCGCGGGGTGGATCTTCGAGGGGCCAGCGCCGAAGCGGCCGTCGGCGGGCCTGAGGCTGGTGGGGATCGTGATGGCGTCGGTCACCGGGATTCCTTGCGGTCGGGATCGGGTGTGCTCTGACGACGCTGTCAGGTGGTCCATTGTGGCACTCGGCCGGGGGCCTCGTCCCTTCGGTTCGAATTGCGTCGTTCGGTGTGCGGCGCGGGCGCCGGGCTCGTAGGTTCTTGCGTGCCGTTGGGAAGCGGCGCAAGGAAGGAACCACCATGCATCAGGGGAAGATCTCGCGCGCCCTGAGCATCGCCGTCACGACGTCTGTGACGATGCTGCTCACTGTCGGACTCGTCGCGCCGGCCCATGCCGGCCTCATCGAGGACTACGCGCGCTACCAGCCGCAGCGCAACTGCGCACACCAGGACAAGCCCGGAGCCGTCGCGCTGGCGACGTGGCTGACGGCGCGCGGCGGGGGATGGGGCGCCATCAGCCGACCATGCAGCGGCAGCGTCTCGGAGCACTCCGAGGGCCGGGCCTTCGACTGGGTGGTGTCGGCGAAGAACCCGGCCGACGTCGCGCTCGTCGAAGCCACGCTCGCCGAGCTGTTCGCGCCGGACGCCGACGGCAACCCGCACGCGCTCGCCCGCGAGATGGGCATCATGTACATCATCTGGAACGACCGGATGTATGCGTCGTACGACGCGTTCGTGCCGAAGCGCTACCGGAGCTCCTCGTGCCGGAAGCTGAGGAAGTGCTCGCAGACCCTGCGTCATCGCGACCACGTGCACCTCTCCCTGAGCAGGCAGGGCGGCCGGGCGCTGACGAGCTTCTACCTCAGCCCGGCGGCGGGCTGACCACGACGTAGCGCTCGTCGTCGATCTCACGTCCCCAGAACTCGGGCTCGGTGAGGTGCCGGGTCGTCGTGGTGCGGCCGTGCGCCGCGACGAGCTCCTCGGTCTGCCGAGCCGTGAGGCCCGCGCCGGTGTGCCACGAGCCCTCGACGAGCACCAGCCGACCGCCCGGCGTGAGCAGATCGGTCCAGCGTCGCAGGGCCTCCGTGGGCGAGGGCATCGCCCACAGCACGTGGCGGCTCAGCACGACGTCGTAGGTCGCCGGCTCGAGAGGTGGCGCGGAGGCGTCGGCCTCGACGAAGCTCACGCCGGGCGTGTCGCCCGCCTTCGCGCGCGCCCGCCGGATCATCTCGGGCGAGAAGTCGACCCCGTCGACGACGTACCCCTCGGCAGCGAGCAGCATCGCGAGCGTGCCCGTGCCACTGCCCAGGTCCGCGACGCGCGCCGGCGCCGGCGGGAGCAGGCCGAGCAGGAGCTCGCGCCAGGCGTCGCGCGTCCCGGGATCCCTGAGTCCGTGGTCGGGAGCCTCGTCGTACGTCGTCGCCTCGTCGTCCCACATGTCGATGCTCATCGACTCATCCTTGCAGCCCGAGCTGGCGGCGGCGTCAGCCGGCGGGCGCGTCGGTGGCCCACTCGGGCTGCCAGCCGTCGACCGAGTCGGCCGGCCTCGACGCCGGGCCGGTGTAGATCGCGGACGGCCGGATCAGCCGGCCGGTGCGCTTCTGCTCGAGGATGTGAGCCGACCAGCCGCCCGTGCGGGCGCAGGTGAACATCGCGGTGAACATGTTCGCCGGCACCTCCGCGAAGTCGAGGACGATCGCCGCCCAGAACTCCACGTTGGTCTCCAGCACCCGGTCCGGACGGCGCTCCTTGAGCTCCTTGAGGGCAGCCCTCTCGAGCGCCTCGGCGACCTCGTAGCGTGGGGCGCCCAGCTCCTTCGCCGTACGACGGAGCACGCGGGCGCGCGGGTCCTCCGCCCGGTAGACGCGGTGGCCGAAGCCCATCAGGCGCTCGCCGTCGTCGAGGAGCCTCTTGACGTAGCCGTCGGCGTCTCCCGACTCCTCGACGGCCTCGATCATGCCGAGCACCCGCGACGGTGCCCCGCCGTGCAGCGGGCCGGACATCGCACCGATGGCGCCGGAGAAGGCTGCGGCGACGTCGGCTCCGGTGGAGGTGATGACGCGGGCGGTGAAGGTGGAGGCGTTCATGCCGTGCTCGGCCGCCGAGCTCCAGTAGGCGTCGATCGCCTTGACGTGGGCCGGGTCTGCCTCGCCCTTCCACCGGATCATGAAGCGCTCGGCGAGGGTCGCGCCCTCGTCGACGGCGCGCTGCGAGACGACGGGCTGGGCGAGCCCGCGAGCCGACTGGGCGGCGTACGAGAGGACCATCACGGCGACCCGGGAGAGGTCCTCCCGGGCCTGCTCGTCGGAGATGTCGTAGGTCTGCCCGAAGCCGAACGACGGTGCGAGCATCGCGACGGCGGCCTGCACGTCGACACGCACGTCGCCGGTGTGGACGGGCAGGTTGAAGGGCTCGGCCGGCGGCAGCCCGGGGTCGTAGCTGCCGTCGATCAGCAGCCCCCAGACCTTCTCGAACGGCACCCGGCCGACGATCTCCTCGATGTCGACGCCGCGGTAGCGCAGCGCGGAGCCTTCCTTGTCGGGCTCGGCGATCTCTGTCTCGAACGCGACGATGCCCTCGAGTCCGTGATGAACGTCAGTCATGGCGGCATCCTAGTGTTGGGGTATGGAACTCGACATCGCCTCGCTGCGCAAGGAGTACGCCGACGGCGGGTTGGCCGAGCAGGACCTGGACCCCGACCCGTACGACATGTTTCGCAGGTGGGTGCAGGAGTCGATCGACGCCGGCGTGCACGAGCCCAACGCGATGGTCGTCTCGACCGTGTCGGCAGACGGGCAGCCGACGTCTCGGATGGTGCTGCTCAAGGGGATCGACGAACGCGGCTTCCACTTCTACACCAACCGCGGCTCGGCCAAGGGCGTCCACCTGGCCGGCAACCCCAAGTGCGCGCTGCTGTTCCCCTGGCACCCGCTGGAGCGGCAGGTCCGCATCACCGGCCAGGCGTGGGACCTCCCCCCGGCCGACGTGAACGCGTACTTCGCCACGCGTCCGCGAGCCTCCCGGCTAGGCGCCTGGGCCTCGCACCAGTCCTCGGAGGTCGCCTCGCGGGCCGAGCTCGCCGCGGCGTACGAGGAGGTGTCGGCACGGTTCGCCGACGACGAGGTGGTGCCGGTGCCACCGATGTGGGGCGGGTACGCCGTCCACCCGGACGAGATCGAGTTCTGGCAGGGCCGTCCCGGTCGGATGCACGACCGTCTGGTCTACCGGCGTACCCCCGACGGGACCGGCTGGACCACCCACCGCCTCGCCCCCTGACGGACCGGCGACCGAAACCACTTGTGAGTGAGTGCTCACTCACTTAGTCTGGCCGGGTGACTCCACGCGCGCCCCGGATGCAGCCCGACGACCGGCGCGCCGCCCTGATCGCGGCGACCAGGTCGTTGCTCTACGTGCACGGCCGCAACGTCACCACGCGCCTGATCGCCGAGGCTGCGGGGGTCGCGGAGGGGACGATCTTCCGCGTCTTCGGCTCCAAGGACGAGCTCGTCGACGCCGCCATCGCCGCGGCGTTCGAGTCCGGTGAGCTGCAGGTGAGGGTGCGAGAGATCGACCCGGCACTGCCGCTGGAGCAGAAGCTGGTGGCCTACGTCAGCGCGTTGCAGCAGCGCTACCTCGCGATCTTCGGGCTGATGGCGGCGGTCGGCATGGTGTCGCCGCCCGAGCACGACCACGAGGAGCACGAGGCGAGTCGACGCGAGCTCCGTGGCCTGCTGGCCGCGCTCCTCGAGCCCGACGCGGCCGTCCTGCGGCAGCCGGTCGCCGAGGTCGTGCACCTGGTCAACCTGCTGACCTTCAGCGCCAGCCACTCGGGGATCTCCGACGGTCGCCCGCTCAGCCCGGCGCAGATCGTGGACGCCCTGCTCCACGGCGTACTCCTCGGGGAGGACTGACATGTTGTTGCGACTCGTGCGTGAGCACCTCAAGCCCTACAGGACCTGGCTGCTCGCCATCGTCGGCCTGCAGTTCGTGGGCACGGTGGCGGTGCTCTACCTGCCCAGCCTCAACGCCGACATCATCGACCGCGGGGTGACCACCGGCGACATCGGCTACATCATCCGCACGGGCAGCATCATGCTGGTCGTCGCGCTGGTGCAGATCGGCTGCGCCGTGGCCGCCGTCTGGTTCTCCGCGCGTACGGCGATGAGCTTCGGCCGCGACCTGCGAGCCGAGATCTTCCACCGCGTCGGCTCGTTCAGCCAGCGCGAGCTCCAGCAGTTCGGTGCGCCGTCGCTGATCACCCGCGACACCAACGACGTGCAGCAGGTGCAGATGCTGGTGCTGATGGCGTGCACGTTGATGGTGAGCGCGCCGATCATGATGGTCGGCGGCGTCTTCATGGCGATGCGCGAGGACCTCGGGCTCTCGTGGCTGCTCGCGGTGTCCATCCCCGCGCTGCTCATCTCGGTGTCACTGATCGTGGTGCGGATGGTGCCGAGCTTCCGGGCGATGCAGGAGAGGATCGACGAGGTCAACCGCCTGCTGCGCGAGCAGATCACCGGGGTGCGGGTGGTGCGCGCGTTCGTGCGCGAGGAGCACGAGACCGAGCGCTTCGCCACCGCCAACAACGATCTCACGACGGTCGCGCTGCGGGCCGGCCGTTGGCAGGCGCTGCTGTTCCCGGTGGTGATCTTGATCCTCAACGCCTCGTCGGTGGCGGTGCTGTGGTTCGGCGGGCACCGGGTCGAGAGCGGACAGATGCAGGTCGGGTCGTTGACCGCGTTCCTCGCCTACCTCGTGCAGATCCTGATGTCGGTGATGATGGCGACGTTCATGATGATGATGATCCCGCGGGCGGCGGTGTGCGCGGACCGCATCATGGAGGTGCTCGGCACCGAGTCCTCGGTCGTCCCGTCCGCCGATCCGGTGACGATCGTGGGCGCCCGCGGCCGGCTCGAGCTCGACGGCGTCGAGTTCACCTATCCCGGGGCCGACGTCCCCGTCGTACGCGCGGTCTCGTTCGCGGCCACGCCCGGCCAGACCATCGCGATCATCGGCTCCACCGGCGCAGGCAAGAGCACGTTGGTCAACCTCGTGCCGCGCCTCTTCGACGCCACCGGCGGGCGGGTCCTCGTCGACGGCGTCGACGTGCGCGACCTCGACCCCGAGGTGCTGTGGGGAGTGCTCGGCCTGGTGCCGCAGAAGGCCTACCTGTTCACCGGCACCGTGCGCAGCAACCTGCTGCACGGCAAGCCCGACGCCACCGACGACGAGCTGTGGCGGGCGCTCGAGATCGCCCAGGGCCGGGACTTCGTCGAGGCGATGCCCGAAGGACTGGATGCGCCGATCTCGCAGGGCGGCACCAACGTCAGCGGCGGCCAGCGGCAGCGGATCGCCATCGCGCGGGTGCTCGTACGACGCCCCGAGATCTACCTGTTCGACGACTCGTTCTCCGCGCTCGACCTCGCGACCGACGCCCGGCTGCGTGCCGCGCTGAAGCCCGAGACCCGCGACGCGACGGTGGTGATCGTCGCGCAACGCGTCTCGACCATCCGCGACGCCGACCTGATCCTGGTGATGGAGGACGGCGAGATCGTCGGCCGCGGCACCCATGACGAGCTGCTGGCCGGCTGCTCGACGTACCAGGAGATCGTCGCGTCCCAGCTGAGCGCGGAGGAGGCGGCATGAGCACCGGTGCCGACAACGACGGCAGGCTCAAGGAGACCGAGCGCATCCAGGCCGGCCCCGGTCCGGGCCGCGGACCGTTCGGTGGCGGCATGGTCGGTGGCAAGGCCTCGACGTTCAAGCCGTCGGCGAGGCGCCTGGTCGCGCAGATGCGGCCGGAGCGCGCGAAGGCCATCGCGGTCGTGGTGCTGGCCGTCGGCAGCGTCGTGCTCATGTCGGTCGGCCCGAAGGTGCTCGGTCGCGCCACCGACCTGATCTTCGCCGGGCTGCTCGGTGGGCGGATGCCTGCCGGCGGCACCCGCGAGCAGGCCGCCGACGCGCTGCGCGCCCAGGGCAACGACCGGCAGGCCGACCTGATCGGCTCGATGAGGGACCTCGTGCCCGGCCAGGGCGTCGACTTCGAGGCGGTCGGCCGGGTGCTGCTCCTCGTGCTCGGCCTGTACGTCGCCGCGTCCCTGCTGGCCTGGCTGCAGGGCTACCTGCTCAACGAGGTCGTCCAGAACACCGTGCGACGGATGCGCGGCGACGTCGAGGACAAGGTCAACCGGTTGCCGCTGAGCTACTTCGACCGGCAGCCGCGCGGTGAGCTGCTCAGCCGCGTCACCAACGACATCGACAACGTCTCCCAGACACTGAGCCAGACGATGAGCCAGCTGCTGACCTCGCTGCTCACCGTGATCGGCGTGCTCTCGATGATGCTCTGGATCTCGCCGCTGCTCGCGCTGGTCGCGCTGGTCACGGTCCCGATCACCATGGTCGTCACGAGCGCTGTCATGAAGCGCTCGCAGGGGATGTTCGTCTCGCAGTGGCGCCAGACCGGCGCCCTCAACTCGCACATCGAGGAGACGTTCTCCGGTCACGCGCTGGTGAAGGTGTTCGGCCGCCAGCAGGAGGTGGAGCGCACCTTCGACGAGGAGAACGACGCGCTCTACCGGGCGTCGTTCGGGGCTCAGTTCGTCAGCGGGCTGATCATGCCGGTGGTGATGTTCATCGGCAACCTCAACTACGTCGTGATCGCCGTGCTCGGTGGCCTGCGGGTCGCCAACGGCTCGATGTCGCTGGGCGACGTACAGGCGTTCATCCAGTACTCCCGCCAGTTCACCCAGCCCCTCACCCAGGTCGCGTCGATGACCAACCTGCTGCAGTCCGGGGTCGCCTCGGCCGAGCGGGTCTTCGAGCTGCTCGACGCCGACGAGCAGCTTCCCGACGAGCAGGGCGCGGCCGTCGCGGTGATCGACCGGCACGGCGAGGTCCGCTTCGAGCACGTCTCCTTCTCCTACGACCCGGCAGCCCCGCTCATCACCGACCTGTCCCTCGTGGCCGAGCCGGGGGCGACCGTCGCCATCGTCGGGCCGACCGGCGCCGGCAAGACGACGCTGGTCAACCTGGTGATGCGCTTCTACGACGTGCAGGCCGGCCGGATCCTGATCGACGGCGTCGACGTCGCGTCGATGCCGCGAGGCGTGCTGCGCAGCCAGATCGGCATGGTGCTGCAGGACACCTGGCTGTTCGCCGGCACGATCCGCGACAACATCGCCTACGGCCGGCCGGGCGCGTCCCAGGCGGAGATCCTCGAGGCGGCGGAGGCGACGTTCGTCGACCGCTTCGTGCACTCGCTGCCCGACGGCTACGACACGGTCATCGACGAGGAGGGCTCCAACCTCTCGGCCGGAGAGCGCCAGCTGGTCACCATCGCCCGGGCGTTCCTCTCCGACCCCGCGCTGCTCATCCTCGACGAGGCGACGTCGTCGGTCGACACCCGCACGGAGCTGCTGCTCCAGCACGCGATGGCGGCCCTGCGCAGCGACCGCACGTCGTTCGTCATCGCGCACCGGCTCTCCACGATCCGCGACGCCGACCTGATCCTGGTGATGGAGGACGGATCGATCGTCGAGCAGGGCACCCACGAGTCGTTGCTGCTCGCCGACGGTGCCTACGCCCGGCTCTACAACGCGCAGTTCGCCGCCGCCACCGCCTGACCGCCGGGATAGTCAAGTCGGCTTCTGTCGTCCCGCGGCCCGGGAGGCGACACGTTGCGACTGGACTATCCCGGGATCGGCGGGATAAATCCCTTGGCCGCCTCGACGCCGCGTCGTACGGTTGTGGGCACACGGGAAAGGAGGTGGTCCGAGAAATGAAGAACTTTCGGATGCGTGAGGTGACTGCTCGCTAGCAGTGCCTGCCAGTGGAAGGCGCGCGACCCGTTCGCAGGGTGCCGCTGGTAATTCACAAGCAGTTGCCCGACCCGCAGGTCCCCGGAGAGTCATCCGCCGGGGGGTCCCGCCCGCCCAGTCAGCTGGGCCAGGCAGGGGCAGCCTGCGGGTCGCTTCCATCTCCGAGCCGTCCGGCGGTGCCTCAGGCAGCGGGCGGCGCCGGCTTGGTGGCATCCAGTACGACGGTCTCGGCGTTGCCCGACCCGGGGACCGTCGCCGCGGGCGAGGGCTTGAAGGCGAACTCGGTCAGCGCACTGAGCAGCGCCCAGCAGACGGCAACCGCCACGAGGTAGCGGATGAGCGCCTGGTCGAGGGCCAGCGACTGGTCGATCGCCGCCGCCCAGATCGCCTGCGAGCTGACGAGGGCCGCGGAGCCGAGCACCATCGGCGACAGCGGGCTCATGCCATCACCGCGTTGTGCAGGTCAGCGGGGACGACGCCGAGCGAGCGGACGTTGCCGGCGCCGAGCAGCTCGGGGTAGGACAGCACCGGCAGCCGGTCGAAGGTCGGACGGATCATCCGGCGCAGGGCCGGCCTGATCTGCGGTGCACACGTGAGCACGGGGCGGAGGTTCTGGTTCTCCGCATCGGTCGCGAGCCGGGTGATGTCCATGAGCACCTGCTGTCCGAGAGTGGGGTCCAGGGCGATGACGGGGCCGTGCTCGGTGCCGCGGAGGGCCTCGAGCATGCGTTGCTCGAGCGCCGGCTCGAGGCTGATGACGTGCACGGTGCTGTCCACGACGTACGGCGCCACGATCGCCGGCCCGAGGGTGTTGCGCGCGGCCTCGACGAGTCCGTCGAGGTCGTGGGTGACGGGCGCCTTGAGCGAGAGGGCCTCGAAGATCTGCACCAGGTCGCGGATCGAGACCTTCTCGTCGAGCAGCGACTGGAGCACCCGCTGCACCTCGCCGAGGCTGAGCTGCACGGGCGTGAGCTCCTCGACGACGACGGGGTGGCTGCGCTTGACCATGTCGGTGAGGATCTTGACGTCCTCGCGGCCGAGGAGGCGCGCGGCCTGGCTGGTGACGACCTCGGCCAGGTGGGTGGTGATGACCGAGGCGCGGTCGACGACGGTCGCGCCCCCGAGCTCGGCCTGGTGGCGCATCGACGCCGGGATCCACTTGGCCTCGAGGCCGAAGACGGGCTCGACGGTGGGGGTGCCGGGCAGCGCGCCCAGCATGTCGCCGATGGCCAGCACCGTGCCGGCCGGCGCCTCGCCGCGGGCGACCTCGACCCCGAAGAGCTTGATCGCGTAGTGGTGCATGGGCAGCTCGATGTTGTCGCGGGTGCGCACCGGGGGTACGACGATGCCGATGTCGCCGGCGACCTTGCGGCGCAGCGCCTTGACGCGGTCCAGCAGGTCGCCGCCGGCGGCCGGGTCGACGAGGTCGATCATGTCGGCGGCCAGCTCGAGACCGAGCGGGTCGACGAGGATCTCGGAGGCCAGCATCTCGGGGGAGTCGGACGGCGGGGCCAGCTCGGCGGCGGCCGCGGCCTCGACCGCCGGATCCGGCTCGTCGACCACCCGCGTCGAGGCGATCAGCATGATGCCCCCGGCGATGAGGAACGGGATCTTCGGCAGGCCGGGGATCAGGCACAGCGCGAACGCGGCGGACCCGGACACCCGCAGGGGCATCCGGTTGGCACCCATCTGCCGCATGATGTCGGAGCCCATGTCGTTGTCGCCGGACTGGCGCGTGACGATGAGGCCGGTGGCGACGGAGAGCAGCAGGGCCGGGATCTGGGAGACGAGGCCGTCGCCGATCGTCAGCAGGCTGTAGGTGTGGACGGCGTCGCCGAACGACATGCCCTTCTGGGCCATCCCGACGCCGAAGCCGCCGACCAGGTTCACCAGGGTGATGATGATGGCGGCGATGGCGTCGCCCTTGACGAACTTCGAGGCACCGTCCATCGAGCCGTAGAAGTCGGCTTCCTGGTGCACCTCGGTGCGCCGCCTGCGCGCCTCGTTCTCATCGATCAGGCCGGAGTTGAGGTCGGCGTCGATGGCCATCTGCTTGCCGGGCATGGCGTCGAGGGTGAAGCGCGCGCCGACCTCGGCCACGCGGCCGGCACCGTTGGTGATGACCACGAACTGGATGATGAGCAGGATCGTGAAGACGATGATGCCGACGATCAGCGAGCCACCGACCACGAAGTGGCCGAACGTGTCGATGACCTTGCCGGCGAAGCCGTCGAGCAGCACCAGGCGGGTGGCGCTCACGTTGAGCGCGAGCCGGAAGAGCGTGAGCACGAGGATCACGGCCGGGAACGACGCGAAGTCCAGGGGGCGCTTGACGAACATCGCGGTGAGCAGCACCAGCAGTGCCGCGGTGATGTTGAACGCGATGAGCAGGTCGAGCAGCATGGCCGGCAGCGGCACGACCAGCATCACGACGATGAAGACGATGCCGACCGGGACTGCCAGCTGGGTCAAGCCTTTGCGGGGCACGTGGCTGCCTTTCAGGACGCCGAAGTGGCGGCCATCCATGGCACGTTCCGGACACGATCCATGTGTCCACGCGTCCTATCGGTCGTTCGTGGACCCACCTGAGGGAATCCGTTGACGAGGTCTCACGCGGGGTACGTCGGGCAGCTTGCCGGCCATCCGCGGGGAGCTGTGCTCCCCGCCCGTCTGGCCGTGGTTGCGCCGGCTGATGACGAACGCGAGCACCTGGGCGACCGCGTTGAACAGCTCCGGCGGCACCTCCTGGCCGACCCTGGTGGAGGTGTACAGCGCCCGGGCCAGCGGGATGTCACGCACGAGCGGCACCGCGCTCTCCGAGGCCTTCGCCCGGATCTTCGCGGCCACCTCGCCGGCGCCGCGAGCGACCACCCGCGGGGCGCCGCGCTCCGCGTCGTACTTGAGCGCGATGGCGACGTGGGTGGGGTTGACGAGTACGACGTCCGCCAGGGGCACGTCGGTCATCATCCGGTTGCGCGCCGCGGCGAGCTGGCGAGAGCGGATCGCGCTCTTGATGAGCGGGTCGCCCTCGGTGTTCTTGTGCTCCTGCTTGACCTCGTGCTTGGTCATCCGGGTCTGCTTGCCGATGCGGCGCCGGGACATCGCGTAGTCGGCGGCGGCCATCACGATGCCGGCGACGGCGATGTTGCGGACCAGTCCGAGGGCGGTGCTGAAGAACTGCTCGATCACCACCGACATCGGCACCATGCCACCGATGAGGGGGATGAGGGTCTTGATCGCCGAGTAGACCAGCACGCCGACCATGGCGCTCTTGATGAGCATCTTGGCGCCCTCCCACAGCGACTGGGGGCCGAAGATCCGCTTGGCGCCCTGCAAGGGGTTGATCTTGGAGAACTTCGGCTTGGCCTGCTTGGTGGCCAGGTAGAAGCCGCCCTGGGCGAGCGCGGACCCCACGCCGATGACCATCACGCCGAGCCCGAGCAGCACCAAGGTGAACAGCACGTGCCACAGGCCCTGGCTGAGGATCCGGTAGGCCGTGGCGATGTCGGCGTCGGCGACCGCGGTGAAGGAGGCGATCATCAGCTCGCTCAGCGCGGTCATCTCGCGGCCCATCAGCACGGGCAGGGCCATCCCGACCGCCAGCATGGAGGCCCAGCCGCCGAGCTCCTGGGTGCGCGGGACCTGTCCCTCCTTGCGCGACTCCTTCCGCTTGCGCTCGGTGGGCTTCTCTGTCTTCTCCTCACCCGCCATCAGGCGGCCCCGGAGATCGTTGCCATCGCCTCGTTGGAGAGGTCGACGAGGTGGGCGACGGCGCCGGGCAGCACCGGGAACGACAGCCCCAGCAGCAGCAGGGTGAGGCCGATCTTGGCCGGGAACATCACGTTGATGGCGTTGAGCTGCGGGGCGACCTTGGTGAGCAGCGCCAGCCCGACGTCGGCCAGGAAGAGCACCGCGATCATCGGCAGCGCGATCTGCACCGCCGTCGCGAAGAACAGCTGCATCGCGGTGATGAGCAGGCCCAGCCCGCCGGATACCTCGGGGGTGCCGTCGAGCGGCAGGAACTTGAAGGTGCTCAGCAGCCCGCCGATCACGATCAGGTGCCCGCTGGTGGCGAAGAGCAGCATGGTGGCGAGCATCTGGTGGAACTTGCCGAAGACCGTGTTCATGTTCATCGACAGCGGGTCGTACGCCGCGGCGAGCGCGAAGCCGCCGAACACGTCGATGAGGGCGCCGGCCGCGGTGATGGCCGCGAACATCAGGTAGGTGATGAAGCCCATCGACACCCCGACGGCGACCTGGGTGATCACGGCCACGAGGAACCCGAACGTGTCGACCGGGATCGTCGACTCGGCGAGCTGGGGGGCGACCGCCATGGCCAGTCCGAGCGAGAGCACGACCTTCGCCATCGCCGGGACCGCGCGTGACGAGAACGGGGGCACGACCGCCAGCCAGGAGATGATGCGCACCGAGGCGAGCAGCAGGGCCAGCACGGGCTGGCCGTCGAGGGTGAGGGTCATGGCACGTCGCTCAGGCCAGCATCGAGGGCAGCGCCTCGAAGAGGTCCAGCGTGAAGGTGATGAGGGTGTGCAGCATCCAGTTGCCGCACACGAGCAGCGCGATGCCCACGCCGATCAGCTTCGGGACGAACGAGAGCGTGAACTCCTGGATCTGCGTCATCGACTGGAACAGCGAGACGGTGAACCCGATGACCAGGGAGGTGGCGAGGATCGGCGCGGAGAGCTTCAGCGCGACCATCATGGTCTTGAGCGCGAGCTCGATGATGACGGTGTCGGTCATGGGTCCGCCTATCCGTAGCTCGTGACGAGGGACTTGATGACCAGCGCCCAGCCGTCCACGAGGACGAACAGCAACAGCTTGAAGGGCAGTGACACCATCACCGGCGGCATCATCATCATGCCGAGCGCCATCAGCGCCCCGGAGACGACGATGTCGATCACCAGGAACGGGATGAAGATGATGAACCCGATGATGAACGCCTGCTTGAGCTCCGAGAGCACGAACGCCGGCACCAGCGTGCTCATCCCGACCTCCGAGCGGTCGTCGGGCAGGTCCCGTCCGGCCACGTTGGTGAGCAGCATCAGCTCGTCGTCGCCCGACTGGTCGAGCATGAACTCGCGCAGCGGCTCGATGCCGTCGTTGTAGGCCTGGGTGGTGCTCTTGTCGCCGTCGAGGTAGGGCTGGAGCCCGATGTCGTTCATCTGCGACAGCACCGGTCCCATGATGAACAGGCTGAGGAACAGGGCGAGCCCGGCCAGCACCTGGTTGTTGGGGATCTGCTGGAGGCCCAGCGCGTTGCGGGTCAGGCCCAGCACGACGAGGATCTTGGTGAAGCTGGTGCAGGTCAGGAGCAGCGCCGGCAGCAGCGACAGCAGGGTCATCGCGACGATGACCGTCACCGAGGTGCTCGGCTTGTCGGTCAGTCCGTCGAGGTCGATGCGCACCGACGTGTCGTTCTTGGGGCCGTTGGGTCCCTTCGGTCCTTGGGGGGAGGCAGCGGCGACGGCGAGGCTGGCGGTCCCCACCGCCGGGGAGCTGACGGAGGAGACGCCGGCCGGCGCGGCGGACGCCGACTCGCCGAGGACCGAGGTCAGGGCGAGCGGGACGATCGAGAGGCCGATCACCACCAGGAGCAGGAACCCGAGTCGCTGCAGGTGTGTCATGACACTCGCTTGGTGGCCGCGTCGAAGGCCTGGCGCCACGTCTGCGGCGAGAGGATCGAGCCGTTGGTGGCGGCCCGGCGACGGCCGAGCGTGCTCGACTGGCCGAGCCGGTGGGCGACCTGGTCGTTCTGCCTGCTCGAGGGTGGTGGGCTCGCTCGACCGCGGTCGGAAGATGCTGGTGGGCTCGGTGATGTCGATCTCGTCGGGGTCCAGCTCGGTGAGCAGGCTGACCTGCTGGTCGGTGGTGCCGAGCACGAGCACCCGGCCGCCGACGGAGATGAGTGCGACGGAGCCGTTGCGGCTCAGTGACTGGCGGTGCAGCACCTTGATCGGCGCATCGGTGCCGCTGTTGAACCGCTTGGCGCCGAAGCGGGCAAGCAGCAGGAGGAGTCCGACCACGACCGCCAGGGAGAAGACGAGTCGGACAACGAGCTCGAGCACGACTCAGACCGCAGCCTTCTCGTCGACGATCTCGGTGACGCGAAGGCCGAAGTCCTCGTCGATGACGACGACCTCACCGCGGGCGATGAGGCGACCGTTGACCAGCAGGTCCGCGGGGCTGCCGGCTGCCCGGTCGAGCTCGAGCACGGCGCCCGGCGCGAGAGCGAGCAGGTCCCGCACGGTCATCCGGGTGCGACCCAGCTCGACGGTCACCTCCATGTCGACTCCGTGCAGCAGCTCGATGCCCCGGCGCGACGCGTTGGCGAGGGCCGGCGGCGCCGCGGCGGCGGCCTGGTTCGACGCCGGCTCGGCGGCACCCGCGAGCAGGCTGGTCGGGACGAGCAGGGCGGCGATGACCTCGCCGGCACCGGCGAGGGTGATGACGGTGTAGGACTCGCCCAGCTCGGCGACGACCTCGACCGGCGACAGCTGGCGACCCACCTCGGCCCGGTGGCCGAGCGAGGTGGCGGCGGCGTCGAGGGCGGGTTGAACGGCGGCGGCCAGGTCGAGGCCTGCGACCGGGCTCGACGAGAGCGCGTCGACGAGGTCGGCGCCCACGAGGATGGCGATCCGTCCGCCTCCGGAGACGCCGCACACGGCGCCGCCTGCGAAGGACGACACGACCGAGCTGTCGCCCACGAGCGGGTCGCCGGCGACCAGGGGGTGCACCGACGGCAGCACGCCGGCGGCAGCGGTCGCTGCGTCGACGGCTGCGGCGGACGCCGTACCCGGGGCTTCGGTGGTGGACGCGGACATCAGTTCTCCTTGGGGGTGGCGACGATGAGCGCCGCGAGGCGGTTGCGCGTGGCGCCGGCGGTGGCGTGCGCGAAGGGCGTGTCGTCCACGGATACGTCGAGCGGCGCCGACGAGGGGTGCGTGAGGCGCAGGACGTCGCCGACGGCGATGTTGCTGAGGGCGTCCGGGGCGATGCGGGTGCTGCGGAAGCGCACCGCCACGTCGACCGGGACGTCGTTGAACGCCTCGGCCAGCAGGTCGGCGGCCCGCACGCGCTGGGCGCGCTCACGGTCGGAGACAGGTGACGGGGCCGCGGCGGCGACGAGGTGGGGGAGCAGCCCGTTGAAGGGCAGGCACACGGTGGCCCGGTGGGGCTGCTCGTTGATCCGCAGGTCGAGCGTGGCCACCACCATGACGTCGGCGACACCGGCCACCTGGGCGAACTGGGGGCTGTACTCGATGCCGCTGATCGACGGCTCCAGCGGCACGATCGTGGCGAGCGAGTAGCGCATCTCGCGCAGCAGCCGCTCGATCAGGCCGCGGATCACGCCCGACTCGATGTCGGTCAGCGGACGCTGCGGCTGTACGGCGCCGCCCGGGCCGCCGAGCATGTGGTCGATCGAGACCATCGTCGCGGGCAGCGGGATCTCGAGGACGCCGAGCCCGGGCATCGGGTCGGCGGAGAAGAGGGTGAGGTAGGTCGACGACGGCAGCGAGTCGACGTACTCGGCGTAGCTGTGCTGGTCGATGGACTTCAAGGTCACCTGGCACACGGTGCGCAGGGCGGACGTGAAGACGGTGGTCGCCTGGCGCGCGAAGCCGTCGAAGCCCAGCTGCAGGATGCGCGAGTGCTCACGCGAGAGCTGGATCGGACGGCTGAAGTCGTAGGCGACCGCGGGTGACGTACGGGCGCGCCGACGCGCACGAGAGCCCAGCGAGCTGCTCGTGGAGGTGGGCGCAGAATGATTCACGGAGGCCGTATCGGCCGCCATGGACTAGACCTGAGGAGAATCGTCCCTACTGGGTCACGAATTCGGTGAAGTACACGTCGAGCACGTCGTGGTGGTAGGCCTTCTCGAGCCGCTTGAGGAGCTCCTCCTTGAGCTCCTGGCGCTGCTTGGCGGTGTTCACCTCCGACATCTCGCGGCCGCTGAACAGGTCGATCGCGGCGTCGAGCGCCTTGCTGCCGTCGACCTCCTCGTGCACCTCGGCCGTGAGCTGCAGGGCCAGCCCGAGGCGGAGGTAGTGACCGGCCTCGAGGTTGAGCTGGATCGACTCCAGCTTCACCGTCTCGCCCGGCACGGGCTCCGGGGGAGGCCCGGCCGGCTTGAGGAACATGAACCAGCCGGCCCCGCCGGCGACGAGCAGCACCACGAGGATCAGCAGCATCTTCTTCTTGCCGCCCTTCTTCTTCTCCTTCTTCGGCTTCTTGCCGTTGCCCTCGGGGGCCTCGGTGCCGGGCGCCGCGCTCGGGGGCAGGGTGGTGACGCTCATGACGATGCTCCTTGGGCGATCGGTGCGGTGCCGCGGTCCGTGACCTCGCTGATGAGCTCGCGGGTCTCGGCCGGAAGGTCGGTGAGGATGACGATGTCGACGCGCTTGTTGACGGCCTGGGAGCCGGGCTTCGAGGGGTCGACGAGCGGGCGTTCGTGGCCGTAGGCGGAGGCGGTCATCCGCGCTCCGGGGATCCGCCACTTCTCACCCAGGCGGCGGAGCACCGTGACGGCGCGGGCGGCGGAGAGCTCCCAGTCGGTGGGGTAGAGCGCGGGCTTCACCTTCACCTGGTTGGTGTGGCCGTCGATCTGCAGCTTGTCGGGGAGGTCCTTGAGCACCGGGGCCAGGGTGTCGACGACGAGCTGGCCGCGCGCGGTCAGGCTGGCGACGTCGGCCGCGAAGACGACGTGGCGCGACACCAGGCTGAGGACCAGTCCGCGGTCGTCGATGGTCGCCTTGACGTCGTCCTCGAGGCCGTGGGCGCGCAGCGCCTTGTCGAGGCGTCGGAGCACCTCCTCGAGCCGGTTGACCTCGCTCTGCGCCTCGGCGACCTTGCGCTGCTGCTCGAGCCGGGCGTTCTCGGCCACGGCCAGGCTGACCGCGTCGCGGGCCTCGGGCGCCATCTCGGCGGTCTGGGCCTGCGGCACGATCGACTCGGCGACGGCCGAGCCCGGCTCCTGGAGGAGTGACGCTCCGCCGTCGAGCATGGCCGCGGGCTGACCGAAGCCGGCGGACAGACCGGACTTGAGCTCGTAGAACTTGCGCTGGTCGACCGAGCTCATCGCGAACATCACGATGAACAGCACCATCAGCAGCGTGACCATGTCGGCGTAGGTGACCAGCCAGCGCTCGTGGTTCTCGTGCTCCTCCTCGGGGACGCGCTTCCCCTTGCGGCCGGCCATGTCAGGCCGCCTCCTTCGCGGTCGCCTTACCGGCCTCTTCCTCCGCGCCCGCGGGCAGCAGGGAGTACAGCTTGGCTGCGACGACACGCGGGTTGGAGCCGGACTGGATGGCGGCGACGCCCTCGATCACCAGCTCCATGCGGGAGACCTCGAGCTCGCTGAGCCGCTTGAGCCGGCTCGAGATGGGCAGCCAGATCACGTTGGCGGACATGACGCCCCACAGGGTCGCGATGAACGCCGCCGCGATGAGGTGGCCGAGCTCCTCGGGCTGGGCGAGGTTCTCGAGCACGTGCACCAGGCCCATGACGGTGCCGATGATGCCGATGGTCGGCGCGTAGGCGCCGGCGTCGCCGAAGAACTTCGCAGCCTGCTTGTCGGCAGCCCGCTTGGCGTAGACCGAGGACTCCAGGATCTCGCGGACCTCCTCGGGGTCGGTGCCGTCGATGGCCATCGACACGCCGCGCACCAGGAACGGGTCGTCGATGTCGGCGATCATCTCCTCCAGCGCCAGCAGGCCCTCACGGCGTGCCTTGTCGGCCAGCGCGACGACGGTCGGGACGACCTCGTGGGGCGGCCGGACCTTGCCGAGGAAGGCGGTCTTGAGGGCGGCGAACGAGCGCTTGGTGTCGGGGATCGTGCTGCCCGCCATGCAGATGAGCATGGTCGTGCCGAAGACGAGGAGCAGCGGCGGGATGAGCAGCAGGCTCATCGGGTTGCCGCCCTCCATCACGTTGGCCGTGACGATGACGACGAAGGCCAGGCCGATGCCGATCAGGGCTGCCGGATCCATCAGAGCTCACCGGCTTCGTCAACACCCAGCGGCAGTGCGGCGACCGCGGTGAGGTGCGGGGGAGTCGACTCGTGCGCGGGCGCCGGGGCGAGGCGGCCCAGCACCAGCTGCGGGTTCTCGGCCACGACCGCGGAGAGTGCGATCGTCTCCGCCCGGTGCGCGCGGATGCGGTGCACGACCTCGGCGAGCGACTCGCACACGACGTACTTCTTGCCGTCGATCATCGTGATGACCGTGTCCGGCGTGCAGTCGGCGCGCTCGATCAGGTCGGAGTTCAGGGCGAACTCGGAGCCGGAAAGACGCGTGAGCGTAATCATCGGGTGCACCATCCTTGTGCTCTACAAGGAACCGTCCGTGGTTCCCTCGCACCGTTCCATCGGCAGGCATCGGGCGCACTTGAGGGGAATGTGACGGTCGTTGGTCGAGGCGGCCGCCAGGTGGCGGCCCGCACCGGGCCCGGAACGCACCGACGCGGCCGACCCCCGAGGGAGTCGACCGCGTCCGTGGTGCGGCGCTGGATCAGCGCTTGATGTTGACGAGCTCCTCGAGCACCTGGTCGGAGGTCGTGATGACGCGGCTGGAGGCCTGGAAGCCGCGCTGGGCGAGGATCAGGTTGGTGAACTCGGCCGCGAGGTCGACGTTCGACATCTCGACGGCGCCCGACATCAGCTGTCCGCGGCTGGCCTGGCCCGACACGCCGAGCTCGGGGGCTCCCGAGTTCGCCGAGGCACGGAAGCTCGTGTCGCCGACCTTGTCGAGGCCCATCGGGTTGTTGAAGTCGGCGACGGCGACCTGCATGATGTCGCGCTGCACGCCGTCGGAGAAGACTCCGCGCAGGACGCCGGTGCTGCCGACGTTGTAGGACTTCAGCTCCACGCCTGCCGGGACGGGCGGGGTGAGGCCGGCTGCGTCGAGGGTGATGTCGGTCGGCGCGCCGGTCGGTGCCCCGGTCGCGTCGAGGGCGTAGCCCTGCACGCGGCTGCCGTTGGGGGTGACCAGGAAGTTGTCCCGGTCGAAGTTGAAGGCTCCGGCGCGGGTGAAGACCTGCTCGTTGCCGGCCTTCACGACGAAGAAGCCGTCACCGTTGATCATCAGGTCGGTGGGGCGACCGGTGGTCTGCGCCGAGCCCTGGTTGAAGTTGGTGTTGGTCGAGGCCAGCTGCACGCCGAGGCCGATCTGGACCGGGTTGGTGCCGCCGCGCTCGGCGGTCGGGCTCGAGGCGCCGGTGAGCATCTGGCTCAGCGTGTCCTTGAAGACGGTGTTGCTGGACTTGAAGCCGGTGGTGTTGGCGTTGGCGATGTTGTTGCCCGTGACGTCGAGCATGGTCTGGTTGACGCGGAGGCCGCTGATGCCGGCGAAGAGAGAGCGAAGCATGGTGGGTCCTTTCTTGTCCGCTCAGGCGGAGGTGGTCGAGGAGGGGGTGGTGGAGGCAGAAGCGGGTGCAGCGGTGGCGGTGGCGACGGACTGGACGGCGCCGAGCGGCACCTGCTTGCCGGCGACGTCGAGGGTCGGACCGTCGAGGCCGAAGGTGACGCCGGAGACGAGCCCGGCCACCGTGGCGCCGGCCTCGTCGAGGTAGGTCACCTGACGGCCGACGAGGCCGGTGGCCCCGAAGGCCACCTGGGCGGAGACGAGCTGGGCCGTCTTGTCGGCGACCTCCTGCATCTTCTCCAGGGCGGTGAACTGCGCCGACTGCGCCAGGAACTGGCTGGAGTCGGTCGGGTTCATCGGGTCCTGGTACTTCATCTGGGCGACGAGAAGCTGCAGGAACATCTGCTTGTCACCCCCGGCTGCGTTGCTGGTCCCGGCTGGCTGGATGGGACCGAACATGCCGGACTGGGTGACGGCTTCCACGGCGGGAATCGACACGGTGGTTCCTCACACGGTCACGTCGACACCCGCAGGGCGGATGTCACGGACCTGATCGAGCGGCCCGGGCTCGAGGCCCCGTGCTCCGCTGCTCGAGCCATCCGTGGCGATGTGGCCGTCACGCGTCCGTGCGTCTCGGCCGTGGGTGTCGCGCCCCTGGTGGTGCGCGTCATACCCGCTGCGGTCCAGATCGGAGCGGTTGCTCCCCTGGTCGGCAGTGTTCAAGGTGGCGCCTCCGGCGCCGGTGTCGCGTACGGCGACGATCGCGTCCGCGCCCGCGCTGCCCAGCAGGCGGCGGAGCTCGGGCAGGCTGTCGGCCATGATCCGGCCGGCCTCGTTGGCCGCGTGGATGCTGATCTTCAGCTCCCCGCCGCGGACGACCAGCGTCACGCGCACGTCGCCGAGGGTCTCGGGGTGCAGGTTCAGCGTGATCCGGTGGATGCCCTCCCCGGCGGAGGTGGCCCGCATCGCGAGCCGGCCGATCTCGGGGAACACCTGGGCCGTGACCTGGTCGGGGATGTGGCTGGGCCCACCGTGCACCGGCGCCGACGGAGCGGCCGCGACGATCGGTGCCGTCGCCGGCACCTGGGTGCCGGCACCGGGTACGACGGGCTGCACGACCACCGGCGCCGGTCCGGCCGACGGGTCGAGGTCCGGCACGGCGACCCCGGTCTGGTCGGTGGTCGCACCGGGAACGGCGGCAGCGGCCTCGTCGGGGACCGGGCCGGAGGCAGCGGCAGGAGCACCGGGAGCAGCGGCGGGAGCAGCGGCGGGGGCAGCGGCGGGGGCAGCGGCGGGGGCAGCGGCAGGGGCAGCGGCGGTGACGCCGGCGGGGGCGCCGGCGGACAGGTCGGCAGGGCCGACGACAGGTGCGGCGGCAGGTGCGGCGGCGGGAGTGGTCGGCGCGGTGGGCCCGTTGGTGGTGGGCTTGGGCGACGGCTCGGGGGAGAGCACCGGCTTGGCGGGTGCGCCCGGGAGGCCCGGGAGGCCGGGCGCATGCTGGCCCTTGACGATGACACCGGTGGTGCAGCCGTAGGCGCGCGGGACCTCGCCGTCGTCGTCGACGGGCCGCGAGCCCGGCCCGACGGGCCCGGTGCGCTCGATGGGTCCCGGCGTCGGCAGGGGCAGGGGCAGGTTCGGGTGCTTCGGGTCCTTCGTGTCCACCGTGTCCACCGTGCCCGGCAGGGTCGGTGCGGCCGGTGCGGCCGGTGCGGGCGTAGCCACGGGCGCGGGAGTCACGACGGGTGCGCCGGCGGCGACCAGGAGCGCGGGATCGGTGCGAGCCGGGTCGGCGGGCGTCTCGGCGGCCGGGTCGGCGGCCGGGGCGTCCTCGCCCATCAGGCCCGCCATCAGGCTCGCGAAGTCTCCGGAGTCGGCACCGGCGCCGCCGAGGGTGCCAGGGGTGGCGGCGGGGGTCCCCGGCACGGCGACGGGCGCGGCGGGCAGCGAGATGCCGATCATGTGGTGGCCCCCAGGGTCTTCATGACGGACCGGACGTAGTTCTGCGTCTCGGCGTACGGCGGGATGCCGTTGTACTTCAGGACGGCGCCCGGCCCGGCGTTGTAGGCGGCGAGCCCGAGCTCGGTGCTGCCGAAGCGCGTCATCAGGTCCTTGAGCAGGCGCGCGGCGCCGTCGATCGCCTGGGTCGGGTTGAACGGGTCGGTCACGCCGAGACCCTTCGCCGTGCCCGGCATCAGCTGCATCAGTCCTTGGGCGCCGGCCCCGCTGACGGCCTTGGCGTCGAAGCCCGACTCCTGTCGGGCCACGGCGGAGAGCAGCATCGGGTTGACGCCGTAGGTGCGTCCGGCGGTGTTGAACGCGTCGGCGTACGGCACGAAGGCCGGGACCGCTCCGCCGGGCGTGGCCGCGGCGGTCGGGCTGAAGGAAGCGCTACTGACCGAGGCGGTGTTGGGAAGGACGCGGCGAATGACGTCGGGCGTGGAAGGCACGTCGACGATGCGGACGTTCAGACCGGTGCGCGGGGCCTCGATCATCTTGCCGTCGCCGATGTACATCGCGATGTGGTCGACGCCGACGTTGCGGCTGGAGTTGTCCCACGCGATCAGGTCACCCGGGCGCGCCTCGGCCATGCTCGCCACGGGTTGGCCCGCCCTCGCCTGGTCGTTGGAGACCCGAGGAAGCTCGATGCCGAACTTCTTGTAGACCAGCTGGAGGAACCCGGAGCAGTCGACGCCGGTCGGGCTGGTCCCACCCCAGACGTAAGGGACCCCGAGGAAGGTCTTCGCCTCCTCGACGACAGCCGCCTCAGTGGCCGTGGCGCCACCCGTGCCGGGTGCCCCGACGGAGGACATGCCGTTCACCGGTGTCAATGAGTTCGCGCTGAGGGCGTTCGCGAAGGCCGCGCTGGAGACGGGGTTGCTCGCCGGGGCGAGCAGGTCGAGCTGGGCCTGGATGGCGGAGATCCGGGAGGCGACGTCGCTGATGGTCATGCGTCCACCGCCTCGTCCATGGCGGCCTGCCGGCGGCGCAGCCAGCCCTGGGTGGCGACGTCGTCGAGATGGGTCGCCTCGGTGCGGGCGCGCTCGGCGCGGCGCTCCTCGGCGCGGCGCTCGAGCAGCATCGAGACGGCCTCGAGGCGCGACCGGTCGGCGCGCCAGTGGGCGGTGGCGGCCGACATGACCGAGGCGGAGACGCGCAGGTCCTCGCGGCGGCCGATCAGGGCCTCGCCCATGGCGAGCGCGTGCGTGCGGTCGGCGAGGTAGGTCACCGAGCTGCCGGACACGAAGCCCGGCTGGGCGGCGAGCTGGGTCTCGAGGGTGCGTACGCCGGTCTCGACGGCCGCGTGGTCGGAGATGGCAGTCGTCAGGCCGTGTCGGCTGTCGCGCTCGCGCACCTCGCGCACCCGGGCGACGGCGTGCAGGCCGGCGTCGTGCTTCGTGCTCATCGGAACATCCCGTCTTGGGTGCCGACGACGTCGCGCAGCTGCGCCCACGTGGTGGCGAGCGGGCTGGCGTCGTCCATGTCCTGGCGCAGGAAGGCGTCCATGAGCGGCATGCGGGAGATCGCGGCGTCGGCGTCGGCGTCGGCGCCGGTGACGTACGCGCCGATCTCGACGAGCTCGCGCACGTCGCGGTGCGCTGCCATCAGGCGGCGCATCCGGGTGGCGTCGCCGCGCTGGTCGACGGTGGTGACGGCCGAGGTGACACGGCTGATCGACTCGAGCACGTCGATGGCCGGGAAGTGACCCGACGTGGCGAGCCGCCGGGACAGCACGATGTGGCCGTCGAGGATCGAGCGGGCGGTGTCGCCGACCGGGTCCTGCAGGTCGTCGCCCTCGATCAGGACGGTGTAGAGGCCGGTGATGCTGCCGTCCGGCGAGGTGCCGGCCCGCTCGAGGAGCTGGGGGAGCAGGGCGAAGACGCTGGGCGGGTAGCCGCGGGTGGCGGGCGGCTCGCCGGCCGAGAGGCCGATCTCGCGCTGGGCCATGGCGACGCGGGTGAGGCTGTCCATCATCAACATGACGTGGCGGCCGCTGTCGCGGAACCACTCGGCGATGCGGGTGGCGACGAACGCCGCGCGGAGCCGCTCGACCGGCGGGGCGTCGGAGGTGGCGACGACGACGACGGAGCGGGCCAGGCCCTCGGGGCCGAGGTCGTTCTCGATGAACTCGCGCACCTCGCGGCCGCGCTCGCCGACGAGGGCGATGACCGAGACGTCGGCGTCGGTGCCGCGGGCGACCATGGACAGGAGGCTGGACTTGCCGACGCCGGAGCCGGCCATGATGCCCAGGCGCTGGCCGCGGCCGAGCGGGGTGAGGGCGTCGACGGCGCGCACGCCGGTGCCGATCTGGTGGTTGATGCGGGGGCGCTGCAGGGCCTGCGGCGGGGTGAGGTTGACGCCGACCCTGTCGAGTCCGGCGAGCGAGGGGCCGCCGTCGACCGGCCGGCCGATGCCGTCGACCACGCGGCCGAGCAGCTGCTCGCCGACGTGGATCTCCAGGGGGCCGCCGGTGTGCCGCACCGACACGCCGGCGGTGAGGCCGTTGGTCGAGCCGAGCGGCAGGCAGGTGAGCCCGGCCGGACCGCTCGCGGCGACCTCGGCCAGCACGGGGTTGCGCTCGCCGATCGAGACCACGTCGCCGATCGCGGCGGACAGCCCGCTGACCTGGACCTGGAGGCCCAGCACGCGCGTCACCCGCCCGAGCGCCAGGGGCCGGGCGGCGTCCAGCGCGGCGCGCCGGACCGTCTCGGTCAGCACGCTCATCGCAGGCTCTCCCTGACTCGGGACATGGCGGTGGACACGCGCAGGTCGATGATGCGGGAGTCGGTCTCGATGAGGGCGTCGCCGTGGTCCAGCGTCGGGTCGACGACCACGGTGAGCCCCTGGCTGGTCAGCCCGGACAGGTCGGCGTGCGAGCCGGCGCGGGGGTTGAGCCGCACCGTGACACCCGGCTGCTGCGGGGTCGCGGCCAGCACGCGGCGTACGACGTCGTCATCGGTCTCGCGCTCCCTGACCGAGCCCACGAGGGTCCGGGTGAGCTCGAAGGCCAGGTCGGTGGCGCGCTCGTCGACCGCTCGACGGCTGGTGTCGATGGCGTCCACCAGCTGCGCGGCCGCGCTCTCCAGCGCCTCGATGGCCGTCCGGTGCTCGGCCTCGTGGCGCTGACGGTCGGCCTCGGCCTCGTCCTGGTGCCGACGCGCGGCGACGTACGCCGCGGCCTCGGCGTCGCGACGCCCCTCGGTCCAGCCGATGGCGTAGCCCTGCGAGCGGGCGGCCGACCGGGTGGTCTCGGCGAGGGCGGCGAGCGCGTGCTCGGTGACGCGGTCGGCGAGCACGCCGGAGTCGCCGTACCGGGTCCACTGGCCGCTGCGCAGCTCGGGCAGGCTGCTCACCGTCGCGGTGCCGGTGCCCTGCGCCGGAGCCGGGGCGGAGGCGAGCGTGGAGGGGCGGAAGTCGGCCGCCAGTGCCTCAGACAACGTACTCCTCCTCGTTCGAGCGGCGGACCGAGATCTCGCCCTTCTCCTCGAGCTGGCGCATGGTGCGGATGACCGCCTGCTGCGCCTCCTCGACCTGGACCAGCCGGACCGGTCCGAGAAGCTCGATCTCCTCGACGATGCCCTCGGCAGCGCGCTGCGAAAGGTTCGAGGTGATCTTGGCCCGGACCTCCTCGGCCACGCCCTTGAGGGCGAGCGCCAAGGTGGCGGTGTCGACGCCGCGCAGGATCTGCTGCACCGAGCGGTCCTCGATCATGACGATGTCCTCGAACATGAACATCCGGCTGCGCACCTCGTCGGCGAGCACCTGGTCGAGCCCCTCGAGGCCGTCGATGATCTGACGCTCGGTGGCGCGGTCGGAGCGGTTGATGATGTTGACCAACGGGTCCAGGCCGCCCACGCGGGACATCTCGGTCGGCTGGAGCATCGACGAGAGCTTGCGCTCGAGGGTGGCCTCGACGGTCCGGATGATCTCGGGCGACGTGCGGTCCATGACGGCGATCCGGTGCGCGACCTGGGCCTGCTGCTCGGGCGGCAGGCCGGAGAGCAGGAGCGAGGCCTTCTCGGCGGTCATGTGGGCCAGCACCATCGCGATCACCTGGGGGTGCTCGTCGGCGATGAACGAGCGCAGCTGGGCCGGGTCGGCGCGGTGCAGGAACTGGAACGGCATCTGCACGACAGCGGCGTTGAGGCGCTCGATGATCTCGCCCGCGCGCTCGGCGCCGAGCGACTGCTCCAGGATCTGGTGGGCGAACGCGAGGCCGCCCTGCTGGATGTGGGCGCGAGCGGTGAGCAGCTCGCGGAACTCGTCGAGGATCAGGCCGCTCTCGTTGGCGTTGACGTCGTCGAGGCGTGCGATCTCCGCCGACAGGGCCTCGACCTCGGTCTCCGACATGTGCGCCAGCACGGAGGCGGCCCGGTCGCGGCCGAGCTGGATGAGCACGATCGCCGCCTTGCGGACTCCGGCGTTGGCGACGGCGGGGGTGGTCGTGGCCATCAGTTCTGCACCAGCCAGCCGCGCAGCAGGGAGGCGACTTCCTCGGGCTGACGCTCGACGAGTGCGGCCAGCTCGGCGCGCATCTCCTCGGCCTTCAGCTGCTCGGTCGACTCCAGGGCGAGCACCGCGGCCGGGGCCTCGACGGGCACGGCGGCCCGGGCCGCCGACTCGTTGCGGAGCTGCTCGACGACGTACGTCGTGGCCTGGTCGCGGGCCTTGGAGCGCTTGCGGCCCTTGAACCAGGCCAGCGCCAGCATCAGGGTGACGATGCCGCCGAGCACGCCGTTGCGGATGGCCTCGTTCATGTTCGCCTTCTTGTCGGCGGCAGCCGCAGCCTTGAGCTCGGCGGCAGCGGCCTCCTCGGCGGTCCGGTCGAACGGCATCGACTGCACCTCGAAGGTGTCGCCACGGGTCTCGTTGATGCCGGCTGCGGCGATGATCAGGGCACCGAGGTCCTGGGTGCTGATGTTGCGTGCCGCCTCGGTGTCGACCACGACGCCGATGTGCTGGGTCTCGACGCCGCCGGGAGCGGTCTCGCGGGTCTCGACCACGGTGTCGACAGCGTTGTCGGAGGTCTTCGACTGCTTCTTGTACGCCGAGTCCGCGCCGGCGCTTCCGACGGCGGTGTCCATCTGGCCGTCCGGACCCACGACGCCGCCGGTCGTGCCGAGGCTGCCACCGCTGCCGGCGCCGTTGTACTCCTCGGTCTGGCTCGACTGGGAGAGGGGCTTGGCGCCCTTCTTGGTCAGGTAGGTCTTGGACTCCTGCACCGACTTGTCGAAGTCGAGGTTCGCGGTGACGGTCACGGTGGAGTTGCCCGCGCCGAGGACCCGGTCGAGGGTCCGCTGGATCCGGGACGACATCTCGCTCTGGTAGTCGTCGATCTGCTGGGTGCGGCTGCTGGCGCCGGCGCTGCCCGAGCCGTCGTCGGTCGAGAGCACCTGGCCGGTGGAGTCGGCGACGGTGACCTTGGCCGGGTCGAGACCGTCGATGGACGAGGCGATGAGGTGCACGATCGCCTGCACCTGGTTGGCCTGGAGGGTGGTGCCGGCCCGGGTGGCCACGAGCACCGACGCGGTGGCCGGGTCCTGCTTGTCGGCGAAGACCTGCTTCTCCGGCAGGGCCAGGTGGACCACTGCGGTCTGCACCCCGTCGATGGCGCCGACGGTGCGGGAGAGCTCACCCTCCATGGCGCGCTTGAAGCTGGTCTGCTCCTGGAACTTCGACGTCGAGATGCCCTGGTCGTCGAGCAGCGAGTAGCCGCCGTCGGAGCTGGTGGGGAGCCCCTCGCCGCTCAGCGCGATCCGGGTCGCGTAGACCTGGTCCTGAGGCACCATCACGGTCCCGCCGCCGCCACTGATCTCGTACGGCACACCGTCGGCGTCGAGCTTCTCGATGACGGCCGAGGCGTCCTTCGACGACATGTTGCTGAAGAGCGGGCTGTAGTCGGGGGTCGAGGCCCAGTTGAAGACCATGAAGCCGGCGAGCAGCAGGCCGAGGCTGCCGACGACCGCCACGACCTTCTGCCCGGGGGCGAAGGAGTTGAACGTCTGCTGGTAGCGGCTCAGTGTCCGCTGGATCGTGGTGCGCATCAGACCTGCATCCGCATGATCTCGTTGAAGGCCTCGACCGCGCGGTTACGCACCGCGACGGTGAGCTGGGTGGTGATCGCGGCCTCGGAGGCGGCGACGGTGTAGTCGTGGATGTTCGACAGGTCGCCGGTGGCCGCCTTGACGGCCAGCCCGTCGGCGCGGTCGGTGACGTTCTCCAGGTTCTGCAGGCCGCCGACGAGCATGTCGCCGAAGGCCTTGTTCGGGCCCTCCGCGCCGGACGCCGACTTGCCGAGCGTGACCGAGTCGCTACTGGTGACGGGAGCAGTGAACGGCGTGAAGCCGATGCTCTCGATGCCGCCGATGCTCATCAGGACCTTCCGATCGAGAGGGCGGCGTTGTAGCCGTCCTGGGCGTTCTTCGTGATCTGTACGGCGGCCTGGAAGCCGCGCTGCGCCATGACGAGCTGCGTCATCTGCGAGGACATGTCGACGTCGGGGTTCCGGACGTAGCCGTCGGCGTCGGCCAGCGGGTGCTCGGGGGAGTACACCAAGATGCCCTCGGGGTCGCCCACGGCGATGCCGGCCACGTCGACTCCGCCGTCGGGGCGGGCCCGGGCGATGACCATCTGGCTCTGGAAGGCGTCCTCGTCGGTGCTGGTGACCGTGTTCGCGTTCGCGATGTTGTTGGCCAGCGAGTCCAGCCAGGTCTGGTGCATGCCCAGGCTCGTGTTGGCGATCCGCAGCGACTCGAAGGCACCCATCACTGGCCACCCATCGCGGAGCGCAGGAGGTTGTGCCGGTCGGTGACCGCGCGCGTCATCATCTGGTACTGGAACTGCGACTGCATCGCGGCCAGCGTCTCCTTGCGGAGGTCGACGTTGTTGCCGTTGGCGCCCACCGGGGTGTCGGTCGGCGTCTCGCTCGCGGACACGCCGGACTCGAGGTCACCGGTCGCGATGGCCGAACGCAGCGAGTCCTCGAAGTCGACCGAGCTCGCCCGGAAGTCGGGGGTGTCGACATTGGCGATGTTGTCGGCGATGACGTTCTGTCGCATCGAGATGCCGTCCAACGCGCTGTCGAGCACGCGGCTGACGGCATCGGAGATGGCGAAGGACACGACGGTTCCTCTCAGGGAAGCGAGGGGGGTGCCGGTCCTTCGGCGGTGGTGAGCAATCCGTGCTCAATAGGGATCTTCGGCGGTGTCCATCCCCAATTGAGGGTATTCACCACAAGATGGCCCGCGCCGCATCGAGGCGGGGACCAAGGTCCCGTCAGAAATTGTCCGAAGGCGGTTGGACGCGGACCAGCGCGAGCAGGCCGGATCCGTAGCCGGGCACGGTGATCTGCACGTCCAGCCGGCGGTCGCGCACCCACGTCTTGTGCAGCACGTACTCCGGGGGCCGGTCGCCCGCGGCGTGCACGGCGTACAGGTGGATCGGCTCCTTCGCGGTCGAGAGCAGCTCGCCGACCGTCGTGAGGACGAGGTGCAGCTGGTCGCGGAGGACGGTCAGGGAGGGCCTGCGAGTCGATCGCGTCGCCGACCGCCTTGCGGGGCAGCCTGACGAGGCTGGCGGAGATGTAGGCGGACAGGGCCAGGTCGAGCACGGCCACCGCGACCACCTGGAGGGTGGCGTCGACGTAGACGCCGAGGGTGGCCGGCCGGAACGGTCCCGGGATGAGGGCATCGGCCGGCGCCAGGGTCACGTCGCGGTCGAGCAGCTCAGTGAGCGTGGTGACCAGCGCACGAGGCGTGGGGAGTCCGCGGTCCACGACAGCACACGACGTTCGACGGCCCTCAGGCCGTGATGTCGAGGTAGACGGGCAGCTGTACGGCGTTGACGACCTGCGTGACGCGCGCGGTGTAGCGCTGCTGACGGCTGATCCGGTCCAGGGCGTCGCTCAGACCGGCCGCGATCTGCCGCTGGCGGGACGCGATGTCGTGGGCCCGGGCCAGCAGCGAGGGCGGGATCGGGCCGAGGTCACGCGGCTCCTCCCAGGCCAGCACCGGCTGGAGCTCGAAGGCGCCGGTGGCGCGGTCGATCTGGTGCCGCTCGATCTGGTGCAGCTCGAGCTCTAGCCGGTCCAGCTCGGTGGCCCACGTCAGCTCGGTCTCGGGGGTGCGGGACGGCGGCGTCATCACGCGCTCACGGCGAGCTGCAGGGCGGCTTCGCGCCAGGTGTCCCCGAGCTGGACGGCCAGCAGCTGGCACTCGGTGGTCAGTGCAGGGTCGCGCTTGATGTTGGCCAGCACGAGCTGGGTGTGCAGGTAGTCGTAGAGCTGGGCCAGGCCGGGGCCGCCGTCGAAGAGCTCGGGCTTGAGGCTGACGCGCAGCTCCATCACGATGTCCTGGGCGTGCAGCAGCTGCTGGTGTGCGGTCTGGTGGTCGCCGCAGCCCTGGGCCTCCAGGGCCCGGCCGATGTCGAGGCGGAGGCGGTCGAAGAGCATGACCAGCAGGCGCGCGGGACTGGCGGTGGCGATGGACGCGTCCAGGTAGGTCGCGCGGGCGTTGGGGGTCATGTCAGTTCCTTATTCCGAGTAGCCGGACAGCGAGGCGATCTGCGAGGTCAGCCAGCTGGACTGGCTGTTGAGCCGGGACAGCGCCACGTCGAGGGCGGTATAGGTGCGGGTCAGGGTCTTCTCGCGCAGCTCGAGCCGGGAGTCCCAGGCCTCGATGCTGTCTTGGAGCTGGTCGATCTGCGAGGTGGAGCCGGTCGCGAGCGAGGTGAGGCTGCCGTCGATCCTGTCGCTGGCGGCCTTGCCGACCGCCTCGACCCGGCCCGAGAAGCCTGAGAAGGTGGTGGACGTCCCGCCCGGATCGGCGGCGTAGGACTTGTCGAAGGCCTCGGCGTCGAAGACGAGCTTGCCGTAGCGGTCGGTCTGGACCCCGTAGCCGGCCATCGTGCTGCCGGCATCGGGGTAGACCGCCGCTAGCAGCTTGTCGCGCAGGTCGCGGACGGTGTTGTTGCCGACGAGCGCGCCAGACTTGTTGGTGGTGGCGTCGTACGCCGTCAGCTTCTGGATCTGCGTGAGCAGCTCGTTGATCTTGTCGACCATGCCCTTGGCCGTCTCGCGGGCCTTGGTGGCGTCCCCGGCGATGTCGAGGGTGACCGTCTCTCCGAGCGCCTTCTGCGACACCGTGACGTCGATGCCGGTCAGCAGGCCGGTGAACGTGTTGCTGGCGGAGTGGATCGTGTCGGCCCCGACGGTGATCGCGGCGTCCTGCCCGGACTGGACGGTGGCCCCGCCGAGCAGGTCGGAGCCGTCGGACGAAGTCAGGGTGAACGACGACGCGGCGCCAGTGGCAGCGGCCTGCACGGTGAGCCGGTAGCTGCCGTCGTCGAGCTTGAGGGTGCTGGCGCGGACGCCGGTGCCCGAGGCGTTGAGGGCGTTGACGAGACCGCCAAGGGTGCCGTCCCCGGTGTCGATGGTCTGGCTCGCACCGTTGATGGTGAGGTCGACGGTGGTGCCGCCGCTGACGATGACGTCGCTGTTGCTCGCGGAGGTGGCGAAGCGGAGCGAGTGGGCCTGGGCGAGCTGGTCGACTCGGAGGCTCAGGCTGCCGGCCGCGGAGCCGGAGGTCGCGTTGACGGTGACGCCGTCGTGGGAGCTGGTGGCCTTCAGTGGCGACCAGGCGCTGCTCTTGGCCTGGTCCGCGGCCGTGATGGTCAGCGCTGCGAACTTCGCGTTGAGGTCCTGGATCGTCTTGAGGGTCGACTGCTCGGTGGTGAGCTTGCTCTTCAGCCGAGACTGCGGGATGGCCTCGAGCTGCATGAGCTGGCTGATGATCGTCGAGGTGTCCAGGCCACTGCCGAGGCCGCTGATGCTGGGTGCCATCTCGTCCTCCTCGGCTCTGGGCGGGTCTGCGCTCGGTCAGGAAATGCAGAGATCCCGGCGAGGGACGAGTGGTCCCTCGCCGGGAACGGTGCTGCGATGTTCGATCGGCTTCCCCATGAAGCCGCTGGATCAGCCGTCGCCACCCTCGGGCGGCGACGGCCGCGGATCAGCGGAGCAGGGAGAGGACGCCCTGGGGCGCCTGGTTCGCCTGGGCGAGCATGGCAGTGCCGGCCTGCGAGAGGATCTGCGAGCGGGTGAAGTTCACCATCTCCGAGGCCATGTCGGTGTCGCGGATGCGGCTCTCCGACGCGGACAGGTTCTCGATGGCGACGTTCACCGAGTTGATGGTGTGCTCGAACCGGTTCTGGACGGCACCGAGCTCGCCGCGCTGGGTCGAGATCCCGGTGATCGCGGTCTGGACGGTGGTGCTGTCCGTGATGACGGCCGCAGACGTGTCGACGGCCGCGAGGGCGGTCGCGGAGACGTCGATCGTGTCGCCCGCGTCCGAGCCGACCTGGAAGGTCAGCGCGGCGTCGTTGAAGAGGGCCACGCCGTTGAACTTGGTGTTGTCGGTGATCCGCGTGATCTCGCTCTGCAGGGCGTCGAACTCGGCGCCCAGCGAGGCCTGCGAGTCGGTGTTCTGCGTGCCGTTGTTGTACTGGACCGACAGCTCGTTCATGCGCTGCAGCATCGAGTGCACCTCGGTGAGGGCACCTTCAGCGGTCTGGGCGACGGAGATGCCGTCCTGGGCGTTGCGGACGCCGACCTTGAGGCCACCGACCTGCGAGCGAAGGCCCTCGGAGATGGCGAGACCGGCAGCGTCGTCCGCGGCACGGTTGATGCGGAAACCGCTGGAGAGCTTCTCCAGCGACTTGCTCATCTGGCCCTGGGTCACCGACAGGTTGCGGTACGAGTTGAAAGCGTCGATGTTCTGGTTGATTCGGAGAGACATGATGTTTCCTTCCTGGAATGTTTTCGCGGAGTCCGTCCGTGGGCTCCGGCTACCTCATCGGCCCGGTGGTGCAGGCCCTGAGAAGTTTTATGGATTTTTTTCTGGGGTGTTTTCTGGCGGCGCTGACGGGCTCGACCACCCGGAGCCACCGGCCGCGTTCGGACGACGCAGGCCGGCAGGGGAGTGGTCAGGCGGTGGCGTCGAGCGCAGCGGGCATGCTGCGGCGGCCGGAGGCGACCGAGTGCCGGCTGGCGACGGCGTCGAAGTAGGCGTGCCGGCGACGGTCGACGCAGCCGCCGGGGCGGGTGCTGGGTGCGACCAGGTCGGGCTCGAGGCCGTGGTTCATCGCGTCGCGGAGCAGGACGAGGGCCTCGGCGCGCAGCTGCGAGATGCGCGACTCGCTGACCCCCAGCTCGTCGGCGATCTCGGCCATCGGGCGCTCGGCGAGGAAGTAGCCCTCGACGACGACCCGCAGGCGCTCGGGGAGCTCGGCGACGGCGCCGACCATGTAGGTGAGTCGCTCGCGGTGCTCGAAGAGCGCTTCGGGGCTGGGGCCGTGTCCGGGGATCAGGTCCTCGAGGGAGGAGTCCTCCGCGCCGGAGAGCGAGAGCACCTGGGCCCGGGTGATGTCGTCCTCGTTGGCCATCACCTCGCGAGCGGTCAGGCCGGTCGAGCTGGCGACCTCGTCGGTGGTCGCGGGGCGGCCGAGGGAGGCGGCCAGGGCTGAACGGGTGGAGTCGAGCTCGCGGGCCCGACGACGCACGGTGCGCGAGGCCCAGTCGATGCCACGCAGCTCGTCGATGACGGCGCCGCGGATGCGGGTCGCGGCGTAGCGGGCGAACGGCACGCCGCGCTCGGCGTCGAACGACTTGGCGGCGGAGACGAGGGCGGCGAGGCCGGCGGAGGTGAGGTCGTCACGGTCGACGTACGACGGGAGACGCCCCATGGTCTCGCGCACGATGTGGCCGACCACCGCCATGTTGGCGGTGATGAGCTCGTCGGTGGACAGCACTGTGGGGGAAGGGCTGGCCTGCGCGTTGGTCTCGGTCACAAGCGGAGACGCTGCCCGAGAAAGGCGGCTGCCGAAGGGCAATACCCAATTATGGGGAGTCTGGTCGGAAGGTCGGGCCCAAGGTCCCGGCCCGGCATGGTCCGGCTGGGCAGCAAACTCGGGACAAGAAGTGCTCAGGAGTCCCGATCGGCGTCCGATGGGAGGGGAGCACCGCCCTGCGGACCAAGTGGGGCACCGATGAGATGGAGGACGCCGTGGAGAAGCTGTCGCTGATCCTGTGGCGTGAGCGCGAGCTCCTGGACACACTGCTCTACAAGCTGGAGGTCGAGCGCCTGGTCCTCGTCACGGGCAACTCGCGGTGGCTGATGCATGCCACCCGCGAGGTGGAGGCGGTGCTGACCACGCTGCGCGAGACCGAGGTGCTGCGTGCTGTCGCCTCCGACCAGGCGGCCGCATCGGTCTCCCTCGCGTCGAACCCCAGCCTGCGTGCCCTGGCCCGGGCCGCCGACGCGCCGTGGGACGAGCTGCTCAACGAGCACGGCGACGCCTTCGAGGCCCTGACGCGCGAGATCACCGCGCTCGCCGACACCAACCGCGAGCTGATCACCGTCGGCTACCGCTCGGCACACGAGACGATCCTCGCGCTCGGCGAGGCCGTCGACGGCTACACCCACGAGGGCGCTGCCGTCGTCACTGCTGCCCCCGCACGCCTGTTCGACAGGACGCTGTGACATGTCCGGGTCCTTCTCGTCCTTCAACACCGGGCTGAGCGCGCTGCGCTACAACCAGGTGGTGATGGACGTCGCCGCCGGCAACATCGCCAACTCGTCCACCGCCGGGTACGCCCGACGGCGGGTCGAGGGCAGCTCCGTCGGTGCACCCGCCCAGCTCTCCATGTGGTCGCGCTACGCCAGCTCCGGCGACGGGGTGAAGATCGACAGCATCAACCGGCTCGTCGACCCGCTGCTGGACGCGCGGGTCCGTGTCGAGCACGCCAACCAGAGCTACCTCAACCGCACCGCCGCCGTGCTCGACCGCATCGAGTCCGGGCTCGGCGAGCCCGGTGACGCCGGCGTCTCCGCCGCGATGACCACGTTCGGCAGCGGCTGGCAGGACCTGGCCAACCACCCCGACCAGGGCTCGTCGCGCACCCAGGTGCTCGCCCGCGCCGGCGAGGTCGTCGCCGCGCTGCGCAACCAGGCCGGCAACATCACCAAGGAGGCCTCCGACCAGCGCTTCCGGCTGCAGGCCACGGTCGAGGAGGTCAACGTCCTCGCGTCCGACCTGGCCACCACCAACAAGAGCATCGCCACCGCCCAGATGTCCGGCTCCGACGCGAACGTGCTCCTCGACCAGCGCGACGCGCTGGCCCTGCGGCTCTCCGAGCTGACCGGCGCGACGACCAAGATCCGCAGCGACGGCGGCGCCGACGTCACGATCGGCGGCGTGTCCCTGGTCTCCGGCCAGCAGGCCAACCGGCTCGAGATCGCCTCGGGCGTGGCCGCCGACGGCAGCGCCGACGGCGCGCCCGTGACGTTCGCTGTGTCCGACGGGGCGACCACGATCCCGATCACCCGCGCGGTCGGTGGGGAGGCAGGTGCGACCACCGACCTCCTCAACGTCACGCTGCCCGACTACCTGACCAGCCTCAACGCGGTCGTGAAGACGTTCGCCGACGAGGTCAACGCCCAGCACTCCGCCGGCTACGACGCCGCCGGCAACCCGGGCCAGGCGCTCTTCTCCTATGACCCGGCCGACCCGATCGGGTCGCTCGCCGTCGCCATCACGAACCCCGGCGGCCTGGCTGCGTCGGGGGTGCCCGGCGGCGGACTCGACGGCTCCAACGCGCACGCGTTGTTCGAGAAGACCTCGGGCCTGGACGCCTACAAGACGCTGGTGAGCGGCTTCGGCTCCCGGGTCGCCTCCGTACATCGCCTGGCTGCGAACCAGCAGGTGCTCACCGCCCAGGTGGACGGCTCTCGCGAGCAGCTCGCCGGGGTCAACCTCGACGAGGAGATGGTCAACATGCTCACCGCCCAACGCGCCTACGAGGCCGCGTCCCGTGTGATCACCACCGTCGACGCGATCCTCGACACCCTGATCAACCGCACCGGGCTGGTCGGCCGATGATCTCCAGGGTGACCCAGTCCATGATGGCGGAGCGCTCGCTCGCCGGCATGCAGCTCGGCCTGACGCGGCTGGCGAAGGTGCAGGAACAGCTCTCGACCGGCCGCATCCTGAACCGGCCCTCCGACTCCCCGATCGACGCCGCCTCGGCGATGAGCCTGCGCAAGGGGCTCGACGACCAGCAGCAGTTCCTCCGCAACACCTCCGACGGCCTTGCCTGGCTCAATACGGCCGACAGCACGCTGTCGTCGATGAGCCTCCAGATCCGCAAGGCCCGCGAGCTCGCCCTCCAGGGGGCCAACACCGGTGCGCTGAGTGCCGATGCCCGCAACGCGCTGGCCACCGAGATCGAGGGCATCCGGCAGGGCCTGATCAAGGACGCCAACACGACGTACCTCGATCGCCCGATCCTCGGTGGCATCACCGCCGGCCGCACGGCGTACGACGACAGCGGCGCCTTCGTCGGTCAGGCCGGGGCGGTCACCCGCACGGTGGCCACCGGCGTCCGCATCAACGTCAACGTCGACGGTCCGACCGTCGTCGGGCCCGATGGAGCCAACCTGTTCGACGACCTGGCCGCGCTCGCCACCGCGATCCGCGCCGGTGACTCGGCGGCCACGGCCACCGGTCTCGACGCGCTGCAGGCCGGCCTGGGCCGGGTCACCAACGCGCTCTCCGACATCGGCAGCCGCACGGTCCGCGTGGAGTCTGCCCAGCAGGCCGCCATCGACGCCGAGCTCTCCGTCAAGACCTCACTCTCCGAGGTCGAGAACACCGACCTGCCCAAGGCGCTGATGGAGCTCAAGCTCCAGGAGACGGCGTACCAGGCTGCGCTCGCCTCCACGGCGCGCGTGATGCAGCCGAGCCTGATCGACTTCCTCCGATGAGCGGTGCCATCATGACCCGGACCCAAGTACTCGAACTGGCGACAGAGGCGGCCCCCGAGCCGGCGAGGAGTGAGATGCCCGAGCTTCCGGTGATCGAGATGAGCCGGCCGGTGCCTGGGTTCCCCCAGCTGAACCGCTTCGCCCTGGTGCAGCTCGACGACGAGGGCGTGCTGTGCTCGCTGCGCTCGCTCGACGATCCCGAGATGCGCTTCCTGGTCGTCTCGGCCGTGACCTTCTTCCCCGACTACGCCCCGGTCGTCGACGACGCCACCGTGGCCGAGCTGGGCATCGAGACCGTCGAGGACGTGCTCGTCCTCGTCGTACTCAGCGCCGGCACGTCGCTGGCCGAGACCACCGCCAACCTGTTGGCTCCCATCCTCATCAACACCCGCACCCTCAAGGCGGCCCAGGTCATCCTCGACGACCCCGCCCTGCAGCTCGCCGCGCCGCTCGTGGCGTAGCGTGCACCCATGCTGGTTCTGAGTCGCCGGATTGGTGAGAGCGTCGTCGTGGGCGACAACATCGCCATCACGATCCTCGAGGTGCGCGGCGACATCGTCCGGGTCGGCATCGAAGCCCCCCGGGACGTGAAGGTGCACCGCGCCGAGCTGCTCGCCGAGCTCGAGAAGACCAACAAGGAGGCCGCGTCGCCCACCGACGACATCGTCGCCTCGCTGCGTGCGGCCATGGAGAAGCGCAACCGCACCTCCTGAGCACTCGGGTTCGTGCGCGCGGGGGATTGTGCGCGTGGTTTGTGCGCCGAGGTCGTGCGATGGTTGCGTCGGGGTTTGTCCGCGAGTCTTGGGGTTTGTGCCCTGTGCGTTGGTCACTAACCCCAGGAGTCACCGGATATCCGGTGACTCCCGCCGCCCCCGCCGCCCTTGTCGCCCAGCAGCTCGCCGTGCTCGAGAAGACCGACGACAACGCCGCCTCGCTGCGCGCGGCTATGGAGAAGCGCAAGCGCACCTCCTGAGCATCCGCGTCAGCGCGGGGGTCAGCGCCGGGGTTCGTGCGCGAGTCTTGGGGTTTGTGCCCTGTGCGTTGGTCACTAACCCCAAGAGTCACCGGATGTCCGGTGACTCCAACGACCCCCTCAGGCCCCCGTGTCGCCCAGCTGGTCGGCCACCCGGGAGGCGAGTACGGCGGCCTGGGTGCGCCGCTGGAGCCCCAGCTTCGAGAGCACCTGGGTGACGTTGTTCTTGACCGTCTTCTCGGCGATGTGCAGCTGCTCGCCGATCTGCCGGTTGGTCAGGCCCTGACCGATCTGCCACAGGATGCGGCGCTCGCGCACCGTCAGCGCGGCCAGCTCGCCGGTGGCGTGCACGGGGCCCTTCATCCGGTTGAGCAGGTGGGTGACGGCGTGCGGGTCGAGCATCGACTGGCCGGCTGCGAGGGCCCGCACCCCGCCGAGGAGGGCGGCGCCGCCGATGTTCTTGAGCGCATAGCCGGCAGCGCCGGCGAGGATCGCGTCGACCACGGCCTCGTCGTCCCTGTCGTTGGTGAGCACCAGGGTCGCCACCGACGGCAGCCGCTCCCGCAGCTCGCGCACGAGATCGGCGGACCGGGAGTCGGGCAGCTCGCCGTCGAGGATGACGACGTCGGGTCGCGCGCGCAGGATCCGGCTGAGCCCGACGGCGGCGTTGGCGGCCTCACCGGTGAGCTCGACGTCGTCTGCGGAGTCGATGACGGCCCTGATGCCGAGACGCATGATCTCTGCGTCGTCGACGACGCAGACCGAGATGACTGCCATGCCTCCTTGTATACACGGCCCCGAATGGGGGGTTCGGGCGTTTGGGAATATAGTTGTGCTCGGCAACCTTTTATTCGGGGTCAGCCATCATCATCGAGCTCGCGAATCGAGAACCTGTGTCCAACGCCGTATCCGCCTCCGCCGAGCAGTCCGGCGAGATGACCCACCGTGAGGTGCTCGAGGCCCTGTCGGGCCTCCTCCTCGCGATGTTCGTCGCCATGCTGTCGAGCACCGTGGTCTCCAACGCGCTCCCGCGCATCATCACCGACCTCGGGGGCAGCCAGACCGGCTACACCTGGGTGGTCGTGGCGACGCTGCTGACCATGACGGCGACCACGCCGATCTGGGGCAAGCTGGCCGACCTGTTCAGCAAGAAGCTGCTCGTCCAGTCCGCGCTGGTCATCTTCTCGATCGGCTCGCTCATGGCGGGGTTCGCGCCCAACATGGAGGTGCTGATCGGAGCCCGCGCGGTCCAGGGCCTCGGCGTCGGCGGCCTGACCGCGCTGGTCCAGGTCGTCATCGCGAGCATGGTCACCCCGCGCGAGCGTGGCCGCTACTCCGGCTACATCGGCGCCACCTTCGCGGTCGCCACGGTCTCCGGCCCCCTCATCGGTGGGCTGCTCGTCGACACGGCGGGCTGGCGCTGGTGCTTCTTCATGGCCCTGCCCGTCGCCATGGTCGCCTTCGCGGTGCTCCAGAAGACGCTGCACCTGCCGGTCGTCCGCCGCGAGGTGCACATCGACTACACCGGCGCCACGCTGCTGGTAGGCGGCGTCTCGCTCCTGCTCGTGTGGGTCTCGCTCGCCGGCAACCAGTTCGCCTGGGGCTCGGTCACCAGCATCGGCCTGGTCGTCTCCGGTGTCGTCGTCCTCGGGCTCGCGATCCTCGTCGAGGCCAGGTACGCCGTCGAGCCGATCATCCCGCTGCGGCTCTTCAAGGACCGCACCACCTCGCTCGCGACCGCCGCGTCGGTGTTCATCGGCATCTCGATGTTCGGCGCGACGGTCTACCTCTCCCAGTACTTCCAGCTCGCTCGTGGGATGTCGCCGACCCGGGCCGGCCTGATGTCGATCTGCATGGTCGGCGGCCTGCTCGTGTCCAGCATCGTCAGCGGCCGGCTGATCACCCGGACCGGTCTCTGGAAGCGCTACCTCGTGGGCGGCATGGTGTTCGTCGTCGCCGGCCTCGTCATGCTGGCGACCATCGACGAGACGACCTCCCTCGCCGTCGTCGGTCTCTTCATGGCCGTGCTCGGCCTCGGCCTCGGTGCCACCATGCAGAACCTCGTGCTGGCCGTGCAGAACATCACTGCCCAGTCCGACATGGGCGCGGCCTCCTCGGTGGTGGCGTTCTTCCGCTCCATGGGCGGCTCGGTCGGCGTCTCGGTCCTGGGCGCCGTGCTCAGCCACCAGGTGGCCGACACCGTCTCGGCCGGGCTGGCGCGGATGGGCATCGAGCCCGAGGCAGGCGAGAGCTCGTCGATCCCCGACCTCACCAAGCTGCCCGCGCCGGTCCGCGAGCTGTTCGAGCACGCCTTCGGCACGGCGATCGGCCACATCTTCCTGGTGTCCGTGCCGTTCGCCGTGATCGCGTTCGTGTGCGTGCTGCTGATCAAGGAGGTCCCGCTCCGCACCACCGTGCTGCGCGCGGACGAGATCGCTCCCGAGGCGACCGCAGAGCTGCAGCCCCGGTGACCCGCGCCGACGCGCTGTCCGGGCTCGAGCGTGAGCTCGGCGTACTCCTCCGTCGCGTACGCCGTGCGCTCGGCGCCCGGGCCGCGATGATCCACCCCGACCTCCAGGCGGCGGGCTACCTGATGCTCGCCTACGTCGTGGAGGAGGGTCCGCAACGGTCATCGGCGATCGCCGAGCGGCTCGACATCGACAAGGGCGCGGTCAGCCGACAGGTGCAGCAGCTCGTCGAGCTCGGCCTCCTCGAGCGGACGACCGACCCGGCCGACGGGCGCGCCAGCATCCTCACGGTGACGGCCACGGGCCGCGCCCGCCACGACCAGGTCGTCGAGCTGCGGCGCCAGTGGTTCGACGAGCGGCTGGGCGAGTGGGACGACCGCGAGCTCCAGCAGTTCGCCGACCTGCTCGGTCGCTACAACGAGTCGCTCGAGGCAGGTGAGCTGGCCGGGTCAGCGCAGCCAGACCGCGGTGTCCGCAGGTAGCTCCCCGCCCGACAGCTGACCCGAGGCGGCGAACACCTCGCCCGCCGGCAGCGGCACGGGTGCGGTGCCGCAGTTGACCACCACCGTGACCGGCCCGCGGCGGAACGTCAGCACCTCGTGGTCGGCGCCGATCATCTCCACGTCGTCACCGGCCGTGCCCGCGAAGGTCCGCCGGGCGGCCAGTGCGGCGCGGTAGAACTCGAGCGTCGAGCCCTCCACGCCGGTCTGCGCCTCGACGCTCAGTGCCGCCCAGTCGGTGGGCTGCGGGATCCACGGTTGTCCGTCGCCGGGTCCGAACCCGAACGGTGGCCGCGCACCGGACCACGGGATCGGCACCCGGCAGCCGTCGCGACCGGGGTCGTCGATGCCCTCGCGGCGACGCAGCCACGCCGGGTCCTGCCGGAACTCGGGGGCGACGTCGGCCTGTTCCAGGCCGAGCTCCTCGCCCTGGAAGAGGTACGACGACCCCGGCAGTGCGAGCATCGTCAGGGTCGCGGCCCGGGCGCGGGCGAGCCCCTGTGGGCCGCCGCCGTACCTCGTCGTGTGGCGGACGACGTCGTGGTTGGACAGCACCCAGGTCGGCGAGGCGCCGACGGGTCCGACGGCGGCGAGGGTGCCGTCGATGACCTCGCGGAAGCCGTCGGCGGACCAGTCGGTCAGCAGCCAGGAGAAGTTGAACGCCTGGTCGAGCTCGTCGGGGCGCACGAAGGCGGCCATCGACTCGGGGGTCTGGGTCCAGGCCTCGGCCACGGCCATCCGGTCGGCGCCGACCTCGTCGAGCACCTTGTGCCAGCGGCGGTAGACGTCGTGCACCTCGGGCTGGTCCCACATGGGCTCGTCGCTCAGGTCGCGCGAGACCATCGAGTGGTCGGTGTTGACCTGGCCGGAGCTGGCCCGGCCCCCCGGCCGGATGACCTGGTCGCGCAGCGACTCCTCCTTGAACAGGCCGTGCGCCACGTCGACGCGGAACCCGTCGGCGCCGCGGGCGAGCCAGAAGCGCAGCACGTCCTCGAACATGTCGCCGACCTCGGGGTTGCGCCAGTCGAGGTCGGGCTGGGTGGAGTCGAACAGGTGGAGGTACCACTGACCGTCGGGCACCCGGGTCCAGGCCGCACCGCCGAAGACGGACTCCCAGTTGTTGGGCGGCTCGCTGCCGTCCACACCGCGACCCTCGCGGAACAGGTAGCGCGCCCGCTCGGGGGACCCCGGAGCCGACGCCAGGGCCGCGCGGAACCAGGCGTGCTCGTCGGAGGTGTGGTTGGGCACCAGGTCGACGATCACCCGGAGCCCCAGCTCGTGGGCGCGCGCGAGCATGGCGTCGGCGTCGCCGAGCGAGCCGAACAGGGGGTCGACGTCGGTGTAGTCGGCGACGTCGTACCCGTGGTCGTGCTGCGGCGAGGTGTAGAACGGCGTGACCCAGAGCGCGTCGACGCCCAGGTCACGCAGGTGCGGCAGCCGCGACGTGATGCCGGGAAGGTCGCCGATGCCGTCGCCGTCGCTGTCGGCGAAGCTGCGGACGTAGATCTGGTAGATGACAGCGTCGCGCCACCAGTGGTCGGGGGTCGTCATGCGAAGTCCTTGGGGTCGATGGTGATCCAGACGTGCTCGGCCCGGGCGACGACGCGCCCGTCGGGGTCGTAGAGGGTGGCGGCGGTGAGGGTCTTGCGGCCCTGCTCGCTGCGGAGCTGCCCGACGACGACGTGCTCGTCGCCGACCACCGGCAGGGTGTCGACCTGCGCGGTCATCCGGCCGAGCACCATCGGCCGCTCCTCGAGGTCGCTGGACCAGCCGCCCACGCAGTCCAGTGCGGCCCAGGTGACGGCCAGGGACGTGCGGCGTACGTCGTCGACGTAGGTGTGGAAGTCCTCGGCCAGGCTCTCGTGCGGGGTCCAGGTGGCCGCGACGCGGGGGGAGCCGTCGGCGGCGGGGTCGACGGCACCCGGGAAGATCCGCAGCCCGTCGCCCTCCTCACGTCCCGTGCCGCAGACGAAGCAGGTCGGGAACGGGGAGAAGCGCAGCCCGGGGTACGACGCCTCGGCCGCGCGCGCGTCATCGGGCTCGACCGGGTCCACGGTCTGGAGGGTGGCCTCGACGGTGTGCGCCTCGGCCACCGTCGTGCCGTCCACCGCGGCGACCGTGCGGCCGTCGAGCGTGCTGACGGTCAGTGGGGTGTCGAGGGGCGGCGGCTGGCGCAGCGACACCTCGATCGCGGGCCACGCGTCGGCGCGGTTGTCGGGGGAGTCGGGCTGCACCAGCGCCGCGACGGCGCCGGCGGTCCAGCCCCCGTTGCCGGACGAGGGTGGTCCGCAGAAGCGGCGGGGCACGATCAGCTCGGTCACGGGGGCAACCCTGCCACCTGCCGACTCGGGGGGCGCGACGGCATAGGACACAATGGGACGGTGAGCGACCTGATCGACACCACCGAGATGTATCTCCGCACCATCTTCGAGCTGGTGGAGGAGGGCATCAACCCCCTGCGCGCGCGCATCGCCGAGCGGCTGCACCAGAGCGGACCGACGGTGTCGCAGACGGTGGCCCGCATGGAGCGTGACGGCCTGCTGACCGTGGAGGGCGACCGCCACCTCGAGCTCACCGGCGAGGGCACCCGGCTCGCGACCCGGGTCATGCGCAAGCACCGGCTGGCCGAGCGGCTGCTCACCGACGTCATCGGTCTCGACTGGGAGCTCGCGCACGTGGAGGCCTGTCGCTGGGAGCACGTCATGTCCGAGACGGTCGAGCGCCGGCTCATCGACCTGCTCGACCACCCCACGTCGTCGCCGTACGGCAACCCGATCCCCGGTCTCGACGAGCTCGGTGAGAGCCACATCGGCGAGGAGTTCATGGAGGGCGTCGAGGCGCTCGCCACCGCGGCCGGCGAAGCCGAGTCTCGCGTGCACATCCGCCGCATCTCCGAGGAGATGCAGAAGGACAAGTCGCTGATGACCGCCCTGCGGCGCGTCGGCGCCCTGCCCGACACCACCGTCACCGTCATCGCCACCGAGAGCGGCGTGCTCGTCGGCTCCGGCGGCGAGACCGCCGAGGTCGACCTCGAGGCCGCCGACCACATCTTCGTCACCGCGCTCTGAGGGTCGGCGTCCGCGGGGTCCCCGGATATCCGGGGACCCCTCACGTTTGTGACGTTTGCAAACCCCACGAACCTCACGACACGCCCACAAGGCTGGGGCGGGCTACCGGCCGGCGGGCTCCCGGCGTACGTCGACCCGACGGGCCGCCTGGCCCGCCAGCGAGGTCAGGAACTCGCTGCACCCGGCGTCGAGCTTGAACGACGCCAGCTCGTCGCCGCGGGTCACGCCCCGGTTGACGATCACGACGGGGATGCCGCGGCTGGCCGCCCGCTTCACGAACCGCAGCCCGCTCATCACCGTCAACGACGACCCGACGACCAGCAGCGCGCCGCCGGACAGGCCCAGCGCCTCGACGGCGGCGTAGCACCGCTCGACCCGCGGGCCGGGCACGTTCTCGCCGAAGAACACGACGTCCGGCTTCAACACCCCGCCGCAGCCGTCGCAGGCGGGCACCACGAAGTCGGCGGTCTCGTCGAGCTCCACGTCACCGTCGGGGCGGGTGGCGACGTCGGCATGTCGCTCGGCCCAGCCGGGGTTGAGCTCGTGCATCCGCTGCTGCATGCGCGACCGTGGCGAGGTCTCGCCGCAGTCCAGGCAGACCACGTCGGAGACGCGGCCGTGCAGCGCGACCAGCTGTCGCGACCCGGCCTGCTCGTGCAGCCCGTCGACGTTCTGGGTGATGAGCAGCTCCGGGTCGAGCCGGGCCAGCGCGCGGTGCCCGTCGTTGGGAGCGGCCGTGCCCATCCGGCCCCACCCCACGTGGCTGCGGGCCCAGTAGTGCCGCCGAGCCTGCGGCCCGGAGCGGAACTCCGCGATGTTCATCGGCTGCCGCGGCACAGACCCCGGGCCGCGGTAGTCGGGGATGCCCGAGTCGGTCGACAGCCCGGCACCGGTGAGCACGACGAGTGGCCGGTCGGCCAGGAACTCCACGACGCCGGGCGTCACGTGCCGTACCGCAGCTCCGCCCGGGCGCGTGCCTTGGCCGCCTCGACGTCGCGGTCCTTCGGCGGCGCGCTGGTGACCAGGTCGTCGAGCAGGTGCCGGGTGATGTGCGCGATCTCGTGCACGGCGTGGTCGAACGCCTCCTGGTTGGCCTGCGACGGCTTGGTCGTCCCGCTGACCTTGCGGACGAACTGCAGCGCGGCGGCGGTGACCTCGTCGGGGGTGGCCGGCGGCTCGAAATTGTTGAGCGGTCTGATGTTGCGGCACATGCCCCCAGAATAGGCGGAGCGAACCCGCCTCGAAATGGTCCTACAGGTCCAGGAACGAGAGCCCGTCGCCGGTGACGAGCACGACCTTCCCCGAGGGCAGCGGCACCAGCCGGACCTGGTCGATCTCGTCGCCGTACTCCACCGGCACCAGCTCGCCGTCCATCCGGCCGTCGCCGAGCCGCAGCACCGACACCCAGCCGGTGCGGCCCACCCAGCCCTGCGAGACCACCGTCAGGGCGATCCGCTGGTCGGGCAGCCAGGTGAACTGGCGCGGGTCGGTGGCGGCACCGGCCTGCGAGTCGGGTGGGTACGCCACCGTGTCCAGGAGGCGCGGGTCGGTGAGGTCGGTGACGTCGAACAAGGCGGCCTGGGCGCCGGTGAGCGCGCCGGTCAGGTCGCCGGCCTGGCCGATGCCGATCATCCGGTCGGTGCCGAGCGGGTGGAGGTACTCGCTGTAGCCGGGGATCTTCAGCACCCCGAGGGACGCGGGCTGCTCGACGTCGGTCAGATCGACGGCGTAGAGCGGGTCGACCTGGCGGAAGGTGACCAGGATCGCGAGGTCGTCGAACCACCGCACGGACTTGATGTCCTCGTTCGGGCCGAGCCCGTCCAGCCGACCGACCTCCTCGAGCTCGCCGTCCACCTCGCGCAGGGTCACGACCGAGTTGAAGTTGCCGGTCGCCCGGGTGGCGCCCAGGGCCAGTCGCAGGACGCCGTCGGCGGAGTCCATCGCCCAGCGGTCCCGGACCGTGCCGTCGACCTCGCCCGAGGCGAGGTACTCGGTGGCGGCGCCGTCGAGGTCGAACGCGTAGAGCCGGGTCGTGCCGTCGGTCGCGGGTCCTCCCGGGAAGGGCCGGATGTCCGTGGTGGCGCAGCACCAGCCCCCACCGGCGCTGGTGGCGAGGTACATCCGGTCCGTCGAGAAGTACGTCGTGCCCGCCTGCGTCGCCACTGCCGAGACGCTGCGCTCCGCTGGACGGGACGGGTCGAGCCCGACCACGGTCATGGTGCCGAGTGCGGCCTCGTCGTCGGCCGGGAAGGCGACCTCGTCGCAGCCGGCGACCAGCTCGCCGCTCGCCGGGTCGGCGGTCTCGTCCTCGGTCACCTCCACGACGTGGGGCAGCCAGTCGTCGAGAGTGCTGGCACGCACCAGCTGCTCGTTGTCCCGCCGGGCACTCTGCTCGCCCAGGCGGCCGTCGGGCGTGACGAAGTCGAGCTGCGGCAGCCCGGTGCTCAGCACCAGCCGCAGCACGTCACCGTTCAGCCGGGCCGTGACCAGGGTGGCGTCGTAGGCCCAGGCGCCGGTCACCACGGGGGCGGCGGGCGCGCTGACGTCGACGACGACCATCCGGGTGTCGCCCTGGTGACCCGGCAGGCCGGCGCGGATCGCGACCACCCGGTCCCCGACGAGGAGGATCTCGGCACCGGAGAGGCCGTCGAGGTCGAGGCTGGCGAGCTCGGTGACCTCGTCGCCGGCCGCGTCGTACGTCGTGAGCTCGTCGTCGTCGATCCGGTAGACGTGCTCGCCGTCGGTCTTCACGACGTCGGGCTCGTCCACGCCGGCCTCCTGCACGTTGGTGCCGGTCTCGCTGTTGGTGACCCGGCTGGTGCCGGGGGAGGAGGCCGCGACCTCCCCGGCAGACAGCTCCGCGGCCCCGTCCGCGTACCAGACGTCGCCGCCCCGGCCCCAGCCCCACGGCCCGACCAGGTCGATGGCGCGTCGCACGTAGGAGTCGAGCAGGTCGTCGCATGAAGCGGTCGTGGCGAGGTCCGCGTCCACGAGCCGGAGGGGCTGGTGCGCGCGGGGCGGTGTCGCGACCTCCGTGCCGTCAGCGGCGACCAGCAGCCCCGCACCGAAGGCCACGGCAAGTGCCGCTCCTCCTGCCACTGCCCTGATCACCTGTCGTCGTGCCGGCACGGTTCGCATGTGCACTGGGACGGGCGGGGTGCCTAGACGGTTCCTCGGCTGAGACGATGACGCCATGGCAGCTGCCCGCGAGTTCGACATCGTGCTCTTCGGAGCGACCGGCTTCACCGGCGGGCTGACCGCCGACTACCTGGCCACCCACGCGCCGGCCGGGCTGCGCTGGGCGCTGGCCGGCCGCAACGCCGACAAGCTCGAGCGGGTGCGCGACCGCGTCGCCGCCCTCGACGAGCGCTGGAGCGAGCTGCCCCTCCTGCACGCCGACGTCAACGACGCCGACTCCCTGGAGGCGGTCGCCGAGAGCGCCAAGGTCGTCATCACCACCGTGGGCCCCTATCTCGAGCACGGTGAGCCGTTGGTCGCCGCCTGTGCCGCGGCCGGCACCGACTACGTCGACCTGACCGGCGAGCCCGAGTTCGTCGACCGGATGTGGAACGCCCACCACGCGACGGCCGTCGAGTCCGGCGCCCGCATCGTGCACGCCTGCGGCTTCGACTCCATCCCGCACGACCTCGGCGCGCTGTTCACGGTCGGGCTCCTGCCCGACGACGAGCCGATCACCCTGCGCGGCGTGGTCCGCGCCAAGGGCATGTTCTCCGGTGGCACGTTCCACTCGGCGATGAACACCTTCTCCCGGGTGAGGCAGATGAGGGGTGCCAGCGGTGCGCGCCGTGCGGCCGAGCCGCGCCCCGAGGGCCGGTCGTCCAGGCCCGCCGGCGCCAAGCCGCAGCGCGACCCGGTGCTCGGCTACTGGCTGCTGCCGCTCCCGACCATCGACCCGATCGTGGTGGCCCGCAGCGGCGCCGCCCTGCCGGCGTACGGCCCGAGGTTTCGCTACTCGCACTACGCCGGCACCCGCACCCTCCGGTACGCCGGCGGTGCCGCCGTCGGTGTGACCGCTCTGGCCCTCGCCGCCCAGGTGAAGCCGATCCGTGACCTGCTGCTCAAGCAGGTCCCGCAGGGGGACGGGCCGGACGAGGCTCGCCGCGATGCCTCGTGGTTCGCCGTCCACTTCGTCGGGGAGGCAGGAGGGCGGACGGTGCGCACCAAGGTCTCCGGCGGCGACCCGGGTTACACCGAGACGGCCAAGATGCTGGCGCAGAGCGCGCTCTGCCTGGCCTTCGACGACCTGCCGGTCACCGCCGGCCAGGTCACCACCGCCCAGGCGATGGGTCAGGCCCTGATCGACCGGCTCCAGGCCGAGGGCATCACCTTCGAGGTCGTCGACTGAGCGCCGACGCTGTGGTCAGGATGCACCCTGCCGGGCCTGGTGACCAGCGTGCCGATGCGGTCTCTCAGTCGACGGTGCTGGGGATCACCGTGCACGGTCCTACCGGTCCGGCGGTCACGTTGAAGTCCGCCCAGCCGCTGAACCCGCCCATGTCGATGACGCCGTCCTGGGACGGCTCCGAGGACGTCGCCGCGATCGCCTCTCCCGACACGGCCATCACGAACGTGTCCCCGTCGCGCACGGTGCCCGGCGGGAGGGTCACCCGTAGCAGCTCGCTCCCCATGCTGACCTGCATGCCTGGGAGGGATCGGTCCACGGGCGGGTAGCGTCCCGGCGCGCACTCCTGCCTGTCGGGCAGGTAGGTGATGTCGGCGGCCACGCCATGCCTCGCCAGCTCGGCCTCGAGGCCCTCAGCGTCCTCCAGACGATGGACCTCGACGGTGAGGGTGCCGGAGTTCCCCTCCTGCACCGAGTACGCGGCGGTGGACCCGAGCCCCGGCACCACCACGAGCATGGCGGCAGCGGCAGCCACCGTGCCGGCGGCCGCGAGCAGCAGTCGGCGGCGTGAGGGTCGGGGGCGCGTCGTGGCCTGCTGGTCGACGTGCTCGCGGAGCCTGGTCAGCAGGGCGGACTCGAACGAGTCGAGGGGAGCGCTCATGAGGTCACCTCAAGCGTGTCGGGCTGGGGCTGGGGAAGCGAAGGGGCGAGTCGTCGTCGTGCGCGGTGGTAGAGCACTCGGGCGTTTCCCGATGAGATGCCCAGGGCGGCGGCTGCCTCGGTCAAGGACAGTCCGTCGACGGCCACCAGCTCCACCACGGCACGCTGTCGCTCGGGCAGGGCCGTCAGGGAGCGGTAGACCTCACGCGCTGCGGACTGGCTGTCGATGCGGGCGATGATTCGGTCGGCAGCGTCCTCATCGAGCAGCTCCCGTGCGTCGATGCGGACAGCCGCCCGCAAGGCCCGAGCAGTGGACCGGTGGTGGTTGGCCACCACCCGGCGAGCGATGCCGTAGAGCCAGGCCAGCGGTGCGGCTGCGTCACCCCGGTAGGCGCGACTCGCGGCGATCGCCGCCAGGAACACCTCGGCGGTCAGGTCGGCGGCGTCCTCATGGCTCTCCACGCGCCTGGCCACGAAGCGCTGCACCGCCTCGACGTGCTCGCGGTAGAACGCCTCCAAGGCGTCTGGGTCGCGGCCGATCGCGGCGACGTCCTCAACGGTCCTCATGCCCTGATTGTGGTCGCCCAGGCTGATTGCGTTACAGGAACGACCGGAGAGGTCCATGAGTCAGGCGAGGCCGCACCTCCCGCACAGGAGGGCCACGTGACCGAGGCACTCCCCGCTGAGGGGGCCCGCATTGGTCACCTCGACCGCCTGCTGACAAAATGACCACGCCAGTGCAGGTTTCTCACCACGGATGTGCACACGGCCCGCCCCAGTAGACCGTGTTGATAACTCGGTGCCTCGCCTGAAATGGCTCCCCGGTTTGTAGGGTTTGAACGGAACCGGGCATTTTTGGAACAAGGGACTGCTTCGCGGGCAGGTGGGCGCTTCGGCTATGTGCCCCTCCGCTGCCGTCCTCCCGGTCGACCTGTCTATCTGCGCCAGTCGACAGTCGGCCTCTGGTCAGAGGACTACTTCAAGAAGATTGGGGTTCGTCGGTTGCGGTTCAGGCACCTTCTCGACGTGTTGTCCGGGTACGAACCCATTGCCCTGCTAACAGTCCGGCGATGCAGAACGCGAGGACGATTCCGACTTCCATCAGCACGACCGGTGCGGTGTTGTTGTAGTTGAGGCTGGCCGCAAGCGCCATCGTGGGGGCGACGCTTGCTGCGCCGCCTAGGAGCAAGAACCCGCCCGCGATGAGGGCGGTGCGGTTGATCTTTGCGTGTCGACGGAAGCGCCAACGCAGAGCGCCCGCAGCGAAGGCAGCGCAGATGCACGAGGCAACGACATGGAGCCCCACTGCAAAGACACCCTCGCCAGAGTAGGTAAGGGGCAGGCCGTCGAGGACCTGGACACCCAACGGATACAGCAACAGGGCTGAGGCGATGGCACCGACCATGGCACCGACCATGGCAGTCACGACGAAGGTTGTTGTCGTCAGCGTGGGGTCAGTGCGCCCTGAGGCATCGGTCAGCCCGTTGGCTTCAGCGAGTTCACGGGCGAACTCGCTCGGGTCGGCGTCGATTAGGTCCTCGACAGCGGCCCCTTCAAGCACGGCTAGGCTGAGATCGCGCTCTAGTTCGGCTCGTAGGCGTGTCTGGTCTGCCTCCGACACTCCGCGCCGCTCCCAGTAGGACGCGACGCTGGCAATCCACGGACGAAAACGCGGGTCCAGCATGGGCTGCTCGGCGGACACATTCATGAGACGTTCCTCTTTTCAGGGTTGCCCGAGAGCACCTTGTTGGTGATTTCGGTTGTACGTAGCCACTGCTCCGACCAACTCGCGAGCGCCTCGCGTCCCGCCTCGTTGACCTGCAGCACGTTGCGCGCTGGTCCGGACGGGCTCTGCTCCAGCGACTGGTCGAGGAGACCTTGCTTTCTCAGTCGGGTCACCAGTGGATAGACGGTGCCGTAACTGACAGCGACGAACCCGTTGTCCTGGAGCCGCTGGACGACGCCGTATGCATGAAGGGGTTGCCCGTTCAAGAGCGCCAGCACGCACATGTCGAGAACGCCTCGCATGAGCAGCGTTTCGCGCGCTGCTACCTCGTTGCCATCTACCATGTAGTACATGGTAGTGGGTCACGCCTACTAATGGCTAATTTTTCTTTTCCGCGCAAGCCGAAGTGGCAAGTCCCACCAAGGAGGGACGGGCTCGGACTTGGGCGGTTCAAGGGCGCTGCGACGCGGTTGACTGCACACCGGCGCAAGGACCCGGCGATGGGCTCGCACACAGCGACCGGCGCGCCCCTTTAGTGACCAACTGCCAGAGCAGCGGGTCAACGAACGGGGTGTCGGCATGTGTCAGACGAAGGCGCAGGGTGGTCGCCGGTGCGCTACCCGTCTTCAGAAGGCGTCGTGGCTGCCATGGAGGCGGTGCTGATTGCTGATTGCACTCGGGGCGCACGGGAAGCCCGCGAAGCAGGTCGGGAGGCGGTAGTCGCCTACGCCCGCACGCTCACTGGTCGGGAAGCGCTGATGGAGGTCTCCGAGCACCTCTACCGAAACCGTCGGTCATATGTCGACGGGCTCGGGGCTGCGAAGTTTGTCTTGGAGTGCTGCTACGAGGCCGACGAACTGGAGAACCGGCCCAAGGCTGAACCACCGCACGCACCCGGCTAACAGGCAGGCCGCACCGTCACTGCGACGAACCTTTGCGGGCTGGTGCCCCGGGCCTCGGCTGTTTGAGCCAGAGCCGCTTGACGATATGGAGCCCCTCCGAGGGGTCGATGGCGTCGGTGTCGATGTCGGGGACGCGGATGACTTCGTCGATGGTGTCGATGAGGGCGAGCACGTCATCGACGTAGTAGCGCAACCGTCCGAGTTCCTCTGAGTTCACCACGTCCACGTAGGGGACGGTCTTGAGTGCTTCGTGGAACTCAAGGCTGGCGAGCAATGGTTTGAGAGTGGCAGCGCGGATGGCGGCGGCTCGGTCGCCGGGCACGACGACACCTTTGACGGTCACTCGTCCGGCCCGGAAGTTGTCAGGCACTAGCGGTTCAACCGGCGGGTTGCGGCGTGCTCGGTAGGCGGCTTGATTGCGTGCGTGCCTGGCCTTGCGGACCGCGTCTGCACAGTCGCCGGGGTGGTAACGCCGGTTGCCATGCGTCGTACCGAGGGCCAACCCACACGCCTCGCAGGGACGCCTGCCGGTCGGCCCAGACGCATGGTCGCGATCACTCGTCACGTGATTGGTATACACGCTGACAAGCCGTAACCGCAGGCATACCCCGCATAGAACTGCACATTGGCATAGTTTCGAACAAATGTTCGACACGGCTCGCGATCACTGATAGAAGTCACATATGCCTTGTTTTGTCGCCCTCACTGTTGGACCTGTCAGCAACAGACACGTCCGCAAGGAGAGCAAGCATGAAGCGAGCAGGAGGCGACCCGCAGTACCAGCGGGTCCGGTGCAGACGCACCTAGCGAGCAGACCGGCGTCTCGAACCCAGCCCTAGACGTAGGGGGTTCGTAGAAGGGTCTGTTCCTGAGCCCGAAAGGGCCGAACCCATGTCAAACACGAACTCCAAGCAGTTCATCCGCCGTTCCTCCAACCGTCGCCGCGTCGGCCTCCCGGGTCCCTACGACCCGTTCACCCTCGCCAGCGTTCCTCACCGCCCCCGGTCTCATCCCGGTCGTTGACGCCCTCGCGCTCGTCATCGCAGCGTGGACCGCCCAGTCCGTGCCCGTCGGGTTCAGCGCTCCGACGCTGCGCCGCTACGAGCACAACCTGAACCAGTTCGTCGCCTACGCTACGCGCTACCGGTGCCGAGATGCTGCGCGACTGCGACCCCGTCGTGTGCGCCGACTGGGTGCACGCCCGCCCGGTCGGGAAGATGTGGTCGACGAACACCGACCGGTCACCCCGCCTACGGCACGCAGGCCAACCGCCGCACCTCTCTCATCAACTTCTTCGCCACCTGCCACCACCTCGGCCTGTGGGACCAGAACCCCGGCGAGAAGGTCACCACCCACGGACGCTCCAACGGGCGCATCCGCCCGCTCACCGACGCTGAGGCCGCCCGCCTCATGGACCGTGCCGCCTACCGGGCACGCGAGAACAAGATGCCTGCCGCTGTCGCCCTCGCACTGGCCGGTGCCACGGTGACCGAGATTGCTCAGGTCGAAGCCGCCGACGTGCACCTGACCGAGCAGGTCGTGTGGCTGCCCGGTCTGGGTCGTCGCAACTTGCCCCGGTGGGTGCGCGCTCGACGAGTGGCAGACCGACGCGCTGCACCAACCGCATCGCCTACCTGACGCGCCGCAACGGACGCGACATCGCCGGGCTTCTCACTGGTCCACCGGGGCCACGTCGCCGACCAAGACCCGACCAAGTTCGCGATGACGACCAACCAGATGCTGGTCCGTGCCCTCGCGAAGGCCGGGCTCGGTGTCGCCGACGGGGTGCGCCCGTCCTCGATTCACGAGTACGTCGCCAACCGGGTCTACGCCGAGACCGGCTCCATGGAAGCCGTCGCGGTCCGCTGCGGCCTGCGGTCCCTCGACGCCGCCGCCCGGCTCGTCACCGCCGACTGGCGCACCGCTCTACGAGATCCCTGCTCCGGCTGGCGCTGTCCGACAGCGACCGGTACGACGTTCCTGCCACGTCGAAGGCGGGTGCGTGATGACCGCCTCGAAGAAGAGCCCGGTCACAAGACCACCGCTCGCGACCGCCAGAAGGCCAGCCGTCAGCGCGACCGCGTCATCAGCAAGCACCGCATCCGCCGCGCCGCTCGCGCCATGTCGAACTCGATGAAGGAGACCGACCGCCGAGAAGCGCGAGCGTCGCCTCAACGACCTCAAGAAACTGCTCGCCGCCGCCGGCGACCACCACCTGTACGTGCGGGCAGCCGCACTGCCCGAGAAGGAAGAGCGCACCCCGGGACGCCCCACGATGTTCCCCAACTCCATCATGCTGCTGTTCGGGCAGGCCATCTCCATCTTCGGCTCCGCCGCCGAGCACCGAGCGTCGGTTCGCCGACCACCACATCTGGGACCTCGTCCGCGACGAGATTCGCGCGCTCCATCGGCCCCGAGCTGGCCGACTCGCTGCCCGACACCGGCCCGATGCTGCACCAGTGGAACCACTTCCAGCGCAAGATCAAGAAGAACGACTGGTTGACCCTGCTGCACGACGCCCAGCGCGACACCGCCGCCGAGCGGGCCCTCGACATGGGCATGTTCGACCCCACGGAACGGTTCCACATCACCGACCCCGACCGGCACCTGACGCGTCACCTTCGACGGCAAGGTCTCCACCTCCCCCTCGAAGTACCCCGCAGGCGTACCGAACAAGGTCAACAAGGAGACCGGCGAAGTCCTCACCGACCGGCGCTACGACCCCAACACCAAGTTGTGGCCCGAAGCTGGCACCCCCGACATCCCTGCCGGTTCCGACGCCGCGACCATCGACAAGACTCAAGGGCCAAGACAAGAACAAGTTCGAGTGGGGCATCAAGGGCACCTACGCCTGGGCTCGCCTGCCCTACTACGGCACCCGCCTCATCCTCGACGTGGAAACCATGACCCCCGAAGACGGCGACGAAGCCGCCGCCATCGGTCGCATCACCGACGGCCTCGCTCGACCGGCTGCCCGGCATCCAGACCATCGTCATGGACGGCATCTACCGCCACGTCCACATCGACCCCTACATGAAGAAGGGCCTGCTGGTCGTCAACAAGCCCACACAGGGCCGCAAGAACGGCACGGCAACTCCGTCAAGGTCGGCGACCGGTGGGAGAAGTCCCACCACATCGAGACCGTCGAAGTCGCCCTGGCAAGGCGGCGTCTGCCGCCACCGCATCTACGGCATCGGCGGCGCCGCCTACGAGCAGAAGGTCAACGCCGCAGGCAACACCGAATTCGTACCCTGCTCAACCGGTCGCACCATCCGCCGCCCCGGCGCAAGACCTACATCCAACTGGTACCGCGTCGTCGACATCGACTGCACCCGCTGCGGCGGCAAGACAGGGCCACCCGATCGCCCTCGTCGCCCAGACAGGACGACACCTTCAAGCGCAGCGAGTACCTGCGCCAAGTCCCCATGACCGACAAGCACTTCAAGCGCGCCTACGGCTTCCGCCCGACGCCGAGTCCGGCAACAAGGACATCGAGGAAGCGTGGCACCTCAAGCGGATGCCCGCGTGGGGTTGGCACAACCAGTCCCTCCGCATGCTCCTGCACGCCGGACAGGTCAACGCCGAAGCATGGGCCATCCACACTAGTCCCGCCTCGCCGACCACGACCTTCTCGACCCGACTCGACGACGACCCACAGGTGGCCTAGACCACCGCCGCTTTCGCGCAGAAATTGAACAGCACTCACATGAGCACCCCGCGCCCTCAGGGCAGCGGGGCACTCGTGCTGCCCTGACACCAAACCGGCCCCTGAGCATCGACCCATCGCGGTCACGCTCAGGGGCCCGCGTTCGTCACATCGACCGTCTGCTGACAAAATGACCCCGCCAGTACAGGTTTTCAACACGAATGTGCACACGGCCCGCCCCAGTAGCTCAGTGGATAGAGCAGCCGCCTCCTAAGCGAAAGGTCGCAGGTTCGACTCCTGCCTGGGGCACCAGCTGCCGACCCGCCGGCAACACGGTGGAGTTGGTGGCACGGCGGCGGGGCGAGCACACTTGTTGCGAAGGTCGCGTAGGTTCGACCCCGTTCAGCCCCGCCGGTCTTCCCCGGCCCGTCAGCAGCCCGAGGTGCACGAGCGTGTCCGAAGAAGAGACCGACGAGTCATCGGAGCGTCCGGCTGCGCCCAAGCGGCGCGGCCGCGTCAAGAAGAAGCACACCGTCGGCTACGTCGTGCTGGCCTCGCTGGTCACGCTCGCCCTGGTCACCGCCCTCTCGATCGTGTTCCTCTACCGCCACCTCAACGGGAACCTCAACGTCGAGGACGTCACCAGCGCGCTCGGTGAGCGTCCTGAGAAGGTCGCGGACGGTCCGCAGGAGCCGATCAACGTGCTCGTCATGGGTTCCGACACCCGCGACTGCGAGGGCTGCGCTCTCGATGACCTGCCCGGGGGCGACGCCTCGGACACCACGATCCTGCTGCACCTCTCCGCCGACCGGGAGCGCGCCTACGGGGTGTCCATCCCGCGCGACTCGATCGTCGACCGGCCCGACTGCGGAGACGACGACCAGATCCCGGGTGCGACCGAGGTGTTGTGGAACGTGGCCTACACCCTCGGCGACCAGGCGTGCACCATCCGTCAGTTCGAGGAGCTCACCGGCGTCTTCGTCGATCACTACGTCGTCGTCAACTTCGGCGGCTTCAAGGACATGGTCAACGCCATCGACGGGGTCTCGGTGTGCATCCCTGAGGACATCGTCGACCCCGAGCACGGCATCAACATCAAGGCCGGCAACCGGGTGCTGCGCGATGCGGAGGCCCTCAACTACGTGCGGGTCCGCTACACCCTCGGCGACGGCTCCGACATCGGCCGGATCAAGCGTCAGCAGGCATTCATCGCCTCCATGGTCAACAAGCTGGTCTCGAAGGACACCCTGGCGCGAGTCGATCGCATCGTGGGCTTCCTCAACGCCGCCACCAGCTCGCTGACGGTCGACCCCGGCCTCGAGAACGTCGCCAAGATCGGCAAGCTTGGGCTGCAGTTCCAGGGCATCGGGCTCGACGAGATCCAGTTCCTCACGATCCCCAACGCCTACTACCCCGTCGACTCGGAGCACCCCGGCCGCGTCTACTGGACGCCGGACGCCAAGAAGGTGTGGGCCAAGATCGCCAAGGACGAGCCGCTGAGCCGTCGCCTCACTACAGGAGCGATCAGCGCGGCCGCGCCCCCCGGCGCGGAGCCGACCCCCGGTCAGCCCAGCGACACCGCGAGCCCCGGGGAGGGGAGCTCTCCGAGCAAGACCCCCAGCGCGGTGCCGCCGACCGACGACGAGATCGCGGCGGCGGAGAGCAACGGGCTCTGCGCGTGAGCGAGCCCGACGCGCCCGAGCCCGAGTGGGCACGCCGGAGGCGGCTGGCCGCCGTGTTCGGCGACGTGCTCCCGGACACCACCGCGGACGAGCGCGACCCCGGCGAGCCGGGCAGCGAGGTCGGGTCGGACGCCTGGCTGCGCGCCCAGGTGCCGCCGCACCACGGCGACTGACCCCGCCTCGGGCGCTCAGACGGCGCGGTCGGTCTTCAGGAGGTCGCGGATCTCCTCGAGCAGCGCGATGTCGGCGGGGGTGCCCTTCGCGTCGCTCGGGAAGAACATCTCCTTCGCCTTGACGTAGGGCGTGATGACGAGGAAGTACACGACTGCGGCCAGCAGCACGAACGAGATGACCGCGTTGAGGAAGGCCCCGAACGACTGGGCCTCCGTGCTGAAGTACTCCGACGTCGAGTCGGGCATCAGACCTGTCAGCCACGCCGTGAACGTCGTCACGACGGCGCCGAACGCGACACCGATGATGACGGCCACCGCCAGATCGACCAGGTTGCCCTTGAGGATGAAATTCTTGAAGCCGGTCATGAGAACTCCTAGCTCTCCCGCACTGGGAGCTGTGTGGCCGAGACGCCCATCACGCTAGCTGCTCAGGATCACGGTGAGGAACTGCGTCACGGCCACCACGCCGAGGTCTGTGACGCGGCTCTCGGGCACTCCGAGCAGCACCAGGCGCCCGGGGACGCCCTCGATGGCCGCGGCCTGGTCACCTCGGGGGATGGCCAGCACGGGCGACCCGGTGAGCACCACCTCGGCCCCGCCGGACTCCGGGTCGGTGGCCAGCACGTCGATCCGGTCGCCCACGCGCAGCAGGGACACGACACCGGCGTCGGGGACGCGGACCGGGTAGGCGACCAGCCCGGGGTAGCCCTCGACCAGGGTGGGAGAGACCAGCCGCAGGTCCGTCACGGGCTCCCCGCGCCGCAAGGGCGCTGCGAGCGTCCGGCCCACCGGACGCGGGTCGAGCGAGGTGGGTGCCGTGCCGGCGGCGTACTTCACCTCGGTCAGGTCGGCGCCGCGCAGCACCGTGCCCGAGGGCAGGTCCCGGGCGGCGACGAGCACGACGTCACTCGGCGGCGCGGGGGGCCGGAAGGCCTGGATGCCGACCAGCACCGCGGCCGCGGCACAGACGAAGGCGAGCAGCCGGCGATGGGCCAGCACCCGTCGTCGGTAGAGGCGGCGCAAGCGGCGGGCCCGGGCGCCGCCGCGGTCGCGCAGGTCGGTGAAGGAGGCAGCCATGCCTCGACGCTAGGCGTGATCGCGATCGCCCGGCGTCGGTCGTCCACAGGCCTCAGTCAGCCGACGACGAGCCCGAGCCCGAGCCCGAGCTCGAGCCCGAGCCTGCGGAGGACGGTGTGGAGCTGGACGAGGAGTCCGACGACGAGTTGGGGGACGCCTTGGCCGGCTTGCTGTCCGACTTCGTCGAGTCGGAGGAGGAGCCCGAGCCCGTGCCCGAGCCCGAGCCGGACGTCGAGCTCGCGTCGGCCGTGCGGCTGTCGTTGCGGTAGAAGCCGGACCCCTTGAAGACCACCCCGACGGCGTTGAACACCTTGCGCAGGCGCCCGTCACACTCCGGGCAATGGGTCAGCGCGTCGTCGCTGAAGCTCTGGATCTGTTCGAACGCGTGCCCGCAAGCGGTGCAGGCGTACTGATAGGTCGGCACGGCGAGCCATCGTACGTGACCGGAACCGGTCCGATCACCGGGCACAATGTCGGGCGATGAGTGAGCACGCGGCGTCCCCGCCCCCGAACCCGGCAACCCCCCTCGCGTGGTGGCGCATCTTCCGCGGCTGGCCCCGGCCGGCACGCTGGAGCGCGTACGTCGCGATCGGCGTGGTCCTGATGCTGGTCGTCGCCCTGGTCGGCGGCTGGGTCCTCTACCGCAAGCCGCTGCCCCAGACCGGCGGCGAGATCGACGTCCCCGGTCTGGGCGCACGCGTCGAGGTCGTCCGCGACGACATGGGCATCCCGCAGGTCTACGCCGACTCCGACGCCGACCTGATGCGTGCGCAGGGCTTCGTGCACGCCCAGGAGCGGTTCTTCGAGATGGACGTCCGCCGCCACATCACCGCCGGTCGGCTCTCGGAGATGTTCGGCGAGACCGGCCTGGACACCGACAGGCTCATCCGCACGATGGGCTGGCGCGCGGTCGCCGAGCAGGAGGTCGCGCTGCTGGAGCCCGAGACCCGCGAGGCGCTCGAGCAGTACGCCGCGGGCGTCAACGCCTACCTCGCCGACCACGAGCCGTCCGACCTGGCCGTCGAGTACACCCTCCTGCGCGTCGGCGGTCTCGACTACACCCCGGAGCCCTGGACGGCCGCCGACTCGCTGGCCTGGCTCAAGGCGATGGCCTGGGACCTGCGCGGCAACATGCAGGAGGAGATGAACCGTGTCATCGCCGGCCTCGACCACGACGACGCCGAGGTGGCCCAGCTCTACCCCGAGTACGACGACCGGGCGCACCGCCCGATCGTCACCCAGGGCGCGGTGGTCGACGGTGTCTACGAGCAGGACGCGACCCGCAACGCGACCCGCAAGCCGCAGCGGCCGGCGTACCCCGCAGCAGCCGTCGACGCCCTCGAACGCCTCGGTGACAGCATCGCGAAGGTGCCGGCGCTGATCGGCAAGGGTGACGGCATCGGCTCCAACAGCTGGGTCGTCGACGGCGAGCACTCGGCGACCGGCCTGCCGTTGCTGGCCAACGACCCGCACCTGGGCATCAGCCAGCCGGGCGTCTGGATGCAGATGGGCCTGCACTGCCGCACGGTCGACGACGACTGCACGCTCGACGTCTCGGGCTTCACGTTCTCGGGGGTGCCCGGCGTGATCATCGGCCACAACGCCGACATCGCCTGGGGCTTCACCAACCTCGGACCCGACGTCTCCGACCTCTACCTCGAGCAGGTGCGCGGCGACGAGTGGAGGTACGACGGTGACTGGCTGCCCCTGGTCGAGCGCACCGAGACCATCAAGGTGCACGGCGGCGACGACGTCACGTTGCAGGTGCGGTCGACCGACCACGGGCCGCTGCTCTCCGACGCGTCGAGCGAGATCAGCAGCGTCGGCAGCACCGCACCGGTCGACCCCGGCGACCCCGAGGCGGGCGCCGACCGCGGTGACGGCTACGCCGTCGCGCTGCAGTGGACCGCCCTCCAGCCCAGCCCGACCGCCGACGCGATCCTCGGGCTCAACCGGGCCAGCGACTGGGGGTCGTTCCGGGAGGCCGCGAGCAAGTTCGACGTGCCCGCACAGAACATGGTCTACGCCGACCGCGAGGGCCACATCGGCTACCAGGCGCCCGGGCGCGTGCCGATCCGCAAGTCCGGCAACGACGGTCGGCTGCCGGCCGAGGGATGGCAGCCCGAGAACGACTGGACCGGAGACTTCGTGCCGTTCACCGCGCTGCCGAGCGTGCTCGACCCCGAGGCGGGGTTCGTCGCGACGGCCAACCAGGCGGTGGCCGGCCCGAAGTACCCCTACTTCCTCACGACCGACTGGGACCGCGGCTACCGGTCGCAGCGGATCCGCGACCTGATCGAGGCCGAGGGCGACCTGTCGGTGAGCGAGATGGCGCAGATCCAGCTCGACGAGCGGAACCCGCTCGCGCCGACGCTGGTGCCCTACCTCCTCGACGTCGAGATGCCGCGCGGCTACTACGGCGAGGGACAGGCCCTGCTGCGGGAGTGGGACTTCCAGGACCGCGTCGACAGCGGCGCCGCGGCCTACTTCAACGTGGTCTGGAGCAACCTGCTCCGGCTGACCTTCCAGGACGAGCTGCGCGAGGACGCCTGGCCGCGCGGCGGCGACCGCTGGTTCGCGGTGATGGAGGGACTGCTGACCGCGCCCGCCGGACCGTGGTGGGACGACGCCACCACCGAGGACGTCGTCGAGACCCGCGACGACATCCTGCGCGAGGCGATGACCGCTGGTCGCGACGAGATGACCGCACGGCAGGCCCGCAACCCCGACGACTGGAGCTGGGGCCACCTGCACCGGCTCAACCTCCACAACCCGACGCTGGGGGAGAGCGACATCGGACCGATCGAATGGCTGGTCAACCGTGACGGGACGCAGATCGGTGGCGGGTCCAGCGTCGTCAACGCGACCGGCTGGAACGCCACCGACGGGTACGCCGTGACCACCGCTCCGTCCATGCGGATGGTCGTCTCGCTGGCCGACTTCGACGACTCGCGCTGGGTCGGCCTGACCGGGGTCTCCGGGCACCCGGCCAGCAGCCACTACGACGACCAGACCGACCTGTTCGTCAAGGGCGAGTCACTGCCCTGGGCCTTCAGCCGGGCGGCCGTCGACGAGGCAGCGGCCGACACGCTGATGCTGAACCCGGTGTCCGCCGGCGAGTGACCGCCTACGGCGTGGGTCAGAAGCCCACGATGCCCGCGGGCGAGACCGCGGCGGCCACCCGCCGGTCATGGGGCTCGGTCGGCACGTCGCGGCCGACCTCGTCGTCGTACAGCAGGACGCAGGTGAACGTCCCGACCGGCACCCGGGCCAGCGCCCGGTCGTAGCAGCCGCCGCCGCGGCCCAGCCGCAGACCCGTGGACGACACGGCGAGGCCGGGCAGCAGCACCACGTCGGCGGTCCCGACCGCGTCGACGCCGAGCGGCTCCGACACCGGCTCGAGCAGGCCGCGCCCGGCCGGGGCCAGTCCGGCGGAGCCGGTGTAGACCGCCCAGTCGAGGTCCAGGTCGGGCATCACGACCGGGAGGATCACCCGCTTCCCGGCCTCGACGAGGGCGTCGAGGAGGAGCCCGGTGCCGGGCTCGCGACCGACCGCGACGTACGCCGCGACGGTGGCCGCGCGGCGCAGCTCCGGGGCCGCCAGCAGGTGCGCCGCGACCGCTTCCGCGGCCTCGGCCACCTCGGTCAACGGGCGCCGTCGACGGGCGGCGAGCACCTGGTCGCGCAGCGCGACCTTGGCTGCCATCGGGGGGCCGGGTGTCGCATTCATCTGTTCAGCCTACGATCGACGGCATGGGTAGCACTGGCCTGGAGGTCGCGCGCACGAAGATGCGTGGCGAAGGCGTGGACGACGTCGCCATCGAGACGTTCGCGCACTACTACCGGCTGCTCGAGCACGGCGAGACCGGGATGATCCCGGAGTCGTCGATCGAGCCGCTGGAGATGGCGTCGCTGGCCGACGTCGAGGTGGACGACGAGACGTCCGCGGAGGCGATCCGCAAGACCGTCGTCATCAAGCTCAACGGCGGACTCGGCACCTCGATGGGCATGGACCGCGCCAAGTCGTTGCTGTGCGTGCGCCGCGGCCTGTCGTTCCTCGACATCATCGCCCGGCAGGTCCTGCACCTGCGTGAGAAGTACGACGCGACGCTGCCGCTGATCTTCATGAACAGCTTCCGCACCTCCGCCGACACCATGGCCGCCCTCAGTCGCTACGACTCCCTGGCCGTCGACGACCTGCCGCTGGAGTTCCTGCAGAACAAGGAGCCCAAGCTGCTGCTCGACGGGTTGCTGCCGGTGAGCTATCCGAAGAACCCCGACCTCGAGTGGTGTCCGCCCGGCCACGGCGACCTCTACACCGCGCTGCGCGGCACCGGCCTGCTCGAGCGCCTCATCGAGGCCGGCTACCGGCACGTCTTCGTGTCCAACTCCGACAACCTCGGCGCCGTGCCGGACGCGAGGGTGGCCGGGTGGTTCGCGCAGTCGGGTGCGCCGTTCGCGATCGAGGCGGTGCGCCGTACTCCCTCGGACCGCAAGGGCGGCCACTTCGCGACCCGCAAGAGCGACGGCCGCATCGTGCTGCGCGAGTCGGCGCAGACGCTGCCCGACGACCAGGTGGCGCTGGCCGACCTGGACCGTCACAAGTACTGCTCCACCAACAACCTGTGGTTCGACCTGCGGGCCATGCAGGAGATGCTCGACGCCCGCGACGGCATCCTCGGGCTGCCGCTGATCCGCAACGTGAAGCCGGTCGACCCGGGCGACCCGAGCACCCCGGAGGTCGTGCAGATCGAGACCGCCATGGGCGCAGCGATCGAGGTCTTCGACGGCGCCCGCACGATCGAGGTCGGCCGCGACCGCTTCGTGCCGGTGAAGACGACGAACGACCTGCTGGTGCTGCGCTCCGACATCTACGACCTCGGTCGCGACTTCGTGCTCGACCAGGCCAGCGACGCCGTGCCGTACGTCGAGCTCGACGGCGACTTCTACAAGCTGGTCGGCGACTTCGACAAGCGCTTCCCCGAAGGAGCCCCGTCGCTGCGCCGGGCCTCGTCGTTCACGATCGACGGCGACTTCACGTTCGGCCACGGGGTGCAGGTCGTCGGCGACGTCAGCCTGGCCGCGAAGTCCGCCCAGCGCATCGCCGCGGACTCCGAGCTTCGCGCGGACGGGGCCTGACCGGGCATGGCTGACCTCACTCCGGTCCCCGAGCTCCTCGAGCGCATCCTCTCCACCGTCTCGCCGCTGCCCGACCTGCAGCAGCCGCTGATGGAGGCGCTCGGCCTTGCGGTGGCCGAGGACGTCGTGGCGACGATCTCGCTGCCGAGCTTCGACAACTCCGGGATGGACGGCTACGCCGTGTGCCTGCAGGACGTCGCGACGGCCAGCGCCGAGAGCCCGGTGCACCTCCCGGTCGTGGGAGAGATCGGCGCCGGCCAGGCCAAGCTGATGGCGATGTCGCCCGGCACGACCGTCAAGATCATGACCGGTGCCCCCCTGCCGGCCGGTGCGGACGCCGTGGTGCCCTACGAGTGGACCGACCGCGGTGTCGCCCGGGTCGTCATCACCAAGGCGCCGACGCTCGGGCAGCACGTCCGCCGAGCCGGTGAGGACGTCGCCGAGGGTGACGTGCTCGTCGAGCACGGCACCGTGCTCGGTCCGCGTCACCTGGGCCTGCTCGCCGCCGTCGGACGGGCCTCGGTCCGTTCGCGACCGCGACCGAGGGTCGTGGTCATCTCCACCGGTTCCGAGCTGCGCGAGCCCGGCACCCAGCTCGGCCACGACTCGATCTACGACGGCAACTCCTACCTGCTGGCCGCGGCGGTGCGCCGGGAGGGTGCCATCGCCTACCGCGTCGGCATCGTGCCCGACGACCCGCGCGCCTTCACCGACGCCCTCACCGACCAGCTGGTGCGCGCCGACCTGGTGGTGACCTCCGGAGGGGTCAGCGAGGGCGACTTCGACGTCGTCAAGGAGGCGTTGTCGTCGCTCGGCACGGTGTGGTTCGGCGGAGTCGCGATGCAGCCCGGCAAGCCACAGGGCTTCGGCGTCATCGGCGACGACCGCACGCCGATCTTCACGCTGCCGGGCAACCCCGTGTCGGCGTACATCTCCTTCGAGACGTTCGTGCTGCCTGCGCTGCGCCGGATGATGGGCAAGCTGCCGTACTCCCGACCGACCACCCGGGCGCGGCTCACCCATCCGTTCTCGTCGCCGGCCGGGCGTCGCCAGTTCGTGCGCGGTGGGTACGCCGTCGACCGTGGCGGCGCCTTCGTCAGCCCGATCGGCGGGCACGGGTCGCACCTGCTCGGCGACCTGGCCGCGAGCAACGCGCTGATCGTCGTACCCGAGGAGGTCACGGGCATGTCCGCGGGCGAGATGGTGCAGGTCCTGCGCCTCGACGAGGAGTTCTGATGGGCGACCGGTTGACCCACGTCGACGAGTCCGGGGCGGCGCGGATGGTCGACGTGTCCGGCAAGCAGGTCACCGCCCGCACGGCGTCGGCGTCGGGGCGGGTCCTGGTCTCCGCCGCGGTCATCGAGCTGTTGCGCGGCGCGGGGGTGCCCAAGGGCGACACCCTCGCCGTGGCCCGGCTCGCCGGCATCATGGGCGCCAAGCAGACCTCGTCGTTGATCCCGCTCTGCCATCCGCTGGCGCTGTCCGCGGTCGGCGTCGACCTGGTCGTGACCGACAGCTCGGTCGACATCGTCGCCACGGTCTCGACCACCGACCGCACCGGCGTGGAGATGGAAGCGCTCACCGCCGTCGCCGTCTCCGCGCTCACGGTCATCGACATGGTCAAGGCGGTCGACAAGGGCGCGATCATCACCGACGTGCGGGTCGAGACCAAGACCGGCGGCAAGTCCGGGGACTGGTCGCGATGAGCCTGCCCGCCGCCGTGGTCGTGGCCTCCAACCGCGCCGCGGCCGGCGTGTACGCCGACGAGACCGGGCCGCTGATCGTCGACTTCCTCAGGGCGGCGGGCTTCTCGTGCGGCGACCCGGCGGTCGTGCCCGACGGCGAGCCGGTGGCTGCCGCGATCCGGGCCGCGATCGAGGCGGGCGCCCGGGTCGTGCTCACCACCGGCGGCACCGGGCTCACCCCCACCGACCGCACGCCCGAGGCCACCCGGCCCCTGCTCGACCGCGAGGTGCCCGGCATGGCCGAGGCGATCCGGGCGCACGGGCAGGCCAAGGGGGTGCCGACGGCGATGCTGTCGCGCGGGCTCGCCGGCGTCGCGGGGAAGTGCCTCGTGGTGAACCTGCCGGGCTCGCGTGGCGGGGTGAAGGACGGCCTGGCGGTGCTCGAGCCGGTCCTGGTGCACGCCGTCGAGCAGGTCGTCGGAAGCGACCACCCGAGCGGTGCGTGAGAGGGCGGTGGCTCCCGGCTGGCCCGCGCGGCTGACGCACGGCGCGATCACCCTGCGGCCGTTGAGCAACGGCGACCGCCGCGCCTGGCGAGAGGTGCGCGAACGCAACGCCGACTGGCTGCGGCACTGGGAGGCCACCGTGCCGCCGGGTCCGGTCGCCGGCGCCCGGCCGTCGTCGTACCGCGCCCTGGTGCGGCGGCTCCGCCTGCTCGCGCGAGACGGGCACGCGATGCCGTTCGCGATCGAGGTCGACGGCCGGTTCGTGGGGCAGGTGACGGTCAACAACATCGTGCGCGGGTCGGCGCAGTTCGCCTCGATCGGCTACTGGATCGACCAGGCCGTCGCCGGCCGGGGGCTGATGCCGCAGGCCGTGGCGATGGTGATCGACCACTGCTTCTCCACTGCCGGACTGCACCGCATCGAGATCTGCATCCGGCCCGAGAACACCAACTCGCTGCGGGTCGTCGAGAAGCTCCAGATGTACGAGGTGGGCTACGCGCCGCGCTTCCTCCACATCGACGGCGACTGGCGCGACCACCGCGTCTACGCGGTCACCGTCGAAGAGGTGCCGCACGGCATCCTGGCTCGGTTGTCGGCGGGATAGTCCGGTGCGAATCCGTCCTCGAGGCGGGCGAAAAGAACAAATCTGCACCGGACTACCCCCAGAGACCCCCCCGCGATCACACCAGTCACACAGGTTGCCACGCGACACACCTATGGACATCCGTCCCATCCTGCGCTAGCGCTCATAACCTCAGACCGTGGACCTCAGCGCACTGATCTTCGTCGCCCTCGCCGTTGCGTGGGCCGTCTATCTCGTTCCGAAGGCGCTCCGCCACCACGACGAGGTGCAGCGCAGCCGCTCGGTCGACCGATTCTCCAAGACCATGCGCGTGCTGGCGCGCCGCGAGCCCGTCAGCCGCCGTGACGCGCGGCTCGTGGTCAGCCCGGGCCGCTCGACCTCGGTGCCCCTCGTCGAGACGAAGGGCCCGGCTCCGAAGGCCGCCACCGTCGCCGCCCAGCGAGCGGCCGCCAACGCCGCCGCACGCCGCCGCCGCAACGTGCTCAGCCTGATCCTGCTCGCCAACGTCGCCGTGGTCGCGGTGGCCGCGTCGTCGGTGCTCGCCTGGGCGTACGTCGCGATCCCCGCCGGCCTGCTCGTTGCCTGGCTGGTCGCCTGCCGGCTGATGGTCAAGCAGGAGCGTGCCGCGTTCGTGCCCGCGACGCGACGATCGCCGGAGACCGCCATGGAGGACGACGACACCTCGACCGGCATCCCGCCGGTCACCGACGAGCAGGTCGGCGACATCGCCGAGGAGGCGGTCACGGCCTCCGCGCTCGTCGGCACCGACCCCTCCATGTGGGACATGGTGCCGGTGACCCTGCCGACCTACGTCTCCAAGCCGGCCGCCGTACGCCGCAGCGTGCAGACGATCGACCTCGAGTCGACCGGGGTCTGGAGCTCGGGACGCTCCGAGGTCGACTCTGCCCTGGCCCGCTCCGCCGAGGAGCAGGCGAAGGCCGAGAAGGCTGCCGGCGACGCCCAGCGCGCCGTCGGGTCCTGACGCTCGACAGAGGATCCCCGCACCGCAGCCGGCACGATCACGTGCCGTCCCCGACCGCGGCTGCGAGCGCCGCCCGCGCGTGACCGCCGTGTGCGGCCAGCAGCCGGTCGGCGGTGGCCGCGTCGGTGCTGCCGAGGAGTGCGACGAGCGCGGTCTTGGTGTGCCAGCCGGCCTCCTCGAGCGCGGCGGTCGCGACGTCGTCGGTGACGCCGGCCGCCTCCCGCAGGATCCGCCGGGCGCGCCGGCGCAGCTTGCCGTTGGAGGCCACGACGTCGACCATCCAGGCGCCGTAGGTGTGCCCCGCGCCGACCATCGCCCCCGTCGAGATCACGTTGAGCGCGACCTTCTGGGCCGAGCCTGCCTTCAGCCGGGTCGAGCCGCCGAGGACCTCGGCGCCGGTGAGCAGCTCCACGGCGACATCCGCAGCGGCCGCGGCCTCACTGGCCGCGTTGTTGACGACCGCGACGGTGCCGGCTCCGCAGGCGCGTGCGTGGCCGAGCGCCGCCAGGACGTACGGCGTCCGGCCTGAGGCCGTGATGCCGACCACGACGTCTCGGGAGCCGGGGCGGAGGGCCGCCAGGTCGGCGCGGCCGGCCGCGCCGTCGTCCTCGGCCCCCTCGACCGCGGTGGTGGCCGCCGCGTCGCCCCCCGCACACACGGCGACCACCCGGGAGGGGTCGACGCCGAACGTGGGTGGGCACTCCGCGGCGTCGGTGGCGGCCAGCCTCCCGGGGGTGCCGGCACCGACGTAGATGATCCGGCCACCGCCGGTGAGGGCCGCGGTGGCGAGCGCCACGGCACGGGAGAGACCCGCGCGGGCGGCCGCCATGGCTGCGGGCACGGTGGCCTCGGCGGCGAGCAGGATGCCCACGAGGTCGTCGGGGTCGCGGGTGTCGAGGTCGGCCAGGTCGCTGCGCACCTGCTCGGTGGCGAGCAGGTCGACATCGACCACGGAGACGTCGGCCACGACGCGGACCACGGCCGACTCGTGGGGGAGGTCGGTACGGTCGGCCAGCAGGAGGGCTCCGTCGAGCGCGGTGCCCGCGGCGTCGACGAGCCTCGCGGAGTCGGGCCAGCTCGGGCTCAGCACGTCGACGAGGCCACCGACCACGGCCAGTGCCGGGTCGCCCGCTGCGGCGACCGCGGCGGCGGCGAGCTCGGCCCAGCAGCCGACCGCGCGGGCGAGGATGTCGTGGGCCAGGGCGTCACCGGCCCGCGCCGCCTCGACCACGTCGGGCACGAACGCCGCGGTGTCGCGGGCGGTCGCACCGGCGGCGAGGGTGGCCGGCAGGGCGGTGAGGTCGCCGTACCGATCCTCGGCGGCCCTGGCTCAGCGCGGTCGCGGGACCACGCGCCTCGCGGGCCCGGAGCACGCCGCGCAGCGCCTCGCGACCGATCCACGCGCCGCCGCCGTCGTCGCCGAGCCAGGGGCCCCACCCGTCGAGCTGGGTACGACGACCGGACCCGGTGATCGCCAGCGCGACCGTGCCGGTGCCGACCGACAGGACGCTGCCCGGGCCGCCGGCGAGGGCGCCGGCGTGGGCCGCGACCGAGTCGGAGGTGACCGCGACCCGCGTGCCGGGGTGGCGCCGGGCGAGCTCGAGGGCCAGCCGCCGGGCCGCGTCGGGCGCGGCCGCGGCGCCCGCCGCACCCACGCACAGGGCCGTCAGCGAGCCGAAGCCCGCCAGGACGACGCCGACCGCGGCCACCGCCGCGTCGACTCCGCCGGGCTCGGCCAGCCCCGGGGCGCCGGCCCCCGCTGCCGTCGCCCCGTCGGCCGCGCGGGACCGGCAGCCGGTCTTGCCCAGGTCGACCCCCACGATCATGCGTGCTCCTCCAGACCCAGCGCCCGCTGGACGGCGACGGCGGCCGCGCGTCCGCCGCTGTGCGTGACGACCATCCGGGCCGCGGCGGGTGCGGCGGTGTCGGCCGGCCCGGCGTGCACCACGACGGCGTCTGGCCGGACGGCGAGCACCGCCTCGACGACCGTGCGGGTGCCGGGACCGTTGCGACCCTCGACGACCACCACGACGTCGGTCGCCGTGGCGGCGCGCGCGGCGGCGTCGTCGGCATCCGTGACGGCGACCGTCCGCACCAGCCCGTCCAGCGCGGAGGCCCGCCGGCCCGCGGCGTACGACGTCGCGGGCGGTGCGAGCAGGATCCGTGCGTCGGGGCCGACCCGGACGTCGCCGGTGACGGTGAGGGCGCGCGTCGCGGCGGCGCTGCCGATCGCGAGCGCCGATGCGTCGTCGAGCGGCGTCGTCACCGGCGGCAGCGTCAGGCCGGCGATCCGGGCCGCCGCCTCCTCCAGGCGGTCGCCGGGCACACCGGCCGCGACCGCGGCCACGACCTCCTCGGCGGCCTCGGCGTCGGCGTACGGGTCGGGAAAGACGGGATTGCCGATGCAGACCAGGTCGACACCGGCGATCAGGGCCCGCACCGCGCCGTGCGCCCGGCCGACGCGGTCGGCGATGGCTCGCATGTCGAGGGCGTCGCTGACCACGATGCCGGTGAAGGCGAGCTCGTCGCGCAGCATCCTCAGCACGGGCGCGCTCATGGTGGCGGGCTGGTCGTCGAGGCTGCGGACCACGATGTGGGCGGTCATCACGCAGTCGACGCCGGCGGCGACCGCCGCCGCGAACGGCGCGAGGTCGCGGGCGCGGTAGGTGGCCTCGTCGACGTCCAGCTCGGGCAGGGTGACGTGGGAGTCGGTGCGGGTGGCGCCGTGCCCGGGGAAGTGCTTGGCGCAGGCCGCGACCCCTCCGGCGTGCAGGCCACGCACGAACGCCATCGTGTGCCGTCCCACGAGCACGGGCTCGACGCCGAAGGAGCGCTCGCCGATGACCGGGTTGTCGGGCTCGGAGTGCACGTCGGCCACCGGCCCCAGCACCAGGTCGATGCCGGCTGCCCGGGCGCGGGCGCCGATCCCGCGCGCGATCTCCTGCGTGGTCGCGACGTCGTCGAGGGCGCCGAGTGCGGCATGGCCCGGCCACGGCGAACCGGTGGCGGCGTCGAGGCGGGTGACCGATCCGCCCTCCTCGTCGGCGGTCACGATCACGCCGGGCCGAACGCCGTGCAGCGCGGTGGTCAGGGCGCGCACCTGCTCGGGCTGCTCGACGTTCTGCCCGAACAGGCAGACGCCGGCCAGCCCCTCGTCGAGCATCCGGCGCAGCCAGTCGGGAGGCGTCGTCCCGACGAAGCCGGGGAGCACGACGGAGGCCGCCAGCCGGCGGAGCGTCGCATCCGAGGCCACTAGCCCTTCACCGCCCCGGCGACGAGACCTTCACTCAAGCGGCGCTGCACCAGCACGAAGAAGATCATCACCGGCACCGTGATCAGCGTCGAGCCGGCCATCACCGAGCCCCAGTCGGTGCCGTACTGCGTGAAGAACTGGCGCAGGCCGGCCGCCGCGGTGAACTTCGAGTCGTCGTTGAAGAAGGTGATCGCGAAGACGAACTCGTTCCACGCGGTGATGAACGAGAAGACACTCGTGGCGACCAGGCCGGGAGCGACCAGCGGGAACAGGATCGACCAGAACATCCGCGGCCAGGAGGCGCCGTCGAGGTAGGCCGCCTCCTCGAGCTCCTTCGGGATCGCCGCCACGAAGCCGCGCAGCATCCAGATGGCGAACGGCAGCGAGAACGCGACGTAGATGATGGTGAGCGCGATCAGGCTGTTGAGCACCTGGAGCGAGCTGGCCTGGATGAACAGCGGGATCACCAGCGCCTCCAGCGGCACCATCTGGATCACCAGGATCAGCACGAGCACCGTGGTGCGGAACCTGAACCGGAACCGGGCGACCCCGACCGCCGCGAGGAGGGCGAGCAGCCCGCTCGCCGCGACCGTGCCGAGACCGACGAGCAGCGAGTTGAGCAGGTAGTGGCCGAAGCCTCCCTCTCCCAGCACGAACGAGAAGTTCGACAACGACACGTCGGTCGGCAGCAGGGCGCGCGAACCGTCGTTCGCGCGGCTGTCGAACGCGGTCGACACCATCATCAGGGCCGGGAAGATGCTGAAGGCGAGCACGACGACGAAGCCGACGCCGTTGAGCAGGCGGCCGCGGACCGGGCGTCGCTGTCGTGCCGGCCGGCGACCCTGGCGCACGGTGGTGGGGACGAGGGTGGTGGTCATAGCTCTTCCTGACGGAACAGGGTGCGCAGGTAGACGGTCGTGATCGCGAGCAGCAGGCAGGTGAGTACGACGGCGATCGCCGCGCCGTACCCGTACCTGTTCTGCGAGATCCCCTCGAGGTAGGACCACGTGCCGAGGTTGAGCACGTCACGGTTGGTGCCGCCGCCGCCGGGCATCAGGTAGATCTGCGTGAACACCTTGAAGTCCCAGATCGTCGACAGCACGACCACCACCGCGAAGATCGGCTTCATCAGCGGGTAGGTGACGTTCCAGAAGCGCCGCCAGGCATTGGCACCGTCCATCTCGGACGCCTCCAGCAGCTCGCCGGGCACGGTGAGCAGGCCTGCCAGCACCGTCACGGCCACGAAGGGGAAGCCGTGGTGGACGACGTTGAGGGTGGCGATGCCGTAGAAGGCGAGCCGGTCGGTGAACCAGTTGGTGGTGTCGGGGTCGACCAGCCCGATGCCCGACAGCAGGCGCATCACCACGCCGTCGCTGGTGTCGAAGACGTAGACCCAGACGTAGGTCCCGCTCACCGCCGGCATCGCCCAGGCCATCATGATGGCGGTGGTGAGGACGCCGCGCCCCCACGGCCCCAGGCGCAGCAGCAGCATCGCGATGAGGGTGCCGACGACCACGGTCAGCACGACGCACACCACGGCGAACACCACCGTGTTGGGCAGCGCGGTGCGCCACAGCAGCGGGTCGGTGAAGATCTCGCGGGCGTTGTCGAGCCCGCTCCAGTAGAACCCGCCCTGCCGGAGCTCCCGCAGACCGAAGTCCTGGAAGGCGAGGGTGACGACCCAGAGCAGCGGGTAGACGAGCAGGGCGCCCAGCACGAGCAGCGCGGGTGCCTGCAGCAGCCACGGCAGCCAGCCCGGTGTGAGCCGACCGCCCGCGCCTCCCCGAGCGGGGGCGCGGGCGGTCCGCCCACCGTGCTGGTCGTCGTGCCGCGCGCGGGCGGCCTGCTCGGTCGTCGACACCAGCGTCAGTCGCCGCGCTCGAAGATCGCGTCCATCTCGTCGGCCGCCGCCGCCGTCGCCTCGGCCACCGAGGCCTTCTTCGAGAGGATGTCCTGGAGCATCGCCGCGATCGTCTTCTTGCCCTGCACCTGGCCGTAGAGCGGCGTGACCGGCACGCTCTTGCCGGCCTCGGAGACCTGCTGGGCGAACGGCACGACCAGAGGATCACCCTGGGCCTGCATGTCGTCGAGCAGCGCGTTGGTGCCGGGGAAGTAGCCGGTCTGGTCGCTCCACTTCTGGGCGAGCTCGCCGGTGCTCATCATCCGCACCAGGGCGAAGGCCAGGTCGGCGTTCTCGGTGGTGTTGAAGACACCCAGGTGCGAGCCCCCGAGGAACGACGGCGAGAGCCCGCCGTCCGGACCGGGTATCGGGAAGGCGCCGATCCTGCCCTCGAGGTCGGGGTTGGCCTCGACCAGGGCGGCGGGGGTCCAGCTGCCCGAGATCATCATCGCCACGTCCTCGCGGGCGAACGCGTCGGACAGGTCGGCCTCGTCCCAGGTGGTGGCGGCCGGGGTGGAGAACCCGTGCTCCAGTGCCAGGTCGGTGTAGAACGCGATCCCCTCCTGCGCCTCGGGGGAGTCGATGGTGCTGGTCCACGAGTCGCCGTCCTGGGTGGCGATCTCGCCGCCGTTGCCCCAGATGAACGGGTCGACGCCGTACTCGCTGTCGCCGGGGACCGGGAAGGTCACCAGGTCGGGGTCGGAGGCCTTGATCTTGTCGCCGACCTCGATGATCTCGTCCCAGGTGGTGGGCGGCTCGACGCCGGCCTTCTCGAACACGTCGGTCCGGTAGACGACCGAGCGGACGCCGGCGTACCAGGGCATGCCGTACAGCTCGCCGTCGACGGTCCCGGCCTCCTGGAGGCCGGCGACCAGGTCGCCGTCCAGCCCGGCGGCGGACACGGGCTCGGACAGGTCGACCAGCGCACCGGCGTCGGCGAACTCCGGGGTCCAGGTGGTGCCGACCTCGGCCACGTCGGGCGTGGTGCCGCCGGCGATGGACTTGACGAACTTGTCGTGGGCATCGGCCCACGGCACGAACTGCACGTCGAGCTCCGCGCCGGTCTCCTTCTGGAAGGCGGTGCTGACCTCGTCGAAGTAGGGCTCGGCGTCTGGGTTGGTGCCCTCCATGATCCAGACGGTCAGGGTCTGCCCCGAGCCGTCGACCTCGCCGTCGGCGTTGCCGATCTCGGCGTCGCCGTCGCCGCTGCCGCCTGCGCAGCCGGCGACCAGCAGGGCGAGCGCAGCCGTGCCGGCCGCGACCCGCATGGTCCTCCGTCGTGTCTTCATGGGACTTCCTCTCACCCGGTTGAGCAGTTGTTGGTGTGCGTCTGTGTCGGTCGTGCCCTCAGGAGGGCGGGAAGATGTCGACGACGATCCGGTAGCGGTCGCCGCGGTAGATCGAGCGCACGAACTCGGCGACCCGGCCGTCGCGCACCCGCGAGGTGCGCTCGAACAAGAAGACCGGGTCGCCCGCCGTGATGCCGAGGAGCCCGGCGTCCTCGGCCTGCGCGAGCGCCGGCTCGACCGTCTGCGTGCCGGCGGCCACGGGGGTCGAGAAGCGATGGGCGAGCAGGTCGTAGAACGACGCGCCCTCGAGGTCGGCACCGGTGAGGCCGGGCGCCACGGTGAGGGGCACGTGGAGGTCCTCGAGCGCCATCGGCACGTCGTCGGCGAGTCGGAGCCGGCGTACGTGGAGGACGTCGGTCTGCGTGGGCACGTCGAGGATCGCCGCGAGCATGGCGCCGGCCGGGGCGACCCGGGAGGTCACGGTGCGGCTGCCGGGCCGCAGCCCGCGGGCCCGCATGTCGGACGAGAACGACGACGCGGCCAGCCGCTGCGACACCTTGGCGTCGCGACCACCCGAGACGAACGTGCCCGAGCCGGGCCTACGGACGAGGCGGCCGTCGGCGACCAGCCCGTCGACAGCGCGGCGCAGCGTCATCCTGGCCACCCCGAGCTCCTGCGCGAGCACCCGCTCGGCAGGCAGCAGGTCTCCGGGGTGCAGGCCGGTGAGCCGGGCGTCGAGCTCGGCACGCACCTGCCCCTGCTTGGAGCCGTCGCTCTGCACAGCCGTCATCGACGATCCGTGGCCGTGTCGTGCACCGGACGGCTCTCGCGGTGGGCGCGGTCGAGGGCCGTGACGACGTAGGTCGTGTCAGTCTGCGGCGCCTGCTCGTCCACCCAGGTCGTCCCGCGGACGACGCCCACGAGGTAGCCGGCGTCGGCGAGGTCGCACCGGCCGACCCGGCGGCCGGGCACGGCGTAGACGGCGTACGACGTGGCCCGGTCGTCACCCGAGGCGCGCCACCGGAGCACCACGTCGTCGCCGCGGCGGTCGGCCTCGAGCCTGCGCACGGCGTGGGGGCGGTGGCCCGGCACGTCCTCGGTGACCGGCAGCAGCGCCGGGTGGGCGTAGTGCTCGGCCTGCACCAGGTCCATGTGCCCGAGCCGGTCGGCGCGGACGTCCTTGGCGGAGAAGTAGATGTCGCCGTCGACCTCGGGGTGGTCGCGGTTGAGCAGCAGGTGCTTGGTCATCTCGCGCGGGTCCGCCCACGCCGGGTCCTGCGTGGACGTCCCGACCTTGTACGTCGCCTGGCCGATGTAGAGCTGCACGTCGGTGCCGGCGACCTGCTCGGCCCACCACGGCACGAGGACGCCGTAGTCGGCCGGCGCGAAGCCGATGTTCCAGTAGACCTGCGGGGCGACGTAGTCGAGCCATTCCTCGCGCACCCAGCGACGCGTGTCGGCGTACAGGTCGTCGTAGGTCTGGGCGCCGGCCGTCGTCGCGGACCCCTCCGGGTCGGTGCCCGCGTTGCGCCAGACCGCGAACGGGCTGACCCCGAACAGCACCCACGGCTTCGCCTGGTGGATCCGGTCGTCGAGACCCTCGATCAGCCGGTCGGTGTTGTCGCGCCGCCAGTCGGCGCGGCCCTCCGCAGTGTCGGGGAAGTCCGTGCCGTACGTCGCGAAGGTCGCGTCGTCGGCGAACTCCTGGCCGGCCACCGGGTAGGGGTAGAAGTAGTCGTCGAAGTGCACGCCGTCGACGTCGTAGCGGGTCACGGCCTCGAGGATCACGTCGGTCGTCAGCTCGCGGACCTGCGGCAGGCCCGGGTCGTAGTAGAGCTTGCCGCCGTAGGCGATCACCCAGTCCGGGTGCAGTGCCGCGGGGCTGTCCGGGGCGAGCTGCGTGCGGTCGGTGCTCATCGAGACCCGGTAGGGGTTGAACCAGGCGTGGAACTCCAGGTTGCGGGCGTGCGCCTCGCGGACGGCGAACTCCAGCGGGTCGTAGCCCGGGTCCTGACCCGGTGTCCCGGTCAGGTAGCGCGACCACGGCTCGAGCGCGCTCGGCCAGAACGTGTCGGCGGTCGGGCGGACCTGCACCACGACCGCGTTGAGCCCACGGCCGACCGCCTGGTCGTAGAGCGCGACCAGCTCGCTCCTCTGCTGCTCGGGGGTCAGCCCGGGCGCGGAGGGCCAGTCGATGTTGACCACGCTGGCGATCCAGTCGGCCCGCAGCTGCCGCTTGGGAGCCGACGGGTCCGGCGTGCAGCCGGCGTGCTGCGGCGCCACGGCGGGCTCGGCCGCGGTGGTGGAGGCCGGGCCGGCGACGCCGACGACGCCGACAACGGACAGCACGAGGGACAGGGCGAGGGGCAGGACCGAGAGGCGCACGAGGGATCTCCGAGGTAGACCATTGGGCTAGTCCAAACCTCCACTGGTCTCGTCGCTGTGTCAACCCCCACGCGACCTCAGGTGGCCCTGGCGTTGACCTCGTAGGAGGTGTTGGTCGACTCGAAGAAGTTCACCAGCTGAAGGGTGTCGTTGGCCGCTGCCATCCACTTGGCCGGGTTGGCCACGTCGTAGTGCGGCGCGAAGCCGAGCTCCTCCAGCCTCCGGTCGGCGAGGTACCTGACGTACTGGTTGATGTAGTCGGCGTTCAGCCCGAGGATCCCGCCGGGCAGCAGGTCCCGGTTGTAGGCCGCCTCCATCTCCACGGCGTCGAGGATCATCTGCTGGATCTCGGCGGCGAACTCCTCGGTCGCGACGTCGGGGTTCTCGTCGAGCACGGTGAGGATCAGGTTCATCCCGAACTTCAGGTGCAGGCTCTCGTCGCGCACGATCCAGTCGACCAGCGAGCCGAAGTTGCGCAGCAGGTTCCGCTGCCGGAAGCTCAGCGCCACCATGAACCCGGAGTAGAACCAGATCCCCTCGAGGATCACGTTGAAGGCCACCAGGTTGCGCACGAAGTCCTGCTTGCCCGCGGTGGTGGTGATGTCGAGGGTCTGCTCGGTCATCCGCTTGATGTAGCGGACCTCGAACTCCTCCTTGGCCGCCATCGAGGGCACCGAGACGTGCGACTCGTACGCCGCGGCGCGGTCGATGGGGAACGTCTCGAGGACGTACTCGAAGCTCATGCAGTGGTTGGCCTCCTCCCACATCTGCTTGGCGAGGTAGAGGTGGCACTCCGCAGCGTTGACGTAGGGGTAGACGCCGAAGGCCAGCGCCTTGTTGACGAGCAGCTCGTTGGGGTTGAAATAGCTCATCAGGAACGTCAGCGCGTGCCGCTCCTCGTCGGTCATCTGCTCGAAGTCGGCGAGGTCCTGGCCGAGCTGGATCTCGTTGGGGAACCACGTGTTGGCGACGGCCTGGTCGTAGAGGTCCATCGCCCACTGGTAGGTCACGGGCTTGAGGAGGAGGCCTTGCTCGATCCCGGTGCCGAGGATGGGCATGGGTGGTCTCGCTTTCATGTCGGGAGGTGGGGGCGGTGGGTCAGGGGCGCGTCACGTCACTGGCACGAGTCGCACTGCAGGCGCTCCTGCGGGTCGACGGGGCACTGCATCTCGTCACTCGGGGCCACGCCGACGGCGACCTCGACCTTCTCGGCGGTCGCCGCGGTCGTAGGTGCTGCCGCACCGAACCCGCGCCGCGGCGTACCGCCGACAGGCCCGGAGGTGGCCGCCTTGTTGACCTTGACGGTGCTCTGCTCGGCGGTGTGGCGCGGCATCATGTGCAGGTAGTAGGTGGTCTTGACGCCCATCCGCCAGGCCGCCGAGTAGAGGTCGACCATCTCGCCGACGTCACGGCTGGCGAGGTAGATGTTGCGGCTGATCGCCTGGTCGATCCACTTCTGCGCGCGGGCCGCCACGTTGAGGAAGGCGTACGGCGACAGCTGGAACGACGTGCGGTAGATCGCCTGCAGCTCGGCCGGCACCCCGGCCACCTTCGACAGGTCGCCCTGGTGGCGCAGCAGGTCCTCGCGCACCTGCTCCCACAGACCGAGCGCGCGGAGGTCCTCGACGAGGTTGCGGTTGACCTCGAGGAACTTGCCCGAGCTGGTGGCCCGGCTGAAGATCTGGCTGAACTGCGGGTCAAGGCCGGGCGTCGTACCGGCGACCAGGCCGATCGACGCGGTCGGCGCGATCGCCATCAGCGTGGAGTTGCGGACCCCGCCGGCGACCTTGGCGCGCAGGCCGTCCCAGTCGAGCCGGGTGGTGCGGTCGACCTCGACCGGGACGCCGCGGTCGGCCTCCAGCAGGTCGAGCGAGTCGATCGGGACCAGGCCCTCGCTCCAGCGGGAGCCCTCGAAGTTGGGGTAGGCGCCCCGCTCGCGAGCCAGGTCGGCGCTCTCGTCGATGGCGTGCCAGCTGACGAACTCCATCACCTGGTCCATCAGGTCGTAGGCATCCTCCGACTCGTAGGAGAGGCCGAACCGCTCCACGATGTCGGTGAACCCCATGACGCCGAGGCCCAGCGCGCGGTTCTCGGCGTTGGAGTGCTCGGACTCGGCCACCGACGAGACGGTGATGTCGATGAGGTTGTCGAGCTGGCGCACGGCGAGGCGGGTCGACTCCGCGAGCAGGTCCCAGTCGATCCGGGCCTGCCGGCGCCGCCCGCTGACGTGGCGCGACAGGTTGACCGAGGCCAGGTTGCAGACCGCCACGTTGTCGCGGTCCTGGGGCAGGGTGATCTCGGTGCACAGGTTGGAGAGGTGGATCGTCCCGGTGTTGTTGTTGAGCGCCCGGGTGTTGATCGTGTCCTTCCAGGTCAGCCACGGGTGCGACGTCGTCTGCAGGGAGACCAGGATCGCGCGGTACTGCTCCCGCGCCTGCAGCCTCTTGTGCCGCAACAGGCCGGCCTCGGCGAGGGCGGCGTACTCGGCGTACCTGGTGGAGAAGGCGGCGCCGTACAGCTCGGTCAGGTCGGCCACGTCGAGCGGGTCGAAGAGGTACCACGCGTCGTCGCTCGCGACGCGCTTCATGAACTCGTCGGAGATCCACACGGCCGTGTTGGCGGTGCGGGTACGCCGGTAGGGGTCGCCGGAGTTCTGCCGCAGGTCGAGGAACTGGGCGAAGTCGAGGTGCCAGTTCTCCATGTAGAAGCACAGCGCGCCGAACTTCTTGCCGCCGCGGCTGACCGCGCGCAGCGTCGAGTCGATGGTGTGCATGAAGGGGATCGGCCCGGTCGAGGTGGTGTTGTTGGACCGGATCGGCGAGCCCTCCGAGCGCAGCTTCGACACCGAGAGGCCGATGCCGCCGGTGCCCTTGGTCAGCCACATGACGTCGCGCACCGACTGCGCGATGTGCTCGATGTCGTCGTCCATCTGCATCACGAAGCAGTTGGAGAGCTGGGGGTAGGCGGTGCCGGCGTTGACGAGCGTCGAGCCGGCGGCGAGATACTCGAGCCGGGACATCTTGTCGTAGAACCGCATCGCGGCCGCCGTGGGCTCGGCCTCGTTGAGCGAGAGGCCCATCGCCACGCGCATCCAGAAGAACTGCGGCACCTCGAGCGGGGTGCCGTCGGGCTCGCAGATCATGTAGCGGGTGCGCATCGTCTGCGCACCGATGTAGTGCAGCAGGTCGTCGCGGCGCGGTTCGAGCGCGGCGCCGAGGACCTCGAGGTCGAACAGCTCGGCGAGGCGGGGGTCGAGCAGCTCGAGCTGGACGCCGCGCAGGATCGAGGACACGAACGCCGAGCCGTGGAAGGCGTCGACCTCCTCGCGGGTGACGCCCTCGCCGAAGACCCGCTTGTAGAGCGTCTTGATGAGCAGCCGGCAGGCGATGGTGTCGAAGGCCGGGTCGTCCTTGACGTTCTGCAGGGCCACCGCGATCACGGCCTCGTCGAGCTGTTCGCTGGAGATCCGGTCGAACAGCGTGATCTCGAGCTCGGACCGCAGCTGGGCCACCCTGGTGACCTCGTCGCCGAGTCCGGCGCTGGCCTCCTCGATGGAGCGGGCGATCTCGTAGCCGTCGTAGGCCTGGTGGGATCCGTCGCGCTTGATGACAGTGATGCTCATCGGTTCACCCCTCGTGAACTCCGTGTTTCGCGGGCAATCCGCGGGACGGGGAAGGGTGACTGAGGTCGCCGGCCGAGATGAGGACGGGCAGAGCCCCAGGCCCTCCCACGGGGCCACGGACCACCGCTCCCGTCGGGGGAGCGGCGCGTTGGCAGGTCTTCGGACTCGTGGGCGTCCTGATCGTCCCTACTGGGTGTCGCTTCCCAAGCCGAGGCTCAGTGCTGATGACACCGGTCGTTCCCACTCACCGCTGCGGGGCAGTCCCGGAGTTCCACCGGGTTCCCTCTTGCGAAGACGCCCCTGGCGAGGGCGTCGAACCAACTGCGAGCACCACCATATATGGAAACAACACCGTTGTAACTACCCCCATCTTGTGTTTCGGCCCGGTCGCTCCCCATGTAACGCGGAGTTATCCCGACTGGGACACCCACCGATGGGGCTCCCAGTCGCTCTAACTCCGCGTTACATGGAGGTCGAGCAGCACGGCCACCCCACCCGTCCCGGGCCGGAGAAACCCAGGTGAGTGTGTCGGCGAGTCGGCGTAGCCTCCACCCCGATGACCGACACGACGACCGCCGAACGCGCGACCCGCGCCGCCGCTGACACCGGTGGCGACGAGGCCGCCCGCTCCGCTCGCACCGCCCGCACCGTCGACTGGCGGCGCCTGCGGCAGAGCGCCGTGGGCTGGGCGATGGCGGCGTCGTTCCTCGGGGCGCTCGGCAAGACCCTCGGCACCGTCGTGGCCGGCTCCCTGGCCGAGGGGCCGACCCGTGCGCTGGTCTGGCTCCTGGCGCTGTGCGTGGTCGGCGGGGCCGTGCTGGACACGGTGGGCCGCACGGTCTGGGCGGCGGTGGTCGACCGGGCCGAGGGCCGGCTGCGCGGCGACCTGCTCGACGCCGCCCTCCACCAGCCGCTGTCCGCGCTGCACGAGCAGGCGGTCGGCGAGGTGCTCGACCGCGTCGACGACGACACCCACGAGGTCGGGGCGCTGCTGCGCCGCCAGGTGTGGGACGCGCTGCGCACCGCCTTCGCCGCGCTGCCGATGTGGGTGGTCGCCGGCCTGACCTGGTGGCCGGCGTGGCTGCTGTTCCCGCTGTTCGGCTACGCCGCGTTCCTCGTGATGAGGCCGCTGCTGCCCGAGGTCAAGCAGCTCACGGTCCTCGAGGAGATGGCGTGGACCGACCACGCGGCCGCGATGGAGGAGGGAGTCAGTGGGCGCGACGACCTGCGCACCAGCCTGGGCCAGGCCCACGTCGTACGCCGCGTCGCCGCGTTGTCGGGAGCCGTCCACCGTCGCTTCGCCGACCTGTTGGCGCTGCAGTCCCGGATCACGCTGCGCACCGGAGGGCTGCTGCACGGGCTGCTCGCCGGGATCACCCTGGGCGGGGTGGCTCTTGCCGTCGACGGCGACCTGTCGGTCGGTCGGCTGGTGACGCTGTTCCTGGTGACCAGCACGTTCGTCGGCCAGGTCGACCAGATGGCGCGGCACCTCCCCGACCTGCAGGCGGGGCTCGGCGCCCTCGTCCGGCTGCGCCAGCTCGTCGACTCCGAGCCCGAGCCCGTCGGCGGGCTGCCGGTGCCCGACCACCCCCTCGACGTCGAGCTGCGCGACCTCCGCTTCTCCTACGTGGAGGGGTCCTTCGCGCTCAGCGACGTCGACCTGCGCGTGCCGGCCGGTCAGACGATCGCCCTCGTCGGCCGCACCGGCTCCGGCAAGTCGACGCTGGCCTCCCTCGTCTCGCGGGCGGTCGACCCCGAGCCGGGCACGCTCTTCGTCGGGGGCGTCGACGTGCTCGACCTCGACCTCCAGCTGCTGCGCTCGGCGGTCGGCGTGGTCACCCAGCGCACCGAGATCCTGGCCGGCACCCTGGCCGACAACATCGCCCTGTTCACCGACGCGCCACGCGAGCGGGTCGTGGCCGCGGTCGCGGAGCTCGGCCTGGACACCTGGGTCGCGGGGCTGCCCGACGGCATCGAGACGGTCCTCGGCCCGGGCGGCACGACCCTGTCTGCCGGCGAGGAGCAGCTCGTCGCCTTCGCCCGGCTGCTCGTGCGTGACGTCCACGTCGTCGTCCTCGACGAGGCCACCGCCCGGATGGACCCGCTCACCGAGTCGCTGGTGGTCCGTGCCTCCGACCGGCTGCTGCGCGGGCGCACCGGGCTGCTGGTCGCCCACCGCCTGTCCACCACCGCCCGCGCCGACCTCGTCGCGGTGCTCGAGGCCGGTCGCGTCGTCCAGCTCGGGTCGCGCGAGGAGCTCAGCACCACCGCGGGACCCTTCCGGCGCCTGCTCGAGGCGAGTCGTGGCGACGAGATCGACGCCCCCGTCCCCGACCCCGGGACGCCCCACGCGAGCACGCCTGCCGATGAGACTGCGGGCGGTGCCGTCGGTGCCGTCGGTGGTGCCCGGCGCACGGGCGAGCCCCCCGAGCTCCCCGAGGTCGGCACCGGCCCCAGCCTGGCGCGCGGCATCACCCACGCGCTCCTCGTCCGCCCGTGGTGGGGTGCGTTCGCGGCGTTCCTGTTCCTGCTGGCCGCGCTGGTCGGTGCGTTCGGTGCGCTGACCGGGTTCCTGTGGGGCACCCTCGTCCAGGACCTCCAGCAGGGCCGCGGCGACCAGGCGTCGACGTGGTGGCTGGCGGCGGGCGTGGCGCTGTCGATCATGGCCGCGCCGTTCGTGCTCACCGCCGCGATCCGGCGCTACCCGAAGTGGTGGGTCGAGGTGATGCTCCGGGTCCGGATGTCGATGCTGATCGGCCAGACCGAGCAGCACCGGCTCACCCGTACGCCGCCCGGTGAGGTGGTCGCCCGGTCGATGGACGCCGACCGCTACGCGCGCTACGCCGACCGGTGGGTCGACTTCATCAACGGGCTGGCGATCGTGGTGGCCACCTCCGTCGCCGGCGGCAGTCTCCTGGCCGGTGGGGTGCTGCTGGCCGTCATGGTCGGGTCGGCCACCGCGTCGTCCCTCGGCAGGCCGATCGCAGGACGCTCGGCCACCGAGTCGTCGGCCGCGCGGGCCCGCTTCGGCCGGTCGCTGGTCTCGGTGCTCGAGTCGGCCCGCACCGTCAAGCTGGCCGCCGCGACCCCGTCGGTGCACGCCCACCTGCGTCGGGTCGACCAGGGCCGGGTCGACGCAGCCGTCTTCGAGCACCGGGTGCAGGCCGTGCTCGACGGCGTCCCCGTGGTGATGGTGCAGGCCGGCGTGGTGGCCGCGTGGGCGACGTACTTCCTCGGCGGCTGGGACCTCGCCACCGCCATCCTCGTCTCGGGTGCGGTCAACGGCTTCGACTGGTTCGGCCGGGTGGCCGGCGCGGTCGTCACCGAGGCGCCCGGGGTGCGTGCCTGGCAGCAGGCGTCCAGCCGGATGGCGGGCGGCGTCGACCTGGTGTCCCTGCGCCCTGGCGTCGACCTCGTCGCGGGCACCGCCCCGGCCCCCGCGGAGGCGCCCCGCACCCCGCTGGTCGAGCTCAGCCTCCGCGGCGTCGCGGCCGTCCACGACGACGGCACCCGCGGCGTCGTCGGCGTCGACCTCGACGTGCGGGCCGGCGAGCTGGTGCTGCTGCTCGGGCAGGTCGGGTCGGGCAAGTCCAGCCTGCTGTCGTCGCTCGCCGGGCTGGTCGAGCACACCGGCTCCATCCGCTGGAACGGCGTCGAGATCGACGACGCCGAGACCTTCCTGCGCCCCGGCCAGGTCGCCCACGTGGCCCAGGTGCCGCGGGTGCTGTCCGGGTCCTTCGCCGACAACGTGCTCCTCGGGCACGACCGAGCGTTCCACTGTGCGGTCGCCGATGCCAGGCTCGAGCGTGACCTCGCCGACGCGGGCGGCCCCGACGCCGTCGTCGGGCACCGCGGCGTACGTCTCTCCGGTGGCCAGGTGCAGCGCCTCGCCCTGGCGCGGGCGCTGGCCGCTGAGACCGAGCTGCTGCTGGCCGACGACGTCTCCAGCGCCCTCGACGCGACCACCGAGGTCGAGCTGTGGGTCGCCCTGCGTGACCGCGGCACCGCCGTGATCGGTGCGACCTCCAAGCGGGCCGCCCTCGAGCAGGCCGACCGGGTCGTGGTCCTGGTCGACGGCCGGGTCGCCGCCGTCGGCCCGTGGCGCCGGCTGGCGGCGGAGTGGGGCCACCTGGCGGGCTGATCGCCCTTGGCAGCCATCGGATCGCCCTGCCACCCTCGACCATGCTGAATCAGGGATCGCACGTCCGTCGCCGCGTCGTCACCTACCTGGTCGTCGCCGCCTTCATCGTCCTCCTGGCCGGGGGTGGCTTCGCCGCCTTCGAGTCACGCCAGGTCTCCAACTACGGGGAGGGTGTGTGGTGGGCGCTCTCGCTGATGACCACCGTCGGGTTCGTGGGCGAGGCACCGGAGTCGCTGGTGGGTCGCCTCGTGTCCTCCGGCCTCATGGTGTCGGGCTTCGCGCTGATGGCGTTGGTGACCGCTGCCATCGCCTCCCTCTTCGTCCGCGAGGAGCAGGAGCCGGAAGAGCAGGCGGAGGAGCTCTTCGAGAGCCGGGCCCTGCTGCTCCTCGCCGATCTCGCACGACGGCTCGACGCGATCGAGACCGCGTTGGGACCGGCCACCGCGGGGTCGGCCGGGGACGAGGAGACGCCCACCTCACCTTCCACGTGATCGCGACGCAGGTTCAGGCCATCGTCGGCAGCCGGGAGAGCGACTCGGCCAGGGCGGCCTGGATGTCGGCGTCGTCCCACAGGTGGTCGACGACGCTGCCGGACAGGTAGGCGTCGTAGGCCGGGAGGTCGAGGTGGCCGTGCCCGCACAGCGCGGTCACGATCACCTTCTCCTCGCCGGACTCCTTGCACCTCAGCGCCTCCTCGATGGTCGCCGCGAGCGCGTGGGTCGGTTCGGGAGCGGGCACGATGCCCTCCGTGCGGGCGAACAGCACCCCGGCAGCGAAGCACTCGGTCTGCGGCTTGGCGACCGCTTCCATCTCCCCGGTCTCGTAGAGGTGGCTGATCAGCGGGCTCATCCCGTGGTAGCGCAGGCCACCGGCATGGATCGGGTCGGGCACGAAGTCGTGGCCCAGGGTGTGCATCTTCATCAACGGCGTCAGCCCAGCGGTGTCCCCGAAGTCGTAGGCGTAGGTGCCCTGGGTCAGCGACGGGCACGCGGCCGGCTCCACCGCCAGCACGGCCGGGTTCATCCGGCCCTGCCACTTCTCCCTCAGGAACGGGAACATCAGCCCGCCGAAGTTCGAGCCACCACCGGTGCAGCCGATGAGGAGGTCGGGGGTCTCTCCCGCCTTGGCGAGCTGGAGCAGGGCCTCCTCGCCGATGATCGTCTGGTGCATCAGCACGTGGTTGAGCACGCTGCCGAGCGCGTAGTTGGAGGTCGGGTCCTGGGCCGCGACCTCGACGGCCTCACTGATGGCGATGCCCAGCGAGCCCGTGGAGTCGGGGTGCTCGGCCAGGACGCTCCGGCCGGACTCGGTCAGGTCCGAGGGGCTGGGGTGCACCGTGCCGCCGAACGTCTCGATCATCATCCGCCGGTAGGGCTTCTGGTCGTACGACGCCCGCACCTGCCAGACCTCGCAGGCCAGGCCGAACTGGGCGCACGCGAACGCCAGGGCCGTGCCCCACTGGCCGGCTCCGGTCTCCGTGGTCAGCCTCTTGATCCCGGCCTTGGCGTTGTAGAACGCCTGGGGGACCGCGGTGTTCGGCTTGTGCGAGCCGGCGGGGGAGACCCCTTCGTACTTGTAGTAGATCCGCGCCGGGGTGCCCAGCGCCTTCTCGAGCCGGTGCGCCCGGTACAGCGGGCTCGGGCGCCACAGCCGGTAGACGTCGAGCACCTCCTCGGGGATGTCCACGTACTGATCGGTCGACACCTCCTGGAGGATCAGGTCCATCGGGAACAGGGGCGCCAGGTCGTCGGGGCCCACCGGCTGGCCGGTCCCCGGGTGCAGCACCGGCGGCGGCGGGGTCGGCAGGTCGTGCAGCACGTTGTACCAGCGCGTGGGCATCTCGCTCTCGGCCAGCTCGAACTTGTGCTGCTTCGACTGCGACATGGCGGCTCCTGACCTAGTGACGGCTGGGTGACGGCTGGGTGGCGACTGGGTGGCGACTGGTTCGCTCCGACACTAGTGATCTCGCGGCACGCCGTGCTAGCACTGAGCTCCGGCAACCGTCGTCGCGTGACGCCCTTGCACTACCCGGACGAGCGGAGGATCGTGCTGAGTGCGGGGAGGTGATCCTCATGAGCGCGGACGATGTCGCCAAGACGAGCACGACGCGCAAGAAGCGCCCCAAGAGCAAGACGAAGAACGCGTCGAAGAAGCGTCGGAACAAGGTGGAGAGCCTGCCCTGGTGGCGGCGCGGCAGGGTGCTGGTGACCGGCGGCATCCTGGCGCTGGGGGCCCTGGCCTCGGCGATCACCGCGATCCTCGGGCTGGTGCTGCCGGAGCCTGATCTGGTGGACAAGGCGGAGATCACCTCCATCGACATCATTGCCTCAGTGCCGCTGAGCGAGTACGCGCGGCGGGTCCAGCCGGGCCAGGCCGCCCGGCGAGGAGGTACGGCGCCGGACCTGGCGCTCGTCGGGCACTCCACCGACTCCTCGGACGGCGCCGCGCCGGCCGCCACTGCCAGCGTCGGTCCCACGGCGGCCCCTGCCGAGCAGCCCAGCGGCGTCCCGTCCGAGACTCCCTCCGACGTGCTCACCGCACCGCCGGCCGAGTCGCCGAGCGACTCGCCGTCGAAGTCGCCCTCCCCGTCGCCCTCGAAGTCACCGACGGGGTCGCCCTCGGAGTCACCGACGGGGTCACCCTCGGGGTCGCCGACGGGGGCACCCTCGACCGACCCCTCCCTGGTCCCGCCAGGGATCGACGTCGAGATGTCCCGCTACGAGGATGTGCTGGCCGAGCTCAGCACCGTCGCCCCCGACCTCGAGCTGCCCGGCCCCGATGACCCACCCTCGGTGGTGATGGTCTCGCTCATCTCGACGATGAAGGACCGTGCCGGCGAGCCGGTCCCGGCCGCCGAGGCCGCCCGGCGCCTGGTCAGCGTGCTCGGCCACACCCGGTCGGTCCAGACCCACGACGGCAAGCTCGATCCGCTCGGGGTCATCGTCACCGCGAACATGCGGCTGGAGGGGCTCCGGGGTCGCCAGCTCGGTGTCTACTGGGAGGTCTGGAGCCGCAGCGGTGTCAGCCGGCTGTACGACAGGTGGCTCGACGAGGTGCCGGTGGCCCGCATCGCCGCGGAGCGGCAGCAGGACGCGGGCGCCGTCCAGTTCTGGGTGCCGATGCCGAAGCGGCCAGGGACCTACCTCATCCACGTGATCATCAAGGACGGCGACAAGCTGATGTTCGTCGGCAGGAGCGACCTCTTCGAGTGATCGAGTGGGCCGAGCGAGCTCTCTGCGTCGTCAACCGCCCGCCGGATTGGCCGGGATCTCAGGGGTCCAGCGGCATCAGACCCCTCAGGTCCACGACGGCGACCGGGGCCGGCCGGCCCTTGCGGGTGCCGTCGCCCAGCTCGCCGAAGAGGTTCGACCCCCACGTCCGGGCGGTCCCACCGTCGAGACCGGCGACCACGTGCGTCGCCCCGGCCGCCAGGTCGGCGACGACCAGGCCAGGCACCACTGTCGGGGTGCGCCGGTTGACGGTCGTCCCGTCGCCCAGCTGGCCGAGCGCATTGCTGCCGGACGCGAGCACCCGGCCGTCGCGCAGCCTGAGGTACGTCGACGCGGCGCCGGCGGTCACCTGGGCGACGGTGTCGATACCGCTCAGTCGCACCGGTGAGGTGCGTCGAGTGGTCGATCCGTCCCCGAGCTGGCCGAGCGTGTTGTCTCCCCAGACGAACGCCGACCCGCCCTGCGTGACCGCCACTGTGTGCAGCGCCCCCGCGGCCACGGTGGTGACCTGCGACAGTCCGGGCACCCGGACCGGGGTGAGCCGGCGGGAGGTGGTCCCGTCGCCCAGCTGGCCGGCGTACCCGCCGCCCCACGTCCAGACGGTGCCGTCGTCTCGTCGGGCGACCGAGTGGTGCAGGCCGCCGGCGACCACGGTGATGCCGGAGAGCTCCGGCACTCGGGCCGGCCGCAGCACCCGCGCGGCCGTGGTCCCGCCGACCTGTCCCTGGCCGCTGGCGCCCCACGCCCACACGGAGCCGTCCAGTCCTACCGCCAGCGAGTGCAGCTGGCCCACGCCGATCGCCTTGATCGGCGGGAGCCCGCTGACCCTGACCGGGGCGAGGCGGCGGGTGGTGGTGCCGTCGCCGAGCTGGCCCCAGGAGTTGTCACCCCACGCCCACACGCTGCCGTCCTGCCGCAGGGCCAGGCTGTGCAGCCCACCGGCGCGCACGGATCGCACCTCGGTCAGGCCGGCCACGCCGACCGGGCGCAGCGACGCCTCGGTGCTGCCCCGGCCCAGCTGGCCCAGCGCGCCGACTCCCCAGGCACGGACGGTGCCGTCGTCCAGGAGGGCAAGGGAGAACCCGTCGCCTCCCGAGACCGTCTGCGTCACCGGCACGGACAGAGTCACCGACTGGGCGCACGTCGCCGTGTTCCCGCTGGCATCGGAGGCGGTCCAGGTGACGACGGTCCGACCCAGCGGCCAGACGGCCGGCACCTCGGGACGGGCGGTCGGTGCGGCGTCGACGACGTCGGTGACCGTCGGCACGCCCAGGGCGGGTGACGCGGAGTGCGGCGCCCTCACGTCCGGCGGACACGTCACCACCGGGGCGGTGGTGTCGACCACTGTCACGTGTTGCACCGCGGTGGCGCGGTTGCCGGCCGGGTCGGTCGCCGTCCAGGTGACGACGGTCCGCCCCTGCGGTAGCACCTGGGGGGCGTCACTGGTGAGGACCACCTGGTCGTCCGGGGTCCCCTCATCGGTCGCGCTGACCCCGGGCACGGAGCCCGAGTAGCCGCCTGTCGTGTTGCCCTCGAGCTCGACGTCGGGCGCCACGATCACCGGCGGGACGTCGTCCACGGGTCGCGGGCAGTCGAGGACCAGGCGCAGGTCGATGACGGGCGGGGGAATGGTGAGGACGTCGGTGGTCACCTCCGTGCCGCCGCCCGGTGCCGTGCACCCCTCCTTCGACGCGCGCACCCGGTAGTAGCCGGCCACGACATCCCAGCCGAACGCGCCGGTGGCGCTGCTCGACATCGGGTTCTGCCGGTTGGCCGGAGACATCACGTCGCTGCCGTCAGGCACCACCGTGAACGGGCCCTCGGTGGTGGGGGAGGACTCGAGCGTCACCGTCGCGCCGACGACCGGGTCGCCGCGGCGGTCCACGATCACCCCGGACGGGTCGATGTAGATGTTGAAGGACCGGGTCTGGTCCGCGGCCCCGGGGCACTGGATGAGGATGGAGACCTCGGCGGTCCCGTGTGCCGGGGACAGTGGCGGGATCGACGCGGTGTAGGTCCCGTCCGCGCCCCCGGACAGCTGGCCCTCGGCGAGGGTCTGCCCCATGGTCCCGGACTCCAGCGACAGCACCGAGTAGGTCGCGGAGCCGCCGACGCAGCCCGTCGTGCGCAGCGTCAGGGCGTCGTTCCAGTTGACCATCGGCATGGTGCCGCTGCCCACGACCGGTCCGATCGTGGTCCCGGGTGGGGTGCCGTCGATGCCGGCCAGCTCCAGGTCGATCCGGGTCCGGTTGCGGTCCTCGACCGTCGCCTCGGCGCTCACCGGGCGGGCGTTCAGGCCCCCGGGCGGGTACGCCGAGACGACGTACGCACCGGGCGCGATGCCCACGGCCGAGTAGCCGCCGTCGGCCCCGGCGCGGGTCTGGAAGACGCACTGGCCGCCGGCCGCGGGGCAGACCTGGACGATCGCGCCGACGGCCGGCAGGCCACCGGACGTGACCGTGCCGACCACGCCGGTGGCCGAGTTGCCGGTGGCGCCGTTGCGGACCTGGTAGACGAAGCGGCCGGGGGTGCGGGCCGGGGTGTTGAACCCGGTCGACAGGGCGTGCGGCCCGCCGTCGACGAACGCACCGGTCGTGAGGCTGCCCGGCATCTGGAAGAAGCTGCCCTCGTTGCCGTTCCCCGAGGAGAAGCCCACGGCGGCGGGGGTGCCGCCGAAGCCGCCGAAGCCGCCGGACGCATCACCTGTCTCCCACGTGACGTGCCCGTAGTTGAACACGATGTCGAAGTCGCCGGGGCCCTGGTCGGAGCGGTCCACCAACAGCAGCTGCGCAGAGTTGAGCTTGTCCCAGTGAGCCGCGTAGTAGCCGACGTTGAGCCAGTTGACGCAGAAGGCTTTGTGCCCCTGGTGGGTCGTCGACCCGTAGCTGTACGTCGTCTCCGCCGAGCCGGACCCGCGGGTGTCGATGTCGGCGAAGAACGGCGCGATGATGGGCGGTGTGCTCGCGTCGAGGGTGAACGGGGTGAAGGTGCCCATGGGCGCGTCGAACGTGACGTTGCCGTTGTTGTTCACGAACGTGTCGGTGTAGGTGGTCCCGAAGAAGTTGACCGGGAACGGCAGCGGGACCGCACCGGTGGAGCCGTCGTCGTTGGCCGGCAGCGTCACCTCCTGGCAACCCGCCTTGTTGAGCACCGAGGAGTCGTCGAGGTCGATCGGGGTGAGGCAGCCGCGGTAGGGCCCGGTGGCCGGGCCGTCGTCCTGCCAACCGGTGACCCGCAGGTGGACGGTGCCGTCGCGGCCGCCGGCGACGCGGCTCCAGTCGCGGCCGGTCGGGGTCCAGCTGGTGTCGGCCAGCTGCGCCGACGTGAAGTAGGGCAGCGCCTCGCCCGGCGCGAACGCCTCGACGACGAACCGGGTGTTCTCGAAGTCGCCCTGGTTGCCGGGCTGCCAGCTCAGGGCCGGAGGGTCGGTGGCGGTCACGTCACCGGCGGCGACCAGGCGGTACGGCGCCACCTCGGCGTCGGCCAGCAGGCAGCCGAGGCCGCGCTCCGGCTCCGAGCCGGTGAGCCGGTGGTTCCCGTTCGCGGACCAGATGTGGTCGAGGAAGGTGTCGAGCCGGCTGGCGCCGGACTCGCGCAGGAGGTCCATCGTGTAGCGAGCCCCCAGCTCGATGTCCTCGACGTTGGGGCCGACACGGTGGCCGCTGGAGAGGTTCCAGAGGATCCCGGCGACCGATGCCTCGTTGTCCTCCCCGACGAACCTGGAGTCGGACCCGGTCACGGGGAAGGACACGCTGAGGTCGGTCGCCCCGTCGAAGTCGGTGATGACGTCGTCGTAGGTGTGGTTGCCCACCCGGACGTCGGTGCCGTCGCCGAGCGTGTCGGCCAGCTGCCACGGCACCGCGGCGTCGTGCGCGGAGCTCTCCGAGTAGTAGCTGGCGAAGCCCTCGCTGAACGCCAGTCGCGTGCCCTCGTCCTTGCCACGCCCTGCCTCGTCGCGGCACTGCTCGGTCGCGAGGTTCGCGTCGACGCAGTGCCGCCCGCCGGGGCTGTCGATCATGTCGTGCTGGTTGTCGAACCAGTGGCCGTACTCGTGGTTGAGCACGTCCCAGGAGCTCCACTCGAAGGCGCCGACGCGCATGATGTTGCCGGAGACCGCGGCGGCGTCGTCGTCGCCGAACGGGAAGAGCACCGACACCTGGTCCTCGTTGCCCCCGCCGGCCAGGCCGGCGTAGAGGTGGCCGGTCCACAGCGCGTCGTGGATCGCGAAGGCCTGGCCGAACTCGGTGTCGTTCGGGGCCTGGTAGTCCACGTCGACGCTGCCGCCGATCCGCACGTCGTCGGCGAAGGCGAACTGGTGGTAGGTGTCGCCGAGGAGGGGGTTGGTCACTCGTGCGGAGTCGGCGTTCTCGGCGCTGACCTCCACCTGGACGTCGATCTCGTCGATCGAGTCCATCGACGGGTCGAAGGTCAGGGTGTACTCGCCGTTGTTGTCCGTCTCGACGATGCCCATCAGTTGCGCACCGAACACCCCGGACCGGTCGGTGACGGCGACCGACACGTGTCGCGCCGGGACCTCGTTGCCGGCGAAGTCGGTCCAGGTGATGCGGCCGCGCACCTCGACCTCATCGGCCGCGACCGCGGCCGCGGCCATACGTGGCCTGATCGTCACCGCGCTGGCGGGTGCCTTGGACAGCCGGTCGAGGGCGCGATCCCGTGCGGCCCCGGTCGGGTGCTCGGCCCGGATCGCCTTCACGAGCGCGGCGATCCGGGTGTCCGCCTGGACGGACCCGCCGTCGCCGGTGAGGCGCTGCCAGCGCGACGTGCTCAGGGTGCGCACCTCGCCTGACACGCGGGAACGCAGCCGGACCGTCACCGCACCCGTCCGGCCGGCGACCCGGCGGGTGCCGACCACGAGGGTCGCGTGCCCCTGCCGGTCGGTGCGCACGGTCGCGCTCCGACGTACCGGCTGCAGGCTGCCGAAGCCGCCGAGCCTGGCGCGGTACGTCGTCCGGGGACGGCCCGAGAGCGTGAAGCGGGCGCTGCTGCGGGTCAGCCGGCCCCGGACGTCGAGGCCCTCGTCGTGCACCCGGCGGATCACCGTGCGCTTCGGCGCGGAGTGCTTCTTGTCCGCGGCGCGGTCCTGGGGTCCGCCCTTGACCTTCGCCGGGTCCGACCCGGTCGCCGCGGCGGCCGAGGACGCGGACGCGGAGGTTGACGGGGCCTGCGCGAGCGCCGGCCCACCTCCCGCCATGAGGACGAGCCCCACGATGACGACCAGGACAGAGGCACGACCGTGCCAGTATTGCTTCATGGATGAATCCCCCGATTGCGATGACGCTGAGCGTGTGCCGCAACGTAAGGGACTCCGTGGCCGAAAGGCCATGCTTCCTGTCGCCTCGTTCTTCCTGGTCTATACCGCCCTGTTCGGCTGCGCCGCCGGGGCGGATGATCCCGGGAAGGGTGCCCAGGATCCGACCTCCTCGGCCACCCCGGCACGCCTGGGCGACTGCAACCACGGGCCCAGCAGCCGGGGCGACGACCTGCAGCTGTCCAGCGGTCTGCACTGGCTCGAGGACGACCACGGGTACGACGAGCCGGGCGAGATCTTCGTCTGCATCAACCCCGAGATCGGTGGCACGGTCACGGTGACCGGGCCTGAAGGAGTCGACGTCTCCCCGGCCGAGCAGGAGGTCGATCCCTCCGGGAGCGGCATCCTGCGCTTCGAGGTGCGGGTGCAGCCCGGCGCCTCCGGTGAGCTCAAGGCCAGGACGATCTCAGGCGACACGGGCTCGACGCTGTTCGGGCCGGCGGTGGAGTCCGACGACGACGGCTGGACGTTCCGAGAGGGCGACTGAGCCACCTCGGCCGGCGCTCGCCGCCGCCGAGGTGATGGTTGGCCAGAGGTGCGTGGGCGCCTACTGTGCCGCCATGGTCACCAGGATCTCGGTCGCCGCACTCGTGCGCGGCGGTCTCGTGCTCCTGGTGCATCGCCACCCATCGCGTCGGTGGTACGCCGACTGCTGGGACCTCGTCGGCGGACATGTCGAGTCGGGCGAGCTGCCCCACCAGGCGGTTGGCCGGGAATGCCTCGAAGAGCTCCGTGTCCGCGTCCACGACCCCCGGCCGATCCCGATGACGATCGGTGACCCCACCCTCGACATGCACGCGTTCCTCGTCACGCGTTGGGAAGGCGAGCCCGTCAACGCGGCACCCGAGGAGCACGACGACCTTGGCTGGTTCCGGCCGAGCGAGCTCGCGGACCTGAGGATGGCCCACCCGGCCGGCCTGTCGAGCATCCTGAGCGCGATCCAGGTCGCAGCCGAGTAGCCGCTGGCCCCATGGCTGTCACTCGTGATGAAGCTGGGCGACGCAGCCAACCGGTCTCGGTAGGCGGCCTGGTTGCCCGTGAGCCTCAGACGAAGGGCAGCAGTGCCTCGATGGAGCCCGTCGGCGTCTTCAGGGCAATGCCGGTCCCGATCGCGGCGAGCTTCCAGGTCGACCCGTCGCGGAACAGCTTCGCCATGACGAGCCCGGTCTCTCGAACCCCGAGCGTGAGGGTGAAGCGCGCCAGCTCGGTGCCGGTGTCGTCGACGAGCCGGCAGTAGGCGTTGCGGATGTACTCCAAGGAGTGCCCCTGATAGCTGGTGACCAGGAAGAGGATCGACTCGACCTTGGCGTAGACCCGACTCAGGTCCACGGTGATCACCTCGTCGTCACCCTCGCCCTTCCCGGTGGTGTTGTCGCCCAGGTGGACCACCGAGCCGTCGCGGGTCGCGAGGTTGTTGAAGACGGCGACGTCGAAGAACTGGCCGCCGGCGAACTGCACGGCCGAGGCGTCGAGGTCGATGGGCGCTGCGCCACTGCCGATGAAGCCGGCCGTCGGGGCGTGGTCCCAGCCGACGGCCATCTGCACCTTGGTCAGGGTCTTCCCGTCCCCGGCGGTGAGGGTGAGCTCCTGGCCCTCGGTCAGCTCAATCACGGGTCGCTCCTCTGTTCGGCGATGCTTCTGAACGTACAGGGACCATCCCTGGCGCGATCCGTCGTGTTGCGGGGGCGTCCGGCGCGTTCACCGCGGGGCGCCGGCGAGGTGCTCAGGCAGCCCGACCCGCGATGTTGACCAGCCAGCCGCTGCCACGGCGCGCCGACCGGTGGCGGAATGGGCACCTCCGGACCGGCGCGGATCACGTGCATGACAAGCATGAGGGCGCACTCGTCGCGGCAGATCCGGGCGTCCTGTCCGTAGCGACTGAGACAATCACCGCATGGAGTTCCGCATCGCGCCTGCCGTCGCTGGGGACGCTGACGACCTAACGTCACTGCACCTTGACGTGTGGGAGGAGGCGTACGGGTCTCTGCTCGATCCAGAAGTGCTGTTAGATCGGCGCAAGTCTCGTCCTCGTCGGGTGGCTCGCTGGCGCGACAACATCATTCTTGGGGACGGGCAGACCTTGCTGGCTCGGTCTCATGACGACGGTCGACTTCTCGGCTTCGTCAGTCATGGACCGGGACGTGATGAGGCGACGGCCAAACTTCCCGAGCGAGAGGTGTGGGCTCTGTACGTTCGCGCTGACGTATACGGGCGCGGAGTCGGCTACGCGCTGTTGAACGAGTCGCTCGGTTCGGCCCCCGCCTACTTGTGGGTGCTAGAGGGCAACGAGCGGGCTATCGCGTTCTACGAGCGGCAGGGCTTCCGGCTGGATGGGTGCATCAAGAGTGAACCGGTTGGGCGTGAGCACCGAATGGTGCGGGCGGATGGACGATCCTCGTTCTGACACCTGACCGCAACAGAGCGGGTCGCTCGGACAATCCGCACGTCGGCAGTTGTGGGTGACCCAGGGCCGATCTGCGCGGCATCCACTCGAGGGTGGGGCACGACTGTTGACGGACGGTTATGCGAGGCGCGTCGTAGATGCATGGACACCAACACCCTTCCCGTACTGATCGACGCTGATGACCCCATGCTGCGCCTCGCTGTCGCCGCCCACCTCGCTCGCTACAAGGGACGCACCCGCACCCACACCGCCTCCGACCTCAACGCCTACCTGCGCTGGTGTATCGAACACGACGTAATGCCACTGCAAGCACAGCGAGGACACGTCGAGCTCTACCTACGCTGGCTCCAAGAAGTGCGACGTCTGCAGCCCTCCACAGTCTCCAGACGCCTTTCCGTGCTCGCGACCTTCTACCGAACCTGCGTGATCGACCGGGTGCTCGAGCACTCGCCCGCCGAGTACGTGCGGCGCCCTCACGTGCCGCACGAGTCGCCCACTCTCGGGCTCAGCCACCTGCAGTTCGAGGCGATGCTCACCGCAGGACGCGACTCCGCCAACCCCAATGACTTTGCACTGGTCGCCATGCTTGGTCTCCTCGGACTCCGGATCTTCGAGGCAACCGGGTCGAACGTCCAGGCGCTGGGCGAAGCTCGTGGCCACCGTGTCCTGACCGTTCACGGGAAAGGCGACAAGACCGCCCTGGTCCCATTGCCGCCGGCTGTTGGCCGCGCTATCGACCGGGCGATCACCGAACGTCCGGCCGTGCCGATCCTCCTGAATCGAGATGGCCGACGGATGGACCGAGCACGCAGCCACCCGAAGGTTAAGAACGCTGGCCAGGACTGCGGGAGTGGCCACGGCTCGGATGCACCCACACATGCTGCGTCACACCTTCGTGACCACGATGCTCGACGCCGGCGTCGACCTGCGCGACGTCCAGATCGCTGCACGGCACGCCGACCCGCGCACGACCATGCGCTACGACCGAGCTCGCAACAACCTCGATCGCCATCCGAACTACATCTTGGCCGCGTTCATGGCCTCAGCAACCTAGCGACCGCAAATGCCGATGAGGGGACGCGGGTCAGAGCGGTCTCGTTGTGACGAGGTTGGTCGCGTGGATGGCTTCCTCGCGGGCCGTCTCGATGAATCCGACCTTCGCCAGCACACGGCGAGAAGCCGTGTTCCATTCCCAGACGGAGGCCCACAGCCGCTCGTACCCGGACGATCTCGCCCAGTCCAACACCGCCCACGACGCTTCGGTCGCGTATCCGTTTCCCCAGACCCGACGCAGGAACTCGAAGGCCAGATCCGGTCCGCGCGCACCCTGCGCACCTTGGCCACTGTCGACTAGGCCGCAGTAGCCGACGGTGTCGCCAACAACCTTCCGCTCTACCGCCAGCAACCGGACTGGCGACGGCTCGGCGGCGCGGATCGCCTCCTCGAACTCTTCGACCGTAGGGTGTCCGTCTGCGTCGATGCGGCGGTGCTGCGGCACGCGCGGATCTCGTTCGATCCACATCTCCCGCTGCACGGAGGCCTCATCCAACCGCCATGGCCTCAGCAGCAGGCGCTCTGTTTCGAGCACGACCTGATCGCCCCCCAGTCGCTCCACCTGCCATAGCAACAACCCTCTCACGAGAGAATGCCCGCTTCTGCCGCGATCGGTGCTCTGTGGCGCACGTTCTCCCGACACATCGGCGCCGCGTGTCTTTGGCGCTAGGGTCGAGGGCGTGGAGACGGGGACCTTCAAGATTTTGCTGGTGCTGTGCGGGATAGCCGCGCTCGGTGGTGCCATTGGGGCACTGGATGATCCCACCCGGTGGAGTTCTTGGATGACGGTGGGAGCGATGGGGCTCCTCGTCGTATCGCTGTTGATTGAGCGGCGTCGTTCATCGCGTCAGGGTCAGGGTCAGGGTCAGGACGAGTAGACCGCGTCTTGCGCACCTCGATCGAGGCGCCGACGCCTGCCTCCTTGCCGTCCATCGCCGTGGTGCTTGCATCGCTCACGAAGTTGGTGGGCGGACACGACGAGCCATGTGGGTTAACGTTCCTCCGGAGTTGGACAGGAACGGTGTGGCTGAAGCAACCGCATCTGCTGCGATACGCGCGAGCTCATCGCGGCAAAATCGGACGGTTCCTCAACATTCGGCAGAAAGAGGGTGTCAGGCGATACGCGTCGACAGCACCTTCGGAAGTAGTGCCCGCGACATCTCCGTTAGGTCTAGGTCGGCTACTGCGTCCGGGTTGACAAAGACAATCCGGCGGCCCTCGCGGCAGTCGATATCGGCGTCAGAGAGCGGCATCCGAGCAGTGAAGAGTTCGACGTGGTCCTCGCCGTGGAAGGTGCACGGCAGGAGGTATGACCCCATCGGTGTCAGGTGATCACAGTCGACGCCGGTCTCCTCTGCGAGTTCGCGACGAGCGGCAGCCAGAGGTGCCTCGTCCAGTTCGACTCCGCCTCCCACTAGGCCCCACTTGTTGGGGTCCACGGGTGCGTGTTCGTCGCGCTCCTGAAGGAGCAGCCAGCCGTGCGTGTTGAACAAGCCGACGAGAGCAACTGAATCCATGAGTTCACCGTATGCCGAAGCAGCGCCGGTCGCCTGTCCGCGATGACCGGCTCTCGGCAGTTTCGCGAGGATCGCGGCAGATCCGGTAACTCATACACGCGCCGACGGTCGGCGATATGACGCAGCTCCGACGCCCCGGATGACCATGGGCTCGCGGAGCGACCCGGTGCGGGATCCCCTATCGAACGCGGGCAACGCACCTGAGTGTCGACGGCGCTTGAAAACGAGGCCATAGCGACGGATCGGCCTCATTTTCGAGCGTTGCCGACACTGAGAACCAGAGTCCTGATGAACTCGGCCGCGGGTTCAACTGGATGTTCCCGAGCAACCCGTGGTGTCCGGGGCAGGTATGTCACTTGGCTCTGGCGTAGGGCGCGCAGAACTCGCTGCCACGGCACCGACCTCACAGCTGAGCTGGCGCGCCTGCGGATCGAGCGCGAGGCGCAGTCCATGAGATGTCTGCCGCGATGGACACGTGTGGAGACAAGTCGGCGTCGACCAGAAATGTTCGTTTCTGGTCGACGCCGCGGGTTTGACGCGAGGCTTGTGCTGGTGAGCGATTGCCTAGTTGGAGCTCATCACGGCGGCGCCGAGGACCATTCCGACGATAGTCGCGACGATCGCGGCGATGCCCACGATGAGACCGAGCGGCTTGTCTCCCTTGGCGTACGCCACGAACCCGAGAACTGCGCCGATCGGACCAAAGATGATGGGGAACAAGAACACGGCAATGGCTGCCAGCACGATGCCGATGATCGACATGACTCGGGCTGAGTTGGTGCCGCTACCTGCTTGGGTCTCTGACACTTCGTCTCCTCGGGAGAGTAGAGGGGTGGTGATGAAGCACTTGCTGATGGACCAAGTCGGCTTCCGAACTTGCGTTCGTCGAAGCACCTGACGATGCGTCAGTCGATCTGTCGTGCCATGGCCACCGTAAAGAGACCAATTGCGACTAGGAACAGGAAGCTGAAGTCTTGCAACGTCGCGCCGTCAGTGAGCAGCGACGTCACGGTGAGGCCTACTCCGAGCAGGGCGCCTAGACCCCCGATCGTGCTAAGCACTTGTCTGGTCGATGGTGACTGGGCCACTAGTCGTCACATGCTTCCGCTGCGCTATCGAATTGCGCGAGAGTTTCTGCGGCAGCGCCCAACGTGCCGATCACTCCGAGTGTCAAGCCGGCCCCTGTAGGCGCGGCGATGATGGTCGCGGCGACTCCGGCAGTCGTGACAGCCGCCGCCCCGGCTGCGCCGACAGCCTGCGTGGCGCAGCCGTGCCCGGTGGGGTCGATGTTGTTGATGGGGTCGCCGCCGGCGTAGGCGTATCGGTTGCCGTCGCTGGGGTTGAGGGGTGCGTCGAGGGTGTCTTGTTGGGTCCAGTTGCCGGTGGTGGGGTTGTAGTAGCGGGCGGCGTAGTGGACCCATCCGGTGGTGCGGTCCTTCACTCCGGTGCCGCCGAAGGTGTAGGGGTTCTGGGTGATGGCGGACCCTCCGGGGTTGTTGGTGATGGTGGGCACGCCGTAGGGGTCGTAGTTGGTCCCGAAGGTGTTCTGGCCGTTGACGTTGATCGCGGCGATGGGTGCTCCGGGGGCGCCGTCGTAGATGTACATGTTCTGGTTGCCGGTGTCGGTGCGCAACATGAGCGGGGTGCCGGTGACGGGGTCGGAGATGACGGCCGCAGTCTTGGTGGCGGAGTTGCCGGTGCGGGTGACCTGCTCGACGACGGGCACGCCGGTGGGGGCGGTGCGGCCGTAGGTGTAGTCGTAGTCGCCGTCGGGGGTCGTCTGAGCGGTGAGCTCGGTGCTGTCGGTCCCCGCGTGGGTGTAGGTGTACGTGACCCCGCCCTGGCTGAGGGTCTTGGTCTGGTCGGCCGGGGTGTAAGCGATGGCCGCGGATCCGCTGGAGGGGTCGGCGGTGAGGTTGCCGGCACCGTCGTAGGTGTAGCCGGTGGTGGTGATCTGGTTGGCGCCGTTGAACGTCAGGGTCTGGGTGGTGCCGTTGACGGTGCCGGAGGTCCGGTTGCTCTTGGTGTCGAAGCCGTAGGCGAATGACGTGCCACCGGACACGGCGGCGTTGGTAAGCCTGCCGGAGGTGTCGTAGGTGTAGGTGGTGGTCGTCCCGGTGAGGTTGTCCTTCTTCCACACCAGCTTGTTGCGGTCGTTGGCCGCAGTGGTGGTGCAGCCCGCGCCGGGGGTGCCGCCGGGGCTGGTGTTGGCCGGGGTGGTGCCGGAGGCGTAGCAGTAGCTGGTGTCGACGATGTTCGCGGTGGCCGGTCCGGTGTCGGCGGTGACGCGGGTGACGCGACCGGAGCCGTCGTAGGTGGTCAGGTTCCGTCCGGCCCAGGTAGTGAGGGCGGCGTCGGCCTGGAGGTAGGCGCCGGTGCGGCGGCCCTGGGTGTCGACGGTGAAGCGCAGCTTTCCGGTGCCGGTGGTGGTGGGGTACTCCACCGCGGTGGGGACGCCGGCGGCGTCGTACTCATATGCCACGGTCCCGCCGCCGGTCGAGGTTGAGGTGGCGAGGCGGGAGGCCTTGTCGTAGGTGTAGGTGATCGCGCCGCCGCCAGCGGTGTTCTTCCGGGTGGTGAGGCGGCCGAGCTGGTCGTAGCCGTAGGTGGTGGTCCCCGAGGCGTCGGTGCGGGAGTTGTTGCGTCCGGCGGTGTCGTAGCCGTAGGAGACGTTCAGGGTCCCGGCGCCGGTGTAGGCCAGGCCGGTGACCTGGTCGTTGAGGTTGTAGGTGTAGGTCGTGGTCACACCGCGGCCGTTGGTGGCGGTCTTGAGCCGGCCGTACACGTCGTAGGTGTAGGCCCGCGCGCCAAGGCTGGACCCCGTCACCGGCGTCATCGAGGTGGGCTGCTTAAGGGTGTAGCCGTAGGTGGTGGCGTTGGTGCCGTTGCCTGGCGAGGTCGCGGTGGCCACGGTGCCGTCAGTGTTGTAGGTCACCGATGCCTGCGCGCTCGAGGCATCGGTCGAGGTGAGCTGATTCCCGGCACCGTTGTAGGTGTAGCTCGAGGTGTTCCCGGCGTCGTCGGTGCCGCTGGTGGGGTTGTACTGCGCCGGCCCCGACGTGGTGGCGTAGGTCAGCGACTGCGAGGACCCGGTCGATGAGGTCGAGCTGGTCAGCGACTCCCCGCCGTTGGCGGTGTAGCCGTTGGTGGTCGTCGACGACCCCGTGCCAGCACCGCGGGTGGCGGTGGCGGTGTCGAACATCGCCGTGTAGGTCTTCGAGCGCTGCCGTCCGGCTGCGTCGAGGGCGGTGGTGACGCGCTGGGTGGCGTCGAGGGTGTAGGTGGTGTGCGGGACCACGCTCACGGCCTGAGCCTGGTTGGTGGTGGGGTCCGCGACCAGCGTCTGCGTCGCCGACGGGTAGGCCAGGCGGGTGATCGAGTCACCCGGGCCGCCGGTCGAGGTCTCGGTCTGGGTGATCGAGGTGACCCGCTTCGAGGAGTCGTAGGTGAACGACATGGTCACCGCACCGGGGGCGCTGATCTGGGCCAGCAGCCCGGCGGTGGTGTAGGTGAAGTCGGTCGCCCGGCCGCGGGCATCGACGAACCGCGTCGCGTCCGATGCTGGGCGGGCGAAGGAGACGCTGCGCGGCGACGAGGCACCCTGGGTGATCGTCGTCGTGCCAGCCGTGCTGCCGCTGGTGGCGGTGGCCACCGTGGCGGCGCGGGCAGCCGCGGTGCCGGCCGGGGTCTGGATCGCGACGTCCTTGTAGGTGGCGGTCCCGGACTGGGTGATGGTGGTGACGTTGGAGTTGCGGTCGGTGATCGAGACCAGCGCGCCGGCGGTGTTGAACCGCAGCGCGTCCTGGGAGTTGTGCTCGGTCAGCGTCCACCCCGAGGCATCCTTGACCAAGCTGGACTTGAACCCGCCCGGCGAGGTGTAGGTCGTGGTCGACCCGGAGACGAGGTCGAAGACGCCGGTCAGGCCACCGGAGGCGTAGTAGGTGATCGAGTTGTCGGCGTTGACGACCAGCCGGATGTCACCGGTGTAGTCCAGTCCCCAACCGCGGCCCAGTCGCGGCACCGGGGTGGCGGAGGCGGCAGCGGAGTTGTAGAACGCCCCGACCTGGACCTGACGTTTCACATCCGGCAACGCCAGACCACGCACGCTGACCAGCAGATTGCCCGACCCGACGTCGACCTGGGCCTGCACGCTGTCACCGGCGGTGAACGACAACCGGGTCGCACCTGGGCGCTGTCCCGCACCCGACAGGGCACCGATCGACGGACCAGCCGAGGCCGGTGAAGCCGGTATCCCCAACATGGCTGCGACTGTCGCGGTCGAAACCAAGGCAGCACACAACAAACGCTTGACGCGCATAACGCCTCCCCCGAAGCCAGCCCGTCAGTGCTCCCCCGATGAGAGCGGACCGGTGCACCGACTCTCAAGCACACCAACCAGCTGTGACAAGGACGACCTGACGTGGTCTAGAGCGACCACCACCCTTAGGGGTTCAGAGCGCCGCCTACCCTTGACGATGGCGAAGTCGATCGCTATTGGATGTCGAGTAGTGAGGACGCTGCCGGAACGCGCTCGATGTCCACGATGAGGCAGTCAAGTGAACGGCCTCCGCCGGGAGAGCGCCGGGCGCCAGTTAGTCCTTGCTGATCCACTGGCTCAGAATCAAGGCCCTGTGGAGCCGCTCGAACTCAAAGGGGCGCGCCATCCGGGAGGCTGCTCCATCAGCCCGCACATCTCGGTGTCGTGGCTGCGGAGGTAGTGCCCCTTGGGATCCAGCAAAAGGCGCCGCGGGCGTTTGCTGTCCCGTACGCGGAACCTCCTGCGGGAAACTGGCCGTGAGCCGTCCACGCGACCCCCTCTCGGCCCCGCAAGACCCGTCCGGCCAAGCCTCCGGTGAAGAGGCGTCAACTGGACCAGCGCGATGGCGCACTCATCTCGGCAGATGCGGTAAGTCGGACGCGCGCCGACAGGCGGCGTTGTGACGCTGCTCAGGCGGGCCTTCGGCCCGGAATCTCCGTCGGCGCACAGCCTGCGTATTGATAAGGTTGCCTTATGTCACTTCTGTCCGAGTACCGCGATGCGCGACATAGCGAGGATATTGCGCGGCTTCGGCGCGTGCTCGCCCTGAGGGCGATGATCGCGACTGGGATGAGTCAGCGGGAGATCGCAACTGCGCTCGGCGTCAGCCAGCCCGCGGTGAGTCAGCAGTTGAGGGCGGCTTCGGATCTCTCGAGTGTTCACCCGGTGAAGCTGATCGAGGCAGCTGCGCCGGTGCTCAGGCGTCTGGCGGAGGATGCGGGGTACGCGAGGCTCGCGGTGTTCGGTTCGGTGGCTCGCGGGGAGGCGGAGCAGGACTCCGACGTCGATCTGCTGGTGGATGCGCCTGAGGGGACGTCGTCGTTCGGCTTCGTCCGGTTCAAGCAGTTGCTCGAGCGAGTGCTTGATCGGCAGATCGACCTGGTCGACTACGGGGGCATGAAGCCGACACTGGATGACGATATCCGTCGCGAAGCGGTGCTGCTCTGATGGAACTCAAGGCAGCGAAGGAGCTTCTCCACATCCAGTCCCTGGCTGTCCCGCGTGGACGCCGTCGCGAACCGCAACTTCATCATCCATCAGTACGACGAGATCAACCGTGCCCTCACCTGGGTGACGCTCTCAAGAGACTTGCCGGCGTGGAAGGCCTCGCTGCAGCTTCTCTTCAGGCAGGCAGAGGGCGCGCTCGACGAAGCCGATTGAGCCACCCGCGTGCAGTCCGCGGCGGGGTGGTCACGCGTCCCGGCTGATGTGAGGCACTCATCAACCCGCTCGTCGTCCGCGACCTCGACGAGGAATGGGAGCGTCGCAGCTTCCCCCGTCGTGCGGTCGTGGCGGAAGTGCGAGTCGGTGCCGTGGAGATTCTGCGGTGGGCAGCGTGGTCAACCGAGCCGGTCCGTCGCCGCGACGAGCTCGCGGAGCCTGACGGCGAGAGGGGCGTCGAAGGCCCCGGCGGGGGCCTGCCATGCCCAGTTGCCCTGCGGGGTGCCGGGCGTGTTCATCCGGCTCTGGCTGCTGAGCTCGAGGATGTCCTGGGCGGGTACGACGCTGAGTCGAGCGGTCGATTGCATCGCGACCCGGATCAACGCCCAGGGCATCGACTCCTCGGGATCGGGGAGACAGGAGCGGACGAGGTCGCGGGTCTGCTCGTCCAACAGCTCCCACCACCCCACGGTGGTGTCGTTGTCGTGGGTGCCTGTGTAGACGACGCTGTGCTCCCCGTGGTGGCGGGGCAGGTAGGGGTTGTCGCGCTCACCGTCGAATGCGAACTGCAGGACCTTCATCCCGGGCAGATCAAACCGGATCCGCAGTTCCTCGACCTCCTCGGTGATGACCCCGAGGTCCTCAGCCACCAACGACCCCGGCCCTGCGGTGTCGACCAGGACGGACAGGATGTCTGCGCCGGGCCCCGGGACCCACCGGCCCTCCCGCGCCGTGGGTGCGTCGGCAGGCACGTGCCAGGCCGCTTCGAACGCCCGGAAGTGATCGATGCGGACCAGGTCGAACAGCTCGCGCTGGCGTGCGATCCGTCGCCGCCACCAACCGAACCCGTCCGCCGCCATCGCATCCCAGTCGTAGTGCGGGTTGTTCCAGCGCTGCCCCTCGGCCGCGAAGTAGTCGGGCGGGCAACCGGACACCGTGATCGGACGCCCGTCCTCTCCCAGCTGGAACAACTCCCGCGACGCCCACACGTCGGCACTGTCGAGGGACACGAAGATCGGCAGGTCCCCGAACAGGAGCACGCCCTTGGACGCGGCGTACTCGCGAAGGCGCGCCCACTGCACGGCGAAGACCCACTGCTCGAAGCGCAGCGCCGTCACGCGGTCACCGAGCGGGGAGAGCGCCTCCGCGACGGAGCGTGGGTCGCGGTCGCGCAGGGCAGGTGCCCAGGAAAGCCATGGAGCGTGCTCGTGCAGCTCGCGCAGGGCCATGAATTCGACGAAGGGATCCAGCCAGTCGGCCTGGGCGGCACACCACGACGAGAAGGCGGTCCGCTGGTCTTCCTCCAGCGCCGCGGGAGTCTCGAGACGATGAGCGGCCTGGTGCTCCCGGCTGATCATCGCGGCGTTGCCCGCCATCGCGGACAGCGCGTTGTACGGCGAGTTGTCCCCCGGGTGCGTCGGCGCCAGTGGCAGCACCTGCCAGACCGAGCAACCGGCGGCGGCGAGGAAGTCCACGAACCGGTAGGCCTCGTCCCCGAGGTCGCCGGCGTTCGAGCTCGCGGAGGGCCCACGTCCGGGCAGGGACGTCACGTGCAGGAGGACGCCTGCCCGGCGGCGGTCCAATGCCCTGTCCTGCGCCTTCATGGAACTCCCTTCGTCGGAGACGCGAGCGTAGCCGAGCGCACCGCGACCATCCGCAGGCCGGGAGCACTCGCATCCGTCATGCCGAGAGCCCGTGCTCCTGAGGCGACGTTGAACGCGAGCATGGCGAGGAAGGGCGGCTTGTTACCGGCTGTCGATGCGCCGAGCATGCCCGGGCCCCTTGCTACGGGCGTGCAAACAGCCGACGATGAGAGGCATCGTCGATGAACGGGGAATGCGCATGCTCGCGACAAGGTGGTCAGTTCGCGGCTCGTCCCTGTGGGTGCTGGGCCTGATGCTTGCCGTGGCCCCTGCGCCGGCCATGGCGGACACCAAGGTGTTCGAGGACCCCGTCGGGGACTCGACCTCCGTGGACATCACCAAGGTGCGGGTCATCCATCGTCACTCGGTGGTGGTGCGCGTCCGATCAGGTGTCCCGCTGGCCACCGGACAGCGCTATGCCTTCTGGATCGATGCCGGCCGCGGGCCACGACCGGACTACTACGTCGCGTTCAGTGCCAACACGGACTTCGACGAGGTGCTGAGACTCGTCCGCTCGTTCCGCGATCGTCGATCCACGGTTCCGTGTCGCGGACTACGGCTTCGCGCCGACATCTTCACCGACAAGCCGGTGTCCGTCCGAGTTCCGCGACGCTGCCTCGGGAACCCGAGGAGGGTCCGGGTCGCCGTACAGTTCAAGGACGAGAACACGGGCGCCGTGGACTGGGCTGCGGATCGCCGAACCTTCGGGCCTTGGGTGCGGCGATAGTACCCACGAGCGGTGCCATGCAGCGTCTCTCCGTTGCGTGGTTCGTCCACGGTGCCGGCGTTCCTTGCCTGAGCCGAGCGGTCAGGCGCCGTCCTCGGTCAGGGTCGCGGGCGGCAGCCAGTCGGCCCCGAGGAGTCGGGCGAGGTCGGTGAGGCCGGTGGTGTCGCTTCCCACCGTGTCGGAGGCGGCGGCGATGCGCTCGACCATCACCTTGCCGACCTGCTCCTCGACGGTGCCCTCGGCGTAGGCGATGTGCCACGGCGAGACCTGGTGGTCGCGGTGGGTGCGGCCGGTCACCTGCCGTCCGGCGATGCCCGAGAAGCGCGCCTGGTGGAAGACGCCGACCCGGGGCTCGGAGCTCGCCCGGCGGCCCTCGGTGAGGGTCTCGTCGGCGTGCAGGCTGATCGAGGCGACGGTGGTGAAGACGCAGACCTTCGCCTGACCGGTCTGGAACCGGAGCCGCTCGGCCTCGGGATCGAACCGGTCGCGGCCGTAGATGGTGGCGACCTCGATGCCGGAGTCACGCAGCCGATCGGCGATGGGGTCGGCGGCGGTCGCGACGAACTCGACCGAGCACGCCACCTGTCGCTCCGCCTCTACCTGCTGGGCGATCCAGGTCACCGTCGAGTCGACGCGGATCAGTCCGGCCTTCTGCCGGAAGCGCAGCAGCGCGGCACGGCCCTTCGCGACGTTGCGGCCGTGCCGGGCGATGTCCATCTCACGACAGAACTCTCCCCACTCGGCTTCGTACGCCGTGCGCTCCGCCGGCGTGAGCGCCACCGGCATGCCGGAGATCGGCACCGGCCCCCACGGCGCGGCGCGGTGCAGCATGGCCGGGGGGCGCTCCTCGTCGAGCCAGCCGCGGACCAGCTTGAGGTCCGCGGCGCGTCGGGCCGGATCGGTGGTCCACGTCGAGCCGTAGCGGCCCTGCTCCACGCCCACGCCGTGGCGCTCGAGCGCGGTGGCGAAGGCGGTCCCGGGCCGGCTTGCCGAGGTCCACTCCTGCATCGGCTCGCCGAGCACCTGCGCATAGGCCGGCGCGAGGTATGGCAGCTCGAGGGGCGTGTGTCCCGGCGTCGCGGTCGTCGCGATGACGAACGGCGCCTTGTCGTGCGGCCGCCCGTGACCAGAGATCCGCGCCCAGAGCTTCCATCGTTTCGTCGTCGTACGCCGCAGCGCGTGGGCCTCGTCGGCGATGATCACGTCCCACGCGTGGTCCTTGACCTTCTCCAGCCGGTCCCAGGTGATCACGACCCATTCGAGGCCGCCGTCGCCCAGCGCCGAGATGGTGCGGCACCAGTGGCCGATCGTGATCGCGGCGGGTCGGTCGGCGACGACGAGCACTCGTCGTGCATCGCGGAGGTCGCCCACCGCCGTCGCTCCGAGCACCGCGGCGATCGTCTTGCCGACGCCGGGCTCGTCGGCCAGCAGGAACTGTCGTCCGCCGGCCGCGGCGCGCGCCGCGATCGCATCCGCCGCTTCGAACTGGATCCTTCGGGGCTCGAGCGCATCGCTCGGCTCGGGGCTGGGCGTCGGGTGGCCGGGGTTGAGGGCGTTCTCGATGAACCGCCCGAGCGTGTGCGGACCCGGGGCGTACGGCGCGAGATGCGCGGGCAAGGCGCGCCCGACGTGCAGGTGGGTCCTGACGCCCGGGTGCCAGGTGGCACCGGCGACCTGGGTCGCGTACGGCACGTCGAGCACCCACAGCCGCTCATCCGGCCCGGCGGTCGGCAACGGCGGCTGCCGCGTCGCGCTCCGGCGCGGGGACCCGCTGCGTCGACGAGCACTGGATCGGCGAGGACTGGCCACCCCCGGACGCTATCGGGGCACCAACCACGAACAGCGCCGGCTCGCCCGCGTCTGCCGCGCGGCCGATGTACGCCCGACACCCATGCTCGTCTGACCTCAAGCGCTCGCACACTGCCGGCACCGACGTGCCGGCATCCACTGCCCCCACAGGCGGTGGAATGGCGCAGGGCCAGACTGGCAGGGTCCGCAGCCGGTCATTGATTCCGTGCCCACCGGGCCGGGCTCGTGTTGGCCGACCCGGAGGGGCAACTCATCGCACCGCCGGAGCGGTCACCTCGGGCGCCACTCGGATCGCAGCCGTCGGTAAATGAGCCGCGGGTTCTCGTGCTGCAGGGGAGTATGGGCCGCGATGCTCACCGCGCTGCGCAACTACGCCACCCCGCCGTCCTCACTGGCCGGCCGCCTGTCGATGCAGTCGCTGCTCTTCGCCACGGGCGAGGGCGCCTTTTTGGCAGGGTCCGCTGTCTACTTCGGCATCATCTTGGGGCTGTCGCTGGGACAGGTCGGCATCGGGCTCACGGTGGCGGCGGCCGCCAGTTTCGTCGTCGCCGTACCGGCCGGGAAGCTCGTCGACCACTTCGGTCCCAAGCGCATGTGGTCGCTGAGCGCTGTCCTCCAGGGGGCGTTGTTCCTAGCCTGGCCGTTCATCGACAGCTTCCCGCAGTTCATCGCGCTCGCGGTGGTGATGGAAGTAGTTGGAAGCCTCGGCGGTGCCGCTCACGGCGCGTACGTCCTCGACGTACTGCCGCCCGGTGAGCGGGTCGAGTCCCGGGCGTACATGTACTCCGCGCTCAACGTGGGCTTCAGTGTCGGGGCGTTCCTGGGAGGCGGCGCCATCGCCTTCGGTCCCGATGTGCTGCGCTGGGCCCCGGTCCTCACCGCGGTTCTCTTCATGGTCAACGCGGTAGCCATCCTTCGGCTCCCAGACGCCTCCCATGACGTCCGTACGGATGAACCTCGCCGGCGGCCAGAGGGGCCGCCGGCCATCCGCAACCGCAGCTGGTTCGTGGTGACCTTCTTGACCGGTGTGCTGTGGTCGAACCAGGTGTTGCTGCACACGGTGATCCCCCTCTGGCTGGTCATCGAGACCGACGCTCCCCACGAACTCGTGGCGGTGCTCTTCGCCACTAACACCCTGATGTGCATCGTGCTGCCCCGCGTAACCTCGCGCGGCATCCGCGACATCGACACCGCGCTGCGCGCGGTGCGTCTCTCCGCAGTCTTCTTCGCCCTCACCTGCGTGGTCACGCTTGCCACCCACGAGACCGTCGGCTGGGTGACCGTGGTCTTGTTCTTCATCGGCCACATCGTCCTGACGTGGGCCGAGCTCTACCTCTCCGCCTCCGGGTGGACCTTTGAGGCCGAGCTGATGGATCCCCGCAGGCGAGGGGACTACCAGGGCGTCTCCGAGCTCGGCAACACGCTCGGCCGATTCTGGGCGCCAGCGGTCTACGGTTTCCTCGCGATGGAGTGGGGCGCGTTCGGCTGGCTCACAATCGCCGCCATCGTCGGCGTCGCGGCGGCTGCCATGCACCCGGCAACCCGCGCCGGACGACGCTACCTCGAGAAGCACGTCCCGCCCGATGTGCTGGTCGACGCACGTGCCGGTGCTCGCGAGGAGGCGCCGGCTCCTTCGACCACGCTAAGCGAGCCGCTCGACCCCGGCACCACCATCACCGACACCCCGCTCCCGCCCTGAGCACGTCACGAGCCGAATTCGGGGTTTGGGCGCGGGCGTAGCCATCGCGACGGTCGAGGTGCATCTCATGGGCGAGAGCATGAGGCCGTGCGGGCACGCCCACAGGCGGCGGTATGACGCACCCACGCAATGGGCCGGTTTGCGCCAGATCCAATCCTCAGAGAGCTCGGACAATCTCGTTCGTGAACCAGTTTCCGAGTCGTCCGCCGCGGTGCCGGCTGCGGACGACGATGCCGACGCCGAGGTCGAGGGTTAGGTCGACCCCGTCCGGTAGCTCCCCGGGCTGCGAGCGCCAGTCGTCGCCGTGCTCAAGACGCTGGGAGACCTCCGAGAACACGAGCGGGCAGCACGGACACACCGGGTCGTATCCGGGAACGGCGCGGGCGGCGAAGGCCACCACGGGTCGACCGAAGAGCTCCTCGGTGCGCACGTCAGTGACCGCGACACCGTCGCCAAGCTCGTAGGGGTCGAGCATCGCCGACCACTCGTAGTTGGTGGCGTACGGCTCCAGGGGGCGCACTGACCACGACGACGGCGGTGCGCCGACCTTGTGGAGGCGCCGGCCGTCATCGAGTCGCGTTCCAACGAGTTCGCCGTGCCGCAGCGTGACTCGGAAGTCGAGGTAGTTCGAACGGTGGACGAGCTCGAGCTCGGACCAGCGCTCGGGGGCCGACCGTGCCAGCAGGCGCAGATCCTCAGGGCTCACGGGGCGACACTACGGGTGGGCGCCTCCATCTCTCGGACGATTGCCCGGCAGAGTCCTCGCGCTCCGGTCGACAGCTTGCGGGCGAGAGACAGAGACCGAACTCTCGGCTGATCCCGCAAGCCGTGAGCGCCGATAGGCGGCGGAATGGGTCACCTTTGCGACGGCGCGCAGAGCGGCCGCAGTTGGGGCCTTCCTGTCAGTGTCGGTGCCCGACCAGTAGCTGTGTTGCCGTCCAGCACTTGACTCTCGAACGGCTCGAGGCCGATGTCGCTGTCGCTGTCGCGGCGCAGGATCGGACTGGTCGCGGGTCCTTCCGGGAGATGGGAAAGGCGGCGCACTTGAATGTCGCCTTAGCCGGCCACCAGCTCCACGGCTTCGCCGCTGATGATGGCGACGGGGGATCAGCTGTAGGTGTCGAGTTACTCGGACTGGCGTGTCGCGGTGTCACCGCCGATGCCGATTTCATTGCCGTCGGTGTCATGGAACACGTACTTCCACACCGTGTCGTGCTTCTCGAGGTTGACCGGCTGAAGTCCTCGCCCGGCGATTTCAGCCGCTTCCGCGATGGGATCGTCGACCCAGATCATGAGCACGGCGCCACCGGCGCGCTTGTGGTCCTCGATGATGTAGACGAATCGGCTCTCGGCCAGTTGCCAGACCGCCTCGACGTCGTTGGGGAAGAACGAGGGTGGTGAGCCCATGAGCCGTTCGTACCACTCCACCGCTGTCGAGTAGTCCTGCACCGGGATGCCTGCGAACACGCCGACGGCCACAGCTGCTCCTTCGCTCAGAGTCATGGGCTACCCAGCCACCTACTGCGGCCGCTGAACCCGCTCATGCTGCTAAATCATCCATCCGCTGGTAGCCGAGGTATAGATCGATCGATGGCCGGCGCCATAGGAGGGCTCGTATCGGCGTGG
>CAWAGL010000016.1:0-10325 GCA_963781515.1 uncultured Actinomycetota bacterium
CCGTAGAGGCCACCCGGACCGGGTGGCCTCTACGCCATTTGGGCCCCGTGCGGCCACCGCAGCAAGCAGTCCCCCTGAAAGGTGAAGTCGTGGCCGAGGAACGTCGCAGTCAGCCCCCCAGTCGATCCGGAGGGGGCGGGCGCTCCGGCAGCTCCGGTGGTCGGGGGAAGCCCGAACGCGGCGGCGCCCCCGGTCGACCCGAGCGCGGCGGTCAGCCGGACCGCGCCGGCGGTGGACGTCCCGACCGATCGACGGGTCAGCGCGGCGGCGGCCAGCGCAGCGGCGACGTCAACCGTCGCGACGACCGCCGCGGGCCTCGCGAGGACCGTGAGCCCCGCAGCGCCGACCAGGCCAGGTACGACGGTCCCGAGCTGCCGGAGGAGATCACCGGCAAGGAGCTCGACGCATCCGTGATCGCGCAGCTCAAGGGCCTGCCCGAGAAGCTCGCCGCCCGCGTCGCCCGCCACCTCGCGGCCGCCGGCATGCTCATCGACGAGGACCCCGAGGCCGCCTACCAGCACGCCCTCGCTGCGCGCGCCCGAGCCTCCCGGCTCGCCGTCGTGCGGGAGGCGGTCGGCGAGTCGGCGTACGCGTCGGGGCACTACGCGGAGGCGCTGTCCGAGCTGCGTGCGGCCAAGCGGATGAACGGCGCCACGGCCTACCTCCCGATCATGGCCGACTGCCACCGCGCCCTGGGCCATCCCGAGCAGGCGATCAAGCTCGCCAAGAGCCCCTCGGTGCCGAACTTCAGCGCCGAGGCCAAGGCCGAGATGACGCTCGTCGAGGCGGGTGCCCGGCGCGACATGGGTCAGCTCGACGCCGCGCTGCGCACCCTGGAGCTCGCGCCCCTGACGTCCAAGAGCCGCTCCTCCTGGGTGGTGCGCCTGCGCTATGCGTACGCCGACACCCTCGAGTCCGCCGGCCGCGACAGCGACGCCCTGGCGTGGTTCCACCGCACGCACTCGATCGACAGCGACGAGATCACCGATGCCGCCCTGCGCGCCGAGATGCTCGAGAAGCGGATGGACCGGCCCGACTGAGTCGGGGACCCGGCCTCCCCGGCGGGACACGCCGGGGCGAGGAGACGTCGTATCACTGGCGCACTGCTGCCTCATGGGCCACAATGGGGTCAACAACCACATACGTGTCACCTGTAACACCTGCTCGCCATATCGAGACCGCTGGGGAAGGCGTACCTCGACGCCGGTGATCAAGGAGCTCATGGTGACCGCTGCAACCGCTGCATCCCGCACTGCCACCCGGGGCGTCATGTACGTCCACTCGGCGCCTTCGGCGCTGTGTCCCCACATCGAGTGGGCCGTGGGCGGTGTGCTCGGCGTTGCCGTGAGTCTCGACTGGACCCCGCAGCCGGCCCAGCCCGGGTCCTACCGTGCCGAGCTCTCCTGGAGCGGATCCGTGGGCTCGGCGGCCGCGGTCGCGTCGGCGCTGCGCGGCTGGAACCATCTCCGCTTCGAGATCACCGAGGAGCCCACGTCTGCGGCCGAGGGCGCTCGCTTCTCCTTCACCCCCGAGCTCGGGGTCTTCCACGCGGTCACCGGCCTGCACGGCGACCTGATGATCCCGGAGGACCGGCTGAAGGCGGCCGTGGTCAAGGCCGCGCTCGGCGACACCACCCTGCTCAACGAGATCGACAAGCTGCTCGGCAAGCCGTGGGACGACGAGCTCGAGGCCTTCCGGCACGCCGGCGAGGGCGCTCCGGTCAGGTGGCTCCACCAGGTGGTGTGAGCCGCCGCGACCACCACTGAGGCGGCCGGGAAGGCACCATGGGGGTGTTCTCGGTGAGCGGTCCTGCTCCGAGCGGGTGCTGCCCGATCGGGCCCTCGGTCGGGCTCAGACCGAGCCGAAGACGACGGCCACGTTGGCCCCGCCGAACCCGAAGGAGTTGTTGATCGCGACGGCGTCGCCGCTGCGCAGCTCGCGCTTCTCGGTCGGGATGTCGAGGTCGACCTTGGCGTCCTTGTCGTCCAGGTTGATCGTCGGCGGCGACACCCGGTCACGCAGCGCCAGCACGGTGGCCACGGCCTCCAGGGCGCCGGCGCCACCGAGAAGGTGGCCGGTCATCGACTTGGTGCTCGTCACGACCACGTCGTTGGCGGAGTCGCCGAGGACCGAGTGGATCATCAGGCCCTCGGCGATGTCGCCCTGCGGGGTCGACGTGGCGTGGGCATTGATGTGGATGACGTCGGACGCGGCCACGCCGGCGTCCTTGATCGCGCCGGCCATCGCCCGGGCGCCGCCCTGACCGCTCGGGTCGGGCTGGGCGATGTCGTGGCCGTCGTTGGTCACCGCGGCACCGAGCACCACGGCGTAGATGTGGGCTCCGCGCGCCAGGGCGTGCTCCTCGGACTCGAGCACCAGCACACCGGCACCCTCGCCCAGCACGAAACCGTCCCGGGCGACGTCCCACGGACGCGACACGGTGGTCGGGTCGTCGGAGTTCTTGGACAGCGCCATCATCTGGGCGAACGCCGCCATCGGCAGGGGGTGGATCGCCGCCTCGGTGCCGCCACAGAGCACGACGTCGGCTCGGCCGAGCCGGATCTGGTCGAGACCGAGGGCCACGGCCTCGTTGCCCGAGGCGCAGGCGGAGACCGGGGTGTTCACTCCGGCACGCGCCCCGACGTACAGGCCGACGTTGGCGGCCGGGGCGTTCGGCATGAGCATGGGCACGGCGAGCGGTGAGACCCGCCGGAAGCCCTTCTCCTTGAGCGTGTCGTAGTTGGAGAGCAGCGTGTGCACGCCACCGATGCCGGACGCCAGCGCGACGCCCAGCCGCTCGGCCTCGACACCCCCGTCGTCGAGGCCGGAGTCGGCCCAGGCCTCCATCGCCGACACCATCGCCAGCTGCGACGACCGGTCGAGCCGCCGGGCCTTGACCCGGTCGAGCACGGTTGCCGGGTCGACCTTGGCGGTCCCGGCGATCTGCACCGGGAAGTCGTCGCCCCAGTCCTCCTCGATCCGGCGGACGCCGGACTCGCCCTTGAGCATGGCCTCCCAGGTGCTTGCGACGTCTCCGCCGACGGGGTTGGTGGTGCCGAGGCCGGTCACGACCACGCGAGTGCTGCTCATGGGCGACTACTTCCTGTGCGAGGGGGGTACTGGGGCGACGTCAGGGTACTCAGCCCTGGGCGCGCTCGATGAACGCGACGGCGTCGCCGACGGTCTTGAGGTTCTTGACCTCGTCGTCGGGGATCGCGACGCCGAACTTCTCCTCGGCTGCCACGACCACCTCGACCATGGACAGCGAGTCGACGTCGAGGTCGTCGACGAACGACTTGTCGAGCTGGACGTCCTCGGCGGGGATGCCGGCGACCTCGTTGACGATGTCGGCGAGGTCGGTGCGGATCTCTTCGGTGGTGGCCATCTTGATTCCTTTTCTGGTGGTGGATCTGGTGGTGGTGCGGTGGTGGAACGACTCAGGGGACGACGACGACCTGCGCGGCGTACGCGAGGCCGGCGCCGAAGGCGATGAGCAGGGCGGTGTCGCCGGACTTCGCGTCGCCCTCGGCCATCATCCGGTCGAGCGCGAGCGGGACGGATGCCGCCGAGGTGTTGCCCTGGTCGGCGACGTCACGGGCGATGCGCACCCGGTCGGGCAGCTTCATCGATCGCGCCATGGCGTCGATGATGCGCATGTTCGCCTGGTGGGGCACGAAGACGTCGAGCTCGTCGATGGTGATGCCGGCCTTGTCGAGCGCCTGCTGGCCGATCTTGGCCATGGCGAAGGAGGCCCACCGGAAGACCGGGTTGCCCTGCATCATCAGGTGCGGCATCACCCCGCTGCCGGGCACCTCGGGAGTGCCGACGACATCGCGCCAGTCCTCTCGCTGCCGGATCAGGTCGAACTGCTCGCCGTCGGAGCCCCACACGACGGGGCCGATGCCCGGGGTGTCACTGGGGCCGACCACGGCGGCGCCCGCGCCGTCGGCGAAGATGAAGGCGGTGCCGCGGTCGGTCAGGTCGAGGATGTCGGTCAGCCGCTCGACGCCGATGACCAGCACGTGCCGGGCGCTGCCGGCCCGCACGAAGTCGGAGGCCAGCGAGATGCCGTGGCAGAAGCCCGCGCACGCCGCCGAGATGTCGAAGGCCGCGGCCTGATCGGTGCCGAGCTCGTGGGCGATGGCGGCCGCGACGGCCGGTGTCTGGAGCATGTGGGAGACCGTCGCGACGACCACGCAGTCGATCTGGCGGGCGTCGAGACCGGCCCGCTCGATGGCGATGCGGGAGGCCTCGACCGACATCATCTGGACGGTCTCCTCGGGCCCCGCCCAACGGCGGGTCTTGATGCCCGAGCGCTGCTGGATCCACTCGTCGCTCGAGTCGATGGCGTCGACGACGTCGGAGTTGGGCACGATGCGCGTCGGCCGGTAGGCGCCGACGCCGAGGATCGCCGCGTGGGCGGCCCCCGTGGGTGAGGTCAGGGCCATCAGTTCGTACCTTCCGGGTGCGGGCGCAGCAGGGGCTGGCCGGGGGATGCGACCGTGCGCGAGGTCGGGGAGTCCTCCATCGGGGAGGCCTCGCCGTGCTTGTCGCAGAAGTCGCGGGCCGCGTCGAGCTGGTCGGGTGTCTTGAGCGCGAACGTCTCGACGCCCTTCATCGCCCGTCTGGCAATGCCGGTCAGGGTGCCGGCCGGCGGCATCTCGAGGATGCCGGTGACACCGAGGTCCAGCATGGTGTCCATGCAGAGGTCCCAGCGGACCGGGTTGGCGATCTGGCCGACCATCCGGGCCAGCACGTCGCGGCCGTCAGGGACGACGGCGCCGTCCTTGTTGGAGATGACGCGGGTGCGCGGGTCGTGGGTGGAGACCGACCGGGCGTGCGCGGCCAGCTGGCCTACCGCCGGCTCCATGTGCGTGGTGTGGAAGGCCCCGGCCACGCTGAGCGGTATCAGTCGGGCCTTCTCGGGCGGATCGGCGGCCAGGGCGGCGAGCTGCTCGGTGGTGCCGGCGGCGACGATCTGACCGGGACCGTTGTCGTTGGCGGGCGTCAGCCCGTGCCGCTCGAGGGACGCGAGCACGGTGTCGCGGTCGCCCCCGAGCATCGCGGTCATGCCGGTCGGGGTGACGGCGGCGGCCGCGGCCATGGCCTTGCCACGCTCGCGAACGAGCACCATGGCCTGCTCGGCGGTGATGACGCGGGCCCCCGCTGCGGCGGTCAGCTCACCGACGCTGTGACCGGCGACGGCACCGATGCGCGCGAAGGCCTCGGCGGGGTGCGGGAAGAGCTCGAGGGCAGCGACCAGGCCGGTGGCCACGAGCAGCGGCTGGGCGATCTGGGTCTCGCGGATCGCGTCGGCGTCGGCGTCGGTGCCGTAGTGGACCAGGTCGATCCCGGCGACCGTGGAGAGCCACTCGAAGCGGGCGCGGAAGGTCTGGTCCTCCAGCCAGGGCTGGAGGAATCCGGGGGTCTGGGCCCCCTGACCGGGGGCGACGATGACGAGCACAGGTCTAGACTGCCGGGTCGAGGGCCATCGGCGCGCCTCGGGCGCGCACGAAATCAGCCCGGGAAAGTTTGTAGGGTTCCTACAAAGAATCTCGGCCCGACTGCCGCCCGAGCACCAGCGCGATCTGCAACGTGAACGCGTCGCGCGGCGTGCCGGGGGCGAAGCCGGTGAGATCGGCCACCTGACGCAGGCGGTAGCGCACGGTGTTGGGGTGCACGAACAGCGTCCGGGCCGCGCCCTCGAGGGACGCCCCGGAGGCGAAGTACGCCGTGAGCGTCTCGACGAGGGTGCCCTTGGCGGTGGCCAGCGGCAGGTAGATCTCGTCGACCAGGTGGCGACGGGCGTGGCCGTCGCCGGCCAGCGCTCGCTCGGGCAGCAGGTCACTCGTGAGCACCGGCCGAGGCGCGTCGGGCCAACCTCCGGCGCTGCGATGGGCGGAGAGGGCGGCGCGCGCCGAGAGGTGGGCATGGTGCAGGTCGGCGGTGACCGGGCCGACCACCACCGGGCCGGGGCCGAAGAGCGTGACCACCTGCTCGGCGCCCTTCAGCGCGTCGTCCACGCCGCCCAGCACGACGACCAGTCGGTCGCCCTGGGTGGCGCACAGTGCGTCCATGCCGGCGTTGCCCGCCAGGCGGCGTACCTCGTCGAAGAGGTGGTGCTCGGCGTGCTCGCGGCGTACGGACCCCAGCACCACGACGACGTCGCCGTGGTCGCCCCAGCCCAGCGCGTTGGCACGGGAGAGGACGTTCTCGTCGGCCTCCGAACGGAGCACCGCGTCGACCACCAGCGCCTCGAGGCGGGCGTCCCAGGCGCCCCGCGCCTCGGCGGCGCGGGCATAGACCTCGGCCGTGGCGAACGCGACCTCGCGGGCGTAGCGCAGCACGGCGGCATGCACGGCCGGGGCGTCGTCGGCGCCGAGGATCTCATCGACGTTGCTCTCCATGACATCGATGCTCAGGCGCACCAGGTCGACGGTCTGCTGGAGGTTGATGACGCCGGTGAGGGCGCGGGGAGCGGCGCCGAAGACCGACGTGGCCAGCGCGTTGCCGACGTGGTCGTCCTCGTTGGACCCGCGGTACCAGTCGACGAAGCCCTTGATGCCGGACTGGACGATCAGGCCGACCCAGGAGCGGTCCTCGGCGCTGAGCTCACCGAACCAGCCCATGTCCGACTCCATGCGGGCCATGGCGGTCCTGCTGAGCGCGCCGGTCGATCGGGCCAGGGTGTCGGCCACCCGGTCCCGGGCCGTCTCCGGCCGCCGGGCCTCGCGCTTCTCCACACCCATGCCAGCGAGGCTAGTCCAGGGGCGGTGTGCGGGGTCAGTGTGCACCCAGACGCATAGTTGGTGGTTGAATTGTCCGAACGGCCACCCCGTAGGAGGATCCGTGACAGGCATGGGGCACGAGGTCTCGTTCGTCGACATCCACGGGCACCGGCGCGCATACGTCAAGGTCGGCAAGGGCCCGGCCGTGCTCCTGCTGCACGGGCTCGGCTGCGACCACACCACGTGGCACCCGGTCATCGAGTCGCTGGCCCGCCGCTACACCGTGATCGCGCCCGACCTGCTCGGCCACGGACTGTCGGACAAGCCGCGCGCCGACTACAGCGTCGGCGGCTACGCCAACGGCATGCGCGACCTGCTGACCGTCCTGGGCGTCGACAAGGTGACCGTCGTCGGCCACAGCTTCGGCGGCGGTGTGGCGATGCAGTTCGCCTACCAGTTCCCCGAGCGCACCGAGCGGATGCTGCTCGTCTCGACCGGCGGCCTCGGCCCCGAGGTCTCCCCGGCCATCCGCGCCATCACCGCGCCCGGCTTCCACCAGACCATGGGCATGCTGACCCTGCCCGGCGTCCGGCACGTCGGCGTGGCCGGACTGCGGGTGCTCGCGGCCTCCGGTCTCAAGCGGACCCGCGACCTCGACGAGGTCGCCGACATCTACGAGTCGTTCAAGGATCCGCGCTCGCGGGCGGCCATCCGGCACGTGGTGCGAGCCGTGGTCGACTGGCGTGGGCAGATCGTCACGATGTCCGACCGTGCCTACCTGACCCAGGCGATGCCGATGTGCGTGATCTGGGGCGAGGACGACGCCGTGATCCCGGTACGGCACGCCAGCAACGCGGCCGCCCTCGCGCCGATGGCTCGGGTCGAGGTGGTCCCGAACGCCGGGCACTTCCCGCACAAGGACCACCCGCAACGGTTCGTGAAGATCCTCAACGAGTTCATCCGCACCACCCAGCCCGCGGCGTACACGCGTGGGCGCTGGCGCTCGCTGCTCAAGGACGGCCCGGCGCGGCCCGCCCTGCAGGCCGAGGCCGGTGAGGCGCCGATCGCGCCCGTGCACGCGATCGGCAACACCGGCGCCTAGGTCTCGACACGCGCGGTCGCAGCCTCGTGCCTCGGCTGCGCGCGCTGCTCGACCACCATCATCCGATCCGCTGCGCGTCTCGGATCAGGCGTCGCCACCCTCCTGGGCCACGCCGCGGACGGCGGTCGGGTCGTCGATGCGGTACTTGGCGAACGCCTCGGCCACCTTCTCCCGCGGGATCTCGCCGGCGTCGGCGAGCGACTGGAGTGCCGCGACCACGACCGACGGCGCATCGATCTGGAAGTAGCGTCGGGCGGCGGCGCGGGTGTCGGCGAAGCCGAAGCCGTCGGTGCCGAGGACGCGGAAGTCACCGGGCACCCAGCGGGCGATCTGCATCGGGACGGCCCGCATGTAGTCGGTGACCGCAACCTTGGGACCCGCCGCGTCGGCCAGCTTGTCGGCGACGAAGGCCCGGCGAGGCTCCTCGCCGGGGTGGTTGAGGTTCCACTTCTCGGCGTCGATGGCATCGCGCGACAGCTCGTTCCACGACGTGACCGACCAGGTGTCTGCGGCCACACCCCACTCGTCGGCCAGCATCTGCTGGGCCTCGATGATCCACGGGAAGCCGACGCCGGAGGCGAGCAGCTGGACGCGAGGCCCGTCGGTGTCGCTGGAGGACACGTGGTGGATGCCGCGCAGGATGCCGTCGACGTCGACGTCGTCGGGCTCCTTGGGCTGGGACACCGGCTCGTTGTAGACGGTGAGGTAGAAGATCACGTTCTCCGCGTCGGCGCCGTACATCCGCTCCAGACCGGACTGCATGATGTGGCTGATCTCGTAGGCGAACGACGGGTCGTAGTGCACGACCGCCGGGTTGGTCGCCGCGAGGAGCGGGGAGTGCCCGTCGGCGTGCTGGAGGCCCTCACCGGTCAGCGTGGTGCGGCCGGCGGTGGCGCCGATGAGGAAGCCACGCGCCATCTGGTCGGCCATCGCCCAGATGGAGTCACCGGTGCGCTGGAAGCCGAACATCGAGTAGAAGATGTAGAACGGGATCATGTGCTCGCCGTGCGTGGAGTACGCCGACCCGGCAGCGGTCGCGGACGCCATCGCCCCGGCCTCGGAGATGCCCTCGTGGAGCATCTGGCCCTGCTGCGACTCCTTGTAGGCCAGCAACAACTTGCGGTCGACCGCTTCGTACTGCTGGCCACCCGGGTTGTAGACCTTCGCGGTCGGGAACATCGCGTCCATGCCGAACGTGCGGTACTCGTCGGGCGCGATCGGCACGATCCGCTTGCCGATCTCGGGGTCCTTCATCCAGTCCTTGAGCAACCGGACGACGGCCATCGTCGAGGCGATCTTGTTCTTGCCCGAACCCTGCTTGAGCTCGCTGTAGATCGAGTCGGCAGGCAGCTTCAGCGTCGAGGAGCGGTCGAGGCGGCGCGGCACGCGAGCCGCCGAGCGCCTTGCGGCGGTCGAGCATGTACTGGACCTCGGGGGAGTCCATGCCGGGGTGGAAGAACGGCGCCCCGCCGGTGTTCTCGTAGGACTCGTCGAGGTCGCGGTCGCTGATCGGCAGGTAGAGCCGGTCGCGGTACTTCTTCAGGTCGTCGAGGGTGAGCTTCTTCATCTGGTGGGTGGCGTTCTTGCCCTCCAGTGCGTCGATGGTCCAGCCCTTGACGGTGTGCGCGAGGATCACCGTCGGCTGACCGACGTGCTTGGTCGCGGCGTCGAACGCGGCGTACACCTTGCGGTAGTCGTGGCCACCGCGCGGCAGGTGCTCGATCTGGCTGTCGGACATGTGCTCGACCATCGCGCGCAGACGCTGGTCGCCGCCGAAGAAGTGCTCGCGGATGTAGCCGCCGTTCTCGGTGGAGTAGGTCTGGAACGCGCCGTCGGGGGTGGTGTTCATCTGGTTGACGAGCACGCCGTCGACGTCGCGGGCGAGCAGTGCGTCCCACTCGCGACCCCAGACGACCTTGATGACGTTCCAGCCGGCGCCGCGGAACGTCGACTCCAGCTCCTGGATGATCTTGCCGTTGCCGCGGACCGGGCCGTCGAGCTGCTGCAGGTTGCAGTTGATGACCCAGGTGAGGTTGTCGAGCTCCTCGCGCGCGGCGACGCCGATGGCGCCCAGCGACTCGGGCTCGGCCATCTCGCCGTCGCCGAGGAACGCCCAGACGCGCTGCTGGCTGGTGTCCTTGATGTTGCGGTTGTGGAGGTAGCGGTTGAACCGCGCCTGGTAGATCGAGTTGATGCCGGTCAGGCCCATGGAGACGGTGGGGAACTCCCAGAACTCCGGCATCAGCCGCGGGTGCGGGTACGACGGCAGGCCCTTGCCCACGCCGTGCTGCACCTCCTGGCGGAACCGGTAGAGCTGCTCCTCGTTGAGCCGGCCCTCGAGGAACGCCCGCGAGTAGATGCCGGGGGAGGCGTGGCCCTGGAAGTAGATCTGGTCGCCTCCGCCGGGGTGGTCGTGCCCGCGGAAGAAGTGGTTGAAGCCGACCTCGTAGAGGCTCGCCGACGACTGGTAGGTCGCGATGTGCCCGCCGACCTCC